>NGFH01000006.1 GCA_002215675.1 Bacteroidetes bacterium 2013_40CM_41_45 | reverse complement strand
GGAATCACATCGGTTAGGAATGCTTCTTAACTCCGGTGAGCTTGCAACCTTAGTGCATCTGCCTGGGGCTTCTATTGTCTCGGAAAAACTTGAACGTGAGTTACGGAAAACAAAAGCTGCACCTGCTATAACTCAAGGTCACGAATGGATTCTTGGCATTAACCAACATCAAGGTAAAGAAAAAATGGTATCGCTGTCTGCTAGTCAGCGAATGAAACACACTCATATCATTGGCGCAACGGGCACCGGCAAGTCAACGCTTGTCCTTAACTTAATTATCCAGGATATACAAGCGGGTAGGGGTGTGGCTGTTCTTGACCCGCATGGAGATTTGATTGAAAGTATTCTCGCACAAATACCGAATGAGCGCATCGATGATGTTATTCTCATTGACCCTGCTGATGCGGAGTATCCGGTAGGATTTAATATTCTCTCTGCGCATACGGAGATTGAAAAGGATATTCTCTCCTCTGACTTGGTTGCCGTCTTTCGCAGACTATCCACCAGTTGGGGAGATCAAATGAATTCAGTTTTAGCCAATGCCATTCTTGCCTTTGTTGAAAGTGAGCAGGGCGGATCGCTGATTGACTTGCGAAGATTTCTGATCGAGAAAAGTTTTCGGGATGCATTCTTAAAAACCGTTACCGACCCCAACATTGTATACTATTGGCAGAAAGAATTTCCCCTTCTCAAATCAAGCTCCATCGGTCCCATTCTCACCCGCCTTGATTCCTTTCTCCGGCCCAAGCTTGTTCGCAACATGGTGGCGCAAAAGAAGGGAGTAAATTTTGATGAAGTGATTAATAACGATAAGGTGCTCTTGGTAAAAGTCTCGCAAGGGTTAATTGGGACAGAGAACAGTTATCTTTTGGGAACCATTATTGTGTCAAAACTGCATCAGGCGGCATTGGCACGGCAAATAAAGCATATAACGAAACGAAACGATTTTTATCTTTATATTGACGAGTTTCAGCACTTCATCACACCTTCAATGGCTTCGATATTGTCAGGTGCACGAAAATATCATCTTGGGTTAATCCTTGTGCATCAGGATATGCAGCAGTTGTTGATTCACGACAGCGAACTTGCTAGTTCAGTGTTATCCAATGCAGGTACTCGAATATGTTTCCGTGTGGGTGATGCCGATGCTAAGAAGTTTGAAGATGGTTTTTCTTTCTTTGAAGCAAAGGATTTACAGAACTTGGGTGTCGGAGATGCCATTGCAAGAATTGACCGCCCTGAATTTGATTTTACTTTCCACACGATACCTCTGCCGGAAACTGATCCTGCTTTAACAGAGGATTGGAGAAATAAGATTATTGAGATTTCACGGTTGAAGTACGGAACAGCTAAACAAGAAGTAGAAGCATCATTGGAGTATCTCCGGGAGGAAAAGAAAGCAGTAGAGATAAAGCTAGGTGTACCATACGTTCCTGTTGAGGAAAAGAGAAATATTGAACCTTTGCCTCAGGTCATGGCAACTTCTGCGCCTCATTCTATTCCCTCGGAGAAAGAAACTATTAAAGCATTTGTCCAGAAGAAGGAGGAAAGCCAACATAGGTATTTGCAAACACTTATTAAGCGCATGGCAGAATCACGAGGCTACAAGGCAACGCTTGAAGAGCCGACACCGGATGGCAAGGGTAGGGTGGATGTTGGATTATTGCGGAACGGAAAACGGATTGCCTGTGAGATTTCTGTTACGACAACTGAAAACTGGGAAAATCATAATATTGAAAAATGTCTTGCTGCCGGTTATGAAACCGTTATTGTTTGCTCAACTGACAAGCGGAGCCTTGAACGTATCGCGAATCTGGCCAAAGAAAAGTTGGATGCGGTTTCATTCTCAAAATTGCTGACCTTTGAACCGGATGCACTGTTTCTTTACTTGGATCAACAGGTTGCAATAGAAGCGAATACCGAAGAACGAATAAAAGGATACCGGGTAAAAGTTGAATATGTCGCGCTTCCTTCTGATGAAAGTATCCAAAAAAGAGAAAGTGTTTTGAAAGCAGTTGTAGAATCAATTCGTAAAGGAAAAAAGAAACCTTCGTGAGCGGAACACATTTGAGCAAGATTCAACCACTATTAAATAAACGCTTATGAAAAAAGCGAAACTCTGTATTGAAAAAACCTTCGTTTTTCCTTGTAAATCTATTGGCTTAGCGAAAGTTTTGATAGGTTTGTTTCACATATTTAATGTTAGCCGCAATGCTTGGGCGACATCGTAACTTGAAACTGTCTGCAAGAAATGCGTGGCAAAAAAATAAACGGGGAAGCTGAAAACCGAAAAGAGTAAACACAAAACAAAATAAAACTATCATGGCTAACCTACATTCACAGTTCAAAAAGTTTGAAGAACGGATTTCTTTAACTTCAAGTCAAATAGATTTGATTGTGAAGCGACATTCTACATTAAGAACAGTAATTACAAATTACTTTAGAAACAAGAGTGGAATTCCAGTTCCTGACTTCTTTATTCAGGGTTCATACAAAATGAACACAATAGTTCAGAAAAAAGACGGAAGCTTTGATGTTGATTTAGGAGTATTCTTTCCGCAAAAGCCAACTCTTACTCCAACTTCAATGCAATCAAATGTTCTTGAAGCAGTGAAGAACCAAACTACCAGCGGAGCACAGCACTTGAAAAAATGTATAAGAGTAAATTACATTGGTGAGTTCAATGTTGACCTTCCTGTTTATTATCAAGTTGGGACTAACTCACAAGCGTATATTGCAGTTAAAAATAATGACTGGGTAAAAGACGACCCTGAAAAGTTTGTTGATTGGGTAAACAATAATCGTAAGTCAAAAGAGATAAGCAATGACGGGCAGCTTTTGCGAGTTATCAAGTATTTAAAGCGATGGGCAAACCTTCAATCATTTAAAACCCCAAGTGGTATAGCATTGACTATTTGGGCTTGCAAAAATTTTGCAGCAAGCAGAGATAGAGATGATGATGCATTGTCAAAGACGGTTAACAATATGCATTCAAATTTTTGGTGGTCTGTTTCATGTGAATGCCCTGTTGAGCCATTTGATGATATATTAAGTAATCTTGACAGTAGTCAAAAAGATAAATTCAAAGAAGCATTGGGAAAATTGAAGGATGATGCAGCCAAAGCACTAAGTTCATCCGATATAAATTTAGCCGTATCATACTGGTCAAAACATTTAGGTGATAAGTTTAAATTATAATTGATGATTGATTTGAAGCGAAAAGTTTTTATCGGTTCTTCTTCCGAGGAAACATTACTTGCTGAAAAGGTGAGAGAACAATTATCGCCCGACTTTGATGTTACAATTTGGAATGAGAAACTTTGGGACACCGCTGTTTTTAAAATAAATCAAAACTTTCTTTCTGACTTGTTGAAAGCATCTCTGCAATTTGACTTTGGTATTTTAATCGGCACGACAGATGACAAAGTAATGTTCAGAGGCGAAGAAGTAATGCAGCCAAGAGATAATGTCATCTTTGAACTTGGTTTGTTTACAGGCAGAATGGGAACATCAAAGTGTGCGTTCCTAATAGAGAAAGATGTAAAACTGTTATCCGATTTTAAGGGCTTAACACTTGCATATTTTGACAAGTCATCGGATGCTTCTATTGCAACAGCCGTTAAAGAAATAAAAGATATGTTTCTTGCGAGTGTTGATGATGAAATAAATTTCTTTCCATCAGCTACTTTAGCTTCGGTTTACTTTGCGAATCTTATTACTCCAATTTGCAGATATATTATTGAGAATGGAGGTTTCACAGTCAAAGACATTCTTTACAAAAAATGCAAAGTCAATGTCATTGTTCCTGATAAAATTAGTGACGATGTAAATCTTCAATTTGAAAAACTAAAATCACAAATACAAACTGAGAATGTTTCCTTTAAATATGCTGGAAGACCAAGAAGTATCAATATTGATACGCAAATAAAAAATGAAACTCTTGAGTTCGTTGACTTTCCAACGATTATTGCGGGCATTAACCATAGCATTTCAAATTTATTGCCGCATGACTTTAATAAACTAAGTCCAGATTACAATTCAATTTTGGAAAGAGAACTAAGACGATTTATAACAACATTGAAAAAATTACTTCTTCGTAACAGCTTTGACGAGATGGTAATTGTGAAAAGAGAAAGCGAACTTCTAACATAGTTGAAAGATGAATCAAACGATACGACTTCGGAGAGTAGCACATGCGGCTAACATAAAGATTAAAAGAAATAAACTTTAATAAACAAAACGGGGTCGCTGAAAACCGAACAGAGTAGGTAAAAATTAAAAGCTAAATAAAAATGAAAAAAAATATTCTTATTCTATTCATGTTGCTGTTGACATCGGGAGTTATTCATGCACAAGCAATTTTCGTTGCATCATTCGCTTGTAAGCTTTTAACACATGATGCAAAATTCTGTTATGTAGTTGGGTTATCAGGTAAGTTAGACATCCCAGAAAAAGATCCATTATGGACAGCCCATCAAAAAGATGTTTTTGATGCTCAATTAGAAAAGAAAGGAATTGCTCCTGTAAAATTTTGGAGCGCGTTTGACAAAAAGCTAAAAAGCAAAAGCTGTCAAGAAGACTTAGGATTTACATACGATCCGAAAGTACCTGCTTGGTCACAGAATATTGGAAAAGAAGCAGACAAGCCTGAAATCAATAAGCCTAGTACTGCTGTTCCCAATAAACCATCTAATCCTCCGGCTGCGAATCCTTCCCCTCCTAAACAACAATCTTCTACCCCAAATAGTGAGAAGGGACGAGAGGGTCCTCATCCTCATGAACCTCGGGAAGCGCCATCGCGGGAGAAACCTACAAGGGAAGCCCCTGCGCGCGAGAAACCAGCTAAAGAGGCTCCTATCCATGAGCAAGCTATAAAAGGAGAAAATCATCCACGATGAAGGGATGATGCAGATTGGAAAATAAATTTGCAGTGAACATAGCAACAAAATGTATGCACGGAAGTAATGGACAAGGTTTAGGAAATTTTAACCCATCATATGAAGGAAACCTGTTAGAAATTAGTTTTGTAAAATATTTTAACTGTAAATCAAAACACAACCAGACGACATCGCCTTGAACAAACTTTAACAAGTAATGTTCTTGATTACACTAAAGTGGATAATAGTACTTCCAACTTTGCTTTTGTGCTTGCATGTGGTGAACTTCTTTCATTCTCCCAACTGCCAACCGTAGAGGCATCCACTTGAAACAAAATGCCGAATTTTTTGTGGCTCAATCCGTGCATAAGGCGGTAATATTTTACTCTAGCGCCTAGAATTTCTTTTTCAATTTGATAAGGATTATATCCTAGAAACTTAATTATCTTTGGTACGTTATGAATCTTCGGTTGAAATCGTCTGCTTTCCCAAAAAGTCACCGTATCGGTGCTGACTTCTAGTTGGAGGGCTGCCGCCTCTTGGGTCAACTTTAGTTCTACTCTCCGCTTGCGGATGTGGTCGCCAATACTGTTCAACTTTAGCGGCATTCCTTTAATCTCTCTTTTTAATGAAATTTTGAGGTTGGAAAAAGGCAACGCGTGGATGAGGTTGTGTTGGGATTCGGGGGCAATTTGGGAAATGGAAGGATTATAGGAGAATTTGATTTGGATGTTTTCTTTGTCAATGGTGATGCGCTCGGTTAGCTGTTCGATGATTTGGCGCTTTGATTCATGAGTTAAGGTTTGCCACCTTTCATAAAGATTTTTAGCATCAGAGAGTATTTGATCTCCGTGTAAGTACTCAATCTTTAGAAAGTCTATTTCTCCCTGCACTTCCGGTATGGTGCTCTCTATCTGCTTTAATTGTTCATCAAGGGGCTTATAATACTTCCTAAAGCCGTCCTGTGGCATTTCAGTTGTCAGATGTAACTGTACCAGCTTATCCATTTCTCCTTGGACACGTTTTTGGTCTTTTAAAAGAATTTGCAGTTGTTCTTCTTTTGTTTTGATTACAGAATTTGCTTTCAAAAGATAGGTGTCAACTTGTTCATCGGTCAAAAGAAATGATTTGAGATAAGTGTAATAGATTTCTTCCAAATCAGAAGCAGCAATTCGATTGTCTTTGTCTTTTGCACAAGCATATTTGGTTCCGCCCGAAGGAATGTACATTTTGTTACCGCAGGTACAAAAAACGATTCCGGTGAAAAGATGCATCGGTTTTTTAGTTGGCTTCCTATTTGTCTTTTCCTGCTCATCAAGAATACGATTGCACTGATTCCATAATTCTTCTTCGACAACAGCAGGGCAGGAGGTGAGCACCCATTCACTCTCCGGTTTGATTACCCATTTTTTGTTCGTCCCTAAACTTTTTGTGTAGTTTGCTCTTCGTAATCCTTTGGCAATTGGGTCGCGTAATAATCTGCCAATAGTCGTATCAGAGAAAGGTGAACCATTGCGCGTCCGGTGACCTTTTTCATTCAGCATCCGGGCCGTGGTTGATTTGCGCTTGTGTTCTAAAAAGAGTTCATACACTAATTTGCGCACCGGGGCTTCATCTTGGTCTACCTTAAGCTTTTTACCGACCCATTTATAACCATAGGGTGCCGCACCACCCAAAGGTTTACCCATCTTGGCACGGATTGGCACTGATGCGGCAACACGCTCCGCTATTTCACCGCGCTCCCATTCACTTAAAGCGGCTATCATGGTGTAAAACAATCTTCCGGCTGATGAACTGGTGTCAATGCTTTCGGAGAGAGAAATGAGGTCAGCATCATGTGACCTGAATATCTCGGAGAATTCAAGTAGTTCCTTTGTGTTCCTAGCTAACCGTGCAAGCTTGGAAAAGATGAGTCCGGTGATGCGACCGCTTTTCAAGTCATGTAACATTCTCTTTGTTTCAAAATGTTCCATGACGGATTTGCCACTAACAGCGTCCAATTTATATACCTCCATCACATTCCACCCTTTGGCTTCGGCATATTGCTTACCCCTCCGTTCATGATGCTCGGGGCTGTCATCTTTAACTTGAAACTCGGTTGATACTCTCACCCAAATACCTACGTTCTTTTTTATCTCCATCGGTATATTATTTTGTTGTGAAACTTGCGTTCAAAAATACGGGACAGTTATACTTGATGCAATAAAGTGAATAATTTTTTCTTTTAAAAAAAAGGAAAATCCAAATGCGTAAACGCCATTAAAAATTCTTCGCGGCATTTGTCAAGGTTTTTGAGAAATATTTTTTATCAAAAAAGAGAAAATGCTTCAAAAAATATTTCTCAAAATTCATCTCGACCTTGACAAAGGAACACGCAGGATACAAGCGAGAAGAATTTTATTTTTTGGAGCATTTGGGATTTTGTAAGTTATCAGGTTTAAAGGAACGATGTCTTTTTTGAAAAAATAAGATAAAGGTCTCAAAACAACCGTCAATAAAGAACTTCAACCGCTTTTTAGAAATTGCAATAAAAATAAAAACTAGGGAAAACCCTAGTGCGAATTAGGGAAAACCCTAGTATTTTCAGGTATTAATAAACTAGGGAAAACCCTAGTGGATTTAAATTTTTTTATACATTCCTTTACTCCCTAATAACTCATAATATTTTTTTCAGCGACAGAATAAAGGAGGAAGCCGAAAATCCTGACAAAGAGTAGGCGAAAAAACTATCTATATGAAAACACGATATTTTATAACAATATGTTTAGTAACATCTCTTATATGCGGCTGTTCTGGAACAAAAGTTACCAGTTATGACGGAGCAAATGAAACTGAAGGTATTGTAGCATACCAACCTGAGATGTATTTATGGATAACAACTGATTCCTCAGGAAAAAACCTTACTTACAAATTCATTCCATTACCTAATAAAAATAAAAAGATTGTTATTTCTCCCAAGAGAGGATTGGGGAGTGGAGAAACAAGCTTTAAACTTTCTGACGGATGGCTGCTAACTGAATTCGGCTCAAAAAGCGATTCTAAAATTCCTGAAACAATTACAGCGATGACTGGATTAATAGCACCGATTGTTGGTAAAGATGATAAAGCGGCAGCAGCGCAACCTAGGCCGGGCTTGTATAAAATACAATATGATACTAATGGATTAATTACGGGCTTCCTCAGAATTGCGAATTCTCCTCTTCCATAACCAATTAAATCAAAAGAGTCATGTGTAGGCTGTCTTCACAAATATTCAAACCTTAAAACTAACCTTATGGCTGAAAAAAGAATAGTGAAAGGAACTTCTAAAGAATTTTCTTTCGATGGTGCACTAAAAAGTGCTCTTGAACAAATTCGTTTGCCTGGAGCGGATCGTGTTTGGAAATTTAAAATTATCAACTTTACTGGTGAGGTAGGCGTAGGATTTACCGGAATTGATAATCAAGGCTTAGTACTTGAAATAGAAGTCACAGAATAATTCGACTTTTCAGCCGCTTTAGAGTTTTTTCGTTAGTAGTTTTTCAAACGATTTAAAAATCATTCAGGTGAAGTAAAAAGAGTTTGTGATTTAACAGTTGCTTTTTGAAAGAAAATTTCCCGTTCAACATCCACTCGGTTTCTTCCATAATTTTTTTGTGAATTTTTTATCACCTCATTTTTAAACGATTGTTCATGCTTTTTGACTGCCTCCGTACTTGCACTGAACGCCTTTGATGTCGCTCCGTCAATCATTAGCCTTAAGTACATGGAGTAACGCGGCAGGTTTACAAAATCAGATTTATCAAATATTGGATGAAATTCTTTGGCTAGAAATTCTGCATCAGTTATGCCAACACGAAATGAAATAATTGTACCGACATTACCGAATATGGCTGCGCGAATTTTCTCATGCAATTGATCAATATACTGATGAGCTAAGAATAACGACAGGTTATACTTTCTCGCTTCGGCAAGGATGTCGGTAAATGATAACGATACGAATGAGTGCATCTCATCCACAAAAAGAAAAAAAGGTTTGCGTTCATGTTCTTTTTGTCTTGCTCTATGCAATGCCGCAAGTTGAATAGAAGTCACGAGCATACTACCCAGTAGGGATGAAGCATCTTCTCCGATGTTTCCCTTAGAGAGATTGGCAATAAGTATTTTCCCTTCATCCATGACCTGCTGCATTTTGAAGGTTCGATTTTTCTGGCCGACAATGTTGCGAAGCGGAATACTGGTTAGGAATAATCCGGTCTTGTTAAGAATCGGAGCAATTGCTTCTGATCGGAGTGCTGGAGAATACTTAGCAAATTCATTCTTCCAAAATGAAATGATATGTGGATTTGTTATATGTGACAAGACTTGATTTCTAAAATCAGTATCAGTTAAAAGAGGCTGTACATCTAGCAACGTTGCATTCGGGAAAGACAACAGGGTCATTAGAGCAAAACGCAGGATGTACTCTAACCTTGGTCCCCAAGAGTCTGCCCAAATCTTTTTAAACGTGCCTACAAGCCCTGAGGTGACGAGATGGTGGTAATCAGGGTGTATTCCCTTCAAAGGATTAAAAGCAATCGGATAAGCTAAATCTGCCGGATTAAAATAGATAACGTCATTGATTCTCTCTTTAGGAATGTAGTTTAAAATCGTTTCTGCCACATCCCCGTGCGGGTCAATGATGCAAAGCCCATAGCCATTTTGAATGTCTGAAATTGCCATGTTTAAAAGCAAGGTGCTTTTTCCGGTGCCGGTTTTACCAATGACGTAAAGATGTCCTAACCGATCACGCGCTCTTATGCCAAAAGGCTTTCTCATGTTTCGCCAATTTGTTATTCCAATGGGGGTGATCTTGCTGTCATCATATGATTTTTTGTTCATACAAAAACAGCATATAGAAAACTCCATCCACATTGAAGAAGGGAAAACTTATCAGAGTTGGGTATTTCTCCTCTCTTAATTCCTTAAACACTGCAAGCGATAATATTGCTATTAACAAAGTATGCCTGATATGTTATTATGAGTGAACTACACAAACGCCGAAAAACCATTGGTAACAAAGTCGAACTTAAAGAGGAGCAACGAAGACGTTTGTGTAGTAACAGCGTCAATGGTCGTTGCTCCTCTTTGGCTAAATATCCAAACACAGTGAAGATGCCAAAAGATATTGCGTTGGATTACCTCGCAAATATCCTGGTAAGAATATATCTCCACTTAGAAAACAATGAACACAATAGCCCACAATCAAATAACAAAGAAGGCAGTAATTTACTGTAGGGTTTCAACTAAGGAACAAGTTGAAGAAGGCAACAGCCTTGTAACGCAGGAAAAAATCTGCAAAGATTACGCGTACAAGAACGGATATGAAATTGCAGAAGTTTTTATCGAACAAGGTGAAAGCGCAAAGACCGCAGAGCGCAAAGAATTACAAAGGCTTATTGCATATTGTGAAAACAGAAAAAATCAAATCTCTAACGTTATCGCTTACAAAATTGATCGTATCTCCCGCAATGTATATGACTACAGCAAACTGCGCATTTCTTTTAAACGTCATGGAATAGACATTAAATCTGCTTCAGAACATTTTGAGGACAATCCGGCAGGCAGATTCATGGAAAATATCATCGCGAATGTTGCGCAATTTGACAATGACGTAAGAGCTGAACGTAGTGTTGGTGGTATGAAAGAAGCCATGCATGAAGGACGGTATGTATGGGCTGCCCCTTTAGGGTATGATAATGTTCGTATATCAGGAAAATCAAATATCGTTTTGAATGATATGGCTCCTCTAGTGAGAAAAGCATTTGAAACGGTAGCGAAAAATACTTTTCCCTCTGAAGAGGTACGAAAAATAATAGCGAAAGAAGGATTGGTTACAAAGTCCGGTAAAGCGATATCAAAATCGCAGTTCAATCGGTTGCTAAAAAATGAAATATACGCTGGTTGGATTATCAAGTTCGGGGAGCGCCACAAAGGAAATTTTGCGCCAATGGTAACTCAAGAGTTATTCGATCAGGTGCAACGTGTTTTGAAGTATAGAGGGCGAAGCAATTTTCATTACTTACTAGAAAATCCTGATTTTCCGCTAAGGAGATTTGTAATGCTTCCGTCAGGCAAAAAACTAACTGGCGGCTGGTCAAAAGGAAAGACAAAAAAATATCCGTACTACTGTTTTCGCAGTGAACATTTATCTTTTAGAAAACATATCATGGAAGGTATGTTTAAAAATTTCTTTGATCAGTTTAGAATCAATGAAAATGACTACTCATTGCTCTTAAACTTCATTAAGGAAAACTTTACTAAAGCTACAGAAGACCAAAACGCTGAACGAATCAGATTGCAAAGGCAGATTAAGGAGTTGAAGGAAAAACAAAACATGCTGGTACAGAAGAACTATAAAGGAATTATCAGCGATACAGTTATGCAACAGCAATTAGAGTTTATCGAGCAAGAATTGTTAGATGCACATGCATCACATATAAGTATTCCTGAAAAAGAGCGAAGTATTGAAAAGCTTCTTGGCTTGGCTTATGAATTTCTAAAAAGCCCAGGCAATGTTTGGGAAAAAGCAGCGTTTAAAGAAAGACTGGAATTACAATGGTTCAACTTTCCGCAGGGTATCATTTTTGATGGAAGTAATTTACGAACTCAAAAAATATCCAGTGTATTTAATGCAAAACAGATGGTTTTACCATCTGAGTTGCACAAGGCGGACTTCGTGCATCAGATTCCGAACAACCCAGAAATAACAAAGTCAGATCAATACTGGGAACTCTTCGCTAACGACCTCGAGAAGCTATCAAGGATTATACAACGAATAGGGTTAGCTAATCCACCATAGTTGCTACTTGTGGTGATTTCTCCTCTGTTATTAATAGCTTTTACCAATGGTACTTTTATCTATATGAAATACAAACAATCAATTGCAAATAACAATTTAAGAAGTGCCCGTATTAGATTTAATCTCAGGCAACAGGATGTTGCAGATCTCATCGGCTTTCAGATCACTGATAGGATTTCTCGATGGGAGAGTGGAGTAGCTCTCCCCAGCCTGGTTAACCTTTTCAAGTTAAGTTGCATTTATGGATTACGTCCACATGAACTCTATCCAAAGTTAATGGAAGAGATTACTACTGAAACGGAAGTGAAGGTGAAAGTAAAATATCAACCTTCAGATTCTTCAGAAGCTGAGTAAATTCTATAAAAAGTTCTGCCAGGTATTGAAGTTCTATCTTCTTCTGCTGTTTTTTTAGACGTGCTTTTTCTCCTGCACCATTAAAATAAAAGTTTGCAAAGATATAGAATATTTTACTCATTTACTTACTTATATTAATATACCTTTTACCCATTGTTTCAATGGTTTCACCCATGCCATCTGGCTCTACATAAAATAGTTTTAAGTCATAGTTGCTTATGAAATATTTTTGCGTTATACTAAAAAGAGGAAGAGTAAAGCCTCGAATTTCTCGAGGCTTTTAAAAGTTACCGCTTCCAATCTTCAACCCGGAGGCGGGAGTCAGAGACGCAGGAATAAACTAACTGCGATAATTGAAGGACGGTCTCATTAGCCGATCCAACAATTATACTGACGGTCAGGGGAGCCCTAAAAAGCTCCCCTGACTTATTTGCAAAGCTATAAAGAATTACATCTTGAAAGCAAATTTCGATACGAAAGTACTCTTTATAGGTGCGAAAAAACTACATTTAATGAAAAATCTGGGGCTTTTTTAAACAGTATCATAGTACATCCTTTTTTGCAACAGGGACTAGTTCAGAGGCAATTTATTGCTTGTACTAGGGCGGACTTCGTGAAGCGAACTCCGAACACCATAGAAGTAACAAGATTAGAAAAAAATGGTGATGCTATAATTTATTGGGATAGGTTCGCAACTGATCTTGAGAAGCTTGCTGACACTATACAACGAATTAACCATTCAGCACCTATCAAAAAGCAGGTGAATATCTAATTTACAAGATTCATTTGAAGATGTCAAAGTTACTGTGGAGATACTTGTTAAATCGGGGATAAGGAGATTCAGTATTTTGCTTCTTGTTTTTGCCATTGAACCAAATTGAACGTTTCCCTACATTCTTTCCAGTTTTGTTTTGTGCCGCCTCCTCAATAAATTCTTTTGAAGAAAGTATCCACGTTTTGTCTATACGTTGTGAGTAAAAAACAAAATAGTAATTACTTCTTGACTCATGTGTGATCGCTGCAAAAAGAGCAGCGTCACCAAATGCCACATATTTTGAAGGGCTTTAATTTGGAGTTCAACAAACGAACCGTCTCCCTTTCTTACAATTGCATCAATTCCAAAATCGTCAACTAGTGGAATGTAAACATCGAGTCCCTGTTCAAGCATTTTACTAATTACAAAAAACTCCATTCTTTTTCCAAAACCTGCGTTGTGTCTGAAAGTTTTACTCACTTTGTTTTTATGATTTAGCGATTAAGTCATTTAATCGATTTTTAAAATTGATCCAGATTTCGTCAGTGTCAAAGTTAGATTCAATGAGTTTTTTCCTGTAGTCCGTTAAAACTGCTTTTAATCTGCCTGCAAACCTAGTTGCGTTAATTGCCTTTGTAGTTAGGTCAAAATACGGTTTGCGTTCATCTCTTGTTATTGTCCAACCATTTTTTGTTTCAGCATTATGCAAAATTCCACATCTTACATTATCATAAAAATCATTGGGGGTTCCGCCATCCTTTTTATTGGCAATTTTTCCGCCAGCTTTAAGTCCGCCAGTTGCAAATTCGGAAAATCTTTTTTCTGTTGTAAAGAAATAGCCGAAACACTCCCTGCTCTTACGGTCTGTGTTTCTATAATCTTTGATCGCGAATGAAACATAGGTTTCAATCAGTAAGCAACAGCTCGTCATTAGAGCAAAACCATTTTTGTAATTCGTTTTGTAGTCTTCAGAGGGAAAGTCAAAAGGTTTTAAATATCGTCCATAAAATCTTAAATAAATAAAATCAGCCAGCTTTTTCCTGTCCTTCGTCCTGAAATATTCTGCAAACTCTTCAACTAAAATGTCGTTACCGTCTGCCGATGTTGCTAATATGAGTTTGCTATTGGTCATTTCATTCAGACGCTAAAGCAGTATAAATTTTTTGGGGTCCTTTAAGTAAAATTTGATCGCAGTGTTTTGAATGCATCATAATCAATCCTTAGTTCTGAAATCTTCGGTGATGTTGAAAGTTCTGTAGGACTGCTGTGTCCGTCTATTGACACGCAGCACTTTTCATAAATATCATTTAATTTTCCTTTGTGAGTATCAATTTTAGTTCCTTCAATTCGTAAAAGTGAAGGAAAGGCAACTCCTTTTTTATAACGTTTTACAATTTTTTGAAGTAAGCTATCTTCTACAGTAACTTCTATTGCAGAACGAAGATGTCCATAACCTTCTGCTGCTAATTTGCTTTCGTCTTGTCCTTCTGGATTTGTCGCTAATACAAGATTTAATTTCTTTGTATAGTAACTATATGAATTTATTTCTTCAACCTCATCTAAAATACCAGT
This sequence comes from Bacteroidetes bacterium 2013_40CM_41_45, assembly GCA_002215675.1. Lineage (GTDB taxonomy): Bacteria > Bacteroidota > Bacteroidia > AKYH767-A > 2013-40CM-41-45 > 2013-40CM-41-45. The sequence continues at coordinate 4,430 of NGFH01000006.1, read as the reverse complement.
TGTGTCGAAATTATCTTTTACGCGATGAAAGATAAATTCAACTCCCGCCTGTTTGTGGTGTTCTAATTCAGATTGTTGAATGAAACTGTGAAGAAACAAAATACTGTGAGTAAAGACAATTATTTGACGCTCTTTTGAAAGTTCAATAAACCGTTTTGCGACTTCATCAATGATGCGATGGTCAAGAGAATTTACAGGGTCGTCAAAGATCACAGGTGCTTTGGTGTTGTCTAGTTGTAATTCTGTCATGAACTCCGCTAATGCTATTGCCTTTTGTTCACCTTCACTTAAAATCTCCGTAAGTATGTGTGTGCTGATTCTTGGTGAGACCTTTGAGTTCCCTCTATCCGTTCCAAAACTCAATTCAATAGGTAAGTGTGATTTTCGCAATGCTTTCAATTCATCTTTAAAAATGTCCTTAAAATTCTTTTGCACTAAATGTTCTCTTGCATCGGAAGTTTTTCTGCTGACTGAGTAAGAATTAAAACTACCTGCATTGGCTGAAATAGTTGAAATAATTTTATGATTCTGAATGGCAACTTTTACTTCTACAACTTTTGTAGAAAGTAATTTCCTATCTCTCAGTTCAGCGATTTTATTTTTTAGTTCTGTTTCTTTGGCCGCAAGGTTTGATAGTAAGTTACGCTTCTCAGTAAGAATTTGATTCAATGCTGTGCTCTTGTCAGTGACGAATTTTATGTATTTTGGATAATCCAAACTAAATGTAGAATCATCGGAAACTTTATCTGTTACGAATGTAGTTTGAAGTTGTCCTAAAAGTTGATTGTAATCCGCTATTTCTACTGGCTGAACCGAATTCTGCTGGGCATCTATACCGAAAATTGGCTGATGAAAAATAAGATTTGCATCTATTTGTGAAACCTGGTTGGTGAGAATAATCTTTTGTCCTTTCAGCAATGATAAATTTTCCTGAGTCTTATCGTTAAGCAAGGCTCTATAATTTTTCAAGAGCTCTTGTGCAGGTTTTTCAAGCGGTTGCAAACAATACACGCAATTATCTGCTAGACTTGGGTAGTCAAGTTTGTTTATAACCTTTATGTAACCCTCTGCTGCGTTTAAAAATGACTGAAATTCCAGTGTTTCGTAAAATTCAATTCCTCTTGTTTCAGCTAGCTCTTTAATTCCCGTTTGAGTTTTGCTTTCTAAAATTGCAACCTGTTTATTTAATTCAATGAGGGCTTGCCAAGTAGTGTCGGTAAATTGAGTTTGTGCTATTCGGATTTTATTGATTATTGTTCCGATCTCAACTATTGAGAAATTAAGGTTTTGAATTTCATTTTGTAACAGTGTCCTGTTAAAGTTTGATAGCTCCGTTTCTTTGTCTAGCAGCTCCTTTTCTTGTATAGAAGTGAAAGAGGATAGTTCTTTTAGCTTTTGTTCTGTTGAACTTCCCGAAAGCTCTGAGACGAAAGTTTGTTGTGGTGTTCCTGGAGTCAAAGTCTCAATCCATAAAAGTGCAGTTGGATGTAAAGCAGTCTTGGCGTTCAGTAAATTTGCGAGTTCGTGTAACTCAGAAGTGATAAGATTAAATAAATGAAAACCGATGGGAGAAACAATTAATTGTCTGTCCGAAAGCGAAATTTGAACGCAATTACTATTGAACACGGAAATGTTCTCTAGTTCAGAATTTTTATTCGTTCCGTTCCAAGTAAATGTTTCGTCAACACCGTTTGCTTTGAATTTTATAATTGCAGCTTTTGGTTCTCCTGCTCCAAAAATGTTTGAAAGAATATTGTTATAGTTGTCGTAACTGAAACCAAGTGTTTTGAGTATTCTGCTGTAACCTGTTTTACCTGTTCCATTCTCACCGTAAATTATAGTAATATTCTTCCCGAAATTGATCGTTTGGTTTTTAGCAAGGCGGTTAACTCCTGTAATTCCTGATAGAAATTCTAATACTATTTGTTTGGCTGCTGGAATGTAAGTCGGTTTTACAATTATAAGTGCAGGTAAACCAGAGTGAAGATTAATTGATTGAAGAAAGTAGTTGAAAACAGTATTCCTATCTTCTATCAGTAAGTTACTTTCCGTACTTACAATTTTACTAACTAATAGTTTGCTCCAGTCACCATGGCTTTCAGCCCACTCCCAAAGAAAATCTACAATTTCCTTTTTGTGTGTCGTTGTTGATGCCATTTTTATTGCATTTTAAATTCTATTCAGTGTGGAATTCTGTTTTCTTGATCGAACGAAAATCTTCAACCTTGATTCTCGATATTTTCACAAAGATTATGTTAATTGCTGTTGAGAAGAATTTTCAAGTGCCTTCATTTCTTGATTTAGTGAATCAGTTGCAATCCCTTCAACTCGCCCCCAGAAGCTTAAAATGCTTTGTTTTGCTTGGAAAATATGAGCTTCTCTTTCAGCAAACTTTTTTATAGCATCTTCTTTTTCTTTTTGCAATGTTTTGTCCATCTTCTTGAACGCATCAAGCATTCCGAGAATATGATTTTGAAAGTCATTGCTTCGCAAATAGTCATATAACATTTCCATTTTTGTTCCTTTGCCAGTTTGAGACGTAAGTGCAGAATATTGCCTTAACAGCCCGTCACGAAGCAAGGCTGTTATTAGCCCAATATCGCTAAATGTGCATACCCAAACTCCATCTCTAAAATGTGTTTCTTCTTTGTCCTTAGGCATTGCTCGCGTTACAATAACACAAATATCTGCTTTCGCTGTTCTTCCGTCCTCCTTGAGTTTTGAAGTCCATTTCTCATCAAACTTCTGTGTCTGCTTTCGCTCATATAAAATTGAACCGCTTGGCTGACCAACATTATTTTTAATAATGTGAAAAACATCTGCACCATTAACACCAGAAGGAACATCTTTTATCTCGTCAATAGGAAAAGTAACTTTAAGGTATTCTCGCAGTTCAATCTCTTTTACTTCACCGGAAAGTTTGTTCGAACCCTGTTCAAGTTTTGTCTGTGCTTCTTCTAATCGTTTATTTAAATCTTCAATCAACTTGTCTCTCTTTTGCAACTCTGTTTTTGATTTTTCTCCTTCCGTATTTTTGATTTTTTCCTTTTCTTGACTAAGCAGTTCATTAAATTTATTTTCTTGCTCAGCTGTAATAGTATCTCTCAATTCATCTTTTTCTCTCTGTACTTTTGCAAGGTCTGCTTTTGTTTTATATAATTCCTTTACCTGTTCAGATTTTTGTTTTAGTTCATCCTCAAGTGATTTTACTTGTTCGGATTTTTCCTCTTCTACTTTTGTCCGAATAGATGTTTCTAATTTAGATTTTTCTGTTTTCAGCTTTGATTGAACTTCTTTATCAACGAGTTCAACTTGCCTATTTTTTTCCTCCTGAAAAGACTTTTTATCAGCTTCAAGTTTGTCCAACTTTACTTTAACTTCTTTATCTTTTAAGGCGGCTTGCTGTTCAAAGTCTTTTTTGATTTGATCTTCTAGTTGATGATAAAGAACATCACTTACATTTATTTCAGCGCCACACTTAGGGCATTTAATAGTTGTCGTTTCTTTTTCCATTGTTATGGTTTTAATAACTTTGTTCTGTGCTTGTCAGTTTCAAATTAGCACTGCTTCCAACCGGTTGCAGTTAACGCATCAAGGATTAAGCAAGTAAAAAAGAATGGAGTAGATAGCACACACTTTCTCCTCCACTGCTCACTTTATTACTTGCACTCTCTTTCATGAAGCGTTGTTGTTGAAGCAAATATAAAAATTATCTACAGCTTTATGTTTGTTTTTCGGCATTCTGAGTTATCCACATTTGTTCCTATAAATAGCAACTTATTCCCCCTGATTTTTTTAAACTAACTTGATACCATTTTTATTAAATGGTACAAGGTCGAACACATTTTCATAACAGTTTAAGAAAGCATCGTAAGATCATGGGTTACACGCTTAAAAACGTTGCCTGGCTCCTTGACTTGAAAAGCACTAATCGGCTATCTCAATGGGAACACGGTATTGCAAAACCAAACCTTATGAATGCTCTCAAGCTTTGCATTCTTTACCGGACCCTCGTTGACCAGTTGTTTAATGAGTATCGAAATGAATTAAGAGTAAGCATTTCAAAGCGTGAGCAACTGTTAGCGGCAAAGAAGAAAAGCAATGACACAGCTTTTACATAGAGCACTCATTGGTGAGTGCGCTCCCTGCTTTTATTTTCTTTGAATTATTAAATCCAATTGGATAATTGAAGCTTTTTAAGTGTACCTGAAAAATAATTTCTACTTGTGAATTCACCTGTGAAAAACACAAGAAAAAGTCAAAAGATTTCAAACCGTTATCGAACGTTAACGATAATAATAAATAACGTACGTTCCGGTAACAAAGTTTCCATTAAAAGATAATCGCAACGAAAGTTGCCAAAAAGTATGTCAAAAGAAAACAAGCTTGCTTTAGAACTTGCCGATGCAATGAATGATATGGAATCATTG
>NGFH01000011.1 GCA_002215675.1 Bacteroidetes bacterium 2013_40CM_41_45 | reverse complement strand
TCCGTTGCAGATTGCCGGGGGCGGTGTAACCGTAATGATGGGAAGCGGGTTCACCGTTACAGTCACCTGTGCTGTTGCCGAGCATCCGTTGTTATCGGTTCCCGTTACCGTATAGGTCGTTGTGGATGATGGACTGGCCGTTACCGGTGAGCCGGTCGATGCGCTCAGGTTCGTGGACGGTGTCCAGCTGTAGCTTTGTGCTCCGCTGGCTGTAAGCATTGCTGATTGTCCGTTACAAATTGCCGGGGGCGGTGTAACCGTGAGCACAGGAAGAGGGTTCACCGTAATGGTTACCTGTGCTGTCGCCAAGCAGCCGTTGTTATCCGTTCCGGTCACGGTATATGTTGTCGTTGAAGATGGACTCGCTGTTACCGGTGAGCCGGTCGATGCGCTAAGATTCGCAGACGGTGTCCATGTGTACGTCTGCGCTCCACTGGCTGTAAGCGTTGCAGACTGTCCGTTGCAAATTGCGGGAGGAGGTGTGACGGTTATTACCGGAAGAGGATTAACTGTCACAGTAACTTGTGTTGAAGCTGTACATCCGTTGTTATCGGTTCCCGTTACCGTGTAGGTGGTTGTTGTTGAAGGATTTGCTGTTACAGGTGAGCCGGTCGATGCACTCAGGTTCGTTGATGGTGTCCAGCTGTAACTCTGTGCTCCGCTGGCTGTGAGCATTGCCGACTGCCCGTTGCAGATTGCAGGAGGCGGTGTAACCGTAATGATGGGAAGCGGGTTCACCGTTACAGTCACCTGTGCTGTTGCCGAGCAGCCGTTGTTATCGGTTCCCGTTACCGTATAGGTGGTTGTGGATGATGGACTGGCCGTTACCGGTGAGCCGGTCGAAGCACTAAGGTTCGTGGACGGTGTCCAGCTGTAACTCTGTGCTCCGCTGGCGGTGAGCGTAGCAGACTGCCCGTTACAAATCGCAGCGGGCGGTGTCACCGTAATGATGGGAAGAGGGTTCACCGTTACAGTGACTTGCGTTGAAGCGGTGCATCCGTTATTATCGGTTCCGGTCACGGTATATGTTGTCGTTGAAGATGAACTCGCTGTTACAGGTGAGCCGGTCGATGCGCTAAGATTCGTGGACGGTGTCCAGATGTAACTCTGTGCTCCGCTGGCTGTGAGCATTGCCGACTGCCCGTTGCAGATTGCAGGAGGCGGTGTAACCGTAATGATGGGAAGCGGGTTCACCGTTACAGTCACCTGTGCTGTTGCCGAGCAGCCGTTGTTATCGGTTCCCGTTACCGTATAGGTGGTTGTGGATGATGGACTGGCCGTTACCGGTGAGCCGGTCGAAGCACTAAGGTTCGTGGACGGTGTCCAGCTGTAACTCTGTGCTCCGCTGGCGGTGAGCGTAGCAGACTGCCCGTTACAAATCGCAGCGGGCGGTGTCACCGTAATGATGGGAAGAGGGTTCACCGTTACAGTGACTTGCGTTGAAGCGGTGCATCCGTTATTATCGGTTCCGGTCACGGTATATGTTGTCGTTGAAGATGAACTCGCTGTTACAGGTGAGCCGGTCGATGCGCTAAGATTCGTGGACGGTGTCCAGATGTAGCTCTGTGCTCCGCCGGCGGTGAGCGTGGCAGACTGCCCGTTGCAGATTGCAGGAGGAGGCGTAACTGTTACTACAGGAAGCGGATTGACTGTAACAGTAACCTGCGTTGAAGCGGTACATCCGTTGTTATCTGTTCCCGTTACTGTATAGGTGGTTGTGGATGATGGACTGGCTGTAACCGATGAGCCGGTCGATGCACTAAGGTTCGCAGAGGGTGTCCAGCTATACGTCAGTGCTCCGCTGGCGGTGAGCGTGGCTGATTGTCCGTTGCAGATTGCCGGGGGCGGTGTCACCGTAATGACGGGAAGCGGGTTCACTATAACGGTCACTTGTGCTGTCGCCGAGCAGCCGTTGTTATCGGTTCCCGTCACCGTATACGTGGTCGTTGAAGATGGACTGGCCGTTACCGGTGAGCCGGTCGATGCGCTCAAATTCGTGGATGGTGTCCAGCTATAGGTCTGCGCTCCACTGGCTGTAAGCGTTGCTGATTGTCCGTTACAAATCGCAGGGGGCGGTGTGGCCGTTATCACGGGAAGCGGATTCACTGTCACCGTAACTTGTGTTGAAGCTGTACATCCATTGTTATCGGTTCCCGTCACTGTATAGGTTGTCGTTGATGATGGATTCGCTGTTACAGGGGAGCCGGTCGATGCGCTAAGATTTGTTGATGGTGTCCAGGTATAACTCTGTGCTCCGCTGGCGGTAAGCGTGGCAGACTGCCCGTTGCAGATTGCGGGAGGTGGTGTGACGGTTATTACCGGAAGAGGATTTACAGTTACCGTTACTTGTGTTGAAGAAGTGCATCCGTTATTATCTGTTCCCGTCACTGTATAGGTTGTCGTTGATGATGGATTTGCTGTTACAGGGGAACCGATTGATGCGCTAAGATTTGTTGATGGTGTCCAGGTATAACTCTGTGCTCCGCTGGCTGTGAGTGTAGCGGACTGCCCGTTGCAAATCGCAGGAGGCGGTGTCACTGTGAGCACAGGAAGAGGATTAATCGCAATAGAAAATTGTACTGAATCAATGCATCCGTTATTACCAGTACCAACAACTGTTATAACAGGAACAGGAGGAAAAAGATTAACCGTTAATACAATATTGCCCGTCGAATTAATGAACCACGAAGATGGACTCCATACGTATGAATTAGCCCCTGATGCAACGATTGTCGCACTCTGTCCAAAGCATACTGAAACAGGTGGCACCGTAACAACGGGCAACGGATTGACGGTGAGCGTAGTTTGAACTGAAGCCGTGCATCCATTATTGTCGGTCCCTGTCACGGTGTAAGTTGTAGTTGATGTCGGATTAGCAGTAACAGACGAACCGGTGGTTGAACTTAGCGCTGTGGCAGGAGTCCATGTGTATGCGCTTGCTCCACTTGCTGTTAGTGTTGCCGATTGACCGGCACAAATCGGTACAGGAGAAGATACTGTAACAACCGGTAAAGGGTTGACACTTACAGTAACCTGTGTTGAGGCAGTACACCCATTACTGCTTGTTCCCGTTACCGTATAGGTAGTTGTTGTAGTTGGATTAGCTGTAACCGGAGAACCGGTTGTTGAACTTAGTCCGGTTGCAGGTGACCAGGAATACGTTTGAGCACCACTTGCTGTTAAAGTTGCTGTCTGTTGTCCCACACAAATTGCAGGAGGTGGAGTCACATTGATAACCGGAAGCGGATTTACGGTGACGGTGACTTGGGCGCTTGCCGTACATCCGCTGTTATTTGTTCCGATGACAGTATATGTTGTTGTTGAAAGAGGGTTTGCAGAAACAGGTGTGCCTGTTGTACTGCTCAGATTGGTCGAAGGAGTCCATGTATAAGAATTTGCACCACCGGCTGAAAGAGAAACTGATTGTCCTGCACAAATTGTTGCCGGAGGAGAAGCAGTAACAACCGGAACAGGATTGACGGTAACTGTAACTTGGGCTGTTGCAGTGCATCCGCTCGAGGTTCCTGTCACAGTGTACGTTGTTGTTGCAGCAGGATTTGCTGTAACCGGTGAGCCTGTTGTACTGCTCAAGCCAATGGCGGGAGACCACGCATAAGAAGTTGCACCTGTAGCCGTAAGCGTAGTTGATTGACCGGCGCAGATTGCAACGTTTGGAGAAATATTCAGCGCAATGCTGTTGACTGAAACAGTGACTTGTGCAGAGGCAGTACATCCATTGTTATCAATTCCGATAACTGTATAGGTAGTCGTTGAAGATGGATTAGCCGAAACACTTGAACCGGTAGAACTGCTCAATGAAGATGAGGGTGACCATGTATACGTATTGGCTCCGCTGGCCGTTAACGTTGTAGGCTGGCCGTTGCAGATGGCCGTGTTGGGTGAAACTGTAATTGCAAGAGCATAAATTGTAACCGTTACCTGGGCCGTTGCCGTGCATCCGTTAATTCCGGTTCCCGTCACTGTATAGGTGGTCGTTGATGTTGGTGAAGCCGTGACAGACGAACCTATAGTGCTGCTTAATCCTGTGGCAGGGCTCCATGTATACGAGTTTGCACCGGAGGCAGTAAGAGTGGCTGATTGCCCTGCACAAATTGGTGCAGGCAGTGAAACACTAACTACAGGATTCGGGTTAACCGTAACTGTGACCTGTGTAGTTGCTGTACATCCATTATTAGAGGTTCCGGTAACCGTGTATGTTGTAGTCGAAGATGGTGAAGCTGTTACCGATGAGCCGGTTGTGCTGCTCAACCCTGTTGCAGGGCTCCATGTATAGGAGTTAGCACCTGTAGCAGTAAGCGTGGTTGAGTGCCCTGCGCAAATTGCTGCAGGCGGAACAACGACAACAGGAAGAGGGTTAACGGTAACAGTAACTTGCGCAGTTGATGTACAAGCGTTTCTTGTTCCGGTAACAGTATACGTAGTAGTGCTTGTAGGAGTAGCAGTTACGTTGGTCCCTGTTGTGCTGCTCAAACCGGTTGGAGGTGACCATGCATAGGAAGTCGCGTTGCCCGATGCGGTAAGATTAACGCTTTGTCCCTGGCAAATAGAAGTGTTTGGAGTTACAGTAACAGTAGGCAGTTGACTTACGGTTACAGTAACCTGGGCAGTACAGCCGCCGGGAGTTCCGGTGACAGTATAGGTTGTTGTGGTAACCGGTGATGCTGTTACAGAAGAACCTGTTGTGCTGCTTAATCCTGTTGCAGGACTCCATGTGTATGATGTAGCTCCGCCTGCGGTTAATGTAGCGGAATGGCCAAGGCAAATTGTTACAGGATTCGGATTTATAAAAACAGCAGGAGTACATGGCAGAGGAGGCATGATAAGACTTTCCGGGCAGCCACCACCACTCTGCCAGGTATCAGGACCTACATCGTCTTCTGCTCCCTGGAAAGTGACAAAAGCAGGATACCCGTTGGTCGTCATGGTAATGTTCCAGCAGAGGAAATCCGGGTTCGAAGTGCACGGCAGCGAAGCCTGCCAATCATCCGGCATAAAAGGAAAACCGCTTCCCCAGCATGCAGCGGGTGGAGTACAACCGGTTGCGGGCGTTGAAGAGGTCTGGTTAAAGTTGAGTGTATTTTGCGGTCCGTTCAGTGATCCGGTTGCCGTTGCCGTCACCGCTGTCATCGTGCCGGTACATACGCCCCCTACGCATTGAGAGCAATAATTATAACTGCTATTAATAGTAATCGGGGCAAAGGATGCAATGGTTGAAAAATTTCCGCCAACCGGAATCAATGAGAAACTTGTCGTTCCTCCCCAGCTTACGGTAATTGCAATACAAACCTGTACTGTGAAAGTATAGGTTCCGTTCCCATTATTGACCGGTGTTCCTACAAGCCCATTTATAAAAGTATAATTACATCCTTTCACTGAGCCATTCATAAAACAAATGAGCACAGCAAAAACAATAATCGTTTTTTTCAATAAAGCAATCCGATTTTTTTTCATGTGAGTGAAAAAAATCTCAGCGTTAAAAAATGGTCAGCAAACTTCTCAGAAATGTAACTTCAATACAATATTCTTATTCTTACAATTCCAGCGCAATTTAAAAAAAATCATTTACTAAAATCCAACTTTTTCAATAAAATATTAAAGTGCTCTTTTTCAATCTCCTGGAAGGCGATTTTATGCAGAATAAACCATACTGCGAGTCCATTTTATAATCTTCCTAAAGCTTCAATCTTGTTATCAATTTTTCTTTAATCATGAACAGGTTGTTCACCATCAGTCTCTAATTATAGAACTTAATTTTCTCAATTATCTTTTTCAATTAATTTCGCCTGCTCAATTAACCGTATAAAAAATAAACACGTATGAAAGTAACTGTAGTAGGAGCCGGCAATGTAGGAGCCACTTGCGCCAATGTAATTGCTCATAATGATTTTGCTAACGAAGTAATTCTGCTCGACATCAAGGAAGGAACGGCAGAAGGAAAGTCACTCGATATCTGGCAGACAGCGCCCATCGATATGTACGATACGCGTGTTGTGGGCAGCACCAATGATTACAAACGCACTGCCGGCTCTGATGTTGTTGTCATCACATCCGGATTGCCGCGCAAACCCGGCATGAGCCGTGATGATTTGATTGCTACCAATGCAGGCATCGTAAAAAGTGTTACTGAGAATATTATCAAACATTCTCCCGATACTATCATAATTGTAGTTTCAAATCCGCTTGATGTAATGACGTATTGCGCATACCTGAACGCACATGTGGATTCATCGCGTGTTTTTGGAATGGCAGGGATACTGGATACGGCACGCTATCGTGCCTTCCTTGCCGATGCTCTTAACACTTCGCCAAAAGATATCCAGGCCGTTCTCATGGGCGGACATGGCGATACCATGGTTCCGCTGCCGCGCTATACTACCGTTGCCGGAATTCCTGTCACAGAACTTATTGCAAAAGATAAACTCGACACAATCATTCAGCGTACAAAAACAGGTGGTGGAGAAATTGTGAATCTCCTCGGAACTTCTGCATGGTATGCTCCGGGCGCTGCTGCTGCTCAAATGGTAGAAGCCATTTTGAAAGACCAGCACCGCATTTTCCCTTGCTGTGCGTGGCTTAGCGGGCAATATGGTTTGAAAGATATTTACCTGGGTGTGCCGGTGAAACTGGGAAGAAAAGGAATTGAACAAATTATTGAATTGAAGCTCAACAAGGAAGAAAACGACTCGCTGCAGAAATCTGCTGTCGCTGTCCGCGAAGTGATGGGTGTTTTGGATGGGATGCAGCTTGAAACGAAATAGCACCTCATCGCCTTCGGTCGCCAAAGGCTTGCCGAAGGCGATGCTTACCCCTCTCCATGAGGGAGGAAAATAAATTATTTTTTTGGCCGTGAGCTTTTTGCAAGTTCACCACTTGGTATATTCAATAATATTCCTATATTCATTCCATAACCATACGGCTGCCAATCGCTACTTTCAGAAAATAATTTCGTTTTATTATAAGCGCTTAAAGCAGTTTGATAAAAAGGAGATAATTGAAATTCAATTTTTTTAGAAATTCGATATTCAAGTGATAAAATACTTCTTATAGATGCTGGCCATGATTTGTATAATACCTGAGGATAATTGTTATTGTTGTCAATACCATGAGCGCTTGCATATTCAACATCTACTAACTGTTTAATATTTATTGTAAGTTTTTTGAACATAATAATATCGTAAGATAATCCTAAATAAAAACTAATAAAGCCGTAGGAAAATGTTTCTGTATAAGGGACCCAATTATTTGCAGTCCCATCCGATTCCATTCCTCTTTCAGAAAAACCTTTCTGATTAAAACCAAATCCAATTGGAATGAAGAAGTCTGCTCCGATACTCTTCTCATAGAAGATGTTAAAATCATAAAATGTTTTAGCATCCTGATTCGTGGGATAACAACCGTCAATACATACTTTATTATAAAAAAGTTTAGAGTAAAAATCTGTTCTGCAGCGACCGTAGTTTATACTTATTCTATTGCTGTTTTGGCATAATGCGCTTGACGAAAAAAAAAGAAATAAAAAGAGAATCTTTTTTTTCATATTCTTAAATTTTGCAACGGCATTTAATGATTAACAACGAAAGGCAATACCGAATTATTATTGCTTGATATTATTTTCAAATAATAAAAACCTGCCGGTAGTGTTTTTGTATCAATTGCAGTACTAGCAAAATCTTTATTCAAAACAATATCTTTTCTGCTCAAGATATTTTCTCCCAGAAGATTAAATATTTCATAATTAATTTTTTGGGCTTCATTTAATGTACAGGTTAAGGTAATTTGATTGCTTGCAGGATTTGGGAAAAGTGAAAAATCTATGACTGAATTATCGTGCATGTATGTTCCTAATCTGTAATGAGGGTTGCAATGAGGGCAACACATGGGGACATAAAAACTACTATATTTATTTACCGATGCTCCCGAAAAATCATGTATTACAACTTTAATATATTCATAATGACCTATCGTTGCTGAGGGATTTGTATGTAGATTAGCTGAACTTGAAGCGGCGCCAGGTATTGGATAATATGTTATGCCATTATTGCTTCTATACCATTGATAAGTATAAGGAGGTGTTCCGCATTGATTATCTACAATACCAGTTATATATTGATCACAAATTTCAGGATTACCGATGTGAAATTGAGCATTTGCACCAGGAATCACTTCCGTGTAATAATCTTCTATTCTGTGCATATTAGTTCTCAACTTTAATGCGTTGTCTTCAGAACCTGAGGTTCCGGTCGGATAACTTCCAAGATAACTTACAAATGGAGTAGAGAAATATGGAATAGTTGGTTCACCGAAATGACTATTTGAATGATTTGGAGATGCCATAATAGTAGCATAATAATGAAAATCCCAATACAAATAGTTAAATGCACCGTAAATATTTTTACCATGTGCATAATCGTAGCAATCACCGCCACAGCCATTTGTATTTAAATCGTGTCGAGCACCAAATAAATGACCGACCTCATGAGGAAATGTAATATGTGAATGATCAATTTCAATAATGGCATAAGCCGAATCGAAAGGAAGAGGACCAATATGTGCTCTTCCGAAAATATAGTAAAGAAATTCATTGAAATAATAATAATTTCCTTTTGTAAACAGGACACATAAGTCAGCATGATAGCTTGCCCTTGCAGATATAACATTAGGATCCTGGGCAAAATGTGTCCAATCACCATCTATATCTCCCGATTGCTCTGTATAACTATAACTTAAAACTCCAGCAATTACAACAGGTGCTGTTGGATAAATATAACTATTGCCCCAATCGCCTAACATTTCAGTTACGGATGCTGACGCTACATTAGTTGGATTAAGACCTGTTCCTAACGCAGCGGGGGTATAAAATATAAGAATGCGTAGAGTATGATCAACGCAAGCATCACTAGAACGCTGATATGTGCCTACTTCGACCTCTTCTTCTTTGAATACGCAACCAGCATTTCTTTCTTTTTTAATCATTACTTGCAATCCTCCAGATAAATCTGCGATAATATAATTGTCATTCTCAATAGAAAGGTTACCTGATTTAGCGCCATTAATTGATATAAGCGTTAAACTTCCGGAAGTACATACGTCCGAAATAGTATCTTTAATGGTGTCTACACCAACAAGAGAGGAGTCAATAAAATTTCCAAACCATTGATAGTCATCTTCAGAAGTATAATTCACATAAGCGGCTTGAAATCTTAATTTATTACATTTCAAAAAAGAAAGATCAATGACAACTGATCCACCATATATAGAATCAGCATAAGCGGAATCATTTAAAGTACCCACACTTACAAAATACATTGCATCAACGTTACCAATTTGGGATAACTTATCATAGAGTTCTTGCTGATTGGAATTAAGTTCAGCGTATGAGGTTGAAACAGTTTTAATTAAATCAGAAGATTGTGAATAAACTTTTTGCAAACTATTTATTGTAATTATTGTAATGAATACATAAATTTTTGTTTTCATGATTATAAATTTTAAACGTTAAAGAAGAAGAAATAAAAAATCCCGTTTGCGTTGAGCAGCAATGGGATGAAGTGTAACAGAGGGATTATAAGATCCTGCCAGAGAAAAATCTTCCGGTGGAAGATAAAAAACTATTTGTAAAAACTTAAGCAACATGCTGAAGTTTTTTTAAAGGGATTCAAATGTACAACATTAATTTGAATTTTTAAAAAAGTTTAAAAAAAGGTTGTGAGAATTCCCGAACCCGCTAAACTAAGCCCGATTGAGCGACCTTTTCGGGAGCAAAAGCGGGACGAGAGACTGTGAGAACCACTAAAAGTTGCTTCCAAGCTATTTTTTAACCCTAAACCTCGCGACTCGAAACTTTTCCTATATTTACACCCCGTGTTCATGTGAGTTAAAAAATGCAGAACATCTGTTTTTTTTAATTCTTAATTTTTAAATTCTTAATTCTCAATTTCAACAACACGGTGTCAAACGCTAAATATATTTTTGTTACAGGGGGCGTAACTTCTTCGCTCGGAAAAGGAATTATCTCTGCTTCGCTTGCCAAGCTCCTGCAGGCACGGGGTTACAAGGTAACCATCCAAAAATTCGACCCTTACATAAACGTTGACCCTGGAACGCTGAACCCATATGAGCATGGCGAATGTTACGTGACCAACGATGGTGCGGAAACCGATCTTGACCTTGGTCACTACGAGCGTTTTCTAAATGTACCTACATCTCAGGCGAATAATGTAACTACCGGTCGAGTCTACCAGACTGTCATCAATAAAGAGCGCGATGGAGAATACCTCGGCAAAACCGTGCAGGTAATTCCGCACATCACCGATGAAATAAAAAGACGCATCCAAATCCTGGGCGAGAATGGTGAGTATGAAATTGTGATTACCGAAATCGGAGGCACGGTGGGCGACATAGAATCGCTGCCGTATATTGAATCCATCCGCCAGATGATTTGGGAAATGGGCGGAAGCTGTCTTGTCATTCATCTTACGTTGATTCCGTATCTTACTGCAACCGGGGAGCTGAAAACAAAACCGACACAACATTCTGTTAAGACACTTTTGGAATACGGAGTGCAGCCGGATATATTGGTGTGCCGAACGAGTCATTCGCTGAATGCTGACATACGAAGAAAGATTGCGCTGTTCTGTAATGTCAATGTGAATGCAGTTATGGAATCCATAGATGCCGAAACGATTTATGATGTTCCGCTGATGATGTTGAAAGAACAGTTGGATAAAGTTGTACTGAACAAATTAAAACTCAATTTGAAGCAGGAGCCGGACATGGAGCAATGGAAAGATTTTTTGGGCAAGCTGAAAAATCCTGTTTCGGAAGTGCGGATTGGTTTGGTTGGAAAATACATAGAGCTGAAAGATGCATACAAATCCATTGCCGAATCGTTCATCCATGCCGGTGTAGCTAATGAGTGCCGCGTGAGTCTCGAGTGGATTCATTCTGAAAATATTGACGATGTAAACGTTGCGGATAAACTAGAAGGACTGCACGGAATCCTTGTTGCGCCAGGCTTTGGCGACAGGGGCATCGAAGGAAAAATATCGGCCATAAAATACGTGCGTGAAAACAACATTCCGTTTTTTGGCGTTTGCCTCGGCATGCAGTGTGCAGTAATTGAATTCGCAAGAAATGTTTTAGGAATGAAAGATGCTCATAGCACCGAGATGAATCCCGATACAAAATACCCGGTGATTGATTTAATGAATGAGCAAAAGAAAATCACAGCTAAAGGAGGAACCATGCGGCTGGGCGAATATGCGTGCGTGCTGACAAAGGGAACACGCACACACCAGGTTTACGGAAAGAGCAAAGTTTCAGAGCGCCACCGTCATCGTTATGAATTCAACAACAAGTATCTTTCAAAATACGAAGACGAAGGAATGATTGCGTCCGGAATAAACCCGGACACAGGGCTTGTAGAAATTATTGAACTGAAAAATCATCCCTGGTTTATCGGAACACAATTTCATCCTGAATATAAAAGCACGGTAGAGAATCCACATCCGTTGTTTGTGAAATTTGTAAAGGCGACAATGGAACACTCCAGGAATCCCGTTGTTGAAAATAAAATTCTTGCCGAAAATTTTACAACTCGTAACTGATACTTGCTGCTGAAGCGTTCGCTTTACTCCTCGCCTCTTCTATCGTTTTACCTCTTGCAAGGCAAACTCCTATTCGTCTTTCACCGTCTACTTCGGGTTTTCCAAACAGTCGCAGTTGAGTAGAGGGTTCTTTTAATGCATCTTCCAATCCAGTAAACGATACGTTTTTTGATTTTCCTTTTACAAGGATTACGCTTGATGCTGATGGCCCATGCTGAACAATGTCCGGAATAGGTAATCCTAAAATAGCTCTCACATGGAGAGCGAATTCAGATAAGTCCTGCGAAATCATTGTCACCATTCCTGTATCGTGCGGGCGCGGAGAGAGTTCGCTGAAATAAACTTCATCTTTTTTCACAAAAAATTCTACGCCAAAAATTCCCCTTCCGCCTAATTCATTCACAACTTTTGTTGCAATATCTTTTGCAGCAGTAAGCGCTTTATCACTCATCGGGTGCGGCTGCCACGATTCCTGGTAATCGCCATGCTCCTGCCTGTGACCAATGGGTGCGCAAAAAGAAACTCCGTCTTTGTGGCGAATTGTAAGCAGGGTAATTTCATAATCAAAGTCAATGAATCCTTCCACAATCACCCTGCCGCTATTGCCGCGCGCGCCTTGAATAGCATAATCCCACGATGCTTTTATATCGCTTTCTTTTTTGATAACACTTTGTCCTTTACCTGAAGAACTCATAATCGGTTTTACAACACACGGTATGCCGATTGTTTTTACTGCCGAAATAAATTCTTCAATGTTCCCTGCAAACTTATAAGGCGAAGTTTTTATTTTCAGCTTCTCAGCCGAAAGCGTGCGGATTCCCTCGCGGTTCATAGTTAAACGCGTTGCATTGGCTGAAGGAATTACAGTGAATCCTTCTTTCTCAAGCTCAACCAAAACTTCTGTTGCTATCGCTTCTATTTCGGGAACAATGTAATCGGGTTTTTCTTTGATAATGATTTCGCGGAGCGCTTTTGCATTGAGCATGGAAATGACATGCGACCTGTGGGCAACCTGCATGGCGGGCGCATGGGCATAACGGTCCACTGCAGTTACTTCTACTCCGTATCGCTGAAATTCTATCACCACTTCCTTGCCCAGTTCTCCGGCACCTAACATCATTACTTTGACCGCACCGGAAGTTAATGGAGTTCCTATTTTCACTAAGCCTGATGATTTAATACTCATAAAAAAATCAGGAAAGTTATTTTCGGTTATTGGTGTTTAATAAAAGTAACTGCTCAATTCTCATCCACCACTTTGCCCGAACCGTTGACTTTGGAATTCACCTGCGGTTTGCCTTTATAATGTACGGTGCCGCTGCCGTTTAATTCCACGTCAAGATTTTTTATAGCATACACATAAACGTCACCGCTTCCGTTCACCTCAATATTCGATTCGTTGCACGGAAGATTTTCAGCTTTGATGTTTCCCGAACCAAGTATTTCAACTTTATTTATGTTGGCCGATCCGGTGAGAATGATATTTCCTGAGCCACGTATTTCTGATTCCACTTTTGCAGCAATCAAGCTTGCTTTAATATCACCGGAGCCGTTTATCTCCAAATTGATTTTGTCAACCACAAATGTATCAGGAACCAGGATGTTCCCTGAGCCGTTGATTTCGAGGCCTTCCAATTCGGGCAGTGTTATTTTAATTTTAATTTTTTGGTCCGCAGAAATGCAACCTTCTGACGACAACTTTAATTTTCCGCCGCTCCTGATTTTTGTTTTAATTTTTTCGAGCAGATTTCCATACGTCTCAATCTCTACTTTAGGCGAGCCTTTTATCACGGTAACATCAGCAGACAAATCAAGAGCAATGGATTTGAACTCTTCCAGGTTCCTGGTTTCGGTTTGTATGGTGCCTTCTCCTTCTGTACAGAAAACACGGCAACCGTTTATGCTTGCTGAAAGAATCAGCAGGAGGAAAATTTTTAAAGAAGTTTTCATAATTTTTTTGAAATGAATGATGCATCAAAGCTAAATGAAAATAAATAAAATGAAAAAAGCGGGTCAGTTTTAACCGATTAATTTATCGGTTGCTCAACGTTTTCCAGAAACTTTCTCTCGCGCAGCAGGTATCCATTTCCTTTTACCATCACGTGCACAATAATATTTTCTATAGAGATAGGTGAACCGTCCTGCAGGTCGGCAATATTCGTGTGGCGTATTTCATGCCCGTCAAGAATAATAACAAGTCCGGAGCCTATCGCTTCAAGGTGATTTCCCTCGGTAATCAGGATTCCGGTGTCTTCACCCAATCCCATACCGATGCTTGAAGGATTGCACGCAATAGCCTGAGCAAGCCGTCCAAAGCGGCCGCGTTTATCGAAGTGAGAGTCAATAATTATTTCTTTGATGAACGAAAGCCCGGTGGTAGTTTTCACCTCACCTTTGAAAAGCGCTTCGGAGCTGCTGCCCTGGTAAATCATGGTGTCAGACATGGCCATGGCTCCGGCACTGGTACCTGCAATTACAAAGGGTTCGTTTTTGTACCGCTCCTGCAGGATGGAAAGAAATTTTGTTCCGCCAAAAAAAGCGCTGAGCCGCAATTGATTTCCTCCCGTAAAAAGAACTCCATCGCATTTGCGGATACGTTCAAGATAATCACGTTCCGATGTTTCATCGCGGCTGCCAATGTGCATCACTCCTGTATTGTTCGCTTTAAGCTTTACAAAAGCTGCGCGGTAGTTCTCCCCTACTTCGCGCGGAATGGACGATGCGGTTGTAATTATTTCTACACGTGAATCCTGCCCTCGCATCTCGGTAAGAATGCGGCTCAGAATCTGCAGCTCAAAAAAATTGAGATTATTTTTCTGTTCGAAAGAGGGTTCGGGTTCGGTGCCTTTGTCTTCGTTTCCGCCAACAGCTATAAGCTTTCCTTTAGGTTTTTGCATGGCGCAAAATTAATGGAGAGCCTGAAATTCATTCGTGACAAAAAGAAATTTTTCAACAAAATTTTATCTAAGGTTCTTTTTCAGGAAAGCGGCAGCCATCGTGTGCGCCTCTGCCGTTGCGGCTTTGTCGTATTTGGGATTGCTGGGGTTTGCAAAAGCATGGTCGGCATCAAAGCTTTTTACTGTAATTTTTTTGTTATACTTTTTCATCTCCTGCTCAAACTGATTTACCATCCCGGGTTTTATCCAGCCATCTTTTGCTGCAAAAAGTCCCAGGATAGGGAATGTGATGGACTGTATTTTTTTTGCGTCTGTCTCGGGCATTCCGTAATACATTACACAACCTGTGCATTGTTTGCCGGCCATTATAGCTGTCTGCAAGCTCCATCCACCTCCGAAACACCATCCAATGGTTTGTATCCGCGCTTCTTTTCCAACATAGGTAATTGCTCCTTGAATAATTGCACGAATCCGTTCTTCTTTTGCTTCGCTCATGTATTTGGACGCTTCATCAGAATTGGTTGCAACTTTTCCGTCAAATAAATCGAGCGCAAGAACATTTACATCGCCCAATTCATTTTGCAATTTTTCTGCTTCCTGTTTTATATAATCGTTCAAACCCCACCACTCGTGAATTACAAAAAGATAATTGTGTGTTGATGATTTTGCTTTAACCTCGAAAGCCGATGCCGTTTTACCGTCAGATGCATTGAAAGAAACTATTTGCCCTGCGGGCGAAACGTAATGAAACGGAAGCGGTGAAAGATGTGATGCTTTAAAGGATTCATCGTTGCCAAGCATGGCAAACATTGCAGTGGAAGGTTTGGTGCAGCACGAATGAGTGCTTTGTGCTAAACTGTTTAAAGCAATGATGGAAAAAGAAAATAAAATGATAAGACGGAATATTGTTTTCATGTTAAATGAATTTATTTTCCTCAAATGTAATAAATAAAAAAAATATTTCCCAGCCGCTTTTCTATTATGTATAGCGGTTTTCAAAAAAAATAAAGTGCCGGATAAAAATTTTTTTCGTAGAAAAATTACTCTGTTAAAGAGGCTTTGTTCATTTAGGCTTATAACCGCGCTCACGTGCCATTTTTTCAAGCCGCTTCTGGAAATTAGATTTTGTCTGGGGTCGCTTTTTATTTTCCTGCAGCTTGCGGTGGATTTTTTCTTCGTCAATAAAATACAGAAATAAATATTGCTGCCCCAGCCCGAACATGTTACTTAGGAAATAATAATAGCTCAGTCCTGCAGAATAGCCGTTAAAGATTCCGAGAAACATAATCGGCATCAGGTACATCATCCATTTCATCTGCGGGTTGGCAGCACTGGTCATCTGGGTATTTATTTTGGTGAACAGCAGCGTGGAGGCCGTCATAAGAAGTGTAAACAAACTTATGTGTGAGCCATAGAATGGAATATGGAAAGGCAAATCGAGAATGGAATCGTAGGTAGAAAGGTCTTTTGCCCACAGAAAACTTTGTTGCCGCAGCTCAATGGAAGAAGGAAAAAAATTGAACATGGCAATAAGTATAGGCAACTGCAGCAAGCCGGGAATGCAACCTCCAAGCGGGTTTACGCCCGCTTTGCGGTAAAATGCCATCTGCTCCTGCTGCTTTTTCATAGGGTCATCAGAGAATTTGGCATTTATCTCGTCTATCTCCGGCTTCAGCACTCTCATTTTTGCCTGCGACAGGAATGATGTATATGTAAGCGGCAACAGCAGTATGCGCACAATAACGGTGAGGATAAGAATGATAATGCCGTAATTAATGTTCAGGCTATCAAGGAAATTAAAAATAGGAATTACGAGAAAGCGGTTCACCAATCCGAAAATTCCCCAGCCTAGTCGAATTTGTTTTTCCAATCCCAGTTGCATTTTTTTCAGCGTCTGGTAATGATTAGGCCCGAAATAAAATTTCATCCCGAACTGCTCATCATTTTTATGACCGAAGGGAATGGTGAACGCTGCAGACATATGCATTATCTCATCCGGGTTGATTGTTTTGCGTGCCTGCACCTGCGTTGGCGCATCAAAGGCATCATCTGCAATAAGCACCGATGTAAAAAACTGTTGCTTAAAGGCAACCCATTTTACTTTTGTCTTTAATGACTCATCGCCATCTCTGCCATAAGATAAATTATCAACCTCTTCATCGGTAAACCGGTAGTAGACTGATGATGCCGCTCTTTCATTATCGATATTCTTTTCATAACGTTTCTGAAGCTGTTTCCAGTCCAGCTCAATGCTCGAAGTATTTTCAGGCAACAGAACGTTCATATTAGCAAGCCGCAAGCGGCAATTGAGCGTGTAATCCTGAGAACCGAAAGAGTACGCATATTCTATGTACCGGTTTTCTCCGGCACTCAGCCGCATGGTCACCGTTTTCTCCTCCGTCTTTCCTTTTCGCACGCTTGCAACCAGCGGAGTAAAATAAAGACCGTTTGTAGATATAATCCTGTTGTTGACTGAAAGCTGAAGTTCAAATACAGATGAATCTCCGGATGCAAGCACTACCGGCTTGCCGAGGTAATCTTTATATTTTTTTAATTCAACAGAGTAAACCCTTCCTCCGCGGGTAGAAAAAACTACTTTCATTAAATCGTTTTCCACGATTATGAATTCCTCCCTGCCCTGTCCCACTCCGGCAAACACATCCAACTGCTGCCGCAGGCGTTCCGTCTTTACTGAATCATCTAATGTAGACAGAGTATCCTTTTGCACAACAGGCTGTTGAACACTTTCAGCTTTAAAGGCGGAATCGGCCACTGCCTTCTGAACCGCCGCAAGGGAATCGCGCTGCCGCTTCATTGCTGCAACTTCTTGCGGACTGGGCTGCATGTAGATGGAGTAGCCGATAACGAGCAAACCTATCAGTACTAAACCAATGACCGAATTCTTATCCATCTTCAGGAAAAATTTTTTTTGAAAGGGAGGTCAAAGATAGAAATTCAACGGGGTTTGTGCTGCGCGTCAAAAACACAACAGCCCACCGTTTATGCAGTGGGCTGTTACGATAAACCAAAAAATGTTATTCCTCCTTCATCTGTTTTACAAAACGCATCTGTGATGAAGGTATGATGCTGCTGCCGTCAAGAGGTCTTACCCGGATAAAGTATACCCCTTGAGGAAGATTGCTGATGTTGAATTTCATTTCTTCATTCAAGCCTTTCTTCGCTTCGCGAACTTCGGTTGAATAGGTCTTTCCCAACACATCCATAATCTCGAACTGAAGCTTGCCCGAACCATCGGTATAAAAGTCGCACCACAAGTCGGTTTGTGCCGGATTCGGATATACGCTAACCATACCTGCTTCGGGGTTCACCACCACATATACCTTATCCGAATATTTAAACGTTCCATCAAAGTCAACCTGCTTTAGGCGATAGTAATTGATACCGCTGTATGGGTTTGGATCATACTGTGAGTAAAATAAATTTATCGTGGAATTGCCTCCTCCTGTCTTTATTCCAATTTTTTCAAAATGCTCTCCATCACGGCTGCGCTCAATGTCAAAATGGTCGTTGTTGATTTCACTTGCCGTTTCCCAGTTTACGGATACGCCTGTATTTTCTAAACTAGCTGTCAAAGTAAGAAGTTCTACAGGCACAGGACCCGGATTGCCTGCCTGACCTGCTGCAAATACAGAGAACCCGTTCATACTATTTCTTACCGTCGCGTTTGCAGTGCTTGCTCCCGCACAGGTACCATTAAGCAACCAGGGACCTGCAGATGTGGCTGCTTTTAAAACAGTCCATGCAAATGCACCACCGCTGTTTGAGTAATTAGTATTATACAGGGTTGTATTATAGGTTCCGGAAGTTGCATTGGCAGACGCGCTCATTGTCCAGTAGCCATTATTCAGTGGGGCCAATGAAGAATAATCATAGTTGGGACATTCCGGTCCTATGGGTCCCGGCTGTATTGGAATTGCAGTACCGGTAAAGTAGGATAGAATAGTCGGTATGGTTGTAGCCGTAGTGAAATTAATATTTGCTCTTTGGTACGAAGACGCAATACCCACCGGAAAATCATAGCTGCCACCTGAGGCGCTTATACTCCTTCTCAGGTTACCCTGAACGTAACTGTTGTTGTTGCCGTTGGGTGCTGTGAATAATGAAGGAGTATTATTGCTTATATATAACTCTTTTGCATTAGTAATAATCTTGCCTGCCGTAAGCGTTAAAGCCCCGGTCACCTCTGCCTTGTTAAACAATGTCACAGGGCGTAAAGGCGCAAGCGATTTAGTCATAATCAAGTTACTGAATGCACTGCTGCCAGACATGGTGCCGTCAAAATACTGAAACTGGTCGCTGGTGGCTCTAACGGTTGAACCAGATTGCGCAGTGAATGTACCTATGTTAAGCCAGTTACCGCAAACATCAAGCTGCCCTACTGGAGTTATAGTCAATGAACCCGATGGCCTGATAGTTAAATTTTTCGTAATCGCTCCTGTCGCACCAATAGACGGAAAGAACGGATTGCTTGGACTATAAAATGAAGCAACAGTAGCACTGGTATTATTGCTGCAGCTCGGAACTGCACAGCCGCCCCAGTTTGTCATGTTAAACCAATCAGTATTGCCGGCTTGCCCGGTCCACCAAATCATTTGAGGAGGTGCTAACGGATTTGAAACTACAGCTCCAGAACCAGTAGGATTATATGAAGCATTAGTAGAGACAGGGGCATATCTAAGGTCGAGAGTGAACCCATACGGAAACTGCCCCACACGGAAATTACTTATGTAAAGCATCCACCATTGTGTTCCTGAAAGAGGAATGGGTGCATTAAAAGGAAACCCATTGAGATGAGTAACTCCGGTCGACCGGCATCCTGTGTGTCCGTTATTAGGCGGTGCAAATGTATC
The DNA here is from genome assembly GCA_002215675.1 of Bacteroidetes bacterium 2013_40CM_41_45. Taxonomy (GTDB): domain Bacteria; phylum Bacteroidota; class Bacteroidia; order AKYH767-A; family 2013-40CM-41-45; genus 2013-40CM-41-45. The sequence goes on along the minus strand of NGFH01000011.1, from coordinate 366,018 downwards.
CACCCAGCTTGAACTTATCATGCCTGAAGCCGTATTCCATGAAGAACCATTTGAAATATAGGAACAAATATTACTCGGATACTGAGACGTAACATTCCAAATAATAAAATCCCAATCGGTTGTAACTGAAGGGTCAGAATAAATATCAAAGGTTAAAGAATTGACACCGTTCTGGCCGGCGATTGTTTGAAACAAAAAGAACACTCCATCCCGTTCCCCTGCGAAACCAGCAAGGTTGCTAGTAGGAAAATCGCACTGGTCTCCAACTCCAATGAAAGCAGGGGTTCCGTATGTACATACTTCAGAGCTAACAGCTATAGGGTTCCCACAATCATAACCGTATGCCGGAACCACAGAAAGTGGGTCATCCACAACAATCTGGTAACTGCCCGTGGCGTTGCCTAAACCATCCACGCGAATAAAATATATCGTACTGGGTAATGTTGCAAACTGCAGTTGTGGTTGATTAGGGCAATCCCAAAAACCGTTCATGGAAAGTGCATTACACGAAATGTATGAGAGAGCGCCGCACGTTCCTGAGTACACCTGCACATTAAGGTCCGGCAACGTTCCCAATGCGCGGGTAAACCTTATTCGGGCAGAAGTCTGACCCGGGTTTGTAGTGAAACTATACCACAAAGAGTTAATATTTCCTGACACACAATTTGCGTTGTTCACTCCTCCTCCTGATTCGGTTCCGGCACAGGAGTTGTCATCAAAGTGCGGGACAGTCTGTATCAATACTTCGGCATTACAAGGCAAATCATTCAATGGCGCTGAACCAAAGCTATTGACATTAAGATTGTAACTAAACGTAACCCCTGTATTTGCATCCACTACAAAATAATAAATCCCCGGGTTGGGCAATGTTACCTGCCCTCCAAGCGATCCACCCACGGCGGTACTCCAAAATGCACGGCATATTGTACCCACAGCACCCGGGCATCCCTCGTAAACATTCAGACTGATGAGATTATTGGTTGCATTATTTACAAATATTGTAATGCACTCTGGCCCTGTTGCAACGTATTTGTAAAAATTATCGTTGCCGCCCACATTCGTTGTTGCGCATCCCATGCCCGAAACATGGCTGTTGCTGAAACAAGTATTGGTTTGCCCGGCAATAGAATATGGAAGCGTTGCTATATTAACGGGGTTTGAGCAGTTCATTCCGGGGGTGACAACCGATGGAGTGGGACTGCACCCCAGGTTGGCAACCCAACCTGCGCCGTTAATTGTTCCGTTGGTAATCCATTTAAAAGTAAGGCCGCCACTGCCAGAGGCCGAAGTAAATGTTCCGCAGGCCGCACCGGTTCCGGTAAGCTGACCCAGGAAAGTGCTGGTATCAGTGCCGCTAAATATACGGAGACGGTCAATATTTAATTCCGAAGAAAATGATGTAAATGTCACAGTAACATACTGTCCCGGAGTGGCAGGCAAAATGGTGAGCAAGCCGGTGCTGTTTGCATTAGAATAAAATCCTGCGGGACCACCGTCATCATAGAAAACACCACCGCAGCGGGTTATGGTTGACCAACCTGAAGTAGGCATGGTGTCATAACACAGACCCACAGCAAGATTAGTAACAAACAGAGTATCTGTCTGAGGGCTGGAGCAGGTATCGCTGGACTGGACAACAAAGCTTATAGGATGAGTGCCTGCTGTAAATGTTCCGGTGTAACTTAAACCAGTGGCTCCCGTGATAGGAATATCATTATCCAGCCACCGGTATGTTGGTGTGCTTCCCAGTTGCCCTCCAACGGTTCCGGCGAAGGTTATATTTTGGCCAATACAATAGGGCGGAGGGGATATGGTAGCACTTATTGCATCCGGCGGGTCGCTGGGATAAACAGTAAAGTACCATTTATTACTGACCGTTGGAGAATTGTAACATTGCGTTCCCAGATTGGCAAACACAAGGGAAACCGAATCTCCGTTATTTAATAAGTTGGTCGAGTACGTTACAGGAGGTATAGAACCCACCACCGTATTATTTACCTTCCATTGCAAGGTATATGAAGGCACTGGAGGAAATCCTCCCCATAGCGAAAAGTCAACACTGGTACGAAAGCACATGGTAACATTATTAGGGTCTCCCGGCTGCAGATAATATCCTACATTGGCATTTACATACGCATCAATCTGGGGACTCCAGGTTGACATTGGCTGCACCGTTACTGTCACGGGATTGCTTGTAATAGTGCAAGCTCCACCCACATTACAGCGATATGAATAGCTGCCTGCCGCCAACCCATTAATGGTTAATGAAGACGTGCTTTGATTTGTATAAACTGCTCCTGCCGGTGATCCATTAACCACAGGAACACCTAAATATGTCCATTGGTAAGTCCATGCAGGTCCTGCAGAAGTTGAGATATTAACAGTAACCGGACTGCCAGCGCACACAGAACCTGAAGTACTGGGTTGCGAAGTTATTCCGATAATTGTTTCAGTTCCTCCTGCAGATGCGCTACCCGATTTTGTTGAGCTAGGAATGGTTAAATTGGCAGTGGTAAGAGCTGCAACAGTTATTGTATTTCCAATTGTTGGGGCTGCAGCAACATCCATAGTAATCCAAAAAGTCCACGTGCCGCTCGTTCCGAGGGGGAGACTAAATGCCGGAAATGTCTGAACCCCTGGACCTGTGGCAGCGACTGTAACCAAAACAACTGCTGCAGAAGCTAAGGCATTATTAACAGCACCACCTCTAAATAACTGAAATTGCGTTACACTTGAAGCAACATAACCAGCGTTTGTTGTAAAATTCAAACCCGTAAAACTGTTCCCCGTGCTCAGAGAGGCTGTAAGAGTAAATTTATATATTGTATCTCTCGTTGTATTTGGGCAATAATTTGTAGCAGGAAATGCCGGATTAGCAGATGCAAGTGCATAGTTTGCCGCTTTTGTTACAGACGGAAACAATAGAACAACGGCAAACACCGCAGACGCCAATACTTTACCTGCCTTTGTCGTTAAATCTTTAAATGTGGAGTAATTATTTTTCATACTCTCAGTGATTTAAAATGTTAAATAAATGCAACCAATGTGAAATGTTTCCAAGTTTTCCTGGTCAGTGGAAAAAACAGATATGCAATTCACGCGTTAAAGTTAACTTAAGAAATTATTATTTCCAAATTAGAAAATTCAAATTTATTAACTTTTCCGTAAAAGGCAACAATATGTGTGCAGACATCACTTTTCGTGTTACGAAAAACCATTGTTTATGGTACATAATCATGATATTTTTTCATCTTTTCTTTTTGCGGGAACAGAAATAAAAATAGCAGATATAAAACAGCCCACTGTTTGTGCAGTGGGCTGTTACGATAAACCAAAAATGTTATTCTTCTTTCATCTGTTTTACAAAACGCATCTGCGTTGAGGGTATAATGCTGCTGCCATCCAGCGGCCTTACCCTGATAAAATATACGCCCTGCGGAAGATTGCTGATGTTGAATTTCATTTCTTCATTCAGCCCCTTCTTTGCATCACGGATTTCTGTTGTATACGTTTTACCAAGTACGTCCATAATTTCGAACTGCAGTTTGCCGGAGCCATCGGTATAAAGGTTGCACCACAAATCGGTTTGTGCCGGATTCGGATACACGCTAACCATACCTGCTTCGGGATTCACCACTACGTATACCTTGTCGGAGTAACTAAATGTTCCGTCAAAGTCAACCTGTTTTAGACGATAGTAATTGATGCCACTATACGGATTGGGGTCATACTGAGAGTAGAATAAATTTACCGTGGAATTGCCTGCTCCGGTCTTTATTCCAATTTTTTCAAAATGCTCTCCATCACGACTGCGTTCAATCTCAAAGTGGTCATTGTTTATTTCACTTGCCGTTTGCCAGTTCACCGATACGCCTGTGTTTTCCAAGCTGGCTGTAAGGGTAAGGAGCGCTATAGGCAGAGGAGCTCCTGATTGCCCTGAAGCGAACACAGAAAATCCAGTCATGTTATCACGCGCTGTAGCGGCAGCAGTGCTGGCTATACAATTACCGCTTAATGTCCAGGGCCCGGCAGCAGTAGGTGCCTTTAACACCGTCCACGCATTAGCTCCCGAACTATTGCTATAGTTCAAATTGTACAACGTCATCTTGTATGTTGCAGAACCGGCATTTACGTCAGCCGTCATAGTCCAGTAACCGTTGTTAAGCGGAGCCATAGTAGAAAAATCATTGGTGGGGCATTCCGGTCCTAAAGGCCCGGGTTGAATTGGAATTGGCACGCCCGTAAAGTAACCAAGTATGTTACCGATGGAATTTGTTCCGTAAAACTGAATGCCGGCAAGCTGGAATCCCATAGCAGAAGTTCCAACGGGCCAATAATACGTTCCGGCTGTGCCGCTTAAATTTCGCCTAAAGAATCCTTCCACATAACTTCCCGGTCCGCCTGATGTTACAGAGCCTGGTGCTGTATTAATGCTGTACAGAATTTTATTGCCGGTAATAATTTTTCCGCCACTAACATTACCGAGCGTAAGATTGCCCGCTACACGTGCATGGTCAAGAATGGTCATGTGGTTGGATGTTTTGTTCATCCACAGATTTCCAAATGCGCTGGCTCCAATCATGTTGCCGTCAAAATACTGAGGTACGGTTCCCATTACTCTTACTGTAGAGGTAGGAGCAGCAATTAAACTTCCGTTGTTGATGTAGTTTCTGCAAATGTCAAGCTGAATTCCTGCGTTGATGGTTACCGATGCGCCGGCTTTTATATCGAGGTCGCGGCATACAGCGCCACTGGCATTAATTACCGGCATAAATGAAGAGCCCGTTGTAATTACAGCAGTGGAGCTACAGGTAGGCGGACCGCAGTTTCCCCAGTTAACCGGGTCAAACCAGTCGGTAGTGTTGGCACCTGCCGTCCAGTAAAGCACACTGGGCGGATTGGAGTATGTAATAGGTGAAACATTACTGTTGTTATTGAAGTCTAACGTAAATCCCGTTGCGTTTTGGGTATAGTTACTGATATTAAGAAGAAGTGTCATTCCGGCCGTTACAGGATAACCGCTGCTGAAGTTGGGGCCTCCGGCACCGGCAGAAGCAGGCAAGCCTGCCGCCATACACAATCCCGTCTGGTATGTGGTTCCGCATGCACTGGCCTGCGGTGCGCTCCAGTTACAACGGACCCAATTAGCTCCGCCCGAGCCAAGATTAACATTGTTTATAAAAGTGCAGGCAGCCGCAACACGCGTTGCCTGGTCGGGGCCCAAACCGGTAATATCGAACAGTACATGGTCGTAATCCGTGGAACCGAGAGGGCTGATAGCATAAGTAAAGTTGCCTGTACCGTTGATATTAATTACATACCATGCTGAAGAACGTTCACCCGCGCTCATGCAAGTACCGTTGCTCGATGGATAATCGCAAACCCATCCTGTCCAAAGGAAGCCCGGGTTTCCAACCGTAAAATTGCTGTTGCAAACAGTCATCGGCACAACACAATCTTGTCCGTCTACATAGGGCTGCGGCCCGGTCTGGTCAACCACAATCAAACTGTAGTTTCCGGTCTGGCTGTTTCTGCCATCAACCCTGATATAATATATTGTACCGGAAGTAAGTCCTGAAAACATAATGTCAGAGGAGGTAAATGTTCCGCCACCGGCACAGGAAGGACCTGCCTGGTTGCAGGAAATTTCTGTGAGAGAACTGCATGTTCCACTGTAGAGTGCAATCTGAGTAGAGCCAATGCTTCCTGCCGTTGTACGTATATGCACAGAACCCGATGGAGGGGCTGTGAAAGTAAACCAGTTCGTATTTAATGCTCCGCCTGTCCAGCAACTTGGATTACCCGGTTCCGAAGCTGCTCCGGTGCAGGTATTATTTCCATTCACATTAACACTTAGGTCAACATACTGCGCATTGCAGGGAAGGTCGTTATCGGGTGCTACACCAAATGAAACAATACTGAGATTGTAGGTAACAAATCCTGAAGGAGCGTCCACAATAATATAATAAGTGCCCGCAACCGGGAAGGTAACTTGCGCTGATGAATTACCGGTTTGAGGAGTAGGCGTTATGCATGAACCACCCGAACCCGGACAGCCCTGGTATACTGCAAGTGCAAGAGCTGCTGAACTCGCTCCTGAAATAGTGATGCTCGTGCATTCAGGACCGGTTGCTGTATATTGATAAACATGGTCTTCACCCGCGTAGCTGGTATTGCAGATTCCCGCCTGGTTTTGATAATCATTAAGATAACATTGTGTGGTATGATTGGTAACCGTGTAAGGCAACGCTGCAATAACCGTAGGCAGCGCACACGAAGTTCCGGCAAGTGGTCCTGCTGAAGGTGTCGGTGAACATGTAATGTTGGCAACCCATCCGGCTGCAACCCCCGCTGCATCTGTGCGGAAATGTGCGGTGAGGCATCCACCGGATACATTAGACGTAACTACACTGCCGCATCCTGCACTGCTGGCAAAACCCGCTACATTAAAAAGCGGAACGGCGCTGGTATCTGCTGTCAATGTTGAAGCAGGGGTGCCGGAAAAAATTCTCAGGCGGTCACCGGCATCGTTAAGCGCTAATGAAGTAAATGAAATGGTTACATACTGCCCGGCAACGGCAGGACAGAATTTTACCAGCCCGTTAACATTGGCGGCATAAGGAACCGGGACATCGTTCTGAGAATCATAGAAGGGCGAACCACAAGTAGTATAAGGTCCTAAGCTTCCCGAAACCGGTATATAATAAAAGCATGGGTCAACATTGAAGAATGTTGTATCTGAAATCACAGTGGGATTAAATACAGGGTCTTGTGAATCGCAATAATCCCCCGAAGTCATAATGCAGAAGATTTGGTGATTGCCGTTGATTAGGGATGTGGATGTGGTATACGTTGACGAAGGGCCTGGAGGTCCGGTAGAACTACCATCCAGGTACCATTCGTAGGTAGGAACTCCTGCTTCAAGCGGATTGGCTGTAAACGTAATGGTGCTTCCATGGCAAACGGTGTCGTTTGCAGAATTGTCTGTAACGGTAACCGTCGGCGGCTGGTTGGGAGTTACCGTGAAGGTAATGTTCTGAGAAGTTACACTGTCAGGTGAGTAGCAAGGAGGAGGAGCCGTAAATACTATGGTCAGTTTAACCACGTCACCATTAGCAAGTGTAGAAGAGTTCCATGCAATTCCAGGAGGCGAAGGGTTGGTGGCGCTTTGCGTAGATTGTATAACACCGTTTTTCTTCCACTTAAATGTTTTGGGCTCCGTATTTTCATAAGGCAGAGTTACATAAAAATCTACGCTCTGAAATTGGCAGATGGTGGGATTGTTTCCCAGTGGGGTTCCAAAGAGGTCATAATCTTCTATGGTAAGAGCAGGAACAGTCACAGGTGAGGATACCGTTACAGTAGCTACACCGCTGGTTAATCCGCAAGCGCCTCCGATAATGCACCGGTATTGATAAGAGCCAGCGATTGATAATCCATTAATGGTCAGTGTAGCTGAGGTAGGAGTACCGTAAGATACCCCAGCAGGAGTACCAGTAACCACATTATTCCAAGTCGCACCATTGAAATATTGCCATTGATACGTCCATGCAGGACCTGCCGACGTTCCAACGCTTAAAGTTGCTGAGCTTCCGGAACAAATTGTTGTGGCTGTTGGCTGTGACGTTATTCCTATGATTGTTTGTGCAAGTCCGGCAGAAGTGCTGCCAGATAAAACTCCGGATGTTATTGTTAAGTTTGCCCAGGTAAACGCTGATACCGTTATAGCATTTCCAATTGTAGGATTCGCTGCTACAGTCATGGTAATCCAGAATGTCCAGGTTCCACTTGTTCCAAGCGCCAGAGTGAAACCGGTAAACGAATAATTTCCTGGGCCACCAGCAACTACAGTGGCAAGCGGAAGTGCGGCTGGTGCAACACTATTGACCGCGGTGCTCTTAAACAGTTGAAATTGTGTAATACTCCCTGCAGTAAATCCATTAATAGGAATATTATTTAATGCTGTAAAATTATTTCCGCTTGCACCTGAAGCTACAATAGTAAACTTACCAATAGTATCTAAAGCACTGGGACAAACATTGCGAGCAGGAACTGCCGGATTTGGAGAAGCAAGTGCATAATTAGCCGCTTTCGTTACCGATGGAAATAAAAAGGAAGCAGTGAAGAAAATCAGGGCGGAGAAAACTTTTGTGAGTACTATTTTTTTCATGTTCACTATATTTTAAAAAGTGAAAAAATATTTTTAAGAACGGTTAGCGTGTAATCAGGTCAGACTCATTACACATAACAAGATAGCCGCCGCGGTTGAACGATTGGATGCCTTCGAGCTTCAAACTGTTGTCATCGGTTTTAAAGATGGTGTGAATTTTCTGGTGGATGGCTTCGTCATTGGGTTGCACAGAGCGGTCTACTTCAAAAACAATTAAATCGAGGTTGTAACAGTAGGCAACAATTTTAACTCCCGGCATGCCCGCAAAAACCTGGTCGAACATGGGTACGGTTTTTTCAGAAACCAGAGCCGGAAGCCTGTAAGCCAAATCTTCTTTTGCAGAGTTTTGCTGTGCCTCAACAGAAGAAATGCAAATAAATACCGCTGCAAATGCAAGCGATATTAAGAGTATAAATTTTCTCATCGGGTTATAATTTTAAATGTTCAACTGCCCGCTCTTCTGCGTTCCGGCATTTGCCATAGAAACTTAAAAAACTAAAACTCCGTTTTTTACTCAGAAGTTACGGTCAGCAAAAATTCCCTTATACTTATGAAGAGCCAAAATTAACAATTAGCAAACACATATCCAACGCAAAACCATTGTTTTTTTGAACTTTTCCGCGAATGAATGGTTTACGGTTGCCAACTTAAGGTTGGGCATACTATTCATATCAAAATGATGGGTGGACGCAAAAACTTTAAAAATAAAGATGGGCTTGTCTGTCTCACTGCTCTCTGCAGAAGGTGATGTAATCTGTATCGAAAAGTTTAGTGTATCCTACTTGCCTTAGCATGCTGATTATTTGCCCGCGATGATAGGTTCCGTGGTTTGCTACGTGCTGCATAATATCGCGGATAGAATTTGTGAAGGCCTGCCCCGCAATGTTTTTATACGAAAGCATTTCTGCCAGCTCATGTTCTGTTTTGCTTTCAACATAATTAATAATTTCCTGCGATTTGTCCAGCCACAGTTTTGCTATCTCGCTCATCGGCATCTCCTCGTACTTTGCCGGCGATGAAGAAGGAGAAGTTCCATGCAGCCGCATCACCCATACAGTTTCAGCGCCCAGCACATGTGCACACGTTTTTTTTATGCCTGAAAAGCTGCTGACGATTTCGCGGTTCAGTTTTTCTTCTTCTACCTGGAGCAGAAAATCACAGATGCGCTTGTTGGCCCACAAATTGTAGCGGGCATAATTGAGTAATAAATCTTTCATGGTTCGAATATCGAAACTTTGCGAATTTACGAATTACGAATCCAGTATTAGTAAAGTGCATTCGCAAATTCGCCGGTCAGCTGACGGATTCGTACAACCTGCCTCGCAATTTTATTTAAAAGTATTGCTCACAGAAATATTTTCATCACCTTTCTTATATGGCATATAAGAAATAATGAGTTGAAACATTTCGCTTGTAGTGCTCATACCTTCAAATTCATCTCCTTCTTTAATCGTTTGCGGAGGATTGAAGGGGTTGTTTGGATTAGCGGTAGTGTTATCAAAAGTTCCATACACATGAATGACAGAGCCTGCAGGAATGCGGAGTATTTTTTTGAACGTATAAAAAAACTGCCAGCGGAAATCCCATTGATTTATTTTAACAAGATGAATGGTATCGCCTGCAGGAGTCAACGCATAAGCAAGAAAAGTTTTTCCCAGCAGGTGCATGTGCGGATTTACGGTAAGGATTGAAATATCTGTTTTCAAAACAACCCTGGTATGAAATGTTTTTATTTCTCCTGCAGGAACAACAAGAGGCGGTTCAATTTTTGAAATGCCAAACGTTCCCAGAATCATATCGCGAACAGGCCGTTCGGGCGGTGCAGCGCTGAAAAAAATATTAAAAGAAGATTGGTCGCTTGTATCTACAGGTGTGGGGCCGTAATGAATATTCTTGAGCAGCAATGCGCCTTTTCTGCTCATGCGGTATACGCCAATTCCCTGGGGATAAATAGCAGGCAAAACTCCGGGCAAATAATTTGTGATTGAACCGGTAAGCATGGGATAGCTTCCATCATCATTGAGCAGGTTTATTTTTTTGTACATTTCTTCCTGCGGCATGCCGGTGTATTGCTGCACAAAAGTTTCTCCCCCAAAAACATCTTTCTTTTTATCATATTCATATTGTATCAAATGCCCATTCACATGATGTACCAAACGCCTGTTGCCCGGAACGAACTCAATGGCGCGGATAAAAGTGTCTTGCTTAATTTCATAGGGAATTTTGACGAGCAAGAATTTATCCCTGTTATCGCCCGGTAATGGAATAACATCTTTCATCTTTAGAACCAAATCCGGTTTGCCAAGCTGTGAGCCGGTGGGAAATTCAGGCAACGGAGGAATTTTTGTGCTGTCGCCAAGTGGCGCTCCGCTCTCTGCCCAATCCTCAAGCATTTTTATTTCTTTTTCTGTCAGGTATCGTTCGCCCGCATAATGAACGTAATTGTAATCGGCAGGCCAGGGCGGCATTATTTTTTCGCGGGCAACTTTTGCAAGCATTTTTGCCCTTCGCGATGCGTCCCGGTATGTAACCAGCGGAAATATCCCCACTTCACCCTGGCGGTGACACGGCGTGCACTTTTCAAAAATTATTTTTGCAACCCGGTTACTGTATGTGACTTTCTCCCTCTTTAAAATAAAATAATCTATCGCCACACCTGCAGCGAAAAGAGCAAAGATTAAATACAGCAATAACTTTTTGCGCGACATGAGGGTGAAAATAGTTATATGTTATACGTTATACGAAAATATGAGACAATTGAAAAAGCGTATAACTTATAACATATAACGTATAACTCTATTCGATGATGCATCCGTATGCTTTAGTTTCTTTCAATGCAACCGGCTTGCCGTTCAAAATATTTTCTAACGCATCATTCAAAAAAAATTCTGTTGCCTCCATTTTAATTTTTCCGGTACTATACGCCCAGTTGTCTATGCTGCCACTATAAAGAATTGTCGCAGTTGAATCCAGCACAAAAACTTCGGGAGTTACCGTTGCACCAACCGAATGGGTGAGCTTGGAATCTATATCGCGGTAAAAAGGAATATTGATTTTAAAATCGTTGCGAAAAGAAAGGATTTCTTCATCAGAATAATAACCGGAAGAAAATATTCCGCAGAAGGAAATTCCTTTCTCAGAGAATTTTTTATCCATCTCATTAATAGGAAGCGTATAGGCCTCGCACATCGGGCAGCCGGGCATGAGAAAATAAAATACGCTGACCCGGTGACCCTTTATCAAATCGCCGGCCGAAGAAATTCTACCATCCAGTGATTTTACCAGGACAGAATTCAGCGCTGTATGGTCAGCAAGAAAAGTTTTTTTCTTTTCTGATGAGCATGAAACAATGATTGCAAATAGAAAAATGAAAAAGAAGTAACGCGGCAGATTCATTAATTGATTAAGCGGCTAAAGCCTTGATGGTTTGAACCAATCAGCGGATAACAAGTTTGCTTGTTTTCTGCAGGCCATCTGAAGTAAGTACTACCATGTAAACTCCCGGAGCCATGCCCATAGAGTTCAGGAAAAATTTGTTGTCCCCTCTTTTAAGTGTTCCGTTGAAAATGTTTTGAATTTTTCTTCCGGTGATATCATGCAATGAAACATCTGCCGTCATTGTCCAGGCCGACACTACCGGAATACATGTGATACCGTGGGACGGATTCGGGAAAATTTCGTGTATCGTAATTTGCTCCGAAATATTTTCAGGAACCGAAGTAGGATTCAACACATTAAAAGCCCAGCAGCCCACCGGGGCAGGCATGGGACGTACTTGCTGCTTGCCCGAAACGGCCATTGCGTGCACATAATAATACACTCTTGTTCCGGCAGGTTGCGCAGGAATATATCCTGACCAATATATAGGGTTAATGGTTTGCGTCATGGGCACAGAAATGTATGGTTGGGTAGTATCGGTGCGATAATAGATTTCTGCTGATGCAATTCCGGAGCGGTGCTGAATGCGTGCATCCACCTGGTACGGATTCACAGTGTCATATGTATCGCTAAGCGGTTGATGCGAAATGAGAAGCGGGTTGCTTGAAGCAATTTCTTTTGTGATGCAATGGACGGCACCGCTTGCAGAAATTATACTGTTGCAGTCTATGGCCTTGATGGTATAACCCGGCAACGCTTCGCTGTATATTCGTAACGCAGTAGTATCATATTGTTGCGCATAGGTCGGTATAATTATAGTTTTATTTACAAAAACAGAATTCGTATACGTTCTGTAATCGCCAAACTGATCCGGATAATTTCCTGAAGCATCGGGAGGCATTACAATGCGGACTATCTTGTAAGGAGTTCCGTAAACAGAATTGAAATTACTTAGTATGTACTGAAGGTTCGCTTCAATCTGCGGGCCGTCAGCGGTGCTGGCAGGATACTGCCCGATAAGCAATGTTTCCTCGTCCAGCAGTTTCATATGCATATCAATATGATGAATGCCATCATAAGGAAGCGTTGTCATTTTAATATAACGTGTCACTCCCATGAAATCACTCATGAGCGAATCAATCTCCGGAATAGTATGATTCGGATAGGCAATTGCATAGGGGCCGTTGCCATCATTTTCATTCACGATAAGGTTAGATGCAAATGCAGTTCCAAAACCATCCACCATAAAATTACCTCCCGTGTTACAGATATCGTTGGGAGGCTGGTTCATACTATAAAGCGGCAGGCTGAACACGTTGGCTATGGCTTGCGGAACCACATCATCGAGCGGCCGCGGGCGGTTATAAATCCAGTCGATGAGCAGTAATGAATCCACATCGTTGGTATAAATATTCCATTGCCCGTAATCGCGCGCCCAAACACTGTTGCAGCCCGTGTATACAAAATGGATGTTGCTAAGCGGTACGCCTCCGCTGGTTAAATAACTTTTAATGGAAGTAGAGTCTGTGCTATTACATGACGAGCCGCAGATAATATATACTTGCGTTTCGAGACGAGCAGCGCGAACAATTTCGCGAAGAATGTTTGTATAACCCGCCCATGCCACCATCAGTCCGTCAATTTCTTCCCACTCGGCCGATGCCCTTACCGGAGAGGCGGGGGGGTTCATCATTGCGGCGGGCGAAGTGTAGGAGCGCGCCGAAATAAGATAGCTGTTCATAATGCCCTGCTCTTCCGGAGTCATATAATTAGGAAGCTGGGCAAAAGAAACTGAAGAGATAAAAATAAAAAATATGAGTAATTTCTTCATCGAATCAATTTATTTTATGCGAACAAAGCTAATGATTATTTTCACAGAAAGCTGGTTATCTTCGGCAAATTCAAATGCTTCACGGTATAAATCGTTTCATCCCGAAAAAATAAAATATTTTTGCAGTTATTGCGTTACAGCCGGTTGTACATTGCAAAGCCATTCATGATAAAGAAAAAGAATTTTTTGTTCGTTATTGCCGCAGCGGTTTTGATGGTATCGTGCTCCACGAAAAAAAATACCATTTTCAGCCGGGCTTATCATAATACCACGGCTCATTTCAATGGCTATTACAATGGCAAGCTAAAGCTGAAAGAGGGGGTTGACAAGCTTGCCGAACAGCACACCGATAAATACGACCGCATTCTTTCTGTGTTCCGTTACGGGGATGTGCAGAAAGCCAAAAGCATTTTTCCTGAAATGGATGAGGTAATCAAAAAATCATCCCTTGTCATACAGCGGCATTCTATCAATATTCAGGGAACCGAGCATTGCAGGTGGATAGATGAAAACTGGCTGCTCATTGGCAAGGCGCAGTTTTTCAAGCACGATTATTTTTCTGCCACCGAAACTTTTGAATACGTGTCGTCATCATTTCCTGATGACCCAAGTAAGTTCGAAGCGCTTATATGGCTGGCGCAAACCAATATTGCACTCACCAAGTTTTCTTCTGCAGAATTTACTCTCGATTATTTAAAGAGCGAGCCAAAATTTCCGAAAGCGCTCCGCGGGGAACTGGAAGCGGTGCTGGCAGATTTTTATCTTCAGCTGCGCGATTATCCCAAAGCAGCAGAACATCTTGTCAAAGCCGTGCCCCATACCAAAAACAGGGATTCAAAAATCAGGTATATGTTTATACTGGCGCAGATTTACCAGCACGAAAACCAAAATAAAAATGCATTCCGTTTTTATTCGGATGTGATTCATAAAAATCCGGTTTACGAAATGGCTTTCAATGCGCGCATCAACAGAGCCCGTTGCTTCGACTCTGATGATAAGAGCGGCAAAGAAGTGAAAAGAGAACTACTGAGAATGCTGAAGGATGAAAAGAACAAGGATTACCTGGACCAGATTTATTATGCCCTTGGGGGTTTGTCGCTCAATGAAAAGGACACTGTGAAGGCATTAGAAAATCTCCGCATGTCCGTTGACCATAGCAAAGGAAATGATAACCAGAAAGCTATCGCATACCTCGATATGGGTAAAATTTATTTTTCAAAGCACAATTATAAGGCGGCAAGAACCTATTACGACAGCACTATGGTTTTTCTCTCCACCGACCATCCGGATTATGATTTGATTCTCAACAGGCGCAACAGCTTAACCAAGCTGATGAAAAATCTTAACACTATTGCACTCGAGGATAGTTTGCAGCATCTTTCTACCTTATCTGAAGAAGCCCTGGATGATACGCTCGAACAAATTGCACTGAAAAAATATGCCGAGGAAGAATTTAAAAAACTGCAGGAGAAGTTGAAGAAGGAGCAGCAGCAACAACAGAGCAAGCAGTTTGCTCCTTCAGGAACTGAACGTGAAAATCCTTTTGGAACACAGTCGGCATCGGGAGGGTGGTATTTTTATAATCCCCAGACGGTGAGCTTTGGCTTTAACGAATTTATTAAGAAGTGGGGAAACCGTAAATCGGAAGATAACTGGCGAAGGGTAAATAAGGAATCTGTGGTTGTAGCACAGCAGGAATCCGAAGGGGAGGAAGAGAGTGTTGGAATCGATAAAAAAGATTCTGTGCCCGACCCGGATGCAAAAACGAAAAAAGTGGCCGCGCTGAAAAAGAAATTTCTCGAGAAAATTCCTTTGACTGAAAAAATGCGTGACGCATCGAACCGGAAAATCATTGATGCCTACTATTCCAACGGACTTATCTATAAAGAAAGCCTCGGAGATATGTATGCATCGGCGGAATCTTTTGAAACGATGCTTAAACGTTTTCCCGATAACAAATATACGCTGCAGTCATACTATAATCTTTACAGGATATATCTCGCAGTTGATGATTCGGCCAAGCGCGATTACTATAAAAATATTCTGCTGAACCAGTATCCCGAAAGCGAGTATGCGGCTCTTATCCGCAATCCTGATAAGTCTTCGGTACGCTTGCTCAGCGATTCGGCTTTGAATCACTATTATGAAAGCACCTACAACAAATATATGAATGCAGAATATGCCGAGGTGATTCGGCGCAAGCAGATTTCAGATTCGTTGTTCCCCGCAAATGTTCTCATGCCCAAGTTCGATTATCTGAAGACTCTATCGATAGGAAGAACTAATACCATCCCGATTTTTGCATCATCACTAAAAGACATTATAAAAAATTATCCGACCGACCCGGTAAAAAACCAGGCACAGGAAATTCTTGATTATATCAACGGCGTTCAGAAAGACAGCATAAAACAGCAATCACCTGCACAGGCAGACAGCAATGCATTTACATTTGTGCCTGACACCGTTCACTATACAGTTATTACATTTCTGCAGAAGGATGTGAATTCAGAATCACTGAAAGTAAAACTGTCAGACTACAATACAATGTATTACAGCTTGCTGCAGCTGAAAATTGGAGTGCAGCAATTAGGAAAAGACAGGCAGATGATTACGATTCAGGAATTTGCAGATAAACCCACAGGGCAGGATTACACGGTAGCTCTCAAAGAAGATGAAAATATTTTCGGGTCGTTCACTCCCGGAAGCTTCGAACTGTTTACTATTTCTGCCGGAAATTATATAAAGCTTCTCAAAGAAAAGGACATAGAAAAATATCTTGCATTCTACGACCAGAATTATTTCTGAGGCCTGACTTCGCCCGGCGAAGAAATTTTTTTTTCTCTCTAAAAAAGTTATCTTTGCAGGGCAGACGGTAAAAATATTTCTTACGAATTAAGAACCTCTGCTGTATTTTATCGTAAGAATATGCAGTTGCTCCGAAGCAATAAAGATTATAAGTCGCACAAATAAAAAAACCAAAAAAGATGTTTAATAACAAACCAGATAAAACTCCAGAAACTATGAACAACAACAAGAACCCCGAAACCACAAGTGCTTCCATTAACCTAATCGGAACAGGGACTTCCATTGAGGGAGATCTCAAATCCAACGGTGATGTTCGCGTTGACGGAAACATTTACGGCTCCATACAAACCAAAGCTAAGGCAGTCATTGGCTCAACGGGTGTTGTCGAGGGCGATATTAACGCTCAGAATTCTGACATCTCCGGAACCATAAAAGGAAAAATTACCGTTACCGAATTATTATTCCTCAAATCAACTGCCCGCGTATCGGGCGATATTGTGACGGGGAAACTGGTAGTAGAAGTGGGTGCATCGTTTACCGGCTCATGCAATATGGGCCCGGTCATTAAGGACATGAAGTATGGCGACAAGGACACAAAGTATGGCGACAAGCCAGCATCCCCCGCACTCGTCCAGGAAAAATCGGCTTAACAGCTACGCACGCTATTCCGGCCTCGGCATACAGATGCTGGTGTTTATTTTTGCCGGAATGTATGGCGGTTACAAATTAGACCGGCTGCTTCACTTAAAGTTTCCTGCATTTACTATTGTCCTTAGCTTGCTGGGAACAGCGATTGCCATTTGGCTTGCCATAAAAGACTTTACAAGAAAATAGTTCGTACTTTTCCTGCATGAGTTTTTTTCGCTACCTGAAAAATGTAATTGTTTTTGGTGCACTATTATCTCTCATTGCCGGAATTTTATCCTTTACTCTCCCCGAAAAATATTTTGCTCCCCAGGTTTGGCTGATATTAGTTTACTTCATGGTAATCTCTGCCGCCTTTCATCTTATACTTTTACAAAAGGAAAAAGGAGAGCCAAAAAAATATATACGCACATTCCTGGCAAGCACCACCGCCAAGCTTTTCATTCATATTATCGTACTCATTGTCCTTGCGCTCCTGAATCGCGATAAAGCCATTCCGCTTATCATCACGTTCTTCTGCTGTTATCTTTTGTTTACTGTTTTTGAAGTAACCATGCAGATGAAACAGCCGAAGCAGCAGGGTAATTCTCCCGGGAATCCTGCAAAAAGTTAAGAGTAAAATTTTCTTTTCTCCCGAACCATTTTCCGAAGGAGTACACTCGGGCGGTAGCGGTCTTCGCAGTATTCGGAATAAAGTTTTTCCATTTCTGCAAGAACCTTCTCCACTCCAATTTCATCAGCCCACATCAAAAGTCCTTTGGGATAATTCACTCCTTTAGTCATTGCCAAATCTAAATCTTCTTTCGTTGCAACTCCATAATAAAGTGCATCGGCTGCTTCATTGATTAACATTACAAGTATGCGGTTGAAAATTTGAGGCTTGATGTTTATAGATTGAAGTCTGATGTCTGATGTTTGAGGTTGCTCATAATTGTAGTAACCCTTTCCCGTCTTTCTTCCAAGCAGATTGGCTTCTACCATTCTTTTCTGCGTAAGCGATGGTTTATATTTCGGGTCGTGAAAGAATTGCTTCCATACGGTTTCTGTCACCGTATAATTCACATCGTTACCAATGAAATCCATTAACTCAAAGGGGCCCATCTTGAAACCGCCTAACTCTTTCATCGCCTCATCTATGGTTGGAATATCTGCGATGCCTTCCTCGTAAATCCGTATCGCTTCTCCGTAAAAAGGACGTGCAACACGGTTCACAATAAATCCGGGAGTGTCTTTAGCCAGCACCGCTATTTTATTCCACAATTCTATTTTTGATTTTATATTTTTTTCAACTTGCGATTCCGTTGCAACACCTTTTACAATTTCCACAAGCGGCATTACCGTGGCAGGATTGAAAAAATGAATCCCGATAACGCGTCCTGGTTTTGCACATGCCGATGCAATAGAGGTTATGGAAAGAGAAGAAGTATTGGTTGCCAGAACACAATCGGTTGAAACAATTTTTTCCAGGTTTGAAAAAAGATTTCGCTTTACTTCAAGATTTTCGACAACCGCTTCTATGACGAGTTCACAACTTTTGAATTCATCCAGGTGAGAAGCAAAATGGATTCTTCCGAAAATATTTTTAGCATCATCCGCAGAAATTTTTCCTTTTTCCACAAGTTTCTTCAGCGTTGAATCCAGGTTTATTTTTGCTTCTTCAAGCGCTGATTTTTCCGTATCAAACAGGATTATGTTTTCGCCTGCTGCTGCAGCAACCTGCGCAATGCCCGTGCCCATTGCACCTGAACCGATGATACCTATCATTAGTTGATTGAGTGAATTAAGTTAAATAAGTCAATTAAGGAAAAATCATTCTCCATCTTTTCTGTTTTTTAGGTACGCTATATAACCATTAAGCAGTTTTAGTATCAAACCGTAATCAGTTTGTAATTCCTCAAGTTTGTTTGTGTTAATATATTCAGAATCCAAAGCACAAATTAAATGGTCTAATGTTTCACTCAGTGAGCCTCGCGCCATCCAACAAAATCTTATATTTTCCTGAAAATGAAATCTGCCGTAACCTTCGGAAATATTTGCTGATACAGAACGCGAAGAACGAATTATCTGGTCAACTAATTTGTATTTCTCTTCAGCAGGAAAAGTCTTAGTTAAGATAAAAATTTTATTCCTGAATTTTCTCGATTCCTTCCAAACTTCCAGATCACGAAAATCTTTCATAATATTATTTTAACTTAATTGACTTATTTAACTCAATTAACTTACTCAACTTATTCCCCTTTAAACACTGCTTTTCGTTTTTCTAAAAATGCTTTTACTCCTTCGGTATAATCATAGCTGTTCGCTGCGTTGACCTGCTCTGCAAGTTCCGCTTCCAATTGCTTTTCCAGCGAATTAAACATAGATTGATTCAATAATTTTTTTGTAAGTCCCAATCCTTTGGTTGGCATCTCGGAAAGCGTGGCTGCAATAGCCATCGCTTCTTGCTGCAATTTATCATCATCACAAACTTTGTAAATCATTCCCATTCGTTCAGCATCTGCAGCAGAAACTTTTTCTCCCAACATCATAAGCGCTGACGCCTTGCCGATGCCAATGAGCCGTGGCAAATGATAGGTTCCCCCGCTGTCCGGTATCAACCCGATTTTTGAAAACGCCTGAATAAAAGAAGCGGATGATGCGGCAAGCACTACATCGCACGCAAAAGCAATGTTCGCCCCTGCTCCCGCAGCCACACCGTTCACAGCACACACAATAGGTTTGGGTATAGCGCGTAATTTTTGAATGATGGGATTGTAATGTTCGCTCACAATCTTCTTTAAGCCGGGGCCATTCGCGTCAATGGCTTCCGACAAATCCTGCCCTGCATGAAATGCTTTTCCTTCGCCAGTGATAAAAATACACCGGACATTTTTGTCGGCTGCCGCCTTGTCAAGCGTATCCTGCATCTCAAGAGCCATCTGGCGGATAAAGCTGTTGAACTTTTCAGGGCGGTTAAAAATTATTTTGAAAACCTTACCTGAAATTTCGGTCTTAATTAATGACATAAATTGTGTAATATTGTTTTGCAAATGTGTGCAATTTAATTTACTGCCCACAAAATTAATTCTGTGAACAAATTCCGGTTGTTTTTCATCGCTTTGATTTTTTTGTCGCTGCAAATGCATGCTACCATCTGGCAGGTGGGACCTGCTCACACTTACACCATGCCCAGCCAGGTTTCAACGCTGGTTCAGAACGGTGACACGGTTGACATTGATGCCGGAAATTATCCTTCCGATGTTTGCCGCTGGCAGGCGCATAATCTTTTGCTGCGGGGTGTTGGCGGCTTAGCACAACTTGAATCAAACGGACTTAGCTGGGGCGATAAAGCTATTTGGGTGATACAAGGAAATAATAACCGCGTAGAGTGGATAGAATTTTCGGAGTGTACTTCTACCTCACAGAATGGGGCGGGAATACGATATGAAGGGCTGAACCTAACTGTAAGCCATTGTTATTTCCACGATAACGAAGACGGAATCCTGGGCGGCGCTTTTCATCCGTGCACAGTAGTTATAGAATTTTCGGAATTCGCTTACAACGGATATGGTGATGGCTTCTCGCACAACCTCTACATCGGGAATATTGACACGCTGATTTTCCGTTATAACTATTCGCATCACACGTATGTGGGTCATGAATTAAAAAGCAGAGCCTATGTGAATTATATTTTATATAACCGTTTAAGTAACGAAGCCACAGGTACGGCAAGTCGTGAAATTGATTTGCCCAACGGAGGGCTTGCTGTTATTATGGGAAATATTATTCAGCAAGGAGTTAACGGGCAGAATTCTAACCTTGTCGGTTACGGGCTTGAAGGATTGACGAATCCCGCCCCTTATAATTTGTATGTGGTTAATAATACGATGGTCAACGAGCGACCTGTCGGAAATTTTGTAAACGTCATTGCGGGAACAAATATTTACAAAAGTTATAACAACATTTTTGCAGGCGCAGGAAGTTTTTTGTCAGGTACTCCCGCAACTCTGGATACAGCCGGAAATAAAATGTACCCTGCTATTTCATCGGCAGGGTTTGCAAACAGCGCGGGCTACGATTATCACCTGCTCGCGGCTTCGTCAGCAATTAATGCCGGAACCAATGCAGGAACTGCCAGCAGCGGATTTTCATTGACTCCTGTTTCGGAATACGTGCATCCGGCAAATTATACATTAAGAAATATCACAGGCAATATTGATGCGGGAGCTTATGAGTACAATTCTTCAACCGGAATTTTTTCAGAGATAACAGAAGAGATTCGAATTTTTACTATCAACAATCTGCTTTACGTTAATTCATCTGAAAAAATTTCTTCTCTCAAAATTTTTGACATGAACGGACGAACAGTTCTTAATAAAAGCATCCTCTCCTTTTATGATTACACTGATGTTTCGTTTATTAGAAAAGGGATTTATTTGATTGTTGTGGAATCATATGGAAAAACAAAAGCAATCAAACTAAAACTTTAAAGAAAAATTTTGTCTCGCAAAGTTCGCAAAGAAAAAAGCTTAGCGTCTTAGCGCCTCTGCGAGAAACAAAGCTTTTTAAATACACTTGAAATAATCAAACGGTTCCGTGCAATTTTTGCACCTGTAAATTGCTTTGCAGGCAGTAGAGCCGAACATTGAAATCACTTCCGTATTATCTGAGCCGCAGTGCGGGCAGATGATATTTTTTTTTCTCCCGAGCAATACATTAAAATCCGAAGTGCTTTTTTCAGGAGGAGCGATTCCGAATTTCCTAAGTTTTTCTTTTGCCTCATCGGTGAGCCAGTCTGTTGTCCATGCAGGTGAAAGGATTTTTTTTACTTGTACATCTGCAAACCCATTAGCGTGGAGCGCTGAAATAATTTCTTGTTCAATGGCATCAAGGGCGGGGCATCCGCTATAGGTAGGTGTCATTTCCACAATCACTTTTCCATTTTCAGTTTTCACACTGCGCAGCACTCCCAATTCCTGAATATTGATAACCGGAATTTCAGGGTCGGGGATTTGTGAGAGCAGACTAAAAAGTTCTTTCTCCGTGTATGTTGTTGTCGCTATCATTTTACTCCGTTATAGTTGTGAGGAGTGATGCTTTTTAATTTTGTTTTAACCGTATCGTTTACTTTCAAAGAATCAATAAAACTGTGCAGTGATTGCTTTGTTATTTTTTCACCTGTGCGGGTAAGTGATTTCAATGCCTCGTAAGGATTGGCGTATCCTTCTTTCCGTAACACAGTTTGTATGGCTTCTGAAACCACTGCCCAGTTGTTTTCAAGGTCAGCATTAATGATGCCAGCATTTACCTCCAGTTTTGACATCCCTTTTGCGAGTGATTTAAGTGCAATAAGTGTGTGCGCAAAAGCAACTCCTATGTTGCGGGTGACAGTACTGTCAGTCAGGTCACGCTGTAGACGCGAAATGGGAAGTTTTTGAGAGAAGTGATGAAACATGGCATTCGCCATTCCAAAATTTCCTTCGGCATTCTCAAAGTCAATCGGGTTCACTTTATGCGGCATAGTAGATGAGCCGGTTTCACCTTCAGAAATTTTCTGGGTGAAATATTCCATAGAAATATACGTCCAGGTATCGCGGCACAAATCAATAAGAATCGTGTTGATGCGGCTCATGGCATCGAAAACAGCAGCCAGGTTATCGTAATGCTCAATCTGCGTAGTATGCTGCTGGCGCTGTAAATCGAGCTTGTCTTTCAAAAAACGGTCTGCAAAATGTTTCCAATCTACATCAGGATACGCTGCATGATGTGCATTAAAGTTTCCAGTTGCTCCACTAAATTTTCCCGTCCATGGAATCAATTGCAGCAGCATCAGTTGAGAGTTAATCCGCTCAACAAAAACCATCATTTCTTTTCCAAGACGCGTGGGTGAAGCAGGTTGTCCGTGCGTGTGGGCAAGCATGGGAATGTCTTTCCATTCGGTCGAGATCCGGGTAAGTGTTGATTTTATGTTTTCTATTTGCGGAAGAACAACCTGCTGCAGCGCATCACGAATCAGCATAGGCAGAGCGGTGTTATTTATATCCTGCGAGGTAAGCCCGAAGTGAACAAACTCTTTGAATTTTCCTGCACCGGCTTCCTCCATTTTTTTCTTCAGGAAATATTCTACGGCTTTTACATCGTGATTAGTAATCTTTTCCGTTGCTTTGATTTCTTCTGCCATGGTTTCGTCAAACATTTTGCACAAGCCGCGAAGCTGCTCAGGGAGCTTTTTGTCAACGGTCTTTAATTCAGGCAGTAACTCACACAATGCAATAAAATATTCCACTTCAATCAATAAACGATACCTAATAAGAGATGCTTCTGAAAAATAAGGAGCCAGTTCAATGCACTTGTCCCTATAGCGCCCGTCAACCGGGCTGATGGCGGAAAGAGGCGAAAGCGTTGCTTTTTCTTGCATGCGCGAAGATAACATTTTACGTGGTTTTTTCGAGAATATTGGTCAAACAGAACGGATTTCTTCGCAAGTTCTTAAACTTATTTTGAATTCTTCGGTCAGATTCACTTAAATTTGCATCAACCCAAACTCACATGAAAAAAAATTACTTTGCTGTTCTTATAGCATTCTCATTCGCACTCAACGCATCGGCACAGGTTTACTCCGATGTCGCCGGAATATTTTACAACCGCTGCGCTACCTGTCATCACCAGGGCGGAGGAGCTCACTTTGCATTGACGGGCTATACGCAGGTATCTCCATGGTGCCTCACCATTCAGACCGACCTGAACAACAGTGTAATGCCTCCCTGGTCTCCCGATACAACATATTCGCGATTCCTCTATGAACGAATAATAACACCGACAGAAAAGAATGCTATACTGAATTGGATAGGCAGCGGCTGCCAGCAAGGCGATACAACATTAGCTCCAACTCCTCCTGTTTTTCCGCAGTACCAGTTATATGGAACACCATCCTTAACTCTTACCATTCCTGTTTTTGCCAGCAATGCGGCCGGAGATGATGCTTATAATTGTTTTTCGCTTCCAACCGGCCTGTTGCAAGACCGCTGGCTGCGCGCGTATGAAATTATTCCCGGAAATCCTGACATTGTTCATCACGTTATCGTCAATGTAGATACCGTTGGTAACACTACAAATGATTTAAGCGGAAGTTGTTTTAATGCCCCCGGTAATTTCAGTATGGGAGGATATGCTCCGGGAGCAGCGCCAACCGTTTTCCCTGCAATTGCTCCTCTTAAAGCAGGCATCAGGATTAAAGTCGGTTCAAGAATAGTGCTGCAGATTCATTACCCTGCGGGAACCTTTGGACAGCAGGACAGCACTACAATCCGTATGTATTTTTACCCGATTGGCGAAACCGGCATCCGCCCGGTATTTGTTGCTACACCTTTGCAAAATTGGTCGCTGTACATACCTGCCAATACGGTGCAGACATTTTCGGCAAGTTATGCTGTGCTGGCACCAATTTCTCTTTATGCTGTTTTCCCTCACTCACATAAAGTTTGTACCAGCATTATTAACTATGCTAATAACGGCACGGATACCATTCCTCTTATACGTATCAACAAATGGAATTTTGCGTGGCAGGGATTTTATACCTACCGCAGCCCGGTCAAAATTCCGGCAGGATATACGCTGCGCTCACGCCATGTTTATGATAACACGACGGCAAATCCGAACAACCCTAATACACCCCCGCAGAATGTATACGCAGGTACAAGCACTACCGATGAAATGCTCTTTGATGCCATCATGTATCTGCTTTACCAGCCGGGTGATGAAAATATAAACATCGCTTCGCTTCTCCAGGGTGATACATTGCTCTTCCCTACTTCGGTGCATGAAAAACAATCTGTTAAAAACGACATTGTTATTTATCCCAACCCCGCTGCAAATGAATTATCAATTATCAATTATCAATTATCAATTAATGAAATTGAAATTTATGACGTGGTGGGGAAAAAGATTTTTTCTCAAGTCTCAAATCTCAAGCCTCAAATCTCTATTGATATTTCTCAGTTGAAGAATGGAATTTATTTTATTAAAGCCAGCACAGCTAAGGAAAGTGTTTTCAAAAGAGTTGTTGTGGAGAGATAGAATAAAATCAGCCTTTTGGTAATGGTTTATAGAATGTTCTCTTTTGCTTAAAATAATTCCGGCTGTCATTTCATCTTCATCCGTTTAGGCCAAATGTTCATAGGGACATCATCCATTTCCAGGGACATTTGCCGTATAAACCAAAAACAAAAAAAAATCAAAAAATGAAAAACCAGATTTTAATTACAGCTCTTGTAGCCGTTATGGGCTGCACAGCTGCGTTCGCACAGAGCAACAACCAGGCTCCGGCAACTTCGCCTGCACCGCAAACAACCGTTGCTCCTGCCGCAAACCAAAATGCTGCGGTAAAACAGGATGCAAAAAAGGTTCAGCAGGACAAAAAAGAAATCCGTTCTGATAAGAAAGACATTGCACAGGATGTGAAAACCGGAGAAAAGAAGGAAGCAAAGCAGGACAAAAAAGATGTGAAGCATGACATGCACAAGAAGATGAAAGACAAAAAGCATATGAAGCATGACATGAAAAAAGAGGCAGAACACAAAGACAGCAATAAATAAAGAGTCTTTCTTCTTATGAAGAGCCATCCGGTTAAATTCTGGATGGCTTTTTTATTTTAGCTATATATATACAGGAAAAGTCAAGCCCAAACCAGGAGGCAGGCAGGTGCGCAAAAATAAGGTGATACATTTGTCAGGACTGAAAATATCAATAACTTGGATATGCTATTAAAACCACCGCAACCTATACAATATCCAGATGTTGTATATAAATATCGGGATTGGGATAACGACTTTCATAAAAGAATTTTATTAAACCATGAATTATTTCTTAGCTCGCCAAAACATTTCAATGACCCTTTTGATTGTAAGTTAACTATTGCAAACTTTAAGTTGAAGGAAGATAATAGACTTGCATTAGATTATTTTACTCAATATGCAAAAAGGCATTATCCTGAAAAATCAGAGACGGATCAAATGAAATTGGTATAGCAACTTATTAAAGAAAATAAGTATTCTGATAATGATTGGTTGAAAGCACAAGAAATTCTTTATCAGAAAAGTGTAGAAGAAAACTTTGGAATAATTAGCTTGACCGAATTCAAAGATGATATTCAAATGTGGTCACATTATTCTAATTCACATAAAGGATTTTGCATAGGTTTTAAATCAGAAAAACTCTTTTTCAATCAGTATGATAGATTTGGAATCGGAGGAAAAGTTTGTTATGTAAAAGATATGCCTATAATTCTTCCCACCGAAGATCCTATTGAACAGTTCACAAAAATTCTTTATACAAAATTTGAAAAGTGGAGGTACGAGCAAGAATATAGATTAACAAAATTTAACGCTGCTGATAAGGTAGTGCATTTTCATCCTGATGAAGTCTCTGAAATTATCATAGGATATAGCGCCAATGATTCAGATACACAATCAATAATAAGTATATGTAAGTGTAATTTTCCAGGTACTCCCGTTTTCAAGACGAAACAAAAACGACTGGATTTTAAGTTAGTATTTGAACAAATACTTTAAATTGGTTGCGAGAGTTCCAACCCTTCGTGCATAGCCCCGATTGCAGCGAGCTCCCGCGAGCGGAAAGCGGGACGAAAAAATGAGAGAGCGGAAATGTTTGGCTCCCATCTTCATTAAAATTACGATGGGCAAGCAAAAACTTTTTTTCCTACCTACGCTAAAGCTTCGGTGGGCGAGGAAAAAATATTAATCACAACACTCCCTCATCATACGCTTTCTCTCCGTGCTGCGAGGCGTCTAATCCTAAATCTTCATCTGCTTCGGACACACGTACCCTGGTGATTTTATTTATGACGGCAAGCATGACGTACGTGAACAGAAATGCATAGACGGAAGCGCCCGCTGCTGTGATACATTGCTTGGCAAAGAAATGCGAACCGCCGGCGAACAGCCCGTCAGCGCCTGCGCTGTTCATGGCTTTGGACGCAAACATTCCGAGCATGATGATTCCTAGCACTCCACCGATTCCATGAACGCCCCACACATCGAGCGCATCGTCCCATCCCATTTTGTTTTTCAGGTTGACAGCAAGATAACAAACCGCGCCGGCAGCAATGCCGATGATAACTGCCGAGGGAAGCGACACATACCCTGCTGCAGGCGTGATGGTGGCAAGACCGGCAACCGCGCCTGTGAGCAGCCCGACAAACTTTGGTTTTTTATGTATGCTCCATTCAATAACCATCCATGTGATGGCGGCAAATGATGCGGCAACATCGGTGTTGAGAAACGCAAGCCCGGTGACTGCATTTACATCGAGCGCGCTGCCCGCATTGAAACCATACCAGCCGAACCAAAGCAATCCTGTTCCGATGGCGATGAGCGGAACACTGTTGGGTGGTGACTCTTTATCTCTACGATGCCCTACATAAAACACGGAAGCAAGCGCGGCAAATCCTGCGATGGCATGCACCACAATTCCTCCTGCAAAATCGAGCACTCCCCATTTGGCAAGAAGCCCGCCTCCCCAAATCATGTGAGCGAAAGGATAATAGACGAGCAGCTGCCACAGTACAAGAAATATTAAATACGATTTGAACGTCACCCGGTTTACAAACGCGCCGGTGATGAGCGCGGGAGTGATGATGGCAAACATCATCTGGTATGCTATGAAAACAAACTCGGGCAATTTTGTGTTGCCGGGGAACGGAGAATTTAAATCCACACCGTGCATAAATGCTTTGTCTAGATTTCCGATGATGCCTCCGCATGCGTCACCGCTGAAGCAAAGCGAGTATCCGCAGACAAACCACAGGATGGTGGTGATGCCCATCGATACAAAACTCTGTATCATGATTCCGAGGATGTTTCTTTTGCCGGCAAGTCCTCCGTAGAAGAATGCAAGTCCGGGAGTCATTAGCATGACTAAACTTGTAGCCAGAAGCATGAAGCCGGTTATTCCAGTATCGAACATAGTGTTTTGAATTATGGATTATGAATTATTAATTTTGTGAATTGAATTTACTGTTTTTCAAAATGAAACTCCGAGGTTTAATAAAACTTCCGTGCGGGTGTTTGTGAGTTTTCCGTTCCACGTAAAAATTTTCTGCGCGTTATCCATTTGTAAATTTCTTGTTTCAAGACGGATGTAGGAATTATCTGTGGGTTTATATTCTACCCCTGCCGTAATTCCATTGAGCACATAGCCGGTTTGTTTTCCGTTTTCATCTGCGAAACGGGTTGACATAAATCCCTGCGGGTCGCTGAAAAATTCCTCACGCGCGTACACTGCAAATTTTGTTGTGGCTTGATATTTTAAACCAAGCACTCCGCTGGTCATAGTTGCACTTTTTGCGCCGGTGGTATCTGAATTTCTTTGAATGCAGTAGTCACCCCCAACCTGCATTTTCAATTTCCCGATTTGATAATTAAAAAATAAACTTTGGTGTATGCGTGTATGAGAAATGCTGTCACCAGCTATGGGAGTATCATCGCCTGTGTAATTGCTATAACCGATACTTCCTTTATCGTTGAATGCATAAGTAATAAGAGTGCCCAAAGATTTTTTATCGTTGTTGTCCTGATAGATTCCGTATCCGTTCAGCACAAGAATGTTGATGGCAAGTTTTTCATTCGGATTAAAATTCAGGCGGATGCCGCTCTCGTAATACGGCTCATAATATGTGTTGACAGAAACGGAGCTGGTAAAATTTTCTTTTGGTAAAAGTCCTTCCGTACCTACGTGTGTTCTGAAAAATCCCGCATCCAGCCAGAGTTTTTTACAAAGACGAACTCCCGCATGCGCTTCCATAATATTGTTGAACGTGGAAGACCACGCGCTCACAGGGATGTCGCCATAATGAAGCACCGCAACACCGCGGACTTTTTCTGCATCGTATTGAAAAGTAATTTGTGCCGTATTCAATCCGAACTGGTTGCTTCGGGGAGATACAGAGGGAAATTTCTGATAATTGCCTGGACCGACAGAGTCCGTGTAGTAAGCGTAATACGCATCAATATATCCGCTGACTTTAAATGTAGCAGAATCTTTTTGCTTAAATGCAGTAGAATCGTTTTGCTGCGCAAAACTATTTCCCGGATAAATAATTCCTGAAAATAAAACCAGGGAAATAAAAATGGTTGATATTTTTTTGTTCATATCAAGCGCATTATACCTATTGCTTAGCAATAAAGTTTTTGATTTGAATGAAACCTTTTTGCTGCGCTTGAAAATTGAAAGGATTTCTTGGAGGCAGTTTAAAGTTCCGATGCCGGCCAAGCAGGACCAATAACAAAGAAGGGTGCGTTCGTGCTGCTTTCTCCTTGAAGCTGTGGCATATAAATTTACTTCACAATTAGATTAGTCAAGACATAGTCAAGTGCTGTTTCTTGTTTTGTCTGAACATTTGGCGTTACACCCTTTTTATCTATTCGATAGCCGTCAGATGTGTAATAGTCTGCAGTTGGAACAATTACTTTAAATCCTTTAGTAACATCAAAAAACTCACCGTTCAACATTACCCCTGCTGTGGTTTCGCCAACAATGGTCGCTAATTTATTTTGCTTCAAGCCATACACAATAGGTTCACAAGTGCTTGCTGTGTTATTATTGGTTAGTATAAAAACCTTACCGTGATAAATTTTTTCATTCGGGATTACTTTCAGGCAAAGCGCTTCTTGATTATGAATTCCACTAATAATCAAATCAAAATTTGCGGCTGTGAAATTTTGAAATTTAGTAAACTCATTTAATGCAGGCGGGTTGCTGTGTGTGTTGAACCATTTTTGTGTTAAAAATATTCCGCCATAAAATTCTTTGTCGGCAATGTTTTTTGCAAACGCCATTCCTGCTTCTACTGTGCCTCCCGGATTATCTCTTAAATCAACAATTAAATTCTGATAGCCCTTTCGATTCACTATTTCAAATATACTATCCATCTCATTTGCGGAGCCGCTGAATGAAGCGATTTTTATGTAAGCTGTTTGAGCAGTTTTTTCTTGCAATGACACAAAATGATTTGTTTCGTTTTGATTGTTGCTGCTGTCTTCGGGCGGCATTTTCATAAAGGCAAAATGTGTAAACGGAAGTTTTTGGGAGTAATAGAAAAAAGCAAATACCATTTCTAAATCATCTTGCGACTTGTCAGAAACAATTCTCATCTTTTCTTCAAATTTTTTCCAATCATCAGTTTTTATCAATGCCGCGTTGTAAATATTTTGTCGGGTAATGGAATCAGCTTTTTCAAAAATGAGCGAATAGTTTTCAAGAGGTGTCGGCACGTCACCTTTAATAGCATGGATATGTCCATACACTTCTTTGTTTTTTTTTGTTAACACTGCATCTAAAATGTTTCCTTTCATCGTACCATTAAAATAATAATTGCCTAAAGAAGAAGAAAAAATGCCTGATAGTAAGATAGAATCTTTGTTTGCTTCCCTGATTCTTCCATTTACAATATGCAGCAATCGGCCTTCTTTAAAATCGTTTGTAAAAACCCTTCCTAAAGTTGACGTCCACCAGCCAAGGATGCCTCTATCTGCATTTTTTCTGGTGTATGCTATGTAGGTATTTGAATCTGTTTTAAATTCCATTATGGTTCGCACCGCTCCAATATCGTTGTTAGTTAATTCCACCGTCCATTTACCTTCCAGTTTATGGTTTGGATGAGTTAGTTTCTGACCACAACTATTGGTGGCAATACTAATAGTGAGAAGAAAGAAAAATTTTATTTTAGAATTTGTCATGGTAATAATTGTTTTTTATTTGTTTGTATTATGTAAGGCGTTTGAAACCTGCTAAAAGTTACAGGTACCAAACTTTTTTAAAAGTTTTATAGAATTCAAGCCGCTGCTAAACTAGACCCGATGGAGTGGCACCTTGCGCCACGAGAGCGGGACGGTAAGTTGAGAGAGCGGAAATGTTGGGCTTCAAAATTGACACACCCCTAAATCCCCTCCCACCTATTCTGTGGCTTACGCGCAGAGGGGACCTGGACTGCTACTGCTTACTGCCTACTTATTTAAAAGCGCGTCCCAGCCCTGGGCGGTCATCTTTACAGAAGTGCCGGATTTGTCGATGAGGTTGATGCCTGAACTTTCAGGAGTGATATGCCCGATGATGGATACATCGAGGTGTTCACGGATTTTTTCGTAATCGCTTTGGCGGATGGTGAAGAGCAATTCGTAATCCTCACCTCCGCTAAGGGCGCACACGGTCGGGTCCAGGTTGAATTCGCGGGCGCGTTCATCAGTCTGCGGGTCGATGGGAATTTTATCTTCGTATATATCAGCCCCAACGTTTGACTGCCTGCAGATGTGCATCAAATCAGACGAGAGCCCGTCTGACACGTCAATCATTGCCGTAGGTTTTATGCTGCGCTCGTGAAGCTTTTCCACAATGTCTTTGCGCGCTTCGGGCTTTAGCTGCCGCTCCAAGATGTAGTCGCTACCTTCAAGCTCGGGTTGTATTTTAGGATTCTCGAGGAAAACTTTTTTCTCGCGCTCCAGCAGTTGCAGCCCTATGTATGCTCCGCCTAAATCTCCGCTTACGCAGATAAGGTCGTGCTCCTTTGCCCCGTTGCGGTAAACGATTTGGTCTTTGTCTGCCGTGCCGATGGCGGTAACGCAAATAATTAATCCCGATGTGGATGATGTGGTGTCGCCACCGGCAAGGTCAACGCCATAGCGTTCGCAAGCGAGCTTGATGCCGCTGTAAAGTTCTTCAACGGCTTCAACAGAAAACCGGTTGGACAAAGCAATGCTTACCAGCACCTGCTTGGGTGTGGCATTCATAGCATAAATGTCGGATAGGTTTACAACAATGGATTTATAACCGAGGTGCTTGAGGGGTTGAAATGTCAAATCGAAATGGACACCTTCAACCAGCATGTCGGTGGTGGCGATGGTGAACTGATTTCCGTTATCGATGACCGCTGCATCGTCTCCGATTCCTTTGATGGTTTCTTTATTTTTAAGCTCAACGCTTTTGGATATTAAATCTATAAGTCCGAATTCGCCTAAAGAGCCGAGCTCGGTTCTGCCTTCTTTGTTTTCAAACATGGGACGAAGGTAATGTTCATATTTTTCTTGTATGCCTTACCCTAGCCCCTCTCTCAAGAGAGAGGGGAATAAAAAGAAAAACTATTTTTGAAAACCGAAAATTCATTTCTATGAAAGCATTAAAACCTTTTTCCTTTTTCCTTCTCCTCATCTATCTCACCTCCTGCTCCAACCATATGAAAACCGAAACGCTGCCCGATGTAAAACCTCCCGTTGCTGCCAAGAAACCTCATGAAATTGTTGCCAAGCACGGCAAGAAGAGGATAGATGACTACTACTGGATGAAAGAGCGCGAGGATACCGCTGTCATCAACTACCTGACAGCAGAAAATAAATACTGCGATACGATGATGGCTCACACCAAAGCATTGCAGGAAAAACTTTTCAATGAAATGAAGAGCCGCATTAAAGAAGACGACTCTTCTGTGCCTTACAAGCTTGACGATTACTATTACTATACACGCGTAGTGCAGGGCGGAGAATATCCCGTATACTGCCGCAAGAAAAACTCTCTTGAATCACCCGAAGAAATTATTGTGGACGGCAACGAACTGGGTAAAGGACAATCGTTCCTTAACTTTTTTATTGAACCAAGCCACGACCACAAGCTTGCATGCGTGGTGATGGATACCGTGGGCAGAAATTTTTATACCATCCGCGTCAAGAATCTTGAAACAGGAGCGTGGCTCGATGATATGATTCTCGATACGCGCGGTGGCGTTGCCTGGACCAGCGATAGCAAATCATTTTTCTATACCGTTCCTGATAAAGAAACGCTGCGTCAATATAAAGTCATGCAACACAAGCTCCATCAACCGGCTGCCGGTGATGCTTTGGTGTACGAAGAAAAGGATTCAACGATTGAATGCGAAGTGTACGAATCCAAATCACGGCAGTATATTTTCATCAGATCAGGACGCACCGATGCCAATCTCGTTTTATGGATGAGTGCCGCTAATCCCGGCAAGCCCGTGCTCATTGCCCCGCTTGAAAAAGATGTGAAGTACAGTCCCGACCATGCAGCAGGCGATGTGTTTCTCATCACTACCAACCGCAATGCAAAGAATTACCGCCTGGTGCAAACGCCCATCAGCAAACCAACACCCGACAACTGGAAAGACATCATCCCCGAGCGCAAAGACATCCTGCTGGAGAACGTGGATTTGTTCCGCGATTATTTTGTGGCTGAAGAAACAAGCGAAGGGTTAACCCGCCTGCGCGTCATCAAATGGAAAGACATGAGCGAACACACCATTGTTTTTGACGAGCCTGCCTACGATGCAGGTCTCGGATACATGCCCGACATCAACTCGCCTGTTGTGCGTTACACGTACACATCCTTCACCACGCCCAACACAACCTACGATTTCAATTTCGAAACGCATGACCGCAAGCTCATGAAGCAGCAGGAAGTGGCGGGCGGCTACGACAAAAATCTCTACAGCGTAGAGCGCGTCATGGTTACCGCGCATGACGGCAAAAAAGTTCCCATGTCCATCGCGTACCGCAAAGACAAGTTCAACAAAAACGGCAACAACCCCGGCTGGATATACGGCTACGGCTCCTATGGTTACAGTATTGCCCCCGGCTTCAGCAGCAACCGCATCAGCATCCTCGACCGCGGCTTTGTGTTTGCTATTGCCCACATACGCGGAGGCAAAGACATGGGTGGTGCGTGGTACGAAGACGGAAAAATGTTCCACAAGAAAAACACGTTCACCGATTTCATCGACTGCTCCGACTGGCTGGTCAAAAACAAGTACACCTCGACAGACCGGCTTTTTGCATCGGGTGGAAGCGCGGGCGGTCTGCTCATGGGCGCTATCACCAACATGCGCCCCGACTTGTACCGTGGTGTCATTGCGCAGGTGCCGTTTGTCGATGTCGTCACCACCATGATGGATGAATCCATTCCCCTCACCACGTTCGAGTGGCTCGAGTGGGGCAACCCCTCCATCCCCGACCAATACGACTACATGCTTTCCTATTCGCCTTACGACAACGTGGAGAAAAAAAATTATCCCAACCTGCTTGTCATGACCGGGCTGCATGATTCGCAGGTGCAGTATTGGGAACCCGCCAAGTGGGTGGCTAAGCTGCGCGAAATGAAAACCGATAACAACCTGCTCTTTCTGCACACCAATATGGACGCAGGGCATGGAGGAGTTTCGGGCAGATACCGCGCCCTCAAAGACGTTGCATTGCAGTATGCTTTTGCAATGGATATCCTGGGAATAAAGGAGTGAATAAAAGTCAAGTCCCTCTCCTCTGGAGAGGGATTTAGGGTGAGGCGAATTTGAAGCCCAACATTTTCGTTCTCACGCTCGACCGTCCTGCTGTCTCTTCTTCCGCCTTTGGCGGGATGCGTTCCATCAGGGCTATGCCCTACAGGCTGGAATTCTCACCAACTTTTTATCCGTGCTGTCATTGCGACCCCTAAATTGAAAAAATCATTGCGAGCCAGAGCGAAGCACTTAATCAGTACTGTCATTGCGAGTGAAACGAAGCAATCTGGTGGTGTAACGTATAACTCTTCAAATAAATCTTTCCATTCGGGATTAGCCGCATTGATTAATGCTTCTTTCTTTTTTCTTGAGCCTGCTTTTATCTGCTTCTCCCTTGCGATTGCGCGCGCTATATATGGATGCGCTTCGTACCAAACCAAAATGTCAACATTGTATTTTGCTGCGAAACTGCGTGGATGAATTCTCTCTTTATGTTCTTTGATTCTTTCTTTTAAGCGTGCAGAAACTCCCGTGTAAAGAGTTGTTTTCTTTTTGTTTGCAAGAATGTAAACGCAGCCGCCTTTTACTTTGAACATGGAGTAAAAATACAACCGGATTGCTTCGCTTCGCTCGCAATGACACTTTGATTTAGGTTGTGAGAGCAGAAATGTTGGGCTTCAAATCCCTTAAAACCTCATACTTTGGTATGAAAATAAGCAGGGCAGCAGAAAAATAGCCGAAAGTATGACCGGAAAAGCTATGCAATAGCCACATTTGCACCTGCAAAAAATATAAAAAATAATAAAATGAATATCATAATTACAATTCTACTTGTAGTGGCAGGCATCATTGGCTTACTGTTAATCATTGCGCTTTTCATGAAGAGGGAACATTATGTCAAACGTGAAATTATCATCAATGCGCCCCGACAAAAAGTATTTGACTATGTAAAACTGCTCAAAAACCAGGACGAGTTCAACACGGGGGCAATGGAAGACCCCGACAGGAAAAGAGAATTCAAAGGAACAGACGGAACAGTTGGATATATTTATGCCTGGAGCGGAAATAAAAATGCCGGTGTAGGAGAAAAGGAAATTAAGAACATCATTGAAGGGCAAAGAATTGAAACAGAAATTCGTTTTGTAAAACCAATGTCAGCCACTGCCTCTATAATCATGGATACAGAATCTTTATCCGATAATCAAACCAAAGTATCCTGGAGCAATGCCGGCACATTGAAATATCCTATAAATATAATGATACCCATGATGGAAAAACAAGTTGCGAAAGGTATGGGTATTAGTTTGTCAACTTTGAAAAACATTCTTGAAAAATAATCACAGCACTTAAAAACAACGAACCGCTGGCGCTAAGCGTAAGACAGACCTCAAATGTTAATGATAAAATAAAAAATATTTAATTTTATAGACAATGAAAAGGATGTCATTGACGATAACACTAATTGCCACTTCGTTTCTATTAGGTCTCGCTTTTAAATAATATCTAACAAAAAAAATACACAAATGAAAAAGGTAACAGGAATAGGGGGAATTTTCTTCAAATGTAAAGACCCAAAAGCAGTTAACGAATGGTATAAAACCCACCTTGGGTTTGACACAAGCCCATATGGAACAAGCTTTGAATGGCGGCAGATTGATGACAGCACTAAAAAGGGACTTACCCAGTGGAATCCTTTTGCAGAAAACACAAAATATTTTGAGCCTTCAACAAAAGATTTTATGATAAACTATAGAGTAGAGGATTTAGAAGCATTGGTTGAAGAATTAAGAAAGGAAAACGTAACTATCGTAGACAAAATTGAAACATATGATTATGGAAAGTTTGTTCATGTTTTAGACATTGAAGGAAATAAAATTCAATTGTGGGAGCCCTCTTGACAGCATGCCTTATTGAGGGAAAAAGTGCCTTAGTTTTGACACCGAATCTTAATTTGGTACACCCCCTCAAAAGCGTATCTTTGTACGGTAAAAAAGGAGTAAAAAATGATTACAGTATCAGAAAAAGCCAAAAGCAAGGCGATAGAGCTAATGTCGGCTGAAAACCGCCCGGATTCGTTTATCCGTGTGGGGGTTGAAGGCGGGGGTTGCTCGGGATTGAGTTATAAAATGGAGTTCGACAACCAGATAAAAGAAGGGGACAAAGTGTTTGAGGATAAAGGAGTTAGGATTGTGTGCGACCGCAAGAGCTTTCTGTACCTGGTGGGCACCGAGTTGGATTTCAGCGATGGATTGAACGGAAAAGGATTCCAGTTCCACAATCCAAATGCAACGCGCACCTGCGGATGCGGTGAGAGTTTTGCCGTGTAAATTTTTTTTGTCCCGACGGTGAGTTTAGAATCAATCCAAATAAGGTAATTACCAATAACCAATAAAACAATTATCAATTAAAAGGAAAAAATAAAAAACGATTGACCCCTAAATCCCCTGGAGGGGACTTTACTGCGTAGGACCCTTTAAGGAATCAAAGGGTGAGCGCAGGGCGAATGACCAAGAGCCAATGACCAATGACCAAAGTTAGATGAGTGACGAACAAAAAATAATAGAAGATATAGCGCTGCGCGATTACAAGTGGGGCTTTACGAGCGACATTGAAAGTGACAACGCTCCGAAAGGTCTTACGGAAGATATCGTTCGTTTCATCTCTGCAAAAAAAAACGAGCCGCAATGGATGCTTGACCTGCGGCTGAAAGCGTTGCGCTATTGGGTTTCGCTTAAGGAGGAAGAACCAACGTGGGCGAACATCCATCACCCGCGGATAAATTTCCAGGATATTATTTATTACTCGGCACCGAAGCCGAAGAAAGTCCTGAACTCGTTGGATGAGCTTGACCCTGAAATAAAAGCTACGTTTGACAAGCTTGGAATTTCGTTGGAAGAACAAAAGCGTTTGTCGGGAGTTGCCGTGGATGCGGTGATTGACAGCGTGAGCGTGAAAACCACTTTCCGCGAAGAGCTGAAAAAGCTGGGTATCATTTTTTGTTCGTTCAGCGAAGCAGTGCAAGAACATCCTGAACTGGTGAAAAAATATATCGGCTCCGTGGTGCCGATGACGGATAACTTTTATGCGGCATTGAACAGCGCTGTATTTACTGACGGCTCGTTCTGCTACATTCCGAAAGGTGTGCGCTGCCCGATGGAACTGTCAACATATTTCAGAATTAACTCTGCAGGCACAGGGCAATTTGAACGTACGCTGATTGTTGCCGAGGAGGGCAGTTATGTGAGTTATCTTGAAGGATGCACCGCCCCGATGCGTGATGAAAACCAGTTGCACGCTGCAGTGGTAGAAATATACGCGCACAAGGACGCGCAGGTGAAATACTCCACCGTGCAGAATTGGTATCCCGGAGATAAAGAAGGCAAAGGGGGCATTTACAATTTCGTAACCAAGCGCGGGTTGTGCGCTGAAGAAAATTCCAAGATAAGCTGGACACAGGTTGAAACCGGTTCAGCAATAACGTGGAAATACCCGGGAGTGATTTTGAAAGGAGATAATTCGATAGGTGAATTTTATTCTGTGGCTGTCACTAATAATATGCAGCAGGCGGATACGGGAACGAAGATGATTCATCTTGGAAAAAATACAAGAAGCACGGTGGTGTCGAAAGGAATCAGCGGAGGAAAAAGTAATAACAGTTACCGCGGGCTGATTAGAATCAACAAGAATGCGGAGAATGCCCGCAACTTTTCGCAATGCGATTCACTGTTGCTTGGAAGCAAATGCGGAGCGCATACGTTTCCGTATTTGGAAGTGCATAACAAATCCGCAAAGGTTGAGCACGAAGCAACGACAAGCAAGGTTGGTGAAGACCAGATTTTTTATTGCAACCAAAGGGGATTGTCAACCGAAGATGCTGTGAATCTGATTGTAAATGGTTACTGCAAAGAAGTGTTTAACCAGTTGCCGATGGAGTTTGCGGTGGAAGCACAGAAATTACTGGCGATAAGTTTAGAGGGAAGTGTTGGATAAGTTTTATCTACGAAATACGAATCTGTACGAATATACGAATTGAAAAAAGTGGTGCGAATAGCGAAACATTACGAATTTACGAATAGAAAAAAGGTATGTTATCTATAAAAAATTTGGGAGCGAGAGTTGAGGGGAAGCAAATTCTCAACGGGCTTAACTTGGAAGTTGGGGCTGGCGAAGTGCACGCTATTATGGGACCAAATGGTTCGGGGAAGAGTACACTTGCTTCGGTTCTTGCAGGAAGAGAAAATTATGAAGTGACAGGCGGTGAAGTGATTTATGATGGGAAAGACCTTCTCGAATTATCACCCGAAGAGCGTGCGCAGGCAGGAATATTTCTTGCGTTTCAATATCCTGTAGAAATTCCGGGAGTGAGCAACGCAACATTTCTGAAAGAAGCATTGAATTCCATCCGCGAAGCAAATGGAAAAGGGAAACTGGATTCCAAAGATTTTCTTTTGCTGATGAAAGAAAAAATGGCGCTGGTGCATATGGATAAAGCCATGACCCAGCGAAGTGTTAACGAAGGGTTCAGCGGGGGAGAAAAAAAGCGTAATGAAATTTTCCAGATGGCGATGCTGGAGCCAAAGCTCTGCATTATGGATGAAACCGATTCAGGACTCGACATCGATGCATTGAAAATTGTAGCGCAGGGAGTGAATTCACTTCGCAATAAAGAACGTTCATTTGTTGTCATTACGCATTACCAACGGTTATTGGATTACATCGTTCCCGATTTTGTGCATGTGCTTTACAACGGAAAAATTGTAAAGAGCGGAAAGAAAGACCTTGCTCTCGAATTGGAAAAGAAAGGGTACGACTGGCTGAAAGAAGAAATTACAGCTTAACAGCATGCAAACCGTGAACGGAATTTTAGAACAATATAAAAAGTCTCCGAAAGAATTTCCCCTGCTCCAGGAGGAAGCGATACAGCATTTCAGCCGTCTTGGATTTCCTACGACAAAAAATGAAGAGTGGAGATACACAAACATCTCCCCTATTCTTAACAAGGATTTCTCATTCCTGATTTCTGATTTAAAAATTTCCAAAGAAGAAATTTTGAAAAGATTTTCTTTTCTCAAAGATTCTCTTTTTGCTGTGACTGAGAACGGAAAAATAAATACTGAAATTTCAAACTTAAAAAATCTTCCTGCAGGAATTGAAATAAAAAATCTTCGTGATGTGAAGAATCTGCCATTGGTTAAAAAGCATTTTAATTTATATGTAGATGTGCAGGAAGATGCTTTCGGTGCGCTTAACACGGCTTTTGCCAATGATGGAGTTGTAATATTGGTTTCTAAAAACGCTGTGATTGAACAGCCCGTTTATCTAATCAATGTTTCTTCTTCCATTCAGGAAGCAATAAATGTTTACGACAGGCTTTTGATTATTGCAGAGAAAAACTCACAGGCAAAAATTTTCTGCATCAACGTTTCACAGAACAATACTTCAGAAACGTTTGTCAATTCACAGGTGGAAGTTTTTGCAGATGAAAATTCTTCTGTTGAATATTGTGTGCTGCAAAATGAAAATGAAAAATCTTTTCATATCAACGGAACGCATGTCTACCAGTCGGCAAATTCAAAATTTGAATCAACTACCATTACACTGGGAGGAAATATTCATCGCAACAAGCTGCATATAAAGTTAGACGGACAGAATTGCGAAACACACATGCACGGTCTATATATTGCCGGTGATACACAGTTGCTGGATAACCATACGGCTGTTTATCATTCGCAACCCCATTGCAACAGCAACCAGCTTTACAAGGGAATTCTTGGTGGAAAAGCGCACGGAGTTTTTAACGGAAAAATCCTGGTGGAAAAAGATGCGCAGAAAACCAATGCTTATCAATCCAATAAAAATATACTGTTGAGCAATGATGCAGTGATTAATGCAAAACCGCAGCTTGAAATTTTTGCCGATGACGTGAAATGCACTCACGGTGCAACTACAGGACAAATGGACGATGATGCGCTTTTTTATTTACGCGCCCGCGGCATTAATGAGAATAATGCAAAGGCACTTTTGAATCTTGCTTTTGCTGATGATGTGCTGAACAAAATCTCTGATGATGATTTCAGAAACTATGTTCATACTCTTACAGAAAAGAAATTAAAGGAGGTTTTGTGATGACAGCTATCGAATCAACATTGGTAAAATTATCCGTTGATTTTGACGTTCAGAAAATCAGGAAAGATTTTCCGGTTCTCGCTCAAAAGGCGTATGGCAAGCCGTTGATTTACTTTGATAACGCTGCGACTTCGCAAAAGCCACAGGTTGTTATTGACGCATTGGTCAAATATTATTCAGAGTACAATGCAAATATTCATCGTGGGGTTCATTACCTGAGCGGGAAAGCATCGCAGGCGTATGATGATGTAAGAAAAAAAGTTCACGAGTTCATAGGTTCAAAAGTTGAACAGGAAATAATTTTTACGCGAGGAACTACGGAAGCTATTAACCTGATCGCATCTTCATGGGGAAGAAAGAATATTTTTGAAGGAGATGAAATCATTATTTCAACAATGGAGCATCACAGCAATATTGTCCCGTGGCAGCTATTGTGTGAAGAGAAGAAAGCGAAGCTAAAAGTCATTCCAATAAATGATGTAGGAGAATTATTGCTGGATGAATTTGAAAAACTTATTTCTCCGAAAACAAAATTTATCGCCATAGTGCATACTTCCAATTCACTCGGCACGATTAATCCTGTAAAAAAAATTATTTCTATTGCTCATAAACATAATATTCCCGTGTTGGTGGATGCTGCGCAGGCAATGGCACATGAAAAAATAAATGTCATGGATTTGGATTGTGATTTCCTTGCTTTCAGCGGTCACAAAATGTTGGGGCCTACCGGTGTTGGCGTGCTTTACGGAAAACTTTCCCTGCTTGAAGCTATGCCTCCTTACCAGGGCGGTGGAGAAATGATTAGCTCCGTTAGTTTTGAGAAAACAACGTACAACGAGGTCCCCTATAAGTTTGAAGCAGGCACTCCTAACGTTGCCGATGTGATTGCATTCGGAGCTGCAATTGATTACTGGAATACGCTTGACCGGAAAGCGATAGCTGAATATGAACATGAGCTGATGAGTTACGCATCAGAGAAATTGAAAACCATTCCAGGCGTTCGTTTAATAGGAACGGCAAAAGAAAAAACTTCTGTTGTTTCATTTGTAATTGATGAACTGAATACGTTGGATGTAGGAATGTATCTGGATACGCTCGGAGTGGCAGTCCGCACGGGACACCATTGCACAGAGCCGGTGATGAGCTGGTTTAAAATTCCTGGAACTATCAGAGTTTCTTTTTTATTTTACAACACGAAAGAAGAAATTGATGTCATGATTGACGGAGTGAAAAAAGCTGCCGCATTTTTGAAAAAATAATTTATGCCAGAAAAAGTATTTGAAATAAATAAAGAGTCACTCAACTTCATCGAGCAGATTGTTGAAGAAGACATCCGTTCAGGGAAGCATGCAGGACGCGTCCATACGCGTTTTCCTCCTGAGCCGAATGGTTATCTGCACATCGGTCACGCAAAAAGCATCTGCCTTAATTTCGGTCTTGCCGATAAATACAATGGCAAAACCAATTTACGCTTTGATGACACCAATCCTGAAACGGAAGAAACAGAATACGTTGAGTCGATTAAAGAAGACATTCGCTGGCTGGGTTTTGAATGGGAGCATGAATTTTTTGCTTCCGATTATTTCGAGCAGATATATGAATTTGCTGTATCGTTAATAAAAAAAGGAATGGCTTATGTGGATGACCAGTCGGCTGAAGAAATTGCTTCGCAAAAAGGCACGCCTACCGAGCCCGGAAAAGAATCTCAGTACCGCAGTCGGAGCATGGAAGAAAATCTTAATTTGTTTCAACGCATGAGAAATGGCGAGTTTGGAGAAGGCGCTAAAGTGCTCCGTGCAAAAATTGATATGGCTTCTCCTAACATGCACCTGCGCGACCCAATTATGTACCGCATCAAGTTCGACAAACATCATCGTACCGGGGACAAATGGAAGATTTACCCGATGTATGATTTTGCTCACGGCCAGAGCGACAGCATTGAAGAAATTACACACTCTGTCTGCACGCTGGAGTTTGAAGTGCATCGCCCGCTGTATGATTGGTACATTAAACAGCTTGGCATTTTCCCCTCACGACAAATTGAATTCGCGCGCCTCAACCTGAACTATACGATTATGAGCAAGCGGAAATTGCTGCAGCTTGTAAACGAAAAAAGAGTGAGCGGATGGGACGACCCGCGCATGCCCACTATTACAGGAATGCGCAGAAGAGGACTTACTCCGGAAGCTATTCGTGAATTTGCAGACCGAGTCGGGGTCGCCAAAAGAGAAAATGTGATTGATGTTTCACTCCTTGAATTTTGTGTTCGCGAGGACTTGAATATGAGAACTGAGCGAAGAATGGTAGTTCTCGACCCGTTAAAAGTTGTTATCACCAATTACCCTGAAGGACAGACAGAAAACCTACCAGCAGAGAATAATCCTGAATATAAAGATTCACATCACCGCGAAATAAGTTTTTCCAGGGAGATTTTTATTGAGCGGGATGATTTTGAACTCAACCCGCCTGAAGGGTATAACCGCCTTGCTCCCGGAGGCATGGTGCGCCTTAAACATGCATTTATTATTCGTTGCGATGAAACAGTGATAAATCCCGATGAAAGCATTAAAGAATTGCGCTGCACATATTTCCCTGAAAGCCGCAGCGGGCAGGATAAGTCGGGCATTAAAGTGAAGGGCGTAATTCATTTTGTGAATGCTGCCGATGCTATTGGCGCGGAAGTCCGCTTGTATGACCGATTGTTTAAAGTTGAAAATCCGGACAGCCAGGAAGGTTCTTTTTTAGATTACCTGAATCCTGATTCACTGAAGGTAATCAGCGATGCAAAAGCAGAACCGACATTGAAAAATGCAAAGCCGCTAGACAAATTTCAGTTTCTTCGTCTCGGTTATTTCTGTGTCGACAAAGATTCTACTTCTTCACATCTTATTTTTAACCGGACGGTTACATTGAAAGATACATGGGCTAAAGTTCATAAGAAATGAAATCTTTAGAGCAGATAGAAAATGAAATCGTTAGTGAGTTTGAACTCTTTGATGAATGGAGCGATAAATACCAGTACATCATTGAGTTGGGACAAAAACTTCCACCATTGGGTGACAAATACAAAATTGAAGAAAATAAAATTAAGGGATGTCAAAGCACGGTTTGGCTAAACAGCTATGAAAAGGACGGAAGAATATTTTTTGAAGCCGACAGTGATTCTACATTCGTGAAAGGAGAAATCGCATTGCTGATTCGTGCGTTGAGTGGACAAAAGCCTGAAGACATTGTGAAAACAGAATTGAATTTCATTGATAAAATAGGACTAAGGCAACATATTGCTGTAACAAGAGCTAATGGACTGGCAAACATGATAAAGCAGATGAAGTTGTACGCAGTAGCATTTCAAAAAACATAATGGCTGACACAACAATAGATATAAGACCTTTGGAAGAACGCGTAAAAGATGTTCTGAAGACTTGTTATGACCCGGAAATTCCCGTTAACATTTACGAGTTGGGGTTGATTTACGAAGTGAAAATCAATGAAGGGAATGATGTGTATGTTAAAATGACTTTGACCTCGCCCGCTTGTCCCGTTGCCGAATCGTTGCCAGTGGAAGTTGAACAGAAAATCAAAAATATCCCAGATGTGAATTCGGCAAAAGTTGAAATAACGTTTGACCCGCCCTGGAATAAAGATATGATGAGCGAGGAAGCAAAGTTGGAATTGGGAATGTGGTGATTTAGTAGGGAGTTGGGAGTCAGGAGATCAAAGAAAAAAAATGGAAAAGGAGATTATAAACAAAGTAGCGCAGAGCGATCTGGTCGCTGTAAACCTTGAAGATTTTTATCTGAAAGGTGAGCGCGTTTTGTTTGACCTGAAGGGCTGGCTGTTTGAAGAACTTATTTTAAAGGAAAAAGATTTTCGCGAGCGGGTAAAAAATCACGATTGGTCGCAATATCAAAATAAATTTGTTGCTATTACATGCACGGCTGATGCTATTGTTCCAACGTGGGCGTTTATGCTGGTTGCGTCAGCTTTGAATCCTTTCACACATAAAATTGTTTTTGGAGACCTGAAAAAACTTGAAGAAGAAATTTTTAGCGAGCAGATTCAGAAACTTAATGTTGAAAATTACCGTGGTGCAAAGGTCATTATTCGTGGGTGCAGCCATATTGAAGTTCCTGTTTCAGCTTAC
The DNA here is from genome assembly GCA_002215675.1 of Bacteroidetes bacterium 2013_40CM_41_45. Lineage (GTDB taxonomy): Bacteria > Bacteroidota > Bacteroidia > AKYH767-A > 2013-40CM-41-45 > 2013-40CM-41-45. Next base: position 321,647 of record NGFH01000011.1, on the reverse strand, counting down.
GTGGAACTAATGACACGGCTCCGCCCGGTTGCAAAAAGCATTATGTATGGCGATGCTTGCAGCACGGTGCCGTTATTCAAATCAAAAGATTCAGCTTAAATACTTATTGCTTTTTATAATTGAAGTCGGCAGACTCTGTTTTACCCTCTACATCGCCTTCAATTCTCGCATTGAGCGTTTTATCATCTGCAAAGTGATAAATGATTCTTTGAAGGAAATCATGACTCAAATTTTCAAACACAAATTTCTTTTCTGCCTGCACATATTCTTTCAGCGGAAACAATACCTCCTGTCCCTCATTTTCGTTCTGCACAATTGGAGCATAGCACAATTTTCCATCTGCATATTTTAAGCTCAAAGTTTCAAGCGGTATGGTATCGCTGTCCTTTATAGCATAACTTTTACCTATGTATAAACTGTCTGAAACCCTTTCCCACTCTTCAAAGATTGAACCTTCACTTGTTTCCATCTTCCAAAGTCCCGTGTAGAGGGAAAGAGGCCATTCAGCCGGGCGACTGCAACCCACCAGTGCTGCAAGCGTAACTCCTGCGAAAACATGTTTTATCGTCTTTAGTATTTTCATAAATCAGCTGTATGATACTTTGATGATTATTCAAAAAATTTCATAACAATAGTAATTAAAAATTATTTTTGCTTCCATGCAATCATTTAAATGAAACTCAAGGACGGAAAATATTTTATTTCTGAGATGGATGTGCTGCAATTATGTAATGATTTCGGCACTCCTCTTTACGTATATGACGCGGAAAAAATTCAGAGCCAATATAGTAAGCTGAAAAATGCATTTGCAGGAGTGGATATGGAAGTGAAATATGCTGTCAAAGCGCTTTCCAATATTTCTGTGCTTAAGCTTTTTAAAAATCTTGGAGCGGGGCTTGATGTTGTCTCTATCCAGGAAGCAATGCTCGGGTTGAAAGCCGGCTTCCTTCCCTCGCAGATTTTGTTTACGCCCAACAGCGTTTCATTTGAAGAAATAAAAATGGGCGTTGACCTGGGACTCACTATCAATATTGACAACATCTCCATGCTTGAGCATTTCGGACATGAGTACGGAAATTCTGTTCCCTGCTCTATTCGTATGAACCCGCATATCATGGCAGGCGGTCACAGTCATATTCAGACCGGGCATATTGATTCTAAGTTCGGGATTTCCATTTACCAGCTAAGACACATCACACGAATCGTTGCAGCGAACAATATTAAAATCATAGGGCTGCACATGCATACCGGCTCGGATATTCTGGATGCAAGTGTTTTTATCCGGGGCGCTGAATTGCTTTTTGAAGCCGCCGAACATTTTAAAGAGCTTCAGTTTATTGATTTTGGCAGCGGGTTTAAGGTTGCTTACAAAGAAGATGATGTGACCACCGATATTGATGAATTGGGAAAAGAACTTTCAACCCGCTTCAACGACTTCTGCAAAAATTACGGCAGAAAACTTCAGCTTTGGTTTGAGCCGGGAAAATTTTTAGTGAGCGAATGCGGTTACCTGCTGGTAAAGGTCAACACTGTGAAGCAAACGATGGCAACTGTCTTTGTGGGTGTTGACTCCGGACAAAATCACCTGATACGACCGATGTTTTACGATGCTTACCATCATATTATAAATGTGTCAAACCCCTCGGGAGTGCAACGTATTTATACGGTGGTAGGATATATTTGCGAGACGGATACGTTTGCATGGGACCGCAAGCTGCACGAAGTACGTGAAGGAGATATTCTTGCCGTACATAATGCAGGAGCGTATGGATATACAATGAGCAACAACTATAATTCTCGGTACCGTCCTGCAGAAGTGTTGCTTTACAAAGGCAAGGCGCATCTTATCAGGAACAGGGAGACTTTTGATGACCTTATAAAAAACCAGGTAGAGATAAATTTGTAAAATCATTTATAGCTATTTTTATCACGAACCAGAAATTACCGGTTGATGCCGTCTTACTACGATGATTTTATTGCCGCTTCGCAGGTGAAAGCTGCCGACCCTGAACACAGGCGAAAACTTTTATTCAACATACATAAGTATGATGAGAAGGTTGTTGAGGGAAAAAAGCAATATTCAAATCTTGAGCTGGCGCGTCAGAGAGCTGCTGTATTGAAATGGCGGTCAATAGAAAATCTCGAAAAGTATCTCCAGGAATTTGAAACAAACTTTACCAAGCGTGGAGGAAAGGTAATCTGGGCGCAGGATGCAGCCGAAGCTATCGGTGAAATAAATTCCATTCTGAAAAAGGCGGGAGTAAAAAGAGTAGTGAAATCCAAGTCCATGATTACAGAGGAAATTCATCTCAATCATCACCTGGAAAAAGAAAATATCGAAAGCATTGAAACCGATTTGGGCGAGTACATTGTTCAGCTGCGCAATGAGCCGCCTTATCATATTGTTACACCTGCCATGCATCTTTCAAAAGAAGATGTGGCAAAAACATTCCACGAAAAATTCAACCTGCCGGCAAACAGCACCCCAAAAGAAATAGCGGGATTTGTACGCACACATCTGCGCGAAAAATATATGGATGCGGGAGCTGGTATTACCGGGGCAAATTTTTTAGTCGCTGATTCAGGTGGAGTTGTGGTAACGGAAAACGAAGGCAATGCTATGATGAGTGTTTCGTTTCCGAAAATTCATATTGCCATTGCAGGGCTTGAAAAAATTATTCCTTCCCTGACCGACTTGGATTTATTTCTTCCGCTGCTTGCCACGCACGGCACGGGCCAGAATGTTACGGTTTACAATTCGGTTTTCACCGGTCCGCGTTTTCAGAAAGAAGAAGATGGTCCGGAAGATATGTACGTGATTCTTCTTGACAACGGACGTACTGAACTGCTTGCACAAGAAAACCAGCGTCAGGCTTTATCGTGCATCCGCTGTGGTGCTTGCCTCAATGCCTGTCCCGTTTACCAGAATGTTGGTGGTCACGCTTATGGTACTACCTACAGTGGTCCTATCGGGTCCGTAATTACTCCGTATTTGCGTTCCATGAAGGAGTTCAAACATCTCAGCTATGCTTCATCACTATGCGGAAGATGCACGGAAGTTTGCCCGGTTAAGATTGATGTACATAAGCTGCTTCTATACAACCGCGGTGATTCCGTTGCGCAGGGATTGGCGCCACGGTCGGAGCGTTGGATTTTTTTCTTCTGGAAAAAAGCGATGCTCAACCGCGAAACCATGAACAAAGGCGGAGCAAAAGCGAAAAATTTTATTCTTCGGAACTTCTTTCAGAAATCATGGGGCACCAGGAGAGAACTTCCCCAGATAGCGCCCCGTTCTTTCAACCAAATGTGGCGGGATGAGCACCCGGATTAAGCGATACATTTTTATAAATTTTTCCGGATGAATTTTTGCTCACCCGGATTTTTTTTCTCAATTTAGTTTCCCCGTTTTTAACTACACCATGAGCAGTCATAACAAAACCATAGTACACATGGACATGGATTGTTTTTTCATATCTGTGTCGCGGCTGCTGAATTCAAAGCTGGTTGGTAAGCCGGTGATTGTGGGCGGAGGTGAAAGAGGCGTAGTGGCTGCCTGCAGCTATGAAACGCGTAAGTTTGGTGTGCACTCTGCTATGCCCATGAAGCAGGCATTGCGCCTGTGCCCTGATGCTATTGTAATCCGCGGAGATTATGATGAGTACAGCAAGCGTTCTGATGAAGTGGCGCAGATTATCCATGAAGCGGTTCCGCTTTATGAGCGCTCCAGCATCGATGAATTTTACATTGACCTGAGCGGCATGGAAAAATTTTTCGGCTGCTATAAATATGCAACCGAGTTGCGGGAGAAAATCATACATGAAACGGGCTTGCCGATTTCTCTCGGCATGAGCGCGAACAAAACCGTAAGCAAGGTAGCTACGGATGAAGCCAAACCCAATAACCAGATGAAAATTGATTTTGGGGAAGAGAAAAATTTCCTCGCACCGTTATCCGTAAGAAAAATTCCGATGATTGGTGAAAAGACGTACCAATTGCTGCGGAGCATGGGAATAGAATGGGTGAAAACACTCCAGGAAATGCCGGTCGAGCTGATGGAAAATGTTTTGGGCGAAAACGGAATCATCATCTGGAGAAAAGCGAATGGTATAGACAACTCACCCGTGGAGCCGTACAGGGAACAGAAATCCATTTCAACCGAAGAAACTTTTGACCGTGATACGATTGATGTTGCGATGCTGAAAAATATTTTAATTGCAATGACTGAGAAATTGTGCTTCCGCATACGAAGCGAACACAAGCTCACCTCATGCATTACGGTAAAAATCCGTTACTCCAATTTCGATACGCACACCATGCAGTGCCGCATTCCTTATACATCGCATGACCATGTGTTGATAGGGCATGTAAAAGAATTATTTGAAAAGTTATATAACCGCAGACTATTGATACGATTGGTTGGAGTAAAATTCAGCCACTTGGTGGGGGGATTGCAGCAGATCGATTTGTTTGATGACCGGGAGGAAATCATCAACCTTTACCAGGCGATGGACCGTATGCGCAGGGTATATGGCGCTCACGCTGTTGAGCGCGCTGTTGCAGGAAATTATTCATTGCGTTCATTCAATCCCTTCAGCGGAATTGCCAATGAACAAAACCAAATTCGCCCCAAAGATGAGAGCGCAAATGAATACCTTCTGTTGTTAAGCCCCCCTTCAACCGTTAAAAAAGAAATAGCAGAAATAAAAAAAGAGTTCCACGAGAAGTATCAGCATCATTCCGCTGCTCAATCCGTGCCGCATATCACGCTTGCGCACTTATGGTTAAATGCTGATGGCGAAGAAAATCTAATCCGAAGCATCGAAGAAGTTAACCGGCACCAGGCGCCCATAAAACTATCGTTGAAAAATTTTGGCTGCTTTGGTACACACACCATTTACGTTGACATCATGCACAACTCAATACTTACACGACTGGTTAAATCTCTAAAAGAAAAATTGCAGCTGCACCGAAGCCAGTCATTCTTTTCTTTTAAGCCGCACATAACCATTGCACGCGGGTTGACAGAAGAAAAATTCAAATCTGCCATCACAGATTTCCAGAAGCGCGAATACAGCGCTTCCTTTATTGCCTGCGGCATGACGTTACTGAAACGCTCCTCGCCACAGGATAATTATCTTACCATAAAAGAATTTGAGTGGACCGAAGTTAGTGAAGCCGTAAATGGCTGGCAGTAACTTTACCTGTTAAACGTCAGCCGCATTCCTTTTACCCGCTCGTCAATTTTTCCATCGGCATATACCATATTTCCGTTAACAAACGTATGGCTCACTGATGACTGAAAGCTCACACCTTCAAAAGGTGACCATCCGCATTTATAAAGAATATTTTCCTTATTAACCGTAAACGGTTTATTCAAATTGACAAGAGCCAAATCGGCAAAATAACCTTCGCGAATAAAGCCACGCCTGTCCATTTTATACGCGATAGCAGGTGCATGACACATTTTCTCCACTATTTTTTCGAGTGAAAATATTTTTTGGTGATGCAGCTCAAGCATTGCCGGTAACGCATGCTGCACCAATGGACCTCCTGAAGGAGCTTTGAAATACGTTTGATTTTTTTCCTCTAACGTGTGTGGTGCATGATCAGTAGCAATGAAATCAATTCTGCCATCATTGACAGCTGCACGAAGCGCATTTTTATCTGACGAAGTTTTTACAGCGGGGTTCCATTTGATAAGCGTCCCCAGCTTTTCATAATCGTTTTCATCGAACCAGAGATGATGCACGCATGCTTCTGCTGTAATTTTTTTTTCAGCAAGAGGAATTTTATTGTCAAACAAATCAAGCTCCCGTGCTGTGGATACGTGCAGAATATGCAGGCGGGTTCCATATTTTTTTGCAAGGGAAACGGCATAGGACGAGGAAAGATAACATGCCTCAGCGCTGCGGATTTCAGGATGGTATTTTATAGGAACGTCTTCGCCAAATTTCTGCCTGAAGATTTCGGAATTCTTTTTTATAGTTGCTTCGTCTTCGCAGTGAGTTGCAATAAGGACGGAGCTCTGGGAAAATATTTTTTCAAGCACAGAATGATTATCCACCAGCATATTTCCCGTAGATGACCCCATGAAAATTTTTATACCACAAACTTTTTTGGAATTTGTTTTGAACAACTCATCCAGGTTATCGTTTGTTGTGCCCATGAAAAAAGAATAATTGGCAAGCGATTTTTTTTCAGCCAGCGAATATTTTTCTTCAAGCAGTTCTTGTGTCACTGCATTGGGAACGGTATTGGGCATCTCCATGTACGAAGTGATGCCTCCTGCAACAGCAGCCCTTGATTCAGTATAAATATCTCCCTTGTGTGTAAGCCCCGGCTCCCGGAAATGAACCTGGTCATCAATGACGCCAGGCATTAAAACGTTTCCGTTTGCTTCAATAACTTTAGCGCTACGATGGCTTATGTCGCGGTCAACTCGCTCTATGAATTCATCCTTAATAAAGACGTCTGCTTCGAAGATTTTTCCTTCGTTTACAACTAAAGCATTTTTTATGATGGAAGCAGGCATAGAACTATTCTGCCTTTTTATATTTCCTGGAAAAACTTTTCCATTTTAGCTCAACCACGCCCAGCGCTGCTTCTTTAATGATACCACCACTCATCTTCGATGTCCCTTCTGTGCGGTCAGCAAATGTGATAGGGACTTCTTTGATTTTAAAGCCATGCTTCCATGCTGTGAATTTCATTTCAATCTGGAAAGCATATCCGACAAAACGAATCCTGTCAAGTGCAATTGTTTCAAGAACTTTTCTTTTATAACACTTGAAACCCGCCGTTGCATCTTTAATATTCATACCGGTTATAAGGCGGACATAAACTGATGCATAATAAGAAAGCAGCACACGATTTAGCGGCCAGTTTACAACCTTGCCGCCCTTAACATAGCGCGACCCCACTGCCACATCAGCACCCTCATGAGCGCACGCATGCCGCAACCGGACAAGGTCATTGGGATTGTGAGAGAAATCAGCATCCATTTCAAAAATGTAATCATACTTTTTTTCAATTGACCAGCGAAACCCTGCGATATATGCTGTGCCCAGCCCCTGCTTGCCGCTGCGCTCCATAAGAAAAAGTTTTTTCGGGAATTGCTGCTGGAGATTTTTTACAATGCTACCCGTTCCATCCGGGGAACCATCATCTACAATAAGAATATGAAAGTCATGTGGCAGCAAGAAAACTTTCCGGATTATTTTCTCAATATTTTCCTTTTCGTTATAGGTTGGTATAATGACTATGCTATCGGGCACAAAAAAATTTTGAGAAAGATAAGGATTGAAAATTAGTTATCAGTTATTAGTTAGAAGAATTCAAGCCTTAGAAAGAAAGGCAAACAGGTTTGATTACTTTTGTGCAAACATATTTATCTATGAAAACGACTGAAGTAAATACCGATTACGGAATCAGCGAAATGCTGGACACATTAGGGATAAAGCCAATTAATAAAGGTGCATGCACCGGAACGAAATGGTTTGAAACCTCCGGAGAGATTCTCGAGTCACACTCATCCTCTGACGGAGAAAAAATAGCTTCTGTTACCCAAGCGACTGCAAGTGATTACGAGAAAATAATTTCTACCGCGCAGAATGCTTTTCTTCAGTGGCGAATGCTTCCGGCACCTGCAAGGGGAGAAATTGTAAGGCAAATAGGCGATGCACTGCGCAAGTACAAGGAACCACTTGGCAAACTTGTTTCTTATGAGATGGGAAAAATTTACCAGGAAGGGCTGGGTGAAGTGCAGGAGATGATTGACATCTGCGATTTTGCAGTCGGGCTTTCACGCCAGCTTTACGGGCTTACCATGCACAGTGAACGTCCAAAGCACCGTATGTATGAACAATGGCATCCGCTGGGGATTGTTGGGGTGATTTCCGCTTTCAATTTTCCTGTTGCCGTCTGGTCATGGAATGCAATGCTTGCGTTGGTTTGCGGAGATGTTGTGGTATGGAAGCCAAGCTCAAAGGTTCCGCTTTGTGCCATTGCCGTTCTCAATATTGTTTCTGACGTCCTGAAAAAAAACAATGTGCCCGAAGGCGTTTTGAATCTTGTAGTTGCATCTTCAAAACATGTAGGAGATAATTTTTTGAAAGACCATCGGGTGGCTCTTATTTCAGCCACCGGTTCCACAAGAATGGGAAAGCGTGTAGGAGAATTAGTTGGAGCCCGTCTTGGAAAATCCATACTTGAGCTGGGCGGTAATAATGCCATCATCATTTCAGAAAATGCTGACCTTGACCTGGCATTGCGCGCAGTACTGTTTGGAGCAGTAGGTACAGCCGGTCAGCGCTGCACTTCAACAAGGCGACTGATTATTCACGAATCAGTTTATGAAAACTTCCGCGACAAACTAGTCAATGCTTACGGGCATATCAGCATCGGGCATCCGTTACAACAAGGTACGCTTGTGGGACCTCTTATTGATAAAGATGCAGTAGCGAATTTCAAAGCAGCTATTGAGCGGGTAAAATCGGAAGGCGGAAAAATTATTTATGGAGGAGAACTATTAAGCGGTGAGGATTATGAAAGCGGTTGCTACGTTTTCCCCTCTATTGCCGAGGTCAAAAAAAATCTTCCTATTGTTTGCGATGAAACGTTCGCTCCCCTACTCTACCTTATGAAATATAAAACTATGGAAGAAGCCATTGCACTGCATAACGATGTTCCGCAGGGTTTATCCTCGTCCATCTTTACCCGCAATATTCTTGAAGCTGAAAAATTCCTTTCCGTTGAAGGAAGCGACTGCGGCATTGCCAATGTGAACATCGGTACATCGGGCGCTGAAATTGGCGGAGCATTTGGCGGAGAAAAAGAAACGGGCGGGGGACGTGAGTCCGGCTCCGATTCATGGAAGCAGTATATGCGCAGGCAAACCAACACCATTAACTACAGCACTGATTTACCGCTGGCGCAGGGGATAAAGTTTACGGTTTGACCTGCCTGCCGGTAACAGGGGTCTGGGTTTGAAGTTGTTGTGTTGCAAAAAAAGTTGGACTTTTTTGCGCTATTACAATTTTGTTGTTACAATTGTACTCCAAACAAAAACAAGCTATGAAAAAAATCCTGAAAATTATCGGTATCCTTCTCTTGCTTATTGTTGTCGTTATTGGAGGATTTGCCTCCTTCATTGCCATTCGCGGAATACCAAGTTATACTGTTAGTATTCCTAACGTTCCCCAAACGGAAGTAACTCCCCAGCGGGTAGAACGCGGAGCAAAAATTGCAAGTATGCTTTGCCGGAATTGCCATTTCAATCCTGAAACTGGAAAACTAACCGGGCGCGAGCTTACCGAAGCCCCTGCCTTCGGCACTATTTATTCCAAAAATATCACCCAGGATAAAGAAGCGGGTATAGGCAAATGGACTGATGCTGAACTGATTTATTTTATCCGTACAGGCATCAATCCTCATACCTCAAAATATGTTCCGCCCTATATGGTAAAGTTGATTCATATTTCCAATGAAGACATGTGTTCTATCATGGCGTACCTCCATTCAGACAGGCCGGAAGTACAGCCCGATAAAACCGCGCATCCTCCCACAGAGCCATCATTCCTTACTAAATTTTTATGCATGGTTGCGTTCAAGCCCGCTCCATTTCCTGATAAAGAAATTCCGAACCCGGACACATCAAATGTTATGGAGTGGGGCAAGTATCTTACATTGTACCAACTTGAATGTTATGGCTGCCACTCTGCCGATTTCAAAACCGATAATTTTGTCGAACCGGAAAAATCAGAGGGATTTTTTGGCGGAGGAAATGAACTGGCTGTCGAGGATGGAAGTAAAATCAAAACCTTAAACCTTACACCGGATGAGGAAACAGGCATTGGCGGCTGGACAGAGGAACAATTTGCAAATGCAGTCAGGAACGGAATTGTACCGACCGGCCCCGCACTTCGTAAGCCCATGATGCCGTTTGTTCAGTTAACAGATGGCGAGGTACACGCTATCTATAGTTACCTGCGCACCGTTCCCAAAATTAAAAACAAAGTGGAAAGAAATATCTGATATTTCAATTACCAGAAAAATTTTTACCTTTATATTTCTAATCAAAAACTTAAAAACATAAAACATGAAAAACCTGATTTACATTTTAGCAATTGCAGTTGTCGTTGCTTCCTGCAATATGGCAGACAAAACGGCCAGCACTAAAGCAACCGCAGAAAAAGAACGTATGCAGCAGTTCTACGATAAGGTAATTAATGCTCACAACGCGGATATGGTTGACTCATTCTGCACCGCTGACTTCGTTGACCATAATCCTGACCAAGGGCACACAGGGAAAGGCATTGATGATATGAAAGCAACCTTCAAAGATTTTTTTGCTGCTTTTCCTGATGTTCGCATGACATCCGATTTCATGATTGCAGAAGGTGATATGGTAATGGCTCATGTTACTATGACAGGAACTAATACGGGTGCAATGGGAAAAATGCCTGCCACTAACAAACCATTCAGCGTTGAAGGTATAGACGTGATTAAGATTAAAGACGGCAAAGCTTCAGAACGCTGGGGCTTTTTTGATTCTATGAAAATGATGACCCAACTTGGCATGATGCCTGAACCGGGCGCTCCGCCTGCACCTCCGGCAGAGCCAATGAAAATGGAAAAAAAGAAAAAATAACCCGGCAAAGGCCTGATTTTATAACCGCTCTGATGAATTTCAGAGCGGTTTTTTTATTCTGATTTACATATCCGGAATAAATATTTTTTATGCCGAAGATTTTTTCCACTTTTGTTGTTACTAAACAGCCACCTATGTATGAGACATTAAAACCGGTTCTTGAAAAGGAACTTTCAGAAATCCGTTCCGCAGGACTTTATAAAGAAGAACGTATAATATCATCTCCGCAGGGTGCTGTTATTCGACTTGCCGACGGCAGGGAAGTAATAAACTTTTGCGCCAATAATTATTTAGGGTTGTCATCGCATCCCAAGGTTATTGAAGCGGCTCACAAAGCCATTGAAACACACGGCTATGGAATGTCATCGGTTCGCTTTATCTGTGGCACCCAGGATATTCATAAGGAGCTGGAAGAAAAAATTTCGTCCTTTCTCGGAATGGACGATACCATTCTCTATGCGGCCGCTTTTGATGCAAACGGCGGAGTGTTTGAACCGCTGCTTAATGAGCAGGACGCCATCATCAGCGATGAGCTGAATCACGCAAGCATTATAGATGGTGTGCGTTTGTGCAAAGCACAACGGTTCCGTTTCAAGCATAATGACATGGATGATTTGGAAAGCCAGCTTAAGCAGACGCAAAATCTTCGACACAGGATGATTGTGAGTGACGGAGTATTTTCTATGGATGGAACCATAGCCCAGCTTGATAAAATCTGTGACCTGGCTGACAAATATAAAGCGCTTGTGATGATTGATGAATGTCATGCTTCCGGCTTTATGGGAAAAACGGGAAGAGGAACTCATGAGCACAAAGGCGTTGTGGGCAGAATAGACATCATTACCGGAACGCTGGGCAAAGCGCTTGGCGGTGCATCGGGCGGATTTACATCAGGCAGAAAAGAAATTATTGAACTGCTCAGGCAGCGCTCCCGCCCTTACCTGTTTTCCAATTCATTGGCTCCTTCCATTGCGGGAGCTTCTATTGCTGTGCTTAATATGATAACTGAAACCACAGCATTGCGCGATAAACTTTTTGAGAACACGGTATATTTTAGAGAGCAGATTTCAAAAGCAGGATTCGACATTAAACCCGGTGAACATCCTATTGTTCCTATTATGCTTTATGAAGCCCAGCTTGCCCAGGACTTTTCAAAGCGTCTGCTTGACGAAGGAATTTATGTAGTCGGATTTTTCTATCCCGTTGTTGCAAAGGGAAATGCCCGGATTCGCGTTCAGCTTTCTGCCGCCCACGAAAAGAAACATATTGATAAAGCAATTGCCGCTTTTATAAAAGTGGGAAAAGAAACAGGAGTGCTGAAACAGCTTCAACACTCCTGAAATTCTTTATTAAATATTTTTCTTTTTAATAACCCATTACTATTGGCTCCTGGTAGGGCTGGCAAAGGGTTTTCTTAATCACGATTCCTTTATCGGTATGATAGTGCAGGACATATATGCCGCGCGATAAATTTTTCAGTTCAGCATTGTCCCCGCTATCCGTAAAAGAAGTAATGTGTTTTCCTTCAATTGTATAAACGTCAACGGAAGTGGTAACATAATTTCCATTCTTCACGGATATCATATTTGAGTATTCATAATGTCCGTCAAAGTCAATTTGCTTTAAACGGTAGAATGTAGTTTCATGAAAAGGATTTACATCAATGAATGAATAGTGCTGCGTTACGGTAGAGTTTCCGGCGCCCTGAACGGAACCACAGGTTAAAAAATTAATTCCGTCACGACTTTTTTCAACTTCAAAAGAAGCATTATTGGTTTCAGAAGCGGTAGTCCAGTTTAAGCGGTTAATACTTCCATCAGCCACTCCCTTAAATTGGGTGAGCTCAACCGGTAATGGCCCTGTAGAACCCGAAGTTACAAACACTGCCCATATGGCATTGGTTGTATTACCCGCAGTAGAGGTGGTAAAATCCAAATCGAAAGTGGTTGCGTTGCTTGATATTTTTGTTTTAACATCGCTTAGCGCATCTGATGATGTTACATTCAGGTTTGCCGCATCATCACTAAGTGCTGTGAGCGTGTTATTAGAGTATGAAAAGCTGCCTAGCGGTCCTCCGCAGAATCCGGAATTCACATCATTATTTCCAATAGTCCCCATATTGTAATTTTGAACCTTGACTTTTTCTCCGTCATTAGCATCATCGCATATAAATCCTGTCATCATTGAAACTGCCACCGCGGCGCTGGTATAAAGAGGGCTGGCAAAATTCAATGTGTAATTTATTGTTGTGCCAAAATTGATGTTGTTTATAAAGACGGTAGTATGAACTAAAGGTAACGTTACATTGTTAAATGCCACATACAACACAAAGTCATTGTAACGGTTGCTGGGCCCGGGCTGGAAAGGAATCGTCAATGTATAGCTGTTTATCGCAGGGTTGATATCGGCTGTTACGTCTATCAGGTGAACACCTGAATTTCCACCATATGTTGGTGACTGGAAGGTAGGACTCACCTGGTTGGACGAATTAAACGTATACGTAGTTCCATTTAAGGAAACCGCAATATCTGCCGCACTGCCATGGCGACCGGCTATAAGATAGGCCGTACGTATGGTGCTTCCCGCCACAATACTGAGAGAAAATGAGCCTGTTCCACCGGCATTGAATTGAGGCGAATATCCGGCTACAGTAACTCCCCCTGTAAAAACGTCTTCATAGTATTTCAGTTGGGCAAACCCCGCATGGGATATTAATGTAAATGCAAATAGAATGAGGATGGTAAGTGTTTTCATGTTTGTTAATTGGATGTTTTTTCTTCACACCCAAACTAAAGCAAACACATGGGGACGTCGGCCCGAAAACCGCAGCGGTTTACAGGTGTAAGATTTCACCCGAAAATCAAGAAGAAAAAAATAAAATTAAGGAGGAAATCAGGAGGCGATTACCAGGGAATAGTCCTTCTTCCCTTTCTGCGCCAGGATGTATTTTTCATTGAGCAAATCCGCCCTCGAAACCAGCGTATTTTCCAGAACTTTAGCTTTATTTATAGAAACTCCTCCACCTTGGAGGGCTCTCCTGGCTTCGCCCTTGGATTTAAAAATTTGCGTTTTTTCGGAGAGAAAATCCACAATACTAACTCCATTTTCCAGGTCATTTTTTGAAATATGAAATTGTGGAACTCCATCAAAAACAGATAATAAGTCCTTCTCAGAAAGCTTTTTTAAGTTCTCTGTTGTCCCTTTTCCAAAAAGTATTTCCGATGCTTCAACGGCATGGTTGAAGTCTTTTTCAGAATGAACGCGGATGGTCACATCTTTTGAAAGTTCTTTTTGCAGAATTCTTAAATGAGGCGCTTTATCGTGTTCTGCGTCCAACGATTCGATTTCCTCCCTGGGTTTTAAAGTAAAAACTCTGATGTATTTTTTCGCATCCTCATCGGAAACATTAAGCCAGAACTGGTAAAATTTATACGGTGATGTTTTACCCGCATCAAGCCACACATTACCTTCTTCTGTTTTCCCGAACTTGGTGCCGTCTGCTTTGGTAATAAGAGGACAGGTAAGAGCGTATGCCTCTCCTCTTAGTTTTTTACGGATAAGTTCAGAACCCGCGGTTATGTTCCCCCATTGGTCAGAGCCGCCCATCTGCAATTTGCAGTTTTTATTTTCATACAACCAAAGAAAATCATACGCCTGCATCAGTATGTAATTGAATTCTGTAAAAGATAATTCCTGCTCTTTTGCAAGGCGGTCTTTAATAAAGCCCTTGCTAAGAAGATAATTTACCGTGAGCAGTTTTCCCACATCACGTAAAAATTCGATGGTAAGAATTTTTTTAAACCAATCGTGGTTGTTTACAATTTCTGCTGCTGTGCCTCCTGTTTTGAAATCAAGGAACCGTTCAAGCTGTTTTTTTATTCCCGCTTCATTGTGACGGATTTCTTCTTCCGTCATTAACTTTCTCTCTTCTGTTTTACCCGAAGGGTCGCCAATCATTCCCGTTGCTCCGCCAACCAGGGCAATGGGTTTATGCCCTGCTTTCTGAAAAAAAGTAAGCAGCATGATTTGCGCCAAACTTCCAACGTGGAGGGAATCTGAGGTGGGGTCAAAGCCGATGTATCCTGCGGCGGATTCTTTAAGCAGCAATTCCTCTGTTCCCGGCATGATGTCATGAATCATTCCGCGCCAGCGAAGCTCCTCAACAAAATTTATTTTATTGTCTGCCATACTGTGAAGCGGTCAAAGATAAATTTTAGTTTAAATAAAACCCTTGTGAAGCTGTCAACAATATGCCATAGCACTTTACCGTTATAGCAAATGACGGATACCATTTTTGTAATAGCTTTGAAGCCATTGCATTTATGCTTGTATTAGAGGAAATAAAGCGTCCCATCTCGGCAGAGATGGAAATGTTTGAGGAGAAATTCCGCGCTTCCATGAAAAGCGCAGTCCCGCTCCTTGACCGGATTATGCATTACATTGTGAAACGGAAAGGCAAGCAGATGCGCCCCATGTTTGTTTTTTTTTCTGCGGGCATGTGCGGTGGAATTACCGAATCCACCTATCACGGGGCTTCTCTCATTGAACTCCTGCACACAGCAACGTTGGTCCACGATGACGTAGTGGATGATTCCACTCTTCGAAGAGGATTTTTTTCAGTTAACGCCTTATGGAAAAATAAAATTGCCGTGCTGGTGGGCGATTATCTGCTTTCGCGCGGGTTGCTTCTTTCGGTTGAAAATAATGAGTTTACCTTATTGCGCATTGTATCTCATGCCGTAAGGCAGATGAGCGAGGGGGAACTGCTGCAGATTGAAAAAGCAAGGCGGTTCGATATAAGTGAACAGATTTATTTTGATATCATCAGGCAAAAAACCGCATCGCTCATCGCTTCGTGCTGCTCCTGTGGTGCGGCATCGGCAGGCGCTCATTCCGATGTTGTGGAACAAATGCGGATTTGCGGTGAATATATCGGAATCGCTTTCCAGATAAAAGATGACCTATTTGATTTTGATGCCGCTGCAAAAACCGGCAAGCCCTCGGGTATTGATATTCGCGAAAACAAACTTACTCTTCCATTGATTACAGCGCTTGCCAATGCAACCTATAGCCAGAAAAAAAGTATAGTCAATCTTATAAAGAACCATCATAAAGATTCCAAAGCAGTTTCAGAGGTGATCAGGTTTGTGCTTCAAAGCCCGGGCATAGAATACGCAAGACAAAAGATGAATGAATACCATCACAAAGCTCTTGACATATTAAATAGATATAACGACAGCGCTTACAAGAACGGACTGATGCAATTAATGAAGTTTACCATTGAAAGAACAAAATAGGTTACTAATAACGAATCAATACTAATTTACGAATTCATCAATGTTACCATCTTTCATTCGCAAATTCGTCCCGAGTATTTGGGATTCGATATTCGAACCATTGATTTAATACAAAAATGAAAAGGAGATTTTTATCGTTTGCCGAACTCATGCTGATTTGCGTTCTCGTCATGAGCATTACGGTTCCTTTTCTCGTGCTGCCCGATATTCTTTACCCTGAACGGATTGATTCGCTTTATGTAAAGAACCAGGAATTGAAGCTGCTGCAGGAAGATTCATCTGCTGCAAAAAAAAATGCTTCTGTTTTCCTGTACAACCCCGGCTCACTTAACCTTGCGTATGAAAATTTTGAAGTCAGGGCTCTGGACAGCGCTGTGCTTAAAGCTTGGTATATTCCATCTGACAACCAGCAAAACTTTATTGTGCTTGTTCTTCACGACCTGAATGAAAGTCGCATCAGCGGCCTGGGCCTTGCTCAGGCGCTTCAAAGCCGTAATATAGATGTATGCCTTATGGATTTAAGGGCCCACGGAAGCAGCGGGGGCAATGAATTTTCTCCCGGCCCACTGGCTGTCGATGATGTGCGTCGGGTTATTGATAAACTCTTCGAGGAATATTATGTGGAACAGCTTGCAATCCTTGGAATAGGAACCGGTGCTGCCATTGCCATTGAGACAGCCGCTGTAGATGACAGGGTCAGCGCAATAGTGCTGCAGAGCCCTTTCCTCTCGCTGGACAAATATGTGCAAAGGCGCTATCGCCAAAAGTGGGGAATACTTAATTCGGCCTATTCCTATGTTACGAACAAGCGGCTAAAAAAACAGCTTGGGTATTCACCGGAAAAATTAAATTTGCCGGATATATGTGAATACATTTTCATTCCTACGCTGGTGATTGCCGGCAGCAACGATGCAGAAATTCCTTATGTCGAATCAATGAGCGTTTCAGAAGCATCCGGTTCTGACATGAAAAACTTTATCACCATTAAAAATGCAAGCCACGATGAGATCGAAGAAAAAGGAGGCCAGGCATATTATGATGCCGTCAGCTTCTTTCTTCACCAGGCGGTACCGGCAGAAGTGGAACGCGTAAGAAAAAAAATTGCAAAAAAATGATCAGCCCTGCATCGGTAAGCAGAATTATTGACAGCGCCCGCATCGAAGATGTTGTGGGCGATTTTGTCCGCTTGCGCAGGCGTGGTGCAAACTGGCTGGGATTATGTCCCTTTCATAATGAGAAAACGCCTTCCTTCAGCGTAAATCCTGCACGCAATATTTACAAATGTTTTGGCTGCGGCAAGGCAGGAAGCTCGGTAAACTTTATTATGGAACATGAGCGCCTCTCTTATCCCGAAGCGTTGAAATGGCTTGCAAAAAAATATAACATAGAAATTGAAGAAACTTTTTCAGAAGGTGACAAAGAGCATGAGGAACAGCAGAAGCAGAAGGAAAGCTTACTGCTGCTTCATGAATTTGCGCAGAAATATTTCAGCAAAATGCTTTCTGAAAATGAGGAAGGCAAGTCTGTTGCTAAAACGTATTTCAAAGAACGGGGATTTACACAGAATGTTATCGAAAAATTCCATCTTGGATATTGCCCAACATTGAAAAGCAGTTTTTCGGAATACGCTTTGCGGCAGGGTTACAGCGAAGAACTTTTAATTGCCTCGGGGCTTTCGGTTAAAGACGGAGAAAAACTTTATGACCGCTTCAAAGGCAGGTTGATTTTTCCTATTGATAACCTCAGCGGAAGAACGATTGCTTTCGGTGCACGTATTCTGCGCAAAGATCAGCATCCTGCCAAATACATTAACTCTCCTGAAACACCCATTTACCAGAAGAGTAAAGTACTGTACGGAATTTCTTTTGCGCGCAAGGCAATTGCAGATTATGACTTGTGCTATCTTGTTGAAGGATATACGGACGTAATCTCGATGCACATGGCGGGAGTTGAAAACGTGGTTGCATCGGCAGGCACTTCTCTAACACAGGAGCATGTGAGGATAATAGGCCGCTTCACAAAAAATATCACTATACTTTATGACGGAGACCCGGCCGGCATCAGCGCTTCGGAGAGGGGAATCAACCTGATACTTGAAGAGGGGCTGAACGTAAAAATTGTTCTGCTTCCTGCAGAACATGACCCTGATTCCTTTGCAAAAAGTTTCAGCGCATCTGAAGTGAAAGAATATCTTGAAAAAAATTCGCAGAACTTTATCCTTTTCAAAACGGGGCTGCAATCCAAAGCGGCAGGTGATGACCCGGTAAAAAAAGTAGCGCTGCTGCATGATATTGTAGAAACCATTGCACGTATCCCCGACCCTATAATGCGCGGAGAATATATAACGCGTTGCAGCCGGATTGGAAATGTAAGCGAGCATGTGCTGATTGGCGAATTGAATAAAGAACTGCGCAAAAAGTACAAGCGCACCGGTAACGATGAGCAACCCTTTGAGACGAAGCCGGAAGAAGCTGTTTTATTACAGCCGGTTTTTGAAGAAGACGATGCCGATGCACAGGAGCGCGATATTCTTCGCCTGCTCTTGAATTATCATTCGCACCAGATTTCTTTTCCAAAAAATGAAACCGTTGAAGCAGCTGACGGAACTACGGAATGGATTTCGGTGCCTGTTGCAACTTATATTATTGAAGACCTTGAACGTGATGAAATATCGTTCGGTAATACTTTATTTTCGCTGATGTATTCGGAATTGAAAAATCGTTTTTCAGCAGGGCAAAATTTATCGGCAGATTATTTTTTAAATCATCGTGATGACGATGTACGGGAATTAGCGACCGACTTACTTTCGGAACCATATGAGCTCAGCGATAACTGGAGCCGGCATGGTATAACCGTTCCCACCGAAGAAAATGTTTTGCGCGAAGCGGTGGAAGGTTCTCTCTATTCTCTTAAAATCAGGAAGGTGATGAAAATGCTTAGGGAAAACCGCAGGCAGATGGATGAACAATGGAAAAAAGGAATTGATATTATTGAACTGATGGAGCGCCAGCACCGTCTTGAAACGCTAAAGATGAAACTTTCCCTTGCGCTGGGAATCGATGTGCTGAAATAGCTGCAGTCTATCTCAAAATTATTTTAGCTGATTTTCTTCCAGCGCTCACCCCTTGCCCCTAAAGGGAATCCACGCTACAAAGTGCGGAAGCGGTTCTCCCTTTAGGGAGTAAGAGGGTAGCATGGGGTAGAAAAACAATTTTGAGATGGAATCCAATTATTTTTTATTTACCGGAACATTTTTATTTTTACACTAAAATGAAAGCATGGGTTTTTCTTTTCGCCTGCTTCATCGTAAGTGAGGTTGAAGCGCAGGTGCAATCATGGCCCCCCGGAGGGCAGCAGCCATCACCGTATGCTTTGCTTTTACCAAACAATCGCTTTGTGCCTTCGAGCAAACGCTATAACTTGATATGGGCTGACCAGTTCTTTGGTTTGCCAGCAGGACAAATTGAATTCGTTGGAAAAAATTACACAGGCACGCAAAAAATTTTTAATTACCAGGCAAATGATTACAGGGCGTTTAATCCCAACTTTATGGTACTCACCTATCACCTGGCATTGGGATTGAATCCGCAGCATCATGATGATTGTCCGCAGCCGCATACTAACCAGGGCGGCGGTTTTATCGGTGTCATAGCGCCTGCCGGTTATGTAAGCGAATGGAACACTTATTTTATTCCATGGCTTACAAGTCATTCCATTTCTGTTGGAAGCAGTCAATACGAACAAATGTTCCAGCATTATGATGTTATGGATACAGCGCATCGTGCCTGGCATTCCGACCCATATTGGCTGATGAATCCTGACAATAACGACTGGAGAACTTATATGGGTGACCAATGTGTGAGCTGGATGAATGGAAATGAAAACGAAGGATGTTTTCTTGACGTGAGTGTTGAAACCATGACCGGAGGGTTATATCACCCTAACCAGAACGACCCGGCACCTTATAATTTCAATTGGTATATTTCTCCTCACGGACCGCTTGGCTATACGGTCAACACGCTAGGTGATTTTGCAACATATATGAACGCACGCTACAGCGGGTACTATCAATACTTATATACACGATTTCACACCGCTGTTGTAGATTATCTTGTAATACCCAATGTAGACCAGCTGGTCACAGGCTGGTATGACCCGACATGGCTCGATGGTACAAGCGGAGAAACTATTGATGGCGTTATGGTGGAAAGCTTTGGCAACGCCACCACCTCAGATATGTATCTTTCTCTTGAGCGCGGTTTACGGCACATAACCGGGCGCGGAAAAATCCTGATGGCGCAATTTTACAACAACACTCAGCCGGAGCGTTACCGGAGAATCGGAATGTATATGCTCATTAAAAATGAAAACAGTTTTGTAAACATCGTTGACGGAAATGTGAATTGGTTTCCTGAATATGAAATTGATTTAGGCGACCAAAGTGTTTTACCGACCGATATTAATCCTTTACGTGTTGCAGGAAGCGGAAGCAGCTCGCTCTTTAAACGAGATTATGCCGGCGGAATGGTTCTTTGTAACACTTCTTCAAATACTATGGCCTATACCTTGAGCGGGAATGGCTGGAACAGGGTAGTTACCTCAGGAGGCGGAGCGGTAAATGCAAGCGGGCAGATTGCAACACAGAATATTCAGCTTGTACCCGTGAGCGGAAGTATCAGCGTTAATGCATCAGATTGTGTCATATTGAAAAATATGTCACCCGCAGGAATCAATGAATCAGAACTTACTGAAAACAATTTTTCAGTTGCTGAAGAT
The DNA here is from genome assembly GCA_002215675.1 of Bacteroidetes bacterium 2013_40CM_41_45. GTDB lineage: Bacteria > Bacteroidota > Bacteroidia > AKYH767-A > 2013-40CM-41-45 > 2013-40CM-41-45. Next base: position 300,926 of record NGFH01000011.1, on the reverse strand, counting down.
TTAAGTTCCGGAGAAATTACCATACTTCTACAAAGTGCAAATAATATTCCATGTGTTGTGAACATGTTTGACGTGAAAGGCAGTATCGTTAAAAATATTTTTTCAGGAGAGATAGCTGCAGGAAAAACAGAATTAAGAACAGACCTGGAAGGATTAACACAGGGAGTTTATTTTATCTGCTGCACAGGCGGAATTAACCGGTCAGGAAAAGTTTTGAAATTTTAAAAAGGGAATCAATTCCTTATTCCTGTATACAGTGCTTACTCTTAAAAGAACCAACGGAAACGATGCAGACTTAAAAGCATTAATCATCCAGCTTGATCAATTTCTTTGGAGTGTTTACAACAAGGGCATGGGGTATTACGCGCAGTTCAATTCTGTGGATGCAGAGAACGAGGCAGTGGTTGTATATGATAAGGACAGACCTGTTGGTTGCGGCTGCCTGAGAGAATACGACACAGACACGGCTGAAGTAAAAAGAATGTTTGTGCTGCCCGCAGAAAGAAAAAAAGGAATTGCGTCTTTAGTTCTTAATGAACTGGAGAAATGCGCGAAAGAACAGGGCTATAAAAAAGTAATCCTTGAGACCGGGGCAAATCTTGCCGAAGCTGTGAATCTCTATCGCAAGCATCAATATGAAATTACTGACAATTATGGGCCGTATATTGGAATAAAAGAAAGTGTGTGCATGAAAAAAATAATTTCTTAGCGATGAATCTCATAAACAAATTGTGAGAACTTGCTCTTTTACAACGTGAGCAAAATTCTATACTTTACTAACCTCTGTGTTTTTTCAGTTAAAGATGCCGAGGTACTTTACAAGAAAGTAAATCAAAAGAATGAGTAAGGCCAGGAAAATGAGCCAGAGCAAGCCATCGCCCAGTAAGGAGATAACTACAAGAATTAAAACAATAAGAAGCACGACTAGCAAGGTGTGGTCATCATCATTGCTGCTGTTTTGCGACTGAATTCCTTTATAGTCTTTGGGGACAAATTTTGCAATATTTATATCATTAAAAATCTGCTCCATTGTCGCAGGAGCTGCTGCTTTTTTCTGAACGCTATTTTCAGTTACTTTTTTTTGCGCATTGTCTTTGTTTCCGGCAAGAGAATTTTTTTCTTTCAATTCATTTTCTGATCGGGTCAGGAACGGTTTGGCCGGAACTGCCTTTGCCAGCTTTGTTTCTCCGGGGACTGTGTAAGGTACTTTTTGCTTATTGAAATATGTATAACGCATCTCCGAACAGGATGTGAGCAATATGGAGATTGTAAAAAGTAAGACCGTTATTACAAATATCAGGAAGGATGTAAACGTGCTGTTGTTCTTCATGGGTAAATGAATTTTTTTCAAAAATATATTCACATATACCGAAATATTTTTTCTTGTAAGATAATTTATAAACACCTATGATTTCATAAAGAGGTGCTCTTCCGGGAGCCGGAATTTTTACATAGAGTTCATACATCTTTAGTATTTTTGACTTCCTGTAAAAGCCATCATCAGTCAGCAATTTTCATAACCTATGATTCAAAAGTCAACACTTCAGTTTCTCAAAGACCTGAAAAAAAATAATAACAAGCCGTGGTTCGATAAAAACAAACCTCGCTATGAAGAGGCAAAAAAAAATATCGAGTCGCTGGTCGAGGCATTTCTTGCTAAGTTCTCAGCTATTGACAAGCGCTATGCAAAGTTATCGGCAAAGGATTGTGTCTTCCGTATTTACCGTGACGTCCGCTTCTCTCCCAATAAGACTCCTTACAAAACGCATCTTGGCGCTGGTATGTCTCCCGGAGGAAAAAAGATGAACGAGCCGGGTTACTACCTGCATATTGAGCCGGGCAAGGCATTCCTGGCGGGCGGTATGTGGATGCCTCCCACCGACCAGTTGAAGATGATTCGGCAGGAAATTGTTTACAGCGGAAAAAAATTCAAGAAGATTATTTCAGACAGCGCCTTCAAAAAATATTATGGAGGGCTAGACGATGAATATAAGCTTGCGCGTCCCCCGAAAGGCTATGATAAATCACATCCTGATATTGAACTGCTTAAGTACAACAGCTATATTGTGTGGCATCAATACAGTGACAAAGATGCAACCTCAAAGAATTTTGCCGGTGAACTTAGTAAAGGAGCAAAGATTATGAAGCCATTCATTGATTTTCTGACTGAAGCGGTTTCAGTTTAATTTCACAAGCAGAATTTATTTTTGCATATCTAATCAAATCAATTGTTATGAAAAAGAAACCCATTTTATTTACGCTTGCAATAGTTGCAGCGCTGGCAACGTCTTATGCATTCATCTCTTCAGGAGAAAAATATGAAATGCTTCCTATCGGAAAGAAAGCTCCGAAAGCCGATGTAAAGATGACAGACATTTCAGAAAAAAAAATTTCACTCAATGATATTAAAAAGGATAACGGGCTGCTCGTTATTTTCTCGTGCAATACCTGTCCGTTTGTGCTGGCTTGGGAAAACCGCTATCCGGCACTTGGAGAACAATGCACAAAAAATAAAATCGGCATGGTGCTCGTCAACTCCAACGAGGCACGCAGAAAAGGCGATGACTCGATTGAAGAAATGAAAAAACATGCTGCCGATAAAAATTACAACAGCTTTTACACCATGGATGAAAATTCTGAGCTGGCCAATGCATTCGGAGCGAAGACGACTCCCCACGTTTATCTTTTTGACAAGGATATGAAGCTGGTTTACCGTGGCGCCATTGACGACACCGAAGGCAGAGACGATGTTTCTCCGAAAGAGCTTTACCTTAAAAATGCCATCGACAACCTGGCTGCAGGAAAAAAAGTTGACCCTGCTGAAACAAAATCGGTTGGCTGCAGCATTAAGAGAGTATCGTAAAAAATCTTTCAATTTTTTTAAATCAAAAATCCCAGCTATCCGGGATTTTTTGTTATTGCTTTTTAAACATCGTTGTAGCAGGATGAAATCCTTTCCAGGAATGCCAGAATTCCTGGTATGCCTGAATGGGTTGCAATTGCTTGCCTTTAAAATAACCTCCCTCGCAAACGCCGGAATAATTCCACAGTGAATTGGTTTGCAAATCCTGCATTCTGCCTAATGAATCATTCCTGGTAAAAATCAACACAGAATCTCCGACAGTACTTTTCCAGGCAGAGAAGGAAATATTATCGCTGTGAAGCGAGAGCAAAATGGGAATATTATTAATGGTGTCGTTTATTAATTTCAGTTTCAACAAATCATTCCAATCGTAAGCGCGGGAGGAATTATGTATGCTGATTCCAACTACCCACGACTTCTTTTGCCACGAGCCGGTATCCCTGCGTTCAAGGTCGCTGTCAATGGTGCCCTCATCAAATTTTTCAAGGCCTTCATACTTCTTGAGGAATGAACTGTCTCGCTGAAGCACCCGTGTATTCGGATAAATAGAAATCCATTCGGCCAATGTCATCTGCTGCGAAAATATTTCGTGTAAATAATTTCCTTTCATCGGACCTGCTACGGCCTCACCGTTCACTTGCCTCCACCATGATTTTGTGGTTTCATCCTCGAACATTGCATTAAAATGGTCCATACCCACCAGCCGGAAGTGCTGAAATTTTCCCTGTATAAAAGGGCTGAAAGCTCTGCCTGTTCTGCAAACTGTGCAATACGTAATCAATACCGGAGTGCTCCCAATAGTGTCCTGTACCTGGTGATGATATCCTATTATCTCAACAGGATATGCTTTTGCTTCTCCGTTTTGTTCAACCCCTATTACCAATTGTGATGTCGGTATCTTATTGGATGATGTGTCCAGCAAAACTTTATGTTCAGGGATGTAAAACATTTTCTCTGCAAGAAATTTATAATTGAACAGATAAAATATAACAGCATAAAGCAAAACCGGCAGCAGCACAACAATCTTCTGAATCCGTTTTCTCTTCTTCATGTAATAATAGAATGGAGAAATAATGAGAAGAATTCCGGCAATGCGGAAAAGAAAAATATAGTTATACAAAAAATAAGCGGCAGCAATCCGCTCATCTACCTGGCTTCCCGGAAAAGGCATTATCCAATATACGCGCAGTATCTCAGGAATTATCAGGATAAGAATTCCAAGGGTAAAAAATATTGCTCTCATGCGTAAAGGGTCTTTATATCTCCTTGCAAAGAGTTCAACGCAGCACTTAAAATTATTCTACCACAAACATTCCGTTGCGGATATGGTTTGCGCTTCGGGCAGAGTAGAAATAAGTGCCTCCAGAAAAATGAGCCGAAGGAATTTCTGCTGATTTGAAAAACTTTTTATTGTAAAGCTCTCTTCCTGCAGCATCGGTAATCCGCAATGTAATTTCCTCCTTCAGTGATGTTTTAACTATAATGTTATTTCCGTTTGCAGAGGGATTAGGATAAACAACAACCTGCTCTTCAAAATTTTCTTCAGGATGGTTTTCTGTTGCAGCATCGGGAGCGCCCGAATTAAGTATTACCAGCTGACCGAATGTACCAATCGAAACCGGGAAATAAAAAGCTACATCACCGTCAGAGCCTGCTGTAACAAATTCTGCACTGTCGCTGGCAGGCCCCCAGGTTGGTCCGTCCTCACCCATACCCCTGTCGTATAGTTTGAACAACGATGGAACGGAAGCATCTGGCGGAGTTATAGCTCCGAAATTATCCAGCCGAAGTGTATCGGGCAGGGAGAATACCTGGTTGGCTCCGTAGTTGTCAACAGTCCAATAGCTGCGGCTTGCAATGTAAGGTGCCGGCAGCTGGTCGGGATGCAGATTGATTCTTGTAACGACAACTTCTCCCATAGGAATTACTGAGGCGGGGGGGAATGAAACTGAAAAACCCGTTCCAGGAAATGAAGTTGTACCAGTAGAATTGATATTGGTGCGGTAACTTGTACTTGAGCCGCCTCCGAAAGGACCGGTAGAAACAACTCTGGATGCTCCATTATGCAGCGAAGCATGGCGAGTCCCTACCCTATCGATTACGATTCCGCTTTGCTCATTGAACTGGTAATATGCAATAAGAGAAGAATCATTTGCAGGAATCTTTAACAAATGCATCTGTTCACGGATTTCATCCTGCGATAACGGGCGATTATAAACGGCAACTTCGTCAATCAATCCTTTAAAATGTCTTTCGCCGCAACATGCATCGTATCCAAACAGCAGGTTGGAATCAAACTCATCAGGAGGAACGGTTACGCTTTCCTGAAAGAAATATCCATTCACATAAACCCTAATGTAATTGGGTGCAACAACATAAGCTATGTGTGACCATTGATTATCGGGAACATACAACCCGGTGGGGACATCCCAGTGATGCCCATCCCAGTGATACCGTATTTCATTATCGCTTTTTATACTAAATCCTGAAGTAGAAATACCGCCGCGTGTAAAAACAAGTCCTGCCCAATCGTTTTGCGGGCCGGCCGGTTTTATCCATGCAGTAATGGTAAGCTGATTAGAGTTAAGATTAAGTGGAGCGGCAGCAGCAAAACCGGTTACTCCGTCCAGGCTAAGCGCCATGCCGGGAACGGTATCGGGAGCGCATCCGTTTCCAACAGTAATAAAATTATTGAGCGTTTGCGAGGCGCTGCCATATGTATCGGTAACCGTAAGGGAAACGCTGTAACTGCCCGGTGCGGAATAAAGCACCCACGGCTCGCGCAGAGAAGATGAGGAAGGATTTCCCCCGGGAAAACTCCATTGCCATGTTACATTGCTGTCGGTGACGGCAGAATGGTCGTGGAAGAAAACCGTATCGCGCAGGCAATATATTTCGGTGTTGCTGGCGCTGATGGTAGCAACCGTTTGCGGCGGCTCATACAAATCACATTGCCATACGCTGCGGTTCGTTGCGTTAAGAATTTTTCGTTTGCGGTAATCAATCAGCAATGTGTTCGATGAAGTGCTTGCCGGCAATGAGGTATTGTACAGCTGCCAGTCACTCATTGAAGAATTACGGTAATAAACTGCCCTGCGCGTTCCGATATAAACTCCATCGGTGCCACGCTGATATTCTATATTGGTGATATATTCACCGTTGAGAGTTGGAGTAGTGATATTATTCCATGTTGTTCCTCCATTCGAGGAGAAATATGTTTTGTACCCATTGAGATTGGGGTAAGTAGAACTTTGCATGGTGCGTACCAACCAAATGCGGTTGTCATCTTCTGTGCTTACGGCAATGTCAAAAGGAGCCCAATAATTGTTATTTAATAATGAGTTGGGTGGTGTAACATTTGTCCAGTTGTTTCCGCCATCAGTTGTTTTGAAAAGCTGCTTGATGCCAAACCAGTCCTGGTAAAGCACTGCATACATTACATTGGGATTATTCCATGATAATTCAATGGCGGTAACTTTTCCGGGGCCTAAGGTGTCGAGCAAATTAAAGGTGACACCGTTATCGTTGGATACCCAAATGCCGTTGCCGTTGCCGATATAAATTCTGTTGTAACAGAAAGGGCTGTTTTTCATATTTGACGATTCGCCTGTCCAATAAGAAGTAGACGGCAGCATTCCGCACGTAACCTGGTTGAGCCCTACCGATGCATTGCCAGAGAGCTTATGCTTTCCGTAATCAGAAAAAATAATTCGCGGGTAAGCATAATTCACCGAGCCCAGAACATTATCGCCTCCCATGGTAGAAAGCCAGCCATTGTTGTATGTATTGAAATCCTTAAGCATGGTTCCGTTGTGATAGGTTCCGCCTACCATCACTTCATCACCGTCCCATTCTCCGATACCGAAACCCCAGAAATCGGTGCCGGCAATACCAACCTGCTTACGCGTTATCGTATCAGCGCGGGAGGATGAATAAAAAATTCCTCCATCACATGCCCACCACCAGTCGTTACCATAAAAATGGCAATCATGGATATCGGCATGAACATAATCTACCTTATAAGAATGGCTCCAGTTGGAAGGGCAAATCCATGTAACTCCTCCATCGTGAGATACCCAATGATTCACCGCACAAGCATGAACTTCATTAGAATCGAAAGGAGAAACTTCAAGAGCAAGGTCATAATAATATTGTCCTCCGTCATCAGCTCCCCATTCGCTCCAGGCGCAGAGATTTTTATTGCTTGCTGAATCAGGGTGTCCGCAAGGCCCGGTGCCACAACACTGGAATGTCCAGTTTTCACCCGCATCATGGCTTACATAGATTCCATATAGTCCCGATGTAGTGTCACCGGCAACCGCTCCGGTAGCGTAGGCATAAATAATATTTGGCGCTGCCGGTGTCACGGCAATTTCCGTTCTTTTTTGTTCATCGGGCCCTACTGCAACCGGATACCCGCCCTGACGAATTGTAAATGTTACTCCCCCGTCTGTTGATTTATAAAATTCCGTTCTCACGCCAACCTGCTTAATTGCATATATCACAGAAGGATTTCCCGGCTGAATTTCTATTTCCTGCCAGACGCCCGATTGAAGTTGTATCCAGTTTGCACCTCCGTCAATGGTCCTGTACAAGCCGAAATTAGTTGCCGTCCAAAGCTGAAGCACATCCACCGGTGACATTACAATATCGGTTGCATTAGTTACCTGGTTCTGAAATGCTGCATTGCCCGTAACATTCCATGATAAACCACCGTCCGTGGTTTTGTAAATTTTACCTCCACCGTTAAAATAAACTATATCGGGATTTGACCAGTCAATCTCAAGTGCCTTTACCGTGCCAATCATCATGTTATCAGTAAGCGGAATCCACGTTGCTCCTTTATCAACCGTTTTCCAGACACCCGCATTTGCAGTGCCCGCATAAAGTATAAGCGGGTTCGATGCCGATTGCTCTACCGTGTAAACATGTGCTGCGCCCGCTGCATAGCTTCTGCTCGCTGCCTCCTTATCAAAATCAAAAGGGCCAATACATTCCCATGAAGCGCTTCGCTGGCCCGAAATATTCTGCAGGTATTTTTTTTCGGAAAATTTTTCTTCATCGGGTGGAAGTCCAAACATGCTTCCATTATTGTCGCGTGTGTGCATCATTGCAAGCCGTTTGTACTCTTGCGTCCATGTGTTCTTTTCAAAAGGGTGTTCGGCATAATATTTTTCGTACGCATCATGAACAAGGCCTATATCAGCATTGGGCTGATGCATTAGCTGAACCCATTCGGGAATGCCTTCCGAAACGTCCTGGCTAAAAGCAGTTGCTATAATGGAAAAGGAGAAAAGAATAAAAAGGTATTTCTTCATGTTGGTGGAAAAGGAAATCAAAAGTATGACTTTTTACCGGAACAGCACCTTGAATGAACAGAGCACCATTCAGACATTTTATTCATATTTAAGTATTTAGATTGTCTGTCGAAAACCTGAAAAATTACTTCTTATACCTTGGCTGGTAGAGTTGTATGTAAAAGTTCCCCGGTACTTTAAAATGAGTAACCAATCCATATCCGTGGTCCTCAATTTTGCCTTTGAACTTTACGCCTTTTGCCTTGAGCTTTTTTACGGTCTGTTCAATGTTGTCGCAGTAAAAAGAAATATCGGCCGTCCCCGAAGGCGGGTCTCTTTTATCGTTGGGATGGCATCCCAAATCGGCTTCAGGCAAATCAAATATAAGCCAGCCACCGCCTACATCAGTTGCTTTAAAGCCGAGCTTGTCGCGCAGAAATTTTCTTAGCCCCGATGCATTGGAGCTGTAAAACATAGTATGAACGCCTTTAATCATGTGATTATGAATTTAGGTTTTTATAAAATGAATTTCGTGCTCGGGAACAAATCTACAACTAAAGAATGTCTACCTGACTTGTACAACATTCAAATGTCCTTCTATATTTTTTAAAGCATCAGCAACCGGTTTTATATCAGCGAACTGAACTTTTAAAATATGGTCTTCGGGCAAGGGATACCATACCAATGCCTTATCATAATTAAGATTCAAAGAATCAGAAAAAGGGTTCATAAAAATATAGACGTATTCTTTTCTGCTCGCTGAATCATTTCCGGACAAACAATAATCCAATTCAACGCATGAATCAGAAGAAGGAGCGAACTTAAATTCAAGCAATATTTCTTTGGCATTAAGAGGAATATAATATGCCGAAGTTTTTCCCCTGGCGGTTGGCAATGCTCCTATCGGGATATTTTTTTTTGTATCATAAATAACGTTCAAAGCCTGAAATTCTTCCTCCCTGAAATTATATAATCCTTTCCATTTAAATAATCTTCTGAATCCATTTGCAAAAAAAGAAATCGCATTATAGACAACGAGTAAAAAGAAAAACACAGCGCCTGTAAGCCAAGCCGTTATTTTTATCAGGTTATTAAAAATATTTTTCATCCGGTTCTTTTCAGGCATAAAATTCATTCATCCTCGATAACCTGAAGTTAAAAAACAAAAAAGGAATTTTTATCAGCGTCAACGAGTAATGTATCCACAGGTCCGTTATTTTTTCCTGGAATTGCGGCAAATGACTGCGATATTTTTTTAACCAGTACTGATAAGGATAACAATGCGAAGGTTCATCTCGTTCAATCACCCTGAAAATTTTATTGAGTTCCGGGTTTTTTTTTATGATGTCCATCTGTAATAAATTATGCACTTGCTTCATGCCTCTGAATTCGGTCATCATCACCAGGCGGCAGAGCTTGAAGAAAAGCACATCACTCCCCAGGATTTCTTCCCTGTCAAGGTTCTGGATATTCTTTTTGAAAATGTGATTGATAAATAAATCAACATAACCGAAAGCAGGGCCAATTTTAAAAGGCATGCGGTCGTTTTTTTTAAAATAATTTCTGAACATCAGATAATGCTTTCGCTCGTCATCACAATGTTTTTCCACCGCCCTGATAAATTCGTTTTCTCCAGGGAATTTTATTTTAATGGAGTTGATGAGCCGTTCCAGCTCTTTGTATCCTGTATATTCATTATAAAGATATACTGACACGAGCAAGTCATTGAAGCGTCTACGTAATGATTGCATTTCAGATAAACTTTTGACTAAATATTAAACACTGCTTTAAACTCTACAATCATTTCATCATCTATTTTCATTCCGAGCAAGCTGGGGCGTTCTACTTTGTAAGCGTCCAAACTTATCGGGAACGAGCCGGTCACTGTGAGCTTATTTCCCTCTGTCTTCTGTTCCCCGTTAAAATTTATTTCTTTAGTAATACCGTGAAAGGTCAGATTGCCTTTTATATCCAGCTTCCCTGAAGAGGAATTAACAGAGCTGCTTATAAATTTTACGGTAGGATATTTAACTGCTTCCACAGCTTCCATCGCATTCGAATCGCGATTTGAATTTTTGCTGTCAAACGAAGACATCTTTGCCGATACAGCAACTTTATCAATCTGCTTTGTCTCTGAATTGTAATCAATGTTGCAAACAAAATTATCAGAGACAGCCGTTGCATCATGAAAAGGATGTTTCACCGTGTATTGAATTGACGAGATGGTTTTATCGGCAGAAATAATTTTTCCTTTGAGAACAAAAGAAATGTTTGCTGCTACCACAAGGAGCAAGCTGAGTTGGATAACTTTTTTCATTGCATTAAATTTAAAAAATCATAACAATCATCGCGCCAGCAAGCGAAGCGGTAGCAACATAAGCCGAAACCTGGTGAACTGTTATCAAATCATAGTTATGTGTGGCCAGGTAACGGCCAAAACTAGCGGTGGCTATCATGGCTGTCAGGTGAACATAGGCAAGCGTTTTGTGAACCCTGATAGAGCTCCATCCTCCCTTATCCTTCCGGATAATCAAAGGCGGAGGTGCAAGCAATTGCAGCAGCGCTGTGGTTCCATAAAGGCCTGCCGTTGTCACACCGAATACATCCATCTTATGCACGTACTCATAATGGCCGCTTTTAATTTGCTGTCCGAAATAAATTGTCGTACCCATCGCTGCCACGGTAACAATTCCCAGGAACTGATGCATCTTGAGCATAGTGCGTCTTACCCGCAACTCCTTTTGCCTGCCTTCGGGAGTAAGAGGCGAAATTTTTAATGTGCGCATCAGGCCATGCTCTCCCCAGAAAGCTTTTTTTACAAATCCCATTTTTTCGGGCAGAAGCTGTTGCGGTGATTCTTCAACGCCCAGCAGCAAGCTATCAACTTGCGCTTTTACACCATTGGAGAAAATCAGCAGCATGGCAAATACGATAAAAAATTTCTGCGTGGTTTTCATAATGATAAGCGACCCCTAAAGAGTTAAACACCCTTCAGGGGTCCGGATTCTATATACAAAGATAACTTTTTGTCCTGTTCTCTTTTATATTAATTGACGAGTCTTGGGGCAATAAGGTTGCTAGAGAATGAAATTATTTTTCGTCTCCGCCCTGCAGGTTCCTTTAGTTGTAAATTCAGGATTGCATTTTCTTAAAAATAGTTTTAAAAATATAATATAGCGATACAAGCAAAAAGACGCCTCCTAGCACTGCTACAATTGAAGAGCCGGCAGGAAAATCATATTTGTAAGAAACGAATAATCCGAATAACGCACCGAGCACACTGAGCAGCGCAGCAAGAAGTACCACCGAAATATTTTTTTTCGCCAGCATGAGGGCGGCAACCGCCGGAATAATGAGAAACGAAAACACAGGAATCACACCACTGATCCGAACAGCAAACACAATGCTCAGCCCGATGGAGATGTAAAAAAGAAAATTCCATAGATTAAAAATCCCGATGGCGTGATTTTCTTTTTTCTCAAAACTTTCCGTGAGCGCAAAAAACTTTTTATGAAACAGGATATGCAGCAGGGCAATTGCCCCGAGTACTGCTCCAATCAATTTAATTTGTTCCATGCTCACCGATAAAATATTTCCAAACAACACTTCCTGGATATCCGAATCGCCATGAGGAGTTTTTGAAATCAGCATCACCGTTGCGGCAGAAGCAACAGCGTAAATAATTCCGATGATGGCCTCCAGCTTCAACCTCCGGTCGCGGATGTTGATGAACGACATAAGGAATGCCCCCAGCAGCGCAAACAAAATAGGAATAGAAGTTTTCCCATAGCCCACATAATCGGAGAAGGCGACACCGAGCGAAGAAATCTGTCCGAGGGCGAGATCAACGAAAACAATTCCTCTTCCCACCACGTGAACACCGAGATAAGAGAGGACAATACCGACAATTACACTGACCATAAATGCCTGGGTTATGAAGTCGAGTTGAAACATCTGGAACATAAAGAGAGAAGTTTAGAATTTGAGGTTTAGAGTTCGTTGCGGATTGTTAAAAGCAAATAGCTGCTACTGCAATGCATTGGTTAGTTGATGGATGTTGTAATCAAATACATCAAAATACGTTTTCACAGAATCGAATGCACCTGCAGAAGTTGCAAGCGTCAGCACTTTTGCCCCGGTTTGTTTTGCAACAACATCAGAAGAAGAGGTGGTAAAATACGGAGAAGAAATAATCACCTTAATATGATTGTCTTTCACTTCACCGATAATTTTTACAAGCTGTGACGGAGTTGGCGGAATGCCCGGTTTGGGTTCAAGGAAATCTACAACCTGCAAACCAAAACGGTTTTCAAAATAGCACCATTCGTTATGATAAGCAATGATTTTCGACCCCTTGTATTTTGCCATTTGTGCATTCCATGTTTTCAATTTTGTATCAATGGTTTCGTTAAAAGTTTTCAGGTTTGCTTCAAAAAAAAATTTGTTCTCAGGAGAAATCCGTTCCAGCCCGTCACAGATATTTCTTGCAATTTGCTTTCCGTTCAGCGGGTCCAGCCAATAATGAGGGTTGCCGTAGATATGAATATCGCCTTCTCCCCTGTTGATGCTTGACGGAACCTGCATGAGCTGAACCCCGATGGATGCATCGACATACCCGGCATTGCCTTTCTGAATTTTCGGATTACGCGAACTCGCCAGCAGAGGAGGCGACCATCCGGTTTCCAAATCCAAACCAACGGTTATAAATACATCGGCATTAGAAAGTTTGATGATATAACTCGGCTTGGGGTCTACAAAGTGTGGATTCTGATACCCGGTGGCAATGCCAAACACATCCACTTTGTTTCCGCCAATAAACTCAGCGATGCTTTTCAAATCCTGTGTTGTTGCAACCACATGAATGGTTCCCGCAAAAACTTTTGTCATCATTATTGCCATGGCAGCGATGATTAAACTTATTTTTCTTTTCATAGTTTTATTTTTTTATTTTTAATTCTGAATACCTAATTCTACATCAATATTGGTGGGCTCCATGCGTTCCTATCACAAAAATCCACCGAAGAAATACAGAGGAAAAATTTTTCTTAAAGTTGTTTAATTCGTCTTCTTCGTTTGCCGTAGTATATTTTCCCTGGAGTTCTATTTTCTGAAACTCAGTAGCATACCATCCCAACGTTACCGATGCCGCCTGCTCCACAAACTGTTTTGAAGAGGGCAGATTGGTGTAATCGTATCGCGCGGTCACAAACGTGCGTTTAGAAACCTGCTTGTTAATAAGTGAATACCAGCCGATGGATTTTACCGTTTTATCCAGGTAATCCGCTCTGCTGAAATAAAACTCATTCTGAAATGTAAAGGACTTGTACGTATTGAACTGAACCGGTTTCCATTTGTACGTGAGGTCAACAGCGCCAATATTCGTACTGTGCTGCGAATAATTTGCACCGGAGACTCCTGTCAGTCCAAGTTCAAGCGTTGCATTTGAAGTAAGGTCCCAGAAATTCTTGAGCTTAACGAGTCTGAGATAATTATTCTCTGTGCTTCGTGCAAAACTCGGATTGTCTCTCGGTCCGTCTGTCAGTTCCAATGTGAGCTCCTGGAAGAAAGCATGATTCGGCAACAGCCAGCTTACAGAAATTCCTTCATCATTCAGTCCTTCTTCTCCGAAAAATCTCACGTAAGCATTCGGCATGTCAACAAAAAAAAGTGCATGCGGATGAACGGAATTAATTTTTCCGAGCATCTGTTTAAACTTTCCCGCTTTCAATTGCAGATGCCCCGGCAGGGAAAGCGTGGTGAGATAACCTTCTTCCACTTCGGCGCCAAATTCTCCCGTCTCAGCATTGCGGGAGAATGAAATAAAAAAATCCGCCCGCGCATACGGGTCAACAACAGATTGCAACGAAATTTCGGCTTCATGAAGCTCGGCATTAAAGTTTCGCTTTTGGTTACTCGTGTAATTTATTCTGAAGTCGCCAATGGCGCTGATGTCGGGGTTTGCAGAAGCAGCGCTTCGTGCAGGCGCAGCAGGTGCGCTTGCCTGTTGCTGCAGCTGATTTTGAATCTGCAACAACAGAAGAGAGTCCGCCCTGGTGCTGTCTGTCTGCGCCCGTGCAGCGTAGAACAGCAATAGGAACAACAGTGCTAAAAATATTTTCTTTCTCATAGAAATGATTTTAAGAATAAATGAAATTAATCAGAAAGAGGAAGTTTCTTTCTGCATTTCGTCCCGGGAATTCGGGAACTTTATCAAATCAAATGAGCGAAGGAGGTCCCCTGAAAAATAAAAACGGGGAAAAAGAAAAACAGTACTGCCTTATATCTGCGATTTTTTTACAGGAAAAGACAGCAGAGAAAACAAAAGAAAAATTATTTACAGAATGATAGAGCGGTGGAGAAGAAAGCTGCAGGGAGTCGCAATGGTGATGCGGCTTGCTTACATGATGCGCACATGCATCGGTGTATATAACATCCCGCGTATCTTCATGTTGATAGAGTTCATGAAGCAAATCCTTCGGAGCAATATAAAGTGAAATTGCCGCCAGAAGAAAAAGAGAAATTAATCTTCGAAAGGATTGCATGAGACGCCAAAAATAGCAAATGTGTTTTTACTTAGAAAACTTAACAGTTACGCTCATGACGAAATCATAAATCAGGAGAAAAGGTTAATTTTTTTCCTTTGGCTTGCTGATAGCAAAATAAAGCAGCGCTAGCGTGGCTCCTGCTGCTGAAAACAGGAATACCGTTCCTGCACCCGCAGCAACCCAAATTGCTCCCGCAATAGTGCTGGCTGCCAGCAATGCCAAGCTGGTCATACCCGAATAAAAACCGAGCGCAGTAGCGCGTTCGTCTTTTTCACTCAGGCGGCTGACCCATGCCCGTGAAACTGTTTCGGCAACGGCAGAATAAACTCCATACAACACAAACATAACAAAGACCTGGTATGCCGATGATGCGAAAGCCATGCCTGAATATGCAGCGGCAAAAAAGATAAGGCCAAGCATAAATGTTTTTTTCATTCCCATTCTGTCGGCAAGCACGCCGGCAGGAAACGCAAGCAAAGCATAAACCAGGTTATAAAAAATGTAGGCAAGAATTACCTGCTCATCTGAGGCGCCTGCATTCTTGGCTCCTAAGAGAAGAAACACATCTGAGCTGTTTATCAGGGCAAAAGCAATTAATCCCACTACAGTATGCTTATACGCAGAAGAAGATTTTTTCCAGTATCCGAAAAACGAAAACAGTTTGGGCATAGAATTTTTATCCGAGCTGCTTTCTGCTCTTTTTTCCTTAATGAAAAAAAGTAATGATACTCCGGCGATTGCGGGAATAAAAGCATACAAAAAAAGCTGCTTGTATGCTCCGGGATTATAGTGCAGGTAAATGAGGGCCGCCAGCGGGCCGAGCGCAGCGCCAAACGTATCCATGGCGCGATGAAAACCGAAAACTTTACCGCGATGTTCTGCATCGGACTCATGCGTAAGCATGGCATCGCGTGCAGCCGTGCGGATTCCTTTCCCCAACCGGTCGGTGCTGCGCAGGAAAAATATCGCGGGCACGGAGGTGAACAGCGCGATGAGTGGTTTGGAAATCGAACTGAATAAATATCCAATAATCACAAACGGCAATCGCCTTCCCGAAACATCTGACCATTTTCCGAAATATCCTTTTGATAAGCCCACAACTGCCTCTGCAATTCCTTCCATCATTCCAATCCATAGTGCAGTAAATCCTATACTGGTAAGAAAAACCGGCATAACCGGGTACAGCATTTCGCTGGAGATATCGGTGAATAAACTTACCACCGAAAGTGCTATGACAACGCGGGTGAGGAAACGATATTTCACAAAATATTTTGTGCGAACTTACGGGAAAGAGTTTAGAGTAAAGGATGGCAAATTTCAATAGCTTTGCCGCATTATTAATTTCGATTTGAAAATTTGAAAATCCTTTTGAGCAAATTTTTATTTTATTGTACATTGTACTTTGTACTTTGTACTCAATTCTCCTTCTCCCAAAACTATTTCCAGCAGGAAGTAAAATATACAATTAATGTTTCGCTCAACGATATTAAACATGAACTGTCTGCTTTCGAAACCGTTATTTACATCAACAACTCACCGGATGAATTGAAAGAAATTTACTTTCACCTATGGCCTAATGGATACAAGGACAATGAGACCGCACTGGCACAACAGTTCTACAGGCAGGGAACCCGCAGAATGCTGGATGCCGACGAAAAAGATTTGGGGTTTATTGACTCACTGAATTTCACTATTGATGGAGAGACCGCACAATGGAAATATGATTCGCTCCATATTGATATCTGTAAAATAATTCTCAACCGCCCGCTTAAAAGCGGTGACAGCATTTCAATCTCCACTCCTTTCCGGGTAAAGCTTCCCTCCTCCACCCTTTCCCGCCTCGGGCATGATAAGCAATCCTACCAGATTTCGCAGTGGTATCCCAAACCGGCTGTGTATGATAAATACGGCTGGCATCCCATTCCTTTTCTCGACCAGGGAGAATTTTATTCCGAGTTTGGTTCGTTTGAAGTGAGCATTACTCTTCCGAAAAATTATGTCGTGGGCGCCACCGGTGATTTGCAAACCGAAGATGAAAAAATGTTTCTTGAGAAAAAAATCAATGAGACAAAAAATATTTCTTCGTACACAAAGGACATGACGATTCCGAAGTCGGATGTTGAAACAAAAACCATACGCTTTATCCAGAATCATGTGCATGACTTTGCATGGTTTGCTGATAAGCGTTATCATGTCCTGAAGGGTGAAGTTGAACTTCCGGTATCAAAAAGAAAAGTGAGTACCTGGATAATGTTCACTAACTATGAGGCGCATTTATGGAAAGACGCTTTGCAATATTTGAATGATGCAACGTATTATTATTCTCTCTGGGTTGATGATTATCCGTATAATAATATAAGTGCTGTGAGCGGAAGCATTAGTGCAGGTGGAGGAATGGAATATCCCAATGTAACCGTTATCGGTGAATGCGAAACTGAACGTCTTCTTGAACTTACCATTGCGCACGAAGCGGGTCACAACTGGTTTTATGGAATTCTGGGAAGCAACGAACGTGAGAATCCGTGGATGGATGAAGGCATTAACCAGTTTTATGAGTTAAGGTATTCTGAAGCGGTAAGGCACGGAAAAAATGAATCTTTAATTGAAACGACAACACTTGCAAAATTGGTAGGATTTGATACGCTCACTGACAAGAAGCTTGACGAACTTGGCTACCTGATTAGCGCCCGAAGCAATACAGACCAGCCGCTGAATCTCCCGGCTGAAAAATTCAGCGCCACCAATTATGGAACATGCGTTTATTATAAAACAGCGCTGTCGTTTAACTACCTTAAATCATGGATGGGCGATTCACTCTTTGACCGCGGCATGAAAACATATTACGGGAAATGGAAATTCAAACACCCCTCCCCTGCTGATGTAAAAAAAGCTTTTGAAGAAACATCAGGAAAAAGTTTTTCATGGTTCTTTGACGATTTGCTTGGAACGACGAAGAAGATTGACTACAAAATAGTGTCGTGCAAAAAATCGAAGTGCCCTGAAAGTTTTACGGGTAATTGCTGGGAAGTGACTCTGAAAAATAACGGAGGCGTTGCAGGTCCTGTTTCTGTTTCAACGGTCAAAGACAAAAAAAATATTTCCACTCAATGGACAGATGGCTTTACGGGAACAAAAAAAATAAACCTATACGCGATGGATTTTGATAAGGCCGTCATAGATGCAGACCAGGACATTCCCGAAATAAACCGAAACAATAACTTTATTCGCGCGTCAGGTATTTTTAAAAAGTGGAACAAACTTAATTTCCGTTTTGCCGGAGGGCTTGAGAAACCCGCCACAACACAAATATTTTCCTTGCCCGTTATCGGCTGGAATAATTATGACAAGACTATGGCAGGAATTGCAATGCATAATATTTTTGTTCCTGAAAAAAAGTTTGAATATGTCCTGATGCCCATGTACAGCACGCGAACCAATTCCCTGGCTGGTGGCGGAAATGTTTCATACAATTTTTATACAGGAACAAAAACAGGGAAAGAGCACTGGATTAGAAAAATGACGTTAGAGTTAGGAGGGCAATCATATCACTTCGCGGATTTCACAAATACCAGCATTAATCATTTAATTACTGAAGAAAAAACGTTTAGGTTTTCTAAATTGAATTCAGTGTTCACATTTTATTTTAATCCGAAAGAAAAAAATACGGGTTATTCTAGCTCTCTTTCGTTAAGAGTTTCAAGAATTGATAAACAGGCTGCCCACAGTATTTTTTCAGGTTCAGAACTGTGCCTTTGCGACCCCAATACTTTTACATATAACATATTGAACGAGGTAAAATACTTTAACGAAGTAAATTTCCGGGGAGAAAATACGCATGCAATCAACCTATATTCATTTTCTATAGGAATTCGTGAAAACGCAGCTGATGATTTATTTCGCGTTGCCGGTGAAGGAAATTACCGTTTCAGCTATAAGGGAAGAAACCGGGGGTTCGATGTCCGTCTTTTTGCAGGGTATGTTTCATTTGATTCAAAATCTGATTACCGTCTTCGCATGAGTGGATATTCTACAACCCATGATTATGTATATAATTACACACAAGACTACACGTTTGAACATATTTTCCTGGGAAGAACAGAAAGCGAGGGAATTTTGTCGCAGCAATTTGTGGTGGCAGAAGGAGGTTTTAAAGTCCCCACGTATACCGGGCAAAGCAATACATGGCTTGCGGCAATTAATTTTAAAACCAGCATACCCGGGCGTCTGCCCATAAAACTTTTTGCTGACCTTGGTTTGCATGACGAATCAGATACTCCAAAAGACGACAGGCAAGGACTGATGTACGACTACGGAGCAGAAATTACCATCATCTCCCGAATATTTTCAATCTATTTTCCGTTCGGATATTCTGACGACATAAAGCAAGTATATGATGCCAATCCCGATTTGTTCTCAAGCTATTTGCAGAAGGTGCGGTTTGAAATACGGCTGGAAAAACTTAATCCGCTCAAACTGATTCGTAATATTGAACTTTAAAAAATCAGCAAAGAAGATTCATAAATGAAGCCCGGACAAAAGATATATTTTGCTTCTGATTTCCACCTGGGAATCCCAAATTATGATTCCAGTTTAGAGCGGGAGAAAAAAATTGTTCGCTGGTTGGATACTATTAAACATAATGCCGCAGAAATTTACCTACTGGGCGATGTATTTGATTTCTGGTTCGAATACAGCACTGTAGTTCCACGCGGTTTTGTTCGCTTGCTTGGTAAAATTGCCGAGCTTACCGACTCGGGGATACCCGTTCACTGGTTTACCGGAAACCACGACATGTGGATTTTTGATTACATTCCAAAAGAGCTGAATGTGATTTTACACCGTTCCTCCATTCAAAAAGAATACAACGGAAAAAAATTTTATATCGCCCATGGCGATGGGCTCGGACCGGGAGATTACGGGTATAAATTTATAAAGAAAGTTTTTGCAAGTCCTCTGTGCCAGTGGCTTTTTGCACGCATTCATCCCAACCTGGGAATAAGCATTGCCCGTTACTGGTCGGGTAAAAGCAGGATTGCAACCGGACGTAATGATGAAAAATACCTTGGTGATGAAAAGGAATACCTTGCTGTTCACTCAAAAGAAATTCTTTCAAAAGAACATTTTGACTACCTCATTTTTGGACATCGCCATTTGCCGCTTGATATAAGCCTCACCCCCCAGCCCCCTCTCCATGGGAGAGGGGGAGGAGAAAATGCTTCATCGCGCTACATAAATCTGGGCGACTGGGTAAAATATTTTACCTATGCCGTATTTGACGGTAATGAGCTGAAGCTTTTAAAGTTTGAATGAGAGAAAATAAAAAAGCGCCAAAGCTCTGCAGGCCATGACGCTCTAACATGAAAAAACTATTTTTTAATTATTCTCTTTTGAAATAATATTCACAATATTGGTTTATTATTTATCTTCTTGCTATTAGCTGATTATCTAAAAAATTTATTCAAATACGTATCGTATTGCAAGAGAGAAATCAAGATACTCCGGGCCTGGATTTAATAAATCAAGAAACGGGTTAACGTCTATTCCTAAAGTAAGAGGGGCAATAGGAACTTTATATTCCACTCCGAGTACGGCATCAATACCGGCACAAAAAATCCGGTCTCCGTACGGAATAAGCTCGCCATCTCTAAGGCGGTAATAACCTTTAGGGAAATATGCTGCGTGCGCTCCACCCCCGAAAACAATATCCAGTGGAATCTGCAGCAAAGGCATAGTGCAAGGTGTTTGATTTACATAAAGCAACCGTCCTATGTATCCGCCGCGGGCAATCTTGGTTTTCCCGGCAAACAATTCCAAACCTTTGGCGTTGTTTGCATCAAAAAAATATTTAGCAGAAAGACCCGATGAGAATTTTCCCAAGCGGACTCCAATACCGGTATAGTATTGTGCTTGTGATTGTGTTGAAACCAACAGCAATAATGCTGCGAGCAGTGTAACTTGCGTAAGGATTTTTTTCATGACTCAGATTTATTATTTCTGCGCCAAAACTATCCCGCACGCATGCGGCAATGTTTTACTATTTACTGCCTTGTTACACCTGTAAGGTTTGGAGGGTTTTTACTTTAATGAATACGCTTTTAACTGAAAAAGGTAAATTTTAGAGTCGAATGTTGGTTTGGTATAGCTAAGAAGAGATATCCGCGAAGGATTCTGTTACAAAGTCAGTGCATAATAACAAGTTCGCTTCTTACCTTTCCATTTTCCGTTTCAACAATAAGCAAATAAATTCCATTTTCAAGTGAAGAAACGTCAAGATTAAGTGATTTTTTTCCTGAAGCGTTGCTGCTTAACACATTTCGTCCGGCTGCATCAAACAGATTGAGAAGCAAATGCGAAATGTTCTCCTCAACAGAAACCATGAACATTTCACTGGCAGGATTGGGATAAATAAATATGCCTGCAGAAGAAAGTTTATTCATTCCCATATTTATTAATGCATACGGGGCAGAAGTAGCCGAACATCCCACAGAATTGGTGTAAGTAACTGTATAGTTTCCGTTTTGAGTAGGAGTATAAAATTGGCTTGTAGCCCCGGGAATTGGAACACCGTTGAGATTCCACTGAATATTAATGGGCGTGCTTGACATCAGTTGATTTCCCACCATGCTAATGTTGGGAGCGGCCGGTGTTACATGCACGGTAACTGCAATTGTTGTCGTGTCTCCATTCCCGCATGAATTCACAGCGTAGACGGTTATATTACCTGACGTCTGGTTTCCGAATGAAATGGTAATGCACGTATCGCCCTGCCCGCTTGTAATTGTATTACCGGCCGGAACGGTCCATTGATACGAGGTAACTCCGGGTATGGAAGGAATGCAATACACAGAAGTATCGAGCGAGCATGCCGTTTCATTGCTGGCGATTGGTCCGGGCGCGGGAGGCGTGCAGGGAGCAATGTACTTCAGAATAATTCCATTACCTACCGCATAGCCCGTGTCGGCATCGGGAAAATGAATGCCCAGCAATCCTGTGGTAACAAGCGATATCGGAGTCCATGTCGCACCGCCATTGGTGGTTTTAAAAAGAGAGCCAACATCGCCAATGAAGAAACCTGATGATGGTGATGTGAACCATCCCGAGCGGAAATTGGTTCCTGCATTCCCTGTGTATACTGTTGCCCATGTTTGCCCGCCATCTGTGCTGCGAACAATGGTTTGATTTCCTCCTGCGGCTACAATGATATTTGCATCGGCAATGGCAATGCCAAGTAACCCTTGAGCATCGGAGTGTACTGTGTCCCAGGTTGCACCTCCATCGTAAGTGCGGATAACATATCCATTGAGAAACGTACCCAAACTGGAGCAGGCGTAGCCGGTATCCTGGTTCAGGAACCTGATATTAATTAAGTCCTGTGTCAGTGGGCTTGTCTGCTGCACCCAGGTGTTTCCGTAATCGGTTGACTTCAGAATAATTCCTGCGCCTCCGCAGATGTAACCTGTTTGAGGAGTCGGGAAAGTGATGCTGCGCAAAAGATTATTCACTCCGCTGGGCACTGTATCCCATGTTAGTCCTGCATCGAAGGTTCTGATGATTCTTCCTTTTGCACCGCAGGCAAACCCGGTTGTGTCATCGGTAAACCACACCGAGCGCAGCGTATCTGTATTTGAAGTAGTTATAGGTGTCCATGAAGTTCCTCCGTCGGTAGTTTTTCTGATGGTTGCAGGATTACCTACAACGGTCTGTGCGCCTACAACAATTCCGTTAAGAGAGTTTGTAAAAAAACAGCCTCGGAATTCTTCAATGGGCGCTATGGAATTGGTATATATAACGCTCCACTGCGCGGTAGCAACGGTGCATAGAAAAGAGAATAAAATAGAGTAAAATGTTTTCATGTTGTTCGAGTTTGAAAACATAAAAGTAAAAAAAAGAATTTTTAACGGAAAATACCGTGAAAACGGCACCAGGAAAATACCCGGCGACTCGAAACCAAACTGACTAAATCAATTTACCTGGGAGATGTACTTGATCAAGGTACGCTTGGCAAGTGGAAGAAATGTTTCTTCCAGCGGAAGAAGCATATCGGTCTCTATGGCATACGTGGCAGGATTGGGAAGCGTGCGGTTCTCCTGCAAGAGTTCTGTTTTTATAGATTCATAGGTATTGGAAATGCTTTTCTCAAAAGCGGAAATAAACCTGGTGTGGATACCGCGGTAACGCTCGTTCGCGCTCTCAAAAATACTTATTTGGTATTCAAAAACTTTTGTGTCGCTTCGTTTTCCATCACGCAGAAACAAATAACCGCAGTCGGTCTGGAGCGGAACAATACCTATTGGAAAAAATTTTAAATGCTCCTCGAGCAAATCATAAATTTTTTTGCCGATGCGCAGGTGCTGTTCCATCTGCGGTATGGAAAAATCAATGATGGATTCTATTTCCTTCATCAACTCATCGTCCTGGATAATTTTTTCATACGCAATGCTGAATGTTTCCATATCGGCTGATTTGATAGCGGACGGAAAATTTTCGTACAGATTTTTTTTGCCCTCGCGCAATTGCAGCAAATCGCGGTAGTGCCCTATAAGGTCAGAAAGAAAAGGATAAAGCCGGTGTTCTCTGAAATTGTCGTTTACGCTTTGCAAATAAGCCAGCAACAGGTAACGCTTGTATTCAAAGTCGATATGCTTTTCTGTAAGCCATGTTCTGCTCAAGGTATCCATAACCGTTTGTCTTAGTATTTATTAACGAAAATTATGCCGCAATGTTGTTGCAAAATAGATGCAAAACGGAAAGTAAATAACAGAGAGTTATTGAAATCTTACATGAAGTTGCCGCATTTCATTGGATAAGGCCGTTTATTATTGTTGAAAATACATTTTCATGAAAAGACATTATATCCCATCTTCATTTCTATCCATAGTCCTTGCATCCGTGTTGGCACTTTCTTCCTGCGTTCCTTCACGACAATATGACGAGTTGCAGTCAAAAGAAAAACAATGCCGGGACGATTTGGAAAAGCTGAAGGCCGAGAACCGGAATTTAACTTCAACCAATGCTGACCTTAACACCCGCATTGACAATTTATCAAAAGAAAACCAGGGACTCATAAAAGATACTACAAACCTGGGTACGGCTATGGCGCGGCTCAATGGTTTATACAACGAGCTTAATAAATCTTACGACCGTTTGATTTCGAACCAGGAAAAAACTATTGCAGGCAGTAACGCAGAAACAAAAAAGCTGATTGCACAATTGCAGGACGCGCAGGAAGAACTTCAGAAAAAGGAAGACACACTGAATAAGACGAGCAGAGCTTTAAGTGAAAAAGAGCAATACCTGAATGAGCTGAGCTCCACGCTGCACGAACGCGAAAATAAAATCAACGAGCTTCAATCTGTTCTCAACAAGAAAGATTCTGCAGTTGCTGCATTAAAAAATACGGTGAACAATGCTTTACTCGGATTCAAGGACAACGGGCTGAGTGTTTCAGTCAAAAACGGAAAAGTATATATATCGCTTGAAGAGCGCTTGCTTTTCCAGACCGGCAGCACTGAAGTAGATAAAAAAGGAGAAGAAGCGCTGAAGCAGCTTGCCAAAGTGCTGGAGAAAAATTCGGATATAAATGTAATGGTGGAAGGGCATACCGATAACGTTCCCATAACAGGCGGGCCGATAAAAGACAACTGGGATTTAAGTGTAATGCGCGCTACTGCCGTTGTAAGAATTTTGTCGTCCAATAAAAAAGTTGAGCCCTCACAACTAACTGCGGCCGGGCGAAGTGAATATTTTCCTATAGATAAATCAAACACTCCGGAAGCGAGAAAGAAAAACAGGAGAACTGAAATCATCCTTACTCCCAAGCTGGATGAGCTTTTGAAAGTTCTGGGGTCAAATTAAGATTAGGTTCTCTCCAATAAAAAAATCCTCCCGAAATAACAGGAGGATTTTCCCCACATGAAAACCAAAAATTATCTGCTGGCTACTCTGCCGTAAATGTCTCTTTGAGAAAGTCGGAAGCTATATGCCACTTCCAAACTTATATAGGTATAAAGGTCGCTGTACTTTGGGTTGCCCCTGCGGCTGGTTGGCGGCGTAAGCAGTGTACCGTCTGTGCCTCTTCCGGTAGGGTCAGAAATGTAAGTTGCCAGTTGCTGTTTTACCGGGTCATTAGGGAAATTTTTATCAATTTCTGAAGTGGTCGCATAACGCGAACTTACATCGTCAAGATAATCTGTCAGGAAATAATAGAATGCAATCTCTGCAGACAATGTAATTTCTCTCGTCATTCCATACCTGGTTCCGAAGCCTAGAGGAAAGCCCACATTGATTTTAGAATACATTGGGCGGTTGCCTGTTTCTGAATTATCGCCCTGGCCTTCGGTGCGCCAATCTCTAAGGTTGGTTTCATACACACCATCTCTCTCCACAATATTTCCGCGGCCTGAATTTTCAGGTGCATCACGAAGTGTTCCGTCATTCCATGCGTAGTAGCGATTCGCTATGTTAATGGAGCCGCGGAATAAGTCTGCTTTCGGGTTGCTATAGAAAGCGCCTATGCCGGCAAATCCGAAGAAGCAAAATTTTTGCTTGTAGAGTGAGCGGTACTTATTCGGGTAAATAGTATATGAAATATGTCCCGACGCACCTATAACATCATTCCTGAAATTAATACCTCTGTAATAATTCCTGAGTTCGGCACCTTTCATATCTCCGATAGGCGATGCTTCATCGTACCCGATACGATGAAAGCTGAATCTGGCTTCTACTGAAAGCGGCTTATACTGCATTCCCGATTTTTGCGGGTTGTTTAGAAAATTGCGGGCGGTAGCAGCAAAGCCCATATTGGTAGACGAATATGGAAATATTCCCTTCTCATTTCCTAAGTCGCCAAAAAAATCAGTAACGCCTCCTGAAAATCCTAAATCTATGTGGCGCTGTGCAAACGCGGCGTCAGAAAAACAGAGCAACAAAATTGTTGGTCCAATGGTGAGTAAAAACTTTTTCATGGTACTTAGTTTTAGTTTTACTTCCTGGTAAAAATTTCACCCTAAAATTACTCTATAATTCAATTCTTGTTTCAATATTTACGTTAATTTATAACTATGTTGGGTGAATGACCGATTTGGGGGTTTGAAAATTCAGCCTGAATCACAATAATTTAAGTACTCCAGCGTTATTCTTTTTAATTTTGCACACATACACTATGTCAGAAGTAAAACCGGGGAAACTTTTGCGGAGGATAAATTATCCTGCTGACTTGCGAAAGCTGAAGCAAACAGAATTGCTACAAGTTTGCAAAGAGCTGCGTGAATTTATTATTGATATTGTTTCAGTAAACGGAGGGCATTTTGGAGCTTCGCTGGGAGTGGTTGAACTCACCGTGGCGCTGCATTATGTTTTTAATACTCCCGATGATTTGCTTGTGTGGGACGTAGGACACCAGGCATACGGGCATAAAATTCTTACCGGCAGGCGCGATGTTTTTCATACCAACCGCATTTATAAAGGCATCAGCGGATTTCCTAAACGCAGCGAGAGTGAATATGATACTTTCGGTGTAGGGCATTCTTCCACTTCGGTTTCTGCCGCGCTTGGAATGGCAGTGGCATCGAAGTATAAAGGAGAAAAAGATAAGCAGCACATTGCTGTTATTGGTGATGGCGCGCTCACTGCCGGTCTTGCTTTTGAAGCATTGAACAATGCTGGTGTTAGCAATACCAACCTGTTAGTTATCCTCAACGACAACTGCATGGGTATAGACCCGAATGTAGGCGCGTTGAAAGAATATCTTACCGACATAACCACTTCCGGCACTTACAACAAAGTAAAAGACGAGGTGTGGAAACTCCTGGGAACCATCAGCAAGTTTGGCCCTGATGCACGCAGCATTGTTCAGAAAATGGAGGGAGCAGTGAAATCGGCTTTGCTTAAACAAAGCAATCTTTTTGAAGCGCTGCGTTTCCGTTACTTCGGCCCGATTGACGGACACGATGTAACTCACCTGGTCAAAGTCCTTAATGACCTGAAAAAAATTCCCGGGCCAAAACTTTTGCATTGCATCACCGTGAAAGGAAAAGGATACGAGCTTGCCGAAAAAGACCAGACCAAATGGCATGCACCGGGATTGTTCGATAAAATCACCGGGGAAATTTTTAAACCTAAATCAAGCACACCGCAGCCGCCCAAGTACCAGGATGTTTTTGGCCACACCCTGGTTGAGCTTGCAGAAAAGAATCCTAAAATTATGGGAGTAACTCCTGCCATGCCGTCGGGAAGTTCTCTCAACATTATGATGAAAGCCATGCCTGACCGTGCATTTGATGTTGGCATTGCCGAGCAACACGCTGTAACATTTTCTGCAGGACTTGCCACGCAGGGATTGATTCCGTTCTGCAATATCTATTCATCATTTATGCAGCGCGCCTACGACCAGGTGATACATGATGTGGTGTTGCAAAACCTTCACGTTATATTTTGCCTCGACCGTGCCGGGCTGGCAGGCGCTGATGGCCCAACGCATCATGGCGCTTATGATTTTGCATACATGCGTTGTCTTCCCAACATGATTGTTTCCGCACCGATGAACGAGGAAGAACTCCGCAACCTTATGTATACGGCACAGCTTCGCAACACAGGTCCTTTTACCATTCGTTACCCGCGCGGAAACGGCGTGATGGTAGATTGGAAAAAACCTTTCCGTGAAATCAAAATAGGAACCGGAAGAAAATTACGTGATGGAGAGGAAGTCGCTATTCTTACCATAGGGCATATAGGAAATATTGCCGTCACGGCATGTGATGAATTATCGGCAGAAGGTTTTTACCCGGCACATTACGATTTGCGGTTTGTAAAGCCGCTGGATTCGGAATTGCTTCACGATGTTTTTTCAAAGTTCAAAAAAATAATTACCGTTGAAGACGCTGCGCTCATGGGCGGAATGGGAAGTGCCGTAGCCGAATTTATGATTGACCATAATTACAGCGCATCTATTAAACGCCTCGGAATTCCCGACCGGGTTATCGAGCACGGTGAACAACCGGAACTTTATACAGAGTGTGGCTATGATAAAAACAGCATTATGGATGCCGTGCGCCAATTGATTGGTGAAGGCGTGCCAGCCGGAGATTTTTAAATTTTTAATTGTCTCACATTGAACATAATCAAAATGTAACGGTGCCTTCGACCCAGCTCAGCGTTATAGTGGTGCAATCTATTTCTTCGGAAGATATTTCCAGTTCCTTATTTTTCCTTCTGCTATCCACTCCACTGCTGTGTCTAAACGTTTTTGACGTGTATCATCGGTTTTGGCTTCAGTAACCCACTCTACATATTCCCTTTTATTGCTTGGACTGAAATTATCGAAAACTGTCTTTGCCTTTTTATTTCCCCTCACTGCTTTAATAAAGTAAGCGGGTATCACCAATTCTTTCTTTGGCTTTTTTGGTCTTGCCGGAAGTTTTACACTGTCATCATTCAGTTTTTTTGCCTGCCGCACAAAATCCACGACGGCTGCATCGGGAGGTAAATCGTTTACATTGCTCATTCTTCCCAGGTTTCCCATTGCATCGCCTCCTTTATTAAATATTTCACCGAGGTAACCGTTAGGGTCTTTGATTAATTTATATTTCCAGAAACCGAAAACGGCATGCTCCTTGAATGCGGCAAAACTGCAGAACGGTCCTTTGTAATCGAACGAGGGCATTCCCCACTTGATGGTTTCTTCCACATCGGGATTTCCTTTATGAATAAGCTCACGGAGTTTCTTAAGAATTGGTTTAGCAAAGGGCTGCGCCTTTTCTATGTATACGTCTATGCGTTTGTCTTTTTTTGCCATGGTCAAAAAATATAGAAGACAAAAATATAAATCAGGATTATGACAAAAAAATCCTGCCGTTATAGCAGGATTTGATTACGGAGTCTGAATAAAGCTATTGAAACGAAGCTTTAATAACGGGCTTAAGCCTATATGTACCGTTGCCGTTATCTATTACCGATTGAGCTGCATTAAAATCTAAAACAAGCCTGTATACTGTATTGGCAGAAAGTTCCTGGTGAATGTTAAGCTTTAAACCTGATTCATCCTGACTCGACAAAGAAAGCGGGTATACTACGCTGCTTACTGTCACCGTATTGTGAGTGCCGAGAATAAGCCGCACCTGTGAGAGTGTTCCTGCGGGAATAACCAATGAACCAAGCACTGCGTTAGCGCTGTCCTGCAATTGCAGTAAATCGTATATAGTGTCTGTAACGGGGATAATCATCCAGCCATTGGTATTCGTATGCACTTCCACGCCAATCACTTCTACGTGTACCGCGTCATATGTGGCAGGCGTATCGACAAGGTGCACAATAAGTGTTGCCGTTCCTGTTTCTTCCTTTTTGCATCCATTAATAATTACTGTGGCAAAGGCAATAAGTAATACAGATAAAATTAAGTTGGTTTTCATGATTTAAGTTTAATACAAAAATAAAAGATTGGGATATGGCAGATATTTAAAAAGCCATGAAAACCTTACAGGGTATACGTTTGACAGGTATTGATATTTTTATTCTATAATAAATTTACCACCATAAAACCGCCTTTGGTTTCCTGTCAGCTCAAAGAAATAAAGGCCGGCAGAAAGATTTCCTTTTTCAATAGCCATTTGTCTTTCGCTAAAAATTTTCTCTCTTACTTTTTTGCCGAAACAGTCATAAGCAGTAAACGTAAATTCCATTTCCGTGAATGGAACCGTGAGAAGCGCAGAAGTAGAAATGATATTGGGAGATAAAATAATTGCTCCCGAAGAAAAATTATCCACGATACCTGAAGGCGGGTCAACAAGAGTATCGGTTAAACAGACGGTACAGCCATTAGCATCGGTAATGCAAACTGTATAAATCCCTGCAGGGAGATTTTGCCAGCAGTTTCCATTAAAGTTGCCTGCGTTGGGAGTAAGAGAATATGTGTATGCAGGCGTGCCTCCGCTATGGGGCCCTAAACAAATTGAACCGTCAGAACATCCGGTGCAGGATGGATTGGTAATTATCGGGGCGCCCATGGTAAGCACAGGGGGCTCTGTGATTGTATAACTCGCAGTCGCTGTGCACCCATTCGCATCAGTTACTGCCACTGTATAAGTTCCTGCGCAAAGATTGGGACATGATTGCGTAAAACATCCATTCGACCAGATGAAAGCGTATGGGGGAGTTCCGCCGGTAGCTGCAACAGTCAATGTATCCAGGCAATCACCATTACATGGCTCACCCCATCCATGGAAATTACTTCCGAAAACTGACGCAATTAGTTGTGTCGGTTGGGTAATAGTCATAGATGCAGTAGCTGTGCAACCGGTGCTGTCTGTTATGGTAACAGTATAAGTTCCTGCGCAAAGATTGACGGCAGCTGATGTGGTCTGTACAGGAATAGTGTTCCAGGAATATTGGATGGGCCCCAATCCGGTTGCTGTTGCACCCAATGCGCTGTTGCAATCGCCGTGACATAATATAGCGGGAAAAATAGGGTTGATACTCACAGAGCAAGATGGTGCAGAAGAAGAAACATTAATGTCGTCAATGGCAATGGAGGGGTCGGTGCCTGCACCATCATTATCGTTCACCCACCTGAACCCGATTTTAACAGATGGATTATTATTGGCACTTGCCGGAAGCATTACCGAATAAGCTGTCCACAAACCCTGCGGAGCGCAGGAGGCATTATTGGTAACAGGCAGCGCAGTAAATGTTGTCGTCCATGCAGAGCCGTTATAGTAGTACCATGTAGTTCCATCGTAATATGCAATGCCGGCAAAGTCAGCACCCGGTTGTCCTTCCGTTATATAATTGAATGAAACAGTAATGTTTGATTTGCCTGTGCAGTTAATGATTGGAGATTCTGCTCTCCAGTTACTTGCAATGCCTGCATAATATGCAGCGCCCGGGTCAATAGCAATTATGATGTCTGATCCGATATGAAGAGACGCATCTGCAGCTCCACAAGCCGTTCCGCATTGTCCGGCAGCATTACCGCATTCTGCCCCGCTTACAAACCATTTGTTGGAGCTTGCTGTGTTGGCACCGGTAGAAGTAACCGTCCATGCACCGTTTGGACCGGAATATGAATTTGCAAGGCAAGCAGATGTACAGCCGTTTGAAAATGTTTCTGTCCAGAATACCTGTGCGTGCGAATTCAATGCTGCAAACAGCAGCATAACGCATAAACGTTTTTTCATAATAAATTTTTAGTTTGAATTTTACCTCGTCAAAGCAACCTTCAAAACTTTCATTTCATTTCCTGAAGACAAATTCAGAAAATATATTCCGCTTTGAAGTTGCGCTGAGTGTGTATTTTATTTTCATGAATATTAGTTTTAAATATCATTTCAAATATACAGAAGAATTTCCGGATGAATAATCAGAAGGGATTATTTCCTCAAAGCTTAATACAAACGTTTTTTTCTTCCGTAAAAAACTTCAGTGCTTCAAAACCGCCCTCACGCCCTACGCCTGAGTTTTTCATTCCACCAAAGGGAGTGCGCAAATCTCGGAAGAGCCAGCAGTTAATCCAGATAATTCCGCTTTGCAGTTGCGCGGCCATGCGATGCGCGCGGCTAAGATTTTCTGTCCATATAGTTCCTGCCAACCCATAGGTGGTGGAATTAGCATACTTCAATGCTTCTTCTTCTTTTTCAAAAGGCATCAATGTAACAACCGGGCCGAAAATTTCTTCCTGGTTGGTGCGGCAATCGTATGGCAGTCCTTCTATAGCAGTAGGTTCAATGTAATATCCTTTCGAAAGTTTTCCGGATAAGTGCAATTGATTTCCACCGCATAAAATTTTTCCGCCTTCCTGTTTTGCAAGCTCTATATATGAAAGAATTTTTTCCATGTGCTGTTTGCTTACAATGGCTCCCATGCGGCTGTTATCATCAAGCGGGTCGCCAACCGTAAGCGTGGACACTCTTTTTAAAAATGCATCTTTGAATTTTTCGTACAAAGGTTTTTCAATAAATATTCTTGAACCCGTTAGGCAAATTTCTCCCTGGTTACTGAACGCGCCGGTCACGGATGTTTTTACTGCTTCTTCAAAATTACAATCAGCAAAAACCATGTTGGGATTTTTTCCTCCCAACTCAAGCGAAAGCTTTTTGAACATGGGAGCTGCTGTTTTTGCAATCCACTCTCCCGTCTTTGTTCCGCCTGTAAAACTTATGGCAGAAATTTCGGGATGCTGAATGATGGCTGCTCCTGCTTTTGGTCCCAGGCCATGAACAATATTCAAAACACCTTTCGGCAACCCGGCTTCAATACATAATTCAGAAAGAAGATACGCTGTCATTGGGGTAATCTCACTTGGCTTTGCAACCACGCAGCAGCCGGCAGCTAGTGCAGGAGCAATTTTCCATGTAAACAAATACAAGGGAAGATTCCATGGAGAAATGCATCCGGCAATTCCGATAGGTTGCCGAAGTGTATAATTTATTGCCGTGTTTTCTGTAGCATGTGCTTCCGTACTTAAATGAATGGCACCGGTAGCATAAAAATGGAAATTGTCACGCGCCCTGGGAATGTCAACTCTTTTTGCCAGCCAAACCGGTTTACCCTGGTCTATAGATTCAGCAAGTGCAAGGCGGTCAAGGTTTTTATCAATGAGCTGCGAGATTTTTAAAAGAATATCAGAGCGTTCGGCAACAGGCATTACACTCCACGATGGAAATGCTGCTTTCGCTGCATCCACTGCAAGCTGCACATCTCTTTCGTCTGAATCGGGAATCAGGGAATACACTTCTCCTGTGGCAGGATTAATATTATCGAGATAATTTTTTCCGGCCGGCTCAGTAAGTTCTCCGTTTATATAGTTTTTGATTTTCTGCATGGGGTAAAAGATAATTTGGAAAAATGGGAAATTTGAAAATTAGGTTAAAGGATTGATTGCTTTTCCTTTTCAGTTTTGATGTATGAAAGATACCCATTTAACAATTTCAAACACTTCTCATATTTTTCAAGAAAAGCATCAAACTCCTCCTTGGAAATGTAATTTTCATCGAGAGCTGTGTAAGCATGGTCTTTTGTTTCTTCAAGAGAACCACGGCTCTGTCGGCAGAATTGCATGTTCTCCTGGTAATGGAATCTGCCGTATCCTTCTGCAATATTAGCAGTAACTGAACGTGAAGAATTTTTTATTTGCTGAACAAGCCCATAGATTTCATGCTTTGGAAATTTTTTGCAAAGTCCGGAAATAAATATTCTAAGTTCACGACCGACTTTCCAAACTTCAAGATTTTCAAAACCTCTTTTATATTCCATAACTATCCAATTTTCTATTTTTCTTAATTATCCAATTTCCCCGAATAGTCCGAGCTGCTCTTCCCCTTTCTCATGCGCCAGCAGCCACTCTTTTCTTCGTATTCCTCCTCCATAACCAACCATCTCTCCATGCGAACCGATTACACGGTGACAGGGAATAATAACAACAATAGGATTTTTTCCATTAGCCGAAGCCGCAGCACGAATTGATTTTTCATCACCAAGCTGTTGTGCAAGTTTCAGATACGAAATAGTTTTTCCATAAGGAATTTTTAGAAGTTCATCCCATACATGCCTTTGGAAAGTTGTTCCGTTAGGCTGAAGGGGCAGGTTGAATGATTTTCTGTTCCCTGAAAAATATTCTTCCAGTTGTGTAACGGATTTTTGCAATGAGGCAGGAACTGTTGTGGGCTTTGCTTTTTTATCGTCAAGAAATAAAGCAGAAAAAATAACCTCGTGCAAGCCCGTGATTTCAATCATGCCGAGCGGAGAAGAAATAATTGCCGAATCAAATTCCTTCATTGTAGATATTGCTAAAGCGAACTTGTCCTTCCCCCGTCTACAGGTAAGTTAATTCCGGTTATGTAGGATGCAGCAGGCGATGCAAGAAATGCAATGGCATTGGCGACTTCATCGGCCGAAGCAAAGCGCCCCATTGGAATTTCGCCGAGCGCTTCGGTTTTTATTTCTTCTAATGTTCTTTTTTCACGCTCCGCTTTTAAGTCAAATAATGAGCGTTGACGTTGTGTTTCGGTAGAGCCGGGAAGAATATTATTAACTGTAATTCCGTACCGCGCCACCTCTGCTGCTAATGTTTTCGCCCAGTTTGCTACCGCAGCACGAATGGTATTGGAGATACCCAATCCTTTAATCGGTTGTTTCACTGAAGTAGAAATAATGTTGATGATGCGCCCGTACTTTTCTTTTTTCATCCCTTCAAGCACCGCCTGGACAAGTATATGATTGCACACAAGATGCTGGTTGAAAGCTGAAATAAATTCTTCTGTCTTTGCTTCGGTAATAGGTCCGCCTCTTGGTCCGCCTGTGTTATTAATAAGTATATGAATGGTTTTTCCGACAATGTATTTTTCAACTTGCATTTTTAACTCTTCAGGTTTAGAAAAATCTGCAGAGATAAAATCATGCTTTTGCGAAAATTTTTGAGGAAGTTCCTTGCAAGCTTTTTGTAATTCGGGTTCATTACGGGCAATCAGTGTAATTGTAGCGCCAAGTGAAGCCAATTCCATAGCAGCCGCTTTGCCTATGCCTTGCGTGCTTCCACAAACAATGGCATGTTTATTTTCAAGGGAAATATTCATTGGTCAATTTGAAAATTTGTAAATTTGAAAATTATAAATACCCGTACTGGCATTCAGCACAAAACTAAATTTAAAATTGCAAATCAAATCTAAACTTAAAACTCATGTCTATCGCGCAGCCCTTCAACTTGAAAAAATGGATTGATGACAACCGGCATCTTCTGAAACCACCCGTTGGAAACCAGCAGGTTTACAAGGGTAATGGTGACTATATCGTGATGGTTGTTGGCGGACCGAATTCGCGTAAGGATTATCACTTCCAGGATGGCGAAGAACTTTTTTACCAGCTTGAAGGTGACATAACGCTGAAAACCCAGCAAGGCGGAAAAAATATTGATGTCCATATCAAAGAGGGTGATATGTTTTTGCTTCCTCCACATATTCCGCATTCACCGCAGCGTGGGCCAAATACTATCGGGCTGGTAATTGAACGTTACCGCAAATCGACAGAAAAAGATTCATGCCAGTGGTACTGCGAAAACTGCAACAACAAACTTTACGAGGAATTTTTTGACCTGAAAGATATTGTCGTTCAACTGCCTCTCATCTTCGAGAAGTTTTATTCTGACCCTAGCCTGCGCACCTGCAAAAATTGCGGCACGGTGATGGAGCCGCCCAAAACTGCCCGCGTTGCCGAGCCAACTTGAGGCAGATAAAAGAAGTTATAAGTTACACGTTATACGCTGATAAGAAGTAATCAGGAGTGCCGTGTAACATATAACTTATAACATATAACTTCTTCCATGTTTAAAATAGACATTCATACACACATCCTTCCTGAACATTTACCAAAATGGTCGGAGAAATTCGGCTATACCGGCTTTGTACATCTCGACCATCATAAGCATGGCTGCGCCCGCATGATGATTGATGATAAATTTTTTCGCGAAGTTCAATCCAACTGCTGGGACCCGAAAACAAGAATTGAAGAATGTAAAGAGCACGGAGTTCATGTGCAGGTACTTTCCACGGTTCCCGTCATGTTCAGCTATTGGGCAAAGCCGCATGATACGCTTGCCATCTCTATGTTCCTCAATGACCACATTGCAGAGGTGGTAGAAAAATACCCCGACCGGTTTGTAGGACTCGGAACTATTCCGCTTCAGTCACCTGACCTTGCGGTGAAAGAGCTGGAGCGTTGCATGAAAATAGGACTGAGCGGAGTACAGATTGGTTCGCACGTTGTTGACGACTGGAATCTTGGCTCCATTGCTCTCTTCCCGATTTACGAGGCGGCAGAAAAACTGGGCGCTGCAATTTTTGTTCATCCGTGGGATATGGCAGGGCAGGAACGCATGCAACGCTATTGGCTTCCATGGCTTGTGGGTATGCCCACGGAAACGGCAATTGCAATTTGCTCTATGATTTTCGGAGGCGTGTTTGAGAAGTTTCCAAAGCTGCGTGTTGCTTTTGCACATGGCGGTGGCTCGTTCCCGGGACTGATAGGAAGAATAGAACACGGATTTGAAACACGTCCAGACCTGGTAGCAATTCACAACAATATTAACCCGCGGGAATATATAGGGAAGTTTTTTATTGACTCGCTTGTGCATGATAAAGACGTGCTGAATTACCTGGTGAAATTCATGGGAGCCGAACATATTGCTATGGGCAGTGATTACCCGTTTCCGCTCGGGGAACAAACTCCCGGCAAACTGATTGAAGGTATGGACTTAGACCATAAAATAAAGGAGCAATTGCTCAGCGGTACTGCGCTCCGGTGGCTTGGAATGAAAAGAGAAAAATTTTTGGCGCAAAAGGTTTCAGAGAAAATTAAAGTGTAAAAATTAATCGCATGAAAAAATATTACTTTCTCTTAGCTGTAATTTTTTTGGCAGTAATTTTTGTTACCTGCCTTACCCCCTTCGGTCGCCATAGGCTTGCCGAAGGCGAAGCTGACCCTTCTACAAAGAAGCGGGGAAGAAGTGCGGGTGAGAACCGAAGTGAATCATGGGCTGCATTGCAGTTTCTAGGCAACTCACGCGCATATCCATTCGCCGATATTCCTGCAGATGCGTATCCAAAAGCAGAACTTTTTTATAAAACACATTTTGCTAACCGGGCGAAAAGAATTTCAGAAGTTCAAACATCGGCATGGCAAAGTATTGGTCCGAATAACATTGGTGGCAGAACACTGGCGATTGCAATTGACCCGATTGATACAGCAACCATATGGCTTGGCTCTGCATCGGGCGGATTGTGGAAATCAACTACGGGCGGGGTCGGGCTGAACGCGTGGACGAATATCCCGACTGGTTTCCCTGTGAGAGGTGTGACCAGCATCGCCATCAATCCGAATAATCACAATGAGATTTATATTGGTACTGGGGAAACATATACTTATGCTACCGCCATAAACGGACTTATTCAAAGGCCAACACGTGGAAGCGTAGGAATAGGAATTCTGAAAACGACAGACGGAGGGGCAACCTGGAGCCAGTCATTGAACTGGAATTATAATTCGTTGCGCGGTGTCTGGGATTTTAAAATCAATCCTTTAAATACGAATATTGTTTACGCTGCCACTACAGAGGGCGTGTACAAAACAACAGATGCAGGTGCAAACTGGGCCCTCTCTCTGAACCGTCTCATGGTGATGGATTTAGAAATAGATAAGGTAGATACAAATATTATCTATGCAGGGGTGGGAAACGGCTCAAGTCCTAACAAGGGAATTTACAAGACATCGAATAGTGGTGGCTCGTGGGCTGTTCTTACCAATGGCCTGCCTGCCAACACGCATACAGGGAGAATCACGATTACCGCTTATCCCGGAAATAACAATCGTATCATGGCCGTGATTGGAGAGTTGTATAGCACGGTAGGTGTTTATGAGTCTACAAACCAAGGTGTGTCATGGGCTCCAAAAAATTCTCCGTTCACCGAAATACTTTCCTACCAGGGATGGTATGCCGAAGGGCTTTGCTACAAAAACAACGACCCAACACAAATTCTTTTTGGGGGTGTAGAGGTGTTTCGTTCGACCAGCTCAGGAGATTTTCTCTTCCAGGTTTCCAACAACGGAAACCCGGGAGATGGGATTCATTCAGACATACACGACATTATTTCCAACCCTCTTAACCCAAATAAAATTTATTTTGCCACTGATGGCGGTTTATACCGGTCTGATGATTTTGGTGATACATATTATCCCTGCACCGATGGGTATGTAACCTCGCAGTTTTACATCGGCTCATCATCGCAGCAGGATGGAAATCTTTTGCTTGGAGGACTGCAGGATAATAATTCCATTCAGTTTACCGGAACCAATTACTGGTTTCCTGTTTTAGGTGGAGATGGTTCTTTCAATGCCATCAATCCTTTGAATGACCAGGTGCAGTATGCTTCGTACCAGTACCTGAATGTTTACAAGACCAATACAAACTGGAACGGTTATTTCCAGGTTTTTAATCATGGGTCAGCTCCGGATTTGTACAATAACGTGGCATTCATTGCGCCATTTATCCTTTGCCCGTCTAATCCTCAGGTGATGTATGCAGCAACAGAGGAGCTTCTTCGCAGCAACAACGGTGGTAATAATTGGTTTCCCACCTCAGGAGTAATTTCTGCTGTGGGCGAGCCCGTAATTGCACTTGCTGTTTCGGCAACGAATGTTGATTCAGTTTTTGCAAGCACGGCTCCATCCGACACGCAACACAATCATTTATGGAGAAGTATTGATGGTGGTCAGTCATTTACAGACATTACCGGCACTCTGCCCGACCGTTTTATACGCGATATTACTTTGAATCCGAATAACAGCCAGGAAATTTTTGTTGCACTCTCTGGTTTCGGGACAGGGCATATTTTTAAATCACTTAATGGCGGAAATACCTGGACAGATGTTTCTGCTGCGTTGCCCGATGTTCCATTTCATTGCGTTACCCATAACCCGACTAACACAAATAAAATTTTTGCGGGAAGTGATTTGGGAGTTTTTGTTTCAATAGACGGCGGAGCAACCTGGACGGCATTTAACAGCAACATGCCTGATGGTGCTATGGTTTTTGATTTGGTTTATTCCGGCGCCGATACGTCTCTGGTTGCATTCACTCACGGCTATGGTGCATATAAAATTTCTCTTGCTGATTTTTCAGTGAGCACGGGAGAAAATTCCTTCCTTCAATCATTCACCCAAAATATAATTGCAAATCCCTGTAAAGATTTTATACGACTGCTGATTAATTCGGGTACCGAAGGCAACGCAGAACTTTTTCTTTATGATATAAACGGAAAATATATTTCACTTATGAAGCAGCAGGTTCATTCCGGCATTAATGAAATTACAATTGATGCGCAGAATTTTTCTCCGGGATTTTATTTTGTGCGAACGTTGCTGGGAAAAGAAAGTAAAGTGAGCAAGGTGATGGTTGAATAATCCTTGTGAAAAATTTCATTCTTAAATACTGGCAGGAAAAACCGCTGCTCTGCATTTTATCTCTTGCCGGATTTTTCCGCCTGCTTGCGGTGATATTTTCCAAGGGATACGGCATGCATGACGACCATTTCCTTGTGATTGAGGCAGCACAAAGCTGGGTGAACGGATACGATTATAATGATTGGATTCCGAGCATTACAAAAGGATTGGTAACACCATCCGGCCACAGCTTGCTGTACCCGGGGCTGCATTATGTTCTCTTCCGCATGCTGGAGTTCTTTGGAATAACTGACCCGCAAAGCAAGATGTATGTGGTACGGTTTATTCATGCTGTGCTATCTATGAGCATTGTTTATCTCGGTTACAGGATGGCTGAAAAAATAAACGGAAGCAGTGCTGCAAAAACGACCGGGCTGATCCTGGCGCTCTTGTTTTTTATGCCCATGTTCAGTGTGCGCAACCTGGTGGAGTTTGTGTGCATTCCACCGATGCTGTACGCAACGTGGCTGGTGATGAAGAATGAGGAAAAGAAAAAAAAATTTCCGTTGCTGCTTTCAGGGATTATGCTCGCGCTGGCTTTGAGCGTGCGGTTTCAAACTATTTTATTTATAGGGGGATTTTACCTTGCGTTGCTGTTACAGAAAAAATGGAAAGAAATTTTTCTTTCTGCTACAGGATTTATTTTTTGCATTGCCATTGTGCAGGGAATAACAGATATAATAATCTGGGAACGTCCGTTTGCTGAACTTACCGAGTATGTGCGATATAACATGGAGCATGCTAATGAATACATTACACAGAAATGGTACAACTATATTATTCTCCTGGCAGGAATCCTGATTCCGCCGGTAAGTATTTTTATTCTCTTTGGGTTTTTGCGTAATTGGAAAAAGCATTTACTGCTGTTTCTGCCGTCTTTTATATTCCTTATATTCCATTCTTATTTTCCCAACAAGCAGGAGCGGTTTATATTGCCCATCATTCCATTCATCATTACGCTTGGCGTTTGCGGATGGACTGATTTTGTTGCACACTCGGGCTTCTGGCAGAAGCGGCAAAAACTTTTGCGCGCCTGCTGGATTTTTTTCTGGACCGTGAATTTTATCCCGCTGGTTTTTATTTCAACGGCTTATTCGCACCGGAGCCGTGTAGAAGCAATGGTTTATCTTTCAAAGAAAAAAGATTTTAAAAATTTTATTGTCGAAGAATCGCAGCATGAGGGATTTACCATGCCTCCGCTGTTTTACCTAAGGCATTGGCTAAGCTATCCTTACGTAACTAAACCCTTTACGCTTGACTCGCTGGCAGAAAGAATTTCATCTACTCCCGATTCATTGAAAGCCAACTATGTTGTATTTAATGAAGAAGAAAATATTGAAGAGCGGATTCAGAATTTTAAAAAACTTTACCCGACCATGGAATTTGACGTCATTATTGAACCCGGTTTGGTAGATAAGGTAATGCATAAGCTGAATAAGAGGAATGCTAATTTCAGGTGTTATATTTTCAGAATAAATAAAAGAAACCCTTTCTCTCCTCCTACTAATTATTAGGTGCGAATAGCGAATCCGTCAGCTGACGGACGAATTTGCTAATGAGAAAAATTAAGTTAATATATTTGTAAGAACGAAAGTCCTAACACCCAATTAAATGAAAGAACGTTTAATAATACTTCTTTTGATGGCTTGCGGTTTCTGCAACGCACAAACGATTATTGGCGGTGTGTTTTTTACAAATACTATTTTGACTGTAGCCAATAACCCTTACCATGTTACGAGTAATGTTCTTGTGCCAATTGGTGTAAGCGTAACCGTTGAACCAGGTGTTCTTTTATATTTTGATGCTACTATTTCATGGACAGTGGAAGGAGAATTTCAGGCAATTGGAAATGCAAATGATTCAATAAAATTCCTCCTACAAACAGGGAATACAGGAACGTGGGGCGGCATTACTTACAACCAAAGTGCTGTTCCCTATAATCCTATTAGCGGAACAGGATGTGTTATGGATTATTGTGTAATAAGTAAATCTGAAGCCATGTGGATTAATGTAACAACTGTCTGCATACTTCACTCTGAAATTAAAAATTGTAATGGCGGAATTTACGCCTACGGCTCTGGTATCGCAATTAAACATACTCACATACATGACTGCATCTATCAAGCGATTACAACTTGGTATGGATTTGTTTTTCCTCTCCCTGTTCTTATTGACAGTTGTGAAATAAATAATATCACTAATGTCCCCGATGCCCTTCGCCTAACTTCTAATGCTATTTTCTCACACAATTGTGTTCATGACATAACTGCAACATTCGGAGCTTTATCAATATTTGAGGGCCCATCCATCAATGTTGTTGAAAACAATTTTTATGATAATAATACCAGTGCAATAATTATGGTTGATGGTCCTGATTCTTCGGTTTCAATCTTAAATAACAATTTCACAAACAATCAAATCAATATTTCAAAATCATCTTGCTACAGCACTCCTATAATTACAGGAAATAATTTTTACAGTTATGTGAACTATAATGTTTATTGCATAGATGGTTTTGGTTTGAGTGGCCCATTTTGTCGTCCAATACCCACTGGGTCCTATTATACCTTCGACATGCAACAAAATTATTTCGCATATGCCTCAACAGCTCAGCTTGACAGTTCTATTTATGATTTATTCGATAACTGGATTGGTAGAACAATTATCACCTATGATTCAAACATTGTAACCCCCTATCCAAATAATTTTGATTGTTCTTCTTTGTTCGACACAACACTTTTAGCAATCAATACGAGTTCGATTGAACAGTCACTCGCAGTGTATCCAAATCCTTTTAATGAGAAACTAAATGTTTTAACAAATGAAGAAGGAATTTTAGAATTAATTCTTTACGACATAACAGGCAGAAAACTTTTACAAAAGCGATTTACAAACTCAATAACTCTAAACACAGAACAACTTGCTTACGGAGTTTACATTTACGAATTGAGAAACAAAAACAGGACAAGCGCGAATGGAAAAGTCATCAAGCAATGAAAGACTTCCAGCCGCTCACAACTAAGTGCTGACGATAAATGTCAGCATCTCGATTCGCTAGGCGTATCTCGACCCGATAGAATTCAAGTCCGAAGGGCATAAGCCCGATTGAGCCGGAAAAATACATTTCATGCTATAATTTGGCAGTATGAAAAAATCTTTCTTATTTAGTAAGCGGTTTCGCGGCCGGCTTACCTCGGAACATTTTTTAGAACCATCAAATCATCAAACAAAATAAAGAAGAACTGATATGAAAATTTATGATGACAAGCACATCAAAAATGTTGTGCTGCTGGGAGCAACCAAGAGCGGCAAAACCACGCTTGCCGAATCGATGCTTTTTGAAGCGGGACTGCTTAACCGCAGGGGAACGGTGGAAGAAAAAAATACCGTTTCGGATTTCCATGAAATAGAACACGAGCGCGGCAGCTCTGTGTATGCCACGTGCATGCACACTGAGTGGCGCGATTATAAAATCAATGTTATAGATACGCCCGGGCTGGATGATTTTATAGGGGAAGTGATTGCTGCGCTGCGTGTTGCTGATACGGCTGTGTTGCTGCTTAACTCACAGAACGGCGTTGAAGTGGGAACGGAATTAATCTGGAATTACGTTGAGAAATTTCAGAAGCCGATTGTGTTCGCCATTAACCAGGTTGACCATCCGAAAAGCGATTTCGATGCTACTATTGAAGCGGCAAAGAAACGTTTTGGCAAAGCAGTTACGCTGATGCAGTATCCCGTTCAGCAGGGTGATGGTTTTGATTCTATTATTGACTTGCTGAAGATGACGATGTATAAGTTTCCTGCCGGTGGCGGCAAGCCGCAAAAGCTTCCTATTCCGGAAGAGGAAAAAGCAAAGGCAGAACAACTGCATAACGAGCTGGTGGAGAAAGCGGCAGAGAACGATGAGAAGCTAATGGAAAAATATTTTGAAAAGGGCTCGCTGGACGAGGACGAAATGCGCCAGGGATTGCTGATGGGTATGCTGCACCATGATGTGTACCCTGTATTCTGCCTGTCAGCAAAAAAGAATATGGGCAGCGGACGCCTGATGGGATTCATTGATAACGTAGCGCCTTCAGCCACGCAATTGTTCCCTGAAAAAACCGAGGAGGGAAAAGAACTTCCTTGCAAACCTGACGGACCTACGGTGGTTTTTGTTTTCAAGACGCTTATTGAGCCACATCTCGGAAAGCTTTCTTTCTTTAAAGTGATGTCGGGTGAAGTGAATGCAAGCATGGATTTGTATAATACCAAGACTCGGCAAACCGAGCGCCTCAACCAGCTTTTTATTATGGACGGAAAAAACCGCAATGGCATTCAGAAGCTAACCGCAGGCGACATCGGTGCAACGCTAAAGCTAAAGGACTCGCATACTAACCAGACTTTATGCCTCCCCGGCAAAGACATTACCATTGAGCCGATTGTATTTCCTGAGCCGCGTATACGCACTGCCATTGTAACTAAAAACAAAGCTGACGATGACAAGCTGGGGCAAGTGTTGAGTGAAATCCGCCAGGAAGACCCCACCTTGGTGGTAGAATATTCGCGCGAACTGAAGCAGGTGATTCTTTACGGCCAGGGCGAGCTGCACCTTACCGTTACCAAGTGGAGACTGCAGAACATTTACAAAATTGAAATTGAATTTATCAAGCCGAGGATTCCATATCGCGAAACCATTCAGAAATCTTCGCAGGCATCTTACCGCCATAAGAAACAAAGCGGTGGAGCGGGACAGTTCGGGGAAGTGTATATGAAGATTGAACCATATTACGAGGGTATGCCCGAGCCGCAGGGAGTGAGCGTTCGCCACAAAGAGATTTTTGATTTGACATGGGGCGGCAAGATGATTTTTTACAACTGCATTGTAGGCGGTGTTATCGACCAGCGATTTATCCCTTCCATACAAAAAGGTGTGATGGAAAAAATGCAGGAAGGCCCCCTCACCGGT
This sequence comes from Bacteroidetes bacterium 2013_40CM_41_45, assembly GCA_002215675.1. GTDB lineage: Bacteria > Bacteroidota > Bacteroidia > AKYH767-A > 2013-40CM-41-45 > 2013-40CM-41-45. The sequence continues at coordinate 257,291 of NGFH01000011.1, read as the reverse complement.
TCATACGTGCGCGATGTGCGCGTGATTGTGTATGACGGCAAAATGCACCCGGTGGACTCTAATGATATTTCTTTCAAGATAGCGGGTATGATGGCATTCAAGGAAGCGTTCCACCATGCAGACCCGAAAATTCTGGAACCGATTTACGAAGTGGAAGTTCTTGTTCCCGATGAACTGATGGGCGATGTGGTCACAGATTTGCAAGGACGCAGAACTACTATTCTTGGAATGGACAGTCGCGGCAGCTACCAGGTTATTAAAGCACGCACTCCGCTTGCAGAGTTGGATAAATATTCCAATTCATTGCGTTCCATTACACAAGGACGGGGAAGCTTTACCGGAAGATTTTCAGAGTATGCCCCTGTTCCTGCCGACATTCAGAAAAAACTGGCTGAAGAATACGGCAAGACTGCTGTCCATGCCGAGTAATTTGTAAAGCTCGAAGCGTTTTGCCCCTTGCTACCCTCTGACTCCCTAAAGGGAGAACCCCTTCCCGCATTATGCAGTGTTGATTCCCCTTTAGGGGTAAGGGGTGAGTGGTGGGAGAATTTCGGGAAATAATTTCTTGCAAGATGAATGTCAAAATCAACCACGAACATTACATGCGCGAAGCGCTGAAAGAAGCGCAGAAAGCATTGGAAATAGACGAGGTGCCTATTGGTGCCGTTGTAGTGTGCCGCGATAAAATTATTGCACGCGCCTACAACATGACGGAACGCTTGAATGATGTAACGGCTCATGCCGAGATGCAGGCGATAACATCAGCGGCAAATCATCTTGGAGGAAAATATCTGGACCAATGTATCCTTTACGTTACCGTTGAACCGTGCGCCATGTGTGCATCAGCAACCATGTGGGCGCAGGTAAAACAGGTAGTGTATGGCGCAAGAGATATAAAGAGAGGATTTATGACCGTCTCAAAAAAAATTCTTCATCCTAAAACAACACTTGTGAGTGGGGTACTGGAAAAAGAATGTGCTGAGCTGATGGTAGAATTTTTCAGGAAGAAAAGGAAGTGACTTATTAATCACCAATAACCAATTATCAATTATCAATTATCAATTATCAATTATCAATTATCAATAAATCAATAATTAAATACTAATGGCATTCAGCATGGCCTCCGTAATCGGCTTGTTGAGAAAGCGGTATACAAAACGGTTTTTATTTGCCCGGTTCAAATCTTTGAACGATTCGGAAGTTGAGATGAGTATTATGCGGCATTTGTCACGCACTTCCTGGGAAAGTTTTTCAAAATGCTCGAGGAATTCGAAGCCATCCATTCCCGGCATCATGATATCGAGAAAAATAACCCGGGGAAGTTTTTCAGCTGTATTATTCGTTCTAAGATAATCCAGCGCTGAGCGGGCATCAGACATCAGCAACGCTTCGGATGTAAATGCATTGGCTGATAAAACATTTTTAAGCACGAAACTATCCAGTTCATTGTCATCCACAATCATGGTGAGCGGATAGCGAGGAGATGCGGTCATGAAAATTTTGTATCAGTGCCGCCAAAGATATTTAAAGTTACATGTTATACGTTATACGTTGTTAGAAAATTTTTCCGTCCGTCAATTGACGGATAACTAATAACGCATAACTGACTTACCTCAGCAGAGTGACCGTTCCGTTAATGCTGGCGCTGCCTTCATACGTTCCGCGTGCATAAATCTTGTAAACATACGCGCCCATCGGAGCTTCTTCCTTATGGTACTTACCGTTCCACTGCTGCTTCGGGTTGTTGGTATGAAAGATGAGGTTTCCCCAGCGGTCGAAAATCTGCATGTCAATCCAGGCAATACCTTCGCCTTTGGGGCCAAATGTATCGTTCAACCCGTCATTATTGGGAGTAAAAGTGTTGGGAACAAATATTCTCAATTCGGGAGCTACTTCAGCATAATTAGATTCGCTTGTAATACCGGGGCTTCCAGACTTGACAGCCGTTACACGGTAGGTTCTGTTTTCCAGAATCTGCGCGGGGGCAGAAAATGACATTAGTGCTACGCAGCAAAAGATAATTGAAAAGATTTTCATGGTATTCCTCAGATTTATTTCAAGTCCAAAAATATGCCCGCCTTAGCGGTGAGAAACATCAAGATGGAATGGCTCTGACAGATGTAAGATTTTAGTAAAAGTTCAGAATTCCGGGTTTAAGGTTCAGAGGTTGTTAAAGGCGTTTTTTAACCCCAAAAACTAAACTTTAAACTCTAAACCCTTTTTTCACAAACACTTGTTAAATTTGCATCCATAAAACAAAATATCTTATGCCCTACCCCGAATATATATGTACTCCGATGAGAGAAGAGCTGGTATCCGCCGGTTTCACTGAATTAAAATCACCTACCCAGGTTGATGAGATTATCCCCAACAGCAAAGGCACACTACTGCTTATGATAAATTCTGTTTGTGGCTGCGCTGCCGGCACTGCCCGCCCGGGAGTAAAAATATCACTTCAGAATTCCAAACATCCTGATAAGCTGGTAACAGTTTTTGCAGGTCAGGACCTGGACGCAACGGCTGAAGCAAGGAAATTTACGTTGCCCTATCCGCCAAGTTCTCCTTCCATTGGCTTATTCAAAGACGGAAAATTGGTTCACTTTATAGAGCGTCACCACATTGAAGGGCGCCCGGCACAAGTGATTGCCGAAAATCTCGTAGCAGCTTACGAAGAGTTCTGCTAACCCGCTGCTCGCTCGCTCGCATAGTCTTTTAAGGTCTTGTCAATAACGTCATAGACCTTCTGCTTCAAAAATTCCAGGTCGTTTTCTGTCATACCTGTTGTCTCAATAGGTTTGTGAAGCACCACACCTGCGACCCCTGGATATCCTATATGTTTAGGATAGTCATCGGGCAGCAGCATGTAGTTGTTTAAAAAAGTTATCGGAACAATGGGCACCTGCTTTTCAATGGCAAGCTTAAACGGTCCATTTTTAAACCGTCCCATTTCCGGTGAAGTATGGTGAATGGTGCCTTCGGGAAACAGCGCAATGCTGATGCCTTTATCTATGTCCTCTCCTGCTCGCACAAACGCACGGTGCGCATCAATATGGCTCTTACGATTTACTGGAATATTCATACGCTTGAAAAAACGATTAAACAGCGGAACCTTCATCAACTCTGCCTTTCCCATGGTATGAAAATAATTGGGGATGGCAATGTAGATGAGCATAATATCAAGATAGGAAGTATGATTTGGACAGAATACATACGTTTTATTTTTATCCAACATAGATTCTCTCCGGATGAAATAAAAAATCAAGGCGGGAAACAAAATAAAGTGAGCCCAGATTTTTTTCAGTATGAAAACCTTTGGAAACCATTTGCGGCTCGACAACAAAATAGTGAACAACGGCAGGAAAATTAAAAAGGTAAGCACGGCATTAACAAAAAACCATGCGCGCCACAGCCACTGCAAAGGGTAAAAAATCCATCTCATAGGGATGGCAAAGATAAAAAGCGTTTGAAGTTTGAGATTAACGTCTAACGTCAAACATCTAACGAATAACATTTCTATTTTCGCACCCATGGAAACGGTCGTAAGCGGTATTCGCAGTACAGGTATGTTACATCTTGGGAATTATTTCGGGGCGGTAAAGAATTTCATAAAGATGCAGCATGATTACAACTGCTTTTTTTTTATTGCCGATTATCATTCCCTGACCACGCATCCCGCATCAGCAGATTTACATGCCAATGTGAAACAGGTTTTGGTTGAATATCTTGCCTGCGGAATAGACCCCGGCAAATCAACCATCTACATCCAGAGCGATTTACCAGAAACTGCAGAACTTTATCTTCTGCTCAACATGAATGCCTATACAGGTGAGCTTGAACGTTCCGTTACCTTTAAAGAAAAAGTAAAGGCGCAACCGGATAATGTCAACGCAGGGCTGTTAACCTATCCTGTTCTTATGGCAGCCGATATTCTGATTCATCGTGCCGTAAAAGTTCCGGTAGGTAAAGACCAGCAGCAGCACCTTGAAATGGCGCGAACCTTTGCAAACCGCTTTAACCGCATGTATAAAATAGAATTATTTCCCGAATCTTTTGCATTCAATTTCGGAACCGATTTAGTGAAAGTTCCGGGGCTTGACGGCAGCGGAAAAATGGGCAAGAGTGAAGGCGAAGGCAATGCCATTTTCCTGGCCGACTCTCCTGATGTGATCCGAAAAAAAGTGATGCGTGCCGTTACCGATGCAGGGCCTACGCAGCCCAACCAGAAAAAACCAGAAGCAATTGAAAATATTTTTTCAATTATGAAGCTGGTTTCTCCTGACCAAACTTTCAGGCATTTCGATGACACCTACAATAATTGCACGATTCGTTACGGTGATATGAAAAAGCAATTAGCTGAAGATATCATTGCATTTACGGCTCCGTTAAGAGAAAAAATACTGGAGCTTTCCTCGGACGAAAAATATATTCATCGTGTTGCTACCGAAGGGGCCGCCAAAGCAAGAGAAAGCGCCCGGAAAACCATGAGCGAAGCGCGAAAGGCAATCGGCTTTCTCTCTTTCTGATTTTTTTCTGACTAATTTCTTTTATCCAGTCCCCAGTTCAGTTTTTTTCTAAGAGTATTCAGGAAATTTTCTCCTTCAATCCTTACAAGATTCAACGGGAAATTTTCTTTGCGCACCGCAAGCTGAATGGTTTCATCTATGGTTTCGGAGCGCGAGTCAAGGGTAGCGAGAAAGCTTTTGCTGCGCCCTTTCAGCTCCAGTGAGATAACGTTTTTGTCAGAGACAATTACAGGGCGCACGTTAAGGTTATGGGGCGCAACAGGAGTAATGATAAAACTCTCTGTCTGCGGCATCATAATAGGCCCGCCACAACTGAGCGAGTAGCCCGTGGAACCGGTGGGCGTAGAAATAATCAGCCCGTCAGCCCAATACGAGTTGAGATACACTCCGTTCAGGTATGCATCAATGGTCATCATCGAAGAGGTTTGCTTGTTCTGTATGGTGAAATCGTTGAGTGCAATATTGTTTTCCCCGAAAAGATTATTGCCTGTTTCAAGACGAAGCAGAGAACGGGGGTCAAGAACATAATGATGTTTTTTGAGGGCTTCCAAAGTTTTGGAAAAGTCATCGAGGGAAATTCCGGACAAAAATCCAAGACGACCCAGGTTAACACCTATTACCGGAATCAGCGAATCATGAATTAGTGAAACGGTATCAAGCAGTGTTCCGTCACCGCCAATGCTCAGTACAAAATCTGCATTACCTTTTAAATCGTGCCGTGAGCTGAAAGAATTAAATGTGAGTTTGAGCTTAAGTTCATTGCGCAAATAATTCAGGTACGGTTCATAAACAATACAATTGCAGCCCACCTTTTCAAGAGCATTTAATATGGCATCGATATGCTCTTTGCGATGCTGGCTGAATGTTCTTCCGTAAAGCGCTATATTCATATTGAAAGTGTGAAGTGAATAAAAAATCCCTTTTCGGCAAATTTATTAATTGAATATTCAACACGGATAATAATATCATAATAACTCGAAAAATCAATGCCAACGCCATATCCCGGCAGCCATTGGTTGGCAAGTGAATTATGTTCTGAAAATTGCCGGTCGCGCACATAAGCAATATCATAAAACACGTTCATATAAAATGAAAACGGTATGGTTGAAAATTTTTCAGAGGGAATAAAGTTGAACTTTTTTACAAAGGTGGGCAACAAACGCAGCTTGAGATTATTTTTCATCAGGAAAAAATTCTGACCGTTTACAACATAATATTCGTAGCCGCGCACATAATCGCGGCCATACCCGAGGGCGCGTGTGACATTATACGGCTGACTGCTTCTGCCCGAAAGTTTTCCTTTAACCTCTGTTGCAAAAAAAATATTTTTTTTTAACTCTGAATGATAGCGGAACGAAGATGTAAGGTAAAGCTGGTTAACATCATCCCCAAAAACATCAAATCCTTTTTTGACTGCTTCAAAATCAAAATATGTTCCGTGCAGGGGATACGAGACCAGGTCCCTGTGATCGTCCCTGTAAAGAAAAACAAATCCAAAATATTTTTGCCTGGCGCTCCCGTTATTGAAATATTCCGGGTTCAAAAACGGAACCGAGTCGCTGACATGCGTCTCATCATATTCAATTTTAAAGGATGAGGTGTAGTAAAGTTCCCTGCGAAAATTAAACTGAATGCCTCCGTAAAGTTCTTTCAGCACGCTCTCTGCATCGTTGTGATAATATTGCAATTTGTTTTGATACGTATCATATGCAATTTCGTGGTTCTGTGCATAGGAGAACTGCAGAGAGATGCCCTCCTGCTTATTTTTATTTATATACGGGATGGTGTATTGCATAGAATATTTTTTGGTGTATCCATTTCTGAACGCGAGGGCCAGTGTTTCATTTCTTCCTCTGAAATTATACATGGCAAGATAAAAGCCATAGTTGGTCCTGGAAAAATCTTTTTTCAAAAGCCATTCATTCAGGTTGCGGTCAACAAGCTCAAATATCGGAACAGGCCACACGTACCACCGCTCCGAAACGATAACGATAACCTCTTCACTTTCTTCTTTGTAAAATATATCCGCAAAATTGAAGAGCGAAGTATTGAGCAGATTTTCTTTGCTGCGCTGTAGCTCAGCAGGTATCCGGCTTTGCGAAACGGTATCGCCTTGCTGAAAGGTGAGTTCACGTAAAATAATTTCAGCCCTGGTTTTTTTATTCCCGATAATGGAAATGGTTTTTATAAAAACCAATGTTGTGTCAGAGGTTACAGGAACTCCTGAAACAAAGACACTGTCATCTCTGGAAGAAAAAGAAAATTCTGCCTCAGCAAGGTAACTGGAAAAGAAAAAAATAAAAAAAGAGAAAGAAAAAACGAGGCGCAGCAATACCTTGTTAAATATTAAGATAGTTCATCAGTGAATCGTAGCGCGACTTAAGCGTGTCTACATATTCGTTTTGATGATAAAATTCTTTCACGTTATAATTATATCTCTCAAAACCTGCTATAATCCGTGAAAGGTCTGTCTTATTAACTTTAAGCGTAATTTCTATTTTGTTCTGCGCAGGAATTGCATTGGTGAACGAGCTTAAAACACTCGCATTATTCGACTCTATGATTTGCGCTATCTGGCTCATGGTATAATCGTTCGCATTCACTTCGAGCACAATAATGCCGCCCGGTTCCTGAACAGCACCTGTTCCGGAGAAATATTGCACCACATCGGCCAATGTAATAAGTCCGAGATATTTATTTTCTTCGCTCATCACCGGCACTACGCTTATTTCTTTATCATACATCAGTTTCATCACCTCATAAATATGCCTGCCCTCTGTAATAAAAGACTTGTCAAAGAGAGAAATATCAACCGAAGAAATAAGCTGCTGCTGGTCGAGCCCCGAAAGATTCTGCAGAGCCAACAATCCCGCATAGCCCTTATCATCCACCACCGGCAGATGGTTGACGTGAAATTCCTCCATCCAGTTAAGCGCTTTCTTGATAGTATCAGAAAACTTAAGCGGAGGAACGGTGTCTTTTATGAGCGCTTTTATAAGCATTGCAGGATGTTTACGTTATCGTGACCTCAAAGTTTTGAGACGGGCAAACATAGCATTTTTTAATACTTTTACTGATGAGGAAATAGTTAAAAGTTATCGCATTTATTATACATGAACAGTGCCAACATGGCCCGGCTAAGTGTGAATATCAATAAAATTGCCACGCTGCGCAATGCACGCGGAGGAAACCTGCCCGACCTTATAAAAGCAGCAGCCGACTGCGAGCGCTTTGGCGCGCAGGGAATTACGGTGCATCCACGCCCCGATGAAAGACATATCCGCTATACAGACGTTTATGAATTGAAAAAAGTTGTGACCACAGAATTTAATATTGAAGGGTATCCTTCTGAAAAATTTTTGAACCTTATCCGTGAAGTCAAACCGCAACAAGTTACGCTGGTTCCCGATGCACCGGATGCGATTACTTCCAATGCCGGATGGGATACAAAAAAGAATAAAGACTTTCTGAAAAAAATTATTGCTGAAATAAAAAACATAGGTTCAAGAGTATCTATTTTTATTGACCCTGATGCTGAAATGATTTCTCGCGCTGCAGAAACAGGAACAGACCGCGTTGAGCTTTACACCGAAAACTATGCAAAAAAATTTTCCACAGATAAAATCAATGCATTGAAGCCATACAAGATTGCAGCTGCACATGCTGCTTCTGTGGGCCTGGGAGTAAATGCAGGACACGATTTGAACCTTGATAACCTCAACTATTTTTCTTCCAACATCCCGGAGTTGCTCGAAGTCTCTATTGGTCATGCCCTGATTTCGGACGCGCTTTATTACGGTTTGGAAAATACAATCCAGCTTTACCTGCGACAGTTAAAATGAAACTTTTCGTTCGTGAGCTGGGCTCAGGTCCACCGGTTATTATCCTTCACGGTTTGTTCGGTATGTCGGATAACTGGATGACTATTTCAAAACGTTTTTCTGAAAATGGGTTTCATGTTTTTGCGCCCGATTTAAGAAATCATGGTCAGTCGCCGCACAGCGAAGAATGGAATTTCAAGACCATGGCTGAGGATGTTTTTGAATTAATGGTGGACAGAAAAATTATCCGTCCAGTAGTAATCGGGCACTCTCTTGGAGGCAAAGTTGCAATGCAAATGATACTTATGCATGCAGAACAATTTGCCGGACTTGTCATTTCGGACATTGCTCCAAAAAAATATCCCGTGTTTCACAGCAATATTATTTCAGCGCTGAATGAAGTGAAAATAGAAATCCTTTCCTCCAGGAAAGAAGCGGAACAATTTTTATCACAAAAAATAAATGACAACGCAACCCTGCAGTTTATCCTGAAAAATATATACTGGAAGGAAACAGCAGCAGGAAAAGTATTGTCGTGGCGGTTTAATCTTGAAGTGATTTCAAAAAGAATTGAAAACGCAAGCGAAGAAATTCATTTCTCCCGAAGCATTAAACTGCCTGCATTGATGCTAAGAGGAGACCGTTCAGATTATGTTACTGATAATGACATTTCAGAATTTAAAAAAATATTCCCTCTTGCCGAAGCGGTCACCATAAAAAACTCAGGCCATTGGATTCATGCGGAGCAACCGGAAGAATTCTTTGAGGTAGTAACCAGTTTTTTGAAAAGGATTTCTTTTTTATAACCACTTCATTATGCCTATGCCTACAAGCAAAGCAGCTATAAGTGCAACGAGCAGGTAATTAAAAACCTTTTGCGTGCCGAGATTTTTCTTCAATGACGATTCACCGAGAACATTCTTAAAAACAATTTCAAGGCGGTTGAATGCATTATCATTTTTCACGATGTAATCATATGCTCCGTATTTCATAGTATTGGCTGCCACTTCAGCTTTTTCCTGCCCGGAAAGAAATATTACCTGTGCATTTGCGTAACGCGCTTTAAGCTTTTTCAGGAACGCAACTCCATCCATGGCATCCGTGTTATCTGAATCAAGATGGTAATCTACAATCACCAGGTCCTGGGGTTCATAAATTTTATCGAGCGCTTCCTCCCCTGACGAATACATGTTTATCTCTGCTATCGGGTATTTTTGGCGAATAAAATCTTTAAGCATTTCCGACATCTGAAGCTCGTCTTCAATAACAGAAATCCTTATACGAGATGGATTGAGCATCGAATTATTTTCAGTTCAAAAGTAAATGAAAAAAACAAATTGATATCTTGCCGGTGTCATAAGAGTTATTGGAAATTGAGTTAAACTTTTTGTAAAAAAAGAAACAGGAATCAAGCTGAAGTAAAAAAATTTAGAATAATTTCCGCCCACCAAATATCTCATCATGAGCCAGAATACAGACGAGCAACCAAACGTTGCAATTTCCTGCGGAGACCTTAACGGCGTTGGGCTAGAAGTGGTGATGAAAACATTTCTGGATAACCGAATGCTGCAGTCGTGCACTCCGTTAATCTATGTTTCTTCTAAGGTGCTATCGCATCATCGTAAGGTTCTCGGACTGAATGAATTTAACTTCAATACCATACGTTCTGCAAAGGAAGCCGTGCCACGAAAAGTGAACGTAGTAAACTGTTGGGAAGAAGATGTGCCTCTGCAAATGGGTGTGCCGACAGAATTTTCAGGAAAGTATGCGCTGCGCTCCCTGGATGCTGCACTTAAAGATGTTACTGAGGGGTTAGCGGATGTATTGGTAACTGCACCCGTAAATAAGAATAACATTCCGAAGGATGCTGCGGGAAATGTATTCACCGGTCATACCGGATTCATTGCGCGCAAGCTGAATGTTACTGATGAACTCATGGTCATGGTGAGCGACCGTTTGAGGGTTGCACTTGTTAGCGGGCATGTTCCTGTAAAAAGCGTGACAGAAAATATTTCGTTTGAAACTATCTGCAAAAAAATCCGGAAAATAAACCAAACCTTAATCCGCGATTTTGGAATTACCAAGCCGCGAATTGCAGTGCTTGGAATCAATCCTCATAGTGGTGATGGTGGATTGCTGGGTGATGAAGAGCAAAAAGTCATTACTCCTGCAATCAAGAAAATGTTTGATGATGGCATTTATTGCTTTGGTCCCTATCCTGCCGATGGATTTTTTGGTGCAGGCGCGTTCAGTCGTTTTGATGCCGTGCTTGCCATGTATCATGACCAGGGGCTGATTCCTTTTAAAGCTTTAGCTTTTGAAACCGGTGTTAACTTTACGGCAGGTTTGCCTATCGTGCGCACCTCCCCCGACCATGGAACTGCATATGACATTGCAGGAAAAAATAAGGCGAGCGAGTCGTCATTTCGCCAGGCAGTTTATCTTGCCTGCGATATTCTTGAGAAGCGCAGGGAATATGAAGAAATCTCTGGAAACCCACTCAAGGTTGCCAGTAAAGAAGGCGACCGATAAGTCCATCGCCAGCAGTTTGGGTTAAATTTTGGCAGATTTAAGCCAAAAATCCAAACATTTCCATTTGTCCATAGCTCATCTTTTCCTACATTTGCCGACTTGTTTTTAAAAGTTCTTTGGTATGAAAAAGCGGGAAGACTATACTATTCAATACATCGGTTTAGCGAATGGACAACATAATTTTTCTTATTCGATTGATGATAAATTTTTCAACGAATTTGAACATTCTGTTGTCAAAAAAGGGAAAGTAGATGTGGAAGTAGAATTGAGTAAGCAAGAACGAGTATTGCTGCTGAACTTCAGGTTTGAAGGATGGTTAAGAATGGTTTGCCATCGTTGTTTGGAAGAGTTTGATTACGCAATAGAAGGCGCAAACCGGCTGATTGTAAAACTGGGCGACCACGAAGAGGAAGAATCTGACGAGGTGATAATGATTCCGGCAGACAGCAACGAGTTAGACCTGGCTCAATTTATTTTTGAGTTTATAGAGTTGCTTGTACCGCTGCGTGTAGTGCACCCTGATGATGCAAACGGAGATAGCACCTGCAACCCTGAAGTTTTAAAAGCAATGAGCATTCATTTAGATAACGATAAAAAGCCTGAGAATCATACCTGGGACCAATTGAAGAAACTGAAATTTAAATAATAATTTAGAACAAAACTTAAACTGAACTAAAATGCCCAATCCAAAACATAAGATATCCAAGTCAAGAAGGGATAAAAGAAGGACGCACTATAAAGCCGTTGCGCCCGCGCTTACCACATGTTCTAACTGCGGAGCTGCAAAACCCATGCACAGAGTTTGCCCTGAGTGCGGATATTACCGCGGAATGCTTGCCGTTGAAAAGGCACAGGTTGCCTGAGGTTAACTGAAATAATTTTTAATACTTTTGACTCATAATAAAGCCGGACACTTTATGAGAAAATCCCATTTAGTAAACCAGCACCTGAGCTGATGAGAATAGGGATAGACGTTATGGGCGGAGACTATGCTCCGCAAGCAACGGTAAAGGGCGCAGTGCTTGCCCGTGCAGAGCTTAACAGTTCTGTGGAACTTGTGCTCATTGGCGACAGCACAGAGATTCATTCCCTCCTCAAAGAATACAAAGCAGACGTTTCAAAATTTACTATCATTCATGCAAGTGATGTTATAGGCATGGGCGATAACCCCACACGTGCCATTGTTCAGAAGCCCGAATCAAGTATCAGCATCGGGTTCAAAATGCTGAAGGACGGAGAGATTGATTCTTTTGCAAGTGCCGGTAACAGCGGGGCTATGCTTGTAGGTGCTGTGCTAAGTGTTAAAACTATTCCCGGAATTATACGTCCTTGCTTGTCATCCATCATCCCCAAAGAAAACGGAGGACTTGGTTTTTTTCTTGACGTAGGCGCCAATGCCGACTGCAAGCCCGAAATGCTGCAGCAGTTTGCTATCATTGGCTCGCTCATGGCAGAATATGTTTATCACATTCCAAAACCAAAAGTGGGGCTCATGAATATTGGTGAGGAAGATGAAAAAGGAAATACGCTTGTCAAGGAGTCGTTCCCGCTCATCAAAAATCTCAAAGACATAAATTTTATAGGCAACGTGGAAGGGCGCGATTTGTTCAATGACAAAACGGATGTGATTGTCTGTGACGGCTTCACCGGAAACATCATCCTCAAGCTTGCCGAATCGTTTTACTTTTTATTGCGCAAGCATCATTTCAACAACGATTATTTTGAGCGCTTCAACTACGAGAACTACGGAGGCACACCCGTTCTCGGAATCAACAAGCCCGTCATCATCGGTCACGGAATTTCAAACGCCAAGACGATTAAGAACATGATTCTCTTTTCCAAAGAAGTGATTGACGCGCGCCTGGCAGAAAAAATCGCAGAAGAGCTCACCCGCGAATCTATCATGCTTACTCCCGTCAAGAACGGAGAGTAATTTTTTGGCTGCATCTCCATCCGAGAGTTCTTTCTTCTAAGAGAAGAATTGAATTTCTATTAAACCATTGAACTTTTGAACCCTTGAACTATTGAACTATAGACGATAGTTTTTATTTACTTTGCGTGCCATGACCAAGACTACAGCAGCCATAACAGCCGTCAGTGGTTGGGTGCCGCCCGATATTCTTTCCAATAAAGATTTGGAAAAGATGGTGGACACCACCGATGAATGGATACAGTCGCGCACCGGGATTAAGGAGCGCAGAATCCTGAAAGGCGAAGGGCTGGCTACATCGGACTTGGGTGCGGAAGCGGTAAAGCTTCTTTGCAAAAAGAGAGGCATCTCCCCCGAAGAAATTGAGCTGCTCATCTGCTCCACTGCCACACCCGATATGATGTTTCCTGCTACGGCAAACATTATCAGCGATAAAGTGGGCGCTAAGAATGCCTTCAGCTTTGATATTATGGCGGCATGCTCGGGGTTTATTTATGCGCTCACCACGGGATCTAAATACATCGAGAGCGGACAGTATAAAAAAGTTGTAATCGTTGGTGCGGATAAAATGTCTTCCATTATTGATTATACCGACCGCGCCACATGTGTGCTCTTTGGTGATGGTGCAGGCGCTGTTCTTCTTGAACCCAATAACGAAGGATACGGAGTGCTTGATTCTATTTTGCGGAGCGATGGTGCCGGAAGAGTTTTCCTGCATCAGAAAGCGGGCGGTTCGGCAAAACCGGCATCACACAAAACAATAGATGCACGCGAGCATTTTGTTTTCCAGGACGGGCAACCTGTATTCAAGTTTGCCGTTACCAATATGGCTGATGTAAGCGCAGAGATTATGGAGAAGAACAAGCTGAGAGCCGAAGATGTTTCATGGTTGGTTCCTCACCAGGCAAATAAACGCATCATTGACGCAACTGCAAGGCGCATGGGACTTAGCATGGATAAAGTAATGCTCAACATAGAGCGCTATGGCAACACCACGAACGGAACCATTCCGCTTTGTTTATGGGAATGGGAAAATAAACTCCACAAAAGAGACAACATCATCCTCGCTGCTTTTGGCGGAGGATTTACCTGGGGAGCGGTGTGGGTGAAGTGGGCATACGGTAAGTAGTGAGTCCTGACGCTTTGCGGTCAGGATGCTGACATTAATCGTCAGCATTCGGAGTAGCGGAGATATTCGTAATTGTTATTCTGCTTTTACTTATTTATTATTACGTTAAAATCCTGACACTATGAAAGCAAAAAAAATTCTTACATTTTTTTTCACTGCTGTTCTTTTCTCTCATCATTTTTCTTCAGCACAAATAATTACTAATGGAGGCTTTGAGAATTGGGCAATAGGAGCGAGCAGTTATCTCGACCCGGTGGGATGGACAACGAGCAACGGCATTGCACCCAATGCCAACGTGGTTCAGGCAGCAGGACGAACAGGCGCTTATTCTGCCAATCTTCTATCCATTCCCGACACCAACAGCCAGATTACGCAGGCAAATTTATATTTTGATTATACCGGTAATTTAAAGCCGCTTGTTTTGTCCGGATACTGGAAAGGAAATTTTCTCACCCCGAGTAATTTTTTATATGTTTCCGTAAGAGTAGTCGATGCTTCGTTTACAGAAATAGGATTTGGCAGCGCCTATTCACCGCAGTTCACTAACGTTACCAATTGGATACCCTTCTCCGACACGATAAATTATTCATCCGCCAACTCCCCTATCTCCACCTCTATTCAGTTCACTCTCTTTTCCACATCGCTCTCCACAACCGGTTTTGTGGATGATTTAACTTTAACCTATACAACTCCTACTGGGGAGATTCAAACGATTCCTCTCACTCGTTCATCGCTTTCTCAGGATTTCTACGGAAACTATTTGCTCAATCTCAATCTGCTTTCTCCATCAACATTCACCCTCAATATTTTTTCTATTGATGGAAAAAAGGTTTCAGAGAAAAATTATTCGGCAGATGCAGGGCAGCACAAAATATTATTGCCGACAGAAAATCTTTCTCAAGGAATTTATTTTGTAAAAATGAATGGGGGTAAGCAATCTGCTACACGCAAATTGGTTGTAGTCAGATAATCTTCGCTAAAATACGGCACGGTATTGTGCTATATTGGCTTTCTGTTGCCGCTATGCAAGCATATTGTGGGAGTTTTGTTATTCCGTTTGTAGTTCTATACTTTTACATTGAAATTTGATTTTCCTGAAAACCCCAACCTCAATGAAAAAAATTACTTTATATCTATTCTCCATTTTGCTTTTTTCATTTGTCTTTCAGTCAGGAGCCCAGGTTCCTGCTTCGTGGCAGACGCGTGGTGTGGGTGGTGGCGGTGCTCTTTTCTTTCCGAGAATAAATCCCGCCAATGACAATGAGTTCTATGTTGCCTGTGACATGAGTGAAATGTTTCATTCTACCGATTTCGGCAACTCTTACACGCAGCTTCATTTTACCAAATTGCCGGCAATGAATGTTTCCACGTACGAATTTACCAATAACGCAAACATTGCGTACAGCAATTACAACGATGGCAACGCGGGCTATCCTGTGAAGACTATTGACGGAGGTAACACCTGGCCCCAGCTTCCCGGATTTAATTCCTCGCTCGGAGGGATATATGCAATGAAAGCCAATTACAATAATCCGAACCAGGTGCTTCTCAATTATTACGCTGACATTTATTTTTCGAATGACGGGGGAGCTAATTTTTCGCTGGTTCGTCACGCGGCAAATAATGGTGTTGGCATTATCATGGGTGGAGTATTTATTGACGGATTAAATATTTACATCGGCACAAATGAGGGCCTGGTTTATTCCTCCAACGGAGGAACTTCTTTTTCGTTGATGGCAACATCAGGGATTCCCGCCGGACAAGTACTTTGGAATTTTTCCGGTGCAAAAGCAGGAAATACCACGCGTTTTGTCTGCATCACTGGAGCAACAGCAGATGTCTATAACGGCCTGATGCCCTATGATTATTATAATTTCCCAACAGGAGTTTACACTATGGATAATGCAAACGGTACCTGGGTTTCAAATTCAACAGGAATAAATTTCAGCAATGATTTTGTAATGTACGCGGGAATGGCAGAAAATGATATTAATACCATTTATCTTGGGGGAAGTGATGCAGCACTTAATGCTCCTCTCGTTTACAAATCCACCAACGGAGGAACATCCTGGTCGAAAGTTTTTCTCTCAACAAATAATCAAAACATTCACACGGGTTGGTCAGGCTACCAGGGAGATAAAGGCTGGAGCTGGGGCGAAACATGTTTCGGAATCGCAGTCGCCCCTAACAATTCAAACAAAGTTATGTTCGGTGATTTTGGTTTTGTGCATCTCACAGCCGATGGAGGCGCAACATGGAAACAGGCATACGTGAGCAACGCTGACCAGCACCCGATGAATGCACCCACCCCGCAGCATCTTGCATATCATAGCATCGGTTTAGAAAACACCACATGCTGGCAGGTGCACTGGCAGGATGCCAATAACATGCTGGCAGCATATAGTGACATTGGTTTGGTGCGAAGCACAGATGCGGGCGTAACCTGGAGTTTTAATTACACCGGAATGTCCGTGAACTCAACTTACCGCCTCGCAAAACATTCCAACGGAACTTTATTTGCAACCACTTCCGCCATACACGATATGTATCAAAGCACGCGGCTTGCTGACAGCCCTCTTGATAATACGGATAGCCAGGGAAAGATTATGTATTCAACTGACAATGGAGCAACCTGGCAGCAAATACATTCGTTCTCCCATCCTGTTTTCTGGATTGCTTTAGATCCAAATAATTCTAATCGTGCTTATGCGAGTGTTATTCATTATAATAACGGAAGCGGCATTGGCGGAATATACCGGTGCGACAATTTACTCAGCTTAGGTTCTTCTACCTGGACATTGCTTACCGACCCGCCACGTACACAAAAACATCCCGCATCCATTGTTGTTCTTAATGACGGAAAAATGGTTTGCACTTTCTCCGGCAGAAGAAATAGCAGCGGAACTTTTACCAACAGCTCAGGGTGTTTTATCTATGACCCTTCCGGAGGTTCATGGACAGATGTTTCAGACCCCGGCATGTACTATTGGACAAAAGATATTGTGATTGACCCTTATGACGCAACTCAAAATACCTGGTATGTAAGTGTCTTCAGCGGATGGGGCGGAGCGCCAAACGGCTTAGGCGGTTTGTATAAAACAACCAACCGCGGCACATCGTGGGTTAAGCTCACCGCCTCGCAATTCGACAGGGTTACTTCTATCACATTTCATCCCACTGATGCAAATGAAATTTATCTGACCACTGAAACTCAGGGTTTATGGCGCAGCACAAATATCAATTCCGTTACTCCTTCTTTTGCCTTGGTAAACAGCTATGACTTTCGCCAGCCGGAAAGAATATTCTTCAACCCCTATAATCCGTCACAAATCTGGGCGAGCAGTTTTGGTAATGGAATGAAAATGGGGGATATTTCAACGGCCATTACTCAAATTCAGAATGGAAATTTATCCGTAGAGATATTTCCGAACCCGGCTATCAATGAGTTTAGAATTATAAATTCAGGATTCAGAATAGAACAAATAGAGATTTATGATGCGATGGGAAAAAAGTGTCTTGCTCTGAAACCGTTTCAAGAATCAGCTGCCATTAACATTTCCGAATTAAGCCCGGGAATTTATTTTGTAAAGGTGAGCACGGAAAAAAAATCAGCGACAGAGAAACTGGTTATCATTAAATAATTACTCGCTGAAATACGGCACAGCATCACGTGCCACATCATCTTTCTGCTGCCAATAGGCAAGCGTAACCACGTGCCCGTCTTTTGCGTGCAGCAACCGTCCCATAATAGCATTGGTTGAATTGAAAGTTATATTAGTTACTCCAACCGTATATGTATCGGGAGGAGGCGGTGGTGGCGGAGGAGGCGGTGGCGCAGGTGCATTAGGGTCCTGCGAAACAGGAGCGGCAGGAGGTGCCGCAACTTTAGGCGGAGGAGTTTTTGCAGTAATTACTTTATAGCCGTTCATCTCAAGCAGCTCCTTGAGAAATTGGGTGCGGGCGGGAGAAACATTACGCTCCACAATAGCGCAGCGTACTCCTTCCAGCTCTTCTACTTCGTGATTTTTATTGATTGCCATTGTCTTTAGATTGTGGGTTGCGAATTGACAAAATTGCGAATTGTAAACATCAATCCGAAATTTAAAATCCGAAATTCGCAATGTTATTAATATAATCATAAATGCTGCTTATCAAACCCACCACTACAATACCAATGGCACAAATGATGAGCGCAGCATTTGCCGGGGTGCTCCCTTTAATTCTTTCCACAGGATTTTCATTGGCGTCCATAAACATGGCTCTCACCACTTTCAGATAATAATAAAGTGAAATAATCATGTTAAGCGCGGCAATGGTAATCAGTACATAATTACCCTGCGATGCGCCTGCCGTGAGCAGAAATAATTTTCCGAAAAATCCTGCCGTGGGCGGAATGCCTGCAAGAGAAAATAATGAGAGGGTAAGAATCCAGGTAAGGAACGGGTTGGTTTTATAAAGCCCTTTGTAATCATCTATTCTTTCTTTTCCGGTAAGCGAAGAAATCATCTGCACCACACCAAAAGCGCCCAGGTTCGAGAACACATAAATCAAAATAAAATAAACCGCTGAAGTTGTGCCAAGCGATGAACTCCCTGAAATGCCAATGAGAATAAATCCTACTTGCGCAATGGAAGAAAAGGCAAGAAACCTTTTCATATTCTGCTGTCGCAGTGCAAAAAAGTTTCCGAGGGTCATAGTAATAACGGCTGAAAGAAACAGCACGTTGTACCACAGGTCAGCATAGTAGCGGAAGGCATTGTAAAGCGTAGTGATGAAAATAAATACGATAGAACCTTTGGAAATTACAGACAGGAAAGAAGTAACTGCCACCGGTGCACCTTCATAAACATCAGCTGTCCACAGGTGAAACGGAACTACCGAGAGTTTAAATGCAAAGCCGGTGAATAATAAGATGAATGCAAAAATCTGGAGCGGACTTCCGTCAAGCAACTGTGGCAGCTCGGTGAAACTGATGGTGCCGGTGGTTCCGTACATCATAGAAATACCAAACAACAAAATCCCTGAAGAAAATGCAGATGACATAATCATCTTCATTGCTGCTTCGGATGAAATCCGCTTATCCATATCATAGTTGCACATGGCTGCAAGTGGAATGGTTGCCAACTCAAGGGAGAGGTAGAAAATCAAAAAGTTTCCGCTCGAAATCATAAAGAACATCCCGATAACGCAGGCAATAAGCAGCATGAAAAATTCTGTAAGGTGCTTGTGATTTTTAAGCCAGTCGAACGCGCTCAGTGATATAATCAATATACCCAGGTTGAGAATATTCTTTTCAAAAAGAATGAGAGAATTTGTAATGAACATTCCGCTGAAGAGAGTTCCGCCCGGCCGCTGCATCCAGAGAGAAGATATTCCAATGAGAAGATTAATAATGAGCATTACATTGATGAAGCCAAGCAGCGATTTATTACTCATCTTTTCACTTCCGATTTTAACAATAAGAAGAATAAAAAGAATAAGCGTGAGCGCTAATTCAGATTGCATCAGTGTAAGAAAATCATTCATCTCTTGCGTGCGTTAACTTTCTATTTAAGTGCGGCAACTTTTTGCATGATAATTTCAGCCCCTGGTGTAATTAAATCATTAAGCCAGAACGGAGCCATTCCTATCGCAACAATTCCTAATATTAAAACACCGGCAGCAATTTTCTCATTCCATCGAGCGTCTATCATTTCAGCAGCATGCCCGTTATCTTTCATCGGGCCCATAGCTACTTGTCCGATAGCGCGTAAAATATAAACTGCCGTTACCACGATGGACGCGCAAGCGGCAATAGTGGCGATGCGATAAAATGCATCCGCGTTCTGCCATGAGCCGACAAAGATTGTCATCTCTGCAACAAAACCACTGAAGCCCGGCAAGCCGAGTGAACAAAGTCCCACAATAAAAAATACGCTGCACACAAAAGGCATCACTTTCAGCAAGCCGCCCATTTGGGAAACGAGACGTGTATGTGTTCGCTCGTAAATCATACCAATCACAGCGAAGAAGAGGGCTGTCATTAGCCCGTGAGATACCATCTGCATTACCGCACCGGTGATTGCTATTTTGGTCAGCATACCGATACCCAGAAGCACAAATCCACAGTGACTTACCGATGAATATGCGTTGATATATTTTAAATCGGTCTGCATCATAGTGGCAAATGCTCCGTAAAGAATTGCTATAGATGCGAGAATGATAATAACAGGTGAATAATAGTGAGCCGCTTCAGGCATGAGATATGTAGCAACCCGCAAGCAGCCATATCCTCCCAGCTTCATGGAGATGCCGGCAAGAAACATTGAACCTGCTGTGGGCGCAGAAGAGTGTCCGTCAGGCACCCAGGTGTGAAAAGGAAAAATAGCGGTGAACACTCCAAAGCCGATAAACATGAACGGGAAAAATATTTTCTGGATTTCCAGCGGTATATGTACTTGAGAAAGTTTCAACAAATCGAACGAGTGTATTCCGGACATAAAATAAACTCCCAGCAAACCCACAAGAACCAAAGCCGAACCACCCATAAGCATTAAGGCAAGCTTGTTAGCGCTATATTCTTTTTTACCGCTTCCCCAGATACCGATGAGAAGATATTTAGGTATGACTGCAATTTCGAGGAAGAAGAAGAGTGTGAATAAATCAAGTGAAATAAAAAACCCATACGCACCGAGTGAAAGAAGAATAAGCAGGAAATAAAATTCCTTGGTCATCTTTTCAATGTTCCATGAAACCAAAACGCCTGCAAGCACGACAAAAGCAGTAAGAATAATCATGGCAACAGAAATTCCGTCCACTCCAATAAAATATTGTATGTTGAGAGGAGAAAACCACTCGTACCGCTGTGTAAACAACATCTGCTCCGTATTGCCAGCTATACGTTCTGCCCGGTATGTGAATAACAGTATCATTGCGAACACAAACTGAATTACTGCACCCACAAGAGAAATTGTTTTCACTTGCTGCGCATTACGCGAAAGCAAAACGCCTATGGCGGTAAGCAACGGAAGAAACAGGAGCAAAGAAAGATTCATTCGTTATTTTGTCCAGATGTAAATAAATAAAAGCGCCAATCCCATTGCACCGGCAAAGAAATAGGCAGCGTACTGCTGCACTCTTCCTGATTGCATTACACTTATTTCCTCGGAAATGGTTTGCGAAGAACTGCCCAGCAGGTTCATAAATCCATCCACGATATTTCTGTCAATCCATGCTGCAGGCCGGCCAATGAGATTGAAAATAATTTTCTTGGTTACGAATAAATAAATTTCGTCTATGTAAAATTTGCGGTATGATGCACGGTATAATCCTTTAAGTGAGGAAGAAATTCTTTCCGGTAAATCATTTTGTGTTTTGTAGAGGCGCATCGCAATCAGGATACCCGCCAATCCAACAGATACAGCCATTATAGTGGTAGCGTTCAAGTGGAATTCAGTTTCAAGTATGCTCCCTGTTGCAGTTACCAGCTTATTGAATGGAACAAAGCCAGCAAGCGCTGCTCCGATTCCAAGAATGATTAAAGGAATCATCATCGTTGCGGGACCTTCTCCGTGATGTTCACCGTGCGGATGGTGTTCTTTATTCCAGAAGATAGAAAAGTAGAGACGGAACATATAGAATGCTGTAAGTCCGGCAGTTATTAACGCAATCCAATAAATCAGTTGGTTGTGATGCTGCGCTGCAACGAGAATTTCTTCCTTGCTGAAAAATCCTGCAAAGGGCGGAACACCTGCAATTGCAAGACAGGCAATAAGAAATGTAATGTGTGTGATAGGTAAATATTTCCGCAGACCGCCCATTTCTGTCATCTCATTAGTATGAACAAAGTGAATCACAGCGCCCGCGCCAAGAAACAGAAGCGCTTTGAAGAACGCATGCGTAAACAGATGGAACATGGAAGCCATATAACCGGTCCCATCTTCGCCATAATATCCTGAAACACCAAGCGCAAACATCATGTACCCGATTTGAGACATGGTTGAATATGCAAGCACACGTTTGATATCCGTCTGCGTACATGCAATGAGCGCAGCCAGCAAAGCAGAAAGCACTCCCACATAAGCAACCACTTCCAGCGCAGCCGGACATGAAAGAGCAAAGACTGGGAATAATCTCGCAACTAAATATACTCCCGCAACAACCATAGTCGCAGCATGAATCAATGCCGACACAGGTGTCGGGCCTTCCATGGCATCGGGCAGCCAGATGTGCAACGGAAACATAGCGCTCTTACCTGCACCCCCAATAAATACCAGTACCAGTCCCCATGTAAGTGCAGAGATGCCAAGGAAAGAAGCTGTAGCAATTTCTTTTAGCTGGCTCGATTCAAAATTTGTCAGACGTTCAATGAGTGTATTGAAATCAAGAGTGCCTGCATAGAAAGATAAAATAAGTATGCCAATGAGAAATCCGAGGTCGGCAAAGCGAGTTACAATGAATGCTTTTTTAGATGCTGCAACTGCTGAAGGCCGGTCATAATAATAACCGATGAGCAAATACGATGATACGCCTACCAGTTCCCAGAAAATATAAATCTGGAAAATATTTGATGACACTACCAGTCCAAGCATAGAGAATGTAAACAGCGCGAGGAATGCATAGAAGGTTGGGAAGCGCTCCTCCCCTTTCATATAACCCAAACTGTATATGTGAACCATGAGAGAGACAAAAGTGACCACGACCAGCATCATCACTGAAATGGGGTCGAGGAGAATTCCCATGTCTATGGAAACATTCGGGGAAAATTGCAGCCACGTATATTTAAGTGCGATAATTTTCTGGTACACTCCGTCCAATTTTCCCGAAACAAAAAAGTACTGGTAAGCTGTAACAAGAGAAAGCAACGCTGAAACAAAGAGAGAAGTGGTTCCGATTATTCCGGAAAAATTCTTAAAATATTTCCTGCCAAACAAACCGAGAATAACAAAGCTTGCTAATGGCAGTAAAGGAATCAGGGCTATGTAGGTTGCGTCAAGCATTTCTTATCAGTATTTCATTTCAGCAGCTGATTCAACGTCTATTGATTTATGACTGCGGTACAGGTTGATAATAATAGCAATTGCCACAGCCGCTTCGCACGCTGCAATGGCTATAATAAATATGGCAAAGAAAACTCCATCAAGTCTTCCGGCCCAGAGATATTTATTAAATGCAATAAAATTTAAGTTAACACTATTCAGAATTAATTCAACTGACATAAGCATGGTGATGAGATTTCTCCGGGTCAGAAATCCGTAAACACCGATGAAGAAAAGTGAAATGCTGACAAAAAGAATATGCTGTAGTCCGATTTGCTCCATATATCAGTTTGCGGTTTCTGTTCTTGATTTAATTGCAATTACAATACAGCCAACCATAGCCGCAAGCAGAAGAATGCTCACCAACTCGAACGGCAATGCATAACCGGTATCATTCACATTAAGCATCATACTGCCGATGTTGGCAACCGATACTGCCACGGGAGATTCAGCGCCCGGCTTAAAGGGATGCTGGCTTATCAGCATCCACGAAAAAATCAAACCGAATAAAGCAGCCAGCGCAGAGAAAATTATTCTCCTTAAAGGAGGATTCGGTAAATCTGTTCCTGCCTGCTGCGTAAGAAAAATAGAAAAGATGATAAGCACTACAATTCCTCCCACATAAACCACAATCTGCACAGCCGCAATAAATTCATATTGAAGCCAGAAATAAAATCCCGCAATACCGATAAGAGAGAACAGAAGAAATATGGCAGCGCGGAAAATTTTTCGGGCAGTAACCGCCAGCAGGCCGCTGCCCAGCGTAAGGGCTGCCAGCAGGTAGAATATTATTTCTTTAGCCTCCATAATTCTTTTATCAATTGCGGATTTCGGATTTTAAATTGCGAATTGAAAAAAATAAATCGGCAATCAACAATTCGAAATTCGAAATCATTCTACCCCCTCCATAATTTTAGAACCGGGCTTATTCAACACCTTCGTCAAACGACTGCGGTCAAAAACACTGTGCTCAAATGCCTGGTCCATTTTAATTGCTGAAGTCGGACATGCTTCAATACATAGATTGCAGAATGTACACAACTCAAGATGGTACACAAACTTATCGATGGCCTTTTTCTTTTTACCGTCAGGACCTGTCTCAAACTTGCTGATAATTTTTATGGTTCCGTTAGGGCATGATATTTCACACGCAGAACAACCGGTGCAGCGATGCTCGTTCTTTTCATCATGAATCATTACCACTTCCCCGCGAAACCTGTCAGCAAGCACCGGGTACTCATTGGGATATTCCTGCGTAATAATTTCCTTCCCATGTGTAAAGTAATATCCCGTCCGCCTCATGCCGGTGAGCAGTGACTTAACTGTACCAAAAATCGTTTTAAAATATTCCTTTAAAAACATTATATTAATTGCGTATTGCGAATTTTAAATTGCGAATTTATTTTCGATTTAGCAGTTCTTCCTGAAGAAGTAAATATAGCTGTCAACTCATTTGCTTCTATCAACAAATTTTCCAACAGCTTCTTTTTTACGATTCCGGATTCACCTAATAATTCTATCCAATATGCTGATTCATCAGATTCTTCCTCTACAATAGTGATTTTAGAAATAAAATCAGCTTGCGACCTAGCTCTACATGCAGCCCTGTAATTTGCACCAACCGAAGTGGATGCAAGGAGCAATTGAATCCCTAAAACTTCTGCATCCTTCTTCTTTGGCAAACTATTAAACAGCTTAATCGCCCTAAGTGCAAACTGTTTAGTTCTCTTTTTTAATTCTTCAGGGTTCATTTCAATTCGAAATTTTAAATCCGAAATCCACAATCATTTAGAAGTGCCATTTCATTATTGCCATTATGGTAACAAGTAAAACATTGAACATGCTTATCGGCAGTAAATATTTCCATTCAAGATTCAGAAGCTGGTCGATGCGAAGGCGCGGAAATGTCCAGCGGAACCACATGATGACAAATATGAGGAAAAATGTTTTTCCGAAAAACCATATTGATGATGGTATATAATCCATGATGTGGTTAAACGCCTGCAGATTCCCGATATGAAACGGCATCCATCCTCCGAGGAATAATGTTGCGCCAATGGCGCAGACAATAAATATGTTAGCATATTCTGCAAGGAAGAATAACGCAAACCTCATTCCGGAATACTCAGTGTGAAACCCTGCAGTGAGTTCTGATTCTGCTTCTGCCAAATCGAACGGAGCGCGGTTGGTTTCTGCAGTCACTGCGATGAGAAAAATTACAAATGCAATGATGGCGGGAATGTGTCCTTTAAAAATCCACCACCCGTCCTGCTGCGAAGCAATGATGTCTGAAATTTTTAAGCTGCCCACCAGAATTACAATGGAAATAATGGAAAGCCCTGCTGATAATTCATAGCTTACAATCTGCGCACCGCTTCTCATCGCACCAAGCAGCGAATATTTATTGTTGCTGCTCCATCCTGCCATCAGTATTCCTATTACAGCAATAGAAGATACAGAAGAAACATATAGCACTCCTATATTTAAATCCCACATCTGGAAATCTTTTGCAAATGCAATCGGAGCCATTAACAGCATTGCAGAAATCATTACAACATACGGGGCAAGATTAAAAAGGAATTTATCGGCTCCTGCAGGTACCAGTCCTTCTTTCATCAAAAGCTTCAACGTATCGGCAGCTGTTTGCAGGTAACCTCTCGGACCTACGCGGTTTGGTCCAATCCGTACCTGCATATATGCGGAAACTTTTCTTTCCATAAATACAAGCACCAGCCCAAGAACAGCAAACAACGTAATCACCAACAGCCCTGCCATGACAAATTGCAGCAGCAATGCAATCGTTGGATTGAACGTACTGCCCAACCACGTTTGAACTATATCTGTTATGCTACTTAAACTCCACATTTTTTATTTCGGATTTAAATCCGCAATCAACAATCCGCAATTCGCAATTTTTCATCTATCTATATCCGGTATTACAAAATCTAATGAGCCCATGATGGCAATCATGTCGGCAATTTTTTGCCCGCGTGCAATATGGTCGAGCGCTGAAAGGTTGGAGAAACCGGGTGAACGGAATTTAATCCTGTAAGGATTGGTTGCGCCTTCGGCTACAATGTACACTCCGAATTCTCCGCGCGCTGTTTCTACCTTGGAATAAAATTCTCCCTTCGGCAATTTCAGTACTGCTTTGGTTTTTGTCTGGAAATCACCTTCAGGAATATTATCTATTAATTGCTCCAGTATAGAAAGAGATTGGCGGAATTCCCTGACACGTACCATATACCTTGAATAACTATCTCCTTCTGTTTCAAGAACTTCTTCAAAATTCAGCTTATCATATATCTCGTATGGATACCATTTTCTTATATCGCAGCTTACTCCGCTGCCTCTTGCCGTTGGCCCTGTGCAGCCGTATGAAACGGCATCATCTTTCGAAAGAATTCCAACACCTTTCATTCGCTCTATGAATATAGAGTTATTGGTAAGAAGGTCATCGTATTCAATAAGTTTTGGCTTGAAGTCCTTGATAAACTGCTTTACCCTTTTCTGAAAATTAGAATGAAGGTCTGCCATCACTCCGCCCGGCACCATGTAATTCATGGTAAGGCGAGTTCCGCAGGTTTCTTCCATAATAACGTTTATCATTTCGCGCTCGCGGAAAGCATGAAAGAACGGAGTCAATGCACCTACGTCCATTCCCAGCGCACCCCACCACAGGCAATGCGATGCAATGCGGGTTAGTTCGTCCATCAGTACGCGAATTACCTGCGCGCGAGGAGTAACTTCAAGCTGAAGTCCTTTCTCAACACACAGTACGCATCCGTGATTGTTGATGTGAGATGAGAGATAATCCATCTTGCTGGTCACATACACAAACTGGCGGTACGTTAAACCCTCGCACATCTTTTCTATAGACCGATGAATGTAGCCAAGGTGCGGCTCAATCTTCATAATGGTTTCGCCACGAAGCGTAATAATAAGATGCAGCACACCATGTGTAGAAGGATGCTGCGGCCCCACGTTTATGACGAGGTCGCCTTGCTCTGTGGTTGCTACTTCTTCAAACATTTATTTTTTTATTGCGGACTGCGGATTGTTGATTGCGAATTTAAAATCCGAAATCCGAAAATCATAACTTTATCATGTTAACCGGGTCTTCGTAGTCCTTACGAAGAGGCCAGCCAACCCATTCATCAGTCAATAATAATCTTCTTAGGTCGGGGTGATGCAGGAATGTTACTCCAAACAAATCATATACTTCCCGCTCATGAAATTCTGCCGTGCGCCAGATATGTGATATGGTTTCTATTTCCGGGTTATTCCTGTCAAGCTTTGATTTTACTACAATAATATGCTTAAGATTTTTTGAATTGAGATGATACACCATGCCTAGATGGGTTTTCCAATCTACACAAGTCAGGCAAAACATATAATCAAAATTCAACTCGGGATTTTCGCGAAGCTCTTTTGCAAACGGCAGCCAATCCTTCGGCTCAACATTTACATTGAGCCATTGACCCCCTTCTTCGAAAGTAAGCGCACTATTAATGCCCGTTAATTTTGCTTTTAATTCTTCGTTCGTCACTGTCTT
Organism: Bacteroidetes bacterium 2013_40CM_41_45; assembly: GCA_002215675.1. Classification (GTDB taxonomy): domain Bacteria; phylum Bacteroidota; class Bacteroidia; order AKYH767-A; family 2013-40CM-41-45; genus 2013-40CM-41-45. The sequence goes on along the minus strand of NGFH01000011.1, from coordinate 229,784 downwards.
GCTTTATTATTTATGCGGCGTTCCATTCTGCGATTTGAATTTTTTCTCTTGGCGCACCGCTCTTAATTTTTTTCTGAAGGGTGAGCATGGCATGCATCAGCGCTTCAGGGCGCGGTGGACAACCTGCTATGTAAACATCGACCGGAATAACATGGTCGGCACCTTTTACAACAGAATATGTATTGTAAAAAAACGGGCCGCCACTGGTAGCGCAAGCACCCATAGCAATAACATATTTCGGGTCTGCCATCTGATCGTATAAGCGCTTAAGAACGGGAGCCATTTTGTTGACAATAGTTCCCGCTATAATAATAACATCCGCTTGGCGGGGAGTAGCACGTGCCACCTCCCAACCAAACCGGCTCCAATCGTATTTTGCTCCTGCCGTGCTCATCATTTCAATAGCGCAGCAACTGGTTCCGAAAACTAAAGGCCAAAGGGAATTGGAACGTGCCCAATTCACCACATCATCAAGCTGGCTGATTAAAATGCCTCCTCCGGCTGTTTCAAGCCTTTGACCCGGAAACGGGTCGGGCTTCTCTTTTTTCTTACCTAATCCAAACATCTATCTATCTAATTATCAACTATCAATTATCAATTATCAATTATCAATTATCAATTATCAATTTTTTTCACACCCATTTCAATGCTCCTTTTTTGTGTGCATAAAGGAACCCGAGGAAAAGGATGAAAAGAAAAATCATGATTTCAAGTAACGCCGTCCATCCAATGCTTTTTACAACTACAGCCCATGGATAAAGAAATACAATCTCCACATCAAAAATTAAAAATATAAGAGCAAACAAGTAGTATCCGACATTAAATTGAACCCATGTATTACCTATAGTTTCAACCCCGCACTCATATGGCTGGCTTTTTACAGGGTTTTTAATACCCATAACCAGAATTTTTGAGGTTATAATTCCTCCTGCAGCAAACACTATTGCTGAAATAATTAAAACAATCATTGAGGCTGCACCCATGTTCTGTGTTTGTTAAAGATAGCCAAAATTATGAGCGAAAAATTAAGATATTCCTATGCTATTTGCGCGCAAATGTATAAGACAAAGTGAGATGAAAAAATGATAAAGTTGATAAGTTATTAATTATGTTGTGAGCCGTTACGGAATCACAATGAGAACGATTTTTTGCTTAACATTTGACGAGTTTCTCTGTCAGACAGCTATTTTCGCAACGGCTCCTTAGTTCAACGGATAGAATGTGAGTTTCCGGAACTCAAGATATAGGTTCGATTCCTATAGGAGCTGCAATGTCAGTGTTGGTATACGCTTTAAGGAATTCTGTTAATGCTGAAATTTATGTGGGGTATTTCTGAAAATCCTGAAAGGAGATTGAAAGAACATAATTCAGGTAAAAATTGGTATACAAAAGCATTTATGCCTTGGAGAATATTTTATATGGAATCTCATATCGACTATGCTGAAGCAAGAAAAAGAGAGAAATATCTGAAGTCGGCTGCAGGGAAAAAATTTTTAAGAAGTATCTAATAAAGGGGTTCCCTGCCTGCGTGACTGCGTCAAGCAGGCAGGCAGGCAGGGAACCCTATAGGAGCTGCTAAATAAATAATGTCTTGTAAATCAAAAATTATAAGGCATTATTTGTTTCAAAAGCGTTAAAAGTATTCTGTTATTCACTCAGTTAACCGGTCATGGGCTCAATAAATACGTCATTAACTCAGCAAAACTGCCAGCCGCTCAGGCGCTTTAGCTTTTTTAAGTTTTAAGCGTAATTTTATTGCGGTATTATAAATATCTCCGCAAGTTGAAACTCAGATTTATTAAAACATATTTCCTGTGTACGTTATTTATTTTGTGTCATGCGGGGCGGCAATATTCTTACGCGCAATTTCCGGATTTTCATCCTGTAAGCCTGAATGAGACTAATGGCCTTTCCAGCAACCAGGCCTCTTGTTTTTTCCAGGACCATAATGGCTATATATGGATTGGAACTGTCAACGGATTGAATCGATATGACGGCTACTCATTTGATGTATACAAAAAAATTCCGCATGATACGACTTCCATTTTAAGTAATGGAATCAGTTGCATTGTGGAAGACCAAAATAATTGCCTGTGGATAGGGCATAATACGGAAGGAATAAGCTGCTTCAATCCGGCAACAGGAAAATTTGTTTCTTACAAACATGATGATAACAATCCCGCCAGCTTGCCCGCGGGTGGTGTAGGCGTTTTGTATGTAGACCGAAAAAATAATCTTTGGGTAACTATTGGGCTGCATGCATTGTCATTGTTCGATAGAAAAACAAATTCGTTTATTCACTTTCCCCAGTTACCGGGCATTCATCCGGGGTATCCTGTTGAAACACAAAAAAAATATAATTCCATTTATGGTATTTGGGAAGATGAGAATGGATTGCTATGGCTGACTACACACAATGGCTTATATACTTTTGATGTACAAAAAAAACTTTTCACAAGAATAGAAAACAAGCCCATTGTTCCGAACCACTGGCGGGATGATTTGTATGGCGCTTTAACTCCCGGAAAAGATAATTCGCTATGGCTGGGTGCATGGGGAGGAGGCCTTACAAATTACAACAGGAAATCAGGCAAATGGAAAAATTTTAAGTATGAGTTGAAAGACCCGACCTCGGTAACCCACAATATTATTTTTGCTGTTCAATTTAAAAGCCCGCAAGAATTATGGATTGCCACTTCTGATAGAGGACTCGGAGTCTTCAATATTAAAGACGAAAAATTTTATTTTAATGCCCAGGAGCAGGAAATAAAAAATAGCCCTTCTATATACACACGCATATACATTGACCGGGGCGGTAATGCCTGGTTTGCTCATGATAAGGGCATCAGCTTAATGTATTCGGACGCAAATCTTTTTTCATACACTGAGTTTCCTGTTTCCAAATCTGCTAACGGAAAATTTTATGGTGTTGATTGTTTTTATAAAGACACTGTAAACCATCTTTTATTTGTGGGTACGTCCTTTGCTGATGGCTTGCACGTGATTGATGAACGGACAGGAGCCCACCAACGGTTATCTTTTCAGGTTAATCCATTCGAAGAATCTCCGCTGGTTGTAAGTTTTATTATGAAAGCCCGCAATGGAGTTATTTGGATTTCGACCCGCGATTTTATTTATCAATATGATATAGAGAAAAAAAAGTTGGTTAATATTCCTCAGCCGCCTGCTGACACTTCGTATAACCGTGCTCCTTATTTCTACAGGATGATGGAGGACCATAACGGGATGCTCTGGATTACCACTCTGCGTCGCGGAGTGTATAAACTCGACCCCGGAACATTTACATATTCTCATTTCAATCATTCCGATAGCGACCCGCATTCGATTTGCAGTTATTATATAAATGCGGCTGCTGAAGACAGGCAGAACAACATATGGTTTGCCAGTGCAGTAAAAGGCATCAGCCGCTATTTGAGCTCGACCGGCACATTCGAAAATTATCTGCATAATGACCATGACACGTCATCTCCGTCAAATGATATCATAACGGGCCTGGCTTCTGACCAAAAAAGAAATGTGTGGATAGCCTCCTATGGAGGGCTTAGCAGGATAGAATATAATTCAGGGAAAATAAAGTTTTCAAACATAAATTCCTTAAACGGGTTATCAGCGGAAAATCTCGGTGACATTATCAGCGATGCAAATGGAAATATATGGTTCACCTCTTCGGCAGGATTAGGCTTATTAAATGTTTCAGAGAACCGGGTCCGTTATTATACGAGCAAGGATGGATTAAAGAACGAATATTATTCTCTCTCACTTTTTAAATCTGATGACGGAGAAATTTTTATGGGGGCTTATGGAGGTTATTTTCATTTTTATCCTTCATCCATCAAGCGCAAAAGAAGCGCTCCCGCTATCGCTATAAAATCTTTTAAAATTTTTGACAAAGAAAAGCTGTTGCAGGCGGACCAGCCAATCAAGTTATCATATAGCGACAATTTTTTCTCCTTTGATTTTACCTCTGTTAATTTTTCAGACCCTGAAAAATCCCGCTATGCTTACATGCTTGAAAATTTCGATAACGACTGGATTTATTGCGGCAGCAGGCGCTATGCAAGTTACACTAACCTTAACGGAGGCGATTATCTATTTAAAGTAAAATCCCAAAACGCAGACGGAATCTGGAGCAAAGAACTTGTGGTTCCTATGCATATTGAGCCGCCCTACTGGAAAAAGGCATGGTTTATTTTACTGGTCAGCGCACTGGTTTCTCTTTTGATTTATGGCATGTACTTATTCAGGATAAAACAAATACGAAAAGCAGAGCGAATCAAAACGGAGTTGAATAAAAAAATTGCAGAAGTAGAAATGCGTGCGCTGCGTGCGCAGATGAATCCGCATTTTATTTTCAACTGCCTTAATTCTATCAACCGGTATATAGTAAAGAGCGATACCAAGACTGCTTCATTATATCTTACCAAATTTGCAAAACTTATCCGGCTTATACTTGATAATTCACAAAGCAAGAATGTAATTTTATCCAATGAGCTGGAAGCATTGCAATTGTATATAGAAATGGAATCCATACGTTTCGAGAATAAGTTCAACTATGAAGTTATTGTTGATGCAGAAGTAAATGCGGAAAGTATTGAAATACCTCCTCTCATCATTCAGCCATATGTTGAGAATGCTATCTGGCATGGATTGCTGAATAAAGAAACTGCTGGGAAACTTTCAGTTCAGGTGAGCCGCAGGAATGGATTATTGCAGATTGTTGTTGAAGATGATGGTGTAGGGCGCGCGCGCGCCAAAGAATTGAAAAGTAAAAATGAGACGATACGGAAATCACTGGGATTGAAATTAACCGAGGAACGGCTTGCCATGCTGAATGAACATGCTGCCGAAAAATCTTCTCTTGAAATAGTAGATTTGAAAAATGAAAAGGGAACAGGTTGCGGAACGAAAATTATTATAAAGATTCCTGTTTCCGAAAATTAAAAGGCTCTATGGTCCACTGCGTAATAGTCGATGACGAAGTTAACTGCATTGAGATGCTGGAATGGCTTCTGAAAACATACTGCCCGAATGTGGTTATTGATGCAATGTGCGATTCAGGTGAGAAGGGAATTGCTGCCATTAACCAGTATAAACCGGATGTTGTTTTTCTTGATATTGAAATGCCTAAAATGAACGGGTTCGATATGCTCGAAAAATTTGACAAGCTTTTCTTTGATGTCGTTTTTACTACTGCATATAACAAGTTTGCAATAAAAGCATTTCGTTACAGCGCCCTTAATTACCTGCTTAAACCTGTTGACCCGGACGATTTAAAAGTCACCATAAAAAAAATTGAAGATAAAAAGGCAGCTCCTGAAAAAGCGCAGTTAGACTTGTTGTTGCAAAACATAAAAAATATTTCACAACCCGTTCAGCGAATTGCTCTTACCACCAATGACGGGATGATTTTCGTGGAGACTAAAGACATTATGTATTGCCAGGCCGAAAGTAATTATACGAATGTTGTGCTTGCCAATAAAGGGAAGATGCTGGTTGCAAAAACATTGAAGGATATTGACGAAACACTTTCGGGTAAGGATTTCTTCCGGGTCCATAACTCATTTCTCATCAACATTAATCATATTAAGAAATTTGTTCGCGGAGACGGAGGCTATGTAATTATGAATGATGGCACTCAGGTTACTATTTCCCGTTCACGGAGAGAGGAATTCTTTGATATGTTTCCGAAGTTCTGATTCTCTCATTAAAAATAAATATTTGTATTTTTGATTCATGCTTTCGGAAAAAGAAATCACCCTTGTCAGGAATACCTGGGATTTAATTGCACCGGTTTCGCAGGAAATGGGTATTCAATTTTATGAGCATCTTTTTGAAACTTCCCCCGAACTGAAACCGCTTTTCAAAACCAACCCGAAGGACCAGGCCATGAAACTTATGTTTATGCTTTCTTATTTTGTTCATCGTCTCGACAAGGAGAATGACCTTCGTGATGAAATAAAAAAACTTGCCCAGCGGCATTCGGGCTATGGCGCCAAACCGGAACATTATAAGCTCATAGGCGATACATTGCTGTGGTCATTGCAAAAGAATCTCGGCAAGCAATGGAACAAGGAAACCGAATCGGCATGGAAAAACACATACCGCTTTATTTCCGGCTTAATGATTGAAGCCCAGAACGGGAAATAACTTTTATTTTTTTATAGGCATTTTTCAGCAGGAACATTTACCTGCTTGCATATTCAGCTAATGTTTTTTGTCATTGGCTAATTAATTCCGTCATCCGCTAAGTGAATTAAAAACCGGGTATCGCCCCCCTTTACGTTTGCATCGTTGATTTAAAAACAAAAACCCATTGATGCGGTGAAAAGAAATATTTCCAAACTTTTTCTTCTATATATAGTGATGTCTTTTCTAGCGATCATAGTTCTAATCATGTTGATTATTGAATCAAATGGCTAAGGAACCAAAATAACTTTTCAAGCAAAACATAAAAAAACGAAAATGGAAACAACAATAAAAAGAGAATGGGCACATTGTTTATCATAGCTAATTATCAATTCACTTCTACTGATAACCTTAAGTCTTATTTATTTAAACAAATAATCCAAACCCAAAATGGAAAACAAAATTCAAAAACAAGATGTCGGAATGACATCAAAGCAAATTGAAATCGTAAAAACTACCTGGGCAATGGTCGCCCCTCTTGCTGAACAAGTAGGGCCTCTTTTTTACAATCGTCTTTTCGAAATTGCACCGGAAACCAAATCACTCTTTCAGCGCACAAGCATTCCCGAGCAATCAAATAAATTGCTGGCTATGCTGAACTGTGTAATAAGTAAGCTGGATAAGTTGGAAACGCTTCTCGATGAAATTAATGCGCTTGCACTTCGTCACGTGCAATATGGGGTAAAGGCAGACCATTATGAAAAAGTGGGCGCAGCTTTATTGTGGACATTGGAACAAGGCTTGCAAAGCGCATGGACTGAGGAAACAAAACAAGCGTGGATTACATGTTATGTATTGCTTTCAGGCACTATGCTCCAGGCAGCAAACAGGAAACTGGTAGCGTGAAAAAATTACTAATGCAGGAAAAGGGGATGTGTAGAGTACGTCCCTTTTTTTATGCGGCTACAACTCTAATTTAATTTTTGCTGCTAAAATCTTCACTAAGGAAACCCGCAGTTCACTAACTAATTATGTCATCGGCTAAGTGAAGCAGTTCTATGGTAAATGTGCAAAGTAGTTTTGCTTCATCAAAATTTAAAAATAAAAAAAATGAAAAGTTTTTACAAAAATCACAACCTCGTAAAAAGAATGAGTAATGTTTTTGGCAAATATCTTCCGGATGCTTTAGTCGGAATTATTTTGTCTATAGTGATGCTCTTATCTATAAGCTTTGCATCACACGCCCAAAATATTGGCGTCAATAATCCGACTCCTAACGCAAAAGCGTTATTAGATCTGACTTCTACTTCAAAAGGATTTCTTGCTCCCAGGATGACGCAGGCACAGCGCACAGCCATGTTTTCTGCTCCTGATGCAACGGCTGCAGGAATGTTAGTATACCAGGCTGATGGTACGATTGGATTTTATTATTACGATGGTACGACATGGATTTACATAGCTCCTTCGGCTCCGTCAGGTTGGGGATTGACAGGAAATGCAGGAACGAATTCTGCAATAAATTTTTTAGGAACCACTGACAACCAGGAGTTGGTTATGAAGACAAATAATATTCTGGCGCTCACCATTTCAAAAAACCAGCGGACACGAATCGGGACTCCCGCTCCGTTTCTGACCTTAGGAAGTGAGCGGGTGGAAATTGCAGACAGCAATGGCTCGAAAAGCGATTTAGTATTTGTAACGGGAGGTGGAGGTCCAAACGTAAAAGGGTATCCACAGGTTGTTTTTGATAAATCAAGGAATACAAATTTAGCTCCCACGGCTGTTCAAAACGGTGACTGGACAGGAGTTGTCGTGGGCCGCGGTTATGACGGAGCGAATTATGTGAATAACTCTGCAATTATTTTTGGTGTAGATAGCATCGTGTCTTCGGGTTATGTTCCGGGCAATATTCAATTTCAAACATCGGCAGGAGGTAATTCAGAAAAAATGCGGATCAGTAATAATGGAAATATAGGGATAGGCACGAATAATCCCTGGCTGCGATTGCATGTTGAAGCAAATGCCCCGGGGGTCCCGGCAACATATGTTAGAAACCAGAACGCCGCCGGTTACTCAGGAACCATATTTGGCTCCATGGCAGGTAACATGGCGCACATAGGTTATGGTAACCCCTCTTCTCCCGGCTGGTCTAACCAGGCGTATGCAGGCAGCATTGCCAATATTCCTTTTGTTCTCACTACCAACGACCAGGAACGCGTGCGCATTGATGCCATCGGTAATGTCGGAATATCAAATAACAACCCGCAATATCCTTTAAGCTTTAGCAGTACTGTGGGTGATAAAATCTCGCTATGGGGAGGGGCCGGTAATCACTATGGTCTTGGCATACAAGGAAATCTTTTTCAAATACATTCTGCAAACTTCGTTGATGATATTGCTTTTGGTTATGGTTCAAGTGCTGCGTTCACAGAAAATATGCGCATTAAAGGAAATGGTAATGTTGGGATAGGTACGATTACGCCAACCTCAAAGCTAGAGGTAAACGGAAGCATGAAAATAACGGATGGCACACAAGGAGCCGGAAAAATTTTAGTATCAGATGCGACAGGGCTCGCATCATGGCAAGCACCGAGCGGTTCATCAGTGAATGCATGGGGACTAACCGGCAATGTAGGCACTATACCCGCAACAAATTTTATGGGGACAACCGATAACCAAGATGTGGTTTTCAAATCGAATAACAGTGAGGTGATGCGCATAAAGCAAAACAATAAAATTAATGTCAGCTCAAACAATACCCCTCCATTATATCCGTATGCAAAACTTTCTATTGCAGACGAAAACGGATTGAACAGTGATGTAGAAATACACGTTGCACAAGGGTCGTGGGGACAGCTTGTGCTCGACCAATCAGGTGGAACGTTAGCTGCACCGACAGCTTCTGCCAATGGACAATGGTCGGGAGTGGTTGTTGGTCGTTCATACGATGGTAATGGAATTGCAAATACGGGCGCAGTGATTTTTGGAGTTGATAGTGCAGTGAGTCCCGGAAATATGCGAGGCAATATCCAGTTCCAAACTTCTGGCGGTTCTCAAACTGAAAAAATGAGAATCACACGAAACGGAGATGTCGGAATCGGAACCACCACTCCCTGGCTGCGATTACATGTTGAAGCAAATGCCCCGGGTGTTCCGGTAACGTATGTTAGAAACCAGAACGCTGCCGGTTATTCGGGAACCATATTCGGTTCAATGGCAGGTAACATGGCGCACATCGGTTATGGTAATCCATCCTCGGGCTGGGCTAACCTGGCGTATGCAGGCAGCATTGGCAATATTCCTTTTGTTCTCACCACCAACGACCAGGAACGCGTACGCATTGATGCCACCGGTAATGTTGGAATATCAAATAACAACCCGCCATATCCTTTAAGCTTTAGTAGTACTGTGGGTGATAAAATTTCTTTATGGGGCGCAGCCGGTAATCATTATGGTTTGGGAATACAGTCAAATCTTTTTCAGATACATTCTGCAAATCCTGTTGATGATATCGCTTTTGGTTATGGTTCGAGCGCTGCGTTCACAGAAAACATGCGCATTAAAGGAAACGGTGATGTTGGTATAGGGACGACCACTCCCTGGGTAAGATTGCAAGTTGAAAATAATGCAGCGGGTATTCCAACAACAGTTTTCAGAAACCAAAATGCTTCCGGTTATTCAGGAACCATATTTACCTCTTCAGCGGGAGCAAACATGGGGCACTTTGGCTATGCAAATCCTACTGCTCCCGGCTGGGCTAACCAGGTATATGCAGGAAGCATTGGAGGTGTTCCTTTTGTATTAACTACCAACGATACTGAAAGAATGAGAATTGATGCAAGTGGTAATGTAGGTATCGGAACTACAACTCCCTCCACACAATTAGAAGTGAACGGCTATACAAAACTCGGAAGCAATGCACCGGCAATTAAAACTATTGAATTCTCCGGTACCACTGCAGCTTCACAGGGCGGTTCTGTAAATGTGGCTCACGGGTTGAACAGCGCTAAAATTCTTTCGGTGGATGTGTTGGTTGAATATACTGCAGGAAGTTTTATTCATCATTCTTATACTTATAATTCGGGGTACGATTTCAGTTTCTTTATTACGCCCGCAAATATTGTTGTCGGTAATTCATCATCAAATTCAAACCAGATTCTTTCCAAGCCCTTTAAGATGCTTGTTACTTATAAGCAATAATTATAGCTGCTATTCGATAAATAAATAAATTGCTGATGCAATTCAAAGAAGATGAGCATCTCTTATTCTCTGAATTTTTTTATTCGCACATGCTCATTTTTCTTGTGATGAGTTCTGTCTCTGCGTTGGAAGTAGTGAGCGTCAGCGCTTTGCCGAAATATTTTTTTGCTTCTGTTTGATTTCCCGCTTTCAGGTACATTTCTCCTAGGGAAGTATTGTAGTGGCAATTTTCAGACAGTTCCTTCATCTTTCTTAACTCTTCAATAGCTTTTTCACTGCCCTCCAGTTCGCCAAGAACAAGACAGCGGTTTAGTGCGACAACCGGGTTATTGGTTCTATTCAAAAGTGAATCGTAAAGCGTTAGAATTAATTTCCAATCTGTCTCTTCAAATGATGCCGCGTTAGCATGAAGAGATGAAATTGCTGCTTCAATATGAAACTCATGAACCATTTCCCCCTCTGCCGCCCGTGTCATGTATTCATTTCCTTTTTGGATGAGAAATTTATTCCACTGCATTCTGTCCTGGTCTTTCAGGAGAATGATTAGTCCGCTGTCGTCAAGACGGGTATCGAAACGCGAGGCATGATAGCACATAAGAGCAAGCAGTGCATTGACGTGCGACTGATTGGTTTTGACATTTTCTGAAAGAAGAATGGCGAGACGTATGGCTTCCTCGCACAAATCTTCGCGAATCAGCTTTTCAGGATGCGAAGAGCTGTATCCTTCATTGAATAAAAGATAAAGTGTTTTGAGAACGGCATCCAGGCGCGCAGGCATCACATCAGCCCCCGGGTAGTCGAGTGAAATTTTTTCTTCCCGGATTTTTTCCTTCGTCCTGTATAACCTTTTGGTTATCGTTTCTTCATTGGTGAGAAAAGCATTTGCTATTTCATGCACGCTGAGCCCGCAAAGAGTTTTCAGCATCAACGTAATTTGCGCTTCTGATGAAATGGAAGGATGGCAGCAGGCAAACATCATCCTTAGCTGGCTGTCTTTTATTTCTCCCTCTGTAAACATCTCATTTATTTTAGGTGCAAGAGAATATTCTGACTTGAGAAGGATTGCAATTTCACTTTCGATTTTATATTTCAGTTTTTCCCTGCGAATGATGTCGATGGCTTTATTCTTTGCTGTCTTGTAAAGCCACGCCTGCGGGTTCTCCGGAATTTTTCCCCACTTCCATATTTCAAGCGCTTTCAGAATAGTATCCTGAACAATATCTTCTGCCTGCTCAATGTTGGGGAAGCCGAACAGGTGTGTTAAAGCAGAAACCATCTTTCCCGCCTCGTGGCGAAAAAGATGGTCCACTGTTTTATATGCTTCTGAATTGCCCGGATGGGACATCAGGATTACATTTCCATTTTCTGAATCGGACGGACTTCCACTTTTCCGTTCTCATCAAAAATGGGACATCCTTTTGAAATCTCAACCGCATCGTTAATGTCTTTCGCATTTACGATAAGGTAACCTCCAACAAGTTCCTTCGCTTCAACGAAAGGGCCATCGATGATAGTTTTCTTTGAGCCGTTTACCTGCTTGCCCGTAGGCTGAAGCGGTTCACCGTCAACAAGAATTCCTTTTTGCCCGAGTGATTCCATCCACTTTACCCACCTCTGCATGTTTTGAGCCGCAACTTCTGAATCATTTGCATTATAGGCGTGATTGTCACCGCCTCTGAATAAATACATGAATTTTTCCATTGTGATTTTTGTTTTTAAGAGTTACTGTTTGAATGTTTAGTTAATGTTGATGATATTTTAAAATTATACTTCCATTTTCTGAATGGGGCGCACTTCAAGCTTTCCGTCCAATTCAAAAATGGGGCAGTCTTTTGAAATCTCAACGGCCTGGTTAATGTCTTTTGCATTAACTATAAGATAGCCACCTACCAGTTCTTTCGCTTCAACAAAAGGGCCATCGATGACAGTTTTCTTCGAGCCGTTCACTTGCTTGCCGGTGGGTTGAAGCGGTTCACCGCCAACAAGAATTCCTTTTTGTCCGAGTGATTCCATCCACTTCATCCATTTCTGCATGTGTTCCTGGGGAACATTTGCGGCCTCCTCCGATGCCATGCCGCCTCTGAATAAATACAAGAATTTTTCCATTTTGATTTTGTTTTTAAAGGTTAGTGTTTAATTGTTTTATGCCTCTATAACGAATGAACTTCCGGAAACCGGACACCAACCTGAAAATTATTTTTTCCTTCCCTTCCCTGCAGCGGGCTTTTTCTTACTTGAGGCTTTTGCCCGCTTGTTAAATTCAAGGGCAAGGCCAACCCAATATTCCAGCTGCTTTTTGGTCTTCAACACATCAGCATCAACAAATACAAATCCCTTCATTGGTTTTCCGGTAAAGTTCATTGGCTTGCATCCTTCTTTTTCCATCACCTCATCATAACGGGCAGGGTCGAGGCGAACCAGGAGGCGTTCCTGCTCCACACCTACACACATTTTATCATTGACCATAAAGCATAAGCCGCCAAACATTTTTTTCTCCTCTACATTTTTATGCGCGGGCGAAATTATTTCTCTCGTCCTGTCAGCTAATTTTTCGTTGTATGGCATAGTTAATTCAATAAAATATCACAGCGCTTCTTTTATAAGCGCCAACTTAGAATTTCAACATTGAACTTTAGCCTCTCATGCCAATTGCGGCACTGCTCCAATCTGGGTCATCAGAGTCATGGCATTCCATTCCATAAACTCTTCAACCAGCTTGCCGTCAACAACGTGCATAATGTCGGTGATAGTAAAATCGACAGGCTTTCCTGTAGCAGGAATGCCTTGGAATTCGCCTGTATGTTTTCCAGACCAGCGTCCGCGGCAAACAACCCATTCGCCTTCGCTGATGAGTTGTTCAATGGTATGAGCGCCTGTGAAAGCGCCCATCATTCCTTGTATCATGCCAATGTGTTCATCAACGCCAAGCGGTTGCGGCGTTGCCGGGTTACTGAAGCGATGGCTGCTGCTAAGCATGCTTTTTAAAGCATCGTAGTTCTTTGCGTCAATAGCGCTGAACCATTTGGTTGCAAATTCTTTTGGTGTCATGTTAATTGATTTTTAATTGGGGGTATCAAAAGTAAGTGAATACGAGGAGAAATCAAAGCCAAGAATTTCCACTCAGCAGGAACTGTAACCCTTCAGTTTCATTTTCTAACTTCACCGTCTGAATCATATTTTTAATATTACTGCTTGAATACACTTTTTACAGTTTTTTTAATTCTTCACATTGGGGGAGGCGGCACAGCTCTTACTGCGGGTTTCATTGCTATGCTTAACGTAAAGGGCTCACCGATACATCGCACCGCAGGTAAATTTTTCTTTTGGGGAATGACAGCATCAAGCGCTTCGGCCGTTTATCTTTCATTGGCCCATCCAAATTCCTTTTTGCTCATGATTGCATTCTTCAGCTACCAATTAGTTGCAATCGGTTACCGCTCGCTTTACCTGAAAAAATTATTTACCGGAACCATTAAGCCTAAAACCGTTGACTGGCTCATCGGAGTTATTCCCACTATCTTTAACATTTCAATTTTAGTTTGGGGATTGTACAATGTTTTTCAGAAAAACTATTTTGGTTTTACCGGAATTGTTTTCGGCAGCATTGGCCTTATGTATTCATTCAATTGGCTGAGGCGTTTTTTTATTCTGCCAAAAGAAAAACAGCACTGGCTTTTTTCTCATTTCCAGGGCTTTGGTGCAGCTTACATTGCCGCAGTTACCGCCTTTCTGGTGGTCAATATTAATTTTCTTCCTCCGTTGCTGGTCTGGCTTTCGCCAACCGTTGTTGGTGCAATAATAATCACGCTCACAACCATCAAATACAAAAAGAAATTTTTACAAAATCAGGAAATAAAATACATCACAGACTGATATTCAGATTGCTTTTAAAAAGTATTTGGAACTTCCTCTTTTATGTTTCCGCCAGTGGGAATAGGTGAGAACCGATTTTAATTTCGTTTCCAAGGATGCCGCCAATTCAAGCAAACTTCGCAAAAAAGAATAATCAGCATAGAAAAATTTTCCTTTTCCACCATGCGGGCAAGCGAAGCTGTTTTATTAATTACATTTGTGTTGCAACAAATAAACGGACATGAAAAAAATCTACTTTTTTGTTTTTATAATCTTAATCCTTGTCAACTACGCATCTGCCCAGCAATGGGTAAAGATGATGCAGGATAAAAACAGCAACTTCTATTCAGTTCAAAAAGAATTTAATAATTATTGGAAAAGCAAAGAGGCATCTGCGCGAAACCAAAATTTGCTTTCCGGCGAAGAAGAAAATGATGAACAGGCCGGCTACAGTGTTTTCAAGCGGTGGGAATATTTTACAGAGCCGCGCGTGTATCCAAAAGGAGAACGTCTTCCAGCAGACAAAGCATGGACGGAGTTTCAGAAATATAAGCAAAACATTCACCAGGATAATAATGCCGACCGGTCAGGTGGAAACTGGGTGCCTTTAGGTCCGTTTAGCTGGCTTACGAACAGCTATAACCCCGGACTTGGTAGAATAAATGTTGTTGCTATAGACCCTACGGATTCACTAAAGGTTTACGTTGGCTCTCCTTCCGGTGGCTTCTGGAAATCGGCTGACGGAGGACTGCATTATATCTGCACAACTGACAACCTCGCAGTAGTTGGCGTTTCATCTATTGCTATCGACCCGAATAATCCTTCTATAATTTTTATCGGAACAGGTGACAGCGATGCAGGAGATAATTATTCCATCGGCATCCTTAAATCTACCGACTACGGAAATACCTGGACGGCAACAGGAATGGGATACCAGGCCATCCAGGGAAAAATAATCCGCAAGCTGATGTTCCTGCCGGGAAGCAGCTCGGTATTATTTGCCTCTACAGGAGATGGAATATTTAAGTCTGTTGACGCAGGAGTTACCTGGATGATGAAAGCAAGTATTTATGTAAGAGACATGGAATTTAAGCCGGGCAACAGTTCTGTTATATATGCTGCCGGAAATTCATTTTACAGGTCCACTGACGGTGGGGAGACATTTATAAACGTCACCAACGGATTACCATCTGTCAATAATGTTCAGCGGTATGGAATTGCTGTAGCTCCCACGAATCCGAATCTCGTTTATCTTGTTGCGGGCGATGCTTCTAACAGTGGCTTCTATGGTTTGTATGCCTCCGTTGATTCAGGAATGTCTTTTGTTACCCGCTCTACAACTCCTAACCTGTTTGGATGGGCGCCCGATGGAAGTGATGGAGGAGGACAAAGTTGGTACAGCACCACCATTGAAGTTTCACCTACGGATGCAAATACTATTTATGCAGGAGGAGTAAATATCTGGCAATCGAATGACGGAGGAGTTGCATGGCATATCATTACGCATTGGGGTTATAATCCTTCGGGCATTTATCCCTACGTGCATGCCGACCAACACTTCATGAGCTTCTTTGGAAACAATCTGTTTGTGGGATGCGATGGCGGTGTGTTTAAAAGCACAGACTTCGGCAACACCTGGACAGACCTAAGCAAAGGGCTGCAGATAACTCAATTCTATCGCTTGGGCGGAACTCCCCAAAATGCTAACCTGATGGCGGCCGGTGCGCAGGATAATGGCTGTATCAAAATGGTGAATAATGTATGGACGCACATTCAGGGTGCCGATGGTTTTGAATGTGTGATTGACCCGACCAATTCTCAGACCATCTATACTGAATCACAGGGAGGCGGGTTGAATAAATCAACTGATGGCGGATTATCTTACTATGGAATTGCGCCCCCCAACAATGGAGGCGGTGCATGGGATACTCCATATATGTTAGACCCCAATAATCACCAAGTTATTTATGCGGGCTATGTTAACCTCTGGAAAAGCACCGATGCAGGCGCAACGTGGGATTCTATTTCTGCTTTTAATTATTACGGAAATATATCATCGTTCAATATAGCACCCGGCAATTCCAATGTTATTTACGTTAATAAAAATGATACGCTTTGGGTAACTACCGATGGCGGAACAACCTGGAATAATATCTCGGCAGGATTGCCGCTCCCATGGGCTTACCTTACTTATATCACCATCTCCAACACCGACCCTAACAGGGTGTGGGTAAGCTTTTCAGGATATTACGGAGGTGTTAAAGTGTATGGCTCATATGACGGAGGCGCTAACTGGTTTAACTATTCCGGCAATCTTCCCAACCTGCCGGTGAACTGCATTCTTTACCAAAACAATTCTTACGATGGATTATATATCGGGACAGATGTAGGAGTATTTTACAGAGATACCACCCTCGCAAACTGGCAGCCATTTTTTGACGGGCTTCCAAATGTGATTGTTGATGAACTGGAAATTAATTATCCTACCGGAAAAATAAGGGCCGCTACCTACGGCCGTGGAATGTGGGAGTCCGGCCTGTATGTTCCTCTTTCTGTTCCTCCCGTTGCTGCATTTACGGCAGACAGAACTGCAGTTTGCCCGGGTGAGACCATTGTCTTCACCGACCACTCCACAAATTCTATTGCCCAATGGCACTGGAATTTTCCCGGCGGTATCCCGGCCATTTCATCACAACAAAATCCTTCTGTTACTTACTATACTCCCGGAGTTTATCCTGTTTCCCTGGTTGCTTATAATATCTGGGGAACAGATACCGTGGTTCAGACATCTTTCATCACTGTTGCTTTCCCGTCTACACAACCGTGGCCTCTTGCCGAAGGCTTTGAAACGAGCGGGTTTCCTCCCGCTAACTGGAAATTACTCAATACTGATTACAGCATTACCTGGGAACAGGTTGGAGGAGTAGGCGCTTATGGAAACAGTTTGAACTGCACAAGAATAAACAACTATGATTATTACAGCTTCGGCACGCTGGATGTGTTGTTGACTCCTCCATATGACCTCACCGTTACCCAGCTGCCGGTTTTGCATTTCGACCATGCATATGCTGAATATCCCGGGTATGCTGATACGCTGATAATATTTTATACTACGGATTGCGCCATCACAAAACATACGCTGTGGACGAAAGGCGGCAGTCAGCTGGCAACAGCAGTGCCTACTACAAACCGGTTTGTTCCCGCCGCGACTGAATGGCATACAGATACCATACAATTAAATGCTCTCACTATATATAATGATGTTCAGTTCGGCTTTGAAAACAAATGTGAGTATGGTAATTATCTTTATCTCGACAACATAAATATTTCAATGCTTAATGTCGGAATAGATGCACCGGCAGGCAATACATCCGAAATGAATGTTTACCCTAATCCATCGGGTGATATTATTACCGTTTCTATAAATGCTAATTCAATAATTGACAACAAGGTCGAGCTGTTGGATATGCTTGGAAATATTATGTACACGAAAGAAATTTCTAAATCAGGAAAGCAATCTGTTCAGATTAATATGAAAGGATATTCTGTTGGAGTTTACTTTGTGAGGATAAATACCGGTAACGGATTTATGAATCGAAAGATTATTAAAATCTAGGAGACACCCTTGCCTGCCATGCTTTTGGCTTTCTCCGTGGCGGGCATCTTTTGCAAACATGAACAGGGATAGAATTGAAATAATCGATTACACAGATGATTTAAAAGATTCCATCAAAACACTCAACTATGAGTGGCTTGAAAAATATTTTCGCGTTGAAAAAGGCGATGTTATTTCTCTTGCAAATCCTAAAGAGCAAATTATTGATAAGGGTGGTTTTATCTTTTACGCCAGAAGGAATAATAAGATTGTCGGGACAGCATCCCTTTTAAAAAAAACGGAGCAAATTTTTGAATTGGGCAAAATGGCCGTTACCGGCAGCGCACAAGGATACGGAATAGGAACAATGTTACTGGAACATTGTCTGAAAATTGCAAAACAAAAACGGATTCAAAAACTTATTTTATACTCAAACACACAATTAAAATCAGCTATACATCTTTATCAAAAATACGGGTTTGCAGAAGCTGAATTGGAGCAAGGACTTTACGAAAGGGCAAATATTAAAATGGAATTATACTTATAACATGAGCGACCGGTTCTATTACTGCACAACTAATTTTCCTTCAGACATTTTCTCCCCATTGTTTATAAAGCGGAAGAAATAAGTACCCGGTGTGAGGTTTCCTCTTTCAAACCTGAAAACATTTTCGGCCAAGGCATTCAAATGCATGAGCTGGGTGCCCATAATTTTCTTTCCGGCTACATCATATAATTCAAAATCTATATTGCCTGCATGCTTTATTGATGCATTAACAGAAATGAGCGCATACTCTGTAATAGGGTTTGGATAAAACATTACGTCAGTGGCCAAAGTGACTGAATTATTAATAATCACTATTTGCGAATACGAAGTCGCGCCATCATAATCGGTTTGCTTTAAGCGGTAGTAGGAAATTCCATAGTACGGATTTTTATCTACTGCATTGTAGTTCAGCATCACAGTGCTGTTGCCTGCGCCATCGACTACTGCTACGGTTTCAAAATCATTACCGTTAACAGAGCGCTGCACCGTAAAATAATCGTTATTGATTTCAGCAGCCGTAGCCCAGGCAATATCAACCTCCCCTGAATTGAGTACAGCAAAAAAGCTCACAAGAGTTACAGGAAGAATAGAAAAACCTTTGGCAATTCCGAATGTTCCGTATTTGTCGTTGTTGAATAATTGAATGGAATCCGGGCCCAATGCGCTCTGGAATGCAGATGGAGAATTCCATGCGCTTGCATTGTTCCAGTTTTGTGCAAGCAATAATCCCGGGCCGGCGGGAGCTTCCGTTGCAGGGTCAAATGTAAAGGTGAGGGCAGAAAACACTCCCGCATTTTGAACATCAACCTGCCAGAACCTGTGCACCATGTTGGAAGGAGTGCCGTCTCCCAGAGTATTCACATCGGTAACCATATTCGGAGAAACTGGGTAAGGAATGTTGGATGTATTAGTTGCATATGTTGACATTACAACATGACCGTGGTTATTATTATCAGTGACTTCATATTTGAAAGGAATAATTGTTCCTGCATTATTTGAAAATGGAACGATGTGTCCTCCCTGCGCATTCTGCATATCCCAATCCACCTTGGAAGAGTTATTTACCATTTCACTTTTTATAGACCCCGCCAGGGATGTTATTCCGCTTGAATTAGGATTGGTAATGAAAAGTGTATTTGAATTGAGGTCTAAAACCGAAGACTCCATGGCAAGAGTGCCTGCAGGAGTTACATATGCACCCCCTGTGGTGGTGGTGAGCAAAAGCGTTTTCGTTCCGCTTCCTTGTATAGTTAAATTATTAAATACCGTTGAATTGCTTCCATCAATATTTTGATTGGCCCCATTCATCAAAACGGTTCCTGCCGATGTTCCGAAAACACTGCTCCCTGAATTGTTTATCCAGTTACCATTAAGGTCAATGGTTCCGGAGTTACCTATTGTTGTTCCAGCATTATTCTGTATGTCTCCTTTCACTGTTAACTGCGCGCCACCGGTAATAGTAATGGCTACGGTATTATTCGTCATCAATTGCGCAGAACATGAAAGGGGAATAGAAATCATCTTCATGATTGTTCCGGCCTTTATTAAAAGTAGTTTTTTCTTCATTTGAGTTTGTTATTTACGATTTCAAAATATTTGTATGGTATTTTTTCACCTTATAAAAAAAGAATGGAGTAAAAAGAAATTAATCGTGAGCAGGAGAATAACAGAAGCGGTGACAAAAAATTTTCTTCTTTTCATAGCCATGCCTGGATGGTATATGATTTGTTTCATGTTTTAAAAAATAAATATTGAAACAACCAGCAGCAGGCAGCTCAGCAGCGCCCATGCAAGCAAATGCCCGAAAATATCAGTGCTCTTCTTCAGACTAAACAAGTGTAAAAGCCCGGAGAGGAAAGGATGCTTTTCTTCTTTGAATTGCATCAGCATTTCTTCTTTAGATTCATATGGAAGTTTGTTTTGCATTTTTGTTTTCATAATGATTTATAATTTTTGAGATTCATTATTATCTTTTTAAATATGATGTCAAAAGTATTTGCCTTGCTGCGGTTGTTGGTAAATGAATGAGTAATTGACTTATTTACTTAGCGAATGACATTTGCAGTTAGTAGTTACATATTAATCCTTGCCTGAAAATGAAACAGAAGACTTTTCATCGAATTCCTTGATAGAAAACAAGAGAAATCACCAAGAAGTTGCTGATTACAATCATCAAAACAATTGAAGCTGCAAAGAATTTTTTATTTTTTGCTGCTTGTTTCCGGCGATAATATGATGTACCTGAGAAATCATATCTGTCATTTTTATTTTCTGAATTAAGCCATGAAAGGAATTCGGGGCTACGGGTAATTTTTGTTTTAGTCATATTTTTAATTGTTAAGAATTTTTATTTCGAATCAAAAGTATGGCGATGCATGTGGAACTGTTTGTTGTTTTTAGTAAACGGCAGAATTTATTAGCCGTCAGCATAAATCCTTATCGGAATCCAGCCTCTACTCTTCGTAAGTAATCAGAATTCTGACAAATACGGAAAGGATATTCGAAAAATTAGAATTTGAATTGGAGATGTTAGTGAAAACGCAGGGGCAACGGAAAAATCAAATTCCGATTCCCGTTAAAAGTTATGCTTCGTTGGTATAAATCTTCGGGATACAAATTCAACAAGCACATCAACCGAAAGAATTTTTGAAGCAGTCAATCCCCTAAGCCAAGCTGTTTAAAGTTGAACTTTTTGAAGATATGAAAAAACAATTTTGGGCTTTTAACATTCCTTCTAATTTTAGTAATGGTGCTTTCCTATAGCTCGCTGCTATTGCCTTTTTAGCAATTTGTTTTTAAAAAGAGTATTGAGCACTTCCTCTTTCATGGTTCTGCCGATGGGGATAGAATGAGAACCAATTTTTATTTCGTTACCGCTAATGCTGTCAATCTTTGGTATGGGAACAATGTAAGACTTGCTCACTTTTATGAATTGTGATTGCGGCAGGTACTCCTCTACGGTTTTCAAGGTCACGTACGTAATAAGGCGTTTCTTATCTGTATGTATCATGACATAATTTTGCAACGCTTCAACAAAAAGTATTTCATTGAGAAATACTTTTTCAAAATGCTTTTCGCACTTGATAAAGAAATAATCAATTTCATCGTTGCCGGATGACAACGATTGCTCTTTAACATCAAAATATTCCTTTGCTTTATTTACGGCTTTCATAAACCGCTCGTATGAAATGGGCTTGATTAAATAATCAATAACATCCAATTCATAGCCCTCGAGCGCATAGTTTGGAAATGCCGTAGTAATGATAGTAAGAGGAGGATTTTTAGCCGTCCGCAAAAATTCTATCCCCGTCATTTTCGGCATTTGCACATCTAAAAAAATCAAATCTATTTTTTGTTTTGAAAGCAGTTCCATCACCGAGAGCGGGTTTGAACAGCTTGCCACCATATTAAGAAAGGGAATTTCCTTCACAAAATTTTCAATCCCTTTTCTTGCCAACGGCTCATCATCGACAACAATGCAATTTAGCTTATCAGACATTCAACTTTAAGTTTACGGTGTGAATTTTATTTTCCTTTTTTATATCGAGGTGATATTTTCCGGGGTAAATTAATTCCAATCTCCTCTTAACATTTTGTAAACCTATTCCTCCGTTCAGTTTTACTGTTCCACCACGGTCATCCTCGCATGTATTTCGCACCGCCAGCTGAAAAATCCCATCATGGATGCCCGATTCTATACTGATTGAATTTGCCTCATGCTCATGCTGGGAAACATGCTTGAAAGCATTTTCAACAAAAGGCAAAAGAATAAAAGGGGCAATTTGAAAATAATCGGCAACAGATTCCATATTATCAGTGACCTGTATATGGTCTCCAAGGCGCAGCTTTTCCAGTTGAATAAAATTTTTAATGAAATCCGTTTCCTTCTGCAAAGGCATTTTTGAAACGCTGCACTCATAAAGCTGGTACCGCAGCAGCTCGGAAAAGCGAAGCAATGTTTCAGAGGCGGTTTTTTTATCTTCTTCAATCAACACATAAATATTATTGATGGAATTAAAAAGAAAGTGCGGGTTAATCTGCGCTTTCAGAAAATTTAATTCCGCCTCCAGCTGCTCTCGCTCTAATTTTTTATTCTTGGCATCGGTTTCAATTTTATTCTGAACAGCAAAGATTGACACGAATGCTACGGTCTTAATTGTAGTGTCAAATGAGTTGCTTATTATTCTTACATAGAAGAAACTCGGTACGTGTTTTTTTGCGACATAGACAGTAAAAGCATTTTCAGCAAAAGCAAGAACTACTGATGTCATTAGTATTGTCAACAATGTTAGACAAACAAATTGAAAATATTTTTCCTTATTGAAATAACGAGGGACAAGGAAATAAATAGTGAAATACACACTCGCCATGGCAAAAAGCTCCGTAAGAATTGCAAGCTCAAGGCTGATATGGAAGTCGTCTTTACTGTAGCCTTGTAGTTCGTGTGCAAAGGATATAGTAACCCACACCCAAAAAATGACGTGAAGAATTTTATATCGTAAAATAAAATTGTAAACTGCCCTGAACATCCGGAAGGGTTATTTGATAGTGCGAAAATATAAATAGTTCATCCGTCAACGATATCTATTTACACCATGCGCAACCTATTCTTGACGTAAAGCAAACCACATTGAATAATAGGTTAAATTTAGCAATGTGCAGGGTTTGCCTAAACTGTCATTTATTTTGCTGCGTCATCTCTTTCTTGGATCCACATCGTGATAATGCTCTTGAAGCGGTTTGAATTTTTCAAGAACAACCGGGCGGAATTTTTTATCTTTCTTAGCCGGGAAATTTTTAAGGCAATCCGGAGTTACACATTCGGCTGGCCGGGTAGGTCGTTTTTCAAAACCGCCTCCACAATTCGGACAAACATTTCGCAAGATGTTTGAAACGCATTCTGTACAGAAGGTACATTCAAAAGTGCAAATCATCGCTTCATTGCTGTCATTGGGCAAGTCCTTGCCACAGTTTTCGCAAATGGGTCTAAGTTCAAGCATGGTTAATTATATTAGTTTGTTTCTTAAAACAGAATAAACAAGCAACATTTCGTTCTCATACTGAATTTGATTTTCAAATTGAAACCCTAACTTTTCCAGAAGTTTAATTGACCTGGAATTTCCTTTTACGGTTGTTGCAA
Organism: Bacteroidetes bacterium 2013_40CM_41_45; assembly: GCA_002215675.1. Taxonomy (GTDB): domain Bacteria; phylum Bacteroidota; class Bacteroidia; order AKYH767-A; family 2013-40CM-41-45; genus 2013-40CM-41-45. The sequence goes on along the minus strand of NGFH01000011.1, from coordinate 206,303 downwards.
GAATGCGGGAATGGGCGGAGTCTTTTATTATATCCTTTAATACTTCCGCCGTCGCCTCGTAAGCATAACCTTGTTTGGTATACTGCGAAAGAAAGGCGAAACCTATATCATGATGGTCTAAGTAATCTCGCTTAATTAAAGTTATAATACCTATCGGAATTTCATTATCCCGTGTTCTTACAATCCAATAAATAATAGCCGGGTCATCAATTATCTTTTGGACATACTCCCCTGCTTTTTTATTAGTGTTGATATTTCTATTCCCTATAAATTTTATCCATTCAGGAGTATTAACTAATTCCAAAATAAATTCAGCATCACTTAAATTTATTTCATTCAATAAAAGCCTTGGGGTTGTGTATTTATTTTTCATTGTCACTGCATTTGCAGCTATAGATAAATGCCATTGTAAATAGTTGTACAGAGTAATTTCTTTATGTCAAGTAAAATATCAAGTTAGTGTAATTAATTTTTAAGGAATTTTTTTCACATGGTTATTTGCGCCTGTAATTAAAACTTATAAAATTTTAAAACTACTAATTATGAAAAACATTCTTTCCATTATAACCATCGTTGCGCTAAGCATTGCCTCGCTTCCGCTTCACGCACAAACAACCAAAGCCGAAACAGCAATCCGTAAAGAAGCCGTGAAAAATCTTTATCTGGATGTTCATCATTTGCCCGCCAAAGTTAAATATGAAGCGGTTGCAAAATTGCACGCTAAAGACGTTACTGTCAGCAAAAAATACGGAGTGCATTTTATTAACTATTGGGTAAATGAAAATGAAGGTCTCATGTTTTGGCTTTCATCTGCTGCCGATACTGTATCAATCAAAAAGACATATGCTGAAGGCAGCGGAATCCCGGCAAATACTTTGTATAAAGTAAGCGAAGGAACTGCTGCTGCTCTGCAAGGTAAGAACAATCTCTTTCTGGATGTGCATTATTAGGCGCAGGAAAAGTTTCCGATCAGGATGTAGCAGGAGCACACCAAAAAGATTTGGCAGTTCAGGCAAAGCACGATGTGAACCTTATTAATTATTGGGTCGATGTAGAAAATGGTGTGGTTATGTGTTTGGCTCAGGCGAAAGATTCTACTTCACTCAGCGAAACTCATAAAGAAGCACATGGGCTTATCCCGGCTCGCGTAACAAAAGTTAAACAGGGAAAATAGTAGGTGCCTCGTTTTATCCGGCTACTCAAACTTATAAGCTTCAAATTTCAGTGAAAACAAAAATTCTCCTTGTAAAATATCCGCAAAATCAGCGTTTTCAAAAAAGATACTGTTCAATTGCTTTACGTCAAGTGAAATACCAAGTTGGTGTAATTAATTTTTAAATAATTTTTTCTACACGGTTATTTGCAGCCATATTTAAAATCTAATTAAAAATGAAAACAAAATTACTAACCTTATTAAGCATGCTTTTGGTGTCGCTAGCAGTATCAGCACAGTGGTCTCCAAGAGCAAATTTCTCGGGTATTGCAAAATCAAAATCAACAGCGTTTACGATTAGCGGAAAAATTTATGTGATGGGTGGAGTTGATAATTCTGCAAATATCCTAAAGGATTTTTGGGAGTATGATATTGCATCTAACACATGGACACATAAACCAGATTTCCCCGGCCCCGAAAGGTATGGAGCTGTTTCCTTTGTACTGAATAATAAAGGTTATATAGCTACAGGGGGAAACGATTTTGGATATCTTGATGATTTATGGGAGTATAATCCGGTAACAAGCTCCTGGGTTCAGAAAACCGGATTGCCTGCCGGTCAACCACAGCATGAAAACCAAAGAAGAGAAGCTTATGCTTTTGTGATTGGAAATAAAGCATACCTGGGTGGCGGAGATGGATTTGTATTCGGTCCTAACTCTACTAATAATATTGCTTTTTCAGATTTATGGGAATATGACCCTGCTACAGATAGTTGGATTCAGAAAGCGGATATCCCTGATTTTTTAGGAAGGGATTTTTCAATAGGGGTTTCAATAAACAATAAAGGATACGCTGGCTTGGGTTGCAATGTTCAGGAAACCATAAACCATCCTGGTTTTTGGGAGTATGATCCCATATCAAATTCCTGGACAGCCAAAGCAAATTTTCCGTCTAATTATACAGTGGATGCGGGCGCATTTGTTTTAGACTCTGCTTTATACGTTGTGGGAGGTGTCAACTTAAACCCTGTCGGTTTATCCAATCAATTTTGCAAATACGATCCGGTAACCGATTCATGGACTCAGCTTTCTGCCTTTAACGGAGCAGCCATTGCAGGTGAGTTTGCTGTATCAACAGGCATAAGGGCTTTTGCCGGTACCGGATATCATGCTAACCTAACTACCAGGAATGACTTGTGGGAATTTACAATTCCTTCAGGCATCAATGAAAATAATTTGCAAGAAAATATTTCCACAATTTATCCTAACCCCGCAAGCGATTTTATTACGGTAGTTATGAATCCTTCTTTAACGGGTTCACCTTACGTTATTTCTGATATCTGCGGAAGAACGGTTCTGAACGGTAAACTAACAGCAGAAAGCGGGAACATAAATATTAGTGAGCTATCTGGCGGTACATATATTTTAAAAGTGGGCGAACGCACTCAGTACTCAAATAAATTCCTCAAAAAATAATTCCTAAACAAATCAAAAAAAATAAAACCATGAAAAATAAAATTCAAATGGCATTCCTAATAGTTGCATTGTTACTGGCGGCCTTCGGATGCAAGAAGCAGCAGGACTATACACAACCGTTACTATCGTCATCGTCAAGCCCCGGATCAAATGAGGTATGGATACAAAACATGGCATTCAACCCAAGCTCTATTACGGTAAGCGTAAACACTACAATACAATGGACAAACAAAGATGCGGTTACACACACGGCAACAAGTAATAATGGGGTGTTCGATAGTGGTAGCATAAACGATGGTGGCGTTTATAGCTACCACTTTACCACCCCGGGTACATATGCCTATCACTGCACTCTTCATCCACACATGACAGCAACAATAGTTGTTCACTAAAAAATAAATAAAAATAATTAACTCTTAAAACCAAAACAAAATGAAAAAAATCTTAACCTTCTTAGCCTTTGCTCTCTATTCAGAAATTGCGTTAAGCACCATTGTAACCGTTGTTAACTCAGGGTTTACTTTTTCCCCGTCTACAATAACTATAAATCCCGGTGATACAGTAAATTTTTCAATAGCTTCCATACATGATATTGCGGAAGTAAGCCAGGCAACATATGCGGCTAATGGCAATACTCAGCTTGCCGGGGGATTCTCTACACCTTTTGGTGGCGGCTTAGTGCTTCCTTCTCAGCTTGCTGTCGGAACGCACTGGTATGTTTGCCAACCACATGCTTCTATGGGTATGAAAGGAAGAATTATAGTTCAAAGTGCCACGGGCATTGCGGAAAATCTATTACAAACAAATATTTCTGTTTATCCTAATCCTGCCACTTCAGAAGTAACATTAAGCTTTGGCAAAGAAGTACGGGGCTTAGTGCAACTGAGCAATGCGTTTGGAGAAGTCCTGGAACAAGTACAAATAAACGCAACCACGCATTTCTTCGATATAGAAGATAAGCCCAAGGGAATATACTTCATCACCGTAACAGACGCGGCCGGAAATAAAGAGGTAAAGAAAATGGTAAAGATGTAATTCAAATCGCAACATTAACTTAAACTATTATCTGCATTTAATAACTTAAACATTAAACAATAAAAACACGCAATCATGACAAGCAATTATTTGAACAGCGTAAGAAAACAATTTGAGTATTATAAGATGCTCGGAGAAAAAACATTTGCCCAGCTGCCCGATGAAAAATTATTTTGGCAATACAACGAAAACAGCAACAGTGTTGCAACCATAGTCAAACATCTCTGGGGCAATATGCTTTCACGGTGGACGGAATTTTTGACCACGGACGGAGAAAAGGACTGGAGAGACCGGGACGCTGAATTTTATAACGACATAGAATCAAAGCATGAGCTTTTAGAGAAATGGGATGAGGGATGGGAGCGTTGCCTGAATGCAATAAAGTCATTGAAGGAAGGTGATTTACAAAAAGAAATTTTTATTCGTAACCAGGCGCACACAGTAACAGAGGCAATAAACAGGCAGCTTGCACATTATTCATATCACGTAGGGCAAATTGTTTACATCGGTAAAATGGTTTGCGACAATGCCTGGGTCTCTCTGTCAATTCCAAGGGGCAATTCTAGTAAATATAATGCCGAGAAATTTTCAAGACCAAAACATAAGGAACATTTCACAGATGAATATCTCAGAGCGAAAAGAAATTAATTAATCAGGCAGCACGACAATGAAAGGCATTATTATAATACTTGCTATAGCGTTATTTAATTTAAATAATTCTATAGCCCAGTGGGTCAAAATTGGAACGCCCCAGTTTGTTCGGAATGAAGATTGATGATGATATTTTGGTCGAGTTTAAGACAGCGTTCAACATCTGATTGCAAAAAGAGACATACCACTTTGTTTGTAGACCTAACCGTTGAGAGGTCGGAATAAATAAAAGATACTCGCGATACTAAAAAATCTTCACCGTAACTTTTCCTTTTCTGTCAATATAGCCACGAAACATTCCGGTTGTATTGAAGGGCATAGTGATAATTCCGTTTTTATCAATAACGATTGTGCCGCCATCGCCTTTGATTTCAGATAATTTGTTTTTTATGACTTCGGCTGCCGCTTGCGAAACGCTCATACCCTTGTATTCCATCAAATCCGAAATGGTTTTTGCAGCAACAATGCGGATGAAATCTTCTCCATGGCCAGTGCATGAAACAGCACAGGTTTTGTTATTTGCATACGTGCCTGCGCCTATAAGGGGTGAATCGCCAATACGGTTGTATTTTTTGTTAACGATTCCGCCCGTTGATGTTCCTGCTGCAAGGTTTCCATGACGGTCAAGCGCCACACAACCGACCGTTCCATAATGGTCTTCTCTTTTATTAATGATGGAACCGGTGGAATCATTTTTCAGTGAATCTGTTTTTGCCGAATCCCGAACCTGGATTAACTGCTTCCATCTCTCTTCTGTGAAAAAATAAGAGGTGTCAACTATTTCCAACCCCTGCTCTTTTGCAAACTGTTCAGCTCCTTTTCCGCTGATAAGGACAAATTTGGATTTCTGCATCACCTTCTTTGCGGCACTGATTGGATTTTTAATTGTCCGAACACCAGCTACTGCGCCTGCCTTCAGAGTTTTTCCATCCATGATAGCGGCATCCATTTCGTTCTTTCCCTCATAGGTAAACACAGAACCTTTACCTGCATTAAACAGCGGAGAGTCTTCCATAATTCTGATTGACGCTTCAACTGCGTCAATACTTTTTCCACCGGTATCAAGAATAGCATAACCGGCACGAAGCGCTTCACTCATTTTGTCTTTGTACTGTTGCTGTTGTTCAGGCGTTAAATTTCGGTGAATAATATTTCCTGCTCCGCCATGAATGGCCAGCGCGAAATTATTCCGCAGCGGTTCTAATTTTCTTTTCATATCGCTTGTATCCTGTGAGCGTGCTGAGTTAAAATAAAGCAGAATCAGAATGGAGACTAAAAAAATTGTTCCTGGTTTCATCCTGAGAAAAAATTTACTTGAACATAAAATCAGAATCCAAAAGACGATTGCCCTTGTCATCATTCATTGCATAATTAAATCCCTTTTGGAGTGAGTATGCTCCGAATTCCCCGTGTTTGTTGACGGCAAGATATCCAACCTGCAATTGCCTGATGTCTTTCGGGCTTTTAGAAATGCGCTCAATGGCAATGCGGCACGCTTCTTCCGGAGAATGTCCCTGCCGCATCATTTCAACAATGGTATGGCTGCCACATGTGCGGATAACTTCCTCACCATTCCCGGTTGCCGTTGCCGCGCCCACTTCATTGTCAACAAATAAACCGGCACCGATGATGGGTGAATCGCCAACGCGGCCGTGCATCTTGAAAGGAAGCCCGCTTGTGGTGCACGCTCCTGAAAGATTTCCGCTGGCATCAATGGCAATCATTCCAATCGTATCGTGGGAGTCAGGGTTAACCTCAGGTTTATATTTTGATTTCTTAAGCCATTTTTTCCAGGCGGTATTTGCCCGCGGTGTAAGCCCGTTATTCTCTTGTGTGAAGCCATTCTCCTTTGCAAACTGCACAGCACCTTCACCAACCAAAATAATGTGAGGTGTTTTTTCCATGACAGCACGGGCGAGCGAAGTCGGGTAACGAATGCCTTCTACAAAACACACAGAGCCACAGTTTCCTTTTTCATCCATGATACATGCGTCAAGCGTCACGTGCCCGTCACGGTCGGGGTTGCCGCCCAAGCCTACACTTACATTTCCCAAATCACCCTCCGTTAAACGCACACCTGCTTCAACGGCATCCAGGGCACGGCCCCCGCGGGAAATAATTTTCCACGCTTCTTCGTTGGCTTCAAGCCCCCACTTCCATGTAGAGAGAATGATGGGTGCAGCTGCATTGCCAGGCTCGTAATTTCTTTTTCCGAATGATTTGCTCACAGACAACAAGGCCGCGCTAAATGCTGACAACCGGATAAAATTTCTTCTTGTAGTCATACTGATTTTCTGTCTTAAACTAAAAACGATAATAACCCGTAACTCCCATTACATAGTTCGTCAGCTTGTGAATGCGGTTGGTCAAATCCTGAACCTGGTAGTATGCTTCAATGCGGTAATACCGGTTAAATGTGTAATATATTCCGATGGTTTCCCTCCATTGATTAATTTTTTTTCGCAAAGAGGAGTTATTGAGTGGATAATAAATTTCCAACGATGCATAAGGCGAAATGTAGTAGTTGACATGGTAGGATACGATGAACTTATTCCTGTTATATATTGAAGGAGGGCGGTAAGTCGGAGCGAAATGTAAGCCGTAAAACGTTTCCTGGAAACGTGTGCGGAGCTCAAATGAAAAATTTTTTCTCGATTTGGAATAGCTCAAATCAATATACGGCATCTGGCGGTCGTCATAAAAATTTTCAAGGTTGCGGAATTTGATGTAACGATAATGGAACTCTCCTGAAAAATGGGAGTTGTATTTATACATTACACCTAAATCATAATAATGATAACCCAGCTCCTCCAGGTTTTGATTGAATGAATACTGCGTATTCAGTATTGCCGAGAATGAGCGGGAAATTTTTCTTTCAAATCTTAAACCTGATGTCAGTACCAAATCATTTTGATGCTGGGCAAAACTGCAGCAAGCCATCAGCAAAAAATAAGACATGAATAAAAATTTGTTTTTCATTTATCAGTACTCATACGTATTCGTTACCGTCTGAAACAATTCTCCTTCGCCATTATAAGTTTTCTTCCCAATGAGCATTCCTTTGCTGTCATATTCATAAACCACTTTCCATAACAGGTTTTCTTTTGCATCATAGGTCAATTCCTGTGTTTTGTCATTGAAACGATTGTATTGACTTACAACTTTTTCTGTTGGTTTTCCGCTCCTGCCGTAGGTTTGCTGAACAATCACATTATGCCACTTATCATATTCATAGGTAATGCGCCTGTAAACATTATCTGCGGAATCAAGCATGGCTGTTTCGGTTTTATCATCGTGTTTGTTATATGAATATTTTTCCCACATTATTATGGAGCTATCCGGATTCAAATCCACATATTCAACCAGGTTGCCATGCTTATCGTAGCGCGAAAAGTGCTGTTTTTCTGAAAGCGGTTTGCGCTTGCTGCCCAGCGTTTTAGTGAAAAACGTTTTATACTTCATTTCGCGGGCGCTTTTGTTTTGCGCAAAAGCTTTTCCGCACTGGAATAATATAACGAGCATGAAAATCCTAAAAAAGTACTTCTTCATAATCTCTATTGAAAAATTGTAAACGTACCCGCATCGGCATTCTCAGTTCTGCCTGAGATGGAAATTTCCTTCACCACGGCAGAATCGGGTTTATATTGCCCCGTAACGGTTGCAACCGAGTCAATCGAATACGCGTAGACCTTGTAATTGCCTTCGTACAGGAACTTGAATTCAAATCCACCATCGTATGTTGTCTTGATGCGCTTGCTGTAACTTATGTCGTTTCCGAAAATCAGGTAGACATAAATATCCGGGCCGTAATACGAAGAGATAAAATACGTGAAGTCCGTATTATAGTGCTTCACAAAAACTTTTCCGTAAATAGAAGCATCGCCACCAATGCCGGGCTCTTTTTTACAGGACAGAAATGAAATAGCTGTCAGCAAAAGAACGATGAATAAATTTTTTGTTTTCATTTTTGTTGGTGTTACAAGAGGATGAAATGTCTGATATTTATTATTTTTATAATCGAATTGAGAACCACTTGCGGTGTTTAATTCATGCCTTGAGCCCGTAATTTTTTTGAAGGAACTAATTCAATCGCGTTGTCATAAAAACCGGGAGATATATTTTCCGAACTGATAACGACAACGGTTCTCTTTCCTTTTAATTTTTCCAGTACAGCCGCCAAGTTATTTCTTGTCGGCTCATATAAGTCGTGAAACGGTTCGTCCATCAGTATAAACTTTTTCCTGGTCAGCAATGCGCGGGCAATCCTGAGCAGCTTTCTTTGAGACGCTGACAGGTTTTTTCCTCCGTCAAAAATTTTGTAGTCCAAATCAGATTCGGAATTACCGGTAAGTTTGAATTTCAATTTCTCAAGAACCTCTTTTGCTTTTTCACGTTTCTCTTCTTTGCGGCTGTAAGATATGCACTCAAAAATTGTTTTACCAAGTAAAGGAAGCTCATCTGAAACCATGGTAATGTTTTTGCGCAGCGTATGCCGGCTGAGAGAAAAGATATTTTTTCCGTCAACCGTTATTTCACCCTGCTGTGGCCTGTAAAGGCCGGTAAGAATTTTCATCAACGTGGTTTTTCCCGAGCCGGGAATACCACTTAACCGGGTAATGGTTCCGCCCGAAATCGTACAGGAAAAGTTTTCAAAAATATTCTCTCCTCCCGGGTATGCGAAGTTCAGGTTTTTTATTTCAATGTCTCCTGTTTCAAATTTCGCTTCGTCACTCGTATCCCTGTCTTCCATTTCATTGTTAAAAATGCGCAGGATTTTATTAATGGAAACATTTCCTGCCTGCCACACCAGGTTCACCTGCATGGTTCGTCTGAAAACCGGAAGCACGCTAATCATCATCATTATAAAAATCAAAAGTTCATGCGCATGAAAATCCTGGCGGTAGTTCACGCGCAGGTAATGCACATATACAAGCATGGCAAACAACAGTAAATAAATAAAAAGCGGGAACAGCGAAGAGATGAATCCATAGAGCTTGAAATATTTTTTTCCGTAATAAAAAAGTTTACCCGAATTTTTTTCAAATTTTTCCTGCTCTATTGTTTCACGGTTAAAAATTTTCACTGTGAGAAGTGCGTGCAGGCGGGAGGAAACAAAAGCAAGAAGTTCGGAGCGGGTATTTCTTCTCTTGATGGTGATTCGCTGCAGATATTTATTGAGATAAAAAATTACGAGAAAAAAAACAGGGAGCGAAATAAAAATCATTAACGTGAACTGCAGGTTCAGCAGGGCAAGCACCGTAAATGAAAAGAGCAGGAAAAGTATGTCAATGCTGAAACGGATAATACCATTCATAACATAACGCTGAATGGCGCTCAGGTCACCGCTGTAGCGCAGCAGGTATTTTCCCGGAGGTTTTTTTTCAAATGCAGGTATGGTGAAGGCAAGCTGTTTGCGGATTAAATCCCCGCGTAGGTCTTTGGAAAAAAGCTCGGAGCTATAGCCAGTAAGATATTTTTCAAAAAAAGTGAACACGGCTTTGGCCATTATCAACGCTGCAAAAAAAGAAAATAAAATATTCACATCATTTAGATGAACGAAAAGCCTGTCAAATAATTTTCCCCTCGGTGAATGCGTGTGCAGTGCCAGCTGGTAATACTTGCCGATGAAAACCGGGAGCAGGATATTGGTAATGCTGTTGAGCAGCCCAAAGAGAAAAGTCAAAAAAAGCAATGAAGGGTATTTCCGGAAAAAACCGGAGAGTAGTTTTCGTTTAGTTACCATTTTTGCTGGCAAGCGCTTCCTGCCGCGTGAATAAATCTACAAATCGTCCAGACATAAGGTCATCTATCGTTAGCACAGGAATGCTGGTTCCTGCTTTCACTTCTTCAATCAACAAAGGGCTCATGGTGAACTTGCCGGCAAGAACCGTAGGCGGAAATCTGAGCTTGGTCAGGTAATCCACGGCATAAAATGCCGATAAACTATCACCACACGACATCATGGTGTTGCTGACAGTAGACATAAATTTCGGTGAACGGAGAAGAAAATCTGTTTCGCGCTCAACCAGCCCGTCTGCAATTTCGATTAGTATGTAATCAGGGTTGTACGGCTCAAGTTTTCCAAGAAGTGTTTGATAGAGGTCCAGAAGTTCGGCCTCAGTGCACATGTAGGTTGAGGGGAACCCGGCATCTGAGAAATCAAGAGTCACATCAGCGCCTAAATCGTATGCAAGGTCCTGGTCTTTGGTGTAGGTTGTTCCGGTGAGTTTTATGTATGCAACATTTTTTTCAGTTGTTTTCAGTCCACGGCAGAGAAAAGCAGCCGAAGTCGTTTTTCCGCTGTCCATCGTGGAGCCGACAGACAAAATCACCCGCGCATTATTCGGCACCGTCCCGGTGAACGGAATTTTGCTTGTGGCAAAATATTTCGTATTCAGAACCTTCTTGTTTTTGTCAACAGCGTAACCCAGCAGACGAACCTTAGTGGGTTCAATAAGTTCCAGTTCAGCGTGCTTTGATTTTACAATTCCAATCACACCGCCAATAGCGATGATGTCATTTATTTCCGTTGGTTTTTCAGGAACATATCCCTCAAACTGCCCTGATGCATAACGGTTTCCGTAGGCGGCCATAATTACATCGCCTTCGACTAAAAAAACATTTCGTTTTGTTTCAGATTGAATCGCGATGTGTCTTCCTATTTCAAGAACTTCGAACAGGGCTATATCTCCTGCTTTGGGATAATGAGTTTTCGCGAGGGCGCTGTCAACATCATACTCGTTGATATGCCTGCAGAGAATGGTCTTCTTTATCCTTAAATTATTCCGTTTCATTTATGCACTATTTAGTATACCATTAATTTTTTCGTTATCACATTTCTGCCCTCTTGCCTGAGCGAGAGAAAATACATCCCTTCCGAAATATTTTTTACTGAAAAACGGCTGACCGAATTTCCCATCACGGGGAAAACAGAAATTATTTTTCCTGTAATATCAGAAATTTCTGCTGAATATTTTTTCTGCCCGGTCACAGATATAAACCCCGTGCCTGACAGGGGATTCGGGTAAACGGAAAACTCAACAGGGTTTTCAATCTCATTCACAGAAACAAAATCACCCGGGCCATATTTGACGGTTACCAAATCGCGCTGTGATGTTGTTCCGTAGCTTCCGCCCGTGACATAAACATAACCGTTTTTTACCGCCAGCGTATTGGCCACATCCGAAGCATTTCCCGTACCATTGTACACCGCATGCCCACTGTCGGCACCGGCAGGAGAATATATTATAGTTACATAGTCATAATTCTGCAGGAAAGCTCCACCGTTGTCGCTTTGTCCCGTCACATAAATATTATCAGAAGCATCAACGGCAACTTCATTGGCTTCGTCATTAGCATTTGCAGTTCCATCGTGCATGACGGCCCACTGTTGCGTACCATTGTTGTCGTATTTCACGGTAAGGTAATTGTTGTTGAGGGAAGAAGTGTCGTTATCAATATCGGTGTAGCCTGCAATAATTACATTCCCGCTTCCGTCAAGTGCAATACTTTTCCCCTCATCGTCTCCGTTGACTGTTCCGTTGAAGGTGCGCGCCCACTGCTGTGCCCCGGCAGAATTTATTTTTACGGTTGTCGCATCCCGGTGAATACCGTCAGCATTGGCGCTGTAGCCAGTGAGGTATACATTCTCACTGTTGTCAATTGCCATCGCAAGCGCGGCATCATTTCCATTTGCGCTGTTGTAGGTTGCAAACCATTGCTGCGCCCCCGATGAATTATATTTCACAACAACGTAATCGTCATCGGTTCCGTTAAAAGATTTTCCTCCCACGAAAATATTTCCGGCAGCGGAAACTTTGAGCAGCGTTGCTTCATCGCTGCCGTTTGCTGCTCCGTTATAACGCATCGCCCAAAGCTGGTTGCCTGCATTGTCATACTTTATAGTGATGATATCATAATTGCTGGCGATGGTAGGGTCGTTGTCGCTTCTGCCGGTTACATAAACATTTCCCGATGCATCCAATCCTATTGCATATGCACGGTCGGATTGATTCACGGAAGAATAATTGTAATAGCGCACCCAAACCGTGTCACCGATGGAATTATATTTTACGGTTGTGATATCGCTGGAGGTGCCGCTGTTTTTTGTGTATCCTGTTGCATAAACATAACCGCTGTTGTCAACTGCCACGGCAGTGGCTTCATCAATGCTTCCCGAAGAGTTTCCGTTTAACTGGCGCGCCCATACGGTGTCCCCTACAGAATTTATTTTCATTACCAGGAAATTTCTATCGTTATTAAAACTCACTGTGTAGCCGGCAACATAAACGTTATCGCTGTTGTCGACAGCAATAGCATGGCTGTTATCAGAATTGTCTCCGGTACCATCATAAAATTTTTGCCAAAGCAGCGTTCCCGTTCCATCATATTTCAGCGCGGCCCCGTTCCGCTGTGGCGCCTGCGAGTCATCATAACCCGTAACCACCGCATTGCCGGAGTTATCAAAGGCAACACCAAGCGCTATATCATTTGAGTTTAAGGAACCGTTGAAAGTCCTTGTCCACTGAAGCGTGCCGGAAGCATCATACTTTAATAAAATAAAATCATCATTCACATTGGCGCTTGCATCAACATCCGTTTGTCCCGCCACCAGGATGTTTCCTGCATTATCTGAAACGATTGCATTAGGAATGTCATCACCGTGTGCGCTTCCGCCATAGGCACGCGACCAAAGTAATGTTCCGGACGGATTATACTTTATGGTGGTGATATTGTAGCTCAGTATCGCTGATGCAACGGTGTCGGTTTCGCCTGTAACATATATGTTTCCGGCACCATCCAATGCCATGGCCGTAGCACGGTCGTCATCAATATAATCATAAGTCTTATTCCAGATTTCGTTTCCGGCCAAATCATATTTCACTGTCGCGTAATCGTAATTAGTTCCGTTGGTGCTTCTGCCGGTAACATACAATGAGCCCGATGCAGCATCAAAAAGCATATCCACCGGGCGGTCGTTGTGCCCGCGGTCAAATGTTTTTGTCCATTGTTCAATTCCTGAGGGATTATATTTGATAGTGAAATAATCATCATTGCTCCCGTTGAACGAACGGCCGGTGACATAAACATTTCCGCTATTGTCAACCACAATTTTGGCAGGGCGGTCGGGCCCGTTACCAAGACCGTTTTTACGCACTGCCCATTGTTGGTTTCCGCCCGCATCATATTTTATCGTTACATAATCATCGTTATTATTCCCGGTAGGGTCACTATCACTTTGCCCTGCTACATAAACATTTCCGGCTGCATCAACGGCAATAGCATTGCTTTGGTCATATTCATCTGCCGGGTAATTGTAAGTTGTCAGCCATAAAAAATTTCCGCTGGAATCATATTTCATAGTAAGGAAATCATTTCCGGTTCCCGCTCCGCGTTGAAATCCGGTTACGTAAATGTTGTTTGATGCATCCAGCGTCATAGCAAGAACGTCATCGGCACCGTTACCGGGACCATTGTACGTTCGTGTGAAAATTGTATCGCCCAGCGGATTGAGTTTTACCAGCAGAATATCCTGGTTGTTTCCCGGGTTCGTTGTGTATCCTCCAAGAATGATGTTGTTGCTGTTATCAATTTTTACAACACTGAAACGGTCCGAGAAATCTCCCTGTCCATTGAAGCGGTTCACCCATTGCACTTGCGCCTCCGAATAAAACGGAACCAGGAAGAACGCTATCTGAAATATTTTTACTGTTGATTTCAGCATGTTAACCGGATTATTGAAGAGTCGTTAACAGAATATTTAATTATGCAGCTCTCAGAGTCCATCACAAATTATTTTTCTTTCAATCTTGATTCTATTTCATTCAAACGCGTCTGAAGATATTCGAGCAATTTCTTTTGTTCCTCCAATGATGCCCGGAGTGAATTATTTTCTTCCATGAGCTGTTGTACGCCAAGCAGCGCCACACCGCTCGGATCAATGGTACTGATGGATGTGTTGTTGATCCCGGTGCTGAATAAACTATAGAACTGTTCAGCAATGGGCCCGATATGATATTCGTTCGTGCCAATATATTTCCACCGTGCCACACTCAGCATTCCGATTTTGGCAAGGATTTCTTTTTTGTCGGGAATTGAAATTTCTTCCTTGAATTTTGCTGAAGATACATTCGTCCACGCGCCTCCTGTGGACAGATACGCTCCATTGCCGTTAGTGGTGTTGGTGCCTACCTGTAAAGCTCCTGTTGCAACATTTCTGCCGAAGCCCCATTTCGTGATATCGGTATCGCCAAACAACATGGAGTTGCTTTGTGTGTTTGAAGCATTGTAACCAATGGAAGTGGTATTTGACAATCCGGAAGTTGACGGTCCAGCGCTTGTACCAAGAGCCGTGTTGTTGTTTCCTGTTGCGTTGATGTATCCTGCCTGGTGGCCTATAAAAGAATTTCCATAACCCGAGAGGTTCTGATATCCGCTTTGGTATCCACCGAAAATATTATTGTAGCCATTGAAGTTAGTGTAACCTGCAGCATTGCCGAAGAAGTTGTTCGAGCCCCCGGTGGTAGTTGAAAATCCTGCCTGGTATCCTACAAAATTATTTTGCGCGCCCGAAGAATTGTTGTAGCCCGCAGCAGAGCCAACAAAAGTATTTGAGCTTGCCGTATCATAATACCCTGCCTGGTAACCCATGAAATTGTTATTGGTTCCCGTTCTGTTGGTGTAGCCGGCATAATTACCTATGAAGTTGTTAAATGAGCCGCTTGTATTTGAATACCCCGCACGGTAACCCTGGAAATTATTTCGGTCACCGGTAGAATTTGAATAGCCGCTATAATTCCCGATAAAACTGTTATAAAAACCAGAAGTATTTGAAGCACCTGACTTATAGCCTATAAAATTATTGTAAGAGCCGGAATTGTTGCTGTCTCCTGCGCGGTAACCAAAAAAAGTATTTCTCTCTCCTGTTGTATTTGAATTGCCGGCATAAGCGCCTACAAAACTATTCCTGCTTCCGGTGGAGGAAGCTGTGCCTGACTTAAATCCAATAAATACATTTCCTACACCAAATGTATCAACAACAGAAACTGCATTTGCGTTTCCGGCATAACAGCCGACAAAGAGATTGGTTGTGTCGTCAGCGGTCATGGAAGTAAGAAGCGTGCCGCTGCCATTCCTCATTTGAAGAAGCGGATTAGAATTACTCTGGGTAGTATTTCCCTGAACAACCAGTTGCGGAATATTTGCGTTGCCGTTGATATGCATTTTCCCCACAGGGGAAGTATTTCCTATTCCAACATTTCCACCATTGTTAAAAATGTTGCTGCTATTAATTACCCAGGATGTTCCATTCCAATAAGTCGTATTGCCTGCAGTAGTTCCACTTGACAAAAATCCGGTAGCTCCGGTAGCACCTGTGGCTCCTGTTGCACCCGTTGCTCCTGTTGCGCCAGTAGAACCAGTTGGTCCTGTGGCTCCACTCGCGCCTGCTATTCCCGTGGCACCTGTTGGGCCAGTTGCACCTGTCGCTCCATTTGCTCCTGCCGTTCCTGTGGCACCGGTCGGGCCAGTTGTCCCCGTTGCTCCGTTAGTTCCTGTTGCACCCGTTGCTCCATTTACTCCTGCAGTTCCTGTTGCACCCATTGGGCCGGTTGCGCCTATAGCTCCTGCTGCGCCAGTAGGACCGGTCGCACCAGTTGCTCCATTTGTTCCTGCCGTTCCTGTTGGACCTGTTGCTCCATTTACTCCTGCAGTTCCTGTTGCACCAGTAGAACCAGTTGGTCCCGTGGCTCCACTCGCGCCTGCTATTCCCGTGGCACCGGTTGGGCCGGTTGCACCTGTTACTCCGTTAGCTCCTGTCGCACCAGTTGCTCCATTTGTTCCTGCCGTTCCTGTTGGACCTGTTGCTCCGTTAGCGCCAGTGGGACCGGCAGGCCCGGGAGCTCCATTCAGATTTATGTTCCAATTGCTGAAAGTTCCAGAGCCAACAATTGAAGTAACATTGACGGTCATCGCCCCGGTGACTGAATTATATGAAATTAAAGTGCCTATCATATAATCAGTGGCGGAGTTGGCAATTAATACCGTTTGTCCAAATGAATATTGTAATCCGATTCCTACGGTGAGATTCTGTGCTCCTGAATTTATTGTAAGTACATCTGATGATGTTGTCGCATACCTGTCGCCATTATTTCCTGATGAACCGGTAGTTCCCGTTGCGCCAGTAGGACCGGTAGGACCCATTGCACCTGTTGCTCCATTTACTCCTGCAGTTCCCGTTGCACCCATTGGGCCGGTTGCGCCTGTTGCTCCGTTAATGCCTGTAGTTCCCGTTGCGCCAGTAGGACCGGTAGGACCCATTGCACCTGTTGCTCCATTTACTCCTGCAGTTCCTGTTGCGCCCGTTGGGCCGGTTGCGCCTGCTGCTCCGTTAATGCCTGTAGCTCCCGTTGCGCCAGCAGGACCGGTCGCACCTGTTATTCCTGCGGGACCTTGAGCACCAGTCGCTCCTGTATTTCCTGTCGGACCAGCATTTCCTGAAACAGCGAAAAGCGCATAAGGAACAGAAAGCAATTCCGATGTTCCCATCAGAGCATAATTCGCTCCTCCGTTCACATCCATCTCCACACGAAGCCAGTAATTTCCCGTACTCCAGTTAATGCTGTTATAATTTCCTGACAATGGTAAACCACCTCCGATTTGAAGAGTGAACAACCCGAACTGATTTGTTGTTGAACTGTCGCGTTCCTGGTAAATGATTGGTCCGCTGCTGCCAGAGAGTATGCTGAGTCTCAATCCCAGGTAATGATTTACAAGAACATTTCCCGAAACATCGCGGGCAACGGCCTGATAATTTATTTTGTTATTGACCTGGGCGTATGATGAATAAACCGTAAGCACACCAAGCAGGACGATGATATATTTTCTCATCGGTAAAAGATTAAGGCAATTTTTTATTTTTTCGTTTCCAAATTCTACTCAAAAATTTTGACGCGCTAATTTAGAATTAATTATCCCCTCACCAAATAATATTGCTCATGAAACCCTTACAGCGCAAGGCGTTCATACAGGTAAAACGGGCTGAAATCCTGCTAAAGAGACAAAATCTGCAAAACACTCCAAAAATAACTTTTGTTTTACGTATATGCAATATAGAGGAAAAGCGGGTATAATCTTCCTAAAATATTTTCCCTGGAATATCCCTCCAGGCATCGACAGTCAAGTCATAACCAAAGCCGTTACCCAAGGTTGCGTGGTAAAGTCGTCCGCGAGAATCCAGTGCTGACGTTTCAATAAACATACTGACTTGTTCCGCACGGTCAGTATTTGTGATTTTCTGGATAGAGAATTAACGTGGTTGTAGTCCCGACAGGAATCGAACCTGTATCAAGAGTTTAGGAAACTCCTATTCTATCCGTTGAACTACGGGACCAAATATTTTTTAAGTTTTTTCTTACCTGAACCTGATTTGCAAGGCGTAAACATAATTGTTCTTCATGGATTCATACTTTAGAAACTCCTATTCCCCGCCCGTACCGAACGGTACGTTCGGGCGGGTATCCGTTGAACTACGGGACCAGGAAATTGGGGATTGCGAATTTAGGGTTTAGGATTATCCGCAGCAATAAAGAATGAGATATCCGTTTATTTAACTGTACTCCCGTTTTCAGAATCCTTAGTGGGTGCAACAAAACTCAATTCTCCTTTTGAATTTTCTGCCATCAATATCATTCCTCTTGATTCAATGCCCTTTATTTTACGCGGAGCAAGATTGGCAAGCAGCAAAACTTTTTGACCAATTATTGTTTCTGGCTCATAATCTTTCGCAATACCTGACACTACTGTCCTATGTTCATTACCTGTATCAAGTGTCAATTTCAAAAGCTTATCCGTTTGTGGCACACGTTCTGCCGTGAGGATGGTTGCTATGCGCAAGTCCATTTTTGTGAATTCATCGTAAGTTACTTCCGGCTTGCCGGCAATTTCGGATTTTGGATTTTGGATTTCAGATTTTGCTTCGCTCATATTTTTTGTCGAATGAAGTTTTTGAATTTGCTTTTCTATTTCTGCATCTTCAATTTTGGGGAAGAGCAGCTCTGATTGCCCCAATGAATTTCCGGGAACAAGAATTTTTCCTTCAAGGTTTTTCCATTCGGGCTTCTGAATGTTAAGCATCCGTAAGATCTTTGTTGAAGTACCAGGAAGAAATGGTTCTGCGAGCACAGCAAGATATGCTACAACCTCAAGAGAAACATAGAGAATCGTATTCACCCTTTCCAGGTTATCATTTGCAATTTTCCACGGTTCAGTTTCGGCAAGATATTTATTACCAGCACGTGAAAGGTCAATCAATTCAGCAAGCGCCTCGCGAAACCGAAACTGTTCAATGCATTCTGAAATTTTTTTCTTCGCTTTTTTAATTGCAACTATGCACTCCTCGTCTTTATCCGTCGGTTTATCATGTTGCGGAACTTTATTTTCGCAATACTTCTGCGTAAGTACCAGGGTACGATTCACAAAATTTCCAAAAGTGGCTACAAGTTCATTATTCACTCTGGCCTGGTAATCCTTCCACGAAAAATCACTGTCTTTTGTCTCGGGAGCAATAGACGTAAGCACATAGCGCAACTCGTCTTTCTTAGCAGGAAAATCTTCAAGGTATTCGTTCAGCCACACCGCATAGTTGCGTGAGGTGGAAATCTTATCTCCTTCCAGGTTCAGGAATTCATTGGCGGGAACATTCTCGGGAATAATAAATTCTCCGTGCGCTTTGAGCATTGCAGGGAAAATAATACAGTGGAAAACAATATTGTCCTTACCGATGAAATGAATAAGTCTGGCATCCTTATCCTGCCAGTATTTTTTCCAATCCTTGGTCAGCGCTTTGGTTGCAGATATATAACCAATCGGTGCATCAAACCATACATACAGAACTTTTCCTTCTGTGTTTGGCAGCGGAACTTTCACTCCCCAATCCAAATCGCGGGTGACGGCACGCGGCTGCAATCCCTGGTCGAGCCATGATTTGCACTGGCCGTAAACATTTATTTTCCACTCGTCTTTTTTACTCTCAATCCATTTCTGCAACCACTCTTTCTGCATTTTATCCAACGGCAGGTACCAGTGCTTTGTTTTTTTCAGGACGGGCGGCTTGCCGCTGAGCTGTGAATGGGGATTGATGAGATCGCGGGGACTCAGGCTTTTTCCGCAGCGCTCGCATTGGTCGCCATATGCATTTTCATTTCCGCAATTGGGGCATGTGCCGGTAATATAGCGGTCTGCCAGGAACATTTTTGCCTCTTCATCATAGTACTGCTCGCTTTCTTCTTCGATCAGAATTTTTTTATCGTACAATATTTTAAAAAACTCCTGAGCCGTTTCATGGTGTATCTTTTCACTGGTGCGGTGATAGATGTCAAACGAAATTCCAAAATCTTCAAAGCTTTTTTTGATGATACCATGGTATTTATCTACAACCTGCTGAGGAGAGATTCCTTCTTTTCGCGCCCGAAGTGTGATAGGAACGCCATGTTCGTCAGAGCCGCAGACGTACAGAACATCCTCCCCTGTTAACCGCAGATAACGGACATAAATATCAGCAGGAAGATATGCCCCTGCCAGGTGCCCGATATGAAGAGGCCCATTAGCATAAGGCAAAGCAGAAGTAACCAGGTAGCGAGACAATGAATTAAAAGTATTGAATGTTTAGAGTTTAAAGTTTAGAGTTCTATTTTCGCCAAAGATAAAAAGATGCTTAGACCTGAATCTGTGAAGACGGGCGACACGGTTGCCATCGTTTCTACAGCACGGAAAATTTCTCCTGCAGAAATTCAACCGGCTATTGATATTCTCACTTCGTGGGGATTGAAGGCTGTTTTAGGAAAAAATCTTTTTAAGCAGCAAAACCAATTTGCCGGAACCGATGATGAACGTCTCTCTGATTTTCAGAATGCGCTGGATGACAGTAACATAAAAGCCGTTCTTTTTGCCCGGGGCGGATATGGTACCATCAGGATCATTGACAGGGTGAATTGGGACGGATTTAAAAAAAATCCAAAATGGCTTATCGGTTTCAGCGATATTACGGTGATTCACACGCATGTTTTGAAAAACTGTGGAATAGAAACGCTTCATTCTCCGATGGCTTTCAATTTTAAAAAGTCATCTCCCGAATCATTGGATGCCTTAAGAGGAATTTTATCCGGGGGAACCGTATCATATCATATTCCTGAAAATATCTTCTCCGATTTTAACCGGCACGGAAATGCAAAAGGAATTCTTACGGGGGGAAACCTTTCTATGCTTTATGCTCTAAACGGAACTCCATCTGATATTGATTACTCAGGAAAGATTTTATTTATGGAAGACCTGGACGAGTATCTTTATCACATTGACAGAATGATGCTGATGCTGAAGCGAAGCGGCAAGCTTAAATCACTGGCAGGATTAATTGTTGGCGGAATGACGGATATGAAAGACAATGCCGTTCCCTTTGGAAAAAGCGCTGAAGAGATTATCTGCGAAGCAGTGGCTGAATATGGATATCCCTTGTGCTTCGGATTTCCTGCAGGGCATATCCGAGACAACCGCCCACTGATTTTTGGCAGAGAAGTTGAATTAAAAGTTACTGAAGAAATTATTTTAAAGTTTAAAGATTAGGCAGGGCATAATGAGTGAACAGAGCGATCTTGGAAAACTTGGTGAAGAACTTGCAACCGTGTTTCTTCAGAAGAACGGTTACGACATTCATGAGCGCAACTGGCGTTTCAAGAAAGGAGAGCTCGATATTATTGCAGAAAAAAATGAAAGAATGGTTTTTGTCGAAGTGAAAACACGCAAGTCAACACACCTTGCCGAGCCGCGAAATACGATTACTATGAAAAAGCAGAAACAACTTATCAATACGGCAGATATTTATCTTAAGCTCAAAAAAGTTACCAAAGAATCGCAGTTTGATGTTATCACTGTTATAGTCGGTACAAAGGAGCATGAAATTGAACATCTGCAAGACGCATTTTATCCTACATTATAATATTATAATTATGAGAAACTTCAGACCCAGAGATAAGAAGGACAAAAAATTCACGAAGGGAAAAGAGCCTGCAGGCAGCAAATTCAGGAAGGGGAAAGAGTCCACGGGCGGCAAATTCAGGAAAGGGAAAGAACCCACCGGCAGCAAGCATCATCCGGATTTTTATGGCAGCAAGAGAAAGACATTTTCTAAGCGTAGAAGAGATGATACAAAATCGCTGGCGGGTGAAGATGGACTGATCCGGCTGAACAAATATGTTTCCAATTCGGGAGTTTGTTCCAGGAGAGAGGCGGATGACTTTATCAAAGCGGGATTGGTGAGTGTGAACGGAAAGATTGTAACAGAAATGGGTGTGAAAGTTAACCCGGGGGATGTCGTGCGCTTTCATGACAGAATTATTTCTCCCGAAAAGATGGTGTATGTGCTATTGAATAAACCTAAGGACTACATTACTACCACTGATGACCCGTTTGAGCGTAACACAGTAATGCAGCTTGTAAAAGATGCTTGTCGGGAGCGTATTTATCCTGTCGGACGTCTTGACCGGAATACTACGGGGCTATTGCTTTTTACTAACGATGGCGACCTGGCGAAAAAACTGATGCACCCATCGCTGGAGGTTGCTAAAATTTATCATGTAGAACTGGACCTCAACCTGCGAGGTGAAGACATGGATGCAATCCGCAAAGGAATTACACTGGAAGACGGCTTTATCAGAGTAGATGATATTAATTATGCAGTCACTCCCGATATGAAAGGACAGATAGACAAAAAACAAATCGGAATTCAAATACACTCCGGCAGAAACCGGATTGTGCGAAAAATCTTTGAGCACCTCGGCTACGACATCCGCAAGCTTGACCGCGTAGTTTATGCAGGGCTTACCAAAAAAGATTTGCCGAGAGGAAAGTGGCGCTTTCTTTCACCTATTGAAGTTGCTTCGCTCAAGATGATGACAGGAAAAAAGCGTTTTAATGTTGGACGTTAGACGTTAGACGTCACTGATTCGGCGAAAAGCCAAGAGTCAATGACCAATGACTACTTTACTCCCACACTTCTTCCATTACTTTTTGAGAGCGACCGGCAATGAAGCCCTCAACATGGAGACGATAGTACATAATGAGTGCAGCGCGAAACTGTTTTCTTTCGGCTGAAGAAAAATTAAGCGCACAACTTTTTTCGAGTGCGGTTTGCATTAAAAGAAAAAATTTTTCGCTTGCTTCGGGCTGAAGCCAATGGGGATGAGCAGGTATAGTATCTTGAAATATTCCTTCTTTGAGATTAAAATATTTTTTTTGCACGGAAAATTTTCCTCCCGGTGCAAAACCAAGCTCTTTAGCCAGGTGAAGCATAAAAGAGATATAAAATGACTCAACCGTTTCAGTGGTTTTATCCAGAAATAAAATTGCATCATGCAAAAAATTGAAAAGGTTTTTATTGTGCTCGCTTTCACGAATGGCTTTGCCGATGATTTCGTTGATTAAAAAAACTATAGAAACTTTTTTCATGTCGTACGGAATAGAAGAGAACAGCGGCTCCTGGCGGATTTCTGAAAGGCGGTGCAGCCCTTTGCTATCCTTGTGATACACTTCCATGGATAAAAGCGTTAGCGGCTGAAGAGCGTTGAGCCGTATGCGTGACTTTTTTTTCTTTACCCCATTGATAAGGTACGATTGCATTCCGAATTTTTCGGTGTAGATTTTTGCAACCACACTTGTTTCGCTGTAATCGGTAATGCGGATAACAATGCCGCGTGTGCGGTGAAGCATGACTTAGTGCATCATGAGTAACTTGGTGACGAAGGTTTTTGTCCCGTCATCATTAGAACAAAAGACAAGATAAACACCGGAATGTGCTTTTTCACCTTTGAAATTTTTTCCGTTCCAGATTGCCTGGCCTCCGTTGGCACGGGTTTCATATACAAGGTTACCGCTTATATCGGTAATCTTAACATTCGCATTGGTGACCAGGCCGCGCACAGCTATAATTCCGGAATAGCCGGGGCGAACCGGGTTGGGATACACATATACATCCTGGTAATTATCAGTACCTTCTATTGCATCGCCTTTGAAGGACACAATTCCTTTTTCGGTTCCAAAAAATACTTCACCGGTTTTATTGTCGACAGCAATGGCAAAAATGTTGTTTGAAAGCAACGGGCTGTTGTCGGTTGTGAAGTGGAATATCTGCTGAGTACCGTCTGCAGAGGTAAGGTAAACTCCGCTGGATGCTGTGCCGAACCATTTGCGGTTTGCTCCGTCCACTGCCATGGTGGTTACCATTTCGGTTTCAAGGAGGTTTTGCAAATTGCCGTCCTGCTCAATCTGGATTTGCTGGAAGTTTGTATAGCCTGAATAAACACCATCAGGTGAATATAAAACCTGCACTCCTTTTTCAGTTCCTATCCATATTTGCCCGTCATGGTCCTCGGCAATACACTGAACATTTAAACTTATTAAATGTCCGGATGTATCAGATTCAGCAAATTTTCGCGCATGGTTATCAGGTGAATTATAAAAATTATTGTTCTCATCAAAAACGACAAGTCCCCCGCCCCACGGAATCAAAATCCATTTACGATTACGCGAGTCACACATAATAGTAGTGGGTATTGTACCCAGCAAAAGAGTTGAGCCGTACGATTGCCATGTTCCATCGGTCCTTCGCACCGAAATAGGAGTGCTTACCCCTTGGTTACAAACCCAAAGGTTTTTATCAGTGTCATAACTCAATCCGCCTATCCGGTAATTGTCTGTGTTTGGCAGAGGAGTCAGAGAACTGTTATACTGATTATAATTTTCCAGGTAACCATTTTCATTAAACTCGAAGATTCCAACGCCCCATGAGCCGAAATAAACGTGGTCAGGATTGGAAGGGTCGATAGCTACTGAAATAAAATCAAAAGCATTCAGAGTGTCCAGGGGAACGTCTGTATATCTATTAATGGAGGTCCAGTGATTATCCTTAAACAAGTATACTCCATCTTTTGAATAGGTATTGTCATAAATGTTTCCGGTTACCATTCCTCCGGCAGCCCACAGCCGGCCATTCAGTGAGGCCATAGCATAAACATTAACAGAGAAAGGACCATTGGGATAAATAAAGGAGTTCCCACTGTCAGTACTTTTTACCAGCCCGTTGTTGTCATCAGCAATCCAAAGAATTCCTCCCGCATCGACAAGACCATGCCGCGGCCTGGAATTAGGAAACGCACCTACATCGACATATTTTACCCTGTTGCCCGACAGATTATATGCTGAGATGCTGAAGAAATTTACTTTGATTAAATATCCCTGGTAATAATCGAGATTTTCGGTTTTAGTAGTTTCCAGTCCGATACCTATTGGTATGAAATGGCTCCATGAAGTACCGTCATACTGCATCAGCGCATTAGCTGCGCTGACACTGTCGTTGTTGGCAATGATTTTATTTCCATAGTTAACAATAAAATTGTAAGGTTTGTCCGGATCGGGAAGCGTGGTATCCTTCGTCCACGAGGTATAAAGAGAAATGAGCGGGTTATTGATATCGGCATAATAAATTCCGTTCACCGTTCCTGCATATATCCTGTTGTTGTAAACAACCGTTCCAAGTACTTCAAAAGGACTTCCTCCCTGCCCTATAAAGTAGGTCTCTTTCACTTCCAGGCGAAGCAAATCAATTACGGCAATGCCGAAGCCGCACGACAAATATGCATACTGCCCGTTAAAATAAATCTGGTGAATCTCTTTGCTGCCCGCGATGTCTGCACGCTTCAGGTCAGACATGTTAATGATAGTGTTGTCTGAAAACAATAAATCGATATTAGAATTGGCGTACGTTATCATCAACACGTTGTACTGCTGGTTGAAACGTATGTGAGTAATTCCGAAATCAGATAATCCTTCAAGTCGTGTAATACGGGTAATGTTACCGTCTGCTTTATTGTAAATGAACATTCCGTCTGCGCCGGCGCAATAGATATTCCCGTTGCCTTCGGCTACAGAATGCAGTTTATTATATGGAAGATGAATTCGCCACTGTCCGATAGCAAGATTGTCTTGCGCCCGGGAAGCAGATATTCCTATAAAGAAAAGTGAAACAACGAAAGAAATGGCTCCGGACCAACAGGTACGATAATGTCTTTTTCTATTCATATATTTTTCAAAAGTATTAATAAAGGCAGGTGTAAAACAAGCAATCTGTTCAATAACGTTATTTTGCAAAAAATATTATAAGAATTCAGGGATTAAAATGAAAAAAGGCATCGGGTCAATCCTTGAACAAAGCGAAGCTTTACTCGGAAAGTTTTTTACTGCCTTATTATCGTGTTTCGTGCTTTTGCTAATTGCAGTTCTTTATGGCGCACCCATTTGGGAGCCCATTTTTCATGGAGAAACATTCTGCAAGATGTCAGAAATGCCATGGAAGCTTTCGCCTGATATAGCGTTACAATACCGGATTCTCTCACCTGTGCTTGGATACTTTCTCTTCCTGCGTGGTGCTAATTTTATCTGGTTCATGCTGGTTGTTGCGCTTTTGTTTTTGTGCCTCGTCTACCTGCTTAGCAGAAAAAACGGTTTAAATCCGCTTGAATCGTTAGGAGTCAGCGCTCTTATGGCATTATCCACTCCAATCTTATTTGTTCTCCATTATCCGGGCTATACTGACCTTACAACATATGTGTTTATCGTATTGATTATAATGTACAAGAATAAAAAATGGCTGGGCGTTGCGCTTACGGGCGTTGCTTTTTTCAATCACGAAATAATCTTTTTTCTTATTCCATGGATTGCATTTTTGCTGAATGGCAACACTTTTAAAACAAAATATTTCGAAACCATCGGTATTTTATTACTGATTTCGATACCGTATATTTTCTTTCGCTTTTATGTTTCAACCCGTATCGATGTAAAATATGATATGGGTTATTACTTTAATCTTGATAATATTTCATGGACATTAAAAAACACCAGGAAATTATTTTTACTCGGCTTTTTCGAGGCGTTTAAATTATTCTGGCTGCTTCCCGTTCTTGCACTAATTAATGAGAGAAAACAAAAAAGAAATTCTCTTTTAATTACATCCATACTCATTATCGGGGGAACACTTCTTCAGCTCACCATTGCAAGTGATACATCGCGCCTTGTGGGACTTGCTTTCCCTTTAATCCTGTTCAGCGCTTACACGATGAAAGAAAAGTGGGGTGCAGCATTTGCGAAACGATTATGGCTTCTCATTCTCATCAATCTCTTTATCCCTTCGTGCTATATCGGACAGGAGTATATCATTCCGTTTCCTCCCTACATTTTCCAACTGCTGTCCTCAATTTTTTAATGCCGGTTTCCTCGCCAGCACAAGCATTTCGCCTGTAGAAATGCTGAATATCTTTTTTCTTAAACTTCCGGGAGCCATGCGATAGAACAGCCTGGCGAGAGGAGTAAAAACCGGATGCCTGTAAACATTAAACTGATGAAATACATATTCGGGTGTAAAATATTTTATTCCTTTTTTAAAATTTACATCTGCAAATTGCGTTTGCACCAGGAGGCGACCGATATTCTTTCTCGAAAAATAAAACAGGTGCTCTGTTTTATAATGAATCCAGCTTTTACCAAGGAAAGATTTAGACAGAGACGAAGTATCGGGAGTAGTTATTACCAGCATTCCGCCCGGCTTAAGAAAACGGAAAGCCGCTGATACTGTTTGCCGGGGATTTCTCACGTGTTCCAGGTAATCGGTCATAAAAACAGCATCGAAAATATCCGCCTGCCCTGCTACAAAATATGCATCTTCCAAATTACCTTTGAAAACGTTTTCGTCTCCGAACTTTTCTTTGGCAATCTGTACCGCATAATCAGAAATTTCAATTCCATATGGAGTATATCCTTTTTGCTTTGCCAGGTCAAGAAAAAAGCCGGTGGCACAACCGCAGTCGAGGATTTTGTCACCCCGGTTTAAAATATTCTTCACCAGGTTAAGCCGGTATTCAAAAGTTAGTCGTTTGGATTTTTCGGCAGTTTGCGAATCAATATGCAGTCCCCATGCGTCATAATATTTCCCGGAATAAATTTCTGTCAGCGTTGCATCATCGGGCTGAGGGAAAATAAATTCCAGCTTGCAATCGGGGCAGCGGAAAAAACTGCTGCCGTTTTTTTTCATAAACAGCTTCGCATTCCTGCCCGCACAAATATGGCACACCGGGTTTTCCATCAGTTGCGGGTTACAATTCCTAAGGGGGAGTTTTCAGGAAGAGCATTATAGATAATGGATGAAAAAGAGCCGGGGTACGATGCCGGGGAATTTCCGTCCAGCAAATGGCAGCAAGCGTTTACTACTTCGCTTACCGAAATTAATTTCATGCATTGGTTGTCGCCTTTGCATGGCGGAATAATAAAATCGTGCACGCACGGGCTGCAATAAATATTTTTATAAATAACTATTCCATTGGGATTAACCCCATATTGTTGGGGGGAACATGGGCCAAACAGCGCCACCACCGGTTTTTGCATGGCATACGCAATATGCATAGGCCCCGAATCATTGGTGATAACAAGTTGGGCTTCGTGAATTGCGGCAAAAAGTTCGGGTAAAGAAATTTTTCCGGCAATGTTCATAATTTGGTTTTTTGCTCCGGCATCAATCTTATTTTCTATTTCATTTACCCATGCTGCTTCTGAAGCAGACCCCGTGAGAGCAAAAACCGACTGACGGTATTTTTCCGCAAGCAAAGTGATAACTTTTGCATACGATTCGCTGTTCCATCTCCTTTCTATTCTCAGGTCCGATGCGTTGGGGTTTACAACAATGATTGGGGGCCCGGAAGCATTTTTTAGCTTACCATAAAATGATTTTTTAACTGAATCCGCAACGCTGATTTGGGGGAATTCATTCATTGTTTCGCGACAACCGGTAAGGCGGGCCATTTGCAAATATGCCTCCGAAACCGGTGCTTTTATATTGAAATACATCATGTGCGTGTATACACCAAGCCGCACGCCTGCGTCCTGCCGGTAAAATCCAAAGCGGTTGCGCGAACAACTCATTGTGGCAATCAGCGTGCTGAAATAGGAATAGGTTTCAAGGTCGATGTAAATATCAATTCTTCTTTTCCACAATCGGAACAGCAGGCTTATGGTTGAGAAAAATAGTTTGAAAGGACTGCCGTCATCAACGGTTACAATCTCATCTGCCGCTGAAAGAAGTGTAAGAAGCTCTTTATTTTTTTCAGTAGAAACATAAATGATATGCGCAGCCGGGAAATTTTTTTTCAGCGTAGTAAGTAACGGCAACGACTGAATAATGCTTCCCATCCCCATAAATTTACACACGGCTATTGTTGCGGGGGGCCTCGAAAGTGAATGGTCTATCCGTAGCAGAGCGCCTAAGAATCTTGCCATCAGGTTAAACAAAAAAACAAGCGGAGTGCCTGCAATTTTATCAACCTTTATTTTATTTTTCGTTCGCAATGGAATTTAATCTGCGGATATAATTTGAATCTTTTCTATTTCAACGTCACCTCCCATCGGATAAACAGTAATCCAGTTGTTTGCCCTGTTATACCAGTTA
Organism: Bacteroidetes bacterium 2013_40CM_41_45; assembly: GCA_002215675.1. Taxonomy (GTDB): domain Bacteria; phylum Bacteroidota; class Bacteroidia; order AKYH767-A; family 2013-40CM-41-45; genus 2013-40CM-41-45. The sequence goes on along the minus strand of NGFH01000011.1, from coordinate 177,448 downwards.
TATTGTGTACTTACACGTATCACATAATTTACAGCTCCCCTGGTTGGTATATTAAAAGAAAATCCGCCTGACTTTTTGTTGCCTTCCCCGTAATTCATCACTATATCTGTTTTGTCATCTGTCTTTTTTCTTGCGCGCATAATGACATAACATCCCGTGTCACTTTTAGCAACAGGGCTGAACAAAAATTTCTTCTCATAATAATTTGCAATTGTTTCACGGTTATTGCTTACCTCTCTCAAAACCTCATGCTTTGATTTTTTAAACCTTACGTCCTTGTTGCCCCATACATACGCAAGCTGCTTCAGGTCAAAGTCGCGGAAGGCTGTAGAATAATAATCGGGGACGTAGTCACATTGTACCACATCCAGCCTTTGAGGGATGAATTGCGAATTCTTTGTAAGCGAAAACCGGATGCCTGTAATTTTTTCCCCGGGAGAAACAGGAATAATACTAAACACCATGTTGCCTCCTGATGAATATTTCCACTTCGATTCTTTTCCTGGCACTGTACTATCGTTGTAATAAAAATAAATTTTCTCTTCACCGGGAACCAGGTTTTCTGCATTCATGGCCAGAAAATATTTTTTTTCTTTCTCCGCATCAATTGAAATAGTATTAATGAAAAGAGACGGAGCATTATTTCCCGTAACAAAAGCACCATCTTTTATGAAAGCGTCAGCAAGCGTATAAGTCTTTATATCCGCAGCCGAATAAACCGTATCTATATTGTTAGACTGAATATTAACATCATTTCTAAGCCATACTGTTTTGTCGTTCAGAATATACCCGGGATGGTAATGGCTGAATAAATATTCGGCAATAATATAATGCCTCAGTGGGTTCGGCACTCCATCGGTGATATCATACCATGTTTCAGGGTAAGATGAGAATAAAATCACTTTTGAGTTCGCCTGTTCTATTTCCTTAATCCATTTCATCTGAAGCTTTTCACTGTGATATGATATAGGGCTTTGCGAGAAAAAGTGTGGTGATTTCCGGTGCAGGTAATAATAAAGCATGGGGGTATTGCTGAAGTCTGCAAATGATTCGCTCTGCAAAAAATTTTTATTCATGAAATTTTCTATCTCCGGATAATTAACGGCCGCAAAATTTTCTGCCCCTGTCATTCGGTTTATCTTTTCCTTCGATGGTTCAACGGCAGGGAAGTGTTTTATCCTCTCGTAAACACTGTTATAGACTCCGCCTTTTTTCAATTCTTCTTCCGGGAATTTGTAGCGACTGATAAGGAGTGTCATTAACGCGGTTGTTGCTACAAATGAATACGTGAGATTTTTCTTTTCAAAAAATATTAAAGCAGCTATCATGAAAATGAGAAAAGCGAATGAAGTGACGGGAATGTCCCATAACTCCTGCAATCCGTGACGAACTAACCCACGTTGAAAATTCAAAAAATAAAATACCGAAAGATAACACAGCGCTATACAGAGCATTTTAGTTTTTGCGCTATCTGATGTAAAAAATTTAAATACTGCATACCCCGTTGCAGCTAATATAAGTACAGGGAAAAAATAATGAAGAGAATAAAAGATTACATCATACCTGGAGGCGAGGTCTTTACTGCCGTATGATTGCGCGGACGAAAAATAATCAAGCGCTGATTGAATATTGTATAAAATATTTTTTCCTTTAATCAGGAAAAGAAAAAGCATAAGAATGGCTGCCGCACTTAAAACCCAAAGGAATGCCTTGAAAAATGCCTTGCGATTTATTACCTGCTTATCTCCGGCAAAGAGAAGAAGCACAGCAGCGAGCATGGCAAATGCGTTGGCATATCCCAGGTCAATTCTCCATATTATCAGGAACACCGCGATAAAAAATAACAGCAAGTAATTTGAAGTACTTTTTTTACCCCCAGAATTTATCAACACAAGCAATGGGACCAGTGCAAAACTTACGTATGAAGGAATAAGATGTTCTGCATAAGGATAAAACAACGCAATGAAAAAAGCCCAATAACTGCTGCCAGTCAGTTTCCTTACCGCATAGTAGACAATGACAGAAAATAAAATACTGAATATAAAATCATAACAGGAAAAGCAAAGGTTGTTGTCCCCATTAAATACCGAGTAAAGAAACATCAAGAAAGAATCCGAAAGCATATGAGAAGAAAAAGTATCCACCAAAGGAATTTTGCCGAACTCATAAAGCTGCTGCACAGGCAAAACACCATTGGCAATCTCAAACATTTCACTTGTGGCGTTTTGAACCGGTGTATAAAAGGAAAAAGCAGAAAGGCCGGCTATAAGAACAGGGAAATACCTGCGGGAAAGAATTTCTTCAGTGCCTGGTTCATACAAATTTCTTTTTCGCAGGAAGGTGAATATTACGACCAGTAGAAAAAGCACCGCAAAAACAGATAGGGGAGAAATGTTAAACACTCCTCTCTGGTTAAGTATTAAATATATTTCATCCGAAATAACAGAAAGAAGGGGCAGCCACACCAGCGGTTCAAGGATTCGCGTAATAGGATTGGGATTTATTATTGGCTCAGTTGAGAAAAGCTGTTTCCGCAGAAATACTAAAAGCACCGTTAAGCTAAGCCCCATGAGGAGCGTGAAAGAAAAATCTACGCGGGAACCGAGGAGTGCAGAGAATTTTTTTACAGCAAATAAAAAACAGAACGATATAATCACCATCCAGGAAAAAAAATGCAGGTTGATTTCCGGTTTTTTTAGAAAGATATTTCTTATTGCAACGCATAAAAACAAAGCGATATGAATAACTGCAAGCATCCTGAGCCCCGGATAGATTTCTGTTCCGAAGAGCCGTGTATAGAGAAAGACCACTCCGCAGAATGAAGTAATATTCAGGATAAGAAGCTCATTAGGCGATATGATTTTTTTTTCAACCAGTCGATTTATAAATACAAAAAGCAAGGAAAAAGCTATAGCGAATAATATTACTGATAAATAAAACAGGGATACACGGGCAGTAATATCAATATTGTCAAGCGTAGCGATTCCGATATACCTTGATGCGACAGATGAAAGGGAATGGTCTGCCCTGGTTCCCGCATAATATACCGCCGAGAGCGCATAAAACAGCGGCAGAAAAATTATGTTATAAAAAGGTACAGGCGGTTTAATTATTTTATCAATGAATCTATTCATGAATTAGGGTATGAGACATGTTTGTGCATCCATTGAAAAATATTTCCGCTACAGAGCCCAAATGTATTTATTCCGGTCATATTTCCGGGCTTATGTATATTCCTTTTCCTTTTACATTTGCCTCCCTTTAAATGAAAAAACAAAAGCAAATCCTGGTCATCGGTTCTTCGGGACAGATTGGAACGGAGCTGGTTGAAGAGTTGCGAAAAATATACGGCAACGAACATGTGGTAGCTTCCGATATTCATCCTCCCGTAAATAATACAGGCAGCGATGGCCCTTATGAATCGCTGGATGTGTTGCAGGGGAACTCCGTGCTGGAGATTGTACGTAAATATAAAGTGACCGAAGTGTACCTGCTTGCGGCCATTCTTTCTGCAACGGCTGAGCAAAGCGTGAAAGCTGCCTGGCGGCTGAACATGGACGGCCTTTTTAACCTGCTTGACATTTGCAGGGAAAGAAAAATAAAACTATTCTGGCCCAGTTCAATAGCGGTGTTCGGCCCGGGCACCCCAAGAATCAACACTCCACAGTTTCCATATATGGATCCGTCAACAGTTTATGGTATCAGCAAGCTTGCAGGAGAATTATGGTGCGAATATTATTTTCAAAAGTTTGGAGTGGATGTCCGCAGCCTGCGTTATCCCGGGCTTATCAGTTATAAATCACAGCCGGGTGGCGGCACAACAGATTATGCCGTACATATTTTTCACGAAGCCAGAAAAAATAACAAGTATGAATGCTATCTTGCAGAAGATACCGTTTTACCTATGATGTACATGCCCGATGCCGTACGTGCCACTGTTGAACTCATGAATGCCGATTTTGGAAATGTAAAAGTGCGTTCAAGCTACAACATTGCCGCCATAAGTTTTTCGCCTTCCGAGCTGGTGAAGGAAATTAAGAAACACCTGCCAGATTTCGTTTGTACCTACAAGCCCGACATCCGGCAAAAGTACGCTTCATCATGGCCCGCTTCCATTGACGACAGCGCAGCCCGCAGCGACTGGCACTGGAGTCATACCTATAATCTTGCAGACATTGTAGAAGATATGCTCTGGCACATTCAATAATTTTACTAAAGTATGAACCAGGAATTATTTTTTTACAACTCTTTAAGCCGAAAAAAAGAAAAATTTATTCCGCTCAATCCTCCTTTTGTGGGAATGTATGTTTGCGGGCCTACTGTTTATGGAGAGCCTCACCTCGGGCACGCTCGCCCGTATATTACGTTTGATGTGGTGTTCCGCTACCTGACGCACCTGGGTTACAAAGTCCGGTATGTGCGTAACATCACCGATGTGGGACACCTCACTGATGAAGTAGAAGGCACCGGAGAAGACCGCATCCAGCGCAAAGCACGGCTTGAAAAACTGGAGCCAATGGAGGTAGCGCAGATGTATGCCAACAGTTTCCAGGAAAAATACGACCAGCTCAATATTCTTCATCCATCTATTGAACCGCGTGCTTCAGGGCATATCTATGAGCAGATTGCCATGATTGAAAAAATCATTGCCAACGGTTTCGCTTATGTTGTGAACGGCTCGGTTTATTTCGATGTCATTAAGTACAGCAAATCAAATTCGTATGGCGAACTGTCGGGCCGGGTTATTGAAGAGCTGATTGCAGGTGCCGGCAATGAAAGGCGTGTGCTGGAAGGACAGGAAGAAAAAAGAAACAAGGAGGACTTTGCTTTATGGAAAAAGGCTTCGCCCGAACACATCATGCACTGGCCCTCTCCCTGGAGCGAAGGGTTTCCCGGATGGCACATTGAATGTTCGGCCATGAGCACAAAATATCTGGGCGAAACATTTGACATTCACGGGGGCGGAATGGACTTGCTTTTCCCCCACCATGAAAGTGAAATTGCACAATCAAAAGGCGCATGCGGAAAACCACCCGTCCGTTACTGGATTCATAACAACATGGTAACGGTGAACGGGCAGAAAATGGGAAAGAGCCTGGATAACTTCATTACCCTTGAACAGCTCTTTACCGGCACATTATTGAAGCAGGCCTATTCCCCTATGACGGTGCGATTTTACATTTTGCAGGCGCATTACCGCAGCACACTTGATTTTTCCAATGAGGCGCTGCAGGCGGCTGAGAAAGCATACAAGCGCTTGACCGAAAGCTACGACCTTATTGGAAAATTAAAAACATCAGCTTCATCCACGAGCGATATAAAAGTGCTTAGACAAAAATGCTATGATGCCCTCAATGACGATTTGAACACTGCCATTGTAATTTCTCATTTGTTTGAAGCGGGCAGAATCATCAACTCTGTTTATGCTGGAACGGAAACCATTACCGCAGATGACCTGAAAGAGCTGAAAAACCTTTTTGATGTTTTCCTTTTTGAAATACTGGGAATGAGATATGAAAAGTCAGCGGCTTCAGGAGAAGATGTTAGTCAGCTGATGGAATTGCTTCTTTCTCTGCGTGCAGAGGCAAAAGCGAAGAAAGATTTCGCCTTATCTGATAAAATAAGGGCAGAGCTTCTGAAACTGAATTACGCTATCAAAGATGAGAAAGACGGTACAAGTTGGGGCAGGAATTAACATGTAGTCTCTCACTATAGAAAATTTAGCTTCACAGTTTTTCTATTATCATTTACTTTCTTACGCTGTAACTCTCTTTCATATTTTTACCCGCATGCATTTTCGCTTTATTACTTTTATTCTTCTGTTATTTCTTTTCTCCTGCACGCATGAGCCGAAGAAGGAAACACCTGTTGAAACAAAACCTGAACGCGTTATTGTTGTTCCCACATTCAACGCTGATACAGCATATGCCTGTGTAAAAGATCAGGTTGATTTCGGCCCCAGGATTCCGCTTACAAAAGCCCATGCCGATTGTGAAAAATATCTCACAGCTCAATTAAGCAAATATGCCGACGGTGTGATTGTTCAGAAGGGAATCGTAACCACATTTGACGAGAAAAAAATAGAATGTAAAAATATCATTGCTCAGTTCAATCCGCAGCAGAAGAGACGGGTTTTGCTCTGCGCACATTGGGATACCCGCCCGTGGAGCGATTCGGACACAGCAAGAAAAAATGAACCGTTTGACGGAGCCAGTGATGGGGCCAGCGGTGTTGCCGTTCTTATGGAGATTGCCCGGCATCTGAAAGAAAGCAAACCAGCCATCGGCATAGATATTATCATGCTCGATATGGAAGATTACGGACAACCTAATGAAGGCCCGATGCAGAGAAAGGAAGACACATATGCATTGGGCACTCAATACTGGGCAAAGAATCCGCACGTTCCAAACTATTATGCGGAATACGGCATCCTGCTGGATATGGTCGGTGCAAAGAGTGCAACATTTTTACAGGAACGCTACTCTATGCATTACGCTGCATCGGTTGTGACGAAGGTCTGGAACACAGCGAATCAAATAGGTTACTCTGATTATTTCCTTTTTCGTGATGGCGGCTATGTTACAGATGACCATTATTACATCAACACAATAGCCAACATTCCCTGTATAGATATTATTCAACAAGACTCAGCCACCAAATCGGGTTTTGGCAGCTACCACCATACTCATGCCGATAATATGAGCATCATTGATGCCAATACACTGAAAGCAGTTGGTCAAACTTTGTTGCAAGTGATTTATTCAGAGTGAAAACAAAACGGAAGAAAAACATGATTGCCATAGGTAATACCCTGGTCTCTGAAGAGCTGCTGGAGAAAAAATTTGTCTGCGACCTGGGCGCATGCAAAGGAGCATGCTGCGTGAAGGGTGACTTTGGCGCTCCGCTGGAAAAAGAAGAGTTACCGGTGCTTGATGAAATCTACGAGAAGGTGAAACCCTTTCTTTCAGAAAAAGGCATTAAAGCGATAGCGAAACAGGGAAAATATCTTGAGCACGAAAAAGACGAGTGGGTAACACCTATGATTGAAGGGCGAGAGTGTGCATACGTTGTATTTGAAAAAGGAATTGCACGTTGCGGAATCGAGCACGCTTACAATGCGGGGGCAATAAATTTTCGCAAACCCATATCCTGTCATCTTTATCCCGTGCGCATATCTCATCATAAAGATTACGATGCTGTAAATTATGACAAGTGGAGCATCTGCAGCCCTGCATGCAAGCTGGGCGAAGAGCTGAAAGTTCCGGTGTTTCGCTTTTTAGAGACTTCATTGGTGCGAAAGTTTGGTCAGGAATGGTTTGACCATTTATCGGCAGCCGCTGAAATGCTGGAGAAAAAATCGCGCTGATACTCTAAGGAGAATTTTTTGGATATTATCAAATTATTTTTTTGAACAGGTGTTGAAAACCGTTGCCCGAAAAATTTTTTCACTCTTGCCTCTGAATTTTTTGTTTCAATTTTCTGCAAATTTTTTTTCAAACAAATTTTTGTTGAAAACATCAATCAATTTTTTTTCAAATCTCTTGCACAAGAGTTTTTGATTTAGAATTTTTGTTCACGCAAAAGGAAATTTTTTTACTGAGTCCTTTAAACTAACTGATTTATTAAACAACATTAAATAATTCCTGCCACTCGCAAATGCAGGAAACAAGGGATAATCACCACTAATCGAACCTGACAACAAAAAAACAATGGAAGTTTTACTCGAAGAAAACAAGGAGCGCTTTGTACTGCTGCCTATCAAGTACCCGAAAATATGGGAGATGTATAAAAAAGCCGAAGCCAGCTTCTGGACCGCTGAAGAAATTGATTTATCGCACGACCAAACGGATTGGAACCGCATGAATGATGGGGAACGCCATTTCATTTCGCATGTGCTTGCATTCTTTGCCGCCAGCGATGGTATCGTGAACGAAAATCTTGCGGTGAACTTTATGAAAGAAGTTCAGCTGCCCGAAGCAAGATGCTTTTACGGTTTCCAGATTATGATTGAGAATATCCATTCCGAAACCTACTCGCTGCTCATTGATACATATATTAAAGACCCCGCAGAAAAATACCGTCTCTTTCACGCGATTGATACAGTTCCCTGCGTAAAGAAAAAAGCGGAGTGGGCGCTGCGCTGGATAGGAAGCGGCAGCTTTGCCGAGCGCCTCATTGCCTTTGCTGCCGTGGAAGGAATTTTCTTCAGCGGAAGTTTCTGCTCTATTTTTTGGCTCAAGAAACGCGGGCTCATGCCTGGATTGACGTTCTCCAATGAGCTTATCTCGCGCGATGAGGGATTACACTGCGATTTTGCATGCTTATTATATAGTATGCTCAATACTAAATTAAGCCAGGAGAAAGTTACACAGGTTATTACAGATGCCGTTAAGATTGAACAGGAGTTTGTGACGGATGCTTTGCCTGTTTCCCTTATAGGAATGAATGCGAAGATGATGGCACAGTATATCGAATTTGTTGCCGACCGTCTGCTGGTTGCACTGGGTTGCCCGAAGGTTTACAATTCACACAATCCATTTGACTTTATGGAAATGATTTCGTTGCAAGGCAAAACGAACTTCTTTGAGAAACGCGTGGCAGAATACCAAAAATCGGGCGTGATGAGTACGAAGGAGGAGAATGTATTTAAATTGGATGAGGACTTTTAAGGTTACGAATAACCAATCTATACGAATTTACGAATAGAAAAAAATAAAATATGTACGTACTAAAACGTGACGGAAAAAAAGAAGCGGTGAAGTTCGACAAGGTCACTGCGCGAATTCAGAAACTTGCCTATGGGCTTTCGGAACATGTGGATACTTTCCAGGTGGCGAAGAAAACCATTGAAGGAATCTATGACGGTGTAACGACCACCGAGCTGGATAACCTCGCAGCAGAAACCGCTGCATCGCTCACCACTAAGCATCCTGACTACGCGCTGCTTGCTTCGCGCATTGCCATCAGCAACCTGCATAAGAATACCAAGAAGTCCTTCACCGAAACCATGAAGGATTTGTATGAATATATTGACCCGCGCACTGGCAAAAATGCACCGCTCATCGCTGAAGATGTTTACAAAGTTATTGCGGACAACAGCGATACACTGGACTCAACCATCATTTACGACCGAGATTTCGGTTACGATTATTTCGGTTTCCGCACGCTGGAGAAATCATACCTTCTTAAAACCAACGGAAAAGTTGCCGAGCGTCCGCAGCATATGATTATGCGCGTAGCTGTAGGCATTCACAAGGAAAATATTGAGTCCGTAATTGAGACCTACAACTTAATGAGCGAACGTTGGTTCACTCATGCCACCCCTACCCTGTTTAATGCCGGTACGCCTAAGGCGCAGCTTTCATCCTGCTTCCTGCTGATGATGGAAGACGACAGCATAGAAGGCATTTACAACACGTTGAAAAAATGTGCAAAGATTTCTCAAAGCGCAGGAGGCATCGGGCTAAGCATGCACAATATCCGCGCAACGGGTTCCTACATACGCGGCACCAACGGAACGTCCAATGGTATCGTTCCCATGCTGCGGGTGTTCAACGATACGGCACGTTACGTTGACCAGGGTGGCGGTAAACGCAAAGGTTCTTTCGCTATTTATCTCGAGCCATGGCATGCTGACATTTTTGATTTTCTTGAACTGAAAAAGAATCACGGCAAGGAAGAGCTCCGCGCCCGCGATTTATTTTACGCTCTCTGGATACCGGATTTATTTATGAAACGGGTGGAAGAAAACGGAACATGGTCGCTGTTCTGCCCCAATGAAGCGCCCGGGCTTGCCGAATGTTACGGTTACGCTTTTGAAACACTCTACGAGAAATACGAGAAGGAAGGACGCGCCCGCAAAACGGTGAAAGCGCAGGAACTTTGGTTCGCTATTCTTGAATCGCAGATTGAAACGGGAACCCCGTATATGCTTTTTAAAGATGCATGTAACGAAAAATCGAACCAGAAAAATCTTGGCACGATAAAGTCATCGAATCTTTGTACAGAAATTGTTGAGTACACTGCGCCCGATGAAATTGCCGTTTGCAATCTTGCCTCCATTGCCCTTCCGCGTTTTGTAAACAAAGGAAAGTTCGACCACCAGAGATTGTTTGAGATTACTTATGTGGTCACCAAGAACCTGAACCGGATTATTGACATTAACTATTACCCGGTTGAAGAAGCAAGGCGCTCCAACATGCGTCACCGTCCTATTGGTATCGGGGTGCAAGGGCTTGCGGATGCGTTTATAATGCTGCAGATGTCTTTTGAATCGGACGAAGCGCGCCAACTGAACCGCGACATCTTTGAAACGATTTACTACGCAGCTCTTACTGCTTCAAAGGATATGGCGAAAGAGTTTGGTCCGTACGAAACGTATGAGGGCTCTCCTATTTCACAGGGTATTTTTCAGTTCGACATGTGGAACGTAACGCCTTCTTCGAATTGGGAATGGGACGTGCTAAGGGAAGAAGTGAAAAAATATGGCGTGCGTAATTCTCTTTTGCTTGCGCCCATGCCTACGGCAAGCACATCGCAAATCCTGGGCAACAACGAATGTATTGAACCCTATACATCTAATATATATACTCGCAGAGTGCTAAGCGGAGAATTTGTTGTCGTAAACAAACATCTGTTGAAAGACCTGGTGCGCCTGGGAATATGGAATGACAACCTGAAGAACAAAATCATCATGGCGAATGGTTCCGTGCAGGACATTGAAGAAATTCCGCAGAACATTAAAGAGATTTACAAAACCGTTTGGGAAATAAAGCAGCGCCACCTCATTGATATGGCTGCCGACCGTGGAGCATTTATTGACCAGAGCCAGTCTCTGAACCTTTTCATACAGGATGCCAACTTTGCCAAGCTCACCAGCATGCATTTTTATGCGTGGAAGAAGGGACTAAAGACCGGCATGTATTACCTGCGCACAAAAGCCGCTGCCGATGCCATTAAGTTTACCGTTGAAAAACATCACGAGCCAAAAGAGTTTGTTCTCGAAAGTATTTCGGAGGAAGTAACAACCGGAAACACCATTGTTGTGAAACAAACGACCGCTAAGTCGGTAGAGGAAGCATATGCGGAGATTTCCTGCTCTATTGACAACCCGGACGATTGTATTGCCTGCGGAAGTTAAACCTCCATGCTTTATTTAAGTCCCCTCCCCAAAAGAGGGGATTTTTCTTTTAATTTGTTTCCATGAAACAATCTGATATTACTCATTACCGTCACGACCTGGAAGTAATACGCATGACGGCAGAGCAAGTCAAAAAAGATTTTTCTTTTCATCATATGGAAATAACATTCAGCGGGAATGAACAAACGGCTTATGCCGAGCTGAAAACACAGGTCACTCCCCTGCTCGCAGAGCTTTTTGAAAAAGACCGCGGGCGTCTTATGCAGCTACTTTACAGGGTTGACGTGCCGGAAAGAGATTGGAAAAAAGTGCTGACTCTGAACGAGGATGAGCAGGCAACAAAACTCTCCGAAATAATTCTTGAACGTGAGTTTATGAAAGCGCTCACTAGGAAGCTATACTCACAGAAATAAATATTAAGACAAACACCCGTGCGTTTCTTCGACAAAAATTATGACGTAAGCCCAAGGGTTGTTTTAGCTCTGTGTTTGCTGCTGCCGTTTATATTTTATTTTGTCTTTGAAAGTTTTTTCCCCGGCAACGGACAATTGGGTGCTGATTACAGCTTATTTTTTCCTTCTATGCTTGACGGTGTATTCTGGGAACACGTAAACGGACTATTTAAAGTGCCGTGGTTTACGCCTGCCTTTGGCGGAGGGCTTCCCAAATTTCCCAACCCGCAATCGGTTTATTATTCGGTTGAACAATTTTTGTGCTTCATAACCGACCCTCTGACCAGTATTAAAATCACTTTGTTTCTTTTTGCGTTGCTTGGCTTTGTTGGTTTTTACCTGCTGCTGAAAAAGATTTTTTTGCTTCCGTCTTCGACATCGCTGTTAGGCGCTGCCATTTTTTTATTCAACGGATTTTTTATTCACCGGATGATAATGGGACATATCACCTTCCATCCGTTCATGCTGTTCCCCATGTTTATGTACTTGCTGCTGCACTATGCACAGAAAAACGGAAAGACCAATGTAAAGAAATTTATTTCAGATATCGTTTTTGCTTCGCTGATTCTCATTTATATGATTTACAGCGGAGCGTTTCACATCATTCCTGTGTTGATATTGACGCTAGTCATCTGTGCGCTTCTGTACAACCTGCTGGTGAACCCTTCTTTTGGCCTGGGAAGATTTTTTCTGAAATTGCTTTTTACAATACTGATAAGTGTCTGTGTAAGTGCGGCATATTTCAATGCCACGTTCAGCTACATAAATTTATTTCCGCGCGATTTATATCCCCTGCCCGGCGTTCCGAATATTCTGAACCTGCTGCAGCTATGGTTCCGCGCGCTGTTCCTGGATTCGCCTTATGAGTTTGCAAAAGATATTACGGTAAACAGGATATGGGAAATCGGTCCGCATGAGATGGAATTCGGTGTGGGGCTGGTTCCTTTAATCATTTTAATTATTACCATTCCGTTTTTAATCAAAAAGATTTTTACCGGGGGAGTTTTGAAGCGCTTCACTATGATGCGCACTGCCAAACTGCTGCTGGTGCTGCTGCTGCTAACCGTGCCCCTGGCGCTTAACTTTTATACTCCGTCATGGAATGCTTTTATGAAGAGCTTACCATTCATTAAAAGCAGCTCCACTAACTTCCGGTGGTTCTGCTGTTATATACCCATAGTGATTTTAGTTGCCTGTGTTGCGCTTGAAAAAATCAGCCGTCTTCACCCCTACCGTTTCCATATTATGGCTGCGGGAATTCTGTTCGTTGTCCTCGGCAATATTTTTAAAGACCGCACTTTTTACCGCAATCGTGATTATAACCCGAAAATAATTCTGGAGGCATACGATGATTTAAAATCAGGAAAGCTTAAACCGGAGATTGCATACATTGACGAAGCGGTGATGAAAGGAAAAGATACAGTAATATTAGGCGATGTGATGGCGCTGGGTTCTTCGCAGCTCAAGCCATACGAGCCGATATTCGGGTACCGCCTTGAAAATTTTCCTAAGAAATCTCTTGTGGCGGGCAAGGTTATGCAGGTGAACGCTGACGGTTTTCTGAATCTGAAAAATCCTGCCGGTTATGTTTTTCCGAAAGAAAATAATATTGAGCCGGGAGACCATTTTAAAGCTGCGGAAGCAGAAAAAGCAGAACGGTTCAGGAAGTACAAGGCATTTCCTTTTAAATTTTCTTCTGCCCAGAAGTTTGCCAACGCACTGACGCTTTTTTCTCTTGGTGTACTGGGTTTATACCTTGCTTATTTCATTGCGCAGAGCCTCTACGTGCGTTTGATGCCGGCTAAAAAGAAGGTGATGGCGAAGCCAGTGCTGAAGAAAAAAGGAAATAAAAAATAGCACGCAGATGATGCGGAAAACAGGGATTGGCGCGGATTAAAAAATAAATGGATGTGCCTTTCGTGGACGTGCCAACGCACTGCTATTTTTTGCCGGGATAGCGAGCAAAAATCGAGCTATAAAAATAATCCTTTCTTGCTTTTCGTTTTGCGTCTAATCCATACAGGGTTTTTAAATTTTAATCCTTCTTTTACAATTTCAATCCCTCGATTAGTTAAAATTTGTTCAATTAAATTTTCAGAACAATTATTTTGAAGTGCCAAATCCTTCATAGTAATACCCTTTAAATAACTTCTTGTGATAGAATTTTTTCTATCTTTTGATAAATAATTTTTCTTATTAAATTGTTCTTTAGGAATTAATTTTTCATACGCTGCAAGTACTTCCATAATATCATCCAAAATAGATGGATTAATTTTTAGTTCTGATTGAAATAGAGAATTGTCATCCTGATGAATTGTCTGGGTAATGGAAATATATAAATTGCTGCTATTATGCTTTATAATATCAATAAGAAAACTACTCTTATCATATTCAAGTAAAGTTGTTTTAAGAATCTCTTTCATAACCGAAACTTTAGATTAGTCACTTAGGATAAGGTTTCTTGTTTTTGCCCATCCATAAATATAACCCCTCATTTCCCTTACACGTTTTGAGGGATTCTTCTTGCCATTACGGATTCCTACTGTCGCATTAAGTGAAAGCAAACAATTAATTATTCCCAAGCTATCAAATACTGGCACATTACTATCATCATGAAACCCAGGATTTAACCAATGACAAAATATGGAATAGTTGTTATCAATGAAAAACTGAATGGTCTGAAACGCATCTTCACGGTATTGTATTGAACAAAGAATAATTTGTGGACGTTTACGTCCAATTATTCCTCCTACATAAGTTTCTCGTTCTTCAGGACTTCCACTAACAAGGAATACCTTAACATATTCTTTTCTATTAAAATAAAGACGTCTAACTTCAATGCCTGTCTTAACTCTGCGTCCAAATAATTTGTTCCAAGTTTTTGACTTACCGGAATTTCTATTCCCTAAAACGGTTATTGCGATGAAATCCATTTATATTTTGAATCTGTTATTATGCCACTCAATAAAATCTTTTCTAGGTTTATCAATATCTCTATTTGGTAAAATTAGAATGTCATTTCCATGGTATTTGTAATACTCTCTGCCATTTTCAAATTCTTCTTTTATTTTTTTGCTCACTTCTATTTTATACTCAGGAGTAATTGTTAAATAAAAGTTATCGAACAATTTATGCAAATCAGAACGGAGAAGTAGAGCATTAGAAATAAAGTGCGGCCCCGATTCAGAAAAACTTTTTATGTGTGCAGCTTCAAGCACGGGAAGCGTTCTTTCTCCTGAAATGGCGCATCTTTTTCCGTAAGCATCTGTCACTAAAACTCTAAAAGCCCCCTGCCCTAATCTAACTTTTTGTAATACTGGTTTTCCATATTGTGCTTCTGGTTCTAACAATAATTGATTTTTTGTTTCATCAGCAGCAGCATAGAAACGATATTTTTCAAGTCGCTTTTCGACTTCACCCCAGAGCTTTTTACCGATAGGTTCTTCAGTCAAATATGTTTTGCCTTGTTGAATACTTGCCTTCCAGTCTTCTGGCATCTGTATCCAATCTTCTCTTCTAAAAAATATTGGATTTGTCAAAACGACACATCCAATATTAGGATTTGTACTTAATGGATTATTACTGCTTCTTAATCGTCTGATATTTTCCTGAAACTTTAAAAATGTAGGGGCTCCATTTCTATCTTTAAATATTTCCCATGCAGCAGATATCGGCAAAAAGGAATGACTAGAAAAAAAACCAATACCTCCTATCGCGTTATTTGGACTTTTAAGTTTTAATAGAAATGGTGCTCCTGCTGGAATTGCGTTAAAAGATAATGTACCTCCCGGCTTCCAGAAATTAACATCTTCCGGATTGATCTTGCTTAAATAATCAAACCACTCATTGTCCGTTACGCCTACGTAAAATTTCATAAATGAATGTCACAACAAATGAATGTATAAAAAAGGACAATATCAATTAAGCACAAAAAACTAGGGAAAACCTAGTACGAATTAGGGTTTTCCCTAGTAAAGTGTTTGACACACCCCTAAATCCCCTCTCACAACGTTGTGGCTTGCGCTCAGAGGGGACTTCTCCGAATATCTTATTGGTTAGTGAGACTTCCCACCGCTGCTAAACTAGCCCCGATTGAGGGGAGCTCCTGCGACCCGAAAGCGGGACGGGAGGTTGAGAGAATTAAAATGGTTGGCTTCTTGGTTCGACAGCTCACCAGTCGCCCTCTGTAATTATTTTTTCTCTTTAATAACTCTTATATGCCCGTGGTAGGATTTGTTTTCGGGAGGAGGAGTGTTGATGATGTAGTAATAGGTATCGTCATTAAGCTCGGCTGCATCCCAGTTGTTGCGGTAGTTATCTGCTTTAAATACAATCTGTCCCCAGCGGTTAAATACCTCCAGCTTAGAGTGCGCGGGCAACCCGCGTATTTCAAAGTAGTCGTTGAAGCCGTCTGTGCCGGGCGAAAATACATTGGGAACAATAATGTCGGGGAAGTCGAGCTTCAGCGAATCTATTGCTAAGCCACAGGCATTGGATGCATGCAGGTAAAGATAAATAAACCCGCTGTTGTAATCGTTCTGGCTTGGCTGGTAAGTGGCGCTGAGCGAAGTGCTGTCGGGCACAAAAGTTCCCGAGCCGGTGGTGGTCCACCATCCGTTGGGAGTTCCGGTAACGGTTCCGTTTATGGTTGCGGTCTGGTTACGGTAAACGGTTTGGCCAGGGCCTGCTTTTACGGTTATAAAGCTGTCGAGCGTAACTACAATGGTATCGCTGAGGTTCCAACAGGGCGAGCCCGTGGCAGTAAGCACCAGCGTTACCGTTCCTGCAACAATATCTGCTGAACCGGGCACGTACGTTGCAGAAAGCGTGGCTGAATCGGGGACGAACGTTCCGTTTCCGCTCGTGGTCCATACTCCTCCGCCGGCATTGAGGACTATTCCGCTGAGAGTGGCAGAATCAATTTTACAGATAACCATGCTGCTTCCGGCATTTGCAGTTCCGGGGGGAATGACAGTAACCAGTATGGAATCTAATGTAGAGCATCCGAAATTATTGGACACCATGACATAGTAATATCCTGTAACCGCAGGAGTATCGATGACAGATGCTGTAGTATCACTGGTGCTCCAGAGATAGGTTCCTCCGCCCGTTGCGGTAATGGTGATGCTGTTGCTGAGACAAACGGTGTCTACAGGTGAGCTGGATGTAGTTACGGTAACAATAGGAGCGGGAGTAATGTAGATGCTGACTATGGCAGTATCATTCGGGCAGGGAGGATTGGACACAATCATGGAAAGCACGGTTGTGCCGGTGTCTGTGGCTCCGGGAGTGTACCAGGTTACTGCCATGCTGCTGTCACCGAACGTTCCGGTGCCTGTTGTTTGCCACAAAACATTTCCGTTGAGTGCAACGCCATTCAGCGTGTCAGCAACGCTAGCGCATATGGTATCGGATAGAGCAGTTGCATTTGCAACGGGCGTTGCGTTGATGGTAACAGAAATTACATTGGTTGTGCTGCATCCAAACGGGTTGACTTCAACGACAGTGACCGTTCCGCCTCCGGCAGTTCCCCAGTTAACGATAATGCTTGCAGTTGAATCATTAGGACTGGTTATTATTCCCCCCGTAACGCTCCACAGAAAATATGAACCGGCCGTGGGATTTACATCATATATAAGCCCGGTGTCTCCTTCGCATATCAGGTTAGTTCCGTTAATTGTTTGGAGAAGCGGGACAGGATTAATTACAACAGCCATCAACGTTGTGGCACCGGTGCAACCGAGCGAATCGGTTTCTGAAACGCTAAGGCTACCGCCCGGAGGAACGCCCCATGTAACCGTAATGGTATCTCCGTTTTGAGTGAATGACCCGTTGGTAATTCCCCAGTTGTATGTTGAGCTGGGTGTATTGCCTACGTAATAAACTACAATGTCATTCTGGCAAACGGTATCGGGCCCTGTTATAGTAAGCGGGGCAGGTACCGGGTTTACATGAACATTAAACGTGTCAGCAATGCCCGGGCATCCGAAAGAATTGGTTTCAATAACGATGATAGTTTGATTGCCGGCAGTTGTCCAGGTAATATCAGTTGTGTCATTTCCGGGTGAAGAAACAAAGCCTCCTGTTACGGTCCATGTATAAGTGCTGCCTGCGGTTGAAGGAGATATGATATATGTGCCGATGGAGTTTTGACAAAGAGTATCCGGCCCTGCAATTGTGATAGGTACAGGAGAAGGATTAATAGTGATGTTGAGGTTAGAAGTGCTTCCCTGGCAGCCGAAGAAATTAAACTCCGTCACTGAAACAGTTCCGCTTCCTGCTGCGCCCCAGTTTACTGTTATTACACTGGAGCCATTGCCGCTGGCAATAATTCCGCCCGTAACGTTCCATGAATAAGTCGAACCGGGATTATTGGTTACAAAATAAGCTACACCCGTAGTGTTCTCGCAAACGGTATCCGGTCCGTTGATGACAGAAGTTACAGGAAGAGGAAGTACGGTAATCTGAACTGTAGCTACCGCATTGGCACAAGGCGGATTGCTCACCGTCATGGTTAATGTAACAAGAGGCGTATCGGTAGCGGCTGAAGTATATGTAGGAGAAGGAATAGTTGCATTGCTGAATGAACCGCTACCCGAAGTAGTCCAGAGTATAGTTCCGTTGGTTGCAGCTCCGGTGAGGTTGACACTGCTGCCTGCACATATAGTATCATTAGAAACTGCCGTAATGCTTGCAGTGGGCTGTGCGTTGATGGTAACAGTGTATGTAACAGGAAGTCCGGGACAACCCGATGAGTTGGTTTGTGTTAAAGTAATAGTTGCGCTGCCTGCTGCTCCCCAATCAACGGTAATGGAATTGGTTCCCTGCCCAAACGTTATAACTCCGTTGCCTGTGATGACCCAGTTATAGGTAGAGCCACCCGCAGGAGGAACGGTATAAACACTTCCAAGAGTGTTCTCACAAACAGGATTAGGTCCTGTAATAGGTGGTGTCACCGGCACAGGATTGATAACAACGTTTAATATTACAGCAGTATCAGAGCATCCCACAGCATTTGTTTCAACAACTGTGACCGTGCCTGTTCCGGGTGCGCCCCATGTAATAGTTATACCGCTTCCGCTTCCTGTGTAAGTACCTCCGGTAACCGTCCATGTATAGGTAGAACCGGCAACATTGGTAACAGAATAAAATGCGCTGTCTCCCGAACAAACTGTATCGGGACCTGCTATGGCTGAAGTGTTTGGCAGAGGATTAATAGTAACATTAAGAACCTGTGGTGGCCCGGGGCATCCGAAAGAATTTGTTTCAACAACCGTAATCGTTCCAACTCCCGCACTTCCCCAATCAACAATGATGGTATCGTTGCCTTGTCCGCTGACTAGAATTCCTCCTGTTACAGTCCAGAAAAATGTAGAGCCCGCACCTCCTGTGGTAGTGTATATCTGCCCGGCAACAAACTCGCAAACACTTATCGGTCCGCTGATGGGCTGGGTAACCGGAACAGGATTAACAGTAACCAGAATAGTATCTGTATCGCTGCATGTTCCTGTTGTGCCAGTAACAATAAATGTTGTTGTTGCTGATGGAGAAACATTTTGGTTTGCTTGCGTTGAGTCGGCAAACGGATAAGGCGGACTGGCTGTCCACGCATAGTTCAATGCTCCGCTTGCAGTTAATGAAGCAACATCGCCCTGACAAATAGTAGTGTCATTGCTGGTTGCAAGGGTCACACCTACAACAATGGGAATAGTAGTAGAAATTGTATCAACACATCCTGTTACTCCATCAGTTACAACAACAGTGAAGGTAAAATTGCCCGCTCCGCATAATGATAAACCAAAGAGCTGCGACTGCACACTACAACAGGGTACAGTATTGGGACTCGCACACGGAGGAATCACTATCCAATTATATGTGGAACCCGGTCCTGCTCCATTAATTGTAAGTGTTGCCTGCAGCAGCGGGTCTGTTGTACACAATGCACCCGGATTTCCGGTGAGAACATGAGGAGGATAAATTTGTACCGTTGTTGTGACTACAGAGTCGCATCCGGTTGTTGCGGTAACAGTAAGTGTAAATATTGTCGTGGTGGTAACTGTAGCTGTAGTAACCAGTAAAGTATCATTGGCGATTGGAACGACCGGAGATGAAGTCCAGAGATATGTAGTTCCGGGGTTGGTATCGCTTCCGGTTCCGTTAAGAGTATCTACGGTTGAAACGCCATTACAGATAGTGTCGGGCGTTACTGATGCGGTAGCATTAGGTTTAGCAGTAGAGTTAGCGCTCGTTGTTGCCGTATCGCTGCATCCGGTTGATGTATCGGTTACTACCAGCATAAATACATCACTTGTACAAATATCTGAGGTAGTCACCAACGATGTCGGAGATATAATAGGGTTTCCCCCGGCACTGCTCCATTGATAACCCATTCCCGGAGTGCTGCCCGTTCCGTTAAGAGAAACTGTAGCGCATCCACAGAAGTTGGGTATGGGCGCTGCCACTGCAACAGGATTCGGATTTACGGTAACGTTTGTTGATAGTTGCTGCGTGCAAGTTCCGGTTGTACCGAGAACTGTAAATGTTGTTGTGGTTGCAGGAGAAACATTCTGCGAAGCAAGTGTCGAGTCAGCAAAAGGATAAGGCGGGCTTGCCGTCCATGCATAAGTTGTTGCTCCGGTTGCGTTAAGTGTGACGGATTGTCCGGCGCAAATAGTGAAGGGCCCGTTCAAGGTCATGCTAAGGCCGGGGTTTATGGTGTACGATACAGTAAGCGTATCTATACATCCTGTAACTCCATCGGTAACAATTACAGTAAAATTATAAGTGGCAGGAACACCCCATGGATATGTTGCGGTAACAGAGGAAGAATCCACATTCGCTGAAGTGATATATATATAATCGGTTGACGAGCCCCACTGATAGGTAGAACCGGCACCGGCACCACTCACTATAAATGTTGATTGCAGTGGAGCGGGGTCTGTTGCGCAAAGTGAAGGAGGAGAATTAATAGTTGGAGGTGGAAATATATTCAGGCTAACACATTCAGGAATAGAAGCACATCCGAATGAATCGGTTACCACAAGGCAGTACATAGTATCGATTGTTACAATAGCAATGGGATTGGCAATGGCTGAATCACTTAGCTGCCAGCCGGGAGTCCATGCATATGTGTATGGAGGTGTACCGCCTGAAGCCGTACCATTAAGTTGAACGGGGGAGTTACGGCAAACGGTAGTATCAATTCCTGCATTTGCAATAGGAAGAGGATTTATAAATACGCTTGCTGTATCTGTTGCAGTGCATCCATTGGCATCGGTGATGGTAACTGCAAAAACATACGGGCCGCCCGGAGGCAAACCGGTAGCAGTTGTATTTTGACAGGTATCGCAGGTAATCGTTCCCGGTCCTGACCAGAGATATGTAATTGGAGATGTTGCGCTGTCAACGACTGAAGTAAGTGAAACGGGAGACAACTGGCAGGCAGGGGAACCCGCAGTTGCTGTCACTATTGGTGGAGGAAGAAGGTTGACTATGATAATAGCTGTATCGGGTCCGCAAGTTCCGTCTACGACAAGCGTTACTGTGAATGGAGGACTCCCCAGAAAAACGTGAGTAGGATTTTGAAGTGTCGAAGTATTGCTAGGCCCTGAAAGCGGGTCTCCGAAATTCCAGAACCATCCCGTTACACTCAAAGGTGTTGGAGGAGTTGTAGGAGGTTGCAGCGACACGCTTCCTGCAAAATCAATGGGTTGACCAACGCACGATATGATTGGACTGTAATTGATGACAGGAACCATGTTAAAGATGGTAACCGGAACAATAGAAGTTGCGGAACCACATCCATTGGTTGCGCGAAGAGAAATATCCGGTGTTCCAGTAGTATTAAAACAAACTGTCGTATCATTTCCCGTTCCGGGAATAAACGGGCATGCCGTGCACAAACTCCATTGATAGGCTATAGGGGTGCCATGCGGAGTGGTAGCATTCTGAAATAAAACGCATAGTGGCACACATCCATCGGCAGGATTGGGAACAAAAGAAGTAGTAGGGCGTGCCATAATTCCGTCATCAGGAGTGGTAGCTGTGATGGTAAACACTTCCTGGTTGCCGGCTTCGCCATCCACCATAATGTAATATGTTACTCCCGCTGCTGTAGCAAAAGAAATAGAAGCAGAACCGGCAGGGCCATTAGCAGAATTGCATGCCCCCGGAATAGGAATGAGTGAGCCACACGTTCCGGTGTAAGCAGAAATCGATAGGCCGGGATTGTTATCTATGTTGGAAATAGTAATGATGGCTGTACCTGCATTAATTCCCACAACGGTAAACCAAATGCTTCGCTGAACGACACCATCACCGCAGGGAAGAACAGGATCGCTGGCAACAGTTGTTCCGCCTATCGTGGACGGAAATATGGAGTTACCTGCGCAAAGTTGCTGCGCTCCGGCACAATTATCCTGCGCAGAGGCATGAAAAAAATTAAAAAATAAAAGCAAAAAAGGGACTACCCGCAATAATCTCATTATAGACCTATACGAAGAATAAGTAAACTTATACAGAGAATGATTTTAAAAAGTTCTCGTGCAGAAGTTTTTATTCACATAAAAAATTAATTAAAAAAACGTGCTTTCCTTCTAATGGCGGCATATCCACACCTTTTATTTACTGATATTCTGCAACCCGCAGTAAATATTAAGCATCTTATTAAGGCGTTATTTGGATGTAACTCCATGTTTACCTTATCTTTGAAGCATTACCGTATTATCAGGACTAACTTCTTTAACATGAAAAAACTTTACACTTTTATCCTGCTGGTTTATTCAATAAGTGCAGGAGCGCAATCAACTACACCTACTGTTGTTGCATCATCCGGAGGATTTTTTTCCAATACAGCCGGAATGCTATCGTTTACTGTTGGCGAGCTTGCAGCGGTAACCACCCTTTCATCGCCTAATAATTATCTCACCCAGGGATTCCAGCAACCGAGTGATTTCGGAGTATTTGTTCCCCCGGTTAAAGACGAAAATTTTTCGGTGAGTGTTTTTCCTAATCCGAGCACGGGCTTGTTTAATCTTTCCATTAACGCATCAAGCAGCATGACACTTCAGTTTTCGCTTTATGATATGCTGGGCAAAAAAATAATTGCCGGGCAGAAAAATCTCTCGCGTGGAAAAAACCTGGTTCCCGTTGATTTGCGTCAGCAGGTTACGGGCATGTACCTGCTTGAATGCACTTTCATCAACCTGAGCAATGGTGAACAAAACAAAGCATACTCCAAGCTCCACCTTATTTACTGACCTTATTTAATATTGTTTAACCCTTAACAATTATTAAAATGAAAAAGATTACATCTCTTTTAGGAACTTTTATTCTCTTTGCTTTAATAAACGCTGCTGTTGCACAACCAACCAATAAAATAAATTACCAGGCGGTAGCACGCAACTCGGCAGGCAACCCGCTTGTAAGCACAGGTATTTCTGTGCGGCTCAGCATCCTTAACGGTTCAGGCGGCCCTGTGTTATACAGCGAATACCAGAATGTAGCCACAAACGCATTCGGATTATTCACTCTCCAGTTAGGCGGTGGATTTGCTGTATCGGGAAATTACAACTCTATTGTGTGGAGCACAGGAAATCATTACCTCAAAACTGAATTAGACCCTACAGGCACTAACTCTAATTACACGGTAATGGGAGAGTCACAATTACTCAGCGTTCCTTATGCATTATATGCAGCCAATGCAAGTGGCGGACCTACAGGCCCGACCGGACCAACAGGTGCTACCGGAGCTACAGGATTAAATGGTTCCACCGGGGCAACAGGAGCAACAGGCGCTACGGGATTAAATGGAGCTACCGGTTCCACGGGCGCTACAGGGGCTACCGGATTAAATGGAGCCACAGGTTCAACAGGAGCAACGGGTGCTACCGGCGCCACGGGAGCAGCAAACATCAACGGTACAACAAATTATCTTGTCAAATTTACCAGTGCAACTACTGGAGGTAATTCAATAATTTATGACAGCGGAACTCAGGTTGGAATCGGAACAACTACCCCTGCAAATGATTTACATATCCACGATCCCGCATCGTGGGCAGCAATCACATTTTCGAGCAACACAACGGGGCAAGCCATTACCGATGGTTTTGCTGTTGGAACCAATTCATCAGCAGGTGATGCTGTTGTTTGGGATTGGGAGAACCAACCTATCATTTTTGGAACCAATTCGCTTGAAAGAATGCGAATTGCAGCTTCCGGCAATGTGGGCATTGGAACAATTGCTCCTGCAACTACACTTCACGTTGTGGGCAGAACCAATCTTCGTTTCGACTATACGTCTTTCAACATTTCTGACCAACCTCTTGTAATCGGTGCAGCTGCTGCGGGAAATTTTCCTTCAGCGGGGTTTATAGCCCCCAATGGAAATGGAATTATTTTTGGTATTGATGGAGTCAACACTCTTGGTGTTTATGACACTACGGGCGCAGTTTACGGAACTATTAATGCTGCCGCCTTTACTGTTTCGAGCGATGCTTCTCTTAAACATGATATTCACAATATAGTGCAAAGCGAATACGAGCAATACCTGGAACAAATCCGGAACATTCAGAGTGCAACATATTATTACAACTACGAATCAAATATTCATTCGGCAGGCAAGCATTACAGGGAACAAAAGCATATAGGATTTTTAGCCCAGTCGTTGCCGAAAGAAGCGGTTAACGTGATGAAGGATTGTAAGATTCCTGAAATGGAAGGCAAGCTTACCTATAGCTTATCCGAAGTAATCGGATTAAATACCATTGGTATCAAGGCCATTGATTACAAACAGCAGCAGTTGGAGCAAACCATTCTTCAGCAACAGCAATTAATTGAAAACCTAAAATCAAGAATTGAACTTCTTGAAAAAAATAAATAACTAATCTTTTAAGCTGACATGAAAACACAAATCAAATCACTCATTGCAATAGTATTTGTTGCAGCATTTGCATCTGCAGCGTTTGCACAAGTCACCAACAAAATTAATTACCAGGCCGTGGCGCGCAATGGCGCTGGAAATGAATTGCCAACTCAGGCGATAAGCGTCCGGTTGAGTATTCTCGATGGCCCGGGAGGTTCGGTGCTCTATAGCGAATATCACAATACTACAACCAACCTGTTCGGATTATTTACTCTGCAAATCGGGGGAGGTATCCTTGTGTCCGGAAATTATAATTCCATTAACTGGGGCAACGGTAACCAATACTTAAAAACAGAATTAGACCCTACAGGAACTAATACCAGTTACACCGTAATGGGTGAGTCTCAGTTGCTTAGCGTTCCCTATGCTTTGTATGCTTTAGCCGGCGCAGGCGGAGCTACAGGTCCTACGGGGCCAACCGGTGCTACCGGCGCGACAGGAATTAGTGGTACTAACGGTGCCACGGGGGCTACAGGCGCAACCGGAGTTACAGGTTCAACGGGAGCCACAGGCGCTACGGGTGCTACAGGAGTAGCAGGCGTTACCGGGCCAACGGGTGCGACAGGTGCAACCGGTGCTGCCAATATTACAGGTACAACAAATTATATAGTGAAGTTTACGGGGGTAAATACCGGTGGCAATTCAAGAATTGTTGATGACGGAACACATATAGGAATTGGCGTTACGGTTCCTGTTGAAATTATCCAGATGGGATTGACAGGCGTAGGAGACAGGGTTATGATTGAACAAACAAATGGAGGCGGTGCAGCAAGTTTGTATTATAAAACTTCGGCAACAGCTAACGATTATCTTGTTGTGGAAAAGAATGCATCCCTTGCCAGTGGAACAATAGCCGGAATAAGTCTTGGTAATCTTTCAAGAGTTGGACCTACCATTAATGCCGGCCCGTTGATGCTGCACGTAATGTCAAATAACCCAATGTATTTTACAACGAATAATACGGAGAGAATGAGAATACTGGCAGACGGAAGAATCATCATCAATGAAACCGCGGCCCAGGCGTTTGCCACTACTGCTTCTCTTGAAGTTGATGGAAGTTCTGCCAATCTTACAGCCATTCGCGGAACCGCTGACTCTACAGGTAATGCAGTTGCTATTCATGGCTATACACCTGCCGGAAGCCCCTCCTTTAGGGGAACAATTCAAGCTGAATATAATGGCTCAGGCAGCGGACCTGCATTATATGGTTTTCAACTTGCAGGGTCAGGTCCGGCAATTTTTGGTGTTAAAAATAACTCCACGGATAATTCCGCAGCTGTCTTCGGACAGAATCTTGGTAATCCTGCTCAAAATAATTATGGCGTATGGGGAACATCTGTAGATGGAAGTGGCGGAAGTTTTGGAGGCTATTTCAATTCTACAGCTGCCGACGGCAATGGCCTGAGAGCAGAAGCAAACAGCGGAACGCTTCCTTATGCTATTTGGGCCCAGACTACTGCCCCAGGGCCTGATTCCCGTGCCGGATTTTTTCAAGGCGATGTAGAAATAATTGGCAACCTGAGCAAATCATCAGGCAGCTTTAAGATTGACCATCCGCTGGACCCTGCAAATAAGTACCTAATCCACAGTTTTGTTGAAAGCCCCGACATGATGAATGTGTACAACGGCAACATTGTTACCGATGCAAACGGAGAAGCGGTTGTGAGCCTGCCATCATACTTTCAGGCAGAAAACATGGATTTCAAATACCAGCTTACCTGTATCGGGCAATTCGCACAGGCAATGGTTCTGAAAAAAGTTGAGAACAACCAGTTCACTATTAAAACAGACAAGCCCAATGTTGAAATAAGCTGGCAGGTAACAGGAGTGCGTAATGATTTATATGCGCAGAAACACCGCCTCGTTCCTGAACTGGAGAAGACCGGAATCGCCAAAGGAAAATATATCCATCCTGAGCTGTATGGTTTTGGAGATGAAATGGCTGGTGACAAGAGAAGCCAGCAGGCAAAATTTAGAAAACAACAACCTGTGATTCCCGCACCGCTCAGCATTCCTGCGGGAAAATAAATTTTAGAATTTATATTGAGAAGGGGGAGGAATTTTTTTCTCCCTTTTTCTTTTTATGGTTTACCCAACCTTTATTCTATTCCATTATTTTTATCCGCAGAAATTTTTCTGTCGTGGTTAATATTTTACTTATCGGATCAGGCGGGCGCGAAAATGCGCTGGCGTGGAAGATGGCCCAAAGCCCCCTTTGCAGAAATTTATTTATTGCTCCCGGAAACCCGGGTACTGCATTATGCGGAACCAATGTTTCTCTTTCCATAAATGATTTTGCCGGAATCGGAAAGTTCTGCCTTGAGAAGAATATAGAAATGCTTGTTGTGGGCCCCGAAGACCCGCTGGTGAATGGTATCACCGATTATTTTCTTTCCAACAATTCTTTAAAAAAAATTCCTGTGATTGGTCCGGATAAAAAAGGCGCTCTGTTGGAGGGAAGCAAATCGTTTGCAAAAGAATTCATGCAGAAATATTCCATTCCTACCGCAGCGTATCATTCATTCTCGAAAAATGAAACCAGCGAAGCGAAAAAATTTCTTTCCACATTCCCGTCTCCTTATGTTATTAAAGCAGACGGGCTGGCGGCCGGAAAGGGCGTGGTGATTGCACAAACAAAAGCAGAGGCAGAAAATGCTTTAGATGAAATGCTGGTGCAATCAAAGTTTGGAGAGGCCGGAAGCAAAGTCGTGGTTGAGCAGTTCCTGGAAGGGATTGAAATATCTGCATTTATTCTTACTGATGGTGTCGCTTATAAAATTCTTCCCGAAGCAAAAGACTACAAACGCATCGGAGAAAATGACACCGGCCCCAATACGGGAGGAATGGGAGCAGTTTCGCCTGTGCCTTTTGCCAATGCAGCACTAATGAAAAAAGTGGAAGAAAAAATTATTATTCCCACCATGCGAGGGCTGAAAGAAGAAAATATTTTTTACAAAGGATTTATTTTTTTCGGGCTGATGATTGTTGCCAACGAGCCCTATGTCATAGAATACAACTGCCGCATGGGCGACCCGGAAACAGAAGTGGTGATGCCAAGAATCAAGACCGATTTAGTGGAATTGTTTTTTGCCATTGGCGAACAAAAACTTTCAGAAGCAAAATTTGCAATAGAAAATTATTCTGCCGCAACGGTAATGTTGGTTTCGGGCGGCTACCCGGATAAATATGAAAAAGGAAAAATGATTAGCGGCACCGAAGAAGCAAACGATGTCTTACTTTTTCACGCCGGCACTTCTAACAACAAAGAGGGAAAATTAATTACTTCAGGCGGGAGAGTGATGGCAGTTACATCTGCCGGCAGCGATTTAAAATCATGCCTTGAAAAATGTTACCATGCAGCAGAAAAAATCAAGTTTGATAAAATGTATTACAGGAAAGATATCGGGAGAGATGTGCTTTGAATTCAATTCTCAAGAAAGAAATAATTTTTTACCACAGGGCACAGTAACACAGGGAAATCTTAACTCTGTGTCACTGTGTCTCTGTGGTGATTTTTTTGAAATCAGGCAATTTTTTCCGTCAGCAGTTTCATTTCCCTCGCAGGCGATTTCTTTTCGTAAAGAATATTATACACAGCAGAAGTAACCGGCATTTTCACTTTCAGCTTTTTGTTCAGTTGGTGAATCCCTTTCACCGCATAATATCCTTCTGCAATCATATTCATTTCAAGCTGCGCTGACTTAACGGAATATCCTTTTCCTATCATAGCGCCAAACGTTCTGTTGCGGCTGAATTGCGAGTAGGCGGTAACCAGTAAATCCCCGAGATAAGCGGAGCCTTTAATATCGCGTGTAATGGGATGAACTGCATCAACGAATCTCTTTATTTCCTGTATGGAATTTGAAACCAGCACAGCCTGGAAATTATCTCCGTAGCCCAGCCCATGACAGATTCCACAGGCAATAGCAACAACATTTTTTAGAACGGCTGCATACTCAGTTCCGTAAATGTCATCTGAAACCGTGGTGCGTATGTAATCGCAATTCAAAAGCGATGCTACTTTTTTTGATGCGGAAATATTTTGTGAGGCAACCGTAAGATAGGACAAGCGCTCCATCGCAACTTCTTCAGCATGACAAGGCCCGGTGACAACAGCAAAATTTTGGAATGATACGTTCAACTTTTTATTCAGATATTCTCCTATGATGAGCAATTCATCGGGAACAATTCCTTTTATGGCTGATACGATGATTTTATTTTTCAGCATTTCTTTGAACAATGGTTTGAGTGCGTTCTTAAGAAAAGCAGAAGGCACAGCAAGAATCAAAATATCTGCTGATGAAACCGCATGGCTGATATCGCTGGTTACGGATACTTTTTTCAAATCGACTTCCACATCGCTTATGTAGTCAGGATTGTGGCGATGCTGCCGGATGTATTCCGCTTTTTCTTTTTTCCTCACCCACCACAAAATGTTACCCGTATTATTGGAAAGAATTTTCACAAGTGCTGTCGCCCAGCTTCCGCCACCGATGACAGCCACGTTAGCATTATTTTTTCCTGCCATGAATCCTTAAAAACTATACAGCAATGTTAATCCATTTCCGGCACCTGAAAAGCTGGGCAGCAAAATAAAACTTGTCTTATGGGGGTTCGTTTTTTTATTATTTGAATGTACCGGGTCTGATTCGTCAGGTGTTTTTCTTTTATCAATTATTTTTCTGCCGCGGCTGACGGCAATTTTTGCAAAAGTATATCCCATCGTGAGCGCCAGCGGATAATCGCTAAACCAATGCACCCCGTTGTTGAGCATGGCAAAACCAAGTACGCCCATAAGTGAATATCCCAGCGGACGGATGTAATGATATTCGGGATAGTTATCTGCAATGACAGTAACCGTTGCCATGGCGGTAGAAAGATGTCCTGACGGAAACGCATCATAGTGCGGAACATGCCTTGCGTATTCGGCCTGGTTAGGAAATGGCCTCCATTTCCCGATTGGAAAATCTGCAGCAAACGGGCTTTCCCTGCCTGTAATATGTTTCAGAAACTGCACAACAATTCCCGTGGCAATAATAGATTCTGCAAGCTGGCTTGCGGTTTGCCTCGCTCGAAAGTCCTTCCCAATCATTCCGGCAATCCAGAAGCCGCCGGCAACACTCAGGTGTGTGAATCCGTCACCGAGAAAATACATGACTGTGCTTACATCATGCGGACCGTTGATAGGTATAGGCTGCCGAAAACTTCCTACATCAATAGTGAGTTTTCCGTAGGTCTTCTGGTTGTTGGTGTGTGCAATGCCCAGCGCATCGCCAAGGTTATGCGCCCCGTCAAGAATTGCCCTGTCCCACAAACAAAGCACAGCAGTACCGGCAACCACGCCTCCTATATAAATGAAATTTTTCCTGGTGAATGTTGTGCTGAAATATTTCCCGGTACTGGGGATAATATTTTTTGCAAAGGCAAATGGCTTGGGTTTGGCAAACTGGTATTCTACCTCATCACAAATACGGTAGGTCATGACAGGAATGCTGTCTGAGGTGATTTTTTTTTCGGAAGACTGGGCAAAGGTTTTTTCCGATAAAAAAGTGAAAAAGAAAAGCGCAGATAAAATTACTGAAGGGAGGATGCTATTGCGATTTAAAAATTTCATAAACAAAATCTAAGGGTGGTGCGGGGCAGGTAATTGATTAAAACGTCACTGGCAATTCCAGCGTATCTTTTCCTCTTTGCACTTTTACTTTAGTGCTTTGTCCCTTAGAAAATTTACCGAGGGCCTTCATGTACTCCATCATATCCGGAGTTTTGTAATCGCCAAGCTGCACAATAATATCTCCTTTCTTCATTCCCGCATTAGCAGCAGGACGTCCATCGCTGATTCCGTCAGCACGCACTCCTTCACCGCTAAAACCATAATCAGGAATAATTCCCAGGGTAACTTTAAAGTGCGGAGCATCTTCATTGTTACTGTCTTTCGTTTTGGTAAACGCAAGCTTTCCCGAACCCTGGATGCGCTCAATAAGATTGAGCATGATTTTTTGTATGGATGCCATTCCATCATAATTAATTTTATTCTCATCATCACTGGGCTTATGATAATCCTCGTGAGTGCCGGAGAAAAAATGCAGCGAGGGAATGTCCTGCAGGTAAAAAGATGTATGGTCTGAAGGCCCGACACCCGATTCGGTTGTTTTTATTTTAACACCGTTTACTGCCACTGAATCCAGTACGGTTTTCCATCGCGGTGAAGTTCCCGCTCCGTTAATGATTAATACTTTCTCATCGGTCTTCAGTCTCCCAACCATATCCATGTTAAGCATGCATGAAACCGTTTTCAGGTCTATGGTAGGATTTTTTACAAAATAGTTTGAACCCAGCAATCCCATCTCCTCACCGGAAAATGCTATGAACAGGTAATTGCTTTTGCTGTACTGCAGTTGCTTCAAATGCAAAGCAAGCTGCATGAGCATAGCGGTGCCGCTGGCATTGTCATCGGCCCCATTATGAATTGCTGCCGGCCCGCGGTAAAGTGAATTTTCTTCATTGCCCATGCCAAGATGGTCGTAATGCGCGCCTATTACAATGGTGCTTGCTGCCTTATTATCAATCATGCCTATAACATTGTGCCCCGTTCTCTCCTCGCGGATAATTTCAACCCCTACCGTGCAGTTGGTTACAATCTCGTTCTTAAGAAAATTTACTGCATCACCTTTGGCAAAAATTACAGGGATTTTTAATGTGGAAATTTTAGAGTTGATTTTCTGTGGCGGATTGTCAAGCGTTGTATCCGTCAACTGACGGATAAAGATGACCGCTGAAGCGCCTTTAGATATAGCGGTTTCAATTTTCTTTCTCAGGTCATCGAAGCCGGCAAATTTTCCATGAGGGTTATTGCCGTCAGGTGTACCGATTTCAATTACAAATATTTTTTTGCTGAGCGTAAGTTTGCCCTGGTAATCATCGTGTTTCAGGTCGGGCGCTACAATGCCGTACCCCACTTTTACAATGTATCCTGAAGCAATTCCGTTTCCGGAAAAAGACAACGGATAAAAATCTTCGTTAAGCCGGTATGATTTTGAGTTGATATAAAACTGTGTGCTTGTTCCGGTTTTAGCCGATGCAATAAATGTAAATGGCTGAAGAAACTCATTAGTTCCTTTTGGAATCAACTTGAGTTTTTTAAAGTCAGACACAATATAATCGCTTGCCAGCTTTTCTCCCTCCGTTCCGGTTTCGCGCCCCATAAACTTATCTGAAGCCAGCGTTGAAATATCTTTTTTGAAAATCGCTTTTACCTGCTCATCGGTCTTTGGAACGGTCTGCGTAACGGAACAGGAAATCGAAAGAAGTAGAAAGAAAATAATATTGCCCAATACAAGGTGCGTACGTTTCATCCTGAAAAATTTTCGGGGAAATTAAAAAAACATTACGTTTACAGGAATGAATTTGCCTTTAGTAGACAGAAAATAAACGTTCACGGAATATTCGTTTGGCAAATCAGGGGAAAAGGCTATTTTAGCATCACCAAAAATAAATGCCATGAAAAATATCTTTACATATTCTGCTTTTTTGTTTGCCGTGCTGTTTGCATCCGTTCTCGCTGTCAACGCACAAAGCACTAATGCTCCTGCTAAACAGGAAACCACCCAACAGGTTGCTCCTGCAGAGACATTCTTCCAGGTTGAATCGCTGGATAATGCGAGAAATAAGGTTGAAGATGCATATATAAAATTTCAAAACGCTCCTGCCGATAAAGCCGATGCTCTTGCGGCCGAGTTCAGGCACCTGAGACGGATGTATCTTGTTGAACTGGAGCAGAAATCATCTGCTTACCCAAGTGACTCTCAAATAGGTATGAAGATTCATTCGGAAATGATACGGGCTTCCAAAGACCTGCGCTGAATTCAGATTAAAAAAAAATTAAATCCGTTTCTGTTTAAGGAACGGATTTTTTATTTCGCTTAATCCGAAGCTACTCTTTTTTCTCTGACCGCATCTGAGGAAAGAAAATCACATCCTGTATGGAAGCGGAGTTGGTCATTATCATAGCGAGGCGGTCAATGCCCATGCCGAGCCCTGATGTTGGCGGCATGCCGAATTCCAAGGCCCTTAGGAAATCCTCGTCAAGTTGCATGGCTTCCTCGTCTCCCCGTAAGCCTAGTTGAAGCTGTTCTTCAAAACGCTTGCGCTGGTCAAGCGGGTCGTTCAATTCTGAAAAGGCATTGCATAGCTCCTTTGCGTTGCAGATAGCTTCAAAGCGCTCCACCAATCCCGGCTTGCTGCGGTGCTTTTTTGCAAGCGGGCTCATCTCTACCGGGTAATCGGTAATGAAAGTGGGCTGTATTAAATGCGGCTCGCACTTCTCCCCAAAAATTTCATCTATGATTTTTCCGCGGCCCATTTTATTGTCAACGGGAACACCTAAATTTTTTGCAGTCTGTTTTAAAGTCGCTTCATCCTGGTTTGAAATATCAACGCCCGTAAAATGCTGAATGGCTTCATACATGGAATACCTTTTCCACGGACGTTTAAAGTTTATCTTGTGCTCTCCCGATTGAACTTCGGTTGAGCCGGTAACATCTATGGCAATTTTCTCCACCATTTCTTCCATAAGGTTCATCATCCATTCGTAATCCTTATACGCAACGTATATTTCCATCTGGGTAAATTCAGGATTGTGAAACCGGTCCATGCCTTCGTTGCGGAAATCTTTTGCAAACTCATACACGCCATCAAAGCCGCCAACAATAAGGCGTTTTAAATATAACTCATTGGCAATACGCAGGTACAGCGTCATGTCCAGCGTATTGTGATGCGTCTTGAACGGGCGCGCAGCAGCGCCTCCATACAGCGGCTGAAGCACCGGTGTTTCCACTTCAAGGTATCCTTTGCCATTCAGAAAATTCCGGATCGACTCAATAATTTTTGCCCGTTGAACAAAAACATTTTTCACCTGCGGATTTACAATAAGGTCAAGATAGCGCATGCGATAACGTTGCTCAGGGTCAGTGAAAGCATCGTGGATATTTCCTTCAGCATCCTGCTTCACAACAGGTAGCGGACGCAATGTTTTGGATAACAATTTTAACTCTGAAACGTGAATCGAAATCTCACCCATCTTGGTTTTAAAGGCATAACCTTTCACCCCAATGATATCACCCATGTCGAGGAGTTTTTTCCAGACTAAATCATAAAGCGATTTGTCTTCGCCTTTACAAATTTCATCTCTCTTCACATAAATCTGAATTTTTCCCTGGCTGTCTTGCAGAAAAGCAAAAGCCGCCTTGCCCATGTCGCGCACACTCATGATTCTTCCGGCAAAAGAAATATCCTTCAATCCCTCCGGGTTGGACTCAAAATTTTCGAGAATTTGTTTCGATGAATGAGTTATTTCCCACAAATCTGCCGGGTAAGGATTAATACCCAGCTTAATAAGCTCGTCAAGCTTCTGCCTGCGGATAACTTCTTGCTCTGATAATTGCATAATCAATTCTGAAAGACGGGCAAATGTAAATAAATAGGTATAAGCTGTTTAATTTTTCGAATTAAAGCAGAATGAAATTTATTTTGAACTTTGCCCGCCATGCAAAGCAGTTTTTCGTTTACCAAAGAATATGCGCTGGAGCAGGATAAAAGCGATAAGCTCGCTTCATTCCGCAAAAAGTTTTTGTTTCCGCAGCATAATGGAAAGGATGTTATTTATTTCTGCGGTAACTCTCTTGGCTTGCAGCCCGCTTCCACGCATCAATATATTCAGCAGGAACTGGACGACTGGGCCAAGTATGCAGTAGAGGCGCATTTTATGGCAAAGAATCCCTGGTATTCATACCACGAGATGTTTGCAAGACCCTTGGCAAAGCTCACCGGAGCCTTGCCCGATGAGGTGGTGGCCATGAATCAACTTACAAGCAACATTCATTTTCTTTTTGTTTCATTTTACCAACCTGTAAGCGGGCGATATAAAATTCTGTGCGAAGGAGGGGCATTTCCTTCTGACGAATATGCCATTGATTCACAAGTAAAATTTCACGGACATAATCCTTCAGATGCTATCATCGAGCTTTATCCACGTGAAGGTGAGCACGCCATCCGGCATGAAGATGTTTTATCTGCCATTGAGAAAAATAAAAATGAACTGGCATTAATTTTTATTGGCGGAGTGAATTATTATTCTGGGCAGGTTTTTGACATGAAAGCCATCACGGAAGCAGGGCACAAAGCAGGAATTATGGTTGGTTTTGATTTGGCCCACGCCATCGGCAACATAAAGCTCTCCCTGCATGAGTGGAGTGTTGATTTCGCGGTCTGGTGTTCGTATAAATATCTTAACTCCGGTCCGGGAAGCGTGGCGGGTGCGTTTATTAATGAGCGTCATGCAAAAAATACTTCAATGCCTCGCTTTGCAGGTTGGTGGGGGCACGATAAAAATAACCGGTTTAAGATGGAGAAAGATTTCAGGGCAATGCCGACTGCAGAAGGATGGCAAGTAAGCAACGCTCCCGTATTTTCTATGGCTGCTCATAAAGCTGCCCTTGATATTTTTGAGGAAGCGGGAATGGATGCTTTAAGTGAAAAAAGTAAAAAATTAACAGGATACATGGAATACATCTTGCGGGAAATAAATTCGAAAATCGAAATCCGAAATCCGAATTTGAGATTAGAAATTATTACTCCGAAAGAAAGAGGATGTCAGCTTTCTATCGTTGCCCATGGATTAGGAAAATCACTTCATGAAAAATTAACTGCAAACGGAG
This sequence comes from Bacteroidetes bacterium 2013_40CM_41_45, assembly GCA_002215675.1. Lineage (GTDB taxonomy): Bacteria > Bacteroidota > Bacteroidia > AKYH767-A > 2013-40CM-41-45 > 2013-40CM-41-45. Next base: position 142,219 of record NGFH01000011.1, on the reverse strand, counting down.
TAATGGCTGACTGGAGAGAACCAAATGTGATAAGGTGCGCTCCTGTTCCGCTTTATAATTCGTTTGAAGATGTCTTTAGGTTTGGAGAAATTGTTTTACAAATTTTAAAATGAGCGATAAGGTCACAATAATAGGTGCGGGGTTAGTGGGTTCGCTGTTATCAATTTATCTTTCTAAAAGAGGGTACCGGGTTTCTGTTTATGAGAAACGTCCTGACTTACGGAAGAACAGAATCTCTGCCGGGAAGTCTATCAACCTTGCCTTAAGCGACCGTGGATGGCGGGGACTTGAAGGAGTTGGCATTGCGGATGAAATCCGCAAAGTCGCTATTCCGATGAAAGGCAGAATGATTCATTCTTTAGACGGCAAGTTGAATCTGCAGCCGTACGGAAAAGAAGGACAGGCAATTTATTCTGTATCGCGGGGAGGATTAAACTGCGTGCTGATGGATCTGGCAGAAAAGAACGGAGCGACTTTTTTTTATAACGAACGCTGCAGTCATATTGATTTGAATTCTGCTACTTCATATTTTGAAAATAGTGAAACTAAAAGAACTTCTTCAGTTGATGCCGAAACAATTTTCGGGACAGACGGAGCATTTTCCGCAGCGCGATTGCAATTGCAGCTTTCTACTGATAAGTTTAATTACTCGCAGCAATATCTTGAGCATGGCTATAAAGAGCTTGTAATTCCTGCCACTGCTTCAGGCGATTTTGCGATGGAGCCCAATGCTCTGCACATATGGCCGCGCGGGCAGTTTATGCTTATTGCTTTGCCTAATCTTGATAAGAGCTTTACGTGTACTTTATTCTTTCCATTCGAAGGTGAAAAATCTTTTGCCGCTTTGGATACGGAGGAAAAGATGCTCGACTTTTTCAAAAAAACTTTTCCGGATGCGGTTCCGCTCATGCCTACTCTGGTGCATGATTACTTTGCATATCCTGCTGCATCACTGGTAACTGTAACATGTTTTCCCTGGAGTCATGAAGATAAACTGCTGCTGTTGGGAGACGCGGCTCATGCTATTGTACCTTTCTTTGGGCAAGGGATGAACTGCGGGTTTGAAGACTGTGTGGTGCTTGATAGCCTCATCCCCCAGCCCCTTCTCCCGGGGGAGAAGGGGAGCACTTCTGCGCCATGGAAAAATATTTTCAGGGAATTTGAGCATGAGCGTAAAAAGAATTCAGATGCAATAGCGCAGCTCGCTGTTCAAAATTTTGTAGAGATGCGTGACCTTGTGACACACCCCGATTTTGTCCTTCGCAAAAAAATTGAAGCGTACCTCAATGAACACTATCCCGAAAAATGGAAGCCGCTTTATTCTATGGTAACCTTCAGTGATATTCCTTATTCCGTTGCAATGAGCGAAGGAAGAAAACAAGATAGGGTAATGGAGCAGGTAATGACTCTGAAAGGAATTACGGAAAACTGGCAGGCACCGGAAACCATGAAACAAATTCTCGAAATTATTACGCGGTATTCCTGATGGAAAATATTACGATAGGAGAGAATTTTTCTCCCGCATGGGAATATTACTGGCGTAAACCAAGCTTCCGCATCCAGTTTATTATCACGGCTTGCGTTTTGTTCAGTTTTATGTTTCTATTTTCTTACTTTTTCGATTTCATCGAATCACGCCAGGGGAAACTTCTACACGACCCTTTACTTGACTTGCTCCCTGCGGCGAATGTTTCAATTCCCATTTTTTCCATTCTGTATTTCGCAGTTATATCGTGGCTTATTATTTCTGTAAAAAACCCTAAAGTTTTGCTTATAGGAATGCAGACTTATTGTATCGTTACCCTTTTAAGAATGATAACCATTCCTCTTTTCCCGCTCGAACCACCAATGGATTATATTCCTCTCCGTGAGCCGTTTGTACAGTTGTTCACGCACCAGGGAAGAATTATTTCCCACGATTTATTTTTTTCAGGGCACATGACAAGCATCCTGTTTTGTTATTACACTTCTCCTAAAGGAGTTTTCAAAAAAATATACCTGGCATTTGCGGTTATTATCGGAATACTTTTGATGATTCAACGGGTGCATTACACTATAGACATTCTTGCTGCACCATTATTTACGTGGCTGTGTTTTCTTTTTTCAAAGAAAGTCCTGCTGGCAAAAATTTAAAAAAAGTTTATAAAACTTCGAAAAGTTTTTCAAGCTGCGAGCCACGCGAACCTTTTACAAGAATAACGGCATCCTGAAATTTATGGGCAGAGAGGTATTCTTTCGCCTCTTCGGTTGTAGGAAAGTTTTTACACTCTATTTTTTCTTTCTTTAAAGCAGAACCAAATTCTTTTCCTATTAAAATTATTTCGTCAAGCGATAAACCATCCACCTGCTCGATAACGATGCGGTGTAACGCTTCACTTTCGTTGCCCAATTCAAGCATGTCACCCAGAATAGCGACTTTCTTTTTTGCTTTCATCCCGGAAAAATTAACCAACGCTGCCGTCATGCTGGTAGGATTAGCGTTGTAGCAGTCAAGAATGATGGTGTTGCTGTCTTTTGTAACTACCTGCGAGCGATTATTGGAAGGGAGATATTCTTCAACCGCTTCATTTATTTTTCCGGCTTCCACTCCGAAATAATTCCCGATACAAACTGCCGCGATAATATTTTCAAAGTTATAGCTGCCGCTAAGATTGGTTTGAATATTATTTTCTTTGGAATTCATTTTTGCCTTCCACGAAATTTTCAATGCAGGAAACTCTTCCGTTACTTTTCCCCAATAATCATATTCCGGTTTAGTTCCGTAAGAAGTTGTATTTTTTATTCCTGCCGCTTTTGCCATCGAAAGCAGGTCATAATTGTCTGCATTGATAAATATAGTTTCGTTTTTTGCTGCAATAAAATTATACAACTCTCCTTTACCTTTTTTTACTCCTTCAAATCCTCCAAAACCTTCAAGATGTGCTTTGCCTACGTTGGTAATTAATCCGAAATCAGGATTTGCAATTTTGCAGAGCGTGGCAATTTCTCCGACATGATTCGCTCCCATTTCTATGACGGCAATTTCCGTCTTTTCATTCATCTCGAGCAAACTCAAGGGAACCCCGATGTGATTATTCAGATTTCCTTTTGTTGCATACGTAGAAAATTTTTTCGACAGCACCGCATGTGTCAATTCTTTGGTAGTAGTTTTTCCGTTGGAACCGGTAATAGCAATAACAGGAATGTCAAATTCCTTCCTGTGATGTGCAGCTAATTGTTGTAATGCTGTTAAAGTATTTTCAACCAAAATAAATCTTTCGTCTGCTTTGAAAGCAACGTCATCTATGACGGAATATGCCGCTCCTTTTTCCACTGCTTCTTTCGCGAATTTATTTCCGTCAAATTTTTCTCCGCGCAGCGCAAAAAAAATGGAGTCTTTTTTTACAGTGCGCGTATCCGTAGAAACCTGCGGATGCTTTACGAAAACTTCGTATAAGGAATCAACTGTCATGGTTTGTTGAACTGCCTACAGTTTATCCACGCTCTTCATGTCTACTGCCTGAACCTTCTGTGTTATCAGAAGGCAAATCAAACCTATGGCAATGCTGATATAGCCTATAATTTCGTAGTGCTGCAATTCACCTGCAGTGTTCTTCGTTATAATCATTCCGCCAATAAATGAAGTAAGCCCCAGCGAAAGCTGCTGAAGTGAAGAGTTAAGATTCATAAATCCTCCTCGCATATCGGGGGGAACTACAGAAGTCACCAGCGCCTGTGCAGGAACCATGCGTCCTCCTGCAACAATAAAAAACAACGTGGTAACCATAAGCACTTCGTAATACGGAACATGTTTAAGATGTGTCAGCAGGAAGATAGGGATGATGGCAAGAAGCATAAAAATGGTAAACATTTTATGTTTGCCGAATTTATCGGAAAGCTTACCCACCAACGGTGTGACAAACAGCGAAGTAATTCCACCAAAAAAATACATCAGCGGAAGTTGCTCCTGCAGGAATCCGGTGTTCTTGGTAAGGTAAGGTGCGATGAAAGGAATTGTTGCAAAGTGTGAATAGACCAGCGTCATCATCATCAGTAGCGCCAGCTGCTGATTGCGGTTTTTCCAGACACTTTGATATACCCTGAAAACATTTCTTTCTTCGTGTCTCATGATATGACCCTTCAGGTTCGGGACTAAAAAAGAAGAAATCACTAAAAGAATTGCACCTAATATCCCAATGCAGATAAACGGAACCTGCCAGTTCGTTTTGTTTGCAATATAAAGTCCTGATGGAACGCCTGCAATGGTTGCCAGGACAAAACCTGCCATAAGTAATCCTGTCGCTCTTCCTCTTTTTTCATACGGGAAGGTGTCGCCAACAATGGCAAGCGCCTGTGCACTGATTAACCCTCCGAATAAACCTGCAATAATTCTGGACGCCATGAGTGTTGCGTACGAGTTCGCTAATCCGCAACCGAGTGTTCCTAGTATCAAACCTGCAAAGGCAATAAGAAGTGTATGTTTCCTGTCAAAACGGTCAACAAGAAAGGAAGCCGTCATACTGGCGGCAAAAGCGCTGAATGCGTAAGCTGAAACCAATAGGCCGAATTGTTTTGGAGTAATAGCGAACGATTTTTCGAGAAATTCCTGTAGCGGCATCATTATCATAAAATCCATAATGTTGGTGAAGTTGATGACGCCAAGAATGATGAGAAGTGTTATTTCTTTTTTGGACATAAAATAATTTTCAGCGCGCTAAAATACAGAAAGAGGAAATGTCAGTTTTTTTATTGTTATTTTCGACAGACATTCTTCATAAATTTCACGGCGATGAAACCGGTTCTGCATATCTGGCAGGAGGCGCCTGAATGGATAAATGTTAATTCGGTTTGATTACCTCCTCTCCTGCGAAAATTCTTATATTTTTGCCGTCCCCCTATTTTTATGCAAAAGTTCAGCAGGCTTCTTTTCGGTTTATTACTTATTCCGTGCTTAACGCATGCGCAGAAGGTATGGACATTGCAGGAATGTATTGAACATGCGTTGAAAAATAATATACAAATCAAGCAGGCAGAGTTGACTAAAGAACTTACGGAGGTAAGCAAAAACGAGGCGGTTGCCGGAATGTTTCCTACGCTCAATGCAGGAGCCAACCATAATTATTATTTCGGAAGAAGCGTTGACCCCACCACGTACCAGTTTACCACCAGCCAAATCCGCTCCAATAATTTCTCTCTCACAAGCTCGCTTGTTCTATTTGAAGGATTCCAGCTTCAGAATTCGCTGAAACAAAGCAACCTCAATTACCTTTCTTCCAAATATGATTTGCAGAAAATACAGAATGATATTTCGCTTAATGTCGTTACATTTTATTTACAGGTTCTTTATAATAAAGACCTGCTAAAGCAGGCGCAGGAGCAAACCGAAGCAAGCAAAGTTCAGCGGGATAGAATGGTGGAAATGGAAAAGCTTGGCGCTGCATCGCGCGGCAACCTGCTCGATTTGGAGGCGCAATATGCATCGGATGAATTGCGTCTTGTAAATGCCCAGTCGCAGTATGACCAGGCAATACTTTCGCTCGCGCAGCTGCTTGAGCTGGAAACCACTACAGGGTTTTCCATTGACACGGTTTCATTTGCCGTTCCGGCAATAGATGTTTCTGCCATAAACGTTTCCACTATTTACGATGCCGCTTTAAAAACCCAGCCAGAAATAAAAAGCTCAGAGTATAAAGTAGAAAGCGCCAAGAAAGGCTTATCCATTGCACGAGGCGGGATGTCTCCCCGTTTGTCTTTGAGCGGCTCCATCAGCACCGCTTATTCTTCTTCAGGACGAAGATTTACTTCTCTTGCTTATGATACTACTCTTATCGGTTTTACTCAATCGCTTGAGGCGGTTTACACACTTGACGTGATTCCTTCGTATGAAAAAACACCTTTCAGAGACCAGCTTGATGAAAACCTTAGTAAGTCAATAGGATTTAGTCTTGTAATTCCGCTTTTTAACGGGTGGGCAACGCGAAGCGCTATTCAAAGGTCAAAAATTTCTTTTCACCAGGCGCAGCTAAATCATGAGTCAGTTCGGAAAACACTTTATAAAAGCGTTCAGCAAGCCGTCAGCGATGTGGTGACTGCAAGCAACCGTCTTGCTGCTGCGCAGAAAAGTGAAGAAGCATTAAGCGAGTCCTATCAATTCAACCTGCAAAAGTTTGATTTGGGAATGATTAACACGTATGATTTTTTACTTTCAAAAAATAATTACACCAAAGCCGAAGCTGACTTATTACAGGCGAAATACGATTTGATTTTCAAAATAAAAGTTCTTGATTTTTACCAGGGAAAACCTTTAACCTTTTAATCCATTATGAATATACTGCCAAAAAATAAATTCTTTCGCTGGCCCATTATTGTCACAATTGCACTTATTGTTTTCCTTGTTGTAGGAAAGAGCGCGGGATGGTTTGGTAAAGGGGATGTGATAAAAGTTGCAGCAGAAAAAGCAGCGAAGAGAAACATTATAGAAACGGTGACTGCCAGCGGAAAAGTTGAGCCCGAAACAGAAGTGAAAATAAGCCCGGATGTTTCAGGAGAAATTGTGGAGCTGCCTGTGAAGGTTGGCGACCGCGTAACCAAAGGACAACTACTTGCAAAAATAAAACCTGATATTTACGAATCGCTGCTGGAGCGTTCTGATGCAGCAGTAAGCACGGCCAAAGCAAATCTTCTCAGTGCAAAAGCACGCCAGGACCAGGCAAAATCACAGCTCGATAAATCGCAACTCAATTTCGACCGCAACAAAAAACTTTTCGACCAGAAAATGATTTCATCCGCCGAGTATGAAAATGTGCAGGCGGCTCTCGATGCTGCAAAAGGTGAATACGAAGCAGCTGTTCAGAATGTAAAAGCATCGGAATACAATGTAACCAGTGCGGAAGCCGCGCTGAAGGAGTCGAGGGATAACCTGCTTAAGACCTCTATCTTTTCTCCGGTTGATGCAACCATTTCAAAGCTCAATAACAGGAAAGGAGAAAGAGTGGTAGGCACTTCGCAGTTTGCGGGAACAGAAATCATGTCGCTTAGCAACCTTAACGAAATGCAGGTGAATGTGGATGTTAATGAAAACGATATTGTCCGCGTAAACTTAAATGACACTACGCTGATAGAAGTGGATGCGTACCCAGACAGGAAGTTTAAGGGAATTGTTACAGAGGTGGCGAACAGCGCCAACATCATTGGCAAGAGTGCAGACCAGGTGACAAACTTTACTGTTCTCATCCGCGTGATTAAGGAATCATATAACGATTTGATGAGCAAGGACAATTCCATTAAACCGGTTTTCTTCCCGGGCATGTCTGCTACGGTGGAAATACAAACAAAGAGAGCGAAAAATGTTATTTCAGTTCCTATCCAGGCAGTAACCACGCGCGATACAACAGCTGAAAAGAAAGCCGGGGATAAAAACAAAAAAGATAGGGCAGAAAAAAACAAAGAAGTTGAAGTAAGTTCGTCAGGAGAAGTCAGCTCCGCAAAGCTGCCCGATGATGAGAAGGATAAAAATAAAGTTGAATGCGTATTTGTAATTGAAAAAGGCAAAGCAAAATTGAAGGCAGTTAAAATTGGAATCCAGGATTTAAATTTTATGCAGATTGACAGCGGACTTACAGGCACTGAAGAAGTCGTAATTGCTCCTTACAATGCGCTGTCACGGCAATTAAAAGACGGTAGCCTGGTGGAAGTGGTGAAAAAAGAAGAGTTGTTTAAAGGTGAAGAGAAAAAATAATTTCAGCCGATAAAAATTCTTTCTACTGTCCAGTAAAGGGCAACAGCGGAAATCATTGCAGATACAGGAATTACTATTCTCTTTTTGTACCATACTTTCTCTCCGAACCATTTTCCGATAAGGATATAAGCCGTTGCTATAACGGTTATTTGGCCAAGCTCAACACCTGCATTAAAAGAAACCAGGGAAAGAAAAAAATCTTTATCCGGCAGTCCCATTTCCTGGAGCGCGGTAGCAAAACCGCAGCCGTGAATCAGCCCGAAACAAAATACAATAAGAATCCGCCACCATTTTAATTCGTTGAGGAGAATATTTTCTGCTGCAACAAAAGCAATGGATAATGCAATCAACGGCTCGGTAACGGAAGGAAGGGGATTTATTTTTCCAGACATGGCAAGCCCCAGGGTAATGCTGTGCGCAACCGTAAATGCTGTCGCCTGCCAAAGCAACGGTTTTAGACGGGGGCTAAGCAGGAATAATCCGAGAATAAATAAAACGTGGTCGTAACCGTTCGGAAGAATGTGGGTGAATCCAAGCTGCAGGTAAATCCAGCCGATGGCTCCTTTGCTCATCTGTGCAAAATCATAAGAAGTAACATGAGCGGATGCGCACAGCGACATCAACAATAAAATTATTACTGTGAAAAAAAATTTATTTCTTGAAAAATATTTTCCGGTTTTCATCTTGAAGCGAGATATTGCATTCCTTCCCGTTTAAGTCTTGAATCGAGAAAGGGGTTTATGTTTAATGCCTCATTCATCAGTGCTATTCCCTCATTGAGATATCCGTTGCCCGCTTTTATCAATCCTGCGCGGTAAAGCAAAACCGGGTTTTTTGAATTTGTTTTCAGGGAAACATCAATGCATTTATTCGCTTCTTTCATTTCTTTTCTTTGATAGTAAACCCACGCAAGCGCTTGGTTCACATCAATGTTAGCCGGCCTGCGGTTGCATTCCAAAAGAGCATGTTTTAATGCAAGCTCTGAATCGCCTTTCTTCAAATAAAGCAAGGCAAGTTCCCTGTCTGCATAATGCCCGTGAATGTTTTGCGATTCACTTTTTGAATTTGCCCCGAGCAATTGCAGCGCCTCATTTAATTCCTGTTCTGCCTTACTTTTTTGGTTAGTCTCATCATAAAGCTCTGCAAGCTCTTCGCTGAAAGAATAATCTGCCAAAACAATTTTTCCTTTTGTAAAGTAGTCAATGGCCTGATGGTAATTGCCCTTCGCTTTGTCAATTCTTCCAAGCCCTGCGAGAGCATACGCATAATCGGGACGGTCATTCAGCGATGTTAAATACTGTTCCTGCGCATGGGCCAGGTCTCCTGTTTGCTCAAATAATTTTCCGTAATAAACTCTGCACCATTCCGTTTGCTCCAGGCCGGGAATACCCGATTCAACGGCATGCTTCATCGCATCACGCGCTCCAATATTATCTCCGAAAATTTCCCGCAGATATGAAATGCGGGAATACGAACGCAAATCCGGACGAATGGAATTCATCTTGTCCGCAGCAAGAATCGCTTCCTCATAGTTGCCAAGCTCAACGTTTGCATCGGTAAGAATCCCGTAGCCAAAAGCTGAATATGGATTTAATGTAACCGCACGTTTGCCCTCAACAAGAGCTTCTGTGAAATGATGTTGAGACAACAACAGGGTTGCTTTGGCGCAAACTGCGTCAAAATTATTTTCATCCTTGCGGAGGATTTCATCTATAAGCTGCAGCGATGCTTTGTCATAATACGCATGATTGCCCGTGATGCGCGACTCCTGTATATAGGCAAGCGCAAGATTAAGTTTGGTTTTCTTATCATCAGGATTCGCTCTCAGCTTTGCTCTAAGTCCTTCAACAGCGGCTTTAGTATTGAGCCATTCCGTTGAATTGGAAATTTCCTTACTGCGTTCTTTAAGCTCAGGAATTTTTTCTTCACGCCCGAAAATAATGATGAGCGCAATAAAGAGGATAAAAAATCCTGAGAGGAAAATGTATGCTGTATTTTTTTTCATGGTCAGTGATTGATTTGGGTCAACAGCAAAACATACGAACTCTGCAGCGTTTCGGATTTTTAAAAAAGAAAAAACCCGCCACGACTGACGGGTTTCTTTTCGATAAAAAATTTTACATGCTTATTTCTCCACCACAAACCTGATATACTGAACTCTTTCTCCTCCCATTTCGAGAATTGCAAAATATACTCCGTCTGCAAAGTCCTTTACATTGCAGCTAATATCATGTGTGCCGTTGCCAACAAATTTATTATTCATTGGTTTGGAAATTTCTTTGCCGTTCACATCAATTATTCTCAAAGTGAGAACAGCATCATCCTTTACCCTGAGCTTAAATACCGTAGTTCCTGAAGCAGGATTCGGATAATTCTGCATCATCATAACCGAAGGCGCAGCAATACCCAGGGTAGAGCTCTGCCCGCCTTGCGGAGGCGCAAAGTTGCCGCCTGATGAGGGTGTTCCTCCGCAATCTCCGAAACCGCTGGGAGGCGATGCCAGATATGGGAACGATGTCGTAAACGGCAAATCATTTGCCTCTACGCCTGTCGTATATGAGAGAACATTCACTAAATCCGTTGTTACAGGGTTCGGGTCTCCTGCTGTGTAATCATCATACCACAATCCAACTGCAGCAAGAACAATTCCGCTTACTGCCTGCAGCTCGATGCGTGTGACATCATCTTCAAGGCGTCTCCCATTCGGGAAACCATCCATGTTAGGAATGAATTGTAATGCTGTTGAAGTGTTATAGTTTGGATCTGTTAGCCCGAGAACTGCTGCCTGCACTAAACCGAGTGAAGAAAAATTCGGGTCAGTACGCTGGGTCGGAGGCACAGCCATGTTAAGGCGAAGCATATCTCCGAACGTGGGAAGAAAATTATTGATAAACGGTTTCCCTGCTGCCAGCGGGTTTCCGCCTTTGCCCGTTGCAAGCTGGTATGGAGGAAGATTCGGAACGCCAGTCAGGAAAATCGGAAGCAAATCCACAGAACGAGGTTGACCGGGACGGAGCAAATAATTGCCGAACAATGCCTGGTCAAATGCAGTACCTGCAGTGGCAGGATTTCCAAGAAGTCCTGCAAGACCGTTGTGATAATTTCTGAAATCAAATGCCTGTAGAGAGTTTGATTGTATGCGCAATGCAGAGAGCGCGGGAATTGCACCGCCAAACTGGCTGTCGTCCATGTACAAAGCAAGCTCAGGATTGGTAAAATATTTTTCCAGCGCGGTGTCTTCATTGTAAGGCTTCAGATAATTCCAATAATCTTTTTTACCTATAGGCATTATCACTTCATTGGTGAGCGGCATGCCGAGGCGCGAAATCTGAATCCACTTGCCATTGAAATTTGGCTTGCTTCCGTTCTCAGAGAGTACCGTCAGTTTTTGACGGCCGGCTGTTGCATATACACCGATTACAAAATCAGGGTCAAGAATGTTGACTGCCTGCGCCGGCGTTTTGTGGTCTTTCTGCAAAGTACTGATCGGAACTTTTATGCAGATGGAATGAACATTTTTACACGCAAGCCCGTCACGTGCATCTCCGCTGCTGCCCCGTGTTTGTCCTAAATCGAACACACCGCCCAGGTCAACAAAGAAAGGGTCGTCACTAGGTCCGCAGAAAATCTGCTCGCCCGTGCTTGCCGTTGTAATGGCACTTGCACGTAGCGCATCGTACGATGGAGCATTCAACCCTACAGGGGTTGTAATGGAACGCGGCCCGATATTGTTCGGGGGAACGATGCCGTTGTTCACAATCGTCTGGAACGTCTGTCCGCCATTGATGCTGCGCGTACATTTGTATGTCGTCTTCAGGTTCTGCTGACCGAGACGGATGTTGAAAAACGTTGTCGGGTCCTGGTTAGTTTGCTCGAACTCGAAACGGTAAATAATATTATCTCCCTGCGTGGCTGCGTTATTCTTGATATGAATTTCGTAACGCACTCCCTCACCGAAAGAATAATAATTCGGCCCGCCCTGCGGAAGTTCTCCGGGAACGTAATTCGCAATCAGCGTAACCGTGTTCGGGTCATCCGGACTGCGGAATGCATACAAGTCGGTGTTGTCAGCGAGCGGGTCGTTGGCAATCAATGGTGCCTCGCGGTGGCTGGACGCATCCAGGGAATAATATTGCACACCGGCAATCAGCGCGGTAAGTGCAACACCTGAAATGGCAAAGTACTTCAGGATTTTTTTTGTAGTTGTTTTCATAATTTTTGTTTTTTAACAGTTAGTGATTAAGGTTGAACAGACAGACATACGGAGCGCCATGCAGTTCGGATTTTTACATCAAAAAATATTTAAGAATTTTTTGAAGACAATTGCCGATAATTCTAACTATCTCCTTGTCCATAGGCTCGTGTCTTCACAACCTTTTCTTCCCAATTGTGCCCTGGCAATCTTAAACTGAAATAAGTCCGTATATTTTTTTTCCTTTGCACTATTCCTAATAATCCGTGTCCCGTAAAACAAATATCCCCGAAGACGAGCTGGTAACCTTGTTAATGAGTAGGGACAAGGATGCATTCCGGATTTTGTATGACAATTATTCATCAACGCTTTATGGCATTGTGCTGAAAATTGTCGGTTCAGCAGAAGTGGCGGAAGATGTTTTGCAGGAGAGCTTCGTTAAAATCTGGAAGAATATTTCTTCCTACGATAAAACCAAAGGCAGATTATTTACATGGCTTTTGAATATTACACGCAATACTGCTATTGATAAATTGCGCGCGAAGCATGAGAAATATCAAATCCAGAGTATTGACGACAGCGTATATCAGGTTGATAAGCAAAGCAGCGCAACAATGAAGGTAGACCATATAGGAGTGAAACAAAGTGTGCAGCAACTGAAACCGGAACATCGAATCATTATTGATATGGCATATTATGGCGGATACACGCAGGAAGAAATTTCGGAAGAGCTTAAAATCCCTCTGGGAACAGTGAAGACACGGATGCGAAATGCAATTATTGAATTGAGAAAAATATTTTAGGAACTAATTAAGTGGATACAAAAGAATATATATCGTCAGGAATTCTTGAGAGCTACATCCTCGGAACTGCTTCGGAACAGGAACGCAGAGAAGTGGAATGTATTTCTTCCATCTATCCTGAAATACGGAAAGAGCTGGATGCGCTGAGCGTATCGCTGGAGCAGTATGCACAGGCAAGTGCCGTTGAGCCGCCTGCCCGCGTGCGCGACAAAATTTTTGCTCAAATAGATTCGCTGGAGAAAAGTGAAACAAAGCGAGAGGCAAAAGTTTTCACGATGGAACGGACACAAGCGCCAAACCGTCAGTTCAATTACTGGCTTGCCGCAGCCAGTGTAACACTGTTGATTGTGTCTTCAGTTTTGTTCTATCAATTGTCCGATAAAAATTCACAGCTTATTTCTACAAACCAACAGGTTGAACAATTGCAGAAGGAAAAATCTCAATCGGAAGCCGCGCTCGAAGTAATGAACCGCCAAATGGCGATGCTCAACAATCCTGATAATAAGAAAGTGATGATGAAAGGAACGGAGGCACATCCCGGTATGCTGGCTTCCGTTTTATGGAACACTCAAAATCATGAGGTATATCTTTCTGTTTCAAATCTTCCGCAGCCGCCTGCCGACAAACAGTACCAGCTATGGGCTATAGTGGATGGAAAACCTGTCGACATGGGCGTGTTTGATATTTCTGCTGATTCATCACTCTACAAAAAGATGGGAGCAACCCAAACGGCACAGGCATTTGCAGTAACGCTTGAGAAAAAAGGCGGAAGCCCTGTACCAACGCTCACAGCCATGTATGTAATGGGTCAGATTTAATTTAGTTTCCCCTCTTGGCACTTATTCTGAATCTTGAAACAGCTACAGAAGTTTGTTCTGTGGCATTATCTCAAAACGGAGAACTGCTTTCCGTAAAAGAATCTGCAAGCGGTTACACTCATTCTGAAAACATCACAGTCTTTATTGATGAGGTTATCAAAGAAGCCGGAGTTTCGCTGAATGATTTGGATGCTGTTGCAGTAAGCAAAGGCCCCGGCTCATATACCGGTTTGCGCATTGGCGTTTCAACAGCAAAAGGATTGTGTTTTGCACTGGAGAAACCTTTGCTTGCTGTAAACACATTACTTTCTCTCGCAAATAATTTCTTAACCTTAAATGCTGACGCTTTCGGTCAGCATCGAGACATGCATCGTCTCGACCTCAAACCTCAAACCTCAAACCTGTTATGCCCTATGCTCGATGCAAGACGGATGGAAGTGTATTGTGCTGTTTATGATTCAGAACTAAACGAAGTTGAGTCAACCGCTGCCATCATCATTGAGGAAAATTCTTTTGAAAAAATTCTGAAGTCGAACCCGGTTTATTTTTTTGGCAATGGCGCCATGAAATGTAAGCCCGTTATCAAGCATTCCAACGCAATTTTTGTAGATGATGTTTATACTTCAGCAACATCTATGATTTCTCTTTCAGAAAAATTATTTGCTGAAAAGAAATTTGAAGATACGGCCTACTTTGAGCCGTTTTACCTGAAAGATTTTGTGGCGGGAAAAGCGAAAGAGAATTAAGATTTATTCCTTCTTCTCTTTAATTCCATCATTATAAGTGAAAGTTCCCTGCTGCTTTGCCCGGCAACGGACTTATTTTCCTGCGCCCTGCGGATAAGGTACGGGAGAACTGCCTCCACCTTCCCATACGGCACGTACTTGGCGACATTATATCCTGCTTTGGAAAGATTGTAGCTGATATGGTCGCTCATTCCATAAAGCTGTGCAAACCAGACGCGTTTATCATTCATGGGAATATTTTTTTTCTCCATTAATTCTACCAAAAGCTCGCAGCTTTTTTCATTATGTGTTCCCGAGCAAAGCGCAACAGCATCTATGTTATCCATACAAATCTCTAATGCTTTATTAAAGGCATTATCAGTTTCATATTTTTTTCCAAAGACCGGGATCTCATACCCATTTTGAATTGCGCGTTCTGCCTCTTGCTCATGATACGCTCCCCTTACAAGCTTAAAGGCGCTTACATATCCCTTCGCACGCGCATCTTCAATCATCGTGGTTAGATAACTTAACCGGTCAGTCCGATAGAGCTGTGCGGTATTGAAAACAATGGCTTTTTCCTTGTTGTAGCGCTGCATCATTTCATGTGCAAGCGCATCCGTCCCGTTCTGGATCCACGATTCTTCGGCATCAAAAAAAACACGAACATTTTTTTCATACGCCAGTGAACATATTTTTTCAACCCGTTCTTTTATTCTTATCCATTCATTCTCTTCCGCCTGCGATAATTTTTCTGATGCATTTATTTTTTCAAGTAATGCAATTCTTGCAATACCGGTCATTTTGAAAACAGAAAACGGAATGGCATCGTTGTTTGATGCCTTTTTAATAGTGGAAAGAATTTCATTGCATGTGGCGTCAAAATCGCTTTCCATTTGCTGAGCTTCAACCGAATAATCCAGAATGGTCCCTATGTGTGATTTCCAGAGTTTGGCTATGGCCGGTTCAGAATCCGAAATATTTTCTCCTCCGCAAAAATGACGAAAGACCGTGTTGCGAATAAGCCGCTTCACCGGCAGGCCGGTTTTGAAAGCAGTTGTAACAAATGGGGCGGAGAATTTGATGAGTGAAGTATTGCCAATAAAACGAAAGAGCCACAGCGCCCTGCGGAGCTCGGGCGTAGTTTTGTCTGCAAAAGCGACCTCTGTATTATCGAATGAAATCCTTGACACTCAACTTAAAAGTGCGCCAAAAATAGAAATAGTTATCTGTTATTGATTATCATATAATATGTTGAATTTGACAGTTATCTTTGTCAAATATGAATTCTAATTCTACTTTTTTGCCCCTTTCTGAATGGGGATTTAATTTTTCGCACCCGCTGATTATTGCCGGCCCTTGCAGTGTCGAAACACCCGAGCAGGTGAAACAAACTGCCATTCAACTGAAACAGCATGGTGCACAAATGCTTCGCGGTGGAATATGGAAACCACGCACCCGGCCGGATACGTTCCAGGGAATTGGGCGCGAAGGGCTACAGTGGCTGAAAGAGGCTGGAACTGCAGCAGAGCTTTATACTTGTGTTGAAGTAGCATCTCCTAAACATGTTGAAGATGCTCTTGCCTCAAAGATTGATGTGCTTTGGCTTGGGGCACGCACAACGGTGAACCCTTTTCTTGTCCAGGAAATTGCCGATGCGCTTACCGGAACAAATATTCCTGTGCTTATTAAAAATCCGATTAACCCTGAATTGGAATTATGGCTCGGAGCAATAGAAAGAATTGAAAGAGCTGGTATAAAACGCATCGCTGCCGTCCACCGTGGATTTTCAACATTCGAAAAAACTATATACCGTAATCCGCCCAACTGGGAAATACCTATTGAGCTTCGCAGAAGGGTTCGTGAGCTTCCGTTGCTCTGCGACCCGAGCCATATCTGCGGCAGGCGCGAAATGATTTCTTCCGTTTGTCAAACTGCTCTTGATTTGAGTTATGACGGACTGATGATTGAATCGCATGTGAATCCATCGCAGGCCTGGAGCGACAAAGAGCAGCAACTTACTCCCGAGGAAGTAGGAAAGTTATTAGCGGGACTTGTATTGAGAAATATAACCGTGGATGATGTTGTATTTAATTCGTTGCTCGAAAAACTTCGTCACCAGATTGACCGGATAGACGCAGAAATCCTGAGCATGATGGCACAACGCATGAATGTAGCGCGTGAAATAGGTCAGTATAAAAAGGAACACAACATGACCATCCTGCAAGTGAAACGCTGGGAAGAAATTCTCCGCACACGGACAAAGCTTGGTGTAGAGCAGGAACTTACTTCTGAATTTGTGGCTAAGATGTATGAATTAATTCACAGCGAATCTATTTACCACCAGACACAGGTGATGAATAAAAGCGATGTCGGCAACGAGGTATAGGTTTATTTCTGATTTTTTTCCATGCCTGTTTTTCCCGATAAACTTCACCGCCAGATTTTTTTTGGCGATGATGCGCTAAGCCATCTTGAAAAATTTCTTTCAGAAAAGTATCGCGGCGTTCAGAAATTTATTCTGACCGATGAAAATACTTCTGTTCACTGCCTTCCGGTTTTATTGAAAAATATTCCTGAGCTGAAAAGCGCAATAGTATTGTCAATGAAATCCGGAGAGAAGAATAAAAATCTTGTTTCATGTATTGACATCTGGAAACAGCTGAACACAAACGGTGCCATGCGGAATTCTTTATTGTTAAATCTTGGCGGTGGCGTCTTGTGTGACACGGGTGGATTTTCAGCTTCTGTTTACCTGAGGGGAGTTGATTTCATACATATTCCTACCACACTTCTCTCTATGGCTGATGCATCTATCGGAGGAAAAACAGGGATTGATCTGGATGGAATGAAGAATCGCGTAGGAGCATTCTCCTTTCCGCAAGCAGTAGTTTCATACCCAAAATTTCTTGATCCTCTTCCGCAACGGGAAATCAATGCCGGATTTGCAGAGATTATTAAACAAGCGCTTTTGTGTGGTGATAGATTATGGAACATGGTAAAACAAGTTGAACCGGGTACAAAAAAAATAAAGGAAGAGATTATCAGCGAGACTCTTCTGTTCAAGGCAGGAATTGTTGCCGATGACCCGTATGAAAAAGGCAGGCGGGCGATTTTTAATTTCGGACATACGATTGGCCATGCCATTGAAACCTGTTCGCTTATTCACCATGAAGACTCGTTGCGTCATGGCGAGGCGGTGGCTGCAGGAATGATTTGCGCATTATATCTCTGCACAGAGCTTGAGAATTTTCCGAAAGAATTGTCTGAAGAAATTTCTTTGTTTATCAAAGCGTGGTTTCCATGGTTGAGGATAGATTTTGCGGATGATGAAATTATCTCACACATCCGGTTCGACAAGAAAAAATCGGGAAAACCCATACGCTTCATCTTACTTAAAAAAATCGGTGAGCCTGTAATTACTGAAAAGGTAACGGAAGAAAATATCCGCTCGGCTATCGGGGTTGCACGCAGCTATCTTTTAAAATAAATAGAACAAGGATAACGCGGAAAGAACAGATGGAGACGGATAAAAAAAATATTTGCTCTATTGCGTGGAACAGGAAACCGCTGAAGGCAACTGTTCATCTTCCTGCCTCAAAAAGTATCAGCAACCGCTTACTGATAATGGAAGCTTTAAGCAGAAAGAAATTCCCTTTAAAGAATATTTCAGATGCGGACGACACAAAGCTGTTGCAGCAACTTCTTTCTTCAAATGAAAAAATTCTTGATGCGGAAAATGCGGGAACCTGCTTTCGTTTTCTCACCGCATACCTTGTACAAAAAGAGGGGGACTGGATTCTCACGGGCTCGGAAAGGATGAAGCAGCGTCCTATAGGAGAATTGGTTGATGCGCTCCGGAAACTTGGAGCAGAAATAAAATACCTGGGAAGGGAAAATTTTCCTCCTCTTGCAATTGTCGGAAAGAAGTTGACCGGCAGAGCGCTGGAAGTTGATTCATCGCAAAGCAGCCAGT
Organism: Bacteroidetes bacterium 2013_40CM_41_45; assembly: GCA_002215675.1. Taxonomy (GTDB): domain Bacteria; phylum Bacteroidota; class Bacteroidia; order AKYH767-A; family 2013-40CM-41-45; genus 2013-40CM-41-45. Next base: position 123,988 of record NGFH01000011.1, on the reverse strand, counting down.
TTGTTTCTGCATTACTGCTGATTGCTCCTTATGTTGAAGGCGGACTAAAAATGAAATTAACCGGAGATGTAACTTCAAAATCTTACATTGAAATGACATTGAAGCTGATGAAACATTTCGGGATAAAAATTTTGGAAAAAGATAATACGCTTGAAATTCCGCAGCAGGAATATATTCCGAAAAAATATTTTGTGGAGCCCGATTGGTCTGCAGCTGCATTCTGGTATGCTATGGCTACGCTGAGCAATGATGCAGAAATTTTTCTGCCTGATTTGTCAGCCGAAAGCATCCAGGGCGATTCAATAATTGCTGATTGGATGAAACACTTTAACGTTGAAACTCATTTTACAAATAACGGTGCAATAATTAATCATCATAAAAAATCAACAGAAAAAAAATACTCATTCAATTTTAGCCAACATCCCGATTTAGCACCTGCATTTTTTGTACTATGCTCTGCACTGGGCACTGAAGCAAACATTTCGGGAGTAAAAAATCTATCCATAAAAGAAAGCAGCCGTGCTGAATCGCTGAAAACGGAGTTGGAAAAATGCGGAGCTAAAATTATTAAGGTGAGTGATGATGAATATCGAGCAACGCCTCACCCCCTCACCCCTTCTCCAAGTGGAGAGGGGGAAATGCTGTGGTTGTTCGAGACATACAATGACCACCGATTGGCTATGGCATTTGCCATGCTGGCAATTCCGTTTGGAAGAGTGGAAATAAAAAATCCTGCCGTGGTGAGCAAATCATATCCCGGATTCTGGAATGACTTGCGCTCGGCAGGATTTGAAATAAATTTTACCTGATTATTTACCCCGTAACAGTGTTACAAATCCATGGAGTGCACGTGTGTCTTGAGGGTGCACAATGTTTCCCACATAATAATAAACACCGGCTGTACATTCTTTTCCGTCCAGGTTGGTTCCATCCCATTGGAAATACTGGTCTGATGACTCAAATACCAGTTCGCCCCAGCGGTTGAATATTTTTATATTGAACTGATGATAATTTCCATAGGTAAGCGCGTGGAAGGTGTTATTATAATTATCTCCATTACCCGGCGTGAATACGTTGGGCAATTTAAAATCGCGAGGGCATAATTCAGGGTCATCGGTGACAACATACGTTTTGGTAATTGAACACCTGCGTGCAGACGAAGTAATAATAACGGAATATGTTCCTATGCTGTTGATGGTGATCTGCGCTGATGTTTCGCCTGTACTCCATTGATAAGTAGCTCCCGGTTCTGTTGCATCCAATACGAATGGGTTGCCTGCACAGATAACAGAATTCAGGTCTGATGAATCGGGGTATGCATATCCCACCGCATATGAATACATGCGATAACAGACTTCCCCTAGCACCTGTATGTTTACAGCGTATGTTCCGGTATCCGTAACCGTGTGTTGCTGGGTGGTGGAATTGTCGTACCAATCATAAGTGGCCGGATTTATTCCTGGGTCAAGCACTAGCGAGGTGCCGTCAACACAAATGGAATCTGTGAAGCTGGTCTGGGGCGGCTGGTCAACAGTTACGGTAATTGTATCTTTTAGCGAACACGTGGAATTAGTGACCTGTACTACATATTGTGTTGTACTAAGAGGGCTTACCGTTAAGCTGTCATTGGTTCCAAGCACGGTATTGTTCAGCAGCGTCCATCGGTATGTCCAGGCAGTGTCTATTGGGGAAGTAACAAGAATAATCTGGCTGCCCGTGCATATAGAAGTATCAATACCTGCATTGGCAACAGGGTATGGCCTTACCGTGATGGTTTTATAACCGGTGTCTATAAAACATGCGTTGCGAACAATCACGGATATGGTATATGTGCCCGGCGTACTAAACACAATATCCGAAGTGTTATTTGAAGTATCAACAAAAGCCCCCCCTGTATTAAGCACCCACCGGTAATAATTATTTGCATTAAATGGACATATATAATGCTCTACTTTTCCAACACAAGTATTAATACTACCGCCAATGTTAACATTAGGCGGGCCCAATACATTTATTACAAGTGGCGGGCAAAAATCGCCCAGGCAGCCAAAACTGTTTTCGCGAACTCTTACCGTGACCGTACCTGGAGCATTTAAATTGAGATACAACACATTCTGATTCCAGGGCGGATCAGCAAGCGGAGTGTTGCTGCTAAGATACCATTTAACCGTTGAGGGGTATGGCATGGGAGGAAACACAGTAATGGTAACCTGGTCTCCCAAACATGCAGGAGGTATCGGCTGATTGGTTAAGCTATTAACCGCAACCAGAACGTGCGGGTTATTATACGGGGCACCAATAGTAAAACGGACAATGCTGCCGGAAGAATTTCCGGGGACAGAAGAATTGGTAGCAACAATTCTCATATAGTATGACCCGGGGTAGATACCGTGCGCAAGCATAGAATCAAGAGGGCCCAGGCATATTTTTAAAATGGTATCTCCCACTGCGGTTATACTTCCTAAATACCAGGTAGGCGTACCTACCAGGGTAAAGGGCGGTGGAAAAGGCCCACGGCTTATAAGCTGTACCTGGAACTGATTGCCCGGCTGATAAACAGCCGTGCTGTCATAGAAATTAACATTTATAGGTACGTTAATGCAGATAACCGTATCCGAAGGAAACAAACATGGAAAGGTAATATCCTGCTCATTGTTTGTTATAATGTCGCAGTGCTTAATGCAAAAGGGCCCCCAAACAGAACCGAGGGTAGGGCTCGGCCCCGGAACAGGCCCCGTTCCAATCACCCTGATATAATAGCTGCACCCTGCTAACGTGGTATCCGGAATACGTCCTCCAACCGAACCCGGAGGAGGCGAGCAAAATGGATTAAGATTCAGAGGGTCATAGGTACAATCATCGCTGCTTGAACCTAGCGTAATCGGGTTGGCAAAGCTTCCGCTGCTATCAGACAATTGAAGCTGGTAACTGTTTGCCTGGAAGATGCCTGTAGAATAAAAAGGAACGTCAATTACGCTACCGGCGCAAACCACATTGGAGTCATTAGGGTCTATAGTTACAACAGGAGGGCCATTGGGGCAGGTAGTGATTGTATTGGGGCAAAACCGGAGAACAATACAGGGACTTTCGTTGCTGTAAAATGTAGGAAGTGGTACTATCCTGTATAACCTGAACTTATAACAACTCCCGGGAAACATTCCGGCGGAAACGCTTGCCGGAATATAAAAAAAACCCATGGACTGATTAGGTGGTATAAAATAATTATACGGTAATGCTGTAGGAGTCGAAAAATCGCCCGTGTCATTTGAGCGTTCAATTATAATCCTGCTGTAGCAAATAGGAGCAGAAAGCTGCCATCCAATAAAAAAAGCTTCTCCAAGACAAACGGTATCGGGAACAGATGTTATGGTAAGAGTGAGAGTTGTATCCTTCATTCCCACTATTTCAATATCATCAATGCCAAACGCAGTTGTTGACGGCGGAGAGCCACTATTGTTCACCCAGCGAAATCCAAACACTAATGCAGCATGATTATCGAAACCGGCATCATGAAAATCCTCATACTTCCACTTTGTTTTATTGTCGTATTTCGGAAGGCCGGTTTGCGTCCAGGGGCCTGCGTCGGCTTTGTAATAGAGTTCCCCATAAGCCCCCGGGGAGCCCATGCAGGTATAGAAAAAGGCAAAGTGTACATCGGTAATACCCAATGTACAAATGGTATCGAACGTTGCAAAATTGTTTGAAGCTACCGTTGCATCATAGCTGCAATTTGTAACTCCCTGCGATGCACCATAAGCCGAATCATATATGTGCAAATACTTGCTATAAGGAGCGCCATAAATAGTACCGCCGTAGGTGCTGTCTTCCCGGGGCGTGTTAGGATAAACTCCTAAACCATCATAACTGTTATTGATTATCCACCTGTTTGGACCATAGGCTCCTCCGGGACCGCCGCTAACGTTTAAGCCGCTGTCAACATGAGTGGTTGCCCCGTTAAAATCTTCAAAAAATAACTGTATAAGCTGTCCGCTTGCCGGCAAACGCAAAAATATGATTGCCAAAAGCAGAACGATTTTCAAAATGGCGGAGTAATTTTTTTCTCTCATCGAAATAATTTAATATAAAAAGAATTATTCATCGCCTGATAATGGTTTATCTAGTGTAGTTTTTAGGAAGAGATTCTGCAGGAAACATATACTTCATTTGCATTTGCTGCGCTGGAATATTGCGATGTACGGGACAGGTAAATTTTTTCTCTGCAGAATTTCTGCCGCACTCCGGGCAATAATAGTTTCCCACTTTTACTGTCGGTACATCATGTATAGAACATTTTTCCGATTCCATAGAGGCAAATGTACAGCCGGAGAAAGGGCAACAAAAAAATTTAGATTCCATCTCAATCATCTTTTGCGATTTGGGAAACTCGCCTCGCGAAGAAATTACAGTGGGCTCTTGTGCATATGAATAAACAAATGCAAAAAACAGAAATCCGGTCAATACGATTTTACACATGGTTATACTCGCTGATTTTAATCAATCAAAAATAGAAAATAATTTAAGACCAGCATCCATACAAAAATAAAGATTTTCTTAATGCCGTAAATACCAGCTATTTCAGCGGGGTTTTTCAGAAACTAAAACGCAACTGCGCTTTAATTTCCGATTTTGTATTTCCTTCAATTTCGTCCAGCCCGCTTCCTATTACCGAACGGTTACTATACCGGGTCTGACTGTATCTAAGCCAGAAATCGATGCCGTGGGTTAGCCTGTACATCAGGTTAAGAATATACCTGCTGCCGCGGTAATAGTAAAACGGAACGGAGTAGGAATAAAGCACATCGCTTTCATAAGCATAAATCCGTGCATTGTATGAATCGGTGTCGAATAAAATATATGCTGCTGCCACAGAAAGTTTCCTGCTTATTTTCACCTCCGCTTCCTGTGAAATCATAAAACCATATTCAGTATTATTATCTTCCTTAAAATAATTCACCCATTCCAACCGTGATGAAAAATTCACCTCGTCCGAATTTTTATATCGCAGATTCACGCGGTAATTTTTCTGGGTCGCATCTTTAAGTTCATCAACCGGATTCGCATTGCCTGATTCATTTTCAGGTTTATTTCTTTCGCGGTAGCGGAAATATGCTTCAAAGCTTTTAGAAGGTGTAAATGTGATTTGCGAAAGTATTTCATATCCGTTGCTCGGAGCATTGACCAGGTACCGCAGCCATGGAAAATTAAACTGATCGAAATACGTGTTGATGGTAATCTTGCGGACAGGTTTCAGGGAAAGAGCGATATATGTTCCGTTCTCATTTGCATTTAAAGTGTTTTCTCCAAATGCACGACTCTGCAAAGCGGTATAGTCTTTTTTATAATGCCGGTTAACTACGGCCAAAGAAACATTTTTGTCAAGGGCAAGCAGCGCTCCGTTTATGGTTGCCATTCCCCCATTATCGCTTCCACCCGTTTCCCCAAAGAAGCTTATGTTCTTCCACAGGTATGAATAATCGATTCCGTAATTTGATAGAGCAACGCCCGTAAAAGTAAACTGATTGTAGGGCTTTAAATCCTTTTGCAACGTATCACCGAATTCCGTTCGGGTTGCGGTAATGCCTATGTTTAGTTTACGGTCTGAATACCGGGCATGGCCTCCAAAAATTTTCTGCCCTATAATTTTACTGCGTAATATTTCTGTGTAGGTGCGATGTTTTCCCGTTTCGATAAGAGAAACGAAATTCTGTTCTGTGGTGATGGCGCCGTCAATTTTTTTATCCGAATAAAAAACATCGGCATAAAGATTTCTCCAACCCAATGAAACAGCGCTTCCCCGCATAAAAACGTTTTCATCCACTGAAGTATAGGGTATAATTCCGCGCGCGTTTTTCTTAACATTCAGCACATCAGCCGATTTTCCGAACGCAAGACCTGACCACATAACCAATCCCTGCCCATATTGAACCTGGTAATCGCCAAGAGCAACAGTCCTCACAAGATTTTTACCGTAATAAAAAAGATGGGCCGAATAAAAATCGAAACCCTGTTGCAACGTGTCGCTGTCAATGAACGGTTCACCTGCATCCTTTTCAGCAGTAAACCCCATGCGCAACCGCCCGGGCAGTGTGTACCTGTAACGCAAATAATATTTTGCCGCATTGCCCGGATACCATTTATTATTTGCATAGGGTATTGTGTCGTTGCGTTGGTATCCTCTCTGATTTTCCAACACCTGCTGGTAACGTAAAATCAACCGGCTGTTTCCTTCAGTCAGAATTTTTTTCGGAGTAATGGTTTGTTCCTCTGCAGATTTATCAAGAGTAACGTAGGGAAGAATTCTATTGATTGTTTCCCTGTCAAAGCCATCAATAGTTTGCAGTTCTTCTAAGGCAATCAGCTTTCCGTTCCGGCTTATATGATTAAGCAATGCACTTATCTGGAGGTCGTTTAATAACGAAAGTTCCTCAAGTTCTGCATGGGTTGCATCGTTCAGGTTCAAAGGATGTTCTTTATAATAATTCAATTGGTCAAACAGCACGGTGAAATCGGCATTCTCTTCAGAATTCTCGGCAACATTTTCGACTTTTTCTTTAAGCAAATCATCAATGCAGGTAAAGGAAGAACCTTCTTGTTGCGGCTCCTGTGCTAAAGATTGAAATGAAATAAACAGAATGCTCATGGCACATAAAACAATAGCTTGTGAAAACTTTCCAGGAGTGAATACGTGCCCTTTCAGCATTAGAAGCGTGTTGCAATTTCAAAAAACTATTTCGCTTCAAACCGAAGCGAAATATGCGGAGTAAATCCCAGTACACGGTGATATGAAGCAGCGGCATCTAAGACAAACTGCCCGAACTTTAGCCCGAAGCCGAATGAAATGTGAGACGGATTAGTAGAAAATCCTGTGCGGAGGTAAAGTGGTTCTGCAATCCTGTAATCAACTCCCGTTTTAATCACATTTCCCGAATCAGTTTCCTTTTCATCCTCAACACTAACCATAACCTGCTCCGAGAATTTGTACAGCATTCCAAGCCGCATTGTGGAAGGAATTCTTTCATCTGCATAGTCGGCAATTTTAGCTCGCATAGGGTTATAGATATGAAAGCCAAGCAGCAGGTTCTCTATGGGCTCTGCAATAATTCCTGCTTCACCTGTCAATGAGGCGCGGGTGCCATAATTTTCAGCGATTACTGTTGAAAGGTAATCAAGCTGAACGCCTGCCTTTAATTTTTTTCCGAACGACTTTCCAAACCCCAGACCGATTTTTTTCTCATTGTAAAGTGAGTAGCCGAAATACGTTCCACTTAATGCGAGTGCACCTGATTCACCCAAGGGAAATGCAGCAGCAAATGATTTTACTCCGAGCTCTGACATACCAAACCGGTTTTCAAAATAAACTCCTCCTGTAAATTTTTTTATGCCTGCCAGCCCTGCCTGGTTGTTGAATGCGCTCCATAAATCACTGTAACATACGGAGGCATTTGCAACTGCCGCAGAGAGCGCCCCTGCAGAAATATTTTCACCTGTTGCAAATAAACTGTTGAATGAAAAAAGAAAGAAAAATGTGAAATAATATTTATTCATTTTTCCCTCCTAACAGAATTCAGTTCGTCCTGTTTTTGAATTTGTGCTGCTTCAGTTCTTCGTTCGCGTTCAGCACTTTTTGTTTCATGTCTTCTTTGAATTGTTTCAAATCGGCTGCAATTTTTTCATCTGCCTGCGCCAGGATTTGAACGGCAAGGATTCCGGCATTTTGTCCGGCATCCACACCCACTGTTGCGACAGGAATTCCCGGGGGCATCTGAACAATGGAAAGCAACGAATCCCATCCGTCCAACGATATGCTTGATTTGCATGGAACCCCAATTACTGGCAGTGTTGTATGTGCAGCAACCACTCCCGGCAGATGCGCTGCTCCGCCCGCTCCTGCAATAATGACTTTTATTCCCGATGTACTTGCCTTTTTAGCAAAAGCCGAAACCTCTTCGGGAACCCGGTGCGCCGAGAGTGCATGGACTTCAAAGGGAATATTGAACTTGTCAAGAATTTTTGCCGCTTCCTGCATCACGGTCCAATCTGTGGTGCTTCCCATTATGATGGATACTTTCGCATTCATTTTCTGAGTGTTTTTGTTGAGATGCGGTAAAAATAAATTTTTAATTCATTCCTGACTTTGTCCTGTCTTAATAATTTTAGTTTTGCCTCTTGAATGAGAAAATCTGTTACTATTCATAACTTGAAATTTATGTTGCTGGTTTCGTCACGCAGGATCCAGGGCGCAGTTACCAATATTGCAAAAAAAATAGACAGGGATTTCAAAAATCAGAACCCGTTATTTCTTGCTGTGCTTAATGGCTCGTTTCTTTTTGCCGCTGATTTATTAAGAAAAATAAAAATTGAATGCGAAATCTCTTTCATAAAAGTGTCTTCGTATTCCGGCACCGGTTCAACAGGAAAAGTCAATACATTGATTGGAGTAAATGAAAATCTAAAAAAGCGGCCTGTAATTATTCTTGAAGATATAGTGGATACAGGAAATACCCTGGAAGCGGTGATGAGTGAAATAAAAAAACATAATCCCGATGGAGTTAGCATTGCCACGCTTTTTTTTAAGCCCGAAGCATACCGGAAAAAAATCGCTTTGGATTATGTCGGGTTAGAAGTTCCCGATAAGTTTCTCGTTGGTTACGGGTTAGATTATAACGGACTGGGAAGAACTCTTGAAGATATTTACGCCCTTGAATCTTAAATTTTTTCTGGTAACGAATAACACATAACTGCTGTCTTTCTATGCTCAATATTGTTCTCTTTGGTCCTCCCGGTGCCGGCAAAGGCACGCAATCTGAGAAGCTGATTGAAAAATATAAACTCGTTCATCTTTCCACCGGTGATATTTTGCGAAGTGAAATTGCAGCCGGAACCGAATTGGGAATGAAAGCAAAAAAACTTATGGACGCAGGCATGCTTGTTCCCGATGAAGTGGTCATAGGAATGATTGACTCCAAGCTGGATACAAATAAAAATGCCATCGGGTTTATTTTTGATGGCTTTCCACGCACCATAAAACAGGCAGAGGCGCTGGATAAATTGCTGGGGGAAAAGGGGACTTCCATTACGATGATGCTTGCGCTTGAAGCGGAAAAAGAAGAACTCATCAAAAGGCTGCTGAACAGGGGGAAAGATTCCGGCAGAGCAGATGACCAGGATACTCACATCATTGAAAAGCGGATTGAAGAGTACAACAACAAAACTACCCCGCTGAAAGATTATTATGCAAAGCAGAATAAATTGAAGGTGATAAAAGGCGTAGGCGGTATTGAAAATATTTTTCAGAAACTTTGTGAGGCAATAGATAACAACTGATTACGTTTTACCATTTTCTAAATCGTAATTCTTATATCATAAATCGTAAAAACCCTAATGGCTTCAGCCAATTTTGTTGACTATGTAAAAATCATGTGCCGCTCAGGAAAGGGCGGAGCGGGTTCGGTTCATTTTCTTCGTGATAAGCTTACCGCGATGGGAGGCCCCGATGGAGGCGATGGCGGAGATGGTGGCAGCATTGTACTGCGAGGCAACAAACAACTTTGGACATTGCTCCACCTCAAATATCGAAAGCATGTAATTGCCAAGCCCGGCAATAAGGGCGAAGGCGGAAACCGCTCGGGAGCGGATGGCAAAGACGAAATTCTGGAAGTGCCACTCGGAACGATTGCCCGCGGTTTTCCATCCAATGAACTTCTGTTCGAAATCACCGGGCATGGGGAAGAAAAGGTGCTGCTTGCCGGAGGACGGGGCGGTAAGGGAAATAATTTTTTCAAAACGTCTACGCTGCAGACGCCGCGTTTTGCCCAGCCGGGTGAACCGGGATTGGAAGAATGGAAAGTGCTGGAGTTAAAACTTCTTGCCGATGTGGGATTGGTTGGATTTCCGAATGCAGGAAAGTCAACACTGCTTTCTGTGGTGAGCGCTGCCAAACCGGAAATTGCGGATTATCCCTTTACAACCTTGGTTCCCAATCTAGGTATTGTTGCTTACCGTGACAAGCGTTCTTTTGTGATGGCAGACATTCCGGGAATCATTGAAGGTGCACACAAAGGAAAAGGACTCGGGCTGCGTTTTCTCCGTCACATCGAGCGCAATTCCGTTCTGCTGTTTATGATTTCGTGTGACAGTGCAGACGTGAACAAAGAATATAAAATCCTTCTGAATGAACTGAAGCTGTACAATCCCGAACTGCTCGACAAAAGGAGAGTGCTTGCTGTTACCAAATCAGACTTGCTTGATAAGGAGCTGATGAAAGAAATGAAAAAAGAGCTGCCTAAGAAAATCAAAACCGTTTTTATTTCTTCCGTTACCGCAAAAGGAATTGATGAACTTAAAGATTTATTGTGGAGTGAATTAAATAAGGATTGAAAGAATGAGAAATGCTTTTTGCCGAATGTGGTTTGTATGTGGCAGTTTGTCACTGTTTGCTATTTTGAATTCCTGCTCTTCAGACCATCCCCGTTATAAAAAAATACAGGAAAATATTTCGCCTGCCGAACAAGTGCAATCGCACGATGACTTTTCCAAATTAAGAGGTAAAGTCACTGACAATATTCAATGTGCTGCCCAGCCGCAACTAAATTATTGCCTTTATCTGCCGTCTTATTATTCATCACAAAAAGCTTCTCCGGTCATTTTTATTTTCGATGCGCACGCAGATGGAAAATTACCGGTAACAAAATATCAAACACTTGCCGAAGAATTCGGATTTGCATTAATCGGTTCCAATAATTCGCGTAACGGGATACCGTATGATACGTTGCTCATTATGGCAAACACGATGATTCTGGATGCATCCAATAAAATTTCGATTGATGCAACCCGGAGATATACAATGGGCTTTTCGGGCGGAGCAAGAGTTGCCGGAGCAGTGGCAGCGTACGAAAAAAATATTGACGGAGTTATTGGCTGTGGTGCAGCATATATGGATGAGATACTGAAATCCCACCCCGGATTATTTTATTTCGGCTTTGCCGGGAATGATGATTTCAATCTTCTTGAAATGTTCCTTATGCACGAACATTTTGAAGAGGCAGGACTAAAAAATTATTTCCAGGTATTTGAAGGCAAGCACGAATGGCCTGATACAGCAGCGATGCGAAACGCCTTTAAAATGCTGACCGTCTCTGATGCTCAAGAGAAAAAAATGTTGGAGAAAAAGATTTCAGCCGCAGCGGTTACTCCCCGAATGGCCAAAGCATTTGAAGCAGAAGCCGGATTGCAGAAAAAATATCTTGACGCATTTACGACTCAAAATATTTTCTGGTGGAAAACTGAGATATCAAATCTTCAGCAATATGGGCGCATCAACACTGATGTAGAAAAGCTTCACCGTAGCAGGCGGCTGCTTGCATATATAGGTGTTGCGGTTTATTCCTTTTCCACCAATGCAATAAAAAATCATAATGATGCCGATGCAGAAAAATTTTTGCAGGTTTACCGCATGGCAGACTCGCAGAACAGCGAGCAGCGGTTTCTTGAAGCAATTCTCCGGGCTCGCCAGGGAGATAATTATCGCGCTCTCGGACTTCTTAATGAAGCGGTAAGTCTTGGCTTCAGTGACCTTTCGAGGATTGAGAGCGAACCCGACTTTCAGAAACTGAAAAGCATGGATGAATATTCGCGCTTAATTGCTCAGCTTAAAACACAGAAGCCATGAACGGTATTATGGGCTGGTTGCTTGAAGTTGATTCAAAATTATTTTTGCTGCTCAATGCTATGCACAATAGTTTTTTTGACCCCGTGATGTACTGGGCAAGCAACCGCTGGATATGGATTCCTTTTTATGCCTGGCTGCTTTACCGTATCTATAAACTGTTCGGGAAAAAAGTTTTTACGGTAATGGTGCTTTTTACCCTGTTAGTTGTTTCAAGCGACCAACTTTCTTCACATATAATTAAAGATATAGTAAAAAGACCACGCCCGTGCCATGAAGCAGCACTTGTAGGAAAAGTCCACCTGGTGGGTGAGTATTGCGGTGGTCAGTATGGTTTTGTGTCGTCACATGCAACAAATTGTTTTGCCTTGCTTTCATTTTTATTTTTGCTTGTCCGCTCGAGAGACAAACTATTGATACGACTTTTAATTACATGGGCAATCCTGGTTTCATATAGCCGGATTTATCTGGGTGTGCATTATCCCGGAGATGTAATTTGCGGAGCGATTCTCGGAATGATACTCGGAAAAATTTTCAGCATAATCTATTTTAGGTTCGAAAAAAGAGCTGCATGATTCGATTCACACTCATTCTTGTTTTGTCTTTTGCATGTGTCTGCCGCGCACAGAATAAAGCAGAGTCAAAACAAAACCCCTCCGGCAATCCAAAGCTGGTCGTGGGGATTGTTGTTGACCAAATGCGTTACGATTTTCTTTTCCGCTATTGGGCGAGATATTCTGATTCGGGTTTCAAAAAATTAGTCAACGAAGGATTTCTGTGTAAGAATGTTCATTACAATTACATTCCTACCTATACAGGGCCGGGGCACGCTTCGGTTTACACAGGTTGCACCCCCTCGGTAAATGGTATTGTGAGTAATGACTGGCGTGACCGCATTTCAGGAAAAAATATTTATTGCGTTGACGACTCCACCGTAAAAGGAGTTGGCGCATCGGGCAGAATGTCTCCACGAAATCTTTTTGTAACAACGATGACCGATGAACTTCGTCTCTCTAGCAGAGAAACCAGCAAGGTCATCGGCATTGCCTTGAAAGACAGGGGCGCCATTCTTCCTGCAGGGCACATGGCAAATGCAGCGTACTGGTATGATTACACTTCTGGCAATTGGGTTTCGTCTACGTATTACATGCTTAATCTTCCCACATGGGTAAATGATTTTAATAAGAGACAACTCCAGGCACAATACCTTTCAAAGCCATGGGAGACGCTGCAACCTATAAATGAATATACCGAAAGCATTACGGACGACAACGCATACGAAGAACCTTTTCGTAAAGAACTCAAGCCCGTTTTTCCACATAACCTTCCTGTTATTCTTAAAGCGGATTCTGAACTGCTGAAAAAAACTCCTTTTGGAAATACCATGACTAAGGAATTTGCAATTGCAGTAATGAAGGGAGAAGATATGGGAAGCGGGCACACAACAGATTTTCTGTCCATCAGTTTTTCTTCTACAGATTATGTGGGACATCAATTCGGTGTTGACGCCATAGAAACTGAAGACACGTACTTACGGCTTGACCGTGATTTAGCCGAACTCTTAACATTTCTCGAAAGCAAAGTAGGCAAAAAAGACCTTCTTGTTTTTCTGACCGCGGACCATGGCGCTGCGCATAATGCCGCCTTCATGAGAGCGCAAAAGATACCTGCAGGAGTTATTGACGGCAATAAACTTGGCAAGCGGCTTGAAGCGTACCTTGATTCGCTTTTCGGAGCAGGGAAATATATTTCTGCACTCAGTAGCCATGATGTTTACCTGAATGACTCCGTATTTAAAACAGGAAAAATTAGCAGGAAAGAAATTGAAAATGCCGCGAAAATATTTCTGAAAAACACCGAAGGCATTGCAGAAGTATTTTCTGCAGATGAATTGTATGACAGCAGTGATAACTCTCCGCGCTCTATGCTAAGCCGCGGCGCTCATCCCTTGCGAAAGGCAGATATTTATTTTGTTATGAAACCCGGCTGGATGGATTACGATGAAAGAGGAACAACACATGGCAGCGGGTATGATTATGATACACATGTGCCCCTGCTTTTCTGGGGAGGGAAAATTCCGCACGGTTCTTCCGTTCAATACCATAACATAACTGACGTTGCACCTACCATCTGCACGTATCTTAATATTGCTTTCCCTAACGGATGTACGGGTAAAGTGATTACGGAAATATTCGGGAATTAAAATTCTGCCGGGTTATTTCGTATTCTGAAATACCTGCTGTACGTCATCGTCTTCCTGCAAGGCTTCCACAAGATTGTTCACCAGCTTTTCAGTCTCCAGACTTATCTCAACAGGGTTGAGAGGTATGCGCTGTAACTCTGAGCTGATGATGGGAATGCCGCGGTCTTCAAGCGTTTTCTGCACCTTGCCGAAGTCCGCAAAAGAAGAATAAATAAAAATGTTTCCATCTTCTTCATATACTTCATCCGCGCCAAAGTCAATCAAATCCAGCTCCAATTCCTCAACATTGCGGCCCTCAGCAGCTATTTTAAAAATGGCTTTTCGCTCAAAGAGATAATCCACCGAGCCCGATTTGCCAAAAGTTCCTTCATGCCTGGAAAAATACATGCGGATATTGGCAACGGTACGCGTAGGATTATTGCTGGCACACTCAATGAGGAGCGCTACTCCGCCGGGGGCATAACCTTCATACGTAATTTCTTCGTAGTCCTTTTCATCGAGCGATGATGCCTTTTTTATTGCATTCTCCACCCTGTCTTTCGGCATGTTTGCCGCTTTGGCGTTTTGTATTACCATACGAAGCCGCGGGTTACCGTCAGGATTCGGCCCGCCTTGTTTTACTGCCATAGAAATTTCCCGCCCGATACGCGTGAAGGTCTTAGCCATCTTCTCGTAACGTGCAAACATTTTGTGCTTGCGTTTTTCAAAAGCTCGTCCCATGATATTATTTAATGTTAACTGAAAAGGGACGCAAAAATAATCAACAGCGGCAAACTGATGATTTCGCTCATCGCATTACATTTGAAAAATCAAAGACCCAGGAATATTCTGAAAATGAATCACCTTCTTGAAATTGCCTGTTTTAACATGCAGTCGGCAATAATGGCGCAGCGTGCCGGAGCCGATAGGATTGAATTATGCGATGATTCTGCTTCAGGAGGGACTACCCCTTCGTTTGAAACTATTAAGGAAGCAAGAGAATTAATTTCCATTCCTTTGTTTGTAATGATTCGTCCGCGCAGAGGTAATTTTATGTATTCGGACTCTGAATTTGAAGAAATGAAAAATGCAGTGATTTTTTGCAGGAAGAATAAAGTTGACGGAATTGTATCCGGAATTTTAACTGAAGAGAATCTTGTTGACAAACAACGATGCACAACACTGGTTGAACTTGCAAAACCAATGCCGGCAACATTCCATCGTGCATTTGATGAAACAGATAGTTCGTTTGCCGAGTTGGAAGAAGTTATTGATTGCGGATTTGATAGGATTCTGACTTCAGGACAAAAATCATCTGCGCTTGAAGGCGCCTCATTCATCTCGCTGCTGATAGAAAAAGCAAATGAGAGGATTGTCATTATGCCGGGAGGAGGCGTGAGGGCAGAAAACATTTCGGAACTAAAGAAAAAGACCAGAGCAAAAGAGTTTCATTCTTCAGCAATAAATATCCAGACAAGGCTGCCCGATGAAAGTGAAATCCGTGAAATGAAAAAACTAATTTTCCTGTGACTTTTCCTGTAAAATATTTTTTAATTCTCTTGCTGACGCTTCAGGCAGTCAGCACGTATTGCCAAACTGTTTCAGAAACTATCCTGAATACCGGCTGGCAATTCAGAAAAGCGGGAGACAGTGAATGGTTAGCCGCAACTGTTCCCGGAACTGTTCACACAGACTTACTTGCAAATCAAAAAATACATGATCCGTTTTGGGGAACTAATGAAAAGAATTTGCAATCGATTGAAGATGCCGGCTGGGAATACAGAAATGTTTTTTCTGTTGACGAAAAAACGTTCAACCAGCAAAACATTGAGCTGGAATTTGAAGGGCTCGACACCTATGTAAAAGTCTTTTTGAATGATTCGCTTATCCTTTCTGCCGACAATATGTTCCGCACATGGAAAGCGAGCATCAAAAAATATCTAAAGAAAAATGACAATGTGATTTTTATTCGCTTTGAATCTGCGGTACAAAAAGGAAAAGGGCTGGCGAAAAAATTGTCCTATGCACTTCCAGGTGATGAAAAAGTGTTCACCCGTAAAGCCGCTTATCAATATGGCTGGGATTGGGGCCCGCGGTTTGTGACCTGCGGAATTTGGAGACCGGTGAAAATTATTGGATGGGATAAAATCAAAATCACGGATATTTATGCTGAGCAAAAATCTCTCAATGACTCTATGGCTGTTTTTAATTTTCGGTTTGAAGTTGATTGTGCAAGTGAAGATTTTTACAGCTTTTTAGTTTCGGGTGACAGGCATATTTCGAATGAGGATTTGGTCCTCGTAAAAACAGGGCATCAAAAAATTTCTCACGAATTTACCATCCGCAACCCCAAACGTTGGTGGAGCAATGGCATCGGAGACCCGTTCTTTTATAAATTCTCCTGTTCTGTCTCATCTGAAAATAGAATTATTGATACAAAAAATATTTCCGTTGGATTAAGAACCATTGAACTTGTCCAGGAAAATGATTCCATAGGAAAAAGTTTTTATTTCAAGCTTAATGGAAAACCTGTCTTCATGAAAGGAGCCAACTGGATTCCTGCCGATAATTTTTTGCCGCGTGTAACCAAAGAAACGTACCGGCAACTTTTAATAGAAGCTAAAGATGCCGGGATGAATATGCTGCGCGTTTGGGGAGGTGGCGTTTATGAAAGTGATGATTTTTATTCGCTCTGCGATTCACTCGGTATATTGGTTTGGCAGGATTTTATGTTTGCCTGCGTCATGTACCCGGGAGATATTGCTTTCATAAAAAATGTAAAAGCGGAAGCGGTTGATAATGTGACGCGATTAAGAAATCATTCGTGCATTGCACTTTGGTGCGGCAACAACGAAGCAGATGAGGGCTGGAATAACTGGGGTTGGCAGAAACAATTCAGCTATTCAAAAAAAGATTCTATAAAAATATGGAGTGATTACGAAAAAATATTTTACCAAATACTTCCTGCTGTTGTTGATTCACTTCTTCCCTCTTCTTCTTATGTTTCCACTTCACCCATGCATGGATGGGGAAGAAAAGAAAGTTTGCTCGAGGGCGATTGCCATTACTGGGGAGTATGGTGGGGCATGGAACCATTTGAGATGTATGAGCAAAAAATCGGGCGGTTTATGAGCGAATATGGTTTCCAGGGAATGCCTTCGCTGAATACATTTAGAAAGTTTTGCGATGAAAAAGATTGGTCGCTCCAATCTGAATCAGTAAAAAATCACCAGAAGCATCCGAAAGGTTATGAGACGATTCAAACGTATTTGGAACGTGATTATAAACAGCCAAAGGATTTCGGAAATTACATTTACATATCTCAACTTTTACAAGCAGAGGGAATAAAGACAGCCATTGAAGAGCACCGAAGAAATAAGCCGTATTGCATGGGTACTTTATATTGGCAATTGAACGATTGCTGGCCCGTTACTTCCTGGAGCAGCATAGATTATTACGGAAATAAAAAAGCGCTGCACTACATTGTAAAAAAAGCATATTCAAAATACCACATCACAGCCTCTGTTAAAAATAATGCACTGGTGGTGACGGCCGTTTCTGATGATACAGCAGACACAAAAATTAAATTTAAAATTCAGTTGATTGATTTTACCGGCAATCATATATGGAGCGATTCAGGAAATATTACCTTGAGCGCCCGAGCTGCTTACCCGTTTTATACGTTGCCTATGGAAGACTTGACGAGCAATATTTCTGAAAAGCGGGTGTTTTTTAAGATGGAACTGATTAAAGACGGAGTTGTTGCAGCCGACAATGTTCATTACTTCGTTAAGCCAAAAGATTTACTGCTCGATAAAACCAATGTGCAGTATTCCATCCAATCGGTAGCTGGCGATGTTTTTATTTCACTTTTTTCAAACTCTCTCGCGAAAAATGTTTTTATTGATTTCGGGGATTTGAATGTCTCGCTAAGCGATAATTTTTTTGACTTGTTGCCTAAAGAGACAAAAACTGTTTCTGTAATTTCGAATGTTGGCATAGAAGAGTTAGAAAAGAAAATTAAAATCAAATCACTGGTTGATTCATACTGAAATGAAAAAGATAGTCTTGGTTTGTAGTTTGTGGTTTGTGGTTTGTAGTTTATTTGCGCAGGAGAAAGATTATACGCAATATGTCAATCCTTTCATCGGCGCGGGCGGGCACGGGCATACATTTCCCGGGGCAACGACACCGTTCGGGATGGTTCAGCTTTCTGCTGACACGCGTGTTGACGGTAGCTGGGACGGCTGCAGCGGTTATCATTATTCCGATTCTATCATTTATGGATTTTCTCACACACACCTGAGCGGCACCGGCTGCAGTGATTATGGTGATATTATGCTGATGCCGATGATGGGCGCTCCATCATTCGACTCAAAAGTTTATTCTTCAAAATATTCTCATAAAAATGAAAGTGCATCTGCCGGATATTATTCCGTAAAACTTTTGGATGATGATATTGATGTGGAGCTTACGGCAACAACAAGGGTCGGTTTTCACAAGTACACGTTTAGCAAAACCGGAACAGCAAATATTATCCTTGATTTAACACACAGAGACAAACTGCTGGAAGGAGAAATAAAAATCATTGACGACAGAACAGTTGATGTTTTGCGCAGAAGTGAAGCATGGGCGAAGGACCAGCACGTCTATTCGCAAATTGTTTTTTCAAAACCGTTTTCTGTTTCCAAAGAAATTAAAAATGAAAAGGCAGCATTTCAATTTAATGTTAGAAGTGGTGATAGTCTTTTCATTAAAGTCTCACTTTCCGCTGTGGATTATGACGGTGCAAAGAAAAATTTGGAAGCAGAACTTCCCGGCTGGGATTTTGAAAAAACAAAAGCTTATGCAACATCAGCATGGAATAAAGAGGTGGGCAAAATAGAAATAACAGGCGATAGCAGGGAACAGCTTACAATATTTTACACGGCATTATATCATTGCTTCATTCAGCCCAACATTTACAGTGATGTTGACCATCGTTACCGCGGAAGAGATAATCAAATTCATACTGCAACAGGTTTTGACTATTATACCGTGTTTTCATTATGGGATACATTCCGTGCATGGCATCCGCTTATGACGATTATTGACCGAAAACGCAGCAGCGATTTCATAAAAACATTTCTTGCTCAATACGAACAAGGCGGTTTGCTTCCCGTATGGGAGCTTTCATCCAACGAAACAGAATGTATGATTGGCTACCACTCCGTAAGCGTCATTGCCGATGCTGCGGTGAAAGGAATCACGGATTATGACATGGGAAAAATTTTTGAAGCAATGAAGAAGAGCGCCGAATCACCGCAACGTTTCGGCCTCGAAGCTTATACGGCAAAAGGGTTTCTTGAAACAGATGATGAGCATGAGTCCGTATCAAGAACTCTCGAATATTGTTACGATGACTGGTGTATTGCGCAAGTTGCGCAGAAACTCGGCAAGGGTGATGATTACAGAAGGTATATGCTCCGTTCGCGGGGATGGAAAAACCTGGTGGACAGGGAGCAGCATTTCATCCGCCCGCGCAAAAACGGGGGATGGTATGAACCCTTTGACCCGCGCGAAGTGAATAATAACTACACCGAAGCCAATGCATGGCAGTATAATTTTTTTGTCCCGCAAGATGTGGATGGTTTGATAGAACAGTTTGGAGGAACAGATTGGTTCGATATTAAGTTGGATGAACTATTTGCTTCTGCAAGCGCTACCACCGGCAGAGAACAATCAGATATCAGCGGCATGATAGGGCAATACGCGCACGGCAATGAGCCAAGCCATCACATGGCATACTTGTATGGTTACATTAATAAGCCATGGAAGACGGAACAGATTGTACAGATGATTCTCACCAACTTCTATAAAAATTCTCCTGACGGATTAATCGGCAACGAAGACTGCGGGCAGATGAGCGCGTGGTATGTGCTTAGTGCATTGGGGATGTATCCAGTCTGTCCGGGAAACCCCGAATTTATGCTGGCGGCTCCACTGTTTCCTGAAGCAAAAATCCACCTGGAGAACGGTAAGACATTTGTCATTGAAGCGAAAAAAGTTTCAGCGAAAAATTTTTATGTAAACGGAAGAACGCTGAATGACTCCATATATAGAGACAGAGTTTTGCCTTACGGTAAAATTATGGAAGGAGGCGTATTCAATCTAAACATGTCTTCCCGGCCGGATTACACTGTATTTACAAATGCAGATACCACGAAGAAAAATTCTCGCGGTTTTTCTGAAAGTATTGTGACCGCTCCTTTGATTATTGCTTCTCAAACTGTTTTCCGTGATACAGCAACCGTGGAAATAAACCACCCGGAAAAAAATGTAAAAATATTCTACGCTATAGATAGCGCAAATTTCGAAATCCAAAATCCGAAATTCGAAATTGCCCGTTCCACTTATATCAAAGCATACGCACTTTCTAATGACGGCGGGAAAAGTTCAACCGTTACTGCTAAGCTTTACAAGATGCCGCATTCGAAACGGAAACTTAATCTCATTTCAAAATATTCTCCTCAATACACAGCCGGTGGCGATGAAGCACTTATTGATGGCTTTCGCGGAAGCGAAGATTGGAGAAAGGGATATTGGCAAGGTTACCAATCGCAGGATTTTGAGTGCGTGATTGATTTGGGCGAAGAAAAAACAATTACAAAACTAAGCGCGGGATTTCTGCAGGATGTTGGCGCATGGATTCTGTTTCCGAAAAAAGTAGTATTTGAAATTTCAAGAGACAATGAAAATTTCTCCCGCGCTGCCGAAATTGAAAATACGGTATCTGACAAAGATGAAAAAGTGCAGGTAAAAGATTTTACTGCGGAAATAAAAAAGAAGAAGGCAAGGTACATAAAGGTAAAAGCCGTTAACTATGGCAAGCTCCCGGCATGGCATGCCGGAGCCGGTGGCGATGCCTGGATTTTTGTGGATGAAGTGTTAGTGGAGTAATTACTTCTTCACCTGCATCTCCAGCGAATCGTTAATTTTTTTGAGAGGGCTGAGCGTTAAGAAAATGTCCAGTGGACATTTTTAGCGAGGAGCCGGTTTGCGTGAAAGAATCTGAAAGAAATCAGGCAGGGCTATTTCTTTTAAGTAACAGGTTAATTTCTTTCAGATAAGAATTTTCCTGCTTCATTAAAGTCACCTCCCGTTTCAAAGCAAGGATGGTCCGGTCCTTTTCCATCATTTTTTCTTTCAGCTCATCTATCATTATATCCCTGTCATCTTTGATTTCGACTTGTCCTCTGCCCCCTGCCCCTTGTCCCTCATCAATGGGAAAATGCTTGAAGAAGTCATACTTCAGAACATTGCCTATTTTCTGAAGGGTTTCCACATCAATACTTGCACGGGTAGTTAAGTAGGTGGCCGAGGAGCCCGTAAGCCCTATGGCTCTTCCAAGCTCTTGTTTTGTGGTGCGCCTTTGGGTTATAATTTCCGATATTTTTTGACCAATGTGCATTATAATGGGGTTTAGTACTTAGATTTTTAGGCCATTTTAAGCCTTATTAAGTCATTTTAATTGCTGGAAACGAAAATATTGGCAGCCGTAACGAATAATTTGGCATCTGTTTAAAAGTTATTAACAGGAGGTAGAGAAAAAGTCAGTATTAAAGCTCACCCATTAGTTTCCACGAATTAAAATATTACCATTTTGAATAAACCTATTATGCTCGCCCGTTAATAGATTGATGGTTTTAATCATAAAATAGGCATTGATTATCAATAAATTAATACCTTAGATTAATAAATTAAAAGTACTGATACTCAACCTTTAACCCATTTCTCAATCAGGCCGGGTGCAATGGGGCAACAGTAAAAATTTTTATTCCAAACTCATAGGAAGGTATCTTCATAATGCTACATTTGCTCATCCCTGCTACTTATTAGATTGTATGTTGAAGCGCCCAATACGTGTCCTCATTGCAAAGGTCGGACTTGATGGTCATGACCGCGGAGCAAAAATTATTGCAGCATCTCTGCGTGATGCAGGTATGGAAGTTATTTACACCGGTTTGCGGCAAACACCGGAAATGGTTGTCAACTCAGCGTTGCAGGAAGATGTTGATGCGATTGGCATCAGCATACTTTCCGGTGCGCACA
This sequence comes from Bacteroidetes bacterium 2013_40CM_41_45, assembly GCA_002215675.1. Classification (GTDB taxonomy): domain Bacteria; phylum Bacteroidota; class Bacteroidia; order AKYH767-A; family 2013-40CM-41-45; genus 2013-40CM-41-45. The sequence goes on along the minus strand of NGFH01000011.1, from coordinate 102,050 downwards.
TGACAATTTTTCCGAAAATAATTTCGCTGATGAAAGAAAAAAACATGAATGATGTTTTGCTTACAGGCGGAGGAATTATTCCCGAGAACGATATGAAGAAACTGCAGGAGTCCGGAGTAGGGAAATTGTTTTCTCCCGGCACCGATACTTCTCTCATTGCCGATTATATCAAACAATGGGTAACTGCGAATCGCAATTAACAACTGAAAATAGAAAATCAATTTTGTGTCAAACAATTTATCCATAACATCCGAAAACGGAATCAGGCTCATCACCATTAACCGTCCTGATAAGCTGAATGCATTAAACCGTGCAACACTTTCGGAATTGGATGCGGCTATAGATGATGCTGCTTCTGCTTCCGAAATTTATGGTATCGCCATTACCGGTGCAGGCGAAAAGGCATTTGTTGCCGGAGCTGATATCAGCGAGTTTGCCGGGATTGGCGCAGACGAGGGAAAAAAGCTTAGTGCTTTCGGTCAAAATATTTTTAAAAAAATTGAGCGGTGTTCTAAGCCAGTCATTGCAGCTGTCAATGGTTTTGCATTGGGTGGAGGGTGCGAGCTTGCCATGGCATGCCACCTTCGTATTGCTTCAGAAAATGCAAAATTCGGTCAGCCCGAAGTAAAACTCGGATTGATTCCCGGTTATGGCGGCACACAGCGGCTTGTGCATCTTGTTGGAAAAACAAAAGCCATCGAGTTGCTTATGACAGCTGATGCGATTAACGCACAGCAGGCATTGCAATACGGATTGGTGAATTACATTACAACACAAGCAGAACTTATACCTAAGTGTAAAGAGCTGCTCCAAAAAATTCACCTGCACTCACCGTATGCTATCAGCGCAATTATTCGTTGCATTGACGCTTGTTTTACCGATGGAGTGGACGGATATAAAACTGAAGTGGAAGAATTCGGAAAATGTTTTGCCGGAAAAGATGTTGTGGAAGGAACAAAAGCATTTATAGAAAAAAGAAAACCTGTCTTTAATAACCTGTAAAGAAACTGGAAGGGACGAAAAATGAAAATCGCTAAGAACTTAACGAAGCATGTATTCTGCCTCGAAGGAGACTGGAATCTTGACCTGCGCAACAAATCGAGCATCAGCGCTGCGCTGGAATTTTTGCAGACCAACTGCGGAGTAAAATACATTCACAAAAACTGCGGCACCAAGGAAAACCTGCAGTATTATTTGAAACTATGGAAACAGAAACGATATAAAGATTATACCATCTGTTACCTGGCATTTCATGGTCACCCCGAAACCATCAAAGTGGGTACCGAGTTTGTAGACCTTGACGAACTTGCGCAGATGCTCAACGGTTCATGTCAGAATAAAATCATTCACTTCGGTTCGTGCAATACACTGGATACCGATGAACGCAACATCCGCAGGTTTCTGGAAACCACCAAAGCGCTGTGTGTGTGCGGATTCAAAACCGATATAGATTATCTCGAGAGCTCTGTCTTCGATATGCTTCTCATTGAAAACCTTCAGCAATACAAAGACGTTTCCAGGGTACATTATTCATTGCGCAAGGACCATCGCAGATTAGTCCGCAAGCTCGATTTCAGAATGATGTATCAATAACCTGTATCAGGGTTGTGATGAATTTTAATGTTTCCCGCAGATTTTCTCTGCGTTAATCTGCGCTATCAGCGGGAATATTTTTGAGATTCCCCTTAAAATAGAAATGAAGACGGTCTTTATAAAAGTTTACGGAAAAGTTCAGGGTGTTTTTTTCAGGCAGACAACCATTGCCAAAGCAAAAGAGTTGAGCCTTACCGGCTACGCTCTTAATGCCCGTGACGGCACAGTGGAAATCATGGCACAAGGAATGCCGGAAAACATTGACCAGCTTATTGCCTGGTGCCATCACGGCCCCGAACGCGCCCGTGTTAATAAAGTGGACGTTCAGGTGGTGGGAGAAAAAATTTCTTTCCGCAGTTTTGAGCTCCGATATCCTTGATTCCAAATTCCCCGTTGAGTTCCATAAAGCAATTAGCCGGGCAGACAGCCGTATATGGATTAAGCAGCATCCTTGGGCGGCTGCTTAACTACCTTCTTGTACCGCTTTACACACGCGTTTTTCTTCCTGCAGAATATGGCGTAGTAACGGAAATGTATGCATATGCCTCTTTCCTGATGATTCTTTTTACATACGGAATGGAAACAGCTTACTTTCGCTTTGCTTCAAAGCAGCAGGACAATAGAAATGTTTTTTCTACCGCACTGCTTTCGCTTCTTATTTCTTCGATGCTCTTTGTATTTCTTTTTTCCGTTTGCTCCGGCTCGCTTGCCGACCTGCTGACGGGAGCAACATCCCAAAGCAGTTCAGCTTATCAACGTTATATCATTTGGTTTGTCATCATCATTGCCTTAGATGCCATAACATCCATTCCCTTTGCGCGGTTGCGCCTGCAGAACAAAGCATTTCGGTTTGCCTTTATCCGCGTCATTGGTATCCTGGTTAATATCGGATTAAATTTATTTTTTCTCTTGTTGTGCCCTAAGCTTCCTCCAGATACATGGGTGCATTCATTTTACAACCCGGCATACGGTGTGGAATATGTTTTTATTTCTAATCTTATTTCAAGTGCGCTCACATTGGTTTTACTCTTGCCCGAATTTAAAGGCATTACTTTTTCCATTGACAAAAAATTATGGAAAGAAATGCTGTGGTATGCGCTGCCGCTGCTGGTTGCAGGTTTTGCCGGAATGATTAATGAAACCATGGACAGAATTCTTATTAAATATCTTGTGGCTGATAAGAGCGATGCGCTTGTGCAGCTTGGCATTTACGGTGCATGCTACAAGGTTTCTATCCTGATGACTTTATTCATCCAGACCTTTCGCTATGCAGCCGAACCGTTTTTCTTTTCTCATGCCGAAAGAGACGATGCAAAGAAAACCTACGCACGGGTGATGCATTATTTTGTGATTACATGCTGCGTAATTTTTCTGGCCGTTATGCTGTATATGGATTTTGTAAAATATTTTATCGGGGACGAATTCCGTTCGGGATTGCATATTGTGCCTATACTTCTTATGGCAAATCTTTGCCTTGGTGTTTTCTATAATCTTTCCATCTGGTATAAGCTTACTGCCAAAACACAATGGGGCGCATACCTTGCCCTGTTAGGCGCCGCAATTACTCTTCTGCTGAATTTTATTCTTATTCCCCGCATGGGATATACAGGTGCTGCATGGGCTACATTAATTTGCTATGCTGTTATGATGGTAGTTTCGTACATAGTAGGACAAAAATTTTACCATGTAGATTATCATCTTGCGCCAGTACTTTCCTATATAGCTGCAGCGCTTTTGATTTACTTCTTCAGTAATTACCTACGCCATAATTTCGGTAGCTCTTTACCGCTCATCACTTTTTTCAATACCGCTTTACTGATGCTCTTCATTGCCGCAGTATGGCTCACAGAAAGGCGTAAAAAATCCTACCTTCGCCAACCTTAATTTTTTTGAAATAAAATGAAAGCTTCTATAATCAATAAGTCAAAACATCCGCTCCCGTCTTATGAAACCAGTCACTCTGCGGGAATGGATTTGCGAGCCAATCTTGATGAGAAGATAATTCTTCGCCCTATGCAGCGCGCTTTAATTCCAACCGGCTTATTTATTGAGCTGCCCGATAAACACGAAGCGCAGATACGCCCGCGCAGCGGGTTGGCTGCAAAGCATGGCATTACCGTACTGAATTCCCCCGGAACTATTGATGCCGACTACCGCGGAGAAGTAAAAGTGATTCTCATCAACCTTTCTGATACTGATTTTGCTGTGAATGACGGAGACAGAATTGCACAGATGGTTATATCTGCACACGAGCGCATCACCTGGGTGGAAACAAAAGAATTACAGGATTCACTGCGCGGTGCAGGAGGATTCGGGCATACGGGAGATAAATAATTGCGAATTGAAACAAAATCCGAAATTTAAAATCCGAAATCGGAAATAAACACGGTTTTATTCAAATGAGAATTATTATCCCTATGGCAGGCATTGGCAAGCGCATGCGTCCGCATACTCTTACCACTCCCAAACCGCTGCTTCCTGTTGCAGGAAAACCCATTGTGCAGTGGCTCGTAGAAGACATTGTGAAGGCGGCAGGAAAAAAAGTAGAAGAGATTGCCTATGTGATTGGTGATTTCGGAAAGGAAACAGAAAAAGCGCTTGCCGATATTGCATCAAAGGAAGGAGCGAAATCGAAAATCTATTACCAGCAGGAAGCGCTTGGCACGGGACATGCTATTCTTTGTGCCGCTGATTCATTGAAAGGCGAAGTAGTGGTGGCTTTTGCCGATACATTATTCCGTTCTGATTTTTCGCTGGATGCAGCCAAAAATTTTGACGGCGTTATCTGGGTTAAAAAAATTGAAGACCCTCGTTCGTTTGGCGTAGTGACATTGAATAAGGGAAATGTAATTTCAGGGTTTGTAGAGAAGCCACAGCATTTTGTCTCTGACCTTGCCATTATAGGAATTTATTATTTCCGTGACGGAGAAACATTGAGAAAAGAGCTGCAATACTTGATTGATAATAACATTCGTGACAAAGGCGAATATCAGCTCACCAACGCTATGGAAAATATGAGAACGAAAGGAGCAAAATTTATTCCGGGAGCCGTTCAAGAATGGCTCGACTGCGGAAATAAAGAGGCCACGCTGCAGACCAATAAGCGCATGCTGGAACTTGCCGACAAAAAAACATTGATTTCTAATACCCTTAAAAAAAATAATTCCATAATCATAGAACCGTGCTTTATAGGCAGCGGTGTCGTCATTGAAAATTCAGTCGTAGGACCGTATGTTTCGGTAGGGAATAGTTGTGTCATCAAAAATACAGTCCTGAATAACAGCATTGTTCTGAATAACTCGCAAATCAGCAATGCCGTGGTTCACGATTCGATGCTCGGTAATAATGTTACCTACGCAGGAATGTCAAGAGAAGTGAATATCGGGGATTATTCCTCTGAAGACAATTGATTGAAAAATTATACGTTATGAATTCTATGCTATATCAAAATAAATTTTCTGCCGCGTTGAAATTTTCGGCGGTGCTTGTCCTTGGAATTTTGCTGGGCTGCTCGGCAACAAAGCAGGATGTTGCATCCGCGCAGGGAAAAAAAGACAAGGGAAAAACGCAGGGAACAAAGATAAATCCAGACGATATGTTTTTGTATGTGAATGCGGCGAAAGAAAAAGTTCTTGGCAATCTTGACAATGCGTCTGGGATGTTTGCAGAATGTATACGCAGGGATGGCAACAATCATGCTGCTATGTATGAGTTGGCAGATATTTATGTGCGCCAGAAAAAATACAGCGATGCATTATTTTTTGCACGCAGCGCTGTAGCCGCCAACTCGCACAATCCATGGTATAAAGAATTGCTTGCCGAAGTGCATGAAAACCTAAGGCAGTTTGGCGATGCTTCAAATATCTATTCCCAGCTTGCAAAAGAATATCCGCAACGCGGTGACTATTACCTGAACTGGGCCAATGACTTGATGCAGGCCAATAACCCGGCAGAGGCTATTAAAGTGTACGATAAAATTGAAGAGATGTTTGGCCTTAATAGAGAAGTGGCTCTTCAAAAGCAGCGGATGTACCTGGAGATGGGAAAGCCCGACAAAGCTGTCGCAGAAGTATTGAAGCTGATAAGTGCAAACCCCAAGGATGCGCAGTTATACGGAATCCTTGCAGAAATTTACCAGACACAAAAACAATATGACAAAGCGCTTGAAGCATACGATAAGCTGAAAGCCATTGACCCCGATAATCCTTACCTGCATCTTTCACTTGCAGATTATTACCGAAACAAAGGCGACAACGAAAGTTCCTTCAAAGAGCTGAAACTTGCTTTTGCTAACAGAGACCTTGACCTGGATACAAAGCTGCAGATTATTGCCTCGTATTTTACCCTTTTTGAATTGCATCCTGATTTGCAAACGCAGGCGCTTGAGCTTAGCGAAGCTTTGATTAAAGCCCATCCCGAGGAAGCAAAAGTGTACGGCATCTATGGCGATTTCCTGGTGAAACAGAAAAAGTACGATGACGCAAGAACAAATTACCGCAAGGCGCTCAAGCTGGATGCTGCTTCGCCGTTTGAGCTCTACAAGAATTTGCTTTGGCTTGACCAGGAGCTGGGCGATTGGGATGCAGTGATGACAGACAGCAAGGAAGCCCTGGATAAATTTCCGAACCAGCCATTACCATATTTATTCAATGGCTTTGCAAACAGCCGCAAGAAAAAATACCAGGAGGCCGTGGAGTCATTTAATGCCGGACTGAAGCTTGTGGTGGACGATGAGAAAACCGAGAAAGATTTTTATTCAAACCTGGGAGATAATTACAATTACCTTAAGCAATATGCAAAGTCTGATGAGGCATACGAGAAAGCATTGAAGCTGGACAGTGCAGATGCATACGTGCTGAACAATTACAGTTATTATCTTTCTTTAAGAAATGAAAAACTGAATAAGGCGGAAGAAATGTCGAGGCGTTCGAACCAGGTTTCGCCTGCCAATCCTTCGTTTGAAGATACCTTTGCATGGATTTTATATAAGCAGGGTAAATATGATGAAGCGGTAAAGTGGGCTTACAAAGCATTGGGCAACGGGGCAGACAAAAATGCAACGGTGCTGGAGCACATGGGAGATATTCAGTACAAACTTGGCAATCCTGACAAAGCATTGGAATACTGGCTCAAGGCAAAAGAAGCAGGCACAGATGTAACGGAGCTTCTCGATAAAAAAATCAAAGACAAAAAATTGTACGAGTAATCCTTCCGGAAAAATTGTTCTTATCAATTATGAATAAATATTTCCGAAATTTTTTTCTGCTTTCCGTTTTCGTTTTTCCGGTTTTATTTAACTCGTGCCGCACTTCAAAAAAAGTCACCACGACTGCTCCCCATCCTTCTGCCGCTGAAATGACATTTCAACAGGCAATGGATTCTATGTTGCAGAATATTCCCTCTTTCACGGCACTCACGGCAAAAGGCGATATTGAGGTTAATTCCTCAGGCAATTCCGTTTCGTTCGGCTTTCACCTGCGTATGAAAAGAGACACCGCCATCTGGCTCTCGGTTTCACCGCTGCTTGGCATTGAAGCTGTGCGTATCCTGCTCACCAAAGATTCCGTGAAAGCGCTGGACCGTCTTAACAATATTTATTATTCTGATGGCTATAATGCTGTAAACATCCTTGCTAATGCAGACCTGAATTTTTCCCTGCTTCAATCACTGATTATGGCGGGATATTTTCCGGCTTCAAATCCCGATACATTGCGTTCGCTTTATGCTGAGAGTCCTGATTACTTGCTGACTACGGTTGAGAAAAAAAATAAATTGCGCGTTGAGGAAGATTCTGTAACGCTGCCTTTTGCCTGGGATATCTGGGTTTCTCCGGCAGACCATCGTATTCATAAAATGAATATTGCAGAGCCGGTAAATAAAAAGACGGTGAGAGTTGATTACAGCGACTTCCGCGATATGGGGGCAGGTATTATTCCCTTCAGACAAGAGGTAAACATGAGCGATGATGCCAAACAGAAAACAGCACAGGTAATCATTTCTTTCACCAAAATGACTCCGGTCCCCGGCGTTGAATTGCCTTTTAATATCCCTTCGCGCTTTGAACAGAGGCGGTTGGTGAAAAACCCATAATTTTATTTATAAACTTTTATTGCTGAGTTTTCGTTCCACTTTCAACACGCGGCTTAAATAACAGAACGTTGATGGTACAGAAAAGACAGATTTATACGGAAAGAAATCCGCGGCAATCTTTTTTTTCTGCTTTACCTGCGTGCCATTATTTTATTCTCTGCTTTGCGTTGTTATTTTTTATTGGGTTCCCGTCTTTCTCGCAGTCAAAAAAAGAGTTGGAAAAAAGGCGTTCATCCCTGGAGAAAGAAATTGAGCAGACCGGAAAACAAATTGAGGAAACCAAAAAAATAAAAACGGGCTCGCTTAACCAGCTATCTACGCTTAACAAACAAATCCAGAGGAGAGAAGAACTCATTGAAGTCATCAATTCCGAAATCAATTCACTGGACAGCCGCATTGATGAATCCAATTCAAACATCAGCAGCCTGCAGCAGAAAATGAATATGCTTCGGAAAGAATATGCCGGTACTATCCGCTATGCATACCGCAACCGCAGCACGTATGGAATGATGATGTTTCTTTTTTCGTCTGCCGATTTTAACCAGGCCTACAAACGCATGCTTTTCCTGAGGCAGTATGCGGAGTTCCGCAAAAAGCAGCGCGATGAAATTATTCAGACCCAAACAACGCTCGCCAATAAGGTGACTGAACTGGAAGACAAAAAAACTTCCAAGGAAAAACTTCTTACTGCTAAAGAAAGAGAAAGAAAGACGCTGACGGCAGATAAGCAGTTGCAGGAAAAAATTGTCAGCAATATGGCGAAGCGCGAAAAAAAGCTTCGCAGCGATTTAAAAGACAAACAAAAAGCAGCAGAGAAACTGAGCCGTGCAATCGAAGCGCTTATCAAAAAAGAGATGGAGGAAGCGCGAAAAAAAGCGGCCATTGCAAGTAGAAAAAAAGGAATCAAACCGGATACAAAAAAAGTCACCGATACTTCTGTTTTTACCTCGACTCCTGAACTGCAAAAACTTTCTTCCGGCTTCGCGAATAATAAAGGCAAGCTGCCCTGGCCGGTTGAGCAGGGAATTATTACCGGTTATTACGGCAGGCACCAGCATCCGCTGTGGAAAGACGTTTACACCAACAACAATGGTATAGATATTTCCACTTCGAAAAATGCTTCTGCGCGTTCCATCTTCGATGGCAAGGTGTCCAGCATTGTTACTATTCCGGGCGCGGGCAGAGCAGTTATCATCAGGCACGGAGAATTCCTTACCGTCTATTCAAACCTCGATGAGGTGTTTGTTAAAACCGGTGACGTGATAGCAACACGCCAGCGTTTAGGCTCTGTAATCACCGATGGCGAAGAAGAAAAAACAGAGCTGCATCTTGAAATATGGCGCGGCTCCACCCGCCTGGACCCTGCGGATTGGATTGCCGCGAGGTAATTATTCAAATCTATTTTTTTACCTCACCCCTAACCCCTCTCCTGAAAGAGAGGGGAACACTGCAAAACATTGAATAAAGTGATATGGTACTCTCCTTCTCCTTCAGGAGAAGAAGTTTGGAGGATGAGGTAAAATTTAACTCACAATACTTTTCACAAACTTATACAAGTTAAACCCCTTCTCATTTATTTTTTGTTGGAGTTGTTCGGCAAGAGCACTTTTGTTTATGTCCTTCATACGCTCCCTGGCAATAAGGCGGTATGCCTTTTCAGCAAAAAGCAATGTGCGCTTACTGTTCACAGCCCCTGAAGAAAGAAATGCTCCGATGTTTTCAATCAGCTCTTTGGTGCCTGAATCCTGAGTAGCGATGGACTTTACTACAGGGGCCGTCCATTCTGCATTGTGTTTCATTTGTGACATCCATAAAACACTGTCTGCAAATTTTTCTGCATCTTCATGGTCGGCTTTGTTCACCACATAGATATCTGCAATTTCCATAACACCAGCTTTAAGTGTTTGTATTTCATCCCCGCTTTCGGGCACCAGCACCAGCACAGTTACATCGGCCAGCGAAGCTATTTCCGTTTCGCTCTGACCAATGCCAACGGTTTCAATAATTATCAAATCAAAATCTGCCGCTTTCATCACATCTGTTATTTCCATTGCTTTGTCTGTCAATCCACCAAGAGAACCACGCGCCGCAACCGAACGTATGTACACCCCGGGATTAGAAAAATGCAGACTCATCCTTAGCCGGTCGCCCAGCAGTGAACCATGATGGAAAGGAGAACTCGGGTCTACGGCAAGGACAGCGATTTTTTTTCCATCCTTTGAATAATGCTGAACCAAATTGCTGATAAGAGTGCTCTTCCCTGCGCCGGGCGGGCCGGTAATACCGATGACAGGCACTGGAGTAACATCGAGGGACTGCAGCAAATCCATCCAACCTTCTGATTCATTTTCTACCATAGAAATGCAACGGGCAAGGAGCTTATGGTCACCGCTTCGAAGCTGCTGGGATATGGCGGAAAAAGATTTCATACAGAATCACGGCAAAGGAACACAAACAGGCGAACAAAATAGAATTTTCCTTTCGACTTAATGTTGTTATTTTGTGCAAATGACTCCTCTTTCAGTTGTTATTATTACTCTTAACGAAGAGAGAAACATAAAACGATGTCTTGATTCGGTGAAAGATATTGCCGATGAAATTATTGTTGTGGATTCCTTTTCTACTGACAAAACGAAAGAAATTTCTGTGGCAGCCGGAGCAAAAGTCATTGAGAAAACATGGAAAGGATACGGCGATGCAAAAAATTTTGGCGCTGAGCAGGCAGCAAATGATTTTATTTTAATCCTGGATGCGGATGAAGTGCTGTCTGCAGAATTAAGAAAAAATATTTCTGAAGCAAAGGAGCCGGGGTTAAAAGGCGCCTATATGTTTAACCGGCTCACCAACTATTGCGGCAAATGGATACGGCACTGCGGATGGTACCCCGACCGCAAGACGCGCATTTATTCACGGAAAGATGCCGAATGGAATAACCAGGCAGTACATGAGAAATTAATTTTTAAAAAAAATGTGCCCATAACTTTTTTAAAAGGCGACCTGGAACACTATTCATTTTATACCGTAGATGAACACGAAGTAAAAGCAAAAAAATATGCAGGGCTTGGCGCACAAAAAATACTGAACAGAAATAAATTTGTTTTGTTTTTGAAAATGCTTTTCAATCCCCCGGTTCGTTTTATAAGAATGTATCTGTTACAACTTGGTTTTCTTGACGGATATTACGGATGGAAGATTTGTTCAATAGTTGCCGGGGAAGTTTTTATGAAATACCGTATTGCTCTTAACTCAGGCAAATAATTTTTTCACCCGGTCTTTCAGCCCCGGCTTTATAATTTTTTCAGGCAGTTCACCCTGAAATGTTTTTCCGGATTCGAGAATTTTTTTTGTAAAATAGGATGAGCTGACTCCCCATTTTTGCAAAAACTGTTTTCTGCCGTCATTCTTTTTCACTTTCCCCGTTGACTTCGACATAAAATGATAAACAAAGCTTTTGCCTACACCTTTGAAATAGCGCACACCCTGCCGCCACAGCTTCATAGAAAAATCCGGGTCAGAATACATGCCGGGACTGAACTCCTCACTTAATCCTCCCACTGCTTCCCATAAAGAGCGATGAACAACATTAGGAGGCCATGTGCTTCCGGTCCAATCGCGAACGGGAAGCTCAGGAAGCGTATTGAGCAAATTCTTTTCACGGAATGTTTCCGCATCTCTGCCGAAGTCATAGGAAGCCAGTACACACCGGTTGCCGCTGCTTACCGGTTCAAGCATGGTAGAAGAAAGAAAAAATTTCTTGTGCCTGATGCTTTCAATTTCATTCACCAGATATAAATCCCAATCGGGACAGCAGTACATGTCATCATTCATGAACATGATGTATGGAGCTGTTGCCAGCACAAAAGCAGAATTTACTGCTGTGCATATCCCGATATTTTTTTCGCTGCTCGTATGCTCAATATTTTCTTGATTGAGCCATTCGATAGTTCCATCCATTCCTTCATTGACATGAACAATTACCTGGTGAGGAAAATGGGAATTTTTCCTGATGCTGTCAATACAAATTTTCAGGTACGGCAAATTATTCCATGAAGGAATCAATATGGAAAATTTATTCTCCATCTTCCCTGGCGAATAAATACAGGCAGTTAAAGAAAGCAAAGAAGGTAACTCCTGCCTGGGTTTCAAGCGTATCTTCCGTTATCATGGATAGCACAGCAGTGAGCCAGAAAGTGATGTAAAGAAAATCGCGGGTCTTATTCAATGCGCGCATAGGATACACCAGGGTAAAAATAAAATACAACAGTCCGAATATTCCGAATGTAGCTGCAAAAGTCAGGTACTGGTTATGCGCCCTTAGCCGCCACGCGGCAGCGAGCGGAGAGTTCATTTTATCGTATTGAATTTTATAAGCATCCCCAATATCGCCTGTTCCTGTTCCAAAGAAAAAATTCTCCTTAAAAATTCCGAAAGCCGCTCTCCAGAATTCAGCACGTTGCATTACGGAATGCCCTTGCGGGTTTCCTCCCCTGATGAAATTATTATACTCCCAAAAAATCTGCTGAAGCCGTGTTTTCAGGTTGGTCATGTCCTGGTAATTTACATTGGCTATCCCTCTTTCTACCGAGTGAATTTCATCATCCGAAAGTTTGTTCACTCCCTCTGCATCTTTTCTCAATCCCTTTGAAGTAAGAAAGCGGATGAGCGTATACTTAAGCCCCTGCCTGCGCATATCCAACGAATCGTAAGGGAATACACTGCGCTTATTCCACTGCGAGCGCAATTCCTCATCACAATAATACATCCATATCAGGTATCCGTTTTCTCTTTGTGTTTCGTCCGGATTATGCACATACGGATGTCCTAAAGCAGTCTTCGGTTCGGGGTTTGCAATTTCCTCCCGGTGAACAACACTGAGTTCGGAATAGGTCTGTTGAACAAACCTGTAGAGAGAGAAAGAAACGAGTATTATAATAACAGCAACACTGGCCCGCAGCGGAATATTTTTAGTTTGAAATAAAAAATAAATAGCCAGGATAAAAGCAGTTACAATAAGAATGGTAATGCCCGTGACCGACTCGGTGAGAATAAGAAAAATGACAAACCAGGCAAGCAAAAGCAATGCGGCAATTTTTTTTACCCAGGGCCATTCATAATAATTTTTGAAGAGAAGATATGATAATGAAAAAATGCCAAGGCATGTAAGAAGCGCAAAACGTATATGTGAAATATGAAAAATAAAAATATCGCGAATGTCATTGACGGGGCGCACAATAATTCCCGTTAGAACAGCCATGGCAATGAGGGAGCCGGCAAGCACAGCGCCATTAAAAACGAGGAGTAACGTTTCGAACTGCTTTTTACTAAGCGGCCTGGCAGTGCCAATCAGAAACGGCATGAGCAGCAATGGAAGTTTTATTTTTAAATCATGCGCTGCCCATGAAAAATTTTTGGTGAAAATAAGGCCGCCAACATGCATAATATAAATTCCGGTAAGAGCAAGCGCCGGAAGGTTGAGAAGAAAATCGCGGATGCGCTGGCGGTAATTTCGCTCTATAATAAAAGCAGCTATGAGCACAAATTGAGAAATGCTCATCAGGAACAGCGACAGCGGAAGTCCTGTTACCAGCAGCAGAAGGCCGGTGTAATAAACAGCACCGGCTTTTTCCCTGCTTAGCAAATTCATTCTTACGATTTCTGTTCCCTGTCAGCCGGAGCCAAAATAATTTACCTGCCAACGTGTAAGAAACGGGATTTATTTCTTCTGTACTTCTGCCTTCTTGTCTTTTTCCTGGTACGTTCCGTTCAGCACAGAAGCGTAAAGAGCTGTGTCATCCAAAACTTCAGCTGCCCTGCGGATTTCCGGGTCGTAGGCTATGTTGGTTTCAAAGCGGCCATTCTGATAATAATACCGGGCTACAAGCTCTTCTTTGAGAACCTCCATAATTTCCGTCTTATTTTTTGTTATGTCTTCCTTTTTGTTGTGCACCATTTTGGCTTTCAGCGCATCATATTCATTCTTTACTGCATCAAAATATTTTTCGCTCTCTGTAGTCGTCTTTAAGTCTTCCATCGTCTTTTCACTCTTGGTGATATAGTCGTAGTCCTTATCTGAAATGAATGCTACAAAGTCATTAAAGTCCTGGTCTGTGAGCTTGAATTCTTTGGCCGGAAGAATGGTGTTATGTTTGTCCCTATACTGGGTTGCATAATCAAAAATAAGATTCTTGGTGAGCAAGCTTACTGTGATGTTGCTGTATGTTACGGGATCAACTGAGATGTCCGGCTTCACACCGCCTCCATCAAATACGGTTCTGCCGCCTTTTGTTTTAAAAGCAGTAACTAACGAATCGGGAATTTTTCCAACGCTGCCGTCTTCATTGCGATGAGTATAATCCAGCGCCTGGATGCAGCGCCCGCTGGGTATGTAATATTTTGCCGTAGTGATTTTTAACTGCGAATTGTAACTAAGCGGCCGTGTAGTTTGCACTAAACCTTTTCCGAAAGTACGCTGGCCTACAAGCACACCGCGGTCGAGGTCCTGAATAGTGCCCGAAACAATTTCTGAAGCTGAGGCCGAACGGCTGTTCACCAATACAGTGATAGGAATATCTGTATCCACCGGGTTATTGACGCTCTTGTATGTCTTATCCATTTCGCGAAGCTTGCCGCGCGTGCTTACTATGTCCTGGTTTTTGGGAAGAAATACGTTGGCAATATTTACTGCTTCATTAAGCAATCCGCCCGGATTTTCTCTCAGGTCAAAAACTACACCTTTCAGGTGTCCTTTTTCCTTTAATGCAACCAACGCGTCCTTAACTTCTTTACCTGCATTCTCAGTAAAATTAGTGAGGCGGATGTAGCCGATATGGTCGTTAAGCATTCCGGAATAACTTACGTTCTTAATTTTAATTTCTTCACGGGTCAACTCTTTCTCAATGGGATTTTTTTCTCCAAGTCTCCTGACGAGAATTTTTACGGTCGATTTGGGTTGTCCTTTCAATGCCTTGCTCACATCATCTGTCTTTTTTCCTTTGGCCGACTTACCATCAATCTCCAATATTTCATCTCCAGCTCTTAGGTCTGCCTTTTGCGCAGGATACCCGTCATATGGTTCACTGATAACAACATAGTCGCCCTTTGGCCTAATCAATGCTCCGATTCCTCCATACTGCCCGGTCGTCATAAAACGGTAGTCTTCAATATCTGATTCAGGAATATAGTTAGTGTATGGGTCAAGAGATTCGAGCATGGCATCAATGCCTTTCTTCATCATCTTGCCCGGGTCTGTTTCATCCACATAAAACATATTCACTTCCCTGAAGAGGGTAGAAAATATGTCGAGGTTTTTCGAAATCTCGAAAAAAGTGTCAACAAAACTGAACGATACAAAAGCTGCTGTGGCAATACAGATAACAATAAGCCATGTCCTGAGCTTGCCGAATGATTTTTTCAATGCGTTTTTCATTAGTGCGTAAATTAGTTTGGAAAGTTAAATATGGCGATAAACGGATGTATTAAGAGTGAAGAGGGTGTATGTTATAAGTTATTAGTTATACGCTTTACGATTGTCCTAAAATTTGTCGAATTTTTTTCCTAATAACATATAACGCATAACATATAACCATTTCCTTTCATGGCACCGGGTCATGACCATGCCTTCCCCAGGGGTGGCACGAGGCAATTCTTTTCAACATAAGCCAGCCCCCTTTTATTGCACCATGCCTTGAAATGGCTTCAATGCCATACTGCGAACACGAAGGCGTGAAACGGCACGCCGGCCTAAGCATTGGAGATATGGCTGACTGGTAAAACTTAATAAACAGAATAAAAATTTTAGACATTATTTAATTTGAGAAGCCGGAAATAAAACGTTGCAAAATTACAATTATTTTATCCTCTATTTCCTTGTATGGAACAGCTTCTTTACCCGTAAATACGAGAAGTAATGCACAGGGTTTGTTTTTTTCTTCAAGAAAATTTTTTAGCTGCAATTTATTCTTTCTCATGGCTTCGCGCATCTGCCGTTTTAGCCGGTTTCTGTCTACCGCTCTTTTGAAATTCTTTTTCGGAACTGTAACTCCGAACTGAAGAATGACACCTTCTTTATTTGCCGTTTGCATCCACACCATTTTTACAGGATGAATGCTGATGGCTTTTCCTTTTTCGAAAAGAAGCGAAATGGTTTTACGGCTGCGCAGCCGCTCGGCTTTCGTCAGCGTTTGCATTATGGCAACTAAAAACTACTTGTTAACCTTCTTAAGATACTGCGCCAGCACCATAGGCATGGAGGGAGCCCCAGGCATGGGCGCTAGGATATCGAGGCGCAGGCGGGCGCCGCTAACGGCTTTAGAAACAGTAGGCCCGAATGCAGCGATGCGGGTGTTATTTTGCTTAAACTTCGGAAAGTTTCGTATCAATGATTTTACATCGAGCGGGCTAAAGAATACCAGGATATCGTAATTGTAAATATTGATGGTCCCCAGTTCGCTGCATACGGTTTTATACATGACCGCCCGCTTGAATTTTATATTATTCTCTTCCAGAACTTCGTTGATGCGTTGCTTCTGAATATCTGCCGATGGAACAAGAAATTTTTCTCCGTTATGCCTGTTCATTATTTCAATAAGGTCTTCAATGGTTTGCCTGCCGAAGAAAATTTTCCGCTTGCGAAACACCACATATTTCTGAAGGTAGTATGCGATGGAGTCTGAAAGGCAGAAATATTTCATGCTCTCCGGCGGAGACATTCTCATTTCACCACACATCCTGAAAAACTGGTCTATAGCATTGCGGCTGGTAAAAATTACCGATGTATAATCATAAATATTGATTTTTTCCTGCCTGAAATCTTTTGCAGCAATAGGTTCGACCTTAATAAACGGGCAAAAATCAATTTTTACATTGAATTTTTTTGCAAGGTCGAAGTAAGGGGATTTGTCTGTCTCAGGTTTGGGCTGGGTTATCAGGATATTTTTTACTCTCAACGCTCAGAATTTTTTGGTTTCCAGTTTATTTTGTCAGGCCCCAAACATGAGAGAACGCTTGTACTAATGCGGTATCAATACTTTGACCAGCACCAGCAAGGGGGCAATTTCAAGGGCGCAAAGGTAAAAAAATAAATAAACGGGTGAATACTGTGGCGACTCACGGCTTATTAAAACCCCGCGAATGAGGCGATAAAGAAAGAAGATACCGGCTATGCATAAAACCGCAACGCCTGTGAATTGCGAAATAATAAAAGAAGGATACAGAAAGTTTATAACTACAACCGGCAGAAGCAACAACCCGAACATGTTATTTGTTAGAAATACAGTAAAAACGTAGGTTTCCATTTCCTGTGTGATATCAAAAACAAAACCGGCTATTTTAAGAATGATTAATTTAAAGGCGTAGATGGCAGAAATAAGCAGTGCAAAAAAAATGTATGCTCTAAACCCCTCTGCAGCAAAAGGCAGGTTCCATTTCAATGCAGTAAGCGCCTGATACAAAAACAATGCAAGAGTAAGATTGAAAATGATGGAAAGAATAATAGAAGTTCGCTGCAGCAAAATATTATCGTCCCGAACCAGCTGACTGCTATACCGGAAGCTGAAAAATGCGCTTACCAGTTCCGAAAAACTTTTGCGGTAAAAAATCCGTATTCCCATAAGCAATGCAATAACGGCAAGCAAAAAAACAAGCACCCAAACGGGTTGTTCAGGCCTCAGCAATATGGGCTCGCTGTTAATAGGTTTTAACTGATGCGGCTTAAGGAAAAAATTGTCTGACTGAATCAGAAACCCTGAAAGAATTTTAAGAGCAGCATAATAAAATCCGAAGCTCATAGTTTAAAGATACGCGAGATATTAAAGCTAAATTTATATCCTCCATTGCTCCAGCTATCCGGTGTATTAGGAATAAAATCGTTTTCAAGCAACCCTACAGCATTAGTAAACATGATGCTGAAAACGTGGCCGCCTGTTTCAATTTCTATCCCGGCAGACAATGGGTTATACATCTTGATTCCTGTGCTTTCATCTCTGAAATTGTAAAAGTAATCGGCAATGACACCAACACTGTGAGTGAATTTGAACCTGCCGCCAAAGCCAAGAGAAACCAAATCGTTTTTATCTGTTGGATTTATTCTTAAGTCAACCAGGTTACGGTGAATGAATGAGCCAAGAGCTTCTAATGAAAATCTTGAAGAAAATTTCCTAGCCAAAATCGCCTGGGCACAATAGCTCATTCTTCTTGCGGCCGGAACGTAAATATTTTCCGGGTCGCTTTTGGGAGTGAAGGCGGCATTACCATATATGGTTATCGCAAGTGGAACTTTGTCATCCATGGTTTGCTCCAAAACGCGAAACTTAGCAGCACCGGATAAATTCTCCTGCCTTTTATTTCTTCCCACACTTACCATCAAGCGATCTGTTATTCCGTAGTCAAAAGCGATGCGGATATCATTTGACTGGTCTAATCCGTATAAGGTGTGAACTCCTCCCCCGCTTGCATTACCCATATTTCCAAAGAGGTGGGCTACCCGGAAATCAAGGTTACGCTTCTTTAGAGTTTCGTTGCTTTGTGCGCTTATAATTTTTGTTGACTTAAAAGTTGCAATGACTTTTTCATTTTCTCCCGCCGTCTGCGACTGTAACAATGTCCACAAACTGTCCTGCGCTTTCGGAGCAAACGATAGAAAAACCAGGAAGGAAAACGCGAGTAATTTTTTTATCATTTCTTTTTATACGGGATATAGTTTGTATTGACTTTTATAGAAATTACTTCCGCAATATTCTCAAAGACCAGCTTGGGAACGGTAATATTAAATCCTTTGAGCGGAATACGGAAATCACTTTTCACATTTATTTTTTCCTTGTCAACTGTAACCGTTCCGGCCGCATTTATTTCACGTTCCACGCCGTGAAGGTTAAGCATTCCGGTGGCAGTTACATTATACGTTCCATCTTTTGTATAGTCAACCTGCTCATTAATTTTTCCTTTGAATGTCGAGGTCGGATATTTGTCGCTCTCCATATATTTTTCGTTGAAGTGCTCCTTCATCAAATCCTTTTCAAAGGTGAACCCGCGAATATGAATTACAAATATCACTTCATTGGTAGCTGTATTTAAAAATGAACTCACCTTGTCTGTTGTGGCTGCAATATTTTCCAAAGGAGCTTCAGAAAAAAATGAAACCGTGCCTTCATTACAGGTATACAGCTGCGCTCTCCCTATGTAAGCAGAAGCAATGAGCAAAAGAATCAGAAATATTTTTTTCATGCCGATTAGTTTTCGGGAAATCCGTTATTAATCCAAGTCATTAGTTTGGCAAAGTCACACGGATCCATATCTGTCCCCACCGGCATATGAAGGGGATGAGATGCCGGCAAAAAAATTCTTTCAGTAAATCTTCCTGAACGGATTCGTTCGGCTACAACTGCATATTGAGTGAAATCATAGTTGCTCTCACCAGGAAAATGACATCCGCTATATGCACATTTTTTGCCGATGATTAATTTTATATCAGGTGAGTACCTTACCGAATTCACAACACACCCTGAAGGAACTGTAAAATCATATTTAGGAGCGATGGCATCCTTGCTGCAGGAAGAATATAAAATTACAGCAATAACCAGTGCGGGAAAAGTCCTTCTCAGCATAAAATGTTTTACAAAGATATTCGAACAACATGAAGGATAAATATCATGCCATTATTAGAAAAACGAAGAATTAAGTAGATTAAATGCATAATACCATGATAGATACAGATTTCTCACTTCGTTCGGAATAACAAAATTCAGATACTATTATGAGGGTTAAAATGGCAGATTGGTTGCGTCAGAGACGCATGAATCTGCCACTTTTTTCCTAATTCTCCTCTGTCTTTCGGATAAGGATCCGTCCATTGACTGAGAAATGAGAAATTTAAGCGCTTATACCAGTGACTGGCTAATTAGAATTAATGTTAAACCTGACCAGGCGTTCAAACTCTTTTACCCTATCGGTTAATTCCTTTTGACTTAGATTAACTAATCTTTCTGTTCCGAATTTTTCCACACAAAACGATGCCATTGCCGAACCATAGATTAAAGCACGTTTCATATTCTCGAAAGAAATATCACCGGTTTGAGCCAGGTAGCCGATAAATCCCCCCGCAAAAGTGTCTCCCGCCCCTGTAGGGTCAAATACATCTTCAAGCGGAAGTGCAGGAGCAAAAAAGACTTCGCTGCGGTTGAACAACAGCGCGCCATGCTCGCCTTTTTTTATGACGAGGAATTTTGGTCCCATTGCAAAAATTTTTTTTGCAGCTTTAACAAGCGAATGTTCTTTGGTGAGTTGCCTTGCCTCTGAATCATTAATAGTCAGCACGTCAATCATAGAGAGTGTTTCGAGCAGTTCATTCCATGTAGTATCCATCCAGAAATTCATGGTATCTAACACAATTAGCTGCGGGCGCTTGCGTAAACGTTTCATCACTTGTTGCTGAACCTGTGGCATCAGGTTTCCAAGCATAAGGTACTGGCAGTCCTGGTAACTTTCGGGAATCACTGGGTCGAACGAAGCAAGAACATTAAGGTCGGTAGTAAGGGTATCGCGCGAGTTCATATCAGCATGATACTTCCCCGACCAGAAAAAAGATTTTTCTCCCGTTTTAATCTGGAGACCATCGGTCCTAATTTTTTTGTTATGAAAAAGCGAAATGGTTTCCTTGGGAAAATCGTCACCCACTACGGAGAGCATGTTTATCTTATCGGTAAAGTATGATGCCGAAAGGCAGATATATGTGGCTGCTCCTCCTACAATTTTATCGGTTTTGCCAAAGGGGGTTTCAATGGCATCAAAGGCAACCGTACCTACAGCGAGTAAACTCATAAAGACGTGATTTTCGACAAATATATTGCAACTTAGCCAGCATTAATTATTTTTGCGTCCCCTCAAAATTTTTAAGGATTTGTTCCTTAGCAGCTTAGCTGGCAGAGCACTCCGATTTCTATCGGAGGGGTCGCTAGCCCAAACTAAGGACGGTTTTTAAAAAAATTCCTCGGTAGCTCAGCTGGTTAGAGCATCTGACTGTTAATCAGAGGGTCGCTGGTTCGAGTCCAGCCCGGGGAGCCAGACTGGACAAGTTATCAGAAATGATTTCTTGTCCAGTTGTTTTTTTGCTGAAACCCCTGTTATTACTGCATAGTAGCGATAGTACCTCGTTAGCTCTAATGGTTCGATATGTACCATTTTCAAAAACGAGTTTTTCAGGGAATATTGAACTAACCATTTTTTGCTTTATTTCAAGAGGAGCTTTACCATAATACTCCGGAAAATTCAAAAGTAAGCTGAAACCCCATTTCATATACTGGCTGAAAGCAGTATCCATTCCCTCCATCTCCTTTTTACGTTCCTGCAAAGCCGACATCTCACCGCAATAATGGTCTTTCATTCGCTTGTAACTATCCTTCTCCAAATCGCCCGCAATGAACATATCATCGGTCTTTAGCAGCTTGCTTCTGAATCCTGCAATTTCTCCTTCCAATTTTTGAAGCTTTCTTTGTCTGGCACCTTCTTCTTTAATGAAAACATCTTCGATCACAGCCAAATAAAGAGAAGCAATTTCAGGTTCCACTTTGAAACTTGAAATGTAGTTTTCAAAAGAAGAGTGAGCATCATCAGCACGGAATCTTTCTTTGCATCCGTGTTGGCAGTGGTAGTAAAAGTATTTTCCACCATTTCCAAGTGAACCGCTTCCGGTCAAAGTGTTTCCGCACTCTTTACAAATCAAATGTCCACGAAGCGGAAGCGCTGCATTTTTTGCGTTTGGTTTCTGCATATTCCTTTTTGTGCCTTGGTCAACCCGTTGGCACTTGTGAAATAATTCTTCGTCAATGATTGGCTGATGTAAGCCATTCACCAAAACCTCTTCTTCGTCTTTGTAAGCAGGAATAAAGATTTTGCCGTAGTAAAGCGGATTTCTGAGTGTAGCAAAAAATTGACTCCTGCCCATTTTAAAACCTTTCTTTTCTAACACCTTTCTCACTTCACATTTGCTATAAAGCCCGGTTGAATAGATTTCAAACCCTTCTTTGATAAAAGCAGCGTCAGCAGTAGCAAACATCAAAGGTTTGTTTTGCTCATCCCGTCCCATTTTGTAACCCTTCGGAGGAGTGCTTACCCATCTGCCTACTCTCATGGCTTTACGCATTCCTGCCCGAGTATTCAATGATCTGCGGTCATTTTCTATCTCGGGTGTTGCCAGATAAATTGCAAGCAACAACTTATTTTCAGGAATAGTTAAGTCAAGCCACTGGTCAATAGCATTGCAATCTACTCCTAACGCTGCCAGCGAATCAATCATTTTGTATGCCTCGCTGATATTGCGAGAGAATCTGTCCCATTTGATGAAAAGCAAATGGTCAACTTGCCTTTTATTCTTGCGAATAAACTCAACAGCCCTTTGGAATTGCGGTCTGTTAAAGGTTTTAGCCGAAGCATCATCTTGAAAGTGTTCAACTATTTCAATTTGTTTTACTTCGCAGTACTTCCTTAGCTGGTCTTCCTGGTGTCCTAAACTATATCCTCTATCAGCTTGTTCATCCGTGCTAACTCTTGTGTAAATGATTGCCTTTTTCATTTTTTGATTGATTAAAGAATTCAACATCAACCTTTGCAAGCTGATATAGAAACTCTCTGATTTTTATTATTTCCTCTTCTGAGTATTTTTCTTTATTTCTATTTAGGATTTGCGTACATCGTTCGATGGATAACATTTTGAATTGTTGTTCGGCATTCTTTTGAGGTTATCAATATGAACGCGGGAAG
Organism: Bacteroidetes bacterium 2013_40CM_41_45; assembly: GCA_002215675.1. Taxonomy (GTDB): domain Bacteria; phylum Bacteroidota; class Bacteroidia; order AKYH767-A; family 2013-40CM-41-45; genus 2013-40CM-41-45. The sequence continues at coordinate 79,616 of NGFH01000011.1, read as the reverse complement.
ACAATTTGCCTGAGTATACCAGTGCTCTCATATATTTATGCGATAATGTCTTTCAAAATATATTTTTGAATTATCGTTTTTCTTAAGTGTGATTGATTCATAATTTTTTAATCGCAATGCATCAGTAATTTCAGTTTCAGTTTGAAGCGGCAAATTACCATCGGTGACTCTGATTATGCTGTATTTTTTCCCATCCTTTGTTTTGATAGGTCTTAACTCAATGCTTTTGAAATCCTTAGAGCGAAGAACTTTCAGAATTTCAATTTCTTCTTCAGTAAAAAAAGAGAATCTATTAAGATAATTTTCTTTCGATTTGTCTTTCAAAAATTCTAAAATGAAATCGTTAAATGAAATATAGATATGTGTTGCAGAAAACAACTCCATGATGTTCTTATCTGCAAGAACCAGATACCCTAACCATGGAAGAATTTCATGGTTATCCATTATTAAAAAGCCGCATCTTTCGATTCCCAGGATGCAAGCGAAAGTTAAAATATAAAAGAGTCGAAAATCAAAGCCACTTTCATGTATGAATAGATGTAAGCCCTTCTCATTAATGCTTTCTATTATTTCTTTTTTATAGTCTTCACTGATGTCAAGCGATTTTATTCTTTTTATTGTTGTCTTCATCGCCTCTGTGTCATAATCTTTTTCATCCATAACAGATACCTTCGACATTATCTTTTTCACCTTCCTGATAAGTTCAATAGAGCAACCGTAATCCCTAAGAGATTTAATTATTCTTACCCATACATATTCATAAAAATTAAGTTTAATCCATTTACCTTGCATGGGGTCATCCATTAATAATCTTTCCTTTTTCCAATGATTAAAAACACGCGATGAAACACCTGTTTCTGAAAGCGGAATAATCCTTTCATCAATAAGCTTCTGCAATTGCTCATAAAGTTCCGGCTTGGAAAACAATTCTCCGACCAACTGTCCAAAGTGTTCCTTAAAATTCATTTTAGAAATTTAATGTAAAGATATAATTTAATCATTACATGAATGAAACGATTTATTTTTCTGGCAGAAAAGAAACCCACTCACTCCCCCTTCGAGGGAACTGCCCTCAGTTGGATTCCCTTTGTAACATCTTCTTCGTACTGCTGTCGCACCAGTTCATACGTGATGGAAATATCGAATTCGGCAAGCAGCGCTTCAATGTACGACTGAGGGTCGTAGCCCGTGTTATGACAATGTGAGGACGTACTTCCGTTTCCGTGCCATTCTTCCTAGTGGCACAGGCAACTGGAGCGGTTCGGTGAGCATTGTTGCGCAATGACGAATGCGGCAATGCGGTACATTCAATTATGTAATGATAATTAAATTTGATTACACGAATGTAAAATAAACTACTTTATTATCTTTGCGGTGTAATTTACAGATGGGCTAAAAGCGATTCAACCAGCATTTACCCGATCCCATGAAAAAATTCACATATCTGCAGCATTAAAACCCCGGCATCAAAGGTCGACTCAGCACTAACCTACGTTGTCGCCAGGCGCCCCACTACATCGGGTTCAGAAATGGTACTAAATACAACTAATTCATCCGTCAATTCTTCCGTAAATTCCTCCGTCAATTTACAAAAATTATTTCTAACTATTTATACGACATACCTTCAAATTTTAAAAATTATGGGAAAGAAAGGCAATAACAAAGGTTCTGCAAATGCAAAAGGAACCATACGCAAATGTTTGTTCTGTGACGATGAATTTAATGCGACTCAATACAACTCAAAATATTGTTCAGACTCCCACAAGCAACAAGATTATGAAAGCCGAAAGAAAAAAGAATTTGTATCTGTGTTTAAAGGGACAAAAGAAGAACTGATGGCGTTCTTACCACTCCCGGCAAAGTATAGAAATGATGCTCCCTTATCCAAATTCATGAACGGAATTAATTTCTTGGAAATAAAAAAAATTATTGAAGCAAAGGCAATTAATGAATCTTGGTTTTTTGAAACTGGAGATTTCAGGCTTGATTTTGTTCCCCATATTCAAAAAAGACCTTACGAACTTTTTTTACAAGAGAAAGAAAACAGAAATTCGATTTTTTTTAAAATAAAAGATGAATCGGCATTGCCAACAAAAATAAGCCAGATGTTTTTGCCCTCACTAAGTGAATTATTAAAATTAAAAAATGATGTGTCAGAGACAAAGAAAATAGCGGAGATAGTTTTGGATGCAAAAAAAAATGAGTCGGAATTGTTGACGAAGAAAGATGAGTCGGATACGTCAACCAAAAAAATTGAGTTGGATGAGGTACTAGAAAAAATTGAAAAAAATTTGCAAAAATTAGATAGCCAGTTGCATTCATTTGAATCACAAAATTCAGAAAGGATTATGAGCGCTATTGCTACCGCAAAAACATTTTCGGATTCTGACGCAAACCCAACTATGCAGCATCCCCGGCAGGCTATGTCAAAACCTACTCTATTCCTGAAAGAAAATATTTACTCCGGCAAACCCATAATTGGCAACCTTGCAAGCTATCATGCTTCTCCAGGCATTCTAGCCAGCACCGGAAGAAATTCCGGGTTTATACCTTTTCTCATCGGCTTTGGGTTAGGCGTCTTTATTTGTTATGTTTTTCCGGAAATAATATCGAAGAATAGATTGCAACAGAATGTTGCATAAAAAAAATGGCGTCCCGATAGTTATCGAAATGCCTTTGTAAAATTATAATCGCACAAAACGGTTCTGTCGCATCTGGCCAAAAAGAAAACTAAATATACAAAGATGATTTAAAATATTTTTTTTTAAACTAAGCTGCAAAAGAAAACACCTCTGTTCCTATTTAATCAAACAGCCCGATTTTTACATCGGGCTGTTATTTTTCCTACCCGCTATGTTTACCTGACGAGATGCCAAGGGAGAAAAATTATACAATAAAGATATAACGCCCTCATATTAGCACTGCAGTTCCTATGATAATTAGTTTGGTCTTTCATACGCTCCTCAATCAGGAGGAGTATATAGATTGCGGTCTGTGCCTTTTATGTCGAACTGATAATCAAGCAATGATATTGAAATGATGCCTTTATCTTTTGCATTGGATGAAGTATTGAGCTCGTAATTATTATTAGCAGCATCTTTAAACCTAGGGTCCTGGTTCACCACACAAGTATTAAAATGAACACCGTTAATTGAGATTGCGCTTCCCGCCTGCACCAGCGAGTGGTCAAAAAATAAAGACATGACAAAAAAATCATAAAAACAATCACTGCGTTGTCAGGACTCCGACTCCGGGTACGTTATTAACCTGTATGTCAGTGGTAACGTTAAAGTTATAATGATTTTAATTTTCTAGTTAAAACCAGGTTAAAACATTTATTGTCTGTTAACGGGAGACAACTAATGATAATATTAATCGTTCTCTCTCACGAGTGTTTTCAATACAACCTATGATTGAATTTTTAGCACAAGAACATATCTGAAGCGTTGATAATCTTCAGTTATCCTTTGTGCAAAGCAAAAATATAAAACAGCATAGTGTGAAAGTTGGAACTCGTTGACTACATTTTCACAATCTTCTTTGTCACTAAATTGTTTTTCTCACCTCGCACTGCAACAAAATAAATTCCTGCTGGAAGTGCGCACACATTGAGCATCGTTTTATTTTCCTCGTGAAGTGAGCGATGAAGAATTTTTTCTCCAACCAAATCATAAACATCAATGCTTTCAATTCTGAATTCCGAACTCTCAATTTTTAATTCGTTCAGAATGGGATTCGGATAAATTTTTATTCCATTATCAGCGGTAGAATTATTTTCTTCAATTCCGGAGGCAGCATTAACCTGTACAGAAATATTTTGCGTTGTCATGTGAAGGTCATCAAAGGCACGAAGTGTAAATTGATAAGTACCCGGCACTGTTAAGTTGGTGACACTTGTCACCGGCAAACCCTGGTGGTCGAAAACAGGATGAGCACCGGCAGGAACAGAAGTCACATACCACCAATGTCTTAATAAATCACCTTCAGGGTCGAAAGTGACAGCAGTAAGATGAGTGCTGTCATTTGGTAAAGTAAGAATAGCGGGAGAAGGAGTTATTGAGGAAATAACGGGAGCAGAGCTTGCAGGATGAATGGTACATATAATCTGCGCAGTAAGGTCGGGATGACCTGAGTAAAGAACATTCACCTGGAAAACATAATCTCCGGGAACGGTCATGTTTGTTACATTGGCACGGAAGCTTACAAAAATATAGGTAGTGCCGCTCAACGTGATATTTGCACCAACCGGTTGCGATACAAGAGACCATATACCCTGTCCGGTTAAATTGCTGCCGGCAAGATCGGCAGCGCCTATCTGAAGAGTAACTGCAGAAGTAGGCAGCTCAATATTTGCATGCGTAGTGTCACCAGGGTTTCCGAACACTAAACCATATGGAGTGGCAATACGGAAACCGGCATTGCCTAACACAATAGGCGGAGCCGGACTATATTCAATTAAGTATACTTTTTTGGAAGTTGTATTCGTTCCGTCACTCACATCAATTTTAAAAACATAATTTCCTGTAGCCGTCAGCCCGCTTACAGAAGAAGAAGCGGTTGTTGGAGAAGCTATAATAGGATTCGCACCGGCAGGATAACTAATGACTGTCCACAGATATGAAAGCGTGTTTAATTCTGCATCGTTGGCAGTGACAGTAAGAGTTGCTGTGGAAGCAGGAGAGACAAGATAACCCGGATTGGAAACATACGTCATGATAACAGGAGGATTGTTGACAGCAGCGGGATGCGGATACAACGTTGTAACAGTTGAACCGCCTGCAACAGGAATAGTAATTGTATCATTTATAACCGTACGAACGCCAAGTTCTGCGAAAGCAGTGGCGCTTGAGGGCGCTCTGCTCAATCCGTAAGTGCCTGGCGGTATTCCCTGTAAAAGAACATTCTTCAAAGTGCCGGATGTATTCTCAATAACAACAGTAAGCTCGCCATTTCTTTTGAATGCAAGTACATGTAGCAATGTATCATTGGAAGTGATGCCGATGCGAACTGCACCGGGTTTTACATAATGCATTACCTGTCGCAAACGAAAATACGTGCTGGAAGGAGTAAACGATGTCAACCCGCTGACAGGCACAAGCGTAACATTGGAGCTGTAGCCAACTTCCCAGTAAGATGTACCTCCTAAGGTAAAATCATTGTACAAATCATCGAAGGTTGGATTACCCATTTCCGTCTGTGCAGTAGTAAGCCCCCACGACAAACCGAAATTATAAATATCACTTCGGTACGGGTCGGCTGTTCCGTAATTGTGATAAGAGAGTCGCCCTGTGTTGTTCCAAAGCTCCGTATCATTCTGTACGGGCGTAATAAAATTCCAGTCAGTCTGCGGAGCAACTGCTTCAGCAAATTGAGAGCGTGTGGCAAGCCCGTGAGAAACGAAGCGGGGAGCTAATGCTTTAATGTCATCGGCAAGAATAGTGGAAGTAACGAGCCCTTGGGGTTCGTTATAAATAACATCGTAGTTGATATCAATTCCGTAAGTGTTGTGCATGTACAGCGCACTTGCCCAAATCTGTTGAGCACGCTCTCCAGGATGATACATAATCCACGGCTTCTGGTCAGTAGCATGAGTGGGATAACCGGGGCTTGAATAAAAGTTTGGCTGAACTCCTTCAGCAACGATGTGGTTCTTAAAATAGACCAGATAATCAGCCATTCCCTGTGGAAGAGATTGCGGCTGGAATTTCGTCCAGTCAATGCTGTCGCAATCTCCGTTGTCCATGCCTGAGCCATCAATACGGGGACCTACTTCCCAGGTACGGGAGCCTGTGAGCCCTAGATCATCCACAAGATAATCGAGTACCTGGTAATTTACAGGATTGGCAACCGAAGTATCAATCATCATATAAGTACCTTGCATGTGACCGAGCACCCCTCCGCCGTGTCCCCATCCTGCCACGGTTTGATACGTCACATTGGAATCTAACATCAGAATATCCTGTGCATTCACATACATACCTGCAAACACTGACAGGATAATAAATAGTCTTAATTTCATTTCTATTTTAATATTTTTTAAAAAATAATATTACTCTATTATCATTTTTCCTGCAGCAATTATTTTTTCTTTTTCAAATACTTTGTAAAAATAAATTCCGCAGCCTAGTTTATCTCTGCCAAGAGTTATTTTATTTTCATTTCCAAAGACTGAACTCATCATCTCTTTCCCCGGCACATCAAAAATTTTGAGCACTGCATTCTTCGCATTCTCAGAAGATAAAATTTCTATTGTTGTTTCCGAGGTAAAAGGATTAGGGTAAAGTTTGATTTCCGATTGTTGCCCTGTTGAGACAAATGAGATGCCTGTTGCGCAATGCGTTCCGGCATTCCCTGTAGGATTACGGAAATAATTAATATGACCGTTGTCAGGAAGAATGACATGAAGCGCGCATCCCATGTAAGCAATGAAAGGTGTAATGCTGCTGTTGCCAAAACTATATGGAGTATCCCATGTAGCGCCACCGTCAGCAGAATGTAAATACTGTCCGCCAGTTCCTGACTTTACATAAGTAACGTGCAGATCATTTCCATCGCGAACCATATCAGGATAGTAATACGTATTGGCAGTGTCGTGGGTTAAATCCATATCCGTACTCCAACTTGCACCTGTGTCAGTCGACTGCGCTAAAAGTATTTGATAATGACCTGAAGGAGCGCCAGCCGCTATTACGTCAATGCTTGCATTGTCAACACTTACCATCGTGCCATAACCACTGGGAGGAATTACCGCAACCTCCGGGTCCCATGTTGCTCCGTAATCTCCGGAATGTTTATAGAAGATTTGCATCTGCCCGCTCCGGTTATCATTCCACGACATGAATATATGAGAACCTTCAGCATTGATAGCTTCATCTTCCGAACGACCTGAAGCAAAAGTTATCTGCTGATGCGGGCTCCATGTTGCGCCATTATCTAAAGACCTCAGGAAAAATATTTCGGTGTTGTAAGGAACAGCGGAAGTAACAATATCATTAGCAACATAAACATGGTTGCCCGACACTGTAACAGCGGGCCAGTCAGCAACAACGGAATCAATGGTCATGCTTGTTCCCCATGTGTTTCCTCCGTCTAAAGAATGGATGTAATGCGAGGAGCGATGATTGTTCAGCGTATCAATTTCTCTCCAGACAACATGCACGTTAGAACCATTGACAGCTATTGCAGCATTCCAAGCATTGCCGTTTGTATCTGAAATAGCAACGGGAACACTCCATGTAAAGCCCGAATCAAGAGTGTGTGTGTAATAGATTGCGCCATGCGTTGTGTTGAAGCGGTCGCCCCAAACAACATGAACCGTATCACCGCTAACGCCAATGCAGGAACCCATGCTTTCATTTAATCCCGCTGAAACAGCATTAGGAGAAAGGTTGACAGGCACACTCCACTGAGCGTTAACAACAGCCGGAAATACGATAATAAAACTTAATAACGCCAGAATTCTTATTGGGTAAGTGTAAATGCTTTTATTCATCACATTTTGTTTAGTGGAATGTTACAATTAAAAGATGCTTTTCTGCCCTGCATAGTTGCAGCCCAAACAAAAGGGATAACCGTACAGCAAGATTGCGTGTGGTCTGTACACTGTACCACCACACGCAATCTTGCGGGGAAAATACTTTTTCCCAAGCCCCTTTCTTAAATTGGAAATGACAAGTCCTAAAATAAGGAAACTTTAACTCCAGAAATAAATTTTCAGGCACGCTTCGAGCATCAGTGCATTGCGAGAATAACATATGGTTCTGCGGTTTAATCGCTTTAAATGCGTGCGTAATGTTAGATTCATTCGCTCAATATGATTGATTGTAAATCTTCTTTTGCAATGAATTTCTTTTCTTATCAGGGAATGGTATAAATTGAGTGAATCTGTATAAATTCTTTCTGCCTTTGCCAACTTCAGCGTATCTACAACGCTTCCCAGCGTTTTCAATGTTCTTCTTCCGACTTTAAAATCGATAATACTTTTAGTACCTTTTTCTATCGCGTATGCTATCCAATAAGTATTTGTCTTTTTTCGCACGAACGTTCTCATCTCATCCAACTCATATTTCTTTCCCAGGGAAATTACGGGTTTCCCAATGGAAGCAGCAATTATTTTGATTCTTTTTATCACTGTTGCCGGACTAATTTTTAGAATTCGCCCGATGCTTCTGATACCGCAGCTTTCTTTTACAAGAGTAGAGATGGTCTCATTCACATTATTCAGCCAGGCCCTATTTGTATAATGGGCAAGCTGGTATCTTTTGCATCTTACGCATCGCAATTTTTGATTTCCATTTTTCTGAAATCCTTTTTTAACACATTCCGCTTCGCAATATTTACATTGCTGCATGGCATGGGTGATACTTTGAAACATAAAAGAAATTTTCAATGAGTTAGATGACGTATAAACGTACAAAACAAAAACGGACAACATATTTGTCATCCGCTTCTTTGCATTTCAAGAATTTTTTCTCCTTTTTTATTTCAAATTCTCATCAGGTGACAGATTGAAACATTACCGAACCTCCCTGCGCTCCATCATAATCCACGAATGATGTTGGAGAATTTCCCATAGCAAGATAAGGATTTGCAAATTGCTCTGCAGGGTCGGTAGCATGCCATCTTGCAACCAAGGGGTCATATTGCCGCCAGCCAAATTCATCTGAACTGGTATTCACATCTGCTATAAGCCGCTTGCTCTTGAACTTGCGGTTGTTTGCCATGGAAATATAGTGGTAAAAAATATCAATTAATTTAAATAGCTTATAAAAGTAAAAAAAAAGCGGACAACATATTTGTCATCCGCTTCTTCATATTTCGATAATTTTTTCTCCTTTTTTATTTCAAATTCTCATCAGGTGATAGATTGATACATTACCAAGAGCCTCCATCTGTATAACTATTATTATAGGCGCCGCCGTTTCCTCCCTTTGCTCCGTAATAATCTACAAACGATGATGAATCACATTATACCTTAACACCGCTGCTATAAAAAAAGCGATTCCTGATACAAGAATATATATCATCACTTTACTACGCCCGTCTTCCTTGTCTCTATGGCTTTCAGTTTTAAATCTGTTTTCAATTTCAACGTATCTTTTCTTTCTAATAAAAACAAAATACCCTGGAATGAACAAGAAAAGGACAATGACGTACGCATGGTACTTAGCTAAACCTAAAACCGGCAAAATCCGAAAAGCTTCAAGAAAATTCAATATCGTTAACAGGTTAATAAAAATTATAAGGCAAAAGGTCATCATTGCCAATACAGCACCTCTTGTTTGACCATGAGCACTATAAAAAATTTTATGTATCCTATAAAATAAATAATCAATCATAGCTTATTTGTGTTTATGGTACACAGCCCAACCTAGAATGGGAGATGGATAAGAGACGCTATATTGACCAGCCCAATTATAGAACCCGTCAAATGCCCCTGCAGCATGTGCAACCTCTATACCTATTGAAAGGCCAATTCCAACGTATGGAACTGGAGCCACAGCTAACGCTCCTACCTGAACACCTGCCCTTGCGTAACTATCCAAAGAATACGGATCATTTGCAACTTCCATTACAGCTGCTCCTGCCCCTAAAACTACTCCTGCGTATCCAACATAAGTAGCTCCAGTACCAATTGCAGCGATTATTCTTGATGCTTCCAGTCCTTTAGCGGCATTACCATATAAGTCAGCTGTCAAACGCATACCAAAACCTATGTTAGCAAGGGAATACCCAATATCGCCCAAGCTAATATTGCCTATATTAACTGAAATGTTATGCTCTCTTCCTGCCATACATACTCCTCCCATTTCGGATTCGTAATAATTACCATCTCCAACCAGACTATATCCTTGTTTATATCCAAGGTCACCCACTGAGTAATCTCTTGTAGAGATAATCATAGAATTGCCATTCATACTTACACCAGTCACGGAGCTAGGATTATCAAAAAACGCAGCATCTCCACCAGCTTCCATTAGTAAGTGATTAATGTTCCAGCCGGTTCCACCGCCATTAATTGCATCTGCAATTTGAGGTGCAAATCCTCCGTATGATGTCATGTACCCACTACCCCAACCCCCACCATAATGCATAGCCATATACATATCATACCCACTATTATAACCCAAATCCGATGCTGAACCATAAGAATATCCACTGTGCTCCAAATCAGTAGTGCCACTAGTACCGCCAGAACCTCCCTGCGCTCCATCATAATCCACGAATGATGTTGGCGTATTCCCCATTGCAAGATAAGGATTTGCAAACTGCTCTGCCGGGTCGGTAGCATGCCACCGTCCAACCAAGGGGTCATATTGCCGCCAGCCAAATTCATCTGAACTGGTATTCACATCTGCTATGAGCCGCTTGCCCTGGAACTTGCAGTTGTTGGTCATGGAATTATAGTGGTAAAAAATATCAATTAATTTAAATTGCTTATAAAAGTAAAAAACAAAGCGGACAGTATTTTTACCGTCCGCTTTTCATCTTCTCTCTTTTTATTTCAAATTCTCATCAGGTGATAGATTGATACGTTACCGAATTTATTTAACACTAATTCGTTTCACATTTTCTAAAATACGATCTTCAAACTCTTTTTTCACTTTTCTATTTTCAAAAAAGCCAAAGTCATCGTTAACTGTTTTCCATCTGCCAAGAACCAAACCATCATTAACGGCATCAAATGCAAAAGTAGTTGAATGCTTCTCTGATGCTCTTACCCATGTATGTACGATTTGATTTTTTTCTCTGTAATAAAAATAAATATGATACCAATAATCGGAATCGCCACTTCTTCCGTCTTTAAGCTGCGCCTCAGGTGGAACAATATACTCCGGATTTTCACTTTTAAATGTTTCTATCAATTGTATCAATGAGTCCTCCGGCATTTCTATCTCATACCTTTCAGCGTATGGATAACTTCCCGGGGCAATCATGCCAGCGAACCTAACTATGATAAATACTAAGGTAATAGCAATAACCACTAAAAGTATTTTCCCTTTTTTTGACATTTAGCTTATATCTGATTCGTTATAAATACTGTTAATATTTGTGATATCGTATTCGCGCATTTATAGTACTGAAATTATATATAGTTTTCGGTAATGCAACTGTCCCAAGAACCGCTCCGGAAGCAAATCCCTCCAAGCGCGTACTCATATCTAAAAATGGATTTATTGCCAAACTTAACTCCGATCCGACAAATCTCCAATCAGCTGAAATAACTGCCTGATTAAGTAATACATCCATTGATCCGGCGGCATTATGTGAATCATAATATTTATCATGTACAATTGCTGGTATTTCTGACAGAGTAACTGGAGGCGTTGAATAGTCTGGTCTTCTAGAATAGGTTAGAGGATTGTTAGGTCCCATATAGCTATGAAGCCAATTCCTATTCACAGTCGCCGGATCTAAACAATTTGGACACTGGCTACTATTTCCAGCATATTCCGGAATATTATCATAAGCCCATTGCTGTGTGGCTCCGGGATTGATTCTTAAATCTTCTATAGAAACGGGTGGTAACGAATAACCATAATTTCCTGACTGCATCGCATAATCTGTGAGTGCAGCTTTAATATCCTGGGCAGTATTTACATCCCATGTACTATATTCTGTACCGTCTCCTGAAGTAACACCATATCGAGTAAATGTCACACCTTTCCCATCAGCTCCTATACCCAATCCAGTGCCTCCAGACGATGTCATGTAACCACTACCCCAACCCCCACCATAATGCATAGCCATATACATATCATACCCACTATTATAACCCAAATCCGATGCTGAACCATAAGAATATCCACTGTGCTCCAAATCAGTAGTGCCACTAGTACCGCCAGAACCTCCCTGCGCTCCATCATAATCCACGAATGATGTTGGAGAATTTCCCATAGCAAGATAAGGATTTGCAAATTGCTCTGCCGGGTCGGTAGCATGCCATCTTGCAATCAACGGGTCATATTGCCTCCATCCAAATTCGTCTGAACTGGTATTCACATCTGTAATCATAATTGATAAATTGCCTATTAAAAAGCCCGATTTTTTTATCGGGCTTTTATGTTTATGAGAATTAATTTTAGCTATCATATTTAATATGGATGAACTACATTATACCTAAAAACTGCCGCCAAAACAAAAGCAATACCCGATGCAAAAACATACAGCAACACTTTGGTACGCCCGTCTTGCCTTTCAAGGAATGTCTCATTTTTAAATCTGTTGGCAATTTCAATGTACTTCTTTTTTCTGAGGAAAACAAAATATCCTAATAAGAAAAAGAACAAGGTCGTTATAATGGCGAAAAATTTTGTAATATCAAAAATTGGCAATACTTTAATGGCTTGCAAAAAGACTATTACCGTTATAAGGTTGACACTAGCCAACCCACCACATATCGCCATTGCCATTATCGCACCTACTATTTGACCTTCATTTCGATTATAAAATTTGTAAAACTTATAGTATATATAATCTATCATACTTTTAATTTTAATGGTGCACGTGGTAAACGGCAAAGTTTGGATTAAATGGAGAGGGTGCAGCAATTCTATATTGATCAGCCCAATTATAAAGGCCAAACATTCCTGCTTCATTGGCAACTTCTACGCCTACTGCAAGCCCAATACCAACATAGGGAACTCCGGTGAGCCCCATGGCTCCTATTTGAACACTAGCTCTTGCCCAGCTACCTAATGATGACGGGTTCGTGACTACAGGTATAATACCAGACACAGCACCAGCAACAACTCCTGCACCAGTAACCCCACGAGCGACATTAAAAATCGCTCTCATTGTCGCTGCATTTAATCCCCTGGCTGCATAACCATATAAATCACCTGTTAAGCGCATACCAAAACCAATCTCACTTAATGAATGTGCCCATGATTGATTTGCTGAAACAGTAGCCCCTTCTCCAGTCCTATATCTATTTCCCGAATATGAATCAGCATTCGCTGCCGCTTCTCCTGTTGTAGGAAATTGAGCAATCTGGTAATTATAATCCCTAAACAAAGCAAAATTTGCCAGCGCACCATCAATTTTAGAAGCTGTTTCAGCATCCCATGTGCCATATACCGTACCATCTCCGGAGGTAACGCCATAGCGGGTAAAGGTCACACCCTTCCCATCAGCTCCTATACCCAATCCAGTACCTCCAGACGATGTCATGTAACCACTACCCCAACCCCCACCATAATGCATAGCCATATACATATCATACCCACTATTATAACCCAAATCCGATGCTGAACCATAAGAATATCCACTGTGCTCCAAATCAGTAGTGCCACTAGTACCGCCAGAACCTCCCTGCGCTCCATCATAATCCACGAATGATGTTGGCGTATTCCCCATTGCAAGATAAGGATTTGCAAACTGCTCTGCCGGGTCGGTAGCATGCCATCTTGCAACCAAGGGGTCATATTGCCGCCAGCCAAATTCATCTGAACTGGTATTTACATCAGATATTAATTGCTTGCCCTGGAACTTGCGGTTGTTTGCTATGGAAACATCGGGCGTTACAGAGAGCCAGGGGTTTAATAACCCGTAAGGGTAATAGTCGTTTATCTCAACCAAATGGCTTGCCGATTGAATAATGCTAAGGTTATCAAAATCAACCGTCACAGCGCTTTCGTTAGCAACATAAATATAGCAATACCCTTTTTCCTGTGCAACCAGATTTGATATGGCAAGGTTGCCAAGCTGGTTTCGCGAAGCAGCCTCTACTTGTTTTATTCCGCTCATAGAGGGAACAAATGTAAAATCATCGGTATAAAATAACCAAATAAGATATGCCTGGGGAGTATGAGGGCTGGCACTGCTTGCATTTGTAAATGTAGAAGAAAGAAAACTTGTAACATCAGAATTCTCCGTAAAGGTAGAGCTTGCCCACTGCTGCCTCGCAGTTATCTCATTCCCTGCAACGCTTACCGATGGATTGATGAGAAATATATTGCCTAACTGGGTAAGGATATCGCTCAGCGTCCTGGTGCTTGAAGTAGAAGTGAGGGAATCTGTGAAAAAATATTTGGCGCTTATGCTAAGACTGTCTCCCACCAGTATCCTTAGAACTTTTGCATGCCCTATTGTTTTGCCCTGGGCTGCATTTAACCCACTCACTTTTAAGTTTGGTGAATATGAAAAATCAGGTGGATAGCCTGCAGGAGCACTTGAACGCGTTGTGGGAATGTTATAAAATAACGCTTCTTCGGCCTGCGCATTTTGCGTTTCCATCGTAGCGTAATATTGTCTCACTAAAGCATCGTGAGAAAGAACTGCCCGCACGCTTCCGAGATGGTCTTTCAAAAAGTAATCGTACTTATATCCCTGTATTGCATCGGCAGCAGTAGATGGACGCACGCGTCCTTCTTCTGTCATAATTTGCTTCAGCTGATTATCTTCATATTCAATTCCGTCTACATAATCTGTTACAACAGGCGGAAAGTTATTAAGTACAGCCGTGCTGGTCAAAAGTTCCTGGTGAATTTTTCGCCCGCCGGCATCATAGGTACTGGTAATGTAATCTCCGGAGGCAAAACTCTCTTCAGAGTACGGTAAATTCAGCGAGTTATAATTCACGGTTAAATCTTTATTAGCGTCATTGGTCAAATTACCGCTGGCATCATAAGTATAATCGTCCCCTCCGTTGCTTCCATCCGTAAACCCGGCATAGCTTAGCTGAGGAGTTGCCGCATCCTCCACTTTCTGCGCCTGGTAGCCGGCATACGTATATGACAGGTCATCCATTACATCATACGACTGGGTTTCCGGATCTCCTCCATTACGTGTGAGATGCATAATATTTCCCGAAGCGCCATACGTAACTACTTCATTAAAATAATTAATCTGCCTGTCAAAAATATCCTGGTTCAGAAAATTCGGGCTCGAAGCGACATAATAGCCGGCTGTCATCCTGTTTAAATTATCATAACGATAGACATACATATTTTGATTGATGTCATACGGCTCTGACTCCAACCCTTTGGCTTTCCACTTCATTGCAGAAATGTTGCCGTTGAATTGCGGAACCGGAACCGGGCATGAAGAATTGGAAATGCTGATGTTTGTTATGTCATCATAATATAGTTCCTCACCAAATACATCATTGCCGAAATTGTCATCAAAATCTTCATAGCATGCCGCGTTGTTAATTTTTGTTAACCATCCACGAATGTTATAACGATAGTCAATGCTTTGCATATAATCTCCGGTTTGCGGATCGAAATGAAGATTTTTCTGAATGAGCTGTCCAAGAGCATTATAGTTTCGATTAGACATGACGTATTGCGGGTCATCATCTACTTTCAGGTAGGTATTAACCCTTCTGCCGGCATGGTCATACGAAAAAGTGTTGGAAATAATAACTTTAGGGTCACTGTTAGAATGAGAGTATGTGCGTTTGGATGAAAGCAACTGCCCTGCAAAGTCATACAGATTACTGATCCTGTCCAAGGATTGGTTAACCTGTTGCTTATGTTGTTGTATTAACCTGTCTCGGCTATCATAATAATTCACACGGAGAAGATGTTCATCCGATGGTGACATAATAATTTTAGTAAGGTTTCCCGTAAGCAATCCAAAAGTACGCACCGTAGCCGCAACACCTGTGAAATCAGTCTCATACGTCCTACTCTGAATATCAAAATCGTAGTCATCATAATAATTTACGGTAAGCTGTTCAATCATACTCTGTGGGAAAGTATTATCGGTATAGCCCAGAATATTTCCGTTGCCATTGCTTCTCTCTTCCCACAATATAGTTTCATTATCCACGGATGCCTGAATGTTCTCTCTTGGATCACCGTTGTTATAGGTACCTGTCATTACAACCCTTCCCAGGGCATCATATTTTGAAAAAGTCCATTCAAGATCTGAATTTTGCTTAGGAGTCTGGGACAAAACAAGTTGATCGATTTTGTTATAAACAAAATAATTCCATTCTGTTTGTCCCGGAATTTTCTTTTCAATCAACCTGCCACGGGCATCGTATTTATAAGCATAAAGATTTTGATTAAAAAATGGCTCTGCACTGGGGAACATAATAAAGTCGGTAGAAAAGAAATACCCATAATTATTTTGCGACAGAAGATGAATGGTTGCCGGAGATATTTCATAAATCAAACGGCCAAATCCATCGTACACATAATATGAAGAATAGTATTCATTTGGAAGAGAAGGGGGATTAGCATTGGTATTTTGTGGGCCTGTAAAATCAAATGTTATTCTTTCTCCCGAAGCATTTACGCTCGAAGCAACTTTAGTTTTTTTACAAATTAATTTTCCCTCCAAATCCTTATACTCAATTGATTCTGTTCCATTCTCATCATAACTTACAGTTTTAAATAGAGTATTAGCGGGATAAAATATTGGGGTCCAGACATAAGGAATAAGCGATACTATATTTATTGCGGATATATTATTTCCGCTAATGCCCCACTTTAACACCTCATTTTCGTCATTAGTCTGATATCTGAATTTTAGAGCATGATCGGATGTCGTGTAACTGGAGTTTGGTTGCCAGGTGGAACCAACATTCCCCTGTTTTAAAATTCTGTTGAGCGGAGATGCTTCATAAATGGCCTGTGTGAATGCAGATGTAGTATGTTCCACAGCATAAGCATTCTGGTAAAAGTATGCTTGATTAGAAAGGACGTTTGTTTTAAACAAACCATCATAGCTTGCATCTACATAAGAGAGATATTTTTTTGATTCTCTTCCGAATTCATCATAAGCATGTGGTGACACGATATCATATAATCCGGGAGACTGCTGCTTAGCAATAGTCTGTAATGGCCGCCCTAATCCATCAGCGTATGTAGTTGTTCTGCGACACTGTTGCGGAGTTAATGATTGGTTCAGGATGCTGCTCGCGGAAGCTCCGGCAACTAAAATATTATCGGTTATAGAATAATTAGAAGTAAGGGAAGTACCGACACCATAGTCGAAGTGCTTGATAATGTTTCTGTCCTGATCGTATACCCATGCGGGCCTGTTGAAGGCATCGTATTCTATATAAGTCGGTAGGCTGTTATTATCGCTCTCGCTTGTTTTGTAAAAATCATTGTATGTGTAGCTGATACAGGAAGATAATACAGGTTGAAATCTAATGTCATCAATAAGGAATGAGTTAGTAGCATTATCATTAACTGTATAGCAGCGAATCCGAAGTGCAGGGTCAGTGGTAGCCATGTTTGCAAGATTCCTTACCGCTCCTAAGTCAATAACAGCTTCAAAATATTTCCATTTGTTATTTGTATTCCCAAAAGGAACTTCTATCCAGTTTCCGGTTACATTAGGATATGCAGTCTGATTATTATCATCATGCTTTGAATGAATTATTAATTTCCCTCCACTCGAAGGATAGTTGGCACTGGTTTTAATCCAACACGAGAATTTATATTTTTGATACTGATTATCCGGACGAAAATCTTTCGTTGGGCCAAATGTGACACCTCCTGCCTGCAATCTGGAAACACTTCCTGTATGAGCGTCGGTGCTATTTGAAGTAGCGCTTAAACCCCACTGGTCACTATTTGAGCCGCTTTCAAAACTTAAAAAGCTACACTCATTTCCGACTTCGGACGCTGAATACTTTGCGTTTGAAAATTTGGCCAGTACATGATTATGATTAGCGTCTGTAATTACAGACGATGACATTCCATTAGTAATTTTGGAACTGGTTAAATATCCCAGGGCATCGTAATCATATTCCACTTTAGATTTATATTTGTTATCAAAAACAAAATTATATGCGGTTGTCATCGGAGCATGAGGTAATACAAATGACGTTGCACCAACATCAACTGCATCAGCGGTCTCAAGTATGTAATCTTTAAATGGCACTATAATGCTGCCAGATAGTTGCTTTAAAATTGTAAACTTACTGCTGTACAGATTATTGCAAGTGGTTGAACTGACAAGTTCCTTGAAAACATGAGTAGCAACAGGAATGTTATGAATATGCCTGTTCACCAGTAGCCAAAGGCATGAAGACATTACATCATTTTGGGTATTGTAAGCAACATTAAAATCCTGTGGATATTTATACTGAATAATCGTTTTTTTATTATCCGAATTTATTTTTTCTATCCGGGTCACCAGCTTATGCACTGAATTGTCATAAAAATAATTGGTTTGAAGTGTCAGAAAATTATTCGCATTAATGCTTGCATCAGCGTCCATTGAATAATTGCGCTCTGTGGTTTTTTTCAGATAAAACCATTTAGAAATATGTTTATAATATTCAACATTGAAGGGAGGAGGGTCGAAGGACCAATTTAACGGGGTTGACCCACTATAAATTGAGTTGTAAATAAATTTTGTATTTACCTTGCAGGCTTTAACCTCTACAGGAGTAAAGTTTGAAGGGGCAAATTCATACTCATTTTCAATTTCCTTGATTTTTTCCTGTGCCTGGTTGTAGAATTCAATCTTTGTGATTAACCCGCGCTCGAAACTCATATCACCATTCGGAGCTCCTGCATCATTATCCCTGTCATCCGTGTAAGATGTCCAGCTGCATACCTGGGGCGGTGTCACAGCGGTATTAATATGGTTAAATTCAAACCTGTCGCATGGCACATCGGGATTGGAAGAATATCCTGTCATTTTATAGACGACTTTTCCGTTGCCGGTACTATTCGTTCCAATGGTTACGACTTCTACTCTGGTATAACGAATCAGGTCTCTCGGCTGTGCTCGGTGAGATTGCGACTCGCGGAAATAATACGTTGAGTATGAATTAGAAATATGAGTATCGTCATAATGTTTGCAGAATATCACATTATCCCAATTTCTCCTCAAAGGGACAACCTCTCCGCTTGATTTGTTAGGATCGGTTTCCGTAGTATATTTAAATTCCTTTATGATGGGAGAATCCTGAGCCGAGGTAGAAGTTTTAATTCGTTTTACTCTAAGTCCTCCAAATGTTTTGCTGGTAGAAGAGGAATTGTCATAATAGGTATTAGTTTCATATTCATAATCAATTACACCTCCGGTCGGTAAAGTTATCTTTGTTAAAATGCCTTGCTGATTGTATGGCGTCCTGGAAAGGGTATACGAATCTTCATTTGAAGAATTAATCTGGTTGCTTGCCCAAATGTAGGTAGAGCCATCCCAAGTATAAATTCGGAATTCCTCTTCATCTGGATTTCTGTTCGTTCCGTCTAATCCTGAGCCACTCGGTCCGGGTGGAATTAATTGCCCTGCAGGTCCGATCTCAGTAATGCAAACCTCATCTCCATATGATTGAGAGCCTGGAGAAATATACCAATGAAGGCCTTTAAAAAATCCCCAGTAATCTTCTCCCAAATTGCGAGTGTTACGTACAAGATTATTACTATAACATCTGCAATACCAATATCTTTGCGGGGTCTGCTGTGAATGCCAAATTGTATATTCATTAAAGGGCTTGTATTCAAAACTCCAAGTCGGATTTGATGATTGCGCGCTGGTTGGAATTTCTTCAAGTGATGCCAGCTTTAAATATTGATAAGGGCGATAAACAAAATAATTTTCCGGACTACTGCCAGGGTCTTGAGGCGGGCAGATTTGGTCATGATTAGGACCGCAATCATTAAACTCATAAGTGTAATTAAATTGATAATGCTTGTTCATGCCTCCGGTCTCATCAATATTTGTTAATTTAGGAGCAGCTAAATCTATTCTGTCATTTGAATAGACGAATGTGAGATTTTCTGCATCAGTAGTAATAAGGGTCAGCAACTTAACTGTTGTAATATTCAATTCCGGTACATTTGAAGCAGGCACATCAACATCTTCCTCAGGATGAGCAGAAGCATGGGGTCCTAAATATTTGTTGCCTGTAATCCAATCATACTTATTTTGCTGGGCTTGAGTAACCTTAAAGGTGTATCCAGTGCCATAAGTAAAAGTCATTTCTTTACCGTGCGTGTCGATAATTTTTGACAGATGCCAGGTCGAATAATATTCTAACGTTCTTTTAGGTGTTTGATTAGGATAACAAAAATTCGTGCTTGCAAACCGCTTCGTTGTTGTTTTCTCTCTGTAATCATCAGTATTATAGAACACATACTTTTGGCCATCAGGTGTTGTAAAAATCCAAGCAGGAGTTCCGTTATATGACGATCCGTTAGGACCAATTGCCGGTTCAATTTTAATATCCTGCGCGGGGATTAAAACGGGAGTTCCACTAGGATCAAAAACGAATTTACCCGAATAATTCCCAAATGAAAAATGAAATATATCAGGTTCGGAATCAATATTGGCATAATGATGAATGTTTCCATTATTGTATATGCCGCTAAAAAATTGTCTGAGCACATCTGAAGCATCAGGTACATCATTCGGGTCAGAAGGGTTCAACATGTACGAACCTTCAACGGCCTGTCCCGCTGTAGTTCCCAACAAACTGTAGTCCGCGTTATAATCTGGTACGTCAGAAGGATTATAAAGCCATCCGCAATCCTTGTCAACATCCCCAGCTAACGGATTTTGCATAGGTATTTTTTCATCTCTCGTATATCCTCTTACTTCCCTGGTAAGGACTCCTCCCGCTTTAATGTCCCATCCCAATCCAGCAACACCTGAAAAGTCGTAAACTCTTATACCTTGTCCCTTGGTATAATTAAGGGAAATGTTTTCAGAATACTCGCTGTTCAGTTTAACAGACAACAAAGGAATACCTGGATTCACGGTACCTGTACTAAGGTCAATGCCATCAACATCATCGCTTTTGACTTGAGATGAATAGTCCTGCAAAAATGGTTGTTCATCGCCTTGTTGAGCAAAAATCAAATTGTTCAATGTAAATACAGAGAAAGCAATTAACAGAAAATGTTTCATAAAGGGAAGTTTTAGAGTTTATTATTTTAGTGTCCATCCTAACCTATAAATAAAAGCAGGCGAGGCTGGGGCGTGTTCGTCATGCAAAAAATCATACTGCAGACTTGCAGAAGGAGAGGCTTTACCAAAAACTTTTGGTTTGATCTTCAATCCAATCAACGCACTGTCATACCAGTTAAATGAATTTTGTCCTTTTTCTTTTTGAGATGCAGTTGCTATCGTTGCATTTTTCTCATATCCCGCGCTTAGATAAACGGACGCCTTTATTTGATAATCAGAATATGTTCTTATACCTATTCCTTCATGAGAAAAATGAATGTCATTCCAGTTTTTTCCTAAACCGAGATTGTAAGTTCCTCCTGCGCCAATAGAGAATTTGGGATTCAATTTGTAACCTGCAAGGAACCCAAAATTTCCAGTAGCAGGAAAATAAGTGCTCGTTTTCTTGAATTGAATATCGGTACTGTATTCAAGCCTGTCAGCAAATCGCTTTGTCTTCATTGGGTTTGGCTTAAAGTCAGGGATATCCGCTGCATTCGTTGCATTTCCATAACTACCGCTTTTCATTTTGCCAATGGCATTTGTACCTTCCCTCACCTTGGCTGCAATTGCATCTTTGGCCACAATACCCCCTAATGCCTTTGTGCTTTCCTCCAGCATCTTTTCTACAGATGCATTTGTCTGTAATCCTTCAGTGCTTTTTCCCCAATCCGCAGGAATTTTAGAAAACTTTGAAAGTTCACCGTTTGCACTCATGAATTTTGAAAAATCACTGATGCCACTGAGACCTTCCTTGAAGAGTGATTCAAACTTGCTTTCAATCTTCAGGCGATTTTTAAATTCCTTCAGGTACTGACCATAGTAATAGTTAACCTTGTCAATACCCAGCAAATTCCTTTTCAGTGACGGGTAATCTTTAAGTGATTTATTCAGGAGCGTTTTCCTTTGCCTGAAATAATTCTGAAGCTTATTTGCTTGGTTAAGTTTGTTATCGCAATTCAAAATATTTTTATTCGTCTCCATAATTGAAGATAACTTACCATTATTCGCCTGCGCTTTGTTAAGAAATGCAGAAGAAGATTTTAGCGTATCCCAATAAGAGTCATATTCTTTCGGCCCACTCTTCAGTTTTGTATGGGAAGATGAATTGAAAGCATCCTTCTGATAATACAATGGATCAACAGGGTATGAAAATAATTTATCCGCCAGTTCTGGATTTACTTTGCAAAGTTTTTTGTGAAGCCGCTTTTCTTGTCTTTGAAATTTTTTAAAAGATTTTTTTGTGCGGGATGTCGTCTGTCCGTCAAATGATAAAACCTTCTTATTAATTTTTGCAGAGTATTTTTCTGTTAATTCTGGTGACAAGGAAAAAGTTGGACGAGAAGTCTGTGCATCGACAGGTATAACAAGGACAAGAAAAACAAGAAAGAAAAAATTTTTCTTTAAAACGCAGAAAGCTCGATTGATGATGTCCATAAACTCGAAAGGGTGACAACATTAAATAAAATATGCCGTGACAAGCCGTATGTTAATAAGTTCCTTTGATACTTTTTGATAAAAGCTCAAATACTGTCCGTGAATTATAAATAACTCTTGATGAGTGGTCAAATATTTGTGATGAAAATAAAAGTGGCTGTTATCTCTTAGGTTAATCTTGGAAAAATTTTATCCAGATTAATATTTTTTCCTGAATTGAATAAAATTTTTGCTCTCATCTTTGTTTTGTCCAATTCTTCTAGCTGTTCTTTTATAAGTCCTTTCGGACAGCCTAACGATTTTTACATGTGAACTCCAATGCACCATCAGCATTGATACGGTGAATGTGCATATCAAAAATATTTACAAAAAGCTGCAGGTACATTCCAAATCGGAAGCGGTGGCGAAAGCGATAAAGGGGAAGATAGTTTGACAGCAAGACAGCTATGTGAATAATGGATAACTATTTATTATCCGTTACTCTATTCATGTTACAAATTAAACATCCAGTTTTAATTTTTACTACTTACACTGTTAGTCAGGCAATTTCTTACGCAGGTTAAATATATTCAGGAATTAAAATTGCTAAAATTCTGACATACCCTTCCCAAAAAATGGAGGCTGGATAAAGCCTTTGAACCTGCTGCTAATAAAGGGCTTCGGCCGCTTTTCAGAAATTATGGAAAAAATAAAAGGAAGAAGCCGAAAATCCGGACAAAGAGTAGACGAAAAAGGAATAAGCAATGAAAAAATCAATACGGGAAATTAAAGTAATGGTAATGGAACAAAACATATTTATAGTATCAATTGATATCGGTTAATGCGTCTTAAAATAAAATTCATGAAGACGCATAATATCAACGCGGATAACCATTACTGTCTGTTTTTATTATGTAAACATCACTATTGCCCGCTCTCTGATTGTAAATTTAATCAATATCAATTTGAATATTATCATAAGAATTTTGCAATGCTTTTATTGTATCCCCTGTTGTTTTTCCAATAGCTATTATGAATCCTAAATAACAGCTTTGTTTAGGGAAAGCCTGGATTTTGTCTCCTTTTTTTGTTAAAATCAAGACATCTACAATACCTTCAATTTTTTTAGCTTTTTCAAGTCCTGAAATATCTTTTACAATGCCTTCCTTAGGTACGGGAAGCATCATGACACCGGAAGGAATCACCTCTAAATTCTTTCCAAAGCTCGTTTTTTCACCCAGAATATTCTTCAAAACAATTTCGTAATAGTTTTCTCCTATGCAGCATGTATGAGCCCTCCCGCAAACACCACCAATCGCTCTAGCACCGATCTCAATGAGATACGGTTTATTATCGTGAATTCTCAATTCTGCGTGAATAGGTCCAATATGAATTCCTAATGCATTTACTCCAGTCTAGGATAGAATAAATAACGTGACTTATAAAATAATTCTTCACATACATGGCGACATAGTATGTCCCCTTGGGATTTTTTGAACAGATGATTTTGTTAGTCCGCAGTATTACAAATACTACCGAACGGGTTATAACGTCATAGTTGGCTAACGCAATGTCCTGCACACGAAACTATGCTCAGCGGTGTTATTTTTTCTTTGTAAATTTTGATGTAATAAAGCTATACCAATTTTTTTTCGTCTCTGTGAATATCATTTCCTCCTTTACATCGGGAGTGTGAATTGTTTGATTGGTTTTTTCCGCTTGAATTATAACTGCAAAATCTGACCTTTTTGAAATGAGTTTAGCAACCTTCTTTGAATTACTTAAAACATAATTTTTTATTTCACCCTGCTCATTCGGAACTAGGGAAAAGGATTTTATTGCTCCTGTAACCCCAATGGTATGACATCCTCCAATCAATATTAAATGTTTTTTAGGATTATGTGGATTCCTTATTCGTTCAAAATATCCAAAATCTTTTCTTGCGATATTACCACACAATTCTTTTTGGGTACGTTTATGAAACAGAACAATCTGATTGGGATATTCTGTAGATTGTTCTTCACAATCGGGGCTCCTATAATAAATTTTAGCATATTGTAAAAATTCTCGTGTTGTAGTATTGTAATCAGGACCGCCAATCAATATTAAGGTTTTGTCATACTCCAATTTTATTTTTGCTGCTTCTCCACATGATAAAATTCTCAACTTTAGATTCGGGTAGAGTTTCAGTAAAGTATAAACCACTTCAAAGTATGCATCCAAATCTCCATACTTGCGATTGTAAATAAATTCTCCTTGTTCATCCTCTAGTTTATCTTTTACAATTTGTTGCTCTTCCGGATCCTCTAATTCTGAACAAACGAGAATAACATCTTCTTTGTCCTTTATTCCCCAAACTTTTCTGAGATGTCTTGTTGGTCTTTTATGAATAACTCTTCGAATAATTTGAATTACTTCAATGATCGTCAGTATAAAGGCAAAAATATATATGATAAATTTTGCCTTTTCAATACTTCCAATAATATTTTCCATACTACTTGAAGATATTGGAATCTTTTAGTGTTCCTTTCCATTGGCGAAAATGAGTAAGTTTATTCGCACCATGAGCAATGTATCCTTCAGGAACATCATGTGTAACAATACTACCCGCACAGACATAAGCCTTAGGCCCGATTTTTACAGGAGCTGAAATAATTGCTTTGAACCCGATAAAAACTTTATCAAAAATTACAGGAGCTTCTTCTATTGAATCATCGCCATCCCAATCATTCAATGGCTCATGTTGTGAGTGAACAATGCTTCCAAATATTCTACAATCATTCCCAACTTTAGTTCTTTCTCCGATGAAACCTCCGATGACACAATTATTCCCAATGATAACGTCACAACAAATTTGAGCGCTATAAATAATTAAATTCTTTACTCCAACTTTTACTCTGGATTCTAAAACGGATTTGTCGTCAATGATTGAATCGTTCCCTACTTCACTTCCATTTCCTATGATGCAGTGATAGCCAACAAAAACATTATCGCTAATGATAGTTTTTAATTCATCTTCAAACTCACCATCCAAAAATCTTCTGAATTTTTTTCCGATTACAGAACCCGAATGAATAGTTGCAGAAGTTGAAATTTGGCAATCACCAATTTTTATAATATCATTTTGATTCATTCAGCACTGTTTTTTTTATAATATCGTAAATCGTTTTTCTGTTTCTTAATGACTTCTCACTATTACCGATTTCATCATTCATGTCATTAAAGCCGTGGTCCATTTCAGAAATTGAAATGAGATTTATGTTTTGAAATTTCATTGACAAATCTTTTGAAACTTTGTAAGGAACTATTGAATCAGAATCACCATGAATGATTGTCACGGTTTGCTTAACCTCTCCAATTAACATTTCAGGTTTTATCAATTGCATCTCCTTGTAGAATGTCATGCTTGTAGGGAAATCTTTGTCAAAGTAAATCTTGTTTGACTTATAGAGTTTGGCAATTGTATTTGCGTTAAAGATTGAAGCTGCCCATTCAGTTTCAGGTTTTAGAAACGTTCGTTCATAAGAAAGAACAGGGGCAATGAGAGTAATTGATTTTACAATTTCGGGCTGTTTTACTGCTGTAAAAATTGAAGGAGGGGCGCCAAAACTGCAACCAACTAAATGCAAGTTTAATTTTTCTGTCTTGTAAAAAGTTTTCAAATATTGAATTGCGGAATCAATGTCAATCATTTGTCCAGTCACTGTAAAGTCCATTGACTTGCCACTACTTTTTCCGTGCCCCCGGAAATCTATTCTCAAAGAATCTACTCCGCTTTCACCAACGAATTCAGCACCATCTTTAAAAAGATTCAAGTATTCATCCTTGTTTACAGTAATTCCATGAAGCCAAAGAATTAAGGATTTACTTTCTGAGACAGTGTGAACCCCTGCAATAGAAAAACCGTCAACGGTTTTTAGGTTTACTTTTTTATCCTTCATTATTCTTTATTTTTTTGAAAGTTAAAATATCTTCTTCCCAATTTTTAATAAAGTCAATGCAATTATTTGCTTTTATCTTTTCAGAAGTTGTTAAAGATTCTTTAATGAAAGGAACATATTTTTTGTCCGCTTGTTGTAAAAGTTCTTCAACGTACGATTTTCTGTAATTCAAATATTCATTCCAAAACTTCTCACTGTATCTATCTTCAAACTTTTGTTGGCTTATCAATTCAAAAAGTCCCTCTGCAATCACTTCTCCAAATTCTTGCAATTTTATTCGGCAAATATCATCAAATGGGTCGTAGCTTTTTTGGAAAATCATATCAACTGCTGAAATCTTCTTTTGATTTATTGAAGGAATCATAAATAACCAGTCCTCATTATATATCAAGGGAAAAAAGCCATCAGTTTTATTAGGATTAATAAATAAAAAATTTCCACTAAGAAAAGGGTAATAAGGCTCTCCGTATTTCTGTTCAATGTGACCTATTACAGATGTGTCAGGAAATCCTTCTACTAAACATCCTGAAATATTATTTGACTCTAAAGCTATCATTCCCTTATTGATAATTCTCTTAGTTATGCCATCAATATCATCATCAATTAAAAGTATACTGTCAAACCCATTTTGAATTGCATGTAACAATGCAAAGTTTCTTTTAATAGGTAAGTCCCAATCATCAATGTCGTGATGAAAACTTACTGTCTTAAAAGTTCGAAGTTTTTTTATTTTTCCTGTTACTTCAAATTTTGAACAGTTAACAAAACTGACTTTATAATTTTTAGTAGTGTCGATTTGAGTTGTTTCGTTTTCGTCCGAAACTAAAATTATTATTTCTCTATCAAACCAATTCAGTGATAAAAGAAGTTCATTAAGGTTGTTGTATCTATTTAAGAATGGAATATAAATTGCATCTGGAAGTCGCTCAGAGTTTTCCAAAAAATCATTTATCGAATTATTGCCTATATTAATTAAGGTTTGAGGGTTTTCTAACATCTTGCAAATAGATAGTATATGGCGACTCTTGTGCTTGCGAATAAATTATTCTTATTATTCTCTATGAGAATTTATTAAGGTTCCTTGTCTGACATTGCTTTGATCTTAGTGTACATATTTTCTAAAGTAATGTAACAATACCCATTATGTGCTTGACTTCTCTGCCATTTAATATATTTTTGAATTTGCGGGTCTTCCCATATTGTTTCGATGTAATAAGCATATTGATTATAGATATAATCAATTTTTATTTGTTTCTTTTTTTCATAAAACGATAGGTCTTCAAAATCTTGAAGAAGTTCATCTATCTCTAAAATATTATACTTCAGAGGAATATTTTTTGATTTATCTAAGCTAGGTAAATTTTTATATTTAGTTGAGTCAAGTTCGAACCATACATTTTCAATTGAGTCAGATTTGAATATTAAAACTCTAAAATCAAACAAAGTAATTAATCTTATTTTATGTTGGCTATATAAATCATTTTTTATTTTATGTGCAAACTCAGCAGAGGTTGTTTCGTTGACTTCACGTAATTGATTATACGCAATTATCAACAACACCAGTGTTGAAATAGTCGAAATCATTGCCCATAAGTTAGTGCGATTGACTTTATCGTTGTTATCTACTCCACATAAAAATTTTAAGGAGGTAACAACTTTTCTAAGTAAATAACGGTGATTTAATTTGAATCGCATAGACAAATTGTTACTGTTCTATTAGGACTTCTATCCCTGCTGGGCAAAGTTTCGTGGGTAAGTCATTGCGTTCCATAACTTCACCCTTGTAAAATTGATTCACGAATTTTTGTTTCATCCTATTAAAAACTTTTCTCTTCAATTCTTTGCGGGATACTGAAGTCAAAAAAGCGGAGGCGGTTTGGTTTAAGACAAAAGTATGCAATGTATTTTTAGTTTTCTTTGTTCCCTGCCATCAGGAAAAAAGGTGAAATACGTTTATGCAATACCGTCATATTATTTGTATGCAAACTTTCGGGGTTTGCTGCTTTGCGGGATTGTTAGCATATCGGTTCATAGCAATAACTATCGGTTACGAGGCATAATAATTAACCACTTTTCTATGCGTGGATAAAAGATAGCTAATGGAAGTCCAACTAAAAAAACTAAAGCGATAAATAAAAATAAAGCATTTTCGTGTGTAGCTTCTCCAATTGGTTTATGAACTACAAGCTCTATAAGTTTAAACAACAAGAGTAAAGCAAATCGACCTAACATCTTAATAGCTTGATGCAGAGTAAATGAAAAGAACAAAAAACTATACTTTTTTTGCCTGCGTCTATAACGAAATACTAATATTGTCGTAACTAAAATCCCAATGAAAATTGTTAAATAAGTTTTTCTATCTGTCTCCTCTTTTATCCGTTTAGCTTCTTGCTCTGCTGCTTCTTTTTTTACTTGAACTAATTTTAATGAATCCAGCATTTTGTCAAAATGATATTGCATTTCCTTGCGGGTGATTTCTTCAGTTTTCTCTTGATTAAAAATCGTATCCTTTAAAACCATTGCCTTTTTGTAATGTTCCAATGCCAGCTTGTACCTACCAGTGGTATCATAAAGTTGCGAGAGGGATTCTTCTAATTGCCTTAAATCATTTTTTGCTCCAATGCTATCGTCAAGCTCAATTGCTTTTTTCAGCTTCACATTCGCTTCTTTAAATTTTCCGGTTTTGGTATAAAGCGTACCGATATTACCCAAGACTGCTGCAATTTTATTCTTATCTCCAAGTTTTTCTACTATTTTCAAGGCTTTAAAAAAATAGTTAAGTGCTTGGGGGTAATTGCCTTTCTTATAGTAGACAATTCCAATGTTGCTGAGGGCGTTTGGTTCTAATTGTCTATCTTCAAGTTTTTCCGATATTTTCAATATCTTTAAATAATAGTCAAGGGCTTTGGGATAATCGGCTTGGTTAGAATAGACATTTCCGATATTGCTGAGGACTATTGCAATTTTATTTTCATCTCCAAGTTTTTCTTCCATTTGCAATGCCTTCAGGTAATAGTCAAGTGCTTTGGGATAATCTGCTTGGTATGAATAGACAATTCCGATATTGCCAAGGCCTGATGCAATGCCATTTTCATCTCCAAGTTCTTCATCTATTTTCAATGCTTTTAAGTAATAGTCAAGTGCTTTTGGGTAATCACTTTGATTCCAATACACAATTCCGATATTATTGAGTTCTTTTACTATGCCGGTTTTGTTACTCAATTCTTCATCTATCTTTAATGCTTTCAGATAATAGTCAAGTGCTTTGAGGTAATCGCCTTTGATGTGATTGTAAATGCCATGGTTGCTGTAGGTTTGGGCAAAGAGGCTTTTAATCGCCCCCTCCTCTCTATGAAAGGATGTAGAGCTTAATATTTGCAATGCTTGCTCAGCAAGCACAATGGAAGTGTCGGGGTTACTGTACATAAGTGCCCGTCCAAGAGAGTTAAGGTGGCTTACTTTACTCGTGTCTTCTTTATCTTTTTTGAGGAGAGCTAGCAAAGAATCAATTTTGTTTTGTTGAGCAAAAGATACTTCAGCTACGCATAATATGACGAAGAGCTGGATTAGAATTTTTTTCATGGTTTTATTTTTTATTTTCATTAAACCTGAAATAATATTTTCCAATTATCTTTTTTACGTAAGGAATTGATTTCTCACTCTTAATTTAAAACCTAAATCATAGAACATGGTAGTTATAATTAGTTTATCAATGGTTAATATAATTCCTTTCTGATGTTACCGACAAAATGCCAGCAAACAGCAGTGATGGATAATGAAGGATTCACACCGAGCGCAGAAGGAATTACAGATGCGTCTGCAATGTAAAGCCCTTCGTGAAAAGGTCTTGCTTGTCCTGTTTTGCCTGAGTCAAACACATGACCGAACTCATCTACCACTCCTCCATTGGCATCTGCACCGATGTGGCAGCCGCCAAGCGGATGGCTGCAGCCAATCGTTTCCCCGGCAGGGTTTTTAAATATTTTATCATCCAAAATATTCATGAGCATTTTGTTATCAAGCGGTTTGCTGAGATATTTTTTTGTCCTTAGTGTTTCATCATATAAAACTTTTCTCCTCAATTCTTTGCGGGATGTTGAAGGTAGAAAAGCGGAGCCATTTTGGTTTAAGGCACAAGTATGCAATGTGTTTTTTGTTTTGTTTGATAATATTAGTAAAAACAAATATTGCATTTCAATTGATGTTGGTTTATCATTTGAGCAAATAATCACCTGGTGTCGCAATATCATTTAACTTATTCGCTGCTAATCCAAGTTCCTTTCTTTGCTTGATAGTTTGAATATAATCTATCATGAGTAATTCAGTGGAACCAATATTGACTAGTTCATTGTTCATGTCCCCGGGTTTTATGAATGGCATTTCACCATTTGATTTGTTAAATTCTTTAAGTGCCGTTTGTAAAGCAGAGTTAAAAGTGTTTCCTGTTTTAGGATACCAATTAAAACTGGCTATTTCATTTTGAATTTCATTCGAAGTAATTATAGATGCTAACTCAGGTTTCTTAAAACTTGTTTTTATAATTTGTGCTTTGTCAACATTTGATGAATACGCTTCAATGAAAAACATTACATTATCGTTTTTGAGTTCAGTCGAAGATATTGGAGCATCTTTAGTAGAAATTAATATTGCTCTCTTTGGAGAGGATTGAAAAGAAAATATATAATCAGTTGGTTTTTTTATATCAATATAACCAGCCTCCAATGGAGGTTGTGAACCGAAAATAACTGCAAAAATTCCAGTTGTAGTTGCAAATTGAGAGTTAGGTAAAAAGTTAAGGCTTATTGTTCCTGTTGGGATGCGTTCCCTGATATTATTTTCAGCGTCATTTTGAGGGTTTAACATATCAGTAATTGTTCCAGCAAAGGTTTTTACAATGGGGTCAAATGGATTAGTAGGAAATGGTAGAGATTGAGTCAGCTTAGCAACATTTTTTAAAACGAAACTAAAGTCAGTGCTTTTTCTCTTCTTTAATAGAGTTATTTCTAATTCAACTTTTGTGTATACATTTTTTTCATAAGTCAGTTGAAAATTATCAAATAAAGTTCCTTCAATGGGTAATGATATTTGTCCTGTTTGATAGTTAGTGACGTCAACTAAATATAATCTTTCAATTGTAGTGGCTTGATTAGTCCTTGTTGGTTTATCGTATCCACTAATTGTAGCTTTCACTAAAACACCCGCTGATGCATCTTCTTTAAAAAGCCCTGATGTTTTAGTTAAGTCGACACTTACTAAACCGACTGTAATTACATCGGTAGCATTGTTAATAGTTCTAGAACCAGTATTTCCGATTCTAAATATATCGCTGCCTCCGAAATAACTTTGTGCTTTTAGATTGATTGCTGAAAATAAAATTGCTACGGCAATGATGCTGTTGTTTTTCATTGTATTATTTTTTTCGCCTACTCTTCTCCGGATTTTCGGCAGCCTCCGTTTTATATTTATTTATTTTTTCACTCCTCCAAAATACCCATGTGCATTTCTTTATCGAGCGGCTTGTTGAGATAGTTTTTTATGTAAGGTTTAATTTTGCTCTTTGCAGTAAAGATGCCATAGTTAATGTCATTATTGGGGCTCGCAACGCAGTCATGCTTTGCACCGATGTTATGTCCCATCTCATAGGGAAAGCTGAGATTATCCGCTGCACAAGAGCGTCTTACAAAAGCGAAGGCATTGGGCGTGAAACCGGAAATAGGTGTAGTACTTTGGGTATATGCCAATCCGCAACCGCCCATAGTCTCAGTGAGCAATACGACCAGATCAGCTCCGAAAGTATTGCGCAGAGTGGGGGCGTTATCCATAAAGCCATCTGCAGAATAACGCAATCTTGGCAAATCAGTAAACTCATCTCCCGTTTCAGCATAAGTCACTTCTTCAAAATGCACCATTTTTACACGTTGTGTAATGTTGCTGTTTTGATGCGCTAAGTCACCATGTGCAGGTATAGATAGCAAATATTTATGGTATAAAACATAACCGTGATTTTCATTAAGATTCATGGCATATTTCATAATAAAATTGTTCGAGCTGTTTATTATCCGATGACTCATGTTACGCAATACGAAACTAATCGAACAGTCCGTCTTGATTTTCATTGCTTATCTCGTCTAGCAAGTTAGGTAGATTATTTTGCGCGTATGAATGTATTCAGGAATTACATACGGCTAAAAATTCCGGCAGGGGCTTCCGGAAATAGAAATCGCAAGATAATCCCTGAAACAATCGTCACTAGAAGGCTTCAGCCGATTTTAAGAAATTACCGGAAAATAAATACTAGGGAAAACCCTAATACGATTTAGGGAAAACCCTAATGTTTTTAGTCCTTAAAAAAGGTTTTATCTCGTCCTTCTCAGCGTGCTTGCTCGATTTCAACCTTGAATAGTTTAATATCGGAGAATTACTGATTGAATTTCTATATTTGAAACTTGCTTTTTAAAAACTAACATTATTTAGGGATTGAAATGAAAGATTTATCAAAGTCATCGTTCATTTTTGATTTAATAGAAAAGTATGAACTTTCTAATCTATCTCAAGAACCAAATAATCTTTCTGACGAAGTCTTTTATTCGTTTTGTGAGGACTATAAAAAAACATCTGTCGACAGAGACGTTGCCCTTTTTCATTACCTAAAATCCAATCCAAATCTTTTTCGAGTCCATTTGCCAGATAGCAAATGGGTATTTGCTATAGCATCTAATTTGATTTGGTATTACGATGAGTTGATTATCAATGACCCTATATTGCAAATAATAAATTCTGACAAAAATGATGCTTTTAAAAAATATCAACTACAGAAATTAGTACCTCTTTTAAAAGAGCGGAAAGACAGCATCGAAGGCGGGTACTTTCTTTTTTCAGGCGACAACATAATGCCAAACAAAACGGGACTCTTTGACAATGATAGTAAACTACTTGTTTCAATTCCTGAGGTTTTAAATGCGTTTGAACAAAGTTCTTTAATGATAAAAAAACCTTCTCGTTTAAATGACAATCCTAATGATGACTTGACGCAACTTGAAATAATCTATGAAGGACTTTGGGGAGAGATTAGACAGATGGGACAGTACATTCCACCGCACATTTTCAATTCTGATAAACTTACGAATGGCGTCTTCTACGATTTCATGACACCTTATCAGCAATTAACGAAAGAAGAATTATTTGCATACGGAAAACAAGACCTGCTTGAACTGGTAAAGAATGAATACTGTAAAGACATTTCTGTCGTGTTAGAAACAATTACAAATGCTCAACGCCTCCAAACTCCTGTTCTTTTTTATAGAAATGTTGATTATCTCACTGCGAAAAATTATGCTGTTTCAAATGGAAGATCAACTGATATAGTCGCAGATACTTCCGTCTACGACTGCATAATTCCATATGTAAAAGGAATTCCTGCGAAACGATTGTTTGATGTAAGAAATCAAAAGCCTGAAGCATTTAATGATTTTCGCGCGTTCTTATTCGAGTTGGTTTTAAAAACTATGAAAAGTACGGATAATAATGCGGAATTCAAATTTAAAATTGACAGCGAAATAGCCTCGTTAATGAGAAAACTTAATGTTGAAATGGAAAGTGCAAGAAAGAAATTTAATGCACACGGTATTGTTTCTCCGTTATTCCTAATGACTGCTGCATTAACTTTATATTCGTCCGGTATAGATTATTTAAAACTTCTGTCAACATTTATGGGTTCAGGGGGGCTTATTCAGACATACAAAACTTGGTCAGATGTTAGTGCTGATAGAAGCAAAGCAGTATTAAATCCTGTTTATTTTTTGTGGAAGGTACAGCAAAAATGAGATTGCAATGAATTCATTTTTAAGTCAGTTAATTGATTGGAAAGACTTTGAAAAGTTTGTAGCGGAACTCTATCGAGAGTCAGATGAACTATCTGTCAAACATAATGTAACAGAAATAGGAAAGTCGGGTGCAAAACGACAAGTAGATGTCCGAGTAATTCAGAAGACGAAGTTGCACACATTAAAAACTATTATTGAATGCAAGCGATGGAAAGAAAAGGTTGACAGGCAAGTAATTGATACTCTGTTTGCATCTGTTGAAGACCTGAACGCTAACAAAGGTGCAATTTTTACAACGAAAGGTTATGAGGAAGGTGCCATTCAGTATGCTAAAAACAAGAATATTGACATCTTTATTGTAAGAGACCTTAATGAAGATGAATGGGGAAAGCCTGGAAGATTTATTTCACTTTATGTTCAATATTTTCATTCAATGTTGAGTGGTTTTATGTTTGAGAACCCCAAATTTTTTTCTCCTTCAGGACAACCGCTAAAAAATACCTCTTTAAATTTATCAGTTCAATTTACAAAAGAGCAACAGTATCCTGAACACCTTAAACTCTATTCACTTAACGAACCAGAACCAAAAGAGGGGCCTAATTTTGTAAAACTTTTAATAAATATCAGGAATCATATTTTGAGAGTATGGTCACAGCAAAAAAATATATTGTTAAAACCTGAGAGCGAAATGCCTCAGCAAGCATTCGAGAGAAGAGTAAAACTTAATTTTTTAAACTATCCTTTTAAATTTTTCAAACACGATTCAGGATACATAACTTTTAGCAGCATAAGTTTTAGCCATCATGAATCTTTAACGCAACAGAAAATGGAGTTTGATAGAGCGGCTTCGATTGATTTTGCGTTAGTTGTAGAGAATTATATTACAAATCAAAGAAATTTTGCAATAAAGAGCAAGGAAGATGAACAACTGAATCTATCAGAACCTATTGAATCATCGAAAGAAATTTCGAACCAGCAAACGTTAAAAAACGGCAGCATAATAAAAATTACATTGGAGCACTATGTTTCTTATGAACTACAGCCAACAGCTAAAATTACCAAGATGCCTGACGTTACTGTTAACTTGCAAGTAAAACCAAAAGCATAGGCGACTTTGACAAAAGATTTATTATTTGAGCGCAAGCAAAAAAGCATTACTTTGACAGTCCAATAGTAATTTGACGACATTGATTTCAACTAAAACAGATTTAAGTACCCTTAATGACAAACAGCGAGAAGCAGTTGTCAGTGAGGATAAACGCATTTTGGTTTTGGCTGGTGCAGGTTCAGGTAAGACAAAAACGCTTTTGCAAAAACTCATTTACTTGATTGAGGAAAAAGGCGTCAGCCCTGGGAGTGTTCTTGCAATCACATTCACAAAAAACGCAACCAACGAAATGATTGACCGCCTAATCATTTCGGCTGACACCACCCAGCAATACGAAAGCATATTGGTTGACAAACGAATGAGCAAAGCGGATAAAGACAAAGAGAGATTTTTTCAGCAGAAAAAATACAAATGGATTGACGGCTTAACCATAAGGACTTTTCACAGCTTTTGTTACAGCATTTTAAGGAACTATGGAGTAAACGAGTTTGACAACAAGTTTAGAATTATAGGAGATGAAAAACGAGATGAAGAAGATGAACTTTCAAAGCATGTTGCCCCAGAAACAGTGTTTGAAGTAGTTCACAAACTTTTGATTGAACAATGTGAAGACACAGAATTTTTGCTGCGCCTAAAACGATACATTTTAGATTATATCATTGACAAAATTCATTTAGAAAATAAAGACAAGAAATTTTTGCCCAAGGATGGCAAATATTTTACAACTCTTGACGGAACAAAAGTTCGTTCCAAATCGGAGCAGTTTATTGCCGACTGGCTCTACAGGCATAGCATCAAATACGAGTATGAACCTTTGTTAAATGTAAAAGACTTTTCTTTTCATCCTGACTTCTTTATTCCTGAGGCAAATCTTTACATTGAACATGTGAGCGATAAAAGTTTTTCAACTAAAGATAAGGAGGAGCAATTTCAAAAAGGGAATCTTCTTTTGGTGAAAACTTTTGAAAGTATGACTAAAAGTTCTGCTTTGTTTAATCACACTTTGGACAGTGTTGTAAAAAATCGGTTGCCTGCCAATTATAACAAAATTGTTTCACTAACATACAAAGAGGAATTTAATGGCTACCACGAAGATTTAAAGGACTTTGTTACTCAAATTATGCGCATCACAGACATGATTAAAGTTGAGAACATTGATTTGAAAACTGTTCTGGAAAACGCAAGAAAAGACCAACATGAAAGGGTGCGACATTTTTACGAATTGGCAATTCCAATCGTTGAGAAATACATTCACTACTGCACGGATAAATCTTATCTTGACTTCAATGATTTGATTTTAAGAAGTACTTCTCTATTTCAAAATCACTCCGACATCGCTAACAAATTCAAAAACAAGTACCAATATATTTTGGTTGACGAGTTTCAAGATGTAAATAATTTGCAAGTTGAATTAATTAAACTTTTACTCACTGACCAGACACAACTTTTTTGCGTTGGCGACGATTGGCAAAGCATTTACGGCTTCAGGGGTTCTAACGTTAGCTACATTATTGATTTTGAAAAACACTTCCCAAATTCTAAAGTTATAAAACTGAATTTGAACTATCGCAGCACGCAAAACATTGTTGATGCAAGCAACGAGGTAATCAGACACAATAAATTCAAAGTTGATAAAGAAATACATGCCTCCAAAAAATCAGAACATAAAATTGTTGTTTATGCTGGTAACAGCGAAGAAGAAAACATTCAATTCTGCTTTGACAAAGTGAGAGAACTTTTAGACGATGGTTTGACAAGTGAAGACATTTTATTTCTCTACCGGAGAAGTAAAATGTATTTACCGTACTTCTTTCGTTTCAAAGATGAAAACATAAAAGTCCAGTCAAAAACTATACATGCAGCAAAAGGGCTTGAGGCAAAAGTTGTTTTTATTCTTGGTTTGACAGAAGGTTACGGGGGTTTTCCTGATATTTGGTTAGAGGACAGAATTTTTCAAGTTATAAAAAAAGCAAATCACGATTTGCTAATGGAGGAAGAAAGGCGATTGTTTTATGTTGCTATTACGAGAGCAAAAGACAAACTTTTTTTAATTACTGAGAAAGGAAATGAATCCAGCTTCTTAAAAGAAATTCCCGAAACATTTACTGTTAAAACAAGCATACCTATTAAGTCCGTGGTTGAGAAAATAATTACTTGCCGCAAATGTTTCAGTCAGTTAGAAAAACTTTGGATGGTGTGTCCTTATTGTGGAGAAAAAACTAACGGGGAAGAAATAAAGGTAAGCGATAAAGTCTGAAAGCAAGGAAATAATTCAATCCTACAAATAGAAGAAGTTCTTAACCCAGTGCAGATTAAAGAAACCTATTTAATTCCGGTGGATACTTCCCATACAAAGCGCCAATCTATTGCTAACAGGAGCGGAAATCTATCATTCGCACTTCTACAAATGGCTTCAAATCATAAATTTTCCTCAAATCTTGCTTGAATTGGTTCGAGAACTGTATCTTTGGGGGAGCAAACTCAGATAAGCCCATCGCTTAAACGATGGGCTTACTTTTTAAAAAAAAGCACACTTTCAACTAGTTTTTAATAGTTGACTACAAAAAACCTCATTCTAAAATCCTTCTCTTTAGGAGAAGGATTAAAAAAAAGACTTGGAAAATGGGATAAAATCAGAAATCAAATTTATACCCTACTCCTTTTACGGTGCGGATATATTCTGCGCCAAGCTTTTCACGCACTTTGTTGATATGCACATCAATCGTTCGGTCTCCAACAACAACATCATCTCCCCATATCTTGTTCAGGATTTCATCACGCGAAAACACTCGGCCCGGTTTTGATGAAAGCAACGAGACCAGCTCAAATTCTTTTTTGGGCAGGTTAA
Source organism: Bacteroidetes bacterium 2013_40CM_41_45 (assembly GCA_002215675.1). Taxonomy (GTDB): domain Bacteria; phylum Bacteroidota; class Bacteroidia; order AKYH767-A; family 2013-40CM-41-45; genus 2013-40CM-41-45. The sequence goes on along the minus strand of NGFH01000011.1, from coordinate 41,612 downwards.
TATCCTGTCCTTTTTTTACGACTACATAACGCTCTGCATCAACGGTGAGTCCGCCTATTTCGGCTGACGGTTGCGAAAGATGCCTGTGGTGCTGCCTGCGGAGCAACGCTTTGATGCGGCTTACCAGCACCCTCGGCTTGATCGGCTTGGCAATATAATCGTCTGCACCGGCATCGAACCCGGCAATCTGCGAGAAGTCCTCGTTGCGCGCGGTGAGAAAAGCGATGAGAACATTTTTTTGATTTTCGTGCTGGCGGAGCTGGCGGCAAACTTCAATGCCATCCACAAAAGGCATCATGATGTCGAGAATAATCAAATCGAATAATTCCTCCGATGCAAGCGTAAGCGCCTTTTGCCCCGTTGGCGCATAAGACACTTTGTATCCTTCCTTCTTTAAATTATATCCGACAAACTCAAGAATATCGGGTTCATCGTCAACAATCAGGATTTTAATATCGTTGTTCCAGGCGTTCATTGTTTTTGTTTTTACAAAACTGCGGAGTGCAGATAAAACTACGCTGATACCTGTATTAACAAATAGTTAATATGGTGTAAAGTCTGTGCTAATCGCATAATATAAATTTAACGCTTGCGTAATTTGGTATTGAATTGCCAAGTCTTTTTTTGCAATGAATCAAATCCGGTATGAAAAGAAACTGGCTCCTTTTTTTAGTATTCATATCTTGTTTCAGCATTGGAATTTTTGCCCAGGCAACGCATGGGCTTGAAAAAATTATTGTCGAGAAATATTATGTTTCCGATGCGAATGACGCCAAAGCTGTCAAGGGAGGATATCTTCCTGTTGGTTCGGTCACCTACAGAATTTATGTTGATATGTTGCCCACGTACAGGTTCCAGGCGGCTTATGGTGTGCCCGGGCATGAGCTTAGGATTGCAACTACAACTTCATTCTTTAACAATGAAGAATACGGTGCTGCTATTGCGAATAATATCCCCCGAAAAAAATTAGAAGAGAGCACTGTAATGCTTGATTCGTGGTTGTCTGTAGGGGCTGCTGCTGAAAATTATTATGCCTTGCTGAAATCGGATGACACGTCCGGTGCGATGATAAATAAGGATGGCCTTTTACAAAACGAAAATTCTTTGGCCGGCATTCCGATAAAAGTTCGTGACGGACTTTCCCCTGCTTATCCTCTGTCGGTTGTTACATTGTTTGGTATCGACAGCACTTTACTTGACATGTTTAAAAACACAAATACAAAATCCAAAGGACGAGTTTTTTCCACTGATAACGGCTCATGGGCTTCGTTTGGCGGAGCCATCGGACCCCATCCGCAAAACAGGGTGCTGATAGCACAGATGACGACCGATGGTGAATTTTCTTTCGAGTTGAATATCCAGATTGGAACTCCATCAGGCGGAGTTGAAAATTATGTCGCACGAAATCCTGTTGGAAATGAAATTCAATTTGACGAATTAATTTATCCTCTTCCGAAAAAAGTTCCATCAAAAAACAATTAACTATTAACCATAATCATTAATCTAAACCACTGACATGAAAAAAATCACTTTACTTTTTTGCCTTGCTCTCTTTGCTTCATTTGCGCGCGCACAAAGCGGACTTGAATGTGTTGAAGTTGAAGTTTACTATATCTCCGATGCCAACGATTCAATCGGGAATGATTTCATATCTCTTGCTCCCGGTACTTTGCCGGCAGGTTCCGTCACGTACAGAGTTTATGCTAACCTGCTCCAGGGTTACAATTTCCAGGCGGTTTATGGAGTTCCCGGCCATGAGCTTCGCCTTGAAACAACCACGATGTTTTTTAACAATGAGGATAGGGGCACCACTTCACCGACTTATACCAAAACACAGGCGCGTGCCAACACTGTAATGCTCGATTCATGGTTTTCGGTTGGAGCAGGCTGTGCTTCCAATTTCGGAATTCTTAAGAGTGAAGACGATGGCGTTGCAACGGTGGTGAACAATACTACTACTCCCGGCCCGCTTCTGCAAAACACTGCTTCTGCAATCGGCATTCCTCTCACAACTCAGGATGGTTTAATTGCTACGGCCGCCATTCCATTGTCTGTAACATTCGTAGGGTTTTCTGGTCCCGAGCTTAACGTATTTGACAATACTACCAATGGAAATCTTCTCTCAACCACCAATGCTTCATGGGCTGCACTGGGGGGTTCCAAAGGCCCCGACACAGTAATTAATAGAGTATTGATTGGCCAGTTTACCACAAAGGGAATTTTTTCATTTAAGTTGAATATTCAAGTAGGAACTCCATCGGGCGGTGTACAAAATTTTGTTGCTGAAAATCCTGTCGGCAACGAAGTTCAGTTACCGTGTTTGATTTTTAATTCTGATTCTATATGGACGGATGTCCATGAGCAGAATTCTTCGTCTCCATCTTCAATGATTTCTGTTTACCCTAACCCTGCAGAAGATTTTGTAATGGTTGCAATGAATAATTCTACGAGACAATACCTGCAGGGAGCATTGAGAATTTATGATATGGCGGGAAAAATGGTTTTGAATAAAAACGTTGCCGCAGATGAAGAGAAACGCAAAGAGCGTATTGACATTTCATCTCTAAAAAGCGGAATATATTTTATCGAGACAATTGTTGACGGAATGATTTCTCATCAAAAATTTGTAAAGAATTAATTGCGACTCCATTGCTTAAAATCAAATTCCCATCGGTACAAGCAATGAATAAATTGAAGTTATCATTTTTTTTAACTGCCATCGGCTTGCTTCTGTGCAGCTTCGTTTTTTCGCAGGGAACCATACGGGGAAAAATAACCGATGAAAACGGGGAAACACTGATTGGTGTTGCTATTGTGCTCAACGCAAACCGCTCGGTAGGAACCGTTACTGACTTCGATGGAAATTATTCGCTGAAAGTATCTGATTCAACAGCGCAGACTATATTGATAACGTATGTCGGTTACCAGGTTATAGAGGAATCAGTTCATCCCGGAAAAGGAGAAGTCATAGTTAAAAATTTTGTACTTAAATCATCGGCACAGGCAATCAAAGAAGTAGAGATTGCGGCAAAAGCGGTAAAGTCGAAAGAATATTTTATTGAAAATGTAAAGAAGAAATCTGCCACAACTTTCGATTACATTTCTTCTGAAACCATACGCAAAACTGGTGATGCCAACGTGACCGCTGCTGTAACACGTGTAACAGGTGTTTCCACCAACGGAAGCTTTATCACCGTGCGCGGCATTGGCGACCGGTATGTGAAGACATCTATCAATGGTTCACGCATACCAACGCTTGACCCTTTCACTAATAACATTAAGCTCGATTTATTTCCGGCAAGTTTGGTAGACAATGTCATCATTACCAAAACAGCAAGCCCTGATTTGCCCGGTGATTTTGCAGGTGCATATATTTCTGTTGAGACAAAAGATTATCCTGAACAGCTTTCCGTAAATGTCGAAACGTCTTTAGGATATAATAACCAAAGCACGTTTAAAGATGTAATCACTTCGCAGCGCAGCTCAACAGATTGGCTTGGCTACGACAACAATCTCCGCGACCGAACTCATACTGACTTTGCAAAAAATTTTCCTACCCCCACACAGTACCAGGAATTCGTGGCGTTAGGATTGGGCCCGTATTTTAATTCGTTGGGAGTAACACAGGAAAACTGGTCGCAGGATAACAACAATGGAGATACTTATTTCAGATTGGGGCTTGTCCAACTCGGGCTTTTGCCTCCTGCGTTAATTAATGATAATACCGCCTACCAAAACGCTGTAGCTCTTTACCTGGGTGGCACATATAAATCGCAGGCTTTTAATACTATCAATGCAGAAGTGCCGCAGACAGGCAAATCTTTTCCTGACAATTGGAATACACAATCGCGGAAAGCTCCCTTAAATTTCTCGCAGAGTTTCAGTATCGGCAACCAGACAACATTACTTGGAAAGCCGCTGGGTTTTCTTTTTGGATATCGTTACGGAAGTTCCATTACATATGACCCCGATTCCAGGGTAAACAGGTTAAGGGCAGATGGCAGTCTGTCATCTACTGCGCATCAGGAAGCAGGCAAGGAAACAAACGGTTGGAGTGCGTTGGTGAATTTGGCATACAAACTTAACCCGAACAATAGCGTGTCGTTGCTGTTTATGCCGAACTTCACAGGTATCAACAGCGCTCTTGGCTCTTTGGATACAACAGATGTGTCGTCAAATAGTTATGTATTAACGAAAAGCCAGTTTTATGAGCAGCGCAGGCAATTGGTTTATCAGTTCAAGGCAGAGAATTATTTGCCGGGAACGAAAATAAAAATTGAGACGGATGCATCCTATACCAACGGAAAAAGCAGCGCCCCTGATTTTAAAAACATACAATACTGGTATTTAATAAACTCTCATACCTATGAAGTTGACCCTGCCATCCGTGACGGTGTACACAGGTATTACAGGTATTTATCCGATAATCTTTTTGACTCAAGAATGTCAATAGAATTTCCCCTTGATAAAAAACCGGGCGTAGCAAGAAAAATAAAATTTGGCGGAGCGTATCAGAAGAATGACAAGGTGAGCGACCAATATGATTATCGCCTTGCTTTCAAAGGTAATTCCGTTTTGACTAATAATGACCTTGATGCATTCTTCGACCTAAGTAAATTTGAAATTCGCAATTACACCGATGTTAACGGTTATCTGCGCAGCACGATTGACGATTACTATGAGCTTAACGATAACCCCGCATACCATACTTTCGGAAAGAGTGAGATTGGTGCAGGATTCGCTTTGGTTGATTACGCTATCATTCCTCGCTTGCGTTTTTTAGGAGGGCTACGAGTTGAAGCCGCTGACCTTTTCACTGACGTTTACAAATTTGATTCACTTGGTTATGCTGCCAATGACCCGCGAAGGGATTATTCTTCTTCTTATCCGCTAATCAATCCGGGAACGCTGAACGAAACAAGTTATTTGCCGAGCGCCAACGTAATTTATAAATTGAAAGACAGTGATACCACGCAAATAAATTTGAGATTGAATTATAGTGAAACCGTTGCCCGACCGGGCTTACGCGAACTTTCTGATGTGGCTCTGCTTGACTACGAATTCAGAGAATTTGTTTTCGGAAATTCTGAGCTCAAATCAGTCCGCATAAAAAATTATGATATGCGTGTAGAGTCATATTTCAAGTCAGGAGACAATATATCTATGAGTTTATTTTATAAGGATTTCAAAAATCATATCGAATTAGTAAAGTCGGTCGGATTAACATGGCAGAATGTTGACAAGTCGCATGTAATGGGAATTGAATTGGAGGGACGAAAGACATTACCCGCACATCTCGAGCTAAGGGCGAACGTAGCCTTGATAAGGTCTGAGACAAAATTCGTGCGAAGCAGAATAGATTTTCCCGGCGGCATCAGGCAATATATTCCCATAGACACACTGACAAGGACCATGTACGGCCAGGCGCCTTACGTCATTAACGGAATACTTGCTTATAATTCAGACAGCCTGGGGTTGTCTGTTGCCGTAAGCTATAATGTACAGGGAGAGCGATTGGTAATTACCTCTGATAATCCGAACATTCCTGATGTGTATGAGCAACCCAGGCATTTACTGGATGTTAAGGTTACAAAAAAGCTTGGCAAACATTTCGGCACAAGCCTGACCGTGCGTGATGTTTTTAATTCTTCTGTTATCCGTTCTTATAAAGGTTCTGATGTTGTCTTTGATAAATACACCTATGGCACCAATTACATTCTTAGTTTCTCTTACAAACTTTAATCATAAAAAAATATTGTCATGAAAAACTTTCTTCTGCTTTGCCTGCTTGCAGCACTGATTTTTCCTGTCTCTCTTCGCGCACAAGTCACTAGTGTAACGGTGGAGACATATTATATCTCAGATGGAAATGATTCTACCGACACAGATGGTTCAGCCGGAATTCCTGACTTGAATCTTAAGGCAGGCTCAAAAACATATAGAGTGTATATTAATCTGGTGCCAGGTTCACGCCTGAGAGCAATTTACGGGGACACGCTGCACGCGCTTAAAATAAAAAGCACCGAGAATTTTTTTAATAATAGGGACAGAGGAATGAGTTTCGGCAAAGACATTGATAATACGAAATTGTTGCACAACACAGTAGCTCTTGACACGTGGCTTACTCTTGGAAGGGCTACGAAGAAACATTATGGTATACAAAAAATAAAAGATTCCAATGGAACAATACTGCATCCGGGCAATGACGGGGGCAGCTCAGGAATAACAGAATTGTTAATGAATAATGATGCGGCGGCAGGAATTCCATTGACACAGGAAGATGGTTTGATTCACGACAGTTTAGTGACGGACAGCATAATAGCAGGGCAGTGGGGCGTAGACGGTTTTGCCGATGCTTTTGGAAATGATACAACCATGTTTGGCCAGGACAGTGTTCGCTCAGAATTCGTCAGTAATCATGCAGTTCTTCGCCAGACCGTTGGAGTGCGGGGCCCTGTTGCATCTGATAACAGTGTGTTAGTAGCTCAATTAACAACACACGGTGATATTTCTTTTGAGCTCAATGTTGAAGTGTTCGAACCCGGGTCTGCATTACCTGTGAAATACGTTTCAAAATTTGCAGAGGGAGAAGTCAACAGCGATTCATTCAAACTTTCTCCTTACCTTATGTATCCTCCTGTATGCGGATGTACTGACCCGAATTTTCTTGAATACAGTCCCACCTATGCCTGCAACAATTCCGATTCATGCCGCACACGAATCGTTTTCGGCTGCATGGATGCGCTCGCCTGCAATTACAACACTAATGCCAACTTCAACATTTCATCACTTTGCTGTTATCCCGGCTACTGTAACGACCGCGACATAAGTGTGGTCTGTCCTTCACTGAATGACGCAACAAAACGGTTTAACCTTTATCCCAATCCCGCACATTCAGACCTTACATTTCATATTTCACCTGACAACGATAAGGAAGTAAAATATTTTATCTATGATGCGTTGGGAAAACTGATGCTCGAGAAAAATCTTGGCGCAGCCAAGGGCACTATAAAAGTAGATATTTCAACATTGAATACAGGAGTACATCTCTTCCGCATTTTTACAGGAGATGCTTCTGAAAGCAAAATGTTTTTGAAAAAATAATTGCACGGGTACTGAATCAACATTGAATATAAATCAGTATGAATATCTTTAACAGAACGTTTTCTCAAAGCATAAGTATAGCAGCGCTGCTTTTCTTGTTCAGCTCCGGTTGCAAAAAAGAAGAAGCAAATACTCCCATTGTTCATGAGACCGGAACTATGACGGATATTGAAGGAAATATTTACAAGACCGTCAAAATCGGGAACCAATGGTGGATGGCTGAGAATCTGAAAGTGAAAAAATACCGCAACAGATTTCAAATAAATATCGGACAAGATTCCATTGATTGGACGCAAAGCTCCGGAGCATATTGTTTGTATGAAAAAGATGCGTCTTCTCCCGGATTGCTCTACAACTGGTTTACTGTGAACGACACTTCAAATCTTGCTCCTGCCGGCTGGCATATTCCGACAGATGATGAATGGAAAGCATTGGAACGCTTCCTGGGTATGAGCAGCAATGATGCAGACAATGTAAGCTGGCGCGGAACTCATGAAGCAGAAAAACTTAAAATAGAATTACCTGATAACTGGCACGCTTATGGAGATGTCTGGTCAACGAACGAAAGCGGGTTCTCCGCACTTGCAGGAAGCTGCCGCCTGGATGACAGCAGATGGGGAACTCCCGGATTGTTCTCAACAGGTTTCTGGTGGACTGCCACAGAGAAAAGCAACACAAACGATGCATGGTACCGCTATCTCGATTACAAAAATGCCAATGTGTTTCGCTCTAAATGTTCTAAGAATTACGGTTTCAGTATTCGCTGCGTAAAAGATTAATTGCACCGGTATATACCGGTTTTTTATGCCTCGCTTCAAGCAGCGGGAATTCACAAAACTTTCTTACGAAGGGCTGAAACCCTCATCAGCCGTAGCTTTCAGCATATAAAGATGATGTTAAGAGCACTTAACATCATGGTAACATTCGGTACATCTATTTATAATGATTTAGTGACTTCACTTTAATCATCCTGTGAACCTGCTGCATGTTATTTGCATCGTCCACCAATAAGGGTGGATTTAAAAAAACAAAACTTAAAAAAATGAAAACAAAAAAAACTCTTACCAATTTAGTTGCATCGGCAGCTCTTGCCGTTGCATCTGTGTCCCTCGGTTTTGCCCAGACAAACCTTGGTACAGATTGCGGATGTCCCACGCCGGTATCATCCAGACCAACAGTTCTTGTATCTACGCTGGCCACTAACGGTGGCGCCGGTGATGGCGAGCTTACTGCCGCTAACACCATCTTCGATTGTGCGCACACATGGATACTCGACAAAAAGATTTACGTGCCCAGCGGAAAATCATTAACCATCCAGCCGGGTACAGTAATCAAAGGAAGACAGTATTCTACGGCTGACTCGGCAACCACACTCAGTGTTGAAGTAGGCGGTAAAGTTTTTGCCAGTGGTTCTGGTACCTGCCAGATTGTTTTTACCGCAGAAGCAGATAATTTAGATGGTACATATCCCATTTCCAATATTAGTAAATGGGGAGGTGTTACGATTGCAGGAAAAGCAAGCAACAACCTGACTTTTGCCGCTAACGGTCCTTTTCAACCTGGTGTTGGCGATGGCCGCCTCTGCGTTGCGGATGGCATTGGCACATTTGAAGGATTTGCTTCTTCTAACAGCAAAGACCAGTTTGGTGTAACTCCTGCACAGTTTGATGATAATGATAACTCAGGAATTCTTCGTTATGTTTCTATTCGCCATGCCGGTGCAATCTTGCAGGTTGGCGGTGAGCTTAACGGATTGTCTTTAGGTTCTGTTGGACGTGGCACCACGATTGAGCATCTCGAGATTGTTTCCTCTGGTGATGACGCAATTGAACTTTGGGGCGGAACCGTAGACCTTAAGTACTGCTCATTCTTGTTCGGTAATGATGATAACCTTGACTACGATGACGGCTGGAGAGGAAGAGCGCAATTCATATTTGTTCTGAAGACAGACAACACCTCGAGTGTTGACTCTGATAACGGAATAGAAGCTGATGCTGACGACCAAAAATCCTGCCTGCTTCCGCGTTCGCATCCTGTTATTTACAATACGACCATGATTGGAAACAGCAAAACAGTGCTTACCAGTGATAATAGTTCAATTGCGGCAATGAATGCTAAAGAAATGACCGAAGGCGAAGTTTATAATTCTGTTTTCGCTTTTTGGAAAAACGGATTCAACATGGTGAAATCCCTCGGTACCAGAAATGCTGTTGCGGCAACAGTCAACGGAGTTCCCAGTGAAGCATATCACAACTGGGCAAACACAGGCGGCAATTCTACAAACAGCTTAAAGTTTAAATGTAATACCCTGGTCAACGTTACAAATCCTATTACAGTTGGCAGCAATCCGGCAAATGTAGTTACATCTGACACGGCGCAGTTTTATACCACAGATAAAAACATCGCTGTTTTAACTGTTCCGGGTTTTGATTACACCTTCACGGTAAACAATACAACCAATGCTATCTCTCACAGAATTGATGCAATTCCCAATCCTGCACTTTCAACTGCGGGTTGTCCTTCTGCTCCTGCTGATGGATTCTACACTGCTGCTCCCTATAGAGGTGCATTTGCAAGCAGTGGCCAAAACTGGTTATCGGGCTGGACATACACTACATTATTAAATGCTGTTACCGGGCTTCAACCTTGCCCAACAGACCTTAACGGTGATGGCGTTACAAATAATGTTGACTTCCTCCAGTTACTCGGACAGTTCAATCAATCTTGCCAATAGTCACAAAAAAAATTAGAGATATGATATACGACATCATATCTCTAATCAATAAAATGAAAAATAAATCTTAACAAATATAAAACAAGAAATAATATGAAAAAGATTTTAATTGGCTTTGCCCTTTTCCTGATTGCGGCAATGGCCGGCGCCCAACAAGGGCTTACAAATATCGTAGTAGAAAAATACTACGTATCAACCGCAGCTGACTCCATTGGAAGCGCAGCTAATGGCAGTGGTGTTCTTCCTGTTGGTTCAGTTACCTATAGGTTATGGGCAGTAATGCTTCCGGGCTATAACTTCCAGGCATTGTATGGAGTACCGGGCCACACGTTGTTGGTGAATACAACTACTAAATTCTTCAATGACGAAAATTCGGGAGCAACCTCTCCAACGGCAAGTGCTGCTAATATGCGTAAGAGCGCTGCCTTGCTCGATTCTTATTTTTCAGTTGGCGGAGCTGCAGGTGGAAGAGTTGGTGTATTTAAAACGGAAGATACGGATGGTTCACCGGGTAATATCCCTGCTTCAGGAATTGGCGGACCTATTCTTCAGAACAATGACCCGTCAACTACAGGGCCCATCAACATTGGTAATACCGCCAGCTTGTTAGCTAATGATGGTATGATTCCCGGCTCTCCTGTTGCTGTTACGTTTGTTGGTATCAACAATACGGGTAACGGTGACCTTGGAATTCTGGATGCTACCAACACTGTAGCCGGACCGCAATTCTTCAGTACAGCTAATGGCTCAGTTGCTGCGTTAGGTGGCGCAGTTGGTCCTACTGCTGCTAATCGCATATTAATCGGACAGTTTACAACTACCGGAATTTTCCATTTTGAATTGAATGCTCAGATTGGAACCCCAAGTGCAGGAGTTCAGAATTACGTGGCTTCAAGTCCTGTTGGCTCTGAAATTACTCAGCCTTTCCTTACAGGAACCTATGGCGTGCCCAACACTCCTCCGGTGGTAAGCATTACTGCTCCCGCTAATAATTCCAGTTATATTTTCCCTGCAACCATTAATGTTACAGTTAATGCTACCGATGCTGACGGCACTATTTCTAAAGTTGTTTTGAAACGTGACGGCACACCGTATGATTCTTTAACAACCGGCGGACCTAACTATAATTTTGTTGTTACAGGTACAAGCGTTGGCTCACATAATTTTACAGCAGTAGCTACTGACAATAGTTTTGGCCAGACTACTTCAGGCCAGATTAATTTTACAGTTGGCAATAACATTGCACCTACCATCAGCATTACTGCTCCCGCCAACGGAACTCCATATGTTGCTCCCGCAGCTGTAAACATTACCACTAATGCAAACGACCCCGATGGCACAGTTGCCCAGGTAGAATTCCTGGTTGATAATGTTGTTGTGGGAACCGTACTTGCTCCCGGTCCTTTCAATTTCAGCTGGGTAAGCGGTGCGCCTTTTGGTTCACGTCAATTAAAGGCAAGAGCAACTGATAATAATAATGCACAGGCAACCTCTGCTATTGTAACCATCACCGTCTCTGACCCGAATGCACTTGCTTATGGAGTTGTTTCTGCAAGCAATACTTGTGTTCCCAGCAATTTCTGTTTATCTGTGGAAGCACGTGATACTGTAAATAATGTTATAGGATACGATGTGGTTATGCATTATGACAATACTAAAGTTACCCCCACCGGTGTTGTTACTGTAGATAATGATTTGGTCAATCCTTCTCACGTTGATGTCATCAATAACGTTGACGCAGCAAACGGGCTTGTCTACATTTCATTGTTCTTTAACGGCAGTGCTCCCGCAAACTCTGAATTTCACGGAGTAGGAAATATTTTCTGTGTTGAGTTTACCAAGACAGGAAGTTTTGCCAATGTTGATACAACCCATATATCCATTCAATCATTGCAGGAAAGTTATATCACAGGTGTAGCATCAGTTCCGGCTGACCTGGGCACTTATTCAACCTTCCGCGATACTTCTTTTGGTGGAAAGCTCAGGTTCTGGTTCAACAACAGTCCAATCACATATAATTCCGCTATCCCGAGCCAGCATTTGATTACAAATATTTATGGTACGGACAATGCTTGCGGAAATCAATCTGCAGTTGCTGTGCAGCCCGATGTAAATGGTGATTTTGTTTATGATATAAATAACGGACCCAAAATCAGCATCAAGAAAGACATCACGCCTGCCACCAGCGTTCAGCCTGTTGTAAACGGCTTCGATGCATTCCTTACCAGGAGGGTGTTGGTTAATGACCTGGCATTCCTTCCTACCGTGTTCCAGATGATTGCTATGGATGTGAATACTGACGGAGTTGTAAGCGCAGGCGACCTTTCGCAAATCAACCAGAGAACCGTTTTGATTCTCCCTGAATACAGGCAGGATTGGAACTACGATGCTTCGGGTAATCCGCTCGGACCACTATCAAAAGATTGGCTGTTTATTGATAACACAACAGTCAATACCAACACGGGATACCTTATATCTACCACGTATCCTTTTGATGATGGAGTTGGATATTCTAAATTCAGGGTTCCACAGGTTCCGTTCTGTGTTTCGCTGCCCTCTTCAAGCGCTGACACATCCGGCAACTGCGCCATTCTTGTAACCGAAACTTACAAAGGCATTCTGTTAGGAGACGTGAACGGCAACTTTGCTACTGCATTGCCAAACAATTTGTTCCGCGAAAACGGCACCGACCGTGTAATATTTGATATCACCAAAGCAGTTGTAGGAAATGGTTATGTTGATGTTCCTGTTTCAATTCAGTACGGCAGCGATGTTAATGCTCTTGACTTTGCAATGAAGTTTAACGAGTCGAAGCTTTCACTGAACTCTGTTATTGACCATACCGGCCACATCGAGTCATTGGCAAACTATAATGCAAATGACAAGACCTTCCGCTTCACATCGTACAGCTTGCAGAAATATGAAACAAGCAAGCCGGTGCTTTCTGTCCGCTTCAATACAACAGGACAAATCACAACGGCCGATTTAAATTCTCTCGAAGCTTACGTTAACGGAGAAAGAGTTGGTGTTGCTTTAGGTCTGAACACGGACAACATGGTTACCCTCTTCCCGAATCCTGCAACCGACATGCTGAATGTTATAGTATCTGAAGATGCAAACGTACAATTGCTCGATATGTCGGGAAGCGAAGTGGCTGCAAACACCCTGATATATGCAAACCAAAAGCGTGAAATCAATACTGCAAATCTGTCAAGCGGTGTTTACATGCTCAAAGTTTCAAGCGAGAACTTTATATCCGTCAAAAAAGTTGTAATTCAAAAGTAAAAATTCCTGTATAAGCAAAGCCCATCGTTTAAACGGTGGGCTTTGTTGTTACATAAAGTTAATACAATCATAATTCACGGATTACACCCGTTGTGATTAATCCGTGCAGTTTTGCAACATCAAAATCAAATCACATGAAAAAATATATACTCGCATTGATAATTCTTTTTACCGGAAGCGTCACTTTTGCTCAGGATGCATCAAGAGATATAAATACTATAGATGCCCAGGATTCCGTGGTATTTGATTTGTCAAACGCAATTGAAGCAAGTGGGTATGTTGAGTTTCCCGTTTACTTTATATCAAATGATACGATTAATGCAGTTGACTTTTCTATGAAGTATAATACAACAGATTTCGTTTTTGACACTATTATAAAGCTGGCAGGTTATTTACAAATTACCTCGAACCTTGCGATTGACACCACACTCTATTATACTTCATACAGTCTGCAAACAATTACGAACGATACGCCCCTGGTAAAAGTTCGCTTTACCAATCTTACAGGCGCGCAGTTTTGCGCCTCTGATTTAAGTTCTGTGATTGCTTATTTGAATGGCGATGTATGTTCCGTGAAAATAGTCGATTGTATTCCCAGCGGAATCGCGGATGCAGATTATAATAAAATCGTAACACGTGTTTATCCTAACCCTGTAACCGAAAATGCTGTGATTGAATTTTCTCTTGCTGTGAAAAGCCAGCTCACTATTTCGGTACATGACATTACAGGGAAAACAATTTATGAAACCAACCCCTCAGAATATCTGTCCGGCCCCCATAAAGTTAATCTTAACCTGTCGCAATTTGAAAGCGGATTATATATAGTCCATATTAATTCAGGGGGTGAAACACAATCAACAAGAATATCAGTTATCCGGTAATTTTTCTTTTTGCCTTTTCCCCAACCGTCCCGCTCCCTTGCGGGGGGTTTTTTTAGATTTAAGCATTGACATATTAAATTTACGTTAAAATTTAAACTCACAGTACCCTTGACGCGCCCCTACTTTTAATACAAGTTTTACATTTACTTAAACTTGTGTTTACGCTCTTAGAATATTTTTCGATTCTGTATGAAAGATATTATCGGCATGAACGGACAAGTACAGAACGGTAAATTTTTTGTTGACAAAGAAAGTTACCTTGTTTTTAAAGACGAAAAATCATTCACATTTCCACGTAAAGAATTTGAATTGCTCATTCTCCTTGCATCAAAGCCGGGAAAAGTTTTTACCCGTAGCGAAATTTCCAATGCTATCTGGAATCGTGAAATAAAATCAGGCGCCCGTTCCATTGATGTTTATATACGGCACATCCGAAAAAAACTTGGCGAGGATACAATTTATACGGTTGTGGGCGTGGGATACAAACTTGTAGTTTAATAACCAACACGAGGGAAATCTATCATTCGCACCTCCAAAAATGGTTTTAATTCATAAATTTTCAACAAATCGTGCTTGAATTGGTTCGAGAATCGTATTATAGGGGGAGCAACAAACACCAGCCCACCATTTAAATGGTGGGCTTTCTGGTTTTTTTGCGAAGTATATCTTCACCACATGAATCTGCTTTCAGTTGAAAATCTGTCAAAAAATTATGGGGAGAAAATTTTGTTTGAGGGCATCAGCTTTGGAATAGAGCAGGGGCAGAAGGTGGCGCTGGTTGCTAAAAACGGCACCGGCAAAAGCACGCTGATGAAGATACTGGTGGGGCAGGATGTACCTGACCGTGGCAAGGTGACGCTTAGAAAGGATATTCGCGTTTCGTACCTGGACCAGAATCCTGTATTTCCGCCTGAGAGCACGGTGTTTGAATCGGCTTTTCATTCTGACCTTCCAATTCTCAAAGTCGTTCGCGAATACGAACGCTGCCTTGCTGAATACGAGATGAGCAGGGACCATCAACCTCAAACCTCAAACTTCAAACTTCAAACCGAACTTGAGCTGGCGACTGCGCGCATGGATGAATCGAATGCATGGGATTATGAATCGCGCATCAAGCAAGTGCTTTCTACTTTTCGCATTCATAATTTCGACCAAAAGATAAAAGAGCTTTCGGGCGGACAGATAAAACGGCTTGCGCTGGCGCATGCGCTGATTGACCAGCCAGATTTTCTTTTGCTCGATGAGCCGACCAACCACCTGGATATTGACATGGTGGAATGGCTGGAGGAGTTTCTTTCGCAATCGTCCATGACATTGCTCTTAGTCACTCACGACCGTTACTTTCTCGATAATTTATGTGATGAAATAATTGAAATTGAAAACGGGGATTTATATTCCTACCAGGGCAATTATTCTTATTTTGTTAAGAAGAAAGCTGAACGGGAATTCAATGAAAGTCGCGAAACGGATAAGGCACGTAACCTTATGCGCACAGAGCTGGAATGGGTTCGCAGGATGCCGAAGGCGAGACGTACTAAGAGCAAAGCCAGGCTTGAAGCGTTTGAGGATTTAAAGGAGAAGGCCGGGGGAAAGAAGAAGGAGGAAACGCTTTCACTGGACATTAAGATGAACCGCATTGGCGGCAAAGTGCTTGAAATGAAAAAGGTGTATAAGGGTTATGGTGATTTGAAACTACTGAAGGGCTTCGATTATACTTTTAAAACGGGCGAACGGATTGGTATCGTTGGACAGAATGGTTCGGGGAAAACTACGTTCCTCAATCTTATCACCGGACTTGAACCGGCTGATTCAGGAAAGATAAATGTGGGCGATACGGTCATCTTCGGTTACTATTCCCAGCAGGGAATAAAGCTGAAGGATGACAAGCGAGTGATTGAAGTGGTGAAGGAAATTGCCGATGTAATTACTATGGCAGACGGATCAAAGGTGACGGCTTCGTCTTTCCTGACGAGGTTTCAGTTTGCGCCTGAGATGCAATATACATTTGTGTCGAAGCTGAGCGGTGGAGAAAAAAGAAGGTTGTATCTGCTGACCGTGCTGATAAAAAATCCGAACTTCCTTATACTGGACGAGCCTACCAATGACCTTGATTTAATTACACTGAATATCCTTGAAGAATTTCTCCTGAATTATAAGGGTTGCCTGCTGGTTGTTTCACACGACCGCTATTTTATGAATAAGCTGGTGGACCATCTTTTTGTTTTTGAAGGAGACGGTAAGGTGGCTGACTTTAACGGAACGTATTCTGAATGGAGGGAAAAGAAAGAGGCACAGGAGAAAGCTGAGGAGCAGAAGCAGAAAAATGAAAAGTCTGCCGTAAAGATTGCGGAGAAAAAAGCAGAGGAGAAAAGAAAACTGAGCTTCAAGGAAAAGTTTGAATTGGAGCTGTTGGAGAAAGAGATGGCTGCATTGGAAGAGGAAAAACAAGAGCTGAATGAGAAATTGAACTCAGGTTTGGGCGGGAATGATGAACTGACACAGTGGGGTAAAAGGTACCAAGAGGTGATTAATTTGCTGGATGAAAAATCTTTCAGGTGGCTGGAGTTGAGTGAGCAGATATAAATAAAGCGCATCATTTAGATAATGGACTTTGATTTTTTTCTTTGTGCTTTCTTGGTGTCTTTGTGACTTGGTGGCAAGAAACATTAAAAGATTAGCCACAAAGACACTAAGTCACTAAGTCACTAAGTTTCACTAAGCTATTTAAACTGAAACACTACCAATTTTTTAGGGACTATACTTCCACCAAGGTTCCTACCTGTTCACCACTTATTACTTTCACCAGGTTGTTCTTTTTATTCATATCGAAAACAATAATAGGCAGCTTGTTTTCATTACAAAGTGTGAAGGCAGTAAGGTCCATAACACGAAGCCCTTTTTTATAAACCTCGTCAAAAGTGATGGTAGAATATTTTGTGGCTGAAGAATCTTTTTCAGGGTCGGCAGAATAAATACCGTCTACGCGTGTGCCTTTCAGAATCACATCAGCGCTTATTTCTATTGCGCGCAGCGATGCAGCCGTGTCGGTTGTGAAATACGGATTACCTGTTCCAGCACCGAAGATGACTACCCTACCCTTTTCCAAATGCCTTACAGCTCTTCGCTTGATGTACGGCTCGCAAATCTGCTCCATCTTTATGGCTGACTGCAACCGGGTGTTAATGCCTATGTGTTCCAGCGCACTCTGCAACGCCATGCTGTTGATTACTGTGGCAAGCATTCCCATGTAATCGCCCTGAACGCGGTCAATCACTTCGCCATCGCTGTCCGGCTGAACTCCACGAAAAATATTTCCTCCTCCTATAACAACAGCAACCTGCACTCCCTTATCAACTACCGCTTTTATTTCTTCGGCATACTCCGATAATTTTTTATTGTCAATACCAAATTGCTTATCGCCCATGAGCGATTCACCGCTGAGTTTGAGAAGGATGCGTTTGTATTTCATGTGTTAGATTATACGTTATTAGTTATATGTTATAGGACTTTATTGAACAATCCAAGATATCTTTTTGCATTGTATGAAATCAAATAGTCAGCGCTCTTTGAATGTTCTACAATAAGCTCATTAATTCTTGTGTCTCTCATTTTTGCCATGTAATAGAGCATTCCTATTAAGCTATATTTTTCTGTAATTGTCTTTGCTCCCTCGTATACTATTTCTCGCATTCTGTCTTCCTTTGATATTTCATATATGCAAGATGCAATAATTATTTTAGCCTGAACTCTTTTTGCTTCTTCTAAAAGTCCATGAAGTCGTTTAAGAGATTTTTCAGATTTCATGTAAGCCAAAGCCTCAACAATAAGAAGGTCCTGTGGATGTTCGTTTAGCTTATTTAAAAGAGCATTCTCAACTTGAATTTTCTCTTCAGAAGAGAGTCCGTCAATGATTGGCTCATTATTGAATCCATTTCGGTGCGAATGGTCAGCGGGATAAGGAATAATCTTGTCTACAAGTATATCTATGTTCGTCACCTTGCGTTTTTCCGCACGAAAACTACAAAAAAAAAGAGAGAACATTTTGTCTCTCTCTTTTCTATTCTTAGTTTCCTAACTTATATCTCCTGAATGCTGTTACCGTCAATGCCGGGTCAGTGTCCTTCAGCAACTGGCGAATCGTTTTCTTTTCGTCTTTGATAAAGGTCTGGTTCAGCAACGTGCTCTCGTTGTAAAACTTGTTCAGTTTTCCCTGTGCAATTTTTTCAATCATTGCTTCAGGTTTGCCTTCGTTGCGCGCCTGCTCCCTGCCTATTTCCAATTCGCGCTCCAGCATGGTTTTGTCAACATCGTCTTTGTCAACAGCAACGGGAGCCATTGCTGCCACTTGCATAGCAACATCTTTTCCTGTTTCGTCACTGACTGAAACAGCATTAAACGCTACAACAGTAGAAAGCCTGTTTCCCGGGTGATTGTACACAACCACTTTAGCCGCTTCCAGCGATTCATATTTTGAAAGCTCAATCTTCTCCCCAATTTTTCCAATCTGGTCGAAGAGCAAATCTGTAATGGTTTTTCCATCAAGAACCTGGGCTTTCAAATCGTCAACACTCTTCGGATTTTTTTCCAAAGCAACGTTGAGAATAGACTCTCCCAATTTTATAAAGTCATCGTTCTTGGCAACAAAATCGGTTTCGCAGTTGATCATGATAATAGCTCCGCGTTTTCCGTCTGCGGTGGTGCGTGCGTAAACATATCCTTCTTTTGCTTCTTTGTCCGAACGGTTTGCAGCAACCTTCTGTCCTTTTTTGCGCAGGTAGTCAATAGCGGCTTCAAAGTCACCGTTGGCTTCCATCAGCGCCTTTTTGCAATCCATCATGCCGGCACCGGTTTGCTGGCGCAGCTTATTTACATCGGCTGATGTTATGGTTAATGTACTCATGTATGTTCTTTCTATTTTACTTTAGTAATTCTAATTTAGAAGTTAATTGAGTTGATTGAGATAATTAAGTCAATTAAGTTAAAAATCTTTTCCCTAATTACCTCAATTAACTTAGTTACCTTAATTAACTAATCAATTATTCCCTCCCGGTTTCCTTGCGCCACCGGCACTTCCGCCTCTACGGGGACGTAGGTTAGCGCCACGGGGTGCTTTTTTCGGAGCAACTACTTTTACAACTTCTTCGTCCTCATCCACAACAAATTCTTTCATTGCGTCTGTTGTTTCCCCCTCTTCTCCTCCTTCACGGTCTTTATCCATTTCCCGGTCTGTCTTTCTTTCAGCAAGACCTTCTTCAATCGCCCTGGAGAGCGCTTCAACAATCACCGTAATGCCTTTGGTTGCATCATCGTTTGCCGGGATTGGGAAATCAACAGTGGTCGGGTCCGTATTGGTATCGGTAATCGCAATGGTAGGTATGTTAAGCTTTCTCGCCTCAGCAATTGCAATGTGTTCTTTCTTGATGTCGACCACAAACAATGCAGCCGGAAGACGGTTCAAGTCTGAAATGCTTCCAAGGAACTTTTCCATTTTCAGTTTCATACGTGTCAGCTGAAGGCGCTCTTTCTTGGAGATGTTGTCAAACGTTCCGTCTGTTTTCATTTTCTCAATGCTGTTCATCTTCTTCACCGACTTGCGGATGGTGGAGAAATTGGTAAGCATTCCGCCCGGCCAGCGCTCGGTGATGTAAGGCATTCCTGTTTTCTGGGCGCTTGCAGTCATCACATCCTTTGCCTGCTTCTTGGTGGCAACGAATAATATTTTCTTTCCCGACTTGGCAATCTGCTTTAATGCAGCAGCTGCTTCTTCCATCTTGGCGATGGTTTTATTCAGGTCTATGATATGGATTCCTTTGGCTTCCATAAAAATGTAAGGAGCCATGCGAGGGTTCCATTTGCTTTTCATATGTCCGAAGTGCGCTCCGGAATCAAGCAGGGTTTGGTATTCAACTATGGGCATTAGGTTTCGGGTTACTGGTTTCTTGTTTCTGGTTAATATAAATTTTGAAGATTAACGTTTGCTGAACTGGAAGCGCTTGCGTGCTTTTTTCTGTCCCGGCTTTTTGCGTTCCACCATGCGTGAGTCGCGTGTAATGAATCCTTTTGATTTAAGTGCCGGTTTGTTTTCAGGATTAATGATGACCAGTGCGCGGCTTATGCCGAGGCGGATTGCCTCTGCCTGCCCGGTGATGCCACCGCCTTCAACAGTAACGGTTACATCGTACTGCTCGGCAACATTTACAGTCTGCTGCGCCTGGTTCAGAATATTCTGAAGCTGCGGAGTAGGGAAATAATTTTTGTAGTCCTTTTGGTTGACGGTAATTTGTCCGCCACCGCTCTTAACGTAAACGCGGGCGACTGAAGTTTTTCTTCTTCCTATGGTGTGAACTATTCCATCCTTTGTGGTGGACCTGGTTCCTTGTATTTTACTTGTTACTTCCATTTATAATTTTTTAATATGAAGATTAGTTGGGAGAAACCGTTTCCGGTTTTTGAGCGGCATGAGGATGCTCGGTGCCGGTATAAACATGCAGGTTGGTGAACATTACGCGCCCCAAACGATTCTTGGGAAGCATTCCTTTCACGGCATATTCAATAATTCTTTCGGGGTGTTTTTGCAGAAGCTCTTTAGGCGTTGCAAAACGCTGACCGCCCGGATAGCCGGTATAGGAAATATACTGTTTGTCCGACATTTTTTTTCCCGTAAGCTTTACTTTTTCGGCATTAATAACCACCACATTATCCCCGCAATCCACATGAGGAGTATAGTTGGTTTTATGCTTGCCGCGCAGGCGACCTGCTATAAATGAAGTGATTCTTCCCAGCGGTTGCCCGGCAACATCCACTAAAAGCCACTTTTTGTCTACCGTTTTATTATTAGCCGAAACGGTTTTATAACTGATTTTAGCCACTTTTTTACTTCTTATTGATTGATGACTGATTTTTTAAAGGGGACGCAAATGTAGAATAAATTTACGTTCCACAAAATACGAGGAGAAATGATAATTTTTTGGAAACAAACCGGAGGTAATTCTCACCCCCTCCCTGCCCGCTTTCAGGTCGCGGAGCTCCCTCAATCGGGTTTAGGTACTGGAAGGCTATAAACCCTATAAAAAAGAAAGATTTTTCTTGACTTCAGGTAAATAATTATTTACCTTTGCAGAAATATATGCGGTAAGTATATATGCACCCATTGTCTGTCGGGTGGGAGTGACAGATTAATGAAAATCTTATGGTTATGAAAACTCAAAACAAAAAAACAGAAATCACTGAAACATGAAATCCAATGAACTGTACCGGCTGCTAATTCAACATGGTTGGACTCCGGTATCGCAAAAAGGTTCGCATGTAAAAATGAAACATGCGTCTGGGAAAATAATAGTGTTCCCATTGCACGGCTCACAAGAAGTCGGCAAAGGATTAGAAAAAAAGATTTTAAAAATGGCTAATATCAAAAGGTGATAAAAGACAAAAACATAAAGGTAATAGTTGAAAAAACGCGTACTGGTTTTTCAGCTTTTGCTCAAGACCACGAAGTTTACACAACCGGAAAAACATTTGCAGAACTCAAGAAAAATATTCTTGAAGCTCTTAACTTTTATTTTGAAGATGAGGGAAGAAAAATATCTCCGAAACAAATTGCTTTGGAAATAGATTTGAAACAGTTCTTTCAATACTATCGTGTGATTAATGCAAAGTTTCTTGCTGAAAGAATAGGCATGAATCCTACATTACTTTCTCAATATGTGCAGGGCAGAAAAAAACCTTCTACACAACAAACAGAAAAAATAATTGAAGGGTTAAACGAAATAGGAAAAGAGCTAAGCGAGATTCATCTAACCATTAATTAAGACCAACTCACTCCGAAAAGTGAAATGTTTAAAGCCTCGCATTCGAGGCTTTTTTGTTTTGGGAGAAACGGTATTTTTGGTAAATAAAGTTTTACTCTAACAAAATGATATCGAATAAGCTTACAGACGTTATGCCAGAGGATCTTGTAAAGCAAATAGAACAATCTTCCGACCGTAGCATGGAGCAAGCACTGTTAACTCTGAACTCAATAAAAGGGAAACGTAAAGAATATGAATTGAATAGCGATGCAAAAAAAATTGCACTATTAAACGTTGCACAGTTTACACTGATTTCTCAAATGGATTTTGGTGTGATTTTGAAACGCTATTTTCATGCGGATCTATCTTGGGAACTTAATTTTAACTCGCGTGTATTTGCACTGACACTTTATGAATTCATGAATGGAATTACAAGCTTAATGAATAAAGAATTTCATGAGGCAATTTCATCAATGATTAAAACCAAACAAGAAGATGAAACATTCCAAAAGATACTTTATGATTTACGTGAGTTCAGAAAAACTAATGAAAAGACGATAAAGTACATTAGACATAATGTTATTGCACATAAAGATTCTGACGCAAAATTTCAGTTAGAAATTATTGAATCCATTAATCATGGTGAACTAATGCAACTGAATCTCCAGATTTTCCAATTGATCAGTAAATTTCATGCGTTTCTCTCTGATATATCTTTTTTACGAAATACCCCCAGCCTTTAGTCTTGGAATAGTACTACTTGCATTGGTATGAGCAAAAAAAATGACGAAAAAGAAATACTTTTTAGCGTTTATACGAAAGAGTCAATTGCAGCCGCTCTTATAGAGGATGAAACTCCTGATTTTATACTAATTGATAAGAGTAATAATAAAAAAGTTGGAGTAGAAATAACAACTCTATTTACAAATCAAGCAAGCGCAATTAGTAAAAATGATAAGTTTTTAGATTCTTACATAGACCGCCATATTGCACAAAGCAAAAAACCTAACAAGAAAAAGAAAGGACCTAAGTATTTACAAAACTTAAATGTTACTCCAATTGAAGGTGATGATTCATTAGTTCATAAGGATCACATTGTCTGGCAAACAGTTGGACTGAAAGATTATTTTTCCTTTTTTGAAGACATCATTAAAGATAAAAGTAAAGCTTATGTAAAAAAGGTAAAAGGATTACAATTTGTCAATCTCATTGGAAAGGATGTGGAGAATTTTTTCAAGTCTAAAGGCAGAGTAATAGATTTATACGGCTTACTTAGACAGCACAGTATCTTTCAAGCAATTATTAATTCCAACTTTCAAGAAATTTTTTTCTTGGCGTGTTTTATAGAGGGGAAATATTCTATCCCTTTGAAATGGTTAATATTTAGAACCGAATATGAACTGTTCAAGCTTTTCTGGCAAGAGACAAAAATTAAGAATTTAAAATCGCTCCTTGATAATTTCTGTATCTGCATGGTTCATTTAGGATATAAAAATATATACCTAAGTTCTTCTGAGGCTTATCGCTATATTATTTTTGGAACGTCTTGTTGGAAAATCAATAAGACAACAGATGAGATTAATGAATATCATTTTTTAGCTCTAGAGTTACCTGAAGAAACCTTAGCACAAAATACATTCAAGAATTATAATGATTATTCCACTATATTTCTGAAGTACATGGAATTCCGGCAAAGTAGAAATGGTGCATTGAATGAAGGTTTATTTCGTAGAATAGATGAATAAATTAACAACATTTCACTCCTGCGGAGTGAGTGATTGCAGCAGCCGGAGAATCCCTTCGGGATTATTCCAACACATTTCCTGTCAGAGTTTAGGTGTATAAGATTTTCCATACTTCCCAGATTTCACTTACATCATTTGTACTCATATGAGTTGGTGGATAGTTTTCATTTCTTGAGATTAAGTAGATAATACTATTCTTCTTGTCGACTCTGATTTTTTTACACTGAACTCCTTCGGTAGTTACGACAACGTATGATTGGTTGTCGCGAATTTCTCTACTGTTAATTTTAACTCCTATTACTGTTACGCCATTAGGAATTTCAGGCTCCATGGAATCTCCCGATATACCAAACGCTCTTGCGATACCATATGGTTTATAAGGAATTTTTATCGTCTCTAATCTTTTGATATAAGAACTATCGCCAAAGCTTCGTGCATAACCTGCTGCAGCTTTAACCGGTACTTTCAGAACTTCAAACAGTGTTTGGTCTTCAATTTTTTTGTCTTTAAAATTTTCAATATCCTGGTAAACCAGGTCGGCTACAGCAACATCAAAAAATGACGCAAGCTTTAACAGCTTATGTATGTCCGGCAATGCACGTCCGTCTTCGTATGCTTTATAGGAAGATTTTCCTTTGAGCGAAAGCAGTTCTGCCATCTCTTCAAGTGTTTTGCCTTTCTGTTTGCGCAGAAAGAATAAATTTTCCGGGAGATACGATTGTTTTTCTTTTCTTGATAATACCATTTTGCAATAATAACAAAACAGAACACATAAAGTGCAAATATGTTGCACTTTATTTTTACAGCCCCTTTCAAATACCTCACTCCCTAACCCCTCTCCTACTAGGAGAGGGGATGGTTTTGTGGGATTGTTTACCCCGCCCTAAAGGGCGGGGCTACTAACATTTCAGCCCTTCGAGCTTGAAAATTTTATTGTTGCATTTGAGTTATTAAGCCCCGAAGGGGCGACATATTTATAGTAACGCCTTGTCCTTTGAATATGAAACCCCGTAGGGGTGATATGGTTTTTTTCTTGACAATGCTGCGCGTAGGTTTTGTGAGACACTAATAATTGTGTCGCTAGAGTCCTTAAAGTCGTTGGAGACATGCAACACAAAAAGTTCGTAAGAATTCCAGAAGATGATAACTAAGCCCGATTGAAGTGAGCTCCTGCGAACGGAAAGCGGGACGAGAGGAAGTGAGAGTTACAGAAGGTTGCTTCCTTAATATTTTTCACTCATGAAAATACACTCGCTTCACTCGTTGCGAGATGCTGCAGAGGATTTCGTAGGGGATGGTGTTTAAGTCGCGCGACATGTCGATGACTGAGTAGGCATCGCCCAGCACAATGACTTCATCGCCTTCGCGGGCGGGCACATCGGTGACATCGAGCATGGTCATGTCCATGCAGATGCTTCCGATGGTGGGAGCAAACGCGCCTTCGGCACCATCGGCAGGCATCACCATCATTTTTCCCTTGCCGTAGCCGAGCCGCCTGTCCAGCCCATCGGCATAACCGATAGCCACGGTGGCAATCTGCGAGTCACGCTTTACCACGGACATGCGGTTGTAGCCGATGCTGTCACCGGCTGGCACATTTTTGATTTGCGAAATGGTGGTCTTAAGCGTGCCCGTATTGAGCAGGTGCTTTTGCTCGGCTGGCGTGGCGGCAATGCCGTGCAGCCCGATGCCGAGCCGCACCATATCGTACTGCGCCTCAGCAAAACGCACGCTTCCTGCCGAGTTGAGCAGATGCCGAGTAACCGGATAGCCAAGCTGTCGCGTGATTTCTTTGCACATAAAATCGAACTCGTGAATTTGATGCTGGGTAAAATCATCTTGCGCGGCATCTTCGCTTGCCACCAGGTGCGAGAAGACGGACTGCACTTTGATGCGCTTTACGTTCTTGAGCCGCACAATAAGCTCGTTGAGCTCTTCCTTGTTGAAGCCCAAACGATGCATGCCGGTGTCTACCTTGACGTGAACAGGAAACGAAGCTTTAGCAGGCAGCATTTTAATAAGCACTTCGCTAAGGCGGTTGAGCAAACGGAAGTTGTAAATCTCCGGCTCGAGGCGGTAAGTAAGCATGGTCTCGAAGCCCTGCAGCTCCGGGTTCATAACCATGATGGGCATGGAGATTCCGGCTTTACGCAGCTCTACGCCTTCATCGGTATACGCTACGGCAAGGTAGTCAGCTTTATTGTACTGCAACATGCTGGCAATCTCGTAGCTGCCGCTGCCGTAGGAAAACGCCTTTACCATGCACATAATTTTTGTTGACGGCTTCAGCCGCGAACGGAAATAGTTAAAGTTATGGGTGATGGCGTTGAGGTTTATTTCGAAAACCGTTTCGTGGCTCTTTTGCTGGAGGAGTTTGCTGATGCGTTCAAAACCGAACGGGCGCGCGCCTTTGAGCAGCACTGTTTCATCGGTGAAACGCAGTGAAGCGAAGTCGGAAATAAAATCATCCGTGTTGGCGTAAAACTTTTTGTCGACTGAAAAATTATTTTCCTGGCGAGAAATACTTTCCCCGATACCAATAAGGCGATGCACGTTTTTGCTTTTAAGCAGTGATGATACTTCCTTATACAACTGCTCTTCATTTTTTCCGCTCTGTAATATGTCTGAAAGGATTATGGTCCTTTTGGGATGCTGCTGCTGCTGGTTGAGGAAGTCGAGTGCAATGCTCAATGAGCCTAAGTCGGAATTGTAGCTATCGTTGATCACCGAGCAGTTGTTGATACCTTCTTTGAGTTCAAGGCGCATAGCGACAGGTGTCAGCAGTTGCATGCGCTCGGCAATCAGACCCTGTTCATAGCCAAAGTGCAGCATGACAGCCCAGCAATGCACACTGTTTTCTACCGATGCTTCATCGGTGAAGGGAATGGCTATCTCACAAAAGCGGTTATCATATATTGCTTGTATGATGGTCTCACTTCCCTGCCGTGTTGTTTTGGTAACCTGCAAATCTGCCTTCGATTTTTTCGACCATGAAAAAAACTTTACTCCTGCTTTAAGAAAATCAGCATGCGGAATTTCATTGACGATTTCTAAATAATCTTTACAGTAAATAATTTTTTCTGCCGAAGAGAACAGGCGAAGCTTCTCGAGGATTTTCCGGGAGTGGTCTTTAAAGTTCTCGTCATGCGCTTGCCCGATGTTTGAAAAAATTCCCAGTAAAGGTTGGATAATAGTCGCAAGCTTTTCCATTTCGCCCGCTTTTGAAATACCTGCTTCAAAAATGCCGAGCGTATGGTTTTCATTCATCTGCCACACCGAAAGCGGAACACCAACCTGCGAGTTATAACTCTTTGGGCTTCGGACAATATTGTATTCGTTGCGGAGCAAAAGATATAGCCACTCTTTGATAATGGTTTTGCCGTTGCTACCCGTAATACCGATAACGGGAATGTCAAACTGCATGCGGTGATGCGCAGCAAGCCGCTGCATAGCGACAAGCGCATCATCAACCACAATAAAGTTGCAGCCGGACGAAGCATATTTTTTTCCTGAATAGTGAGAGACAACGAAATTCTTTACTCCGCTGCGGACAAGCTCGTCAATAAAACGGTGCCCGTCATGCCGCACACCTATGATTGCAAAGAATAAAGAAGTACCGGGAGAAATTATTTTACGGCTGTCAGTAAGAAGATGCTCGATTTCAATAGCGACTTCGTCCTGCAGGTGCAGTTTGCCCCTTACAACTTTAGCGATATCTTGTATGGTGTACTTCATTGAGCCGTTGGTAATTGGCTATTTGCTTTTTGGTAATTACTTTTTTTCCATCTCCTCATTAAAACATGAACGGCACAGCGGTAAGTAACTTTCCTGTTCACCAAGCAAAATCCGTGAAGGACTATCAGCCGTGCGGAAGGAATAATGCGCTAAGTTTCCGCAGCGGATGCAGATCGCATGAACTTTAGTAACGTACTCTGCAACGGCAAGCAACTGCGGCACCGGTCCGAAGGGTTTGCCGAGATAATCCATATCCAGCCCTGCAACGATAACCCGCATGCCTTTATTTGCAAGGGCTTCGCAAACATCGGCTAATCCGTCATCAAAGAATTGCGCTTCGTCAATACCGATGACTTCTGTTCCTCCCGCATGTAAAAGAATCTGCTGTGATGACTCCACTGGAACACCCTGCAGCTCACGCGAATCATGCGATACGATATTCTTTTCATGATAACGCTTATCCAAAGAAGGCTTATAAATCTCCACCTTTTGCTTTGCAATGCGGGCGCGTCTTAACCTGCGGATCAGCTCTTCCGTCTTACCCGAAAACATGGAACCGGAGATAACTTCAATCCATCCTTTGCGTGAATTTTCCCTATAATTTTCCTGTTCCATTTTACGTTATGTTACACCTTATATGCAATACGGGTAGATTATGCGGATTCCGTTCCGTATAACGTATAGCATATAACTTATAACTATTTTTGCCTTTGCAGGCAAATGTAAATATTGAACGCTTGCTCTGAATTAAAGATTTTAACAATGAATTCAAACATGAATGTCCCTATTGAAAAGCTCCTCGAAGCTATTGGTTCCCTGCGGAAAATACTGCACGAAAACAGGATAACACTCCCGGCGGTAGAAAGAGACCTATTGCTGCAACGCATCCGTGAGCTGTATGAATCGATTCTGACCGTGGGAACTGAAAGTCCTGCTGATTCAACGCAGGAAAAAATTAAAGCAGAAGTTTCTTCTATTGACTTACCTACGGGAGAAAGAATTTCGCATCCCCTGAAACAGGCACATGAAGACGAAATTCCATTGCATGAAAAGATTGCTTTTCACCAGGATGAAATGAGCATAGCAGGCGTTATGCAGCACCGCAAAATTGCAAGCATGAAGCAGGCAATAGGAGTCAATGAGAAATTCCTGTTCATCCGCGAGCTTTTTAATAACGAGACTGAAGCATACCAGCGCTGCATAGATAAAATTGATACTGCCACTTCACTGGCTGAAGCAACCAGCATCCTGGATGCAGAATATGCTTCTAAATACTCGTGGGACAAAGAAGGGAATGCTTATTTCCATTTCACAAGCCTGGTAGAGCGCAGGTTCGTCTGAAAATTTAAACATCTATTTATGACAATAAGAAAAATACTTTCTCTGGTTTTCTTTTGCCTTTTGTGTTGCGCAACAAACGCACAGGATATACAGTATGCGCGCTCCCAAATCAAGGAGCTCACTTCTCCGGCTATGATGGGAAGAGGTTACGTAGCAAAATCGCAGCAATATGCTGCACAATACATTGCCGCGCAGTTCCAGAAATCACAACTGAAACCGTTAGGCAGACAATACATGCAGCAATTTGATTTTCCGGTGAACACTTTCCCACAGAAAATTTCTTTCTCCATTGACGGAAAAACTTTGGTGCCCGGGAAAGATTATTTAGTTGAAGAAATGTCGGGCAGCGGAAGCGGAAAGAATAAAAAAGTTGTATTTGTCGATAAAGATTTTTTCAGTGATGCTTCTCAAGTAAAGCAATTCAGCGATGAGGCATTTGTAAAGGAAAGTGTTTTCATACTCGACACTGCCGGCTGCAAGGATGAAGAGAAACAAATGGTAAAATTTATGGTGAGTGGTGTATTCTGGAAGCAACTTGGAAAAACACCATCGTGCCTCGTTATTGTTGAGCATAAGAAACTTACCTGGAGTGTTTCAAAGTCCGCAATGCCGTACGCAATATTTACAGTGAAGAAAGAATTTCTGAATAAGGGGATCAAGAATATCTCTTATGATGTTACCAGCAAGCTGATCCCTGAATTCAGCACACAGAACCTTGCAGGATACTTTAACGGCACTACTCCAGAAGATTCATTTATTGTCATCACAGGGCACTATGACCACCTTGGAATGATGGGCGACAGCGTTTATTTCCCCGGTGCCAATGACAATGCGAGCGGCATTTCCATGATGCTTGATTTTGTAAAATATTATTCGTCAGAACAAAACCGCCCCAAGTGTAAAATTGCTTTTGTTGCATTTGCAGGTGAGGAAGCGGGGTTACTCGGCTCGGAATATTTTGTTAATAACCCGATGATTCCTCTGAACCGGATTAAATTTTTGATCAATCTTGACTTGGTTGGGACGGGCGATGAAGGAATCATGGTAGTAAATGCTACGGAGCATCCTACACAATTCAAAATGCTTGAAAAAATAAATAAGGACAAAAAATATTTCAGCAATATCGGGCAGCGCGGCAAGGCGCGGAACAGTGACCACTATTGGTTTACCGAGAAGGGAGTAAAATGCTTTTTCATATACACACTTGGTGGCATTAGCGCTTATCATGACATTTATGACCGTGCTGAAACATTGCCCCTCACGAAATATGATAACCTTTTTCGCCTGATACGGGATTTTGTTTCGGAATTATAGCCCCACCCCTAACCTCTCTCCAAAAGAGAGGAACACGCGCTAACCATGTCTCCAGGAAAATTAATTCTCGTCCCTACTCCTATCGGGAATCTTGGAGACATTACTCTTCGCGCCATTGAAGTATTAAAGCAGGCAGATGTAATTCTTGCTGAAGACACCAGGACAACTTCCAACCTTCTCAAGCATTTTTCCATTGACAAAAAAACAATTGCCTACCATCAGCATAACGAGCATGGGACGACTCCTAAGATCATCGAGATGCTTTTATCCGGGCAAACTATAGCACTGGTGAGTGATGCAGGCACACCCGGAATTTCTGACGCAGGATTTTTATTGGTGCGTTCATGTATTGAAAAAGATGTTCATATAGAATGCCTTCCGGGGGCAACAGCTTTTGTTCCGGCTCTTATAATCTCAGGGTTGCCATGCACCAGGTTTTGCTTTGAAGGATTTTTACCTCACAAAAAAGGAAGGGCAACCCGCTTGAACGAGCTCAAAGAAGAAACCCGCACCATGATTTTTTATGAATCGCCTCACCGTCTTATCAAAACGCTGGAACAATTTTGCGAAGCTTTTGGTGCAGAAAGAAAAACATCTGTTTCCCGTGAGCTGACAAAGGTTTACGAAGAAACCGTTCGCGGCTCTCTAACAGAAGTGCTTGAATATTTCAAAAGCAAAACGTTGAAAGGAGAATTTATAATTGTTGTTGGGGGAAAGGATTAATCAGAAAAAATTTCTGATGCAATCCGGTCGGCAAAAAATTTTCCTTCCCGCGTTAACCTGAAAACATTCTCTTTTTTTTCTATCAATTTGTCTTCAAGATATTTTTTTGTTTTCTCAAGAACGTGAGAGGCATATTTTTCTCCAAATTGCTTAAGGATTACTTCAGAATCGATGCCCCATTGCGTACGCAATCGTGTCATAACATATTCATTGAATTTTTGTGAAGCCGTTAGTACTTCTTTCTCTGAAGGAATAATTCCCTTTTCAATAGAGTCAATGTAGCCGGAAATACTGGAAACATTCCATTGTCTTGAATCTACATTATAAGAATGTGCCGATGGCCCTATGCCGAGATATTTTTCTCCTTTCCAGTACGATGTATTGTGGCGGGAATATATTTCATCCCTGCAAAAATTTGAAATTTCGTAATGCTCATAACCGTTTGCTGCGGCTTTATCCATCAGTAAACTGAATTGCTCTGACGATGACTGCTCATCCACGTCAGGAATTTTTTTATCGCGGATAAGCTGAAAAAGTTTTGTCTTTTCTTCTACCGTAAGGCAGTAACACGAAAGGTGCGGAACATCGAGCGTGAAAGCAATGTCGAGATTTTTTTTCCATTGTTCCATGCTCATCCCGGGAGTTCCGTAAATCAAGTCAATAGAAATGTTGCTGAACCCGCTATCCTGCGCTGCTTTCACCGCGCGAACTGCGTCAGCAGCCGTGTGCGTGCGGTTCATGAATTTTAAATCTGCATCCGAAAATGATTGTACACCAATACTCAATCTATTAATAAATGCTTCCGCAAAATCGTGCAGCCGGCTTCCGGTAAGGTCATCAGGATTTGCTTCAAGAGTTATCTCGGCATCTTTCACCACCGTAAAATTACTTTCAATACCGTCCAGGATTTGCCGGATAACCGATGCGTCCATGAGAGATGGTGTGCCTCCTCCAAAATAAATTGAAGTAATATATTCTCCTGCTAAATAATTTTTTTGTAATTCAATTTCCTTAATGAGCCCATCAATAAGGTTACTTTTTTGATTCAATGAAACCGAAAAGAAAAAATTGCAATAGGTGCATGCTTTCCGGCAAAAGGGAATGTGAATATAAATACCAGCCACTTTATTTTCTCAGCACAATGCGAAATGTTGTTTTCACATTCGGCTCTGATGACTTCACAAAAATCTGGCCGTTATGGTAATCCTCGATAATACGTTTGCTTAACGACAGTCCCAATCCCCAGCCGCGGCTCTTTGTCGTGTACCCGGGTTTGAATACCGTGCTAAACGCAGAGCGCGGAATTCCTTTGCCCGTATCAGAAATATCGATGTACACAAACTGCAACTGGTCTGTAACACTTACTGTAATTTTTCCTTCCCCGTTCATGGCATCAATGGCATTCTTCAGCACGTTTTCAAAAACCCATTCAAGCAAAGGAGAATTCACACTCGCAACGGTCTGTGATTCATCCTCTGCATTTATTTCAAAAGAAACTTTCCCCGAAGAACGGGTACGGATGTAGTTTACCGATCTGCGGATGACTTCTGCAAGGTTTTCTTTCCTTAGCGCAGGTGGCGAACCGATTTTTGAAAAACGCTCGGTGATGGTATTCAACCGCCCGATATCTTTTTCAATTTCACTCAGGTATTCCATACTCACACCTTTCATCTTCAACAAATCAAGCCATGCGAGCAACGATGAAAGCGGAGTGCCAAGCTGATGGGCAGTTTCTTTCGCCATACCTACCCAAACCTGGTTTTGTTCTGCCCTGCGTGAATTGCTGAAAGCCAAATAGGAGACTATAATAAAAAGCGCTATCACACCCAGTTGGAAAAAAGGGTAATAGCGCAGCTTTGTAAGCAGAAGCGAATCTTTGTAATATATCTGGTTTTTCTTTCCGTCATAAAGCTTTATTTCAATCGGCACATGTTGTTTGCGTATGTCAGCAAGCTGTTCTTTTGCATAAATGGTATCCTGCATTTTCAAAGAATCAAGATTGCGCCAGGACAAAATGTTTTCTTTTTCATCCACCATAATAACAGGTACAGTAGTGTTGTTCCTGATTACATTGATGAGAAAATTAAAATCAGTAGTGGCATCGGTAAGGTCAGCCAGCTTTTTGGTGGCTTCTGCCCAAAGCTCCACCTTCTTTTTTTCTTCCTCCGAAAGTTTTTTGACAAGCGTATTGGTATACCACAGCGACAGCGCTCCAATAATTATTGCAGCAAGCAGCAGCAGGGTTTTAACAATTTGTTTCTGTTGATACAGGTTCAAGGAGTCCGCAGTTAGAGTTCAGGGTTTGGAGCTGTTTATAATAAACCAGGTAACGAAAACCCCGTCCCGAACGCCTCGCAAAGTAGTAAAGAAAATTAATAGCGGTCAAGGATTTTCATCCCATTCAATCTGAACCGCTTCCTTGCTTTCGTTTTTCTTTACATATAAGGAATCTTTTTTCTGAGTTCCGAACTCTTTTTTGAAAATATCCTTCAGCGTTTGTTTTTCTGTTTTTATGTCGGTCTGAATTTTCTTCATTACCGCCTTTTTGTCGTATGCAAATTTAGGGTTGTCGGCTGCACCTGTCATTCTAAGGAACAGGGACGACTTTCCAAGCCCGTCATCCTCCACCATTCCGAATTCAGAATTCTGTTCTTTCGCCTTTTTACCGAGCACGTCAGAAAGCAAAAGTTTTATGCTGTAATCCACTATGTTGTTGAACGTATGGGTTCCCGAAGCAGTGAGATTAAGGGCACTTGATTTTATTTCCATAGATGGAATAAAAATTTTCCTGTTGCTTATCTGAATGTTGTTTTGAAGCGTTGAAAACCGTATGTGCTGCAATTCAGACAGTTTTACAAAACGTGAAAGTGAAAGCACCGGTGAAAAGTCAATCAGTTCACCATTAAAAATTTTGACACTGCCATCCACGACAACTCTTTCGGGGTTAATGGTTAAATCAGAGGACCACTTTGAGGCAAACTGCAAATCAACATCCGTGCGCCCGCGGAGGTTTTTATCCGTGAGTGTGCTTTGCTGAAAATTTTCCATCTCATAAAAAAGCTCCCGAACATCAAGCCCTTTGATGTTTGCACTGCATGAAATCATTATGCTGTCATTTCGTGTTGCGTTAATATCACCTCTGATATGCACCGTTCCGTTCATAGATGAAAACGTTAATCCATCGCTGCCAAGAATTTGGTCTCTAAGATGGAATACGCCCCGGATATTCTGCGACCTGAATTTCCTGAACCGAAGCTCATCTATGTTGACAGAAATGGCACACGAAAGTCCGGGAGAAAAACGCAGCTTATACGTTGTATCGTTTGATGCGCTGTTTCTTTCGAGCAGCTCATCGAGGTTAACGGAATGTGACTGAAGCGATGCATCAATGGCAGCGGGTTGTCCCTCAAGAAAAAGAAATGGAACCAGGTTTTGAACTGTTCCCTGCATATTAAAATCTGTTCCCGAAATTTTTCCGTTAAAGTGTTCCGCTTCAATTATATTATCATTAAAAACAAAACTTCCGTTAATGCCCTCAAACCGGAGGGGATTTTTTTTCAGGGTAAAGCCCATATTGTTAATCTCCAGCGTGCCGGATGCTTTCAGGGATTTATTCAACGAAACTTTTGCATGCTGCGCATCAGAAACTTTCCCTGCATACGAAATGCTGATGCGGGCATTTCCGGAAAGCGATTCCAACGTATCTACGGAAAGGAATTGCCTTAAACTTCCAAGGTCAACATCCGCTAAAGCATGGAGCGAAAGAAAAGGGTCGCTTAAATTGTCAATTCTTAAATCGCCCGTTACCGGTTTCCCTGCAAGCTCAGCTTTGAATTCAGTAACTGAAAGCGAACTATTTGATTTGTTTCCTTCCCTATCTAAAGAATAAATGGCTGACAGGTTTACCTGTTCAAGCGTGCGGATATTTTTTTTGCGAGAGATTTCTCCATTGCTTATTTTAATCTCTGCCGTGATTTTGCTTTTGTTCTGTGAACCCGATATTTCGGCTGTCACTTTCCCGGTTCCATTGTACAGGAAATTTTCAAAATTCTTTTTATAATCTTCAGGAAGAAGAGCTGTCAGCTCGCGGAGCTTTGTTTCGTTCGTAGTGATTTTGAAGTGGTGGTATAGCTCACCATTCTCTCTCATTGTATTCCCGGTTACTGCAAAAACCAAATCATCCATTTTAATTTTTCCGGATGAAATTTCAAAGCTGCCTTTTGAAGTATTGACGTCTGCTGTTACTGAAATAGCTGTTTGCCGGTTCCGGATAATTTCATCTTTTCCCGAGATAATTTTATGGACAAATAGTTCTCCTTCGGCAGAAAGCGCAAAATGTTCTTCCGCAAATTTTCCTGACAGCTTGGATTTATTAAAATCCATTTCCAGCAAAAGTCCCTGGCTTTCATCTGCAAACCGGTACTCTATATCTTTCAGTAAAATCTCTTTTAGATTGATAGCCGTAGAGGAAGACGTATTGTTTTCGTTTTTCCAGAAATGAAAATTATCCGTACCGTCTTTATTTACTTTCATCCTGATAAAGCCGCTGCTCATCTGTGCCTTGCGGATTACAATATCATTCCTCAACGCATTAAGAAGGTTCATCTTTAATTGCAGCTTGTCGAAATAAAAAAGAGTATCAGGTTTGCCGGCAACGGAGGTTACCGCATCAACTTTACTGAATTCCACGGTGCAATAAGGAAAACTTTTTAAGATTGAAAACCGAATCTGGCTTACTGTTATGGGAACGGCCAGGTGGCTGTTGACTTCCTTCACAACAATTTTTTTTATTTCATCTTCGTAAAAAAATCTGATAACAGCCGACAGCAGGACGACGGTCAGCAAAACGATAGCCATTCCTGTCAGAAAGTATCGCAGCGCACGCAATAATTTTGGTTTAATCCTGCCCCAGTCCATGTTGTCTTTTCATTCATACGAAAGTAATCGGCATGTGTTTTAGGAGATAAGGCCGGTTAATCCGCCATTCATTTTGCGTTTGACTACTTTTGCATGGAATTGATACCTTAAATGCCTTCAGCGCTGATTCTGAAAATACATACCATTTCTGTAACGGTATTTCTTGTTTTTTATTTGCTGAAGACGTTTTTTCTACTCTTGGGAAAGGATACCGTGCTGGATACATTTTCTAAAAACACACGCATTACCGAAATGGTTTTCAGCGCCCTTTTTCTTATTACCGGAATATGGCTTATTGTAATAACGGGCGGGATAAAAACGCTGCAAATTGTAAAGCTGCTGCTTGTTTTTGCATCTATTCCGCTGGCTGTAACCGGTTTTAAAAAGAAAAAAAAGATTCTTGCCTCTTTGTCTTTCCTGATGCTGATAGGCGCTTACGGACTTGCCGAAGCAAGCCGCTCCAAACCTTACCCGATAAAACATGCTTCTGCAAGTGAATCATCTCCGGGAAAATACCTTTTCGAAAACAACTGTACCCAATGCCACGGCCCGGACGGAAAAAAAATGTACCACGAAGCAGCTGACCTTTCGCTTTCTGTTAAAGATGCATCTATGATGGCAGCTATAATCCGCAACGGAAGCAACAAAAAAATGCCGGCATATGGGGAACTCTTGTCTGAAGAAGAGATTCACGCAGTAGCTGAATATGTTTATACTCTTAGAAGCAACTAGTTATAAGTTATACGCCTGCTGGATTAATGTTTGCAAACCGAATAACATATAACTTATAACGTATAACGTTTTTTACTTATGCCCCGTCTACCTATCATTCTCAATCATAAAAAGGAAACTGCAGTTCTAATCGGAGTGCTATTGCCTCACCAGCAAGAAGAGCAGCTCCGCGAGTATCTTGATGAGCTTGCTTTTCTTGCCGAAACAGCCGGAGCGCTTACGCTGAAAAGATTTACGCAGCGACTGGGGCATCCTGATATCAGCACGTTTCTCGGTAAAGGAAAACTGAACGAAATAGCAGAGTACATAAAAACAAATAAAGTTGACATTGCCATTTTTGATGATGAACTTTCCGGCTCGCAAATCCGCAACATCGAAAAAATCCTGGCGTGCCGTGTATTGGACAGAAATAATTTAATCCTTGACATTTTTGCCAAGCGGGCACGAACTGCGCAATCGAAAGTGCAGGTGGAACTCGCGCAATACCAGTATATGCTTCCGCGACTCACCCGCATGTGGACTCACTTAGAGAAACAACGGGGGGGAATAGGTTTACGCGGGCCGGGTGAAACAGAAATTGAAACAGACCGAAGAGTAATTCGCGATAAGCTATCACGCCTTAAAGAAAAGCTCCGCGAGATTGACAAACAAAACATCACTCAGCGAAAACAACGTGCACAGATGGTGCGTGTTGCGCTGGTCGGCTACACTAACGTTGGTAAATCAACGCTGATGAACTTGCTGAGTAAGGCAGATGTTTTTGCAGAGAATAAATTATTTGCAACGTTGGATACAACCGTGCGAAAAATTGTATGGGAAAATATTCCCTTCCTGCTTTCTGATACCGTCGGATTCATACGCAAGCTGCCGCATTCGCTGGTGGAATCTTTTAAATCTACATTAGACGAAGTGCGCGAAGCGGATATTCTTCTGCATGTGGTCGATATCTCTCATCACAACTTTGAAGAGCAAATTGATGTGGTAAACCAGACGTTGCATGAAATAGGAACCAGTGAAAAGCCGGTGATTATTGTCTTCAACAAGATTGATGCTTTCCGTTATACAGAAAAAGAACATGATGACCTCACTCCGAAAACAAAGGAAAATGTAACGCTTGATGAACTGAAAAATTCGTGGATGGCTAAAGGCAACAGGGAGTGTGTTTTTATTTCAGCGTTCCGGAAGCAAAATATAAATGAGCTGAAAGAAAAAATTATGGAGAAGGTTAAAGAGATTCATTATAAACGTTACCCTCACAGCAAACAAGATACACAGTACGGATAACTGATTTTTACAGATTTACGGATGCGTCTATTTTCTGAATCTGACTGTTATCTGCAAATCTGAAATAATCTGTTATCTGAATCCAGAAGCAATTACTTTGAAAAAACAACTTTAACAGTGGAAATAATTTTTCCATCCACCACTAAAGATACGAAACGCGTTCCCATTGCTGAGTAGCCATGATAATAGTTCACTTCGTTGATTCCCGCTTCTAAAGAAATCTTCAGGCGTGTAATCTCTTTTCCCTGTTCAGACGAAATACGCAGGTAAGCATTTTTGTACCGCACTACTTGATTTACGAGAACCGTAAAGGTGACTTCTTCATCAGCGGGATTTGGCTTTGCAGGAAGAAGAACGATATTGTTTTTTGCCTTGTTAAGCTCATTAATGGCGCTGACGTTAATGGAATACTCATGAGAGAACAAGGTCTCAATGCCATTGCTGTCAACCCCTGCAACGCTGGTATAGAATATGTTTCCTGCAGGCATGATGAGCGTGTCGGAAACAAGACCATTTATAGTATAAATTGAATCCCAATCATTGTGTGAAGGTATGCGAACGCCCAAACGATACTGAGCATATTGTGTTTGCTGGGCGATAGTAACGACAAGTTTCCCGATGCCGGCGGGATTATAAATAAAATCGGGAGCAGCATAGGTGAGAGCCGCCATTGCCGCGGCATTGCCATTTATGATGGTATTGCGGGCGAGATAGTTGAAGTCTACAAAGAAGCTGTCAATCACAAGGTCGCTGTCTGTGTCCAATCCAAGAATATCACCGGAAGTATGCTGGCGGTCGTGATACGCAGTATCCGCTGTGTTTGCATTCCCGGCTTCATTTGCTGAAGTATACCTTATGGCAACAAAACCAAGCGTGCGAAAAGGAATATGGTCTCCCCCTCGGTTTGTACGGTCTTCAGGGTTCATAATACTTATAGTCGTTGGAACAGAAACATGAGGAAGCACCTGTTCTTTATATTCCAATTTGCAGTAACGCGCAAACTGTTTATTCATGGAATTGAAATTGCCGAAAGAAAATATGCGCACCTGCAAACTATCTACGTTTCCAAAACCGGGACAGCTTGGAGGAGACGAAGTATTGCCGCAAAGGATTCCGCCTACAATATCATTGTTGAGGACCGCTTTAACTTTTATATTCTTTGTCTGACAATAGACTGCAAAAGCATTAGCGCCATACAATGACTGCTCCTCGCCTATGGTTAAAAGAAAAACTATGGTATGCTTAAAAGTAAACTTGCTCATTATTCGCGCAAGCTCAAGCACCAGGGCCGTACCGCTTCCATTATCTTCCATGCCTTGTGCAAGGCAAAGCGAATCGCACGGCGTGCTGCACCGGCTGTCTATATGCCCTTCTATAAAGACGACAGATTTATCTGATGTATCGGCACCGGGAAGCACAGCAAAAATATTCCGGTGCTGCGGGCTGGTGCAAATCACCTGGTCAAACTGGAGATAAGAAGGAATGAGTCGGTTCTCATTCAGCGCGCTGAACTCTGCAAACTTACTGAACGCCCATCTCCTTGCAGCCCCGATACCGATTGTGGCTGACACTGTATCACTGCCGGTATTACGGTTATAAAAAGTGCCAAGGGTAATGAGATAACTCTTTAAAGAATCGGGGGAAACGGACGCGATGATGGCCTGCGATATGCTGTCGGGATGAGTGACTGGATTTGAAGAAGCATAGCTGGCAGGGTTATAATTGCCCAGCAATACCTGCTCTGCAACAGAATCGGTGCTTGGAATGTTGGTCTGAGCGCCTGCATATAGTACAGATAAAAGAAATATCGCAGCGATGCCAATGCGCATGTGTTTGCTCAATTGAATTTACAGCATGCAAGGTAGATAAATGATGCGGCTTCGACAAGCTCAGCCGCTCTAAATCGTCGAATGAGAAGATTATTTTTGAAGAAGCAGCTTCACTTCTTTCATGCGCTCATTATCAATAATAAGATTTGCAAAAAATATCCCGCTGCTTGCGTGGCTACCATTGTTTGCCGTGCCGTCCCAAAATGCCTGGTAGCGGCCGGGAACAAATTTCTGGTTCACCAGTTCCTTCACTGTTTTTCCCTGCACGTCTGTAATCCATAACCGCACATCGGAATAATTAAAAACATTGAAATAAATATTTGTTGTTTCCGAAAAAGGATTCGGATTATTTTGCATCAACACGCCTTTGTCGCTGTATGGTGTATTGATACCGGCTGAAACATCATCGAGCCAGATATCAAATTGCCCCTCCAACGTACCATTGTTATTTACAAGTGGAATAATGCGCAATGCGGCAGCGGGCTGCGATGCCCACGGGTCAATGGATATATAAGGGTCTCCTGAAAAATAAAGCTGGGTGATTAAAGTGGTGTATCCCGGTGCGCTGACTTTGTAATGGATATGCTTGGGCCGGTATTGAGAACCGTTTAAATACCATCCTGGCTGAACGGAATTAAAACTGTACGACCCATCCGTAGCAGTGTTGAGCGTTCCACGTAGTGTAAAAGGATTAACGTTTGCATAGTAACTGCCTGCATCAGTAGCATGCCACACTTCAACCATTGCATTGGGAATAGCAACAGGACAATTTTCGCTGCGCACTATTCCCGAAATCATAATCGGAGTTCCCGGTTCGGTTGCCGAAGAAAGTTGAATATTGGATGGCGCATTAGCAAGATAGTATGGACCGATTATATCAGGAGTGGTTGGCGCGCATCCGGCATTCAGAAATTCTTTGCCGAAGGATAAATATGGTGCTGCCAGGCCTGCTGCTGCGCCAACAATTCCCAGGCGTATAAAATCGCGCCTGTTTTGTATTTGCTTTTCCATGTTGCTATTGTTTAATTATTTTTCCTGTTGTTATTTTGTTACTGTGGTCGGTCACTTTATAAAAATAAATTCCAGGCGAAGAACCTGAAATATTTATCGAGCTTATTTTTTCATTGAAGCTTTCATTAAGAATTTTTTCTCCCAAAGAATTATACAGTGTGAAATGAAATGGCTCTGTTGAATTATTTTGAATATGGAATTCGCTGGCAGATGGGTTTGGAAAAATGGTCACAGGATTATCCATTGTATTTATATTTTCAATACTTAAAGGAGAATCGCTCAATGTTAAATCATCGAGATAAAGTAAATTAGATACCACTGTACTCCAGCCGCTGGTGCCTGTTGCGTTTGCAATATAGATTGTGATGCTGTCAGGCGCTAAAAACGAAACATAATTTAAAGTTATTTGAAACGGAATGTAAAAAGCCGTGGTATCAAATAAGTAAGAGCCCCAGGCAACAGTGTCATTAGAGGTTCCGTTGAATCGTGTCAATGTAACCATTGCTTCTCCCTGTGCGAA
Source organism: Bacteroidetes bacterium 2013_40CM_41_45 (assembly GCA_002215675.1). Taxonomy (GTDB): domain Bacteria; phylum Bacteroidota; class Bacteroidia; order AKYH767-A; family 2013-40CM-41-45; genus 2013-40CM-41-45. Next base: position 670 of record NGFH01000011.1, on the reverse strand, counting down.
AGGGTGTGCTCCTTTAATGTATTTGAAGTATCCCTGCAAAAACGATGGGGAATAATTAATAGAATCATGGTATGTTGCCCACTCCCTGGCATAGCCATACCAATTGTGTAAAATTAAAGAATAGTTCCCTGAATAACTATCTGTAGTCTGGCAAATCCCTGCTCCGGATAAGAAAGTCCAGTGATTCGGAACACCTCCAAGCGGATTAGGCACTCCATACGTGCTGCTTAGCACCGAGGAATAAATGTGAGTATACGTTGTGTCCCAAACTTCAAAGCCGCCATTGCTGATTTGTGCTGTGGTCAGCTTAGCGGACAGCAGCATTAAAATAAAAATAATTTTTTTCATTGTGACCGATGTTAAGATTTGAATGCAAAATTAATCTCATCAAAAACTTCCATCAATATCTATATCACGGGTAGAGCGGTATTTTTCGCGGATGGGTTTATAAAAAAACCAGCTCACCATTTGAACAGTGAGCTGATATTGGTTTCGCGTTGATACTATTTTACAGCTTAACGATTCTGTACATTTCCCTCCGGTCTCCAATTACTATTTCTACCGAGTACACTCCGTTGTTAAGGTCAGCGCCAAGCTCTGCTGTCTCGTTGATTCTGTAATTGGAAAGAATGATTCTTCCGGTCACATCATACATATTGAGCAGCACCGG
>NGFH01000010.1 GCA_002215675.1 Bacteroidetes bacterium 2013_40CM_41_45 | reverse complement strand
ACAAGACACATTCTCAAAGCTCATTCTTGACTTTCACAATCAGTACGAACTCTATTCCGTCTTCGATGACTTTTTGACCATGACTATTTGCTCCCTTTCCCAGAATCCTCTGACGGGAAAGTCGCACTACGAAGACTTGTACCTTGGAACAATCAATAAGTATAAAGATAGCTTGCTGCGCTTCAACTTTCCTAAAATGTTTGCATGTTTGCTTAATGAAATGGATGCGCGCATATCCAGCGAAACCGGCAATGACATTCTAGGGGAATTTTATTCAGAACACTTATACCGGAAGGGCGGCGCTCAAATCTTTACTCCCTGGCAAGTGTGTAAATTCATGGCTACTGCTGTCGCCTCTAAAAGCGAGGAAACAGATATTGAAAAGCCGCTTCGCATACTTGATCCAGCCTGTGGCAGTGGACGAATGCTTGTAGTCGGAGCTGCAGTCATTGGAAGAGAACACAACTATTACGGGATAGACATCGACCATTTATGTGTTAAGATGGCTACGATTAATCTCTTTCTTAATGGAGTGTTTCGCTCGGAAGTAATGTGTGCTGATGCATTAATACCGGAGGATTTCAAGCGAAGTTATAGACTTTCATTTATGCCGCTTGGAATATTTCAGATTGAAAAGAAAGAAGAATCTCCATTGTGGCATATCCTTCGGGAGTCAGGTAAAGCAGGCAAAGCAGAAAGCATCAAACGTGAAGAGAAAACAAATGAGCAACCTTCAAGTAATTCGCAACTGAAATTATTTTGAAGACAAAGCAACCGTAATAGGTTGCTTTTTATTATCCACACAAGTTGCTATTAATCGCAACTTATCCTCCCTTATTTCAATTGCAGTCCAACGCTATACTTCATTCAGAAATATTCTTTAACAATTAAAAACTAAAAATCATGAGTGAAAATGAAAAACAAAAAAAGGCTAATGTGTATAGTATCATCACGAGCCGGATTACAAAACAACTTGAGCAAGGCGTAATTCCCTGGCAAAAGTCTTTTGCAGAATCAGGATTGCCGCAGAGCGTTGTCACTAAGCGACCATATCGCGGCATCAATGTTTGGTTACTGGCAATGCTTTCCTTTCCCAGAAACAATTTCATTACAACCAAGCAACTCAAAGAAGTGGGTGGAGTAGTAAAGGAAGAGGAGAAAGCGGCATTGGTTACTTTCTGGAACTGGAAGGAAGTAACGGATGAACAAAGTGGTGAATCAAAGAACATTCCGTTTCTTCGATACTACACCGTTTATAATTCTGACCAGTGTGATGGAATACCCGATGAAGTTTTGCCTGCTCCTCCGGTACATGTGAAAAACCCAGTTAAGCAAGCTGAACAAACGGTTTTGTTGATGCAACAAAAACCTGTCATCAAGCACAGGGAAAAAAAGTCATTTTATGATCCTTGCCTGGACATTATCAATGTACCTAAGATTGATACTTTTGAAAGTCAGGAGTACTATTACAGGTCGCTCTTTCATCAACTGATTCATGCAACAGGTCATGTCAGCAGACTCAACCGTAAGGAAGTTATGCTAATGTCTGAACTCCGCGCTGATGAATCCTTTTCCTCAGAAGAGCTCATTGCTGAAATGGGAACCGGTTACTTGATGTCTGTCTGCGGTTTTACCAATGACTTTGTTTCAAAAGACAAAGAAGTAAGGGCTAAAGGTTGGCTTGAAAAGTTTAAGGAGAATAAACAGCTTGTAATTTATGCCGGTGGAAAGGCGCAGCAGGCAGTTGATTTCATTCTTAATGTCTCATTCAAAGAAAAAACAGTTGAGCCAAGTACTGAAACCGTTGCTGACAAGGATGAAGTTCCTTTTTAAAATGCTTGTTAAAAATCAAAGCCTGATAATTTATAATTATTATCAGGCTTTTTTGTCTTCTGAAGGTTATCTGTTCTATTGTCTAAGCACTAAATTTTGCCCAACGCAAAAATTTATTGGTGCGTGAGTTATAGTTATTGAAAGGTGACAGAAGTAAATGAGACGCAAGATAGCTTTCTAGAATTCCTAAAAGATTTTGTATTCTTGGTGAAAGCAAATTCAAATCATTTTTAATCCTTGAGTCTTCCCACTGAATAAAATCTTCTTGCTTGAATAAAAGTCTATAGTCAGCATTGACAACATCATACCTTTCCCAAAGGAGTGGACTTTCTGCTACAGCAAGGATACTAATATAAATTATTAATTCAGAAAAGTAATCAATTTTTAACGAGGCTGTTAATCCTGATGTTATTCTAGATGGATGTTGAAACCCGCTTGTTCCTCTGCAAATATCTCTTTCACCCTCAATTCCAGGAACACAAAGAGAGTCATAATCTATTAATTTAATTTTGCCTTCATTAGTCACAAAAATATTCTCATTTTTCAAATCCCCATGAGAAATACTATTCCTCCTTAAGTCCTTGACCATCCGCAAAAATCTTTTTGCCAGGTTTTCCAAAACGATTTTATTCTCGAGATTAACGTTAATGTACTCAGTCAATGTATTTCCACTAATCCATTTCATTCTTAGAGTATCTATCAATTGGGTAGTGTTTAATTTTTGATCGGTTACAAGAAGCCCATTTTCTACGAACTGAAACTCAGAAAAATAGGAAAGATTAAATCTTCGCAGGTGTGCCGATATTTTCTTGTATCTTTCTCTAATATCTCTTATCTCAGTATGCCAAGCTTTGAATGCCCATCTCTCATTATTTTTAACTAGGCAATATACCATACTTAAACCACCAGCCCATTCTTGTATTCCGCCATTTGTTTTATTTAAGACCGTGTAGCCGGTAAGGAATGGATCCTTAATAAATTGAGGATACCTAACGGCATTACCAATTTCAACCCTTGTAGGAAGAAACATAGACATCAAAATTTAGAGATGATTGAAATTGCTATCCCGTCAAATTCTTCATCCAACAGGTCTTCCAAAGGTCTTAAGTGAGTGATGTCATTATAATTTACACAGTAGTTAATTAATTTTTCAGTTAATTTAACTATTCGTTGATTGGAAGATTTTTTCAATTGTTGAAATAAACTTGATGTATCTGGCGACTCGTAATCTTGTTTAGAAAAAAGTAAATCTTCAGTTCCATAATATGTATCTAACATTGAGGGATTTTCAGCATAAACCAATAAAGAAAGATATATTATTAACTCTGAAAAATAGTCAAGCTTAGGATTTAAAATGTTGTTTTTATGTCGAGCGGGATGTTGATATCCTGGAATGCCCTTAATAACATCAGGCATATTATCTAGACCTTGAACGTACATTGAATCATAATCAACAACTAACAAACTCCCATCTGCCCTGACTTTAATATTACCATGAGATAGATCACCATGAGCAATATTTTTTTGATGAAAATAGTGCACCATCATTTTAAAATTGTCTGCAACTTTCAAAATAGCTGATTCGTTTTTATGAGAATTTAAATATTCTTTTAAAGTCGGTTCATCAACCCACTCCATAATCAAAACGGGTTGAAGTTTATCTTTTATGAATAAGGCATTTTCATGATAAACAAAGTCAATAAAGTAGGAACTACTCAACGTGCTCAAAAAAGATCTTATAGTTGTCATTCTTTTTTTCGGGTCTCCGATATCTTGTGACCAACAACGAACAGCAATTTTTACTCCGTCAATTTTATTAAATGGAAACACGCTTGCATAACCTCCAGCATAGGAATTTATTCCCTGCCCTTTTTCTTTTCGAATAGGATTCCCACCAACTAAAACTGTTAATTTGTAGCAGTTCTGATTCATCATTGCAATAACAATATCATTAGCAGATGGAAATGCCGACATAATTTTCAAAATTTATCAGTTATCGAGCTTATGTCTTCATCGGGCGGGGTTGGAGAATCTTTCTTATTCTCTTTTTCCCCAGATCTTATACGCTTTCGTTTTTTTCTATTTATTATTTTCTCGTTTTCTTTTTCCTCTGTTGAAGCGGAATGCTTTTCCTTTGATTCTATTTTTTCGGTATCATCAGTCGTATCTTTTATGTTTTTTTTATCTTCCTCAAGTGTAGTAGATAATTCATTATTAATATTGCGCTCATCAATTTCCCTATATATCCAAAATGGATACTGGAAAAAGGGATGTACAAGTTTTTCCCAAAAACCAAGCTTTCCTTTTTCTCTTTTCCTATTTTCATTCTTGTTCTTTGTTTCTTCATCTGAGACATCTGAAGTCTGAGATTGTTCATTTTTTTTATTATCTTTTATTTCAATAATATCTTTAGAGATATTATCAATTTTTTTCTCCTCTATAACAGGCTGATCAGGTGAATTATTTTCTGTGTTTTTAACTTCTACATTTTGATTTTCCGATTTTTGCTTTTCAATTTTTTCTAGTTCTAGCAATTCATTAAAATTGGTTATGATAAAGTCTTTATAAGTTATTTCAGGTATATTATCTTCTTTAATTGGAATAACCAAAATAGCCGCATCATCGTTGTAAAGATTGATTTTTCGAAGCTTTGTTATGCTTTCCTCAAAATCAGCTTGAGTATTCCATTCTGAGATTATATCAATTGCTTCCTGTTTTTCTGAAATGAACCATTCAGCTAAAGCATCTGTCATTAAATAAAAAGTTCCGCCTTTTAAATCATTTCTTTTTTGTTTTATTTTTCCTTTATGGATTACACTTCTACTATCAAAAAAATCGGGAAAATTGTTAAATTTTAAATCCTTCTTTGACGAAAGATAAACAACTTTCTCAAAGTCAGCAGTAATGTTCTTCAGATCTTCCGGCACATAAAAAAGAAAACTATCGCCTAAAGCAATGGCTTCCCATTTAAAATTATTGTTCTCTTTAAAAAAGTGTAAACCTACAAATGTGGCTGCTGCTGGTCTTCCTTGGAGAAAGAAGTTGCGTACGAAATATTTCTGATTAGGTCTATTTACAATCTCACCAACTCTTTTAACCCATTCCTTTTGAATGGATTTATATGACTCAGTGTCCGTAAGATTTATTCGACCTTCATTTTGCAGAAAAAATTCAATTAACAACTCAGCCCAAACATCAGGAAAAAATGATTTTGAAACGCCATCTGATACAGCAAATTTGTTTGCCTTTTTATTAACGCCTAAGCGATCAAAGCAATCTGCAAATCCTTCTGCCGATTTGTGATAGATGAAACCTTTAACTGAAATTTCCATAAAATTATTAGAGAAAATTCTAAGTTGTAGTTCTGCTTATCCCGCCAGAAGAACCAAAGTTTATAAATTTAATTAAGGTTTCCGGAGAGGCATTTGAAATAAAACCTTTCGCATTGTCTCCAATATTTTTCAAATCTAAATCTTTAGCCGCTTGTTTATAGACATTCGGAACTTCGCTTGATATTTTGAATAAAAGTTCAGCCATTCCATCTCCATTTAGTTCAAACTGGAATTGAGGGAATTTTATTTCATTTCCACTTTTGGCAATATGTACATTAAAAACTAAAGGATAGCCATCAAGTGTTTGCAACCTCATAATGTCATTTGCAATTAAAATTGTCTGCTCTGTTTCTATTCGAGTGAGTTCAGCATTTTCACCTTGTGGATATCCATCTGAAATATTGATTACGACAGGAGCCGGATTATCATTTTTCTTTTCTACCCATCCTTGAATTAGACGTTTTGCAAGTCCAAAAGCTTTTGACATGGGAGTGAGACCTTCCGCTTTAGCCTCTAGGAAAATTGGCATCTCTATCTCCATATTTACGGACCCGCCAGAACCATCGCTGACTCTTTTTTCTAATGTCTTAATCGTTATTGGGCTATCTGCGTATCTGCTTAAATAATCTGAACGAATATTATTTGGATCATTCCCGCTGTATCCAATCAATGAAATAAAAACCCTGTCCTTAACTGTTTCACCCGCAGCGTTGGTAGCTATAAGTTCATTAATAGTTTGATTAATAACATCAGCTGTAAATTCTGCGAATGATTTTCCGTTAATCCATGTATGCGACATTGAGGAGGACTGATCAATTAGAAAAATCAAATATCCTGGAGTAGCTGAACTCCACTGCTTAGAATAATTAGTCATTATGATTATTTTTTAGATAAAATTTACTAGATGAGGAGGTAAAAATACTTTTTTCAAACATATTTTGATATTTAATCTATTCTGTTACATCTCAGAGCGGTTAAGCCACAGGCACGAATGTGGATGTGGCTGCGAGTTGAGCCGAGGTGCTGCCCAGAGAGAGATTCACATCGTGAATCGGCTGGGCAGCAATGTTGAAAACACGGAGGATGGACGGCCTGTTTTGCTTTTTAAAGCATCGGTAGAGTGGAGACTAAAAAGGAAAGCTTCCGTCCATCCGTAGCCGAGGTGACGAGCAGGCTCGCCTTGTATAGAAGCCGGGTAGCATGGAAGCGGCTGAAATGAATGAAGAGGATCTTCCGCGAAGCGAGTGCGATACGAAATGAATGAAGCTGCTTGCAGGATACGAGAGGCTGATGATGACGACTGACGCAGCACAAGCAAAAGACATGACAGCTTTAAGTATACTGCATAGCAAGCTGTGTGTGCTTTTTCAGCACTCACAGCGCAGAAGCTGGCGTGACTTTTCGCTGCAAGGAAGGAGGAACACCGATTCCCTGTACATAACCAGTTTTGTTTGATATTGAATTAACATTGGAATATGTTTTTGTTTCTTTACTATTGCATTGTATTAAGTGAAAAGACAATAAATAATATTAATAAATCATAAACAATGGAGCGTTTCATAATTACAATAATAGTAATCTTCTCAATGATTTTTGGAGGATGTAATTCTTGCAACAACGAAAAAGAAAAAGACACTCTTGAAAAAATTAAAAGCGAAAAGAAAATCAGAGTAGGGTATATTTCTTACTTTGACATTACATTTAGGGACGGTAGTACAGGAGAGACTAAAGGATTTCTTGTTGATGTTTTACATGAAGCCCTGAAAGATTTGAGTATTCCAAACGATAACATTGAATTTGTGGAGACCGATTGGTCTAATTTTGGAATTGGCTTGCAAACAGGTAAGTACGATTTAAGTATTGCTGGAACCTTCAACACGCCGGTAAGGGCTAAGATTGTTAATTTCAGTAGATCAATTTTTTATTTAGGAAACGGAGCAGTTGTAAAAAAAGATGATGACAGATTTCACAATATTCAGGATTTTAACAAAGAAGGAATAACAATTGCGGTTATTCTGGGAGAGCAAGGTTATGAATATGCTAGGAAAAATTTGACAAAGGCAACCATTGCTTCTCAATCCGGTTCAGACTTATCACTTGCTCCACTGCAAGTAAAGTTAGGTAAAGCAGATGCAGCACTCTCAGACCAATATATTTTAAGAAGATACTGCGAAAAAAATCCAGAAGTAAAAGATGCGCTTGCTGATAATCCTTATGATGTTTTGCCAATATGTTGGTCGGTAAGTAAAAAGCCCAGCGATTCAAGTTTATTGAATTACATCAATGCACAACTTGACAAAATGGAACAATCTGGTAAGTTGCGAGAAATTATGAATAAATACCCAATGATTCCTTTTGCTAAAAACCTTAGCAGAAATTAATTGTCTTTTTTAATGGAAGAAATTCAAAAATGGATATTAATTGGAGTTGAGATAATCTTAATTGTTGTCACTATTCTGCATCTGCGTGCAGAAAACAAGAAACGCAAAATAAATATCCATAAATCAAAGCCCTATCATCCAACTTCTTTGGCAATTATTTTAACATTGCTATTTGTCAGCAGTTTTATACTTCTTATTCTCCTTAATAGAAATCCAAGAGTATTTCAATTAATTTGGGACAATTGGTCAATCATTTCAAGGGGGGTCATAACAACTATTGTTGTCTCTCTACTTGCGATTTTAATTGGTTCTGCCATAGGGGTTTTAATCTCTTTACTTTTAACACTTCCCAAAAGAAAAGTTTTTCTCTCGTTAATTGATTCAACATTATTATCTTTTATTTATATTTTATTAGGGATACCAGCTCTTGTTCTATTATTTCTCTGCTATTATGGCTTTAACCTTTCTGTTTTTTGGGCAAGTGTTATTGCGTTAAGTATAAACCTTTCTCCCTTTGTTACAAAAATTGTAACTTCAAGCATAAGTAACATTTCACAGGAGCAAATTGATTCAGCAACTTCATTTGGTTATAATCCGTGGCAAATATTCTGGCATTTCAAATTCATGTTTGTTTTAAAGAATGCGAGCCAATCACTACTAGTCGAATATTACACAACAATAAAACTTTCATCGTTAGCAGGTCTGATATGGCTCTATGAAACATATCATGCAACTATGGATATAATTACCAATACATATGATACGATTAATGCTTACATTATTCTTGCGATTTGCTATGTTCTAATCGTTACTTGGATAGCTGTGCTTGCAGATTACTTAGAGCGCAGATGGAAACCAATAATAAATTGAGTTATGCCAATAACTATCACATCTTTATCGAAAGAATTTCAAGCATCTAAAAAAGTTTTGGAGAATGTTACAACCATTTTACCCTCTAACGATATTACCGTAATAATTGGGCAAAATGGTAGCGGAAAATCTACACTTTTAAATTGTATTGGCGGATTACTGACTTTTGAGAGTGGCAAAATAGAAGTGGAAATTGTTTCTACTCCGGTAAAATATAATTTAGAGTATGGAAATCAAATTCATGTTCCAAAGAATTCAAGAATAAAAATCGGTCATATCTTTCAACAAAAAGTATTGTGGAATCATTTGTCAGTTATTGCCAATATCATTCACCCCCTTACAAAAGTTCATAAATTACCAAAGCAAGCGGCAGTTGAAAGAGCAGAAAAATATTTGAATCTTCTTGAAATTAAGAAAGAACTTTTCAAAAAGTATCCAAGCCAATTATCGGGTGGAGAGCAAAGAAAAATTGCAATCGCAAGAACGCTTTCAATGGAACCTGATTTACTTTTAATTGATGAGTTGGAAGCAAATCTTGATCAATCATCTCTTAAATTAACAATGGAAGTTATCAAGGGTAATTATATTGATAGAAGCAAAACAGTTTTAATTATTTCCCACAGCATTGACTTATTAGAACAGTTCACACCGAACATTATTGTGTTGCATCAAGGAAAAATTATTGAAAGTGCAAAAGGAACAAGAGAATTACTTATTAAAGAATATGAGGACGTTGCTAAAATAAAAATCATCAAGGATTCTGTAGATCCCTCAAGTACCAGATGGTTCCTTGCAAATCAAAGCTTAGAAGCAGCTATACAACTTTCTGAATTAAATCTTACTGAAAAAGACACTAATAAACTCTTTACAGAAATGAGTAAAGAAATTTCTAAACTTATTTCAAGATTTGAACCAGAGGCGGAGCATCTTTTATTAATTGCGACAAAAACAAAAGCAAGTGGGACAATACCTTCAGAAGTAAAAATTCGTTGTGCCGAAAAAACTGAAGGATTTATTTTAGATGGAATTGAAGTGCCTAAACTTAACGGATTAATTTCTTCTGCTTCTATTCAAGACGGACAAACAGTTTATGATTTCATAAAAAACCATTGGGAATTTTTTCAAAACGGAGGAGGATTCAACTTGATTAAGAAGAGTCCAGATGAAACTTTAGGACACAGTAGTTTAATTGATGAAATGTTTGATACAAATGGCGAAAAACTGAACTATCAATACACCAATCGACACGCTAAAATTAAGGGCGCATATAACATTTCAATTCCAATTCCGACAGAAGGTCATTACACTGAGCGAATGTCATACTATGAGTTTTCAAAGAAGACAAAAAATGTTTATTTAATTGGCTGCACAATAAATAAAGAAGTTCAAGGTATAATCAGCATTGATATATGTTCTGAAAAGAAATGGTCTGACTTCATCATTCAACAGCTAATCCTGATTGGGAACATGGTAGCAATAGCAATCAAAAATCACGAACAAGAAAAAAAATAATAATATGGCAGACAATAATTTCAAACAAGTTGGTCCCGTAAAATTGCCACTCAACTGGGGAGGGACAGTAAAGGAATGTATCTTAAGGTACTTTGAATTTCATGGTGAAAGATATTTGGTTGTAGAAGTCGGAGAGATTAATACAGCCAATCCGCAACCGACATTAATCAGAATCCAATCCGCTTGCGTATTAGGTGATTTATTTGAATCTCGTTGGTGTGACTGCTCATGGCAGTTTAAGGAAGCAAAACGATTGCTTTTTGAAAATGGCAGAGGGTTGCTTATTCATGGGTACGACCAGAATGGTAAAGGGCTTTCGTTGGAAAACCATTATCGTGTTTATGCGGAAGGACAAGCTAAACACCTTGAACTGTTAACTGAAACATTTGATTTTCTTGGTTTAAAATACGAGAATAGACATTATGACGACATTGGAGTTATTTTAAAAAATTATTACAACATAAGTAAAATGAAGCTGCTGACTAACGACCCCGTAAGAATGGATTTCTTCAAAACAAATGGTTTTGAAATTGAAAGAATAGGCATACAACCGCCCATTGATGAATATAATGAAACCGAGTTAAGAGTTAAGAAAGAAAAGTTTGGACACTTAATTAAAATGTAATTATGAAAAACATTATTCAAACTCCAGTTATATCACAAGCGACCAGTCAGGGTATAATCTTAGACAATATGATTTTTATTTCTGGTCAGATTGGGAATGATTCAATTTCAGGAAAATTAATTTGATCAAACATAGAAATTGAAACCAGGCAAATAATGGAAAATATCAAATCTATTTTAAGCGAAGCACGTGTTGATTTTTTCAATGTAGTCAAGGTCTCTATTTATTTAACCAACATGAAAGATTTGGAGCAATAAATAGAATTTATGCTTCTTACTTTCTTGATGATTTTCCTGCCTGTGAAGTTTTTGAGGCATCGGCTTTGCGATTAAACGCTCATGTTGAAATATCTATGATTGCTGAAAAATAAAAAACCACCAATTACTTGGTGGTTTTTATTTGTAAAAACAGCTATCTTATTTACGGATATACATCATGTATATCCGTAAACAAATAAGCGATAGGATAAAAAAAATGTTTGCCCAATCCACCTTTGGTAAATGAATTATGGTAATAACTATCCCTATTACGCTTAATATTACGCTAAGCCAAAAGAACAATTTCATAGCCCCTCCTTTTTATTTTTTTTTGCTAGGGGGCCACTTCACTCGTTGTAGTAGCCATAGCCAGAAAACACTGATAATTTCAGGGACTTTTGGCTATGGCTACTGAATGTCAATTTGATTAATTATATCATGCTATAGTTTTTTGTCAATCGTAAATACTTTCATAAGTAGCTTACAATTTTAAAGAGATATTTCCCGATATGTCCTGATTTTTTTAAAATAAGAAAGTAATTTACTTTTGGATGCATGCTGGGCGGCACCCGAGTAAAGGTTGGCGGATGGGTTATCATTATCGGATTAGCCGTTGGCATCATATTTAAAATAATAGAATGGATTATTTCTCTCTTCCGTTGAACCAACGTGCTGATATTCTTTGGAAGGAAGCTGTATTCCTGGCTACAACTAGTTATTACGGTCACCGAATAAACCTGCACTCATTCAAAGGCCAATACATTGAAGTTTGGTATAACGCAATTACCAATGAGATAGAAGATATTATTCCAATGAGCAAACCGAAATTATTCAGAAAATACTTCGAGCAGAACTGATGAGTTACACGATCACAAGAGAATTTTCAAGAGGAGCAACAAGCTCACCTGGCAAGGATGATTACTTTGAATGGATAGAATATTTTACCGAAAGCGAAAAACTAAGAGTAATAAGAGTTCGATTGCAAATGGGTGAAGAGAACGAAATTACTTTCAATCCCTATACTGAAGAATTCCGACATGCATTAGACAGGGCGATAAATAAAGGAAAGCCGTTAAATCTTCTGGGGAGTTAATTTTTTGAATTAATTCTGATGAAACTCTGAATAAATTTTGCTTTACCTCATCCATCTGGGTTCTTCTTTTAAAAATCATCTTCTTATTTCAACAAACCCGTGATAGGCTTCTTTACTCTGTAACACTAGAATATAATAATACGTGCCGTCCGGCACACCGCCTCCATCCCATTTATTGTTGTAGTTGTTGCTTTCATAAACTCTGCTGCCCCAGCGGTTAAATATTTGCAGTGAAGAATTTGCAGGCAGGTTCTTTATGTAAAAGAAATCATTCTTTGAATCCCCATTGGGAGTAAAAATATTGTAGATTTCTATGAGCTGCTCCGGCGGTGGTGGCGGGCAACCATCTGCATAAACTGTTACTGAATCTGTCGTGATTGAAATATTCTTACAAATGCAGCTATCGGCAGTTGTTGTATCTGTTAAGGTTAAAATGTAAGTAGTGGTTTGTGTCGGAAAGGCAAGTGGTTGTGCTACTGTCGCATCGCTCAAACCGGCCGCAGGAGTCCAGATGTAAGCGCAGCCATCACATTGCATAGTTCCTAATTGCGTACTGTCCCCTGCACAAATCATTTTATCTCCGCCCGCGTTAGCTTTGTCGTAAGCCATTTCTATTACGAAGATATCATCTATAAAATAATATGCCTCATCAATAAAAGCACCTCCACCAATGGTATCCAGATTAGTATTAACATCAGTCTTAAAATTCCCGATAATGATAAATTCTTCTCCCCCGGAAGCCACATATTCACCGCTTACGGGCATCCAGTTTGCCGTATCAGCAAGTATGTTGCCGGAAGCGTTAGAAACCTGGGGAACATACGGTAGATTAGAATATCCGCTGCTTGAATACAACACAGAGTCATTAGAAAAATAAATACCAATGGCGTCTGTTACAAGACGGTATTTATCAGCAACAGAAACATAAAATCCAGCACAATATTTCTTACCATTAATTAATTGTTGAGATAATTTAATTTCAAGATACTCCCTATAATTTGAACCAAAAGGAAAAGGATAGCAAAGCAGAATACCTGCATAAGCTGCTCCCGTTCTTGCGTATTGAAACCCTAATCCATTTGCCGGTACGCCATAACTCAAGGAGGAAACACATTCATTAAAATAGTCACTGCTAGAGCTATTAGAAGTATTTCCTAGAACTGTATTGGGCTGAAACCAGAAATTTGATAGATAAATCTGTCCAGAAAATACAGGACATCCTATAGTATCTTCAAAACTTGGATTAGGCACAAGGTTTTGCCCCTGAGCATTGACGTGCAATACAATGCCAATAATTGCAAGAATAAATTTGTTCATTCAAGAAATAAAAAAGCAGGAGTAAAATTACTGAATTTACTCCTGCTTGTCCAGTTACTTCTTTTACTGTTTTACAATAACCAAGCGGTTTGCCCCTATAAATTCATTATTTGCCGTTATCTTAAAGACGTAAACTCCTGCTGAAAGGTTTTTGGTATTCAAATTAATTTCATTTGCGCCTTCCTTCAGAGCGTAGCTTTCAATATTGGTCCCAAGCACGTCATAAATATCAAGCATCCCTTTTTCACCTTCAAACAGGTTGCATTTGAATATTGCCTCACCATTGGCAGGGTTTGGATATAGCATTATCTCCCTTTCTCCTGGCGTTTTCCCGCCTGTCGCGATCCGGTTTTGTTCTTCCTCCCCAAAATCATTTACATCTATGTTCAGCATTACCCGTGCCGTATAAACAGCCGGGCCTCCGCTTATGGGGTTCTGCAAAGCAATATCATTGAGCGTTTGTATTTGCTCTGTAGTTAACACAAATATATCTTCTGCCCATGTTTGCAGGTAAATTTCATTTACCGTTTTTTCGTTGTACTCTATCAGGTTTTCAGGTGTAACCTGGCTGTTCACGGTTTCTGCCTGCGACTCATCGTTCTGCCCAAGCAGTTCCTTTACATAGGTAAGCGCACCTAAATTAGTGCCGAGCGCATAATCATAAAACTCCTGCAGTTCTGCATCGTTTTCCGTTCCAAGATTCATGAGTGACGGGTCACTTCTTAATTCTTCAAACACCTGTTTCTGGTTCATGTAAATCACTTCAGCGCTTAGGTTCGAGTTTGTTTTTATTTCGTCTATAATTTTTACCATTTCTAACTGCTTGCAAGAAGGTTCTTCGCACATGGCAGCACGAGTACAACTAAAAGTACCGGTCGCGGATTGATAATTGATACTAAGAATATTCCAAATTGCTGGATACCATGGCAAATTATTCCCTCTAACATACCAATCTCTCGGAACTGATGCTGCATCGGCGAAGGCATCTGCATCAAATCCAGTAAAGCTCCCCCGGTTCCAGGTATTGTCACTTGGATGGGTAGCATCGCCTTGGTCGCCTACATCAGAATTAAACTGCGCAAAGCCGCGCATGTAATGCGCCATGTTGTTGCAGGTAAAGAAATTAGGAACCGTATAACTGTTAAATACCCGCAGTGCAGTGCCCATGTAACCTGATACATTATTGTTTACATCATTTCTCTTAGAGGTTTCTATAGAGATACCGTAAACTTTTGTGGTATAACTTGCATCAGGGAAACAGCCGGATTGATTTGTAGTTGTACTGCAACGCCATACAAAATTATGCTTGACGGCATTTCCGATGCAGTTCTGCAACTTTATTCCGAACCACGATGAGTTTCCAACAGGCAGTTGAGAATCAAAAAGAATAGTGTTGTAGTCACCGATAACTGCATTGTACATATTAATAAGATGTATGCCGTTGAAAACAGTATTGATGTTGTTTGAAGCAACATGAACAACAGGGTTCACAACCGTATTAAACGGATTCCCTATTCTAATAGCTGTACCACCTGACGGAACCGGATTCAGGTTGAAGTTGTTGGAGAATACATCTGCATGAAGGCCCAGGATATTAGACATCAGTATTCCTGAGGTAAAATTTTGAAAGCTATTATTAATAATATTAATATCCTCAAAACTTGAATTAAAAATCCTGACGCCATTATTCACATCGGTAAATGAATTAAAGCGGGCATCAACCTTACTTATAAAATCACTTTGCAATCCATTCGTACAATTGGTGAAACTATTTTGTTCTGGTACAGAGCCACCTAAAAATATATATGGGAATACAAGTGCATGCTTGTTAGTTTCCCCTTTAACCCACACTGCAACACCATCTACAAGTGGCTGAAGTTGCGGGTTGGTAGTAATAATATTCTGGAAGCTGTTGTTCACAATCCTTACTCCGCTTTTATTACATTCAATGCCAATGTCCAATGTATTAAAAAGGTTAAGAGGATTTGCAGCATTACCAATTTGTATATAATTCTGGTTATTTATTTCAATGCCTTTGTTAGTGCGAAGAAGAGGAGGTCGTGCAATGGCATTGTCATAATAGGGCAGCAGCGTATTGCTTACTGCACTAATCTCGGTGCCTGTAACGGTTCCCGGATGCGATACTGCCGAAGTGTTTACTACAATTCCCTTATTGTTATTCCTTAGTAACGCATACCTGATATGAAATTCACCCGTATTGTCAGATACTATTGCACTTTTTGCATCGCGTATAGTGGTAATGTTAGTTACGGGAGCCGGATTAATTATCAGCTTTGCACTTGCATTTTCTATGTAAACTCTATCCCACATATAACCACAACCTGCATAAAGTTTTGTTGGTTCTGCCGGAGAATAGTTAGGACTAGTAAGAGGGCTTGAAATAGTTAGTGTCTTTCCACTCAGGATTTTTATCTGCGCATTTGTTCCCAAACAGATATTCGGGCAATCGGATATTTCAAAGTTCTGCTCGATGGTAAACGTTCCGTTAATTACAATATTTGCATTCGTTGAAAGAACCGGTGGATTACTGAGAGGAATAATGTATGAACCGTAATTTGCTAAAAGATAGGCAACATTTACATCATATAAAGTTGCATTTGCCTGTGAACCGCTGCAATAGGCACAGCAATTATATACGGATTGGCAAACTCTGGTCGAACATTGGTTAACAGTGTTTGTTACAGTCGCACAGATTTCGCCTGTGCCGAAATTTCCCCAGTTTGAAACAGTTAATTGATTGTTGTTAGTACTGTAGGTAAATGGACTCGCAGGATTTCCAGTAGGAAAACTCCACTGGTAAGGTGGATTATAGACACTTGTTACGGTATAAATTACTCCAGGAGTACAATTATTATTAAATCCGGTTATAGTTGGTTGCACAAAATCCATAACTGTTACTGTAGCCGAGGCAGTGCTGGTGCATCCATTAATGTTGCTTCCAATAACAGTGTAAGTGTAAATTCCATCCGGTAAGGTTGTTGCAAGAGTTGCCCATGAATAATCGGGCTGCGTAACAAATATTCCAGTCATAGGTGACCATGAATAGGTGTAAGCACCGCTTGCGATAAGTGTAGTGCCGGTACCTTCGCAAATTGATATTGAAGTTGGGGTTACAACAGTGATGGGTAATGGCTGTGCTGTTACAGTATGAGTTACAGAATGATTTGGGTTACCATTAATAGTTAACGTTACATTGTAATTTCCAGGGTTTGTATATGCGTGAGTTGGATTTTGGGCGGTAGATAGTGGGCTTCCATCCCCGAAATTCCATGACCAAGAAGTTGCACATGTTGAATGGTCAGTAAAGTTAAATGTCAACGGTTGCGAGCAATCCTGCGTCCACGTAAAAGCAGCGACAGCGGGTAGAACTGTAAAATTTGAAGTCAAATTTAATGTAGCGGAAGGACAATATTGGGGTTGCACATCAAATACTGTTACAGTATAATTGCCTGCAGGCAATTGATGACAAGGAGATATACTTATAAAGCCGGTATAATTTCCAGGGTTAATTGTATAGGCTGGAGGCAGACCGCAAACAGGTCCATTTAAGTAAACGCATTCTACATCGTCTTCGCACATGGGACTGGAAGGAACCATATTAATACTTACTGAAATTGAAGGGTCAATAACTATTATCTCAAATACCACTTGCATTGCAATATGTATGTATGGTGTGGGAGACCCAGGAGGACAATTCACCTGGTACGTCAATTGCCCCCAATAACTTCCGGGAGTGGATATATTAAGGATAACAGGGTCCCACGTAGTTTGCTGAATTGGATTGGCAAAGCAGGATGGCAAATATGGTGCAGGAGCAGAACTCCATTCCAGCCAATGGTCATTATCCAATCCTAAAGGAAGTGATGGATTAGTGGCCGGTCTCAAAGTGAAATCCGTATTTTTACATACCGTGACCAAAGTACTGCATACCTGCGAGGCATAAACATCGCATATAGGAGGATTCCCTGTTGGTATGACGTAAAGAGCCTTACACTCTTGTTCTTGAGGTCCAGAACATCCTGCTTCACCTATAAATACTGATAAAGAATAAAATGGCACCTCAGTCTGCGCATTCACTTGCCAAGGATTAACTAAATTCAGCATGACAATTAGAAAGAAGATTGCGTTTAAGATCACTCGGGCTTTCATTTTGTTTTTCATGATATTCTGTTTTTTAAAATGTTTATGATAATTTTAGTCGCAGGAAAAAAGTTGAGCAGAACGCTGTCAAGTAAATATTGAAAATGTATAGCAACATTAATTAAAATTTTGTACCGCAAAGCCGATGTTAATAACTCACTGCGTCAATTTTTGTCAGCGCTCAATTACTATCCGTGAGTGATTGATAATTTTTAATAAAAGATTAAAAACGTACGGTCAATAACTTTTGCAATCTTTCCTCTTTCCACGCTTCTTGTCTAAACTCAGAATGTCCCTGGGGTCTTTCTTCTAATATTCCATTTTTTTACACGATAAAGCATCCCTATGTTCTTTTCACTTAATAATTTTTTCTGATTATTTAAGAACGCGAACATATTTTACATGCTCTGTAACCTTTCTTTTTAGCTTCGCTAATGGTTACATTTTTGATTTCATGAGTGCATTTATTCAGTCCTCTACAGTTTTGATTCACATGATATGCAACAGCATTTTTGCTAATGCATATATAAACACTCGTCTCTTGTTTGATTTCTTTGGTTGAGTAGACTGACTTGAAAGAGGATAAAAAGGTAATTCCAGAAAATGCAATTAACAAGGTGACAGCGATTGTCAAAGCAATTAAAATTATTTTTTTCATTGCGATATGTTTTTATATTTTATCTTAAAAATTATGATTTGATTTAGAGGTTTTTATTTTCATAGACACTCTGGCAAGCTCAGTAAGTTATCCGGCTGTGCTCCATCATTTCGGGTTTTGATATACTTATTTCCATTATGCACAGCTACAATTACATCAACTGTGAGTCCGCCTCTTACGACATAATAAGACTCAGAACCTGATTCAATATTTTTTATTGCCTGTTGTTGGCTAATTTTCCATCCAGCGCCACCAACATATAAAATACGCTCGTGCGGATTGTATCTGTCGACCTTGTTAACGCAAGTAATTTGTCTTTTCATTTTATTTATGTTTAATTTTTTTTGCCTTTTCAGGGGAGCTTTCCGCTTACTCCTTTATTCTTTAAGAAAAATATTTGTTAATCCAAAGACGGTTGTAAAGTAATATAAAAAAAATTGCAATTGGTACTAGGGTTTTCCCTAGTTTTTTGACCTTGAAAAATACTAGGGTTTTCCCTAGTTCGTATTAGGGTTTTCCCTAGTTTTTTGTATGATGTTCTCTCGGTAGACACCTTTTCAGACTGTCAGCAATAAGTTGCCGAAAACATGAAATCATAAATTTGCCCCGCGAGATTTTGGTACTGTTAGGAAATATTTACAATAAAAAAACTAGTTATATGATCTGGGTTCTGATTTTGCTTGCGCTAGTTATCTTTCTCATC
>NGFH01000008.1 GCA_002215675.1 Bacteroidetes bacterium 2013_40CM_41_45 | reverse complement strand
AAAATCAGAACCCAGATCATATAACTAGTTTTTTTATTGTAAATATTTCCTAACAGTACCAAAATCTCGCGGAGCAAATTTATGATTTCATGTTTTCGGCAAATTATTGCTGACAGTCTCAAAAGGTGTCTACCGAGAGACCATCATACAAAAAACTAGGGAAAACCCTAATATGAACTAGGGAAAACCCTAGTATTTTTCAAGGTCAAAAAACTAGGGAAAACCCTAGTACCATTGCAATTTTTTTTATATTCCTTTGCAATCGTCTTTGGATTAACAAATATTTTTCTTAAAGAAAAAAAGAGTAAGCCGAAAATCCAAGGACGAGTAGGCTGGGTATAAATTAATTTAATGGTACAAAAGAAAAATTCATCTTCTGCAACTATTTTCTTGAGCATTCTCTTTTTTATGCTCGGTGTAGCTGGAACTTATTATTATCTGCAGAATTCATCTGAACAAAAGCCTGTTGCAATAATTACAGATGATTTTGCAAAGAATATTCAAAAAGTAAATGGCCTCTTGGTATTCATTCATTGCGAGCCGGCAAAACCTTATCAGATAGTTAACCAAATAGCTGGAAAAGATGCTATTGACTTTATAAAAAATACAGGTATTGGAAAAGAAAAGTTTGGAACCGTTTTAGAAAATATTTACAAAGGAATTGAAGGGTTGACGTTTGAGCAGAAGCTAAATGCATATACTTTAAAAGCACAGAATGATTATAAAGGTGAAGCTGATGGAATAATAATTTCCGGAGCGCTCGATGAAGCTACTGTAATTCACTTTCAGTAAAAAATAAATGGCAGCCCCTAAAATACTGAAAAGAGTTGGCAAAAAGTTAAACTTTAAAATATACCACAATGAAAAAAATAATTTTGATTGCTTTGACAATTACGGCCACTTTGTTAATTGCAGGTTCGGGGGTTACACTTCTTTCCTCCTTTAGTTCGGTTCACTCATATAACGAAAAAAGACAGGAAACAAGTGTTTATATATGCATTAGTAAAAATGCTGTTGCATATCATGTGAATCAAAACTGTAGAGGACTGAATAAATGCACTCATGAAATCAAAAATGTAACCATTAGCGAAGCAAAAAAGAAAGGGTACAGAGCATGTAAAATATGCTCGCGTTCCTATTCATCTAACTAATGCTGCAACTCATGTTACTGAAAATCCGAAGAAGTATTTTTTAAAAAAATCATCTTAATGAAAAAAATTTTATTTCTGTTAGCGTTATTTTTTGTTTGCTTCTCCATACAAGAAACTAGCGCTCAATTAATTTCGATTGATAACATGAAAGACCATATTAAAGGAATGGTTTTTACGGGAAGATTTGGATCAGCTTCCTATGACCATTCTACTCCAGGCAGCTTTATGTTTGCTAGTTATGGATTTTCATTCTTGATAAGACCCGATACGATTAGAGAAAGAATAAAACAACGGGTTATCTCATATAATGAAAAGTGTGTTGCAGACACCACAGATTCATGCTTTTCACCAAGCCGTTTAACTGTGGCTTTTGGATATGAATACGCTCCTTTTTACACGTATCCTCTTGATAATAGAGCTTCAAAATTTCAATTAAAAGGATTTTACGGAGGATTATTTTATAATATTCCAGAGCGCCTACATAGCCATCACGGCTTTTTTCATTGGTTAATTAACTTACCTCATTGGATTGGTGCGACAGCAGAGTTGACTTCAATTTCAGACGCCACAGCAATTATTAGAGATTCAAGTGGTCATTATTCTATCCCAATAAAATATTCTTCCGAATCAATAATATCACCTGAAATATATTTAGGAGGGAGTTTAAGTAAAGATAGAACCAACGCATGGTCGCATATTTTTATTGACTTAAGTTATCAATGGATGGCATTCCATTCGATAAGCTATTCTTCAGAGCTTGATGACTCCAAAATCAAACCGGATAAATACATTCAATTACCGGAGCGCATTTTTATTAATACTTTTTTTATTACAATAGGTGTTTCATTAATAGGAAATCCATTAGGAAATTAATTGAAATCAATTCTGAAAACGATCTGAACTAGAATCATCTCGATTTTAGATAATTTGTGAAAAAAAATGATAGGGAAAAACCTAGGGGATATGAAATTTTTTATACACTACTTTATTGTTGTTTTATTTACAAATGTTACTTTCACCATCGCAAAATAAAATTCATGAGATAAGTTCTTTACATAAAAATATTGCGTTAGCAAAATTTCTTGACTTGAAAACCGCAAACTTCAAAATGTTCCAAGAGATAAGCATAACGCTCACGGTCAGCGTGGGCGTAGCTTGTTTGGAACAGGGTGCTTTGCGGTACCTCAAGTCAGATAAGTTACATAAGTCCCGCGCTGTGTTTTTGGTGCGGGGTTAAGAAAAAGAAATAAATTTTTAACCTATAAAACTACCTCACATGAAAACAACTACTCCCCTGAGGGCATCCTTTGCCTTAATGATTTTCTTTATTGCCCTTGTAAACACTGCCAAATCTCAAACCACGCAAGTAGCCGTCATCCGTGAATGGGTACAACATTTTGCGAAGCAGGATTCCATCATGGAATCTCCTTGTACTTCTGATAAAGACGGCAACTTTTATGTTGGCGGATATACCATGAATTCGGTAACCGGGGCAGATATTGCGGTCGCTAAATATGACAAGAATGGGAATGAGATTTGGACTTCTGTTTATTCGGGAAGCGGGAGAGACCAGGCAACCGCTATAGCTCTTGACACTAGTGGAAATGTCTATGTTGCAGGGTTCACTTTTGTGGACAGTACCAACGGCTTTGATTATATTATTTTAAGCTATGATTCGGGGGGCGGAATTGTATGGACGAGCACGTACAACGGAAATTATATCATGGGCTATGATATCCCTGTCGCCATAGCGGTGCTGGACGATGGCGTTTATGTTACAGGCACCAGCCAGGACAGTGTGGGCTTGCTCGATATTGTGACTGTTAAATATGCATGTGCCGGTGGCGGTCTGGATTGGGTGGCACAATATGACGGCTCTGTTCATCTGTATGATGTTCCCCGTGCCATGCAGACAACAGTCGGCAATACAGTGGTCATAACGGGCGGCAGCCAGAACTCACTGCTGGATTGGGATTACCTGACGTTGGAATACGATGCCAGCGGAAACCTTATTGATGAAGTGCGCGTCACCAATACCGGAAATTCTTTTGACAGAGCAAATGCAGTTGCTCTCACCGATTTGGGAACAGCATATATTACCGGGCGTGCTTATGTTAATAGCCATGATTACGATATGCGCACGATAAAGATTGATTCGTTAGGCAACCTGCTTTGGGTAGTGGATTATGATTACAACGGACTGATGGATGAAGCTACAAGCATTGCGGTGGATGCTGACGAAAACATTTACATAACCGGCTACGGTACGGCTGATTCTGCAAACGAAGATTATGTTACCATTAAATATGATTCATCAGGCGATTTGCAATGGGTAAAATATTTTAATGGCACAACATATAATGGCTCAAACGGAAAAGATATTGCATGGGATATTGATGTAGATTCTTTCGGGGTAGCGTATGTAACAGGAGAAACATACAATGGAAGTAATTCTGATTTCTGCACAGTCGCTTACCAGACAACAGATGGGCTTTTACTTTGGAAAGATATTTATGACGGTACTGGACACTGCAACGACAAGGCGACCAACGTGCATTGCGACACGGCAGGGATCGTTTACGTGAGCGGACAAGCATGCATTAACGACAGCACTTATGAATATGTAACCATTCGTTACAACTCAAGGCATGTGCTGATTCCTCCTGATTCAGTTCCTTGCCCGTCCTCATTTGCTTTCTATGGAAACTTCGGACAGATTATTGACACCGATGACAGCGTGAGAACAGATATTAAATTTTACACCACCAATCATTACCCCGCGCTATATTTCTCCGAGCCGGATACGACAAATGATTATACTGTTCTCTCTTATGTCTTTGCTCATATTGATGATGACACCGCGACTACGGATACGTTGCATAGAGTTGATTTAACATTTGAAAGCTATGCCAAAACGTTTGAGCCGATGGTTCAAAAACCACATGCATTTCCTGTTGACAAGTCAGATCAGGGATATTTGAATTATTATCTGGCCCAATGTCCAAATGGTATTACGGGAGTTGAAGGATACGAGCGTATCTCTTATCCTGATGCATTTTACAAAACAGACCTGATGTTTTTCGGTAATAACAATGGCATGAAGTTTTACATTGTTGTAAAGCCTGATGGTACACCAAACATTGCCTTGAAGTTTACTGGACAGGATACTTTAGTCATTAGTGATTCGACATTAGAAATTGTTACAAGTATCGGAAGTTATATTTACGACAGACCAAAGGTTTTTCAGATAGATTCGTTAGGGAATCGAGTAGCGGTCAGTTGGACACCAGAATATTCTGATCTTGGAAATGGAAGAGTGGGTTTTCCTCTTGGTAGCTACAATTCCAACCAACCGTTGGTGATTGAGGTTGGAAAAGAACCTATACCTAATGCAGCAGTCGCAAACGATAATCTTGAATGGAGCATGTTTTATGGTGGTTTCGGTACTGATGCAGGAGCAGATGTAGCCGTTAATGAAAGTGATGGCAGCTTCGTAGTAACGGGGTCTACTTTTAGTATTGATTTTCCTATTGACCAAGGTGCAAATCCGGTTCAACCACAAAACGCAGGACCCGGAAATTATGATGCGTTTGTTATCAAATTCAGTCTGCAGAATGAAAGATTGTGGGCAACCTATTATGGAGGAAGTAATGATGATAGGGCGCTTGGAGTGGCCGTTGACACGCTTGGCGGGTATATTTATTTTGTTGGGAAAACCCTGAGCAATAATCTGCGTCCTGCCATGTTTCCAGGACTTGCAACCATTTCAACAGGCGATACATTACAAAGCGCTCAAGACGCTTTTATAGTAAAGCTGCGGTCCAATGGACAAAATGATTTATGGGCAAATTATATCGGCGGAAACTTTTCAGACGTAGCGTTAAGCGTAGCAGTAGATGCAAACCAGAATGTTTACACTGTCGGATATACAAGCAGTAACGTTTTGTTTCCAATTGTGACTTCCGCTAATGCGCAAGCATATAATCAAATAGGCTTTTCCGGTGGCGGAGACGATGGTTTTATCCTAAAATTTAATTCTAGCGGAACCCAGTTATGGGGAAGCTATTTCGGAGGCGATGGGCTTGACAGGTTCCATGATATTTCGATTAACGGGTCACATGTTAACGTGGTAGGCATGAGTAGTACTAATATAGGAGCCGGAAACAATTTTTCCCCTTGCTTCCCGGATTCTGCAGGACGCTTTCCAGATTGTAATCCAGGAGGAGGCGCGTATTATCAACCTTCTAATGCGGGGTTGTCTGATTTAATAATTGTTGAATTTGATGACAACAACAGATTGATATGGTCAACACAGTTTGGCGGAGATAAATGGGAAGGTTCCTTCCCTGCGTCAATAGCATCAAGCTCTTTAATTCTCAGAGACAGCACTGACAATGCAATATATATCGCAGGTGACGAGATGTCGCAGCCATGGACAACCCAAAGCAACTTCCCGATGAACAATACCAACGGGATGTCTTATCAACAAACCTATCAGGCTGGAATCAATGTTCCATCAGCCTTATACAGCGATGCTTTTATAGCAAAATTTGAAAACAGAAGTTTGGCATGGTCAACTTTTTACGGAGGTGGCCAAAATAGTGGGGGTGAAGAAGCTAGTTTTGGAATTACAACAGACGATCAGTATGTATATCTTACTGGAGTTACGCGTTCATCGAATGGAGCATCACCAGGTAATTATTGCTTGCCCCCTGACACATCGGGATTCTTTCCTTTATGTACCAATTGCACCAACTGCTATTTTAATGATTCGTATGCAACCAATTATTTAATTGGGGGTGATCCAATGGATAATGTTTTTATTGCTGCCTTTGATTTGAATAATCAACTTGTGTGGTCAACTTATTTTTCAGAGGTGCTACCCAGTTCTCCCAATTGGCCGGTACCATATACTCTGTCCCTTGCGGCATCCAAAGAGTTCAGAAAGTTGCATTTAACTGGTTATACTGCAAGTTATAATGCGACATATTGGCCCGAGAGTTTTCCGGTAAGATATCCGGGAACCCCTGCTTGGAATCAGCAGGCAAATGCGAACCCTTCTAATCAATTTGAGGGATGGGATGCAATGGTAGCTACTTTTGATTTGAACCTGACGGTTATTGGAATAAATGAAATTAACAAAGAAAATGCCGATTTATTCATTTATCCCAATCCCGCAGGGGATTATTTCTATTTGACCATTAACAACTATATTAGAGGAAAAATCAGGATGAAAATATTTGATGTAGTTGGTCAATTGGTGATGCAAGAAGAGTTTGAGACGAGCTTAGGATTAAAAAACAGAAAAATTAATGTGCAGAATTTAACGAGCGGAATGTATTTTGTGGAGATTGGATACGATAAGAAGATTGCAACTAAAAAATTAGTTAAACAACGTTAAGTAAAAAATATTCCGGTAAATGAAAACCTGCATGTACAGAACTTTTATCATTCTGTTTCTATATTTTGCTCAAAGGTCTTCCGCTCAATGCTGGGAAGAAGTCGGTGGGGGATTTAATTCTCTCGGAAGAAGCTTTTATGCCGATTCAACGAATAATCTACTTTATACTGGAGGAAATTTTAGCATTGCAGGGGGAATTAGTGCATATCAAATTGCAAAATGGAATGGAACTACATGGGATTCCCTGGCGGGAGGTTCACAACCACTACCTGTATCGGCAATAACAAATTATAATGGTGAAATTTATGCTGGCGGAAATTTTTTTGGGAATAATGATATCTTCAATGGAAAATGGAATGGCACGAATTGGGACACTCTAGTTGGGGGGCCTAATGGTAATATTGGATGCTTCTACCAATTTAACAATGAGTTATATGTTGGAGGAAGTTTTGATAGTATTGGAAACGCAGTTGCCAACAGTTTGGCGAAGTATAACGGCACTATGTGGACAGATGTTCACGGTTTCGGCAATTTTAATATCGCTAGCCCAAACAGTATTGGAGCTATTATTAATTATCATGGAGAGTTATATGTTGGAGGGGTATTCGCTGACAGTTTGAGTAGTGGCTTTCATGTAAATATTGCTAAATGGAATGGAACAAATTGGCAGCGAGTAGGAAATGGCTTGATAGGAGGATTGGCGGGTGTGGATGCTTTTGCCATATATAGAGATACATTATACATAAGTGGCACATTTGATCAATCAGCAGGGAACGCTGGAAATTATATTGTGAAATGGGATGGTAATAATTATTATGACGTAGGAGGAGGTATGGATAATCCAGTTGACCGCCTTGTTGTTTACGGGGATAGGTTATACGCTGTGGGAGTATTTGATCATGCAGGAGGAGTGTCGGCTAAGAAAATAGCCATATGGGATGGGAATAGTTGGTCTGCATTGAGCCCCGATTCTTTCAATAATAACATCGCTGCATTAACATTTCTTAATGATGAGTTGTATGTTACAGGTGGTTTCACATATGTCGGAGGATTGCCTATTAATTATGTTGCAAAATACACTTGTTCACTTGGAACCAATGAGGTTGCAAAAGATGGAAATGAAATTACTATTTATCCAAGCCCTGTTTCAAATAATTTAATAATAGAAATTTCCGGTATTGTTTCTGAAAAAAAACATTTATGCATTTATAATATGTTGGGAGAAGAAGTTTTAAAAGAAGATTTTTCTTCACAGAAGTATTCCGTGAATCTTTCAGGTTTGGCAGGAGGCATTTACCTCGCTGAAGTTAGAAACGGAAAAAATATGGTGAGAAAAAAACTTGTAAAGGAATAATATTATTTTCATACACATAATGAGAAATATTGTTTAATAAAAATTAGATAACAATGGGAAATAAAAATACTCAAACGACAAACATTTTTCTTGGAGATCATAAAAGGAATGTCAGCAAAAAAGACGGCAAACCTAATTGGTTATTACGATTAATTGTATGGGGATTAATTGCATTAGGTGTCGCGATTGCATCATATTATCTCACTCAGCCGTCTGACCAAATACAAAAAGATAGGGCGATATTGGAAAAAGAAAAGGGCTAAGATTTTTTTTACATTAGTCTCCTAATCTACCCGCATCTCGTCAGGTAAGCATTTAGCGTGCAGGTTTTTTAGTGCCTCGGGAATAGTTAGCGAGTCAACTGCTTCCCTTTATTTATCGCTCTGTCCAATGCATGCCGGAATTCTTCCGTATAAGGATTGAAAGTAATTTCGTTCTCTCCACCGTTTTGCAACCGAACTTTTATCACTCTTATCTTTTCGTCTTCGGTAAAATATTCTATCCATTCAAAGTAATCATCTTTGCCTGGCGAACTCGTTGCTCCTTTTGAAAATTCTCTTATGGTTGTGTAGCTCATCAGTTCTGCTCAAAATATTTTCTGAATAGTTTGGGTTTGCTCATTCGAGTAATATCTTCTATCTCATTTTTAATCGCATTATACCACATTTCAATGTACTGACCTTTGAAAGAATACAGATGTACTCTATAACCATAATAACTAGCACTAGTCAGGAATACTGCTTCCTTCCAAAGAATATCCGCACGTTGGTTTAACGGAAGAGAAAAATAATCCATTTGATAATTTTAAAAACAATACCAACAGCTAAACCTATAATAATAATCCACCCGCCAATTTTGATCGCGGTAGCTTCCTGCATGCATCAAAAATAGAATTTTTTGAGCTCGCATAAATAAAGACGTTTACTTGACTTTAAGATTGTGTTGTGATACAATCCTACTAAACCTAGTTCTTATACACAGTTAGGTTTCAAAAGCCATAAAGGGGAATTGGTGAGTTGCCTGTTGTTCTGTCTGATAACCGAATTGCAGGTAACTCACTAATTATTACTAACCCTTAAAATTAAACAAGAATGAATAAAAATACTTATTTACTGGGAATATTTTTTTCAATTTCCGTTGGCTTTACTGCATATTTAAGCACAGGTAATATTGGCATAGGGGGCAGTTATGCTGTATCTGCAATGCTCTTCTGTGTTTTCCTATGTGCCGCAATAAATACGAGAACAACGGTAATACAAAAACCCTCTTAAGAGGGTTTTTTAATTCAATTTAAAATAATATATTTGTGTACTGAAGAGTGTGTATCTATGGATGAAGATATTAATGAAAAAGAATATAAGTTTTTAACCCTAAAGTTCACCAAGAAAGGTTTATTTTGGAAAAGGTTTGGTGTAATTAGCAGTGTGGTAATTGCAATTATTTCTATCATTCTTTCCTTTATAAAAAAAGAACGTGACTATTCTGATTCACCATTGGTTGCAAAGCCAATCAAACTAGAGCACCCTGTGCAGTACTTCCCTAAAGATAAACTACACATAAGCATAACTAATACCAGTAATCCCTATTCGTCCATTGTCGAACCAGAAAGAAATACCGAATTAAAACCGAAAAGAATCACAGAAAACCTAATCCAAGAAAAAGTAAACCTTGGAGATTTTGAAATTGATGATTTACTTAAAATTGTTGATGATAAAAATCACAATATAGCAAGACCAAACTTCGATAATAACGGATACATATATGTCGATATTAATAAATCAACCAAATATGTTATTTTATATTTTAAGAATGGTGAAATCCAAAAACACATTATACGGGGATAAATTTAAACTACTATTTTTTATTTTTTCTTTAATAATATCTATTCAAGCTCAAGCAAAACAAAAGAAAAAGTGGTATTTCTTCGACCCGATAATAATTGATGTAAATAAAATAGGCAGTTCTGACATTGTAGATATATTTCAGAAAGTATGTTTTAGTTATTGTGATAGTGTGAATATCAAGTTCAGTGATAAAATAATTTCTGTTGACTCTTTAATAAAAATCAAAAATAGATCTGACGGTCAATTTTTAAACTATGTAGAAGAAGATGTGGATGAAATTGGTGTCGTTGTATGTTTTTTCATTGCGCCAACAACTACAGAGCTTAGCATTTTTAAATGGTCATTAGACTCCAATAAGGTTCTTGGCTATTCAAAAATGTACATTAACAGTGTCGAGATAAAGGATAGAATTTCCTTTTCAAACATTTTTTATTCTCAAATTAAGAACACTAATGAAATAAGCATCAATTCCTATGATGCTGAGGAAGAATTTGAAAACATGTTAGCTGGATACGAAGCTAGTTACTTTGAGGATGTAGCTAAACGAAAAGCTGACCAGAAGAAATTTTCTGATTACGACATTGCACATGTTCCAAGCAGCAATTCACTAAAACTTGCCATTGATCGTATTGATTACTTTTTAAAAACATTGGATACTGAGCATCCCTTCAATAAATATCCAAGTAATATTAGCCAGGCATTAATTGATGAGAAAATAAACTTAAATGAAATCTTAAAAGAATCTCCTCATACTTATTATTTACTGAAGGCTTCTAATTATTTAAATGAATATTTACACATAAAATTCCTTCGAACAAAAACGCCTGAGCAATTAAAATTTAGAGAAGATTCTTTAAATATGTGGCTAAATAAATTAGTCATAATTCTTGACACATCATTAGTTACAGATAAAGAAAAAAAACTATACGACTCTGACGATAAAACGCTTATTGAAGAATATTATTTACTTGGAAAACTTAAGAATAAATTAGTGGATCAATGTGATTATTTTATTGATCAGTGGAGTAAAACAGCGTTGAGTTCTGATATCAATATTACAATCAGACATGTGTTAAAATTGATAAGAGAAAGGTGTGGAGAGTATACAGAAAAAATGACTCAACTAACTAGTTTAAGGGATAATAATAAGCTCAGGGCGTTAGCCCGATTAGATTCCATAAAATACCCTCAGTTTCAAGATTTTAGACTTTCAAAAGATAATCATATTGATTTAAATGCGCTAAAATCAGGTTTTAAAAAACCAGAAGTACCTCTTAAATCATTACGGAGTTATTTAGCAAGTAGAGTTTCACGATTCAGCTATAATACAGAGAATGATTTTGGCGTAGGATATAATATAAAAATTGAAGACAAGGAAATTATAGTAGACTTTTGGTTAAGTAAAAAAAGTGATTCACAAAAGTTCTCTTCCTACCTACGAAACTTTCCTTTAGGGGAGCCTAAATTTAATGGCATAGAAAATTATTATGCTTTAGTTGTTAATTGCATTAAGGATATTCAATTTATTTTTCCGGTTAAAATAAAAAATATAATTATTATGGGTGGGTCTGATGCAACACCATTTTCGAAATCTTACGAATTAGAAATGGAAAATGATTTAATGTATAAAGAAAATGTTGAAGTTGTAAAACCAACTATAGGCATGATAAAACTAAAAGAATTAAATTTAAAAAGTAATTCAGGAGATAAAAACATCGGTTTGGCATTCAAGAGAGGATATTATATGAAGGAATATCTAGTAAAAAATGGTATTGGTAACGAGCTTTTTAAACCAATTAGAGTAGACGTTGCCGATAAGGTCGAGAATGGTTACCGTAAATGCGATATATCCATAAGATTCTCCTCTGATACAGAAATCATTTCGACTAGGTAATCGGTGTTCCTCCTTCCTTGCGCATAAAGTCACGCCAGCTTCTGCGCAGTGAGTGCTAAAGGGAGCACACATAGCTTGCCTTCCAGGTTGCCCGGCAAAAGCTGTCATGCCTTTTGCTTTGCTGCGTCAGTCGTCATCAGCAGCCTACTTGTGTTCTGTAAGCCGCTTCATTCATTTCGTATCGCTTTCGCTTCGCGAAAGCTCCTCTCCATTCATTTCAGCCGCTTCCATTTCACCCGGCTGCTATATAGGGCGAGCCTGCGAGTCGCTTCGGCTTCGGATGGGCGGCAGCTTTCCTTTTTACCCTCTGCTCTATCGCTGCTTTAAAAAGCAAACCAAGCCACCCATCCTGCGTGTTTTCAACATTGCTGCCCAGATGATTCACTTAGTGAATCTCTCTCTGCGCAGCACCTCAGCTCAACTCGCAGCGTCTTCTACTTTGTTCCAGACGCTTAACGGCTCGATATTCAATAACTGATAACAGTGAATGGTTAAATCAGTTGTTTCTTATCTGCATCTAAAACAAGCTTTATTGTCGTTGGACTACCTGTAATTTCTCGCAGGTTTTTTATAGCAGACTTAATTGTGTTCAAAGGAATTCCCATGAATGTAGAAATTTGTTTTGGTACATAACCTTCGCTGAGATAATGGAGAATCCGTTGATATTTTTCGTTTGCCGCCACTTTAAAAAAGGGGTCGCCGGGAACAAGATGGACTGAGGTATTACGGTCAAGAACAGGTCTACCGAAGGGCATTGTTAGCTTTTCAAGAATATCAATCAAGGAAGTATAATCATCACCGCAAAAAAACACATCATGCTTGTATTTTGCTGCAAGTTTTTTTGAAAGCAGGGAATCCGGGTCGCAGCAGTAAAAAACAATGGATAGCGTTTTATTGTGATCCCTCATTTTAGTAATACAAACGTTAGCATTTGTCAGGCTTGAATGAGCATTAACTAACAGTATATGCGGTTGTTGATTGCTAATACTTTCAAGCAGCTTATTTTTTTTATCTGAAGAAAATAATATCTCAAAATGAAATTCCCGTTCCAATGAATGATGGAGAAGTTGCTTGCACACATTTAATTCGTCATAGATAGCAATTAAACATTTTTTACTGTGCCTCATCAAAAATATTTTTTAGAAATATCTTTTGGAACCGAAAGATAAAAGCGGGCATTAAAGATACGTATTTATGTAGAGATTTCAACCCAAGAGGAGTAAAAAAACACATCCTTTTTTGGGTAAAATTCCATCTCATTTAGGGTTGACCAAAATATAAATGTGGGTCACTTTTGCTGCCCCGGTTTTGATACCCGTGAGTACAAAATATTTTTTATTAGGAAAGGAGATGCGCCATGACTTAGCTGATATATTCTATGTACTGCCTTACTGATCTATCAGGAATTGTGCGAGCCCTTCATAAGCAGGCGTAGTGTGCTGATGGAAAAAAATATTTATTTAATAGTTTAAATTCAATTACAATGAAAACAATCAATAAAATTCTATTGATGATGTCAAGCATTTTTGCTTTGACAATAATGTGCGCAATTACCGTTAATGTTAATGCGCAATGTTCAAGTTGCTTCACTGCTGCAGCGACCACCGATAACAGTTATGGATCAAGCGTTTCAAATGTTGAAAACACAGGTAACGACATTAATACTTTCTCCGGAACAACTTATAAGGTCACTGTCTGGGATAAAAATAACAGCGGCACCTATTCGGGTAAATTGGGATGGCATGTCGGAGCATCTACCGGTACAATTTCTTTAGGAAACGGGTCTACCATTACTGATGCTCACGACCCAGATGTTTGCCTAGTACAAGTAAGTTCGACGGTTTATGCTCTTACTGTCTATCATTCTGCTTCCCAAAGTATGTATTATTTTCAAGTGTTTTCCTGGAATAGCTCCGCTTTCGTAAGTTCTTCCGGTCCGACTGCCTTGCAGACTACAACTACTAACTTTGGTACAGCTATTAACATTGATATTGATGATAACAATGTTTTTGTAATTGTGTGGGACACTCCTGCGCCGACCGTCTTTTGCAGAACAGGTACGGGTATCACTTTGGCTAATTGTCCGATACAAATCAAATCCAGCGCTAAAATGCCTGATATTGCAATGTATTGGAATGGTACTAATGTAGAAACAGCTCTCATCACTTATGTTATTACTTCAGGTCCAAATGGTGGAAAAATAGAAGTAAACTACCAGGATTATATTAATCAACTTTCTGGTTGCTCTGCAGGCAGTGCCGGGAATCCTTCGCTATATACTTCACCTTCTCCAACTTATGCCTTTACCTATCCAAGAATTGCTGCTGCAAATACTTCGGGCTTTAAAAATCAGTGGTCCGTGGAGGTTGAAGACCATGCTACATCATCTCCCTCTCAGTGGCTAATTGTAGGCTTCACCAATGCAAGCAATAACACTCATGCACCTTATTATGATGTTGCGAAACATACCTACGATGATTATAATATAGTTACTGACTCACCTGGAGATATCAGTAATGTCCCTAATCTAAAGCCAGCTGTTACTTACGACAATACCGCAAATTATTTTTTTGTAGGATGGACTTTTGATAATCATGGTGATCCACAAAGTTATGTTTCGAGCAGTTCAGCATATGATGCTATCTATCCTATCGTTCTTTGGTGCGATGTTAAAGGGGAAAGAGTGTCAACTACGAATTATAATTACTGGGAAGAACCTTATGGAGTTGCGACTAATGATGATAAAAAAGTTTTGTCTGTCGCAGGACGTTATGTTGCAAGTAATTTATATTCTCATTACGATAATGCTCATACTCTTACTTATGATAAAGTGGTTTCCCAGACCTTAGGTTCTTTACGACAGGCATCTCAGACAAATTATGGAGAGGGTGAAATTATTTTTTATCCAAACCCATTCACTTCCACCCTCAAGGTTGTCATTCCAAATGGAATTGGTAATATGACAAACCTGCGACTGAAGGTATACGATATGACCGGCAAGGAAATAACAAGCATATCAGGGAACGGTAAAGACCTTGACAAAAAAATTTCATCAGCAAGCATCGCGCTGGAAAAAGG
The DNA here is from genome assembly GCA_002215675.1 of Bacteroidetes bacterium 2013_40CM_41_45. Taxonomy (GTDB): domain Bacteria; phylum Bacteroidota; class Bacteroidia; order AKYH767-A; family 2013-40CM-41-45; genus 2013-40CM-41-45. Next base: position 4,154 of record NGFH01000008.1, on the reverse strand, counting down.
GGTTTACATTTTCAAAATAACTTCTGAAAATACAGGCGGTCAATGGCTGCAAAAGCTCATAAAATTATAATGCGGTAACAAGAAAGGCAAAATTTGCTTTGAGTTAAATTAGGCCGTATCTTTGAAATGCCTCTGAATCCCGCCCCTCTCCATACGGAGAGGGGTTGGTGGATGGGACTAAAAATAGAGTGCCATGAAAGTAATTACTCCTGTTATGAAAATGCTTACAAAAAAATATAAATTTTTTGTAGGTGTCGGCACAAAAATCTCCCTGCCCAAATCACTTACTGCTCTTTTCATTTTATTGTTTTTCCTTCATTCATTTTCTTTAATTGAAAATGTCAGTGCACAAGGTTGGTCTGCGGTTGGCGCGGGTATGAACAATGCCGGCGTATTAGCTTTAACTATTCATGACGGGGAGCTTTATGCGGCAGGCAGTTTTTTTAGCCCTCAAAATCATGTTGCGCGGTGGAACGGAACTGTTTGGGACTCACTTGGGAGCGGAATAGGCGGAGCTGTATCTAGCCTGGCTTCTTATAATGGAGAACTATTTGCAACCGGTGCTTTTACGCTTGCAGGTGGGAGTCCAATTAACAATATAGCACGATGGAACGGAATCGTTTGGGACTCTCTGACCTCTGGGTTAACAGAAGCAAATAATTCTAATGGATTAGCATTAGCAGTTTATAACAATGAGTTGTATACGGGTGGAAGTTTTGACTGGGCGGGAAATGTTCAGGCATATAATAGGGCAAAGTGGAATGGAACAAATTGGTTTGCTTTGGGTCAAAATGTACCGGGAGGCATTAGTGCCCCGGTTCTTTATGTTTATAACGGGCGGTTATATTGCCCAATGAATATTGGTGGAATTGAAAGTTGGGACGGAATTAATTGGGATTCGTTGGGAAGCGGAATAGGCGGACCAAACAGCGCAGTATATTCTATGGCAGAATATAACGGGGAACTGTATGTTGGCGGGACATTTACAATTGCAGGCGGGATTCCTGTAAATCTCATTGCAAAATGGAACGGTTCTCAATGGTCTGACGTGGGAGGCGGCATGACAGGAAATTTTGGAAAAGAAGTACGTACACTTATAGTTTATAACGGGGAACTTTATGCCGGAGGAAAGTTTTTGACAGCTGGTGGCGCCCCAGCAAATAATATTGCCAAATGGAATGGCGCAACGTGGTCTCCTGTCTGTTCGGGAGTCAATAATGGAGTTAGGGCGTTAGCCATACTCAACGGGGAACTTTATGCTGGTGGTTTTTTTACCGCTGCAGGGGGTGATGTTGCAAAACGCATTGCAAAATATTCACCTCCATTTGCGTCAGTAATTCCTGCAAGCGCGGCTATTTGCAATGGTGACCCCATAACACTTTATGCAAACACAGGAGATGCCACTGCATGGCAATGGTACAATAACAATTCTCCAATGATAGGAGCGGTGACCTCGCAGCTTAGTGTTAATGCTCCGGGCTCTTATTCTGTGGAGGTTAGTTTCCCAGGGCAATGCCCTTCCGTAACCTCCGCTGTTGCACTTGTAACAGAAGGCGTTGGGCCAACGGATTTAACCATCAGCTCTTCTTCCACCGTAGGCTGTCAGCCAAATACCATTTACATCGGCTATGGAGTACAGAGCATAACGCTTACTGCCTCTGCAACGGGAGCAGTTTCTTATTTGTGGAGCACAGGAGAAACAACGCAAAGCATTTCCGTTACAGCTGCAGGCACATATACTGTCACTGCTTATGATATTACTGGTTGCGCTTCCGTTCAAACACCGGAATCTCAGGTCAATATTAATATTGTCGATGCCCGCTGCGGAAACGACAAGAAGAAAATAACGCTTTGTCATTATCCCAATGGCAATACATCTAACCCTCAAACAATCTGCATTGCGCCCTCAGCTGCTGTCGCGCATCTTACGTTGCATGCTGGAGATTGCATAGGAGAATGTCCAGCAAATTTGAGGTCATTTGTTAAAGAGCAAGCTGAAAACGAAATTGCTGTTTACCCAAATCCTTCTGAAGGAAGTTTTACAGTTATCGGATTAACTTCTTTCACAACCATTGAAGTAAAAAACATTTTAGGAGAAACAATTTATCAGCAGAATGTTTTATTTGCTCAAACAGAAATTGATCTGAGCAATCAACCTGAAGGAATTTATTTTCTCCAGATTAAAAATAATGAGAAAATAAATACAACGAAACTTGCCCTAAGTAGATGAGTTAAATTAACCTTACCAGCTAAACACTTAATAAAAAAAGCCTGATATGTAAAGTATCAGGCTTTAAGTGAACAAGCATTTTAGAAAGGCACTTCATCCTTGTCAGCAATGGTTTCAGTGGTTGCCTCAGTTTTTTCCTTGAATGAAACATTGAGAATATAATCGATAGCCTGCTGCGCTTTTCCTCCGGCATAAATTACAAGCTGTTTATTCTCTTTAAACTTTTCAAGCCAGCCCTTTGCTCTTGCTCCATTGTCTTTTGAAATGGTGTCTTTAGTAAATCCGCTAATGGACATCAGATAGCTAGCTCCCATTTCAGCAATTAGTTCTTCCGTCGAAAAAGAATCATCAGGTCGAAGTTCAGGCATCTGCATAACTTCTTTACGGTTAAGCCTGCTAACATGACCTGTAGAGTGAACCAATTGATGAAAGAGTGCTTTGTAGTAATGTTCCTGACTTTCACATGTATCAATCTTAGGTATGTTGATGACATCAAGGCAAGGATCGTAAAATGACTTTTTCTCTTTGTGTTTGATAACCGGCTTTTGCTGCATTAACAAAATTGTTTGCTCAGCTTGTTTAACCGGATTTTTCACCTTGACCGGAGGAGCAGGAAGAACCTCATCCGATATACCATCACACTGGTCAGCATTGTATACAGTGTAGTAGCGGAGAAATGGAATGTTCTTTGTTTCTCCGCTTTGGTCATCAGTTATTTCCTTCCAATTCCAGAAAGTAACCAATGCAGCTTTTTCATCTTCCTTCACTACGCCACCCACTTCTTTGAGCTGATTTGTTGTAATGAAGTTGTTTCTCGGAAAGGAAAGCATTACGAGTAACCAAACGTTGATTCCGCGGTATGGTCTCTTGGTAACAATGCTTTGCGGTAGTCCCGATTCTACAAAAGACTTTTGCCAGGGAATTACGCCTTGCTCAAGCTGTTTAATAATACGGCTAGTGATGATGCTATAGACATCATTCTTTTTTTGTTTTTCATTTTCATTCATGACTTTTAGTTTTAAATTGTTAAAGAATATTTCTGAACTAAGTGTATCGCTGGACCGCTAATGAAATAAGGGAGGAGAAGTTGCGATTAATAGCAACTTGTGTGGATAATAAAAAGCAACCTTTTATGGTTGCTTTTGCTTCAAAATAATTTCAGTTGAGAATTATTTGAAGGTTGCTCATTCGTTTTCTCTTCACGTTTGATGCTCTCTGCTTTACTTGCCTCACCGGACTCCCGAAGGATATGCCACAACGGAGATTCTTCCTTTTTGTCAATCTGAAATATCCCGAGGGGCATGAATGAAAGCCGATAACTTCGCTTAAAGTCTTCCGGTATTAATGCATTAGCACACATTACTTCCGAGTGAAACACTCCGTTAAGAAAGAGGTTAATCGTAGCCATCTTGACGCATAAATGGTCAATATCTATTCCGTAATAGCTGTGCTCTCTTCCAATGACTGTAGCTGCGACTACAAGCATTCGTCCACTGCCACAGGCTGGATCAAGTATGCGAAGTGGTTTTTCAATACTTGTTTCCTCACTTTTGGAGACGACAGTAGAAGCCATGAATTTACACACTTGCCAGGGAGTAAAGATTTGAGTGCCGCCCTTTCGGTACAAGTGTTCTGAATAGAATTCCCCTAAAATGTCATTGCCTGTTTCGCTGGACATACGTTCATCCATTTGATTAACCAAACATGCAAACATTTTAGGAAAGTTGAAGCGCAGCGAGTTATCTTTATACTTCTTGATTGTTCCAAAATACAAGTCCTCGTAGTGTGACTTTCCCGTAAGAGGATTCTGGGAAAGGGAGCAAATAGTCATCGTCAAAAAGTCATCGAAGACGGAATAGAGTTCGTACTGATTGTGAAAGTCAAGAATGAGCTTTGAGAATGTGTCTTGTGTTTTCATAAAGAG
>NGFH01000001.1:372169-372393 GCA_002215675.1 Bacteroidetes bacterium 2013_40CM_41_45 | reverse complement strand
TATTACTACCCCGGGCAACTGTCCGCAGGAATTCTCTGTGACCAGGACCTGGACAGCTACTGATGATTGCGGAAACTCTTCTACCTGCAGCAGAACTATCTCTGTAACCGATAACACGGCTCCGACCATTACCTGTCCTAATCCGGCTGCAAGCATTGAGTGTCCCAACACGCCCAGCTTCGGTTCAGCTACCGCTTCCGATTTATGCGACCCGAGCGTAGTGC
>NGFH01000001.1:371990-372141 GCA_002215675.1 Bacteroidetes bacterium 2013_40CM_41_45 | reverse complement strand
TAATTGCCCGCAGGAATTCTCTGTAACACGTACCTGGACAGCTACCGATGATTGCGGAAACTCTTCTACCTGCAGCAGGACTATCTCGGTAACCGATAACACGGCTCCGACCATTACCTGTCCTACGGTATCGAATGTTGAATGTCCGAAC
>NGFH01000001.1:0-371763 GCA_002215675.1 Bacteroidetes bacterium 2013_40CM_41_45 | reverse complement strand
AGATATTACTGCCAGCAACGTTACTACCCCGGGCAACTGTCCGCAGGAATTCTCTGTAACACGTACCTGGACGGCTACCGATGACTGCGGCAATACTTCTACCTGCAGCAGAACGATTTCGGTAACCGATAACACGGCTCCGACTATTACCTGTCCGAACCCGGCCGCAAGTATTGAGTGTCCCAACACGCCTAACTTCGGCTCAGCTACCGCTTCCGATTTATGCGACCCGAGCGTAGTTCCTACATTCTCTACTGTTACTACCCCGGGCAACTGTCCGCAGGAATTCTCTGTAACACGCACCTGGACAGCTACCGATGATTGCGGTAACTCTTCTACATGCAGCAGAACTATTTCTGTAACCGATAACACGGCTCCGACTATTACATGTCCTACCGTATCCAATGTTGAGTGCCCTGCAAGTCCTTCTTTCGGAGCTGCAACAGCTTCCGATTTATGCGACCCGAGCGTAATTCCTACATTCGCTGATGCTACTACTCCGGGCAACTGTCCGCAGGAATTCTCTGTGACACGTACATGGACAGCTACCGATGATTGCGGCAACTCTTCTACCTGCAGCAGAACTATTTCGGTAACGGATAACACGGCTCCGACTATTACTTGCCCTAACCCGGCTGCAAGCATTGAGTGTCCCAACACGCCCAGCTTCGGTTCTGCTACCGCTTCTGATTTATGTGACCCCAGCGTAGTTCCTACATTCTCTACTATTACTACTCCGGGTAACTGTCCGCAGGAATTCTCTGTGACCAGGACCTGGACGGCTACTGATGATTGCGGTAACTCTTCTACCTGCAGCAGAACTATCTCGGTAACGGATAACACGGCTCCGACTATTACCTGTCCTAATCCGGCTTCTACTGTCGAGTGTCCCAATAGTCCTAACTTCGGTTCAGCTACTGCTTCCGATTTATGCGACCCGAGTGTGATTCCTACATTCTCTACTATTACTACCCCGGGCAACTGTCCGCAGGAATTCTCTGTAACACGTACCTGGACAGCTACCGATGATTGCGGTAACTCTTCTACCTGCAGCAGAACGATTTCGGTAACCGATAACACGGCTCCGACTATTACCTGTCCGAACCCGGCTGCAAGCATTGAGTGTCCCAACACGCCCAGCTTCGGTTCTGCAACAGCTTCTGATTTATGCGACCCGAGCGTAGTTCCTACATTTGCTGATGCTACTACTCCGGGTAACTGTCCGCAGGAATATTCTGTAACACGTACCTGGACAGCTACTGATGATTGCGGTAACTCTTCTACCTGCAGCAGAACGATTTCGGTAACCGATAACACGGCTCCGACTATTACCTGTCCGAACCCGGCTTCTACTATCGAGTGCCCGGCTTCGCCTAACTTCGGCTCTGCTACCGCTTCCGATTTATGCGACCCCAGCGTAGTTCCTACATTCTCTACTATTACTACCCCGGGCAACTGTCCTCAGGAGTTCTCTGTAACACGTACCTGGACAGCTACCGATGATTGCGGCAACTCTTCTACCTGCAGCAGAACGATTTCGGTAACCGATAACACGGCTCCGACTATTACCTGTCCTAATCCGGCTGCAAGCATTGAGTGTCCCAACACGCCCAGCTTCGGTTCTGCTACCGCTTCTGATTTATGTGACCCCAGCGTAGTTCCTACATTCTCTACTATTACTACTCCGGGCAACTGTCCGCAGGAATTCTCTGTAACACGCACCTGGACAGCTACCGATGATTGCGGCAACTCTTCTACCTGCAGCAGAACTATTTCTGTAACGGATAACACTGCTCCGACTATTACCTGCCCGAACCCGGCTTCTACTATCGAGTGCCCGGCTTCGCCCAGCTTCGGTTCTGCTACCGCTTCTGATTTATGCGACCCGAGCGTAGTTCCTACATTCTCTACTATTACTACCCCGGGCAACTGTCCGCAGGAATTCTCTGTTACACGTACCTGGACAGCTACCGATGATTGCGGCAACTCTTCTACCTGCGGCAGAACTATTTCTGTAACCGATAACACTGCTCCGACTATTACTTGTCCTAACCCGGCTGCAAGCATTGAGTGTCCTGCAACCCCTTCATTCGGGGCGGCCACGGCTTCCGATTTATGCGACCCGAGTGTAGTTCCTACATTTGCTGATGCTACCACTCCGGGCAACTGTCCTCAGGAATATTCTGTAACCAGGACATGGACAGCTACCGATGATTGCGGCAACTCTTCTACCTGCAGCCGTACCATCTCTGTAACAGATAATACAGCTCCTAACCTTACTTGTCCTGCTGATGAAACAATACCTGGCGGAGGATCTAATGGAGGACCTTGCGTAGATTTAGGTGGCGGTGGTGTAGCTACGGTAACGAATCCTAACCCAAATGGACCTCATACACCTGTAGGCATTGATTTCCGTCAACCAAGAAATGAAGGTCACCCGACAGTACCGCTAACCTGGACGAATGGTATTAACAACCATACCCAGGCAGAATATTTTGAAGGCATGGGCGTTCCTCAGAGAATTATTTTCACAGGTCTCGCCGGAACTACACATACCCTCAGGTTCCGTCATGAAGCGGTTAAACGTCAGTCCGACAGCTGGCATGCATACGACTTCCTGATGTCATGGGATCAAGCAGTTGCAACGGCAGGAGCTATTGGAAACAATGGAGTAAATGAATTGCAAAACCTGATTGCTCAGACATGTAATGGCGGAATAAGTGCCACAGCTTTCTCTGCATGTTCCAATTTCACTTCATTCTTCCCTCCAGACCCGCGGATTGCTTTTGCAAACGTACCCGATGTGATGGGCAATCCACCCAACCAGCATGGAGATGCAAATGTTGATGACGTCATCGCTTGCTTTGAATCCGTATATGGAGACAGAAAGATTGAGATGAGAGGTAATTCACCTATTACTGCGTTCTCCATAACATTTGACGGATATTCAGGCAGCCCTAACCAGTTTAACTATGCTTGGTATACCATTACCTGGACTTCAACCTCCAGCGATGTGATGATTAAGCTTGCCGGACGTGCAGCAGCCGGTGGGGATTCGTGCGGATATGGCTCCTGTTTCGGTGCAGGCAACATCAATGGCGGACCGTATCACTTCAAGCTCGAGCTGCTTGACGGATATTCAGTAGGCAACAGGGATAACCAGTTAATGGTTGACCAGGAAAGCTGCGATCCGAATATTCCTGTAACATTTGGCAGCCCCACTGTATCTGATGATTGTGACCCGAATCCTACCGTTGCGGTTACGGATAGTAATACTACCACCGTTAACCTTGATGGCTCGGTAACTCACTGCAGAACCTGGGAGGCAACAGATGCGTGCGGCAATGCATCGAACTGCAGCCAGTGTATTACAGTTACATGCGACTCTGCTACCATTAATGGTCCTTTGCTTGCTGAAAACCCGCTTGAACAGCACTGCACCCAAACACAAAATTTCTGGGGCAGCTCTAATAACGGACACATTATCTGTACCGGAGAAAACTCTGACCAGGCTAAATTATGGTTGTTGTCCTCTCCGTATGGAAATATGGTTCTTGGCGGTGGCACAAACAAGCTGACTTTAACTTCGGCTGATGTGTCATGTATCAACACCAGGATGCCCGGCAGCGGCTCTGATGCAAGGATATTTGGTAACAATACCTGTAATTCCATTATCGGAATATCATTGCTCGGTAACGGACGCTTCCGCAATAAACTCCTTTCTCAGACGATTACGTTGATGTTCAGTACCCGCATGGATGTTACTCTTGGCGACCTTCATCTCGATGGCCAGTATATGACCGTTCAAGGCTCTACGGGTTGTGACGTGGGCGCTGTTCCTGATGGTAACCTGCATGTATATACTATTCCGTCAACTGTGTTGACTTACCTGGGTGCCAACAATACTGTTAATGATTTGATTGCCCTGGCTAATGCAGCGCTTAGCGGTTTGTATCTGCCAAGCGTAGGCGCTCCGACATTGGCTGACATCAGAAAAGCGATTGAAGCTATCAATAGTGGTTTTGACGATTGCAAATTCCTTGTCGGCTTCTCGAATACCTTAAGAGATGGCAACCATGCAGGCGGAAATTCAAACAATGATGCCTTTACGGTGAAAGCTTATCCGAATCCGTTTAACGCCGGTACAACCATTAGTTTCTCATTGGATAAATCCTATGACAACCTGAAGGTTGAAATCTTCAATGCTACCGGAGAGGTTGTTGCTGTACCGTTTAACGGTTCAACAGAAGAAGGCGTGACGTACATAGCTGAATTTGACGGTAACAATTATCCTGCAGGTGTTTACATCTACAGAATAAGCGCCGGTACCGAATCATACTTCGATAAGCTTATACTGATTAAGTAAGCGATTCATTAGCCTAAACAAAACTCCCGGGGAAATTTCTTCGGGAGTTTTTGTTTTCAGGCATTGCCAAAAATCAGCGGGAAATTTTTTTCAGAAATATTCCTATTGCAAAAACAATAGCCAGGGCAAACAAAAAATTAATTCCTATGGTGCTCCAGTCGCGGGCGGTAAAAGTTCCCTTGCGGCTTAATAAAAGCAGCCCGGCAAAAAAGCTTCCGGTTAATACAGATAAAACAATAATGATGGTTCTCCTTCTGTTGCTAAGCATGGTAGGATGCTTCTACATTTCTGAAACAAGTAAGTTACAACCGCGCAGGTCTGAGCTGTCGGTTCGCCCGAGCACTTCAAAACTATTTTCGCCTGTTATTCTGCCAATATCCTGGGTTGCAATAAAGCTGCATGAGTAAATATTAGCAAGGTCAATGATATTGATGTTTCCGCTTTGCCTGTTTTCCGAAACATCAAAGGGGTCATCGGGGTTACGCAATAATATTTTCATCCAGGCAGGGCAGTGAAAAATTCCGTTGCCCTGCGAATATGCCTGGGATAATAGTTCTGTCATTCCGTATTCAGAATGAATCGTTTTTAAACTGAATGCGCTGCACAGGGTATCGTGCAATTCCTGTCTTGTTATTTCCTGCCTTCTTCCTTTCATTCCCCCTGTCTCCATGATAATGGTATTAGAAAGCTTAGCAGGAAACTGCTCTGCAAAATCGAGAAGCGCATAGGAAACTCCGAGCAAAATATTTTTTTTTGCTTCCTTGTTTAACTTTTGTAAAGTGTGCAGCAATTGCTCATGTTCTGAAAGATAAAAGCCGCTTTGAGAATGCCTGCTGGCCCTGATAAGATGGTTGGTCATAAACACAAGCGAAGAGTTTTCTCTTTCCAAATAAGAAGGGAGCAAAGCGAGGATACAGAAATCACGAACGTCTCCGTAAAACATTTCGAAGCACCGCATAAAGCTTTGAGTATAAATTTCAGTATCGGCAATATAATGCCTGCTGACGCTTGTGCCCGTTGTACCGCTGCTCTCAAAAATAACTTCGGGTTTTTTCTGATCACTCAAGACGGCGTGCGTTTTAAAAAACTCGACCGGCAAAAAGGGAATCTCATTCAAAGATTTTATTTTCCCCTGGTTGATTCCAAGCATCTGCATATAATCATGATAAACACTGCAATGCTGCGCCTGGTATTTAAACACTTCAAGGGTGGCAGCGTTAAAATCGCTTTCAGTATTAATGGAAAATATTTTTTGGGCAGAAACCATCCGGCAGAAATATGCTGTGTTTTCAAAGATGCAATTTGTTTAAACACCGGTGAAAAGATTAATCAATATTTTAGCAGAACTACTTTTCACACATGTCTACTGAAAATTCAGGGAAAAAAATCCTTGTTACCGGCTCTAACGGTTTGCTGGGACAAAAACTGGTGTATGCTCTCCGGCAAAGAAAAGATGTAACGCTAATTGCTACATCTCGCGGCGAAAACCGGCTTAAAGAAAAAGCCGGCTATGTTTATGAGCCGCTTGATATTACAGACAAAGTGCAAGTGCAAAATGTCATTTCTAAACATCAGCCCGATTGTATTATCCATACTGCTGCCATGACGAATGTTGATGCCTGCGAAACAAAAAGAGAAGAATGCAGGCTGATTAATGTAACGGGAGTTGAAAATCTTCTTTCATCCATGCACCCGCAAACACATTTCATACACCTTTCAACCGACTTTGTTTTTGATGGAAACAAGGGGCCATACAGCGAGAACGATACACCCAATCCTCTGAGTTATTATGCACAGTCAAAATATGATTCAGAAAAAGTTGTGATGCAGTCAGAAACTCCTTGGACTATTATCCGCACTATTATTATTTATGGAGTAAGCGAAAATATGAGCCGCCTCAATCTTATTCTTTGGGCTTTAAAATCATTACGCAACGGAGAAAAAATTCGGGTTGTTACTGACCAATACCGCGCTCCCACTCTTGCTGAAGACCTTGCCGCTGCCTGCATAAATGCTGCTATGAAAAATAAAACCGGCATTTACCACGTGTCGGGAAGCGAAACCATGAGCATTATTGAAATTGTAAACATCGTAGCGGATTATTTCGGGCTCGATAAAACCCTGGTTGAACCGGTTACAACCTCCTCTTTAAATCAGCCTGCGCGCAGGCCGCCCCGCACAGGTTTTATTATTGACAAAGCAATTCGCGAACTTGATTATCACCCGCATTCACTCATACAAGGACTTGAAATCATAAAAAAACAACTTCGGGAAAACGGATGGCTGGTAGAAAGCAAGCATTAATAAGTTCTTTTGCTGATGTGATGCAAAACTTGTAGGTTTGTATTATGCAAACGCCGGGCAAGTATATTTTTTTCGGTTCCGTTTTTTTTCTCGTTTCTTGTGAAACGGACCTTGAAAAAATCAATGAAGTAGGGCGCCCAAATGATGCTCCAAAGGAAATTGCCGAAAATATTGAGGTACTTTACAGCGATTCGGGATATGTAAAAATGAAACTCACCGCACCCCGGCTCGAAAAATATACGGATGAGAGCGACCCTCATGTTATTTTTCCCAAAGGAATGAAAACCCTTTTTTACGACCGCACTCTTACCGTTACCAGCCGGTTGTCTGCCGAGTACGGCATCCGTTATGAAAACAGCCAACGCATGGAGGCACGTAAAAATGTGGAAGTAATAAACGAAAAAGGCGACAAGCTTAACACCGAACATCTCACCTATAGTCCGGCAGATGGAAAATTGAGAAGTGATGAGTTTGTTAAAATTACTACGGCAGATGAAATTATTTATGGAACCGGGCTGGAAGCCAACGAAGACTTTTCGCGCTACCGTATTTTCAACATTAAAGGAATTATAAACCTGAAAGAAAAATGATACGCATGCTGGAAATATCATGGCTCCTGCTCGCCATTACAGCCCTTGTATTCAGCAGCTACAAATTAATTGCTGAGGGGTTTTCTGAAGCTGCTTTTTATATTATAGTAATGGCCGTGAGCTTTACCATGTATCTTATCCGCAGGAAACAGCGCATGAGAATAAATAAGGAAACCGGTTCGTGAAATTTGTTATCAGTTATCGGTTATTAGTTATTTGTAAAACACTCCTGATAACGCCTGCCTGCCGCAGGCAGGGATAACGAATAACGTAATCCGCTATGAATCCCGCCATCATTATCATTATAAGTTTAATCTGCTGCGCGCTGGCAGCAGGAATGGAAATCGCTTTTGTTTCTTCAAACAAGCTGCGCATTGCTTTGGCGCGAAGGCAGGGGCGCCTTAATCCGCGCATCGTTTCTTTTTTTGTAAGTAACTCATCGCGGTTTATTGCCACCATGCTTGTAGCAAACACCATCGGGATTACCGTGTATGGAATTGTTGCTTCTGAAATATTGCGCCCTCTCCTTGCGGGCAGCATTCCCGCTGTCGCCCATAGCGAAATTGCTATGCTTACCCTGGAAACCATTATTGCCACACTTGTCATACTTGTATTTGCCGAATTCATTCCCAAAGTAATTTTCAGAAATTATCCTAACATTATCCTTACTGTATTTGCCATTCCTACCCTTGTTATTTACTACCTGCTTTATCCCGTAGTGGCCATGGTGATGCAACCGGCCCGGTGGCTTATAAAAATAGGCTCGGGGAAAAAAGTAATTGACGAAGCCCCGGTTTTCGGGCGGGTAGATTTAGACCATTACGTAAGCGAAATCATGTCGCGTAAAAATCCCCTGCTGGAGAGCGATGCGGAGATTCAACTCTTTCGCAACGCACTCGGTTTCTCCCGTGTAAAGGTGCGCGAGTGCATGATACCGCGCCCGGAAATGGTAGTCCTTTCTGTTGATGAGCCCATAGAAGTGCTCAAAGATTTATTCATCCAGTCGCAGCTTTCAAAGATTCTTATTTTCCGCGGCACCGTTGATAACATCATCGGCTTCGTACATTTCTTCGAGATGTTTAGGAACCCTCCGAACATACTTGCCGCACTTATGCCGGTATCGGTTGTTCCTGAAAGCATGCCTGCAAGCGAGCTCCTCACCCTCTTTACCCGCCAGCATAAAAGCATTGCCGTAGTGGTGGATGAATTCGGCGGAACTTCAGGCCTGGTTACGCTTGAAGATGTGATGGAAGAAATCTTCGGCGAAATTTATGACGAGCACGACAAGGCGGAACTTGTGGAGCGTCAGTTTTCTGGCAATGAATTTGCATTTTCGGGGCGGCTTGAGATTGATTATCTCAACTCAAAATACAATCTTAACATCCCCGTGAATCCTACTTACGAAACGTTGGGAGGATTTATTCTCTATCACCACGAAAGTGTGCCCGAAGCAAACCAGCAAGTGGTAATCAAACCTTTCACTTTTAATATTATGAAAATGGATGGCACACGCATTGCCCTTGTCAGGATGAAGATTGAAAAAGAGGAATAACCCGTTGGCATTACATTATACGGTGACTTATTTTAAAAAATATTTTTATTTTTTTCTCCCATGCGACCCCTTACCCCTAAAGGGGAAATCCTTTCGCGCAAAAGCAGAAGCGATTCTCCCTTTAGGGAGTCAGAGGGTAGCAAAAGGAAAAAAAATATTTTTGAAATAAATTATGATTTTATTCCACTTCTTACATTTCTCTTTTCTTCAGGTAGAGATAATCGAGGTAATAAATCACCTTGAGCGAAACGCTGTTAAGCTGAGGAGCTTCAAGGGTAGTTTTAAAATCGTTAGCGAGATTCAGCCGTATTTTATCGGCTGATGTTTCGATTGCATTTTTGTATGCAAAGGAAAGATTGCTTCCCGGCGCGAACTGCCACGAGTAGACCAGGTCTATGTTAAAAACATTATAGTTGAAATTATTGTTGCCGCTATAGCCCGGGTTATCCGCTACGTTACCATCATTAAGCAGCGTAAAATACTCCCTGTATGCTCCCGTGCTCCAATAATGGCGTGCATTAAGAGTGAGCGCCATATCGTTTTTAAAAATATATTTCCCCGAAACAACATTTTCATACGTGTTAAGAATGCGCAGTCCGTAGATGACATTGGGGTCAATAAAATCGCAAAAACCAAAATTGTAAGGGTCGTAGTTGTAATTATTGATGTAACGTAAAGTAAACTTATCACTGAAGCGGTAACGAAGTGTACAGCTGGTGCTGTAACCTTCGGATATGTATTTCTCTATGAAATTACTTAGGTTAAAAGTAAAGTCAATAGCAAACGCTTTGCGGTAATCGCTGCTGATGCCTGCCCATGAATACCAATATGGAATAGTTTTATGGAACCGCCCTTCTACACGAGGCTCATTGTAATCGCGGGAAGAAATAGGATTGACACCACCGCCAAAGAAAAAAGCATTGTAATCCATAAGGAAAGAAAAAGCGTTGAGACTAACCTGAAAAAAAGTGCGCTCACCCGTAATCGGGTTCACAGTATAATCGCTGCTGAGTCCTATGTTTCCCTCTCGTAAACCATGCCATGGCTTATACCAGGAAAGAGTGGTGTACACCCTTGTGTTTTCAAAGTTGGGAACGGTGTAATACCCCAAGTCGAGCTGGTTATAGGTGTCCGATGTTTTGGAATGTGATATGCCGTATAAAAGCGTGCCGCTTATTTTCCTGGCGCCAATAAAATATTTGTAGCCCGTAATAGTTTCGCGCGCCTGTACGCTCGAATCGCGGGTAAAATCCTGGCTGTAAGAGAAAGCACCATCGGTGGCAAACTTGTTCTTCTTATCGGCAAGAGTAAACCCGGTTCCGGATACGTTGCCATCATCGAAGCTGCCGTTACGCATAACGTTGGTGTTGATGAAAAAGACATTGGAGAAATTGTTAAACTGCTGGTCAAACACCATTACATTGTAATTAGTAAGCGGCTCGGTAAGAATTTTTCTTCTCCCTCCATCGGCCTGTTTAATTACAGCATATGTGTTCTCGGTTACTGCATTGAACAAACCGAGCCCGAGCCCCTTGTTATTTCTTCCCGAAACTTTAAAAGCATTAAGCAATTTTACCTGCGATGGATTTTCTTCAAGTTCCTCTCCCTGCTGAAGCGAATCGGAAACCGAATAAAATCCGCCCGGTGTTCTGCCGATTCTCCTCGTATAGAATAAACCATTTTTAGAAAAAATATCGGTTGCTTCTTTAAAGAAGGAACGATATTCATTGTACGTAACTTCCTGGTAACTGAGGTTTTTTACTTTGTTATCCGATTGCACCTGCCCGAAATCAGGAAGCAATGTCATGTCGAGTGTAAAGCGGTCATCAATTCCATATTTTAAGTCAGCGCCGGCATTGTATGAGAGAGAGTTGGAATAATGATAGGTATTGTCGGCCAGGTAATCGGGGGCGCGCTCGAAATAGCCGGACACATAAGGCGTAAGCGAAAGCCGCACGGGCGATTGAATATTCTCTATTCCTTTCAGCGTACCCCAATACACCAGTGCGTTTGCAGCTGTAGAAGGTGTTAAAGCCCATTGCTCGAACTCGCGTGTTCTTCTTATGTAGCGTGTAAACTGAACCGCCCATTCCTGCACGGGCTTTTTAGGAAACCGAATGGCCGATAGCGGAATTTCCATTTCCACACACCAACCTTTGTCATTAATCTTCACCGCGCTTGCCCACACCGCATTGAAGGTTCCATCGCTGAATTTTGAATCGGCCTGAACTCCCCCGGCATTCACTCCAAAATCAAATGCATCCTGCCGCAGGTTGTACGGGTCAACTACAAAGCGAAAAACATCTGCGTTTAAATCACCGTCATCGCGGTTGCCGAGTTCGTGAAGTATGCTGTCAGGATGGGTATCATAAAGCATAGCACTTATATATACCGCGCGGTTGTCATATGCTATTTTCACTTCTGTCCTTTGCGTTGGCTTTCCTCCTTCATCAGGACGGTTCATCACAAAGTCAATGATGGGTTCAGCATTACGCCAGGCCGCGTCATCCAAAACTCCGTCAATCTTTGGCGGCTGCGAAATCCGTACCGCATGGCAGACCTTAGTTGAATCCTGTGCAAAAAGCGAAGCAGAGAAGAATAAAAAAATAATTACAGAATAAATTCTATTCATGTGCAGCTAACTCTGCTGTGACTTAATCCATGCGTTCATTTTGTTTTCAAAAATTTCTAACGGCAGGCAGCCGCTTATCAAAACCTCATCATGAAATTTCTGGATAGAAAATTTTGCACCAAGTGTTTGCTCAGCGCGTTTTCTTATTTCGATAATCTTAAGCTGGCCGATTTTGTAGGCCAGCGCCTGGCCGGGTATAGCCATGTACCGTTCAATTTCTGAGGTGATGTCCGCTTCTGATTCTGCATCATTATCGAGAGAAAATTGAATAGCCTGCTCGCGTGTCCATCCTTTCATATGCATGCCCACATCAACTACTAAACGTATGGCTCTATGCATTTCCTCGTTCAGGCTTCCGAAATATTGATACAGGTCCGTGTAGAGCCCCAGTTCTTTTCCCAGCGATTCGGTGTACAGCGCCCAACCCTCGCCATATGCACCATACCACCCGAACCGCCTGAATTTTGGAAGCTGTTCATTTTCCTGCTGGATAGAAATCTGGTAATGATGCCCGGGAATAGCTTCGTGCAGAAAGAGGCATTCCATGCCTACAACATTGAATTTTGTCGCATCGGGAACAGGTACATAAAAAATTCCGGGCCGCGAACCATCGGGTGCCGACTGATTGTATTCTGCACTTGCCGAAGCTTCACGAAACTTCTCGGTTTGCCGCACTTCAAATTTCGCCCTGGGAACGAGGTTGAAAAGTACTTTCAACTGCGGCTGCATGCGTGCTTCAATGCTTCTGAAAGCATTGATAACTTCGGCAGGTTCTTTGAAAGGCATAAATTTTTTATCGGTGTGCAGGTAATTGAAAAATGATTTCAGGTCGCCTTTGAAACCGGTTTCATTTTTTACCCGTTCCATTTCAGCCCTGATTCGCGCCACTTCCTTTTGCCCGGTTTCAAAAATTTCATCCGGAGTCATGTTCGTTGTCGTCCAGAATTTTGCGAGGTATCCATAATACCCCTTTCCACCCGGAATATCAGAAATACCTGCTGCGCTTCTGCAGGCAAGAATGTATTCATCCTTTGTAAAATCATATAGCTTTTTATAGGAAGGAATTACCTGGCCGGTAATTGCTGCAGCATAAGCGTCCGTCAACCTTTGCTTATCATTTGCAGAAAATGATGCCGGCATTTTTTTTATGGGAGCATAGAAAACACTTTCGGTAACATCCTTTACAAGCATTGCCTGCAATTGGGGAAGCATTCGTTCGGCAAGAATTTTTGGAAGAACAATTTTCTCCTCTATTCCACGTTTCATATTGGCTACCGCAGTATCACACCAAATCACAAAACCATGAATGCGGCCGAGAAAATCATTGTAGTCTTTCACCGTCTTGAAAGGTTGGTTGCCATCGCCTGAACCCAACTGCGCAAAGGTGAGATGCATTCCCCAGAATTGGTTGAGCGGCATAAGGTTGTCGTGAAAGTTCAGTCCTTCTATCTGCATTTCCATTTCCCGCTTAAAGACGTCATAGCTCAAAACATCTTCGCCTTTTAATTCTTCTCTTTTAATTTTAGAAATTTCATCCAGGTATTTTCTGTAAAACGATTTTATCTTCTCGCGGTACGAATCCGAAATGTCGCAAGGCAATTGGTCGTTATAGCGGTTATCTGCTATGGCGGTGGCTTCAAGTGGAAAGAGCGGGAGACGTTCTTCGTAATAATTATTAAAAATTTCATTCATGTTTTTCGAGATGTTGCCGCTGTCCTTCGCTTCGTGCTGTGAGCATGAAACCAGTGTTGATGCAGCTAATAAAAAAAATAAAAGGGTTTTCATAAAAATAGGGGTTCTTTTTGTCAGTACCAAATAAACGATGATGTAAATCAATTAAAAATCTTTTAGACAAACTGCATTAAAAAAAGGATAAACCGCTGATTTTCATTTTTTCTTAATTCTATTCAGGGTTTGTCTATGAAAACATTTTGTTGGTCTACTAAAATAGCTCCTGAAGAATTTGCTTCTTACTTTTGGCGTAACTAAAATTATGTTTTCCAACGAAGTGTTTAAAAACCCAGTGCTGAGGCGCATTCTGCTTCATGCTCTTTTCTGGACGGCATGGATGTCGCGTACGTTTTATGATATCGTTTCGCTGTATTCATTGCAGGGAGCTTTCGCTTTTTCGTTCTCTTACATTATTGCCCAGATGCCTTTTGTGTACATACACTTGTATGTGCTGGTTCCCAAGTTGCTGAACAAGAGAAAATATTTTCTCTACGTTCCTGCCACCATAGCTTTACTGTTCATTTATTCCTACCTGAGTTATTTTGTTTTGAACCGGATTCCTGCCGAATGGCTACCAAAGGGATTGGCAAGTTACATCCACCGCATTGACCCCAACTACGACATCCTGGAAGGATTTTTTGCCTTCACTATTACTTACGCTCTTAAATATACGTGGCTTGCCCTGACCACGCAGAATAAGGTTCTCGCCCTTCAGAAGGAAAATCTTCAGCTCGAGTTAAAAGCGCTGAAGGCGCAGGTGAACCCGCATTTCCTGTTTAACACGCTAAATAATATTTATGCATTGTCATTGCAGAAATCAGAACAGACACCCGGGATGCTGTTGAAGCTCAGCAGCATGATGCGCTATCTTTTGTATGAATGTAATGCTCCTCAGGTTGCGCTGCAGAAAGAAATCCGGTTCATCAATGATTATATAGAGCTTGAAAAAATCAGGCACGATAAAAATGTGCGCATTGGTTTTTCTCTTTCCGGAAATGCTGATGACAGCGAGATTGCCCCCCTGCTACTTATACCGTTTATTGAAAACAGTTTCAAGCACGGTGTAAATGCACAGATTGGCAAGGGCTGGGTAGATATACATTTGAGCACGCTGGATAAAAAACTTTCGCTCTCTGTTGTCAACAGTACAACAGAAAATAATAACGGTGGTGTGCATGATAAAGGAATAGGGCTTGAAAATGTCAAGAAGCGTCTTGAGCTTTTGTATCCCGGCAAATACATGCTGAGCATTGAACCTCGCGATGAAAAATTTTCTATGAATCTTACTATTGACTTAAACGAAATTACATTATGAAGTGCCTTATTGTAGATGATGAACCACTGGCCCAGGAGCTGATTGAGAGCTATATCACGCGCATTCCAAATCTTGAGGTGGTCAAGAAATGCAGCGATGCTATACAGGCATTCGAGGTGATGAAAAAAGAAAAAATAGACTTGATTTTCCTCGACATACAGATGCCTGTGATTGACGGGCTCGGTTTTCTTAAATCAGTAAAGAATATTCCGGCTGTTATAATAACTACGGCATTTCCCCAGCATGCGCTGGAGAGCTATGATTTTGATGTGACCGATTACCTGCTGAAGCCGATTTCGTTTGAACGTTTTCTGAAAGCGGTAAATAAAGCTCTTGACCAGAAAAAAAATAGTTCTTCGAATGCCGCAGAACAAAAAACCGATTTCATCTTTCTAAAGGTTGATGGCAAACTGGTGAAAGTAAATTTCTCTGAAATCATGTATGTGGAGGGTATGAAAGACTACCTGAAAGTATTTCTCAAAGACAAATTTTACGTAGTGCATCAAACCATGAAAAGGTTTGAAGAATCACTACCGCACCAGCAATTTGTGCGGGTGCATAAATCATATATCGTTTCGCTGCCGGCCGTAAAAACTATAATAGGAAATTACATAGAAGTAAACGACCAGCACATTCCTATTGGGGCTAACTACAAAGACGAACTCATTCAACTGGTTTTTAAGCTGAATGATTAAACTAAAATGTGTTTGGGGAAAGAGAACTTATTTCTCCGAGAATTCCAGTTCTTTCACTCCTGAACTGCCGTCATGGTCGGTGGCGATGGCCAAAACACCTCCTTCAAGTTCCAGGATTTCCCATTTGGCATTCATCGCATCCATAGGGAAAACTGAAAAGTCGGTTATGGTTAAATATGCTTTACTCAATGTGGTGCTTACGCTGTAATTCCCAATATCTTCTGTTGTGTCCTTTAGCCTGTAAACTTTTCCCTCACTGAATTTCCATTGCTCGGTAGCGGCATGAGGGTCAATTTTGATTTTATTCCAGGTGGTCTGAATCTTTGCATTCAATGAGCTTTCGGACTGAAACCAGCGATTCGATTGACAAGAAGAAAGAATTAACCCAGCTGCACCCAAAAATATAAAAATCGCTGTAAAAATTTTTGAGTTGTTTCTCCCGGATTTCATACCCTGATATTTAATGTAAAAGTAAGCATGGGGAGGGTATATCTGCAAGCAAATATTAAAATAATTCACACCCTAATATTGATATCTATTCCTGTTATTTCCCCTGCCGTATCCTTTTTTCCATTTCCGTAGTGGAATAACCGGGAGTAAGCTCAATGATTCTTACTTCTCCCCCTTTTGCCAATACAATATCAGCGCCAGCCACTTCATCAGGCCTATAGTCGCCTCCTTTAACAAGTATATCGGGCTGAACTTTTGAGATAAGATTTAAAGGAGTGTCTTCGTCAAAAATTGCAACTGCGGATACAAAACTTAGCGAGGCTAAGAGCATGGCACGCTGCTCCTGGTTATTTACAGGACGGTTGCTTCCCTTGAGCCGTCTTACCGAACCATCACTATTCAGTCCTATAATAAGAACGTCTCCCATATCGGCTGCCTTCCCCAGGTATTCAATATGCCCTAAATGCAACAGGTCGAAGCAGCCGTTGGTGAATACGATTTTTTTCCTGAAGAATTTCCAGCGGGCTATCTCTCGTTCCAGGCTATCTCCCGCCAGAATCTTTGCGCTTACCGATTCATGAGTTGACATCTGCGGGTTTTTGTTTTTTTCTAAAAGAGAGTATTAAAAAAGAAACTACACCTACAATTATCACGACCAGTGTTTGAGATTCGTGAACAATTATAGCATATGATTTAGCAGGTGCCTCCGCGATTTTAAAAATAAGTAAGCCTGCAAGCACCAATGCGTGGTAGGAACCGAAACCTCCCGGAACAGGAAGGGTCATACCAATCGCACCAACTACCAGAATGAAAACTCCTGCGCTCATATCAAGTGAAGAAGTAGCCTCTACTGAAAAGAAGCAGATGTATGTTACAAGCCAGTACATGACCCAGATAAAAACAGAATGGAAAATAAATGCACTATGATTTTTCATCTTCATCACCGAAGTCAGCCCCGCTAATATACCTTTAAAAAACAGAATTATTTTTTCTGTAAACGATGAAGTATGTTTTTTCCTTCGTCTCCATATCAGGAAAACAATCACCCCTGCTACCAGAACAATGAGCACGGGAAAGAAAAAACCGGAATGAACTGCCTGAAAAATTTTCAGCTTGAAGGGCAGTATAAGATTGTCCATCAGAAAAGAATAAATTCTTTCGAACTCCAGTATTAGCGCCAATACGATGCAGAGAAAAAGCGACAGCACGTCAACAGCGCGCTCGGCAATCACGGTGCCGATAATTACATCCAGCGGAATTTTTTCTGCCCGGTTTAAAGCTACCGACCTGCTTACTTCACCTAAACGGGGTAGTGCAAGGTTAGCAAGGTATCCGAGCATCATAGCATAAAAAGTATTGCTGAATTTTGGTTTGTAACCCAATGGGTGAAGCAAAATTTTCCATCGCCATGCACGGCTGGCAAAGGCAAGCATGGCAGGAATAAGGGACAGAAATACGTATCCATAATTTGCCTCTTTGAGTGTACGCCACAACTCATCTATATCTGTCCCTCTAAGAGCAAGGTACATTAGTCCTGCTGCGACAGACAGGAAGAGGATAAATTTTATTGCAGGGAAAATTTTTTTCAAAGCTCTTCAGAAAAAACTCGTTACCCTTGTTATACGGGTTATATGTTATAGGTTATATATCAAAACATCAAACGCCTAACATCAAACGTCTAACTATTTAATCAGCCTGTTTTCGCTGTCGGGAAAAATAATAACGGGCTTGAATTTTTTCGCTTCTTCAAAATCAACCGATGCGTAAGAGATAATAATAATCAGGTCACCAATCTGTGCTTTTCGTGCTGCCGGCCCGTTAAGGCAAATCTGCCCCGTTCCGCGGTTACCTTTTATCACATAGGTTTCCAGCCGCTCGCCATTATTAATGTTAAGGATTTCTACTTTTTCATTTTCAATAAGGTTAGCTGCTTCCATCAGGTCGGGGTCTATGGTTATGCTGCCTACATAATGGAGTTCTGACTGGGTAATCTTTACCCTGTGTATTTTCGATTTAAGAACCTGGATTTGCATGTGTGCAAAATTAGAAATTTAGGGAAAGGTTATCTATGAGCCGGATTTTTCCCGCCAGCACGGCAATAAAAGCCCTTGCATGCTCATTAATTTCTGTAAGCGGCTGTAAGTTTCTTTCATCTGCTATTTCAAAATATTCTACCCGCAGAGAGGACGAAGAATTAATCTTATCGCTCACCAGTTTTTCCAATTCTGTTACATTCAACTTATCTTTCAGTTCCCTTACCTGGAAAAGTGCCCGGGAAATTAAAGCTGCCTCAGAACGGCTTGTCTCATCTAACAAAGCATTGCGTGAGCTCATTGCCAATCCGTCGGGTTCTCTAACGGTGGGACATGCTACAATATTCATTTCAGGAAAAAGTTTTTCCGAAATTTTTTTAATGATGAGAAGCTGCTGGTAATCCTTTTCCCCGAAATATGCTCTGTCCGGCTCAACGATTCTAAAAAGTTTTGACACCACTCTCGCTACTCCGTTAAAATGCCCGGGGCGGAATTTGCCTTCCATTACAGTATCCAGCCCATCAAATTCAAAATGCTCCTCCCTTTCATTTGAGGGATACATTTCCCCAACGTCAGGATTAAAGACAATATCGTTTTGACTGGATTCAAGCATGGCCAAATCCTTATCGAGGGTACGGGGGTACTTCTTAAGGTCTTCGGGATTATTAAACTGGGTTGGATTAACAAATATGCTGCTCACTACCACGTCATTTTCCCTGGCCCTTAAAACCAAAGACATATGCCCCTTGTGAAGCGCCCCCATGGTAGGGACAAAACCGACGGTTTTTTTCTGCGCTCTTATTTGGGCTAGAGCGGCAGTAATATCCTCGATTTTGCCGAATATTTTCATAAAACTGAAGGGAAGATAATGGTTTGGCAAGTATAAACCATTTTTTTGGTGATAATCTATTGAGTAGCAAGGGCATTGCTTTTAAAGAAATTTGACTGAAATTATTTATATTATAAGGTGGTTTAATTGAAAAATATTTTAATATGTTGTATCTTTGCATGCCGATTTTTAGAATACCCATTTATATCCTATTATCATGAGAAAACCGAGAGTGTTATATGTGTCGCAGGAAATCACCCCTTACTTAACAACAGAAGGACCGGCGGCAGATATCTGCCGTTATCTTCCGCAGGGAATACAAGAGCGCGGTAAAGAAATCCGGACTTTCATGCCCCGCTTCGGAGTCATTAATGAAAGGCGAAACCAGCTTCACGAAGTTATCCGCCTGTCGGGGATGAACTTAATTATCGGTGAAAACGACCATCCTCTCATTATTAAAGTTGCTTCAATTCAGAATGCACGCATGCAGGTTTACTTTATTGATAACGAAGAATACTTTCAGCGCAAATTTGTTTTCAGGGATGGCAAAAAGAAATTTTATAAGGACAACGAAGACCGCGCTATATTTTTCTGTCGCGGAGTATTGGAGACCGTAAAGAAACTTGGATGGGCTCCCGATATCGTTCACTGTCACGGATGGATGACCAGCCTGATTCCTCTTTATATCAAAACCATTTATAAGGATCATCCTCTGTTCAGGAATTCGAGAGTTGTTTACTCTTTATATAACCAGGACCTGGATGAAAGTTTCGGCGATGCTTTTGTAAAGAAAATCCGGCTGGATGGAATTCCTGCAGAGGAGTTAAAGCTTTACAAAGACCCGAGTCTTATTAATCTGAATATAGCTGCTGTGCATAAAAGCGATGCCGTTATCAAAGTAGCAGAAGCATTGCCGCCGGCTTTGGAAAAAACACTTCTCAAATCAGTCAAGCCCGTTATTCAGCATAACGAAAATTATATCGAAACATATTCTGCTTTCTATGATGAACTGATGGAAGAAGAATCGGTTCTTGCCAATTAAGTTATAGGTTACAAGTTATATGTTATACGTTTTCAAGGCAATCTTCGTTTTCCCGTATAACTTATAAGATATAACTCTTTCCTCAACGATGTATTTTTTTTCCAGGAATAATTTTTTCCGTTTAACTACATATTTAATCGCGGGTGTGATTTTTTTAAACTCCTGCAGTGACCCTGACATTATAGGGCTCGATATACAGCCGCCCGGCGATAAAATCAACCTGGTTTATACCGATACGACAAAGGTCACCGCTTATACGGTGCGCGAAGACTCGCTTAGAACCGATGAGGTGTCGCAATATCTATTGGGCAGCTATACCGATTCTGTTTTCGGAAGAACAGATGCAAGCATCTCCGCGCAGGTATTGCTTCCGTCTTTAAACGTTAACCTGGGAAGCGCGCTGTCGCTTGACTCGGTAGTTCTTACTCTTGCATACAACGGTTATTACGGAGACACGACCACTGCTCAAATGTTTCATGTTTATCAGTTGACCGAAGACATGCACCTTGATTCCGGCTATTACTCTAACAGGGCTTTTTCATACAACCCGGTGGAATTGGGCTCTGTCACTATTGCACCGTCTCCCCATGATAGCGTGATGGTGAATGGAGTTAATACTGCCCCGCATCTGCGGATTGCACTTACCATCGCATTGGGAAATGCCCTGCTGCAAATGTCATCTGACTCTAACCTTACAACGAATGAACATTTCCTCTCTCTGTTCAAAGGCCTTTATATTAAGACTGACCCAATTAACTCCGGCGGCGGAATATTTTATTTCAACCTGCTTGCATCACAATCAAAGCTTACTCTTTATTATCAGAATGCTGCTGCCGACTCGCAAAGTTTTAGTTTCATATTTACCGCATCAAGTGCACGGATGACGCATTTTGTACATGATTATTCATCGCTTCCTATCCAGCAGCAGCTTAACGATTCCACCAATGGCGATTCGCTGGTTTACGTTCAGGCTATGGCGGGAGTGAAAACAAAAATCCGTTTCCCTAACCTGAAGAATTTACTTGCAGGCGGAATGGTTGCCGTTAACAAGGCAGAACTTGAAATAACGGTTGCAGGTAATTCTGATAACCGCTTAGCCGTTCCCGACAAACTTTTAGTTTTGGGAATAGATGCAAGCGGGCATCCTGTTTTTCTCCCCGACCAGTTTGAGACCACGGGATATTACGGAGGCACTTACGATGCGACAACAAAAAAATATAAATTCAATATTGCGCGGTATGTACAGAATGTTCTCACCGGTGACTTACAGGACTATGGATTATATCTTGCTATTTCGGGAGGAGTTGTCCAGGCAAACAGGACCATACTTGACGGTGCAACCCATTCGACACAACGGATGAAACTGAATCTCTACTACACCAAACTGAAATAAAAAATCGGTCATACGTTATATGTTATTAGTTATACGAAATTATATACTTTTAACTTCAAACCTCAAACCCGAAACCCGAAACCGTAATGTGCGGCATCGTAGCATACATAGGCAACCGGCAAGTGTATCCAATCCTTATAAAAGGATTGCAGCGGCTTGAATACCGCGGCTACGACAGTGCAGGCATAGCCATCCTCAACAACAGCGAACTTGCTGTTTATAAACGTGCGGGTAAAGTAAGTGAGCTGGATGATGTGCTCAAAGGAAAACACTTAAAGGGCAATGTCGGGATGGGCCATACGCGATGGGCAACGCACGGTGAGCCCAATGATACCAATGCGCATCCTCATTTTTCTGAGTCAAAAAATCTTGCCATTATACATAACGGCATCATTGAAAATTATGCTTCGCTCAAGGAAGAATTAATCAAACGTGGTCACATTTTTCGTAGCGACACGGATACAGAAGTTCTTGTAAATCTTATCGAAGACATTCTTCAAAATGCAAATCCTGATCTGGACGAAGCCGTTCGCCTTGCACTTAATGAAGTGGTGGGTGCTTATGCCATCGTCATCCTTTCTAAAAATCATCCTGATAAAATTATTGCTGCGCGAAAAGGGAGCCCTCTCGTAATTGGTGTTGGTAAAGACGAATATTTTGTTGCATCGGATGCAACGCCCATTATCGAGTACACCAATAACGTCATTTACCTCAATGATATGGAGATGGCGATTGTGGGCAAAGGCAAACTGATGGTGAAGACGATTCAAAACCAAATCAAGACACCTTATATTGAAGAGTTGGAAATGAATCTTGAGCAACTGGAGAAAGGCGGCTACCCGCATTTCATGCTAAAGGAAATTTATGAGCAGCCACGCTCTGTGTGGGACAGCATGCGGGGACGGATTGATGCTTCGAAAGGTTTTCTGCGCCTGGGAGGCATTGGAGATTACGAAAATAAATTTTACAATGCCAAACGAATCATCATTGTTGCCTGCGGAACATCCTGGCACGCCGGGCTGGTGGCAGAATATCTTTTTGAAGAACTCGCACGCATTCCCGTTGAAGTAGAATACGCTTCTGAATTCCGCTATCGCAACCCGGTGGTAACTGAAGAAGATATCGTGATTGCTATTTCACAGAGTGGCGAAACAGCAGACACGCTTGCCGCTATAGATCTTGCTAAATCAAAGGGCGCTACTATTTTTGGTGTGTGCAACGTGGTTGGTTCATCTATTCCGCGTGCTACGCATGCAGGGTCATATACCCATGCCGGCCCTGAAATAGGAGTAGCATCCACCAAAGCCTTCACTGCTCAGGTGGCTGTACTTACGCTGTTGGCATTGCAGCTTGCCCGTAAAAAAGGAACGGTAACTGAATCATACTTCCATTCATTGCTCAACGAGCTGGAACAGATTCCCGGCAAGGTGGAACAGGCGCTTTTGACAAATGATAAAGTCAAATCAATAGCACAGAAATTTATTGACGTGCGCAATTTCCTTTACCTGGGGCGTGGCTACGGTTTCCCGGTAGCGCTTGAAGGCGCGCTGAAGCTGAAAGAGATTTCTTACATCCATGCTGAAGGGTACCCGGCTGCTGAAATGAAGCATGGCCCCATCGCTTTGATTGATGAGCACATGCCGGTAGTAGTAATCGCGAACAAAAATGGTTCTTACGAAAAAGTGGTGAGCAACATACAGGAAGTGAAAGCGCGCAAAGGCATCATCATTGCCATTGTTACCGAAGGCGATACAGTGGTAAAAGGCCTTGCCGACTACGTTATCGAAATTCCGCGCACCGAAGATATTCTTGTACCTATTGTTTCTGTTATTCCTCTTCAACTCCTCGCCTATCACATGGCGGTAATGCGCGGATGCAATGTCGACCAGCCGCGAAACCTGGCTAAGAGTGTGACGGTGGAGTGAGAAGGTTTGAGGTTTGAGGTCCAGGTCTGCCACAGAAACCGTTTACTATTTTTATAACCTCAAAATCTAACCATTATGAAAAATCTCATTGCTGTTTTATTATTTGCCTTGCTTATTTCTTTAACCAGCTATTCGCAAACAACAAACAGGAAATACGAGTATGCGATTGTTATCCTGCAGGGAAGTCCCGATCAGATAATTATAAATTATGGGAACAATCGTTCAGAAAATTTTTCTGAACTAAAAAAAATTAAATCAGGGAAAATCATGTCTGAAACTATCAATTATCTTATCGATGCTTTTAACTATTTAGATGAGCAAGGC
The DNA here is from genome assembly GCA_002215675.1 of Bacteroidetes bacterium 2013_40CM_41_45. Classification (GTDB taxonomy): domain Bacteria; phylum Bacteroidota; class Bacteroidia; order AKYH767-A; family 2013-40CM-41-45; genus 2013-40CM-41-45. Next base: position 348,582 of record NGFH01000001.1, on the reverse strand, counting down.
TATGAACTTGTTTCAACATATAATGAAAGTTCTGTTGGCAGATCATTCGAGAATCATTATGTATTCAAACGCGAGATAAAAAAATAGATATTTCCTCATCATCTCTACCAGCCCACCATTTAAACGGTGGGCTGGTTTTTTCAATGTATCACAGCCACCTTCAGATTCGTTGATGTTTTCTTATTCCGCAACTGAACGAAATACATACCGTTGTTCCAGTTTGCAGTATTAATCCTGATATCTCCTGAAAAATAATTTTCAAAAACCATTCTGCCGGCTGAATCAAATATCTTCACATCAGCATTTTCACCAAATGACCAATGACTAATGACCAATGACTCATCAGCCGGGTTCGGAAAAATTTTTATCATGTCAGCTTGTTCAATTTCATTTGTAGAAGTTGATACCGGGTTGAAAAATGCTGTAACCCCAAAACGGGCATAGGTAAAAGCCCAATTATAAAACATCCACCATGATCCCGGGGCGCCCTGACTTGTGCTTATCCAGTGGCGATCCAGGTAAGGAGTAACAGAATTCGTATCCAGCGCAAATCCAACGAAGCCATTGATTTGCAAGTTCTGCGTGACGCCGGCATAGATGTCGCCCGAATTGAAAACTAAATTTGCAGCGCTAAGGTCTACATAATCTGAGTAGGAAGAATCCGGAGTTCCTCCGCTGGATGGATTAGGTATTCCTGAAGGACTCATATAGGTGAGGGTGGAATTATTTGCACTGGCGCTTGCAGCCGCATCTGCCCGAACCACCACTTTATAAAATGAGGGTTGAGCTGCATTCCTGAACCATACTCGAACCCCAATCAGCTGAGCAGGATAGTAAGGAGGTGTAAAACGGGTAATCATTTGCAAATAATCTTCAGCTGGATACGCTCCCGATGCGCCATATTGCGATTCGAAAGCATAGTCGTGATAATAAACGCTGTCATTTTGGGCGAATACCTGGAGCCCGAGGATAACGAACAATATAGTGTAGATTTTTTTCATGATGGCAGTTGTGATTTTTTGACGAGATAAATGTAGGAAGATTTTACAACTGTGCGCTGCCGTTGTATTTGGCTCATTTATATTTTTTTATTTTTGATATCGAATTTCGAAAAAAAAATAAGCATGATATTTTTGCCAGATAGTTTATGATTGGAAAAAAAACCTTTTCAGCAGGAATGTTTTTGCTTCTGTTTTTATTTTTGACCGGAGTTGCGTTCTCACAAAGCGTATCTCAAAAATACCTCGATAATAAAACAGTTACATATGATGAAGCGATTAGCTTTTATCAACAGCTTGATTCAGGATACGAAAAAGCAAAACTTCTTACTTACGGACTTACCGATTCAGGCAAGCCGCTTCATTTGTTTGTAATATCCTCCGATGTAGATTTTAATCCTGCTTCACTTCATAAAAAAAACAAAAGAATTATTCTCATCAACAACGCTATTCATCCCGGCGAGCCGGATGGTGTGGATGCTTCTATTAAATGGTGCGAGGATATTCTGAAGAGAAATCTTTACGATTCACTATTAAAAAATACTGTCGTTTGCATTATTCCCGTTTACAATATTGATGGAGCTTTAAACCGCGGATGCTGCAACCGTGCCAACCAGAATGGCCCCGAAGAATATGGCACGCGAGCCAATGGACAGAATCTTGACTTGAACCGCGACTTTATTAAATGCGAGACAATGAATACGCGCTCGTTCATAGAAATATTCCAGGTGTGGGACCCTGACATTTTTATTGATACACATGTAAGTGATGGTGCCGATTACCAATATGTGATGACACTTATTTCATCGCAGCATGATAAACTGACTCCTGTGCTGGGAACGTTTATGAAAAATACAGTCACTCCGTTTTTATTTGCAGAAATGAAACGCAATGGAAATGAAATGACACCGTATGTGAATACCATAAACGAAATTCCTGATGACGGTATTGCGGGATTCCTCGAAACACCTCGTTTCTCTACCGGCTATGCGGCATTATTCAATACACTTGGATTCGTTACCGAAACGCACATGTTCAAACCGTACAAAGAGCGCGTGGAAGCAACGGCGCAGTTTTTTGCTGCTGTGTTAAAGTTTACAAGCCGCTACTCTAATGCGATTTTTGCAAAAAGAAAAGAAGCAAAAAAAAATTCTGCATCGCAGAAACAATTTCCATTGTCGTGGACGCTGGATACAACTCAGTTTGAAACGATTTCATTCAAAGGGTTTGAAGCGAAACATAAACCAAGTAGTGTTACCGGCCTGCAACGGTTGTATTATGACAGGAATGCTGCATTTGTAAAACCCATAAAATTTTTTGATGCCTATAAGTCAGATAAAGTGGACGCCCCCTATGCTTATGTTATTCCGCAGGCATGGAACAGAGTTATTGAGCGGTTGAAGTGGAATGGAATTGAAATGAAAAAGCTGGAGCGTGATACGATGCTGGACGTAGAAGTCTATTATATCACTGATTTTAAAACGCCGCCTGATGCCTATGAAGGAAAATATCTGCACAGCGATACCCAGGTGAGAAAAGAAAAACAGCAGCTGCAATATCTTGCAGGCGATTATATTATTGAACTTAACCAGCCGCGAAACCGGTACATCGTTGAAACACTTGAGCCCCAGGCAACGGACTCGTATTTCAGCTGGGGATTTTTTGATGCCATTCTTCAGCAAAAAGAGTGGTTCTCTGATTATGTTTTTGAAGATACGGCAGCAGAAATATTAAAAAATAATCCTTCTCTGAAAGCGGAGTTTGAAAAGAAAAAATCGGAGGATAAAAAATTTGCTGAAAGTTCATGGCAGCAGCTTGCATTTATTTACGAGCATTCGGAGCACCGTGAGAAATCGCACAACCGTTATCCTGTGGGAAGAATAGCACCATAATCTTCATAACCATTTTTATTTTTGAAATGGCTTTTAATTATCGTAACTTTGGATGACGGTTGCCCGCAGCCATTAAAGAGTAATGTCCTGCTTTCGAATATCAGTTTATCTTTTCCTGGCCGCTGCGATATTCTGTTTTTCTGAATCGCATGCGCAATCGTGCAGGGTTCTTCATTATACCGAAACTTCCGGCTTCGATCACCAGACACGCTCTGTATCGTTTGCCATGTTTCAGCAAATGGGTGTCCAGTTTGGATTTATTGTTGATAATGACAGTACAGGGCAATCATTTAATTCTGTAAGCAATCTTCAGCAGTATAATGCCGTAATTTTTTCCAACACTTCGGGAGATAGTATTCTTGATGCCGTGCAAAAATCAAACTTCGAACAATACATTAATAGTGGCGGAACATTTATAGGTATTCATGCGGCAAGTGATACATACCGTCATTCAACTGCCAATGGTACCAATACGGGAGGCTGGGACTGGTACGCGGAAATGCTCGGAGCAAGTGTCCAGCAAAATCCTAATCACGTTAGCGGCACACCCGTTTACAGAATTGATGCCTTGGTTTCTCATCCCTTGCTGGCGGGCATTCCCAATCCATGGTACAAGGCAGAAGAATATTATTACTGGGAAAACGGGTACTTCAATTCAGCAAATGATGTACTTCAAAAAGTGGAGCAAACAGTAGGGCCAAATAACCTGGTGAATAGTTATGATTCTGCGCGCGCGGTTACCTGGTATAAAATTCTGCCCGGTGGCGGAAAGTCTTTTTACACTTCACTTGGGCACGCTGTGAGTAATTACACGAGCGACACTTCTTTTTACAGGCTGCTGTCTAACGCGGTGCTTTGGGCGTGTGATAGCGCTTCGGGTATCGGCAACTTTGCAGGAAGTGAAACGATTTCGATTTATCCAAATCCTGTAGCAGATAAATTATATGTTATTGGTTATAAGTTATACGACATTGCAACGGTTGAAATTTATAATCTGATTGGCAACCTCATTTTTAGCCAGAAGCCAACAGCCAGCGGCCAGAAGCTATTAACTTTAAACATTTCTGATTTAGCCAGCGGAATTTATTTCCTTAGAATTAATGACGGAAAAAATTTGCGGCAGATAAAGTTTGTCAAAGAATAGAAGGTCTTTTACTCAATGATACTTTTCACGGATATGCTTCCTGAAATTTTCAGGAGTATCTTCTGCATGTGATTTAAAAAACTTCACAAAATAAGAAGGGTCGTCATAGCCCAATGCATGAGCGATTTCCTTGACACTTTTTTCAGAGCGGTAAAGAAGCCGTTTCGCTTCCAGTATAATCCGTTCGTGGATAATTTCGCTCGCTGTCCTCCCCGTGTCGTGATGAACCGTGTCGTTCAGGTGCCCCGATGTAATACTGAGCATATCAGAATATTCATTAACCGATTTAACTTTCGTAAAATTTTTTTCCAGGGCCAGCTTAAATTTCCGGGTTAGTTCAGAACGCGGCGGCATCGGCTTGCCCAAAGTATTCTGCGGCACATACAATCTTTTTGCCGTTACCAGTAAAACAGTCAGGTAAGCCGACAGCACATTTGCTTTATCTTGTCCCGAAGAAAAATATTCTGATTGAATCTTAGCTATTAACTCCGCAATATTTTCTTTCGCGTCTCCGTTCAGCCGTACGATGGAAGCGGAATATGGATTATTGAAAAAAGGAAAACTGTCTATAAATTCAATGCCTGCCGTTTCTTCGTAACAAAAATCTTTCGAAAATGACAACACATAACCGGTAACATGCTTGTCTCTTCTAAGTAAATGTACCTGCTCCGGGGAAATAAAGTGCAGCGAGTTTGCCAGCACAGGATAAGACGTGAAATCAATTTCGTGATTGCCCCCGCTTTCGTTGAAGTACAAGATTTCATAATAATTATGGCGGTGCGGCAGGGTGGCGTCATAAGGATTATAGGCCTCCTCCAACTTGCAAAACTCAAAACCCATGGATGAGCCAAGCGTTTTGTATAAATCGTAAGACGGAATTATTTTTTCTTTCGTCATTGCCCCGACAAAACACGAATGTACAAATACAAAGGCCGTGCTATGAAAAATCGGAGATGCTACCCGTGAAAATTACCATTGAATCCGCTAAAATGATGCTTGTTTAAGAAAGAAATATCATAAAAGCGGGAAAACAGCACCCGTGGCAATTTATAAGGTTCCTTTTTCTACATTCGCCCCCTCACAAAAAACCGATTAATATGAAAACAAAAAATTTATTATCTCTCATCGCCATCACCGCTGTTTCATTCTTGTCATGCAACGGGCAAAAGAAATCTCCCGATGCAAAACTTGCCACCCGGATTGATTCCGTCAGTTACGGAATTGGAATGAGCATTGGCGGTAACCTGAATAAAGACGGGCTTGAAGGCGTTAACCTTGATGTGATGATGAAGGCCATGAGAGCTGCGATAGATAAAGATTCGCTCTTGATGGACCAGCAGCAGGCAGGTACGGTCATACAGTCGTTTATTTCTGAAGCCAAAAAGAAAAAAGGTGAAGCAGCGCTGGCAAAAGAAAAAGCATTCATGGATGAGAATGCAAAAAAACCGGGCGTTATCACGCTTCCCAGCGGACTTCAGTACACGATAATAAAAGCCGGAACAGGACCCAAGCCGTTGCTGACCGATACGGTAGAAACGCATTACCACGGAACACTTCTGGATGGAAAAGTATTTGACAGCTCTGTTGAACGCGGACAGCCCGCAACGTTCCCGGTGAGCGGAGTTATTCCGGGATGGACGGAAGCGCTGCAATTGATGCCTGTTGGCTCTAAATGGAAACTTTATGTTCCCTCAAAACTTGCTTACGGCGAGCGTGGTGCGGGAGGTATGATTGAACCCAACTCCACCCTTGTTTTTGACATTGAACTGCTAAGCATTAAAGGAAAAAAGTAACGCCGTATTTTTGAATAAAAGATAAACCCCCGACCCTTCGCATTGCGCGGAGGGTTTTTTATTTCGGATTCCTGAAGCGCTACCTTATAAAAACAACTTTTTGCACCCAAACGTTTTCACCGGCAATAAGCCGCACAAAATAAATTCCGGGTGCAATCCCCAATGTTCCGGGCGATAGCTTGAATTCATGATTACCGGCGCTTTGAAATTGCATCCCGTTTGTAAACGAATGAATTTTTTCTCCTTCAGGGTTGTAGAGGTTCAGCTCGGTAGGTCCGTCATTGGTCAGCGTATAAAAAACATTCGCTTCACCCGTAAACGGATTTGGATAAACCGTAAGCGAACTTTCATTAGCAGGCCGAGTGCCATCTTGCCTCATCCCCGATTTCACAATTCTGAACTGGTCGATATTTACCCCGGTGCTGCTCAGGAAGCGGCAGTCGAGTATGTTCCAGTCAACATCGATGACTAACGAAGCATTTTGTGAATAGTCGGAAAAATACATGCAGGGCATGGGCCAGCCCGGTTGCACACTCGTAGCAATTTTACCGCCCGTTCCACATACAACATAAACGGTTCCATCATAAGGAGGGTTTTTAAGGTATGGCATCATCGGGGCACCGCTTCCGCCCTGAATAAGCATAGAAGGATTAAATGTAGACGCTGTACCGTAATGTCCCTTAATGAGAAAGCTTCGTTCATTAACATGAGAATGCCCGCTCAAAACCAAATCTACGTGCCGGCTTTCAAGCAGCGGAATTATATTCTGTCGCATGTTGATGAGTTCGGTTTCTGTATCGCTGTTATGACTTCCTTTAGTGTAAGGCGGGTGGTGGAAATATACGATAGTCCAGCGTTGGGTGTTTTCATTCAGGTCGTTTAGCAACCAGGTATACATGGCGCTGGTATTGTCATTGAACGCGCCGTAGCTGTCAAGCGCTATAAAGTGAATTCCATAATAATTGTATGAATAATATTTTTCTGTTCCCGAGGGCCAGCCTCCTGATTCTGCCGCAGCCGGAACGGTAACAATATTAAAATACGGGAAACCCGTAGTTAATGCACTGCTGCTTTGATAACCCACATTGGCGTAATCGTGATTACCAATGACAGGAAACAAAGGGAATCTTCTCAGTTCCCGTTTATAAACATCAAAAACATTTGACTGGTATTCGTTGTCGGTTCCGTTTTCGTAAGCATTATCGCCCAGCCAAAGAAAAAGGTCGGTTTTGGGGTAATCAGGGTCGCCGCGAAATGCATTCCTCACAGCAAGCTGCTCTGCACTGCCGTTACCAAAATCACCGAGAGCCCAAATTTGTACCAGGTAATTGGGTATATTGGGTGGCTGTGTCAAAAATACGTATGAGACATCGCCTTCCAGAAAATATGTTCCTGTTTCAACCGTATAGTAATAGCTCGTCGCATATTGAAGTCCTGTAATTACGACAGAATGTTCTGTTGTAATGGCGGGGTCATACGCCATCAAGTTATAGTCTGATGGAGAAAGGCTGTACCTCACCCGGCTGTCCGTAGCAAAGTTGGTGCGCCAGCGAACGATAATAGAATTCTGAGTCATTTCCTGCAGGTAAGGGCCACGCGTAACTAACGGAACCGTATCACTTCCGGTTAGCCGCAGATTGAAGCTTATATCAGAGCTTGTCTGGTTAACCTGGTGCACTTCGGCGGCAATAATATTATTTCCGCTTGTGAGCAGAGCGGGAGAAAAGGTAGTGGTATGCCAATCCGATTCATCAGACAAGCTTACAGCGCTTGAAGCAAAAGTGTTATAGGTGGCTGGACCACCCGGCATATTATTGCGATAAACTTCTGTACCGTTTACATATATGATAACTCCATCGTCTCTTACAACATCAAGAATCATAGTATAATAAAGAGCAGGATTAGGCACATTGAATATTTTTCTGAAATAAGTAGTGATGTACTTGAAATTCGGGTCGGGGCCATAACTAACTACAGTGGCTTCATCACTGTCGCCATATCCAAGTTCAGAAGGGCCTGCACCCCATTGTGAATCATCAAAAATCAAACCGGTCCATCCTGTCATATCAAAGCCCTTGTCGAGGTATTTCCACTCATCTCCTGAAACGATGATGCTGTCGTTACCCCCATTAAGGACGGTTCTGAATATAACTGAATTGCTAAATGAACTTGTACCTGTAATGCATACCGCCTGCACCTGCCATTCATATTCCGTTCCGGGAGACAGCGAGGTGTAATTGAAATATAATTGTGTGGTGTTTGAAGTTGTCCACGAGGCAGAAGCCAGCGGTTTGTACTTTACATTATAACTTAACGCGCTTCCCACAGCATTCCACCTCAGCACTGCAAACGTTTCTGCAATAGAATGGGTAATGGTGCCTGTTGGAATATTGCAAGAGAGCGACAGCGTAAAAAAAGAAACAATTTGTGAGAAAGCGCTTTGATTAGCAGCACATACCGCTTGCACCTGCCATTCATAATTGGTAGACGGGTTAAGAGGTAAAATCGGATAGAATGTACTTACAGTATTTGCATTTATCCATATAGGCGAGCCGACCTGCCTGTACTGAATATTGTAGCTTACGGCACCCGATACCGGATTCCAGTTGAGCGTAGCCGATGTCGTGGTAATATTCGAGGTGCTTAGGCTGCCAGGTACTCCGCAGGAAGGAATTAATGTCGTAAAATTAGCAGTGGCCGAAAACGCACTTAGGTTCAGGCTTCCGCAGTTGGTTTGTACTTGCCATTCATAATTAGTTGATGGGGTAAGCGATGAGATATTTACCGAGCTTGTTACCGAAGTGATTACTGTCCAGACAGGATTGCCCACATCACGGTATTCTATATTGTAACCGACTGCTCCGCTTACGGCTGTCCAGTTGAGCGTAGCTGATGTGGAGGTGATGTTTGTAGTTGTAAGGCCAATGGGGGTAAGGCATGGAGGCATTAAAGTGGTGAAATTGCTGACAACAGAAAATGTACTCAGGTTTGAACTTCCGCAATCGGCCTGAACGTGCCATTCATAATTAGTATACGGAGTGAGTGATGAAATATTCACCGAGTTTGCTGCTGATGTTGCTGTGTTCCACACAGGATTGGTCACCACACGGTATTCAATATTGTAACCAACTGCCCCGCTTACAACCGTCCAGTTAAGGGTGACTGAAGTAGTGGTGATATTTGTGGCGTTTAGTCCGGCAGGTGTGCCACAGGAAAACTGTACGGTTGTAAAATTAGAGGTAGCAGAAAATGCACTCAGATTCGGGCTTCCACAATCGGCTTGCACATGCCATTCATAATTGGTAGCAGGAGTTAGCGATGAAATATTTACGGAGATTGTAGCCGATGTAGTTGCGCTCCATATAGGATTGCCCACTACACGATATTCAATATTATAACCGACCGCCCCAATTACGGCCGTCCAGTTGAGAGTAGCTGACGAGGAGGTGATGTTCGTAGTGTTTAACCCCGTGGGAACGCCGCAGGCAGGCGTTAACATTGTGAAATTAGCAGTAGCAGAAAATGCACTTAGGTTTGAGCTTCCGCAGTTGGATTGTACGTGCCATTCATAATTGGTAGCAGGAGTTAGCGATGAAATATTAACTGAGGTTGCAGCTGATGTCGTTGTACTCCACACAGGATTACCTACAACACGATATTCAATGTTGTAGCTGACTGCCCCGCTTACGGCTGTCCAGCTGAGAGTAGCTGACGAGGAAGTGATGTTTGTAGTGTTTAACCCAGTGGGAACGCCGCAGGCAGGAGTTAACGTTGCGAAATTAGCAGTAGCAGAAAACGCACTAAGGTTTGAACTTCCGCAGTTAGCTTGTACGTGCCATTCATAATTGGTTGAAGGAGTAAGCGAGGAAATATTAACTGATGTTGTAGCTGATGTCGTTGTACTCCACACAGGATTACCTACAACACGATATTCAATATTATAACCGACCGCCCCAATTACGGCTGTCCAGCTGAGCGTAGCTGATGTTGTGGTAATACTTGTAGTGCTTAGACCGGGCGGTATACCGCAGGGAGGAGTTAACGTTGCGAAATTAGCAGTAGCAGAAAACGCACTCACATTCGAACCTCCGCAATCGGCTTGCACATGCCATTCATAAGCGGTTGAAGTAGACAATCCGGAAACAAGTACTGAATTGATTGACGATGATGTGCTGGTCCAGGCTGGATTACCGATAACTCTGTATTGAATGTTGTATCCAACAGCTCCCGCAACAGAATTCCAGTTCAGTATAGCGGAAGAAGAAGTGATGTTTGTAGTTGTTAACCCGGCCGGTACGACACACGGAGAAATTTGTAATGCAGCAAGGTTGAAATTGAAACTGATATCAGGGCTTGTTTTGTTGAACTGATGTATCTCAACAGAAATATTATTAATCCCTGTTACCAGGAACGGTGAAGTAAACGTGTAATAATAAAAAGTGGCTTCATCTATTCCATTAATATTGGAAACTGCTTTTGTAAGATAATTTACATTTCCCCCGGGCATATTGGTTCTGTATACCTCTGTGCCGTTAAGATAAACTATGGCACCGTCATCCCGCAAAATACCAAGAGTAAGAGAAGAATAAATTGCCGGATTAGCAATTGAAAATGATTTCCTGAAATATGCTGTTATGTATTTGCCGTTGGGGTTAGGGCCGTAACTTACAATTGTCGCTTCATCGCCATCACCATAACCAAGCTCAGCATTTCCTGTTGCCCAGGAAGCATCGTTAAAATTAGTGGCTCTCCATGCTGTTCCCTGGTTGCTTCCGTTATCGAGATATTTCCATGAGGAGTTTGTATTAATCAAGGAATCTGAGACTCCGCTTACATGAAATGAAAATGAAAAAAGAAAAATAACAATACATAGAAATTGCGTGTAATTTTTCGTCATGCGCAAAATCTTTTAAAGTTGACTGATTTGATGAAGCCCCTTAAAATTCGCGGGGGTAGAAAGGTAACAAAAAGAACTTTAAATAAACAAATTGATGCCCCGTTGGGCCCAACCACACTCGCTTTAGTTCTTTGGCCAGCTAAATGAAAAGCAGCTGCCTTTGCCTGGTTCAGATTCAACGGTAATCTCCCCACCCTGCTGCTCAATAAGTTTTTTTACAATGGTTAGGCCTATGCCGGTGCTGTCCGTCCTGTCTTTGGGTTCAAGAGTTTGAAACACTCCGAATATTTTTTCGTGGTACTCTTTGCTGATTCCTATTCCATTGTCCTTGATATAAAAGCGGACGAACTTTCCGTTTTCACTTAAAGATATTTCAACCAACCCACCGGGCTTATCGTTGTATTTTATTCCGTTGCTGATAAGGTTTTGCAGTACCTGCTGGAGTTTTATTCTTTCCGTAAACAGAGTAGGAAAACTTCCTTCTTTAGTTACCCTGAAATTTTCCGGTGGCGAAATCAAATCAACAATATTGTCAAGCAGTTCGCTCACATTTACATTTTCTTTTGTATTCTTTGAAGAGCTTAGGCGGGAATATTCAAGTACCGCCGTAATAAGATTCTGAAGCCGGTTCGTGCGGCTCTTCATCAGCACCAGCAGCTCCCTTATTTTTTCATTGGGATGCGATGCAAGTTCTTCTTCGATAAAAGTGGTAAGCGTAGATATGCCGCGAAGAGGCGCCTTCAGGTCGTGTGATACGATATAAACAAATTCATCAAGCTGCTTGTTAATCTTTTCAATTTCAAGAATATATTTTTCATTTTCATTCGATGCCCTGCGCAGGCTCTCCCGCATCTGCAGCAAAGCATTGCTGAATTCATCGTGCTCGCTCAGCGGCTCATATTCCGTATCAAAATTTTGCTTTCCTATTTCGGAAGCAAACTTTGCCGTACGGGCCATTCCGTCCGCAAGAATTTTTACCGCATCAGACATTTGCCCGACTGCATTCTTTTTCGTTTCCAGATCGACCTGGGGAATTTCTCCCCTGCTCATATGCATGATGTAGTTCTTCAGTTTCTGCATGGGCCGTATCATATACCGGGTCATATAAAGAATTACAAACAACATTACGCCAATGATGAGCAATCCCATAAGCGACAGGGTGAAAATCATTTTGGAAGAAGAGGCCTCAAGGTCTTTGTCAAGCTCCTGGGTTTGTTTTCTCTTGTCTGCAATAACTTCACGAAGCCGTTCAATAATGTTATTATAATGAACTTGCAGCTCCGTTTCAAGTATTTCCGAAGCATACGAACTTTTTGTTATATCGTGGTAATCCTGGGCTGAAGCCAGCACTCTCATTATTTTTTTTTCTGACCAATAAAGTTTTTCGAATTCAGAGAAAACAGAATCCATGCGCAGAGTATTCACCGTATCCTCCCACATGGTCATCAGCGCCAGCATATTACCTTTCAATTCAGGATACTCATCAGATTGGTGACGTATCAGCGCTTCTTTGTCCGCAAGGTCATCGGGCATATGTACCCACTCAGCGGTTAACAGATTAGAGCGCGTTGCCAGGAGATTCATTTTCTCCAGCGCCTCTAAACTGGGAAAGTTGTTGTTCAATGCTTTGCGGCTTAATTCCCGGTTGGTGTGCATGTTTATGAAACCAAAAAGCGCATTAAATACAGTAATGTTTACTGCTATAATGAAGATGATATAAATCTCCGAATCAATGCTGAATCGCTTTTTGAACATAATATTATTGCTAAATTTCCTCGAGAATTCGGGTATTATTTATACCAGAATAGCGGTTTTATGTTTCCGCATTTACGAGGAGAAAATTGGAATAAAACGGCAAAATATTACTGCCAAAAAAGCATGTCAGAAATTTCTCTGAAAAAGATACGTATTCTCTTTTTTTCTTACTGCTGATTTTGCCTTAGGCGTTTTGTCATTATAGCCGCACAGATGCAGCACCCCATGAATAATAACGCGATGCAGCTCATCGCGCAGCGTTGTGCCGAATTTTTTGGCGTTGCTTCTTACAGATTGAACCGAAATGAATATTTCCCCTTCTACAGGTGCATTTTTTTTATTGTACTGAAAAGTAATGACATCCGTAAAAAAATTGTGCTTCAGAAATTTTTTGTTGATGTCCAGAAGAAATTTATCGGAGCAGAATACAACGTTAAGTTGTTTCAGAGATTTTTTTTCGTTCCTGAATGCCCGCAACATCCAGCGTTTTATTGCCGAAGAATTTTTTACCCTGAATCCGGGGAACTGGTACGTAAAAAAAATCGCCAAGCTGGCCTAAACTTTTTCAGTTAGAATGAATCTTGAAAAACAATTCCACCACTCTTCCGTTCTCCGAAAAAATTACCTGGTCGCTCAAATGTTTCATCAGGAAAATTCCGCGCCCGCATTCCTTTTCTAAATTTTCGGGAGCAGTAGGGTCGGGTAAATTATAATAATCAAAGCCGGGGCCCTGGTCGGTTATGGTGAAAGATAAATTACCATCATTGTGCTGGTAGGAAAGGACTATTTTCTTTTTCGGATCCAGCCGGTTGCCGTGATAAATGGCATTGCTTACAGCTTCGGTTACCGCTACAAGCATGTTGCCATAAGAGTCTTCGTTCACATTATACTTACTCTTGATTTCTTCAACTACTTTTTCAACAGCGCTTAAGCTTTCGGGCTGTGAGGTCAATTCCATCATAACAGTTTCTCCGGTAACGGTCATTTATCAATTGTCTGAAAATATTCGCTTACTCTTTTCCTGTAAAAAGAATTTAAAGACGGAGGAACCGTACGTAAAAACTCCAGTTCTTTCATCTTTAAGCGTTTATACTCTTCAAATTCCGGAGGGTTACGCTGATTTAGCTCCTTTGCCGACTCACTCTGGCGTTTCTCATCCATATCGCGTTCCCGTTCAGCCTTTTCGGCTTCCAGCAGGCGCGTAAGAATTTCTTCCTGCCGCTTCAGAGTTTCGCTGGTCAACATCTTATTAACCAGGTCGGTTTCGGTTTGTTCCATCTTGTTAGAGATGCCGTTGAGGTCACCCAAAGGTTTCTTACCGCCCTCTTTATCAGGGTTATTCATATTTTGGTTCATCTTGCTCAATTCATTACGGATGAACTCCTGCTCGGCAGCCATACGGGAAATTTCTTCCGACATTTTGCCACCTCTTGGAATAGTTGACTGCCCCGGTTTCATCCCTTGCTTCAGCTTCTGCATGCGGTCGTTCAGTTGCTGTTGCATGGCGCGTAACTGAGCAGCCGTTGACGGCTTTTTACCGCCCGGTTTGTTACACGAAGAATTGCCCGGCTTTTTACATTGTGATTGCATTTGCGATAACGATTCGTCCAGCATAAGGGCAAGGTTATTTACAGAAGTCATAATGTACTGCTGGCTGCTTCGCGCCTGCGGTACATAACGGTCCTGCAACTCATCAATGGTTTTTTCCATGTTGTCATTGATGATTCCTATTTCCTGGTTGATAGCCCCCTGAATCTGTACAACTCTTTTGCTCAGTGCAAGCAATGAATCTTCAATCATTTGTGCATCGTCTTTCAGCTTGCGTTGTTGCTTTCCCATCTCTAAATACTTCGGGTCGTTGATATCGGTAGTGCGCAAATCTTCCATCAGGTTTTCCTGGTCGAAGGACAGGCGCAACAGGTTTTCCAGCAGCGCACGCAATGCTTCCATATCTTCTTCCTGCTGTTGCTGTTCCATGGATTGCTGCATTTTGCTGAGCAGCTCAGAGAGCTTTTGCATTTTCTGCGAAGCGTTCTTCTGCGATTTACTTGCCTTGCTGTTTTTGTTTTCGTTCAGCTCATTGCTGCTGTTCTGCATGTCCTGCTTTATGTCTTTTTCCTCTGGGTCGGTATCCATAAGCTGGTTTGGAAATTCAAGCTCCTGGTTCTTTTTAAACATCTCCCTCATTTCCTTGCTCACATCATCCATCTGCTTGTTGAGGTCTTGCTGCTTTTCTTTCAACGCGTTGTTGTCTTCCTTTTTCTTATCCGTCTGCTCCGAAAGTTTATCCTGTTCCTTGGAAAGCTTTTCGAGTTTCTCAATCGATTCTTTTAGCGTCTTTTCAATTTCCATCTGCTTGAAAAGTTCAAGGGTGCGGTCGAGCGCTTTCTCCATCTCCTTATTATCGAATTTCATTTTGTCGAGCTGCTCCTGCAATTGCTTTTTGTCGAGCTTATCCATCATCTGTTGCAGCTGCTCGATAAGTTTTTTCATGTCTTCACTCATCAGCTTGTTCATCAGCTGCTGAAGCTGTTCCTGTTTCTGAACAATGTCGGGGTTAACCGTTTTGTACTCCGACTCTTTAACGTTTTTCTTTTCGTTTTCCCTGCTTATTTCATTCACCTTTTTCTCTAACTCTTGCTGCCGCTGTAAAAGTTCTTCTGCTTTTTTGCGCTCTTCCCAACCCAAATCTTTTTTGTCGAGCATCTTCCGGTTCAGTTCTTCCATATCTTTCTGCAGCTTGTGTGCCTGCTCTATGGATTGTTCCAGCCTATCTTTAATATCTTCACTGCTCTTCTTAGTGTCGGCTTCAATCTCTTCCAGCGTTGGGGCTTTAAAAACCATGACCTGTGACCGCGAAGCTTTGGGCCCATTTATTCCATCATTGTCCCATACTTCAAAATAATATTCCAGTTCATCGCCCGGATTAATCTGCGCACTGCTCATATCCCAATAATGATAAAACTGCTGCTGTGTTGTATTTCGACTAATCGAAATATTCTGAGCATAAACTTTGTTTTTATCCACGTCAGGTGTCTTGCTGGTTTCCAGGTAGCGGTAATTGAACGTGAGTTTACTGAAACCATAATCGTCCTTAATAATTCCCTTGAAGTAAACTCTTTTTGTGGAAAACGAATCACGCTGCTCTTCTGAAGTGATGGACGGATACGCGTCCGGAATCACATTAATAGAATACAGCATGGAATCTTTTGAGGCAAGCACATCCGAAGCGACATGCACGGAATAACCATTGCTCTGCAAAAATTTTCTTGTAAATGAAAAACGTTCTTCGCCCACTCTTGCCGACAAAACATTTGTATCGCGGAATGCAATACTCACCTTAGATGTATTTCGGGTATTGAATGTCCAGTTCACTTTTGTTCCGGCAGGAATAACCAGGTCGCCCGTATTTTGCAACCGTTCATTTGGCATCTGCAAGTACGTGGGGTATTCAAGCGCAACATCAAAATTCATAAGCACCGGGTTGGGGAGCGCGTCCAATGTATATTCAGGTGAGTACCATCCATCGGCAAACAAGCGGAAGTGTGAGCTCTTCTGAAGGTTTTTAAATAAGTGGTGAAATAATGCTTTGTTTTCTTTTTCCAGCTTGAACTGGTTTCCTTCCAGCTCAATGTATGCAGCGTCCGGGATTTCCTTTCCATCTACTTTCACATTCAATAGAAAATCTTCCTGTTGAATCGCCTTGAGATTATCATTGAGAATTTCAAACGTGAACGGGGCGGGTTTTTCAAAATAGGTGCCATGCTCAATCAAACGTTTGGTGCTGTCTTTAATCATGCTCGGAGCAGCAACGATGATTACTATAAGAATCAAAAGCGGCACCAATGCATAACGAAGGTATTTTCTGTTCTCATTGAAATTAATTGCCGATGCAAACGGAATTGGTTTCAACTCAACAGTCTTCTGGTCAATACCGGCAAGCACAAGCTCTTTGCTTGTTCGCAGCTCAAGCGCAGTTTCATCAGCAAGGCGGTGCAGTTGCAACACGTTAAGAAGCTTATCTTGCACTTCGGGAAAATGCCTGCCTATAATCATTGCGGCTTGCTCGTGTGAGATAATTTTTCCGTAGCGGTATAAATGGCTCAGTGGAATAACAACATACCTGGCTATGATGAAAATATTTCCGGCAATAAAAGAGTAAAATAAAATAGTGCGAAGCGTGGTGCTGAAATGCCCAAAGTATTCGAGCGTGGTAACGGCAAGATAAAATGCCAGTCCCAATGCAACGCAGTAAATGACTCCTCGTATTAACTGGTTCTTGTAATACTTGCGGATAAAGGCATCCAGCTTTTCGATAAGAAGGGTATAGTTGCTCATGTTGCTTCTACTGCAAAGTTAAGCTATAACGCAGAGGAAGGGAAATTTATTGCCCGCGGGCTGAAAATTTAATGAGGAGTTTTCAGGAACTCTTCATCCTGCCAAACACCCCTAACGGCAGCCTAATTCCTGTTTTTGATTGCAGGTATAATTCGCCTGTTTCAGCTTTTGCTGCCGAATTCATTTTTTCGCGCAAAAGATTTTCCACAATCAAAGATGAAAATCCAAGCGAGTATGAGTTGAAAACAAGAAAATAATTTTTTTCATCAAGCAAAGAGAAAACCATTTTCAGCATTTCGTTTATCATTTCTTCCAGCTTCCATTTTTGTCCGTCTGTGCCGTGCCCATAAGCAGGTGGGTCAAGAATAATTCCGTTATATTTTTTTCCGCGCTTCACTTCGCGTTTTACAAAAGCCATGGCATCTTCTACCACCCATCGGATGTCCTTTAGCCCTGAAAGCTCCATATTCTCCCGCGCCCATGTCACCACCTGCTTCACCGAATCAAGATGCACCACGTCAGCGCCCGCTGCTTTTGCCGCAAGAGATGCTGCTCCTGTATAAGCGAAGAGATTAAGAACACGTGGAGGTTCTCCCCTTTTCTCGCCTGTGATGAGGCAATCGTAAACATAATCCCAATTCACCGCCTGCTCAGGAAATATTCCCACGTGCTTGAAAGAAGTTAAAGCCAAACGAAATTTTAAACTTCGGTTTTCGAATTTAGTATTTCGGATTTCATAATTTACATTCCACCTGTCCGTCATCGGTTTCAATCTTTTCCATTCACCGGCAGAACCTGAAGCCGGAATAAAACGAACATGAGCCATGTTATCCCACTCGCGGTTGGTTAATCCCTTATCCCAAACCGCCTGGGGCTCGGGACGTATCGTAACATATTCTCCGAAGCGCTCCATCTTTTCAAAATCACCGCAATCAATGAGTTCGTAATCAGAAAATTTTTCGGGAGTAAGAAGCAACATTGACCTGTTAATTATGTAAGATGCCGATATTAGATCTGAAAAGTTTCACGGCAATGGCGAGCAAAATAATTCCGAAAACTTTTCTCAGAATGCTTATGCCTGCCTGGCCCAAAAGTTTTTCAACCCAGATTAAATTTTTCAGAACCAGGTAAACCAAAATGATGTTAAGAAAAATAGCAATGATAATGGTCCAGTAATCGTAAGCCGCGCGCAGGGAAAGAAGTGTGGTCATGGTGCCCGTGCCAGCAATGAGCGGAAATGCAACCGGAACTATAGAGGCCGTTTCCTGAATATCATCCTTATAAAGACGTATACCAAGTATCATCTCCAGAGCGAGAAAGAAGATTACCAATGAGCCTGCAATGGCAAACGATTGCACATCTACTCCCATAAATTTGAGAATGCTTTCTCCCAAAAACAGGAAGCCAACCATGATAAGCAATGAAACGAGAGTCGCCTTTTCTGAATTTATTTTTCCCGCCGTCATTTTCACCTGCAGCAGTATAGGAAGAGAACCTATTACATCAATCACCGCAAAGAGTATTGCCGATACGGTTAATATTTCTTTTAATGAAAGCATACGACTTTTCTGAAAGGACGAAGTTGCAAAAAGATTTAATTACCGGGTTACATACTACTCCTTCTTTTGAATTTTACTTCGATAAAGTAATAATCAGTGGATTAAGTTGAATGAATTGACCGTGTCAATTGAGTAAAATAACCTCAATCAACCAATTAACTTACTCGACTTATTTAACTTAATTTTCTGAATTACCCTTTCAGCGCTTCGGCTCCACCTACTATTTCAAGAATTTCTCTTGTGATTACTGCCTGGCGGGCTTTGTTGTAGGAAAGACGCAATTCCTTGAGCATGTCGCCTGCGTTTTCTGTAGCCTTATTCATGGCCGTCATACGCGCTCCATGTTCGGAAGCGTTAGAGTCAAGTATTGCTTTGTAAAGCTGGGTGCGGATGGTCTTTGGAATAAGCTCATCTACGATTTCTTCAATGCTTGGTTCAAAAATATAATCTGCTTTTGCCTTGGCTCCTTTTCCTGTTGCCTCTTCTGTTGGAGGCTGCAGTGGCAGTAACGTTTCCTGCGTTACATATTGCACCGCAGCATTCTTGAATTGATTGTAAACAATCACCACTTTGTCAAACGTTTCCTTCGCAAATTCATCCATAAGAAAAGAAGCAATCTGCGACACGTGTTCGAAGTCAAGGTTGTTGTAGACATCATTTCGCTGGTCAAGGAAAAGCTTTTTGTTTTTGGAGAAATAGTCTGAAATCTTTTTGCCGATGCAAAGCACTTTCACATTACCTGCGCTGTGCTGTTGTGCATATTGTTCGCGCAGCATTTTGTTTACTGTGCGGATAATGTTTGAATTGAAGGCTCCGCACAAACCGCGGTTGGAAGCAATGGCGACAATGAGAACTTTATTTACCGGACGCACTTTGGTAAACGGATTTCCACCCGAAACTTCAGACGACTGCGAAACATTCTGCATAATTTCCGTGAGCTTGGACGCATACGGACGCAAACGCACAATGGCATCCTGCGCCCTACGCAACTTTGCTGCAGAAACCATCTTCATTGCTTTCGTAATCTGCTGTGTAGAGATTACTGATACAATTCTTATTCTGACTTCTTTTAATCCACCCATTTTTTAATTCTGCATTCTACACTCTGAATTATTTATTTGGCGAATTGCTTTGCCACATCCTTCGCCACTTGTTCCATCACTGCTACAGCTTCATCCGTTAAATTTCCCCCGCGCAATGTATCCAACACGTTAGCGTGCTGCTTTTCCATCAGTGTGAGATATTCATTCTCAAATTCCTTCACTCTTTTAATGGGCACATCCCTGAGCAATCCTTTCGTTCCGCAGTAAATAATTGCAATTTGCTTTTCCACCGACATGGGAGCGTACTGTCCCTGCTTGAGGATTTCCACGTTGCGCGCACCTTTTTCCAGTGTTGCTTTAGTGGATGCGTCAAGGTCGGAACCGAATTTTGAAAATGCTTCCAGCTCACGGTACTGCGCCTGGTCAAGTTTCAAAGTCCCGGCAATTTTTTTCATCGCCTTGATTTGCGCATTACCACCCACACGCGACACCGATATACCTACGTTAATCGCAGGACGAACACCGGAGTTAAACAGATTCGCTTCAAGGAATATTTGTCCGTCTGTAATAGAAATTACGTTAGTAGGAATGTATGCTGATACGTCACCTGCCTGTGTTTCAATGATAGGAAGCGCTGTGAGTGAGCCGCCACCCTTCACTATAGGTTTGAGCACATCAGGCAGGTCGTTCATCTGGCGGGCAATCTCATCGGAGTCAATAACTTTTGCCGCACGTTCAAGCAAACGTGAGTGCAAATAGAAAATATCGCCCGGATATGCTTCACGTCCCGGAGGCCTGCGCAGCAAGAGTGATACCTCGCGGTATGCAACAGCTTGTTTCGACAAATCATCATACACAATCAGTGCAGGGCGTCCCGTATCGCGGAAAAATTCCCCGATAGCTGCACCCGCCATAGGCGCGAAGAACTGCATCGGTGCAGGGTCTGAAGCGGTTGCAGAAACCACAACCGTGTAAGGCATTGCGCCTGCATCGGTAAGAGTCTTTACAATATTGGCAACCGTGCTGCCCTTTTGCCCGCAGGCAACATAGATACAGAACACGGGCTTGCCTGCTTCATAGAATTCTTTCTGGTTGATGATGGTATCAATGGCAACGGCTGTCTTTCCCGTTTGGCGGTCACCGATAATAAGCTCGCGCTGCCCGCGCCCGATGGGAATCATCGCGTCAATAGCTTTGATACCTGTTTGCAGCGGCTCTTTCACCGGCTGACGATAAATAACACCCGGAGCTTTGCGCTCAAAAGGCATTTCATAAACTTCTCCTTTGATGGGACCTTTACCGTCAATAGGACTGCCGAGCGTGTCAATAACTCTTCCGAGCAAACCTTTGCCCACCTTAATGGAACCGATGCGTCCTGTGCGTTTCACAGTTGCGCCTTCCTTGATGCCTTTAGAAACTCCGAGCAGCACTACCCCAACATTATCTTCTTCAAGATTGAGCACGATACCCTGCAGGCCGGTTTCAAATTCAACGAGCTCGCCCGCCTGAACCTGCGTCATTCCGTAGATGCGGGCAATACCGTCACCTACCTGCAACACCGTTCCCACTTCTTCAAGCTGCGCTTCGGTGGAAAATCCTGACAACTGCTCCCGCAATATTGCCGATACTTCATCTGGTCTTACTTCTGCCATTTTATTCTATTTATTGATTTGTTGAATTATTGAATTATTGATTTTAAATTTTCTGGACGTGGACGTCTTTTTATTTTGATGGAAGCAAACTTTTATTTCTCTCTCTTCCTCTCCACCCGCTTTCCGTTCCGCTTCGCTCCACTTCAATCGGGCTTAGTTTAGTTCCTTTCTGAATTCTCACTACCTTTCTCATAGCTCTGTCATTGCGAACGAAGTGAAGCAATCCCCTGTTTATTCATGCCTTGTCCGCTTCATATAATATTCTTAAGAAGTCTGCCCGCTCATTAGAAGAGCATCCTTGCGCTTTTAGATAATCTTTAATTGCGTCATCAAATTCAGTTGAGACCAAATTTTTTCTTAACTTGAAATTAATAAGCTCCTTGGCATATTTTTCAAAATTATTTTCATAGCTAATCGTGCCATATTCATTATTCTGACCAAGTTTAGTAATCGTAATCATTTTACCTATCAAGTAAATTATTTCTGCTCTCAATTCTTCAGGCATCTTATTTACACCATTTTAAAGAAACATCATACGCTTCCTTATTTCCTTTTAATGCCGCCTTCTCTAAATCCAAACACCCCTTTTTCTTATCCTCATAATATACTATATAAGCAAATCCTCTCCGGAAATAACCATCACCTTTTTCTGGAAAAATTGTAATAGCAGTATCAAAATCAACCATAGCCAATTCATATTTACCCAATGTTGTTCTACAAGTCCCTCTTCCAAGAAGCGCATGGTAAAGCCAAATTTCATCTGGCTTTTTACTCATTATTACTTTATTATAATCTTCAATTGCTTTTTTAGGGTCGTCAGACATTCTTTCTATATCTGCTATATTTAACCACAATTGAGGGATGTAATAATTATTAATTTTATCTTTATATATTGGAAGTATAGAATTAGCTGATTCTTTTTCTGCAAGCTCAATAATATTACTAATATTTTTGATACTCGTCCCAGTTTTTCTATTTCCTGAAGAATCAAAATACATTTTATATTCCGAAAGCCAATCTTCTTTGGCAGCAGATTTTTGTGCGAAGGAATCAGTTCGCAGCAGAGTACAAACAGAAAAAACAAATGTGAAGAGCAGTTTTGTTTTCATGTTTTCACTTTTTCACAAACGGATTCGTTTCAAACTCGCGGTGCAGCGTACGAAGTTTTCGTGCAACGCTTTCATCAAATTGCTTATCGCCAACGTTGAGGATGAAACCCCCAATGAGCGATGCGTCCACCGTTTCTTCAAGCACAATTTTTCTTCCGGTGTCGCGCTGAACAATTTCCGTGATTTGCTTTTTGAGTTCTTCTCCCGTCGGCACTGCCGTAAACAGCTTTGCAACGGTGATACCTTTTTTCGCCCTGTATAAGTTGATGTAGCTTACAGCAATCTCACTTATGAATTCTTCCCTGCGCTTCTTTGTAAGGATGCTGAAGAATGAAAGCGTGATGTCATTCACCTTTCCCGCAAAAATTAATTTGAGCACTGCAAGTTTCTTGTCTGTGTTCACCGTGGGATTCTGCATGAGTTTGCGGAAGTCCCTGCTGGCAGCGCTTACACTACGCACCAGTTCCATGTCGGCAAAGACCGCATCAGAGACTTTCTTCTCCTCTGCCAAATCAAACAGCGACTTGGCGTAACGCCTGGCGAGTTTAGTGTTAATCATTTATTGAATTACTGAGTTGTTGATTTATTGATTGACGCCTTACTCATTGTCAATTATCAATTGTCAACTATCAATTATTTTTTAGTTCAACTTTACTTCTTTGAGATACTTCTCTGCCAGCTCCTTCTGCTTCGCTGAATCTTTTAACTGCTCGCGGAGAATTTTTTCTGCAATCTCAATGGAGAGCGTTGCCACCTGGTTTTTCAATTCGGTGATGGCTGCCTGCTTTTCGTTGTTAATCGCTTCGCGCGCCATTTGAAGCAAACGGTTTGCTTCCGTTGTGGCTTTGCCTTTCGCTTCGTTGATGATGGCATCTTTCGTGTCGCGGGCTTCGCGCAGCATACGCTCGCGCTCGGCACGGGCTTCGTTCAGCAGCTTTTCGTTGTCAGCTTTCAGGTTTTCCATGGCCTCGCGCGCCTTGTCGGCAGAGCGTAGCGCATCTTCAATAGATGTTTCGCGTTCCTTCAGCGCTTTCAGAATCGGCTTCCATGCAAACTTGCCCAGAATGAACAGCACGATAAGGAATGAAACAAGCATCCAGAACACAAGGCCGAATGCGGGTTGTACGAGTTCCATTTTGATTTACAATTTACGATTTTAGATTTACGATTTGTCGCATGAGATAAACTTTTCACGCTCAAACTTTCTTCTGTGCAAAACCCCTCTCCTTTGGAGAGGGGTTGGGGTGAGGCGTTTTACTTCAAGAATATCACCAGCAGTCCGATAACCATAGCGAAGAAGGCAGCGCCTTCAACGAGAGCGGCTGTCAGGATCATGTTGGCTCGGATGTCGCCCATAGCTTCCGGCTGGCGCGCGATGGCTTCCACTGCGCTGCCTCCTATGCGCCCGATACCGATTCCTGCACCGATAGCAGCAAGTCCTGCGCCTATGCCGGCAAGTCCGTATCCCATTCCGATATTCATTGGAGCTTCTGTAGCTGCCTGTAATAAAATTGATAGTAACATGTTGATTTTGGTTTTAGAGATTTAGAGTTTATTATTAGGGTTCAATTTTTAATTTTCAATTATCAATTATCAATTTTTTTTTCACACCATCGCTGCTTCTTCAATATGCTCACTAATTTCTGCATGCGGAGGATGCTCATGGTTTGTGTGCTCTTCTACTGCTGCCCCGAAATAAATGGCGGAGAGCATGGTAAACACATATGCCTGCAGGAATGCAACCAGCAGCTCCAGCATGGTCATAAATATGGTGAATATTAATGTGACCACTGACACGCCCATACCCAGCCACTGATTTATCTCTCCGAAAATAAATATGAGCGAGAAGAACGACAACGCAATAATATGCCCGGCCAGCATGTTAGCAAAGAGCCGTATCATTAACACAAACGGGCGCAGGAACATTCCCAGGATTTCAATGGGCGTAAGAAGGAAGAGCACCCACACCGGAACGCCCGGCATGGCAATAATATGATGCCAGTAATTTCTGTTGGCACTTATTGTCGTTATGATGAATGTGAGCAGCGCAAGCGACATGGTAATACCAATATTGCCTGTTACGTTGGCTCCGCCCGGTGCAAGAGGTATCAATCCCAGCAGGTTCAGAAAGAGAATAAAAAAGAAAACCGTAAGCAGGAAAGGCATGTACTTCTCGTACTTCTTTTCACCGATAGAACTTTTTGCTACCTCATCGCGCACAAAAACAATAATGGGTTCAATCCAGCTCTGTAATCCTTTGGGAGCCGAGTTTTTGTTTTCGCTGTAGCGCTTGGCAATGGAAATAAACACAACCAGCATCAGCACAATGACAATCAGCAGTGAAGCCACATTTTTGGTGATGGATAGATCGTAAAATTTGCCGTTGTCCTCTGCTACAATATGATTCTTTGCATCAAGATGAAAACCATTATATGACGCCTGGCCATGCTCAAAGCGCGAGGAAGAAAACACCTGCAGCCCGTTGCCCGGCTTGTAAATAATTACAGGCAGCGGAATGGAAAGATGCCCAAACAGATGCCAATCATGATTATCCGTAATGTGTTCAATAATAAGGTCGCCAGCGCTGAATTTCTCCTTCTTTTCTCCATGCACATCGCTTGCCGAAACAGGAGAGGCACTAAAAAGAAAAAGAGACAAAAAAATTACAACCCCCCCAAGGACTTTATTCATTGATTATCACTAAATTAGATGAGTGCTTCGTTAAAAGCGGGGGCAAAGATATTTATTCAGCCATATCTGCAAAACAAAAAGGGTTGAGTGTGAAAAAATTTATTCTTTAAAAAGGCAACCCTCCGGGTTTTAAAAACAAAAAGGGAGAACTTTCATTCTCCCTTTGAAAACACTGACCGGAACCCGTATTACATAATCACAATTTTTTTCACAAACATAGTTTTGCCCGAGAATCCTTTTACATAATAAATACCTTTCTGAAAGGTTCCGGCACTGACTTTTGCTGATGCGGTAAGGTTTTTTTCTTCCATTAAATTATTTCCAGCCATGTCCATCAACGCAAAGTCGAAACTCTTTATGCCCTCGAAGGAAATAACAAAATAGTCTTCAACCGGGTTAGGGAACACAGTAAGCTCAGGAGTTTTAGCAATGGTGATACTTACGATTTGTGAATAGTGCATGATACCGTCAAAATTCGTTTGGCTTAGGCGATAATAAGAAATACCGTACAGCGGATGTTCGTCAACGGCAGAATAGTGTCGCGTTGAAGAACTGTTGCCTGCTGCATCTTTTTGCAGCACGCGTGAAAACTGCACCCCGTCTTCCGACCTTTCAACGGTGAAATAATCGCTGTTGTATTCACTGCCGGTGGTCCAGCTTAGAGCTACATTGTCGTCAACCACATCGGCCCTGAAGGAAACCAATTCCACGGGAAGAGCTGTGTTGCAGCTATTCATATTTAAGAAAACCGTTGCTCCCGATGCAAGTCCTGTAAGCACACCACCTGCGCTGCCGGCTGTTGCGCCCCAGTTAATATCACCGCAGTCAATAGTAGGTGCAATCTGTATTCCGTTTGCCCCACCCGTAACATCGGTCGTAACGTTAGGAGGTATGCTTCCTGAACCGGTAGAAAACCAAATCACACCACCACCGCCACCGCCACCCGTTCCGTGACAAGTATTGTTATTATGGTCTCCGCCTTTTCCGCCTTTGGCAGAAATAGTAACTGCGTTGGTATAGCTTCCCGAAACATCCATAAGAATAGAGCCGCCTGCACCTCCACCGCCTGAACCGTCACCGGCAGCAACAAGAGTTTGGCTGGCGCCATTAGCAGAAATAGTATAGGAACCACCGTTGGTGACATTGGCTGCATTTATTATAATGATACCTCCACCGTTAACGCCCCCGGTTCCGTTCAAACCATTGTCGTGTCCATCGCCTCCGGCACCGCCCATAAATGTTTTACTTCCTGTCGGCGTTAAGCTTGTGCCGCCATACCCTCTCCTGGAAGCGAAATCAGCAGTAGGGCATGCTGTTGTAGAAACATTGTACATCTTTCCTCCCCAGCCACCTGTTCCATAGTTACCGCCACCACCGCCACCGGCATTGTGGTTACCGCCTCCGCCTCCGCCATTGCCCCATCGGCCTTTTCCTTTATTGAAATATGCAACGTTACCGTTAGAAAAAATTTTCTTAAACGTGTTAGCCACGATTCCTTCTCCCCTGTATGAAGCGCTTTTGTTATCTCCTGTATAAAAACGGTTGGTGAAACATGTTGTTCCGCATCCCCCATAAGATGCCTGACCCACTCTTCTCGTTACAGCATCATCATACACATAGCCGCAGCTTGTGCATGAAGCATAATTCCAGATAGTGGACTGGAAGTAAAATGCCGTATCCAGGTCGCAGCCTACAGACACCTGTGTATGCGGTGCAGCCTGGAAACCCATTCCGTCTGCAGAAATATTTGCCTGTAATGTAAGGGTACCGCTAACAACAAATACAAGCACGCCACCCGTTCCGGTAGCAGCGTTCCATGATTGCGGGGTTAGTGTGCCGTTTACATTTACGTTGCCCATATATATAGGAACTTTAATGAGCTGAACATAAGCGCTATCTGCAATAGTAGCATTAGTAAAATACGTTTGCTTGAGAGGCACCTTAAATGTTATCGTGTTTCCTGAAATAGAAGCAATGGTATCAAACTCATAATTACCTGCATCGTAGAGATTAAGAATGCTTCCATGCGATGGGGTGTTGCTTGAATCGGCACGCGCTCCTTTCATCTGTATAATCAATACAAAGTCATTTGCAGCAAAACCTGATGCAGAAACGACCGTTGCCGATACGCAGTTGGTAGAAGGGCACGTGCAACTGCCGGAAATGCCTGTAACTTTCGTATAGGTATTTATTATACCTGAGATATTGGTTTGACCAATGCTTTTGAATGAGAAAAATGAAATCGCTGTTAAAACACACAGACCTTTCATTATTGCCTTTTCTGTCTTCATGGTAAACGTAGTTTAATGAAGCATAAATATTATATGAATGCCGTGGCGGATTTTACAAATAGTACATTAAAACTTACATTTGAATAACGCTATTTTCGCGGAAATAAAAAGGAGAACCCAGGCCTTCTTGCAGCCGGTTCTCCTTTTTTTCTTTCACCTATTCTTTGGATAGGTGAGAACGAAAGTCTCTTACTCCATTACCAGCAGCACCTGGTTCTTTTCAACCTTATCTCCTTTAATGACGCTGACTTTTTTAACAACAGCATCAGCGGACGACTTTAAAATGTTTTCCATTTTCATAGCTTCGAGCACCAGCAGCGGCTCTCCTTTCTTAATGGATTGCCCTGCTTCTGCCATCACGCGCAATACCAGCCCGGGCATAGGAGCTTTTACCTCACTTATCCTATGAGTAACTGCCTTGTCTATTCCCATGGAATGCAGTAAATCATCGAGGCGGTCTTTAAGCACTGCGCGGTATTGGGTTCCGTTCACCATCATGGTTACTGTTTTTTCTTTCCGGTTGATTTCTGTAATCAACACGTTATAGGAATGATGGTTCCTGATGATATGAAATTCTTTTCCGGAAATCTGTGATACATCTGCCTCAAAAATTTTTCCGTCAATGGCAATCTCTTCCTTGCGGATAGAAATATTTTTTGGCTTTTGGTTATTCACCGTTACATTGAAAAAAAATTCGCTCATCGGGGATAAAGGTAGAGAATGTTAGCTGTCGCCCTGTAACCGATTGGTAGATGGATTTAACAGGTATGTCTAAAATAAAATATTTTCCGTGTATCAATCTTTATCTTTGACATCGTTATCTATGAAAATAAAATCAATTTATATTCTTTTCCTTATTGCGGTAATAGCCGGCTGTAAAAGCACAAAGCAGGCAACCCCTGTAAGACAGCTGCCTGAAATTAATGTATCAGCCTCTGCTCCAACTAAAATTTACCGTGCATCCAATACTATGTCGAGCGATTTGATTCATACCAAGCTGGTGGTGAATTTCGATTGGACGGAAAAATATCTTTACGGGCAGGCAACCATTACCCTGAAACCTCACTTCTATCCCGTTGACTCAGTCATTCTTAATGCGCGGGGAATGAAAATTGCCAATGTGATGCAAATCACTAAAGAAGGAAATCAGAAAACCCGATATCATTACGAGAATGATTCATTGACGATTTTCCTGGACCGGAAATATTTGCGCGATGAAAATTACACCGTGTGGATCGATTATGTCTCCAGGCCCGATGAACTTCCCCAGGGCGGCAGCGCAGCTATACGAAACGACAAGGGATTATATTTTATAAATCCCGATGGAAGTGACCCCGACAAGCCAAAACAAATATGGACGCAGGGAGAAACACAAAGTAACTCGGCATGGTTTCCCACCATTGATTCTCCCAACCAGCGAATGACGCAGGAGATTTATATCAACGTGGACACATCCTACAAAACACTTTCAAACGGGCTGCTCGTATACTCTACCAATAACCATGATGGTACTCGTACCGATTACTGGAAGCAGTCGCTGCCTGCTGCTCCATACCTAACTATGATGGCAGTAGGGAAATATTCTATTGTTAAAGACAAATGGAGAAACTTAGATGTGAGTTATTATGTGGAGCCAGAGTATGAAAAGTACGCGAAGATGATTTTCGGGCACACCCCGGAGATGATTGAATTTTTCTCGAAGAAATTAGGCGTAGATTATGCATGGGAAAAATTTTCGCAGGTGGTGGTACGCGATTATGTTTCCGGAGCGATGGAAAATACATCGGCTGTTTTGCACGGAGAGTTTATTCAGCAGGATGACCGGGAATACCTCGACAACACGTATGAAGATGTAATTTCACACGAACTGTTTCATCAATGGTTCGGTGATTTGGTTACGTGTGAATCATGGTCAAACGTTCCATTGAATGAATCCTTTGCCACGTACGCAGAGTACCTCTGGAACGAATACAAGTACGGGCGCCAGGTAGCAGACAACGGCTTGCAGGATGACCTGACTGCCTACCTGCGCGAAGCACAGCGCAAGAAAGTAAACTTGATCCGGTTTGAATATGACCAGCGTGAAGATATGTTTGACCGCCACACCTATCAGAAAGGCGGATGCGTGCTGCATATGCTTCGCAAGTATGTGGGGGATGAGGCGTTCTTCGCTTCGCTGAAAGAATATCTTACTGCAAATAAATTTTCTTCCGTTGAGATTCATAACCTCCGACTCGCATTTGAAAAAGTAACCGGTGAAGACCTCAACTGGTTTTTTAATGAATGGTTTCTTGACAAGGGACATCCGGAATTAGAAATCAGTTACGATTACGATGATCTGTTGAAGCAACAGAAAGTAATTATTGAACAAAAGCAAAGTCTCTCTTCTGCTCCGTTATATAAAATTCCTCTTGATGTAGATATTTATGCAAATGGAAAAGTGAAGCGCGAACGGGTTACGCTTACAGGCAAAAAGCAGGAATTTATTTTTAGTCTTTCAGCCAAACCGGATTTGATAAACGTGGATGCAGAGAAAATGCTGCTCTGTTTTAAGACGGACAATAAACCGCTGTCAGAATTTATTTATCAATATTATCACGCCCCTCTTTATCTCGATAAATATGAGGCGCTGCAAAAAGCAGGCAGCAACTACTCTGCCGATTCCGAAGCAGCGAAGATGGTTGAAGATGCTCTCAATAATAAATTTCAGGGCATCCGGATTCTTGCCATTAAAAATGTTGCATCCCTGGCAAAAAATAAAAAAGAAGAAACCAAAGCAAAGTTGATCCAGCTTGCAAAGAGCGATGAAAAATCGGCGGTGCGTGCAGAGGCGCTTAAGGCATTGTCGAAATATTTCAAGGATGATGATTTGAAAACATTATTCCGCGAAAAAACCAAGGACCGTTCGTACGATGTTGCCACCGAGGCGCTTGCTTCACTCACCGTGTTGTCGCCAGACGAAGGACTTACGCTTGCGTCAGAACTTGAAAATGATTCGAGCAGTTATATGCTCACCGTTGTTGCAGATATTTATGCGGAGTATGGAGGAAAAAAGAACAACGGTTTCTTTCTGAATGCATATCCAAAATTGAAATCCGGTTATCGTTATGAATTTCTTACTTCATATGGAGCATACTTGCGCAAGGCAGATACGGATATTATTTCAGGAGGAATAAATTTTATGAGCGATAAGGCGCGCCATGCAGAACCCTGGTTTCTTCGCCTTGCTGCTATGCAGTCGCTGCTTGCAATTGAAGAGACATTGAAGGCAAAATCAGAAAAGACATCAACACATGATGATGCAAAACAAGATTCGGATGAAGTGAAAAAAATTCTTGATGCTTTAAGAGCTACTATTGCCGACATCAAGAAAAATGAAAGCGACAAGCAGCTGAAAAAAATTTACGATTTGCAAAATTGATTTTCAAAAAAATTACCACAGAGGCACGGAGGCACAGGGTTGACTTTTTCTCTGTGGCGCTGTGTCTCTGTGGTAAAAAAATTATTCAACGATTTTGGTATGACGGATGACCTGCTGATCACGAATCAGAGCCAACGACCGGAGTCGAACCGGTGACCTGCTGATTACGAATCAGCCGCTCTGACCATCTGAGCTACGTTGGCTTATCAGTTAAAAAAGATTACAAAAACGTAACCTAAATAAAACACGGGCGTAACAATACCTGTTTTCATGTTAAGTTCTTGTTGATTTGATGATTTTTTCAAAACCTCCGAGCCCGTAAGTTCAGAGGTTTTTTGTTTTACAGCCTTTCAGCAGAATCCCTACACCGTCATAATTTCTTTCTCTTTCACACCAAGGTGCTTATCAATTACCTGGATATAATTGTCTGTCATCTGCTGGATTTTATGTTCGGCGTCTTTGGCAACATCTTCGGGAAGATGTTCTTTAATATCTTTTTTTATTTTCTCGTTAGCATCGCGCCTGAAATTGCGCACCGATATTTTTGCATTTTCTCCTTCGGTTTTCGTCCGCTTCACCAATTCTTTTCTTCTTTCTTCGGTAAGCGCCGGCATATTGATGCGTACAACATTTCCATCATTTACAGGAGTGAACCCCAGGTTGGCAGCCATAATTGCTTTTTCTATTAAGGGCAACGTACCTTTATCCCATGCCTGAATAACAATTGTTTTAGGGTCGGGCGTGGTTACGTTGGCTACCTGGTTGAGCGGAGTTTTTGTTCCGTAATAATCGACATGAATGCCTTCGAGCATACTTGGGTTAGCTCTGCCTGCCCGGATTTTTGCAAGCTCTGCTTCAAGGTGAGAAATGGCTTTTTGCATATTGGCATTGGCCTCATCAACTATTTTTTTTACTTCTATCATAACATGTTATTTTTTAACGGGGTGGTAAAAATAATAAACCCGAAAGAAAGAATGCCGGCCCCTCTGTTTCCCATCCTCAAAATTGAACCGCATGTAATATTTTATGCGATTTCGAAATATTCTTCTTTCCTGTTTCTTTTTTCTTGCGGGTACACAATTCCAGATTATTAACCCAAAAAAAATAAAACTCATGAAACAGATTTTTACACTCTTCACCGCATTGGTACTTATTGCAACGGCATCACAAAACAATGCAGCTGTTACCACAACAACATCGGGTTATACCAAGCCCATTGTAAGCCCTAACCCCGCTCACGATTATATTAAAGTGAACTGGGAACAAAGCCAGTGCGACAATGTTACTATTCAGCTTTTTTATACCAATGGTAATCTTGCTAAAACATTAATCAGCCGTCAATATTGTGATGGGATTTATAGTGAAATGTTCAAATTAGCCGGGCTTCCCAGGAGCAGCTATGTGATGAGAGTCAGGATAGGTATGCAAGTGTGGTCTTACAAAGTTCTTATTCAATAAGTAAAAGCTGAAAATCACAGCAACCATTGCAGCATGAAAACAGAAGTCCTTCCCGCTTTGCGGGAGGGATTTTTTTTTGACATAATTCCTTCCCTGAAATTAAACCTATCCCCTGCTGATTAATCTTACGTGCCTCCGCGGGCATGTCAGTGCTTTTCAATATTTTTACATCAGCAAAAAATCTTTATGAAAAAAATTTACACTCTATATTTATTTTTAATTCTTAGCTCTTTTTCCTACGCGCAATTAAATCCTATGGTGGATTCTATCCCTATGAGCGATGGTAAAAAGCTTGCTGCCGATGTTTACATTCCTTCAGGATGTTCATCGTGCCCCACCATACTTA
Source organism: Bacteroidetes bacterium 2013_40CM_41_45 (assembly GCA_002215675.1). Classification (GTDB taxonomy): domain Bacteria; phylum Bacteroidota; class Bacteroidia; order AKYH767-A; family 2013-40CM-41-45; genus 2013-40CM-41-45. The sequence goes on along the minus strand of NGFH01000001.1, from coordinate 316,195 downwards.
TTCAAACACCTTACAACCGGCTGCTGTATCATTTCTCGCTCCCGCTGGGGGTGGGTTTAAATCTTAATGCGAGCAATTATATTTTTGTTATTGTAGACTGGCGGTGCTTTTATGGTTCGGCTGCCGCATGTGTGGCAACACCTGACAGGGGACAAGATGGTTACGAAGTGGTCCAGTGGATTACATCACAATCATGGAGCAATGGCAAGGTAGGAACGTGGGGGCCATCAGCGCTGGGAGGTATTCAATTTCAGACTGCCAAAAAACATCCCTCGGGCCTCATTTGCTCTGCACCTATTGTTGCTTCGCCTGTAACCAGTTACTTCGATTATTATCCCAATGGTGACTTGCGTACAGAATATGTTCAGCAGCTTGCCGCGCTTGGTTACAGCACGGCGGCCATTCTTGCATTTCCATATTACAATACGGGATGGCAGGTTGCAGAAGTTAATTCCGATTATCCTGACAGTATTAATGTTCCATGCCTGATGATAGGAGGATGGTATGACCATAACACCGTATCGGTAGTAGATTTTTTCAGCGAACTCCGGCAGCAATCTCCGCTGGGAGTGCGCGATGAACATCGCCTGCTGATGGGGCCATGGACACATAATGCGGCATCAAGCGCCCCGGTAAATGTCGGAGCGCTAAGTTATCCCGAAGCTCAGGGTTGGAGTGATTCGCTTTGCATGTTATTTTTTGATTATCACATCCGCAACATAAACAACGGATGGAATAACACGCCTTATGTTACGTATTTCCAGATGGGAGAAAATACATGGCAGAATAATGCGGTATGGCCTCCGATAAATTATTCGTACAAGCTTTACATGCACAGCACAGGAGCAATGGATAACAATGCGCCCACCGTAAGCAATGACCAGTTAGGCTTGGGTTATGACCCGCGTGACCCTTCACCCACCGTTGGCGGTGCTACTTTGCGGATGGACTTGCAGCAGGGGCCATATGACCAGGCGCCCGTAGTGGAAAGCCGTACGGATGCCAGGAAATTTACCACTGCTGTGCTCGCATCCGATGTGCGTGTGCATGGAAGGCCAACAGCCTATTTATTTGTTTCGTCTGACAAATTAGATACTGATTTTTCAATCCGGCTCACGGATGTTTATCCCGACAATCGTTCTATGCTTTTATCAGATGGAATTTTCCGCATGCGTTTCCGCAATGGCTTCACAACCAATGACACTGCATTTATGGCGCCCAACCAGATTTATCCCATTACCATCCAGCTGCCTGATGTTGCCATTACTTTTAAAGCGGGGCACCGCATACGTTTGGATATTACTTCATCCAACTACCCTCGCTATGACTGCAACCTTAATAACGGGCTGCAGATGTATGTTGCGGGAGATACACTTGTAGCGATTAATAATCTTTATTTCGATAACCTCCACTCCTCTTATATCAATCTTCCCGTGTCCGATTCAACAACTTCGGTAGCTGAAAGTATTCCGGATACAGAAATGAATCCTGACGTGTTTCCAAATCCTGCATCGGATGTGATTGAAATTATTTCCGGAAATATTTCTCCGCAGCTATTTGAGCTGTATGATATTTCAGGAAAAATTATTGTCACGGTGAACGAACCAAAGCCCATCACCAGGATGGATGTAAGAAATCTGATTTCCGGAATTTATTTCCTTAAAACATATATGCAAAATTCAGCCTCTGTAAGTAAAATTGTCATTATGAAAAAGTGATTGAATAGTATTTTAGATAATTTTGATTCTACACTGAAATTTTTGCGTTTAGTATTTGTAAGAGCGTTCCGGTTTTCAGGAGATTGTTTGTTGCAACAAACCTCAACAGCATCAGGTATAAGAGTTAAGAAATCATATTCAGATGAAAAAGTTCCTGATTCTTAGTCCGGCATTCTTAATTCTCAATTTATTTTCTCACGCGCAGGTAATTATTGTTGGGGGAAAAGGAATTGTCAATGCCTGCCGTCTTGAAAATAAAACCGTTAATGATGCCGGTGACAAAATGAGATACGACTTCACCTGGGGTTTTGCCGGAGGAGCATACATGCGCTATTATTTTAACGAAGCAACGTACTACAGCACCACTAATATTTCACTTTGCGTTGAAGCGCTTTACAACGGTTATGGTCAAAAATATCTGGGCGAAATAACAGACACCCCGGCATATTCTTTTACTTCAAGAACCCGTATCAGCAGTTTCGATGTACCGATATTGATTAACGCAAGAGGTCAGGCGGGTCTTTACGGTGAGCTGGGAGTGAGTTTCGGAATGATAAAGGGAGTGAAGGAAGATTACACAAGGGACCCTGAGGATGTAAACAATCCAAACTATTCAAAACAATCGGCAAATAGTTCATTTACTTCCTCAAATCTCTCGGGTATTTTCGGGTTTGGCATTGACAGCGAACTGAATGAGCACCTGAACTTTACAGCAGGCGTACGGCTGACATACGGAATCACCGACATCACCAAACCGCAAAAAGAAATCCAGGCAGCATCGTACACCGAAACTCATTCAGTTACTGCAGGTATTGTAATCGGGTTTGGATATATCATTAATTTTTATCACGATTACCACTAAAAAATCCAGTGTTTAGTTTTGTTTAAAAACATTCCGCTGTGATTATGGGCAGGATTGTATTTTTACCGTTCTAAAAATGACGTATGACAGAGTCGGGAACGGTACATACAGAATATAAAGACGGAATTTCGACCGTTACTTTTTTTCATCCCCAGAGTAATTCTTTACCTGGCGATTTGCTGCGCAAGCTAGCTGCCGAAATTTCTGCCGCAGGAAAAAAAACCGAAACAAAAGTCATTGTACTTAAAAGTGAAGGCGAAAAAGCATTTTGCGCAGGCGCCTCGTTTGACGAACTTATCTCTATCAAAAATTTTGAAGAAGGAAAAAAATTTTTCTCAGGCTTTGCTTTGGTTATTAATGCCATCCGCAAAGTTCCCCAGTTTGTAATAGCGCGCATACAGGGCAAAGCCGTTGGCGGTGGCGTTGGATTGGTAAGTGCAGCCGACTATGCGCTGGCTGTTGAAAGCGCATCGGTGAAACTGAGTGAGCTTGCATTGGGCATTGGCCCCTTTGTGGTGGGCCCCGCGGTGGAAAGAAAAATCGGTATGGCGGCGTTTGCTGCACTTTCCATCAATGCTTCGGAATGGCATGGCGCAGACTGGGCAAAGCAAAACGGTTTGTACGCACAAACGTATCCTTCCGTTGAAGAAATGGATAAGGCCATTGAAAAATTAACTGCACAGCTTTCAGATGGCAATCCCGAAGCAATGCATGAACTGAAAAAAAATTTCTGGGAAGGAACGCAGCACTGGGATGTGCTCTTAACCCAGCGCGCTGAAATAAGCGGGCGGCTGGTGCTTTCAGAATACACGCATAATGCCATAGAGAAATTTAAGCTGCAGAAAAAGTAAGTACATGCCCATAGCCATTAAGGAAACGAAACCTGATTCTGTTTCACGCGATGTTTTGCAGCGTGCATTTGAATTAATGTGCACTGCAAAAGCAATGACGGAACTATACGAGCAGAATAAAGAAGTAACCGCAAAATACGTTCATGCTACTTCGCGCGGACATGAAGCCGTGCAGATTGCTCTGGGCTTGCAACTGAAACCGCAGGATTATCTTTCGGCATATTATCGTGACGACAGCATTCTGCTTGCCATAGGCATGAAGCCATATGAACTCATGCTGCAGCTTCTCGCAAAGCGTGACGACCCGTTTTCTGCAGGAAGAACATACTACTCTCATCCAAGCTTACGCAGAGACGATATGCCAAAAATACCGCATCAGTCCTCCGCCACCGGCATGCAAGCAATCCCCACAACAGGAATTGCAATGGGAATGCAGTATAAAGAAAAAGTTTTTCCTCCTTCAACTGAAGAAAAGGGAATTGTTGTTTGTTCTCTCGGTGATGCTGCCATCACAGAAGGCGAAGTTGCAGAAGCCATGCAGATGGCTGTCCTGAAAAAACTTCCAATACTTTATTTTATCCAGGATAATGAGTGGGATATATCTGCACACGCAAAAGAAACACGCGCTATGGATGCGAGTGAGTATGCCAAAGGATTCAAAGGTTTGGAAGTGAGAAAAATTGACGGGACGAATTTCGAAGAGTCTTATGTTACGCTGCGGGAAATTATTTCCCTCATACGTACTGAGCGCAGACCGTTTATGCTTCACGCAAAAGTCCCTTTGCTCAATCATCATACGTCAGGAGTACGTAAAGAATGGTACCGCGATGATTTGAAAGAACATTCTAAACGCGACCCGTTTCCCAAACTGAAAAAATACCTGCTTGAAAATAATTTTGAAGAGAATGAATTAAATTCCATTGAAACCAAATCAAAAAAAATTGTTGAAGATGATTATGCTAAGGCGCTGAAAGCGGAGGACCCGCGCCCGCAAGATTTGTTCATGCATGACTTTGCTCCCACGCCCGTTACGGAAGAAAAAGGGGAGCGTGAGCCCAAGAACCGGGAGAAAAAAGTTATGGTCGATTGCGCGCTTTTTGCCGTACAGGAATTAATGACCAGGCATAAAGAATGTTTGTTGTATGGTCAGGATGTGGGCAGAAGATTGGGCGGAGTATTTCGCGAAGCAGCTACTCTCGCAGAAAAATTTGGTGATGACCGGGTATTTAATACTCCCATCCAGGAAGCGTTTATTGTCGGAAGCACGGTCGGCATGAGCGCAGTTGGTTTAAAGCCGATTGTGGAAGTTCAGTTTGCCGATTACATCTGGCCGGGGCTGAATCAATTGTTCACAGAAGTCGCACGTTCGTGTTATCTCACCAATGGCAAATGGCCTGTGGGCATGATTCTCCGCGTTCCTATTGGCGCTTATGGCAGCGGTGGACCGTATCATTCATCCAGTGTTGAGAGTGTGGTGTGCAACATCCGCGGGCTTAAAGTCGCCTATCCCTCCACAGGCGCTGACCTGAAAGGATTATTAAAAGCCGCATACTATGACCCTAACCCCGTTGTTATTTTTGAGCATAAGGGCTTGTATTGGAGCAAGCTGAAAGGAACAGAAGATGCAAAAACCATTGAACCCGATGAAAATTATATTCTTCCTTTTGGTAAAGCAAGGATTGTTCAGCAAGGTGGCGAGGAAAAAAATGCGTCCTCGCTAACCGTCATCACGTACGGCATGGGAGTTTACTGGGCTAAAAACGCAGCAAAAAATTTCCCCGGCAGGATTGAAATTGTGGATTTAAGAACATTAGTTCCGCTGGATGAAAAATCAATTTTTGCATCTGTAAAAAAATATTCACGGTGTCTCGTGGTTACCGAAGAACCGGTGCCGAATTCGTTTGCGCAATCGCTTGCCGGAATGATTTCTGAAAAATGTTTTGAATTCCTTGACGCGCCTGTGCGTATCATCGGTTCAGAAAATCTTCCCGCCATCCCACTCAACTCTACTCTTGAGGCAACCATGCTTCCCAATCCGGACAAGGTTGCAAAAATCATGAAGGAACTCCTGGACTATTAGGCGGGTATTGCCGATGTTTTTGCACGTGAATTCAGAGCAGAGTTTTCAACAAACAGGATAGGTATATGTTGATAATTCAATAATGACGATATTTGTAGGGGTATTCGAGAATAGATATCTTTCAACGCGTAAAAAATTTTTTACTAACCTCTTAAACTCTTTATCATGAACAAAGCAGATTTAATTAATGCCATCGCCAGCGAGTCAAAGCTGACCAAGGCAGCAGCATCCCGCGCATTGGATGCGTTCATTAATTCAACCACCAAGGCGCTCAAGAAAGGCGAGCGTGTTGCATTGGTTGGATTCGGAACATTTACAGTTACAAAGCGCGCTGCCCGCACCGGCCGCAACCCGCAGACGGGAACCGAAATTAAAATTCCTGCAAAGAAAGTTGCAAAATTCCGTGCCGGCACAGAACTGGCAAAGAAGGTAAAATAATTTTTTCGCTTTCTTTTACGGGGCTCTTTCGCATTGCGCGAAGGAGCTTTTTATTTCTAATGTTGCGGAGAGAGTGGGATTCGAACCCACGTTACCCTTACGGGTAAAACGGTTTTCGAGACCGTCCCATTCAACCGCTCTGGCATCTCTCCGGTTAAGAAAAGTTAACGGTTATATGTTATTAGTTATACGGTAAAAGCGGTCTTATAACATATAACTAATAACGCATAACTCTATTTGCGGAGAGAGTGGGATTCGAACCCACGGTACGGTTGCCCGCACACAAACTTTCCAGGCTTGCTCCTTAAACCACTCGGACATCTCTCCGTTTTTTTAAAAAGGGAAGCAAAGATAGAATTACCTCTAAAATAGAGGCAATGATATCGTCAACCTCAAACTTATTTCAGAATCTCATCAATGGTGTGATAGGTGACTGCATGATAATTGGGGCGGGCCTTTGTATAAACATTTTTCGCAAATTCTTTTCCCTGCGGAGTGGCAGCCAGAGCCTGGTAAAGCGGTTTTACGAGTTTTCTTCTGCCGATATTAATGAGATATGTTTCTATGTATGGATTTGCCTGCAAATAGTTGTTTCGTATGCAGTGCTGAAACCATTCGCACAAAATTTCGGAGTTATTAGATTCGGTAAATCCGAAAGCATCGTCCATCTCTTTCATTCGTTCCGGGGAAATTTTTTCGGGCAAGCCCTGCAGAAAACGAAGCCACTCTTGCGTAGAAAAATGTTTTGTTTCCAGTGATGACGCTTTTGCGCCTCCATTCCATTTCTTCAATTCCGCATCTACTTTTTCAAACCTTTCTGATTTAACCTGCGGACAATTTGCCGGCAATCCCGGGCCGTAAATCCAGGCATTCATATTTACTTTGCTGATGAGCGTGCTGTCGTTATTGAGCAAATCACTGCTGATAATTTTAACCAGCTCCTCGGTGTTCATGGATTTGAAAGCATGTGTATCAAAATATTTTCTCATCCAGTCATCCAGCTTTTCGCGCCCAACTGTTTCTTCAAGCAGTCGCAGAAAGAAACATCCTTTTATATAGGCCACATCGGTTACTCCGTCATCCGGGTCGCGCCCTGCAAGGTTCAGCTTTAAATGGGTGTCAGCGCTGGTGTCACCAAGGTCCTTAATGGTTTCTTTTAATCCTTCCAATCCGAGTGCGGCATTCATCTCGGCAAAATCTTTTCCGTAAACTTTTTCCATGATGCGGTTTTCGAAATAAACGGTGAACCCTTCGTTAATCCAGAAATCATTCCATGTTGCGTTGGTCACCAGGTTGCCGCTCCACGAATGCGCAAGTTCATGCGCAACCAGGCTTGTGAGCGAACGGTCGCCCGCAATAACGGTTGGTGTTGCAAACGTGAGACGCGGATTTTCCATTCCGCCAAAGGGAAAGCTCGGAGGAAGCACAATCAAATCATACCTGTGCCAGCGGTATGGGCCATAGAGGTCTTCGGCAGCGTTCACCATTTTTTCCATGTCGGCAAATTCATGCACGGCTTTATCAATCACTTCGGGTTCGGCATAAACACCGGTTCGGCCGCCTGTTGACTTGAAAGAAATATTTCCCACCGATAATGCAAGCAGGTATGCCGGTACGGGTTGGTCCATTTCAAAATTATACTCACCATCCGGTGAAATCTCTGTAGGGTTTTCAGCGCTCATCACTGCGAGCATTCCTTTGGGTACTTTCACGATTGCAGAATATGTGAAACGGATTCCCGGGCTATCCTGAATGGGAACCCATGTACGCGCTAATATCGCTTGCGACTGGGTGAAAAGAAATGGAAGTTTTTTGCTTGCGGTCTGCGATGGTTCAAGCCATTGCAAAGCAGCAGCATCAGGTTTTGTAGAATAATGAATTGTAATTGCAGATGGTTGTAAGGTCGAGGCAGGTTTCACTTTTTCAACCGAAGGAATTTCAATCGTTAATGAGCGTCCCGTGTATTTTACTTCATCGCCCAGCGAGAATTTTGCTTTGCTGCCGTCAGCCAGAATTACTTTTTCAATATTCAAATCGCGGGTGTCGAGAATAATTTGCTTGACATTATTTTTCATCTCAACATCGAGCATTGCCGTGCCCGAAAGAATTTTTTTTTCAAAGTCAACCGTAAGGTTCAGTGTCAGATGTTTTACAACGGCATCATCTGGATTAGAAAATGAGTGCGGGTCTTTCATAGAGTCAGGAGTTAGGAGTTGGGGGTTGGGAGATGTGCATGAATATAATGTTGTGATGAACACAATACTTGCTGCAAAAAATTTTCCATTCATAAAAACAAAAATAAAAACAGGAAAGCAAAAGTATTTTAAATCGGATATTTAAAAATGAATGGTGTTTATTCAACGGGAATTTTTAGAAACCTGGTCTGCCTTTGCATACCACGAATTTGCCTGAACTCTGTCACCCTTATTTTCATAAGCAATGCCCAGGTTATTCATTGTTGCAGGATTATTCGGATTATATTCAAGCGCCTTAAGCAAATATGAGATGGCGTTGTCATTATCTCCTAAAGCAAGATAACAGCTTCCTACATTTCCAATTGCAGTTCCATCGTTCGGGTTATACTTCAATGCCTCAAGAAAAAGTGTCTTTGCATCGCTATATTTGCCTGCATTGAAATAGATGACACCTTTTCCGTTATATGCTTGAGGCAAGTGCGGGTCATATTTCAATGCACGGTCATAATACTTCAGTGCTTCAGTTATATTTTTCTTCTTACGATATGTCGCAGCCGCTTCGCTGTAAAATTCAGCATACGTTGGATAAATTTCTACGGCCCTTAAATATTCAGCAAGCACTTTTTCGTAAGCAGAATTAAGCTTGACTGAATCCGTGGACGGATACGCTGCTGCATTTTTCACAAGTTCATTCGCATATAGATAATGCGCATAGGCGCTGTTAGGCGCGTCTTGAATTGCAGATGTTGTAAGCGCAAGATTATTTTTCCAAACCAGGTTCCTGCTAACGGTTTTGAATCCATATATAAGAAACAAAGCTCCCGAAACTAAAATCACTTTTGAATGTGCTTTGAAAAAATCAAAGACAGAAGAATATTTTTTATCCGGCGTATTATCCTTAAAAAGGCGAACTATGAGTACGGCAATTACAATCGTGAACCCAAGTGAAGGCATGTAAAGAAGACGGTCGCCCATGATTGTACCGATTACAATCACAAGGTTAGAGACCAAAGAAATCGTAAGGAGAAAATATAAAATGCCGAAGGCAACCGGGTCTTTCTTTTTGATTTTTAAAATGGCATAAACAGCCATTGCAATTAAAAAGACAATAGGAATAAGCACCGACACGTCTGTTATCTTCATCAGGCGGATTTCACCGAAAGAATAATCCATGGAAAGATGAGTCGGAAAAATGAGCAGTAAAATATATTTTCCTAAAACATAAAATGCAGTAGCCATTTTGGTCAGGTAATCCGGTGCCTGGGCAAGAATATTATTGGTCAGATCACTTGCTTTTGGTACCAGCGCTCCGTGTTGAATGGAAACTTTGATGAGTAGATAAATAAACGCGGTAAGCGCGAATGCACCTGTGGCCATCAAAACTTTTTCCAGATTAATATCTCTGAAAACATATAACATGAGCGGAACAACTGCAATCATTGTAACTGCATTTTCCTTAGACAAGACGGCAAGAAAGAACGCAAAAACTGCTAACAGTAATTTTGAAAATTTATTTGCACCGGCAAAATCAAGCAGCCAGCACATGCTAAGTATTGAGAACAACATGCAAAGTATTTCATCACGGCTTTTAATATTGGCAACTGCTTCAGTGTGCACAGGGTGAGCCATGAAAAGAAGCACGGCTACAAAAGGAATCACCAGGTTATTTTTGAAAAGTTTGCAGAGCAGCCGGAACAAAATAAAACCTGTAAGTGCATAAAAGAACACATTCATAAAATGCCCTGCAGCCGGGTTGCCGGGAAAAAATTCCCATTCAATTGCAAAAGTTACCAGTGACAGTGGACGATATTGCTGTGCACCACCCGCCTTGAATCCATCCCAGTAAGATGTAGCGAACAATGTTCCGATTCCCCCGATTCCTTTATGCACAAAGCGGTTTTCTGCAATAGCGGCCTGGTCGTCTAGCGCGTAATCATAACTTATGGTCTGTATGTAAAGCAGAAACCCGCAAACAGCAACAATCAAAGCGAGAGATAACTTCAGGTTGCCGGAAGAACCTGATTCCTTCTCTTTGCGTACAACTGCCGCTTGCCTTGACAGTTGTTCCTTTTCTCTTCGTGTAAGTTTTTGTTGACTCATTTTGAACAAAAGTATTTTAAATCAGAAAATGGAAAGGAAAAAGCGCACACATTATCGCTGCTGATTCGAGTGAATACTAACTGATTAGACAAAATTTTTAAGTGCATGCAACCTTATTAATTATGCGGGTTTATTTTACGCTGGTATATTTGCACTCCCAAAAAATATTTTCCAGACACTACTTTCATGTCAAAAAATCTCGTCATCGTTGAATCCCCCGCAAAAGCTAAGACCATAGAAAAATTTCTTGGGAAGGATTTTACCGTTAAGTCATCATACGGGCACGTGCGCGACCTGGCGAAGGCAGACATGGGTATTGACCTGAAAAATAATTTTGAGCCGGTGTATGTCGTGAGCGAGGATAAAAAGAAAGTAATCGCGGAGCTGAAAAAATATTCTGCAAAAGCAAAAACTGTTTGGCTGGCTACTGACGAGGACCGCGAAGGAGAAGCCATTTCATGGCACCTGAGCGAAACATTGAAGCTGAAAAAAGCAAATACAAAGCGCATCGTGTTTCACGAAATCACCAAGAGAGCTATTCTGGAAGCGATAGAAAATCCCCGCGACATTGATAAGCACCTTGTGGATGCGCAGCAGGCAAGGCGTGTACTTGACCGCTTAGTTGGTTTTGAATTATCTCCCGTGCTTTGGAAAAAAGTAAAACCCCAACTGTCGGCAGGGCGGGTGCAGTCCGTAGCGGTGCGTTTAATTGTGGAGCGCGAGCGCGAAATTATTGCTTTCGACATAAAAACATTTTACAGGGTTACGGGAATATTTTCTGGAGGAGAAAAATCTTTTAGCGCCGAACTCTCAAAACGTTTCGACACCAAAGAAGAAGCAGAAAAATTTTTGCAGAGCTGCATAGGCGCAAATTTTTCTGTAAGTAACCTGGAAGTGAAACCGGGCAAGCGTTCACCTGCTGCTCCATTCACTACGTCAACATTGCAGCAGGAAGCAAGCCGCAAGCTCGGTTACGGTGTTACACAAACCATGGTGATAGCTCAGAAACTTTATGAGGCCGGACACATTACATATATGCGTACCGATTCGGTGAGTCTTTCGCAGGAAGCCATCAACATGGCCAAAAATGTTATTCTAAAAAATTACGGAGAGAAATATTCCGAGCCTCACCAGTACAAAACCAAGCAGGCATCGGCACAGGAAGCGCACGAGGCGATTCGCCCTACCGATATGTTTGCCGAGGAAATTGAAGGAGACTCCCGCGACCAGCGCTTGTATGATTTGATTCGTAAGCGGACCGTTGCTTCGCAGATGAGTGATGCGGTTCTTGAAAAAACAACGGTAACAGTTTCAAGCGATAAATCGGAATTGAACTTTATCGGTAAAGGAGAAGTAATTTTGTTTGATGGATTTTTGAGAGTATATTTCGAAGGTTCGGACGATGAAAATTATGAAGATGAATCTATGCTGCTGCCTCCCATGAAGGAAGGAGATAATTTAATTTTGTCGGAAGCAACTGCTATGCAGCGGTTCACATATCCTCCGGCGAGGTACACCGAAGCATCCCTTGTAAAAAAACTGGAGGAACTCGGCATCGGCAGGCCATCCACATACGCGCCCACTATTTCCACTGTGCAGAAAAGAGGATATGTAATTAAAGAAGAACGAATGGGGAAGGAAAGAAATTATTTTGTTATCACTCTTAAGAATAATAAAATCAACGAGCAAACGAAGACCGAAACAACAGGCACTGAAAAAAATAAATTATTTCCGACAGATATAGGCATGGTGGTGAATGATTTTCTGCTGACAAACTTTCCGCTGATTATGGACTTCCAGTTCACCGCAACGGTAGAAGAAGAGTTTGATGTGATTGCGGAAGGAAAAATGGAATGGCACAAGATGATAAAAAATTTCTACAAGCCGTTTCACAAAACAGTAGAAACCACTTTGAAGGAATCGGAGCGTGCGTCGGGAGAAAGAATTCTCGGTGAAGACCCGGCAAGCGGAATGACTTTGCTGGTGCGTGTAGGCAGGTTCGGGCCCATGGCTCAGATTGGCACCACAGAAGAAACAGAAAAGCCGCGCTATGCCAAGCTTCGCACCGGGCAACTCCTGGAAAGTATTACTTTTGAAGAAGCGCTGGAGCTATTCAAACTTCCCCGCAACCTGGGTGAATTCAACGGGGAGGATTTGACAGTGAGCATAGGGCGTTTTGGCCCTTATGTGAAGCACGGAAAATTATATGCTTCCCTTAAAAAAGAAGACGACCCGTATACTATTAATAAGGAACGCGCCATAGAGCTAATGCTTGAAAAACAAAAAGCCGTTGCCGAAAGAATCATTAAAGAATTTAAGGAGGAACCTGAAATAAAAGTTTTAAAAGGAAGATGGGGGCCTTTCGTTTCGTTTAAAGGAAAAAATATACGCATCCCGAAAAACCTTGTCCCTGAAAAGTTGACGCTGGATGATATTTTTGAGCTGGAGAAGAACTCATCAGGGTCTCAAAGGAAAGCTGCCTGGGCCAAACGCGGTAAGACCAAAAAATAAAAAATGGAAATCGCTGCCTACTTTGAACCGCTTGATTATCCTGAAGAAAAATTTTCTAAGGATAAATCGTGCATTGGCAGTGCCGTGAAATTTTACATGGCAAACCATGAGTTCCCTGTATTGAACGGAATTGATATTGCCCTAGTAGGAGTAAGCGAAAACCGCGGAGCGGTGAATAACTCCGGTTGCAGCGAGGCAGCCGCGCCGGTGAGAGAAAAATTTTATGCACTCAAAAAGTGGAACCATTCCTATCGCATCGCAGACCTGGGCAACCTGAAATCGGGATTGGAGCTGAACGACACGTATGCCGCACTTGCAACGGTGATTTCCGATTTGATCAAAAACGATATTATGCCCATTATCATTGGCGGCAGCCATGATTTGACATACGGGCAATACATGGCTTATGTAAATCTTCAGCAAACGGTTAATATCGCAGCCGTTGACTGCAATTTTGATTTAGGGCGGACGGAAGACAAAATAAATTCTAATTCATACCTTGGAAAAATAATACTTCACGAGCCGAATTATCTATTCAACTTCAGCAACCTGGGTTACCAATCGTACTTTACAGGATATGAATCGGTGGAGCTGATGAAAAGACTTTTCTTCGATGTGTACCGCCTGGGCGAAGTTCAGGCCAATATTGAAGAAACCGAGCCGGTGGTGCGCAATGCGGATATTTTCAGCTTTGATGTTTCTTCGGTGCGCCAGTCCGATGCACCGGCAAATGGCAATGCAACACCCAATGGGTTTTATGGCGAAGAAGTTTGCCGCGTTGCGCGCTATGCAGGAATGAGTGATAAACTTTCGACGGCCGGCTTTTACGAGCTTAACCCGGTGCTCGACAGCAATAACCAGACATCGCACCTGGTGGCACAGATGCTATGGTATCTGATTGACGGATTTTATTCACGCAAAAAAGATTATCCGTGGAAAAACAAAAAGGAATTTCTTACCTACAAAATTGCGGTTGAGAATTCCGGACATGAGATTATTTTCTACAAAAGCAACCACAGCGAGCGCTGGTGGATGGAAGTTCCCTTTGCCGATTCTAAAATAAGGTATCATCGCCATCATATTGTTCCCTGTTCTTACGGTGATTATGTTAAAGCCAGCAGTCAGGAAATTCCTGAAAGATGGTGGCGCGCATTTCAGAAATTAAGCGCATAAGGATTTTTTTTGATTAAAGCAAGGGATTATGAAGATTCCCCGCACAAATATTTTTGCTTTTCATCAATAATCTTATTTATTTTACCCCCTTAAAGAGGCCGTTGACCTAAAACATTATTAAAGCATTTAAGTATAACTATTTCTTAAACGCTTAGTGTAAATGAAAAAATATTACTCTTTAGCTGTCGTACTGTTTTTGTCTGTTTCTGCGTGGGCTCAGCAGGACCCTCAGTTCAGTCAGAATATGTTCACCAAGCTGGCCGTAAATCCCGCTCATGCCGGGGCATACGATGCTATTTGCGGAACTTTATTGTACAGGAATCAATGGACGGGTTTTGACGGTGCTCCAAAAACATTTCTGCTTATGGCTGAAACACCCGTACCAAAGCTTCTAGGGGGATTGGGACTTACCATTGCTTCTGACCAGTTAGGGTTTGAAAAGAATTTGATGGCGCGCCTTGCATACGCGCATAAATTATACCTTGGCTCAGGATATCTTAACTTAGGACTTGACGTAGGATACATGCAAAAATCTATTGACGGTTCTAAATTTATTTTCAATGACGGAGGTGACCAAAGCATTCCTTTGGGGGCCGTAAGCGGAGGCGCTATTGATTTTGGTTTCGGAGCGTATTATTACAGCGATAAACTTTATGCAGGTATATCATCTCTGCATCTTACAGAGGGAGAAATCAAGACGGATAATGTGACCACAAAACTGGCAAGGCATTACTACTTTATGGCCGGGTATGATGCAGAATTAACACCCGACATCACTTTGAAACCTTCGCTGTTTGCAAAGTCAGAAGGAACTTCAACTCAAATTGACCTTAATGCCAATGTGCTGCTGCAGAATAAGTTCTGGCTTGGTTTTTCGTACCGTTTTGTTCCGCAGGATGCGTTGGTTGCCATGGCAGGTTTAGAAGTAACTCCGAATCTAAAAGTGGGTTATTCATACGATATGACGTTGACAGATATAAAGACATATAGCAGCGGTACACACGAAATCATGATAAATTATTGCTTAAGGGTAAAACCAAGCGTTGAAAGACAATTCCATAAAAATGTAAGATTTTTGTAGGAAAGGGTTGCTACTTATTTAAAACAAATCATATTTTTGTAGAAATGTAGTTCAGGAAACTGAAATTCAAAATAATAATTATCAGCAAGTATCGTTAGTAAAAGTTAGTAAAAGAAAGTAAACCAAAGTCAAACAAAACAACCATGATAAAGCGTCAACTGAAAAGATTGCTTTTAGTCGCTTTTGCTTATTTAATCGTAAGCGGATGCGGTGGCGGCAATAATGGTCAATTGGTCGGAGTGAAGAATCGTCCTAAGTGGTACCAGGCAGACCCGTTTGGAATGGTATATATTCCGGCAGGTAGTTACAACATGGGACCAAGCGACCAGGACGTTCCATATGCTATGGTATCTCAAAGCAAAACCGTTACCGTTCCTGCTTTTTACATGGACAACACGGAGATATCCAATAACGAATACCGTCAGTTTGTATTCTGGGTACGCGACTCGCTGGCGCATCGGTTGCTGGGCGGAGAACATATTCTGAACGAAGGAGAATACAACGAGGCCATCAACTGGAGAGCAAAAATCCGTTGGGACAAAGAAGAAAACGATGAAGCCCTTGCAGAATTATTTTTGCCCGAGAGTGAAAGGTTTTACAAGAGAAAAGAAATTGATACCCGTAAACTAAATTTTGAATACTACTGGATTGATTTGAAAGAAGCTGCTCAAAGAGCTAATAGAGAACAAGGTAAGACAGACCGTTCGGTGTTCATTAAAAAAGATGTTATTAATGTTTATCCCGATACGCTTTCGT
Source organism: Bacteroidetes bacterium 2013_40CM_41_45 (assembly GCA_002215675.1). GTDB lineage: Bacteria > Bacteroidota > Bacteroidia > AKYH767-A > 2013-40CM-41-45 > 2013-40CM-41-45. The sequence goes on along the minus strand of NGFH01000001.1, from coordinate 300,430 downwards.
GGATACATGACTACACGTATTCTTATCACGACCCGATGACCCAGGCATATTTCTGGCATCCTGCTTATGACGACTATCCGGTTGTAGGTGTGAATTGGAAACAGGCCACTGCCTTTTGTATCTGGAGAACACAATTATTCGATACATATCACCAGGGAGTGGGAGATGCATTTACACAGCCCTTCCGCTTGCCCACAGAAGCAGAATGGGAATATGCAGCACGCGGAGGATTGGCCCTTTCACCCTATCCCTGGGGCGGTCCGTATATCCGCAACAGCCGTGGATGTTTCCTTGCTAACTTTAAACCGATGCGCGGTAACTACATGGACGATGGCGGAACATATACAGTAAAAATAACTGCTTACTGGCCTAACGATTACGGGCTTTATAACATGGCGGGAAATGTTGCCGAATGGACCAGTAATGCTTTTGATGAATCGGCCTATAACTTCACGCACGATGTCAGCACCGACTATACATACAATGCAAAAGATTCTGACCCTCCATCCATGAAACGTAAAGTAATTCGTGGCGGCTCGTGGAAAGATGTGATGTGGCATTTGCAGAATGGTACCCGTTCATACGAATACCAGGATACTTCAAAATGTTATATCGGCTTCAGGTGCGTGATGAGTTTCCTCGGAAGAGATAAAGCCGACTATTAAACAAGCAAAGGTTTTCTGTTTGAAAATTATTCTTTGCTTTGCACATCTGAAAAAAAATTAATCATTAAATAAAACACTAATCAATTTTAAACTTAAATAATTATGGGTCTCGAAACATTTGTACGGGGTAAGTTATACAAAACCTTTATGGGGCGCCTTTATGGTTGGGGTGCATCTCTGGTTATTGTCGGAGCTCTATTCAAAATTCAACACTGGCCTTTATCAGGCGTTTTTCTTGTAATAGGATTAGGTACCGAAGCGGTCATTTTCTTTTTCTCAGGTTTTGAACCTCCTCATGAAGAAGTGGACTGGTCATTGGTTTATCCTGAGCTTGCAGGAATGCATGATGATGATGCTGACAAGAAAAAACGCGCCAAAGACCCCATTGCAATGGCGCTCGATAAAATTCTTGAGGACGGAAAAATAGGAACAGACCTTATCATGAGCTTAGGAAACGGAATGCGCAACCTGAGTGAGAATGCAGTTAAGCTTTCTGATCTTACCGATGCATCGGTTGCAACCAATGAGTATGTAAAAAACGTGCAGGGCGCAAGCGATTCTGTGAGTAATATGGCAAAATCATATGGCAGGGCAGCTGAAGCAGCTGAAAAAATCGCCATGTCATCGGAAGACATTAAAGTATACAATGACCAGGTTTCCGCTGTAGGAAAAAATCTTGCTGCATTGAATGCCGTTTATGAACTTCAACTGCAGGATTCCAATGCAAATCTGAAAGCAACTTCCAAATTCTACGAGGGAATTAATGAACTGATGGAAAACCTTCACGATTCATTGAACGATACCAAGAAGTATAAGGATGAAGTTGCAGCACTTGCCAAGAACTTATCGGCACTTAATACCATTTACGGCAACATGCTTTCTGCCATGAATTTTAACCGCTGATACTATTCTTCCGGTTGGTTACGTTATTAATTTAGTCACACAATATTTATATCTGATTTAATAGTATGGCACAGGGAAAATTGAGCCCCAGGCAGAAAATGATTAACATGATGTACCTCGTGTTAACAGCATTGCTTGCGCTGAACGTAAGTAAAGAAATCATCAATGCGTTTGTTACTGTAAACGAAAGTTTAGTCGTTTCACGCGATAATGTTGACAAAAAAAACAAAATCACTTATGATAAATTTGATGTGGCTTTAAAAAACGATTCTATTAAGTACGGTAAAGCGTACAGGAGCGCGCAGGAAATAAAAAAGAATGCAGGCGATGTGACCATATATATAGAAGACCTCAAAACAGAGCTGGTTTCTAAAGTGGAAGGTCTTGACAAAGGTGAACCGGTTCCTGAATTGAGAGAGATGGGTAAAAAGGATAACTACGACATACCTACGTATATAATGTGTGGGGATAAAAACGATGGCGTTGGTTTTAAGGCAACGGAGTTGAAAAAGAAAATGAACGACTTAAAAGCGACTTTAATTAAATTCATTGATGACCCTAATGCAAAAGCAGACTTCCAGGCACGACTTGACAAAGCATTGGACACACAAGACCCCGACTCTAAAATTGTTGAAGACGGAAAGCGCACGTGGGAAATGCACAAGTTTTATCACAATCCTGTAGTGGCAACCGTTGCGTTGCTTACCAAATTCCAGGGTGATGTTAAGAATGCTGAATCCCAGGTTATCGACCATATACTGGCATCCATTGATGCAAATATTATTAAGCTTGATGTGTTGGCTCCCAGGGTAATTGCAGAATCAAATTATGTATTAATAGGCCAGGAATATAAAGCCGATGTTTTTCTTTCGGCATCATCGTCCACACTTGCTCCTGATGTTTTTGTAGGAGCTAAATACGATTCTTCTGCTAAAGTTATGAGTAATGCTCCCCCAAAGCCGTTGGACGTAGATGCCAGCGGTTTTGCAAAATATACAACACATCCTTCCTCAGAAGGTGAGCAGAAATGGGGCGGAGTTATTCGTGTTAAAAAACCAGATAATTCTTATGACTATTACTCATTCAATACGACATACATAGCAGCAAAACCTGCCGGTGTTGTTTCTGCTGATAAAATGAATGTACTTTATATCGGTGTAGATAATCCAATGTCTATTTCAGTTCCGGGTGTTGCCAATAAAAATGTAAAACCCGTTGTCAATGGAGGAGGAGTTTCATTAAAACCGAATGCTAAGGCAGGGGAAGGCCATTACATTGCTACTGCTACTACTCAGGGTGAAGCCATCTTTACCGTTAATGCTGACTTTGGTGGCAAGATGCAGGTAATGGGAAAAGCCAATTACCGTGTTAAGAGATTGCCCGCTCCTATTGCCATGATTGCAGGCAGCAAAGGCGGCCCCATCTCAAAGGCAACGCTCGCTGCCCAAAGTGCTATCATTCCTGTAATGGAAAATTTTGACTTTGAATTATTTCCAAAAATAAATGGATTCAGAATGTCTATGTATCCGCGCGGTAAAGACCCCATCGAGTTGGATGCAACCGACAATCGCCTTACACAGAAGATGCAGGACGCTATCCGTGCAGGAAAAGTGGGAGACAAGGTTTACTTTGAATACATTAAAGGGAGCATGCCTGACGGAAGCAAGCCAACTCTTTCAGCTATTGGTTTTGTTTTGAATTAATCAAACAGGTTTAAAAAAGATACGGAGGTAAATCATGAACAAAAAAATAATTCTTCTTGCAGCAATAATGGCGTTTACAGCGGCATCGTATGCCCAGGAAATGAATGTAAACGTTCTCGATGGTATTTATGTCAAGGAACACATGCCCACCAAGACCTATATGGCTTATCCTTATGTTCGCGAGGCAGACGTTATGTGGTCAAAGAGAATATGGCGCGTTATTGACCTTAGAGAAAAAATAAATTTGCCGTTGGGCTATCCCAAAACCGATACCCGGGACAGGAAAAGCTTAATGGATGTTGTCTGGAATGCCGTTAAAGAAGGTTCTCTTACCGCATATGACAACGATGAATTTACCGCTCCCCGCACCATTGCAGAAATTGAGAGAGCAGGTGGTGCCGGTACTGATTCTACCACTTATACCGAACCAGACCCTCCTTATAATATCAGGGATACCATTATCAAGAGAGAGTTTGCACCGGAAAAGGTTATACAATACCGTCTTAAAGAAGATTGGTTCTTCGACAAGCAGCGTTCTGTGATGGAGGTGCGAATCATTGGCTTTGCTCCTATTGTATATGCAACTGATGATAAAGGAAACATTCGCGAAGGTGGAGAAACCAAGCCGCTGTTCTGGGTATATTTCCCTGAAGCGCGCAGGTTGCTTTCTCAAGCTGAAGTATTTAACCGGGAGAACGATGCCGAGCGCAGGTCATTCGATGATGTTTTTCATAAACGCCTGTTCAACAGCTACATCATGAAAGAGTCAAACGTATATGACAGGCGAATCAGCGAGTATGCGCAAGGTGTTAAAGCGCTCCAGGAATCGGACCGCATAAAAGATATGATAATAAACTTTGAACACGATATGTGGGAATATTAATCCCGCAGTAATAACTCAACAAGCAAAAGACCTGTCCAATGGACGGGTCTTTTTGTTTTAGGGATGTGATACTGCCGCTGTCTCTGCGGTCAATGCAAAATCCACCAACGCCTTTGCATGAATGAGCGTTGTGTCAAAAACCGGAAGACTGCAATCTGACGGATTGATAAGCAATGAAAATTCTGTACAGCCCAATACGACACCCTGGGCTCCCTGCTCCTTTAATTTATCAATGATGCTGAGGAATCTATTCTTTGTTTCCTCTTTAAAAATTCCTCCTGTCAATTCATTCAAAATAGCAGCATGAATATAAGCCCTGTCATCGCTGCCGGGTATAATCGATTCCACTCCCACTTGTAAAAGCCGGTCTTTAAAAAAAGATTTTTCCATAGTAAACTTTGTTCCCAGCAATCCAACCTTTCTGACATTCCGCCCCGCAATCTCTCTGCCTGTCTCTTCGGCAATATGCAGCAGCGGTATTTTTATTTTTTTCCTAACCGCATCGGCAGCAATATGAGGCGTATTGGAACATATCGCTATGCAGCCAGCTCCGGCATTTTCAAGCGACATGGCAATCCCTGACATCATATTTTCAACTCCCGGCCAATCCTCATTGCTCACCAGTAATCTGAATTCTTCCATGTTGATAGAAAAAAGAAGAAGCTTTGAAGAATAAGAAGAGCCAAGCCGCTGGTTTACGAGTTCATTAATAATCTTGTAATAAACCGTTGTCGAATGCCAGCTCAAACCACCTATCAAACCTAAAGTTTTCATTTTTGAGGAAGCGTTAGTACATAGTTATTCTCCCTCTCCTATTCTCTTTTGTTCCGATTCGCTTCCTGTGCTTCGCTGGCGGATATTTTTCATTTGCCGATTACCAAAGCGCCAGGTCAGTGAAACGCGAAACTGCCGGCTTTCCCAGTTACCGTTGCCATGGCTCACAATGCCTGCATAAGTATTGTATGCACTCCAGGGTGCTGTGTTTAAAATATCCGTCCAGGCGAGTTTAAGCGTTGCCTGGTCACTGAATAATTTTTTCTGCAAACCTAAATCGAGCGAGCCCTGTGCCGCCGTCTTATAAGAGCCGCCCCAGATGCCTCCTGTGTTATACCATCCTGAAATTTCAAACGTAAATCCTTTGGGCAGCTTAAATGTGTTTTGCGCATACATATTAAATATAAGGAAGGACGTGTTGATAGTTTTGCCCTTGCCGAAATCGGCATCGTATGCCTGGTTGTAGAGTGACAGGTTGCAATAAATGCTGTACCACTTTGCCGGCTGCTGTGATGTGCTTATATCCAGGCTGGTCACCTTCTCCGTGGCAAGGTTGCGCGTTGAGATATAACTTTTTCCTCCCGAAATGGTATCGGTAATCTCAGCAAAAAAGTCCCTGGTGTTACTGTAGCTTATACTGGTAGTGGTTGCATATTTATATGTATGAGACAACTCGAGCTTATCAGAGTACTGGGGATTTAAGAACGGATTACCCTTGCGGTAGCTCAGTTCGTCAAGCTTATACTCGAAAGGATTCAGCTCCTGGTAATTGGGACGGTCAATACGTGCGCTGTAAACCAACCCAAACGAGTTATTTTTATTTGCATTGTACGTTACGCCCCCGCTTGGGAAAAAATCCGTGTAATTGCGTTTAACATTTTTATCGCCTGCATTTACAACGCTGGTCAGGTCGCCTTCACTCTTTGTATTTTCCATGCGCACGCCTGCCTGGAAATCGAATTTTTTAATGGTGTGCTGGTAATTAAGATACAGCGCATTCATGTTTTCATCGTACACAAAATGATTGCTGCGCGTGTCATCAATCGTTTCTATACTCAAAAGGATATTATAGAAATCAAATACATTATCGGTTTTCACAAACGATGTCTTAAAACCTACGCCCAGCTTGCCTTTCAGGAAGTTCGCAGAATAATCTGACTTCAGCGTAAAAATATTTATAATGGTATGAGTGACCGAATGAAAGTTACTTGACGAAAGAGGTGTCTCCGCATCGGGCATAGTATATATGTTTGGAATATTGCTGTCGCGCCTGCCATCGAAATGACCGAAATCAAAATCGGTGGTAAGCTCGTGTCCGAGCGTGTCGATAAAATGATGGTTAAGATTGAGGTTGAAATTATTCCTGATATTATTAAACGTTTGGTCCGATTTAAGAATGCTGTCAGCGGTAAGGGGAGTATAAAAATTTGCGATGGTATTGCGGTTTGTACTTTCACCTGTTATATCGGCATAGTTACCATTAACCATCAGCCCCAGCGCATGTTTTTTATTCACCGTGTAATCAACTCCTGCTTTGTAATTATGGCTTAGCCCGCTGCGTTTTGTAATGGCTGACTGGTCAAAAACATAAGGATTCTGCTCCCGGTACAGATAGAACTCGTTGCCCCGCGTGCCCCAGTTGTTGCTGTAGTTGCTGTAAACATTAAATTTTTTTGACCGGTTGTTCAGTGAAAAAGCCGTGTTGTATTTTGAATACTTACCATAGGCATAACCCGCGGTGAGCGAGCCATTGGTTCCAAAGTTTTTATTTTTCTTCAGCTTAATGTTAATGATTCCCGCCGTTCCTTCTGCATCGTATTTTGATGAGGGATTAGAAATAAGCTCAATAGCTTCCACGTCTGTGCTCTGAATGCTTTTGAGATAATCGGCTAATTCCGTTTCAGTAAAACGTGAAGGCCTTCCGTCTATCTGCACCATTACTCCTCCCCTGCCTTTAAGCAAAATATTGTCGTTGTTGTCAACCATTACGCCCGGCGCTTTCTGCAGTAGTTCATAAGCAGTGCTGCCTGTTGAGTTGATGCTGTTCTCCACATTGAAAACAACTTTGTCTGACTTCACTTCCACCAACGGTTTTATAGCGCTCACTTCCGCTTCCTTCAATGTTACGGATGATGCCGTCAATTTAATTTCCGGGAGCTCTTTTGCCTTACTGCCTTCGTATGAAAACACGTCGCCGGTAAAAGGAGTAAATCCAAGCAGGCTTGCTTTCAGAAAATAATTTCCGGCTTTAATGTTGTCAAGAACATATTTTCCCGCAGCATCAGCTACACTTGCTTTCGCCAGCGATGAGTCTTTTGCATTTCTTAGTGCAACGATGGCGCCTGTTAACGGCTCATTATTTCCATCTGTAATTTTCCCTGAAATTGTTCCGCTTGATACTTGTGCTATTACCACCGGTGAAAACAAAACTGAGAGCAAAACACAAATAACCTGATGTTTCATATTAGTGAGGTTTTTAAAGGGAACGCTAAAGTATATTTTCCGGAAAAGAACAAAAAGTTATTAGACGAAGGGTTCATTTTTATTGACGAACGAATGATTAATCTAACCCGCTGCCCTTGATACGAACCTGTCAAAATCACCTCAAGTCCCTTATCATAAACCCTCTTAATCTCCGTTAAGCTGTAGGTGTAATTACCATACTTTTGTTTTGGAACAAATTTTACTGCTTGAAACGGTTTGTTTTTCTATTGCTTGTCGTTTTGCTTGCTAACGAGGGGTTTACCCAGCCGTTCAGCTCGCTGCGCTCAAAATATTTCTCCACCGTCCGCGATACCATTTTCCTTGACTCCCTTAGCATTGTTCCGGGCTCGGTAAAGCTGTTTACCAAAACCGGCTTAACGGTAGATGATTTTTTTTACAAGGTTGATTATATCAACGGGCTTTTGGTGAGAAACAAAAACCAGGCAGAGCGGGTTATCCTGGAAGAAGATACCCTGCGTGCTGTTTACCGTGTATTTTATCTCCGCTTCAACCAGGTTTTTAAGCACAAGGACACCTCTATAATTTCTGCGGAAACACCCTACCTCTACAATCCTTTCAGTTCCGGTTCTTCTGGAGAAAAATATGACCCGTTCCATTTCGAGGGGCTTAATAAAAGCGGCAGCATTTCGCGCGGCATCAGCTTTGGCAACAACCAGGATGTGGTAGTTAACTCCAGCTTAAACCTGCAGCTATCGGGCAAAGTGAACGACAACATTAACATACTGGCAGCCATAACGGATGAAAATATTCCTTTTCAACCCGAAGGCAACACCCAGCAATTGCAGGACTTTGACAAAGTATATATCCAGCTCTTCAATGAACGAAGCAAGCTTACCGCAGGCGACTACGACCTGAAAAGGCCCAGTAGCTACTTTATGAGCTTTTACAAAAGGGTTCAGGGAGCTTCATTCTCCACCATCTTCAATACGAGCAATCGGCACGCGGCACGCAATGATACCATGCGGACCATGGCAAGTTTTTCTGTCGCCAAAGGAAAAGTGGCACGCAATATCATTCCCGGTATTGAAGGCAACCAGGGGCCGTACCGCCTTCAGGGAAACAATAATGAACTATTTGTTATAGTGCTCTCGGGAACTGAAAGAATTTTTCTTGACGGGGTACAGCTCACGCGCGGGCAACAGTACGATTATGTGATTGATTACAACACAGCGCAAATTACGTTTACGCCCCGCCACCTCATCAGCAAGGATTCGCGCATTGTTGCCGAGTTTGAATATTCGGATAAGTATTTCCTGCGCACGCTGCTTTTCTTCAACAATGAATACGAGCGGGAAAAAGTAAAACTGAAATTTAATTTTTATTCTGAACAGGACAGCAAAAACCAACCGCTTCAGCAAACTCTTGACTCGGCGCGAAAGCAAACACTCAACCTTGCAGGAGATAGTCTTCAACTGGCATCTTATTCTACAGCTGACAGTATCGCCTTTAATCCTAACCAGATCATGTATGCCAAGGTGGATACCGTGAATTGCATCGGGCAACCATACCACTACTACGTCTATTCTACTTCCGATACGGCACATTGGCAATTGAGCTTTTCTTCAGTGCCCCAGGGACAAGGAGATTATGTTCCGGATATTTCTGCTGCCAACGGAAAAGTCTACAGGTGGGTTCCTCCTGTAAACTGCCAGCGCCAGGGAAACTATGAGCCTATAGCGCTGTTAATCTCTCCAAAGAAACAGCAGATGATGACCCTTGGAGCAGATGTAAAATTTTCTGAAACCAGCACGCTCACCACAGAAGCTGCTTACACAAAAAATGATATTAATCTTCTCTCATCAAAAGATAAAGCTAATGATGACGGGTATGCGCTGCGCGCTATCTATAACAAAATCCTGAGTCTTGATACTGCTCAAAACGGATGGAAGCTTTCTTCTACATTGGGCTACGAAAATGTAAGTAAATATTTTACACCGATTGAGCGGTACCGCGCTGTTGAATTTGAACGCGACTGGAACCTGGTGAACGTTCATCCCGAAACGGAGCAAATTGGAACGGTTCAGCTGCAGCTAAGCCGCTTGTCAATAGGGAACATTACATACCAATCAAAATATTTTCAAAGAGGCCAACCCTATTCTGCATTCAACCATGTTTTATCGTCTAATGTATCCGTCAAAAAATTCCGTCTCGTAAATACTGCCAGCTACCTTACCTCCAAACAAGATTCTGCAGGCACAGAATACATTCGGCATCATACTGATTTGTCGCGGACATTAGGAAAGATAACGCTTGGAACGATAGAAGAAGGCGAACGCAATCGTTTTTTTGTTTCTCCCGATTCATTGAATGCCGGAAGCTTTCAATACCAGCAGTTGCAGTTTTATCTTGCCCTGTCCGATACAAACAAGTATAATTTCCGCACAGATGTTTCAAGACGAAATGATTGGCTTGTCCGTACCGGCTCTCTTACACCATCAACCGTGGCTGACAATGCGGGCGCAACCCTTGAACTGACAGCAAATCAAAATCATCTTTTGTCGTTTGGCGGAAACTACAGGGAGTTGCGCGTTACAGATTCTACGCTATCCTTCCAGCAACCGCAGCAGTCGTTTCTTGGAAGAGTTCAGTACAGGATGACCTTGCTGAAAGGAGGGCTGACTTCAAATACCTATTATGAAATAGGAACGGGCAAGGAACAGAAAAAGCAATACATATATCTTGAAGTGCCCGCAGGACAAGGGATTTATATTTGGAACGATTACAACGGCAACGGAGTTAAAGAGCTGAATGAATTTGAAGTGGCCGCATTCGCATCGGATGCAAAATATGTAAGAATCTTTTTGCCTACTAATGATTACGTAACGGTGCGTTCCAACCAGCTTAACGAAGTGCTGTCTATCGCTCCTGAATCCTTTATAAAATCTGCTGAAGGCAAAACAAATTTTCTCACACGCCTTTCCAATCAAACGCAAGGGCGTGTGGAACGCAAAACCATGAACGAATCATTTACAGAATCGCTCAACCCTTTCCGTACTTCTATTGAAGATACTTCGCTTGTTTCGCTTACATCGCTGCTGCGCAACACATTTTATTTTAACCGTAATAACAGTGTCTATGGTTTTGACCTGACGTGGCAGCAGAATTCTACCAAGACTTTTTTAAGTAACGGGTTAGATTATAAAGTGCTGGTTTCTAAAACCGCCAATGCGCGGTGGAATATGAGCCGATCGTTTTTGCTTACTGTAATGGTTGAAGAGACGCAGAAAACCAGCAACTCCGAATTTTTTTCATCGCAGGATTATGATTTGAAATCGTTCGCTTACGAGCCCCGTCTTGCATTTCAGCCGGGTTCTGTCTTCAGGATTTCAGTCGGTATCCGGCCCTCTACCATAGAAAACCGTGCAGGAACACTGGGTGAGAAAGCAGATAAAATAAAATCGGGGGTTGAAATAAAATACAATTCTCTGTCAGCGGGAATTCTTTCTGCCAACATAGATTATATTTCTGTAAAATATAATGCGCATGACAACACTTCGCTTGCTTATGAAATGTTGGAGGGGCTGCATCCCGGAGAAAATGTTACCTGGGGATTATCTCTGCAGAGAAACATCAGCGCTTTTATGCAGCTTACTTTGAATTACGAGGGAAGAAAATCAGAAACGGTAAAAACCATCCACACCGGTGGGATGCAGCTGAGAGCGTATTTTTAAGATGTAAAGATTACTTAAGCTCAATAAACGAAGTTCCTATAAGCGCTCCGCCTTGCTGATAAATCTCCATAATATAATGCCCTTTAAGAAAAGCGCTTCCTTTACTCCATTCTACTTCAACCGTTGCATCTTTATTTTCATAGTTGATAGTCTCCTTTACTGTGTAAACCATAGATTTGCCGTCTGCCATAAATGATTCGTTATCTGCAGACATTACCGCGCCATCGGGGCCTAACATGCGTATATAAATATTCAGAGGTCCGTTGTCAATCACTTTATTTTCCACCAATACAAAACGCACACGGAGTTTCTGTACATTTTTTGCTTTATTGGTAATTATTTCCTTTCCGCTCGAGCGGTAACGCAGCCCTTCACTAACAATTGCTGATGCTTTAAGCACAGAGCCCGCTGCAATTTTGCCCGTCAGCTTCATATTTTCTTTCGACAGATTTTCATTCTGCGAGCGCTGGCTCTGCAGGTTGCTTGAGAGGCTCGAATTTTCTGATGCAAGCTGGGTATTCTGCTTCCGGAGAGAATCTATTTGCCCAACGTACATTTGATTCAATCCCCGAAGGTTGTTGATTTCCGCTTTGGCTTTAGCAATTTGCGCAGGGCCGCCCATGGCAATAAGTTTCTGAATCTCGGCAACCTTGGCTTTTATTTCTTCGTCCTTCACGGTAAGCTGGTCGCGCAGGTTAAGGTTTTCCGCTTTCACCTTTTCAAACTCGCCCTTCACCTGGTTAAGCTCCATTTGTATCTGGTCCTTCTCTGCAGTAGTGGTAATCACGGTTTGGTTGGCCGCATCCAAACTGGCTTTCTTTTCAAAAAACTGCCAAAGCAAAAGTCCGTTCGTTCCGAGCAGAATCGAAATCACAATGATGACAATGCTTTTGCGAGGACCCTGCTCCTGGGTCTCTGAACCTTTCGGGTCGTTATTTTCCATAGGCAATTTAATTGATAGTTACGTTTTTATCTTTTTGTGATTCGTCAACATAATTCAACTGAACCTCGCTGATGATGCCGGCAAGGATAGCATCTTCTTCTGCTGAAAGATTCCCTTTGGTTTTATCTCTCAATAACAGCAGCATGTCAATAGATTCTTTAGCGTGTTGCAGGTTGCGTTCTATCTTATCGGTGAGCGGGTTTTTTATTTTGCCCATACCTTGCATAGCGCTGAAATGCAGTGCATAAATAAGATTCAGAAACGGATTGTTATTGTCCTGCATTCAGTCGTCATTAGGAAACAAGCAAATATAGAATTTTTTTAATCAAGCAATTTTGCGATAAAGTTTCACTTAAAAAAGAAACCTTTACTTTGTTGTTGCAATAAGCTGCTGATAATGATACGCATTTCGAGGTATAGCCGTGATTTTTTCAACCTTTTTTATCCCGACTTGTGCGCTGCATGCTCAAGGGCGCTTAATGGCGGGGAAAAACATATTTGTTCTACCTGCTTATGGCGCATGCCCAAAACTAATTTTCATCTGCAGGACGACAATCCTGTTATCAGGAAATTCTGGGGAAAAGTGGGTGTTGAATCGGCTGCATCATTTGTCTTTTTTGATAAAGGCGAAGGGATGCAGCATATCCTTCACTCCTTAAAGTACGCGGGCAATACTGCAATCGGAATTTTCCTCGGAGAACTTTATGGCAGCCAGCTTAGGCAGTCATCATTGTTTGCCGGGTGCGAAGCAATTATTCCTGTACCGCTTCACCGCAAGAAAATAAAAGCCCGCGGATACAACCAGAGCAACCTGATAGCGGAAGGATTATCAAAAGCTATGGGCATACCGTTTTATACTGAATATATGGAACGGGCGGTCGCCACTTCAACCCAAACAAAAAAAAGCCGCTATGCCCGTTTCGAAAATGTTGAAAATGTGTTTCGGCTTAACGGAAAAAAGGTAAGCGAGAAGCATTTTCTGCTGGTTGATGATGTGGTTACCACCGGTTCCACACTTGAATCATGTGCGCGCTGCCTGGCTGAATCGGGCGAAGTAAAAATAAGTGTTGCAACCATCGCCTGCGTGATGTAATGTTTTATTTGCGCGTTTAAAAATTATAGACTTTTGCATCATGTCAGAATCCATTCTTGTAGAAGGCACAACCCGTGAGGAAAAATACGCCTCGCTTCTCCCTCAAATCCGCGCGCTGGTGGAGGGAGAAAATGATTTGATTGCCAACCTTGCTAATATTATTGGGGCAATAAAGGAGGGTATGGATTTTCTCTGGGTGGGATGTTATTTTGTAAAAGGGAATGAGCTTGTTTTGGGTCCATTCCAGGGTCCGGTTGCGTGCACACGCATTGGTTTCGGAAAGGGTGTTTGCGGAGCTTGCTGGCAACGCGCGGAAACCATCATTGTAAAAAACGTGGATGAATTTCCCGGGCACATTGCCTGCAGCACCGAATCGAAATCTGAAATTACCATTCCGGTTTTTAAGAATGGAAAAGTTTTTATGGTGCTGGATACAGACAGCCGTTCTCTTGCCGATTTTGGCGAGACTGACAGAAATTTTTTTCAGGAAATTGCGTTGATTATTGAATCACTTCCCGGATGAACAAAGCGTGGTTCCTTTTTCTTGCTCCTGTTGTATTCATGTTCTTTTCCTGCGCCACCCAGGTTGCGCCCACAGGCGGAGCTAAAGACACTATTCCGCCTGCGGTGGTAAGACAAGTTCCTGATTCATTTTCCACCCATTTCCATTCAAAAGACATTGCGATAACATTTGATGAGTACATTCAATTAGATAAACTCAATGAACAACTGGTTATTTCACCTCCTCTGTCTGAGATGCCGGATATCAAAGTAAAAAATAAAACCTTGCTCATTCACTTTGACGATACGCTGAAGCAAAACAAGACATACACATTCAATTTTGGCAGTGCTATTAAGGACATTGCCGAAAATAATGCGCTTGAAAATTTCCAGTATGTTTTTTCCACCGGAGCGGCAGTTGACACAGAACATATCAGCGGCAGGGTGGTAAACGCATTTACAATGGAACCCGAAAAAGGCGTGCTTGTAATGTTGTATGACGGACAAAATGATTCACTGCCATATCTTGATAAGCCATCTTATTTTTCAAAGACAAAAGAAAACGGCAGCTTCTTAATAAAAAATATTTCGAAAGGCGATTATAAAATTTTTGCTCTCAAAGAAACCAATAACAATTACCTGTTCGACAGCAAGGACGAAAGTATTGCCTTTGCAGACAGCCTGATTCCCTCAGGAACCGATTCGGTGAAGCTGCGTTTATTTACCGAGACATTACCACAACGTTTGATACGGGCAAATGCAATGGAACCAGGCAGGGTGATTTTTGTTTTTCAGCGACCTATTGACTCCTTGCAGTACGCATTACTTTCCGGCAACCCTGAAATTTTTGTGGAAGAATATTCTGCGGATAGAGATACTATTTTGGTTTGGTACAAAAATATTACTGCCGATTCATTGTCTCTCAAAATCATTTCACCGGCGTTGCCTTCCGGAGATACGGTTATTTTTCCGCTGATTACTCCTGCAAAAATGAAGATACCTGAAAAAGACTCGCCGGGTGGAAAAGCAGGAAGTGCATTTCGGCTTTCAGCGCAAGTAAACCAGGCGGGAAAATTTGATTCGAATGACAGCATACGGATTGTATTCTCGCATCCCATTACGTCATGGGATTCAACCCAAATCATCTTAACAGAAGATTCTACAAAGAGGGTAAACTCCTCCATGAAATTTACGGATGGTTTGAAAAGACATCTGATTATTGCTGCTCAATGGAAAGAGAATACTACGTACAAACTCAAAATTTCACCGGGCGTTTTCACAGATGTTTTCGGCTTGAAAAATGATACACTCGAATTTACTTTTCAAACGCGGTTGCTCAATGAATATGGAACCATGAAGCTTGATGTTAATTTTCAGGATAGCACTGAAACAAATGTTAACAGGATTCTGCATTTATTGGATGAGCATGGAAACATCGTTCGTCAGAATTATTTAAATAAAAGCCGGGCAGTGAATTACGAATATCTGACGCCTGCTATGTATCATCTAAGACTTATTACGGATAAAAACGGCAACAGAAAATGGGATACCGGAAACTATTTGAGAAAAGAGCAACCTGAAAAAGTAATATATAATTCACAAAAAATAAATGTGCGGGCTAACTGGTATGTAGAAATGGAATGGAGCATTTCGCCTGAATCGAAATAAAATATGATGATGAATATTAAGAGTGGCCGCAGGGTTATACCTGCATTGTTTGTATTGATTTTACTTACCGGCTCGTGCCGTGTAGGGCGTTTTTTCTACTACAACTTTGCGAACATAACCGATTACAAAATTTTTCCTTCCCGCCCTGTTCACCGCGATTCACTTAACACTTTTCAATTCGCAAAAACACAGAAAAATTCAGCGATTGAAAATATGTATGTAACAGACCGGAAAAAGAACAAGGTAACACTGTTGTCTTTGATTCAGTCAACACCTACTGTAGCGTTTCTCGTCATCCGTAGCGATACAATTTTGTATGAAAATTATTTCGGGAAATACAACGCGGCTTCACCGGTGGCTTCATTTTCTATGTCTAAATCGTATGTGTCAGCTCTTACCGGCATTGCCATCAGCGAAGGTTTTATTAAAAGTGAAAATGATTTTGTTACAACGTACGTCCCGGAGCTCAAAGGAAAATATTTTTGGGATAAGGTCACTATCCATCACTTGCTGCAAATGAATTCGGGAGTAAAATTTTCGGAATCCTATTACAGCCCTTTCAGCGGAGCCGCAGCCATGTACTACGGAAGAAGCTTAAGGAAACAATTGTCTAAAATAAAAATGTATTCGGAGCCGGGAAAAAAATTTGAGTATAAAAGCGTCAACACACAACTGCTGGGCTTAATACTTGAGCGAGCCACAGGTATGACTCTCTCCGCATACCTCGAGAAAAAAATCTGGCAACCGCTTGGAATGGAATACGATGCAACATGGAGCACAGACAGAAAAAATAACGGAATTGAAAAAGCATTTTGCTGCATCAATGCAGTGGCACGCGACTATGCGCGGTTCGGAAGATTATATCTGCAGGAAGGAAACTGGAACGGCAAACAAATTGTTCCCGCTGAATGGGTAACGCAATGCACTCAACCCGATAAAGAAGCGGGAGGAGTTTGGTTTTACAACCGCCAATGGTGGATTCCGAGTGAAACCGATTGCGACTTCGCAGCAATAGGCCATTTAGGACAATACATTTATGTAAACCCTGCAAAAAACTTAATCATTATTCGCCTGGGAAACGGCAAAGGCAGACAGCCGTGGATGGAAATTATTAAAGAAGCAGCAAAGAATTTTTAAGCCGGAAGTAAGTTTATTGAGACTTGCTTTTCAGAAAACTCTTCAGGAGTTACGGCATCGGCAAGGAGATAATTGCCGATTCGTGTGCGGCTCAATGATGCAAGGTAAGCACCGCATCCAAGCGTTCTTCCAAAATCATTGGCCAACGAGCGTATATAAGTTCCCTTGCTGCACACCACTTTGAAAGAAACTTCAGGCAAGTTGATTCCTGTAATCTCAAAGGAATGAATGAAAACTTCTACCGGTTTTAGTTCTATATCTTTTCCTTTGCGCGCAAAGTCATAGGCACGTTTCCCTTCAATTTTTTTCGCAGAATGAAGCGGAGCTGCCTGCAAAATTTTTCCCGTGAATTGCTTTATAGCATCGTAAAGCATTGTTGTGGTAACATGAGAGAAGTCTGATGTTGCATTAATTTCCGTCTCCCTGTCATAGGATGGAGTGGTAGCACCCAGGACAAAAGCGCCGGTGTATTCCTTTTCCAGCAATTGAATCTCGGAAATTCTTTTGGTCATTTTACCGGTACAGATAACCAGTAATCCCGATGCAAGAGGGTCCAGCGTTCCTGCATGCCCCACCTTCAGTCGCCTCACCCCCATCCCCTCTCCAAAGGAGAGGGGTGAAAAGCGCTTCAATAAAATATTTCGTATTTTTTTTACCGCATCAAATGAAGTCCAGCCCAACGGTTTGTTGATGAGAAAAATATTATTTTCTGAATTTAAATTCGCTTCTATCATAGCATTGTTAACTCAATTCCCAAAAAATGCAGAAGCAAAATAATTCCGCCAATAGTAATCCTGTAATACCCGAACACCTTAAAACCATGTTTTACCAAGTAACCGATAAAAAATTTTATCGCAAACATAGCCACGATGAAAGCAAGAACATTTCCTGCAATTAAAACCCCGTAATCATTGGCTGAAAAAATATTTCCGGCTTTATAAAAATCGTAAAGCTCCTTGCAGGTAGCAGCAAACATAGTTGGTACGGCAAGAAAAAATGAAAACTCCGCAGCCGCTCTTTTGTTAAGACCAGCAGCAAGGCCTCCAATAATGGTTGCCGCTGCACGCGAAGTGCCGGGAAAAATCATTGCTATAACCTGGAACATACCGGTAATGAGCGCCTGTTTGTTATTGGGAAATGAATCGCCTTCCTTTTCCACTTTCCTGAACCAACGGTCAACAAAAAGAAAAATAATTCCACCGATGAGAAGCGCTGCCGCAACTACGAGGACGTTAGAGAGCATTTGGTCAATAAATTTTTTCAGAATGAACCCCAGAATCATTGCAGGCAGAAACGCCACGAACAACCGGAAATAAAATTTCTTTATGTCTTTTAAATCAAAAAATCTTTTGAAATATAAAACCACCACCGAAAGAATGGCGCCAAACTGAATAGCAATAGTGAATGCTTTGGTAAACGGTGCGTCTGCAATACCCATCAGCGAAGAGGCAATGATGAGGTGACCGGTGGAAGATACAGGAAGAAATTCTGTAAGCCCCTCGATGATTGCCAGAATAATCGATTGCAATATTGACATTGAAGAAAGTTGAATGAGTTAATTAAGTGTATTAAGAGAAATAGATAATCAGGATAACATATTCGACCTAATTAACTTTATAGACTCAATTAATCTGTTAATCCTCTTTTGTCTTTTTCAGAACAGCCGCTATCTCAATAATAAATCCGAGCATAACAACTAAAGGAGCAACAGTAATTCTCCTGGCACTGAAAATATCAGGATTAAAAACATTAGGGTTAGTGGAACCGCCTCCGCTCATAAGGATAAATCCAAAAATGATTACCAGTATGCCTGCAATCATCAGGATGTAATTTTCTTTCCCGAAAGCAAAATCTACGGTGGGTTTATTGTCTTTTTTAACTGCCATAATTTTTCAAAGATAAATAAGTTCTGATTTGAGCCGTAAAAACCTGCGTACAGAAAATAAGGTTGACAGCATAGTGAACAAAATTCCGCAGATAATCACAGAGGGGAAAAGGTAGTAAAAAAGAGATTTATCAATGGTTTCAGATAATCCCTCTACCTTGGCATATCCGAAATAAAGCATCCCGCCCAGCATAAGACATGCAATGATTGCGGCCCAAAATCCCTGGTAAAATCCTTTTAAAAGGAAGGGCCTCATGATAAACCCTCTTGTTGCGCCTACCAACTGCATACTGCGGATAAGAAACCGGTCGGAATAAACCATTAACCGGACGGTATTATTGATGAGCGCTATCGAAATCAAAAGAAGCAGGCAGCTGAAAGCAAAAATGAGCAAGCTCACCGACCGTATATTCTTGTTTACGGTTTCGAGCAGCGGCTTCTGGTAAACCACTTCCTTTACGGTTTTATTTTCTGAAATAATTTTTTCAAATTTTGCCAGGCTGTCTTCATTGGCATATTCCGATTTCATCTTCACATCAATGGAAGCGCTCAACGGATTATAGCCGATAAAGTCGATAAAATCCTCTCCTAAATCTTTTTGGAGCCGCTTTGCTGCTTCATCGGCAGAAATAAATTCAGCGCTCTTCACGAACGGGGAATTTTTAAGGAGGCGCGTTATAATTTCCACTTCGGGCTCCGAAACATTTTCAGTCATAAACACGGTAAGCTGAATATTTTCTTTTACATAGTTCGAGACTTTTTTCCCTTCAAAGACAAAAATGCCCAGCAATCCCATAAGGAAAAGCACCAGCGAAACGCTGATTACCGATGAGACATGCGAGGTCCTGAAATGGGGGCGTGAAGGTTTACTTTCCAAAGTCATCTTATACGAACGCCGCGAAAGTAATTAAGAGAACCGCACACCTGCCCCCAACCCGTGAAGTTGTATCCACAAGGGAGGGTTCCTTTTCATAAATTCGTCCCCCGAAAGCAAATGGAGTATAATTTTAAAGACATAGAGAAAAAGTGGCAGCAATACTGGGCAAAGAACAAGACGTTTCACACAGAAACCCATTCTTCTAAGCCCAAGTATTATGTATTGGATATGTTTCCATATCCGAGTGGAACGGGATTGCATGTAGGTCATCCGCTGGGTTATATCGCAAGTGATATTGTTGCGCGCTATAAAAGATTGCACGAATTCAACGTGCTTCACCCCATGGGGTATGATTCATTCGGGCTGCCTGCCGAGCAGTATGCTATTCAGACTGGGCAGCACCCGGCCGTTACGACTGAACAAAACATAAAGCGCTACCGTGAACAGCTCGACAAAATAGGTTTCTCTTTTGACTGGGACAGGCAAGTAAAAACTTCGGACCCAAAATTCTACAAATGGACACAATGGATTTTCCTGAAGCTTTTTAATTCATGGTATAACCCTGAGACAGATAAAGCAGAATCGATAGACACTTTGATTGAGAAATTTAAAAGTGAGCGCCTCACCCCCAACCCCTCTCCAAAGGAGAGGGGAGCAGGTTCATGGGATATAATGAACGAAAAAGAAAAATCAAACGTGCTGATGAATTATCGTCTAGCATACCTAAGCGAGGCGTGGGTAAACTGGTGTCCCGCTCTGGGAACTGTCCTCGCCAATGATGAGGTGAAAGATGGCGTGAGTGAGAGAGGCGGCTATCCTGTGGAAAGAAAACTTATGCCGCAGTGGAGCTTGCGAATCACTGCTTATGCGGAGCGATTGCTTAAAGATTTGGATACCATTGACTGGAGTGAATCAATTAAAGAGGCACAGAGAAATTGGATTGGAAGAAGTGAAGGAAGCAGTTTAACTTTTCGCCTCACCCCTAACCCCTCTCCGAAGGAGAGGGGAACTGCGGCTGGAAAAAACTCTGGCTACGAAACCGCTGACAAACTAATTTGGGCAGAGCTAAAAGAATTCTCAAGAGAGAATAGAAAAACTTCCACCGAGGCAGAAGCGATTTTATGGGAGAGGGTTCGCGATAGTAAACTGGGTTATAAAATCCGCAGGCAACATGCCATCGGACAATTCATAGCTGATTTTGTCTGCCTGGAAAAAAAATTAATCATTGAAGTTGATGGCGAAATTCATTCGGAACAAAAAGAATATGATGAAACACGAACTGCCATACTTGCAAAAGCCGGTTACCGTTTAATCCGGTTCACAAACGATGAAGTTATTACCAAAGCTGATTGGGTTTGCGATGAAATTAAGAAAGCGCTCGACCTCCCCCTCTCTTTTGGAGAGGGGGAAAGAGGGGGTGAGGCTATCGAAGTCTTCACCACCCGCCCCGATACGGTATTCGGAGCTACGTTTCTCACACTTGCACCTGAACATGAACTGGTGGAAAAAATTACAACGCCTGAATACAAAAAGGCAGTTGATGAATACGTTCATTATGCAAAGAACCGCACCGAACGCGAGCGGCAAACAGATGTAAAAAAAGTTACGGGGCAATTCACAGGCGCCTATGCTATTCATCCATTCACGGAAGAAAAAATTCCTATCTGGACTGGAGAATATGTTCTTGCGGGATATGGCACGGGTGCAGTGATGGGCGTCCCTGCACACGACACGCGCGACTTTGCTTTTGCAAAACATTTTGGACTGCCCATTAAAAAAGTGATTGAACCGAACTCCCCTTCTCCTTTGGAGAAGGGGCAGGGGGATGAGGCGGAATGTTTTGACACCTACGATGGCAAATGCATCAACTCCGATTTCATTAACGGGCTTGATGTGAAAGACGCTATAAAAAAAATCATTTCGGAAATTGAAAAGCGCGGGTTGGGAAAAGGGCAAGTGAATTACCGCATGCGCGATGCAATTTTCGGACGCCAGCGCTACTGGGGCGAACCGATTCCGATTTATTACGTGCCTGACGAAGCTTCAGCGAAGTCAGGTGGGAACGGAATTCCCAAAGCGGTAGATGAAAAAGATTTGCCTGTAATTCTTCCCGAGGTTGATAAATTTCTTCCTACTGAAACGGGCGAGCCACCCCTGGCGCGCGCTTCTTCAACATGGAAATACAAGGGGAAATACGAGTACGAAAAAACTACCATGCCCGGCTGGGCGGGAAGTAGTTGGTATTACCTGCGCTACATGGACCCGCAAAACGACAAAGAATTTGTCTCAAAGGAAGCGGTGAACTACTGGAAGCAAGTTGACTTATACATTGGCGGAAGCGAACACGCAACGGGACATTTGATGTACTTCCGTTTCTGGACAAAGTTTTTGTACGACATCGGTTGTATTCCCTTTACCGAGCCAGCGCAGAAACTGATTAACCAGGGGATGATTCAAGGGGAATCGCGACTTGTCTATAGATTGTTTTTTCGCTCTGGTAAAGATTTTCTTAATAGGGGAATTGAGAATACCGAAAAATATCCAAAACTCTACTTGTCATATAATATTGCAAAAAGAGTTTTGAATAACTCATATTCACCGAATGATTTAAGAGAAATGCTTGTGAAACAATTTGGTGAATCTATTCTTTCAAAACATATAGTCACTGATTCACTTTTTGTTTTATGGACTAATGTGGATATAAAATTTGTGAATGGAAGCATTTTGGATATAGATAGGATAAGCAGAGAAGATTCTAATTTTTCAAACACTGATTTTCTCCTAGAAAATGGGCTATATATCTGTGGAGAAGAAGTCGAAAAAATGTCCAAGTCAAAGCTTAATGTTGTCAACCCCGATGAGATGTGCGATAAATACGGAGCCGATTGTTTCCGTATGTATGAAATGTTTCTCGGTCCACTGGAGCAAAGCAAACCGTGGAATACCAACGGGATTACGGGTGTTTTCAATTTTCTGAAAAAACTTTGGAGGTTGTTTGACCTCACCCCTAACCCCTCTCCTGAAGGAGAGGGGAATACAGCCGGTAAAGCTGAGCTGAAAATTCTTCACAAGACCATAAAGAAAATTACCGAAGACATTGAGCGATATTCATTCAACACATGCGTAAGTACGTTTATGATTTGCGTTAACGAGCTGACGGATTTAAAATCTGCCAAAAAAGAAATCCTTGAGCCGTTGGTGATTTTGATTTCTCCGTTTGCGCCGCACATTGCAGAAGAACTTTGGCAAAAACTCGGGTATACCGAGAGTGTCACCTTTGCCCGCTGGCCAAAATACGACAGGCAGCTTGCCGCAGACGATACGTTTGCTTACCCGGTTTCGTTCAATGGTAAAACCAAATTCAATATTGAACTTCCGTTATCGCTTACAAAAGAAGAAGTGGAAAAGCAGGTCATATTATCAGAGGAAACAAAAAAATTCCTCCATGGAAATCAGCCCAAAAAAGTGATTGTAGTGCCGGGCAGAATCGTGAATGTTGTTGTATAGCTGCTGTTAATATTATCCGCCCTCACTATAATAAATCCTCCTAATCTACGTTCTATTTTTACTCCAACTCATTACTGAATATTCAATTCTAAACTTTGTCATAAGATGAACTTACTCAAGCAAAACATCGAAGCCCTCATCTTCGCTTCCGAAGAAAGCATCACGCTGAAAGAAATTTCCGTTTCCCTTAAAAATACTTTTGACTGGGAGATAAGCGATGAAGAAATTCTCACCGTTATTTCTGAGCTGAAGGAAAAATATTCTTCTGAAGAATTTTCTTTTGAACTAACCGAGATTGCCGAAGGATACCAATTTCTCACCAAGAAAAATTTCTTCGACATCGTGAGCGCATTAATTCAGCATAAATCACAGAAACGTTTGTCCGCTTCGGCACTGGAAACGCTTGCCATTGTTGCGTATAAGCAGCCTGTTACTAAAACAGAAGTGGAGCAAATTCGCGGAGTGAACTGCGATTACACTATTCAGAAATTGCTGGAAAAAGAGCTCATTGAAATTAAAGGAAAGAGTGATAGTCCGGGTCGCCCGCTGATTTACGTAACCAGCAAATCGTTTATGGATTATTTCGGAATCAGTTCTGTAAAAGACCTTCCGCAGCTCAAAGACATTCATATTGAGCAAAACGAAATCGGGCAGCCCGTGGAGTAAAAGTTTAGAATTTAGGGCTTAGATTTTCCCTTCATACATAAATTCGTAGTATTTTGCTATTCGTACCCATTGGAATGAGAATTGATACGTAAGCGGTATGAAAAATTATCTTGCCCTTATTTTGTTTTTTTTCAGGACTGTTTCCGCGCAGAATGATGGTGCAGTTCAGGATTCAACCCTGCGCTCCATTAAAAATGACGCCTTCAAGGAAGGAGAGATTCTTAAATACCGCGTGCACTATGGATTGCTGAGTGCCGGTGAAGCACAGCTTGAAGTGAAATCAGATAACCAGTATTTCGCCAGCCGTCCTACATGGCATATCGTAGGCACGGGAAAATCAGTAGGTATGTTCAATTGGTTTTTTGAAGTCAATGACCGCTACGAAAGTTATATCGACCGCGGTGCCGTGGTGCCCTGGATGTTCATAAGGCGTATTGATGAGGGCGGATATACCATAAAAGAAGATGTGGTATTTGACCCATTTAAGAAAACAGCGACAGCCGATGCCATCCGCAATTATAAGCCGCCCACGAAAGGAATATTTACTGTGCCCGAAAATATACAAGACATGGTTTCAGCGGCGTACTACGCCCGCACATTTGATTTTTCAAACGTCACCGAGGGACAAATTTTTCCTATCCAGGCGTTCATTGACAACGAAGTATTCGATATGAACATAAAATTTCTGGGCCGCGAAATCATCAGCACCAAGAAAGGGAAAATCCGGTGCCTCAAATTCCGTCCGCTGCTTCAGGAAGGACGTATTTTCAAAGAGAAGGAAGATATGACCGTATGGGTGAGCGATGATAAAAATAAAATTCCGGTGCGCGCACAAACGGACATATTGGTTGGCTCTATCAAAATGGATTTGGTAGATTTTTCCGGCCTGGCCAATGAGCCGGCTATTGTGAAATAGCGCAGGAATAATTTTTTTGGAAACAATCTTCTGTAATTCTCACCCCCCGAGTACTCGGGGCACCCGTCCCGCTGTCACCCCGATAATTCGGGGTTCCATCGGGTTTAGCCGTCAGCGGTTGGAATGCTCACGACCGTTGTTCCGAAGGATTACAAATCAGTTTCTACCAATAAACCGCTCTTCCAGGGCTAAAATTTATTTTAGCCATGACTCCGTAGGAGCGGTACGCTTCAATTATTTTGAAATCATCTGCATGTTTTGAACGATACTGGTTACAAATCTTGCGAAGCGTGGAAATCATAAAAAATGAAAAATTGTCTTTAGCGCTAAATTGTAAAATACAGATGGCATAATATTAAATGAGTTATCCCCTATAAGGTAAGGTATTACAAGAAAGTTAAACAGTAAAAGCTTCATGGAGAAACTTCTGAAGTACTCCGTTCCCCAAATTTTTTTCAAGTACTCTGCCGATAGAAGTATTGCCGGAAAAGCAAGGCAAAAAAGACGTGTACAATCGAACGCGATGAATAATTGTGCTGACGTGAATACAATAATGAACAGGATAACATATGTAAGTTGGTTTTCCTTTTGCCGCCACAATTTAAACAGCGCATAGACAGGAAAAAACCAAAGAAGCCGGAATGAATAGAAAGCACCTATCGGGAAACTGGTAAGAGTATCCTTAATAACAAAACCAATATTTACATGGGAGAAATAAAAACCGAATGAAAATAATATGTCTGCATGATTGGAAACATAGTAACGGTAACCTATATAAGGCAAACAAGCCATGAGGAAAATGAAAAATAATTTTATCACAATTAATTTTTCTGTTTTGTGAGTATTCCATGCATGTAAATACAATGCGGGAAGAAGAACCAGGCTTGTTTCGTAATTCATTAGTGCCAGGCAAAAAAAGAATGCTGAGCTTTTTATCCTGGCTGCTTTGGCAAATGCGAGGAATAAAAAGAAGTAAGTTATGCTGTCAATATATGCGGGGGCTATAAGGGGAATTAAAATTGTTCCTGAGAAACAAATGAACGCTGTCATAATAAATGCATCCGTTACTTCATAATTTATTTTCCTATAGTGATAGTAAACTGCTGCTAAAAGAAAGACATCAAACAGAAGCGGGAGAATAAAAAATAGATCGCCTCTCAGAAATGTAATGTATCCTATAAAGGGCGCAAGAATTCGATATTGCAACGGGTTGTTTTCAGAAAAGCGAAAAGGATGTTCTGAAAGTTCTGAGAAGTAACTTCCATGATACTTCACATCCACATCAAAAGACGGCTGAACATAAATCATTGCCAGCAACAACATCATCACTCCAAGAAGCAAGCTGGCGGATAACAAACCGGCTTTACTTTCAAGGGCAATCAGAAAAGAATTTATATTACGGGTAAGCTTTTTTATCATTCGCAACTCCTTTGTTCAAGGTAGTTTTTCTGTGCAGTCAGTCCGGAGTATTCGGGGTTCGTCCTGACAAATGTATCAAAACATTTTGCGTTACTGAATGGTGGAGAGAACTCCGAACCGAAGGGAATAGACCTGATTGAGGGGAGTCCCGAATACTCGGGACGACCCGAAAGCAGGACGGGAGATGGTTAGAACTAACACGGGTTGTCTTCTAATTTTCTTTCACTCCTAAGCGCTAAACTTTCTTTACTTTGCAATAACAAAATTTTGATGATGGAGCTTACTCCCGAAATTCTGAAACGCCTTGAGCGGCTTAAAGAAAAGTATGCTGTCATGGGACAGGATATGACATCCTATCTTGATGGTTTGCTCTTTTCCAATTATCTCACGTACTGGGATTATATCAATGTCGACAAGCTGCTTACGCTTCAGAATCCTCGCACCGATTTTCCGGATGAAATGATTTTCATCATGTACCACCAGGTGACGGAGCTTTATTTTAAGCTCGCACTACATGAGATGGAACAAATTGCCAACAACGGCAGAAATGTTTTGCCCAGTGGTGAAGACCATAGCTGGAAAGAAAAATTAGAAGTGAATTTTTTTGTTGAACGGCTCAGGCGCATCAACAGTTATTTTGAAGCCCTTACCAAGTCGTTTGAAATTATGATTAACGGGATGGAACGCGACCAGTTCCTGCGGTTCCGCATGGCCCTGCTGCCTGCAAGCGGATTCCAGAGTGCGCAGTACCGCATGATTGAAATCTGCGCAACGGATTTTATAAATCTTGTTGATAAAAATGAGCGGGGGCGTTTCGGAAAAAATTCTCCTGCTGAAGAAATGTATGAATTTATTTACTGGAAGCAAGGCGCAACCGAGCTTGCTTCAGGAAAAAAAACACTTACGCTGAAACAGTTTGAAAAAAAATATTCTGAAAAGTTAATTCAGCTCGCAAAAGATTATCGCACAAAAAATTTATGGGCTAAATATTCTGCGCTAAGCGAGGCAGAGAAAAATAAACCCGAATTAAAACAACATCTCAAAGAATTTGATTTGAATGTGAACGTGCGCTGGCCGCTGGTGCATTACAAATCGGCCGCACGTTACCTGCAGCAGGAAGCGGGCGATGTGCCTGCAACAGGCGGAACCAACTGGCAGAAATATCTTCCTCCGCGAATGCAGAGAAGAGTTTTTTACCCTGAGCTGTGGAGCAAGGAAGAACTTGAGAGCTGGGGAAAAAATTAAATTATGCTCAACATCTAATACAATAAAATCATGGAAGAAAAAGACGAAAACCTGTGGCGCATCGCTAAGAAGCGCGCCGAATTTAAAAAGCATTTGTACACTTACATCATCATCAATGCTTTCTTGTGGGCAATCTGGTATGTTACAATAGGTAATCGCGAAAATATGAACTGGATTACAGCCTGGCCCATTTGGCCCACACTTGGCTGGGGAATTGGTATCGCGTTCAATTATGTTGACGTATATCACTCTTCAAAGGGCGATATGGTTGAACGTGAATATGAAAAACTGAAACGGCAGCAGCAGAATAAGCCGTCTTAAATAAAATCGAAATGTCAAAAACCATCACTCAAAAAATTGTTTTCAAAAATTCAAAAGCGTCAGAGCTTTACAGCATGTTTCTCGACTCGCGCCAGCATACAAAGCTGACAGGAAATAATCCTTCAAAAATTTCAGCAAAAGAAGGAGCAAAGTTTTCTGCGCATGGCGGATATTGCTGGGGAAAAAATCTTCAACTCGTTAAAGATAAACTCATCGTGCAGTCATGGCGGGCAGCTGATTGGAAAAAAAGTGATATGGATTCCACTTTCATTCTATCGTTTGAACAAAATAAAAATGATGCTGTGCTTGCCATGACTCATGCAAACCTTCCCGACAACCAGGCTGCTTCGCTGAAAGGCGGCTGGAATGAATTTTACTGGAAGCCGTGGAAGAAATATCTTTCCGAAAAATAATCGAGTTATCCTATTATAATTTTCCGGGAATACGTTTTGTTTCCTGAATATGCTTGCAGCAGGTAAATTCCAGTTACCTCTCTGATTATGGAGTCAAACGTTGGCTTTTCTTTTACATTTGCCGTCATGCTTCAGACGAAATTACGGACGCATACATGCGGTGAGCTTACCATAAAGGATACCGGCAAAGAAGTTACGCTTTGCGGATGGGTGCAGCGCTCGCGTGATTTGGGAGGAATGACTTTTGTAGACCTGCGCGACAGGTACGGAATTACGCAGCTGGTATTTAACATGGAATCCAATGCTGCACTTTGTGAAACGGCAAGAAAACTTTCGAGAGAAAATGTGATACAGGCAAGAGGAAAAGTAACTGAAAGACAAAGCAAAAACCCAAAACTGAAAACAGGGGACGTAGAGATTATTACAAGTGAATTAAAAATATTAAACGCAGCAAGCACTCCTCCCTTTACTATTGAGGACGAAACCGATGGCGGTGAGGAGCTGCGGATGAAGTACCGCTATCTTGACATCCGTAGAAATCCGGTGAAAGAAGCATTGCTTCTGCGGGCCCGGCTTGCAACGGAAACAAGAAACTATCTGAATGCACAGGGATTTGCTGAAATAGAAACCCCGGTGCTCATTAAATCAACCCCGGAAGGCGCCCGGGATTTTATTGTGCCCTCCAGGATGAATCCCGGAGAATTTTATGCGCTGCCGCAGTCACCGCAAACATTCAAACAGATTTTAATGGTGGGAGGAATGGACAGGTACTATCAAATCGTACGTTGTTTCCGCGATGAGGACCTGCGCGCTGACCGCCAGCCCGAGTTTACACAGATTGACTGCGAGATGAGTTTTGTGGAAAGAGAAGATGTGCTTCAGACATTCGAAGGAATGGTTCGCCATCTTTTTAAAGCGGTAAAAGGAATTGACATTGGAGAAGTGCCCAGAATGAATTATGCTGATGCAATGAAAAATTACGGGACGGATAAACCCGATACAAGGTTTGAAATGAAGTTGATTGAATTGAATACGCTGACTAAAGGAAAAGGATTTAAAGTTTTTGAAGATGCTGGATTGGTTGTCGCAATTTGTGCGAAAGGATGTGCCGAATACACTCGAAAACAATTGGATGAATTAACCGATTGGGTTAAGCGCCCTCAAATAGGTGCAGGCGGATTGGTGTACGCAAAATGGAATTCTGATGGAAACATTAAATCGTCGGTAGATAAATTTTATTCTGGTGACGAAATAAAAAAATGGTTTGTGCATTGCGGAGGAAGTCCAAATGATTTGTTACTGATTCTTGCAGGAGAAAAAAATAAAACACTGAAGGCCGCTGGTGCGCTTCGTCTTGAAATGGGAGAGCGTCTCGGTCTGAGAAAAAAAGATATTTACAACGTTCTCTGGGTTATTGATTTCCCTTTGCTGGAATGGAATGCAGAAGTGAAACGCTGGTTTGCAATGCATCATCCATTCACGTCACCGCATGCAGACGACATTGACAAACTGGAAACATCTCCCGGCTCAGTGCGCGCTAATGCGTATGATATGGTGATTAACGGAGTGGAAATGGGCGGCGGGTCTATCCGTATTCACAACAAAGAGCTTCAGTCCCGGATGTTTGGAATTCTTGGCTTCACAAAAGAAGAGGCGCAAAACCAGTTCGGGTTTTTGATGAATGCTTTTGAATATGGAGCCCCTCCCCATGGAGGCATTGCTTTTGGATTCGACCGGCTCAGCGCAATGTTTTATGGAATAGATTCTATCCGTGATGTGATTGCATTCCCGAAGAACAATGCAGGGCGTGATACAATGATTGATTCTCCCTCTTCTATTGCTGAAGAGCAATTGAAAGAGCTGAGAATCGATTTAAGGAAAAAATAATTTCCACCATGTCATCTTTGACGAGAAGAGAGAGGACTATACTCAGAAGAAAAATTGTTGAAGCATCTAAATACGCTATTGCTGAAGCCATAAATTATCATAAAGCAATGGGAGTGGGTATTATTGTATGGTCGGAAAAAAAGAACGGCCCTATTGAAATTCCCGCTTCTAAAATCAAAAAGAAACGGCTGAAAAAATTATTTTAGATCTCCTGTCGTTTTATTCTTCATCCCGTTCCGGATTTTTATATTTCTTTATCGGGTCTTCTTGGAAAAAGTATCTTAGGTCTAGCGTAAAGTAAGTTCCCAAAAGCGAAGTTTCTACTATTTCGTCTTTGTTGTTGTAATCGTATTCAAGCCGCGACAAATAAATTGCAGAGAACGGATTGTGATATGAAGCGCCGAGATAAAAATAACCCGATTTTTCTGTGCGGTATTCCCACCCTATGTTGGCGATAACTCCCGGATTGATGACCGATTTCCTGAGTGAATAGGTCTGGAAATAATAGCCCGATGTAGCTATATTAGAGGCAAACATATCAGCGGCAATACCCAACGAGGCATTCATATAAAATTTTTCGCTGAGTTGTATGTAAACCAATCCGCTCAGCGGAATTTCGTAACCAATGATTCCGAACGTTGATTCACCTGAAAAATTTCCTTCCGATATATTCACCGAGTATACGCGCCTCACATAGTTGATTCCTCCTTCTATAGAATACCTGTCAGTGATACCCCGCCTTATAACCATGCCGGCCGCAAAACCCGAATGAAGCCCGACAGAAAAGTTTACTCCGTTCTGGGAAACGGTTTGGTTTCCTGAATTTAAAAAGTCAATAGTGAATACAGGTTTATACTGAATACCAACAGTAATAATGTTCTGCTGTGCAGAAATAAAGCCCGACTGGAATAAAATATAATACAAGACGATTTTTTTCATGCTTCCATATCGTAATGGATTGAACAAATTAAGAACAAAAAAGGAGAACTTTCGGACGATGTTAGTTTTTTCTTGTCATGCTGACGAAGGTCAGCATCCCCTTGTGAGTGCTATGGTGGAGATGCTGAAACAAGTTCAGCATGACAGGGCTAAAAGTTTTTCAATTCTGCATTTTTAATTCTGCATTCTTAATTTCAAAAGTGGTATCGCAGAGAAAATATAATCTCTGTATTGTATTGCCCGCGGTTAAGCCCGTAGGTTTGCCCTGATTCATGTTTGCGGATGGGGAGAAATGAATTATCCCACCGCGAATTGATGGACAGCTTTTCTGATAGAAAATAATCAATACCTGCGATGAAAGTGAATTCGGTCCTGTTATACGGGCGCTCAATCTCCCGCTCTGCAAAGCTGTCGTCCTCGCGGGAATACACAAGTACCCCGAATGCCGGCCCGGCTTCGATATTGATTTTTAGTTTTGCCTTGTAGATAAAAAGAATGGGCACTTCGGCATAGTTTAGTGTAGGATAGATTTGGTAAGGGTTTGCTTCGCGGTCAATGTCTGTAGGGCGGCTGCCTTTTCCGATATAGGATATTTCCATCTGCACTTTCCATTTTTCGCCCATGGCAGTATTTACAAACCCGCCTGCATAAAGACCTACTTTGTTGAAGCCGGCAAGATTATCGCCCGAAACCTGTGAGGTACTTATTCCCGCAAAAGCGCCCGCCTTAAAATTTTGCGCCTGCGACAAAGCCGGACAAATGAAAATTGAGATAATTAAGAAAAGCGGGTTTTTTCTCATTCGTACAAAAATAGGTATGAAATGAGCATTTCTTGATTCACTGTTTTTTTCCTCCCCTCTCCTTTGGAGAGGGGTTGGGGTGAGGCGAAATGAACACCCATCGGGTGAAAAACACATGTGGACTGTGAATAACCTTTCCGCTGTTCTCTCGTAAAGTATCATAAACCAAAATCATTTGTCATGAAAAAAATGTTTATCGCTTCTCTTGTAGGAGCCATTATTATGTTTGTCTGGAGTTTCCTTGCGTGGGTAGTGCTTCCCATTCACGCCAACACCTATATGTATACTCCCGGACAGGATGCCATCCTGAAAGTGCTGGCCGATAACAATCTCGAATCGGGAACGTATGGAATGCCATCGGCCCCAACGAAAGAAGAGGCGATGAAAGTTCATGAATCCAATGCGGGAAAATCCGGTGCTCAAATATTTTATCTCAAAGAAATTCCGGCTATGGGCCCGGGTATGCACATAGCAGGTATTATATTCAACTTCATTATGGTATTCGCAGCCTGCATGCTACTGGTAAACAACATGGGCGGCTCCTTCTTTTCGCGATGGTGGATGGTGATGATGTTCGCTATCGTTCTTATTTTCGGGGAACACCTTATGAGCTGGAACTGGATGGGGTATAGCTGGAATTATACCCGCGATTTTATTCTTGATACTGCTATTGGATGGGGAATTAACGGCCTTTGGCTGGCCTGGTACCTGGGCAGGAAATAATTAATTAGTCAGAAGTGTTGACAAGGCGGGGCCGTAACCCCGCTTTTTTTATTGAAAATTACCTGCCAGAACCCCATTTGGGTGTAATTTTTTGAGTTTTTGTAATATTTATGCCCTTTTTGCGTTAACAACAGCATACAGAAATCGTTTTTTAGACCGAACAAAAACACCGGCATGAAACGTCTTCTATTCATATACATCCTTATAGCATCTTTTGCCGCACAAGGGCAGGTTATGCTTGGCATAGCAAACAGCAACTTTGCCGGTAACATGGGCATGGGGCTCAACCCATCTGCCATGCTATTGATGCCTTATCATTGGGAAGCCAATATTATTTCGGGAGATATTTTTCTTGAAAACAATTATGTGCGCTACCCAAAAGACCAAATGATGGGATCTACTGAAGGAACTACTCCCCTGCCACATGGCGGATTGCTTGATGACTATACCTCCACTCCAAAGAATGCGCATGTGCATACTTTCATGCGCCTGCCTTCTTTTATATACAGAACCCAAGAGCAGGCATTCGGTATTCACCTGGCATTGCGTGGCGATATAAGCATACGCAACCTTACTCCTAATCTTGCTAAATATGCTTATGAGGGATTACAGTATACGGACCTGTCGGGAGTTCCGATTACTGTTGACCCATTCCGCATTGCGGGAATGACATGGGCGGAAATAGGATTGAGTTATGGCAAATTGATTAAGAAAGGAAACGATCACCTTATTGTTGCTGGTACGCTTAATCTTATAGGCGCATTCCAGGGATTATATTTCTATAACAACCGCACTGACCTCACTATTAATGGCGACTCTACCATGACCATTAATAACATGGATGCCGAACTTGCCTTTGACCTTCCGAAAGACCAAAGCGAAGCGATGAAGATACGTGGAAAGGGCGCATCGGTAAATATTGGCTTCACGTATGTATCAAATCCCTACCGCGGTAACTTTAAGGATGCGCGCACCATTGCACTCAAGCGATATGATTACCGCCTTGGCGCTTCTTTGATTGATGCCGGAATGGTTTTCTTTAACAGGAATGCACACGTATATACTTTCAATAATTCTTCTGCGCAACTTGACACCATCAATGCAATCAGCCCAAAAGGTGTGGATGGCCTGGACCAATTTATAATGAATAATTTTATGACCGGTGCCAACAGCATAGATAATTCGTTCAGCTTAATGACTCCTATGGCAGCCAGCGCGCAGTTAGATGTATGCCTTGCTCCCCGCTGGTATGTAAACGCCACGGTAGTTCAACGCGCTAATCCTCCTGTTCCTCACGTTGATTTCCCTAATATTGTTTCGATAACTCCGCGCTACGAAACATCTTACTTTGAAGTAGCGCTGCCGTATAGCTTATATGATTATTATCTTAACCGCATTGGCATTGCTTTACGTTACCATTTTTTAGTGCTCGGCACGGATAAGCTGGGACCGTACGTAAGCAACAACGAAGTTTCCGGAATAGATTTTTATTTCGGCCTTAAACTTTCTGACTACGACTTTATCCGCAAAGGAAAACGCACCAGGCAGAATCACTGCGATGCGTATAACTAAAGCGTAAACTTTACCGGCAGCGTGTAGTGAACACGCACCGGGCTATCATTCATTTTTCCCGAAGTCCATTTAGGCATCTGCGCCACCACGCGGGCTGCTTCCTGGTCACATCCTCCCCCTATTCCGCGCGTAATTTTTACATGGCTCACCGAGCCATCACGCTCAACAATAAATTCAATATAAACACGTCCCTGTATTTTTTGCTGGCGAGCCAAAGCGGGATACACCACATATTTTCTCAGATACTGGAATAAGCCGTTATCGCCACCCGGGAATTGCGGCATTTTTTCAGTAAGAAAAAAGACACTGTCAGAATGCAGCACTTTGCCGGAGTTCAGCACCATCTTTATAGTTTGATGATGGGGCTTGGCTTTTACCGGTTTGTTATGCTCGTCCAGGTTAACCGTATCAATTCTTCCACACGTTGCCAGGAATTTATTCATAGCAGCCGTATCACCACCCCATGCGTCATCAGCATCCATTCCGCATACTTCATCATCCTGCGCGTAGAGAGAAAGAGCGAACCCGGAAAAAAGAATTAAAGTGAAGAGAAGTTTTTTCATGCGTCAAAAATAATTTTTTAGCCGGCATCTGCCACTTTGATTTGTTTTTCCTTCCTGATAATTTTTGCTGAAGGATATATTGCCGCCGCCAGCCCGATGGCGAGGACGGTGAAAAAAACATAAACGAAATCGGGCGTTTGCATTTCAACAGGATACTGACTGATAACAAACGAACCCGGACTGCCCAGGGATATCAGTCCGTAGCGGAGCTGCAGCCAGCAGACCGCATAGCCTATAACAATACCTGCAACGGCTCCGCTCAATGTTATCATCAATCCATCTGCAAGAAATATTTTTCTGACTACTGAAATATCCGCCCCCATGCTTTGCAGCACAGCAATATCCTTTTGTTTTGAAATAATGAGCATAGTTAGTGACCCCACCAGGTTAAAAACAGCAATGATGAGAATAAGCGTCAGGATAAGATATACAGCCCACTTCTCACTCTTCATTATTTTATACAGAAGCTCATGCTGCTGAAACCGGTCGCGCACCAGGAAATTGTTTCCCAGCAATGTTTTTATTTCTGATTGACATTTTTCTTTATCGGCACCGTTGCTCAAACCTATTTCAAGTGCTGTTACTTCAGAATCGTATCCCGTCATCTCTTTTGCAAAGCGCAGCGGAACAAGAATATATTTGGTATCAAAGTCCTGCTGAATGGAAAATATTCCGGACGGAAAAATAAACCCGCGGTTGAACGCATCTTCAGGATTGACCGATGGTTTAATCTCTATTTGCGGAACGTAAACATCAAGCTGCCCGTTAAAATCGCCCACTGTTAGATTAAGGTTATAGGCAATGCCGCTTCCGACAACAGCAAAATTTGTATCGCCATTCTGCAAAAGCATTTTGCCTTCAATAATCATGGTATCGAGCCCCGACATTTTTATAAAATCAGGAGTAACCCCTTTGATAACCGCAATGTTCTGCTTGTCCTGGTAGCGGAGCAAAGCATTTTCCTCGATGACCGGCACAACAAACTGAATCCCCTGTATTTTTTTCAGTTGCTCAACAGGAACGATTTCCTGCTTAAATGTTTTTCCCGCTGCCGAAGTGATTTTAATATCGGGGTCGAAAGAATTGTAAAGAGAACGTACCAATGTTTCAAATCCATTGAAGACAGACAGAACAATAATGAGAGCCGATGTTCCCAGCGTAACAGCAATAACAGAAATGAGCGAAATAATATTAACCGCCCGCGGTGATTTGCGCGAGAAAAAATATTTTCTGCTTATGAATAAAGCAAGATTCATTTCTGAATAATTATTTCCATGCCTTTACAATTAATCCCGTTCCTTCTTTATGATTTATATGAATATCTGCATAATTAAGAATGAATGCAAACGGATAAACAATCAGGTAATAGAAAGGAAGAATTAATAAAAATATTTTCGAAACACCTGCAAGAAGGATTGGATACTTCATTGACAGCTTCCATGAAATTTTTCCCGGCACGCCATAGGAATATTTTATTTCTGATTTAGTGAATCCAGCTTCTTTCAGTTTGTTTTTCATTTCATCCACGTTGTAGCCGTTGCGCACATGCTCTTCAATAAAAGATTTGGATGAATCATCATGCACATCAGAGCCTCCTTTATCAGACGGAGTAGAGATAAGAAGCATTCCACCCGGTTTAAGTGACGCGCAAAAATTTTTCAATACTTGCACATCCTGTTCAATATGTTCCATCACATCAACACAAAGAACAAGGTCGAAATTGTTTTCTCTTTTGAAAGCCGTCAGGTCAGCCACTTCAAACCTGACATTATTTGCACCGATTCTCTGGAAAAAAGAATTGCAATCGGCAACTTGCTCTTCTTTAACGTCCACAGCGTGGATGTCGCAATTCTTAAAATGGTTTTGCATCCAAAAAGAATATTGCCCGAAACCGGCACCAGCATCAAGGATTGAGAGCGCAATTCCCCTCTCCTTTGGAGAGGGGTTAGGGGTGAGGCGAAGTTCCTTATGTATGTGCCATGCGCGCAGCAACAGCAAATCAAGAAGGCGGTAAAAAGTTTTTCGGAGAAAAATACTCCGGTTAAAAAAACTGCCAAGCGATTTCTTTACCGGGTCGTATTGCATGAAAAATTGTTATACGTTATTTGTTATATGTTATATGTTATACGACAACAAAAAGTTAGAATTAATTCTTTCTAATAACTTATAACGTATGACCTATAACGATTTTCACTTTTTTGCTTCCCTGAGCAGCTTTTCAATCTTTTCAACATAATCCTGCGAGTCGTCAAAGAAAAATTTAAGTTCGGGAATAATCCTTACCCGGTGGCGGATTCTTTCTCCGAGTTTTTTCCTGATTTCATAATCTTTTGCAACAATAGAATCAAAAAGTTTTTTCGGCTCGCTACCTCCAAAAATGCTAAGGAAAACCATGGCTATACCTAAGTCAGGAGTAGCGCGCACGCGGGTAACGGTAAGCAGCGCCTTGGACGACCGGGCGTAACCTTCACGCTGAAAAATTTCGCCAAGCTCTTTCTGAATCATTTTGGCTACTTTCAGTTGTTTGGTGGAGTCCATGGTGCAAAGATAGGGCTTAAAAAGAAGCGCAGTTGTGATTTGTTGCCGCAGGAATATCTTTGTCCTGTCGGTTTGCCGCAATGAAAAATTATTTCCGCCTTATCCGTTACATACGTCATTACAAAGGGTATGCCGTTTTGCATGTGTTAAGCAATCTTCTGGCAGTGAGTTTTTCGCTCATATCGCTCACCATGATAGTTCCTTTCCTTAACATTCTATTCGACCAGCATCCGCAGAAGTATGAATTAATGCAATGGGCGCTTTCTGCAAAAACTCTGATTAATAATTTTTACTACTACATAAGTAAATTGATTGAGGAGCACGGAAAAATTAGCGCGCTCAGCTTTATCTGCATCATGGTTGTGGTTATGTTTTTCATTAAGAACTTTTTCCGCTACATGGCACTATACTATATGGCGCCTATACGCAACGGTGTGGTGCGCGATATACGTAACCAGCTCTTTGGAAAAGTTCTTGCGCTTCCCCTCTCCTATTTTACGGAAAGGAGAAAGGGCGACATTATTGCGCGTGTAACCAACGATGTAAGCGAAGTAGAATGGTCGGTAATGAATTCGCTGGAGTTTATGTTCCGTGAACCGCTTACGGTAATACTTTTCCTTGTTACTATGGTGGTGATGAGTCCGCAGCTTTCATTGTTTGTGCTGGTGCTGCTTCCCCTTTCGGGATGGATTATCGGGCGCATTTCAAAAACACTGCGCAAAACATCATTGGATGCCAGGCAACGAATGGGACACCTGCTATCTACGATTGAAGAAACGATTTCAGGGCTTCGAATTATAAAGGCATTTACGGCAGAGAGATTTCTTACTGACAAATTCCAGAAGCAAAACCAGGAATACTTCCGTTTGCAAAACCGTATTTATCGCAAATATGATTTAAGCGCTCCGCTTAGCGAATTTCTCGGAACCATTGTCATGGTAGTAGTTATGTATTTCGGAGGACAACTGGTACTAAAAGAAAACACACTTGAGCCGGCAGTCTTCATCAGCTTCATTGCCATTTTTTCTCAATTGATTCCTCCCGCAAAAGCGTTCACCACTGCCTTTTATAATATTCAGAAAGGGCTTGCATCGGCAGAGCGAATCCATGCTGTTCTGGATGCAGATATTTCAATTACAGACCCTTCATCACCAAAAACCATAGGCACTTTTAATTCCGGCATTGAATACCGGAATGTTTCTTTCGCATATCGGGAAGGCGAAACGGGATACGTGCTGCGCAAAATTAATCTGAAGATTGAAAAAGGAAAAACCGTTGCCCTGGTGGGACAAAGCGGCTCGGGCAAAACCACGCTTGCCGATATGCTACCGCGGTATTATGACCCCAGCGAAGGTGAAATCCGTATTGATGGAATCAACATCCGCGAACTGAAGCTGCACGACCTCAGAAAACTTTTCGGGGTGGTATCGCAGGAAAGTATTCTTTTTAACGATAGCGTATTCAACAACATTGCTTTCGGGTTGGAAAATGTAAAAGAAGAAGACGTGATTCATGCAGCGCAAACTGCCAATGCACATAACTTCATCATGGAAATGCCCGAAAAATATCATACCAATATTGGCGACCGGGGAAGCAAACTGAGCGGTGGGCAGCGGCAGCGACTCAGCATTGCAAGAGCTATCCTCAAAAATCCTCCCATACTTATTTTGGACGAAGCGACCTCTGCACTTGATTCAGAAAGCGAGCGGCTGGTACAGGAATCGCTGCTGCGGCTTATTGAAAACAGAACTTCCATTGTTATCGCCCACCGCCTTTCTACTATTATGCACTCCGATGAAATTATTGTTCTGCAGAAAGGAGAAATTATTGAACGTGGAACACATGCTTCGCTGCTTAGTAACGGCAGCGCCTACAAAAAGCTTTATGATTTGCAGTCGTTTATCTGAGAATGTCATCTATAACCCCTAAATCCCCTAAAGGGGACTTCCTTCCGCACAGGGCTCCCTTTAGGGAATTAAAGGGTGAGTACAGGCAACTTGAAATGTATAGTAACGGCATTTATAATTTTTAAATACAATATTCATAGGGATGGCAAAGCAAAAGTTTTACGTTG
This sequence comes from Bacteroidetes bacterium 2013_40CM_41_45, assembly GCA_002215675.1. GTDB lineage: Bacteria > Bacteroidota > Bacteroidia > AKYH767-A > 2013-40CM-41-45 > 2013-40CM-41-45. Next base: position 261,639 of record NGFH01000001.1, on the reverse strand, counting down.
TTTGGAAGGGCAGAAAACCGGGGGTATATGATACCTGGGATGAGTGCCGGGCTCAGATTCTCGGATATAAAGATGCTGTTTATAAATCATTTTCAACCAGGAAAGAGGCGGAAGATGCTTATGGGGAGTCAAGCGAAAACTACATCGGCAGAAGTTCACCTGAATCCATAACACCGCACATACAACGCAAGTCATACGGCAGCCCGGTTTGGGAAAGTATTTGTGTTGATGCCGCCTGCGATACCACAACCGGTGTGATGGAATATAAAGGTATCTATTTGAAAACCCGAAAAGTGCTTTTTCTCCAGGGGCCATATAAAGGAGGTACAAATAATATCGGTGAGTTTTTGGCTGTCGTTCATGCTCTTAGTTATTGCGCCAAACATAATCTCACTGTTCCTATTTACTCGGACAGCCGCACCGCTTTGGTATGGGTCATGAACAAAAAAGCCAAAACCAGGCTGGTGAAAACTCAAGGAAACAAAATTTTGTTTGAATTGATTGAAAGAGCTGAGAAATGGCTCAAAAATCATCAGTATCCAAATAAAATACTGAAATGGGAGACCAATGCATGGGGTGAAAACCCTGCTGATTTTGGAAGAAAATAGAGGATTGCTTGCTGTTGAAAACCTTAGATAAAGGAGCAGGCTTTTTTAGGAGGAGAACGTATATTTAATCCTCAAACCATTAAAAACCTAAAACCATGAACAAAAAAAATCTACTTGCAATCCTTGTAGGATTTGTAGTTTCCATTATACTCGGGTTTCTCGTCTATGGGGTACTGCTTAAAGATTATATGGCAGCCGGCACCATGGCGGGTATCAACAAACCTATGGAAGAAATGATGTGGTGGGCGATGATTCTGGCAAACCTTTCCGGAATTATTCTCTTCACTTATGTGCTCAACTTAGCAGGTGCCAATAATTTTATGACAGGTGCCAAAACCGCCTTCTGGGTTGCGTTGTTGATGGCGCTGAGCTACGATTTATATTTCTGGGGCGGCACTAACATGTACACCAAAATGGACATGGTTTTTGTGGATGCAATTGTTACTGCCGTGATGGGTGCCATCATCGGTGGTGTCATCGGCTGGATGCTCGGCATGGGAAATAAACCTGCTGCAGCAACGGCTTAAATGCCAGATTGAGCGGACATTTTAAAGTGAAGTTTAGCAAAAGCTGTCCAAAAGGACGGCTTTTTTACTGTTAATCCTGTTTACAACTTTAGGGCTTACAAGCTCACCGCCAGATGCAAAAAAATCCATACTTTTGAATTTCCTATTTGAAAGAAATGAACCAGAAGATAAACCTTAAGGAAATTGAAGCGCTCATTAAACTGATAAAAAAATCGGGGGTGAGCGAAGTAAGTTTAGACCTAAAGGATTTCAAAATAACAGTCAGAACAAACGGACATTCAGGCAGCCCTGCCCCGGTTATTGTAAGTGCACCGATAGCACCAGCGCCGCAGGCTGCACCTTCTGCCGCGGCACCCGCTTCGCAGCCGGCTAAGCCCGCAGCATCTGATGAATCAAAACTAATAACCGTTCGTTCGCCCATGATTGGAACTTTTTACCGCTCCGCCTCTCCCGATAAGCCGGCATTTGCTTCTGCGGGCGATGAGGTGGCTCCCGGAAAAGTGCTTTGCATTATTGAGGCGATGAAGCTCTTTAATGAAATTGAATCTGAAGTTTCGGGCAAAATTGTAAAAGTGCTTGTGGAGAATGCATCACCGGTTGAATATGACCAACCGCTTTTCCTGATTGAACCTGCCTGAGTTGCTATTGATTAATTGACACTTAATACCTGACTGCGATGAAAAAAATCCTTCTGAAAAGGCTATTTTTCTTTGTGATTTCCTTGCTTTTTTTTCAGTTCAGCTTTGCACAAAAAGCAAAGGTGACGTATGATGATGACACCATTAAAGTTAATGGCGTCCCATATGCGTCGATGAAAAAAAAGAGTGCAGGATTTCTTATGAATGACTACAGCATCTGCAATTTTTCGGGGACTGAATTGATTTTTATTAAATCATTGACCCGCGAGCCTTCCAGGCGGACTAACCCATACGGTGGTGTACAAGCCATGGAGGAATATCACGAAATACATTTTATTTCTTCCGGGGGAAAAGCCGAATTGGAACACAGGACTGGTAAGGGTTTTGCAAAATTAATTGTAGATAACAACCTGATAAAAGACAATGCCATTGACCCTGAAGCAGAGCGAAGATTTATGCAGGTATATCATGGCCAATACCCTTCTGAACCACCCCCTCCCTCCAGTAATGCTCCGGTTGTAGTAAACATCAACAATGCGCCTGCGGCTCCGGCAGACCCTCCTCCCCCTCCGCTGCCTAAATCAAAATTGCCTGTTACTATAAACGGAAATGAAATTGTCCGCGACAATAATGTAATCGGGAAATTCAGGCAGGATACAACCTCGTCTTCGTATTCTGAAAAGCAAATTCTGATTATTGTTTATTCTGAGGCCGGCGACAAAGTTGCCGAAGCATCTGCACCTATCGCTTCACCAAAAGAATGGAGCATTAAAACTTTTCCTGAAGGAAAAAATTTCAATATCATGTATGATTCACCGGGCGAACGTGAAAAGATGTTCCGTTATCTTGCCGATAAAAATTATCTTATTTACTGACGACTTACTTCTCTGTGTTCAAAAAAATTCTGATAGCTAACAGGGGCGAAATTGCATTGCGAATTATTCGCACCTGCAAGGAGATGGGCATAAATACGGTTGCCGTTTATTCTACCGCCGACCGCGATAGCCTGCATGTGCGCTTTGCCGATGAAGCAGTGTGCATTGGCCCTCCGCCCAGCCGTGAATCGTATCTGAATATTCCCAGCATTATTGCTGCGGCAGAAATTACTAACTCCGATTCCATTCATCCCGGTTATGGTTTCCTGTCGGAGAATTCAAAGTTCAGCGCCATCTGTAAAGAGCATGGCATTAAATTTATTGGCGCTACTCCCGAACAGATTGATGGCATGGGCGATAAGTCAAATGCCAAAAACACGATGAAGCAAGCAGGCGTTCCCACTATTCCAGGTTCGATGGGTCTGCTGCTGGATATTAATGACGCAAAAAAAGTTGCGGCAGAAATAGGATATCCTGTAATTCTGAAAGCAACCGCGGGCGGAGGCGGCAGGGGAATGCGAATTGTTGGGAAAGAAGAAGAAATGGAAGCGCATTATGAATCTGCATCCAAAGAAGCCGAAGCGGCTTTCAGCAATGGCGCTTTATATATGGAAAAATATATTGAAGAGCCGCGTCATATTGAAATCCAGATTGCGGGTGACCAGTACGGAAAAGTCTGCCACTTGTCAGAAAGAGATTGCTCCATACAGAGAAGGCATCAAAAGCTTTTGGAAGAAACTCCCTCTCCCTTTATGACCGAAGAGCTTCGCAACAAAATGGGCGATGCTGCCATTAAAGCGGCACAGGCCGTGAGCTATGAAGGCGTTGGCACGGTCGAATTTTTAGTTGATAAGCACCGCAATTTTTATTTCATGGAAATGAATACAAGAATCCAGGTGGAACATCCCATTACCGAAGAAGTTATTAATTACGACCTGGTGAAAGAACAAATCAAAATAGCTGCAGGAATTTCTATCACCGGAAAAAATTATTTCCCGAACCTCCATGCCATAGAGTGCCGCATTAATGCGGAAGACCCTTACAATGGATTCCGCCCCTCGCCCGGAAAAATTACAACGCTTCACGTGCCGGGAGGCCATGGTGTAAGAGTGGATAGTCATATTTATGCGGGGTATGTAATTCCGCCTTACTATGATTCTATGATTGCCAAATTAATTACCATTGCCCAGACACGTGAAGAAGCCATCAGCACTATGGAGCGTGCGCTAAGCGAGTTTGTAATTGAAGGTGTACATACCACTATTCCTTTCCACATGCAACTAATGAAAGACAAGAACTTTAAGGAAGGAAACTACACCACAAAGTTCCTTGAAACGTTCAAGATACAATAGTTTGCAGGGTTTTGTTCATTATTTTTCGGGGCAAAATCCAATCTACCAAAAAAGTTAATTGTTAACTTTGACGGACAGAAATAATAGTCTATCCCAAATCAACAACTCTGATTAATAATGAAACAAAAAATTACAGTTTTTATTTTAGTTCTAATTGCAGCTGCGTTAAACCTGCAAGCTCAGATTAACGAAGGCGGAACTCCTATAGGCGTAACAAATAATCTTGTTACACAGGTTACATATGTTAACATGCCATCTTTCAACCTGCAGCAAATGCAGACTGAGGACGCCATCAACGACCAGCAAAAGGGCTGGTGGCGTTTTGGATTTAATCATGAAGTATCACTGACGCAACAAAATTCAGGTAGAGAAATTGCCATGCCCGGTGGAGGAAGGTTATGGCTTCTTGGTATCCGTTCGGCAGGAGCTTTATCTATAAATCTTGCATTCAAAAATTTTGACCTCCCTGCAGGAGCTAAAATGTTTGTGTATAGCCCTGATGGCTCAGATGTATTGGGAGCATTCACCAGAGCCAACAACCAGCAAGACGGAGAATTTGCAACTGAACTTGTTATAAGCGAGTCCGTCATCATCGAGTATTATGAACCGCAAGAAGTTTCACATGTAGGAACATTTGAATTGTTCCGTGTAACGCATGCATATCGCGGAGTGGCAGATTATGTTTCAAGAGCTTTCGGAAATGCCGGTTCGTGCCAGGTAAATGTTGCCTGCCCCTCCGGTGTGCCTTGGGCGAATGAAATAAAAAGTGTTTGCATGCTTGTGAGCGGAGGAAACGGATTCTGCTCTGCTTCGCTTGTTAATAACGTGAGGCAGGATGGAACTCCATATGTACTTACAGCCAATCACTGCGGCAGCAGCGGCTTCGGTACATGGGTCTTTCGCTTTAACTGGCAATCGGCTACATGCAGTAATCCCGCCTCCTCTCCAAGTTCCAATTCTGTATCCGGAGCCATCCAAGTTGCTGCGAATCCCGCTTCTGATTTTTCACTCGTTCGTATAAATAGCGTTCCTCCGGCAAACTTTAATGTCTATTATTCGGGATGGTCCAATGTAAACACAACAGTCCCCAGCGTTGTCGGCATCCATCATCCCAGCGCAGACATCAAAAAAATATCTTTTGCACCCAACCCGACCGTTTCTACTCAGTGGAATGGTGCAGATACCTGGCAAGTGGGGCCATGGACCATAGGAACAACAGAACCGGGTTCTTCCGGTTCTCCGATATACGACCCGAACCACCATATTATAGGGCAATTGTTTGGCGGGTCTTCTGCCTGCGGTTTGCCCGCATCTCAGCAGATAGATTTCTATGGAAAGTTTGCTACTTCATGGAATAACGGCTCCATGCCTTCACTGCGCCTGCGAGACTGGCTGGACCCGGATAATACATGTGCCACTGTGCTGGATGGATATGACCCAAATGTTGCCTTGCCTTCACTCGATGCTGAAGTTTTGGCCATTCAAAATCCTGTTTGCAATTCAGCCTCTTGCCCTTCTTCCATTACACCATCTGTATTGCTTCGCAACCGCGGCACAACTGCGCTTACTTCTGCTACTATTAATTGGCAACTCGATAGCAATCCTGTAACAACATCTTCATGGTCAGGAAACCTTGCAACAAATGCAACGGCAACCATTACTCTGCCGGTGATAAATCCAACAACGGGAGCCCATACGTACACGGTTTATGCTTCATCACCCAATAGCTCCACTGATTTGAATACCGGAAACGACACGGCTATAGCATCATTCACAATGATATCTCCTACCACTTTTAATCTTCCCATTGCCCAGAGTTTTCAGAATGCCACCTTCCCCCCTACTAACTGGACCCGTATCAACCCTGATGCCGGGTATCAATGGCAGCGGCATCTTTCTGCCGGAGCGTATGGCGGCTCACCGGGATGCGCTTATGTCAATAACTTTCAATATACAGCAGGAAACGGGCAAAGCGATTTCCTGACTACTCCCTATTTGAATTTTTCATCCAGCACTTCTCCGTTACGATTGTATTTTGACCTTGCGTATGCAAGAAGAACTACAACAAATAACGACTCGCTTGTTATAAGCTATTCCATAGATTGCGGATTATCCTGGACAAGAATATACAATAAGGGACGTGCGGGACTTGCTACGAATGGCGGTGGTATGGTTACATCATTTTTCTTACCTGCTGCAACAGAATGGAGGACTGATTCTATAAATATAGACGCGCTTGCAGGAGTGTCAAAGGTTTTAATCCAGTTTGAAAACAAAAGCGCAAACGGCAACAACCTCTTCATAGACAATATAAATATCCTGCATGGAATCCTTGACGTAGGAATCAATGAGTTGGCATTAGAAAATTCTTTCGTGAATATTTTCCCCAATCCGTCCGATGGAAATATTCAAATTGATTTTGATGATGTTATAAGCGGAAAGGTAACCCTGAATTTATATAATTCCTACGGACAAAAAGTTTTTTCAGAGATTCTGGATGCAGCGAAGGAACGTACCATAAATAAAAATTTCAGCTCGCTTTCTAAAGGAGTGTATTTCCTCCATTTCTCTGACAAGGATAATACGGTAGTAAAAAAAATTATTTTGACTGATTAAATTCAGCTCTGGTTTTTCTTTTTCACCATAGTCAGAATAGTGGCAATGGCTACCGTGTCGCCGGTTTGGTCATAAACATCTACCAGCCATTTCACAATTCCTTTCGCCACATCTTCGGGAGTTCTTTTTTCCTGGTCAATTTTTTCTTTACAGGTAAATCGAACGCCAATCTCCGCTCCGGGATACACCGGCTTTGTAAACCGGCATTCTTCAATACCATAGTTCAGCAACACAGGTCCTTTAGGCGGGTCCACAAATAAGCCGGCCGCGCGCGAAAGAATGTAATACCCATGCGCTACCCTTTCTGTAAAGATGGTTCCTTCAAGAGAATTTTCATCCATGTGAGCGTAGAATTTATCTCCGCTTAGTTCTGCAAAGTCCTCAATGTTTTTAAGCGTAACTGTGTGCTTGCCTGTTATAAGTGTATCTCCTATTTGCAGTTCTTCAAAATGTTTTCTGAACGGATGCACCTTATCAATTTTTTGTTCAGCTTTAGGTTGATACACATTAGTAATTTTAGTGAGCGTGGTAGGAGAACCCTGCAATGCGGTGCGTTGCATGTAATGAAATATTCCGCGAACGCCTCCCATCTCTTCGCCGCCTCCTGCCCTGCCCGGGCCACCATGCACCAGGTGTGCAAGCGGGGAACCGTGCCCCGTTGATTCACCGGCCGAAGAAGTATTAATAAGCATCAACCGTCCATGCATGCTTGCACTTCCCATTACAATTTCTGTTGCGATGCTATCGTCATTGGTAAAAACAGAACCGCACAAACTGCCCTTCCCCATTTTTGCAAGCTGGCAAGCATCTGCAAGCGTCTTATATGGCATCACCGTGCTGACGGGGCCAAATGCTTCTATTTCATGCGGCTGTTTTTTATTGAACGGATTGCCACAATACAAAAGCATGGAAGCAAGAAATGCTCCGCGCTCTTTGTCTGCTCCCACTACTTCAAAATTTTCCAGGTCACCATATGCAACTTCGCAACCTGTCATCAGCTCTTTCACTTTTGCTTTCACATCACTCACCTGCTCTTTGCTTACCAGCGGCCCCATGCGGACACCTTCAGTTTGTGGATTACCCAGCGTTGCTGTTTTCAAGCGGGCGGATAACGCTTCAATAACCGGCTGCACAAGATGTTCTGGAACAATTGCCCTTCGAATCGCGGTGCACCGCTGCCCTGACTTGAGCGTCATTTCCCTTGATACTTCTTTGATAAACAATTTGAAAATTTCAGAATCAGGTTTTGCATCTGTTCCCAAAATTGAACAGTTAAGAGAATCGGCTTCCATATTAAAGCGAACAGAATTATCGATAATGGACGGCATCGTCTTGAGTTTTTTTCCGGTTACAGCGGAGCCGGTAAATGTTACCACATCCTGGCATGTAACATGTTGCAGCAAATCCCCTACGCTGCCACAGAGTAATTGAAGTGCTCCTTCAGGAAGAATTTTTGAAGCGATGATTTCGCGGACCATCAGTTCTGTAAGGAATGATGTAACCGTTGCCGGCTTTACAATAGCTGGTACACCGGCCAGAAAATTCACAGCAAGTTTTTCCAGCATTCCCCAGCAGGGAAAGTTAAACGCGTTAATATGCACGGCAATTCCTTCAAGAGGAACACAAATATGTTGCCCGATAAATGTTCCCTGCTTCGAAATCATTTCCGGCTTGCCGTCAACATAAAATGGCTCGTCAGGAAGCTCGCGCCTGCCTTTACTCGCATACACAAAAAGGTTTCCAATGCCACCTTCAATATCAACCCACGAATCAGATTTGGTTGCTCCCGTGGCATACGAAAGCTGGTAGAAAATATCTTTCTTTTCATTCAGGTACAGTGCCAGTGCTTTCAGCATGCGGGCGCGCTGATGGAATGTCATTTTTCTGAGATTGGTTGAGCCAACGCTGCGTCCATATTCAAGCGCTGCTTTAAAATCAATGCCCTGGGTTGTGGCCTCGGCAATTTGCTCACCCGTTACAGCATTGAATAAAGGAGTTCCGCTTCCTTCGCCTTCTACCCATTTGCCAAGAACATAGTTTTTTAGTTTCATTTATAAGATGATTTGTTTTGTAGCGATAAAAAATAACAACTATTGATTTGTATACAGAATTTTTTTCGTTGCCCTTAATCAGCCTTTTTATAATAAAGCAAAACAGAAATATTGTTGCAATGATATATTTTCCCTGTAAAAATAAAATCAGTATCAAACTGTCTGATGAAGTTTCCGGTACTGTATTCCCTGAAATCGGGTGTGTCAATGAAATAAAAATTTTTTTCCGCCAAAAGTGCATCACGCCATCCCCAGTTCCTTACCATATGCTGCTGAAAGGGTAACGGCTGAAGGTTATAACATGCTACAGAACAGATGACATACGTTTCCCAATAACCTGCAATTAAGGTTCCTCTTGGCAGGCTTGCAAATTCACCGTACCGCTCAAATGGCGTACGCCTTTCATGACGTATCAAGGTCAAGTAGCAAAACATCACAGATATGGCAAAAAGGGAAATTGTAAAAAGGGCTGAAATTTTCTTATTGAACTTTGAATCAAAAAGCAAAACAAAAAATATTGTTGCTGCAATATAAACCGGTATATGGTAACGCGGGCTGTACTCGCTGCGTAAATTCCACAACGAAAAGAACAGAAAAATTATTCCTGTAATAGCGAATACAGCCAAAGGAGTAATCCATTTATTAATGGGTTCCTCTCTTGTTTTTCTTATAAATAACAGGGCAATAATAAAAAGCAGGAAGAGATAATAAAATAAATTCTCAACGATTTTACCATCGCGAAATAACCAGGTATCGGCAATTTTTCTCAATAAAAAATTAAATTGCTGAACAATAGAGCTCGTGTCCGTTATAAATATTTTGTCGTATACATTATCTGCGGGAGCGTGCGATTTAAATTCTCTGAAAGTATTAATTGCAATAATTAAAAAAACCACAGCTTCAGCCAGCAAGAAGAAAATAAATTTTTTATCTAAGTGCCGCACGGAATGTTTAGCACTCTGAAAAAATAAAATGCCGGGAATGATTATTAATAACACGTTAAATTCAGAAATCCATACACTTAAAAAAAGAAATAGTTGTGCCAGAACCAAAGAACCCCACAGCTTTAAATTCTTTTTAAAATTATTCTCCGTGGAACGAATTTGAGAGAGAAAACTGTTGCTGAAAACCAAAAACATGACCCCGCAAAATAAGCCGGAGGCATAAGGATGTCCCAGATAAAGAAGCGCATTATATTCGTTTACAGGAATTAAAATAAGAGCGAATATGGCAAGTTTCAACCATACATTTTTTAAAATTCCTGATATTATAAAAGCAGGTATGACAAGAAGAAGATACTGTACAACCGAACAAACATACAATGGATGGACAGGAATACATTTAATCAATGCATGAGAAACCATTGGCATAAAGCTTCCCAGCCGGTTCTGTCCCCAGAAATAAACATCCCTTGGCCAGGTAAAGTTCAGGCTCATAAGAACGTGAATAGCATGGTCGGAATTAAAAAAACCAAAAAAGCAAGGTGCGTAGAAGTAAAAGGAAAATAATGTAATCAGCATCACTCCTGACAAAAAAAGAACCTTATCCTTCTCGGGAATAATTTTAAAGCTCACAGCGATTGAAATGGTTCAGAAACGACAGGTATTGAAATTACCCGGACTTTTAATTCTTTTAAAATTAAACCCGGCATGAATTTATTTCAAAGGTAGAAAGAATTTTCTCTGATAAAGGAAAGTTCTATATTGCATTTTTATTTTAGCCCCGGATGAAATTAAGTATCATAGTGCCCTTATATAACGAACCTGATACAGTTCTTTCTGTGCTGGACCATCTTCGGAAAATTTCTCTTCCTTCATTTGTAGACGACAAGGAAATCATTGTAGTAGATGATTGCTCTGCTGATGCTTCATTAAAAAATGTTCAGCAATACCGGCTTCAATATCCCGAAATTATTTTACTGCACCACGAAAAAAATATGGGTAAAGGCAGAGCGGTAAAAACAGGAATTGAAAAATCATCAGGCGATGTGATTCTTATCCAGGATGCAGACCTTGAGCTTTCTCCAAGTGATATTCCTTCAATGCTGAATGCCATGCACGAACTTAATGTTGAATTTGTCAACGGCTCGCGCTATCTGCATGGATTGGTACGGCCGCTTGCTTCGTACAGGAGGTATATGGTAAACCGTTTTTTCACTTTTTTAACTTCCGTTCTCATCAACGTTCGCCTCACGGATATGGCCTGTGGCTATAAACTTTTCACGCGCTCGCTATACAACAGAATCAGGCTCAAGGAAAACCGTTTTGGTTTTGAGGCAGAGCTCATCATCAAGGCGCTGCGCGATAAGCGAAATAACGTTGCGGAAGTGCCGGTAAAATATTTTCCGCGCAGAGAAGGCGAAGGAAAAAAACTTAGAACATCAGACGGTTTGAAAATCCTCTGGACGATTTTTAAGTATGGGATAGTGAGAATGAACTAAACATTTATATAAAAATATGCAGTTTTATGAATGATTTCATCCGACTAAGACTGCCATTAATTATATCAATTGCAGTTTTTATTTATGTTTTGCTCAGGGCTATTTACGTGCCGCCTTATGGAGATGAGTTAAATACGTTTTTCGCATACATCCAGACCGGATCTTTTCAACCATTCTATGCTCATTTGGATGCAAATAACCATGTAATAAATTCTCTATTCAGCCATTTATTCTTCAAATTGTTTGGAGAGTCAATGATTGTTTTACGATTACCTAATGTCCTATGCTTTATTCTATATCTATACTATGCCTGGAAAATACAGAATATGTTTCAGAAAAAATTAGTTGGTATATGCTGGTTTATTACCATGGTTGCCTCTTTATATTTTATCGAATTTTTTTCATTAAGCCGCGGTTATGGAATGTCAATGGCTTTTTTACTGGGAGGTATTTATAATTTATTTTCTTATAGCGGTTCTGGTGCGTCAAAAAATTTACTGCTCGGATTCTTTCTAATATCACTTGCGCTGTGGTCAAATTTAGCTTTGATGGTTCTTGTCCTTATTTTAGGAGGCATTTTCATAATTTTATTTATTAAGCGGGCTAATAAGTCAAGGAATTTTAAACGAACCGCGGTAGATGTTTTTTTTATTATTTCTCTTTTTTTGATTCCGTTATTTTATGCGATAGAATACAGCATTGCCTTGAAAAATGGCGGACATCTTTACCATGGTGCAAGCTCCGATTTTATCCAGTCTGTGATTATACATTTGATAAATGAATTTTCAGGTTCATACATACTTGCAACAAAAATCTTTATCATTCTTTTTACCGCTTATATAGCGGCCAGCATTTATTCACTGGTTGTCAAACGTCTCAACATCTATCTCCTGTTAAGCCAGTTTCTTCTGTGGGGCACTATAATAGGCACGGTGTTGCTACATACCAAATACGGAGTAAACTATCCTCAAAACAGAACTGCATTGCATTTTTTTATTTTATTTTTTATACCATTTTTCTTTTCCATTGACGCTGTTAATTTCAAAGCACTTTTAGTTTTTCCTGTTCTCATTTCACTTTTATTTATAATGCAATTAGTGCGAACTCTTAATGTCAGCTTTGTTCCTGCTTGGATAAATGAATCTGCCCCTTATTCATTTTATAAAAAATTGATTCAGACACAAACACAAACCGGCTCTCTGCCCACTATTTCAGGTAACCCCATACTGGTAAATGTGCTTAATTATTATGGTTTTCATAATGGAGGTGTTCTTAACACCGCACAAGGAAGTATAGCACCAAGTAACGTAGCTGACTTTTTAATTATTAATAAATGGGATCATATCTCACCTATAGAATATGATACGGTGCTATGCGAAAGGCAGACGGGGGTTACATTAATGCGGCGAAGAAAATTAATAGAATGGAAACCGTCAGGTATTTACCCTGGTGATACCCATAATAGTTCTGAAGAGTATTTATCAATCATTACTGCTCCGGCAGATACATTTATTGACTATCCGTTTTGTTTTGATGTTACATTTAAAGTGCAGGCAGACCGATTTCCTCTGAAGTGTTGGATAGTTACAGAATTAAAAGATGAAAAGGGTAATTCCTTATCGTATGATGCTTTAGATTTACAAAAGGCAAGGTCGGATGTTCGTAAAGTTGGTTTTATACACCGTAAGCAATATGTTGAGATTGTTCCGAAGGAAACTAAAAATATATGTATTTACTTCTGGAATGTGCAGAAAAGATTAATTAATATTTCGGATTTAAAAGTTACCTTATTCAAAGGTGTTTCACCTGATTGATATGAGCCTATTTTAATTTTTGATACTCTCTCAATCGTATTTCAATTCTCTTTCCGGCAAGCCCACTGTTGCATTTTCATAATCCGGTCTACTTAAGTGCCCGCTAAAAAACAAAGTTAGGAGAAAGTTTCATCAATGCTGTAAAATATTTCCTTCGCAATGAGGGAGAGGGTAAAAAAACAGAACATCAGAGTGTTTAAAAATTTTGTGGACGATTTTTAAGTACGGAATATTTAGATTTAATTGATGTTTCTTTTTACTATATTTAAACCCCGGAACATTTTATATGTTGATAAAAGATTATTCTTTAAATGTTAATTTCTTATTTTTCTCTATAACTCTTTTTCTTATTTTACTAATACCGTGGAACCCTCCGTCATGGAGTTGGCTTTCTGACCCCTGGGATTATTTAGAACAATCTCAAAGATCGTTCTTTGATAAAGACCTTTATGCTCCGCATATAAGCCCGGGGTTTTTTCCACGCCCTTTTACTGTCCCGTTATTTTATAAGGTAGCCAATAGTAATCCGGATATTATTATTCAAATACAAAAGTTAATTTATGTATTCAGTATTTTTTTTCTCGTAAACTCTCTTTTGCTTTTTGTTGAAAAAATATCCTTAAAATATTTACTGATAATTTGCATTTATATGCTTATGTCCTGGTGGAATATATTGGGATGGACCATCGTACTATTATCAGAATCTCTTTCCATGTCATTTTTGTTTTGCTGGATAGCATCATTTTTATTTTTTCTTAAAAAGAGAACAATTGTTTCAATGATTGTTCATATTATCGTTACTTTTTTCTTTGCTTTCACGCGTGACACATGGCCGTATATCATTGTCACTTTTAATATACTCTATATATTTATATTTTACATAACTGACAAAGGTCTAATCAAAAAAAATCTTGTCTTTTTATCATTTAGCATTGTACTGCTTTTCATGCAACACACAATATCCAAGAAAGGCGGCCATTATAAACTCCCATTGTTTAATTCAATTGCTGCCAGGGTATTACCTAATCCGGAATACACCCGCTGGTTTGTAAATCATGGTCTACCCAATGTCGAAAAACTCAAAAAGGATCTTGTTGGTTTCGATGGCGGCAAGAATAAGGATAAACTGTACAAACTCTATAATGATTCTACTAATCAGGCATTCTTCGATTGGATTACAACAAAGGGCAGAACTTCTTATATCCATTTTTTAATAACCCATCCATCTTACGCCCTTTTGTTGGATGAAAATAAAGAGCACCTTCAAAGAATCTTTGCATATAACTTAACTTTTACAGGACCGGCAAAGGGATATAGCTATCTTGTCCAAAACATCTTTCCTCTTTTTAGCTGGTATATGACTTTAATATTAGCTATTATTTTAATTATTCTTTTTTTCAAACATAAGAGACAAGTATTTTTATTCCCTCCTTTGATTTTAATAATTTTTGTTTTCCATGTTTTAGTTTCATACAATGGAGATGCAATGGAAGTTGACAGACATTTAATAACTACGAATATTGTGGTGCAGTTTCTTGGTTTCTTTTCATTGGTATTGATTTTCGATTCAATTAATTATAGAAGTTTATTATTATTGCTTCGAAGAGTTTTTCCATTTCCTAAGTGATTCGACCATAGCTCTGTCAAAACTTCCGCTTTGTCATAACTCAATCGTATTTCAATTCTCTTTCCGGCAAACCCGCTTTTGCATTTTCGTAGTCGGGCCGCCGCAACGCTTCATAAAATGCTGGATTGGGATGAAGTTTCAGGAAGGTAGCAAAATAAGACCTGTGCGTCATGCCTTCATAATGAATTGCCTGGTAACGAAATTGTAGCGTCTGAAATAATTGATAGACAACCATTAGCAATACGATAATAACCATGCTTGTCCTGAGAAAGAATTTTCTATTCAGAGCAAAAGAATAAAACGCAGCTAAAGGGATGGTTAGCGCTCCGTATAAATCCATATAACCCCGATTGCCGAAACTTCCACCGAACCACCATGCCCACCAGCATGAAAGTATATAGATATACACGACGCTGAAACTAAGCACCGGAACAAAAAAGTCAGCGCATTTTTTACGAAGAAAAATTATTCCGATTAAGGACAATGCCATCAGCGGAGTGTAAATCAGCCATCCTTTCCTGAAGCCGATTAAGCTTTCAGCCAAATGCGGGTGATTGAAAAAGAAATGTTCTCCCTGATAGGAATTAAAAAACCAGGTGCCGGTATTAACTTTCCAGTAATAAAGCTGAGGCAGCCAAATCAAAATAAAAAATGCTGCCGCAGTTAAGACCTTCAAACTGTTCCTAAAGAAGAAAAAGATTTTATCTTTCAACGTTCTCCAATTGTAAACGCCATATAAAATCCATAGCAGGAGGTAAAGAATACATAACGGTCGCACCAGCGAAAGCAGCCCCAGTGCCGCACCCAAAAAAATGGAATTGGAAAAATGGGGAGTGTCATACCATCTTAACATAGAATAAATAAACACAACCGACAGAAAGAAAATATAAGAATGCGACATAAGAGGATCGTTTGCAGTATAAAAAAACAAATTTGTACCCAACCCCAATGTAACCAGCGTTAATGCCGCTGCACCATCCTCAAAGAACCTTATCAGAATTTTTCTCAAAATAAAAAAAGCGCCAATTACGTAGACCAAACTACTCAGCGAAACCCAAAAAAAATACGGAGGCGAGTACCCATTCATCCCACTGTGGCCTAACCATGCAAAAAGTTGACCGAGCATGTAAAACGGAAGATACATGATAGCAAGTCCCATGGTTGTTTTTATCACTCTACCACCGTTGGGAGCTGTTTCGGGCCAATATACACCCGCCATGTCAGGGGGAGGATTGTTAAGAAAACTCAGCGTAAGGTCGTGATGAACAAATGTTGCCGTCAGGTAAGCATAGTAGGAAATAATGTCGTTCTCTATGAGTGTTTTTGACCTGTATTTTTTAATATTGAAAAAAGCAGCCGTCAATGCTAATACAACAACACAAAGAGCAACTTTGCTTAAAAAGTTTTTAATGTTGACCTGGAGCGATAAATTCATAGTTTGCAAAAGTATTTTGGAAAAATATTATTCATTAGCGTCATTTCCAATAGCTATTGATTTTCTCCAAGTGAAATTCTCTTTTCATGAATCATTCAAACGCGAATATAGGAGTGCGCAATATTTATTGCATCATTATTTTATTTCAGTCACTTCCATATCGTCAACATACACAGGAGTTGCTCCCTTATTCCAAAAATATGCCTTTACAATATCGTCCGGTTTGGTTTGCGGAGGGATTTTTACCCTCCTGCAAATGGGGAACCATTTATCCGGAGGACCAGACTTTGCCACGTTGACTGTTTCATACAGAAAAGAGCCCTTCTTGTTTTCAAAGGAAATAACAAAAATACAGTCTGTGTCTTCATCCTCATAATAAACCCACCCGCATGCGTTTATTGCAGTTGATTGTTTTGAAAACGTTCCCGCTTTATCTTCGAATGTAGCGCTGTATGTGTTTTTTCCATTGAGTACAGAAACTTTTGTTCCTGAGTGTGCGAAATTTTTTTCCTCAATTTTGTTAGGCTGAAACGACTGAGCCGGTGTTTCCATATCAGTCATAAACGTAGCCAGTGTTTGCTCTTTCTTAAAGCAGTACATTTTAATACTTGGGAAAGCAGTGTCGCACTCCGGCAGAAAATTATTCCGGAGATGCGTCAGGATTGATTCAGGATTTATCATTTTCTCATGCGATGTAAGAAGGATAACATTGTCATAGTCGGTTGGCTGCTGAAGCATAATTTCTTTTTTTTCCCCGAAAAAAATTCTTTCCCTGTTTAACAGAAGCAAAGTATTCTCTGTATCAATATAATATTCACGATTATAATAATAACAGAACGGGTAATGCATATACCAGGGTGAAACAATAACTATTGTTCTGTCTGTTTTGTGTTTTTTCACCTCTTTCACTGCTGTCCTCCAATCTTCGGAAATAAATTCCTGCGCTCCGATGGTTGGGTAAAGTTTGAAAAGCAGGTATGCGACTGCAATATATTTTATCCCCGTACCTACCCGAAGCAGTGAAATTGAATAGGCCGTCAGCATAAACAGCCCCAGGGAAGAGGTCATAACATACTTAGTCATAAATACCGGAACAAGCATATGCGATACCGCAACGCTGCAAAGTATAGGAACGCAAAACCACAGGAATAGAATCGCTTGCAATTTTAACGTAAGAGACAAAGAATTTCTTTGGCGAATAATGAACGAAAAAATAAATATGGCAATGAACAGATGGAGAATATTTTCCGTTCCGCAGAAATCATATAAAACAAGTTTCACTTCATCCCAATTGGGAGGATGAAGCCAGATTCCATGAACAGGTTCGTGGTAATAGGGTGTTAGTAATACCCACGGCGCAAAAAAAGCAGCCGAAATAATTTGAGCGGCAATTACTAAAAGTGCTCCCTTTCTGGTCTCAGAAAAAAAAAGCACAGCGGCTATCCCTTCGGCAGCGAGGAAAAAAGAAGCTGTCAGATGCGTGTAAAGAAGCATCGTATTAACTAAGATGAGTAAAGTAAATGAACCGTATCGCTGTTTTTTTATCAGTTTAAAAAAAAGCAGGAACGAAAGGGTAGCTAAAAAACAAATGAGAGCATACACCCTGGCATTGTGCGAAAAGAAAAAATGAAGATTAGAGAACGAAAAAATAAGCGCACCAAATACTCCGGTGAGATAATTAAAATATTTTTTTCCTAACAGAAAAAGCAACGGCGCGGTGGCAGCACTTAGAATCACAGACAAGGAACGTGTTGCAACTTCGCTTACACCAAACAACCGAATCCAGAAATGAATGAGGAGATTAAAAAACGGACCATTGGGGTCGGTACCGGCTATCTTCAGAATTTCGCCTATCCCTTTCTGCGAAAAGTAAGTATGCCACGCTTCATCCAGGTCGAAGCTGACCTTAGTAACAGAAAAACTTTTAATAATTAAATTGAGAATGAAAAAAAGCAGCGGAACGAACCACACATTTTCTTTTTTAGTAAGCAAAGCAAAGGACTCACCATCAGAAAGATTGTCGACCGAGGCAAAAGAACTGTTCATCAAAAAAAAATCAGAAACTATATTTTACTATGCACCAAATAGCTCTAAAGCCATCCTTCCATCCTATTTTTTTACCTTCTTTGTAGGTACGTCCGTAATATGAAATTCCAACTTCGTAAATTCTGATGCCCGGGATGCGCGCAATTCTCGCGGTAACTTCCGGTTCAAAGCCAAAACGATTTTCTTTTAATTCGAGCGACTGGATGATTTCACGCCTGAACATCTTGTAGCATGTCTCCATATCGGTAAGGTTCAGATTGGTGAACATGTTGGAGAAAAATGTAAGAAATTTATTTCCGAGTGAGTGCCAGAAAAAAAGTATACGGTGCGGATTACCACCTATAAAACGGGAGCCATAAACTACATCGGCAAATCCATCGAGAATCGGCTGCAGCAGTTGATTGAATTCGCGCGGGTCATATTCAAGGTCTGCATCCTGCACAATGACAAAATCTGCGGTTGCTTGTTTAATGCCCGTATGCAATGCAGCTCCTTTTCCCTTATTGATTTCATGATTCAAAAGGCGGATTCCTGTTCCGGGATTATCATTAAGAAATTTTTCAACTACCTGGCGTGTGTTATCCCGAGAGCAATCGTTCACAACAATAATTTCTTTATCTATTCCATCAGGAAGAATTACCTCTCTCACCTTTTCAATAACCCTGAGAATAGTTGCTTCTTCATTGTAGGCCGGAATAATAACTGAGAGTTTTTTGAAATTCATAGCTACGGGGAATATTATTTTTCGTCCTTAATGTTGCAGTCGCGAATACGGCATATTACAAACTGGCTCCATCAATTTATTTTCATTTCAGGAATTTCTTCATCAACCATAAGCCGTCCTGCCGTTGCATTTTTAATTTGCTCGACTGAAATTCCGGGAGCGCGCTCAATAAGTTTGAAACCGCCTCCTTTTAAAACATCAATCACTGCGAGCTCTGTTACAATTCTTTTCACGCAACGTAATCCTGTAATAGGCAACATACACTTTGGAAGAAGTTTCGATTCTCCCGCCTTATTTACATGCTGCATGGCTACTATTATATTTTTTGCAGCGGCAACAAGGTCCATTGCACCTCCCATGCCTTTCACCATCTTACCCGGTATTTTCCAGTTGGCAATGTCACCGTTCTCACTCACTTCCATCGCACCGAGTACGGTTAAATCAATTTTCTGTGCGCGAATCATTCCAAAGCTCATCGCTGAATCAAAAAAAGCCGACCCGGGAACGGTAGTAATGGTTTGCTTGCCGGCATTTATTAAATCGGTGTCTTCTTCACCTTCAAAAGGAAAGGGCCCCATGCCAAGCAATCCGTTTTCCGACTGCAGCACTACATCAATACCTTCCGGAATATAGTTTGCGACCAATGTAGGAATCCCGATTCCAAGATTCACATAATAGCCGTCTTTCAGCTCTCTGGCGATACGTTTTGCAATTCCGTTTTTATCAAGCATGATTGGTTGATTAGCTAATTACGTTTTCTCACTGTTCTTTGTTCAATGCGCTTCTCGTAATTGACACCTTCAAAAATTCGATGCACAAAAATTCCCGGAGTATGAACATGGTCTGGGTGAAGGTGCCCGGCGGGAAGAAGCTGCTCCACTTCGGCTATTGTAATTTTTCCTGCCATCGCCATCAATGGATTAAAGTTGCGTGCCGTTTCATGAAACACAAGATTGCCTTGGGTATCTCCTTTCCACGCCTTTACTATTGCAAAGTCTGATTCAAATGCAAATTCAAGTAAATAATCTTTTCCTTTAAAGTTTCTCACCTCTTTCCCTTCTGCAACTTCTGTCCCTACTCCAGCGGGTGTGTAAATGGCCGGCATTCCGTAACCCGAAGCAAGACATCGGGTGGCAAGAGTGCCCTGCGGAATTAATTCCACTTCAAGCTCTCCGCTCAGCATCTGCCGCTCGAACTCTGCGTTCTCCCCGACATAGGATGAAATCATTTTCTTGATTTGTTTTTTCTGAAGGAGCAATCCCAGTCCAAAATCATCTACCCCTGCATTGTTAGAAATGCAGGTTAATCCTTTCACACCTCTTTTTACGAGAGCCGCAATGCAGTTTTCCGGAATGCCGCATAACCCAAAACCGCCAAGCATTAATGTCATCCCGTCCTTAATATCTTTTACCGCCTCGTCAGCATTGGGAACAACTTTATTCATAAATCAGTTGAAGCAAAATTTTGGATACAATCATACAAAAAAGTTAACTGAGTTAAATGCTTAATTGACTTAATTAACTCAATTAACCTGATTAACAAAACTAAAAATCGATTTTGTTATCATTTTTCCGCTTATCCTGCTGGTCATATTTGGCGCAGTCAATTTCTACGTGCAATGGTTCCAAGGGGCGCTCAAAACCTCCCTTTGAATAATGCAGCGTTGTATCAGCATAAACTTTTTGCATAAACAACGCCCATTCGGGGAGTGCGGTGTTTGCGCCCTGTCCGAGTTCGAGAGTACGAAAATGAACACTGCGGTCTTCACAGCCCGTCCATACACCTGAAACAAGTTCAGGTGTCAACCCCATAAACCATCCGTCACTTTGATTTTGCGTGGTTCCTGTTTTGGCAGCGATAGGATTGGTGAAATTATATTTGAATCGAAGGCGGACACTGGTGCCGTAAAGCGAAGCTCCTTCCATTACGTTAAGCATAAGATATGCTGTCTCCTCACTGATGGCTTCTACTTTTCGGGGAACAAATTCCTGGAGAATATTTCCAAACTTATCTTCTATGCGTGTAACATAGGTTGGTTCAGTCCAAACGCCTTTGTTCGCAAAGGTGCAATACGCACCTACCATTTCATAAAGCGAAACATCGGCAGTTCCAAGACAGATGGAAGGCACTGCATCAATAGGTGTGGTGATTCCCATTTTCCGCGCAACATCTATCATGGCCTGCGGGCCAAACTGCTTCATCAAAAAAGCCGAAACACAGTTGACGGATTCCGCCAGTGCATATTTAAGAGTGAGCATACCTCCATATTTTCCATCTGCATTTTCAGGTGACCATGGCTCCTGTGGAGGCGGCAGCGGAATCGTAACACGCACGTTGGGAACTTTGTAACACGGTGAATATCCTTCCTGCATGGCCACGGTGTATAAAAATGGTTTAAAGGTGGAACCAACCTGCCGCGTGCCCATTTTCACGTGGTCGTATTTAAAGTAGCGGTAATCTAATCCGCCAACCCAGGCGCGAACAAAGCCGGTGTGCGGTTCCATAGACATAAATCCCGACTGCAGAATTTTTTTGTAGTATTTAATAGAGTCCATCGGCGTCATTAGCGTATCTACATCTCCCTTCCACGAAAACAATTTCATCCGTACCTTTTTATTGAATTGTTTTTTTATTTCCTTCTCGCTCGCCTTTGCCTCTTTCAGAGCAATGTACCGGTCAGACCGCTTCATAGCATCGGTAAGTATTTCCTTATGAAGTTCCCATGGGTCGCGGCCTTTCCAGTGCACGTTGAATAATTTCTGCAGCTCGGTAAGGTGTTCGCGCATTGCTTCCTCGGCATACCGCTGCATATGTGAATTAATAGTGGTATATATTTTCAGCCCGTCACTATAAAGATTATAAGGAGTGCCGTCTGCCTTGGTATGCTCCTTACACCACTTTAATAATTCTCCGCGAAGCACTTCTCTGAAATGAGTTGCCATTCCGTAATTGTGGTCTTCCACCTGGTAATCCAATTCTACAGGAAGCGCTTTCAGCGAATCGAATTCCTGCTGAGTTAAATAGTTATACTTTTTCATTTGAAATAAAACCACATTGCGCCTGTCAATAGAATTATCGGGGTTGCTCACGGGGCTGAAATGCGTTGGCGCCTTGAGCAATCCTATCAGTACAGCAGCGTCCTGGAGCGAAAGTTCGGCCGGGGAGGTATTAAAAAAAGTTCTTGCTGCAGATTTAATTCCAAAAGCATTGCTGCCGAACTCAACCGTGTTAAGATACATGGCAAGAATTTCTTCCTTTGTATAGTTTCGCTCCAGCCGAACGGCAATAATCCATTCTTTTATTTTCCTTATGACTATTCCCGTACCCGAAATTTTTTCACGGGGAAATAAATTTTTTGCAAGCTGCTGCGTAATGGTGCTTCCCCCACCCGAACTTTCCTGGCGCAGAAAAATGGTTTTAAAAATCACCCTGAATAATCCTCTCAGGTCAACGCCCGAATGCTCTTCAAAGCGTATGTCTTCTGTTGCTTTCAGCGCGTTAATAAGGTGAGGCGAAAGATTTTCGTAGCGGACATTAGAACGGTTTTCGATATAATATTTACCCAACACCTCCTGGTCACTGGTAATAATTTCGGATGCGAGATTGCTTTTGGGGTTTTCCAATTCTTCAAATGAGGGCAGTGCACCAAACCATCCTGCCGAAATGGCCGCAATAAACATGACGAAAGAAACTATCGGCAGCAATACCAAAGCCCAAAAGATGAGCAGGTATTTTTTTGTCTTTTTATTCGTTGCTTTATTCATTACGCCTCAAAAATAGAACCTTGTCAAAGGTAAAACGAGCGATGACATATTTAATTATCAATATGCCTTTGTCTACATTAAAATCACTGCTTTTCTGATTAAGTTTGTAGGGCAAAGAGCGATACATGTACATCAACTGCCATTCATATTTCAGTTTCAAATACGGGACTATGAGCCTGGCACAATTGCTTGCAGAGGCGCAGCAAAAAGAAATTTCGTGCCTGGCGCTTACAGATATTAACAACACTTCCGGTATTCTTGATTTTTTCCGGCTTGCTTTCAAGGCGAATATAAAACCTGTGGCAGGAATCGACTTTAGAAACGGAGTTGAACAAAAATTTATTGGCATTGCAAAAAACAGGGACGGGTTCCGTGAGTTAAATGCATTTCTTTCGCATCACCTGCATTCCGGTGAACTCATTCCTGCTCGTTCACCTGCTTTTGAAAATGCATTTGTAATTTATCCTTTTTCACCTGCTTATGTTAAGCTGAATGAGAATGAATATATCGGCATCAAACCATTAGATTTATTACGATTGAATCTTTCTGAATGGAAAAATCATCCGCACAAGTTAGTTATGCTTTCTGCCGTAACATTCAGAAACAAAATCGATTTTAATGCACACCGCCTTCTCCGGGCAATTGATAACAACACGTTGCTCAGCAAGCTTCCTCTTACCGAGCAGGCACAGCCTGATGAAATCATGTTTTCGGAAAAAGAGATGCTGCATATTTATCGGAATTACCCTCAGCTAATTTACAATACAAAAAACCTGCTGGAGCAATGTCATATTGATTTCCAATTTCAAAAGAATAAGAATCTGAAATATTTTACGGGTAATGCAAAAGATGACCATGATTTGCTTTTGCAAGTTTGCGAAAACAACTTCTCCTATCGTTACCCGCAACGGAATGAAAAAATTTCTGAACGGTTCAAAAAAGAAATTGATGTAATCACTTCGCAGGGATTCACTTCTTACTTTCTCATCAACCATGATATTGTCCGTTATGCTCAAAGCCAAAATTATTTTTATGTGGGACGTGGAAGCGGAGCTAATTCCATTGTTGCCTACCTGCTTAGAATAACAGACGTAGACCCCATTGATTTGGATTTATATTTTGAGCGGTTTATCAATCCTTCGCGCACCAATCCTCCCGACTTTGATATTGATTTTTCTTCTGACGAACGCGATGATGTGATTGACTATATTTTTTACCGTTCGCCTTATGGAAAAAAATACAAAGACCGCGTTGCGCTGCTGGCAACTTACAGTGAAATGAAAGACAATGCCGTTACGCGCGAGCTTGGAAAAGTTTTTGGCCTACCCAAAGCGGAGATTGATAGTTTACTTGATAACCGCAAAAACAGCGAAACTCCCGACCATATTGCAAAGCTTATTTATTCATATGGAAGTTTGCTTTATTCTTTTCCAAGCCATCTGAGTATTCATGCGGGAGGCATTTTAATTTCCGAGGAATCCATCCATAATTATACAGCGACTGCTCTTCCACCAAAAAATTTTCCACTCACACAATTCAGCATGCTTGAGGCGGAAGATGTGGGTTTGTACAAGTTTGATATTCTCGCCCAGCGCGGCCTGGGAAAAGTAAGAGATGCCGTTGAAATTATTAAACACAACACGGGAGATGAAATTGATATCCATGCTGCGGAAAAATTCAAGGCAGATGGTCTGGTGAGAAAAAATTTAGAAACTGCTAACCTGATGGGTTGCTTCTATGTCGAGAGCCCTGCCATGCGCATGCTGCTTACCAAGCTGGAGGCAAAAACATACCTGGATTTAGTTGCTGCCAGTTCTATCATTCGTCCGGGGGTGGCATCATCGGGAATGATGCGCGAATATATTCTTCGTTTCAAAGGAAGGCCGCCATCTTATGAAACCCCCAAAGCGGTTTATGAAATTCTCCATGACACATTTGGCGTGATGGTGTACCAGGAAGATGTAATTAAAGTTGCCTACTACTTTGCAGGATTAACTTTTGGAGAAGCCGATATGCTGCGAAGAGGCATGAGCGGTAAATACCGCGCCCGCGCTGAATTTCAGAAGGTGGAAAAAAAGTTTTTTGACAATTGCCGGGAAAAAGGATATGATGATAAAGTAACGAAAGAAGTATGGCGGCAGATTGAAAGCTTTGCAGGATACGCATTCAGCAAAGGGCACAGCGCTTCGTATGCAGTGGAGAGTTACCAATGCATGTACCTGAAAACATATTATCCTCTTGAATATATGGTTGCAGTGCTGAATAATGGTGGAGGATTTTATGCACCGGAGTTTTATGTTCACGAAGCGCGCATGTGCGGAGGAAAAATTCACGCTCCTGAAATTAATAAGAGCAAATACCTGGCGGCTATTTCAGGTGATAATATTTATCTCGGGTTTAATTTGATTGCAGAGCTTGAAAAACAAGTCATTGAAAATATTTTGACGGAACGAACAGAAAATGGCGAATTCATTTCACTCGAAGATTTTATGAAACGTGTTTCTATTTCTGTTGAGCAGCTGCGGATTCTCATCCGCATTGGTGCATTTCAATTTACAGGAAGAGCGAAGAAGCAATTGCTTTGGGATGTGCATTCTATAATTGGAGCAGAGAAAAAAACGAAGAAGGAAAAGGAATTATTCGAGACAGGCAGAAAAGATTTCAACCTGCCGCAACTGCATCACACGTGGCTGGATGATGCATGGGATGAAATTGAAATCCTTGGGTTTTCTCTGTGCTCTCCATTTGAATTAATCGCCTCGTTCCCCGCCGGCCCCCTCTCCAAAGGAGAAGGGGAGCACGTGCCTGAAGTGGCTCAATTAAAAAGCCATCTTGGAAAAACGGTTTCTATTATCGGTTATTCTGTTACCCGGAAAAGAACCCGTACAAGGCGTGGTGAAGAAATGTGCTTCGGAACTTTTCTTGATAAAGAGGGAAAGTGGATTGACACTACACATTTTCCCGATGTGCTGAAGAAATTTCCTTTCATGGGGAAAGGTTGTTACCTCATCACCGGAAAAGTTGTGGAAGAGTTTGGATTTTACAGCCTTGACGTAATTGAAATGAAGCGCCTTGACTTCAGAACGAGAAATGATATTTCTGAAAAGGATTTGTCAGTAAGCCAGCACGCTTCCTAACCACCGCTCCATTTGTTCCACGCTCATATTTTTTCTCTTTGCGTAATCTTCTACCTGGTCGCGCTGGATTTTGCCTATGCCAAAATAATGCGAGTCGGGATGTGAAAAATATAACCCGCTAACTGCGGCAGTCGGGTACATTGCCATGCTTTCTGTTAAAGTAATTCCGGTATTCTTTTCCACTTCAAGCAAATCAAAAATAATTTTCTTCTCTGTATGGTCCGGCTGCGCAGGATAACCGGGAGCAGGGCGAATGCCCTGGTATTTTTCTTTGATTAATTCTTCGTTCGATAAATGTTCATCCTTAGCGAAACCCCACAATTCTTTCCGCACTTTTTCATGCATCAATTCCGCAAATGCCTCAGCTAACCTGTCGGCTAACGCTTTCAACATGATGGCGGAATAGTCATCATGATTTTTTTCAAACTCCGTTAACTTTTTTTCAATGCCGATTCCTGTCGTAACTGCAAATGCCCCTATGTAATCTGTTTGGGGTACTGGTAAAATAAAATCTGCAAGGGCAATATTGCGATGCTGGTCCGGTTTTTTAGTTTGCTGCCGTATAGTATGCAGCACTATTTCTTCTTTTCGGTTTTGAAGATAAATATCATCTCCAAAAGAATTAGCAGGATAAAATCCTATTACGGCATTCGCCTGCAGCCATTTTCCGTCACAAACTTTTTTCAGCATGGCCTGTGCATCATCGAAAAGTTTTTTCGCTTCAATTCCTTTTTCTTTGTCTTCGAATATTTTCGGATACGAACCTTTCAGTTCCCAACTGTGGAAGAAGGGAGTCCAATCAATATACTTTGCAATTTCTTCAAGGAGATATTTTTTGAATGCCTTATTCCCTATGAAAGTTGGTTTCACAGGCACATATGGCGCTCCGTTCAATAAAAATTTATTTTCTCTCGCTTCCTTTAACGAGAGGTAAATATTCTGCCCTGATATTTTTTTATTCTGTTCCCGTATTCTTTCATATTCACCACGAACCGAATTCACAAAATCTTTTTGCAGCGCTTTTGAAACGAGATTTCCGACAACAGGCACGCTCCGAGATGCATCGTTCACATGCACAACCGGGAATTTATAATTGGGTTCAATCTTCACCGCCGTGTGAACTTTTGAAGTCGTGGCTCCACCAATCAGCAAGGGAATATCAAACTCTTGTCGTTCCATTTCTTTGGCTACGTGCACCATCTCATCGAGTGACGGTGTGATAAGTCCGCTTAACCCAATAATGTCTGCCTTTTCTCTTTTTGCTGTCTCCAATATTTTTTCGCAGGGAACCATCACGCCCAGGTCGATAATTTCATAATTGTTGCAGGCAAGCACTACTCCTACAATATTTTTCCCTATGTCGTGCACATCGCCTTTCACTGTAGCAAGAACTATTTTCCCTTTAGCTGTACCTTTTACTTTTTCGGCTTCAATATAAGGAGTGAGGTGTGCCACAGCTTTCTTCATGACGCGGGCGCTCTTTACCACTTGTGGCAAAAACATTTTTCCACTTCCGAATAAATCCCCGACCACTCCCATTCCGTTCATTAGCGGTCCTTCAATCACTTCGATCGCTTTGGCAGAATTTTTTCTCGCTTCTTCTGCATCTTCTTCGATGTAATCCGTAATTCCTTTTACCAGTGAGTGCGTAATCCGTTCTTGCAGCGTTCCCTTGCGCCACTCTTCATCCTTTACATCTCTCTGCTTTCCTTTTCCCTTAATGGTTTCCGCGTAGGTGACCAATCTTTCTGTTGCGTCTTCCCGCCTGTCAAGCAAAACATCTTCAACAAGTTCTAAAAGCTCTTTAGGGATTTCATCATATACCTGTAGCTGTGACGGATTAACAATACCCATATCCATGCCTGCTTTTATTCCATGATACAGAAATGCTGAATGAATTGCTTCGCGAACCATATCATTTCCACGAAATGAAAACGAAACGTTGCTTACTCCACCACTCACCTTTGCAAGAGGAAGATTTTTCTTTATCCACTTCGTTGCCTCAAAATAGTTGAGCGCGTTTCTGCGATGCTCTTCCATTCCTGTTGCGACAGGAAAAATATTCGGGTCAAAAATTATATCCTGCGGAGGAAAGCCGACTTTCTCTGTGAGAATCTTATAAGCACGTGAGCAAACTTCAATTCTTCTTTCCAGAGAATCGGCCTGCCCTTGTTCATCAAATGCCATAACGATAACACTTGCTCCGTATTTCTTAACCGTCTTCGCATGCTGAATAAAAACTTCCTCGCCTTCTTTAAGCGAAATGGAATTCACAATCCCTTTTCCCTGGATACACTTCAATCCCGCTTCAATGGCATGAAACTTTGAAGAGTCAGCCATGATGGGAACTTTAGAGATATCCGGTTCGCCCGCTATCAAATTGCAGAACTTTGTCATTGCATCAACGGCATCAAGCATACCTTCATCCATACAAATGTCAATCACCTGGGCGCCTCCTTCCACTTGCTCGCGTGCTACGGAAAGCGCTTCATCATACTTACCATCAAGAATCAGCTTTGCAAATTTGCGTGAACCCGTTACGTTCGTGCGTTCTCCCGCATTCATAAAATTAGAATCGGGACGAAGCGTAACCGCTTCCAGCCCGCTCAATCTCAAATAAGGCTCTGTCTTCGGAATTTTTCTTGGAGGAGTTTTTCTCGCGTGTTCTGCAATATGCTTAATATGCTCCGGCGTTGTGCCACAACACCCACCAACAATATTAATGAACCCGCTTGCAAGAAAATCATCAATCTGCAGGCACATGGTTTCCGGTGTTTCATCATACTCACCAAACTGGTTCGGCAAGCCCGCGTTTGGATAACACGAAATAAAAAATGGGGCTTTTGCAGACAGCTCCTCGAGGTACGGTCTCATCTCTTTCGCTCCCAATGCACAATTGAGACCGATGCTTAGCAACTTTACATGAGAGACCGAATTCAAAAACGCTTCAACGGTTTGCCCGCTCAGCGTTCTTCCACTGGCATCAGTAATTGTTCCTGAAACCATTACAGGCAATTCGATTCGTCTCTCCTCAAAAATATTCTGAATAGCAAAGAGCGCTGCTTTCGCATTAAGCGTATCGAAAATGGTTTCAACCAAAAGTAAATCTACTCCACCATCAATCAAACCTTTTACCTGCTCGCTGTATGCTTCAACTACCTCATCGAACGTCACCGCGCGAAAGCCGGGATTATTTACATCAGGAGAAAGCGAAAGGGTTTTATTGGTTGGACCAAGGGCGCCTGCCACATAACGGGGCTGTTGTTTAAACTCATCTAAAGCCGAACGGGCAATTTTCGCTGCTTCAAAATTTATTTCATACGCCAGCTCCTGCATGTGGTAATCGGCAAGTGAAATTTTTTGGGCGTTAAAAGTGTTAGTCTCAATAATGTCGGCACCTGCACCCAGGTATTGAAGATGGATGTTTTTAATAATATCGGGCTGTGTAAGGCACAGCAAATCGTTGTTGCCTTTCAGGTCATGTTCCCAATTGGCAAAACGCGAGCCGCGATAATCCGCCTCACTCAACTTGTGCTGCTGAATCATAGTCCCCATCGCCCCGTCAATGACGAGGATGCGCTCTTCCAATATTTTTTTTATGTCTGACATTCGTGTAAAAAAAATCTCCCCTGGTTGTCAGAGGAGATTTATATTTTGATTTTAATAATTTCAATATTTCTCTGACTTATCTCATTACGATTTGGCACCGTTCCCCCGAATTAACGGGATTGGTTGCCAAGGTTTCATAGGGCGTATCCCTCCACCTTTCGTGATAAGTGATTTAAAGAACTGAGTGCAAATATAAAGCGCGAAATCTAATCAGCCAAACTTGCCTCGAAAACCGCTTTACATTCATCAGAATGGCATCCATGCATCTCCGTAGCGCAATCTTCGCACTGGATAAAAAGTTCATGACACTGAACATTAGCACAATTTCTATGTATATCTGATTTTGTGCCGCAATGGTAACAATGGCTAATGACATCATCCGTAATTCGTTCGCCAAGTCGGTCATCAAACACAAAATTCTTTCCGATAAACTTTGTTTCAAGGTTTTGCTCGCGAACCTGGTGTGTATATTGAATGATTCCTCCACCCAATTGGTTTACATCGGTGAAACCCACATGCTTCAAGTATGCGCTTGCCTTTTCGCAACGGATTCCACCTGTGCAATACAAAAGAATTTTATTATTCTTTTTTCCAGATAACATCTCTACAACTTTCGGCAGTGTTTCTTTAAATGTATCCGTATCGGGCAAAATGGCTCCCTTAAAATATCCCACTTCACTTTCGTAATTGTTTCGCATATCTACAACAATGGTTTCGCGATTTTCCATTGCGGCATTAAATTCTTTGGCAGAAAGATGTGCTCCTGTTTTAGTTACATCAAAAGTGTCATCATTCAGTCCGTCTGCCAGAATTTTATTCCGTACTTTTATTTTAAGCTTGATGAAAGAAAAACGATTGTCCTCAACGGCAGTTTTTAAAGCAACTCCGGAAAACTTCTCATGATTATCCAGGTAATTCCAAAATGCGGAAAAACTATTTTCAGGCACGCTAAGTTGTGCATTGATGCCTTCTGTGGCCACATAAATCCTTCCCAAAACTCCGAGCGAAGAAAATGCTTCGTACAACTCATCACGAAAAGCAAAAGGGGTTTCAATTTTTACATAGCGATAGAATGAAAGTGTAATCCGCTGAAATGGTTCCTGTTGTAAACGTGCAGTCAGCGTCTTTGAATCATAGATATTCCGGAGGCGATTCATTGAAAAAATCTACTTTCTTTTAAAGCGATAAATCCGGGTATTGAAAAATCAGTTGCCTGTTTTTTTCCTGTTCTTATACCACGCAATGGCACCGGCAGCGCCTATCAGGTATGGGATGGAAAGAAGATAGAGAATGCCATTGTTGAGGCTGCGGCCTTTATCAGACGTTTTATTTTCCTTGTCTGTCTGAGCTATGCGTTTGCACATAGCACACTGCGCGTTGGTGTCTGTTTGAAAAAACATCAGCAGAGACATACTGAAAACCAAACTGATTATAAACTTTTTCATTACTTAATTATTTAATGCAAAGATAAGAAGATACTACCACTTATACGCCAGCGGTCAATAAGGTTTTTGGCTAAAATTTATAGTAAGGCGAAATCATGAGATACACAATTACGCCGGTAATTGTTACATAAAGCCAGATGGGGAAAGCCCATCTTACAATTTTTTTGTGTTTTGCCACCTGCATATTCAATCCGCGATAAAATGAAATGAGAATCAATGGCAGCACAAGGGCGGCAAGAATAATATGAGAAGTGAGGATGACCAGATAAAGCGTACGCAACGGGTTGTCAGCCGGGAATCTAGTTTCATCAGCGAAGTAATGATATACCACATACGAAATAAGAAACAGTGACGACAGAAAAAAGGTTGTGATATTAAGCCGCTTATGAATATAAATTTTTTTCCGCCTGATGAAATAAAAAGAGGTAAGCAGCAACACCGTGCAGGTTGCATTAATGATAGCATTAAGCTTTGGCAGAAAATAAATAAATGATGGCGGAACTTCAGGGCGAGGAAGAATTTTCCTGTTCAGTATTATAACAAGAATCAATACCAGCAGTGATACAGAAAAAATAATTCTGAAAATATTTTTTTCAGAAGATGCCGGAATCATTTGTCCCATCTCAAAAATGTTTTTGGTTCATTTTTATCCCACCGCACACCCCTTACCCCTAAAGGGGAATCTGGGCTCAATTGCGCAGGAGGGGGTTCTCCCTTTAGGGAGTCAGAGGGTAGCAAAGGCAGAAAAAACATTTTCGACAACTCTCCCCAATCATTTTTTCTTTTTATACTCGTAAAGCAGCACTTTGATTTCATCTTTAAGACGTTTGATTTCTTCGGGCTCCATGCTGTCATAAATGCCGCGTATTCTTTTTTCTTTATCCACTAAAAGCAAATCCTGGCTGTGCAGAAATCCGCCTTCAGCGCGGGCATCTTCGGCAGCAGGTACCAGGTATCCTTTAATGGCAAGATTGTAAATCGAATCGCGGTTTCCCGTCACAAAAAACCATTTTGTTAAATCTGCTCCATGCTTTTCAGCAAACGCCTTTAAAGCCGGCAATGAATCGTGTTCCGGATCGACTGTATGAGAGATAAACAAAACGTCATTATTCTTTTTGAATTCATCCTGCACCTGTTTCACTTCATCGGTCATTTTGGGACAAACGCCCGGGCAGGAAGCGAAGAAAAAATTTGCAACGTAGATTTTCCCTTCTAAACTTTTTTGCGAAATCGTATCTCCGTTTTGATTGATAAGCCGGAAATCGGGAACGGTAAAATAGGCAGTATCTCCTGAAACATTTACTTCTTTCGGCCCGAAAAAATCAAGATGCTTGTAATTGTTTTTTCCTTTTGAGAGAATCAAAAAGAAAACCATAGGAAAAATAAGGATGCTGAGAACAATGGCAATTTTTCCCAGCGTTGAAATTTTCATGGATTAATTTAGTAGGGAGTGTGTCCCAGTGCAACGCCTTCGTAGAGCGCAATGAATATTAAATATACAATAAGAAAAAACGGTAACATTAAAGAATATATCATCGGAATTTTTTCAAACCTGAGGTGCATAAAAAATCCCACAATAAAATATGCCTTAACAAGTGTAAGAAATACCCAAGTCCATATCAGTATGGTATGTGGAATACCCGAAAATGAAATGAGCACTTCAAAAATGGTCACTGCCAGCAGTATCCAGAATACTCTCCAGATAACTTTTGTATTCAGCCCGCTGTGTGCCTTCTCAATGGCTTCATGCGAAACATGTTCGTGGTGAATGTCCTGTCCTACGATATCTTCGTCTTCTGACATTTTGGTTTTAAGTTTGAGGTTTGGAGTTTAGATAGAAGAATGAATTAAACAAGATAAAAGAAGGTAAATACAAAGACCCACACTAAGTCAACGAAGTGCCAGTAGAGTCCTACTTTTTCCACAAGCTCGTAGTCCTTTTTTCGCTCAAGAAACCCGCGCGAAACCACTATCAGCACAATGGTATTAATCACCACCCCGCTGAAAACGTGAAAACCGTGAAAGCCGGTGATGAAGAAAAAGAAATCACCGAACAGCGGTGTTGCTCCATATTCGTTTCCTATAAGGTTTGCTCCATGAACATGTTTTGTTGCCGTTGCAATCAGAACCTGCGCCTCTGCACCTTCCACCATTCCGCCGCCATGAAATTTCAAAACACCCGGCTCTAAATCATCGGTGCGCGCCAAACGTCCGTCAGCCAGGTAATAAGAACCGCCTTCGCTTCCGTGAATAAAATGATACCATTCCCATGCCTGTGAGCCAAGAAACATTAAGCCTCCCACGATGGTGAGTCCGAGCCATAGCTTCACTCCTTTTTTATTCATCTGGTGCCCGGCATCAACGGCAAGAACCATGGTTACCGAACTCATGATGAGGATGAAGGTCATCAACCCTACATATGCCAATGGCACATGGTGGTGAATAAATGGGAAGTGAGTAAACACTTCTCCAGGTGTAGGCCATATTTCACTGAAGCGGTGGCGAAGCGTTCCGTATGCAACGAGTAAACTCGAAAATGTAAACGCATCGGAAATCAGGAAAATCCACATATACAATTTTCCCCAGCGAACGTTGAACGGAGAATGCCCTCCGCCCCATACTTCTTCAGTGGATGCTGTTGCTGTTGCTGCGTGTGCTTGAGACATAGAATCGTTATACGTTATCGGTTATACCAAAAAAATCAGCGGATAAAAATCAGGAACAAATATAAATAAATCCATAAGCCATCAAGAAAATGCCAGTAGATTGCGCAGAGTGATATACCTTCATAATTGGAAACAGAATATTTTTTCAGTGCTGCGCGCCAAAGTACAACAGTTAAAGCAATTAATCCGCCCAGCACATGCGCAATATGTAAACCGGTTATCGCATATAGAAACGAACCCGCTACGTTCTGAACGTCAGCAGGGTTTTCGGTACCCGCCTTTATGTACTGGTAATTCATATTGATGTCTTTCACCGCGCCCACAAAGTAAATTCCGCCTCCAACCAATTGCTTCCATGAGAGATATTGAAACAAAACAAACCCAAGGCCGAAAACTGCCGTAAGCACCAGCGCTAGGTTCATTCTACCCAGGTTATTCTTCTTTACAGAAATCAGAGCCCATTGCAGAGTAACGCTGCTAAGAACAATCAGCGTTGTGCTTACCATAAAAAGGCTGGGCAATTCAAAGTTCACCCACTTGCCTTCACCCTGCCTTACGATGTAAGCGCTGGTAAGTCCCGCAAACAGCATAACGATACTCACAATTCCCAGCCAAAGCATGAACTTACGGGTGCTGACCCGTTCATACCGTTGCGGGGAACCAGTATACGTTGCTGCCATCATATTTTAGTTGGGAGTAAATGGTTTGGGGTTCGGAGACAAAAAATCAGAGTTAAGTTGAATTATGAAAACATTTTTCCTATGAGCATTGCAATCTGCGTAAGGGGCAGGTAAAAGAATGAACCGAACATCAGCCGCGTAGCTGCCTGGTCTGAAGAAGTGCGGTAAAGCTGTATTGCCTGGTATGAAAAATATATTCCGCAGGCAATAAGAATCACCGTTGAAAATATATTTCCCACTCCGAAATACCGGGGCAATAATGCCAGAGGTATCAAGCTAAGAGTATAAACCATGGTCTGAAAGGCAGAGCGCTTTCCTTTTCCATCGGGTGATGGAAGCATTTTAAATCCCCCGCGTTTGTAGTCCTCATCGAGTACCCATGCCAGTGACCAGAAATGCGGAAACTGCCAAATGAATTGCAGCGCATATAAAACAACAGCTGCAGGTTCTATACTTCCGGTAGCAGCTACCCACCCAATAAGCGGTGGCATAGCACCGGGAATAGCTCCCACAAACACAGCAAGCGGTGTAGATTTTTTAAGCGGAGTATATGCAAGTGTATACAGCAGAAGAGAAACCAACGAGAGCATCCCTGTAAGGGGATTCACAAATATCCACAGGAGCAAAATGCCTGCAGCGCCCATTATGAACGATGAAATGATTCCCTCTGAAACACTCATTCTGCCTGCCGGAATGGGTCTTCCCGAGGTGCGATTCATCAGCTTATCGGTATCGCGCTCTATTACCTGGTTGAACCCATTGGACGATGCAGTTACCAACGTTCCTCCTGTAAGAACCAGCAAAAGAATATTCCAGTCAAGCGGGCCTTTTAAACCAAGAAGATATCCAACTGCTGCAGAAAAAACAACAAGCATCGATAAACGCAATTTTATCAATTGGGAATAATCGGAAACTTTAGCCGCAAACCGGCTCTGGCTCTCTAATGCATACGTTTTTTCCACGGAGAAGAAAAAAATTTTCGAGGTGCAAGTTTAGAAAAAGATTTGAAATATAGGATACGAAATTTGTGAGGGATGCAAACAAAAAACCCCTCCGTTTTCGGAAGGGTTTTTTTAAGCAATGCGGATACAATTACTGAACTCTTTTAACGTTCACTGCATTGATGCCCCGCTTACCTTCTGCTTCTTCATATTCCACTTTGTCGTTCTGGGTAATGGGCTCGGTAAGACCAGTCTGGTGGACAAAAATTTCTTTGCCTCCGTCATCCGGCATAATAAATCCGTAGCCCTTGCTGCGGTTGAAAAATTTAACGGTACCTGTTTTCATAATTTAATTTAATTAATAATTAATAGTGCGGCAAAGGTAAAATTATATTTAACAAACGAAAGAAGAGCGTGCCTTGCCTTACCCACCCGTTGCTTCCATATTAAATACAGCAAATCACATTCTGCGCATTTTCTCTTTGTGCTTCTTGATTTGCCTTGCCAGCACGTCAACGGCAATGTCCGTGGCTTCTTCAAAGGAGCGTCCCTTTTCTTCAACAAAAATATCGTTGCCCGGAATGTGAAGTTTGACGTGTACTATTTTGTTGTGCAGGTCAGCCGATTTATCCAGCTTTAAAATAATTTCTCCGGCAATAATCCGGTCGTAGTAGTGTACAAGTTTGTCCACTTTTTCCTGGATGTAGCCGAGCAGTTTTGAGTCTGCATTAAAATGAACGGATTGAATTCTGATTTCCATAATGATTAGTTATAAGTTATATGTTATTAATTATACGCTTACGCTATTTTTCATATAACGTATAACGTATAACTTGTTTTTTTACGCTCGTGGATGAGCTTGTTTATAAACTTTTTTTAATTTTTCAATAGTGTTATGCGTGTAGACCTGCGTTGCTGCTAAGCTTGCGTGGCCCAGAATTTCTTTAATGGAGTTTATATCAGCACCGTTATTCAACATATGCGTTGCAAACGTATGCCGCAATACATGCGGGCTTTTTTTGTCTGCCGTGGAAACAGCGCTCAAATATTTATTCGTCAAGCGATACACAAATTTGGAATAGGTTTTTTTTCCTTCATCGGTTACAAAAAAATAATTGTCATTAAAGCCGCATTTTTTTTTCTCGGAACGATATTCCGAAATCAGGTCTTTCATGACTTTTGTAAATGGAATGATGCGCTCCTTATTTCTCTTTCCAAGAACTTTAATTGAACAATCAGACATGTTGATGCTTTGCTCGCGGATATTACAAAGCTCTGATACGCGCATGCCGGTAGCATAAAACATTTCAAGAATCAGGCGGTCGCGCTGCGCAGGAAAACCTTCTCCAAAATCTGCTTTGTCCAACAGCATTTCCGTGCGGGATTCATCCAAAAAAACCGGAAGCTTTTTGGCTTCTTTAGGGCGGATGATTTTCAGCATCGGGTCGTGCTTGATTTTTTTGTTTTTCAAAAGGAAACGGTAGAACGTCCTCAACGCTGAAATTTTTCTGTTGACAGAACGCGCACTGATTTTGCTGTTCTGACCCTTGCCTTCATGTTCCATAAGATGAACCAGCCACGAGCGAATCATAGTATGCTCGGCATCCTTCGGCTCATCTATTCCGTACTGGTCTTTTAGAAAATTTTCAAACTGAAGGAAGTCATTCTGATATGCCGTCACTGTATAGTTTGAATACCGCTTTTCATAACTCAGGTAACGTATAAAACTTTGTGACGACATATTATTGCAATAAAAAATCCGCTCCTTAGGAACGGATTCAACTATATGTTTGTTACTTCGAACACACTGAAAATATCAGTGTAAAGATAAAAAAAATTTCGCCAGGGCGAATGAAGAATTATTTCGGGGGGTTCATCTTGGCACGGTGAATGGCTTTGAGCACTTGCTGGCGCCTGGTAATGGATTTCTTTTCAAAACCCTGGCGGCTCCTCAGTTCGCGCACTACTCCTGTTTTCTCAAATTTCTTTTTGAATTTTTTGAGCGCTTTATCAATCGTGTCGTTTTCTTTAATGGGTACAATAAGCATTTTTTTCAATTTGGGAGCGCAAATATAAGCATAGAGCCTGAATATCAAACTTTTCTTAAAATTTCTCTCGCAATCACCATTTTTTGGATTTCCGAGGTGCCTTCGCCAATGGTGCATAGCTTTGAATCGCGGTAGTATTTTTCTACCGGGAAATCCTTGGTATAGCCATAGCCGCCAAAAATCTGCACGGCATCTGTCGAAATACGTACTGCCGCTTCAGATGCGTAATACTTTGCCATAGCGCTGTATTGAGTTACTTTTTCACCACGGTTTTTCAAATCGGCTGCCTGCATGGTGAGCTGTTCGGCTGCTTCAATCTGTGTCGCCATATCGGCCAGCTTAAAAGAGATTCCCTGGAATTCTGAAATCGGTTTGCCGAATTGTTTGCGCTCTTTAGAATATTTCACCGATGCCTCAAAGGCACCCTTTGCAATTCCAAGTGCAAGTGACGCAATGGAGATGCGTCCTCCATCCAATACCTTCATGGCTTGCTGAAATCCTTCACCTTCTTTTCCCATCATACTATCCTTGTGAACACGGCAGCTGTCAAAAATCAGTTCTGTCGTTTCTGATGCACGCATACCGAGCTTGTTTTCCTTTCTTCCGGCAGAAAATCCCGGAGTTCCTTTTTCCACAATAAAAGAAGTCATGCCCCGTGTATTTCCTTTTTCTCCCGTGCGGACAATCACCACAACAACATTGCCCGACTTACCATGGGTTATCCAGGATTTGGTTCCGTTGATAACCCAATAATCCTCATCGCGAACGGCAGTGCACATCATATTGGCTGCATCGGAGCCGGTACCGGGTTCGGTCAGTCCCCATGCACCAAGCCATTCGCCGGTAGCAAGCTTGGTGAGATATTTTTTCTTCTGTGTTTCATTCCCGAACTCAAGTATATGACCTGAACAAAGCGAGTTATGTGCCGCCATAGACAAGCCGATGCTTCCGCAGATTTTAGCGATCTCAGAAATTGCAGTCACATATTCAAGATAGCCAAGTCCTGCACCGCCATATTCCTGCGGAATAATCACTCCCATCAGACCTATTTCTCCCATTTTGTGAAACAAGTCTGCCGGGAAATGCTGCGCCTCATCCCATTCCATTACGTGAGGGCGGATATGTGCCTCGCCAAATTTCCTTATCGCTTCGGCAATCAGCTTCTGATTTTCTGTCTGATTAAAATCCATGTTCAATTATAATGTGCCAATGAAATTATTTCACCCTTGTATTTCTCAAGCATTTTCCTCCCGTTCAGAAAATCCAGTTCAACTATAAATGCAAAGCCGGCAACTTTTGCGTCCTGCATCTTCACCAGTTCCGCTGTTGCCGCTGCTGTTCCTCCCGTTGCAAGAAGATCATCATGAATCAAAACATTCATTCCTTTTGTAATTACATCGGTATGCATTTCTATTATGGAAGCCCCGTACTCCAGTTCATATTCGTAAGCAATGGTTTTGTAAGGAAGCTTTCCCTTTTTGCGAACGGGAACAAAAGGAACCGAAAGCTGTTTTGCCAAGCTCATACCGAATAAAAATCCGCGGCTTTCTATTCCTGCAATCGCATCAATATCCATCTCATCAAACACAATTAAAAATTCCTCTTCAATTTCCTCGCATAAAATCGGGTTGCTCAGTATGGGAGTGATGTCTTTAAATAATATTCCCGGCTTGGGAAAATCTGGAACGTCACGAACAGCACTTTTGATGCGCTC
Source organism: Bacteroidetes bacterium 2013_40CM_41_45 (assembly GCA_002215675.1). Taxonomy (GTDB): domain Bacteria; phylum Bacteroidota; class Bacteroidia; order AKYH767-A; family 2013-40CM-41-45; genus 2013-40CM-41-45. The sequence continues at coordinate 222,882 of NGFH01000001.1, read as the reverse complement.
CTCAATTGACAATTTTTCCTTTACCGGCATTGATTGAAAGTTATATGTTATATGTTATATGTTATACGAAAAGGCATTAATATCTCTTCGTGTAACTTATAACGTATAACTTTTTATTCCACTTTTAAGTACGGTGCAAGTTTAAAATATAATGAGTCATTCACCAAAGGCATTTTCTTTATTGCAGCAATATCACTATAGTTTCCATTCTGATTCCTGTACCTGACGATAATTTCAGCAAGTTTTTTCCTGATGTACGGATGCTTGCTCATTTGCTCAGACGTTGCCGTGTTAATATTTATTTTGCTAATGTTACTGACGTCTTTGATAAAAACCTGTTCTGCAATTTCAGCATATGCAGCAGAGTCAATTCCGTAGACCTCACGCAACTGATTGACGGAATAATATCCTCCAAGCAACTGCCTGTATTTAAATATTCCTCTTGCTCTCGAAGGCCCGATTCCTTTTACCGCCAGCAGTTCCACTGTATCGGCAATCCCAATGTCAATATGTATCGCAGGGTGTGTTGTTACAAGAGTAAAAGATTTTTTCTCGCCATACTTTGTCGTATCGTGCTGTTGTTCTTTTATTTTAATATATGGTTCCAGTCGCGCATAATCATTTTCAGAAATGACATACATCTTTTTAAAGTCTTCCTTCTTTCTGAATTTTCCACCTTTAGATTGATAATTATTTATGGCACGAATCTGACCGTTATTCAGCCCTAATTGCTTCCATCTTTCCGCGGAGATATTATTCGGGTCAAAATCAAAGTAAATGATGGAAGATTTCTTAGGAGAAAAATCTTTTTCAGTTACTTGAGCACTTGGTTTTAATGAATCATGTTGTGCCTGCGCTGCAAGAAATTCGTCCACTTCTTTTTCAAATGCGCTATAATCTTCTTTTGGAAATGCAGGAGGATAGTAGCGGTAAAACCAAATGGCTCCTGCTAAAATCAGAATGATAATGAGCAGTACATAAATACCCCGCTTCTCCCCCGCCGAAAATGTGAAAACGTCCTTCCATGAATCGGTGAAACGGGATGGTTTCTTCATGGGGTTAAATGTTTTTCACGCAGAGACGCAAAGCGAAGTCGCAAAGGTCGCAGAGCTAAAGGTTATTTACAATTCTATGTATTCCGCTCTTTAGAACCTCGCTATTAAAATTAATTAAGAGTCCTAATTTTTTATTGCTCAAGCGAAGATACGTCAGCAGTTGTGAGTAATGAACCGGAGCAAGTATTTCTACAGATTTTATTTCAACTATTACTTTGTCTTCAACAAGCAGGTCAAGTCTGAAACCCGCTTCCATTTTAACTTCTTTATAAATCAAAGGCATGGGAACCTGCTGAAGAATTTTTAAGCTGATTTCACGTAAATCATACGCAAGCGCATTTTCATAAACAGATTCTAATAATCCCGGGCCAAGTTTTTTATGCAGCTCAATTGCTGCGCCAATAATCTTGTACGAAATCTCATTCTCTGTCATGTTTCTTAGCGCCCTTTGCGTATTATTTCTCCGCGCCTCTGCGTGAATTCCTTTTTTACATATTCTTTATAATCTCATCTCCGAACTCAGAACATTTCAAAAGTGTTGCTCCTTCCATAAGACGTTCAAAATCGTATGTGACGCGTTTGGCTGCAATGGATTTTTCAAGCCCCTTGTAAATGAGTTGAGCGGCTTCATCCCATTTCATGTATTCAAACATGAGCGCACCGGAGAGAATCACCGAGCCGGGATTCACCTTATCCTGCCCTGCATATTTGGGAGCAGTACCATGTGTAGCTTCAAAAATGGCATGCCCGGTGATGTAATTTATATTCGCTCCCGGAGCAATTCCTATTCCTCCAACTTGTGCAGCAAGCGCATCGGACAAATAATCGCCATTGAGATTGAGCGTAGCAATCACATCAAAATCATCGGGACGGGTAAGCACTTGCTGCAGGGCTATATCAGCTATGGCATCCTTAATCAAAAGTTTTCCCGAAGCTAGCGCCTGCTTCTGTTCTGCATTGGCTGCATCTTCTCCTTTTTCTTTTTTGGTTTTCTCCCATTGCTTCCATGTATAAACTTTCCCAGGAAAATATTCTTCAGCAACAGCATATCCCCAGTCGCGGAAAGCGCCTTCGGTGAATTTCATTATGTTGCCTTTGTGAACGATGGTAACGCTTTTCCGCTTGTATAACAAAGCGTAAGAAATTGCAGAATGCATCAATCGCGTGCTTCCGCTCCAGCTTACAGGCTTGATGCCAACGCCAACAAGCACATCTTCCTTTGCATTGGGTGCGCCAACCATTTTCCAGAACTCGGCAGATTTTTCTTTGGTGCCGAAACGGATTTTAGAAAAATCTTTTGGAAACTCTTCGGCAATGAAGTTGAGAACTTTCTGCGCCTCGGGGGAGCCGGCAGCGTACTCAATGCCCGCATAAATATCTTCGGTGTTCTCGCGGAAGATGACCATATCCACAGCACCCGGGTTTTTTACGGGAGAAGGGACTCCCTTGAACCACCGCACAGGTCGAAGACACACATACAAATCCAGTATCTGCCGCAAGGCCACATTAAGTGAGCGGATGCCTCCGCCAACGGGCGTGGTAAGCGGCCCTTTTATGCCGACCAAATATTCCCTGAATGCGTCCAGCGTTTCATCGGGCAGCCAGTTGCCGGTTTTGTTGAATGCTTTTTCCCCTGCAAGGACTTCTTTCCATTCTATTTTTCTTTTGCCGTTGTATGCTTTTTCTACAGCTGCATCCATAACGCGGACGGATGCGCGCCATATGTCGGGCCCGGTGCCATCGCCTTCTATGAATGGGATGATTGGATTATCGGGAATGTTGAGGGTTTGTCCTCGTGTGATTTTATTGCTCATGGTTGGTTTTTAAAAGGGTGTCAAATGTATTAAAAGAGAAAAACTTTTTGCGTAAGAAATTGACACTTGCTGAAATTGACTCGTAAATTTTTGCTTAACCATGCGTAAAGCAGCGAAAGGATTAAAAAGATTGTCTATCCTGAAAACTGAATTTTTTATGGTACTGAAAAAAGGTACATTTGAGGACATCTTTTTTCAAGGCAAAACTTTACGCAATGAAAAAATATTTTTTTTATGGCGTATTTAGTTTTACAATCTGCAACTATTCAGCAGGACAAGTAACTTGTGTTTCCTGCTACGACCAAAATGCTCCCATAACTAATGGCGTTAATAACCTAATTCTAAACGGGGGTTTTGAAAATGGGTGTGGAGTTGGAACTTTCTTTTGCCCTAATGCTACAACATACAACTGTAATATCACTAATTGGATATGCACAGGGGGTGGAATTAATACTTATGCTCACTTGGTCAATAATACTTTTTCCGTCATTCCGGAAGGAACTAAGGCAGTTTACTTTGGAAATTGGTTTTGGGATGCTTGCTCTCCTGATACGAATGATGAATCGTGTTTAATCACTTCGGGTTGTGTAGTAAGTGATATCCCTCCTGGATACCCTGTAGCTCGCTATCCTGGTTATGGTGATACAGTCGGGGTTAGTTTGCGACAGACCGTAACCGGGCTTACGCCATGCACAAAATACATATTGGAATTCTGGGCGGGTGGTGAGGACAATTTCTACCCTGGTTTATTTGCAGTAGATGTGGGTTTCGGAAACATTTTACTACGGGAAAGACGAACCCCGCCTCCGCTTGGCATTGGCAAGCGATTCATTATTGAATTTAACGCTATATCTGATTCGCATACTATTAAGTTCACTCATTGGGGGCATATTTCCCAATTGTTTACCGAGCTAATCTTAGATGATGTCCGTTTATGCGTAAGTACGGAAGTAGATACCGTTTTTCAATGCCCTATGGAGAAAACTGATTTCATCTATAATCTTCCCAACGTCTTCTCCCCAAATAGCGATGGTGTCAATGATTTATTTCATCCATGTAACCTCGCTACAAATGCTGAAATGCAATTGAAGTGTCCGGCATATTCAAATGTCAGCGGCATCAACATTAAATTCTTTAACCGATGGGGCAATCTCGTTTTTGAAACTAATGACAAAGAAGTAAATTGGGATGGGAAAAATAAATCTTCAGGAAAAGATTGTCCGGATGGAGTGTATTACTATACGGGCATCGTGAACTTCAGTCATCTTTGCACAAATGCAACAAAAGATATTCATGGGTTTCTGCACATCATGAGAAAATGAGAACATGAGCTTAGTTTTATTCTAAGGATGGGAAGGAAAAAGTAATTCTGGAGAAGTGGAAGCCTGATAAAACTGCCGGCTAATAAAAAATCTTTCCTGAAATAATTTTGGTGCTGCCGGCAAGAGACAAATAATAAATGCCTCGTGAAAGGTCTTTGCAGCTTATGCTGAATGTATTGATTCCTTTTGAAGCCGCAACGGAACCGGTGCACAGTGTTTTCCCGGGAACATCGGTGAGGCGATAATCAATGGTTTCGTTTGCGTTGTCATTAACAAAAATTATTACGGATTGGTTCTCGAAGTCAGCGTGCGCATTGATGAGGAAGAAATCATTCCTGTCAAACGACACCCCCACTACCCTGGAAAAAGCCGTAGCTCCGTCAAAGTCAACCTGGCGGAGGCGGTAGAAGGAAACCCCGGGGTAAGGGTTTTTATCGGTGAAAGAATAGTTACGCATGACCAACGAATTGCCCGCTCCGCCCACTCTTCCGCATTCTTCAAAAGTGTTACCATCAAGGCTTTTTTCCGCAGCGAAAAAGTCATTGTTGTTTTCGGATGCTGTTGACCAGCTAAGCACACAGGCATCACCGTCAATGGCGGCATTAAATGAAATCAATTCGACCGGCAGCGCAGACACTACCGTGATGGAGATGGTGGTAGACTGGCCGTCAGGGTTTGTAATGGTAATGGTGTACGTTCCCGCAGATGCTGCCGATGTGTTAATGTTGAGATTAACATGGGTTGGGTCAACAAAGGAAACGGAGTTCATCGTGATTCCTCCCGTAGTCGAAGCGGTGATGTGATTGGCAAAACCCGGACCTCCGGCATCAGCGCCCGGGTCAAAGAATCCTGTGTTGTTTGGAGTGGAACTGGCGACAACGCTTAACGGATTGGAAGGCGAAATACCAACGAAGGGTAATGCATTGAGAGAAGCGGTGGGCGGAGGAGCGGGCGCCCTGAGCGAGAAGACACGAACGCCCCATGAGTTCGTTGCGTTGCAATATTCCTGGAATGTCCATAGCGTCATGTTATCCGTCGGGTCAACAACAACCTGGGAGAAATCGCCCCAGCGCTGGCCGTCAGTAGCCTGAACGTTGTATGCCGTGCTTGAGGCAGTAGCCAAGCTGTAACCTTGCAACAGGCCGGCTGCATCAACACTGTAATGCCCAGATGCGCCTGCATTAACATAACTCGCAGTTCCGGCAGTGCTGTATGCGAGCACCGCATGTCCCTGCCCCGTCATGGCAATACTCGATATCCAAAATCCGCGCGGGTTAGTTGCTGCACCATCAAATTGTGTTCCTGCCTGCAGCAGCGTGGGTGTAGTGGTGAGATTCCCGATTTCATAATAGCGCGCGGCATTGCGGTCCATAGTGCCCGATGCCGTTCCTACGTTGTTAACTTTGGTTGCGTGCGATGTCCACAATGATGAAACACCGGTAAGCTTGTTTTTCATGATGTGTGCTGCAAACAACCGGTCGTCTAATCCATCTAACCTCCTGTTGGCCGCAGCTCCCTGGTGATATTGTAATACAGGATTATTGTTGGTTGGGATGGTGATGGGAGAAAGCGTGGTGATAGACGGTGTGCCGCCCGGAGTGCTCACACGGATAATATTCAGTCTGCTGTAAACACCTGCATCGGTGCCGATGAAATAACCTTCTGCTGCGGCGGGGTCATCATTATCAACTCCCTGCGGAACATAAATACCAGAAGAAGTTCCGCCGGCATTTCTGAAAGCGGTAACAACAATGGGCCCGACACCGGTTACAGAAGATTTTCTGACAACAAAGACAGGGCAGCCGTTAAAGTTGTTAGGGTCGAAACGAACACCTCCTATATAAAGTGCATTTGCATCGACACCGAATGTGGGATAGTCAAGAAATTTTCCATTATCCCCGGCAGGAGACACCAGCGTGAAATCGAAATAATAAAATGTAAATGACGATGCGTTTGTAATGGTCGGCCCGCTGCTGGCTGCAATGACAACCCTGTTGTTTGTATTAGCTACGTTGATAGCAACAACAAACCACTTTGCAGATAACCTGTCGTAGCGGATGTGCGTGTCGCTGATGCTGGAACCGTTTCGCACCGAGGTAAAAAATGCATCGGTAGTTACATCAAGCGAGCCAAGAACCCCCGCTTTGCTGAATACGCGAATGCGCCCGTTGGCCACAGCAAGAATCTGTGCTGGCCCGGCAGCGCCATTGCAGTCAGGTGGAATATATCCAACCGTATTGCTGATTGCTGCGGCAAGAAAACTTGCACCTATGGCCTGTGTAGGCACACTTGACCTTGTATCTTCATCAGGGTTACCTGCACCAACAGGATACCTTGACACATTAGGCGCATCCGGATTGTTTGACTTATGCAAATGCGTTTCATGTTCACGCGCAATAATAACATTTCCTGTGTATGCTGCCTGCGCGGTATCCTGCGCCATAATCTGCTGAACAGTTTGCGTAATACCATAAGCGCCCGTCCACGGAATACCGACCTGGGTGTTCTGCGCAGAAGAAATACCTGCAAGAAAAATAAACCGGAAGCAAAGTATTCCCGCTCGAGTAAAAAAGAAAGTGTAATTTTTTATTTTCAACTCAAATAATTATTAAGCACAATTTACCATGTACAAAGATACATGGGTCGGGAAATAATTTCAAATAAAAATACAAACACTCATCTGTTTTCATTTTTTGTCCATTAAACTGCCCCTGCATGCCCTTTTGTTACCTAAAAGGGGTTACAAACTGCAGCAACCAGCCTGGGTTGCAGCAAGCTTGGGGTTACTGAAGCAGAGGGCGACCCCGCGAAAGCCCTATGCTTCCTCCCAATTTTGGCTGTGCTGACCAAGAAAGATTAAGTTGATACTTTTGGCAGAGCGGAAAAACCTGACATTGTAATGACACCAACAGAAAAATTCGTATCAGAACTTTGTCGGAGCACATTTCTTTCTTTTTGGAGTTTTCCGAATCCTATCGGTAAAGAATTAGGTAAAGAACTTTGTGACATATTGGTAGTATGTGACCCTGATATAATAATATTTTCAGTTAAAGAGATTATTGTAAAAGATAGTGGAAATTACGACATAGATGCAGAAAGATGGGAACGAAAAGCTATAAACGAATCAGTTGACCAAATCTATGGAGCGGAGAGAATTCTACAGTTTAAGGAAGATATACTTTTAAAAGATAAAAAAACAAAACTAAAACTCCCAAAAAAAGAGACACGAAATATTTATCGAGTCGCAGTAGCATTTGGAAGAGGAGAAAGATTTTCATTAAAACTTGGAGATTTTGGAAAGGGTTTCGTACACGTTTTTGATGAACGCTCTATTCAAATTGTACTTCATGAGCTTGATACCATTGCTGATTTTATAGAATTCTTAAAAGCGAAAGAGGATTTCGTAAATAAACATATCCGTCATGTAGTTTTTTCTGGCGAGGATTATTTAGCTATGTATTTACATAATCGCTTTAGTGTTCCTAATGACGTTGACTTGCTAATAATGGACGGTGAATACTGGAGTAGCTTTTCTAAATCGGAAGAATATCTAAAAGAAAAAACCGAAAATAAAATAAGTTACATATGGGACGGGCTTATTGAAAGATTAACGGCAGATTTTGAGACACAAAATTTAATTAATATAATAAGCCGTGAAGAATTAGAAATTGCTCTTCGGTTTATGAATAAAGAAAGAAGAATTGACAGACGCCAAATGAGTAAACTTTTAATGGAGGTACTTGATAGCAATATAGAAAAACCAAAAGTTAAAGCTCGAATTATTTCTAGCGAATTAGAAAACTCACCTCTTTATGTTATAATGGTTCGGCCTCACGATGATAGAGAATTTGGAAGAAAAGAATTACATTTAAGATGTTTAGTAGCCCGCTCATTAAATAGGGATAAAAATATTGTCATTGGAATTGGAACAGACCCGTATCAAAAAGGGAAAGGACATTCGTTAGACTTGACTTATATGAACTTGACACAATGGAGCGATGTACAACAAAAGGAAGCAGAACAAATCAAAAATGAATTAGGTTATTTTAAATCTCCGGTAACAACGAGACTTAAGTCAAATGACAAAAGCACTACCCCTGACGGATAGATTAAATGAAATTTTTACAAGGCTATAAGAATTCTGAATCTTCGTGCATAGACCCGATTGAGGGGAGCTCCTGCGAGCGGAAAGCGGGACGGGAGAGTGAGAGAATTAATAAGGGTTGTCTTCAAAAACGCCTCATCCTAAATCCTTCTCCAAAGGAGAAGGACTTTTTAATTCTGCATTCTGAATTCATCATTCATAATTCCTAATGCGCTTCGAGCCAGTTATTGCCGGTTCCTATGCTTACTTCAACGGGGACTTTGAGGGGGAGGGCGGTTTTCATTTTTTCTTCCACCAGGGCTTGCACTTCGGGGAGCTCTTCTTTGCGCACGTCAAAAAGGAGTTCGTCATGCACCTGGAGCACCATTTTTGATTTGAGCTTTTTGCGCTGCAGCTCGCGGTGTATGTTTATCATGGCGATTTTTATCATGTCTGCAGCGCTGCCCTGGATGGGCGCGTTGATGGCGTTGCGCTCGGCAAACCCGCGCACGGTTTGGTTGGCGGAGTTGATGTCGCGCAGGTAGCGCCTGCGCCCCATCACGGTTTCCACGTATCCTTTGCTGCGGGCTTTCTCGATGCTTTCGTCCATGAATTCGCGCACACCGGAGTACTGGCGGAAATAATTTTCAATGATTTCTTTGGCTTCGGTGCGCGATATGTTGAGCCGCTCAGCAAGACCGAACGCGGAAATGCCATAGATGATTCCGAAGTTGACCATCTTGGCGTTGCGTCTCATATCGGACGTGACGGCTTTCGCATCGACACCATATACGCGGGCTGCGGTGGCTGAATGAATGTCTTCTCCTGATGTAAATGCGTGGAGCATTCCCGGGTCACCGCTTAGCTCGGCAATGATGCGAAGTTCTATCTGTGAATAGTCGGATGAGAGGAGAACACAATTTTTGTCGCTCGGAATAAATGCTTTGCGGATTTCGCGCCCACGCTCTGTGCGGATGGGAATGTTTTGCAGGTTGGGATTGTCGGAACTTAATCGTCCCGTGACTGCTACTACCTGGCTGAACGAAGTATGGATTCTTCCTGTAGCCGGGTTCACCATGTCGGGAAGCGTATCTACATAAGTATTCTTGAGCTTGACAAGTTCGCGGTAGTCAAGAATCCTGCGGACGATAGGATGCTTGTTTTCCATCTTGCTCAACACATCTTCACTGGTGGAATATTGTCCCGTTTTTGTTTTGGGCGGCTTGTCAGAAATTTTCATTACGTTAAACAAAATTTCCCCGACTTGTTTTGGCGAGGATACATTGAACTGCGCTCCTGCCATACCCTGAATGTCACTTTCGGCTTTTATGATGTCTTCGGTGAGCTCACCTGAAAGTTCTTTAAGAACTTTTGCATCGAGACGGATTCCCTCGAGTTCTATTGAGGTGAGAACTGAAACGAGCGGCATCTCCACTTCTTCAAAAAGTTTTTTGACTCCGGCCTGCTTCAGCATGGGCTCCAGTTTTTCTTTGAGCTGAAGTGTGACATCGGCATCTTCAGCAGCGTATTCCGAAATTTTTTCCAACGGAACATCGCGCATGCTGCCCTGCTCTTTTCCTCTTTCTTTTTTGCCGATAAGTGTTTCGATGGAAACGGGAGAATATTTTAAAAATGCTTCTGACATGGCATCCATTCCATGACTCATGTCGGGGTGAACAAGAAAATGAGCAATCATGGTATCGAAAAGTTTTCCTTTCACTTCAACACCATAGCGACTCAAAATTTCCATGTCGTATTTTAAATTCTGTCCGCTCTTACTGACGCTTTCATCTTCAAAAACTTTTTTGAACTCGTTGACAATTGCTTTAGCTGCATCGTAAACAGGAGGTGCCGGAACATAGTATGCCTCAAATGACTTGAAGGAAAAAGACATCCCTACAATATCTGCGCGGATAGGGTCAGTGCCAGTGGTTTCGGTGTCGAAACAAAATTCTTTTTGCTCCGATAATTTTTTGACCAATACTTTTCTTTCAGTTTCTGTCTGCGCAACGATGTAGTTATGTTTGACATCAGCTATCGTTTTGAACGTAGTGCCGGCTGCCGGTTCACCGTGGAAAAGAGTCAATTCTTCTTCTGCAACAGGAGCCGCAACTTCTACGGTTTCGGGAGCGTTGGTCCAGAATAAACTTGTTTGAGCAGGAGACGAAGCCGAGGATTTTTTTGACTCACTCTTTTTTATCTCGCCACCGCCATTAAATGAAAGAAGAGACGAAACAGGTTTCGGCTTATCTCCCAGCACCTGGTCTGCCAGCCTGCGGAATTCAAGCTCGGTGAAAAGTTCTCTCACCGCATCACGGTTCAAGTCTTTCCATTCCAGCTCTTCCAATTTTATTTTCACCGGAACATCGATCTGGATGGTTGCAAGGCGTTTTGATTGCACCGCCATGTCTTTGTCGTTCTCCACTTTTTCTTTTAAAGAACCTTTCAGCTTATCCGTGTTTTTTAAAAGTTTTTCTATCGTGCCAAATTCTTTAATGAGCTTGATGGCTGTCTTCTCCCCCACTCCGCGAATACCGGGAATATTATCAGAGGCATCGCCCATCAACCCGAGGATGTCGCGCACCTGGTCTACGTTTTCAATTTCCCATCGCGCACAAACTTCCTTTACGCCAAGCACCTGCGCACTGTCACCCGCACGAGCGGGCTTATAAATAAAAGTATGTTCATCCACCAACTGACCGAAGTCTTTGTCGGAAGTCATCATGTAGGTATCGAAACCTTTTTTCTCCGCATTCTTTGCCAGCGTGCCTATCACATCATCCGCTTCATATCCATCCATGGCTATGACCGGAATATTGAATGCTTCGCACAGCTTAACAACAAGAGGAATATTTGAAGCGAGGTCTTCAGGAATTTCATCGCGGTGCGCTTTGTAATCTGCAAACTCTTCGTGGCGTGAAGTGGGTGCTGCAGTGTCAAACGCAACAGCGATGTGCGTTGGTTTTTCTTTTTTCAGCACTTCAAGCAGCGTGGTTGTAAAACCGAAAACAGCCGATGTGTTTTGTCCTTTCGAATTGATGCGGTGATTATTAGCAAAAGCAAAATAGGCGCGGTAAATGAGCGCCATAGCATCGAGGAGAAAAAGTTTTTTCTGTTCAGGCATAATTAATCCTTAAATTAATTCGTCAATTTTTACTTTTTTTCGCGAAAGTTTTTTCTTCCACTCTTTCTTTTTGTCGCGGACGGTTTTTTCTTTAAAACGCCCGTCATAAAATCCCTGCTGCTTTGCCAGCTTGCGCTGAAGCGCCTGCGCAACATTTACAGATTTTCTTTTTTGTTTCTTCTTTCCCACCCTTGAAAATTTCAAAGGCGAAATTAAAAGAATTTGAGTTCCCTATTTCGGCTAAGGTCTTTTGCTCCCATCGCTTTACCCCTTACCCCTAAAGGGAGAAATTCTTCCGGGCAAAAGCAGAAGAAGTTCTCCCTTTAGGGAGTCAGAGGGTAGTAAGAGAAAGTATTCAGCCGATTCGGAAAGCGCGCATGCTAACAGATGCAATCGTTTCTTCGTTAGTGAAATGAATATCCTCCATTTTATCTGTCAATGCGAGCGAATAAATCATAGGAATGTAATGGTCCCGAGTTGGCACAGAAAGTTTTGCTGATGCCCCATGCTTTTCATAGTCAATCAAGCTCTGAAAATCGCGGGCATTGATTCTATTTTTTACCCATTCATCAAATTCAACCGTCCACTCAAACGGTTTTGCATCCGGGTTCTCAAAAAATTTTCTAAGGTTATGCACAATATTTCCGCTGCTGATAATCAGTACACCTTTTTCCCTTAGTGACGCTAGTCGTTTCGCCAAATCAAAATGATATTGCAGCGGTTTATAGTAATCAATGCTCAATTGAAAGACAGGAATTTTCGCTTCGGGAAAAAGGAACTTCAGCACTACCCATGCACCATGGTCAAGTCCCCATTCTTTATCTTCTTTTGCTTCAGGAATTAATTGCATCACCTGCTTTGCATATTCAGGCGAGCCGGGAGCAGGATATTTTATCTTGTACAGCTCATCAGGAAATCCACCGAAGTCATAAATGGTTTCGGGTGTTGGAGCTGTGCTTACAAATGTTCCCCTTGTGAGCCAATGAGCAGAGACTACAAGAATGGCATTGGGTTTTTCTTTTACCGATTTTCCCATCGCACTCCAGCTGCGGGTGTAGGAATTATCCTCCACTGCATTCATAGGACTGCCGTGTCCGACAAAGAAGACCGGCATCTTTGATGTATTGCTGAATGAGTCGGTGATATTTTTAAGTTCGTGTAGATTCATAGCGCTTGCTGCTAATGGAAGTAAAGTTATTCCTTTTATAAACTTTCTGCGTTCCATTGCGGTGCGAAATTACATAAGGATAAAACAATGTAGATTAATTTGGGATTAGGTAGAAAATTAAGCAGGAAAAGAACAGCATTTCGTATTTTTACATTCCATTTTAAAAATTATGGCAGCAAAAGTTAATTGGGCAGAAGCAATAAAACCGCTTCGCAAAAAATACAAGGACAAAAAACATCCGCTTGAATATAAAAATCTTTACCAGCTCATGGTAATGGTCATTTTATCAGCACAGGATTCTGACAGGCACATCAACGAAGTGGCGAAAAAATTCTTTGAGGCATTTCCCGATATGGAATCACTGGCACGTGCAGATGCAGATGGCTTATTTCCATATATCCGCTCTGTGCGCAACTTTGGCAATAAAACAAAATGGCTGATGACACTTGCGCAGAAATTAAAGCACGATAAAAATATTCCCACTACCATGGATGAGTTGACAGCACTACCCGGCATCGGAAGAAAATCTGCCAATGTTATTATGCGCGAATCAGGAAAAACTCCCGAAGGTGTAATTGTTGATTTACATGTGGTGCGCGTGGCACCGCGTCTGGGCATTGCAACCGGCACAGACCCAAAAAAAATTGAGCAGCAAATTATGGAAGTAATTCCGCAAAAAGATTGGGGCGTTGGAATGGATATTTCTTTTCTCGGTCGCGAAATTTGCAGACCTACCAATCCAAAACACACGGAGTGTGTAATGAACACTGTTTGCGCTTACTATAAAAGTGTGAAGAAGTAGTTAATTGAGTTGATTGAGGAAATCCCTTAATCACCTTATTTAACTTAATTCACTTAGTCAACTTAATTAACTTTGTAAGTAATGAAAACATTCTCGTTTCTCGTTCTCCTATCCGTTGGAGTATTCTCCTCCTCATTTCTCCCCCAGCAATCATCGTTGCCTCCACTTAAAGTAAAGCTTACACAAGTTGCCAGAGGACTCACTTCTCCCGTAGGCATGGCAGCTCCCCGCGATGGCAGCAACCGGTTGTTTGTAATTGAGCAGGGAGGAAAAATTAAAATCATAAAAAACGGAACAGTGATTTCAACTCCTTTCCTAACCGTTACTGACAAGCTTGACGGGCTTAACATTGCATACAGTGAAAAGGGTTTGTTGGGTTTGGCGTTTCATCCCGATTATAAAACCAACGGAAGATTTTTTATTTACTACAGCGCTCCGGCTTCGGGTAAAGGCATCGACCACAAAAGCGTTGTTGCCGAATACAAAGTTTCTGCAACAAACCCTGATGTGGCGGACACAAAGGAAACCATCATCATGGAAATCATCCAGCCCGAGAGCAACCACAACGGTGGATGCCTGGTGTTCGGCAAAGACGGATACCTATATATAGGATTGGGTGATGGCGGTGGCGCGGGAGACAAGCACGGCACCACCGGCAACGGGCAAAACCTAAATACGTGGCTCGGAAAAATTCTTCGCATTGATGTCAACGGTAAAAAACCATACGCTGTTCCCGCTGACAATCCTTTTGTAAACCGCAGCAATGCAAAGCCCGAAATCTATGCGTACGGTTTGCGCAACCCATGGAGGTTTTCGTTCGACCGCAGTACCGGCACTTTGTTTTGCGGAGATGTGGGTCAGGACGAATGGGAAGAGATTGACATTGTAGAGAAAGGAAAAAATTACGGCTGGCGCACCATGGAAGGCACGCATTGCTACAATCCTTCCACCAACTGCAACACAAAGGGGTTAACCATGCCCATAGATGAGTACAGTCACGGCACGGGCATCAGCATTTGCGGAGGGCATATGTACCGCGGCAAAATGTTTCCCTCGCTGAACAACCATTATATTTTTTCCGACTGGTCGGGCAAGGTGTTTTACCTGGAGCAGCAACCGGACAAAACGTGGAAGCGCGGAGAAGTGATTGCAGACGACAACAAATCCAACGACATGGGTTCAAAAATCAACAGCATGGGCGAGGATTCAAACGGAGAAATCTATCTCATCACCCAAAAACTTTTCGGACCCAAAAGCCCAACCGGAGCGGTGTACAGGATTGGATTGTAGCTGTTTTTACCCAAATACAGCCCAATTCTGCCGAAATAACAGTGCCTGACATCCTGCCATTTTGTACCTTTGTGCCCCCAAAATTATGTTTGACACTAATAATAAGGTTATAGAGGAAGGTCGCCAGGGTGAAGCTCTGACCCTGGAAAGTCAGCAGCCGGCAGCCAACGGCAAGAAGCTTTTCCTTGAAAGCTACGGCTGCCAGATGAACTTTTCTGACAGCGAAATTGTTGCATCTATTTTGTCGGATAAGGGATATTCCACTACCCCCGATTACAACGAAGCAGATATAATCCTCATCAACACCTGCGCCATCCGCGAAAATGCGGAGCAGCGTGTGCGCGGGCGGCTCAGAGAATTTAATTACATCAAAAGAAAAAATCCATCGCTTATTATTGGCGTGATGGGATGCATGGCGGAACGGCTGAAATCACAATTTCTTGAAGAAGAAAAAATAGTGGACATCGTTGTGGGTCCCGATGCATACAGGGATTTACCCGCGCTTATTGAAACTGTTGAAGGCGGGCAGAAAGCCGTGAACGTTTTGTTGTCGCGCGAAGAAACTTATGCGGATATCAGCCCGATTCGTTTAGATAGCAATGGAGTAACAGCATTCATCAGCATCATGCGCGGATGCGATAACATGTGTTCGTTCTGCGTTGTGCCTTTCACCCGAGGACGCGAACGCAGCCGCGACCCGGAAAGTATTGTACGCGAAGCGCATGAGCTTTTTGAAAATGGCTACCGCGAAGTGACTCTGCTGGGGCAGAATGTTGATAGTTATAAGTTTACGCCTCACCCCCTAGCCCCCTCTCCAAATGGCGAGGGGGGACACGGCATCGCGGTGACTTTTGCAAATCTTCTTGAGCGTGTTGCATTAGTTAATCCTGAACTGCGAATTCGTTTCTCTACTTCCAATCCGCAGGATATGACGGATGATGTTTTGTATGTAGTGGCGAAGTATGAAAACATCTGTAAGTACATTCATCTTCCTGTGCAGAGCGGCAACAGCGAAGTGCTGGAACGCATGAACCGCGGTTACACGCGCGAATGGTACCTGAACAGGATTGCAGCCATCCGCAAAATAATTCCCGGCTGCGGAGTTTCCACCGACATGATGACCGGCTTTTGCGGAGAAACCGAAGAGCAACACAAAGAAACCGTTTCTATGATGGAAGAAGTGAAATACGATTTTTCTTACCTGTTTAAATATTCAGAGCGACCGGGAACGCTGGCGCAACGGAAATATGCCGATGATATTCCTGAAGAAACAAAGCTCCGCAGGTTGCAGGAAGTAATTGCATTGCAGCAAAAACATTCAGCAGAAAAAGTAAAAGAAGCAGTCGGCAAAGTTCACCGCGTGCTGATTGAAGGCACATCAAAAAAATCGGAAGAAATGTTTTTTGGACGCAACACGCAGAATACCGTAGTTGTGTTTCCGAAAATGAATTTCAAAAAAGGAGAATACGTTGATGTGCTTGCTGACAATTGCAGTGCGACAACTTTGATTGGCAAGGCTGTTAGTGCTCACAAAATAAAATAATAGAGAAGTTAATCCGTCTATCTAAATATACAGGCTTCCTTAATGTATCATTCGTAAATTCGTATTGATTCGTATTCGTAGATGAAATTGCAGGATATAAAAAACCGTTACGGCATTATCGGTATCTCACCGCAGCTTGACCATGCCATTGATACGGCAATGCAGGTTGCGCCTACCGATATCACGGTTTTGATCACAGGTGAGAGCGGTGTAGGCAAAGAAGCTTTTCCTCAAATCATTCACCAGTTAAGTTCACGAAAGCACGGACCGTATATTGCTGTGAATTGTGGCGCCATTCCCGAAGGAACGATTGACTCCGAGCTTTTCGGTCATGAGAAAGGTTCGTTCACCGGTGCGCATGAAGCGCGCAAAGGATATTTTGAAGTCGCTAATGGCGGAACTATTTTTTTGGATGAAGTTGCCGAGCTTCCGCTTTCCACGCAAGTACGGTTGCTTCGTGTTCTTGAAACCGGAGAGTTTATAAAAGTTGGTTCATCAAAAGTTATAAAAACCAACGTGCGGATTGTTGCTGCATCTAATGTTAGCATCGTTGACCGTATTGAGCATGGCAAGTTCCGCGAGGATTTGTATTACCGCTTGAGCACCGTTCCTATTTTTATTCCTCCTCTGCGTAATCGCAAAGAAGACATCCCCATTTTGTTCCGGAAGTTTGCCTCCGACTTTGCAGAGAAATACCGTACACCTCCCATCACTCTTTATCCCGAAGCGATGAAACTTCTTTGTGATGCTCACTGGCCAGGAAATATACGCCAGCTTAAAAATATTACGGAACAAATTTCCCTCCTTGAAAAGAACAGGGAAATAACAGGCGAAGTGCTGCTGAAATATTTACAGCCGCAGGGCGTTAATACACAGCTTGTGCTTGCGAGGGATGAAAAGAAAGGCGAATTCTCGGAGCGTGAACTTCTCTATAAAGTCCTCTTTGACATGAAAAAGGATTTGAACGATTTAAAGAAAATTGTTTTTGATGTGATTTCTCATAATGGCGGAGAACATCATTTGGCAGGCGAAGAGCAAAACCAAATTCTGAACAAACTATATGACGATGTGCAGTCTCAGCAGGCGGAACAACCGGCTATGACTATTGAAAGGCCTCAGCCAACAGTCTCTCCTATTCAACCACATGAGGAAGTTGAAGAATCACTGTCGCTGGTGGAAAAAGAAAAAGAGTTTATCAAAAAGGCTCTTCAGAAATATAAAGGCAAGCGAAAATATGCTGCGCGTGAGTTGGGAATTTCAGAACGCACCCTTTACAGAAAGATGAACGAGTATAATATACATGGGTGATGTACGGTTTACGATTTACGATTTACGATTTAAAGAAATTGGTCATTGGTCATTGGTCATTGGTCATTGGTTGTTGGTTATTGGTTTCCGGTTGCAAGGTTAATTATGGCTTTACCGGGGCAAGTGTTTCGCCTGACATAAAAACTTTCTCTGTAAAATATTTTCCGAACAACGCACCTATTGTGAATCCCTCGCTGAGCCAGACGTTCTCAGAAAAACTTAAAGAGAAAATAGTTTCCCAGGCATCGCTGTCGCATACCGACAGGCAGGGCGATTTAATTCTTGAAGGCAACATTACCGGTTATTCCATACAACCCATCGCTATTCAAGTCAATGAAACAGCAGCGCAGAACCGCCTTACCATCAGCATCAATGTTAAATTTACGAATACAAAAAATGAAAAGCAGAATTTTGAAACATCATTCAGCCGGTATGCCGATTACGACAGTAAACAGAACTTCTCCAGTGTAGAACAACAGCTATCGGGAACCATAAGCGACCAGATTGTCGATGATATTTTTAATCGCGTATTTATTAATTGGTAATTAAAAAAATTGAAATTAGTTATATCGAAAATTGAGATTGGTAATGGAAAATAGAAACTCGAAATTGGACAGGAATAAACAAGCATTTACTCCATTTTCATATTTCAAATATCCATTACAATTTTCAAATTTCTAAAAAGCAATTTTCTAAAGATGAACCGCCAGCTTTTTCTTCAGCTTCTTGAACATCGAGACTCTGTTTCGGAAACGGAAAACATTGCATTGAAAAAATTCACCGAAGATTTTCCGTACTGTCAGACGGGGCAGTTACTTTTTGTTAAATATCTCCATTCGCAAAAAAGTGTTCACTACCCCGAGTACCTGAAAATTGCTGCGGCTTATGCTGCCGACAGGAAAGTGCTTTATCATTTGATTCATGCTGACTCATCCCTGCCTGCCACGCCTATGCCATCGTCTGGGCAGGCAGGCTTCGTCCCTCTCCAAAGAAAAGAGGAACCCGTTCTAACGGAAATTTTCTCTGAAGAAATACCTACTGAAGGAAAAGAGCAACGCACCAAAGAAATTATTGCTCAGGTTCCTGAAATAATTATCCCTGAGAAAAAGATTGTTAAAGAAAACCGTAATCCATCAGACATTATTCAAAAGCGATTGGAGGAAATTTCTTCTCTTAAAAAAGAAACGGTTCTTGTTCCTGAAATTGAACAGGAAAAGAAAGTTGAAATAAAGAGCGAACCTATTCCGGTTAAAGAAGAAACGTTAGTTACTCAGAAAATTATCAAGCCAGAAATTTCTGAAAAGAAAAAAGAAGAAGACCAGAAATCGGGAAAACATTCTTTCACCGAATGGCTAAAGACCACTAAGAAGGAGCCTGCTGCCAAACCTGTCGAAAAGAAGAAAAGTGTCCAGGCAGCTTCTTCAACCGATGAAATCATAAGTCGTTTTATAGAAACTGAGCCGCGGATTATTCCTTCCAAGGCAGAGTTTTATAACCCGATAAAGATGGCAAAACAGAGCCTGGAAGAGCATGATGACCTTGTTTCTGAGACACTTGCGGGGATTTTTGCCGAACAGGGCAATCTGCTCAAAGCAATAGAAATGTACCGTAAACTTATGTTGTCTAATCCTGAAAAAAGTAGTTTCTTTGCAGGCCTTATTGAAAAACTGACTCAACAGTTGAATGAGGGTAAATAGTTAAATATCAAAACAATGTATATCGCTTTAACCGTATTAATAATTTTAGCATGTGCTCTGCTGGTACTTGCCGTATTGATTCAGAACCCCAAAGGGGGGGGACTTGCTGTAGGATTTTCTGCATCTAACCAGGTAATGGGAGTTCGCAAAACAACCGACTTCCTTGAAAGATTTACGTGGGGGTTACTTATATCTGTGATTGTATTCTGCCTGCTCGGTACTATTATTCTTCCGTCAGGCAACCAGGGCGGCACCCAGTCTATTATGCAGGAAAAAGCTGAAAGCGCAGGAACACTTCCGCAAGCGCCTCCGACTGCACCATCTCAACAGCAAGGTCAACAGGGGCAGAAAGGGCAGCAGGCACAACCCATTCAGCCGGCTCAACAGAATCCTCCTAAATAATCCTTAAGATAAAAAATGTCATGCTGTCACAAAAAATGTGACACGATCAGTTATCGGGAACCATTGAAACAGAAAACCTGTCAGAATTATCAGAAAGAAAATATATGGCACAATAATCGACAGAACAAAAAATCAAAGTAATCTTTTCTAATCACTAACCATTAAATCAAATCAACCATGAGCGAAGTAAATTTCATCCCACACAGCGACAGAGTGCTTATTGAAGCAGATGCCGCTGAAGAAAGAACAGCTGGCGGACTCATCATCCCCGACACAGCTAAAGAAAAACCACAAAAAGGAACTGTTGTTGCAGTCGGACCTGGTAAATATGCTGACCTTACAGGCAACCTAATCCCAATGACAAAGAAAGTTGGCGATAAAGTCCTTTACGGCAAGTATGCCGGAAATGAAATCACCATTGACGGCAAAGAATACCTCATCCTACGCCAGGACGATATCTTTGGTAACTTCTAATAGTACGAATAACGAATCATTACGAATTTACGAATCGTGTTCTATAATAAAAAGAACACTGAACTTTAAACACTTAAACTCTAAACACTAAACTAAAATGGCAAAAGACATAACCTTTGATATTGATGCGCGCGACCACCTCAAACGTGGCGTTGACGCATTGGCAAATGCTGTTAAAGTTACGCTCGGCCCAAAAGGACGCAACGTAATTCTTGACAAAAAATTCGGGGCACCTTCTATTACTAAAGACGGTGTTACTGTTGCAAAAGAAATTGAACTTAAACATCCCATCGAAAATATGGGCGCACAGATGGTGAAAGAAGTAGCATCCAAAACTTCTGATGTTGCCGGTGACGGCACCACCACTGCAACCGTTCTGGCGCAGGCAATAATTACTGCCGGACTGAAGAACGTTGCCGCAGGCGCTAACCCGATGGATTTGAAACGCGGCATTGACAAAGCAGTGACTGCAGTTGTCGAGTACCTCAAAAAG
Organism: Bacteroidetes bacterium 2013_40CM_41_45; assembly: GCA_002215675.1. GTDB lineage: Bacteria > Bacteroidota > Bacteroidia > AKYH767-A > 2013-40CM-41-45 > 2013-40CM-41-45. Next base: position 202,306 of record NGFH01000001.1, on the reverse strand, counting down.
ATTTCAAAGACCGTTGGCGATGACAACAAAAAGATTGAACAGGTTGCAACTATCTCTGCAAACAATGACAGCAAAATTGGAAAGTTGATTGCAGAAGCGATGGAAAAAGTAAAGAAAGAAGGAGTGATTACCGTTGAAGAAGCAAAAGGAACTGAAACAACTGTTGAAGTTGTGGAAGGAATGCAATTCGACAGAGGATATATCTCTCCTTACTTTGTTACCAATGCCGACAAGATGGAAGCTGTTCTTGAGAGTCCACAGATTCTGATTTATGACAAGAAGATTTCTAACATGAAAGAGCTTCTTCCCATTCTTGAAAAAGCAGTTCAGACAGGAAACCCTACGCTGATTATTGCTGAAGACATTGATGGCGAAGCGCTGGCTACTCTGGTCGTAAACAAAATTCGCGGCTCACTCAAAGTGGCAGCTATTAAAGCTCCCGGCTTTGGCGACCGTAGAAAAGCAATGCTGGAAGACATAGCAATCCTCACCGGTGGAACACTTATCAGCGAAGACCGTGGCTTCAAGTTGGAAAATGCTGACCTGTCATATCTGGGCAAGGCAGATAAAGTTACCATTGACAAAGACAACACCACCATCGTTGGCGGAACAGGAAAGAAAGCCGATATCACTAAGCGCATCAACGAGATTAAAGCGCAGATTGAAACGACTACTTCCGATTATGACAAAGAAAAATTGCAGGAGCGTTTGGCTAAGTTAGCCGGTGGTGTTGCAGTTCTCTATATTGGCGCTGCCACAGAAGTTGAAATGAAAGAAAAGAAAGACCGCGTTGACGATGCACTGCATGCTACCCGCGCAGCCGTTGAAGAAGGCATTATTGCAGGCGGAGGCGTTGCATACCTACGCGCCATCCCATCTCTTGATGCACTTACAGGCGAGAATGCTGATGAGAACACAGGCATTGCAATCATTAAACGCGCGCTCGAAGAACCTATTCGCCAGATTGTGGAGAATTCAGGCGTTGAAGGAAGCATAGTAGTTCAGAAAGTTCGCGAAGGAAAAGATGATTTCGGTTTCAATGCCCGCACCGACAAGTATGAAAACCTTTTCGCTTCCGGTGTCATTGACCCAACCAAAGTTGTGCGCGTGGCGCTGGAGAATGCTGCTTCCATTGCCGGAATGTTGCTCACCACCGAGTGTGTTATTTCCGATGTGAAAGAAGAAAAAACCGCTATGCCCCAAATGCCGGGCGGAATGGGCGGTGGAATGGATTACTAAGAAGTATAACGTACTAAGTACAAAGTACAATGAAAGAGCTGTCCGTCAACTGACGGGCGGCTCTTTTTATTTGGCGGATTAATATTTTTTTACTTTTGAAGCACTAAAAATTTCTCCCGATTCTTAAATCAAATTAATATGAAAACAAAATTATTTCTCTTATCAATGATTGTTGCTGTTATTCTTTCCGCCTGTAAAGGAGATGATGGACCACCGGGACCGCAAGGACCTGCCGGCGCAAATGGTACAGCTAATATTTCCAATACAACTTTTACAGCTACTCCTGGCGCATGGAATGGCAGCGCTCCATGGTGGTATATTGATGTTTCTGTTCCCTCACTTACTAATCCAGGCACAAGCCTGGTACAGGTCTATGTTCAAATTAATGGTTCTGGCAGTGAGTGGTGGGCAATGCCTGTTTCAAGCCTCTCTTCTACGAACGATAATTATCAATTCGCTTTTGTTACCGGTTCCGTAAGACTTTGGTATAGCTACACTTCCGCCCCAAATGCAACCTGGAATTATAGAATAGTAGTTATTCCTTCATCCATTGCAAGAAACAATTCCGATATTGATTATAATAATTATAGCGAAGTAAAAGCAGCATTTAATTTGACTGACTGATAGTTAATTCATTAATCCATTAAAAACTTATCAAAGAGCTGTTCCGTCAATTGACGGGCGGCTCTTTATGTTTTATAGAAATTTTTCTGATTACTTTTACTTTTCAAAACCTGATGTCATGAAAAAAATTATGCTGATGGCTTTTATTGCTCTCATGTTGTGCAGCAGACAAAATGTTAATGCACAGATTACAGTTGACCATGTTTATACGACAGACCCACCAAGTCAAGCATTTAAGCTAAGCTCTGGTTTGAAATATTTTGCTGAGCATTATTCTTCGACAAATAATTCAGTAACTTATTTTGTTTTATACAATCCTGACCACAGTATTTTCAGAACAATTAATGTTCCTCAAATACCAGGTAAATATGATTTTAACATCTCATTCGTTTCGGATGCTCTTTTCGATACCGATACTCTGATTGAGTATATGTTATATTATTCTGATACCGTCAATCCTCCTGTTTACGATGTAGCAATTCTCAATGAAAATGGAAATACTTTACTCTATGAGGATTCAGCTCAATTTGATGTGACCAGTAGTGGTGGCGATCTATACAGAGGTTTTGTTTTACATCCAATTTTCCTTGATGGAAATCAAATCAAATTATATCTTTATAAAGGCTTACCTTTAGCTTTTGCTAAAACGATAGTTTATAATCTTCCCGGTCAGCTTACTTGTCTTGAATGCAATAATGGTTTTGTAAACGGGATTGTGCAGCCGCTACATTTAATATCGGAAGAAAACAAGTCATTGGCTTATCCTAATCCATCTACTGATTACATAAAAATAAAATATTCTTTACCCCCGAACTTTAAACATGCATTCATTAATCTTTATGACATAACCGGAAAACTGATTAAGCAAAAGGAGATTGACGGGCAGTATGATGATATTTATCTCTCCACTGAAGACATAAGACAGGGAGCTTACAGCTATGCTATTGTTGTTGACGGTAAAAAACTGACAAGCGGAAAAATAATTAAGCTCTGAAATAGCATCAATAATCAATCACCTGTTCTTCCATGACTTCGGGCATGGGACGGTATTCATATTGCTGCGTGCGCAGCTGCGGCTCAAAACCTGCTTCACGAATGGCCTGCTGAATTCCTTTCGCTGTAAATCGGTGCGGTGCTCCGGCAGCGCTCACTACGTTTTCTTCAATCATAATAGAACCAAAATCATTGGCGCCTGCATGAAGGCACACCTGCGCAATTTCTTTTCCTACTGTAAGCCAGGATGCCTGGATGTTGTTAATGTTGGGAAGCATAATCCGGCTCATGGCAATCATGCGGATATATTCTTCTCCTGTCACCGTATTTTCCACTCCGCGAATTCTTTTCAATAAAGTCCCCACATCCTGGAACGTCCAGGGGATAAAAGCAATAAATCCTTTTGCATCGTTTGGCTTTTCGCTTTGCACTTGCCGCAGCATCACAAGATGCTCAAACCGTTCCTGCAATGTTTCGATATGCCCGAACATCATGGTGCCCGATGTGGTGATACGAAGCTTGTGTGCTGCGCGCATTACATCCAACCATTCCCGCGCCGAACATTTTCCTTTGGAAATAATTCTGCGCACACGGTCGCTTAAAATTTCTGCACCTGCACCGGGCAAGGAATCCAATCCAGCTTTGCGAAGCTCGGTGAGCACTTCTGTGTGTGTCATTCCTTCGAGCTTGGCAATGTGTGCTACTTCGGGCGGGCCCAACGAGTGAAGTTTAAGGTTGGGATAAAGTGATTTGAGCTGGCGGAAAAGATTGGTGTAAAATGATAATCCTAAATCGGGATGATGCCCGCCTTGCAGCAGAAGCTGGTCGCCACCGAAACGAAATGTCTCTTCAATTTTTTGCTTGTACTGCCCAATCGTTGTGATGTATGATTCCGGGTGGCCGGGTATTCGGTAGAAGTTGCAGAACTTGCAATTGGCAATGCAACCATTGGTGGTATTTACATTGCGGTCAATTATCCAGGTGACTTTGTTATCAGGACGTTTTAATTTTCTCAACTCATTCGCGGTGAACATCAATGCAGATGTGGGTGCGTGCTGAAAAAGAAATACACCCTCTTCGGCAGAAAGAAATTCCTGGTTGAGGGCTTTATCTAAAAGAGAATCGATTTTCATTTCTTAAGCATTTTCTCCAAAACTCCGATTACATTTGTCGGAATATTTTCAGAAACAGACTTCAAAAATACAACTTTATCGCATGAGTGTTTACATCAAAAAAGCAACAAGCTACAGTCGTTTAGAACATATTGTTTTCCTGACAGATAATGCGAAGAACCTTCCCGCATCGCATTTCGGCAAAAAAGAAATTGATTATGTCAAAGCAGAATTCAAAAATAAAAGCAAAATCGTTTTCATCAACCAGTATAACCGTACTGTCTGTGTTGTAAATATTTCGGGCGATAAAAAAGAAGCGCACGATGTTGTGGAAGCCTACCGCAAAGCCGGTAACGATGCACTTGGTCGTTTCAATAAAACAAAGGCAAAACAGGTTGTCGTGGTTTCTTTCATTGGCAAGCCCGGGCTTTCAATTGCATTTGCAGAGGGAATGGCGCTTGGCAATTACCAGTTTCTGAAGTACCGGAAAGATGCTGCAAAGGAACGAAACAGTGTACGCACTATTCTAATACAGGATGAATCGGTTTCAAGGCGCGATGCAGAGCTGCTCCAAATTTCAACAAACGCAGTTTATAATGCACGTAACTTAGTGAACGAGCCGCAATCGTACCTGACTTCCGAAGTTCTTGCCGGCGAATTCGTTCGCCTGGGAAAAGAAGCGGGTTTTTCGGTAACAGTTTTTGACAAAGAGAAAATCACCGAACTGAGAATGGGCGGACTCCTTGCCGTAAATAAAGGAAGCATTCAGCCTCCGACATTCACCATTATGGAATGGAAGTCTGCCAATGCGAAAAACAAAAAACCGGTGGTGCTTGTTGGCAAAGGAGTGGTGTATGATACAGGCGGATTGAGCCTGAAACCAACGCTCAATTCCATGGATTATATGAAGAGCGATATGGCTGGCTCGGCTGCTGTGGGCTGTGCCATGTATGCTGTAGCTAAAGCAAAGCTTCCTTTGCATGTGATTGCGCTTGTGCCCTCTACTGATAATCGCCCTGACGGAGACGCATATGCTCCGGGGGATGTAATTACCATGTATGATAAAACTACCGTTGAAGTTCTAAACACCGATGCGGAAGGAAGAATGATTCTTGCTGATGCGCTTTCATGGGCAAAGCAGTACCAACCACAACTTGTTATGGATTTTGCAACTCTCACCGGTGCTGCTTCTGCTGCTGTAGGCCCGTATGGAATGGTATGTATGGGAAAAGTTGATAAGGGAACCGTTGATGCTCTCAAACAAAGCGGTGATGCGGTATATGAACGCCTCGCAGAATTTCCTTTCTGGGATGAGTACAGCGAGCTTATAAAATCTGACATCGCTGAGTTAAAAAATGTTGGCGGTTCTTCAGCAGGTGCCATCACTGCCGGAAAGTTTTTGCAGCACTTCACAGATTATCCCTGGTATCATTTCGATATTGCCGGGGTGGGGTTTCTTCATAAACCAGACAGCTATAGGGGAAAAAACGGCTCGGGTTACGGGGTTAGATTTATCTTTGACTACCTGAAAAAGCTTTCGCAGTAATTGCCCTCTTTGATATAAATTCAAACTTTTTACATTTGCATCAAACTCAATGGTTATGTTAAAACGCACGCTATCTGTTATTTCTTTATACGGTCTTTTTATTTTTCTAATTTCCTGTGGAGGATCCAACAAGCAAGCCGAACAAAGCGGGGTAGATTCTACCGCCATGCGCGAAGACACCATGTCTAAGCAAACCAAAGAACTGGTCGACTTTAAATTCTTTTTCACCATTGCTAACCTCCCTTCTCCCATTGAAATCATTAGCGCTATCTACAACAACCAGGTTCCTTACAACGCTGATTTGCTTAACCCGACAAACAATGAAAGTAATTATAATACCTCCTTTAAGAAAGCCATAAACTACGGAGTGTTTGGCATTGATATGGCGTACACGGCTTTCTACGGACAAAACCAGAACATGCTTGACTATTACACAACAGCAAAAAAGGTTTCGGATAAGCTTGGTGTTGGAGAAACTTTTGACAAGTTCACTGAAAGTTTTCGTGCCAACGAGGGCAACAAGGATTCACTGGTTGTAATTATTGACCGTGCTTATGTTGAAACAGACAAATACCTGAAGGCAAACAACCGTTACATTGTCGCGACTTACGTTATCACGGGGGCAATTATAGAAGCGCAATACCTCAGCGTTGAATTGATGAAGAATCGCGACAAAACTCCTGAGAACGCAGGTATCTACGAGAAGATTTTCAACAATAAACTTTACATACAGAACCTTATCAGCTTAATGCAGGAAATAAAATCGGACCCTGATGTTGCACGCCTTCTCTCCCAGCTCGAAAGCCTGAAGAAGGTTTATGATGAAATAAAATCGGTGAACGACATTAACAAGGATTCCCTGGCAAAACTTTCCACAGAACTGAATAAAATCCGAAACGGGATAATCGCCTGACCAACCTGTTTACAGATTAAAAATACCCTCTGGCACTACCGGAGGGTATTTTTATTTCTGCCTATGGGCAAAATAAACAACCGCAATTAAATTTTCTACTTTTAAACCCGTTCAAACTATGCTGTTTCTATGAGCGAAAAAATTCTGAAGGCATTGATGCAGTTGTTTGCCATTGGTGCGGGGCTTGAGGGAAAAACGTTTCGCAGCCGCGCGGTGGTCGAATTATTTTTGAAGCAGCAGCTCAATTCTGCCAGCGTACTGGAGTATTTATCTCTCTTTGATTATCACTACCGGGTTTCACAGACAAGCATTGATTCGGGAGACGAAAAATCTGCATTAAGCTTCGCAAAGGTGCGCGACATCTGCACCGAAATCAATAAAGACTTAAGCACCAGGCAAAAGTATGTTGTGTTGATTCGGCTCCTTGAATTTATTTTGTCAGACAACAAAGAAGTTTCTGAAACCGAAAAGAACTACCTGGGAGTTGTTTCCGAAGTTCTGAACGTAACCCAAGAGGATTTTGCACTGGGATTTTCTTTCGCGCAAAAAACTGCTTCTGTTATTGATTCAAGCCAATGCCTTCTGATTAATGCAAATGAAAAATCATCATCCTCCTCCAAACATCTTAAGCGTTCGGGGATGGATGGGGAAATTATGGTAATCCGTTTTCCGCAGGCCGAAATCATGTTTGCAAAATATTCGGGCAAGGATGCGCTTACACTCAACGGCCAGCAGATAACTGTAGGAAGCATTTATGTAATTACACAAGGCTCCATGCTGCGAAGCGGAATAATGGATGCCGTTTACTACAGCGAGATTTTGCATTGCTTTCTCAAGTCACCGCATGAAAAGAAAATAATTTTTTCGGCAGAGAATATTGAATACCGGTTCAAGAATGGCGCAATAGGATTGCATACGTTCAGCTTTTCCACCTCATCCGGTAACCTGGTAGGTGTTATGGGTGGAAGCGGTGCAGGCAAATCCACACTGCTCAATATACTGAACGGCAGCAATGCGCCATCGAGGGGAAACGTAACCATCAACGGAATTAATCTTCACCGTGAATCGGAAAAGAGCGAAGGTATTATCGGTAATATTCCGCAGGATGATTTACTTTTTGAAGACCTTACCGTAGAACAAAATCTTTTCTATAACACTAAGCTTTGTTTAGGGCAGTTGACCGACGAGGAGATTCACAAAAAGGTTTCAGCAACACTTGAATCACTGGGGCTTTCTGAGACAAAAAATCTGCGAGTGGGCAATGCATTGAATAAAATCATCAGCGGAGGGCAGCGCAAGCGCCTGAACATTGCGCTTGAACTGATACGGGAACCTTCTATACTTTTTGTGGATGAACCTACATCGGGACTTTCATCGCGCGATGCAGAAAATGTGATGGACCTTTTGAAACAACTTGCAAACAGCGGCAAGCTGGTGTTTGTTGTTATCCATCAACCCTCGTCAGATATTTTCAAAATGTTTGATGAATTGTTGCTGCTCGACACGGGCGGATACCCGGTGTATTTCGGAAATCCTGTAGATGCATTAATCCATTTCAGGCGCATTGCCGATTTTGCCGGAGCCGATGAAGCCGAGTGCGACCGCTGTGGAAATATTAATCCCGAACAACTTTTCGGTATTATTGAAATGCGCTCGCTGGATGAATATGGGAACCTTACCACAGAGCGTAAGGTTTCTCCTCACGAATGGTATTTGCGATTCAGAAGTAATCCCGATGCTTCGGCTACCGGTCATAAAATCACCGATGAAAAAAATTCAACTCCTCCCCTATCGGAGCAAAAACGAACGGGGCTATTCAAACAATTCAGAATATTTTTTACAAGAGATGTTCTTTCTAAACTGAGCAACAGCCAATATATTTTAATCAACTTGCTTGAAGCACCCCTGCTTGCTGTTGTGCTGGCGGGTGTTCTGCGTTACTATAAACCCGGTGCGCCTTACCTGTTCAGTGAAAACCAGAATCTTCCCGCTTACCTTTTTATCTCTGTAATTGTGGCGTTGTTCCTGGGGCTCATCGTAAGTGCAGAAGAAATTATCCGTGACCGGAAAATACAAATGCGCGAAGCATTCCTTAACCTAAGCCGGAACAGTTACCTTTTTTCAAAAATATGTGTCATGTTTATTCTTTCGGCTGTTCAATCGCTGACGTTTGTTTTATTAGGAAATCTGATACTGGGCATTCACGGCCTTAACACGGATTATTTTCTTGTCATGTTTACTACTTCGTGCTTTGCCAACTTGGTGGGATTGAATATTTCTTCGGGATTAAATTCTGTAGTAACTATTTATATTGTTATTCCTTTTCTTATTATCCCACAGATTTTGCTCAGCGGTGTGATAGTGAAATTCGATAAGCTGAACCCGGTAATAAGTTCGTATGATAACGTACCGCTTATCGGTAACATCATGACTTCGCGATGGGCATTTGAAGCACTGGCGGTAAATCAGTTCAGAAATAATCCGTACGAAAAAAACTTTTTTAATTACGAACGGCAGATGAGCAGAGCGGCCTATAAAAAAGACTGGTGGATGCCCCCCTTGCGCGAAAAAATTGACAAAGCCGAACGCCTGCTAACCGAGCAGGGCGACAAGAAACAGCTCGGAGAAATTCTTATGCTTATTAAGAATGAAGTTGAAACCGAAAACCGGTATGTTCCCACTCTTGCATTTACGGGAACAGAAAAATTAAATGAGAATAATTTTAGTTTGCCTGTATTGACGGAATTAAGAAATCATCTTGAGCAGTTAAGGCAATATTATATAGGCAGGTATAATGCATCCTCTGAAAATAAAGATGCTGCCATTGGAAAACTTCAGTCGCAAATGGGCACTGAGGAATTTAAAGCATTCAAAAAAAATAACCTGAACGAGGCTACCGATGGGCTGCTGAGAAATGCGAACAGCGCAGAAAAAATATTGGTAACACAAGACCGGATTGTCCAAAAGTTTGAACCGGTATTCATGGAGACTTTTGAGAACAACTTTATTCGCGCACCATTTTTTGTCTGCGAAAAAAATTTTTTGGACACCTCGTACAGCACATTCTCAATGAATCTTGTTGTTATCTGGCTCATGTCTATAGTGCTTTATATTACCCTTAGAACCGATGCCCTTAGGAAATTGCTCTCGATGCATTTCCTTAAACGAAAACTTAACAAAACTTAAAATTTTAGATTACAGAATATAACAAAATTGCATTTGTATTTAATTTGGAGGGGTTTTGCCCGTTTTTGGTAAAAATTTACCGTTCAGAATATTTGCTGTTTAAAAAAAATATCTACTTTCGTAATCTTGAAAAAATTTCAAAAAATATTTCTGTTTACCAACCATCTAAAAAAACAAAAACAATGAAAAAAATTATTACTCTAGTTGCGACTGTTTGCATTTCTCTGGGAGTGTCTGCGCAATATTATTACATGAACTTTTTAAATGCCGGACAGAATCCCGGGGGGTTAAATAATGACATTGAGCAACCCAGTGCAACTTCTGCAGGATGGGTTGTTTTACAAGCGCCTTCGGCCACACCGGTTTGGTCATCAAACATGGTTATTCCTTTCACTTTTAATTTTAACGGAGCGCCGGTTACTACGTATAAAGTTTCTACTTCAGGGGTATTGACTTTTACAACCTCTGCCGTTGCAGTTCCTGCATCTACGAGCGCTGCACTTCCTTCAGCAAACATTCCTGACAATTCAGTATGTGTGTGGGGATTAGCGGGTACCGGAGCCAATGATAATATTATAACGAAGACTTTTGGTTCAGCGCCTAACAGGCAGCATTGGATACAGTTTAATTCCTATTCGTGTATCGGTTCTACCGGTTGGTCCTATTGGTCAATCGTTTTGGAAGAATCATCTAATAATATTTATGTCGTTGACCACCGTAGCTTTAATGCTCCTCTTGCCCTTGCTATCGGCATTCAACTCAACGTCACTACTGCTTATCAAGTAACCGGTTCACCCAGTTTGGGTTCTAATGCTACGCTTAATGCTTTAGATACTCCCTTGGATAATTCATATTATCAATTCGGCTTCGGAACACTGCCGGTAAGTGAAGCTCGTTTGACCCAGCTTACTAACCAGATATATGTAGGCACTCCGGGGAATGTAAGCATCACAGGAAAAATTACCAACCTGGGCTCTGCAACTATCACTTCTATCCCTGTTAAATATCAAAGTGGCGTCAACATATATACCAGTAATATTGCAACAAATATTGTTACCGCTGCTACTGCAAATTTCACGCACAGCATTCCTTTAAGCATTCCTTCGCCCGGCGTTTATCCTGTTAAAGTATGGGTTGAACTTCCCGGAGATAATAATCATACGAATGATACGCTGAATACAGTAATTAACGGAACTTCTTTTACGCCAGTGCATAACGTTGTTGTCGAGGAAGCCACCGGAACCTGGTGCGGCTGGTGTCCGCGTGGAGCCGTTTACATGGATTCACTGCGTGCCTTGTATCCCAATACCGTTAATCTTGTTGCTGTTCATAATGGAGACCCAATGGTAGTAGCCGCTTATGACGCTGCTATGGGAAGTCTTATCAGTGGATATCCGAGCGGCCTTGTTGACCGTAAAGACCTTAATATAGACCCGACACAATTTATTGCCTCATATCAGCAACATATTAATGATTTTGGTGTTGCTAATATTAATGTAACCGCAACCATAAATGCAGTTACCCGTGCTGCAACTATTACAGTAAATGGAACCTTTGCAGTAGACCTTTCAGGTGATTACAGGTATTCTGTTGTTCTAACTGAAGATAACGTAACGGGAACAACTGCCTCCTTTAACCAAACAAATTATTACAGCGGCGGGGGCAATGGTGTCTTAATAGGTGCCGGTCATGAATGGGATTTGGAATCCAACCCTGTGCCGGCTGCAAATATGGTATTTGACCATGTTGCGCGTGCATTACTCGGTGGATTTGCAGGACAGTCGGGCAGCTTACCTGCTACTATCCCGGCAAATTCTACGCAGTCATATACATTTAATTATACTGTTCCGGTTAATTATAATCTTAGCAACTTGCTCATTATTGGAATGTTGATTCAAAATTCAACAGGCCAAATTCTTAATTCTGCAAAAGTGTTAATGCCTACCGGCGAAATGGAAGCTCCTTCCAATACGTTTTCTATAAATGTCTATCCCAATCCTATAAATGACATGGGAACATTGCATCTCAATCTTACAAAAGGCGCGACTGTTAGCGTGGAAATTTTAGATGGAACAGGAAAATTAATCAACAGGCATACTGAGGAATTGGCAGCAGGTGCATATAATCAGGTTATGCCGCTCGAAGGGCTTAGCTCAGGATTATATATCGTAAAAGTTATTGTAAACGGAGAAAGCGTCAACCGGAAAATTATGATATCAAAATAATTTTACCTTTTAGTTATTCATCCAAAAGCCCTCGCGATAGTTATCGCGAGGGCTTTTGATTTATACGCATGATGAAGCGTATGTGTGAAACTCAGGCGGCGGCCGGTTTTCTTTTCATCAAAAAGTAAACCGGTATACCAAGGAGCACAAGCCCAACGCCTGTCCAGGAAACCAAAGGTTTTGTGATGAGCAGGTTGATACAGAAAAATGCCGCAAGTAAAAGGTACATGATAGGAATTACCGGGTATCCAAATGCTTTGTAAGGACGTTCAGCATCGGGCATCTTTTTTCGCAAAAGAAAAATACCCGATATGGTAAAAATATAAAACAGGATTACCGCAAACATTACAAAATCGAGCAGTGTGCCATATTGCCCGCTCAGCGCAAGCAGTGATGCCCAGATAAATTGAACCCACAATGCATAGCCTGGAACATTGTACCGGTTGTTTTCTGCCATCCTTTTAAAAAACAATCCGTCCTTTGCCATTGCCTGGTATAGGCGAGCGCTTGAAAGCACTAAGCCGTTATTACAACCAAAAGTTGAAATCATTATCAGTACAGCCATCAGTATTGTCCCGGCAGAGCCAAACATCATTGTTGCTGCGGCTGTGCCCACACGGTCGTGAGTAGCAAACTGAATTCCATTGGAAAATACATCGTGTCCATCGGGGGCTCCCTGCACAGGGATAATTCTTAAATAAGCAACATTAGTAAGCACATAGATAGAGCTGACTATTAATGTTCCTGCAAATAGACTAAGCGGAATATTTCTTTTCGGGTTTCTAATTTCACCGGCAATAAATGTAACGTTGTTCCAGGCATCACTGCTGAAAAGGGAGCCTACCAATCCGGCGCCAAATGCACCAAGCAACGCAATGCCCCCGATTTGTGTCATTATCCATATCCCGCTCATGTGGTCTTTTTCCCAATGTTGTGTATCCCAGAAATGAGCGAGATTAAAATTCCATATCTCGGAATTTCCATAAATAAAAATCCCCATAATAATTAAACCAAACAGAGCTATGAGTTTTGCACTTGTAAATAATCGTAAAATAAATTTGCCATACTGAATGCCTAAGCTGTTTAATGCCGTGAGAAGAAACAGAGAGAAAACACCGAGGAATTGCGCCGCAGTTAATTTATACTCGCCAATTATTGGAAGGGTAGTTTGAAAAAAAACATTGTTATCTCCAAGAGAGGGAATTAACACTCCTGTAAATTTTGCAAATGCCACAGCAACTGCAGCAGCCGTTCCGGATTGCACCACAAAGAACAATGCCCATCCGTATAAAAATCCTACCAGCGGCTTGAATGCATTACGAAGATAAATATATTGTCCGCCTGCCTGCGGAAACATCCCCGCAAGCTCACCATAACTGAGGGCAGCAAATAATGTCATCAGTCCGGCAACAATCCACGAGAGCAAAAGCCATCCCCCTCCTCCTATCTGCCGCGATATATCCGCGCTCACTATAAAAATTCCGGAACCAATCATGGAGCCCGAAACCAATAAAGTGGCATCCAGAAGTGAGAGTGAACGATGCGAGCCGACAATTTCCTTTTCAGAATTCATTTTGGAGAATAGCGCTATGATTTAAAAAGACATGACGTGGCAAAGTAAATCTTTTTTGCCCGTACTCAGTGCCTTAGTAAGAGGAATTGTTAAAACTGCGAAAGACAGCGCAGGCCGGTTTTTTTATTCAAGCCGGCTCAGTTATGCATAAATTTTTGCGAAAAGAATTTATTCCCATCACTTGCTGTTACATAATATATTCCTGAAGCGAGCGAAGAAATGTTTATGCTTTTTTGATTACGCATTTCCATTACCAGGTTTCCCATTGCATTATATATCCGGATGTCGGGGTTGGTAAGGAGTTTATCCAAAGATAAATTGATGGTATTCATTGCAGGATTGGGATAGATATTTAAACCCTGGCTGGCAGAGGAGAGCACTTGAATGCCTGAAGCAACATTACCGGTGTTATCCGTCTTAACAAAATAAAGGTCTACATCACCGGAACCGATTGCTTCCTTCGAACCAACGATTGCAAATCCACCATCAGGACAGGTTGCTATCCACTGGCATTCGGTGAGATAATTATTTTCTCCGAATGTTTTCATCCATGACATGTTTCCGTAAGAATCGGTTTTGATAATGAATGCCGCCATATTGTCTCCGAAACTCTTTGTATTTCCCGTTAAAACATATCCGCCATCCTGTGTAGCAGCAACCTGGGTTCCGATGTCATCGTTTATGCCGCCATAATTTCTGCTCCAAAGTTGGATACCTTCATCATCAATCTTAATAATGTACACATCGGCATCACCGGAACCAAAACTTTTAGTGGAGCCGCTAACTACAAACCCGCCACCGTTTGCGGCACAAAGTCCATAGCCATCTTCATCAAATGATCCACCATAATTTCTTGACCACAATAGATTACCCCCGGCATCAATCTTAAAAACCAAAATATCTTTTAGCCCGTTCGTATTTGAAGTGGTTTCACCGGCAACAAGAAATCCTCCATCTGTTGTCTGAAGAATATGAAAAGGTTCTTCTGTCCCTGATGTGTCTCCGTAGTTCTTAATCCATTCCGGGGTTCCGTCAGGAGCGTATTTGGCAACAAAGGCATCGCCATGCCAATCGCTGCCTCTGTATATTCCGGTAACTACATAGTGTCCATCTGTGGTTTGGATGCCCCTGTAACCAACGTCATCAAAGGGACTGCCATAAGTCTGACTCCATTGAATGTTTCCTAGATTGTCTGTTTTAATCGCCCAGGAATCGCAGTCGCCTGCGCCATAGCTCTCGGTGTGACATACAATAAAATATCCTCCGTCTGTAGTTTGCACAACAGAGTTTCCGCCTTCCAGTTGCGGGCCGCTTATTATCTTAACCCATTGCTGATTTCCACTCGCATCTGTTTTTACCAGGTACGTATCGCCTAATGTATCACCGAAGCTTAATGTCAACCCGGTGATAATAAATCCGCCATCGCTGGTAACAGCAAACGCGTGACCGTAATCCGATTTATTTCCCCCGAATGTTTTTTCGAAAGTATTAACCTGCGCAAATGAATTGTTGCCAATGCCGATTGACACCAGTATGAGTGCACAACGAAGAGAGTAAGAAGTTTTCATGGCGGTTTGGTTTTCAGGTTTATCAGGTTAAAACAAGATAACGTAAAAACAAAATATTTATTATCAGATTACTAAATTATTTTTTTTGGAAAAAGTAATTCTGATTTAACCTGAAAAAAGAAGCACTCCTCTTTAGAAGAGAAGAGAATTACTAACGGGCTTCTATAAAAAGAAAAAGCGAGATGTTACGAATTCCTTAGCCTGCTGTGTTTTGCACTGTACCCGAAATAAATAATAATACCTATCACAAGCCATACCAGCAGCCGCGACCAATTGGGCCATCCTAATCCGAATACCATAGCTCCGCAAACTATTATCCCTAGTATAGGAACCAAGGGAACCAACGGGGTCCTAAACTGGCGGGGAGCATTTGGTTCTGTCTTGCGCATTATCATAACCCCGGCACATACAAGTATAAATGCAAACAAAGTTCCAATGCTGGTCATGTCTCCGGCAATATCTCCCGGAACAAATGCGGCAAAGAGGCCGACAAAAAGAAAGAGTATCATATTAGACTTATAGG
Organism: Bacteroidetes bacterium 2013_40CM_41_45; assembly: GCA_002215675.1. Taxonomy (GTDB): domain Bacteria; phylum Bacteroidota; class Bacteroidia; order AKYH767-A; family 2013-40CM-41-45; genus 2013-40CM-41-45. The sequence goes on along the minus strand of NGFH01000001.1, from coordinate 186,804 downwards.
GTGTACGGAACTTAGGATGAATGTCAGCAAATGCCCGTGGCAATAATCCGTCATGACTCATGGAATAAAATACGCGCGACTGCCCAAGCAACATCACAAGTATTACAGACGAGAAGCCCGCAAGGATTGCAACGGTCACCAGTTTAGCAAGCCATCCGAAACCGGGCATGTAGGTTTGAATGGCGTACGCAACGGAAGCTTCCTTGCCTGCGGTTCGGAAATCTTCTGTGCTCGCAACGCCCGTAAGAACATACGAGAAGAGAATATAGAGCACCGTGCAGATAGCCAGTGAGCCAAGTATGCCTAAAGGCATATCCTTCTTTGGGTTTTTTGCTTCCTGCGCTGCGGTAGACACAGCATCGAAACCGATAAAGGCAAAAAACACAACTCCGGCTGCACCCAAAATGCCAAGTATGCCACCAAAGTTATGAGGCACGCCTTGCACATCGGTATATGTGGTGGCATGAGGAATATACGGAGTATGGTTTGCCGGATTAATAAACGACCATCCGAAGACAATGAAGAGAACAACGATGGCAACTTTTGTAACTACAATAATCCCGTTTACGAAAGCGGATTCCTTGGTTCCTTTAATTAATAACAAAGTGAGAAGGATAAGAATAATAAGTGCGGGAAAATTCATTATCCCGCTTTCAATCACTGTGCCGCTTGCATCTTTAAGAACTTCGAATGGGGAATGACTCCACCGGTAGGGAATGGATGCATTAAAATATCCCAGCAGTTTATTCAGGTATTCGCTCCACGCAATGCTTACGGTAGCTGCACCAAGGGCATATTCAAGAATCAGATCCCAGCCGATAATCCAGGCAATAAATTCACCCATAGTTGCATAGCTGTATGTGTAGGCGCTGCCGGCAATGGGAATCATAGATGCAAATTCAGCATAACACAATCCTGCCAATGCACAGCCAACGCCTGCAATGATAAATCCGATGGTAACCGCAGGCCCTGCATTGTTTGCGGCAGCGGCGGCAGTGCGCACAAATAAACCCGCGCCTATAATTGCCCCTATTCCAAGAGCCACCAGGTTGCCCGCGGTCAGTGTCCGCTTCAATCCTTTTTCAGAATCTTCTGCTTCGCCAAGCAGGAGGCTTAACGGTTTTTTTACAAATAGTGATTTTGCCATAAAATATTTTTTTGGAAAAATGTTTGCGTGCGAATAGACCCGCCTTTTAACGGGCTGGCGGTAAAAATAAAAAGTTAAGCAACATTTTCACCGATGATTATTTTATCCCGGTAAAAACTATTGAACAATAAACTTTAAAATGTGATGAGCTCCCTGCCCGTTTGAAATGAGCAAAAGATATAATCCTTCTGCAAGGCCTGCTTTATAGATACGGAAATTATTTTTCTTCTCCTCCCCTGCCGCCATAAGCTTTCCTGCTGAGTTATAAACCCTGTACTGAAACAAACTATTATTCCCCGGCATGCTTACTTCAGCAAAATCGGTAACGGGGTTAGGATAAATTGTTACGGCAGGATTTGCTATCGCTAAACTATTTACTCCCACATCCAGAAAAATAAAATCGGAGTATACGGTTCGGGAATTATTTTGAAATACATGATTAAAGACATCATACTCCTGGTAAATTCTATCGGTGATGGCGTTGTTTACATCGTAAGTATAAATGTATTTGTATTCATACGAAGTATCCCAGGCCGTGGTAAAAATATTCCAACTCTCTGAACGAATTCCTGTGTAATTAAACTGATTGTCATAAAAGTCAGAAAGGCGCGAATCATCACGCCAGTTGCCCGAAGCCCAAAGCTCTGTAAGCTGAATAACACTTCCGAAAGCGTCATATGCATACGTAAGCCGGTTATAATTATCCCAACTTGAACCATTCCATAACTGATAGATATAACTCTGGGGATTGGAAGTATTTACATCTCCCGTCCAATTGCTCCATACAATATTTATGAGTTGCGTGTTGTTATCCCACTGCGTTCCGCTCCATTGATAATCTACGGTTTGTGTATTTACAAATGATGCATCATATGTAAAGTTTTTTTTGGAAATTAATTGCCACGCCATAAGGGACAGATTGTACGATTCCCCTATGATTTGAGTAACCTGGTTTCCTGCGTTGTAGGTGTTTGTTATTCTCGAAACTGTATCCCAAACCAGCGTGCTGGTGTTCCATGTAAGTGTAAGCTTGGTAAGAATTTTTCCTCCTGCACTGTACGTGTAATAATATGTATAGCCCCCCGTCAACAGCCATTGACTTGTGTTCCACTGCAGGTTTTCCTGAAGCGTAAGGTTGTTATAACTGTCAAATGCAAACGTGTCGCGGTTATTGTTTACCCAGCCCGATGACCAATACTGGTTAAGAGTTTCTATCAAATGATTGGATGCATCGTATGAGTTTAACGTGCGGGTAATAAAATTATTAAAGCTGTCTTTTTTCGTGAGCGACCCCGCTAAACCCTGGCTCGTGTATGTGTAAAGAGTTGTATCTGCAAAATCCCAGGTACTGTTTGGAACATTCCAGTTATAGTTGGTTGCTCTCAAAGGATAATAATTGGATGTTCTTAAATCCTCATTTCCCAATGAGGAATTTTCATGGTGCGAAAAACCAAGCTGGGAGTAAAAATCAAGCAAGCCGCTTTGGGCGAACAAAAAACCGTTGCAGAAGAAAATCAAAACAACACAGGAAATATTTTTCAGGCCCTTCATACCAATCATACTGTTTCTTTCTTAAAAAAGATTCAGCCGCTCCAGCAGGCTGTCCTTGTAGGATTTGCCTATGGGAATGCGATGCCCTTCCACCACTAAAATATTTTCTTCTATGGATTGAATTTTTTCAAGTTGCACAATGTAGGAGCGATGCACCCGGGCAAACGTCATCTGTGGAACGCGCGTTTCAACATCTTTCATTGAGCTATGAATCACATATTGTTCGCCACCGGTTATTTTCAGAATTACATAATTGTCCATCGCTTCCACAAAAAGAATGTCGCGGTAATTAACACGCACAAACTTTGTATCCTTTTTGATAAAGAACCCCGTTGAGGAATAAATATTCTCCAGGAAATTCATCAGGTTCTTTTCCGTGTTGCCTTCTGCAATGTTCCCGATTCCTGTGGTGAGCACCAACGCAGTGCCGCTGTTTCTCTGCGTGCTGGTTTTTACGGGGAAAGCATTCACTGTTATTTTTACTGAACTGTTTCCATTGCTTAGCGAAACCGGAAGTGTGCGGTTTTTACTACCGGCGTCTTTATCATCTCCTTCAAAAAGTTGCATGAAAGAAGTTTTACTGCTTTCATCAAACAATCTTACGGCTGCTGCAATATCTGTTCCCGTTACTTCACCTTTTACCGAACCTGTAAGAGCTTCGGCTGCCCGGTTTATAAAAATAATTTTTCGCAACGCATCGGTAATAATAATTCCCTGTTCAATATTGTCGAGCGCATCGGCAAACGTGTTGCTTTTGCTGCGGCTTTCAACGTCTTTCCCGTGCTTGTACAAAGCCAGCTCTATAGAAGTGCGTATGTCATCTTCGCTGAAAGGCTTTATAATATATCCGTAGGGCTCAACCGTTTTAGCGCGGTTCAAAGTGTTCTTATCAGAAAATGCAGTGATGAAAATAAACGGTATTCCATAATCCTGGAACACATGCTGCGCAAGCTGAATGCCATCCATTTCTCCTTTAAGATTAATGTCGAGTAAAATAAAATCGGGGCGGAGAAATTCGAGCTGTTCGAGCGCTTTCCTGCCTGCTGAAAATGGGTCTGTGGTTTCGTAGCCAAGCTTTTTCAGGATGCGTTGCAGGTCCTTTGCAACAATCATCTCGTCTTCAACAATCATTACTTTTAATTTTTTCATGGCTGCTTTTCGGCTTGAAGAGTTATTCCGGTTTTTTTACAGATGGGTAGGTAAAAGTAATATTAAATGTTGTTCCGTTGTTACCGAACATTTCCACTTCTCCATTGAGCTGGCTGGTAAGTGCACCAATAAGCTGTAATCCCAGCGTAGATGGGTTTTGCAATTTATATTCTTCAGAAATTCCAATGCCATTATCACCTACCGAAATCTGAATTTTATTTTCGGGTATCGATTTGAGCTTAATAGTAATTTTTCCTTCCTGTCCGTTGGGAAATGCATATTTAAGCGAGTTGGAAACGATTTCGTTAATCAACAGTCCACAAGGCATGGCCGTGTCCAGGTCAAATTTTATATTGTCCGATTCAACATCCAGAGTAACCTTGCGCGCGGTTTCAGGATACGTTTGAAAAATATACTGACAGAGTTTTTCTATGTACTCTGCAAAATCAATTTCACTTATTCCTTCGAGCTGGTAAAACTTTTCGTGCACCAATGCCATAGAGCGAACGCGGTTCTGCCCCTCCTGCATAGCACGCAGGGTTTCCTCATCATGGAGATACCCGGCTTGCAGGTTGAGCAAGCTGATAATAACCTGCAGATTATTTTTAACGCGATGGTGAATTTCTTTCAGCAAAATTTCTTTTTCGCTCAGCGATGATTTTAATTTTTCTTCGAGTTCTTTGTTGGGAGAAATATCGGTATCAACAATTACAAATTTTTTCAGTGCGCTGCTCTCATCAAAAATAGGAGTGAGCATAGAAGAAATCCAGCGCCTCTCCCCTGCCGCATCCGCCATACTTGATTCAAACCGCACCGATTTTTTTTGCTCCAGCGACTCTGCGATATATTTTTTTATCCCCGTGTAATAATTGGTGTCCGATAATTTTTGTCCGTACAATCCAGCCGGATTTTTATCGCCCCATCGCATTCTTAAAAAAGCGTCGTTCGCCCATTCAACAGATTCATCGGCATTGCAAATCAGAACCGCATTATCTGTCTTACTGGCAACGAGAGAAAGTTTTTCGAGCTCAATATTTTGTTCTGACAATTGCCTGGTCCGCACGTTCACTTTTTCTTCCAGCAATCCGCGCTCACGCTCATAACTGCGCGTCCGCAATTTTATGTACAGGTAAATGGTGAGTATGAAAAGTATTACTGCAAGAACCGCGACTGCAAAGTTTACCCACAAGCTTTGCGCTGCATTGTTCTGAAGAAGAATATAATTAAGCACCTGTTGCTGCATGTTAAACCTCTATCCTCCTCTCTTTTGAAATATAAAGATAATGCTTGAAGATTCCTTTGTAAAGACCGAAGCAATATTGGAAGCTATCCCTATCATAAATCCATATAAATAATTGATAATGAAATTATTACGTTTATATTTTTCACTCAAAAGTGAAACGTAAAATGAATCAAACACCGTGGGTTTGGTTTTCATAAGCTTAAATCCTTTCGACTCCATTATAGATTGCAGTGACTTCCTATTGAAATGATATAAATGCCTGGGTACATCATACCCTGCCCAAAACTGCTTATAGTGTTTTGCGTCAAAAGAGTTATGGTTTGGAACAGCAATAATTAAATGTCCGTTATTAGAAAGAAGGCCTTTTAATTTTAGAATTGTTTCGCTTAAATCAGGAATGTGCTCAAGTACATGCCATAGTGTAATTACAGAAAAGTCCTTCTCCCCTATTTCATCAATGGAAGCATATAAATCCAGGTCATTAAACTGTTTCGCTACCTGTCTGGCTTGTTCTGATGGTTCAACTCCAAAACACTTCCATTCTTGATTCTGACAAGCTGCCAGGAAATCGCCCGTTCCCGTCCCTATTTCCAATATTTTCTTTTCTCCGGATTGATTTACGTTCTCCAGCAGCCGCAGCTTTTTACGTATATTTATTTTCTGGACAATCCGGTAAGCTGCAGAAAATAAATCGGATGCTTTTTTATTATGCGATAAGTAATTTTCCGACTTATAGTATTTCAAATAAAGCATATCAGGTTGGGGAAACGGATATGTAAATAAAACTTTACAATTGGTGCATTCGTAAATAGTAAACAGATCCTTGGTGATAAAGTAATCGCTTGTGGAAAGGCGCTCGCTTACATCTGCTGACCCACAGTTAGGGCAAATAATATTATTCATGCCTGCCCTGATGAATGTTCCACGTGAAACTTTTAACGTCCTAGGTAGACCATTAATACGGAAATATCTGATGGTGATACCCCGCTTATGCGCGATGCTTGTCCTAATGTGCGTGGACGAATCCTTGCCAGCTTCTGCCTTGCTTCGATAGAAAGTGACTTGAGCTTGCCATAGTCAAAGCTCTCGATAAGGACAATGTCCTCAAAACGCGATATTTTTTCCGCATGCTCCTTCTCCATGTCAATATAAGAGCGGTACTTTAGGTTTATCTCGGCCCGTTCAAAATACTCTCGATTGTCTATGTTAGAATAAAAATTTTGAACTTCCCGAACGTATTTAAGCATATCCGCCAAGGTAACCTGTGGACGCAACAGGAGATTAATGAGTTTTGTTTTCCTCTCTATACTATTTGTCCCGAGAGATTCCAACATCGCATTTGCGTCTTCGGGTGAGATAGAAGTAGTATTAAAAAACTCTTCAATTTCCCGAACTTTCTCTATCTTTTTAATTACTTCATTATGTCGTTCTTTACTCGCAAGTCCAAGTTGATAGCCATAGGGGGTAAGGCGGACATCAGCATTATCTTGTCTAAGCAGTGTACGGAATTCTGCCCGGGAAGTAAACATACGGTATGGTTCATCGGTTCCCTTTGTGACCAGGTCATCAATCAGAACTCCTATATATCCTTCAGAACGCTTCAGAACGAAATCTTCCTTGCCATTAATTTTTTGATGCGCATTAATACCGGCAACTAATCCCTGGCACGCAGCTTCTTCGTAACCTGTTGTGCCATTAATCTGACCCGCAAAATACAGGTTATCAATAAGTTTCGTCTCCAGCGATGGTCTTAGCTGGGTAGGGGGGAAGTAATCATATTCAATGGCATAGCCGGGGCGGAACATTTTAACATGTTCAAAACCAGCCATTTTGCGGAGCGCTTTATGCTGAACCTCTTCCGGCAGCGATGTACTGAAGCCGTTTACATAAACTTCCACAGTATCCCATCCTTCAGGCTCTACAAAAATCTGGTGGCGTTCCTTTTCCGCGAACCGGTTAATCTTATCTTCTATAGATGGGCAATACCTGGGCCCAATTCCCTGGATGCGTCCCGTAAACATAGGGCTTTGCTCAAACCCTTCTTTCAATTCATCGTGAACGGCTTGATTGGTATACGTGATATGGCAACTCCGCTGTTTGAGCAGGGGAGGAGTATCAGTAAAAGAAAACTTCCCGGGATTTTCATCGCCTTTCTGTTCTTCCATTCGCGAATAATCCAGCGAGCGGCCGTCAACGCGGGGAGGGGTGCCCGTTTTCATACGTCCACTCTCAAAGCCAAGGGAAAGAAGCTGTTCAGTGATTCCCACCGATGATTTTTCCGCGGTTCTTCCGCCTCCGAATTTTTTTTCTCCAATATGAATTAATCCATTCAAAAATGTTCCGTTAGTAAGCACAACGGATTTTGCCTTGAACTGTAGACCCATTGAAGTAATAACTCCCTTGACGCTTGCCCCTTGTCCCTTGTCACATATTAATCCCACAACCATGTCCTGCCAGAAGTCTACATTGGGTGTTTGCTCCAACATCTTTCTCCATTCCATTGCAAAAAGCATCCTGTCGTTCTGTGCCCGGGGGCTCCACATAGCAGGTCCTTTAGAGCGATTCAACATGCGGAACTGAATGGTGGTGCGATCTGTTACAATGCCGGAATAGCCACCGAGAGCATCAATTTCACGAACTATTTGCCCTTTGGCAATGCCTCCCATAGCAGGATTGCAGCTCATCTGGGCAATGGTTTGCATGTTCATAGTGATGAGCAAAACCTTTGAACCCATATTAGCTGCTGCAGCCGCGGCTTCGCAGCCGGCATGACCGGCACCTACTACTATTATATCGTATTCGTGAAACATCTTTTTTCCGAGCGCAAAAATAGGGATTAGTTCGGAGTAGGGGAGTAGGACGGTTTTGAAACCAGGGATTCATCCGGATTAAATCTGAAGGAGCCGGCAAAAAAAATTCTCATTCACTTTCAGCAAGTTAGGAAATAATTTTAAAATATATTTGGTTTATATTATAAACTACTTTATATTTGTGCCTTATTTATAAAAACAACTATTAATTTATTTTATTAAACCAACAAAAAAATTACAACAATGGAAAACGAAAAACAATTATCAGAATCTGAAAGTATGATGGTAATCCAGCGGATGATTGCCACTGCGAAAAATGAACTGGTTGATGAAAGCTTTCATTTCATCTTCTGGGGCTGGCTGGTATTTGCAGCAAGCATAGGAAACTACCTTCTCTGGAAAATCGGCTTTGAGCAACCTTACCTTGTTTGGCTACTGATGCCGCTCGGCGGAATTGTTTCTTTTATTTACGGCAGGCGCCAGCACAAGCAGGAACCCGTAAAAACATATGTAGACGAAATACTGAAGTATGTGCTGATTGCTTTTGGAGTTTCGCTTGGTATTGTCTTGGTATTTCAGAGTAAACTTGGAATTAACACCTACCCGATGGTTATGACGGTTTACGCAGTTCAATTGTTCGTATGGGGAGGGGCGTTGCGGTTTCGTCCATTGATTATGGGCGGCATCATTAACTGGGCGTTGTGTATTGCTGCATTCTTTGTTGCGTTCGACATTCAGCTTTTTCTTTTGGCCGCTGCAGCGCTTATTGGTTTTGCCATACCCGGGCATTTGTTGAAATCGCGTTTTCAAAAATCACAAACAGTGGTTGCTGCTTAAATTTTCTATAACATGAGCAATGCGTTTAAAGAACTGGACCCGCTGCTTCACTCGCAGTTGCGGCTTTCTGTTGTATCGCTGCTGGTAGGAGTGAAGGAGGCGGAATTTACTTTTATTAAAGATAAAACCGGGGCCACTTCAGGAAATCTGAGCGTGCAGGTTTCGAAGCTGGAAGAAGCCGGCTACATACGCGTGAAAAAAGAATTCAAAAATAATTACCCATGCACTACGCTTATGATTTCGCAAAAAGGAGTGCGCGCTTTTGAAGAATATGTGAATAACCTGAAGCCATATATTAACGTGAAGAAATGACCACTTGGGCAGGACCCCGAAAATTATTTGTAATAATTTTTTAATTACATCGTTAAGAAGAAATCTTTTCGGAATTTTTTGCTGGTGGGAATTTATTTATTCTAAATAATGTAGCCATGAAAAAAATTTTACTCTTCGCTACGCTCTTTTTTGCTTTCTCTTTTGCCGAAGGGAAAATGTTTTATAATATAATTATACTCAACGGCACTAATACCAATAATTCAGCAGGTATTAATTATTATTCTGTTTCTTCAGGAGAACATTTGCAGCTTCTGACAGAAGAGCATTCCACGATGGGCAGTTGGTATGGTATAACAGTCGATTGGTATGTAGACAACATTTATCAATTTACACAAGGAGACACCGTGGATTTCAGTCAGCCCGGATTAATATCTTTTAGAATCGGTTCGGACTCTAGCTCTAATAAAGTTCAGCTTACCATTGTAACCGGCATCAACGACCTCACTTCCTTAACCTTGCCATATCCATTATCTAAACTCCCGTCCAACATAAAACTAAACAATCTCCGCTACACAATCATCAACCCAATGGGGCAAGTGATGGAGCAGGGGATTTTTTCAGGTGAAATAATTTTAAGAAATAAAAATTCGAAGCGCCAGCTCCAGCCCGGAATTTATTTTGTGATTTATTCCGATGCGCTCGATAACCGACAAGTGCTGACGGATAAAGTGTTTGTGAGTAAATAGCAGTACTTTTAATATCGGGAATAGGGGAGAAGAGAAAATTTTTTTAATATTACAGTGAGACGAAAATTAAATCGTATCATAATTTCTTAACTTTACACTTCAAACCAAAACCAACTCACATGAAAAATTTTTACAAGCCATTCTTGATTATTTCTTCCGTGTTTTTAACTGCAGCGCTTCCGGGCTGCACATCGAAGGAAGAAAAACCTGCTCTCACTAAAGAACAAATGATAGAGCGCGGAAAGTACCTTACGGTCATTGCCAGCTGCAACGACTGCCATTCCCCGAAAATTATGACTCCGCAGGGGCCCATCGTTGATGAAACGCGTGTGCTTTCGGGCAGCCCGGCAGATACGAAGTTGCCCACCGTTGACACAACAGAAATAACTCCCGGCAAATGGTACTTGGGCAGCAGTGATTTAACTGCATGGGTTGGCCCATGGGGAATTTCTTTTGCCGCCAACTTGACTCCTGACCGTGCTACCGGTAGCGGTGCATGGACCGAAGAACTTTTTATGAAGATCCTGCGCACCGGCAAGTTTATGGGGGCCGATGCCGGAAGGCCTATTATGCCTCCCATGCCATGGGAATTTATTGGCAAGATGACAGACGAAGACCTCAAGTGCATATTTGCTTACCTGCAATCTTTGCCTCCTATCAGTAACAGCGTTCACGCTTATGTGCCGCCTAATGAAATAACGGCTATGAAATAATTTAGCCGTATTTATTTTTTATTTCCGGGGTAATGAAAAAGTTTTTTTATCTGCTGATTTTATTTTTTGTCTCATGCGGATGGAACAAAGTTGACCTCATAAAAGCGCGTGCCGTTGCAGAAAATTTTCTGACTGACCAGAAGAAGGAGCAGTACGATAAAATCAATGATTACTTTACTGCCTCATTTAATGAAAGCGAACCGTTAGAACAGAAAATAGAAAAGCTGAAGAAGATTAAAGATACCATAGGTGCCATTGAGTCTTTTGAGCTTGCGGATTCAAAGGTAACTGAGCATGGATTGGATGACCCCTCCACTGTTCAGCTCATCTACAAAGTAAAATACGCCCGCGCCGTGGCAGAGCAAACGTTCATCATTATTAATGACGAGGGCAAGCATAAAATTACCTTTCAGAATATCGAGACAAAAAACTAATGAAATCTTTTTTGATTTATGCAGGTATTTTTTTATTGCAATCATTTTGGTGTTGCGCGCAGAACTTTCGTGCTGTGGCTGTAAGCTCCGCCGGTGTGCTGATGAATAATTCAACCGATTCTATCACCGGGCATGAGGCAAGAAATATTTCTGCTCTTAATGCACTCGTCACTGATGCCAAAAAAAATCCCTTCAGGGGAAAAGTTACTGCATTTAAAATGAGTGTTTATGACCAGGCTGGTGGACACGTCTTTGACAGCAGCTCAGAAATGCTCACTCCCGAAATGAAAGAACAACTGCAAAAAATTCAGCCCGGAAATAAATTGTATTTTGAATATATCCGAACGGAAATGCTAGATGGCAGTCATCCTTTTGTTCCTGCATTGGGTTTTACGATAAGGTAAACACATAGAACAACGCGAGAAAGAAATTTCAATTTCTTTTTCCGAATTACGAATAACAAATAACTTATAACTTTTTCTACTGCCTGTTGCGCGAGGTTGAAGTAAGATTACCGATGTCGCTGGCAAGCGAGCGGCTGTAACGCAAAAGAATATTTCCCAGCTGAACAATTTCGTGCGGATCAAGCTTATCCATGATTTTAGGATAGAGCTTGAGCACTATGGAGAGCGCTGCTTTTTCAAACTCCGTAGCGAAGCGTGAATTGCTGCGAGCGTTTTTTTCTCCTGCATTAAACAGGCGCCTCATCTCATTAAAATCATTGTCGGGCATCGGTTTCATAAAGCAGTATAACGCACGTAGAATAAGAAAGGTTTAGTTTTCTGCAATGTCCGTGATGTAGTTGCTGCCGGCAAGAACGTTATGCAATAAAGTGTTTCCTGCGGATTACTCTGGTGCTCGCAGAAAAAAATTTGCAATGATTTGTTAACTCAACCGGAGATAAATTATCCCCGATGATTTTATTTAACCGCAACAAGATTACGCTTCAATTTGCATTCACTACATAATAGTATTCTTTCACCAAAGCTATATGGCATTTTGTCAAATAAGGTGTTGGTATTGATTAATTTTCTGCTATCTTTGATGCACTGAATTCATGCGCATGAATTAATACGCCTGAGATGAGAAAAAATTACCCGGTTTTAAACCTGACATCTGTAATACGTAATGCAATAATAGTTGCATTCTCTGTGATATTTTTTTTATTCCCATTAGCAACGAAAGCTGCGTGGATCTATACGCTTGCATCACCTAATCCTGCTGTTGCCGCAGCTAATGTATGTCCCAATGCAGTAAAAGTTCCTATTTATTATTTTACTATCGGTTCTGCAGGGAGTTTGACAGCGAGCAGTTTAACTGGGTTAAGTTTTACAACTAATGCCGGGTATGCTGCTGCAAGCATTTTAAATTTTAAATTATGGCGAGGTACTAATACAAGTTTTGCAACAGCCACTACTTTAATCCAAACATTAACTCCAGGCGGTCCAGGGCTTCAAACATTTCCCGCGGCTGGTTTTTTAGCTACTCTTATGAATACCAATGGAGGAACTTATTATTTTTGGATAACTATGGATGTTGCTTCAACTCCGACAATTGGAAATACAGTAACGGTAGCAGCTTTAGCAACAACGAACCTTACCATAACAGGGGGAAGCCCTACTCCGGCAGGTGCAGGTAATATTGGAGGTACACAAACCATTATCGGTATATCATCACAGCCCGCTGCTTCTCCGAATCCCGTTTGTGCAGGCGGTTCGACTGCAATTAGTTTAACAACATCATCGGGGCCTTCATGGACATACCAATGGATTTATGTTCCGACAGGTCTACCTGTAGTTAACGGTACTCCTGCAGGTGCAGTGTATTCAGGTAACACTACTTCTTCGCTTACTGTTTCCGGTCTTGCGGCCGGCAGTTATCAATACCGCTGTGCCGTTGGTGGCGCATGTCCTCTAACAAGCAATACCGTTACTGTAACGGTTAATAATCCAAGTACTCCTCCTGCTCTAACCACTTATACCCTCGACATTTTTGGTAATCCTATTCCGCCTAATCCTACCATTTGCCAGTTTGAAGAGGTAGATTTCTATGTTAATTCTCCCTTTATCAATGTAACGCCCAACACATATACATGGAAAGTAAATGGTGCACCTGTGCTGGTTCAAAATAATGTTGGAAATTATTTTTCTGCCACTTATTCTACGTCATCGCTTGCGAATAATGACGTTGTGACCCTTGAAGTTAACTGGCCCGGAGCATGCATGTCACCCAATCCAAGGATATCCCAAAGCGATCAGTTCACCGTTACCGCCAACCAGCCGCCATTGGTTACCATTGGACACAACTTTCCCACAGATACTATCTGCCGCGGCAACCAGGTAACTTTCACTGCATATCCCCTTGAAGCGGGAACTCCTACGTATCAATGGTACCTTGACGGTGCTCCAGTGGGAACAGCCAGCACATACATTACGTCCGCAACATTGTCAGTAGGTACTCATAACATTTGGTGTGATGCTACTTCCAGCGAACCCTGTGACAGTGCTCCCCCAATTTTTAATAATGTGGCAACATCTCCTCCTGTTGCTTTGGTTGTAGACCCATGCTATTATTACGTGCCTGCATCAGGAACTCTGGGACCATTTTATTCATGCGGTTCGCCTTTCTATGATTCAGCGCTTGACCTTCCTGTAAACTATTCGAACAGTGCAAACGGGCTTGTAAAACTTTGCCCGGCAGTAGCAAGCCAGTACGTCACCATTTCTTTCACGTCCATTAGTCTGAGTGATGCCGGAGACCGCCTGAGAATTTTCAGCGGAACCCCTTCGAGCACTTTTACGGCTGATACATCGGGCGCGCCTCTTTTCAATTTAGCCGGACCTACCAGCAGCGCAGGATGCGGCAGCGTGGTAACCTCTAATGTTTCAGGAGGATGTCTTACTGCGCATTTTAAATCAGACGGTTTTGGTAATTCTGCAGGATGGGTATCAAACATTACCTGTTCACCAACTCCTTCAGCAGGGCCGTTGCCCGGTTCCACTTGTGGAAACCCCACGGTAATTGCTGCATTACCATACTCAGTAACCAGTCACACAACACAGTGTTATGGTTCGGATTACCAGTTGCAGTCAGGAATCTGTAATACAACATACAATGGCGAAGACCGCGTTTATCAATACACGGCAACCGGACCGGAGTGTACAAGCATGACATTGTCAGGAACGAGTGGAACACCTACACTTTCAGTTTACACCGGATGCCCTGGTGCCGCGGGCACAGTTTGCCTTACTCCTATACCGCAATCGGGAAATTCTGTTGCGCAGGTAACTTTTCCCTCTGCGGGAACATATTACATTATCGTTGATGAAGCCGGTGGAGCAACAGCTTTTTCAAATTACAACCTCAACATTCAGTCATTCGGACTTGCACCGGCTAATGATCTGCCTTGCAACGCTCAGTATCTTGACTTGCTGGTGAACGCAAACGGTAACAACTCATGCACCGGCTCGGCATCAGAACCTGCTGTTCCCGGTTGTTGGACCGGAGGCAATTTGAATACAACCTGGTACAGTTTCACTTCTCCTGCTACTCCCAATCCGTCTGCTGTACATATTAGAACTACTCCGGGAACTATTGATATGACTCAAATTGCACTTTATTCCGGCAACTGCAATTCGCTTAGCCTGATTGCGTGTAGCCAGGCGGGGCCAAGTTGTGCATCCACTCCAAGTCCTTCCTCGTCTGATATTATATACAGCAACCTTGTACCAAATACCATATACTACATAAGAGTGGACGGAAGAAATAACAACACCGGTAATTACAGCATTATTGTTGCCGATGTAAACAGCACACAGCAGCCCTATTCTGACGGGCAGGATTGCGTTGTGCCTATGACGGTTTGTAACAGCACATTCCAGGTGGGGGACCCCGGTTTTATTTCTACAGGATGGGTTTGCGATTTCGGAACCGTAAATAATACCTGCATGTTTGCCGGAGAACGTTCTTCTGCCTGGTACGTATTTACTACCAATGGCACCGGAATGTTATCATGGCTGTTAACACCTAACGGGAGTACGTATGTTGATTACGACTGGATACTGATGGACATAACTTCTTTCGGGCCTGACCAGGCAACACGCATAGCTAACGCATGCCCGCAGATAAATAACAATAACTTGCCTTGGGTGCGCTGCAACATCAGCGATGTTATCTTATTTGCACCTTGTGCAACCTCTCAGTATCAAACAGGCATGTGCCCGTCTTCAACTGCTATATCAACGAGCCCATTTGGCCCCAGCTTCTGTTCTTCTCTTGCTGTTACTCCCAATCAAACATTCCTTCTCCATCTAAGCAACTGGACTCAAAACCAAAGAGGATTCACCATAGATTTTAATGCCTTCGGTGTTTCACCTATTGCATATCAGAATCCACCAAGTGTCTTGTACTGGACAGCAGGAGCAAATACTACGGACTGGTTTGACCCTGTTAACTGGGGAAACTGCGGCCCTCCTAACTGTAGCACTACAGCAGTTATTACTGTCGGCTCTGCATTTATGCCTGTGATTAATGCCAATGGTGCTGTGTGCCGCGACCTTGATATTAAAGCAGGCGCCTCGGTTACCATTAATGCCGGAAGGCAATTAGATATCTGCCGCAATTATGTGAACAACGGGAGTCTGATAGCTGCTCCAACATCCACCGTGCGGGTTATGGGAACGGGAGCGCAGTATTTTGACGGCAATATGATTGGCTCGAGTGCATTCGATAACTTATGGATGAATAAAACATCCAACCACATGACCATTTTAGATCATGCCAATTTAGCGGGCACTCTTACTCTGGGCAATGTTACAGGAGGGAAAATTATTACGGGCAGCAAAATTTTATACAGCACCAATACCGCACCGGGTTCTGTAACATCGGGCGGACCGGGAAGCTATGTAGAAGGAAACCTGAAAAGAAATTTAACCGGCACCGCCGGAACATATTACTGGCCGGTCGGAACTTCAACTGCGGGCTTTCAACTGGCTTCTGTTCAATTTTATGGAACACATTCTATCGGTAACATTCTTGGCTACTTCACAGGCACACCAGTTCCCATCCAGCCGGGGCCACTCGGGCCGGAGTGTCCCACAAATGATTTTTCAACCATGGCTCCGTTGAACAATGGTTATTGGACTTTGACTGCTAATGCAAATGCCGGCTCTGCAACTTACAAGATGACGCTCTATAATTTAAACTATACCAATAGTTCGGGGGCTAATGCGTGGACGGTATTGAAAGCATCTACTCCAGCCGGACCGTGGACCTTGAACGGTAATTGCATAGTCAGCACCGCTTCTGCCACAGCACGTGATAACATGAGCGGGTTTTCAGTTTTCACTTCAGGGCAGTCGGGACTTCCTCTGCCGGTTGACTTGCTCAACTTTGATGCCGTGATACAGAGTGAAGATGTGCTCACCACATGGGTTACAGCTACAGAAGTGAACTGTGATTATTTTGTTATTGAACGAAGCCAGGATGGAATTAATTTCGAAATGGTTGGCACAAGAAGGGGTTCAGGAAATTCCTCGGTAACACTTTATTATTCCATGCTGGATACAAAGCCGATAAAAGGCATCAGCTATTACCGCCTTCGTGAAGTTGACTTTGATGGCACTGATACTAAGTCCCGTTTGGTTGCTGTAAGTTTCGTGAATGATAATGTGCTTAATGTATTTCCCAACCCGGCACAAACTTCAAGCATCAATATGAGATTTACTACGGCTGCAGAGGGAAAAGTTAACCTGGAAATTATAGACATGCTCGGAAAAGTTCAGTTGTCGGAGTTGCTGGATGTAAAGAAAGGTTTGAATGAAATTAATGACTACAGTGTCCGCGACTTGCCCCAGGGAGCATATTTCATAAGGATAAAATCTGCCGGAAATGAAATCATAGAGCCCATGCAAGCACGGTTTGTAAGGCAAATTCAGGAGTGATAAATTTTAATTAAAATAACATCTGGGTGTTTAAAATTATTAAAAAAGCCGGGTTAAAAGAAGTCGCGAATAATTATTATATTTGGCAGTTCTGGTGTAGGCGAGAGCAGATGGATTAATGGCAACAAAAAATATTTTTTCATCTTAAATCAGTGCTCATGAAAAAAAAATTACTCTCTGAGATTTATCAAATTTCTTTTTGCATTTGTTTGGTAGTTGGTTTTTCCAACAATGCTTTTGCACAGGCGCAGTTGGGTATTTATACTTTCACAACTGCCACAAATAACTGCGCAAGTCCGAGCTTAGCTGCAACGGCAGCGATACCCGCTACATTGGCGACTTTTTCAAACTTCAGTCAGAATGGTGCCATTACATGCTTAGCCTCGGGCAGTGAATACGCTGCAACCAATTGGCCAACAACAGCACCGGTATCTACAACAACAACATATTATGAGTTTACTTTTACTCCTGCTGCCGGAGCCAGGGCATCATTAACACAGTTGGTTTTTAAAGCAAGAAGAAATGTAGCCACCGTCATAAATTATTATGTAAGGACCAGTGCGGATGGTTACAATGCAAATATCATGGGACCTACCCAGGCTCCTAATCAGGTTGCTCCCGGTGCGGTACAATCAACAGTGCTGTCATTTTGCAATCTGTCTTCATCTATAACATTCAGAATTTATGCTTCCAGTGCATCGGCAGCTGTTCCGTTAATTCTTGACGACATTGCTCTTTGGGGAGTTGCTACTCCTGCACCAAATGCAGGTTCGGCTCAAACCCTTTGTTCAGGGACTCCATCCTTGACATTAACCGCGAATGCCATAAGTCTTGCCAACTCTTTTCCTAATCCTGGTGGCCTGGGCACATGGTCCGTTTTTTCAGGCCCCAGCACATTAGTAACTCAATTTGGTAATGTGAATACCAACAATACTACGTTTACCCCTGCTGGCGGTACTGGTACTTATACCCTTAGATGGACAGCAACTCATAGCGGAGCTGTTTGTCATTCCAGTTTCAGCAGCGTTCTCATTACTGTATCTGCTTTTACTACTTCTCCACAGCTTCGCATTTATGCGATGGATTATCTGGGAAATGTTATTGGTGATAGTACAAATATGAATCCTACCATTTGCGAACTTCAGACTATAGATTTTTATGTCTTTTCGCCACCATTTATAAACCCGGTCCCTACGCCTAATACATTTATATGGAAGAAGAATGGAGCACCTGTTTTGACCCAAAATAATATTTCAAATCCCGGTGCCCTTACCTGGCAAACATCTAATCTTGCAACGGGAGATGTGATTACACTTACAGTCACCTGGCCTACTCCAACAACATCTCCGGTAGTGTGTTATTCTCCCTCTACGCGAGTTTCTCAATCACTTACATTTAGTGTTACTCCTAATCAGCCACCGGTAGTCGCCATCTCACACAATTTTCCAACTGACACTATTTGCCGTGGCAACCAGGTTACTTTTACAGCAGCTGCTTTTAATGCAGGTTCTCCTTCATATACATGGTATCTTGATGGCGCCCCTGTTGGAAACGCAATCACCTATACTACGCTTGCAACCTTAGCAGCGGGTAATCACAATGTATGGTGCGAAATCGTTTCGAACGAATCGTGCGACCTTATGGACCCCGTTTACACCCAATGGACAGCTTCGGCTCCCATTGCTTTGGTTGTAAACCCGTGTTATTATTACGTGCCTGTATCTGGAACTCTGGGACCATTTTATTCGTGCGGTTCACCTTTCTACGATTCGGCGCTTGACCTTCCTGTTAACTATTCTAACAATGCAAACGGGATGGTAAAACTTTGTCCTGCAGTGGCAAACCAGTATGTTACCATTTCTTTCACATCCATTTTCCTGAATGATGCCGGAGACCGCCTGAGAATTTTCAGCGGAACACCCGCCAGTACATTTACAGCGGATACATCGGCAGTGCCTCTCTTCAATTTAGCCGGGCCCACCAGCAGCGCAGGATGCGGCAGTGTGGTAACGTCAAACGTTTCGGGCGGATGTCTCACAGCACATTTCAAATCAGATGGCCTCGGAAATCTGGCGGGATGGGTTTCAAATCTTACCTGTTCACCTACTCCTTCGCCGGGGCCTCTCCAAGGTTCCACCTGCGCCAATGCTACGGTTATAAGTGCCTTGCCTTACTCTGTAACCAGTCACACCACGCAATGTTATGGTGCCGACTATACATCGCAAACAGGAATATGCAATACATCATATAGTGGTGAAGACCGCGTTTATCAATACACAGCAACCGGACCGGAATGTACCAGCATTACATTGTCAGGAACCAGCGGAACGCCTACACTTGCCGTTTACAGCGGATGCCCGGGTTCAGTTGGCACTGTTTGTCTTACCCCTATACCGCAATCAGGAAATTCTGTTGCGCAGGTAACTTTTCCTTCTGCAGGAACATATTATATTATTGTTGATGAAGCTGGTGCGCCAACAGCGTTTTCGACCTACAACCTGAATATTCAGTCATTCGGACTTGCACCGGCTAATGACCTGCCATGCAATGCTCAATACATTGACTTGCTTGTTAGTGTGAATGGAAATACATCATGTACCGGTTCTGCTTCTGAACCCGCAGCGGTACCGGGTTGCTGGACAACGGGAAATATTAATGCCACATGGCATTCTTTCATCGCTCCCGCATCAGGAAGTGTGCGTATCCGCACCTCATCGGGAACTATCGGCTCCACGCAAATTGCACTGTATAGCTTGTCGGGCAGTTGTTCTAATCCTGCAAATTATACGTTGTTGTCCTGTAACAGGATAGGCCCCACGTGTAACGCTCCCAATCCTTTAATTTCTTCTTCGGAAATTGCTATAAGCGGCTTAACATCGGGCACGATGTATTATGTGCGTGTTGACGGAATCAATAACAATACCGGAAATTACAGCATTATTGTTGTAGACCAAGCAACTCCTGTTAATCAACAACCTTACGTTGCGGGGCAGGACTGTGTTGTTCCGTTACCTATTTGCAGTCCTACATTCTCAATTCCCAGCCCGGGATTTTATGGAACAGGTTGGGTTTGTGATTTCACAACAGGAAATAATAGTTGTCTCACATCAGGCGAGCTCAATTCATTATGGCTCGTATTTACCACAAGTGGCCCGGGAACATTGGCGTGGAGACTTAAACCATACGGAACTACCTACCCAGCGACCGATTATGACTGGGTTCTAATGGATATAACCTCCTTTGGTTCTGACCAGGCATCGCGCATAGCGGGTGCATGCCCCCAGATTAATGCCAACAATTTACCGTGGGTGCGTTGTAACCTTACATTTAACGCGCTAAATTTTCCTTCGTGTAACGGATCGATAACCTATAGTACCGGTATGTGTTCAGCCGCTCCGTCTAATTCTTCTCCTCCCAGCGGAGCTGAATTTAATACCTCCCTTGCTGTTTCAGGAGGTCAGACATTCCTGCTGTTCCTCATGAACCATTGGCAAAATAATATTGGTTTCGACATGGACTTTAATGCTTTTGGTGCCTCTCCTATTATTTATCAAAGCCCACCCGCCGTAGTTTTCTGGACAGGAACGGTGAGCACAGACTGGTTTGATCCCTCTAACTGGGGAAACTGCGGTCCACCAGATTGCAATACCAGCGCCATTCTCTACTCCGGTGCATTAAATTATCCTGTCATTCCAACCGGACCGACTGCAGCATGCAGGGGACTTGATATAAAGACAGGGGCAAGCATAACACTTACGGGCACTGCCCAACTTGATGTATGCGGCAATTTTGTAAACAACGGAAATGTAACCGCTGCCACAACATCTACCGTTCGGGTTACCGGAACAACCTCGCAATATTTTGACGGCTCTATGATTGGCGCCAACACATTCGGAAATCTTTGGATGAATAAGACTTCTAACCACATGACCATTCTTGACAATGCTAATGTTGGAGGCAATTTGCAGTTGGGAACCGTTACGGGAGGAAAAATAATAACCGGAATTAAAACTTTGCATGTCACTAATACTGCTCCCGGTGCAATTTCATCATTCGGTGCAGGCAGTTATGTAGAAGGAAATCTCAGAAGAAGTCTTACCGGCTCGGCAGGAACATATTATTTCCCCATTGGAACAGCAGCTAAAGGATTAAATCTTGCAGAGGTTGATTTTATTGGTACGCACAGCATACCGACCATCTTATCATATTTCAATGACGCAGCCGTTCCTATTCAGCCCGGTCCGCTGGGGCCTGAGTGTCCTACTAATAATTATGCAACGCTTGCTCCGTTTAATAATGGATACTGGACATTGACTGCCGAAGCAAATGCTTCTTCTGCTACTTACGATATGTTATTATTCAGTAACATGTCGATGGTTACAAACAATACCGGAAATGCCTGGACAATTCTGAAAAATCCCGGCAGCGGATGGACCTTGAACGGCACCTGCAACGGAACCAGCACCGCAGCAATTACAAAACGCAACGGCATGACCGGCTTCTCTGATTTTACAGTTGGGCAATCGGGAGCGCCACTTCCGGTTGAATTGCTGAGCTTTGATGCGCATATAGAAGGTGTAACAGTTTTAACAGCCTGGGTTACGGCAACAGAAATTAATAATGACCATTTTGTGGTTGAGCGCAGCTCTGATGGAATTAACTTTGAACAAGTAGGCAGAAGAAACGGAGCCGGAAATTCTTCAGTGACTCTTTATTATTCTCTCATCGACAATATGCCTCTGCCGGGTGTAAGTTATTATCGTCTTCGCCAAGTTGATTTTGACGGAAAGGAATCCTTCTCGCAGCTAGTGGCTGTTAGCTTCCTCGATAATAGTGTTCTATCTGTTTTTCCAAACCCGGCTCAGACTGAAGTTCAGTACAGTTTTAATTCTGACGCCAGCGGGCCTGTGTTATTTGAGTTGATTGATGCGCTTGGAAAAACAGTTCTCTCGCAAGTGGGAACTGCAGAAAAAGGATTGAATATTGTTGACCCTGTTGATATCCGCTTCATTCCGAATGGTGTCTATTTCATCCGCCTTAAATCGCTGAATAGCGAAATTATTAAGCCCATGCAGAAACTGTTTGTAAAGCAAACTAAAGAAGAATAAAGTTTATTATTTTTTTTCCGCCTCGATGCAATATCGGGGCGGTTTTTTTTGCGTTAATATTTTCATTCCGGCTTCAAAACCATTCTGTAACATATTTTATCTTTGAGCAAAATTTCCGAAAAAACAGATGCGCGTTTATCTCGATAATGCAGCTACTAGTCCTTTAGATCCGCAGGTGCTGGAGGCTATGCTTCCGTATATGAAACAACACTATGGCAACCCGTCTTCCATTCATTCATTCGGGCGCGAGACAAAGGCGGCCATAGAACAGGCGCGTAAAAAAGTGGCAGGATATTTTCACGCTTCTCCTTCAGAAATATTTTTCACTTCCGGAGGAACCGAGGCCAACAACATGGCAATCCTATGTTCAATCCGCGATTTGGGAATAACGCATGCCATCACTTCTCCTATAGAACATCATGCGGTGCTGCATACGCTTGAAGAACTTGAAAAGCAAGGCAGAGTGAAATTGAGTTTTGTCGGCATTGATGAAACCGGGCATGTAAATCTTGAGCATCTTGAAAAACTTTTAGCAGAACATCCTCACAGCCTGGTTTCTCTCATGCATGCCAACAACGAAATAGGAAACCTGCTCCCGTTGAAAAGTGTTGCCCAGCTTTGCGCAAAATACGATGCTATATTTCATTGCGATACGGTGCAAACCGTGGGGCATTATGAAATTGACCTTAGCGATATCCCAGTTCATTTTATTTCCTGTGCAGCGCACAAATTTCACGGACCCAAAGGCGTTGGATTTCTGTACATCAATCGCAATGTAAAAATCAACCCGTTTATATATGGAGGAGCACAGGAACGCAATATGCGCGGCGGCACGGAGAATGTTTATGGAATTGTAGGCCTTGCCAAGGCACTGGAGATTGCCTATGAAAATATGGACGAGCATAAAAAACATATTCTCGCTCTTAAAAAATACATGGCTGAACATTTATCTGAAAGTATCCCCGGCATTTTATTTAATGGCGACTGCATGGGAACTTCTCTTTACACCGTTTTGAATGTTTGCTTTCCTGCTACTGATTTTGCCGAGATGCTTTTATTTAACCTGGATATTGCCGGCGTTGCCGCATCGGGAGGAAGCGCCTGCTCATCGGGAAGCGAAACGGGGTCTCATGTTTTGAAAGCGTTGAACGTGGATGAGGCAAGACCATCGGTGCGGTTTTCATTCAGCAAGTTCAACCGGAAAGAAGAAGTTGATTTTGCCCTGGAGAAGCTGAGGGAGCTTTACGCTGTTAAAGTGTCTTGATTTTTTGTCCCTTCTGTTTAGGATAGGGTGAAAAAAAAATCAACCGCACCTTACGGGGTACGGCTGATTCTGAGTTCAACCTTACGGGGCTGAAGTTTAACCCTGTTTAGTTTTTGCTGACCTAAGGGTTAAATCACTGATTGCAATGCAATGATAGCCCTGCTATAAACGGCTGTTTTTTTCATTCAGGCAATAGATTACAGGCGTAAGATTTTTCAGAAAAACTTATAAAGTGTAAAACACACATCCTGTTTTTCATTTACTTTGAAGCATTTGCTAACTAAAATGGAATCATCTTTTGATTTTGGCGCTCTTTTCAGCCTTGCCTCATTGGTAAGTTTATTGACTTTAACGCTGCTCGAGATTGTTCTGGGTATTGACAACATCATTTTTGTTTCCATTGCTACAGGCAAGCTCCCCGGGGAGAAGCAAAGAAGGGCTCGTTCGCTGGGATTATCGCTTGCGCTTTTGATGAGAATTGCTCTTCTATTATCCATAACCTGGATTATCCGGCTTACAAAACCGCTGTTCTATATTTCGGAGCAGTTTCCGTTTTTTAACCTGACCGGCACGACAGATGCAACTTTTATTTACGATTGTTCTCTTCGGGATTTGATTCTGATTGCCGGAGGAATTTTTCTGCTTTTCAGTTCCACGCGTGAGATTCATAAAAAGATTGAAGGAGAAGAAGAGATCCGCGAAGACGGGCACAGCACAAAATCATTCCGCAATATTATTTTCAGGATTATGATTATTGATGTTGTTTTTTCTTTCGACAGTATTCTTACCGCCGTAGGCTTAGCGAATAATGTGCTGGTGATGATTATTGCCGTGGTGATTGCTATGATGGTGATGCTTACTTTTTCAGGAGCTGTGAGCCGCTTTGTAAACAATCACCCTACCGTTAAAATGCTCGCTCTTGCATTTCTGATTATGATTGGCATGGTGTTGGTTGCAGACGGGCTGCATTTCCATGTGCCGAAGGGGTATGTTTATTTTTCCGTAGCATTTTCACTGGGAGTGGAGATGCTGAATCTTCGTATGAAACGCAAACACGAAAGCCGAAAAGCACAATGAGGATTTTCCTGGTAGGATTTATGGGTAGCGGAAAATCAACGCTTGGAAAAAAATTATCCGAGTTGATGAAGGTTTCCTTTATTGACCTTGACCATAAAATTGAAACCGAAGAAGGAAAAACCATCAACCAAATATTTGCCGAAAGGGGAGAGGAATATTTCAGAAAAACCGAAGCGGAAGTTTTGAGAAAAACCAAACGCAATCTCAATGCAGTTATCGCAACCGGTGGCGGCACCCCTTGTTTTTATGACAACATGAAATGGATGAATGACAACGGTATTACTGTTTATGTGGAAGCCGCGGCAGGAGAGCTTTATCACCGTCTTGCGAAAGAACGGCAAACCCGCCCGCTGCTTGCATCTTTAGGGGATGTGGCCCTGTTTGATTTCATCATGAGTTCTCTCGCTCACAGGAAGCCCTTGTACGTCCAGGCGGCTCTTAAATTGCCTCTTAAATCGGCAACACCAGCCCATATATTGAACCGTATTAAAGGGCTTAAAAAACGGTCAAAAAAGAAGTAAAAGGACACTGTATTTTTTTGAATTTAACCCCTGATTTTGCCCTGTAATTTTATACCATTTTCATGTTAAAAATTACCTGAAAATGTTTGAAAATAATTTGCGATTTCATCATTAAAATCGTATCTTTATTTCCTCTCCTGAAAACAAGTTACACGCTATAAATTATATGTTAAAGGTTATTTGTATTGACTGCAACCAGTCATATAAATGACTTTGTGAAATGAATAATTGTATAAACTTTAATCGAAAATAAATTAATACGAATGAGTGATTTAGTGAAAGAAACCGTTGTCAAAGCGAGCTATTCTGCCGACAGCATCCAGGTTCTGGAAGGACTTGAGGCGGTGCGCAAACGCCCTGCCATGTATATTGGTGATACCGGTGTTAAGGGACTGCATCATTTGGTTTACGAAGTGGTCGATAATTCTATTGACGAAGCGCTTGCCGGGTATGCCAAAAATATTGATGTGATTATTAATCCGGATAATTCTGTAACCGTTACGGATGACGGGCGCGGCATTCCTACCGATATACATCCCAAGGAAAAACGTTCTGCTCTTGAGGTGGTGATGACGGTACTGCATGCAGGCGGAAAATTTGATAAGGATTCTTATAAGGTTTCCGGCGGCTTGCATGGCGTAGGTGTTTCGTGCGTTAATGCACTCTCAACGCATCTTAGAGTAACGGTTTACAGAGATGGAAATATTTTCATGCAGGAATATGAGCGTGGAAAACCGCTTGCAGATGTTGCACAGATTGGCACGACAGACAAACAAGGAACGGAAACTACATTTCTTCCCGACTCAACTATTTTTTCATCTGTAATATTTCACAAGGATATACTTGCATCGCGCCTGCGCGAACTTTCATTTCTCAACAAAGGCATTAAGCTCACGCTTACCGATATGCGCGATAAGCCGGCTGAAGAAAATCATGTTACCGATGTTTTCTACAGTGAGGGCGGATTGAGAGAATTTGTTGCCTACCTGGATGCGAACAGAGAAAAATTAATTCCCGAAGCTATTTACATGGAAGGCGACAAAGGAGGAATGCCGGTTGAAGTGGCCATGCAATACAATACTTCGTTCAATGAGAATCTTCACTCATATGTGAATAATATTAATACGCATGAAGGCGGAACGCATCTTGCAGGTTTTCGAAGGGCGCTTACCCGCACGCTGAAAAATTATGCCGAGCGTACCGGCATGCTGCAGAAAGTGAAATTTGAAATCAACGGAGACGATTTTCGTGAGGGACTTACTGCGGTAATTTCGGTAAAAGTCCAGGAGCCGCAATTCGAAGGACAGACAAAAACAAAACTTGGTAATTCAGAAGCGATGGGCGCAGTGGATACCGCTGTGAGCGACATCCTGAATAATTATCTTGAAGAACATCCGCGCGAAGCACGTATAATTGTTGACAAGGTTATTCTTGCCGCCACCGCGCGGCATGCTGCGCGCAAAGCACGTGAGCTGGTTCAACGCAAAGGCGCATTGTCAGGCAGTGGTTTGCCAGGTAAGCTTGCCGATTGTTCTGATTCTGATCCGGAGGCATGTGAGATTTATCTTGTAGAGGGAGATTCGGCAGGTGGCACGGCCAAGCAGGGGCGCGACCGCAGGTTCCAGGCCATACTTCCGCTGCGCGGAAAAATCCTGAACGTGGAAAAAGCAATGGAGCATAAGATTTATGAGAACGAAGAAATAAAAAATATTTTCACTGCGCTGGGCGTTTCCATCGGAACGGAAGAAGACAGTAAAGCGCTGAACATTGAAAAACTCCGTTATCATAAAATAATAGTGATGACCGATGCAGATGTTGACGGCAGCCACATCACTACGCTTATTCTTACATTCTTTTTCCGCTACCTGAAAGACCTGATTGAAAACGGGTACGTTTACATTGCTACGCCTCCGCTATACCTTGTCAAGAAAGGGAAAGAACAGATGTATGCCTGGAACGATGAAGAGCGCCTGGCGGCTGCCCGCAACCTGGGAGGAGAAGGAAAAGAAGATACGGTGAACATACAGCGGTATAAAGGTCTTGGAGAAATGAATGCCGAACAGCTTTGGTCAACCACCATGAACCCCAATACCCGCACATTGAGAAAAGTTACCATAGACAGCGCTGCGGAAGCAGACAGGATATTTTCAATGCTTATGGGCGATGATGTGCCGCCCCGCAGGGAATTTATTGAGAAGAATGCCCGCTACGCCAAGATTGATGCGTAAATTATTTGCTGCTAATTTTAATCCGCGGCTTGCAGATTAGTTTCTTCAACCCAATCTCCATTTGACTTAATCAGTTCAACCAACTCATCAACGGCATTTTCCGTCTGCACATTTCGCCTGACAATTTCTTTGCCTTTGTAAAGATTTATTTTCCCCACCCCGGTACCCACATACCCGTAGTCGGCATCAGCCATTTCTCCCGGGCCGTTTACAATACAGCCCATAATGGCAATCTTTAATCCCTTCAGGTGATTGGTTCTTGCCCTGATACGTGCAGTAGTTTCCTGTAATTCGAAAAGAGTACGCCCGCATGATGGGCAAGAGATATAATCTGTTTTGGAAATACGTGTTCGGGTAGCTTGAAGAATTCCGAAGGAGGTGGTATTGATTAGTTTGTTGTTTGTCGTTTGGTGTTTGTTGTTCAACGTTAACCAAACTCCGTCACCTAAACCATCCACTAGCAATCCCCCCACATCGGTTGCACTAAATAATTGAAATTGTTCGGGTGATATATCAGAATATTTTCTTCTGATAATTACCGGAATGGCAGGCGGTGAGACAAAAAACATTTTTCGTAATTCCGTCATTGCAGCTTCGCTTTTTGTTTCAAAAACCAGGACAACCGGCTCATTGTACTTTGTACTTTGTACTTTGTACAGTGAATCATTATCCATCAAAATAAAATTAATCTCTTCTGACTTTTCTTCTGCACTTAAAAATTCTTTCACACTGAAAAGCGGGTATGCATTATTTCTATCCGAAAGATTTTTCCATGCCCGGTAATTATAAATCAGGCCTAGTGGTTCGGGTGTTTTGAAATCAACCAGATTGTCGCCAAGAAAAATATAATCCGCAGCCTGATCGCTGTTGCTCCAATCATTGCGTGGAACAGAGTAATTATGCCCGATAGAAAAGAAAGTAGCACGCGTAAATTTTTCTATGCCCGAAAAATCAGCGATGACCCGGGGAACGTTATGTCCCCCTACGTTATGAACGGCATGAGTTTCTCTGCGCTTATACTCGAATGGGTTGGATGTTGGACGTTGGATGTTGGACGTTTCGGAAATTAGTTCTCGCAATGATGTACGATGATGATATCTCTCAACTAATTGTTTTGCTACAGGAATTTCAAACTCAGGGTCTTCGGTGAGGGATACACGAATGGTATCTCCAAGCCCGTCTTCGAGCAATGTTCCTATTCCTACAGAGGATTTTATTCTTCCGTCTTCGCCTTCACCGGCCTCCGTCACTCCCAAATGCAAAGGATACACCCCTCCTAAATCCTCTCCGTCAGTTGACGGAAGGATTTTGCTGTTTTGCCTTTCCACCATTCTGTTTACTAACAAACGATATGCTTCAACCATTACTATAGGGTTGCTCGATTTCATGGAAAGAATAATATCATAAAATTTATTCTCCTCGCATATGCGTAAAAATTCAAAGGCGCTTTCTACCATGCCGAGCGGGGTATCTCCGTAACGGCTCATGATACGGTCGCTGAGCGAACCATGATTAGTTCCAATGCGCATTGCCGTTCCATGCTCTTTACAGATTTTTACAAGCGGTGTAAAACGCGTACGGATGCGCTCTATCTCAGCATCGTAATCGGCATCGGTGTATTCAATGTGTTCGAACTTTTTTTTGTCGGCATAATTGCCCGGATTCACTCTCACCTTTTGAACAATGCGGGCGGCAATCTCTGCTGCATTGGGTGTGAAATGAATGTCAGCAACAAGTGGAGTGGTATATCCTCTTTTTATTAATTCTCTTTTTATGTTCTCAAGATTATTTGCCTCGTTCATGCTGGGTGCGGTAATGCGAACCAGCTCTCCGCCTGCTTCAATAATCCGGATAGATTGCTCAACCGTTTTCAGCGTATCCATTGTATCGGTTGTAGTCATACTCTGAACGCGAATAGGATTGTTGCCTCCAATGCCAATGTTTCCAACCCTGACTTCCCGGGTTTTAAGCCTCGAGTACCCTGTGAGCGAATTGCAATATTTTAACGAATCTATTTCCATGAGAATTCCGAGTCAAAGTTAGTTCAAAATCTGTGTTTTAATTCAGCGGGAATTTGAAATGAAACGCTACTTTTATCAGAAAATTATATTTCATTGAATACCTACATTGATGTCATATTCCGTTCTACGGTAATTTACCTGTTCATTGTAATTGCACTGCGGCTTTTTGGCAAAAAAGAACTTGCACAATTGTCTGTCCTTGACTTAGTTTTTATTTTACTCATCAGCAATTCGGTGCAAAATGCAATGGTGGGTCCCAGCACCGGGCTTTTCGAGGGCATTGCTGCAGCAGCGACTTTATTTGTGGTGAATGCTTTGTTCAAATCTATTTTATACCGCAACAAAAAATTCGGCAGGTTGCTCCAGGGGGAGCCGGTGATTCTGATACACAAGGGAAATGTGATTGTCAAAAATCTATTCAGGGAAAAGCTGACGATTAATGAACTCGAAGCGGCTGTGCGTGAACATGGAGTGGAAAGTATTTCTGACGTTGACCTTGCTGTGCTTGAAGTGGACGGCAACATCAGCATACTGAGTGAAAATTACCAAAAGAAAACCACCCGTAAACGGAAGTCGCACAAAGTGATTGCTAAAACCACATAGCTTTAACTCTAAACCCTAAACTTTTTCCCCATGCCCACATCAGAAATCATTTATACCGGGGAGCTTCACTGCAAAGCCACACATACCAAATCGGGAGTAGTTATTGAAACCGATGCTCCAACAGATAATCACGGCAGGGGAGAATCATTTTCACCAACCGATTCTGTCGCTACTGCCCTGGGAACATGTATGCTTACTACCATGGGAATTGCTGCTAACGGACGGGGTTTAAATATTGATAATACATCAGCAAAAATTACCAAGATAATGGCATCAGCCCCGCGAAGAATTTCAGAAATTCAGGTTGAAATATCTTTTCCCCCTAATCATTACTCGGACGAGCAGAAGAAATTGCTTGAGGATATTGCCCTAAATTGCCCGGTAGCCAAAAGTATTCACCCCGATGTAAAACAAAAGGTGACCTTTTTATACTAAAGTCACCTCGACAATTTTTTAAAAAATAATTATCAGCTGTTTTTTATGGCGCTGTGCTTAGCCGGCTGGGCATTGCCATATGCCGGGCATTTCTCCTTTGCCTTACAAGAGCCCATCAATCCTGCCATCGCAAGGATTAGAGAAAATGCGATGAGATTTCTTACAATATTCTTATGGTTTCTACGGTTCATTTTTCTTATATTTTGGTCAGGTTTTTAATTCCCTGCCTGCAATTAACAACAAAAGTAATTTAATATATTCAGACAGCAAAGGGTTTTTTCAACACTATAAACGCAAATCTTCTCAATTTATTATAATGTGCTTTTATACTGCTTACCTTTGCTATGGTTGCTAATAAAAAAAACAATTTCTTACATGCCCGCAGCAGATGTTATTGAACAAGGATGGAGGGCCAGTTTGTCAGAACAATTCAGTTCTGAATATTTTATCTCTCTGAAAAACTTTATTTATTCTGAAAGGGCAGAAGGAAAAACGATTTACCCTCCCGCTAAATATATTTTTGCCGCCTTTGACCTTACTCCATTTGAAAATGTGAAAGTGGTTTTGCTTGGGCAAGACCCGTATCATGGGCCGGGGCAAGCGCATGGTTTGTGTTTTTCTGTTCCCGGCGGCATTGCACCTCCTCCATCCTTGGTAAATATCTTTAAAGAATTAAAAACTGACCTCGGTATCCCGCCCCCCAAGCATGGTAATCTTCAGAAATGGGCGCGGCAGGGCGTGTTGCTGCTTAATGCGACTTTAACAGTACGGGCAAATTCCCCTGGCTCTCACCAGCACAAAGGATGGGAAAATTTTACCGATGAAGTTATCCGGCTTCTATCTTCTCAAAAATCGGGCTTGGTGTTTCTTCTTTGGGGAAAATACGCCCAGGCAAAGGAAGCGCTCATTGATAAAACAAAACATTATGTTCTAAAAGCTGCGCACCCTTCGCCATTCTCTGCCGATAGTGGATTTTTCGGGTGCCGTCATTTCTCAAAAACTAACGAACTTCTGTTGCAGCAAGGCAAAGAACCTATCGACTGGAAACTGGATTGAGAAATGGTCTATTCTGAATAATAATTAATACGCGCTATTTACGTTTTATTGTACCAGCTGCCTTGCCGTGATTTCAAATTCAAAAGGATTTTTCTCCGGAATATTTTTAACCTTTTTGGGTTTTTCTTTTTTCTCTTCGCTCGGGCAATATCAACTTTCTGTCCGGTTTTGTGCTGATGAAAAAAATATTTCTCCCGCATTGGAAAATATGCTTTCTCATAAAAAAGATTTTCACGATGCGCTTAGCCGCAACAAAGAGCTGCAAAAAATAATAGACGATTTCCGAAAAGAAGGATTTCTTTCTGCAGGCATAGATTCGTTGCAGTCCGATTCGCTGCTGCTTGCCGCGTGCATACATCCCGGAGAAAAATACCGCTGGCTGAAACTGGGGGCCGGCAATGTGGACGAGGGAATTCTTCGTTCTTCCGGATTTAATGAAAAAGTTTTTTCAGGAAAAATTATTGATTACACGCGGGCAGCTAAGCTTATGGAAAAAATCCTGCTCTGGTGCGAAAACAACGGTTATCCTTTTGCCTTAGTTAGTCTCGACAGCATTGAAATGAAGGATGATTTTGTAACCACGCAATTAAATCTTTCAAGAAATAAACTCATAAAAATTGACAGCGTAAAGGTATTCGGCAACGCTACCATTTCAGATTCTTATCTCTACAGTTACCTTAGCATAAGGCCCGGAGATTTATACAACGAATCTCTTATCCGCGACATACGTGCGCGCATCCAGGAAATTGCTTTTGTAAAGGAGCTGAAACCGTTCAATGTTGTATTTACCGAGGGAAAAGCGCGCGTTGAGCTTTTTCTTGAAAGCAGGCGCGCCAGCCAGTTCGACCTGGTAGTGGGAATTGTTCCTCCTCCTGAAAATTCTCCCGGCAAATATGAACTCACAGGCGATGCGCACCTTAAGCTGGTTAATTCCTTCGCGAAGGGAGAGGCTATTGAGCTGAACTGGAAAAGGCCCGAGCCGCTTTCGCAGGATTTAAAAGTCAGGTTCGTTTACCCGTTTTTGTTTTCAACTCCCCTGGGAGCCGATTTATTTTTATCTATCTTCAAAAAAGACACCACGTACATTGATGTAGTGAAAACCGCAGGGTTGCAATACATCATTCACGGCAACAATTTTTTAAAAGCATTTATAAGCTTGAAAGAAAGCGACCTTCTTTCTCCCGCTGCTTTTCAATCCACTACAACGTTGCCGTCTTTTGCTGACGTAAGCGTAACGCAGTACGGACTTGCATTTCATGCCGAAAAGCTCGATTACCGGCTTAACCCCCGCAGAGGGTTTTCTGCTGATGCGGAAGGGCGAATTGGAGATAAAATCATTCACAAAAATGCTGAACTTAACCCGGCAGTTTACGACAGCGTTAAACTTCGCAGCACACAATATTATGCAACGGGAGGCGCAGATTATTTTTTACCGGTTGCAAGACAGAGTACCGTTACTGCCGGAATCAAAGCCGCGTATCAGTATAGTCCCGTAATCTTCAGAAACGAATTATTCCGCATAGGCGGATTAAAAACGGTGCGCGGCTATGACGAAGAGTCGATTTTCGCTTCTCTCTATGTTATCGGTAATCTTGAATATCGTTTTTTGCTTGAACAAAATTCTTACCTGCTTGCTTTTGTTAACCGTGCCTATTTCAGAGATGAAAGCCGCAATGCATCTGTAGGCAGCGGAGACCTGCTTGGTTTTGGCGGGGGAATAACTTTTGAAACGCGCCTTGGGATTTTTTCTTTCATCTATGCGCTGGGCCGGGAAAACCAACAAGTGCAGGTGCGAAACGGAAAAATACACTTCGGGCTCATTAGCACATTTTAGATTAAGCTGACAAAAAGAAAGCGCCCCGAAACCAGGCGCCTTCAGAAATTTTTCATCCTGAATTATTTTAGCAAAGAAATCTTTTTGATTGTTTTGTCCGAGCGGGTTGTTAATGCAACGGAATAAACTCCGTTTTTGAATTTTGAAATATCAAGCTGGATAAGATTTTCTTTTACGAGAGGGTTTTTAACTTCCAATACTTTTTTACCCATTACATCATATACTTCAATGGCTTCAATTTCTTTTTGCTTATCCGGCTGAATGAACAACGTGCCGTTTGATGGGTTGGGGTAAACCATTATTGCATCTGCTTCCTTGGTCAACTCATTTGTTCCGACAATGCCAACTGCCAAATCTGATTGCCAGATTCCTCTGCCGTATGTTGCCGCTCTTAATTTTGCCGCGCTTACCTGAACTTCAAGTTCAAAAACCGGAACATTGGGAAGCCCGCTCATAAAGGGAACCCAATTCGACAGCGTATTGTTCCTGTAATACACCCCTAAATCTGTACCTATGTAAACAGCCTCCATGCTGTTGTTGGGCTCGTTAACAATGCAGTTGGCAGGAACATTCGGCAACCCGGTTGCAGTTACATTGCTCCATGATGTTCCTCCGTTTGTTGACTTATATACTTTTAATGCGCTGCTGTAACCGGAAAATGTTACCCAAAGTGTTTGCGGGTCATCATACTTTACTGCTATGTACGTAATAGCAGCAGATCCTGTCGGTAGCCCCGTACCAATATTGGTCCAGGTTCCGGCGCCATCTGTTGAACGGTATAAGGAGTTCTGCCCGGCAGCGTAAACATAATTGCCGTTAGAGGGAGCAACTGCCATAGAACGATAGAAATCTGCTATGTTATTGTTGCCGCTGTTCCATGAATTTCCTCCATCGGTACTTTTATATATTCTCGTATACCCAATATAAAGTGTGTTGTGGTTTGAAGAATGCATTACATACGGAGTTACCCACGCACCATTGTTGTCGGGAGCAATGCTGCTCCAGTTTGCGCCTCCGTCGGTAGACTTGTTCAGGTCGCCATAATACAGTTCCCCATAAATAATGTTAGCATTGGTATAATCAACAATACATTCCATTCCGTCTCCACCCAATATTTCTGTCATGCCAGAGGAAGAAATTTTATTGGTTCCGTTATCCTGGGCGCCGGTTACAACGGTCGTTGAAACCGTTTGTGAGTTACTTAACCTATAGTCCTGCTGAACTTGAAGGGTGGCGCTTTTGTTCGTCCAGGGGCTAGTGCCGGTAGAGTTGGAAAAAAATACTCCGCCATCGGTTCCGGCAAATACATTGGTGCCACTTGCGTTTGCAAAATAAATGTCGTGACAGTCAGCGTGCGCAGAATTAAAAGCACTAAGAGTCCAGCTTGTGCCACCATTGGTTGACCTCCATATATGGATACCACCCACTAATACGGTATTCTCAGTTGTGGGTGAAGCCGCTACTGCCAGGTCGTACCAACCCTGTCCGGTGCCAACATCACTACCATCATTAGCCCATCCAAGAATATTAGGTGAGGAAGATTGCAGCGTCCAGTTATCTCCTGCATCGGACGATTTGTAAAAGCCAAGAAACCCATTATCCCCGGCAGAGTAGAGGGCATATACAACATTCGGATTCGCAGGAGTAACGGCAATAGCAACACGGGAAATATTAGTTGAAGGTAATCCTGTGCCCGTTATTGCTGTGCCCCAAGTAGTTCCGCCATCGGTAGACTTAAAAAATTGCGACCCGCTTACAACATAAATCACATTGGGATTGCCGGGCATAAATTCCATATCCTTGAAGTTGCCTGTTTTTACCGAAAGCCAGGTTGTGCCGGCATCAAGGGTGCGATAGATTCCGCTGCTGGTTGCTGCAAGCAGAATGTCGGGATTAGACGGGTTAATAATGAGCCGACTGATTATTCTCTGCATATTAATGTTCCATGTTAAACCTGTGACAGACCATGTGGCTCCGCTGTTGGTCGATTTCATAACCCCTACACTGTATGTATCCGTAGCATCTTTATCACCGGTTGCAATGTACATGACGGTTGTATCCGTTGGATTTATGGCTATGTCGCTTACTCCAATCACGGGAAGATTATCAGTATTAGTGGTCCAGTTGGTGCCTCCGTTTGTCGACTTCCAAAGCCCGCCCGCAGGTGCGCCCGCCCAAACAATATTTCCATTAAGGGGATTAAAGCGAATACAGTTTATTCTTCCGACACCACCGCCCGAAGGAACGGCGCTTATAGGTCCCATCAATGTCCAGCTGCCGGCAGAAGAGCGCGAATTGTCTGACTGTTGTTTTTTCCATTCATTATAAACATCCAATGAGTTTGGAAATTCTCCTGTCGGATAAACACGTGGCTCCCAAAAATATTCCCAGCGTTTGAACTGCTCGAATCCCGGCACTTCTTCGCTTTCCTGGAACCCCTTTTTTTTCCTGAACACATCAGCGTATTGTCCGGTATTTGTATACGAGTTAAAATACTCGGTAAATGCCTGTTGCAGGTCATAAAAATTGGGGTCTGTTTTTCTGGATTCTGCTATGGTTCTCCATGGCTGTGCGTGAGCAGATAAAACAAGGCACAGAAATAAAATATAAACTGTAATTTTTTTCATGATAATTGATGAGTCTTTGTTATGCAAAGATATGGAAATGATTGGGATAGCCATATTAGAGTATTCCTTGAATTACTTGAGCATTTGAAATATATTTTCAGCTCAACACCACGGAATCCTCGTCTCCCTCCAGGTCAACGGTAATATGTTCTTGCAGAGTGGTAGCTAGAGAGATGCCTGTAAAATCGGCTCCTATCGGGAACCGTTTATGGTTCCTGTCCACCAGGATAACGGTGCGGATTTTCTTAACGTCAGAATCCAGGAACGGGCAAAGCGAATAGGTAAGCGTCATTCCGGAATTCAGAACATCGTCAACGAGAACAACAATTTTTCCTTTCAGTTCTTTGGCTGATAGTTGTGGCTCGATGTTGCAGGTTAATGGATTCTCTTTATCCAGAATTATTTTAACGAGCTTTATTTTTAGCGGGGAAATTTTTCCGAGCACAGCCGCTATACGCTGCGCCAGCAAGAATCCTGTTTTTGCAATTCCGGCAATGATGATTTCCTTTTCTGAAAAATTGTCCTCGTAAACCTGCCAGGCAATGCGGTTTATTTTCTGAGCAATTTGTTTTTTGTTCAGAACCGGTGTTTGTGTTTTGTTCATCTTAAAAATATTAATGAACAAAATTACAATATTCTTAAACTTCGGTGTGCAGCGCGGTTCTGACAGGAATATTAAAGCGGGAAGAAACAATTGAAAATATTCTCTCCGATGCCCTGCCATCACCGTACGGATTTCCGGCACGGCTCATTTTGCCGTATTCAGCAGAATCATCAAGTAAACGTTTTACCGCTGAAGAAATTTTTTCGGTTGAAGTTCCAACTAACAAAGCATTTCCAGCTTCAACACCTTCCATACGCTCACTTACTTCGCGCATCACCAGAACCGGCTTACCCAGCGATGGCGCTTCTTCCTGTATGCCTCCCGAATCTGTAAGTACCAGATAGGACCGGCTCATCAGCCAAAGCAGGTTGTGATAGGCGAGGGGCTCGCACAGAGATATATTACTGCAGTTTCCCAAAATATTCTTTACAGGTTTTGCAACATTCGGATTCATGTGAACGGGATAGACAAAATGAACATCGTTTCTCGTCACAGCAATTTCTTTAATTGCATGACAGATGTTGCGAAGGCCGTCACCAAAACTTTCCCTGCGGTGGCCGGTTACAAGAATTATTTTTTTTGAAAAATCAACACCATGAAATGTATCGTAAAAAATCATCTCGTTCATCTTGCGTGTCAA
This sequence comes from Bacteroidetes bacterium 2013_40CM_41_45, assembly GCA_002215675.1. GTDB lineage: Bacteria > Bacteroidota > Bacteroidia > AKYH767-A > 2013-40CM-41-45 > 2013-40CM-41-45. The sequence continues at coordinate 149,941 of NGFH01000001.1, read as the reverse complement.
TTTAAGTCCCATGCGCAGGGCGTCAATTACGGTGTTGCCCGTGACAAAGACATTCTCAGTTATGTTTTCATTCCGAAGATTTTCCGCTGCCCGTTTTGTTGCGGCAAAATGAAAATCGGCTAATTGCGAAACTATCTTGCGGTTTGCCTCTTCGGGGAAGGGAGAAAATTTATTGCCGGTCCTCATGCCTGCCTCTACATGAGCTACTTTGCACTTGCGGTAATACGCTGTCAATGCTCCGGCAAATGTTGTGGTTGTATCACCCTGCACAAAAACCAGGTCCGGTTCGTAATCTTCCACTACCCGTCCAAGTTCCCTGATGCAGGAAGAAGTAATATCATTCAGCGATTGATTATCTTTCATTAAATCCAAATCGTAGTCTGTAGTGAGCTGAAAAAAATCCAGCACCTGGTCGAGCATGGTACGGTGCTGAGCCGTTACGCAAACTTTGGTTTCGTAAAACTCTTTCTCCTGCTGAAAGATTTTAATGAGCGGAGCCATTTTAATGGCTTCGGGCCGCGTGCCGAAAACAAACAATACCTTATGCGTTTTCAAATCTGTGTTTGCTCCTGCGGCTTGGGCACTCCGATATACCTGCCTGAAGTTTTAAAGCTGCGTACAACAAAGGGAATAATATTTAAAACTAATGCTGCCAGTACAATTATTGTCAGCAGTTCCATAGAATTCATTTTGCGAAGCAAGATAGTTATCGCAATAAAAAGAATACTTGTTGCGTAGAGGGTAAAGCTTGCCATGCGGTGGCTCATTCCAAGGTCGAGCAGGCAATGATGAATGTGATTGCGGTCGGGGGCAAAAGGCGATTTGCCGTAGTAAATCCTCAGGCAAAATATTCTAAGCATGTCCGAAAGCGGAACGATGAGAACCGAAATAGCAAGCACCGGGGAAAAGTTTGACGTAATGAATGCGGCTGTTGCCGATTTATTGATTTCCACAAAGCGTATACAAAGTATGGATAGAATAAATCCAACCAAAAGTGAGCCGGTGTCTCCCATAAAAATTTTTGCAGGAGAAAAATTGTATCTCATAAATGCCAGCAGCGCGCTTAGCAATGAAAAGGCAAGCATGGATAAAACATACTCCCCGTAATAATAAAGGAATACTCCGAAAACCATACAGGCAATAATGCCTACGCCTGCGGCCAGGCCATCAATGCCGTCAATAAAATTTATGGAATTAATAATTACGAGAATGCTGAAAATGGTTGCCGTAATACTTAACCATTCGGGCAATGCATAAATATTGAAGACGCCATGGAAACTGGTGAGGCGAAGTTCTCCGAAGTATACCACTATGAACGCAGCCAGGATTTGCCCGATGAGCTTTTTGAACGGGGAAATAATAATGATGTCATCTTTCATCCCGATAAAAAACAAAATGACCATTGCTGCTATTACGTATTGCCGGATGGGGAAATACATTTGCGCCGTCCAGAACGAAAATGAAAAAATAATTCCCGCAAAAATAGCAAGCCCGCCGAGGGTCGGGCGTTCGGTTTTGTGCGCTTTTCTCTCGTCCGGAAAATCAAACAGGTGCTTGAGCTTCGCTACCTTTATGATGGAAGGAATTGAAATGTAAACAATAATAAAGGAAGTGAGCGCGCTTAAAAAAATGTTGAGCATTATATTTTGTTCCCGGCAAAAATAGTTCTGCACCGTGCGGCTTTACGAAAGAGCAGGCACGAAATATCAAATGAGATATTAACAATTAAAAGTCGTAGTATTTATTGAACAGCGAGGTACGGATGCCGAATGTAAACAGCATCGTTTTCTCATCCGATATATTATTCTTTAGTTCGCGCGAGGCAACTCCGATTTCCACATTAAAGTTATAGACGGGGTTCACCAGGTATCCTGCTTTAAGTTCATAATAAAGAAAATCGGTCTTCCGCCCCTGCAGAATATAGTTGCCATATTGACTTCGATACGAAAAATAATTTTCGAAAATATTGTTGCCATAATTTTCTCCGTTCAAATCCATCCCGATTTTTGCAGTTACAATTTTTGCCGCTGCATGCCATCGTTTTATACGATAGTCGGCAAGAAAAACTTCTTCAATAAAATTAGCTCCCATCGGATGCGCCAGCGCCTGGTTGTAATGAGCATAATTCTGCAAAGTAGAGCGGTGCTGGTATGTGTATGGCCTCACAAAATTCAATTCACCCTGCAGGTTCAGGTTTTTGATTCCTGCAACTGAAAATGATTTAAGTCCGACCTGAAACGCGTGTTTATTTCCCCACCAACCGTTTCCGGCTTTAATCTCATTTAGCTTGAATTCGTCCAGGAGAAGCTGCCCATAAAAGGAAGTGCGCTTTGAAACCTTCCATCTGACATTTGAGCCAAGCATCATGTTATCGGGAGAATCGAGCGATGCTTCGACAGGGCGCAGAAAAATAACCGGGTTGAGATAATTGAGCTCAAAATTGCGCGAACCAAGCGAATCACTCTTCCAAATTACCCCTTCAAAAAAACCAAAGTACAGTGACCTGCCGATTTTTATATCGAGGTAATGAAACGTACCGTATTTCTTCCTGTAGCCGATATCGGGGTCGTGAGGAGAAAGCAAATCCATGAACTGCGCATACAGGACCGAATATTTGAACCGCCATACGTTTGCAGTAAGTTTCAGGAAAGGGTAATTGAATGCGTTATCTGATAGCAAAAGGGAACGATAACCGTCACCGATAAAATTTTTGTCGTGCGCAAGCTGAACATTAAAATATTGCGAGGGCGTATAGGTAATTCCGCCAAAAGCCATCGAGTAGTCGTATACTCCTTCAATGCGTTTTACTTTCCCTTGCCCCGGAACAACATCAAAAGTGCCGATAAATAAATCAAGATAATGCGGAAACGTTGCCTGTGTTTCGTAAAATCCGGTGTAAAAAGAAAACTTGTCGGTCAGTGTTCCGAGAATCCTTGCTCCGCGTGTATTTACGTACAGATTTTCTTGCCGTTCTGTTTCGCGGCTTACGCTGAAATCAAATAGCGGGTCAACCGTTAAAAGAAAATCCGGTTCGTTAACCGTAAACAAATGCTCGGTGCGGAGCTTTCTGCCAAACCATGTTTTATTAAAATGACTGTCTTTAATGGGAAATGTATTTAACGAATCGAATGGAATTGCCTTTCGCAATTCTGTCGTTGTCCATGGACGAAATGCGGTATGAAAAGAAATGTCTTTAGCCGACAGCGCTTCTTCGTACCGTTGCATCATTGTCCTTTCAAGGGGAATGGAATATTCAAGAGAACTTTCTGAAAATTGCGCAAAGATTCCGGAACAGAAAATCAGCGGCAGTACTAAGGCAAGTATTACTTTTTTCATGGTCTTTTTCATGGTCTTGTGTAAAGGAAATAAATTTCAGCACTCCTTTTAGGGTAATTCCTTCTCCGGTTGATGATTTTTTTCCACAGCCGGTTTCGCATCAACGTCTTAAAGATTAAATATTTAAGGGTTTTTTAATTGGTTCTTTTTTTGCCGCTTATCGTGCGGCAGGAATTTTTTATTGTTAAAAAATCAACAACTGTGGCACGGCAGGAAAACCGGTTCTTTAGATTTTCAAGAGTTCGAAAACGTTGGGTCAGTGTGTAATCACGCTGGCCCTTCTTTTTATATACGTTTTTCTCTATTCAATTTTTCGATACAATTTAATTTTCAATCCCTGGTAACATGAAATCAAAAAACTCTTTTGTAAAAGCTTTTTTATTGCCTTTTTTATCGCTCTCCCTACTATGTTTTAATAATTCGCAGGTAATTGCGCAATGCAGCGTTAATGCAGGAAGTGATGTCTCTGTCTACATTGGCTATCCTCCCATGAGCTGTACTACTTTGATGGCAACCCCCACCGGAACACCCCCTTTTTCATTCTTATGGAGCACAGGTGATACCACACAATCCATAAATGTATGCCCTACCACGAATACAGATTACATGGTAACCATAACCGATTCAGTGGCATGTTCCTCTTCCGATACTGTAACTGTAACTGTGGTTGACGCACGTTGCGGCCACGACAGCACCAAAGTGCTAGTTTGCCATATTCCTCCCGGCGACCCTCTGGATGCTCATACTATATGTATAAGTCCTCATGCTGTGCCTGCGCATCTTGCGCACGGTGACCATCTTGGTGAGTGCGCTCCGCCGCCACCTGTCCCTTGCAGTGTTAATCTTGGAAATGATACTGCTTTTTGTTCGGGTGAAGAAAGTATTGAGCTGGATGCAGGTCCCGGTTTCACAAGCTATCTGTGGTCTGACAGCTCTACGGCACAAACATTTACCGTTACCGTAAGCGGAACATACTGGGTACAGGTTACCAATTCCGCCAACTGCACAGCAACGGACACCGTTAATATAATCGTCAATCAGTCACCTGTTGCTAATGCGGGAAACGACACTACAGTGGTTGCACCCGACTGTGCAAGCTTGTTCGGTTCGGCCATTGGCGGAACGCCTCCTTACACATACCTCTGGAGCACGGGTGATACTACACAGAATATCTCTTTCTGCAATTCTGCATCTGTCTATACCCTCTTCTTAATGGTAACGGATTCCAATGGCTGTTCTTCCGTTGATTCTGTTGTCGTAACCGTGATGCCGCAAATCATTATCCATCTTGACCCGAATCCTAATCGTGGCAAGCGTGCAGCAGTAACCTTTGTGCTTCCGGAATCAGGTATTGCCGAGATTGAACTATATGATATGACGGGAATCAGAATTGCCGTGCTCTTCCGCGATTACGTAAAAGAAAATGTGAACTACCGTGTTGACTTCTCTCCAGAAAATCTGCCTGTAGGAATTTATGCGGTGCGGCTTACTAATGAAACCGGCATTATTGCCAACACTAAAATGGTTCTTATAAGATAGAGAAAACCGTATTATTTATACGCCAGGAAAAATTCTCTTCTCTGCAAATGGGAAGGGAATTTTTTTATTCTATTCCGGTTCAAAAAATTTCCCCACCAGCACAATGGCAACGGTTGTTTCATGGAGGGCAAACTTATTCGGATTTTCTATTTCCGCCTTTTGTGGTTAATCATGCACAGCAGGTATTTTTTTCCACGCATGTCTGAAGGTTCATGCCTTTCGGACAAAAAAATCAGATAAAAACTGCGCACAGCAGAATGGCATGTTTTTATTGGCATTAAGCATGTCAACAAAAAACAAAAAACATGAATAACGTTATTTACACTGATGGGAATGGCACAAAAGTCACCACCCGTGAATTTATTACCCGCGACGCGACATATTTAGTTCCGGGAATTATAGACGCCCGCATGAACCAGGTAAAAGTAAGTGCTGTGCCGGCTGTATTCTGCATTGTTGCAGGGTTGTTGGCGATATCACTTGGTGCATTTCATCTGTTGCAGGGACAACCACAGGATAATTTTTACATCGGGTCTATGGTGTTAACTCCAAACCGTATTGCCGTATTGTTGGGGGTTTTTTTGGTTTTCTCTGGCATTACCGGGCTGCTGAGAAGACATAAAAAATATACGGTTCATATTATTACCGCAGAAGGAGAAAGAGATACTGTTGTCAGCACTAAAAAGAATTATGTGAGGCGAATTGTGCTGGCCGTTCGCAGGGCGCTTAAATCTCATCAAAAGGTAATGGCACGGTATTGGGAAGAATAAATTGAATGCATATAAAAATACTGACGCAACCCCGTAAGGTTGACGCACTAAAAGAAGTCCTGTTCGGTAAAGCAGGGCTTTTTTATTTTCAGGAATGAGACATAAGGTAAAAACCGATTTTGTTAAATTTACAGGGATGAAATTCTGTGCAGGAGTAAATAAGCGTAACGTATTTTTTCTGTTACTTTTTTCTGTTACCGTCTACGCCCAGCAAAAAGAGGGGTGGCTCACATGGAATAATGGCGACAATACCATCTCTATCTCTTATCCAAAAGAATGGACGGAAACAAAATTAAATGCTGGGGAAGTTGTTGCCTTTCTTGCGCCCAAGACAAGCGCAATGGACAAATATCCTGACATGCTTGTGCTGCGTTCTTTTCCCGACAGCGGCATAAAAGATATTAACCGGCTAAAAAATTTCGCGCGCAATACACTCAGTCCCGAATGGAATTTCAAAATAACTTCTTCGCAGAAACTTGCAACAGGAGATAAGCAATATATAAAGTCGGTAGCGGAAGACCGTAAAAGAAATGTAGTTCTTGTGATGTACACCTTGCTGAAGGATGACAAAATATTTTTCCTTACTCTCAACGTTGAAAAGAAAAACTATGAACGGTACAAATCTGCCGGTCAACGCGCATTCGAGTCGCTTGCCATAGGACGTTCCTGGGTTCCGGAGTAAAAAAAATTTCCTGGCCGTCTGTTTTCGTGTTGTTTTGCAGTGTTTCAATTTACTTGCCAATTCAAAATTTTTGAACTTCAATTCTCCGAAAAGCCCAAATAATGCTTTGTTTGAACAATGCAAATAAATGTTCGGAAAAAAATTTTGCATCTAAAAAACATAAGTATACTTTAGCACCCGTAATGAAAAAAGAGAGAATAAATGTTGCTGTTGCCGATGTAAGTTTCCTGCTTTGCGAGGGGTTGAAATCGCTTGTAGAAAGCGTTTCTGCATTTAAGTGGGCCGGAAACGCGCACACCATGGATACGCTGGAGGAAATTCTTGAAAAAAAATCTCCGCACGTTTTGCTGATTGACCAGACCGATACAGAGTTTGCTTCTTCATTATATTTTGTCCGCGACCGTTTTCCACTGGTGCAGGTAATTGCTATCAACAGCCGTGCCGATAAAGACACCATTCTTTCCGCTTTAGATGATGGAGTAACCAGCTATCTTCTTAAAGAGTGCGACCGCGCAGAAATCATAGAAGCGATTGAAGCCACATCTGCACGTGAAAAATTTTTCTGCGGAAAAATTACCGACTGCCTTCTTGCCGGTCAAACACAGCCCAGTAAATCATTACAGCGCGATTTCGTTTCCTGCCAGGGTGTGCGCATCTCGCTGCGCGAACTGGAAATCATACGCTTGATTTCTGAAGGATACAGCACCAAGGAAATTGCCGATATGCTTTTCCTGAGCACTCATACTGTCACCACGCACCGCAAAAATATTCTTGCCAAGCTTAATGTGAATAACACGGCAGGGCTGGTAATGTATGCGGTAAAAAATAGTTTGCTTGCTCCCAACAAATACCTTTTTTCCTGATATAACTTCCTGTCCATTTCTCTTGTTAAAATACCCTCTTTGAGGTATTGACCACTTTGGGCTTGATTCTACTTTTGCCGCCCTTAATTAATTTGATATGTACAGAATTCCTTTCATAGCGTCCATTTTTTTATTGATTGTTGTTTCCAGCTTTACCGCTTTTGCGCAAGACCGCTATTTTGCCAGGACGTATCAAAGCATTACGCTTCCCAAGGGAGTCAAAGACTTTGAAGTTTGGAATACATGGCGCACAGGCAGAAATTATTTTTACAGGCGTCTTGACCAGCGCATTGAACTTGAAATAGGGCTCACTGATAAACTGCAAACCGCATTATATTTAAACGCCTCGCACATTGCATCTGCTTCTTATATAGACGTAAACGGAGGAATCGCAGACACTGCTTCGAGCGGAATAGAATCTGAATCGGAGTTCTCATTTTCGAGCGAATGGAAATGGCGTCTTAGTTCTGCCGATGCAAATGCTGTTGGGCTTGCTTTATATGGAGAACTTACCTGCAGCCCTGCAGAAACAGAGCTTGAAGGAAAAATTATTCTCGATAAACGAACCGAAAAAAATATTCTCGCCTTAAACCTTGTAGGCGAAATGGAATGGAAAGCGCAAGTTGTCCACGGAAAGAAAGAGTCTGAAAAAGAAATCTTGTTTGAGACAGATGCTGCATACATGCACATGCTTAAAAGTAATTTCGGGTTGGGACTTGAGCTTAGAAATAATAATGTAATGGTTGAATCGGAATGGGAACATTCTGCGCTGTTCGGAGGGCCTTCTTTATTTTTTAGCGGCAATAAATATTTTATTATTCTTAATGTGCTTCCTCAGCTAACTAATTTGAAAAAATCTGACAAGGCCCCCGGCTCGCTCGACTTAAACGAATACGAAAAACTTGAAGTGCGCCTGCTTCTGGGCTTCGGGTTATAAAATGATGCCGCACAAAATTTTCCTGAAAAAAATATTTGTTGTTGCAGTATTATTCCTCTGTTGCTGCTCTCCGTCATTGTTATTGCCAACTGCGGCAGATGTATCATCTGCAAACAAGAAGTGGGCGAACGAAGATTCTGTTTCGTTGCGCCATGGATATGAACTGTACGTAAATAAATGCGGTGCGTGTCACACGCTTTACCGGCCAACAAAATTCACGGAAGAAAAATGGATGAAAGAAGTTCCTGCTATGGGTCCCAGGGCAAATTTAACTCCTGCACAAACAGAAATTATTCTGCGCTACGTGCTTACACGAAGAGAAGTGATGCTTGCACAGAAAAACAACTGAGGAGGGTAGCTTATTTTTCCTTTTCATAAATATACTGCATCATAGTTACGTCCAGTAATCTTCCGAATTTAAATCCCACTTCTTTCATTACTCCGATGTGCTTGTAGCCGAGCTTTTCATGAATATGAATACTGATTTCATTGCCTTCACTAATTCTTGAAATCACGGTGTGGTTGCCAACTTTTCCTCCTTCGAGCGTAACGACTTCCAGCAATTTGGAGCCGATGCCGCGCCCCCGAAAATCTTTGTGTATATAAACAGAGACTTCTACCGTTGAATCATAGGCGCACCGGTCGCTCCAGGGGCTGAGCGATGCCCACCCTGTAATCATATTTTTTTCTTCAGATATAAATACAGGATGATTTTTTTTGTGCTTTCCCCACCACTCCAATTGTTTTTCAAATGTGCGCGGCTCTGTATCAAAGGTTGCCGTTGTGTTTTCCACGGCCTCGTTATAAATTTCCATAATGGCTTGCTGGTCGTCAGCAGTTGCCGGGCGAATATTGAGCATACGAATTCAATTAGCCCTCCAAAATTAAAATTATCCTGTTAACGTTATACATTATTCCCGCCATGCTGATGTTGCCGTCAAACTTTTATCTTCGCCATCCTTAAATTTCAACCCATGAAAAAGATTTTTTTATCTCTGCTCACAATTGCATTTTTATTTCAATCATCCCGTGCCGATGAAGGCATGTGGCTTCCGCTTTTGCTCAAGCGCCTTAATGAAGCCGATATGCAGAAGAAGGGCTGCAGACTTACTGCCGAAGAAATTTACAGCGTTAATCATTCTTCTATAAAAGATGCTATTGTCGCCCTGGGCGGTGGCTTTTGCACAGCAGAAATGGTTTCTGCTGACGGGCTATTGCTGACCAACCACCACTGCGGATTTGATGCTGTACAAAGCCATAGTTCTGTTGAGCACGATTACCTTACTAACGGATTCTGGGCATACTCACACGACCAGGAACTAAGCAACGAAGAGCTCACTGCTACTTTCCTAATCCGCATGGAAGATGTTACCGACAGCATCCTGAAAAATGTGAGCGACACTATGACCGAAGCCCAGCGCACTGCTGCCATTACTAAAGCCATTGCCGCAATAACCGATGCGGTGAAAAAAGACAGCAGCGGTTACGAAGCAAGTGTAAGAAGCTTTTTCAGCGGCAATGCATATTATCTTTTTGTCACGCAAACGTTCAAGGATGTCCGGCTGGTGGGAGCCCCGCCATCGGCAATAGGAAAGTTTGGAGGCGACACCGATAACTGGATGTGGCCGCGGCATACAGGTGATTTTTCTATGTTCCGAATTTACTGTGCGCCTAATGGCAAGCCGGCAGAAAACTCGAAAGACAATGTGCCATACCACCCAAAATATTTTCTTCCGGTTTCTATTGCGGGCTATACTAAAAATGATTTTGCAATGGTGATGGGTTACCCGGGAAGAACAGAGCGGTACCTTACCTCGTGGGGAGTACAGCAGGCGACCAATATAACCAGTCCTGCCACTGTCCAGATTCGCGATAAAAAACTTTCTATTATTAAAACCGACATGGATGCCGATGCCGTGGTGCGAATTAAGTATGCATCGAAGTATGCGCAATCGAGTAATTACTGGAAATACTTCATCGGGCAAATCAAAGGGCTGAACCGCCAGAAAGTTTATGACAGAAAAAAGAAAGGAGAAGAAGAGTTTGCCGCATGGGTGAATGCTGATGAGAACAGAAAAAAACGATATGGAAATGTTCTTTCTGAAATTGAAAAATCGTATGCCGATGCACGGCCGTTTACTTTGCACCGCACATATCTGAATGAAGCGGTTTTCCAGGGGCCCGAAATAATGATCTTCGCTTTTCAGTTCAAAGCATTAAACGATTTGCTGAAAACCAAAGAAGCAAAGCCCGAAGAAATTTCAAAGACGTCAGGTAAATTAAAGGAAGCCGCAGCAGAATCTTTCAAGGACTACAATGTATCGACTGATAAAAAACTTTTTGCCGAATTGCTGAAAATGTTTCATGCTTCTGTTTCCAAGGAACAGCAGGCAAATATTTTTGAAGCCGCTGAAAAGAAATTTGGCGGTGACTTTAACAAATATGCAGACTGGGTGTATGACAAAACCATTTTCTGTTCACAGGAAAGAATGAATAAATTTTTAGCTGCACCAAAAGCGAAGACGCTTGAAAAAGACCCCGGCTTTACTTTAATGTCTTCCATTTATAATAATTATATAGATAATTACGCTCCCAAGGTGAGGGCTGCGGAGCAAAAGCGTACAAAGGCAATGCGTCTTTATGTTGAAGGGCTGATGAAAATGCAAAGCGACAGAAAATTTTATCCTGACGCTAACTCTACCATGCGCCTCACCTATGGACAGGTGTTGGATTATGTTCCTGCCGATGCTGCGTTTTATGATTACTATACAACCCTGAACGGTGTAATGGAAAAGGAAGATTCCACTAATGAAGAATTCATTGTGCCTCATCATCTCAAAGAACTTTATGATAAAAAAGACTTCGGCCAATATGCACAGAACGGAACCGTGAACACCTGCTTCATTACCAACAACGATATTACCGGCGGTAACAGCGGAAGCCCGGTTATGAATTCGAAAGGAGAACTGATAGGTATTGCATTTGACGGGAATTGGGAAGCCATGAGCGGTGATATTGCGTATGATGCCCAGCTAAAACGGTGTATTAACGTTGATATCCGGTACGTATTGTTTGTGATTGACAAATATGCGGGCGCCAAAAACCTGATTGCTGAAATGAAAATAATGAAATAATATCTTTCACTATTTATAGAATTAAGCCGCTTTAGTTGAAAACTACACGGTTATTTCATTTTGAATTGAGCGTTAAAACTATTTTTACAGTTTACGTGGAAATAAATTGTGAGAAATAGGTGTAACCCTTATTAACCGTTACAGTAAATAGTATCATGAAAAATCTTTACGGGACTATCATACTGTCATTGCTATTGCTATCAGTGGCATTTTCAGTCAACGCACAGGATACTACCATCGTTGACGATTCTTACGACCCCATTGCAGCCAATCTTGATTCACTAGTAACTCTCAATTACATCCAGCGGCTGAATTTTGCCACCGCAGGAGTAAATGCATACGGTGATTTTAAGCCGCTGGATATTCCATCGTACAGCGATGAGGTGTATCGTTCGCGCATGGCGAAAATTCAATCGCCCATCATGCTCGGCTATAATCCACAAGTAAGAGAATACATTGATTTGTATTCCATACGCAAGCGGCAGCTTGCTGCACGGGTAATGGGGCTTGCCAATTATTACTTCCCCATATTTGAAGAAGCGCTTGATAAGAATGGGCTTCCGCTGGAGTTAAAATACCTCGCTATTGTTGAATCGGCTCTTAATCCTACGGCGGTTTCACGCGCAGGGGCAACGGGTATCTGGCAGTTCATGCTTGGCACCGGAAAACTTTATGGCTTGAAAGTTAACTCCTACATAGACGAAAGGCGCGACCCCGTTAAAGCTACTTATGCCGCATGCCAATATTTCAAAAACATGTACGACATTTATAAGGACTGGCTGCTTGTTATTGCAGCATACAATTGCGGCCCGGGAAATGTCAATAAAGCAATCGTACGCTCGGGAGGCAAAACCAGCTTTTGGGAAATATCACCTTATCTTCCCAGGGAAACCCGTGGTTATGTTCCCGCATTTGTTGCGGTAACGTATTTAATGAACTACACATCAGAGCATAATCTTGTTCCTGTTCCTCCTGTGATTTCGTATTATGAAGCAGACACTGTGTACGTTGACCAGAAGGTATCATTCAAAGACATTTCTTCTGCCATTGATGTTCCTGTTGAAATGATTCAGTACCTGAACCCGGTTTACAAGCGCCAGGTAATTCCTGATGGGGATGATTCATATGTGTTGCGTCTTCCGGTAAATAAAATTGCTGCGTATTTGAATGTGTGCGATAAAATTTTTCCTCCCGGGCTTGAGAATGGCGCTTTGTTCGCTTCGGGGGATGACGGTTCGCTCGACCCCACTATGTTCGTGAGCCATACAGTAAAAAAATATCACTCAGTGAAAAAGCGCGAAACCCTTGCGTCCATCGCATCTAAGTATCACTGCTCGGCAGGAGATATCAAGCGCTGGAATAAAATGAAAGGAAATAAAGTATATCGAGGACAAAAGTTGATGGTATATGCTACGGTTTACGAAAAAGCGGACCCTGCAGAAGCAAAAACTGATTCGATGAAAGTTCCCGTAGTGCCGGATACCGCAAAAAATACCGAAGCCTCTCCCAAGGGAAGCGCGGTAAAAATTATTCATCACGTTGTGGCGCCGGGAGATACTCTATGGAACATTGCCCACAGATACGAAGGCATGACGGTTGAAAAGCTTAAAGAGCTCAATGGTATCAAGAATACAAACGACCTTAAGCCGGGAACCAAGCTTAAAGTTGTTATAGGAGCTTAGAAATATCCCTTCCACTGAAAATAAAAATCCCCTGCAGATGCGGGGGATTTTTTTTGAAATTACAATTTCTTAAAACGAGCCGAAGTAGGGGATGTTTACCGGCTCATCGGATGTTTCTTTTACAAAAATATTTTTCCGGGTTTTTGTTTTCTCGGCAACAAAATGCCGGAATGCTTTGGCTTCTTCTTCATTGCCGCTGAGATGACTCATATATTCATCCACCGACATTTTTTCTGCGGCAGCATAACCCTCCAGCCTGGCAAAAATCTTTTGCAGCTTTTTAAGTTCTGTCTTTTGTTCTTTAGTAAGAGGCATATTACTCTTTAACAATTTTTAAAATCTTTTTTTCTTCTCCTGCTATAAGCTGTATAAAATAGACGCCCGAAGATACATTATTCCCATTTATGTTTACAGTAAACCCTGCCGAGTTTTTCAACACCCGGTTTTCCGTAAGCATTTCTTTTCCACTTATGCTGTAAATACGGAGAGTAATCTCCCCGCTATACGGCCTCCTGAAATCAATGTTTAACTCATTGATAAACGGATTAGGCGATATGGTTGCAACAGCAAACGGTCTGTCTGATGTTTTTGTGACGGCAATAATTCCTGAAGGATTTTCAGTTCCATCAAAATCAACTTGCCTAAGGCGGTAATAATACAGCTCGGCAGATATATTATTATCGCTGTATGAATAACTTTTTGTCTCATTGGAATTACCTGCGCCTTCTGTAAAGCCAATGTCAGTGAACTCCCGCCCGTTCACCGAACGCTGAATATAAAATCCTCCGTTATTGGTTTCAGAGGCTGTTGTCCAATACAGTTCATTGTGGCTGCCAAATGCTGTGCCGGTAAACGAAAGCAACTCAACCGGTAACGGGTTATTCGAAGGGCCAAGAATTTCAAAGTTGTCAATCGCTGCGCCTGCATCATTAACCGAACCGTCGGAGCGAAACACGATACGGAATGCAACCGTTGCATTTCCCGCCAGGAAAGAAACATCGTATGACTTCAATGTAAACGCTGATGCCTGCGCGTTAAAGTATGGTTCTCCAAATGGGAATGCCGTGGTTTGTGTTGTGTTTGAAAAATCATACCAGTTGGGCGCAACGGTTCCGAGGATATTCCATGATGTTCCGCGGTTGAGGGAATATTCTACCCTGTATCCGTCCCAGCCGGTTTCAAACTTATGCTTAGTGTAAAAGCGAATGGTGTATGTGCCCGGTGCGATGAAATTAAAATCCGGGGCATATAGAATGGCGTGAGAATTGGACACATAATTTCCGGAAAGGCCGGTAACCCACGCATTGTTGGGGCTTACTGTTCCGCTTTTATTTGTAACCGCCGAGTTGCCGCGCTGCCAGCCAGTTCCGAATTTTGTCTCCGCTCCGAAGTACAATGTATTGGTTTCAAAGTCGCCCCCATTAGCAGGTGCGTAAGGAGTTCCCACGTCAGGAAGAATCTGGATATAATTGGTTCTTGTCCTCGTGAGTGCACCGTTTCCGTTAATAGTAAGGACAACGGTCTTCAGTCCGGGAGTGGTATAATTGTGAGTGGGACTTTTAACATTGGAAGTAGTGGCATCGCCAAAATCCCAGCTCCATGTCTGCGCCTGGTAAGAGCCGTCAACAAATTTTACAGGCGAGTTTAGGTAGGCGACCGTTGATGTTGCCGTGAAATCAACATAAGGCGATGTAAAAACATCAGAAGAAAATAATCCCCTGCCATGCGTTGACGCGATGACTAAATTATCTGATGTTCTCATCTTAAGCTGAGTAACCCGCACATTGGCCAGCCCGGTGTTAGATGGCGCCCAGTCGGTGGATGTTCCATTCAAAAAATCGGTTGACCATACGCCCAGTTCTGTTGCAATAATTGCCTGCTGGCTATTGTTGGGATTGAATAATGCCCAGCGCACGGGCATATCCGGAACGTTGCCTTCAACTGATGTCCATGCGGGTGCAGCCGACAACGCATTTGTGGTTTCCCAAATACTGTTGGTTCCGTAATTAGAATATGTTACAAGCAAATGGTTGTCGTTTCCGGTTTCTATTGCGATGCATGACACGCTCCCCGAGGGCATTGTTGCTGTTCTTATATCCACTCCCGCAGGCGCTGCTCCGTTTGCATTATCCACCAGCACAACACTTCCGTTGCTTAGCCCGAAGAAAACCCTGTTGGCTGTGTTAGGGGAGACAGAAATTGCTCTCACAGTGCCTGTCCCGAATGCTGCTATAGGAATTGTTGCGGTGGTGCTGCCGGTTTGCGGGTTACTCCACACCAAATAATTTCCTGCGCTGATGGCGGCATACATAATGTTTGCGTTGTTGTCGTAGTCAGTGGGGTTTACAAAACTGCCTGTGTTACCAAAACTCACAGAAGAAAACGATTGCCCAGTATTGGTGGAGCGATAGTAATTGTTATAAACATAAGAGGTGAACTGGTAATTGGGTTCGTTCTGGTCTATGTGGCAAAGACATCCATCGCCACCTGTTACTTCTATGGTAGAATTCATCCCCGTGGCAGTGAAATCGTGGGAGCCATTGTCCTGTGCCCCGGCAAGAAACTGGTTTGAATAAGCGGTTGGGTTTATAGCGCATGCATAAAACTGCGTTGCGTTATACCCGTTATTGCGTGAGCCTATTGCAGGCACAGCAGCATTTGCATTGGCACTTCTCCATATTCCTCCATCGTTGCCAAAATAAATTATTGTGGAACTGCCTGGTTGGTAAATGGCTATATGCTGGTCGGCATGTACTTCCTGGAATCCATAACCACCATACCAGTGGCTCATTTGCAGCCAGGATGCACCTCCGTTTGTTGACCTGAATAAATCCACTCCGCCTACCCAGACAATATTTTCGTTGTTCGGGTCAACGGCAATGCTCATATCATACCAATACTGTGACCGGGTAATGTCATTTCCTATTCCTCCATCAGCATCAACCGGTTTCGGAAGCAGCATCCAGTTGGCTCCGCCATCAGTAGTCTTATAAAAATCTACTCCGCCTATGGCACAATAAGCATAGCATACCTGTGGGTTAGAAGAAGAAAGCGCAAAATCAAGGCGGCTTATTCCTGTTGCAGGCATACCATTGGTTGAGTTGTTGAGCTTGAGCCATGCTCCGGAATTGCCGGTAGTTGAATTGTATATTTCCCCGTTGGTGCGTGTAGATGCCCAAATAATTCCGCCGGATGAAACTTCCACATCACTGAAATTGTTGGTGGCCGCACCCACACCGGAGCCGAGGACTTTTGTCCATGTCGCGCCAGCATCCTGCGAACGGAACAATCCTGAATTGGTGGCAGCATAAATATCGCCTGTAGTTTGATGCACAACCAACCGGTTCACGTAATAAAAGTTGCTGTTGTTTGTAGAAGCAAGCTGGTTCCAGGTGGTTCCGCCATCAGCAGATTTCCATATTCCAAGCCCCCGCGCTGCATCGGCATTTGAATATCCTTCTCCTGTACCGAAATATAATTCCTGAGTGTTAAGAGGATTATAGGTTAAAGAGGTAACAGCAATGTTGGCAAAGAAATCGTTAACGGGAGTCCATACTGAATACGATGAAGTAACGTCTTCGTTTCTCCATAGTCCCCCACCTACACTACCGACAAATACACGTTTTTGCAGAGGGTCATTCGGGTCAACCATAATGGAGCGGGTGCGCCCTCCAAAATTATCGGGGCCTCTTTCCGTCCAGCTAAAATTGGGAATGGCTGCCCGCGTTCCACTCGCTTCAAGTTCTCTGGCATACTTATAAGCAGCAAGCAATCGCTCTGCGGGAACAGTGTTAAGCGCTGGGTCTTTAGTGATTTCAAATTCATACTCCCATGCTCTATCCATCATGTCTTTTTTGGACAAGCCTCCGTTCGGTTCTTCGCTGCTTTCAATGGTCTTATGATACCGCACAGGTGAATAAAATACCACTGCACATATGAGTGCGGCAAAAAGATAAACTGATTTTTTCCTGTAAAGATTTTTCATCTTTCAGCCCCCGTAATTTGGACCCCCGAAGATAAAAATATTTCAAAAATGAATCAACAGGGATATTTTGGGATTATAAGGGTCCGGATGTGCAAATTACAGTAATCCTCCCAGATGTTCTACTGCGAAACTTTTACCCCGTTCAGTTTCACTTCACTTCCTCCGGAATAAGTGATTTCTATGATGAGGTTTCCGGTTGCATCGTATTTTTTCCATGTGCCTTCGCGTACACCCTGGCGCCACTGTTGCTGCTCTTTTATGTGGCCGTCTTCGTAATAATAAGTATGCGCTCCGTTTTCCTGCCCGTCAACAAAACTTCCTTCAAAAAGAGTTCGTTTGTCGGTGGAGGTTTGTTTCCACATCCCATCTTCGTGGTCTTCCAAGAATTTTCCCTCGGCTATGTACCCATTGTTGTTGAAGTTCCAAGCACCGTCCTTTTTTCCATCCACATAATTTCCCCGGGCAATAATAGTCGAGTCGGGCGAATACTCTGTCATCATTCCGTTTTCTTTTCCGTTGTCGTAAAATTCATCGCGGTTCAGCTTGCCATCGGCAAAATATTTTTTCCATTCTCCGCTGGGTTTGCCTTTTACATATTCTCCCGACTGCTCTATTTGCCCATTATTGAAGTAATAGCTCCATTGCTGCTCGCGCTTGCCATCCTTGTAATTTCCTTCCGATTTTATTTTACCGTCCTCATAAAACTCCCGCCACAGTCCCTGTTCTCTTCCCTGGTCGTCCAGCTTGCCTTGCCGTAATAATTTTCCTTCGGCAAAAACTCTTGCCGTATCGCTTAGGTTGCCTTTGGCATCGTACTCACGAAAAATACCATCCGGCAATCCTCGTTTGTATGTACCGATAGATTTTATCTTTCCATCTCCGTAATAATCCCTCTTAACATCATATTTTTCTTCAACGGTTTGTACTGTTTCCACCAGGATGTCATTCCGGTACTCTTCTTTTTTGGTTACCCTTCCATCCCTTGCAAATTCCCTGAAGATGCCGTCACGTTTCCCGTCACGGTAAAAACCATCGCTCTTTACGGCATCGTCTTCATATAATTCTTTCCAGGTGCCTTGCTTCATCCCGTTTCGGTCTACACGGTTTATTTTTTCTTCCTTGGTAATGTTTCCGTTTTTATAGCTGGTAAGTGTTATGATTCGCCCATTGGAAAATTCTTTCGACAGCCCGGTCTCTACTCCGTTTGCAAACGTTGTTTGTTTAACGAGTTGACCTTCCTCGTTGTAGAAATTACTTATTCCGTTCAGCACATCCATGCTGTCGCTTTCTTCTGACTTAATCGTACCGTTTTCATAAAAGGATTTTTGAATCGAATCTTTCTTTCCGGTTTTGTAATTAAATAAATTCACTACGGTGCCTTTCTCGTTATAAAATTTCCAGGGGCCGCTCAATTTAAAATTTTCCCTGTTCCCCTCCGATTTCAGTACCCCGTTTTCATAGTACGATTTCCAATATCCGTCCGGCTTGCCGCTTTTCATATTTCCCTCGCTCGATGCATTTCCATTGGGATAATAAAATTTTATGTATCCGTCCTTCACAACTTCTTCCTGCCCCATAGCATAGCACCACAAAATGGACAGGCACACAGCGAAAACAATACCCCTCATGATTAATTTCATAGAACAAATCTACTTCAAATTATCTGTTCGAAAAATGAATAGTTAACAACACTATATATATTAATTTATATTATTTAAAAAACAATATGTTATTAATGGTTTGTTAGTTTGGTTGATAAGATTTAAAAAATCTCTTTTATTTTCAGTTTTCAAAAACAAATGAACCTTTTTGGTGAGGTTGCTAACAACAGCACAATTTGGTTTTGAGAGCAATAGGTACTATTGAACAATCTGTTAATATTGTATGATGTTGAAAACAAAACAAGGGATATCGTTCATATAAATGTTAACCATTGGTGAAAAGTATAGATGAAAAAAAGGAAGAGGGTGTGAAATGAAAAGAAGCAACCAGTTATGAACAGAAAAATAAAGAGCTAACAACCATATTGTTCATTTGTAGCCAGAGTGAGTATTTATGGTTAATTTTGTGATGAAAAAGGTATAAGAAATGAAAAGATTAATTTGCATTGCATGCGACCATGCAGGGTACGAACTGAAGGAAAAACTAAAAGTGAAGCTTTCTTCGGCAGGAGAAGAGATAAAAGATTTCGGAACCAACAGTCCCGAGCCGGTCGACTATCCGGACTATGTTCATCCGCTGGCGGAATATGTCGAAGAAAATAATAACACGGTTGGGATATTGCTCTGCGGAAGCGCTAATGGAATGGCAATGGCGGCAAACAGGCACGAAGGAATAAGAGCTGCAATATGCTGGAACAAGGAAATAGCTTCGCTTGCGCGCAGGCACAACGATGCAAACATTCTTTGCGTACCTGCACGATTTGTTTCAGACCCGGAAGCATATGAAATAACAGAAGCATTTTTGAATTCATCTTTCGAAGGCGGTCGGCACGAAAAAAGAGTGAAGAAAATAAACCCGTCGGCAGAGAAAGCGGTTAAGTGAGAGAGGACAATTAGAATATGGCAGGAGAAAATAAATCTGTAATTTCTTCAGCAGCCCCCGAACCGGTTGGTTTATATCCGCATGCGAAGAAAATAGGCAACCTTCTTTTTCTTTCAGGCATTGGCCCAAGACAAAAAGGAGAAAAAAAAATCCCTGGAGTCGAGCAGGATGAAAAGGGAAACATTGTTTCTTATGACATAGAGAAACAATGCCACAGTGTTTTCAGGAACGTGAAAACGGTGCTGGAAGAATCAGGAAGCTCTTGGGATAAAATAATAGACGTAACTGTTTTTCTCACCAACATGAAAACAGACTTTGCCATATACAACAAGCTTTGGGCAGAATATTTTTCAGGCAATCCCCCTTGCCGCACAACGGTCGAGATTAAATCATTGCCCACACCGATTGCGATTGAACTGAAAGTCATCGCCACCATTTAAGGTTGCGTATAACAATCCCCGATAGCCCTCTTATTTTTTGCATACGTTTTAGGCGTACTTTTGTGCCTCTTTTTATCATGGCAAAGTACCCCGAATATAAAACCCTCGACCTTCCCTCTCGCGAAAAGGAAATCCTTCAGTTTTGGGAAGAGCAACATATTTTTGAGGAAAGCATTTCTTCGCGAGACGGAAAACCGCCATTTACTTTTTATGAGGGGCCTCCATCAGCCAATGGCTTGCCGGGCATTCACCATGTGATGTCGCGCGCTATCAAAGATATTTTTTGCCGTTACAAAACACTTAAGGGCTTCCAGGTAAAACGCAAAGGAGGGTGGGACACGCACGGGCTGCCGATAGAAATTGCAGTGGAGAAAACACTCGGCATCCGGAAAGAAGACATCGGGAAAAAAATTTCGGTGGAAGACTACAACAAAGAATGCCGCAGGGAAGTAATGAAGTACAAAGAGGCATGGGAGGACCTTACGCGGAAGATGGGCTATTGGGTAGACCTTGAGCATCCCTACATCACGTACGAGAACAAATACATAGAAACATGCTGGTGGCTGCTGAAGCAATTTTATGAAAAGGAATTGCTTTATAAAGGATATACGATACAACCGTATTCTCCGGCAGCAGGAACAGGATTAAGCTCACACGAGCTGAATATGCCGGGGGCATACCGGAATATTAAAGACACGAGTGTTGTAGCGCAATTCAAAATTGTTCTTAATGACGATGCAAAACGAATTTTAAATGTTGTTCCGAAAGAAGAGGTATACCTTCTGGCTTGGACAACTACACCTTGGACACTCCCCTCGAACAGTGCTTTGGCCGTAGGAAAAGACATCACTTACATTAAAGTAGATACGTTCAATCCGTATACACATGATCGCGTAGCAGTTGTCCTTGCTGAAGCGGTGAAAGAAAAATATTTTCCGGAAAAATATTCGTCCATTCCCTTTGAGGAATATGAACAAGGCATAGTCAAAAATGTACCGTATAAAATTACAGATCACATCCTTGGTAAAAACTTGAAGGGGTTAAAATACGAGCAATTGCTTCCATATGTTCAACCGCAAGGGAAAGCATTTGAAGTAATTATTGGCGATTTTGTTTCTACCGAGGACGGAACGGGAATAGTTCATATTGCGCCAACATTTGGCGCAGATGATTTTCGGGCGGCAAAACAATCAGGCATAGCGCCTATTCTGGTCAGGGATGAAAACGGAAACGATGTACCGCTGGTTGATAAGACAGGACGGTTTGTAAAAGAGGTAACTGATTTTGCGGGAGAATTTGTCCGCGAAGAATACCTGACGCACGAAGAGAAAGAAGCGGAAAGAAAAAAGCAAGGCGGAGACAAATATTTATCAGTGGATGAGCGCATCGCCATCAAGCTTAAAAAAGAAAACAAGGCATTTAAGGTTGAGAAGTACGAACACTCCTATCCGCATTGCTGGCGCACAGACAAGCCCATTCTTTATTACCCGCTGGATTCATGGTTCATTCGCACGACTGCTAAAAAAGAACGCCTCGTTGAGCTGAATAAGAACATTAACTGGAAACCTGAAAGCACAGGCACAGGCCGCTTTGGCAACTGGCTCGAGAATCTTGTAGACTGGAATTTGTCGCGCTCGCGGTTCTGGGGAATCCCGCTGCCGGTTTGGAGAACGGAAGATACTAAAGAAGAAAAATGTATCGGTTCGATTGAAGAATTGAAAAGCGAAATACAGAAATCCATTTCGGCAGGATTTATGGACACATCGCATCTCGAGCATATTGATGCCATGCGCGATGATTTTGATTTACACCGCCCTTATGTCGACAACATTATTCTCGTTTCACCAGCAGGAAAGAAAATGGTTCGCGAGAAAGATTTGATTGATGTTTGGTTCGACAGCGGCTCTATGCCCTATGCACAATTCCATTTTCCATTTGAGAATAAAGAAGCGTTTCAGAAAAGTTTTCCCGCAGATTTTATAGCGGAGGGCGTAGACCAGACACGTGGCTGGTTTTTTACGCTGCATGCTATTGCCGGAATGTTGTTTGATTCAATCGCCTTTAAAAATGTTGTCAGCAATGGACTAGTGCTTGACAAGGAGGGAAACAAAATGAGCAAGCGCCTCGGCAATGCGGCCGACCCGTTTGAAACGATTGAAAAATACGGGGCAGATGCAACGCGGTGGTATATGCTTACCAATTCGCAGCCGTGGGATAACCTTAAATTCAACGAGGAAGGAATTAAAGAAGGGCAGAGAAAGTTTTTCTCAACGCTTTATAACACATATGCATTCTTCGCGCTGTATGCAAACATTGACGGATTTACTTACAAGGAAAAGGAAGTACCGCTTGCACAGCGCCCCGAAATAGACCGCTGGATACTTTCAGAATTAAATTCACTTATCCGGTTTGCTGACGAAAATTATAATGACTATGAGCCAACGAAAGTGGCACGCGCCATCCAGGATTTTGTCTCTGACCACTTGAGCAACTGGTACGTACGCCTATGCAGGAGGAGGTTCTGGAAAGGCGATTACACCGAAGATAAAATTTCAGCGTACCAAACTCTATACACTTGTCTTGAAACGGTGGCGTTACTCATGTCGCCTGTTGCTCCGTTTTATGCAGAGAGAATTTTTAAAGACTTGAATAACGCTACGGGAAAAATCAAATGGAAATCAGTTCATATTGCTGACTTCCCTCAATACAACAGCAAGTACGTGGACAAAAACCTTGAAGAGCGCATGGAACTCGCGCAAAAAATATCTTCTATGGTTTTGTCGCTGAGAAAAAAAGCAAACATCAGGGTGAGACAGCCCCTTCAAAAAATCCTGTTGCCAGCAACGGATAATGACTTTGTAAATAATGTAACTGCGATGAAAGAATTAATTCTGGCAGAAGTGAATGTGAAGGAGCTGGAATTTATTCCGGACGATTCAGATATTCTGGTCAAAAAAATCAAGCCGAATTTTAGAGTGCTGGGAAAAAAGGCGGGAAACAAAATGAAAGAAATTACATCTCTTATCGGGACCTTCAGTCAAAAAGAAATTGCACAGTTGGAACAGAAGCAGAAATTGGATGTCCAGGTTTCAGGAGAGGCCATAATGCTTCTTCCGGAGGATATAGAAATAACATACGACCATATTCCGGGGCGTGAAGTGGCGAGTGATGGCCGCGTTACGGTAGCGCTGGAGACCACAATCACCGAGAAACTACATGAAGAGGGAATAGCCCGTGAATTTGTCAATAGGGTGCAAAATATCAGGAAAGACAAGGGTTTTGAGGTTACAGACCACATTTCTGTAGTGGTTAAAAAGCACCCCAGACTCACCCCTTCGGTGTTAGCAAATAAAGTATACATTTGCGCGGAAATTTTGGCGGCATCTCTCTCGTTTACAGATAATATCAGCGAAAGCGACAGTGTTCCGGTCGAGCTGGATGACGACATAAGTACCCTAATAAAAATCAGTAAAGCATGAAGAAGGCAAAAAAAGTTAAGAAGGCGAAAGCATCGGCAAAGCCAAAGAAAAAAGCAAAGGCGAAAGCAAAACCGGCGGTAAAAAAGACCAAGAAGTCAACGAAACCTGCCCGGAAAAAAGTTGTTGCAAAAAAGAAGGTTAAAGTAAAACCAGTTGCTAAGAAAAAAGCTATTGGCAAAGGCAAAATCACGGCACGGCACGAGGTAAAAGTAAGAGGTAGAGTAAATCATAAAAGACCTATTGATTTGCCTGTTCCTATGGCCCCCAAGCCGGCACCTATTCCTGTAAGAAAGGAGGATGCAGACAAACAATTATTCCTGGCTCAGAAGCCCTCTGTACCGCTTCGTATTCCGGTTAAAAGCGTGCTTCCACCTGCAAAAAAATCACGCCTTAAGGAAGACCTGTCAAAAACAAGGTATAACGATAAGGAACTTGAAGAATTTCGTCTGATTATTCTTAGAAAAATTGAAGAGGCAAATAAAGAGCTTGAAAACCTCCAGGCGCAGATGACCAGTGCAAATGACCACGGCACAGACGATACGGCCAACACATTTAAAGTGCTTGAAGACGGTTCCGACACACTTGCTAAAGAAGAGGCAGGGCAATTGGCAGCACGGCAAAAAAAGTTTATCGAGCAGCTTGAAAACGCTCTTATCCGCATAGAGAATAAGACGTATGGCATATGCCGCGTTACAGGAAAATTGATTCCTAAGGAACGTCTTCGCGCTGTTCCTCACACAACGCAAAGCATAGAAGCGAAGCTAAGCCAGTATAGGGATTAGGAACATTTCGGATTGCGGATTTTAAATTGCGGGCTGAGACGCGTGAATTATATTCGCAATCACCAATCCTCAATTCGCAATTGAAAAGGCCGCTCCTGATAATTTTTTTGGTACTGCTCGTTGACCAGGTTGTGAAAATCCTGGTCAAGACCCACATGTACCTGGGGCAGGAAATCCATGTGATAGGAAACGGGTTTATAATTCATTTCACGGAAAATTATGGAATGGCCTTCGGGCTTGAATTGGGAGGAAGCATCGGAAAGCTTCTGCTGAGTATTTTCAGGATAGCTGCTGTAATCGGCATAGGTTGGTACCTGCGGCATCTCGTCTTGCACAAAAAGCATAAAGGACAAATCGCTGCGTTTGCATTGATTTTTGCCGGTGCCATCGGCAATATTATTGACAGCGCATTTTACGGAATGATTTTTTCTGAAAGCAATTTCCAGATTGCAAAACTTTTTCCTCCCGAGGGCGGCTATGCCTCATTCCTCCAGGGAAGGGTAGTGGATATGCTTTACTTCCCCATTATAGAAGGGCACTTCCCCTCGTGGGTTCCATTCTGGGCAAACCAGGAGTTTATTTTTTTCCGGCCTGTTTTCAACATTTCAGATTCCTCCATAACCATAGGCGTAGCAATGATATTGCTTTTCCAGAAAAAATATTTTCATAAGGAAGAAGATATCGCCGGGCCCGCTGCGGCAGAACAAACTGTGCAGAGTTAAATAAGTTTTTTGCCGGCCAGGTATTCTGCAATCTGCACCGCGTTGGTTGCTGCGCCTTTTCGCAGGTTATCAGAAACAATCCACATATTCAGCGAGCGCGGATGCGATTCATCCCTTCGGATTCGTCCGACAAAAGAATCATCGGAGCCCGCAGCATGGATGGGAAGCGGATACAGCCCTTTTTTTGCATCATCCACAACTTTAACTCCAGGAGTTGATGACAAAATATTTTTTACATCATCCACAGAAAAATCGTTTTCAAATTCTACGTTCACCGATTCGGAATGCCCGGTAAGAACCGGAACACGAACGCAGGTTGCTGTGATGCGTAATGAATCATCGCGAAGAATTTTCCTGGTTTCGTTCACCATCTTCATTTCTTCTTTGGTATAGTCATTGTCGAGGAAAACATCCACCTGCGGAATCACGTTCAGGTCAATGGGGTGAGGATAGACCTTTCCACCATCAACGCCTTTTCTTTCGTTCATCATCTGGTCGACCCCTTTTTTACCGGCTCCTGAAACCGCCTGGTATGTTGATACAACGATTCTTTTGATACGGAATTTTTTGTGCAGTGGATGGAGAACCATCACCATCTGAATGGTTGAACAATTGGGGTTGGCAATGATTTTATCAGCCGCTGTCAGCGCATCGCCATTTATTTCAGGAACTACTAATTTTTTCTGGGGGTCCATTCGCCATGCAGAAGAGTTGTCAATAACGGTGGCGCCCGCTTCAGCAAATTTTGGCGCCCATTCCAGTGATGTATTTCCTCCGGCACTGAAGAGCGCAATATCCGCCCGCATATTCATCGCTTCTGCCATACCATGAACTTTGAATTTTGTATTTTGAAACACAATCTCTTTCCCGACAGATCTTTCTGAAGCGACTGGAATGAGTGCCGTTACAGGGAAATTCCTTTCTTCAAGAACTTTCAGGATCATTCCGCCCACCAAGCCGGTAGCGCCTACAACGGCAACTTTCATATTTTTAATTAATTTTCAGGCTTCAAAAGTATTAAAAGCCCGATGAAAAAGTTTTTATACGTTCTGTTTCTTTTCATTACGGAACTTTGTTTTGCTCAGGTAACAGATAATTTTTCGGATGGCGATTTTACAAACAGCCCTGCATGGAGCGGAGATGCCGCAAAGTTTGTTGTAAATACCGGCTTTCAGCTACAGCTTAATTCAACCGGAACAGATTCCAGTTATCTGTCTGTTCCAAACACGGTAAGCCTGAATAATTGTGAATGGAATTTTTGGATTCGGCTTAACCTTCCACCGTCATCGAGCAATAATGCGCGTGTATATCTTGTTTCAGACCAGCAAAATCTTAAAAGCCCGCTTAATGGGTATTACCTTCAGTTCGGAGAAGCACTGACGAATGACCAGGTGGAGCTTTTTCGTCAGAGTGGAAACACGTTAATTTCTGTTTGTCGGGGAACAACTCTTATTGCCACCAACTTTGCCATTCGTGTAAAAGTTACACGTGATGCGTTGGCTACGTGGCGGCTTTATATCGACCCGGCAGGAGGAAATGCATTTCAGTTGGAAGCAACCGGCACGGATTCAGTTTTTAATGCTACTTCTTATTTCGGCATGGTTTGTAAATACACCAGCTCTAATGCAACAAAGTTTTATTTCGATGACTTTTACGTAGGCCCTATGATACTCGATACCATTCCGCCTATGTTAACAGGGGCCAGTGTTTTATCATCCACACAGCTCGATGTTCATTTCAATGAGCAGATTGACAGCAGTACGGCGCAAAACGTAAATAACTATTCGGTAAATAATAGCATAGGGATTCCGGCAAACGCGCAAAGAGATTTATCAGATTTAACGCTTGTACATCTAACTTTCGCTACGTCTTTTCAAAGTTCTCTCCTGTATACATTGACCGCAAATAACATTTCAGATTTGTCAGGAAATACTCTGACTTCGAATTCAACTATGGATTTTGTAATTGCTGAGGCCGCACAACCCAATGATATTGTTATCAATGAAATTCTTTACGACCCTCTAACCGGCGGAGAAGATTTTGTGGAGCTATATAATCGTTCGCCAAAAGTCATTAACCTGGCCGCATTAAATATTGCGAGCGGTGATTACGACACGCAGATTCTGGATGATATAAATGCAATTACAACAGAAAATGTTTTTCTGTTTCCGGGAGAATATGCTGTACTCACCGAATCGCCGGAAGCGGTAATGTCGCAATATTATTCTGCCTCACCGGGCGCGTTTGTGCAGGTTGCATCTATGCCCGCTTACAATATCGATAATGATATTGTAGCTCTTGTTGATGCTTCGCAAACTGTTATTGACCGGCTTCTGTACAGTGACACCTGGCAGTTTCCATTACTTAACGATACGAAGGGTGTTTCTCTTGAACGAATCAATCCTGGCAAGCTATCACAGGACAATACAAACTGGCATTCGGCAGCAGAGAGCGCTGGCTTTGCCACTCCGGGGTACCGCAATTCACAGTACAGCGAAACATCGGGTGACGGCAGTGAGATTGCTGTAGTTCCCGAAATTTTTTCTCCCGACAATGACGGGTATAACGATGTCGCAACTATTAATTATCACTTTGATGCAGCGGGTTATACAGCCAACGTAATCATCTTTGATTCGCGCGGAAGACAAGTGAGAAAATTAACAGCTAACGAGTTGCTCGGTACAAGCGGCTCTTTTGTATGGGATGGTGTGAATGACAAGCGCGAGAAAGCAAGCATAGGGATTTATATTGTCTTTGTCGAAGTGTACAAGTTAGACGGCTTGGTGAAATCGTTTAAGAAAACATGTGTGCTTGCATCGCGTCTTTGAAATAGTAATTTTACAATATCTGCTTAAACACTAACCTTTTAAACCTAACCACTATGTCAATGATGAAAGAATTTAAGGCATTTGCCATGCGTGGCAATGTTATGGATCTTGCAGTCGGTGTTATTATCGGAGCTGCTTTCGGAAAAATAGTTTCATCCCTGGTAGACAATATTCTCATGCCTATTATCGGAGTCCTTATGCAGGGAATGAAATTTCAAGACCTCATGATAAAGGTAGGGGATGCGGAAATCAAGTATGGACTATTCATCGGCTCCATCATTGACTTTATCATTATTGCCTTTGTCATTTTCCTCATGATAAAAGCAATGAACCGCATGATGAAAAAAGAAGAAGCGGCTCCTTCGGCTCCGCCGGTGCCCACTAAAGACCAACAGCTGCTCACCGAAATCCGCGACTTACTAAAGAAATAATTTATTATTTTTATGGCATGACACCATTTAAACTACTCTTAGTCCTGCCATTTCTTGCCTTCGCGGCATATTCACAAACACCTTCTGACACTGCACGGACGCAGGCTCCGGTTGACACTTCGTGGAAGAAGGGCGGATTCATATCGCTTAGCTTCACCCAGGTTTCTCTAAGCAATTGGGCAGCGGGAGGAGAAGACGCATATTCGGGCGTTGTGCTGTTCCACGTGTTTGCCAACTATGCCAAGGATAAAATTACCTGGGAGAATTATATCGACCTCGGCTACGGATTAGTAAAAACAGGGGAGGCAGCAGCACGAAAAAACGAAGACAATATTGACCTCGGCTCCAAATATGGATACAAAGCATTTGGAAATTTCTATTACAGCGCACTGGTAAACTTCAAAAGCCAGTTTGCTCCAGGCTATAATTATCCAAATGACAGCACGGTAATATCGCGCTTTGCCGCTCCTGCCTATCTCATTGTTGCAGTGGGACTAGATTACAAGCCAAGCGAATTTTTTTCCGCATTCATTTCACCTGCAACAGGCAAATTCACTTTTGTGACCGACCAAACGCTTGCCGATTTAGGCGCTTATGGTGTTGCTCCGGCAGATTATGATGCGCTCGGAAATAAAATTGCTGACGGAAAAACAATCCGCTTTGAGTTCGGAGCATATTTCCGTGCTAAGTTTCAGAAAGACCTCGTTACAAATTTCAATCTCTCCACCACGCTTGCCTTGTTTGACAATTACACGGACAAGGATGCGTCTAACCGCGACAATGTAGATGTGAATTGGGAAACGCTGCTTGCTCTGAAAGCGGGAAAGTTCATCACCGCATCGCTCTTCACTAATTTAATTTATGACGACAACATCGACCTTCCGACCTACGAAACTATCGGGGGTGTGAAAACTATTGTCGGCTCCGGACCGAAAACACAATTCAAAGAGCTTTTCGGACTGGGGGTTTCTTATAAATTCTGATTACTGATTCACCACAACGGCAATTTCATTTTCATCCTGCAACAGCATGCACTTAAAATGTCCTTTTGGACATTTATCATAACCGATTTTTGTACAAGGACGGCAAGAGAGATTTAAGATTTGAGATTTGAGATTTGAGATTTGAGTATCTCCATAATATGGCGCCATTCCGAATTCCGGTACCGTGTTTCCCCAGACAGAAATAATTTCTTTTTTAAAAGCAGCAGCAATATGCATGAGCCCTGTATCGTGTGTAATTACCTTGCGGGAGTGTTTGATGACTGCGGCCGATTGATTGAGTGAAAGTTTCCCGCAGAGGTTTAGGGTTTGAGTCTGAAGCGCAGAAAGAATTTTTTTTCCTTTGTTAAAATCTTCTTTTCCTCCCAGCAGGATAACAGGGGATGAAATTTTTTTGCAGATGGAAATTATTTTTTCGGCGGGAAGCTGCTTGGTGAAATGTTTTGCGCCAATCACAAAGGCAATGCAGCCGTTGCGATATGTTTCCGGCAGCGATGAAATAATTTTTTCATCTTCTTCTGAAATAAAATAATCTAAACCTTGCCCGTCACTTTTTACTCCAAACGGTTCTATGGTTTTCATATAGCGGTCAACGATGCTGATGTGGGGCAGCCGGTCGATTTTAAAATTCACCAGCAGCCACTTTTCAAAATTCAGCTTGTTGAATGAAAAACTTTTTACCCCCAGGCGCTGCTTGATAACCAACGTGCGCAGGTTATGATGCAGGTCAATAACGTAATCGTATTTTTCTTTTTTTAGTTCGTTATTCAGTGCAGATAAATCATCTTCAAGAAAGAACTTTTTATCTATATATGGATTATGTGCAAGAACGTCGGAAAAGTTTTTTTTCATCGCATAATGCACTTCTGCGCCCTTAACTTGTTGCTTAAGACAGCGGACCACAGGAGTGGTCAGGACAATATCGCCAATGGATGAAAAGCGCAATATGAGAACCTTGGGCATGGACGGACGAAAATAGAACAATGATTGCGGATTGCGAATTTTAAATTGCGGATTTATGTTCATTTTTGCTAATCAATTCGCAATTCCCAATCCGAAATTCGCAATGATTTTGACCGATACTCACACGCATCTATATCTCCCGGAATTTGATTCCGACAGGGACACGCTGATGGCTGAAGCGAGGACATCAGGCATAGAACGTTTTTTTCTGCCGAATATTGACAGCAGCTCTTTCAATGCAATGCATGCGCTGGAGA
Organism: Bacteroidetes bacterium 2013_40CM_41_45; assembly: GCA_002215675.1. Classification (GTDB taxonomy): domain Bacteria; phylum Bacteroidota; class Bacteroidia; order AKYH767-A; family 2013-40CM-41-45; genus 2013-40CM-41-45. The sequence continues at coordinate 119,566 of NGFH01000001.1, read as the reverse complement.
AAAAGTATCCTAAGAATTGTTTTGCCATGATGGGATTACATCCAACCTCCGTAAAAGAAAATTGGAAAGCAGAACTGGAATTGGTGGAGAAGAAACTAAGCGAAAGAAAATATTTTGCTGTCGGAGAAATCGGCATTGATTTATACTGGGACAAAACATTTGTGAAAGAGCAGAAAGAAGTTTTCAGAAGACAAGTAGAGCTGGCAAATCATTATAAGCTCCCTGTTAGCATTCACTCACGCGAATCGTTTGAAGAAATTTATTCTATTCTTCTTGAAACAAAAAAAGAACAGCCCTGCGGAGCATTCCATTGCTTTACGGGAAATGTTGACCAGGCGAATCGCGCTATTGATTTGGGATTTTATCTTGGCATTGGCGGAGTAGTAACATTTAAAAATTCGGGACTTGATGGTACGCTGGCGGGGGTTCATCTAAAGAATGTTGTACTTGAAACCGATGCTCCGTATCTTGCTCCTGCTCCGCATAGAGGGAAAAGAAACCTTCCGGCTTATATTAAACTTGTGGCGGAAAAAGTAGCAGTCGTCAAAAATATTTCTGTGGAAGAAGTTGCACGGATTACAACAGAGAATTCTACAAAAATCTTTGGAAAATAAATTATCATGAAAAAGCTAATTGTATTTGTCTTCACTTTTTTAATCATTCAGTTGCATGCCCGTGCCGATGAAGGCATGTGGATTCCGCTGCTCATTGGGAAAAATATTGCAGATATGCAGGCAAAGGGCTGCAGGCTTTCGGCAGAAGATATCTACAATGCAAACCAATCTTCCCTCAAAGATGCTGTTGTGCAATTTGGAGGCGGATGCACGGGAGAAGTGATTTCTTCACAGGGATTAGTGCTTACCAACCATCATTGTGGCTATGGAGCAATTCAGCGGTTAAGCACGCTAGAAAAAGATTACCTCACGAATGGATATGCAGCCATGAATAAGACAGAAGAGCTGCCTTCTCCCGGGCTTACGGTAACATTTGTAGTCCGTATCGAAGATGTAACCAAACGCATTTTGGATTCACTTGCATCTGAAATGACAGAAGTGCAGCGCAATAAAAAAATAGCAGATATCTCATCAACAATTGAAAAAGAGGCCGTAAAAGAAACGCACTACGATGCAAAAGTCCGTTCGTTTTTTTACGGCAATGAATTTTATCTTTTTGTCACGGAGACTTTTAAAGACATCCGCCTTGTAGTTGCTCCGCCATCCGCCATCGGGAATTTCGGAGGCGAAACCGACAATTGGATTTGGCCCCGTCATACAGGCGATTTTTCTCTTTTCCGTATTTATGCCGGCAAAGACAATAAGCCCGCGGATTATTCTGCCGACAATGTTCCGTATACACCAAAAAAATATTTCACCATTTCCATGACTGGAGTGAAAGAAGATGATTTTGCCATGGTATACGGTTTTCCCGGCCGGACTACTGAATATATTCCTGCTTCTGCCGTGGATATGATTATGAACAGCACCGACCCGAACCGAGTAGCTATACGCGACCTGCGTTTGAAAATCATGGATGAAGGCATTCATATGAGTGATACAGTACGTCTCAAGTACCTGCCTAAGTACAAGGGAATCGCTAATGCTTACAAAAAATGGCAGGGAGAAATTCTTGGGTTGAAATCATTTGATGCGCTGGAAAAGAAAAAAACATTCGAGACAGAATTTACTAAATGGACACAGCAAAGCGGTGACCGTTTGAAAAAATATGGCAATACGCTTCATCAGCTCGATTCACTTTTTGCGCTGGCGCGCCCGCTTTCCAGGATTTCAGATTATACCAATGAAGCAGCATTCGGAGTAGAAATACTCGGCTTTGCAAATTCATTTTCAGAGTTGATTGCGCTCGCAAAAAAAGATTCTGTGAAGCAAAATGAAATAGACTTGATGGTTGGCAATGCGAAAAAGAGAGCAGAGGGATTCTTTAAGGACTATGATGAGCGCGTTGACCGGGAGATGTTTGCTGAGCTCCTGGTCATCTATCGCGACAGCATGAAGAGTGAGCATCTTCCCCAATATTTTAAAACGATGAATCAAAAATTCAAAGGGGATATGTTCCGTTTTTCTGAATATGTTTTCAGCAAATCAGTCTTTGCATCGAAAGAAAAAGTTTTGGCACTGCTGGGCAGCTTTGGAAAATCATCACCAAAAAAGCTGGAGAAAGATCCTGCCTATGCTCTTGCATCGGCCATAAGTGAAAATTATGATGCTCTTACCTTACGGCTGCCGGAAATTAATTCTGCGATAGCTATTCAGATGCGTAACTATATGGCAGCGCAAAGAGAAATGCAGGCACAAAAGAATTTCTATCCTGATGCAAACTTAACACTGCGGATTGCATTCGGGAAAGTGAAAGGATATAGACCAAATGACGGTATGAATTACATCTACCGGACGACTACCGATGGTATCGGGGAAAAATTCCGCACGGGCAACGAGGAATTTTACATGCCGGAAAAAGTTCTTTCAATGATTGATAAAAAGAACTTCGGAACATATGCCGTCAATGATACGCTGCAGGTTTGTTTCCTCACCACGAGTCATACTACAGGCGGAAATAGCGGAAGCCCGGTTATAAACGCCGGCGGGGAATTAATAGGTACAAACTTTGACCGCGTTTGGGAAGGAACCATGAGCGATGTCATGTTTTCGCCTGACCGTTGCCGCAACATTGCAGTCGACATCCGGTATACACTCTGGGTGATTGATAGAGTTGAGGGGGCAGGATACCTGCTGAACGAAATGAAGCTGTCTTCATTAAAAATGTAGAAAAAAAATCGTATGTTAGAGGAAAATCAGTACTAATGAAAACATCAAGACGTAATTTTCTGCAAAAGGCAGCGCTCGTAGGCGCAGGTGGTATGGTTGCCTCTGCGTCAGCCCAAACGAGCCGTTTGGAAAATATTTTTTCAGAAGTTGTACCCGAAAATGACTTTTCTCTTCCTCCATTACCATACGCCTATGATGCGCTTGAACCGCACATTGATAAAATGACAATGGAGATTCACCACACCAAGCATCATCAGGCATATGTGAATAATCTTAACAAAGCGTTGGGCGAGATGGGCAAAAAAGACACACACGATTCGCTCGAAAATATCTGCAAAAAAATTTCTGGCTATAACACCGCTGTTCGCAACAATGCCGGCGGGCATTTTAACCATTCTCTTTTCTGGACGTTGATGAAACCGTCAGGAGGCGGAAGTCCATCCGGGGCTTTGGCGGACGCAATCAATAAATCGTTCACTTCAATTGAAAATTTTAAAACAAGTTTTTCAGACAAAGCGAAAAGTGTTTTCGGTTCCGGATGGGCATGGTTGCTCGTTGATTCGAATAAAAAACTTTCCATCGGTACAACTCCTAACCAGGATAATCCGTTGATGGATATTTCAGACCTCAAAGGCACTCCGGTCCTGGGGCTTGATGTCTGGGAACATGCGTACTATTTAAAATATCAGAACAAACGACCTGACTATATTACTGCCTGGTGGAATGTAGTGAACTGGGATGAGGTGTCTCGCCTGTACTCGCTCGCCTTAAAGTGAGTCCACATTTTTTTTCTGCAGCAGGGATTCAATAACCAAGGGAAAATATTTTATTTCCAGCGAGTGAATTTTCTCCGCCAGTGATTGCGGAGTATCGGCACTATCCACAGAACTTTTTTTCTGAAAAATTATATCTCCCGCATCGTACAATTCATCCACATAGTGAATAGTTATTCCCGATTCCTTTTCACCTGATTCAATAACCTGTTTGTGGACATTGCTGCCAAACATTCCCTTCCCTCCAAACTTTGGCAAAAGAGCGGGATGAATGTTTATTATTCTGCGGGGAAATGCATGGATAATTTTTTCAGGAATCAGCCAAAGAAAACCGGCAAGCACAATTAAAGAAGGATTTTTCTGCAGGAGAAAATTCAATACATCTTCCGTTTCATAAAACCCTTTCTTATTGAAAACTTTTACAGGCACTCCATATTGTTTTGCCTTTTGAATTACACCTGCATCCGGGTTGTTCGTAAGCAAAGCAAGTACCCGCCTGTCGCCTGATGATTTGAAATGCCACATAATGTTTTCAGCATTACGACCTTTTCCCGAAGCAAAAATTATTATTCCGTTTTCCGGCATCTGTTTATTTCTTTACGAAGACCGCTTTAATCGTGTCCCCGAGATTAAAAGCAGTAAGCACGAAATTAGCCAGCTTCTTTCCCCATTGTAAAGCCCTGTTGCCTTCTATTACTTCGCGCACATCGGTGTCAGAAACAGAAACGGTTTTCCGCCCCTCGCTTTTTCCCAAACTTAATTTTGCCTGCGAAACAGACAAACCGGTAGTTGCAAAACGTTGAAGTGTAAAACCGGAATTTTCAAAAAGCCTTCTTAACGTTCTTTTGGTATAAAAACTAAGGTGTGAAGGGTAATTAATAATATTCCATTTCCCGCGAAACACGTGCCGCGACAAAGAATTGTAATGAGGTGTAGTGAGATAAACGATACCGCCCGGCCTTACAATGCGGTGAAAGTTTTTTATTTCCTCTTTAGCATTGTTGATGTGTTCAATCACTTCAATGGAAACCACCACATCAAAAAAATCGGGGGCATAATTTTGCGGGTCTAAAATTCCCTGAGCCATGCTTATTCCCTTCTGCCTGCAAAACTCGACCTTACTTTCCATATACTCAGTTCCGTAAACATTCCACGAGCGCTTTTTGGCTTCATCCAGGAAATATCCGTCACCGCAACCTACGTCAATAATATTATTGGTTTTTCTAAAGCGCTCAAAATAATCGAGTAATTCATGATAGCGCTTAACCGTTATGGGAGAAACACTTTGCTGAATAAGAAAAAAAGTATTGTAAACATAAGCAAGTTCGGAATCAGAAGGAATTTTATGGCTGAATACAAAAGAACAATTCCCGCATTTTACAAGGTGGTGGCGCGTGTACTCTTTTACCACACGCAGGTCTTTTGAACCGCACAAAGGGCAAGTGTTGAAATATCCTTCAGGCATATGAAATCAATCTGGGTAAAAATATAAAAATGGAAAGCGGTTGACATTATATTTTGTGCTCACTTCCATTTAGTATATTTGAAATCATTTTAATATGCTGAAAGATATTCATAATCCCGTTGTGGATAAAATAATAGTAGCTGTGGTCAGGGAGAGCGAGAACGAGCAGGACGAAAAGTGGAGTGTTTATCTCATTAATCTGTACGACAAAAAAATTGAAAATGTGCTGGTAAGCTCAAAAGGATACGGAATTCATGATGGTGAAAATGTAAAAACTACGACCCTTCGGCATCTTATAGGTGAAATTCTGCCGGGGCAATCCGCCAGAATTGAGGCTATAATAAAAGATGTCTTCGGGCTCAACAATGAATACTGGGTAAGTTTTTACATAGGCAAGGAAATTTACGATAAGAAATATATTTTTCTCCCCGAATCTATCCGCGAAGAGCATCTTACTCTCATCCCTCATATTAATAAGCCGGGCGTCATGATACGATGACCAATTTATGCTTGCAAACATTGCCTTAGAAAATATTCTTTTCCTGGATATTGAAACGGTCCCTCATGTGGACAGTTTTGCAAACCTCCCGGAAGAAATGAAAAGTTTGTGGGAATTAAAAGCAAGGCATATAAAAAAAGAGGACGAATCTGAAGCTGATGCATACCGGCATGCAGGCAAATACGCGGAGTTTGGAAAAATTATTTGCATTGGGGTGGGATACATTTCAGGCTCAAAAGAAAACCGGGTAATGCGTATTAAGGCGTTCAGCGGTGACGATGAATCAAAATTGTTAAATGAATTTTCGGAGCTGGTCAAAAGATTTTTTTCAGGAGCGGATAAATATCTCTGCGCTCACAACGGAAAAGAGTTCGATTATCCTTTCGTGGCAAGGCGAATGTTAATAAACGGCATCCCTTTGCCTCCTCCGCTGGACACTGCAGGTAAAAAACCATGGGAAATTTCACATCTCGATACTATGGAGTTATGGAAATTTGGGGATTACAAGGCATACACCTCGCTCAATCTTCTCGCCACCATTTTTAAAATACCTACACCAAAAGATGATATTGACGGCAGTATGGTGAACGAAGTGTATTGGAAACAGAAAGACCTTGAAAGAATTGTACGGTATTGCCGTAAGGATGTGCTTACGGTTGCGCAATTATTTCTTCGTTACAAAGGAGAACCGCTTTTGGAGAATGTAGAAATGCTTTGACGAAAAAATCACCAGCCCAGCACCCAGCCGAAAATAAGCGGGGCTACAATTGTAGCATCACTTTCAATGATAAATTTGGGCGTCTCTATGTCCAGTTTTCCCCACGTAATTTTTTCGTTCGGCACGGCTCCGGAGTATGAACCGAAGCTCGTTGTGCTGTCACTGATTTGGCAGAAATAGCTCCAGAAGGGCACATCCTTCCATTTCAAATCCTGGTACATCATGGGCACAACGCAAATAGGAAAATCGCCCGCAATGCCACCGCCAATCTGGAAAAATCCAACTCCTTTTCCCCCTGAATTTTTTTTATACCAGTCAGTAAGATATACCATGTATTCAACACCTGATTTTACAGTGGTTGCCTTCAGCTCTCCCTTTATAATATAAGCGGCAAAAATATTCCCGAGTGTGCTGTCTTCCCACCCGCCCACAATAATGGGGATATTCTTTTCCGCAGCGGCAATCATCCATGAATTCTTCGGGTCAATCTCGTAATATTTTTTAAGCACACCGGAGCGCAGAATCTGGTAAAAATATTCATGGGGGAAATACCGTTCGCCTTTATCCTGTGTTTCCTTCCAGAGCTTTAATACAAACCCTTCTATTCTGCGAAATGCTTCTTCTTCGGGAATACAAGTATCCGTAACGCGGTTAAAATGTGATTCAAGCAACTCCCATTCATCTTTGGGTGTCAGGTCGCGGTAGTTGGGAACGCGTTTGTAGTGGCTATGCGCCACCAAATTCATCACATCCTCTTCAAGATTTGCCCCGGTGCATGAAATAATCTGCACTTTGTCATTGCGAATCATTTCGGCAAGAGAAATGCCCAGTTCTGCCGTGCTCATGGCGCCTGCCAGAGTCACCATCATTTTACCGCCCTCGTTTATATGTTTCTCATACGCCTTGGCGGCATCTACCATAGACGCTGCATTAAAGTGGAGATAATGCTTCTCCATGAACTGTGATATAGGTCCGCGATTCATGGCCAGGTTTTTTGTTGAAAAAGCAAATGTAAAAGGATAAATAAAACAGAAAGAAAAAAAACAAAAAACTTTTCGTAGCAAAACGGAGTGAAAAAAACTTTCTCATCACATTTCTTATGAGTAATTTTCGTTTTTAAAAATCATACAGCTATGAAAAAAATTCTACTTGTGGTTTTGCTGAGTGCCGGCCTTTCCCAATATAGCTTTTCGCAACGACCGGAGCCGACAGAAAAAGAGGCGCTACTCACGGTGATTGCCCAAAACTCCGATAAAACCATCCGTGAGGGTGAGCAAATTTATTTTGAAGGAGTAAAGTCGAAAAAAACTTTCAGCGGAGTTACAGGGGATAGCGGAACATTTTATCTGCTGCTTCCTAAAGGAGACTCCTATAATATCCGTTATAAAAACTTCCAGGATTCTGTGGATTACAGCAAGATTGAAATCCCTTATGAAAAAGGAAAGATTTTTTTTGAATTTACACTTACTGTAGAGCCTACGAAAGTATATACGCTGCGCAATGTCCATTTTGATACGGGGAAAGCAACTCTGCGTCCTGAATCCTTTCCAGCTCTTAATGATTTGGCAGAAGTGATGCGGTTCAAAAAGAAAATGGTTATCGAGATTGCCGGCCATACCGATGACGTGGGGGACGATGCGGCAAACCTTAAACTTTCGCAGGCAAGAGCAGAATCAGTCAGAGACTATTTGATAGGAAAAGGAATTGCCAAAGAAAGAGTAACAGCCAAAGGATACGGAGAAACGCAGCCCGCTTCAACCAATCAGACCGAAGGAGGAAGACAACAGAATAGAAGAACGGAAGTGCGGATTATAAAAGAGTAGCAGGGATAATTTATCTAGTCACAACAAATTTTGTTACCGCCGATTCTCCGTAAGAGCTTTTCAATACGGCAAAATACAAACCCGTCTTCAGCGAAGAAGCATCTAAAGAAACTTCGTGCCTGCCGGCATCTTTGTTCCCTGGAATAATTCTTTTTACCAGTCTTCCATTATTATCCATGATATTTAATTCCACATCACCAGATTTTTTTGACTGGTAACGGATAAAGACAACATCGGATGACGGGTTGGGAAATGCAGAAGCAGAAATATTCAATACGGCATTTTCTTTCTGACTTATTCCTACCACATCATTAAAATCCAATACAGAAGCTGTGTAAATTCCGTTTGCATGCGTTGCAACTGCAACTATGCCGTCAGAGAAACGAGTGTCGAGCATGGGCACAACGGTTCTTCCGATGGTGTTTGCACCCTGCTGATACCAGACCGTATTGATGCTGTCAAGAAAATTTGTTGCATAGAGGCCAATACTTGTTCCAACCAAATAGACATTGCCATTGGTAACCGGCATAATGCTTGCCCAGCGGCAGGAAGGACCATTACCGCCTCCGCTTGAGAATTGTTCAAGGTTGCCAGCAATTTTTTTCCACGATGTGCCACCGTTATTGGTATAAAACAAACTGTAAACTGAGTAATTAGAAAACACCACAATTACATTATCAGCATGAGATGGGTCGACAGCCACACAGCTCACATATCCATTCGAGGGAAATACTGCATTAGGAGTGGTTGAGGTGATGTTTGTAAACACGGCCGTATCAGTGTTAGCATTGTTTATGCGGTATACCTTTCCTTTGTTGGTACCCACATAAAGCCGGTTAGCAGGAATATTTGAAACAGCAAGTGCGGTAATTTTTATTCCAACGGTTGTCAAGGTATCAGGAAACATAAACCAGTTTGTGCTGATGCTGTCGAACGTGTTATTCATGGGAATACCGGAGAGGTCATTATTTCTCCAGAGCGCGGAGCCGCCGGCAAGATACATGCGGTTATTATTATTCGGGTCAATGGTAAACGGATTAACGAAAAGATATCCATGGCCTCCAATAGGGTCGATGCGTGAAAAGGCGGTAACAGCACCGGTTGTGTCAAGAAATCCACGGTACACTTTGCCGTTTTGAACAGAAGTATAAAATGCAGATTCATTATTTGCTACATAACAGAATGAACCGTCACCTCCTCCGGGATGTGTCCACGGAGAAGTAGAGTTTGTGCTTCTTGTGTACCATGTTCCGTTATCCTGCGTGCCTCCAATAATCACATTGCTGTTTGCCGTGGCATGGTCAAGGGCAACGGTATAAAACATTGCAGTCAGATAACCGTTATCGAGTGAAGTCCAGGTTACAAGGCTGTCTAAACAATTATCGGTTCTGAACATGCCGCCATCATTTCCCGAGAAAAGAATATTGGGATTGGATGGGAGGAATAATATTTCGTGCTGGTCGGGGTGATGGTTAAGATAGGAACGTACATAGGGAAACTCGCAGCCCTTTTCATATCCACCTATAAAAGTAGTTTGAAGTGTATCTGCAAAACCGTCGGTGGAACGGTAAAGATTTGTTCCTCCAAGGAAAACAGTATTGGGGTCATCAGGTTTTACTTTGATAATTAAATCGTATGAACCCTGGCACTGGAATTTGTCAAACGTTCCCCCCATTGTTGGTAAACTTGAAGAAAGGTCTTGCCACATGCCGCCACTTCCCGAGCCATCACCCGACAAGTAAGTATATTTCCACAAGCTGTTCCATTCTACTGTTCCCAGGAAGTTTGTATCAGGCGTTCCGAAACCGGGGGTGTTACAAATAAAATAAACGATGTTCTCATTTGAAGGTGCAATGGCAGAAACCATGCGGTCGAATGTTGCAGGAAAACCTGCAGGAAGAATACTGACATAGTTTATTCCATCTACAGAGCGCCAGATTCCGGCGTGAAGCCCGTCACTGCTCAATGTTGCATACACGATACCGGTGCTCGTTAATTCAACATTTGTAAAATAAGGAGAGGACGCTGATCCGCCCCGCACGAGTGTCCACGCATTTCCTCCGTCAACACTCCGGAAAATACATCCATACGTTGCAGCATAAACAACATCCTGCACCGTGTTACTTTTATCAGGCACAATGCGGTAAATAATATCCCAAACATTGTCAAACGTCTGAAGATTTCCTGTTGCTGTTGAAGGAAGAGATGTCCAGGTCATTCCGCTGTCGAGCGATTTATACATTCCTGTTCCTGTATAATAGGACGAAGAGTTTCCACTTGCCGATGCCCAAGGATCTCCACTTCCATAATACCACACGTTGCTGTGCCCCGGACGTTTGTCTTGTGCGAGACAGGTGATTCCGTGGTAAACATTTTTCGGAGTGGTTTCTGCCCATGTTGTGCCGCCATCGGTAGTGCGCCATAAGCTTCCGGAGTTTGTTCCGGCTATCATTACATTTTCGTTGTTGACATCCATAGCAAGGGCGCGCGTCATTCCTCCCACATTCCAGGGTCCGCGGTTTGTCCAGCTTATAGAAGAGCGTGATGCATCATCGTCCACACTGGGAAGCAGCGTTGCAAATTCAAGTTCACGCTCGCGTATTCCTGCAGGAATTTCTCCTGTAGCCGGATCCATCAGCATCATGCGTTCATATTCATAACGTGCATATGGGTTATCATTATCACCGGCAGCGTACCCATCGCCTAAAATAATTTCAGGCTCAGATTTTTTTTCACTGCTGCGGAAGTGCAGATATGTGAATACGAAAGTCAATAGGACAGCAAAGGCGGAAACTTTTTTTATACCACGCATCGGGGAATATTTTTTGAGAGAACCAAAATACAAATTTAGCGTTAACAGATAGCCATAAAAAGAAAGTTCCCTTCCTCGTGAGAAGAAGGGAACAGGAAAACCGCTCTGGGAGCGGATTAGAGAACGTTATTTCTTTCTCTTCTTTCCGCCTTTTTTCTTTCCGCCTTTTTTAGCGGCTTTTTTCTTTTTTGCCATTGTTTTATGGTTTTAGAATTTATAGTTCAAACATACTATTATATGAAAAGGTTTCAACGCTGTTCCTAAATATTTTTTAAACAATAAATTGTTCATTACCGAAAAATTATTTTTTCTCTCTATACGGCTTCATAAAATTGGTGACTTTGTTGTTCGCTTTCACCAGCGACAAATATTTTCCGAGATTAATCTGCAGCGAAAAAAAATTGCCGGAGGAAAATATTTTTTCATGCACGGGCAGTCCGTGGTACATGGCGGTAAAAGATTGCCCGAAGAGCCAGAAGCGGATTCCTGCATCCCAGGCAAAGCCGCCTGTGCTCTTACCTTGGCCGAGCTGAAGATTCCAGCCTGCGCCTGCAAAAAAACCATACGTGCTGTGAAAGTCTTTTGATGCAAGATGTCCTATATTTACGTGAGCCATGACCGGAAGCTGGAAGAATATTTTTTTCGAAACATCTTGCGAGTCGGAGAAAGAATAGAAAATTCCCGGCGAAGGATTAATTGAAACCGAAAAATCAGTAAAAGCAGTACTAATAAAAAGCTGTGGGGACAAACCTATTCCGGCAGATGCGGGAGTAGTTTCTTCCTGCGGGGAGTAACTTGCACCGGCGGAAATGGAGAGCCGCTTTGAAAAAAATCCGCCGGGTTGTTTAACCTGTGCTGAAGAAAGCGCGGTCTCACCTAAAACAAGTATAAGCAAGAGAGAAATTCGTACGCCCGAAAAAACAGTTTCGCTTAGAATACGGTGCATGCTATCTTTGAAAACAAAAATTAAACCATGTTAAAGATAGAGCATATAGGTATAGCGGTGAAAAACGTTTCGGAGTCTGTGAAGCTTTTTGAAGCACTCCTGAACGTTTCATGTTACAAAACAGAAGAGGTAGAGTCAGAAAAAGTAACAACTGCTTTTTTCAAAACGGGGGAAAGTAAGATTGAACTTCTTCAAGCATCATCGCCTGAGAGCGCAATTGCGATGTTTATTGAAAAGCGAGGAGAAGGGTTGCACCACATCGCTTTTGAAGTAGATAACATTGAGCAGGAAATGGCTCGCCTGAAAGAGAAAGGATTTCAGCTGCTTAGAGAAAAACCTTTCCGAGGAGCAGACAATAAGCTGGTTTGTTTTATTCATCCCAAAAGCAGCAACGGCGTGCTGGTTGAATTATGCCAGGAAATAAAAGCGGGCTAATGCCTGGCGAGGGGAATTTCTGCTAGAAGTTTTTCAAGTGCGGTTTTAGTATGGTCAAGAAGAATTCCCTTTAATCCTGTTCGCAATGCCCCTTCAACGTGCTGAAGGGAGTCATCAATGAATAAAGTTTCTTCTGCAACAATCGCATTCTCCTCTAATATCCTTTTAAAGATTTCAGGCTGCGGCTTACGTATGCCCACATGATGAGAATAATAAATTTTTTCAAAAAGGTCAGGCAGTATGTTTTTTCCAAAAGCAGAAGTTATGCTGCGCAAAAATTCTCTTTCGTGAATCTCATTGGTGTTGCTTAAAAGAAATAAGCGGTGAGACGTCTTTAATTTTTTCAGGAGAGTAACCCTCTCTTCAGGCAACCCGATAATCATAGCATTCCACGCAGCATCAATTTCGCTGTCTTTAAAATTTTTTTCCGCGTAGTTGCGGAGCACATCGCGGAAATCGCTTGCCGATATATTCCCGGTTTCAAACAAATCAAAAATCAACTCTTGCTTTAGTTGCGAATAAACAGTTTCAAAATCTACGAAGCCGAGCTTTAGAAATGCATTGCGGGTAAGGTTATAATTGATATCAAGAACAACTCCTCCCAGGTCAAAAATGATATTACGAATAGCGTGCATATTTTTTATTGCCGGCAAAACTATAAATTCGCACTCCTTATTTTTAAAACAACATTCGGGCCCATAGCTCAGTTGGTTAGAGCACTTGACTCATAATCAAGTGGTCCCTGGTTCGAGCCCAGGTGGGCCCACAAAAGCGGACAATCAAGCGTAAATGCTGGTTGTCTGTTTTTATTTGCAACCAAACACGCTGCAACTTCGTTTTCATAAGTAATATTGAATCAAGTGGCACGATTATTATAGTGCAGGACACAAAAAGCAAATGAAAAGTCAAGTTTCTGATCATCCTATGCGCTATTTAATAATAGCTGTTGCGCTGTTTACTATATCATTCCAAGGCAAGATTTCGGCGCAAATCGTTACCGATGCAATGAAGCCAAAAATTTCAAACTGGAAAAGCAAACAAGACCGTTTGATTCTTGACATCAATTTTGACAACTGGGATAAAAAACCGGAAGGAGTTGAACTTAAAGGAGGGCGTTCGCGCGGAGTGAATATTATGTTCATGGATGAGAAACAGTTTGGTAAAGGCAACGTTGCTTTTGCCTGGGGCATTGGATTCAGCTCGCAGAATTTTCATACCAATGCACAGTACGTTCAGGATACGAATGTAGATACTAGTGGGTTTACACCATTTGCGGACTCTATCCAGTATGATTTGAATAAACTTTCTGTAAATTATCTGGATATTCCGCTTGAGCTTCGGTTCCGCACCAATGCCAATGCAAAGGGCAACAGGCTGAAACTAAGTATGGGATTTAAGCTTGGTGTTTTGCTTAATGCGCACACCAAGTTTGATGATGGAGATATTAAAGTGAAAACATATCATCTTAAAAATATTCCCGACCTTCATTATGGGTTAACTGCGCGCCTTGGCTTTGGAAAAATAGGCGTGAGCTATTTTAGGTCTCTCACAACATTATTCGGAGATGGTGAAGGCATGACAATTCTTCCCTATTCCATCGGCATTTCATTCACTCCCTGATTCAAAGATTAAGAATCAAATATTCGCAGAAGAATCCCACGGCAAAGCCGGTGTAAATTTGTTCGGATGAATGTTCATGCCCCGCTATCCGGACTGCGCCTACAATTCCTGAAAGGATAATCTGAAGTATGAGTAAATACGACATATCGTTTGAAGCCACATTCATAACGGCAGCAATAATTCCGGTCACACCGCCCATTCCCACCATGTGAATGCTGATTTTCCACTTGTAATTTACGACAAGGGCTATAGAAGAAGCAGCAGCAGCACCAAGAAGCACGAGGTAAAATTGTTTCGGCAGAAAAAATACCCGAATCATATAGCAGGCAATGGCATGGCTGGCCGCAGTTATCAGGAATGGAATACGCCTTTCATTTTTCTCGGGCAGGTGAAGCGAAGAAATAATTTTTTTGCGGGCAAGGTAAAACGTTGCAAGGCCCGGTATCAGGATTGTATTGAGCAGCAATACCGAGGCAAGCATAATGGCCTGCGGTTTTTGCATAAGGAAAATAATGGAAGGGTAAGCGTACCATATAACAAGGCATCCGACCAGCGGCATAAAAATGGGGTGAAACACCCAGGAAAAAAACTGCCGGATAAAACCGCTCATAATTCTTTTCGAAGCCGGGCAACGGGAATGCCAAGCATTTCGCGGTATTTGGCAACGGTTCTTCGCGCTATCGGGTATCCTTTCTCTTTTAGAATTTTAGCAAGAGCATCGTCCGTAACGGGATTGCGTTTATCCTCAGCGGCAACACTGTCAGACAAAATCTGTTTTACCTCTTTGCTCGACACTTCTTCACCGCTTTCGGTTTGCAATGCTTCGGAGAAAAAACTTTTCAGCAAAAAAGTTCCGAATGGAGTCTGTACATATTTGCTGTTTGAAACGCGCGATACGGTTGAAATGTCAAGCCCGGTTAGCAGTGCAATATCGCGAAGCACCATGGGGCGAAGTTTTTTCTGGTCTCCGTCAAGAAAATATTCGTACTGGTAATCCATGATGGTTTTCATAGTGGAAAACAAAGTGTTCTGACGGGTTTTCATGGCATCAATAAACCATTTGGCGGCTTCAATTTTTTGCCGCACAAAAGAAACAGCTTCACGGGAGGTACGGTTGCTTTTATTTTTCTTTTCCTTTATGTAGTGGTCAAGCATCTCCTTATAATCGCGGCTTAGCCTTAATTCAGGAGCATTTTTTGAGTTAAGCGAGAGTTCAAGTTTTCCACTGTTATTTGCAATGATGAAATCGGGAATGATGTGCTGCAACGATTTCTGTCCCTCGTAGGTGCTGCCTCCCGGGCGCGGATTAAGTTTGAGAATTTCATGAATGGCGGCCTTCAGCTGTGCTTCGCTGATTTCCATGAAACGCATAATTTTTTCGTATTGCTTGCCGGTAAACTCATTCATATACCGGGTAAGAATTTTCTCGGCAAGCACAAGGGTGTCACTGTTGTCATCTTTCCGGAGCAACTGAATAAGTAAACATTCCTGCAGTGTGCGTGCACCAATTCCGGGTGGGTCAAAGGTTTGAATCTCCGCAAGAATTTCCTGCAATTCCTCTTCTGATGTCTGAATGTTTTGAGAAAAAGCCAAATCATCGGTCATGGCTTTTAAATCCCTCCGCAAGTACCCGTCATCATCAATGCTGCCGATAAGCTGCCGGGCAAGATGCTCCTGCCGGTCATCAAAATCACACAGCTGAAGCTGGTCGAGCAATTGTTCCTGGAAAGAATTTCCCGACACAACGGGAGCTTCCCTTCGCTCTTCATCGGGACCGCTGGTTCGTTGTGCGGTTTTATAATCGGGAATCTCATCGTCCTGTATGTATTCATCAATATTAAAATCGTCTTCCCGTTCCGTAATATTTTCTTCGGTATCGGTTTCGCCCTGGGTTTCTTCTTCAGACTCCTCTTCATTTTCCTCCTTGCCTTCTTCAAGGGCAGGATTATTCTGCAATTCCTCCTTAATGCGCTGCTCTAATTCAAAAACCGGCACCTGAAGCAGCTTCATAAGCTGAATCTGCTGTGGTGAGAGTTTTTGAAGCAGTTTCTGTTGTAATCCCTGTTTTAACATAAATATTTAGAATAAAATACCTGCCTGCGGCAGGAACGGCTAAGATAGAAACAACGCGGAAAAGTGTCAAGCAATAGCGCAAAAAAACTGAAAAAATTATGCTGACGAAAATATTTCTGGTGAAAAATTCTGATTACTGAAAAAAATCAACGCAGGGTTAGCGGGCAAGAACCCATGCATCAATTCCCTGTTCTTTCAGATGTTGGATGGATTCAAGAGCATCTGCTTTTTGAAGGCATTGCGCAGCATAGACCATAGTTGGCTTATTTTCTCTTTCAATGGAGCCGGGGTTTTGATAGCCGTTATCCCGCAACCTGGCGAGCATTTTCTCCGCATTAGACCGGATGTTAAACGCACCAACCACTGCAAAATAATTACCATTTACTACCTCTGGATTCTTCTTTGGCGAAGAAGCAGGAATATTTTCTTCCTTAATTTTTTCTATCGTATTTTCAGAATGTATTTTTTCAGTGGCAGGAGGAGTTATGACTGGAGAAGGGGAGGGAATATTTTTCGGAGAGGGCTCTTCCTTTAGGGGTTCAGCCTGTTGCACAGGACGAATCCTGGATGAAATAGTTTTTTCAAATGGGTTCAGCGCGCTTAGATTAAAATTTCGCGGAGCTATAATGTAAACATTAAACATAGCCCAAAGCAAAACCCCTACTACGAGCCCTGCGTTTACAAACCGGTTGCCTGTGGGTATTGATGTTGTTTTTTTCTGCCCGCCCGCCTTGCGGCCCTTTTCTTTTTTAGCGGATGAACGAAGCGGTGAAAAGAATATGTTTTCTTTTTTCGCCCCGGTTGTTACCGGCACAGCGCGCAAAGACGCCAGGCCAAATGCATCAAAAGAATGTATGGCAGTGTCATCGGGATTGAACTGAATATTTTTTTCGTGGTCGTAATAAAGCTGCCCTATATCTGCAACGGTAACCTTTCTGCCCGCCTCAAGTTCCATAAAGCACCGCTCCACATATCTTTCAATAATTTTTATCGCATCGCTGAACGAAATTTTTTCTTCTGCCGAAATAAAGTTTGCCAGCAACCCGTCATTCTGCCTGAGAAAAACATTAAACGCTATTACACGCGCCGGAGGAATAAATGTGTGGTGAATAGCGTTATGCTTTGCCGAGGAGTGTGATGCAACAAATCCGCCCAGTCCCGGAACAATCACACAATCATGAGTGAAAAGAAGAGAGTTTATTTTTTTATCAAGCATTGCTATCTCTTACGATGCGTTTTTTATACGAAGCAAATCATCAGGAGTGTCCACTGCCATGCTTTCTGAAGAAGTTATTTCAGTGTTGATAATATATCCGTTCTCGAGCCAACGCAGCTGTTCGAGCGATTCGGTGATTTCGAGTTTTGTTTTTGGAAGCACGGCAATCTCTCTGAGCACGGCAGCCCGGTATCCATAAATACCAATGTGCTTATAATATGTATTCTGTTTCAGCCATTCCTGGTCAGGGAAATTTCTGCAATACGGAACGGGTGAACGGCTGAAATACAATGCCTGTTTGTACTTGTTGATAATCACCTTCACGTTATTATGATTAAACAATTCCTCATTTGCCTGTATTTCTTTTATAAGCGTTGCAATCTGGGTATTGGGGTTTTCAAAACAACGGCATAGCAAATCAATCTGAACAGGATTTATAAACGGCTCATCGCCCTGTATGTTTATAATCACATCCCAGTTTTGCTGGTCGGACTTACTGATGATTTCTGCACAACGGTCGGTGCCACTCTGGTGCTGAGGTGAAGTCATAATCACTTCTCCGCCAAACTCAAGCACATGATTGAAAATTTTGTCATCGTCTGTCGCCACAATAACTTTCTTAAGCATCTTAGATTGAACGGCTTGTTCGTAAACAAGCTGTACCATGGGCTTACCGTTGATTTCTACAAGCGGTTTGCCGGGGAGGCGCGTGGAGGCGTACCGGGCCGGAATTATTCCGAGGATTTCCATTTTCGGGCTACAATGTTAAAGAAAATTGTAATGTAAAACTTCGTGGCGGCTGCATATCATAGGGCCTACCAACATACTCCAGGTTAAATAAATTTTTTATGAGGAATGATGTCTTAAGATTTGACAGCACTTTGTATGAACAGCGTACATCCCAAACAATGTCTCCCGTATTATGTTTCTTCCGGTATTCACCCATAGGCGGAAGAAAAGGTTGAATACCGCTTTCAAAAAGCCTGTCGATGTTTTCCATAAAACTATTATAACGTACGCTGACGCCGGCAGATAATTTTTTTATGGTGCCCTCTATGTCTCCCTTAAATAAATGACGGTAACGATATTTCAAAAGATTTGTTGGCAGTGAATTCCTGGAGGTATCAACCGCAGGGTTAAAGTTAGTTTGCCTCGGGTCGGTGTACGTATACCCAATCAGCACATTCACATCTGTAACTTTACCTATACTTCCTGTGCCTGAAAGCGAAATATCGAAGCCCCTGATTTTTGTATTGCCGATATTGAGAGATTTAAAACCCAGCCCATACTGAGGAGGAACAGATGCTCCCCACTGTCCGAATGTAAATTCCATCATCTCCTTGTACTCGCTTTGAAAGACGGCAGCATCAAAATATCCTTTCCAGCCAAAAACTTTTATTCCCTGCATAATACCTATTTCAGCGCTCCAGCCTGTTTCGGGTTTCAAAGAATCATTCGGATAAATGCTCACACCTGCAACTTGTGTCGAAATATATTTCTCTGCTATGGATGGAAAGCGGTAACCCTGTCCATACGATGTACGCAGGTAAGTGTCTTTGAACAAGTGAAAATTTAATCCCGAACGTATTACCGGAGTCGGGTCGCCTTCAACGGTATCTATCCGGCTGGCTTCAAGCCTTCCACCCAGAGAGAGAGATACTTTTTTGTATTTAATATCTGCCTGTGCAAATGCGGCAAGGTTATTTCCGTTATGGTTTCCGTATAGCTGGCTCACCACATCGGAGTATGCATCGGTAATTCCGGCGGTAAGAGTTATGGCATCTTTTATTTTTTTCTGGAACTGGTATTCTGCAAAATACCAGGCAGCTGTTGATGCCTGGTCGGTGTTGTTTTTATTAATGGTTGTAAAATATCTTGTACTTAGCTTATGAGATGTTCCGTTGTTTTTTACGTATGTGAAAAACGGGTCAACGCTGTAACGGATAAGGCTATTCCTGCTTATGCTTGTGGTAGCCGTATCGAGTCCGCCAAGAGGAGTAAGCGCCCCGGTGCTGTCGTTGGCCCAGATAAAAAATATTCCGCTTTGTGAAAACATGGCATTTGTTTTCAGTCCGGCGGTAAGCCCCTCAATTTTTTTAAAGCGATAACGGTAGTTGACATTGAAACGGAACCGTTCTTCGTCCTCTCCCGCGCGGTAGCCATCATCCCTGAAATAATTTGCCCCGGCAACAATATCATTCTGCTTTAATTGTTCGCTATGAAAAATGCTGAATCCTGAAGTCATCTGCCGGTTATCGCCCCACCATTTGAGTTCTTTGCGTGCAGGAGTGTCATAAAACCCGGTGTGTAATATTACCTGGGTTGCAGGCGTTGATTTAGGATATGCGGTCCGGAAATTTACAACGCCATTAAGTGCAGAAGATCCGAACAATGCAGACGAAGCGCCCTTTATAACTTCAATCTGCTCAAGATTTTCCACCGGAATAAAATTCCATTTTACATCATTGGCATCGGCAGCAAGAAGCGGAATATCATCCACCAATACCAGCACCCGGCTTCCGGCACCGTAGCTCCACCCGCTTCCGCCCCGGATATTTATCTGGCCGTCTGTTACATTTACTCCGGGTACCTGGCCCATAAAATCCTCCATGTTAACAACATTGGTGTTTTCAATAAGGCGCGGCTTAATAACATTCATCGAAACGGTGACATCCTCAAGCCGCTGCTCAAACCGTCCCGCGCTTACCACAACGGTGCCCAATTCTTTTGCAGAAGGCGAGAGTGAAACATTAATGCTTTTTGTTTCATTCTCCATAAGGGCTATATTTATGGTTCTGCTTTCAAAACCAAGCAGCTTAAATGTAAGCCGGTACGAACCTGGAGCAAGAGTCAGTTTGTAAAATCCATTTGTATCCGAAACCGCTGCCGGGGTAGTGTCATTGATTACAATCACTCCCAAAAGATTTTCGCCTGAGGTTGCGTGCTTAATGATTCCGCTCACCGTTGCCTGCTGTGCCAGCGAGGGATGGCAGCAACACAGAATAAAAAAAGTACTTAGCAACCGCATTCTCTGCATAAGAAATTTTTTAAATTATTTTTGTCCGAAATATACAACGAATCGGTTTTGAAAAATAACGAGGAAAAACTGAAGTACCAGATTGCCATAACTCAGATTCCCGGAATAGGGCCTGTGCTTGGCAAAACGCTGGTGAGTTATTGCGGAAGTCCCGAGGCGGTTTTCAAGGAAAGTAAAAATCGCCTGAAAAGAATTCCCGGTATCAAAGCAGGGCTTGCAGAATCTATTGCGGGAAGCGATGTAATGAAAAGAGCGGAGGAAGAAGTTGTTTTTGTAAAAAAGAATGACATAAGCGTTTTGTTTTTCACCGATGAGGAATACCCGCACCGTTTGAGACATTGCGAAGATGCCCCGGTATTGCTTTATTACAAAGGAACGGGAAGCTTAAATCATCAGCGGGTTTTGGCACTTGTAGGAACCCGTCACGCTACCGACTACGGAAAAAAAATGTGTGAAAACATTGTAGCAGATTTAGCAGCTATCGATGTTTATATTGTCAGTGGGCTGGCTTACGGTATTGATACCGCCGCACACAAATCCGCAGTAAAAAATAATTTGCCGACTGTAGGTGTTTTGGCGCACGGATTGGATATGCTCTATCCTGCCGAAAACAAACCGCTCGCATCAAAGATGCAGGACAATGGCGGAGTGGTCACCGAATTTATATCCGGCACAAACTTAGACCCCGCGTTTTTTCCAAGGCGTAATCGCATAATTGCTGGTATGAGCGATGCGGTTATAGTTATTGAATCGAAAGTGGATGGGGGAGGTCTCATTACTGCAGAAATTGCAAGTACCTATAATCGCGATGTGTTTGCAATACCGGGACGAACCGATGATAAATTTTCGGGCGGATGCAACTACCTGATTAAGGCGAATAAGGCGGCTCTGGTAGAATCGGCAGAAGATATAATACAACAACTTGGGTGGCAGAAAAATGATGGGGCGAAAAAGTCAAAACCATCGCAGCTCGCTATCTTCAACGAGTTGAAACAGGATGAAAAGGAATTAGTAAATATTCTTCAGCAAAATGGTAAGCTTGCTATCGACAGTATTTGCTTGCGGGCCAAACTCCCGATGAGCAAGGTATCAAGCGTATTGCTAAACCTGGAATTCCAGGGCATTGTGCGTTCGCTTCCTGGAAAAATGTACAGCATTGCATAATAATTTTCCGGAGCGATGAAAAGTTTTGCCAAGGGAGTTTTATTTTTACTCTTATTTCTCGTTGCTGTACTGGTAATAAGGACTTTCTTTTTTTCTTCCAGGCAGCAGAAGTTTCCGGCAATTGAAAAAGTACAGGTTTCTGATAGTGTCATTCAGAACCTTGCAGCAGCAGTGCGGTTTAAAACAGTCTCGTATGAGAATGATTCGCTCAGAGATACTTCTGTGTTTTCTTCATTTCATAAGTTTCTTTATCAAACATATCCTCTTGCATTTTCAACATTTGTAAAAGAAAATATTTCATCTCAAAGCATGCTGTTGCGCTGGGATGGAAGCGATGCTTCGCTGAAGCCGGTGATTTTTCTTTCACACCAGGATGTTGTTCCGGCAACGGATGAAGGCTCTAAATGGACGCATGTGCCTTTTTCGGGTGATGTGGATGCTCAGTTTATTTACGGGCGTGGAACCATTGATGATAAATGTGGAGTGCTGGGATTGCTTGAAGCGGCAGAATATCTTTTGAATAAAAACGTTAAGCCAAAACGAACCATCTATTTTGCTTTCGGGCATGACGAAGAGACTAAAGGCAGCGGAGCACAAGAAATAGCACGGTATCTGCAGAAAAAAAACATAGAGGCCGAATTTATTCTTGACGAAGGAGGCAGCATAACCAGCGGCATCATTAAAGAAGTAAAACCCGATGTTGCTTTAATCGGCATTGCCGAAAAAGGAAGAGCAACTGTAGACCTTTCTGTTGATATAGAGGGCGGACATTCTTCTATGCCGCCAAAGCAAACTGCCATAGGGGTTTTAAGCGATGCCATTTCGAAATTGGAGGCGCATCCGTTTGACGCTCGCTATGATGGCGGAACAAAAGCGCTGTTTGATTATATCGCGCCGGAAATGAATTTCGTTTCTAAAATGATATTTGCCAACGCATGGCTATTCGGGCCTGTCATCAAAAAAATATTGTCGGGAAAGAATTCAACCAACGCAGCGATACGAACTACAACAGCCGTAACCATTTTTAAAGGAGGAGAAAAGGAAAACGTTCTTCCGACTCATGCATCGGCTGTCGTTAACTTCAGGATTCTTCCCGGTGAAACCGCAGAAGATGTTGTGAATCATGTGAAAAATGTTGTCAGCGATGAACGGGTTAAAATAAAACTCCGGGAAGGATATGACAATCCTTCGGCAGTTTCAGATGAGGGTTCAGAATTCAAACTTATTTCCAAAACGATAAAAGAAACTTTTCCTGAAGTAATTGTCGCGCCATATCTTGTCGTGGGGGCAACGGACGCGCGCCATTATCAAAAAGTTTCAAAAAATATTTATCGTTTTATCCCTCTTGTTCTGAATGATGAAGACCTGAAACGTATGCATGGCCTCAATGAACGCATCAATATTGAAAATTATAAAGACGTGGTACGGTTTTATATGCGCATGATTGAAAACTCCGCACTATGAGTTTTGAGCGTAAATATTTTTAAGAGCCTCATTCATCTGTGGGAACTGATACTTAAAGCCCGCCTCAATATTTTTTTTGCAGGAAACACGTTGCCCCTGAGTGACAGCGGAAGCCATTTCACCAAGGATTAGATTTAACACGAACGATGGGACAGGCGGTAAAAACATGGGCCGCTTTAGTGTTTGTGCCAGCGTTTTTACAAACACTCGATTGGTAACCGGCTCGGGAGAAACTGCATTGTAAATTTCATGCATGTTTTTGTCTTCGGCAGCTTTGAGAAAAAGCGAGCATAAATCCGCATGATGAATCCAGGAAATGAATTGCTTGCCGCTGCCCAATGGCGAACCGGCAAATAATTTTACCGGCAGTGCAAATTCAGGTAATGCGCCTCCTCGTAAGGATAAAACTATCCCCAATCTGAAAATCACAACACGAATTCCGAGAGAAGAAACTTTTGATGCAGATTCTTCCCAATAGCGGCAACAGGTTGAAAGAAAGTCATAAGAAGGAAGAGATGTTTCGTCCAGCCATTCGTCTTTGTGACTTCCATAATAACCGACACCCGACGCGGATATAAAAGTATCCACTTCATGCTTTTCGGTTCTGAGCTTTTCATATAAAAAATCCGTACTCTGCATTCTGCTGTTAACGATTTCCTGTTTGCGTTTTCGTGTCCAGCGTTTTCCGGATATGGAGGCACCGCTTAGATTAATGATGCATGAAATGCCGCGGAATGCATTCTCGTCCATTTCTTCTTTCTGCGGGTCCCAGGAAAAAATGTTTTTCTCATCCCGTTTTTCCCTCGATAAAATAGCAACATCAAACCCTTTTGAAAGAAAATACTCTGAAAGCATTTTTCCGATAAACCCGCTGCCACCTGCTATCAGAATTTTTTTCATTGACATGTCTTTCTAAACCCGTCAGTAAATTTCTTTCGGCACCTGGTTCTCATCGGTGTCGAACAGGTAATTAAGAAAATCAGTTTCATTAAACATCAACTCGTCAGGACGCATAAATTCATAAAGTTTTTTTGTGCCAAACCGGAATTTGATTCCTGCTTCGGCAAACCAGAAAGGTTGAGGCATTTGATGAAGCAGGTAATCCGAATTATCTTTCTCGGAGAAATAAATATTCCTTTTCAACAGGATTCCTCCTCCGAAGCTGATGATAAGCGGAGGCGCCGGTTTAATGCGCCACAGAACTCCGGCTTTAAATTCACGCCTTCGGAAAAAAATAACATCAGGCGCCTTGGGAAACAAATTATTGTTATTCCTGAAACGGTTCACTCCTCCGGAGGGAGCAATATAAACCCGCATTACGTTTACAAAACTGTACGTATGTATCCATGAAATATGCATGGGCAAGAGAGCGGCAATACGGTCGTCTGCATCAATCCGCACTATGCTGCCGATGAGAGGAAGAAATCTGCCTTCGCCATAGACGTAACTATAAGCCGCGCCAAGTGTATAGGCAAAATCCAGGCTTGCCCGCCGGGTGAACAAAAGACTTCCGGCAAAACGTATTTGAGGAAGGGCGAGGGTATAGTTATCTTCGGCCAGCGAAGTGGTAAACGTTCCCTGCCATGTATTTTTGTTGCCGTTGTATAAGGCATTTAAACTTGCCGCAAGATTAATCAGCAAATGGTCTGACTTGATAAAGCTGATTTTAGGCAATGTGATTTCTCCTTTTCCCTTTGCAGTAATGCCCAGAAGTTTTTTAGTAAGGTCTTTTCCTTCTGTGACCTTTGAAACCAGAGGAACATTTACCAGGGTAGATACCGATGTAAAACCATACAAGCCCGATACATCTTCAAATGCACGTTGGGGGGAATGCTGAACATTCATTTCCGTGAATATCCGGTAAATATTTTTTGCAGGATAATCCTGGGAGTGGGAATAATTAAAAAGTCCGCAGCCGAGGAAAATCACTACAGTACAAATCAGAAATCGAAGCATCAGGTTAAAATATTTTAACGGAAAAATAAAAACCGGAATAATTCTTCGTGCAAAAAACTGCGGTCTGAAAGAGAAAATTCGAGGTCGCGAGCGGATTTGAACCGCTGTACAAGGTTTTGCAGACCTCTGCCTAACCACTCGGCCACGCGACCTTTTTGAAAGAAATATTTTTGCGCGGCAAACATACTAATTTACCCCATCAAGTCGGTTCTTTTCATTTTTATGGAAACGCTGAAACGCTCTGCCTCTCCCTCCACAGGTGGATTTAATTTACTCACTGTAACCAGCACTTCCCTGATGCCGGGGATTTGCCGTAGCAATGCTGATGCAATTCTTCCCGCAACATGCTCCACTAATTTAGAACGAATGCCCATTTCATTTCTTACAATTTTGTTTATCTCCGAATAATCCACTGTTTTTGAAAGGTCATCTGTTTGGACAGCGCCGGTTATATCAGCATCAACTTCCACATCTGTCTCATACCATCCGCCAATCTTTTCTTCCTCGGGCAGGCAGCCGTGATAACAATAAAGTTTTATGCCTTTAACTTTTAAGGTTCCCATTATCAAAACTTAAACTCAGTTAACGCCCGTTCTATTCTTTTCATCACTTCGTCTTTACCCAGCAATGCAACCACTTCAAACAATGCAGGCCCGCCAGCTCCGCCCGTAATTATTACCCGAAAGAGCTGCATCACTTCACCGGGCTTTATGCCGAGCCCTGTAGCTTCCTGCTTAAAGGTTTTTTCAAGCTCATCATGCGTAAAACTTTTCTGAACAAGAAATTTTTCTTTCAGTGCTGAAAAAAAACCTGCATTTTTTTCATTCCATTTTTTGCGGACGATATCCGTATCGTACTTATCAGGAGCAATAAAAAAATATTTCCCAAGGCTCCAGAATTCATTTATAAAGCTTGCTTTCTCCTTGAGTAGGTGACAAACTTTTTTCAGGTATTCTGAATCAGGCATTTTAAATCCGTAGATTTTTTGCTTATCGGACAACTGCTTCTGAAAAACTTCTGCTACAGTATCATCGCTTTTACTTCTCAGGTATTGCTGGTTGAGCCACTTTGCTTTTTCGGGGTCGAATTTTGCACCGCCTTTGGCAACGTGCTCGAGAGAAAATTCATGAACCAGTTCGTCCAGGGTAAAAATTTCCTGTGCCTGAGTGGGATGCCATCCCAGGAGCGCCAGTATATTTATAACAGCATCGGGAAAATAACCGCTCTCGCGGTAGCCGGATGAAACTTCGTTTGTAGCGGGGTCTGTCCATTCCAGCGGAAAAACAGGAAAACCGAGTTGGTCGCCATCGCGTTTGCTAAGCTTGCCATGCCCATCGGGTTTCAGAAGCAGCGGAAGGTGCACAAATTGTGGCATCACATTTTCCCATCCAAAATATTTATAAAGCAAAACATGCAGCGGGGCCGAAGGAAGCCATTCCTCCCCGCGGATGACGTGCGTAATTTTCATCAGGTAATCGTCTACAACATTAGCAAGGTGATAGGTAGGCATGCCGTCCGATTTGAAAAGCACTTTATCATCAAGCTGTGAAGTATGAACAATTACTTCGCCACGAATCAGGTCTGTAACTTTTATTTCCTCATCGGCAGGCATCTTTATGCGGACTACATATTTTTCTCCCGAATCAATTCTCCGTTTTACTTCGGCTGCAGGAAGAACAAGAGAATTTTTCATGCTCATACGGGTTGAAGTATCGTATTGCAGAGGGCTTGCTCCAGCGGGATGTGTTTTTTTTCGCAGCTCCTCCAATTCGGGCCCGGTGTCGAAAGCATAATATGCACTTCCACTTTCCACAAGCGTATCTGCATAGTTTTTATAAAGATTTTTTCGTTCGCTTTGCCGGTAAGGAGCAAAAGGGCCATCTCCAAAACCGACACCTTCGTTTGGAGCAACGCCACACCATTTCAGAGATTCAACGATGTAATCCTCAGCGCCCGGAACAAAACGTTCACGGTCGGTGTCTTCTATACGGAGAATAAAATCACCGCTGTACTTTTTGGCAAACAGATAATTATACAAAGCAGTGCGCAGCCCTCCAATATGCAAGGGACCTGTAGGGCTGGGCGCAAAACGTACCCGGACTTTTGGCATGCTCATAGCCGGCAAAAGTATGAGTATTGATTCAAAGGATTCAGAAAATATTAAAACGAATCAAATGCCGAAGGGCAGAAATAAAAAATCGCTCCCGAAAAAGACCTGGAAGCGATTTAGAAAAGGTATCTGCTGGAAAATTATTTAGTCTTTGAATTGCCTAATGAAAAAGCAATCGGTAGTGTCATCTGAACAGTAACCGGTGTGCCTTTCTCCTTTCCGGGAATCCAGTTTGGCATCATGGTTACAACGCGCATGGCTTCCTGGTCCATACCGTAAGCCATCCGCTTCTGCATTTGCACGTTAGATATTTTACCGGTTTCATCCACAACAAAGGAAACATATACCTTCCCCTCTATCTTGTTATCTAATGCTTCCTTAGGATAATGGATATTATCCTTCAAAAACTGTTGAAATTTTTCATCTCCCCCGGGGAAAGAAGGCATTACCTCTGCACTTGTAAGCACAGGAGTAGATTGGGTTTTAACATCTGTTTTAGCCGGATGACCGGTTACAGGGGTTGTATTTTGGGCAAAAGAAAAATTCACGGCCGTTGCTATGAACAGCAGCGAAAAAATAATCAGGGCTTTTTTCATAATGATTTTTTTGAGGGTTGAAATGTGAAGTCAAATTTAATAAAATATTTTCAGGGATGAAATCGGGTGATTTTTTAAGCCAGGGAGCTTACTTTTCGGTAATTTCCCAGACAACGATAGAGCGGTCATCGCCAGCCGAAACAAGGGTGCCATCATCAAGCCACAAGGCAGAGTTTACAGAATTCAAATGCCCGTTAAAATTTTCTTTATCGAGGCGGACAAGAAAAGATGCATCATCGGCATCCCATATCTTAATTGTTTTATCGCGGCTTGCCGTTGCAAATAATTTACCGCTGCTATTGAAAACGATTTTATAGATGGCATAATTATGGGCCGGAATCTCTTTTACCAGCTCAAAATTATTTTCAATGTTCCAAACTCTGAGGTGAGCATCGCGCCCGCCACTGAGCAATTGTTTTCCGTTGGGATGAAAATACACGCAGTTAGCCGAAAGGTCATGAGAACTGAAACGAATCAATTCATTCAGAGAATCGGCATTGTAAACAGCAATGGTCCCATCACCGCAGGCAAATGCCACAAGGGAATGCTTGTCGCTGATGGCAATGCCTCTTATTTTTTGTTCACATAACTTTTTGCTCAATAAAAGTTTGAACGAATCGCCATCCCATACTCCCATGGTTCCGTCACCTGATGCAGTAAAAAGCCGGTTATACCGTTGTGAAAATTTCACATCATAAATTCCAGCCTTATGAAAAACAATGTTGTGAATTTCTTTTTTACTATCCAGGTCTATTACATGAAATGCCCCGGACGATTCACCAATTACCAGGAGGTTTTTTTCTCCTATAAAACACAAGGAGTAAACGGTTGTCTGCGCGCGTATGATGGCTTCGGGGTTTACAAGGCCGGCAGAATCCCACCGGGTTACATAATTATCGCTGCTTCCGGAAAAGAAAAATTTTTTTTCGCCCGATGCCTCGAGCGCATATATGGCTCCCTGGTGCCCGGTAAAATGATTAAGCTTGCGAATAGAATATTTCTCCGAAATTACCGTCACAGGAATGGTTGCAAAATATTTTTATATTTGCCACTGCAAAACTAAAATAACATGACAGCTTTCTGGTATTTTCTCGGGTCAATTTTCCAGGCGCTTTTTTCTATCATGCCTTCTATTGGAGCCATAGTAAACATCTTCCTTATCGGGTCGGGGTTTATTGCATGTGTCATCTGGATTCGTGTTATGGTGAAAGATAGAACTCCAGAAGAAAATCCGTAACAGGAATTCTGTTTTTTCACTGCCCTTCCTGCAATTTTTTCCGCCTTATAAACGGCCGTATAATGAGCCGTATGGCGCTGTCGTAACTTACATAACTCCACATCCAGTTTACTAAAACCACCAGCCGGTTGCGAAAGCCAACCAACTGCATGAGGTGGATAAATAACCAGGTAAACCATGCGATGCGCCCCTGCAGGCGAACAAAGGCAAAATCGGCCACTGCACGGTTTCTGCCGATGGTTGCCAGGGTTCCCAGGTCACGATAGCGGAATGGAATCATTGGTTTTTTGCGCAACGACAGGTTCAGGTTTTTTGCAAGAAGCCTTCCCTGCTGAATGGCTACCTGGGCAACCATGGGATGAGGGTGCGAATTTTCTTTTGTAACCATGGCAGCAACATCGCCCACAGCAAAAATATTTTCTGCGCCACTCACTTTGCTGAACTCATCTACAAGAATCCGGTTACCTTTTGTTACGGAAGCAGGTGGAATTCCATCAATTGCCATTCCCTGCACTCCGGCAGTCCATATAAGTGTTTTAGTAAATAACGTTCCGCCACTGCTCAGTTTTACCTCTATGTCGTTGCAGTCGGTTACACTAACACCGAGCCAAACCTTCACGCCAAAATCTTCAAGAAATTCCTGCGCTTTTTCAGATGCTTTTTCTGACATGCCCCCTAAAAGCCGCGCTCCCATTTCCACGATATGAATATTCATAAGGCGGAAATCAATTTCAGAATAATCGTTGGGCAATACGTGATTTTTTAATTCAGATAAAGCGCCTGCCAGCTCCACTCCTGTGGGGCCTCCCCCTACAATAACGATATCGAGAAAACTCTGCCGGATTTTTTTATCATCAACCAGCAGCGACTGCTCAATATTCTGGAGAATTAAACTGCGCAGGTCAAGCGCTTCGGGAACGGATTTCATGGGCATGGCATAGCGCATAATATTTTCCATGCCGAAATAATTTGTAGACGAACCGGTGGCAATAATGAGATAATCGTATGTAAGCTGGCCAATGTTGGTGCGCAGCAGTTTTTTGTCCGGCTCAACAGCAAGCACTTCGCACAGGCGGAAATAAGAATTTTTCCGGTGTGCAAAAATTTTCCGCAGCGGCATGGAGATAGAGTCGGGCTCCAGTCCGCTGGTGGCTACCTGGTATAGCAGCGGTTGAAAAGTGTGATAGTTATGCCGGTCGAGCATGACAAGCTGAAACTTTTCGTGCGACAGCTTTTTGCCAAACTCAATTCCGGCAAATCCTCCGCCAATGATTATGACACGCGGCAGGGGAGAAGAGGGAATAAATAAATTATTGGTGGAAAGAGAAGTATTCATTTCAAAATTCTAACCAGCATGCAAGAGAAGAATAGGGAATGACAAGCAAAAGCACAAGGGTCTGTTGTTTATTACACAATCATTCAGCCATTTGTATCTTCTTCAATTTTTTTCACTTCGTCTTTCACCTTATTGGTTTCCTGATTGATTTCTCTTTCAATGCCATTCATAGCATCGCGGAATTCGCGCATACCACGTCCAAGCCCTTTGGCTACCTGCGGAATTCCTTTTGCCCCGAAAAAAAGAAGCACCACCAGCATGATGACAAAAACCTCGCCTCCGCCCAGATTCAGAAACAACAAATGATTTTGCATGAGATATTTTTTATACTGTAAAGATACGGCGCAGAAACCAGTTTCCGAAAAAAAACAGGACAAAAAAAACGGGGCGGCAAAGCCCCGTTTAATACCATTGTCAATTGCAGAGAACTTACCTGATAACTACAATCTTTTCAGTTCTTAAATTTACGTTATCGCCCGAAAGTTTTACATAGTAAACCCCGTTCGAAATTTTAGAGGTCTTAAAATTAACCGAATAACTTCCTGCTGCTTGTTTCTGGTTAACCAGGTCATACACCAGATTTCCAAGTGCATCAAATATCTGGAGCTTTACATTTCTTGAAGCCGATAACCGGTACGTTACGGAAACGTCCTCTCCTGCAGGGTTCGGATAAACAACAAGGTCTGTCGCTACGGCAGAATTAATGTCTTCGATTCCGACAGCTCCGGAAATATTAACGTCATCAATATAAATGTTATTGCTTAAATCACCGCTTACATACTCGAACTTAAACCTTACGTTGGAAACCAGCGTTTGTACAGGCAAATTAATAGATTTCTGAACCCATTGCGATAACACACTTGGAGTGTAATAATCTTGCCAGGAGCCGGCATTGCACAGCAATGCGCCGCTATATACGCTGGCACTGGCCGGGAAAAGAGTCCATGTATTGCCGCAATTGACAGAGTAAAATACTCTCAGCGTATCCTCCATGTCTCCGGGAGTAGTGCCCCTGGTAGCTCCTGAAAGTTTAAATTCTAATTTTCCGGTACCATTGTTAATTATGTGAGATAAATCAAAGGAAGGTGTAATGAAGGCGTCTTTATCATCGCTGCCAATTCCCCAATCAAGAACAATCTGGGGTGTGGTATTGGTTGAAAGAATCATAGGGCTGAATGCATTCAGTCTTAAACCGTGGGTTCCGCTGGGGAATACACCATCGTTAGTAACTTGCCAGCTTGATACGTTGTCGGAACGGTTATCTACACGCCACGCAAGATTAAATTCCGAAGCATTTTCAAAGTCCTCTGAAAAAAGGCCGCTGTAATCAGCCCACGTTGGAGCTACCCAAACAAGGTTCTTTGTAATGCTGGTTGAACCTGCAGAATTGGTTACCATTAATGTTGCGGATTGATTCCACAATGCATTGAATGTAACTATAGGGTTTGCTACGGTAGACGTGGAAGGAGTTCCGTTAGGGAATGTCCAGGTTCTGCTTACAACGGTTCCGCGTGTTGAGTTATCAAAAAACTGAATAGTGTTGTTACCTACAGCGTTCTGACAAGCCATAGACTTATTGGTATAAAAATCGGCTTGCGGAGGACATGTTTGAGGATTATCAATACCGGTAAGCGTATGGTTAGCGCTCGTCCATAAATTATTGCGAAATGAAATAGAGCTTTCTAACGCAGCATGCATTCTATCTGCCTGACCGAGGGTAAACATGTTCATGCAAAAAGTATAATCCATGTAATTGTCTAGGTTCTCTATCCTTCCGAAGGTTCCCAGCAAAGCAACACTGTCGATGTCAAAAGTTCCTGCAGCATCTTCAGCATTCCATGCATAGATTCGGAAAGTAACAGTATCATCGGTATTTGTATAGAGCGCCCCGGATAATGTTATTCTTGCTCCCTTCAGCAAGAGCGAAGTATCACTATTAAAATAAAATGTATTGGGAGTGTCAAATCCAAGGGTGTCTGTGCGTACCGAGATATTAGTGTTAGCAGGAAAAACAGAAGAAGTTAAATTGGAATGAAAGTTATTGGTTTCGCTTGAGCGCACACAAAACATGCGAGGCCCGGTGGTAGAACGTTTAACAAAAAGCCTGATACCTGTAAGCGTTATCCCCTGGCCTAATTGAGGGCGAACGGTGAACTCATAATATTTTCCGGGGTTTATTGTATCGGTGTGGCTGTAAAAAGCAGTATCGCCATTTATGCCTCCGGTATCCCAACCGGAGAAAGCAAAAACAGAATCTGTTGCTGAATTTGCCGATAAGCCCACTGCTGAAAAGTTCATTAAGGTAAGAGCGGTATCGGCATTAATACGATTAACCACGAGCATGGGAGGATTGGGTTCAGTAGTTCCTGAAGCTACAGTAACAGAATCGAACTGGTATGTTTTCTTTATTGTATCGCGGGAGCATGTAAAATCTACTTTGCCGTTTGGACTGTTGCTGGGACAACTTGTTGCTCCTTCCGTTACCGGTGTATCCGCTACTCCGTCATCTCCGCACGCAGTTGCAACAGTACCTCCGCCCCACGTGTGAGAAAGATTAAAGCAGTGCCCGATTTCATGCGTTAAAGTCCTGTTAGTTCCTCCCACATAGTTGTATCGTGCGATACAGCCATCCACTTTATATCCCAAACCTGCGGCACCTGCCGGCAGGTATGCGTATGCAGCCACGTTAGGATTGGAAAGGGTTTTAACAACCCATACGTTCAAATAATTTTTTCTGTCCCATACAACCACCTTAGACCTGTCATCTCCCTGGTTGGTTCGGTATGAATATACTCTGTCAATGCCGTTGGTACAATTACCATCAGGGTCTTTCTGTGCCAGGCGAAATTCAATGTTGCAATCAGCAACTAAATGCTGGAACCCCCACTGTACTTCGGCAGTATCAGGATTAAGTCTTCTGTAATCCCGGGTCATGGTATCTACCTGTTGAAATATGGTGTTATTGGAAACATTTTCAACACCGTTCTCATGAATGATGTGAAACACTATGGGAATAATATATGTAGGAGGCCCTCCTCTTTCAGAAACAACCGGTTCATGGGTACGGATATACTCACGTGTAAATGCATCGAGCTCCTGCTGGGCACTCAGCGCGTCAGGATTATTTTTTAGCATCTCCGCCATTTTCTCATCGGTTCCGCAAAAGTGACTTTGCTGTGCAGACACAAAGTTTGTTGAGCCAAATAATACTGCAGTTACAATAAGCGCTGATGCTTTTCTGAGTAATGTTTTCATCTGTTGTTTTGGATGTGTAAATTTTGAAGGGTTAAAGGTAAGCAAAAGTTTTATACAGCAGAAATTCTGTTTCAATTTTCCCGGTTGTTACAGAGAGGAGGAGATTATATTAGCTAATTCTTATATTTGCCCATTGAATGAAAAGTTTCCGCATACATATTTCAGTAATTCTTCTGGCATCACTTTCGCTTTTCCTCGCTCCGAAAGAACTACTTCATGAATTTCTCAATCATCACGATACAGAAGATAAAGTTTGTACGGATGCATGTGCTCAACATTTCAGCAAACCTCACCAGCATTGCGAAGTTCTTCAACTCGTTACCCCTCCTTTTCATCAAGCAGTAAATAATTTTTCCTTTGCTTCTTCCGAATTGTTTTGTGTCATTTCGGTTGAAAGCAAAAGCAGTTATCATTTTTCTTCCTCTCCCTTTTTATTTTTCAGGGGACCTCCCGCTTTATTTTTGATTTAGTCATTCAGTTTCGGTAGTTATCCGCATTCTGAATATTGAATTGCTTAGAGCATTGCTCTAAGGCGTTTTCTTTTATTCAATTCATATTTTAACCTATTTCAAAAATGAAAATATTATTCATAAATATATTTATTTTATGTGCAGTTGTGTCTGCTTCTGCACAGATATTGTCGGGAAAAATCACCGATAAAAAAACAGGCGAGCCGATTCCTGGTGTTACGGTTTATATCTCTGACTTAAAAACAGGCGGAGTATCAAATGTAAAGGGAACATACAAGATTGAAAACCTTCCAAAATCCAAAGTCCTTGTGCAAGTGCATTTCATCGGCTATAAATTAATCGTGGAGAAAGTTGACTTAGCTGCGACAACTACAAAGAATTTTGCACTTGAAGAAACAGTAACGGAGCTAAACGAAGTTGTCGTAACGGGGCTTTCTCAGGCAGCGGAAAAAAGCAGAACGCCTATTCCCATTTTAACTGTCTCACCAATACAGTTGAGACAAATTCCTTCCACCAATGCGATTGATGCAATTGCAAGACAGCCGGGAGTAAACGCTGTTACAACAGGACCCAATGTTTCTAAACCCTATATCCGAGGTCTTGGGTTTAATCGCGTTCTCACACTATACGATGGTGTCCGGCAGGAAGGTCAACAGTGGGGTGATGAACATGGCATTGAAGCGGATGAATATTCCATTGATAGGATTGAGATTGTTAAAGGACCTTCCAGTCTAACGTATGGCTCTGATGCTTTAGCAGGTGTTGTGAATTTACTGCCCACTCCTCCCGTATCGGAGGGAACAATAAATGGAGAGCTTCTTTCCAATTACCAAAGCAATAATGGCTTGGTCGGATTGTCAGTCGCAACTTTCGGTAACATAAAAGGCTTTGTATGGGGGGCAAGATTCACAAATAAAATGGCGACCAATTATCAGAACAGTATTGATAGTCGTGTTTATGGAACCGCCTTCCATGAAACGGATGCAAACGCTTATATCGGGTTAAATAAAAAATGGGGATACTCACATCTTCGGTTTTCTCTTTATGATGACTTGCAGGAAATTCCCGATGGCAGCCGCGATTCATTAACAAGAAAGTTTACAAAGCAGATTACCGAAGAAGACACCATTAGGCTAATTGTTACAGATAATGAATTAACATCTTATGCAATTACCACCTTACATCAGCATGTGCAGCATTACAGAATGATTTCGGCAAACAGTTTCATTTTGGGAAGATCAAAGTTGGCACTAACGCTGGGCTATCAGGAAAGTGTGCGCAGGGAGTTCAGCCATCCGTTGAATCCTGACCTTCCCGGGCTTTATCTCGTATTACCAACGTATACTTATGATGCAAAATATTATCTGCCTGAGACTAATGGATGGGAAACTACCATAGGAGTAAACGGCATGCATCAAATCAATGCGAACAGGGGAACTGAGTTTATTATTCCCGATTATAAACTGTTTGACTTTGGTCCATTTGCTTTTGCTAAAAAGTCAATTCATAAGTTAGATATAAGCGCAGGCGTTCGCTACGACAGCCGTTCTTTCAGTAACGACCAAATGTTTGTCTCATCCAATCCCGAAACCGGTTTTGATATGCAGGTAAGTCCTCCTGATACTTCAGGGGCGGGTAATCCGTTTTCAAATTACAAGCATACTTTCTCTGGTGTTTCAGGAAGTTTTGGCGCAACATATAATTTCACTGAACATTTTTTGATTAAAGCAAACATAGCACGTGGCTTTCGCGCGCCTAATATTGCTGAAATCTCCGCCAACGGTGTTCACCCCGGAACAAATATTTATCAGGTAGGTAATCCAGACTTTAAACCTGAGTTCAGTTTGCAGGAAGATGTTGGAATTTTATTTTCCACAACACACGTAACAGGTGGTCTTGAATTTTTCAGCAATGATATTTCAAATTATATCTACAATGAAAAGTTATTAAACAATATAGGTCGGGATTCTACAGATGGGCAAGGAAATACATTCTTCCAGTTTCAGGCGGCAGAAGCGCAATTGTATGGTGGTGAAGCAAGCTTGGACATTCATCCTCATCCGCTGGACTGGCTGCATTTCGAAAATGCAATCTCCGTCACCTATGGTAATAATAAAGGAGTGCCGGGAATTCTTGTTACGGACAGTGCAAAATATTTACCTTTCATTCCGCCGTTGCATACACTTACAGAATTGCGCGCAAACTTTAAGAAAAAATTCACTCATTTCTCTTCTCTCTATTTGAAAGTTGGAATGCAGTGGTACGCAAAACAAGACCGCGCCTATCTCGCATTCAATACCGAAACGCCTACACTTGGTTACACGCTCTTTGATGCAGGCATTGGTGGAGATATAACTAATAAATCCGGCAAAGTTCTTTTCAGTTTAAGCATTCTTGGAAATAACATTACCGATGTAGCTTACCAGGCGCACCTGAACAGGTTGAAATATTTTGAACAATACACTGCCTCACCAAATGGACACCTCGGCATTTACAACATGGGACGCAACATAAGTTTCAAACTCATTGTGCCAGTTGATTTCAGTAAAAAGAAATCGGAGCAGTAAAAAATTTCCCGGCAATGTTTCGTTTATCGTTTCCGAATTCATCACAGAGGGCGTGCATGTGAGCGCTCTCTGTGACTGCCGGGAAAATAATAGCAGGTATGGGCAGCGTCCCTTGATAAAAACCTGAGGTGAAGTTAGCTATTAAGCCCGCACAACATGCTTTTCTGCATGATATGAGGAGCGAACCAGGGGGCCGCTTTCCACAAACATGAACCCTTTGGAAAGAGCTATTTCCCTCAATTCAGCAAACCGGTCGGGGTGAATAAATTCTGCGACCGGCAAATGTTCTTTCGTGGGCTGAAGATATTGCCCTATGGTAAGCACCTGAACCCCGGCATTTCTAAGGTCGTCAATGGTTTCAAGAACTTCATCGTTTGTCTCACCAAGCCCGAGCATAATTCCTGATTTTGTCCTGGCGCCCGATGCGCTTATGATACGCAAGGCTTCCAAACTCCTGTCGTACTTGGCTTGCACCCTTACTTGTTTGGTAAGCCGCCTTACCGTTTCAATGTTATGAGAGATAACCTCAGGCTTTTCGTCAATCACCTTCTGAAGATTTTGCCACTGGCCTGCAAAATCACCAACCAACGTTTCCATGGTGGTTGACGGATTCAATTTTCGCACAGCTCGTATAGTCATTGCCCAAACCAAAGCACCGCCATCTTCCAAATCATCACGGTCAACACAAGTGATAACACAATGTTTTACTTTCATAATGCGGACGGATTCGGCAACGCGCATCGGCTCGGCATAATCCACAGCCAGCGGCCTTCCCGTAGCGACAGAACAAAAGCCGCACGAGCGGGTGCAGATGTTTCCGAGAATCATAAATGTGGCAGTTCCTGCACCCCAGCACTCTCCCATATTGGGGCAGTTTCCGCTCTGGCAAATGGTATGCAGCTTATGCGTGTTTACCGTTTCGCGCACCATAGAATAATTTGCGCCCGAGGGTAATTTTACTCGCAGCCAATCGGGTTTTTTCACCCGTTGAATATTTTCCGAAATGTTTGTTTCAGACATAAATACTATCCGGGAAAATCAGTTTACCACTTGCCACCCCAGGTAAGGGCAACGTACAGGTTAATAAAATAATTTCTATTCTCGATATATGCCATAATAGGAACGTCGCGCACAAAGACATCTGCAAAAATACCCGTTTCTATAGTTTTAATATCGGTGCTTGTGCTGCCATACTCAAAGCTCAGCGCAAATTTTCCGTAGGCGCCGGGATACAATTTCATTTTATCCAGCCCGTAGGTGAATGCGGCTCTTCCAAAAATATTATTGACATCGTGTTTATTGGGGTCGTAGGCTTCCGCCTGCGGAAGTTGGTCGGGCTTAATGATTTCGAGGTACACCGGCTTTGTAAATCCTGCATC
Source organism: Bacteroidetes bacterium 2013_40CM_41_45 (assembly GCA_002215675.1). Taxonomy (GTDB): domain Bacteria; phylum Bacteroidota; class Bacteroidia; order AKYH767-A; family 2013-40CM-41-45; genus 2013-40CM-41-45. The sequence goes on along the minus strand of NGFH01000001.1, from coordinate 81,832 downwards.
AACACCTCCGGAGTACAGGTATCGTATTTCAACTCCGTTATGCCTGCCTCTGCCGAATAATGTTTTCTGCATTCCCACACCGCCGCGCAACAGCATGAAAAAGTTCAGCTTGCCGAATACAAATGGCTTGCTGTTTTCGTAGTTGCGATTGGTGACCTTTATTTCTTTTGAGTTCTTCATTGTGGCGAACTCTATTTCGAAAAACTTTTTTGAGTAACCGGTAACATGTTTGCCTTTACGGTACGACAGCCCCCATCCGGCAGAATGCAAAAAGAAACCTCCGGCCGCTTCGTAGCGGTACATCATGGTTTGGTCCTCATCCAGAATAGAAGGTTCAGAAGTTTGCGCAAACAAAAATTCAACCGGTAGCAACAGGCACAACAAAAGCGCTATTCTGTTCATTGATGCAAAGTTAGTGAATCGTAAAGTGATTTCAGAGTGATTTTTAATTTTTCTCTGAACGTAAAACGATGTTTTCTTTCATCAGTTCCTTGCTGCCTCCTTCCGGTTCAAGAGATACTACCCAACTTTCAGCACCAATGACAGAATACAAAGATTGCAAGCGGTTATCAAAAGTCAGCTTAAATGTGCCTATATCAGACGATACACCACTGTCAAATACCCATACCCGGTATTCTTTTCCCAATGGCGGAACAGGAAGAAATATTACATCAATAAAAACTTCGCCTGAAAACCTGTTCCAGTAAATGCGGGCGTAGCTGGTTGAGTTGCCCGTAGGGTCTTTAAGGTTAACTATATGGGCATTAACATCGCGGATAATTGATTGCTCGCGAAGCATGGTTTCATAATCCCTTTTCAGGAATTCGAATTTTTGTTTTGATTTGGTGTCTTCCCTTTTGGTTTCTCCGTACCGCTGCTCGGCCTGGTACCATTTAACAAAGAAAAAAATACTGGTGCCTGTGCCAATAACCATTGAAAAGAGACAGGCGGCAAGAAGAATTTTATATGCCTTTGACCACCGGCTTACAACAACCCTGATACTGCTTCCACCATTCGATTTTGTTTCTTCAGCCATCAGGAAACAGGCGTGTCAGGGACACATAAAGAGCAAGTATTTGATGAAGTATACAATCTTAAATCAGAGGATTATAATTTTCTTAACTGAAACATCGGAGCCATGAATAATCCTGATAAAATAAATTCCGGAATCGATATCTATGGTGTTTATGTTGAAGATGTATTCGGGAGCAAAAGATGACATTGTATCGGAAACTTTGCGGATTATTTTTCCTGAAACATCGGTCAATTCAATTTCGGGTAAAGAATTATCATCGGTTTTTAAACGTACAAAAATATTTCCACTGGCTGGGATTGGGTAAACGCTGAACGAAAGATTTTGCCTGGCTTCTTCCCATACGGCCGTAGGATTTTCGGGCACTACAAGTTGCGAAGTAAAAATGCTGTCACCAACTGATGTCCCGCTGTTATTGGCGCGGTTGAAAGCACCGTAAAAAGTTACAGTTCCCGTTCCTGATACAGGAGCTGTCCAGTTAAAGCTCCATGTTTTTGTTCCGGGAGTTGCAGCCGCAGAAGTACCTGTCTGGGTATGAGTTATCCACCGTGTACTCGTAGACAATGCCAGTTTTGTCAGAGTAGCATTGGTAATAATTGCGGTTCCTGCCGTGACGCCTGTTGCAGTCTGCGGAGAAATTTCGAATCCAAACCGTACACAACTTGCGGATGAGGTTGCTGTAGCCGTAATGGTGTAGGTTTGCCCTGCAATGTAACCGCTTCCCGGAATATTGGAAGTAATCCAGCCAGACCGTGAGCCCAAAGGAAAACTGCTGTGACATCCGCTGACATTGCAGGTAAGCCCGCCAAAATCGAATGGAGATGCTGCGCGGCCTACAGGGGCGCCTGCAACATTGGTGAATCCTTCCTGGTAGCAGGACTGAACGATGAGAAGTGTAACTGTAATAAACAGTGTGATAACGGTGATTGAAGTTTTCATAGTGCCTTGTTGAAAGTCACAAAAATAAAATTAAATGCAAACAATATAATTTCGTGGGTGAAATGCAACTATTTGACTGCTAATTAATAATAGCGAGTGGTTAAATATTCAGGTTGAACCAACGGATTGTTAACGGCAGTGCCAACATAATAAAACATCTTTTCTACTTTCGCCTTCTATATAATTAATCATAAGATGGGGTTAGGAGTTCAAACCCTCAAACCTCAAACCCAAAATCTGCCATGACCGACCGTTTTACAGCACCCGATTATTACTGGATAGATGAGCTCCTGACCGAAGAGCAAAAACTTGTACGCAACAGTGTACGTGAGTGGGTGAAAAAAGAAATATCGCCCATCATAGAACAAGCGGCGCAAAAAGCAGAATTCCCCAAACACCTTATAAAAGGCCTTGCTCACATCGGTGCATTTGGCCCTTACCTTCCGCAGCAGTATGGTGGAGGCGGGCTCGACCAGGTTTCATACGGATTAATTATGCAGGAACTTGAGCGCGGTGATTCCGGCATCCGTTCCACAGCATCGGTGCAAAGCTCGCTGGTTATGTATCCGATTTACACGTATGGAAGCGAAGGGCAGCGTAAAAAATATTTGCCAAAGCTTGCAACCGGCGAATGGATGGGATGCTTTGGATTAACAGAACCCGATTTCGGTTCCAATCCGTCCGGCATGCTGTCTAACTTTAAAGATAAAGGCGACCATGTAATTCTCAATGGTTCAAAAATGTGGATTAGCAATGCTCCGTTTGCAGATGTTGCCGTGGTATGGGCCAAAGATGAAAAGGGGGAAATAAACGGGCTGATTCTTGAACGGGGAATGAAAGGATTCACCACGCCCGAAACGCATGGTAAATGGTCGCTGCGCGCCAGTGCAACAGGCGAACTGGTTTTTGATAATGTAAAAGTTCCGAAAGAAAATATTTTTCCGAATGTTAAAGGATTGAAGGGCCCGCTGGGCTGCCTTAACTCGGCACGGTATGGTATTTCATGGGGGGCGGTAGGAGCTGCAATGGATTGTTATGATTCGGCCTTAAGATATTCCAAAGAGAGAATCCAATTCGGTAAACCGATAGGAGCATTTCAGCTCACGCAGAAAAAACTTGCCGAAATGATTACCGAAATCACCAAGGCGCAATTGCTCTGCTGGCGACTGGGTGTTTTGAAAAATGAAAACCGCGCAACGCCTGCACAGATTTCACTGGCAAAACGGAATAACGTAAACATGGCTCTTGAAATTGCACGCGAAGCACGACAAATACACGGGGGCATGGGAATAACGGGAGAATATCCCATCATGCGCCACATGATGAACCTTGAAAGCGTAATCACCTACGAAGGAACTCATGACATCCACCTGCTCATCACAGGAATGGATGTTACCGGAATAAGCGCTTTTGAGTAAATGTTTGAGGATGGATACAATGTTATTTTATAATAAACCCTCCTTACATTCGTTTTGGAATTAATCTCTTTTTACTATTATTGCCATCCCTAAAAAATTTTTAATCAATCAACAACACATTTAATATGAAGAACATTAAAACCATGTTTGCTGCCATTGTAATTCCTGTGGCGCTTATCGTAGCATTTATGATTTTTTCATTTGTGCTGGGCAATCCCGCCAACTTTATCGAAAATAATCCTGCCGGAGAGCCCATCAAGGAAGGCGTAGGCAGTTACCTTGGTGTCATATACAAAGGAGGAATCATTGTGCCGGTCCTTATTGCAATGTTCCTGATTGTAATCACCTTTACCGTTGAGAGGATGCTCACCATACGGGCGGCCAAAGGCAAAGGTTCGGTGGATTCTTTTATAAGCCGCATTCGCGCACTGGTTACCAATCATGATTTTTCAGCAGCAGAACAGGAGTGCGACCGCCAGAAAGGCTCCATTGCCAATGTTGTAAAGGCAGGACTGAATATGTATAAGCAAATGGAACAGGACAAAGAGCTGGACAAGGAAAGAAAAATTCTTGCCATACAGAAAGAGCTTGAAGAAGCAACAACGCTCGAACTTCCGATGCTCTCAAAAAATCTTGTGATTATTTCAACCATCGCTTCCATCGCCACACTGATGGGATTGTTAGGAACGGTTATCGGGATGATACGCGCTTTTAAAGCGTTGGCCCAGGCAGGTGCACCCGATGCTATTGCTCTTTCAACCGGTATTTCTGAAGCGCTTATAAATACAGCTCTTGGAATTCTTACCTCTGCTATTGCCATTATTTTTTACAACTACTTCACCAATAAGATTGATGCATTAACCTATGGCATAGACGAAGCAGGGTACACGATAGTACAGAATTTTGCAGCAAAGAATAAATAATAGAAAAAGACTGATTTCGTTTAGTTAGCAAGCAGCAGTTGGCAGTTGCAGTAAGCAGTAAAAAAACGGGATATGCAACAAGGATATAAAGATTTGAAAGTGTATCAGCTTTCATTTAAATTAGCGATGGAAGTTTTTGAAGTCACAAAGTCATTTCCAAGAGAAGAAATTTATTCTCTTACCGATCAAATCAGGAGATCATCACGCTCAGTATGCGTGAATATCGGAGAAGGTTATAGAAAACGTAAATACCCAAAACATTTTTCCAGTAAGATGACGGATTCTGATGGAGAGTGTACGGAAACACAAATATGGCTCGATTTTTCAAAAGAATGTAAATACATGTCATTAGAAATTCGAGATAGATTATATAAAGAATACGAGGAAGTTGGCAGAATGCTCGGAAGCATGGCTAGTAATCCGGAAAAATTTTTACCAAAGAACTAACTGCCAACTGCCACTGCTTACTGCCTACTTAATACAAAATGCCTAAAATTAAAATACCAAGCAAGAGTCCAAGGTTGGATATGACGCCCATGGTAGATTTGGCGTTTCTGCTGGTTACATTTTTCATGCTCACCACAAAATTTCGCCCTGATGAGCCGGTGATTGTAGATATGCCGTCATCTATATCAGAAAAAATTCTTCCCGAAAATGTGATGATGATAACGGTTGATTCCATAGGCCGTGTGTTTTATAACATAGAAGGCCAGGAAACAAGAAGAGGATTGCTGACGGCTTTGGGCAAAAAATATAATGTTCCGTTTACCGAGGAGGAAGCGCACCGTTTTGCTTTGCTCTCTACTATAGGTTTGCCGGTTCTGAATCTTAAACAGTACCTGGATGCCGATGAGCATGGCAGGAAAGAAATGAATAAGCTGACTAAAGGCATTCCCATAGACAGTCTCAATAACCAGCTTGCCGATTGGATTGCATTCGGCAGAATAGCGGCAGCCGAAACAGCAGCGAAAAAAAATCATGATAAAGACCAGTTGCGGTTTGCAATACGTGGAGACGGGGGAGCAACTTATACCACTATTAAAAGAGTAGTCGAAATTTTCCAGGAGCGAAAAATAAACCGGTTCAATCTTATAACCAATCTTGAAGCTAATCCTAATCCCGGTCCCAGTGGTTAGAAAAATTAATAGGAAAATAAAGTTAAATAAGATAATCAGGAAAAACACAATGGTGATAGGTATGGAAACTCAATGTTTATAGCATCATCATTAGAAACAAGGGCACAAATTCGTATATTCGTATTGATTCGATATCAGCAATATGTCTGAAGTACAAAGCGACCAGCAGGATAGCGGCAAAGGCAAGCACAAGAAGGTAAGGGCTAAAAAATCGTCCACCCATATTGATATGACGCCTATGGTGGATTTGGCATTTCTTTTGCTCACTTTTTTTATGCTTACCACCACTTTCTCCAAGCCGAAAACGATGGAAATTAATATGCCCGTCAAACCAGACAAACCTGAAGTAGAGTTAAAGATTAACAATGCGGTTACTGTTTTGCTTGGTGATAAAAACAGAATCTTTTGGTATTACGGAGAATTTAAACCCGATGAAACGCAACTGGAAGAAACTGATTTTTCAGCCAAAGGAATCCGCAAAGTTTTGCTGGATAAAAACAGTTACGCCAACGATAAAATAAGGGAGCTTGAGAAAAAACTTTTGAAGGGACAATTAGCTGATTCGACATTTAAAAAAGAAAGAGTGGAAATACAGGGCGAAAAGCAATCTCTGTTTGTCCTCATTAAAACCGATGACAAAGCCAAGTACAAAAACGTAATTGACGTGCTTGACGAATGTAACATCACCAACGTTGGAAAGTATGCACTGGTGGATATGATGGCGAAAGAATATGAATTGATGCAACAAAAATTTGTGAAATAAAATGGCAAGCAATCTTTTAATGCCGGCATGGGAAAGCGCACAGAACACTGAGCGGGCGGAGCTTGTTTTTGAAACCCGCAATAAGGAATATGGTGCATACGACATCCGCAGATTATATGAAGTGCGGTTAACCAGGGCGTTTATTTTTTCGACTATAGGATTTGTGCTGCTGATACTATCTCCGTTTATAATTCAGTTAATAGGCAAAACGGCAGACAACCTTACCAAGGCAAAAAGTGAAGTGGTGGTAAATCTCACTGAGCCGCCCCCTATTGATGAAACACCACCGCCACCGCCGCCACCGCCACCCGAACCTCTTAAAGAGACGGTAAAATTTATACCGCCCGTTGTAAAAGACGCACCGGTGGAAGAAGAACCGCCACCACAGGAAAAACTTTCCGAAACAACCATCAGCACGGTTACACAGGAAGGTGCAAAGACCGATGAAATACCTCCCGAAGAGACTGTTGACCCGGATGCCGGGAAAATTTTCACTATTGTTGAGGAGATGCCAGCATTTCCCGGAGGCGATACAAAGCTGTTTGAATTTTTGCAGAAGAACATTAAGTACCCTCCTATTGCCCGTGAAAACGGAATACAAGGTAGAGTGTATGTAACTTTTGTAGTGGATAAAGAAGGAAAAATAAAAGATGCAAAAGTTATCCGCGGCATTGGTGGTGGATGCGATGAAGAAGCTCTGCGCGTAGTGCGCGCTATGCCCGATTGGAAAATCGGCAAGCAGAATGGCAGGCCCGTTGCCGTTCAGTACAATCTTCCTATCAACTTTACGCTGAAGTAAGTTATACGTTATATGTTATATGTTGTACGGATTTTTCTAATAACGTGTAACGTATAACATATAACTCGGCATCAGGTATTAGGTAGTTATTCTGAACTCCGCATCCTTTTTGTTATTTTTGAGCTTTAGACAGCACTTCTTTACTGCTTTAAGCGCCTTACATGACAGAGAGACCTCCCTTCCGGCATGACTTTAAGTACTATGCCATGTATTTTATGACCATCTTTTATGTGGCTGCAGGTGTGGCGCTTCTGACGGTTGTGAAATTTGAATCGCTTTCAGAAACAAACAAGAATGTCGTTGGATTTATTTTAATTGGCTATGGAATTTTCAGGATGTATGTTCTTAGGAAACGCAATCAGAAATAATTTATTCACGCGAAGATTAAGGAGGTAAAGTTTCAATGCGCTTATTCAGGATATCCCTTTTTCTGCCGGTTATTTTTATCACGGCTCTGATAATTTCCTGCAACAATAAACCAGGCAAAGAACTTGATACTCCCGTTTCGGGAAACATTAAAATCAGCGTTGATGAATCCTACTTTCCGTTGATTTCTCAGGAACTGGAAGTTTTTCATGCGCTCTATCAAAGAGCAACGGTAGAGGCAAAATACACAGATGAAAATACAGCAGTGAATGATTTGCTGAATGATTCTGTAAAGACAATTATTATAAACAGAACTCTGACAAAAAATGAGACAGCCGCACTACAACAATATGGAATTACTCCGCGTGTAACCAAAATAGCCGTTGATGCTGTTGCATTGGTTGTGAATAACGAAAACCCCGACAGCATGCTCAGCTATGAGCAACTGTCTAAAATAATGCGGGGTGAAGTGCAGACATGGAGCCCGCGAAAAGGCCAGTCAAAACCTGATAGCATCATCATTGTTTTTGATAACAAGCAATCATCTAATGCACGCTTCCTGAAAGAAACATTTCTTGGTGAAGCAGCATTTTCGCCAAATGTGTTTGCTGTAAATTCTAATACGGAAGTAATAAATTACGTTACTGCACATAAAAAGGCCCTTGGTGTAATCGGGGTAAACTGGGTAAGCGATAAAAATGACTCGTTGGTCAACGATTTCCTGGAAAAAGTGAAGATTGTATCTTTGGCGCCCCCCGGTTCGGTTACAAATCCGGAATATTACAAGCCTTACCAGGCCTATATTGCATTAAAATATTATCCACTTATTCGTGACGTTTTTAGCATCAGCAGGGAAGCAAGGGTGGGGCTTGGCACGGGCTTTGCCTCCTTTATTGCAAGCGATAAAGGACAAATGATAGTACGGAGAGCTGGTATGTTGCCGGCAACCATACCGGTGAGAATTGTGGATATAAAATAAAAAATGAGGATTGAGAAAATTATATGAAAGAAGTATTAAAAAATCTTAAAAGCATTTTTCTTCTGGTTTTTATTGTGTCCTGTTGCAGCGTTTCCGCTCAGACCTTGAAGGATGGTATTCGCCTTACTGTTAATGAGCAATACGAAGAAGCAACCGGTGCTTTCCTGGCATTAGTACAGAAAGAGCCGCAGAATGCAACCAATTATTTTTATTTCGGCAAGAATTATATTCAGCAGGAAGACCTGGATTCGGCAAAAATTATTTTTCAGAAGGGAACAGAAATCGATGCAAAAAATCCTTTAAACTTTATCGGCCTCGGAGAAGTGCTGCTTAACGATGCAAAGATTTCGGAATCGAATATGAAATATGAGAAAACCCTCAAAGCATATAACGAACTGAAAGCAGAATATGACCGTGCTGTAAATAAAACTGACGAAATGCATACAGCTGTTGAAATGGCATCTGCTAATTCGGAAAAAGCAAAAACGGAGCGTGATAAAGAAAAAGTAAAAATAGACCAGGCCAATGTGAATTTTGAAAAGGCGCTTGCTATTGCGGGTCCAAAAAATTCTGTCGCTTTTATTGCGTATGCCGAAGCATTGACGGCTTCGAAAAATAAGTTTCTTGAAAAGGCTATGGAATACATTGACAAAGCCATTGCATTAGACTCCCGCAGTGTGGATGCATATATTGTAAAAGGAGATATTTATACCGAAAAAAATCTTGGCTCAGAAGCTGCCATAAATTACAACAAAGCGCTCGACATTGACAAGATTTCTGTGAAGGCCATTTTGCGGAAAGGAATCCTGTACAGGCGTACCACCAGTTACGATGTTGCCATTGAAACGCTTAACGAAGCACTTAAAGTCGATCCGTCTTTTGCACCTGCATATCGCGAGCTTGGAGAAAATTATTACCTGAAGGGAAATGTTGAACGGGCAAAAGACGAGTACAAAAAATATCTTTCGTTATCTAAAAATAATTTCAGCGCGCGGCTCCGGTATGCAAACTTGCTGTTCAGGACAAAAGATTATCAGAATGCATTGAATGAAGCTGAGCAGCTGCTCAGAATGAATCCTGAAAACATAACGGTAATGCGTATCAAAGCGTATGCTGCTCTTGAAACAGGAGATTATAAACGCACCAGGGAAACATTGGATATGATTTTTAAAAAGGTTGAGAAAAGCAAAATTGCTGTCAGAGATTTGGAGTATTACGGAAAGGCGTTGCAAAAAACAAACGAAGATTCCACTGCCGCTGTTTATTACCAGCAGGCATTTGATATGGACACCACGCGCACCGATTTGCTGAATGATATAGCATCGATATATTTCAAGATGAAAAAATACGGAGAAGCTGCAGAGGCTTATAAGGAAAAAATAAGTTCAGGGGTAGGAGTGAAGGCGGCAGATTATTACGGGCTTGGCCAATCGTACTTTTTTACGCAACGTTATCAGGATGCCGATACCGCTTTTGCAAAGCTCAATGAGCTGAGCCCGAAATGGCCCAGCGGGTACTTATGGAGAGCAAAGGATAATTATTTTCTCGACACCTTGAAACTGGAATTAGCTAAACCATTTTACGAAAAATATATAGAGTTTGCATTGGAGGATTCTGTCAATCTATCGAAATATAAAAGCGGTTTAATAGAATCGTATAAGCTGCTGGCAGATTACGCTTTCAGGCATAAGCAGCCGATTGATGAAATAGACCGGTACTTTAAAAAAGTTCTGGAGCTAGACCCTGGCGACCACGAAGCACTTAATTACTTTGAACAAAAACGCAGGGCGCTTGAAAAGGAAAAAGAAAACAAGAAATCCCCTCCTCAGAAATAGCTAATTAATTGCTCCTGCTTTTATTTCTTCAACCACGGCAGGGTCGAGCAGGGTAGAAGTATCCCCCAGGTTCGATGTTTCGCCTTCAGCAATTTTTCTCAGAATCCTTCTCATAATTTTTCCCGAGCGTGTCTTAGGCAGTCCGCGCACCACTTGTATTTTATCAGGCTTGGCAATAGGTCCCATATATTTATTAACGGTGGCAACAATTTCCTTTTTCAGTTCATCCATATCCTTTCTACCGTGTTCGTCAATCACGTAAGCATAAATTCCCCATCCTTTAATATTGTGAGGGAACCCTACCACAGCGCTTTCAACAATATCGGGATGCTGGTTAATCGCATTTTCAATTTCAGCGGTGCCCAGCAGGTGGCCTGAAACTTTAATCACATCGTCTACTCTGCCGGTGATTCGATAAAAACCATTTTCATCACGCTTGCACCCATCACCGGTGAAGTAAAGATTTTTGTACTGCGAAAAATAATTGTCGTGACAGCGCTCGTGATTTCCATAGGTGGTTCGAATTATGGAAGGCCAGGGAAATTTTATGCATAACCTTCCTTCGGCTACTTTTTCTTTTATTTCGTTTCCGATTTCATCCACTAAAACGGGCTGAATCCCGGGAAGAGGAAGCGTTGCATAACCGGGTTTTTGAGGAGTTACTCCTGCCAGAGAAGAAATCATAATGCCTCCCGTTTCTGTTTGCCACCAGGTATCGACAATCGGACATTTTTCCTTCCCGATATTTTTGTAATACCACTGCCATGCTTCAACGTTTATGGGTTCGCCCACCGTTCCGAGCACGCGCAGAGAGTCGAGGTTATATGGCTTCACATAATCAAGTCCCATTGCTTCCAGCGAACGGATTGCAGTAGGAGCCGTGTAAAAAATATTCACTTGATGTTTGTCTACCACTTGCCAAAATCTTCCTGCATCGGGGTATGTGGGGATTCCTTCAAACATCAAAGTCGTTGCCCCGTTTAACAGGGGGCCATAAATTAAATAACTGTGTCCGGTTATCCAACCGATATCTGCCGTGCACCAATACACCCCACCCTGACCCTCCCCAAAGGGGAGGGGACGCGCTGTCGGGGATTCAGTTTTGTAAACAGAAATTCTTGTATTCAGTTTCTCAACAATTTTTGCAACCACGTTATCTATTCCTGATATTACTTCATCGTTTCTGAAACGTAGCACTTCAAAACCCTTCGAATTCAGAACAGAAGTTCTTGCTTCGTCTTCCTCTTTTTGGTAGTCATGGATATCTCCGTCCACTTCCACAACCAGAGATTTTTCAAGACAAACGAAATCAACAATAAACCTGTCAATAATCTGTTGCCTTCTGAAATGATGTTTTGCACCATGTCTTCTTAATGATTCCCATAAAGCACTTTCAGCTGGCGTAGGATTTTTTCTATGTGCTACTGCTTTATCCTGAAGCAGACTCCACATTTGCTTATCCGTTGTGTGATATCCGGGTATTACTCCCTTCCCCTTTGGGGAAGGGTTGGGGATGGGGTGATACTGAAAAACATTTTCAAAGGTATAGGCAGTGTAAACCATATACCCTCCGCATGTATGAACAACACCTTTCGGTTTTCCGGTTGAGCCCGACGTGTAAAGAATAAACAGCATATCTTCACTTTCCATTGTTTCAGGGGGGCAATCGGAATTTACTTTTTTAATTTCGTCATGCCACCATACATCGCGTTCCGGCTGAATGTTAACTTCAGTCCCCGTCCGTTTCAAAACAATAACTTTTTTTACTGACGGACACGCTTGCAGCGCTTCATCAATCACGGGCTTCAACGGCACTTCTTTGGCACCGCGAAAGCCGCCGTCAGCGGTTACCACTATATTGCATTCCGCATCATGAATCCGGTCTGCCAGCGACTGAAAAGAAAATCCTCCAAACACCACAGAATGGATGGCTCCGATTCGCGCACAAGCCAGCACTGCAATGGCAAGCTCGGGAACCATAGGCATATAAATACATATGCGGTCGCCTTTTTTTGCTCCGTTGTTTTTTAAAACATTAGCAAAACGGCAAACTTCCTTGTGCAGTTCATTATAGGTAAGCGTTTTAAATTTTTCTTCCGGGTTGTTTGGCTCCCAGATTATTGCGGTTTGGTCACCTCTCTCCGCAAGATGACGGTCTAAGCAATTCTCCGTGATATTTAATTTTCCACCGATAAACCATTTTACATCCGGCTCAGTGAAATTCCATTCCAATACTTTATCCCATTTTTTTCTCCATACAAACTCACCCGCAATCTCCATCCAGAATTCTTCGGGGTTGTTTACGCTGCGCTCGTATGCATTTTTATACTCTTCAAACGATGTGATACGGCTGCTCATATATTTACCATGGATATTATTTCACTAATAATTTTTTCAGCGAGCTCATCAGCATTTTTCTTTGAGCTGCTTTCTGAGTATACACGGACAATCGGTTCAGTATTGGATTTGCGAAGGTGAATCCATCCATCAGAAAAATCAATACGCAATCCATCGCTGGTATTAATTTCAAACTTGGAATAACGCTCGCGCATCGCCCTGAGAATTTTATCAATATCGATGCCGTCGGTAAGTGCAATTTTCTTTTTCGACATAAAATAATCCGGGTATGTTTTTCTTAGCTCCGAACTCTTTTTGCCTGATATGGCAAGGTGTGACAAGAACAAAGCGATACCCACCAATGCATCGCGTCCGTAATGCAGCTTGGGATAGATGACCCCTCCGTTTCCTTCACCACCTATCACCGCTTTTTTTTCTTTCATCATTCTTACAACGTTCACCTCGCCCACAGCGCTTGCAAAATATTTTTGACCATGCTTTTCTGCAACATCCCTGAGTGCTCTGGTAGATGACAGGTTGGAAACCGCGGCCCCTTTTTCTTTTCCCAAAACATAATCCGCCACAGCAACAAGAGTGTATTCTTCTCCGAACATACTCCCATCCTCGCAAACCAAAGCAAGGCGGTCTACATCAGGGTCAACGGCAATACCAATATCAGCTTTCCGTTTACGTACCTCTTTTGCGAGCACTTTCAGGTTTTCGGGCAGCGGCTCAGGGTTGTGCGGAAAATTTCCGTCAGGAATACTATACAATTTTGTGATTTGTTTTATTCCCAGAGATTGAAGCAACAGTGGTACAGCAATTCCCCCCGTTGAGTTCACGCAATCAATCACCGCCTTGAATTTTTTCCATCGGATTGCTTTTACATCAACCAGCGGCAGCGCAAGAATTTTCTTTATGTGTTTTTGGATGAAAGAATTATCACGCTTGTATGAACCCAGGTGATGTACAGGAGCAAAGGAAAATGATTCCTGTTTGGCGATTTGCAAAACTTCCGTGCCATCTTTTTCAGAGATAAATTCTCCATTGCGGTTCAGAAGCTTTAATGCATTCCATTCTTTGGGATTATGGCTTGCCGTAATAATGATTCCGCCATCCGCTTTTAAATCGGTAACTGCCATTTCAACGGTCGGTGTCGTAGATAACCCCAAGTCAATAACATCAATCCCCAATGCATTCAAGGAAGATACAACAATGCCCCGCACCATTTCTCCCGAAATGCGCGCATCCCTGCCTATAACAACGCGTTTCTTTTTTGATTTGGAATTTTTAAGAACCCATGTGCCGAATGCAGAGGCAAAGCGGGCAATAGCAACAGGCGTAAGTCCATCGGCACCATTACCGCCAATGGTTCCGCGTATTCCCGAAATAGAAGTTATCAGTGGCATGCGAACAAAGATATATGAAGTATATTATTCGGTATTCCTTTTGTGATTCTAAGAATTGCCTTGCCGATTCTTTTCGGCTTCGTACTTTTCGCCAATGAAACGGATTCTTTTGTTTCCATTCTCCCTGCTGTATGGCATAGGCATCATTTTCAGAAACCTTTGCTATGATTTCAAGATATTCAAGGTGTACAGTTTTAAAGTGCCTGTAATATCCGTAGGCAATCTGGTAGCGGGCGGAAGCGGTAAGACACCGACTATCGAGTACCTAATCAAATTAATCTCCCCGCATTACCGTGTAGCAACTTTAAGCCGAGGCTATGGCAGAAAAACAAAAGGGTTTATTCTGGTTTCGGAAACGGCCAATGCATCTCTGATAGGTGACGAACCCATGCTGTATCATACCAAGTACAAGAATATTACTGTTGCTATCGGGGAAAAAAGAAGTGAAGCCATAAATAAGCTTCTTGAATTACAGCCGAAGCCCGAAGTAATTTTAATGGATGATGCATTTCAGCACCGCAGTGTTAAACCGGGATTAAATATCCTGCTGCTTGAATACGATTCGCTGTCGCGGGTTAATTTTCTTTTGCCGGCAGGAAATTTCCGCGAACCATTTTTTTACAGGCAACGGGCAGACATTATTATCGTTACCAAAACCCCTGCATCATTAGATGACAATAAAAGGAGAAAAGCAGTGCGAAAAATAAACCCCACTCATAAACAACGTGTATGGTTTTCTTATGTGCAGTATATGGACATTAAGCCGGTTCATAACATAGCTTTGAATTTTAAGATTGAAAAGAAAACAAAAGTGTTACTGTTAACAGGCATAGCAGACCCGCTTCCGCTTAAAACTTACGTTGAAAGAACATTCACACTTACGCGCCTGTTGCGCTTTGCCGACCATTATGATTTTAGCGAAATAGACCTAAAACGCGTGAGGAAAGTTTTTGATAATATTAACGGAGAAGAAAAAATTATTCTAACCACCGAAAAAGATTACATGCGGCTGATGAAAGACAACCTGAAACCTATTGTGGAAACGTTGCCGCTGTATACACTGCCCATTGAAATAAAGTTTTTGCACAATGATTCCGAAACAGCTGCGAATACTATTATTGATTATGCCAGAAAAAATACAACAAACCGCAGATAACATTCGCTCGGTTGTCAAAACAACTCCAGAGACGGGAATCATCCTGGGTTCAGGGCTTGGCGGACTGGTGAAAGAAATTTCTATTGAACATTCAATTAATTATTCAGATATACTTAATTTTCCGGTCTCAACGGTTGTGGGACATGCCGGGAGATTAATTTTCGGGAAGCTATCGGGAAAAAATGTTGTCGTCATGCAGGGGCGGTTTCATTTTTACGAAGGATATTCCATGCAGGAAATTACATTTCCCGTTCGTGTCATGAAATTTCTAGGCATAAAAAATCTTTTCATTTCCAATGCGGCAGGGGGAGTGAATCCTGATTTTAAAATCGGAGACCTGATGTTTATCCGCGACCATATTAATCTTATGCCGAATCCCCTGGTTGGAAAAAATGATGAATCTCTGGGTGCAAGATTTCCGGATATGAGCGAGCCTTACAACAAAAACCTTATTCAAAAAGCAATACAAATAGCAGCGCAAAATAATATCAGGGCGCATGCAGGGGTTTATACGGGAGTAACGGGACCAACATTTGAAACTGTTGCAGAATATAAATACATACGCGCCATTGGCGGAGATGCCGTTGGAATGTCTACTGTGCCGGAGGTAATTGTTGCTTCTCACATGAAACTGCCGTGCTTTGCAGTTTCTGTTATTACCGATTTGGGCGGAATGGATGAATTGCCTCCTATAAGCCACCTGGATGTGCTGAAAGCCGCGGGGGAAGCTGAAGGCAAGCTTACAGTTATCATAAAAGAACTTTTAAAAACCATCTGAAAAAATTATACTACATTTATACTATGAAAAAACACGTACTGATTCTTATTATTATCTTTTCGGCATCATATCAAATTGTTACAGCACAATTTGCCTCGCAAAATATGTCGCTGCTTTCAATCTGGGATGATTCTGCGAATGTTATACCCGAACCTGTTTACGGAATCCGTTACCAGGGATGCACCGGCTGGGCCGATACTTCTAACGGACGTGAATATGCCGCCATCGGCTCATCAAGGCCCGGAACGTATATCATTGAGGTCACGAATCCTACCGTACCGGTTCTCAGGGCTTACGTTCCCGGCATTGGAAATGCAAACAAATCTATCTGGCACGAATTCCAGACTTACGGAAAATATTTATACATCGTAAGCGATGATGGCGGGCCAAACACATTTCAGATTGCCGACATGTCTTACCTGCCCGACTCTGTTCACCTGGTTCGCAACGACAGCAGTATTTTCAAGCGCTCTCACACCATTTTTATTGACGGAGATAAATTGTATTGCGGCAGTGTCACCGGGGCAGGGTCACCGGGTGCATCCATGGCGGTATACTCTCTTGCGAATCCTGTAACGCCTCAGCTGCTGCGCAGGTTAAATGATGACTACCCGGCGATTAGCTCGGTGCACGATATGTTTTCGCGCCACGATACGGTGTATGCTTCCTGCGGAACACAAGGCCTGTATATTTATAAGTTCAATTCCAACAACACCTTTACACAACGGGGAAATCTGCCTAATCCCAGTGGCAATTATAATCACAGCAGTTTTCTTTCCGATGACGGAACCGTTTTGATAAACTGCGATGAAGTACCTGCGGGCATTCCGGTAAAGCTGGTTGATGTCACCGATGTAACTAATCCCGGTATATACACAACGTTTGTTTCAAATGTCGGAGCGACACCTCATAATCCATACATCAAAAATGGCAAAGCGGTGATTGCGTGCTACCAGGATGGAGTCCAGATTTTTAATATTGATAACCCGCTTAACCCATTCAGAATCGGGTATTTCGACACACACCCGCAAAATATAAGTGGTTATCAAAGCCAAGCCTACCAAGGATGCTGGGGCGCATATGTTAATTTACCGAGCGGTATTTTGCTGGCTTCTGATATGCAGCTTGGTTTATTTGTCCTGGATACGGATACATTGCTTACTTCGTCTTCGGAAAAGAAGCAAGCAAAAAATTCTATGTCACTTTTTCCAAACCCCTCCGCAAAAAATATTTCCATCTATTATGAGAGCAGCAAAGAATTTTCAGCAGTTATTTCCATTATTGATGTAGCAGGAAGAAAAGTTTTTTCTTCGGATGAAAATATAAAACGCGGAAGCAATCAGTTAAAAGTTGATATCTCTTCATACTCCCCCGGGATATATGCACTTATAATCACCGGCAACGGAGAAACCATTCTCAGCAAAAAGTTTATCAAAAACTAAATGCGGGAATCTCCCTTCCCTTTGAGGAAGGGCAGGGGAGGTGTGTTACCACAAGTTTTTCGAATCCTTCAGTTCATTTTTTATTTCGTTTGAATACACGGCATAATTGAATCCTTTCTGCAACGCAAAGGCCCCGAACTCTCCATGTTTGTTGATGGCAAGAAAACCAATCTGCATTTCGCGGACATTCTTCGGACTTTTTGAAATACGTTCAACGGCAATGCGGCAGGCCTCTTCAGGCGAATGTCCCTCGCGCATCATCTCTACAACAGTATGACTGCCGGCAATGCGAATCACTTCTTCGCCGGTTCCTGTCGCTGCTGCCGCGCCCACTTCGTTATCTACAAATAATCCTGCCCCTATAATCGGAGAATCGCCTACACGTCCGTGCATCTTGTAAGCAAGGCCGCTGGTGGTGCATGAGCCGGAAAGATTTCCTGCTGCGTCCAAAGCAATCATTCCAATCGTGTCGTGATTTTCAAAGTTGATAACTGGTTTGTACTCCGATTTTTTCAGCCACTCTTTCCACGCCTTATCTGCCTCAGGTGTCCGGTCGAATTTTTCTTTTGTGAAGCCGTTGTCAAGAGCAAATTTCAATGCCCCCTCACCCGCCAGCATAACGTGCGGAGTTTTTTCCATCACCATTCGTGCCACCGAAATGGGATGCTTGATGTGTTCAAGAAAACAAACTGAGCCGCAATTTCCTTTATCATCCATAATGCAGGCATCCAGCGTCACATGTCCGTCACGGTCTGGCAAGCCACCCAACCCTACGCTGCGGTTGCCCAAATCGCTTTCCGTATTCATCACACCTTTTTCAACAGCATCGAGCGCTTTACCTCCGGTGGAAAGAATTTTCCACGCGTCCACATTGGCATCAATACCATGCTTCCAGGTTGAGATTACAATGGGTTTGCTTCCGCTTCCTTCAACGGAAACTTTTTTTGCATAAGACTTACTGATTGAAACCATTGCTGCGCTCATCGCAGACCATTTGATAAAACTTCTTCGTGTCGCCATAGGGTTCGTATTTTTAAAAAATGTTTTGCATAATTCACGTTCATCCTGTCTAAAAGCTTTGAATGATTTTTTAGCCGGACAATAAAATTTTTAAAATCCTTTTTTGCAGCAGGTGTCCAAAGCACTTCGGCCAATGCGCACATTCGTGGCACAGACATGTATTCAACATGGCTGAAGTCCGTTATATATTCTGTCCATACATTTCCCTGCGCTCCCAAAATATAATTTTTTTCATCTTCTTTAAGCTGCGAAGGAGTTGGCTCATAAAGATAAACAGAATCAAGCGGATTATAACCGCCTATGGCAAGCGGTTCACTCTTTTTGTTTTTTGACTGATAATGGTCGAAATAACACGGCTTGCCGGGCGACATCACTACATAATGTTTTTGTTTTGCTGCTTCAATACCTCCATCTGTTCCGCGCCAGCTCATTACGGCTGCATTGGGAGCAAGCCCGCCTTCAAGTATTTCGTCCCATCCTATGATTTGTTTTCCTTTTGAGTTCAGAAATTTTTCAATGCGCCCGATGAAGTAACTTTGCAATTCATGTTCGTCTTTCAGGTTTTCAGTTTTAATTCTACGCTGGCATTTTTCGCAAAGCATCCAACGGTCTTTAGGACATTCATCTCCACCAATATGAATATATTTTCCGGGAAATAATTCACAGACTTCGCTTAAAATATTCTCAAGGAATTCAAATGTGGAATCATTGCCTGCGCAATACACGTCATCAAAAACGCCCCATGTAGTTGCAGGTTCCAATGGCTCCATGCAACAGGAAAATTGAGGATATGCAGACAATGCAGCAAGCGCATGGCCGGGCATTTCAATTTCAGGAACGATGGTGATGTGCCTTTCCTGCGCGTATGCAACTATTTCTTTTATATCATCCTGGTTATAAAACCCTCCGTATGGTTTGCCGTCATATTTTGCTGTATCGCTTGGCTTGCCGATAACGGTTTCTTTCCTGACCGAACCAATTTGTGTAAGCAGCGGGTATTTTTTTATTTCAATCCGCCACCCCTGGTCATCGGTAAGGTGCCAGTGAAAAATGTTGAACTTGTAGAACGCAAGCAGGTCAAGGTATTTTTTTACTTCTTCTTTGGTAAAAAAATGACGGCATACATCCAGGTGCATCCCACGCCAGGAGTAACGGGGATAATCATAAATCCGGCAGCAGGGAATTTTTAGAGATGAATCGTTTGCTCCCAACAATTGAAGCAATGTTTGTATTCCCCAAAAAATGCCTTCATTTCCCTTTCCGTAAATGTTTATAGAACTGTCGGTAATGTTAAGGCGGTAGTAATCACCTGTTTTTACATCCATATCAACCTGTTGAAGCAAAATATATTTTCCCTTTAGGAGAGTTGCATTTTCGATTCGCAATTTCTTTCCGAAAAGATTTTCCAGCCGGGATTGTAAATATTTCCCCTCGCCTTCAATAATAAATTGCGGAATTACGATAACGGTACTGTCGGTGAATTGAAAACTTCCGGAGTCTACACTTACCTCATAAGGTTGCGGAATTACAGGCAGCATATTTTTGCTGCGTTGCGAAAAACATGCAGCCGGAATAAGAAAAAGAAGAAATAAAATTTTTTTCATTTGACTTCTTTCCATACTAAAGATGCTGCTCCCAGTATTGCTGCATCATCTTCTTTGAGCTTGGAGGGAAGAATCTTTATTTTTCCCTTGTAAATCTGCAGGAGATTTTTTTCAAAGTTCTTTCTCACAGGATTAAAGATAAGTTTTCCTGCCTGCGCCAGTCCGCCAAAAAGAAAAATAGCTTCAGGTCTTGTGTATGCCACGCTGTTTGCCAGGGCAAGCCCAAGCATTTCTCCCGTATAGTTAAAAGAATCTATAGCTGCCTGCTCGCCCTGCTGTGCGCGCTCATAAATATATTTTGAATCCACTTCGTCACTGATTTTCTTCCGGGTAACTGATAATTTTTCCCTGTAAGTTGTAACGATACCGGTAGCAGAGCAATATTTTTCAAGACACCCTTTTCTACCGCATCCGCAAATCCGTCCGCCCGGAATCATAATTACATGACCGACTTCGCCCGCAAAACCATCGTGGCCGTAAACTAATTCTCCGTTCACAACAATGCCGCTGCCCAGCCCCGTTCCAAGCGTGATAAAAATAAAATCTTTCATTCCTTTTGCACCTCCGAAAAGCATTTCCCCCAAAGCCGCTGCCTTGGCATCGTTGGTAAGAATCGCCTTGCAGTGTAATGCAGAAGAAAAATATTTTGCCAATGGCACCACGCCCTTCCATTGCAGGTTTGGGGCGAATTCAATAGTGCCTTTGAAAAAATTTCCGTTGGGAGCTCCGATTCCTACGCCTGCAAGTTCAGAATCATTCGGGAGAAGGTCAGAGATTTTGTGAGCAATAGTTTTTGCCAGTTTTTTTGCATCAGGGAAATCAGTGGTGTTTATAGAATCGTGCGCAAGAATTTTTCCATTTGCATCTACAATCCCGAAACGGGAGTTTGTTCCCCCTATATCAATGCCGGCTGCAAGTCGAATCATGGCTGTTCTCCTATGCCCTTATCAGTTCAACAAAACACTAAGCCACGCCCGCCTGCTGTTTTTCCGCTGTGACCTCCTGAGGAAGTTTTTTGGCTGAAGTTTCATACTCTATGCCTTGCGCCTTGAGAATGTTACTTGTTTTCCATCCATAATAGAAAAGATATGCAAAACAGGCAATGCCTACTAAGTAACTCCATTGTATTCCAAGCAATTCATCTTTTGCAAGCCATCCCTGGAACAAACTTACAAATCCTCCGCCCATAATCATCATGATTAAAAATCCGGAACCTTCGTTGGTGTGCTTGCCCAATCCTGCAATTGCAAGCGTGAATATACACGGCCATAACGTGGAGCAAAACAATCCGACACTGATAAATGCATATACGCTTGTCATTCCGTCAGCCATAATGCCGATAAGAAGTGCTGTGATTCCGCACAGCGAAAAAATAATAAGCTGGCGTGCGGGATTTCCCTGGCTTAAAATATCAGCAGCGATAATGGAGACAATAATAAACGTGTAAAGATAAAACGGTGTAATATCGTGCTCGGCAATTTTGTTCACCAAAAGAAAAACAAGAAAAGCTAGATACGGCATCAGGAATCTAAATACGTGCTTTGCGCCTTTGCTTAAATCAAATGCGCCAACAGCGTTTGTCCATCGGCCAATCATCAAGCTCGCCCAAAAGAGTGAAACGTAGGGCGCTACCCTGTCAGTGGTAATGTGTATATGCTGCCGCATAAACTCAGGAAGATTGGATGCGGTTGAAACTTCCACTCCTACATACAGGAATATGGCAATCATACCTAGCCACAATTGCGGATAGCTCAACGCACTTTTTCGGGAAGAATTACTTTCATTCCCCTGCTTCACATCTTCATGCTCTATATAATTTGGGAGAGAAGAGAGCTTAAAGATAAGAGCCACAACTAAAAATGCAGCGCCTAAAATAAGGTAGGGCGTTTTCACCGATTCAAGAGTTTCTAATTTTTGCCCGGGCGCCAGCGAGCCGAAAATCGCCAGGCTGACAATGACCGGCCCAATCGTTGTACCGATATTGTTAATGCCTCCTGCCAAACTCAAACGCTGCGCGCCTTTTTTCGGGTTGCCGATGGTAATAGTGAGAGGGTTGGCAGCGGTTTGCTGAAGGGAAAATCCAAGGCCGACAATAAATAAGCCGCTAATCATTAACCCGAAGGAAGAAGACTGCGCGGCAGGATAAAACAGCAATGTTCCGAGCGCAGAGATAACAAGCCCCAGCGCAATACCATTTTTGTAACCAATCTTGTTCAGGATATCCCCACCGCTTGCACGTGATACAGAAAAATAAATAAGCGAGCCAACGGTATACGCCACATAAAAGGCGAACGAAATCATCTGACTCTGCCACTGTTCAAGATTTAATTTCTCCTTGAAAACAGGAATGAGAATGTCGTTGCTTGCTGCCACAAATCCCCAGAAGAAAAAAACGGAGATAAGTACAGGCAGAGCACTCAGGTTAGTTTTGCTGCTCATATGGGATAGCTTTGAGTAGACGAAAATACGTTTTCAAAAATATCTCTCACGGCTAAGCAGGTTAAAGTTATTAGTTTCGAATCCATCCTTTCCGTGTCATCCGTGTTCTATTCTTATTTTTACAGCCGGATGAAAACCCTCATTGAAAATTTTTCAAAACAATTGCGGGAAGCTATAAAGATTGGCGCGAACGCAACAATCCGCAATCCGCAATCCGCAATCCGCAATATTGTTATTACCGGACTTGGCGGCAGCGGCATAGGCGGAACTATTGTTTCTGAAATTGTTGCGGGAGAGTGCCCGGTTCCGGTCGTTGTGAACAAAGATTATTTTATTCCTGCTTTTGTAAATGAAAATTCGCTGGTGATAGTTTCTTCTTATTCAGGCAATACGGAGGAAACGATTCATGCGATGGAAGCTGCGTTGAAAGCGAAAGCAAAAATTGTATGTGTCACATCGGGAGGAAAAATTGCAGAGATGGCGAAACAAAATAACTGTGACCTCATTACTATTCCCGGTGGTTCTCCTCCCCGGGCTGCATTGGCATACTCACTCACCCAATTGTTTTTCATTTTGAAAAAGTTTCAACTGATTAGAACTGATTTTGAAAAGCAGCTGAACAGTGCCGCCGATTTGATTGATGCAGAAGAAAAAAAGATGCGGGAAGAAGCGACTGCCGTTGCAGAATTTCTTCATAATAAAATTCCGGTGCTGTATGCTGTAGATGGTTACAATGGTGTAGCCACGCGCTTCCGGCAGCAGCTGAACGAAAATAGCAAAATGCTTTGCTGGCATCACATCCTGCCGGAAATGAACCACAACGAATTGGTCGGC
The DNA here is from genome assembly GCA_002215675.1 of Bacteroidetes bacterium 2013_40CM_41_45. GTDB lineage: Bacteria > Bacteroidota > Bacteroidia > AKYH767-A > 2013-40CM-41-45 > 2013-40CM-41-45. Next base: position 58,622 of record NGFH01000001.1, on the reverse strand, counting down.
TGGGCAGGTGGAAGAAATGATTTAGCCGTTGTGATTCTTAGAAACAAAACCGATTTCCAGCGCACGCAAATGCGTATTGAATTCAGCAAAAAAGTTTTTGCGAAACACACTCCACATATAAAGGAAATCTGGAGCAAAGGCAATTCAATGCTTGAGCAAAGCATTTATCTTATCCATCTCACCGACTGGGTTTCTCTTTTCCTTGCAGAAAAAAAAGGAATTGACCCTGTTGAGGTGAAAATTATTGATGTGCTGAAAAGCGAGTTAGGGAAGAACTAAAACGCTTTTTTTAAATCTAAAAGCGACTTTCATCTAGGAACTATTCTCCTCCGTACCTTTGCTCCATGCAAAAGGTTTTTTTTCAGGATTTAGGATTAATTGACTACAAAGTTTGCTGGGATTACCAGGAAAAGCTTTTCAATGAAATTGTTCAGCAGAAACTTGAACAGCGCGATTTTCCTGTCTCCGAACACCGAACTCCTAACCACTTACTTTTTTGCGAGCACCCCCACGTCTACACTCTTGGCAGAAACGGAGATGAAAAAAACCTACTCATTCATGACGGGGAACTCAGAAGAGTTGACGCGGCTTTTTACAAAAACAACCGAGGTGGCGATATTACATATCATGGCCCGGGCCAGATTGTAGGTTACCCGATTCTGAACCTTGATTTGTTTTTCACAGACATACATAAATACCTGCGATACTTAGAAGAAGCAGTCATTTGCACGTTAAAAGAATACAATATCAATGCAGGAAGAATAAATGGGCTCACAGGTGTTTGGATACCTGCCTACGTGCCGAACACTTCGGCAGGCGGGGACGCGGAAAGTAAATCTCCACGAAAAATTTGTTCGTTTGGTGTTCGCTGTTCGCGCTGGGTTACTATGCATGGTTTTGCATTCAATGTGAATACCGACTTAGGTTATTTTAATAACATTATCCCTTGCGGCATTGCCGATAAAGAAGTTACTTCAATGCAAAAAGAGCTTGGACAAGAAGTCAATATTGAAGATGTAAAATCAATCCTGAAAAAAAATATTGCAACGCTTTTTGAAATGGAATTGATGGAAGAAGCGATGCAGATTCCAGCTTAGTTTATTGTTGATTTTTTCCTTCTATTTTAGCAAAGATGATTTCTACCATTGAACATAACGGAAAATTATTCCGTGTTGATTTTTCATCGCCCCTGGATATTTCTATTCCGTTAAAGGAAGAGCAAGAGCCTCATGTCAGCGCTTTTCATTTGCCCGATATAAAGTACCAGGCAGCAGAGAGCGGCACCTTTGTGGGTTCGGTGCAGAGAGGCGGCTCGTGCAACGTGAACAATATTTTTTTCAGCCCTCACGGCAATGGAACGCACACCGAATGTATCGGCCACATCACAAAAGAAAAATACAGCATCAACGATTGCCTCACAGAATTTTTTTTTATCGCTTTACTAATCAGCATTTCTCCGGAGCAAAGGAATGGCGATAGAATAATTTCGAAAGAGCAGCTTCAAAAACAAATCGGGAATCACCGTCCTGATGCATTACTCATCCGCACACTGCCTAATGATGAAAGTAAAAAGTCAAGAAATTATTCCGGAACTAATCCTCCTTATCTTCATCATGAAGCGGCTGCATTTGTTTGTGAGGCGGGAATTAAACAGTTGCTCATTGACCTCCCGTCTATGGATAGAGAAGATGACGGAGGAAAACTGCTGGCGCACCGCGCTTTCTGGAATTATCCTGCAGCCCCAAGAGTTCATTCAACCATTACAGAATTAATTTATGTTCCTTCTATTGTTGCGGACGGAATGTATTTTCTCAACCTGCAGGTAGCCTCTTTTGATAATGATGCAAGCCCTTCCAGGCCGGTTTTGTTTCCGTTGCAGTAAAAACATTTTTATAATAATTTCGTTTCAAAATAGTTCATTTCCAAAATTTTATCCCATGAAAAAAATTGTCAACTACTTCCTGCAAGGACTCCTTTTTGTCGTTCCCATTGTTGTAACCATATATGTCCTTTATCAGTTGCTGTACTGGATAGATAATCTTTTACCGTTTCTTTCCAGCCTGCGTATCCCGGGACTGGGAATCATTGCCGTTTTGGTTTTTATAACTGTTGCCGGTTACATCGGCATGCGCGTTCTGGGCAATCCGTTATTCGCGTACATACAACATCTTATGGAACGGGCTCCGTTGGTAAAACTCATTTTCACTTCCGTTAAGGATTTGATTGCTGCATTTGTCGGGGAGAAAAAAAGCTTTAACCACCCTGTTGCCGTTAAGCTTGAAAAAAACTCAGATACGGAAAGAATCGGGTTCATCACCAGCAATGAATTGGAACAATTGGGATTCGGGAAAGAAAAAGTTGCTGTTTATCTTCCATTCTCTTACAGCTTTATGGGCGAATTGGTAATTCTTCCGAGGGAAAATGTGCGCAAGATTGATGCATCGGGCCCCGATATGATTAAATTTGTTATTTCAGGCGGAGTTGGACAAGTCTGAGAGGAACCGCCGAATTTTTCTTACGTTTACGCCCTGTAAATCATAAATGTCAAAAAGAAACGATTTTTATTATTCTGAAGAGCGAGAACCGCACCGCGACCGTACCAAAAGTATTTTGAAAGAACATCCTCAGGTAAGGCACCTGATTGGCAAAAATCCTTATACGTTTTTTGCCATTGCCGGGTTAGTTTCTTTCATGGTGGTGATGGCTTATCTTGTTAAAGATTCGTCATGGTGGATTGTTTTTGCCGCTGCATATTTTTTGGGGGCATTTGCCAATCATTCGTTATTTGTCATGATTCATGAATGCGCGCATAACCTTCTTTTTAAAAAGCCGGCTCTTAATATTCTGTCCGGAATTTTTGCAAACCTGCCTCAAACGTTTCCGAGTTCGGTTTCATTCAAGCGATACCATATTAAGCATCATTCGTTCCAGGGAATTCATGAACTGGATGCCGATCTGCCCGATTGGTGGGAAGCACGGCTCATCAACAATTCTTTCCTGGGAAAAATGATTTGGCTTTTGCTGTATCCTGTATTCCAGGTGGGGCGCACTTTCCGGACGAAAGAAATCAAGCAGTTCGACATTTGGGTTGGAGTGAATTGGCTCGTGCAATTTTCTTTTGATGCTGCCATAATTATTTTTCTTGGACCAAAAGCATTCGTATTTCTTGTAGCGAGTTTTTTCTTTTCAGTAGGGTTGCATCCGCTCGGTGCGCGATGGGTGCAGGAACATTATCTTACAAAAGGCCTGCAGGAAACTTACAGCTATTACGGTGTTCTTAATTCTATAGCATTCAATGTGGGTTATCACAACGAGCATCACGATTTTCCATCTGTCCCCTGGAATAAGCTGCCGCGAATACGGAAAACGGCTCCCGCTTTTTACAACACCTTACGGTATCATACTTCATGGACATTGCTTTTGCTTCGTTTTATTTTTGATAAAGAAATTTCTCTCTTCCACCGCCTGCTGCGCAAAGAAAGAGGTAACGTTTTGCTTAGCGATGAATCGAAACCGGATGCGGAGCTGGTTGAAGAGAAAATGGTTTCCTGAATATTCTTTGATAGGCAGTCCATCGTAGCGAATTTGTAATTTCGCGTCATTAGTTATTACTACTCCATGAAAATTTACAGAAAGAAAACTGAAGAAGAGCTCCGCGATTTCGGTTTCGGAACCAAGGTGGTTTCACGAAACCAGCGGCTTATGCATCCCGATGGCAGCTCAAATGTCCGCAAGAAAGGACTTAACTTTTTCGAGAAGATTCAGTTCTATCATTCTCTTACCAACATGTCATGGACTAAATTCAATCTCCTTGTGGTGGGAAGCTACATTCTTATGAATCTTTTTTTTGCGGGTTTATATGAATTGATTGGGGTGCAAAATCTTGCCGGTGTCACGGGCACAACTCCGGTTGAAAAATTTGAAGATGCTTTTTTCTTTTCAGCACAGACGCTTACAACGCTTGGTTACGGGAGAATAAACCCGACAGGAAATCTTGCCAGTACCATTGCATCTGTCGAATCTATGGTTGGCTTGCTCGGGTTTGCTCTGGCAACAGGATTATTGTATGGAAGGTTTTCGCGCCCGCGCGCACGTCTTGTCTTTAGCCAGAATGCCGTTGTTGCACCTTACCAGGGAATCAACGGGTGGATGTTTCGCTTTGCCAGTAAAAGCCACAGTGAATTGCTCGATGCAGAGGTGACCGTTGTCCTGACGATGGTTGTAAGCGAAGATGGGAAAGAAATAAGAAAATTTTTTCCGCTTGAACTGGAACGCAATAAAATTACCATGCTTTCGATGAGCTGGACAATTGTTCATCCGATAGATGAAAAGAGCCCGCTGAAAGATTTGAGCTTTGGTGAACTTAAATCGCGTGATGCGGAGTTCCTGATTTTCTTCAAAGCTTTTGACGACACCTTTGCCGATACAGTTCATACCCGCACCTCGTACAGATACGACCAGGTTGTTTACGGAGCTAAGTTTGTTACTATTATCGGGAAAGGAAATGACGGTTCTCCTCAGCTCGATTTTTCCGGCATCAACGATTTTGAAAAAGCGGATTTGAACTATGATGCTGAAAAATTAACCGCCTGAAAATGGATTATCATCTTCATCATCACGCGGAGCATGTAGAAAAGCACTTTGAGCAAACCGCAACCGTGCGCGATATTGTCATCGGCATGGCGGACGGACTCACCGTTCCTTTTGCTCTTGCTGCCGGATTGAGCGGAGCGGTCATGGATAACAGTATTATCGTAACGGCAGGGCTTGCTGAAATTGTCGCTGGCTCCATCGCTATGGGACTGGGCGGCTATCTTGCGGGTAAAACCGAAGTTGACCATTACAACTCTGAGCTTAAAAGGGAATACCGGGAAATAAAAGAGTTCTACGAAACCGAAAAAAGAGAAGTGCGTGAAATTTTTGCGCAGTACGGTCTAAGTGAAAAATCACAACACGAGATAGTAGATGAGCTTGCCAAGGACGATGACAAGTGGGTTGATTTCATGATGAAATACGAACTGGGCCTCGATAAACCGGATATCAACCGTGCGCGGCAAAGTGCACGTAATATCGGACTCGCTTACATAGTAGGGGGAATTGTTCCGCTCTCTGCTTATATCCTCACTGCTTCCCCACACGAAGGGTTAATTTATTCCTCCTTAATGACGGTTATCTGCCTGCTCATGTTTGGTTATTACAAAAGCAAAGCAACCGGTCAGCCACCGTTAATGGGTGCCGTACGCACTACTTTGATAGGCATTATTGCTGCTGCTGCTGCATATTTTATTGCAGCAATGATTAGCGGTTGATTTTTTTCTTTTCATCTTAATTATTTTACAAACGATATATCCGCTTTGGCGGATGTTTTTTTGCCGCTTACGGAAAAAGTAAAACCTTATGTTGAAATAAAAGTAAACTTTACACAGAATTTTTTTTAATCCTGACTGCCATGGAAAAAAATTACACCACCAACCTACCTGCCAAAAGTGAAATGCCTGCACAACAGCAGCCGAAACCCGGATTTTCAGGCATAAGCATGGAGACAAAAATTCTCCTTGCAAAAATCGGCCTTCTTATCTGTGTCATCATACTGATTGTGGCCAAAACATTCAGCCGCTGAAAAAAGAATACTAAAACGTTAAGTAACAGCAGGCATTTCAACGAAGAAAGTTGTTCCTTTTCCTTCTTGTGTTTCAAACCATGCTTTTCCACCCATGCTTTCGGCAATACTTTTTACAATAGCAAGTCCTAATCCCATGCCTCCGCTCTTGGTGGTAAAGTTTGGCATAAATATTTTTGACTGAAGTTCAACCGGAATTCCGGTTCCGTTATCTGAAACTGCTGCAATGCAGTGATTATTTTCTTCCCAAATTCTTATTTCGACTTTTCCCTTTCTGCCCTCGGGAATTGACTGAATTGCATTTTTAACAATGTTGCCAAATAGCCGCGAAAGTTCTTCCTTATCCGCAAGAATAAAATATTCTTTGCCGGCATCATTAAATATGATTTGAAAGGCCGATGAATTATTGTACAGGCTGACGACAGAAGAAATAACTTTATACAAGTTCACTTTTTCTTTGCGGCCATACGGCATTCGTGCAAAAGACGAAAATGAAGATGCAATGGACGTAAGCGCATCAATCTGTTCCATCAGCAAGCGGGAAACCTTCTGCGTAAGTTCGTTCAGCCGCGGAGAATTTTCTTCCATAGCTTTTTGCAGAAGCTGAATATTCAGCTTCATAGGCGTGAGCGGGTTTTTTATCTCGTGTGCTACCTGCTTCGCCATTTCTCGCCATGCGCTCTCGCGCTCATTTCTCGCCAGCAGCTCTGCGCTTATCTCAAGCTCATCCACCATTATATTATACTGTTTCACCAGGTTTCCTATTTCATCATTTCGCCTCCATTCTATTTGCTCGTTACGTTTACCCAGGCGTGTAGTCCCGAATTTTTCCTGCAACACCAGCAGCGGCCTGGTAATGCGGGAAGAAATAAAATATGCTGCTCCCAATGCTGCCGCAAGCAAGAGCATATACAGGTTCATGAGCGAACCGATAAAAGAAGACAGTTCTTTTTTAAGCTCTTCCTGCTTTTGGAAATAAGGCAATCCTATGTATCCTTCCGTTTGATTATTTCGGTTCCGTACGGGTTCATACGCGGCAATATAATTGAGTCCGCCAATATTTTCGGGATGTATAAACTGCGTTCTGCCTTTCACAACCATTTCAAGAAAAGCATCGGGATTCATTCTATCCGAAATAATTCCCTGTTGATAAAGGCGGGGCTGCGAAGAAAAAATTAATCGCCCGTTTAAGTCATACAAATTAAAATCTGCCAGAATATTAAATGCAAGCCTTGTGAGCAGGAGTGTTTTTTCATCAGACAAAATATCTGAAAGCATGTTTTGCGGAGGAAGTTCTTTTTCAAGAGAATGATGTGCAGAAGTGATTTTTTCCCGGATGCGTTCATCAATTTCCTTATCATACCTTGCTGAAACATATTTTACGGTTGTCCAACTGATGAGTACAAATGAAATCAATACAATAAGGATAATGGACGCATGCACTCGCTGCCGGAGAGAAATATGCTGTGTTTCTGCCGCAGTTATCCATTGAATCATCAGGGAAATTGCCAGAACAAGCAATGCAAAAAAGGAAATAATATATGAAAAGATGGTAAACGGGAAAAGCGCTGATTCAGTGGGTTTGCTCACCACTACATATGTTGACGCATTAGGTTTATATACCAGGTGTCTGTAGGAGCTTTCATCAATGAATTCAAATTCATTTTTTGAATTGCTGAAAGAAAAACGGGAAGAATAAGGATAGCTTCCATAGCTCGAAATGAGACTACCATTGTTGTAACGTGCAAATGAAAAGTTTTCCAAATCCCGGCCGGCGCCTGCATCACCGCTCAGATAAAGTTCTGGAAATCCTTTTTCAGTTTGAATAAATTTTTCACTGAAAAGAATATATACGTCCGTTTCTTCCGAAGGATATAGATGGACGATATAAGAAATGTTCTCCGGGGTATCTTCAATAAAAAATAATTCAGTGTCAGCAGCAGCTTTGCTTTTTTCACGAATAAGTTTTTCTGCCGTAAGGGTAGCTGCTGTGTCCCCCGTTGCAGCTATAGCGATATTGTATTTGCTCCAATAGCCGGAAAAATATATTTGCTGCAGCCGCAACAGCGCCAAATCATTTCGCTTATCGGCCAGCATGTTTATGATTACTGAATCCTCTTTAAGTGCCGGGCCGATTTCCTCGAACAAGTGTTCTGCGATATGGTCTCTTCCCGTTTCCAATTTACGTGCAAGAGCCATGAGGTTTTCATCCTGCTTCCTCGAATTAAATTCTGAAATCAGTACGGAAGAGTAAAGCGAAAACAGCACGAGAAAAACAATAGAATAAGAAACGGCATGGAATTTTTTCCTGATGAACATAACTTCCGTCAAGAAGAATAGTGCGAGCAAAAACGCAAAATCTGTAACATCAAACTCAGGAAATACGTCCGGGAAAGTGATGGTTATCGCGGCAAAAAAAATCAGTGTTGTTAAAGAAACTGCGTATCTCTTTTTTCTTTCACCAGCAAGAAACGAATGACGTATAACTTCTGCTGCAAAACGGAAAATCAAAAAACAAAACCCCATCATTAAAGCCAGCATAAAAAACCCCAGAACGCTGAAGGCATCCAGCTCAAGAATGTTGCTGAGGTCGAAAGAGATCTTTGAATTTATTATCAGCCCGCTGGCGTAATATTGAACTGCTGCAAAAGAAATTATCAGCAATGTTGAAAGAAGGAAAAGATGAATTACCGCACCCGGCGCAGATGGTTTCACTGAAGCATACAGCTTTATAACATTCTCATGGTGGAAAAAAATCAATGCGACAACAAGGAAGGTCAGAACGTTAAGCAACAGGTCTCCCGGAGAGTTGAATAAGAAAGAACTTGCATAAAGCGTTGGACTGAAAAGTGCAGTTTGATAGAGCGGCTCGGGAAAATGAAAGACAACCATGGCAATGCGCGCCCCGATAATTGCTGCCGCAAGAATTATCGCGACAGGAGGGGAACGATAGAGCAGAAGTCTTCCGCAACAGAGAAAACAAATCAGCAACATTATAATGGCTGATGTTTCAAGTAATTCCGAAAGCGGAAATTTTTCTTCGGCTGCCGGAGATATCGATTCTCTTATACCGAATAGTTTTTCTCCGCCAGCGTGAATAACAAATTTTGAATCCGTATTTGAAAGTGAAACTCCGTTGGGAATTTGAAGAGCAGGATTAAACCCGTTGACAAGAAACTTATTTTGATAAGAGTATTCACTGTAAACAGAAATAAAAATCACCGCTCTTCTTTTCTCTTTATCACGCGTAAGAACTCTGTACCAGCCGTTGGGCAGGTGCATAAATTTCTGCCCCGAGCCAATAATTTTTTCTACAGATGCAAATGTTACATCGCTTCCCGACCAGGCAAGTAGCTCATTGTGTTCATAAACAAGCAGTGTAACTTTCCGGCTATTCAATGGAGCGCCTGAAAAGAAAAACATCATTTCAACTCTGCTGCGCATGGATAAAACGGTATCGGCAGTGCGGAGCACCACCGATTCCAGCGCCTGCAAATTTGATTCAGCCCTATGGGCAATTGCATTCAGGTCATGCTGCTCTTCCGAAGTTTCTTCCGTAAGCCATGCCGTAAGAAACAAAGCGGCAGCTAAAATTCCTGTCGCAATGGCAAGTTTCCTGAGAATATTTTTTTCCCTTTCAGAATTCATACGTAAAAAAACCGGTATACGAATGAGCTAAAAATAAGGGAATAAATATAAGCACCTGATGAGTGGGACCCGGGGGGAAGGAAAAAAATCAGTTAATCATAATTTTTTTTGCAAGGGACATTCCTGAAGGGCTCGTAATGCGGATTAAATAGACGCCTTTGCTCAGGTCTGCAGTATTCAGGGTCTTCACCCTGTCTTTTTCAGAAAACTTTTTTGATTCACTCATGATGGTATTCCCAAGCACATCTGTGAGCTCTATTGTTTTATACTCTTCTGATACATTGCCTGAAAAAATAATGCGGATAAAATCATCTGCCGGGTTAGGAAATACGATGATGTTTTCACTGCCTCCAATAAATACGCTTACTACATCAGACCGCGATGATGTGCCGTCGAAATCAGTCTGGCGGAGACGATAATACGAAATTCCATTCAGCGGATTTTTGTCGAGTGCCGAATAATAAAGCGTCTGGTTGCTGTTTCCTGCTCCCTTTTTTTCTAATATGTCTTCAAAATGAACGGCATCGCTGCTGCGTTCTACGGTGAAGTAATCATTGTTGATTTCAGATGCAGTTGACCAACGGAGTTCAACTCCATCGGATACAACTTCTGCTGTAAATGACAAGAGTTCAACGGGCAGAGGCGCCGGCTGCGCAACAAGAATCCAGGGAGAAAAAGTGTTGGCTCCTGAAACAGTAACCGTTCCTATGCCCGAAGTTACTCCGCTATTGCACGAGCTGCAAGCAGGCGGGTCCCATGAAGAACCGTTCCAATGCTGCGCGGCAATAGGGCCTGTGCGGTAAGGAGGTGAAACCGGCAGAGTATTTTCTGCTGCGCGATAGGAGAAAGTAACGTTGGCTGTAACGGAATTGTAACCGGACATTGCAGTTATGTCCCACCAACGGTCAATAACAGATGTTACTGATGAATCTCCTCCGTAGCGATTCATGTTTGCTACGGCTGCAACACTGCTTGCTCCTGCCCAGGGTGTGTTTGCTGTAGTTGAAGTTGCGCGCGTTGAAAAACGTATGTTCGAATTTCCTGCTGTCTTCTGGAAAGTAAGAGGAATGAATTCTGTTGATGATACACCGAAAGGAATTACATACGCTCCGTTCGATGTTCCTAAGTTCCATTGCACAATGCTTGGGTTAACCGCAAGATTGGATTCGCTCTTAATGTAACCAAGCGTAGTTGTTCCGTTGCGATTAATGGCTCCGGTGTTGTTGCTGAGCGCAGTGAGCACAAACTGATTCAGGTTCAATTCGCCCAAGGTAAGTTTAGTTATTTCACTTACAGAAAGATTCTGACTCATGCTGGTAATTTGCGCTGTGGCATCTTTTTTTATTTCAAGATTTCTTACGGTAAGAGAGGCAGGTGCTGTTGTAAACACTCCTGTGATTTGCGGAGTTTTATCTTCGTAATAAATATAATTTCCTCCTGAGTGATAATTGCGCCCACCCGATGTTTGAACGTTGCCTGTTGCTGAAGCAAGGTTGGAATTAATTCCGTCAATGCTTCCCATTCCCAGTGTTGAATTATCCTGCATCGCAAAAATTCCGGTGCCGGTAACCGGGTAATTGCCTGTCATTAGTTTGGCTCCTGTTTCTATGGTCAGGGTCCTGCCCGTGGAAATATTTCCGATTTTATTTCCTATGAGTGTAAGTGTTTTTCCGGGAGGAGAATTTTTAATATTGGTATTACTCAGTGTAATGTTACCGCCTGTTTGTTTCCAGGTTGCAGAAAGAATTCCATTCATGATGTTGATTTGCGAAAGCCCGCTTGTCGCTCTTACATAATTCCAGGTACCTCCGGTTATTTCAATGTTGCCTTTGAGATTGAGCGTAGAGCTGGAAGACGTAATATTTCCTCTCACGTAATCCTCGAGCGTCCCTCCTGACATGATTAAGTTACCGCCTACATTGATGATAATATTTACAGGTTGATTTCCGGCAGCAGTTGTATCATACGCTCCGCGTAGCTTGCCCCCTGAAAAAATCAGGTCGCCTCCAATAGTGATTGGGGTATTACTCGCTGCTATTCCAAGCCAGTTGTTTGCGCCGGTTTTTCTCCATTCCCAATTACCCTGCACCGTAATGATAGAGCCGGCATTAATAACAAAGTTCCCGTTGGTTGCAATATCCATAATCACATTTCCCCAGGCAGTATTGACGGGGAAAGTTCCTCCGCCAACTTGCTTGAACCACTGAATTGACTTCGCTGTGAAGTAGCGATTAATTCCCGGCAGCCAGCCTGTATTGTTATGAATCCATGTCCCGCTATCGTCTATCCAAAAGTTGGAGATGAAATTTGCATTGGGAGCTACAGCAATTTGTTCAAATATCCCGTAAGAATAAATCCTGAAATTGGTCATGGTAAGCAGGTTGGTTGCCGTTACGTATCCTCCGCTTTCAACATACAGGTTAGGAATGGCAAAATCGGCTGCAGTGGTCATGTTGTGCCCGTTCTGAACATAGAAATCATTTCCCGCTGCAAAGGATGCAGGAGCAGAACCACTTCCGTTGCGTTGCGAATTCCACGAGGAGAGATTATTCATTACCAAATTTCCCTGCGAGAAATAAGGTACTCCGCAGTTAATCGGCCTTCCTCCAGGCGGAGCGGTGACAATAGGAGTATAGGGTGTTCCTCCAATGGTAATAGAATTGCATTGGGCGTCTGCATTTAAGGCGCACACTGCAGTTGGTTTAATATCATAGCTGAGCCAGAAATAATTAGTTCCATTGAATAAAGTTCCCTGTGCCGCAGAAGGAGTAATGGTAAATGCCCCGTTCGGTGCTGCTATGGTACTGCCGACCTGGTTTGCGCATGAAAACAAAGAAGAGGTTCCTGTAAAAAATAATTTGGCATTCTGAATTTGGTTAGTAACTGTTCCGCCTGTTCCGGCAGTATTAAAAGTAAAGCTTGTTGCAGACAAAGGATTCAGAGCCCCATTCGCTGCAATCTCAACCCCTATGATTTGCTGGTTTGCATCCCCGATAGCGACCGGAGATATATTTTGTTTTGTAGTGGATGATACGTACACCATAGGTGTAGCTGCAATGATAGCTCTGCAGCCGGCAGGATTGGCAACTGTTGGCGTTCTCAACGTAGTCACCGTAAGAGAATTGCACCATGCATCAATTACATTGCCGCCCGGGGCAGTTGCAGGCACGTCATACGTAAGCCAGAAATAATTTGTGCCTTTGGCAAGAGTAAATGTAGTTACAATGGAAAAGTTTCCATTGGGATTTAAAACGGTTGAACCTACTTGCGTGGTGGTAGCAAATGCATTGCTTGTGCCTGTTGACCAGAGCTGCGCTAAGGAAATATTATTAGCAGGGTTTGTGGTTCCCGTTGTTGCAAAATTAAATGAGGTAGCACTCAGCGGACTTAACTCTCCATTGGTAACAATTTGTACCCCGATAACTTCCTGCCGGTAAGCGCCTGCATTAACCGATGTTGTATTTGCCTGGGTTGCGGTGCAGGAGACAAATGTCATGGGGATAGGTTCCTGCTGAATGTCTACGTCATAATCTTCAATATCAAAATACGGAGAAGAACCATCGCAAGGTCCTGTAGGAGCGACATTATATTTCATCATCACTCTCATCTTGGTTATTCCCAGTGTTGCTGTTAAGGGTACAGTGATGTTCTGAACACGAGTCAGATTTCCACTCGCAGTGCTTGCTGCGGGTATCATAACCTGTTCGCCTGGGTCGGTAAAAATTCCGTTCCTGTTATAATCAATCCATGCTGCCGTATATAAATTATAGGTGGAAGGATCGAAGCGTATTACAGTAAGGTTATAGGACAGCGTACGCTGAACAATAGTGCTCATGCCGGTGCAGGCATAGCCGTCAAATCCGCTGGGACGGTTCAACGTATTTAAGCTGACCTGTGAAATATAGCCCGCATCGGGGTATATGCCTTCAGTATAACAGTAATAGGAGCAGGGAGGCCCGTTATATTCCGTTATAGAAAAATCATCTATCCTCCAACCGGAGCCGGCACAGCCGCCCGAGCCCGCAAAAGACATTTGTATTCCTATGTATTTAGTTTCATTGGCAGCTACCGTAAATATACCTCTGTAGATGTCATAAACAATAAGCTGGTTTGAAGTTCCCAATATCTGGTCTGAACCTGTCGCTGCAACCATGGCCGTATTAGTGGCAGTTGCACTTTTTTTAATCTTCAGCGAATTGTTGACGGAACATGTGCCGGTAATATTTTTCCCGTATACAATAACCTCATAATATTTTCCGGCCTGGAGATTTAATGCTGTTGGAGTAATAATGGAAGCGCTGTAGCAACCCGAAGTACCGCCTGTGCAGCCGCCAACAAGTTCTGCATGGGCAAGCCCGGTATAGGGTTCAGTGGATGACGTTGTTAGATAACTGCCGTTGGTTAAGCTGTAAAGTGGAACCGGGTCTCCCGTTTCAAAGCTGGTTTGAAAGAGAACGGTTTGCGCTTTTGATTGCTGAAATGATAATAGGGTAATGACACAGAGTGATTTAAGAATCCACTTCTGCCGCGCGTGACCAACTACAGTTGTTGCATGTTTCATAGCAACATACTTTTAGTTTTAGAATCCGCAACGAAATATCTCCCGCAAACTTATTATCCTTTCACAATTTCGAAACAGGAATGCTAAAGTAACGAATAAATGATAGACAAGGTTTCTGTCAGTGAAGCAAAAAAGCCCTTCTGTTATCAACAAAAGAGCTTGGCTTAAAAAGCAAACCTGACGCTTAAAGCGCCATCAAAATAAGAGTATTCTCCTTTATAGAAATCAATGAAGGGTTTAGCATCAAGACTAACATTAAATGGAGCGCGCCTGAATTTATAATCGAGCCCTACTATAAAATCGGTACCTGCAACGGCCACCGTTGCGTCACGCGACCTTTCATAAAAAACACGGTTGCCAAAATCATAAACCCAGTAGTAATATCCGAGATAACGGAAAAATCCGACATGCCCTCCCAAGCCAAAAACCCATTTTAAACCGCGGGCAGAAGTTATGTCAAGATGTTTTTCATATAAACCCGTAACCAGTAAAGTGTTATAGCCAAAGCTAAGGATTCCCTCGAGCGCTGTTGACGGATTAAGGAAGCGCTTTACCGTAAGCCCGCTGCCGAGGCGCGCACCAATTCCTACCTGGTAAATCTGCTTATCAACGGGACTACCTTGCGAAGAAAGAAGATTTTCCTGTGCATGGACAGCTAAAGAAATTATTGCCCCGGAAATTACTGATGCAATAATCTTTGTAATTTTTTTCATGAGCCGTGAGTTTTAGACATTGACATACACTTCTTCAAGATCTATTCCATAAGCATTCGCCATCAATTTAAGAGACTGGAGTGAGGGGCTCATGATTAAATAAGTCTTCGTATTGGGGAAAAACCTCCCCTGTTTGGAAGAGTATTTAATGAATGTTCGACTTTGTCTTCCGCTGCTTAATACCTTCTTTAATTTTCTTTTCTTTGCGGCTTAGTCATGAACACGATAATAAAAGTCGGCAACCTTGTAAAGCGCTACGGAGAGCTGGAGGCGGTAAAAGGAATATCGTTTGATGTTTACGAGGGAGAAATTTTCGGGCTGCTTGGCCCCAATGGAGCTGGCAAAACCACTACGCTGGAAATCATTGAAACCCTCCGCGAAAAAACTTCAGGCGAAGTATATGTTGACGGAATGTCTATTGATAAAGATAAACAGCGCATCAAACAAACCATTGGAGTGCAATTACAGTCGGCAGGCTATTATCCCAATCTGAATCTTATTGAATTGATTTATTTGTTTGCCGGGTTGTATAACGAAATGGTCGATGCACAAGTAATGCTTCATTTGGTTGGATTGGAAGACAAAGCCAAATCGAAATACAAGGAACTTTCAGGAGGACAGAAACAGCGTTTCTCTATTGCAACAACGCTCATCAATAAACCCAAAATTATTTTTCTCGATGAACCCACCACCGGGCTCGACCCGCAGGCTCGCAGAAACCTCTGGGGATTGATTCGCGAAATCCGCGATAAAGGAGCAACCGTTGTGCTTACCACTCACTATATGGACGAAGCAGAAAACCTTTGTGACCGCGTTGCCATTATAGACAGCGGACACATTGTTTCTATAGACACTCCTGATAAGCTGATAGACCACCTGGTAGCCAGCGGGTTTGAACGCAAAAAAGAAATCAAGAAGGCATCACTCGAAGATGTATTTCTAAACCTTACCGGCAAAGAATGGAAGGACGAATAATGCCCCGATATGTGCATTTTCGACCAACCTTTTCTTTACCTCGACCAAACAGAAGGGCTCGAATGAATAAAATAATATTTTTGCCCGCCCGTTTGATATCCTAATCTTATCCGATATGAATAAAATGAAAAGACTTTTTGCAGTAATAACCATCGCATCGCTCGGAATACTTCTGAACAGTTGCGGAAAACAAAAACCCGTGGAAGAAAAAATTCTTCCCTACACCATTTATCAAAAGGAGTTGCCCAATGGGCTTAAAGTGGCAACCGTTGAATACGACAGCCCGGGTATCGCCGCATTTTATGCCGTGGTCCGTGTAGGCTCGCGCGATGAAGTGGAACCGGGTAAGACCGGCTTCGCTCACTTCTTTGAGCACATGATGTTCCGGGGCACGGAGAAATATCCCAAAGACAAATATGATGTGGTATTAAAATCTATCGGGGCATCTGCCAATGCAAACACCTGGCTCGACCGCACCGTTTATCATATGACGGGCAATGCGACCATGCTTGACAAAATGTTTGAGCTGGAGAGCGACCGTTTTATGAATTTAAAATATTCCGAAGGTGATTTTAAAGCCGAAGCAGGCGCAGTGAAAGGCGAGTACACAAAAAATTCTTCGAACCCCATGGAAGCGCTTGATGAAGCGATGAACGACACGGCATTTACTTCCCACACATATAAGCACACCACGATGGGCTTTTTTAAAGACGTTGTTGATATGCCGAATCAGTATCAGTATTCTCTTGAATTCTTTAAACGTTTTTACCGTCCGGAATACACCACCCTGTTGGTTATTGGAGATGTGAAACATGCAGATGTGGAAAAACTGGCCGAACAGTATTACGGCAAATGGGAAAAAGGAAATTTCGTGACGAATGTATCACCCGAGCCGCCTCAAACACAGACCCGGTATTGTCATATCCAGAACCCTGGTTTTCCTCCCGTTGTGCAGCTCAATTTTAAAGGCCCGGCTTACACCGATACGAATACGGATGTATTTGCCCTTGATATTATTTCATACGCTTTGTTCAGCGAGCGTTCTGAGCTTTACAAAAAACTGGTAGTGAAAGAGCAAAAGGTGCGTAGATTTAATGGAGGTGCATTCTTTACGAGGGACCCGTACCTGTTCAGCATAAATGCCACGCTTGTAAATGCTGCCGACATGCAGTACGTAAAAGATGAAATCATGAATGCATTGGAAGCCGTGAAAACCCAAAAGCTCGATTCCATGCTTCTCACCGAAACCAAATCGAACCTCAAATACAGCTTTGCAATGGGCATGAGCAGCCCCGATGCCATTGCAGAAAATCTCGCATATTTTACCTGGCTTACCGGTGACCCGGAATCTTTGAACCGGTGTTATGCGATGTATGAAAAAGTTTCTGCCGAAGACCTTAACAAAGCGGCAACAAAATATTTCGATAAAATGGCCCTTACTATAGCCACCATTTCACCCGAGGCAACCAGCCCGTTTGCAGGCGGCACACCCATTGATAAACCCAAACTTTAATCCTCAACTTTAACCTGTTTCATCTATGAAAATAAAATTTCTTTTTATAACTCTTCTGCTGTCAAGCATTGTCTCGCTTGCCCAGGAAGTAGTTGAGCTCAAAACCACGGCCTCCAATCTTATCGTCATTAAGCTAATGTTCCGCAACGGCTCCATCAGCGACCCTAAAGGAAAAGAAGGGCTTACTGAATTAACAGCTTCACTCATTACTGAAGGAGGAACAAAAGATTTGACGAGCACTCAAATCAAAGACAAAGTATATCCATGGGCTGCAGAGTTCGGCAGTTCGGTCGATAAGGAAGTTTCTGTTTTTACTTTTATCGTGCATAAAGATTTTCTCACCCCCTTTTATGAAATTGTAAAAGGGTTGATGCTGACGCCTTCTTTTACGGAGGAGGACTTTAAGCGTGTAAAATCAAACCAGCAGAATTATGTTGACCAGGTGATTCGTTCTTCATCCGATGAAGAATACAGCAAGAAGGCATTGGAAGATTTTCTTTTTAAGGGAACCAATTACCAGCACATGGTAGAAGGAACTTCTGAAGGTGTAAAGAACATTACGCTTGACGATGTGAAAAATCACTACAAAAATTATTTCACCCGCGGCAACGTTATGATTGGCATTGCCGGAAACTACACCCCCGAATTCCTGAACACGCTGAAAGCGGATGTCAACCAATTATCTAACACGGCGGTTGTACTTCCTTTAGCAGGAAAAGCTGCAATGCCCGATGGAATCCAGGTTGAAATCGTTGCAAAAGACAATGCATTAGGTTCGGCAATATTTACCGGCTTCCCAATGGATATTACCCGCAGCAATGATGAATTTGCTGCGCTAATGGTTGCCAATTCATGGCTGGGCGAGCACCGCAAATCATATTCGCACCTTTATCAGAAAATCCGTGAAGCCCGTTCAATGAATTATGGCGATTACAGCTACATTGAATGGTATGATAATGGCGGCTCAAATATGCTTCCTGTGACCGGAGTTCCCCGCTGGTCAAATTATTTTTCCATTTGGATTCGTCCTGTGCAAACCGCAAAAGGACTCAAGGCGCAGTATCCGGAACTGGGAAAGATTAATGTAGGACATGCTCATTTTGCACTACGCATGGCAATACACGAAATGGATAAGCTCATCAATGATGGAATGACGAAAGAAGACTTTGAGCTGACCCGTACATTTTTACGCAGCTACTGCAAACTCTATGCACAAACTCCTCAAAAACAACTCGGCTTTTTAATGGACTCTAAATTTTACGGGCGCAAAAATTATCTCAGTGAGCTGGATGCGCTTCTCGCAAAAGTTACTCTTGATGATGTAAACAATGCCATGAAAAAATACTGGCAGACAAAAAATATGTGTGTTACCATCGTTACTGATAAAACCGAAGCCGAACCGCTTGCAAAAAGTCTCAAGAGCAACCTTGCCTCACCTATGAGTTATTCAAACGTGCTGAAATCAGCTCTGCCGAAAGAGGTTTTGGAAGAGGATAAATCAATTGAAAATTACCCTTTAAACGTAAAGTCGGTCTCTATTGTAAATTCTGCAGATACATTCCGGTAAAATCTTCATGAAAAAGGATTAAACGAAGTTTATTTTCGTGTATCGAACAAAAGCCATAATTTTGGTAAAAATTTTAAAACATGACAACCCTGAACATATTGCTTGGAGTGTTTGGAACGCAGGAAATGATACTCATCGTTATTGCGCTGCTGTTGCTCTTTGGCGGAAAGAAAATTCCTGAACTTGCCCGCGGACTTGGCAAGGGCATCCGTGAATTTAAGGATGCTTCCAAAGGAATTGAAAAACCCGAGGACGAAAAAAAGTAACACCCCTCCCATCCCTTCCGTCAACTGACGGAGAGGCACACGTATACAACTTTTCATAAGTTAGCTGCGTGTATTCTTTCCTGAAATCTTTTGCTAAAGCTATTTTGCCGAAAGATTTTTTCTTTCGGTCAGAACCGTTTCTGCGGAAATTAATTTCTGTTTTTTATTCGGGTAATAAGTATCAATGTCCCGTTTGCGGATTTCATGCAAGCAAATTTATCCCTGTACACAATGGAGAAAGCCATCTCTGCCCACGTTGCGGCAGCATAGAACGCAAACGCCTTTTATGGCTTTACTTGGTTAACGAAATAAAAATCAGGGAGAAAAATAATTTTCGCGTGCTTCATTTTTCTCCTTCGTCTGCAATCAGGAAAAAATTGCAGGCGATGAAAAATATAGAATATCATCCTACCGATATTTTTAATCCCCTCATCAAAAACCGTTTTGATATAACGCAGCTACCCTTCGGGGAAAATTATTTCGACCTCATTATCTGCTACCACGTGCTGGAGCATGTTGAAGATGACAAAAAAGCGATGCAGGAATTATTTCGTGTTCTGAAAACTGGAGGAGTGGCTTTACTCCAGGTTCCGTTTTCAGAAAATGACACGCTGGAAGATGCTTCAGTCACAAATCCCCAAGAGCGCAAAAAACTTTTCGGACAGGAGGACCATGTACGGTATTACGGAAGAAGAGATTTTGTCTCGCGACTTCAGCAAGCCGGATTTAAAGTTGAAGAAATTAAATATGCAAAAAATTTAGGCGAAGAAAAAATAAAGTTGCATCAACTGGATAGGGAGGAAATAATTTTTAGGGGTGAAAAATAGTGTGCTCATAATATTCTGTAAGGTAATTTGAGGGATTCCTCGCTCACTGGGTTCGCTCGGAATGAGGAATCCGTTCAATCTCGCAACGCAAGCAATTCATCATTCATCAATCATCACTCACCACTCTACAACCTCTTCAACCACTGCCTTACATCCACTTTCTCATTCACAACCCTGCTTACTTCGCTCACATTAATTCGTTCCTGTTGCATCGTATCGCGGTCGCGGAGGGTGACGGTGTTATCCTGTAAAGTCTGGTGGTCGATGGTGATGCAATACGGAGTGCCAATAGCATCCTGCCTGCGGTAGCGCCTGCCGATGGTATCTTTCTCCTCGTAAAAACATTGCTGTTCGTAGCGAAGTGTGTTAAAAATCTCATGCGCTTTTTCGGGCAAGCCGTCTTTGGCGACTAGTGGAAACACTCCAACTTTTATTGGTGCAAGGAAAGGCGGAATTTGCAGCACAACGCGTTTAGAGCCGTCAGACAGTCCGCCAGAGGACGGATTCGCTGAGGCGAATTTTTCTTCTTTGTATGAATGTGAAAGCACGGCAAGAAACATGCGGTCAAGCCCAATAGACGTTTCCACCACGTAAGGAATGTAGTTTTGGTTGTCGTCTGTGTCGAAGTACTGGAGCTTTTTGCCTGAAAATTTTTCGTGATTTTTTAAATCAAAATCCGTTCGCGAGTGAATACCTTCCAACTCTTTGAAGCCAAACGGAAATTCAAACTCTATGTCGCAGGCAGCGTTGGCGTAGTGAGCCAGCTTCAGATGGTCGTGGAAGCGGTATTTCTCTGCAGGGATGCCAAGAGTGCGGTGCCAGTTCATCCGCTTTTCTTTCCAGCGGTTGTACCATTCCATTTCTGTTCCGGGCTTTACAAAATATTGCATCTCCATCTGCTCAAACTCCCGCATGCGGAAGATAAACTGCCGCGCTACAATTTCATTGCGGAACGCCTTTCCCGTCTGCGCAATGCCGAACGGAATTTTCATGCGCCCCGTTTTTTGCACGTTCAAAAAGTTGACAAAAATTCCCTGCGCGGTTTCGGGGCGCAGGTAAATGACATTAGCGTCTTCCGTCACCGAGCCCATCTGCGTAGAGAACATCAGGTTAAACTGCCGCACGTCCGTCCAGTTGCGCGTGCCGCTCACGGGGTCTACAATTTCGCAGTCCACAATAATCTGTTTCACTTCCGCCAAATCACCCGTCTCCAGGGCGGTTTTAAAGCGCAGGTTTATTTCATCAATCTTTTTTTGGTATTCTGCCACGCGCGGGTTAGTAGTGCGGTAAAGCACCGCATCAAAATTTTCAAAACGCTTTGCCGCCTTCTCCACTTCTTTCTCAATCTTGGCTTCAATTTTGGCAACGTGCTCTTCAATAAGCACATCGGCACGATACCGTTTCTTCGAGTCGCGGTTGTCTATGAGCGGGTCGTTAAAAGCATCCACGTGCCCGCTGGCTTTCCACGTAGTAGGATGCATAAAAATAGCGGCGTCAATACCCGTAATGTTTTCGTTGAGCTGCACCATCGCCTTCCACCAATACTCGCGGATATTGTTTTTCAGCAGCGAGCCATTTTGCCCGTAATCGTACACAGCGCTCAACCCGTCATAAATTTCTGACGACTGAAAAATAAACCCGTACTCTTTGGCGTGGGATATAATGTTTTTAAAAAGGTCTTCGGAATTAGCCATGCCGCAAATGTATTCAGTTTCTGGTTTCTGGTTTCTGGTTTCTGGTTTCTGGTTTCTGGTTTCTGGTTGAAAGAATCAATACCCTGCCATACTGAGCTTGTCGAAGTATTGGAGATGAACATCACCAATTCTCACAACATACCGTCCTGCTTTCGGGTCGCGGGAGCTCCCCTCAATCAGGTCTATGCACGAACGGTCGGAGTTCTCTCAAAATGATACATTTGTCTAAATGACACTCCTACATCGACAAAGTTAACTTTATGATTAATATTGATTCCTCACAATCCACTGATCGAATTATTGCTCTGTATAAAGCCTTACTAGAGCAACAGAATTCTTATTATACAAATACTCTTTATGCTCTTTTAGGCATCGCGGGTCTAATGTTGACTATAGCAGGCGGTCTTATAATTTATCAATGGTGGTGGAATAAAGAAGGCGCAACCAAATACATTAACGAGGCTATTAAAGAGGAATTGGAAAAAAAACAACCGGAGATACAAAGAATACTGAAAGAGAAGCTTGCGCTAGCGGTAGAAGAACATACCCTGAGATATGACAGAAGATTCTTATGGATGGAAAAAAATATCAACAGGTCACTAGCTCTTCATTCAACGTCTAGCAAATTAGAATCTCATGCCATTTATTACTGGGCTGCCGCTTTAGATAACGGTATTGCATTAGAAGAGGAAAGATTCATTCGAACTTGTGTAAACGCAATACTAGCTAAAGTAAAATCTTTAGATTCAAAAGCAGTACATAATTTAGAGGCTGTAAAAAAATCAGTTGAAAAAATCCCAGGTACATTAACCCAGGAAAAGGAAGAAATATTAAGGCTATTAAAAGATTGTAAGGAATATGAAAAGAATCTAACAAAGAATGAGTCTTGAACACGCAAGACGCATTTAATTTCCAAAAGCCATTAGCAGTTAGTCGAAAAATTATTCCATTTCTTTAATATCCGTCAAAGAAATCTTCGCAAGATTTCCTACCTTCATCAAGGAGCCTTCATCAAGCTTTTGCAATTCAGTCGCAATTACTTTTTCTTCTTCGTTCATGTTTGGCTTGAACATTTCACGCAAACCCTTCCCTGTGTAGTACACCATCGTTTGCATATCGTTAGTAATTCTCTTTACCCCATAGTTTACTTTGGTGCCGTCCTTCAAAGTCATTACACCTGCATGACCTACATTTACTTTGAATAGCATTTTTTATATTTTATAGATTAAAAATTATTACGGGTAACAAACCTACGTTTCAATTATTAAATTTCAAAAAAAGTTTGTGAACATCCCCGCAGGACTACATGTATGTCACTCTTACGGAGTGATTTTTTTTGCGCGCCCGCCCGCCAAAAAAGGGAGGAAAGCATAGGGCATGTGCGGATGACCCATTTTTTTGGCTTGACTTTTCTTTGCTTACTTTCTTTTGGTCTAAGCAAAAGAAAGTAAGAATAGCGCTAACAAGGGGATGCTGACCTTTGTCAGCATGACAGTGCTGTTTGATATATTTGTACTGAAAACACAGAAGTAAAAATGCTTTCAAGCCCAGAGTTTTATTTGTGGTTTTTACTCCCTAGTATAATTGGGCTTTTCATAATCTTGCGAACAATTTTCATCTCCTTGAAAAGAAAATCTATTTTAAGTTGGGTATTTACTTTTATTATTTTTACTTTGATTACCTTATCAGAAATAATTCTTTATCAAATATTTTTTCAGGGCAGTTATCCAACGTTTATTCCGCACTTAATGATTGGATTTTCATTAATTATATTTACTGTTCAAATAATTATTAAATCAAAAAAACCCAATCCAAGTGATAGAGTTGCAGGAGGATGAAAATAGCAGAAAAAATCCGCGTCAATCCCTGTTTTCCGTGCCTGCCTGCCACAGCACGGGGCTTTAGCATCGGCAGGCAGGTCATCAGTGTGCTATTATTTTTGCCATGCAAGTTTTTCAAGGACACGTGGGACATTAAGGACATAAATAATTAAGTGTCGTAAAAGTCCCTAAAGTCGTTGGAGGTATGATAATGTAAACGGTTGTGCGCCTTCCCACCGCTGACGGCTAAACCCGATTGTAGGGAGCTTCAGCGACCGGAAAGCGGGCAGGTGGATTGTAAGACATCCAACAGGCTGTTTCCTAAACTTTTAACAAAATATTTTCATTTGTTTTTATCAATTACAAATTGTTTACTTTGCACAAACTTTTAAACCACTTTTACCATGTCTGATATTGCAGAAAAAGTTAAATCCATTATTGTTGACAAGCTTGGCGTTGAGGCAAAGGAAGTTACCAATGAAGCCAGCTTTACCAACGACCTTGGTGCCGACTCGCTCGACACTGTTGAACTCATTATGGAGTTTGAAAAGGAATTCAATATAGCCATACCTGACGACCAGGCAGAGAAAATCTCTACCGTTGGTCAAGCCATAGAATATATCGAAAAATCGGCCGGTAAATAACACTTCCGGTTCAATATCATGGAACTGCGAAGGGTTGTAGTAACCGGCCTTGGCGCCATTACCCCGCTGGGTAATTCCCTGAAAGAGTATTGGGAAGGACTTATTGGCGGAAAAAGCGGAGCCGCACCCATACAGCGTTTTGATGCCTCAAAATTCAAGACGCGCTTTGCCTGCGAGGTAAAGAACTTTGACCCCGGAACTTTATTAGACCGCAAAGAAGCCCGCAAGATGGACCCGTTTGTCCATTTTGCCATTGGCAGCACCGATGAAGCGCTGAAAGATGCCGGCATTGAGCCTGCTAAAGTGAATCCTGACAGGACGGGAGTAATATGGGGTGCGGGTATTGGTGGGCTTAGGACGTTCCAGGAAGAGGTGAGCAACTTTGCCAAAGGTGACGGCACGCCACGCTTCAATCCATTCTTTATTCCCAAGATGATAGCGGACATTGCCCCGGGTCATATCTCCATACGCTACGGTTTTCGCGGACCGAATTTTTCCACTGTTTCTGCCTGCGCCTCGTCAACTCATGCACTGATTGATTCATTCAATTATATCCGACTGGGCAAGGCAGATATTTTTGTTTCGGGCGGTTCGGAAGCGGCTATCACCGAGGCAGGTATAGGAGGATTCAACGCCATGCATGCCTTGAGTGAAAGAAATGATTCACCTGAAACGGCTTCACGTCCGTTTGATTTGGACAGGGATGGTTTTGTGTTGGGTGAAGGTGCGGGCTGTATCATCCTTGAAGACCTGGAACACGCCAAGAAAAGAGGTGCAAAAATTTATGCTGAAATAGTGGGGGGCGGCCTATCGGCAGATGCATATCATATTACTGCTCCGCATCCCGAAGGGCTTGGCGCACTTAACGTAATGCGTATGGCATTGGAAGATGCACAAATGAAACCGGAAGATATTGACTACATCAACGTTCACGGCACATCCACACCGCTGGGCGACATCAGCGAAACAAAAGCAATCATCAGCGTGTTTGGCGACAGCGCTTTCAAGCTGAACATAAGCTCGACCAAATCCATGACGGGACATTTGCTGGGAGCAGCAGGAGCTATAGAATCCATCGCATCTATCATGGCGATTAGAGAAGGAATTATTCCCCCAACGATAAATCACTTTACCGATGACCCCCAGTTTGACTCACGGCTTAACTTTACATTCAATAAAGCGCAGAAGAGAACCGTGCGTGCTGCATTAAGCAATACCTTTGGGTTTGGAGGGCATAATGCAAGTGTGATTTTTAAGAAGTATGAATGAATAGAAGATAAATAGTCATTAGCCATTAGCCATTAGTCATTAAAATTAAGGTTCCAAAAAACCAATGACCAATGACCAATGACCAATGACTTTCTACATAGAATTCGGAAAGTTTTTTTCACTGTTGAACTTATTTAGAGCCGCGTACAATCTGTATTTATCACGTGAGCGCAAGTTTGTCCGCTCGCTGAAAAATCTTTTGGGTTTTGTTCCGCTTAATGTTTCGCTCTACAAGCTTGCCTTCACCCCCCACACTTTTGTGTCGGGCGCTGCCAATGGAACGAAGTCGAGCAATGAGCGGTTGGAATACCTGGGTGATGCCATACTGGGTGCAGTGATTGCTGAGATGCTTTTCAAAAAATTTCCTTTTCAGGAAGAAGGATTTTTAACCGAGATGCGCTCCAAGCTGGTAAACCGCGAGCACCTGGGACGGCTTGCAAAAAAAACAGGCATGGATTTTTTCATCAACACGCAGGGAAATGCGCAGCAGCTCCATCGTTCAACATATGGTGATGCCTTTGAAGCTCTTATCGGGGCAGTGTATATAGATTATGGCTATAACAGGGCAAAAGAATTTATTCTCGACCGCATCATCCGCCACCATGTTGACCTGGATGAACTGCAAAGAACAGAGCTGAGCTTCAAGAGCCGTCTTATTAATTGGTCCCAGCGCGAAAAGAAAAAAGTTTTGTTCGAGCTCTTTGAAGAATTTGAAAGCGGGGGCAAAAAACTTTTCCGTGTAATTGTTTTCGTAGGCGGCAACGAGTCGGGCAAAGGCGAGGACTTCTCCAAAAAGCGTGCGGAGGAAACTGCTTCGGAGATGGCGTGCAAAGCCCTTGGCATATAGAGTACGAATAACTAATCTTTTCGAACCTGCCTGCCAATTCTTTGGCCAGCGCAATGGCAGGCAGGTTTACGAATGCGCTCCAATTAGCACTGGATTCGTAATTCGTAAATTCGCAACCATTCGTTATTCGCACCCGTTATTCGTACTATGGCTAAGCATGTTTTAAAGACAGACACAAAGGCGGCTTATGATTTTATGCTGTTTGGTATTATTTGTCAGCACCACGATTACCGTTTATGCTTTGAACTGAACCATGCATTGAATCTTTCGCTTGAACGCACCGGAGATTTGGAACTGACACTCAACAAAGGAAAAGACAAAATCAAAACATCGCGTTTCGAATACAAGGATGGTTTCGGGAATGAATATTTTATTCTTACAAATAAAACATCAAACGGATTGTTTATTGCCGAATACAAAAATATCGATTACTTTTTTATGGTGCGGGAACCTGTACCGATGCACGAGATGTTACAGCTTGAAAAACAGCTGCGCACTATTCCCGTTGTGCTGGGAGCATATCATCTGGAACCGGAAAAAATCAAGACGGGAGAGCGGTTTATTTTTTGATGAGTGAATTATTAATCAAAAAATAATTTTTGAAACCTAAATTAACCATTTGACTTAATTAACTTAGTCAACTTATATATGCTGTTCAATCGTACCAAAGTTATAGCCACCATAGGCCCCGCATCTTCATCTGAAAAAATACTAGAGGAGCTATTGATTGCCGGTGTGGATGTGTTTCGCCTTAACTCATCACATGGAACCTATGGAGAATTCAGCCAGGTAATTTCTGACATCAGAAAGCTGAATGCGAAGCATAATCACAATGCAGCTGTGCTTGTTGATTTACAGGGACCGAAAATTCGCGTGGGCGATATTGTAGGCGGCTCAATTGAACTGGAGATAGGGGAGAGCATCATTCTTACCACCGATGACACTCCCGGTACAAAAGAAAAAATCCACATTAACTACGACCGATTTCCGCACGATGTGCAGGCTGGAGAAAATATCCTTATTGATGACGGCAAAATTCAGCTTACCGCTATTGAAACCAACATGGAGAATACCGTGAAGGCAGTAGTGGTGAACGGAGGAACTCTTTTGCCGCGAAAAGGCGTGAACCTGCCACATACAAAAATTTCATTGCCATCACTCACGGAAAAAGACCACGAAGATTTATCATTTGCCCTGGAACAAAATGTTGATTGGATTGGATTATCATTTGTAAGAACTGCTCAGGACATTCACATACTTAAAGAGATCATTTCCAAGAAAGGGAACTTCACAAAAGTCATTGCCAAAATAGAAAAGCCAGAAGCGCTGAATGATATTGATAATATTATCAGGGAATCCGATGCAGTAATGGTAGCCCGCGGGGATTTGGGAGTGGAGATGCCGATGGAAGAAGTTCCGCTGATTCAGAAAATGCTGGTGAAGAAATGTTTGCAGGCATCGCGCCCTGTCATTATTGCAACGCAGATGATGGAGAGTATGATTACAAACTACAGTCCTACGCGCGCTGAAGTAAACGATGTTGCAAATTCGGTGATTGACGGTGCGGATGCAGTGATGCTGAGCGGAGAAACTTCGATTGGCAAGTTCCCGGTGAAAGCAGTGGAGTACATGCAAAACATCATTGCCACCGTTGAGAAAAAGAATTACAAGTATAACCGACTGCACCAGCCAGCTGCAGACTCTCCGACCTTCATTTCAGATTCGGTTTGCTTCAGTGCATGTGCGATGGCATCTCAGGTGGGAGCGAAAGTAATTGCAGGTATGACACGCTCCGGTTATACGGCTTTTCGGGTGACCTCGCAACGGCCATCAGCAAGCGTAATTATCTTTACAGATAACCTCCCGCTGCTTACTGTTTTGAGTTTAGTCTGGGGTGTGCGGGGATTCTATTACGACCGTTATGTAAGCACAGACGAAACCATTTCTGACATACAGAAGATTTTAAAAGAGAAGAAAATTCTCCAGGAAAACGACATTCTTGTCAATATTGCAAGCATCCCTCTTTCGGAGCGCGGAACGGCTAACATGGTGAAATTGAGCAGAGTAAAATAGCATCAGAACCCTGTTTCCCCTCTTCTTTTTTGCCATTAATTATTTCTTTCTACTTTTGTTTCCCCTTAATAAAAATTTTACATCATCATAGTCAATGAATCGTCTAACTTAAAAATCACTTATCATGAAAAAAATTACTTTGTCAATTCTTGCTCTTACCTGTGCCGGCTATAGCTTTTCACAAAGCACCAAGCCGTTAAAAGCTCCTGACAAGAGTTTTATGATTGATGCACCTTACAAGGCAAAAAGTTTTATTGCCGCCCAGCAGCCCGCTAAATCGCAGATGAGTTATCAGCAGGGAAGTAAAGCACTCAATTCCATTTCTTATGTAAACCTGGGTTCGTCTGCAAATATTTTAACTGTTTTAAGTGGCGAATGTAATGTGGTGGCTGCCAATGATGCTTTGAGCACAGTGGTTTTCATTCATCGCCAAGACCCGGCTGTTTTCGGACTTACCAAGTCGCAGTACCGGTACGATATTTCCAAAGACAAAGGTGCTTCATTTAGCAATGACAATGGTCCTTTGAATCCATTAGCAGACGAGTTAGTTGGCGGAATCAACTCCCGTTATCCCATGGTTGCTTTCTATAATCCTCCCGCAAACACAATACAAGACAGCTTATGGGGAGTGTACTTCGGGACATGGCACAATGGCTCCACTACAGCTGATACCTGGGACGGCAGTGCTACAGGTGTATTTAAATCGAATGGTGATACTTCGACCTGGACAGAAACCAATGTCGTGCAAAACAATGCCAATGTCGGAATTACCGCATCACTTTGTAACGGACTTCCGGGAGAATTTTGGGCCGTAGATTTTGATGACCTTGGAGCTGCTGATTCTATTCTTATACTTTATAAAGGCATTTGGAATCCACTCACTAGAGATGTAGAGTGGTCTATTACGCAGCATTTAAATTTACCACTGACTTTTGACGGAGCAGCCACATTTAATATTACCCCTGTAATTGGTTTTGACCCTTCGGGAATGAATGGATGGGTTGCAACTTCGGCTGATGTAATCCCAAATGCAAACCAGGTTTATGAACCTATCTTTTATCGCACCACCAATGGCGGTGCAAACTGGACGGGGCCTATTCACCTTGACCTTACATCATTCCCTTCTGTAATGGCTACTATGGATCCGGGTGGCTCAGGCATTCCTTCAACTGCTTTTGACGCTGATATAGTTGTTGATATGTATGGAAACCCCCACTACGCCACTGTTATTGGTTCAGGAGTGGGTCATTCCCTCGAAAGTGGTTTAACATTAAACTTGTTTGATTTCTCATATAACAATTCATCATCAACCTGGACTGCCACCATTGCAGACAGCGTTCAGACGTTCCGCGGAAATGTTGCTGCTGCAGCTACCGGCAGCTACACCACAGATAATCGTCCTCAACTATCCAGGTCGCCCTCCGGCGACAAAGTATTTTTTATATGGTCGGACTCTGATCCCATAGTTACCGGTGGTGATAATTCACAACCTGAACTTTGGGGAAAGGGGCTCGATGTAACTAACGGAATGTGGTCTCCGACTACAGATTTCACCCTTGGTGACCTTGTGTGGGACCCGCACCTCAGTGGTTTCCCATCTTATTATCCTTCCGTTTCTGTAGCATCATTAAGAAACAATTCTAATAATGCCTCACTTGTGCCTGTTGTTGTTGCGCGCCCGAATGTGTCCGGCTCGGGAGAAGACCCTGCAACGTTCTACTATTTTAACAACATACAGTTTGATGATGCGTTGTTTGTAGGCGTTCCCGAATCACCGGCAAAAGATAATAGCATAAGAGTATTCCCTAATCCGGCATCAGATGAAATCACGGTTTATGTCAATGGCGTTGACAATGCAAATGCTACTGTGACTATCACCGATGTTCTTGGCAAAACCGTTAAGGAAACAGGAAATAATTTCAGCGGGCGGGCACGCTTCAATATTCGCGGGCTTGATGCCGGAATTTATTTCATCAGCATTAAAACAGAAAGCCGGGTTGTTACCCAGCGTTTTGTAGTGTCAAAATAATATTTTATAGATACGTAGAAAAACCTCCCTGAATTTTCGGGGAGGTTTTTTATTTAGAGGCGGGTTCAGCCAAAATTTAAAATGCATACGTCAACCCGCCCAGTACATTTAACCTCTCGGTTGGATAGCTGTTCCATAAATAATAACGCGAAAAACCGAGGTTGTTCAGTTTGACAAAAACCGAAAGCACTTTTGAATAGCGGTACTCAGCTCCAAAATTTACATCTGTCCACGAATCCAGTTTGATAATGCCGCCCGGTATTTCAGGGTCAGGCGCAAAAGTGTTGCCACGGAAAAATATATCAGTGGTCACAAATATTTTTCCTCCAAGATTATAATTGCCACTTACAGTAACAGTTGTGGCAGGCAGATGCCATGGTTTTTCTTCGTGCAGCATGTCATAAATAATATGCAGGACTGAAAGAGACAGCCGCAATTTTTCTGCTGAATGGTAAGCAACTTCTGCATGCACCTGGGTTTGCGTTGCATCGTCATAAATCACTTTCATTTTCGGAATCCCTTCAGCAAATGAACTGTTGACGAACAACGGAAGCCGTTCCGTATCGAGGAACCGCGCATCTGCAGCAAAAAATATTTTATTGTTGAAATTTCCTTTCACCCCTCCGTGAAAATCGGTTTGGTTGTTGGAATAACGAAGCAGCAGGCCGAGGTCATTTGTTGCGATGTACGGATTGGTAAGGGTAAGTGAACGAAGCGTATTCTTTTCAACGCCACCACTGAGCGAAGCAAAAAATGTAATGATGTTTCCGCCAATGGTATAACTTACATTTCCTTCGGGATAAAAATGCACAGCAGAGATAAAAGTATTATCAATATCCAGGCGTAGGCCTGCAGTCAGGTTTAGTTTACCGTCATTCACCAAAAGAGCCGAGGGTGCAATGGAGAATAATCCGTGTGAGTTATCATAGCCGGTGCGTGAATAGCCGTTATAATCATAAAAGCTCTTCACCATAAAATATCTTCCGGAATAATTTTTACCAACGCTTCCCTGTACGCGCACATTATTTTCAGTTGCATCAAACAAATCGCTGAGCGTATTGTATGTAATGCTTACGTCATGGTCCAGGTGGTCCTTTGTTTCAATGTTGTTGCTTTTAAGCCCCACCGCAATATTAAAATTGCCGAAACGTTGCTTTGTGTCTGCTTTGTCGAACATTGTATCGTTCGTGTTGAAGCCATAGTAGTGGACCACATTCCGGTCATAATTTAAGTCCGCAGAAAAAACCGAACGGTCCAGAAAAAGTTTTCCGTACAGCGAAGCGCTATTGTCGCTGAATCCCGCCGAGCCCACATCTTTCAATCCCGGAGAAGCAGAAAAATGTTTGTAATGAAATCCCAGGGAAGATGTCTTGGAGCGGGTGCTGTTTACGAATACCTCACCATACGTTGTGCCATAATTACCTACCCCGATTTTTGCCAGCGAGTGATATAGTTTGGAAATACTTTCGTCTTTAATTTTAACCGGCTTAATGGGCGATACTTCAAGCGAGGTGGGAGCAGGATGTGATGAAATAGAATAGGTAAGTGAAGGAGGTGTTGATGTTGAAGTATCCTTGCCGGGAGCATCAGAAATTTTAAAAGACTCTGCAAGCACGGGTTTATAATCCTTAACCACAACATATTGCTGCTCTCCCAAATCTTTAGTTTGCGCCAAACAGGTTGACCCCGCGAGAATTAACAATGCAGTGAAAAACCAATTTATAAATATGCGACTCATTTTCAAATTTTCAAATTGACGAATTACCCTAATTCTCATTTCAATTCCTCCTCATCCTTATCAATAAATTCATCCTGTTTCTTTTGCGCAGGCCCCTTTGGTTTAATAGCATCGGCCTTTTGTTTTGCAATTTCTCTCAGGTCGTCCGGGTCTGACGGAGCACGTTCATAATTTTCCATGACACTTTTGTATGTCTCCATTGCCTGGAACGTATCGCCAACGGCAGCATAGTTATCAGCAAGCAGTATAAAACTTTTAGTCACCCAGTAATCGTAAGACGGGGTTTGGTTTATTACTTCAAAACAAATTTTATGACTTTCCTTATAATTCTTTAACTGAAAATTAA
This sequence comes from Bacteroidetes bacterium 2013_40CM_41_45, assembly GCA_002215675.1. Lineage (GTDB taxonomy): Bacteria > Bacteroidota > Bacteroidia > AKYH767-A > 2013-40CM-41-45 > 2013-40CM-41-45. The sequence continues at coordinate 26,472 of NGFH01000001.1, read as the reverse complement.
TCAGCGCGAGATAATATTTTGATTGAGCAACGGCTTCACTGCCGGGAAGTTTTGAGAGAAAAGACAACTGCTGCTGCGCTGTGGTAAAGTCATTCATGTAGTAGGATGATTCACCATAAAGAAGATGTGTTTCATTAAGCAGTTCGGGAGAAACATCTGTCATGCCGAGCAGCTTTTGCGCCTGTGCAATGGTTTGCTCATAGTGCTGAAGAAGAAAATGGCAGCGCATTTGCCCGGCAATAGCAGATGTTATATTTTCAGGAAAGTCGGCAGATGATTCGAGGTGCGAATAAAATGTAAGCGCATCGGCATACTGCTTTTTTATTTTGAAATTTATAGCAGCGCAGTTGAGTAACGATTTTTCGGTGAAAGAATTATTCTGCGCGTTGAGCACGACCAAAAAGCCCTGCAAAGCCTCATCGTATTTCGACTGCTGGTAGTAACATTGCCCCTGGTAGAAAGAAGCATTAAGGGCAAAGCTTCCGTTGGGATATTTTGAAAGATAATTTTCAAACTCTGCAATCGCCTTATCACAATCGCCACCGGTGTATCGCAGTTCAGCCGACCGGTAGGTGAGGGTGTCTTGCTTGCCGCTAGTGATGCTCAGCGAAGGAATAGTTTTGGCATAAGCCAGATATTCATCAACCTTGTTCATCTTTACATAAAGATTTTCAATCTGTGCCAGCGCTTCTCTTGCTTCCCCGCTTGATGGGTATTGCGTAATCACTTGCTTGTAGGTCTGCAGCGCCAGTTCGTCTTCTTTGTTGTTGTAATAAACAAGCCCCTCACCCAACAGCGCTTTTTTTACATAGCTGCTCTGCGGATAATCACTCGCTATTTTTTTATAACCATTCAGTGCTTCGCTGCCGTTACCGCTTTGAAAATTTGCAAATGCGGTTTCATAAAGTGCGTCATCAAAGTAAGGCGAGGAAGAATATTTAGTGAGGATATTCTCAAGCGCATCAATTTTTTCCTTGTTCTTTCCAAGAAGCCCCAGGATAATTCCCTTCTGGAAATGTGCATAGTCGGCTGATTTTGTTTTGCCGCTAACGGCCCGGTCGTAATAATCCATGGCGCCCGGATAATCTTTCTCCACAAAAAATCCATCGGCAATTCTTAGCAGTGCATCATTATACCGCGCAGCGTCATTCGGATTTTTTTCGCGGATAAATTTTCTGAACCATACCAGCGCATTAGCATAATCTTCTTTCTTAAAATAACAGTACCCTATGTTGTAATTCGCTGTATTGTAATTGTTCATGGTTACGGCGGGCGGACTGTACATAAAATCGGTATAGGATTTTATGGCGTTGTCGAATTCATTTTGCCTGTATTGTGATTCGCCTTTCCAGTAAATTGCCATCGCGGAAACTTTAGCATCCGCCGGTTCATGGATAGCGGCATCAAAGAGCACAATGGCATCAGCCGTTTTATTATCGCTGAATAATTCTGCTCCCCGGTAATAAGCAACTTTCTGATATGCTGCTTTTATTTTTGGCGTTTTGTTTTTAATGGACTCGATGGTCGTAAGCGCATCGCGGTAATTTTTGGTTGTTGTAAAAATGCTCACCAGCATTTCGTTGGCTTCATCCATGCGTGGAGATTCGGGATACGTTTTTATAAAGTTCCTGAATGCATCGATGGCTGCCGGCTGCAGCGAGGTTTCATATGTGAGTTTTGCATAGCTGAACATGGCATCTTCAGTAATAGTATTATCATATTTCATTTTCGAAGCCGCGAGGAATGCATTTCTTGCGCTGCTCTTATCCCCGCTTTTCAGGAAACAGTCGGCAAGGTGGTAGTAGGCGTTTTGCGCAAGTGAATCATTAAGGTCGGTTACTTTTTTGAAATTCTCGATTGCTTTTTTGCAATTGCCCGTTTTGTAATAGCAATAAGCAAGCTCGTAAAAATCCGTCCGGTTTTCATTAGGTGAAAGAGAAATGTATTCTTCCAGTCCGGGAATTGCCTTGTCAAACATTGACTTTTTATAATACGCTTCGGAAACAAGGCGCAGCATATCCGCCCGGTTTTTCACGCTGCCCGAATCAAGAAGAGGAACAGCATACTCGAGCAGTGCATCGTATTTTTGCTGGAGAAAATAAATTTGGGCAATATAAAACGGAACAACAGGGCCGAAATTTTCAGAGTCCTTTAGTTTCAAAAAACCCTGGAGGGCTGTCTCGTAATTTTTGTTCAGGTAAGCAATGTGGGAGTAGTAATACCCGGCAGCAGCAGAATATTTTGTGTCCTTGTCCTTTATTTCTGCAAACGATTTAGAAGCTTTTTCATATTCGCCCAGGTTATAATTTGCATAGCCGTTGTGGAAATGATATTCCGCTAAATCCTCTTCATTAAAATCTGTAACATCTGTTTCGGCAAACCATTGCGCTGCTTTGCGGTAATTTTTCTGGCGGTAGAACAATTTTCCCAGGTAAAACCGCGCCATATTTACCCGCGGACTTTCCTTATGATGTTCGGTGAATTTCACCAACAGGTATTCAGCATCCTTATTATGAAGCTCCATAGCACAGACGGCATAATAATATTCCGCCTCTGCCAGGGTGTTTAACGGGATTAGCTCCTTGCTCTCGGAAATTTTTGCAAATTCTTTTTGTGCTGCAGCATATTTTTGTTTTTCAAAAAGTTCCAGGCCGGTTTTGTATGGCAATTCAGGGTCTATATAAATATACGTCCTTTGCGCTGCCAGGTAAAAGCATGAAAATGCCATGAGGCAAAGGGTGCTTAAAAATATCTTCACTGCGACTTAAATTTCAGTTTCAACGTAAAACGTTCAAAAGTATTTTTTAATGAACGGAGTGGCTTTTCTTTGCATTTCTATTTACCAACACAGTTTTAAACAAAAATTTTTCATAAGCGTTAAACCCTCTGCCCTGGCGCAAATCAAAGAGACAAATAATTAACTCCTAAAAAAAGAATACAATGAAAAAGTATCTATTTAAATCACTATTTTTAGCTGCACTTGCAGTTATTGCCCTCTCGGGATGCAAGAAAGAGCAATCAGTAGAAGTTGATAAAGACACTTCGTCGGCAGAAGACAATGCCGTGGCAGAAAATGTTTCGAGCGACATCATTGCCATAGGCAGCCAGGCGACCGATGGTAACACTTCGCTCGGCAATTTTAGATTGGCAGATGCTTCTGCGGTGTTGTCCTCTTGCGCAACCGTTGTCCGCGATTCCGTAACCCATATTGTTACCGTTACTTTTAACGGTAATACCTGTATTGACGGGCGGACCAGAAGCGGTGTTCTTACCTTCAATTATTCTGCTTCACCTGTTGGCTCGCGGCATTATCGCGACCCGGGATTCAGTTGTACAGTAACTTCCAACAATTATGTTGTTGACGGAAACCAGGTAAACATCATCAATAAAACCATAACCAACACAACCAACGGTGGTAACCCTAATACCTATAATCCTTCTACTACAAACGAAACATGGCACATAACGGCTGATATCAGTATTACCAGGCCGAGCGGTGCTGTAATTAGCTGGAGCTGCGACCGCACAAAGGAATTGCTGAACACAAGTTCTGTTTGTCCGGCCAGCGATTTTGTAAACTTCCCGGCGAATGATAATATTCCGATTGATTGGTTGCAGGCCAGAGTTGGCATCACCGGCAGCGCAACAGGAACCAGGGTATATAATAATGTCACCGAGTCGTTTTCTGTGAACGTTACAAGCATGATGATTCGCGATTTTGGATCGGCGTGCAACATTAATGGCCGCCATCCTTTCTATATTGGTTCGTTGGACTTCACCCGCTCCGGGCACCCAACCCGCCATCTTGATTTCGGAAGTGATGCCAGCGGTAATATCAGCAATGGATGTGATTTGTATGTTTTAATTACGTTTACAGTAAATGGCAATCCTTACAGTGTAGTAAGAACATTCTAATTTTTGCTTTCATTAAAAAAGATAAAAGCCTCGTATCGGGGCTTTTGTCTTTTTATTTCGTCCTGAAATTTATAGGGATAAAAATTTACATTTGTTCCCCTTCACCCATGGAAAATTTTGTTGTATCGGCCCGCAAGTATCGCCCGATGACGTTTAATACCGTTGTTGGCCAGCAAGCTATTACATCCACCCTTAAAAATGCTATCCGCAATAATCACCTTGCCCATGCATTTCTTTTCACCGGCCCGCGCGGAGTAGGGAAGACCACCTGCGCCCGTATTCTTGCCAAGACAATCAACTGCCTGAATGTTACTCCTGATTTTGAACCATGCAATACCTGCACATCCTGCGAGACATTCAACAGCGGGCAGTCACTGAATATCTTTGAGCTTGACGCCGCTTCCAATAATTCGGTTGAAGATATCCGTTCCCTCGTTGAGCAGGTTCGCTACGCCCCGGTAGGCGGAAAATATAAAGTCTATATTATAGACGAAGTTCACATGCTCTCGGGAAGTGCGTTCAATGCATTCCTGAAAACCCTTGAAGAGCCGCCATCTTATGCTGTATTTATTTTGGCGACAACCGAGAAGCATAAAATCATCCCGACTATTCTTTCTCGTTGCCAGATTTATGATTTCGGAAGAATAACAGTTGATGACATTGCCAGCCATCTTGCGCTGATTGCTTCTAATGAAGGAGTGAATGCAGAAAAAGATGCGCTTCACATGATAGCTCTTAAAGCAGACGGAGCACTGCGCGATGCACTTTCCATCTTCGACCGGCTGGTAAGTTTTGGCGGAAACAAACTCACCTACAAATCGGTCATAGATAACCTGCATATTCTCGACTATGATTATTTTTTCCGGGTAACAGAGGAGATTCTGACAGGAAATACTTCCTCCGTGCTTCGGACTTTCGATGAAATTCTTGCGATCGGTTTTGACGGGCATCATTTTATTGCTGGCTTATCGTCTCACTTCCGTAACCTGCTAGTATGTAAAGACGCGGTTACCGTTGAATTGCTTGAAGTGAGCGAAGGCATACGCGAAAAATATCTGTCCCAATCGCAGCAATGTACTCCGGCCTTGTTATTTACACTTTTGGAAGAAGCAAACCGCTGCGATACAAGTTATCGCTCTGCGCAGAACCAGCGGTTGCATGTTGAACTTTCACTTCTTAAAATGTGCATGCTGGCGAAGCCGTCTTTAATTCCGGTTGAGGAGGAGAAAAAAAAAAGTAGCGTAGAGGCACAAGAACCTGCAGCTAAAATCGAGGCAGCAGTCCTATCGCAGAAAGCATATGATGTAAAACCTGCAACGCCTTCTGTTGCGCATGAACAAGAACCACAGCCCGTTAAACCGGCAGAAGCACGTTTATCTGTTGTTCCGAAAACTATTTCCATCAAGGAAGAGTCATCTATAAAGCAGCCGCAAACTTCTGAAGCAGTTTCGTCTTCACTTTTAGAAGCGAGCGGACTGGATGATGTTCTAAGTGAAACGGCTAAGCCCCCTCTTCAGCAGTTGTGGAATATTTTTGGCGAAAAACTTTTTAAACAAGGCAAAATGGCCCTGCATTCTGCCATGACGAAACGAAAACCCAAGTGGAGCGATGAGCAGGCGATTTCTTTTTTGGTGGATAATGCTTCCCTTGAAAAAGATTTCAACCTGCTTAAACCCGATTTGATGGAACACCTGCGAAAGTCAATGGGGAGGCCTTCTCTCACGCTCAACATAGAAGTGGCGAAGGATGAAAACAAGATCGACAAGCCATACTCGGCGGCTGACAAATTCAAATGGTTGGCAGAGCGCAACCCGAAGCTGAACGAGATGAAAAAACTTTTCGACCTGGATGTGGATTGAATCGTTATTCGTTATCCATTATTAGTTATCTGTAATTTTATATTTGATTTTCCGTTAACGGATAACTGATAACAAATAACTTTTTTGATATCATGACCATTCGTGACAAGCTTTTCTGGCTCACTCTTTTTGCAGCGGCATTTGGAATTGTGGAGGGTTCTGTGGTGATATATCTCCGTAAGATTTATTACCCGGGCGAACTGGCTTTGTTTCCTCTAAAAACGTTCGAACCTTCAATTTTTTTTACCGAGCTCATCCGCGAAGCGGCAACATTGCTTATGCTTTTTGCAGTTGCCGCCGCCGCGTTTCAAAAATCAATGCTTCGCTTTGCAGGGTTTATCTGGGGATTTGCTGTCTGGGATTTGGTGTATTATCTATTGCTGAAGATGTCGCTCGGGTGGCCTGGTGGTTTTTTTGAGTGGGATGTTCTGTTCCTGATTCCCGTTGTGTGGGCGTCACCGGTAGTTGCTCCCGTAATTTGTTCTGTAACCATGCTGCTCCTTGCGGGAATAATATTTTTCTATTCCTCAAAAAAATATTCCGTAAAATTTTCCCGGCTTCAGCTATGGCTTCTTGTTTGCGGTTCGCTGCTCGTGCTGGTTTCTTTTGTCCAGGATTATACGATGCTTGCCTATTCTACAGCTTCAGAAAAACTGCAGGATGCAGTCGCGCGTTTTGTGCCGCAGAGTTTTAACTGGCTGTTGTTTTGCGCCGGAGAAACGGTAATACTTTTTGCGATTTGGGATTTGATGAAACAGCTTGGTAAAAGCAAATAATTACTCTTCTCTTCCTCTCATCCCCTCCACATAATCGCGCAATATTTTTTTTCTCTCCTCATCCGCATTAATTTTTTCAAGCACAGAAAATGCGTTGGAGAAATATTCATTAATGCTTTTAGTGGCATGCTCTTTTACGGCAAGGCGGTCAAAAATATTTTTCATCAGTTTTATTTTTATTTCCGGCAAAAGCTGCTTGTTGGAGAGCAGGTTGCGGATCTCACCCCGATGCGAGTCATCGGCAAGTTCCAATGCTTTTATGAGCAGAAACGTTTTTTTGCTGGCAAGAATATCTCCTCCTGTTTGCTTTCCGGTTTTCTTTTCATCGCCATACATATCCAGTAAATCATCATGCAGCTGAAATGCAATTCCGATATTTTCACCGAAGGCATGAATATTTTTTTGCTCTTCCGGGGAAGCATCTGCAAGCATTGCCCCAATTTGCAGCGATGCAGCAATGAGCACAGCCGTCTTCAGGCGAATCATTGAAATATATTCTTCCAGCGAAACATCATTCCGCTTTTCAAAATTCATGTCCAGCTGCTGTCCCTCGCAAACTTTAAGCGCGGAGTTTAGAAAAAGACGGAGCACAGCGCCGCGCTTTTCCTCATCGCACTTTCCCATTTCAAGCACCGACTGAACAAACAAGGCATCACCGGACAGAATTGCCGTATTGCTGTTCCATTTTTCATGAACGGTTTGCTGAGCTCTGCGTGTAGGCGCTTTGTCCATTATGTCGTCATGCAACAGTGTAAAGTTGTGGAACATTTCAACAGCAAGAGCAGCAGGCATCGCTTCCTCGAAATTGCCACCAAACATTTCGTTGCTCATGAGCAAAAGCACCGGGCGCATTCGCTTGCCGCCGAGGGAAAGCATGTACCGCATGGGGGCATACAGTTCTTCAGGAGAGGAATGGCCGATCGCTTTAAGCAGGTTTTCCTCTATGCGATTTCGGAAAAATCCGGCATCGCGCACCTCGGTATCAGGAATGGATAAACTCTCCTGCATGGATAATAGTTTTGATTCCATCTTCAAGCGGAGTCAGATCTCTCTGTAAAAGCTGATGCATTTTTGTGATGTCGGGCCTGCGCCTGGTCATGTCGCCCTCTTCAAGCTTAGGGAGATGAACAATTTTAGAATTGCTTCCGGTAACGCGTATTATCAATTTTGCAAGGTCGAGCATGCTGATTTCATTATCGTTACCGATGTTGACTACATCGTTCACAAAAAGATTGTTGTAAAACAAATTGAGCACGGCCTCGCAATGGTCATCAATGTAGCAGAAGGTTCGTGTCTGGCTGCCGTCACCATAAATAGTAAGGTCTTTATGTTGCAGCGCAGCCGTAAGAAATTTTGAGATTACAAAGTCGATGCTTTGCCTTGGCCCATATGTATTGAACAACCTGAAAATAGAAAAGCTCAACCCATACTCTTTATAATAGGAGCGCAGGTATGCCTCGCCCACATTCTTTACAATAGCATATGGCAGACGGGAATTGAGCGGAGTAGTATGTTCATTTTGCGGAAACTCCACAGGTTCACCATAGACTTCAGAAGATGATGAATAGAAGATTCGTTTTACCCCTGTGTTTTTGCATAAGCTTAGAATATTGTGAATGCCGGTAATGTCGTTGAGAACTTTTACAGGAATGGTCAATGTTCTTTTTACGCCTACAATGGCTGCATAGTGAAATACATAATCAAATGCATAAGCATAAAATATTCCGGATACATCTTGCCAGTCGTTAACATCAGCTTTAATAAAACGAACATTGTTGTGAACCGATTTAGGAATAAAACTCGTTCTACCGGTAAGCAGGTTATCGACTATTACGATAAGGTTGTCAGGATTTTCTGCCAGGCGCGCCGCAAGAGAGCTGCCGATGAACCCCGCTCCGCCTGTTACCAATATTTTTGTTTTCATTCTGTCAATTGGCTGTCGGGCACGAATTTACGAATTCTCCCTATAGAACTATGTGCCAGGGACATTTAAGCGCTAAACACTATTCATCCGCCACGTTTTGCAGGTATTTTCCATACCCGCTTTTAAGCAGCGGCTCTGCAATTTTTCTTAATTGTTCCTTATTTATAAAACCGGCGCGGTATGCCACTTCTTCAATACACCCGATTTTTTGCCCCTGCCGGTCTTCAATTACCTGTACAAACTGCGATGCCTGCATCAACGAAGCAAAAGTTCCCGTATCAAGCCATGCCGTACCCTTATCAAGAATGGCGACCTGCAGTTTGTTTTGCTTCAGGTATTCTTTATTTACATCGGTGATTTCATATTCACCGCGTGCGCTCGGTTTAAGTTTCGCAGCTATTTCAACCACACTGTTGTCATACAAATATAATCCGGGGACCGCGTAATTGGATTTCGGTTGTTTAGGTTTTTCTTCTATGGAAATAGCACGGCTGTTTTTATCAAACTCGACCACACCATACCGTTCCGGGTCAGAAACGTGATAGGCAAATACAACGCCTCCATCGGGGTTTACATTTTGCCGGATTAATTGCTGCAAACCGGTACCATAAAAAATATTATCACCCAGTATCAATGCAACTTTTTCTTTCCCGATAAAACTTTTCCCGATAACAAATGCCTGTGCCAGCCCGTTAGGAACTGCCTGCTCGGCATAAGAAAATTTACATCCTATGGATGAACCGTCGTTCAGCAACTTTTTAAAATGCGGAAGGTCTTGCGGAGTGGAGATAATGAGAATATCGTTTATGCCCGCCATAAGCAAAACAGAAAGCGGGTAGTAAATCATCGGCTTGTCATACACGGGCATAAGCTGCTTGCTCATGGCAAGTGTAAGCGGATGCAGGCGTGTGCCGCTTCCTCCGGCAAGAATAATTCCTTTCATGGGCGAAAGTTATAGGTTATTCTGTTATTTAAACTCGGCATCTTCCTCTTCATCATAAATCTGCACCAGCGGTTCCTGCATAAATGCTTTGGTCATCAATTTTTTCTCAAGCGAAAGTAATAATGCAGGAAGAAATATCAGGTTGGAAAATAATGCGAGCAAAAGTGTTATGGAAATTAGTATTCCCAGTGCTTGCGTTCCTCCGAAACCGGACGCAACAAAAATTCCAAAGCCACAGAAAAGAATTACCGTAGTATAAATCATGCTGATGCCTGTTTCACTGATGCTTTTTGAAACGGTGCGCGAAATGCTGAAGTCATGATGCTTCAGCTCCTGCCGGTATTTTGTGAGAAAATACATGGTACCGTCAGAGGCGATTCCAAACGCAATGCTGAAGATAAGAATGGTGGATGGTTTGAGCGGGATGCCATAGAATCCCATTAGGCCTGCGGTGATGACAATCGGAATAAGCCCTGGAAGAATTGAAATAATAATCATTCTGAAAGAACGAAACAAAATAAGCATCACCAGCGCTATGAGAAGAATAGCAAGCACAACACTTTCCTTTAGGTTGATGACCAGGTAATCATTGCTGCTCAGAAATACCATGCTGTTACCGGTAATTTTTACATCGAAGCCGGAAGAATCGAATATAGAATCAATGCGCGGCTCCAGTTCTTTCACTAATTTTTTCATGCGATGTGTGCCGATGTCAGCCATCTGGATGCTCACGCGCGTTTTCTGCCGCGAGCTGTCAATCAACGAGCGGAACATTTTCTGGTTTTCTTTTGCCGTTGCCGAATACCCGGACAGCTTCGCTAATTCCTGCACGTTAGGAAGTATGTAATAGCGCGGGTCTCCGTTATTCAACCCCTGGTACGAAAATTTTATTGCTTCAAGAACCGAAACCGGTTTTGAAAATTCAGGATACCCGGCAAGTATTTTCTGAAGATGATTGATTTTCGACAGTGTTCCAATCTTAACGGCTCCCCCGTTTTTCCTGGTATCAATACTTACCTCAAATGGGATGACACCCTTAAAATGGTGCTCAAAAAATTTCATGTCCATGTAGATAGGGTCATCAGAAGGCAAGTCATCTACCACGTAACCGGTGGTAGTAATTTTAGTAATGCCCAAAAATGCTACAGCCAGCGCCGCAAACACTACAGCGTATATTCTTCTCCTGTACCGATGCACCCAGGAATCAATTTTTCCAAGTATGCGCACCAACAGTTTTCTCTGAAGATGCCGTATGTGTTTTTCTTTGGGTGCAGGAAGAAAACTATAAACAACAGGAATAAACAGCAAGGCGATGAGCCAGGTGAGCATCACGTTGAGCGCGGCAATGATTCCGAATTCCATAAGCACTTCGCTTCGTGTAAAATAGAAAACAAAAAAACCTATAGCGGTTGTGATGTTGGCAAAAAAAGTAGTTACTCCTATTTTCTCGATAGTACGGGCAAGCGCTTTAATTTTATTTCCATGAAGCCCGAATTCGTGCTGGTATTTATTGAGCAGGAAAACACAATTGGGAACGCCAATAACAATAATAAGTGGAGCAATGAGCGATGTAAGAATAGTGATTTTGTATCCGAATAAATGCAGCGTACCGAATGACCAAACCACTCCAATGCAAACGACAATGAGCGGAAAGATTACGGCAAGAATGTTTCTGAAAAAAATAAAAAGGATGACAGCAGTTACAAGGATGGCAATAAGAATAAAAAATTTCATCTCGCCGACAATTTTCTCCGTCACAGCGGTGCGTATGAAAGGCAAGCCGGAATAATGTACCGGAATCTGGTATATGGCGCAAAAAGCATCGGTTTTTTCTTTGATACTTTTTACAATGTCAATGCGGTTTTTTGTATTTAACTTATCCTGGTTAAATGTTATGGCCATAAGCGAAACGCTGCCTGAGTCGCTGAGCAAAAGTCCCTTGTAAAACGGAAGTGATTTGATGGTGTCGACAATGGCATTGACTTCCTCCTGTGTTGATGGTTTTTTATCCGGCAGCGGCTTTAGTTCAAGCCTTTGAAGCGAATCATTACGGATTACGTGATAGCATTTGGCAACAGAAACAACTTCCTGTATCCCGTCAATTTTTTTTATTTCATTGCTCAGGTCATACAGGTTAGCAAAAGCACCCAGGCGAAAAATATTTTCACCTTCAAAGCCAATCACCATTACACTACCGTCTTCACCGAATGTTTTTTTGAAGGAAAGATATTCCCTGTAAACGGGATTATCGGCAGGCAGAAGCTTTGCACCTTCGTACGAGAACTTCACCTGCTCAGCTTCCATCACCATCAGCACTGTTATGGCCAGCAGCAGCACCAATGCAGCTACTCTTTGCTTAAGAATAAGAAGCGGTAATTTTCGCAACATAAAAATTAAACGTGCCGCGTAAAGGTATAAAACAATCTACGCGACAAAAAAATATTTAAACTAAGACGGAGGGAACAACTATTGTGTTGCCGCAGAAACGTATCTGCATATTTTTACCGCCAGCTCAGGGAAAATATTGCCGGTAATTTTATTTATGCTGTCCATGTCCGAACCGGCATCGTAGCTTACTGCAGTTCCACCGGTTTGTTTTCCTTCAGCATCGAAAACTGAAAAATGAACCAGGAATTCTCTGCGGAAAACATGATTGGGAATATCAATACATTCGTGGTAATGCGTTTTGATTTCAAACTGGGTAAGCACCAGGAAATAACCTGCTTTGTATTCTGAAGAAAGCTCCCTAAAAAGAATTGGCTTACCGAGAGATACACTCATATATGACGAAGCGTAATCAGGAGAAGAACTTTTCTTGAAGATGCCGAAGTAAGGATTCTCAGAATCAGAAGAAACAGTTGCAGTATTTCTCATGCTGGTATCGCGGCTGCTTAAATAAAAACTTTCTGAATCATAAAAATTTCTCAAATCATCTTTTTCTTTTGCAGTTCCTATTTCTGTCAGCTGTCTTACATAAAAATTGTCACGCAGCGCAAAAGTCAGCCTTTCTATCAGCGCATTGCGCATAACCACCCGTACCTGGCGCACATTTATTTTAGACTGTTCCGCTATATCGGCATCGGCATCGGAAATATGCATCAGGGGCTGATAAGGAATAAGCAAAATGGTTTTTGAAGAGTCGCCCGGAAGTACACTTGTGAAAGAAGGTAATACTTCGAGCCCAATAAAGAGCAACGCAATTTTCAGAAGGGTTCTCATCTAAAGTAAATAAGTAAACGCTATAATGCCTGTCGGCAAACAGGTTTAACTTATTTACCTGATAATATGTTTCCAGATATCGTTTCCGGTGGCAAATACCATAAGGGAAATCAGGATAATCATTCCGGCCACCTGTGCCTTCTCCATGAATTTGTCACTGAATTTTTTCCCGGTAAGCGTTTCAACAACCAGGAAAATCACATGCCCGCCATCGAGAGCAGGAATGGGAAGGATGTTCATGAAAGCAAGAATCATAGAGAGCAGCCCTGTGATAATCCAGAAACGATGCCACTCCCAGATGCTTCCGTAAATGGTAGCAATACCTATGGGGCCCTGCAGCGATTCGCGGGCATCTTCTTCGCCCGTAAAAATTTTCTTCAATCCTTTGGCATTGGCAACAAGAGTTTCGAATGCATCGGCGCTTCCGTATCGTAATGCGGAGGCTATGGAATAATCAGCCAATTTGTAATCAGGAGGAGTCGCAAAAATTCCAAGCACGGCATTGGAATCGAGTTGCGGCTGCAGTTGCATGATGGAACCACCTCTTGAAATTTTCAATGCGACCATTTTGTTTTTGTTTGCTCCGATCATTTCCCTGAAAAACCCATACGTATCTATTAATGTATCATTAACAGAAATGATTTTGTCGCCCTTTTTCAACCCCGCTTTTTCCGCAGGAGAATCTTTGGCAACGCTGTCGACATAAAAAACGTAATTATGAGCTTCTATAAATCTTCCTTTTCCTTTTTTGCCAACCGTTTTATAAAGGTCACCCGGAACAGTTATATCCAGCAGCTTTCCATTGCGGTTTACGGTAAATTTTCCGCCAAACAAAACTTTACTGCCAAGAAGGTCTTCAAAGCGTTCTATCTTTTCGCCATTAAAGCTCACAATTTTGTCTCCGGTTTGCAACCCGGCATCTCTTCCAAGTTCGTAGGCATAGATTCCATCCGTAACATTTTCAATAGGAAGATATTTTCCGGAATAGTGAAGAAGTATATAGCTGTAAATAGCAACACCAAGAATCACATTCATGGTGACGCCGCCAATCATTACTATAAGGCGCTGCCATGCTGGCTTTGCACGAAATTCCCAGGGCTGCGGCGGTAGTTTTAACTGCTCCTTGTCCATGCTCTCGTCAATCATTCCTGAAATTTTCACATAGCCCCCAAGCGGCAGCCAGCCGATGCCATACTCGGTATCGCCTTTTTTAATGCTAAAAAGTTTTATGCCCCACGCATCGAAAAAAAGAAAAAATTTTTCGACCCGTATTCCGAATGCGCGCGCAGCAATATAATGCCCGAATTCATGCAGGATTACTAAAATAGAAAGTCCCAGGAGTAACTGGGCAGCCATCACCAAACCGTTCATCTATGATTGATTATTGATTATTATTTATTGATTATTAATTGAAGTAATTTGAAAATAAAAAGTGGAAATTGAGTGAACAAATCTCCGTTGTACTATGCCGGCAGCAGTTCTGTTGCGCGTTTCCTCGTTTCGCCATCCGTCATCATATAATCCTCCAGAGTCGGGTTATGGATGAAAGAAATTTTATGCATACAATCTTCTATCATTTCACTCATTTCTAAAAAACCAACCTGGCTTTTAAGAAATGCTTCCACTGCCACTTCGTTTGCAGCATTGAGAATACATGGCAAATTTCCGCCCCGGCTTAATGCTTCCTGTGCGAGCGCAAGGTTACGGAAAGTTATTGTATCGGGCTTTTCAAACGTAAGAGTAGAATTTGAAGTGATATCAAAACGTTTGAAACCGGATTTTATTCTTCGGGGAAAACCAAGGGCATATTGAATCGGCAGTTTCATATCAGGCAAACCCATTTGCGCCTTCATGGAGCCATCTTCAAATTGAACGATGGAGTGAATTATAGATTGAGGATGAATCACAACATCAATCTGTGATTGATTTAGGCCGAACAACCACCTTGCTTCAATCATCTCAAGTCCTTTATTCATAAGCGTAGCAGAATCGATAGTGATTTTATTGCCCATCGTCCAGTTAGGATGCTTCAAAGCCTGTTCGCGGGTGACGGCGCTCAGGAAATTTTTGTCTTTGCCGCGGAAAGGTCCCCCCGATGCGGTAAGGTAAATTTTTTCAACCCGGTTTCCTGTTTCACCAACCAGGCATTGAAAAATTGCCGAGTGCTCCGAATCAACCGGTATAATCAGCGTCTGCTTTTCTTTAGCCAGCGTGGTTACAAGTTCTCCTGCAACAACAAGTGTTTCCTTGTTAGCAAGTGCAATATCTTTTCCTGCTTTGATTGCCTCAAGCGTGGGCTTCAATCCTGCAAAACCTACCAGCGCGGTTAATACAATATCAATAGAATCGAGAGAAACGATTTGTGACAACGAATCATTACCCGCAAAAACTTTAATGCCGGTTGGTTCAAGCGCTTTTTTTACTTCCGCGTATTTTTTTTCATCGGCTATAACAACAGCGTTGGGATTAAATTTTCTTGCCTGCTCAATCAGAAGTTCGGCATTGTTGTTTGAGGTGAGGACTTCAACGCTGAAATGCTGCGGCTGGCTTTCAATCACTTCAAGCGCCTGCTTTCCAATGCTTCCCGTTGAACCGAGTATAGCGATACGTTTTTTCAAAATCTAGAAAATTTTAAGTTGCCGAAAATAAGTATTGGGTACGAATAGCTAATGTACAAATAAAAAAAGTACTAACGGAGACCATAATGCGCAATTTCATCTGCAATTTTCCGGTCGTTTGCAAGCCGGGGCACTTTATTTTGCCCGCCCAGTTTACCAATGGATTTCATATAACGGATAAAGGAGTCTTTTTGTAATAAACGGATTTTCAGCGGTTGTATTATTTTCCCTGCAATCAAATCGCGGTAATAAATGTTTTTCTGCTGAAGTGATTCATCAAGCGCTGAACCGAATTTCTTAATATCATCGGGTGGTTTGGAAAATTCGATGAACCACTCATGATAGGGAAGCTCGCCTTGTGGATTGACCTGTGGGGCAACGGTGAATTCAACCACTTCGGCATGAAATTCCGAAACCGTTTTAAGCAGAGCTTGTTCCACTTCCTCCACAATTACATGCTCTCCGAATGCAGAAATATATTGAGAGATTCTGCCTGTGATTAAAATACGGTAAGGATTTATGGAAGTGAATTTTACCGTGTCGCCTAATGAGTATGCCCACAGGCCGGCATTGGTGCTCAGCACAATTGTATAATTAATCCCGGTCTTTACATCACTTAATGAAACTCGCAGTGGATTCGGCTCAAAATATTCTGAGACAGGAATAAATTCATAAAAGATTCCCGAATCTGTATTCAACAGTAAATCGTTTCTCTTCTGAGAATCCTGGTAAGCAATGAACCCTTCAGAAGCGGGATATAATTCAATAGCATCCACTTTTTTGCCGATGCTGTCTTCCAGTTTTTTCCTGTATGGCTCATAGTTCACTCCGCCATAAACAAAAAGAGAAAATCCCGGGAAGGTATCTTTGATTTTTTTTCCTGTGCGCTCTGTAATTTTATCAAAATACATCTGCACCCAGGGCGGAATGCCGCTGATGAGAGACATATTCTGCCCGATAGTTTCATCGCAGATTTTTTCCACTTTCTCTTCCCAATCTTCGATGCAGTTTGTTTTGTATGATGGCAATTGATTTCGCTTCAGGTACGCAGGCACATGATGATTCACGATTCCTGATAATCTCCCTGTTGGAATTCCATTTTTAGAATCAAGTTCAGGGCTGCCTGATAAAAAAATCAGCTTGCCTTTGAGGAAGTCTGTCTTGCCGGTTTCATGGATATACATTGCCAGCGCCTCGCGCGTGGTGCCGATATGATTGGGCAAAGAATCCTTCGTGATGGGAATATATTTTACTCCCGATGTTGTGCCCGATGTTTTAGATAAATACATCGGCTTTCCCTTCCACAATACAGCGCTTTCGCCATTAATAATTTTCTCTATGTATTTCCGGATTCCTTCATAGCCTCTCACAGGAATATTTTTTCTGAATTCATCATAGCGCATCAGAGAATTCATTCCGTGTTCCTTTCCAAAAAAAGTTTTGCTTCCTGTTTCAACCAGCGAACGAAAAATTTTCTGCTGAGTGGTTAAAGCATTTGCGCTCCGTTTTCGAACACGGGAAGCGGTGTAGGCTGCAAATATTCTTGCAGATGCTGTAAGTAAACTCATAACTTCAACTGTCCGTCTCAGAAGGTAACATACTTCTGCGGGTCAACAGGTGTTCCGTTATACCACAATTCAAAGTGAAGGTGAGGCCCGGTGGTATGTTCGCCCGTGTTACCAATGATGGCAATCACATCACCCGCCTTCACACTGTCTCCCGTTTTTTTTAAGAGAGAAGAATTGTGCTTATACATAGTAAGGAGATTATTGCCATGCTGTATTGCAATTACGTATCCTGTTTCGGTAGTGAAATTTGCAAATACAACCGTTCCGTCAGATGCAGCTTTGATAGCTTCATTCTCCGGGGCTACAATATCAATCCCATAATGCTTTTCGCGGACGTCAAAACCGGAAGTTATGGTTCCCTTAACAGGAGAAAAGAAAAAGAAAACACCAATCCCGTTTTTTTCTGCTGAACCTTTCAAGGTCTCCTTATCCTGCCGCTCCATTTCAAGACGAAAGAGAGAATCCTCTCTCGACTTGGGAAGGCTTCGGAGCGTATCATACTTTGCCTGCACAGACGCGTTGGATTTATTTTCCGGTTTTCCTTCAACTTTGCCATTCATAATATTTTTGATGTTGCTCATATACAACTCACGTGAGTCCAGCACACGCTGCAACGAATCTGTTTTTTGATTGAGCTGAAAGACTTTTCTCTTCATACCAGGATCTGCATACCCGGGAATATATTCGCGCAAACCGGTGAACGCAATAAGATAAATAGTTGCTGTAATAAGTATGATGAAAATAAATCCGACCGATACAAAAACATTCATAGGCGCCAGCCGGAACGAGGCGCGTTCTTCAAGCGTCTCGTCATTCATAACCACAAGCCGGTACTTATTGCTGAGCTTTCTGTAAATTAGTTTGCGCGGTTTTTTTTCCTGTTCCATGGTGCGAATCCGTCAGCTGACGGACGAATATACGAAATGCAAGAGATGATATTTTAACCTCAAACCTCAAACCTCAAACCTATTTTTATTCCCACCTGAAAAATTTGGCAGCAAGCAGATATATTCCGATTCCCCAAAGAAGAAGCACGAACATATGAAACCGCACATCCCACAAAGCCGCGCCTTCGAAAGCAATTTTGCGCAGTCCTTCGTTCAGATAGGTGAGAGGCAAAACGTTGCTGATGGCCTGCAGCCAGGATGGAAAAGCTTCGGTGGAAAAAAAAGTTCCCGAGAGCAAAAACTGCGGCAGCGTAACAATATTGGCAATAGGCGGAATGACGCTTTCATTAGGGGCGATGCCAGAAATAAAAAATCCAAACCCCATAAAGACAATCAATCCAAGCATGGCGAACAACAGCATTTGCGCAGCCGTTACAGCACCGTGAACAAGGGTAAAACCAAAAACAAATTTCCCGACAAGGATTAACACCAATGCAGCCATCAGCTGAAACACAATACGGCTGATAGTTTCACCAATAAGAATATTGGAGCGCCTGACAGGCGTTGCAAAAAAACGTTTAAGCACCATGGTCTGGCGCATATTGAAAAACACAAACGCAGTTCCGAAAACACCCGAACCGAGTATAGCAAAACCAAGCTGCCCGGGAAGAATAAAATCAATCATATGATATGTTCTTCCTTCCAAAACATTTTCTTTTAGCTCGGCAGTCATCACCGCATTGGCAAATTCAGATGGAATATAATTTTTGCTGTGCTCCACTATCCTGTTCATTACCGTAAGATTATATTTATCAATCACGCTGCCGATAATCGATTTTACAACTGCACCGTTATCGCGTGTAGCACGCGAAACAGAAAGGTTAACGATTTGAACGGGAGGGTTTTTTGTTGAATCTTTCGTGATGTACAGAATAGCATCTATGCGTCCTTTGAAGAGTAGCTTCTCCAAATCTTCAGTGGTTTTTCCGGTTTGCAAACGTACACCGGGAATATTTTTCAATGACTGAAATATGATTCCGGCAGTATCACATTCCGGGCGTACTCCCACATCCAGGCTAATGTTTCCCGGGCGGATAAAACCGAACACTACAATAAACACAAGAGGAAAGACAAGAGTAAAAATCACTGCGGATGGACTGCGCAGCGTAGCGCGAAAGCTGGCACGGGTAATAGCAAACATGGCCCGCAACTGGCTGTACTTTTTTTCTGTCATCAGGGCGAAGATAATCTACCGGATGTAATGTTGTTTTATCCTCCGAATGCTGACGATAAATGTCAGCATCCTGACCGAAAGCGTCAGGACTCCGAACTAAATACTCCTGACTATTAGTATGCCCTCTCGTTTACCCCGCGCATGAAATTTAAAAAAGCGCGGCAGACAACTTTATTGCCACCGGGTGTCGGGTAATCGCCTGTAAAATACCAATCACCTTTATGATTGGGACAGGCAGCATGGAGGTCTTCAATTTTTTGGTAAATCACCTGGAGCCCTGCATTCAAACCTTCAGGATGGACAAGCGCAGCAATTTTTTCTGAAATCTGCTCGGCAGTAAACGGTTTGTAAATCGATTTAACGGGATTAATTTCAATGGGTGCAGAGGACTGCAACGCTTCTTTGCATTGTTCGTGCACTTCGTCAATAATGTGCTCCATGTTATTATCTTCAAGCAAAGCAATGGCAGCGCGGAATGCAACCAGGTCACCGATTTTCGCCATATCAATTCCGTAACAATCGGGGTAGCGGATTTGAGGTGCCGATGAAACAATAATTATATTTTTCGGATGGAGCCGGTCAAGAATTTTTACAATACTGTTTCGCAGCGTAGTGCCGCGAACAATAGAATCATCAATCACAACAAGATTGTCTTCCCCTCTTCGCAATGTTTCGTAGGTGATGTCATACACGTGCGCCACCAGTTCATTGCGGTGCGAATCATCGGTAATAAATGTCCGCAGCTTGGCATCTTTGACGGCTATTTTCTCCACGCGCGGCCGGATGGAAAGGATTTCTGAAAGTTTTTCTTCCGTCAGCTCTTTTCCTTCTTTCAGGATTTTTTTCTTCTTCACTTCTTTCAGGTAATCTTCCATGCCTTTGAGCATGCCGTAAAAAGCAACTTCAGCTGTATTAGGGATAAAGGAAAAAACCGTGTGACGTAAATCTTTGTCAACCGCTTTAAGAATGGAAGGACAAAGCAGCCGCCCGAGTTCTTTCCGCTCTTTGTAAATATCGGCATCGCTGCCGCGCGAAAAATAAATCCGCTCAAAAGAACATGCCTTTCGTTGCTGCGGCTCACGGAATTGCTGCTCGCTTACATGCCCGTCTTTTTTTATGATGAGCGCATGGCCCGGAGTTACTTCCCGGATAGATTCTATAGGAACATTGAATGCGGTTTGAATGGGCGGGCGCTCTGAAGTCACTACTACCACTTCATCATCGCGGTACCAGTAAGCGGGGCGAATACCGTGCGGGTCGCGCATCACAAATGCATCGCCATGACCAATCATTCCGGTAATAGCATACCCGCCATCCCAGTTCTTGGCGGCACGGGTAAGTATTTTTTGAATATTTAAATGCTTGGCAATAAGCGGTGAAATATCGCGGTTATTTTTTGCCATCATCTTGTACTTACGGAAAAGCTCTTCGTTTTCCTCGTCAAGAAAGTGCCCGATTTTTTCAAGCACGGTAACGGTGTCCGATTTATTTTTCGGATGCTGCCCAAGCTCTACAAGCTGGTTAAATAAATCGTCAACATTGGTAAGATTAAAATTTCCGGCCAGCACCAGGTTGCGCGTCATCCAGTTGTTCTCCCTCATAAACGGGTGGCAGTTTTCTATGCCGTTTTTCCCGTAGGTGCCGTAGCGCAGGTGCCCCATATACAGTTCGCAGATAAACCGCGCTTTATTTTTCATCCATTGCGCATCGTTTTCTTTTCCATTTCCCGAATCTCTCACACTTTTTATTTCAGAAAGAATAACGTCAAATACTTCGCCCAGCGCATGGCGCGATGTAGAACGTTCGCGCATAATATACTGGCTTCCCTCTTTGGCATCCAGCCGTATTGCAGCTACTCCAACACCATCTTGTCCGCGGTTGTGCTGCTTTTCCATAAGCAAGTAAAGCTTGTTGATGCCATAGGAAACAGTACCGTACTTATTCTGGTAGTATTCAAGCGGCTGCAGCAGGCGAATCAGTGCAATTCCGCATTCGTGATGGATGATGTCTGTCATTGTTGAAGTTACAGCGCAAAGATACGAAGGTGGCTGGGAAATTTATTGTTGAAATGATGAATGTTTTGATACCAGCCGAAATACCTTATAACGTAGATATGGCGGGGCATACCTGATTTAAAATGCTTTGGAATTTATGTTTTACCAATGTAATACGGGTTTTTGCCAAATAGTTTTGTTTATATTAATTTAAATACTTTACTTAGCTCATCATCTAATCGGCAGAAACCAAAACTGCCATAAATACCTGACAAATGAAAACGTTAACATTCAACAAAAAACTATTTTCCATTATAACAATATCCTTATTTTTCTCTGCAAATATTTTTTCGCAGGGGCAGGCAAACTGGTGGTATTTTGGTGTAAACGCCGGGGTGTCGTTTCAAACAGGAAATCCGGTTGCAGTCGCCGGCGGATTACTAAATACGAATGAAGGATGCGCTGCTATTTCCGATTATCTTGGCAATCTCCTTTTTTATACAGACGGAATAACAGTGTGGAACCGCAATCATGTGCAGATGCCCAACGGCTTTGGGCTTATGGGAAATCCTTCAACCACGCAGTCGGGTGTAATTGTACAAAGGCCCGGGAGCGCTAACATCTATTATATTTTCACCGCAGCTAATAACGCAGGCCCTAATGGTCTCCGCTGGTCTGAAGTGGATATGACACTGCAGGCGGGATTTGGAGACGTGACGGCAAACAAAAATATATTACTCTGGACTCCGTCAACGGAGAAAATTACCGGGGTAAGACATTGCAATAATGTTGATGTGTGGGTTGTAACACACGATTGGAATTCCAACCAGTTCCGGTCGTACCTTGTGACCTCTGCAGGTATCAGTGCCACCCCGGTTCTTAGCAGCACAGGAACCATACACACAGGTAATTCTAACTATACCATAGGCTATCTGAAAGTGTCGCCGGATGGTTCTAAACTTTCGGGCGGTGTAGATTGGGCAAACTATATTGAGCTTTTTGATTTTAGTAATACAACGGGAATCGTCTCTAACGGGTTTGTTCTGGATTCAACAGACAGGCATTATGGCACAGAATTTTCACCGAACGGAACCTTATTATATTCGAGTACGGAAACAAACCCGGGGCATTTATACCAGTGGAATTTATGTGGAGGTTCAGACAGCGCTATCAAAGCCTCTAAGCAATTGATTGCTTCAGGGACAAGTACTTTCGGTGCGTTGCAAGTCGGCCCCGATAATAAAATGTATCTGTGCCGGGTTACTAGTAACTATCTTGCTGTCATCAATAATCCAGATGTTCCCGGAGTAGGGTGTAACTTTGTTAATAATGGCGTACTGCTGACGGCAGGAACATCAGCCAGATTTGGCTTGCCTAATTTTATTGCGAGCTACCTGAGACAGCCGCCCCTTATCAATGATTCAGTGTCTGCAGTGAGCTGCCTTGTGGCAAGTTTTGGGTTCACCTCCTCTGCGACCAACAACACCAATTCGTGTACAGCCATTGGGAATAACGTAGTTTCCGTTTCCTGGAATTTTGGCGACCCGCTCTCAGGCCCGAATAACAATTCTTCGCTCAATAGCCCGAGCCATGCTTTTTCCGGACCCGGGACGTACAATGTAACGCTGGCAGTAAATTATACCTGCTATACCGATTCGGCTGATACCACCATCACCATTCTGAGCTGCGGAATAAATGCGGCACTAACGGGCTACTCTGATGTGTGTACAGGCAGCTGCACAAATATTTCAGCAACAGCATCAGGCGGCACTCCTCCCTATACGTATTCATGGACTCCCAATATCGGCAATGGCCCCGGGCCATACCAGGTATGCCCTTCTGCCGTCACAGCTTATTCGGTTATCGTAGTTGATTCTGCTGGCGCTACGGACACCGCCTATGCTACCATCTACGTTAATCCTTTGCCTGTAATCCTTACTTCATCACCTTCTCCAATTTGTGTTGGCAGCTCGGCACCCCTTACGGCTGCGGGTGCGTCCCTATATTCATGGTCACCGTGTACAGACCTGAATACATGCACTGGAAGTTCTGTTACCGCATCACCACCTGTAACAACACCTTACACCGTTATAGGAACCGATGCTAATGGATGTTCGGCAACTGCTTCAGTTACGGTAACCGTGAATCCGCTACCACTCGTAGTTTCGCCTCCTGCGCCTGCAGTTTGTTATGGAGACAGCGTAGTGCTCACCATGTCCGGTGCTGTTAATTACCATTGGCTTCCACAGACAGGATTAAGCAATCCCAACGGACCTGACAGCACAACCGTAACGGCAACACCTGCTTCTTCCACAACATATACGGTAACAGGGTTTTCGGCGGAAGGTTGTTCTGCCTCCATCACATTTATGGTTATTGTCAATCCAAATCCAATAGCCATTATCACTCCCGACGGACCACTTTCATTCTGTCCGGGAGAGGACGTTATACTTACAGCGAGCGGGGGAGTAAGTTACCTTTGGTCTGATGCTTCAATTTCTTCGAGCATTACAGCGAATACCGGCGGAACATATACAGTAATTGCTACCGATACTAACGGTTGCCGCGGTACTGCTTCTGCAATCGTTACGGTAAATCCGAATCCTCCGGCATCCCTTACTCCCAATGGAAATATAAGCTTGTGCAACGTGCCGGGAATCATGCTGAATGCCAACACCGGTTCAGGGCTTATTTACGAATGGTACCATGATAATATCCTGATTCCGTCAGCAAACACTTCCGGTTACTTTGCTACTACAGCCGGCAGCTACCAGGTGAAGATTATTGATGCATTAACCGGCTGTTTTAGATGGACGGAGACTGCCGTATTAACCTTAAGCGGCAACGGGCCTGTGGTCACCATAACATCGTCACCAACCATCGGTTGCCTGCAAAACACTATCTATATTGGCTACGGCCCTCAGAGTGTAACACTCACAGCCAATTCAGTACCGCCTGCCGCTTCGTATCTTTGGTCGACCAATGAAGTGACACAAAGTATTTCGATAACTGCACCGGGAGCATATAGTGTAACGGCCTACGATTCGAGCGGCTGTGCTTCAGCATCATCACCTGAATCACAAATCGACATTAATGTTGTTGACATTCGTTGCGGGCAGGGCAAAAAGAAAATTATTCTGTGCCATGTACCTGAAGGCAATCCGGGCAACCCGCAGACTATCTGTGTTGCTCCATCGGCCATTCCCCATCACCTGGAACATCACCAATACGACTGCATCGGTCCATGCTCTTTGTATTATCAACGCAGGAGCCCGGTTATGGATGATGAAATAAACGTATCCCTCTATCCTAATCCTTTCAACAGTTCGTTCATTGTAAATGTTGAGAATTACAACGGGGAAATAATTCACCTGAACCTAAGTGATGCCACAGGCAGGTTAATATTTTCTGACAAGATAATTTCTGAAACCACTGAGATGGGAGAAACACTGAGCAAGGGAGTTTACCATATTGAAATCATTGTGGGTGAGAAAAGAGAAATATTTAAGCTGGTGAAGCTGTAACATAACCCGCATTTATATTGTCTTCTATATGAAATGAATTGTTTTTAAAACGTAATATCAGACTTATGAAAACATTTTATAATGATTACAAATTTAATTCGGCCATGAAAAATCTATGCATTTTCGGGTTACTGTTTTTACTGGCGGGCGGCCGCCCTGCAGCCCAGGTACTTTTTTATGAAGCAGCCTTTAATGGCGGTGTTACCGGGGGCGGTTACTCTCCTGACTATAGCACAGGAGGCACAGGTAATTTTTCTGTTTTTATCCAACCCGGAAGTTCAATTCATAAAGCATACCTGATGGCCGGACGGCATGGCAATGCTGCTGCGCTTACCGTTACCCTGAACGGAAATCCATTCACGTTTGATAATTCAAACCAGGTTTCGCCAACATTTCAATCCGTTAATTACGGGGGAAACTCGGGCACCCATGCTATTGATGTGACTTCATCCATCAACCCGTCCACGGTGAATTACACGTTGGTTATACCCAACACTTCGGGGCCAAACAATCGGTACAATGATTTTTATTTATACATCGCATATGATAATCCTGCATTGCAGCCGGTTGCCACCGCAATTCTTGTGAACAATATTGATTTTAGTCCTTCGGTAACATACAACGTTAATGTTACTAATCCTTTTATAACGTCTTCGCAGATTGGTGTCATGTTATTTGGGGGATATATGTGCGGAAGCGGTGATGCCGACAACGTGACACTTAACGCAACTCCACTGGGAACAATTTATGGCCCTGATATCAACAGCGGTAATTGCGGAGGGCCGGTTTCAAATTTTTACTACCAGAACTCCACCTTGTTTGGATTGGGAGACGACAATGCCAACCAGGCGATGAATGCGGCAGATGTGACTTCCAATGCACAGGCGCTGATTGTTAATAACAGCACCTCATTTACCTTCGGATTTACACATGCTAATTCTGATAATGCGCATTGGGCAATGATTCTTGCCTATAGTTCTTCAGCTAATTTTCCGCTTAACGTTAATGCGTCCGGCAACGCTGCGGTGTGTTCCGGAAATTGCACGAACGTTTCCGCAACTACATCAGGAGGCATTCCTCCCTATACCTATTCATGGACTCCCAATATCGGAACAGGGCCGGGACCATTCCAGGTTTGCCCTATGGCTACTACTACATATTATGTGCTTGTCACCGATTCTTCGGGCAACACCGCATCTGATTCAGTGACTGTAACTGTTAATCCACTTCCGGTTATACTTACGTCATCCGCTCCTTCCATTTGTGTGGGCGCTTCAACAGTCCTTTCCGCTTCAGGCGCATCCACATATTCATGGTCGCCTTGTACAAACCTGAATACATGCACGGGAAGTTCTGTCACCGCATCGCCCGTTGTAACAACTCCTTATACTATAACGGGTACTGATGCCAACGGATGCTCGGCAACTGCTTCGATTACTGTAACTGTTAATCCCCTTCCCCTGGTAGTATCGCCAGCCAATCCTGTATATTGTGCAGGAGGAAGTGCAGTGCTCACTATGTCCGGAGCGCTGTATTACCACTGGTCTCCACAGGCAGGATTGAGCAATCCCAATAGCCCGGACAGTTCGCAGGTAACTACTTCAGTTCAAACTACAACTATATATACAGTAACAGGATATTCAGCCGAAGGATGCTCGGCAACCATTTCATTCACTGTAACGGTGAACCCGAACCCGGTTGCAGTAATTACCCCGGACGGCCCGACCTCTTTCTGTGAAGGAGGCTCTGTTATGTTAACAGCAAGCGGAGGCACATCATTCCTTTGGTCGAACAATTCAACTTCAGCAAGCATTACAGTAAACACATCAGGAACCTATACGGTAACGGTTACCGACAACAACACCTGCAATGGTTCAACATCGCAAACGGTAACGGTAAACCCGCTTCCGGTGGCAGTGATATCCCCCGGCGGCCCGGTTTTGATTTGCAGCAATAACCCTGCGATTCTCTCTGCCAACACAGGGCCCGGTTATACGTATCAGTGGTATCA
>NGFH01000004.1 GCA_002215675.1 Bacteroidetes bacterium 2013_40CM_41_45 | reverse complement strand
TGATACGTATAACCGGGCCCTGTGTTGGCAGAGAGAATCGCAGGGTTATTGCTGCAAATCAAAACCGGGCCGCCCGGTGATATCACCGCCACCGGAAGCGGGTTTACCGTTACCGTTTGCGATGTTGAACCATTGCAGGTGTTGTTATCGGTAACCGTTACTGTATATATTCCTGATGTGTTTACTGTAATGCTTGCTGAAGTTGAATTGTTCGACCACAGGAACGATGTGCCTCCGCTTGCTGTCAACATAACCGAGCCTCCTTCACAGAAAGAGGTCGGGCCGTTCGGGGTAATTACCGCAACCGGATTCGGGTTCACCGTTACGGTGAATGAAATGGTTGCCGAGCATCCTTCGGCTGAATATCCTGTTACTGTATATGTCGTTGTAGTTTGAACCGAAGTGGTTACCTGCGAACTGTCGGGACTATTGGGATTGCTCAATCCTGCCTGTGGAGACCAATGGTAATACAGCGCTCCGGACATAGTGAGCATTGCACTTCCTCCTGCACAATATACAGGATTGGCTGGCGATACTACCAAGGGAAGGGGATTAACAGTAATGGTTATATAAGCTGTATCAGAACATCCGGCAGCATCCGTTCCGATTACCTGGTACATGGTGGTAATGGATGGATTAGCTGTAACGCTGCTTCCTGTTGAAGAACTCAATGAAGAAGCAGGAGACCATACATACGTACTTGCTCCCGAAGCGCCCATCACCGTCGAGCCACCCATACAAATAGATGCATCGGCGGTGGTTATAACAGTAGGAGGAGACGAAGAATTAATAGTAAAGCTTGAAGACGTAGAACAATTGTTTGCATCCGTTACAGTAACTATATAGGTTCCGGCTGCAAGATTACTTACAGAAGCCGAAGTCTGTGCAGGCACAGTGTTCCACAAATATGTGTATTGGCCTGTACCTCCTGAATAGGTGGGAGAAATAGAACCGTTAGGATTTCCGCAGGATGTATGCACAAAGTTATTAAATGCAATGGCAAGAGTGGGTGGCTCGGTAATAGTTACCTGGGCAGTGCCGATACAACCCAATGAATCTGTGACCGTGACAGTATATATTCCTGCACTAAGGTTAATTGCTGTTGATGTTGTTTGTGAAGGCGTTGTACTCCACTGGTATGTGAACGGAGGATTGCCGCTGGTAACGTTTGCGGAAGCCGTGCCGTCATTTCCAAGATTACATGATATATTATTCTGTGTGGTAGAAATGTTAATGGCAGTGGATGAAGAATTAATAGTAAAGGTTTGAACAACGGGAATGTTGCACGATGCAGCATCGGTAACGCTTACCGTATATGTTCCGGGGCAAAGGTTGGTAACGGTTTGTGTAGTGGCGTTATTGCTCCATAAATATGTATAAGGCGGAGTGCCTGTCGTTATATTAACGGCTGCTGTACCGTTACATGTGCAGGATGCATCTGTTGTATTTACGCTATAGTTAAACGGTGCGGCGCATGTGAGATAATCAATCATTACCCCTGAATCATAAACTCCGTCACCCGCGTCGGCTATCGCAAACTTCCAATGATATGTTGCACACGGACACACGCTAAGGTTTACAATGATAGCTGTTGTGAATCCGTCATATTCAACCGTAGCTCCTCCGCAGTTATCGACATAGTAAGCACAGTTTGTGCAAGGTCCCGGCATTGGACCCGGGCAATTGGTATTGCCATTGTTAATATTATTGATACTAACCACCGTATCGTTGGGAAGCACGGCAACATTAGTGTTATTATAAAATCCCGGAACGCAGTTGCTGTCAGGACCGGTAATAAAAAAACCGAATATGTCATTGTATACTGTAGATACAAACTCAGGATATTCTTCTGAGCCGAAAACAAATCGTATCTGCAAGCTGCTGCAATGAGGAACAATATCAAATTCAAGCACACAAAGGTCGTGCGTTGCCTGCGGTTCAATGGCAACGAGTTGAGGGTCAACGGTGCTTACACCGCGGTCAACTCCAGCGGAATTATTTACATTGGGTCCTACTGCCAGTGTAGCATCTCCCGAAGTAAGAATGATTCCGTTCGGCAATCCTATATTGGAAGAGCTGCCGTTAAACGTTCCATAAGCAGCATTGGGGCTATCTGCTCCGCAATTTAGGTTAATATTACTCACGCTGAGTCCTGAGCCCACAAACGCATTCACGATTGCCTGGGGCGTGCCTCCCGCAGTAACAACCAATTGAGAAAACGAATGGAAGGAAAAAAGAAGATTCATAAATAATGCTGCAGAAATAATTCTGAAGCATGAGGCGTATTTGTGTTTCATGTATCTGGAATTTGACGATTTAATGAGCAAACAAATATAGCGGGTAATTGCTATCTGTGCAAGAATTGTGTGACCAACAGCAGGTATTATGGGACGAATGACGGGAAAGAGATACTATTTGTTGAAAACTTAACTTTCATAATAAGGACGAAATCCTGCAAAAAGTGTGGGTATTCATAGGGAAATATTTTTATTACCGGTATCGGGTTTACCCTTCTGCAAATGAGCTTATTTCCGGATTAAAAAAATTTTTATAAACTTTGTCGGAAAGAAAAGGAGACAACCTATGAGTTTAATACAAAAAATAGAAGACTGGGGCGATAGGCATCACCCCAAATGGCTCGACCTGCTTCGCATGCTTCTGGGCCTTGTAATTTTTCTTAAAGGCGTCCAGTTTGTAGGCGACACCGATGCCCTGATGAGAATTATGGACAACAGCAAGTTCCCCTGGGTTTCATTCACCCTTGCCCACTATGTGGCATTCTCGCACCTGGTCGGGGGAATACTCATCATGCTTGGACTCATTACAAGAGTAGCTATAGTATTTCAACTGCCGGTGCTGATAGGCGCTGTAATTTTTATTAATGCGCAGAAGGGCTTTTTCTCTGTAAACAGCGAATTAAGCTTCTCCCTGATTGTTTTGTTTCTCCTTCTTTTTTTCCTGGTGGAGGGCTCAGGACCCATTTCTGTGGATGAATTCATGAAACGGCACCGAAATGTATAAGGGAACCGTGATTCTGACTGATAAAATTCGAAGCGCTCTCCGGTTCAATCATTCTAAGTTCATCAATACCTACTCACATTTGGTTCAAAATATAAACCCCAAAAAAAAATGAAATCATTAAAATTATTTGCTGCCGCTCTTGCACTTATGATTGCAGGAACCGCATTCGCTCAGAACACCACAGTACCGGCTTCTGCGCAACAAAAAGAATCAAAACCAAAAACTGCTGCTCCTGCAAAGACTGAGACAGGTACTCAGGCTCCTGCACAGACTCAGCCGTCAACCAATCCTACGGCAAAACCACAAGGTAAGCCTATGGACCCGACTACAACAGCACCTGCTACACATGCAGCTGGAGAAAAGCATGCCGGTGGTGCTAAACATGCTGCAGGAGATAAATATGCAGAAGGCGCTAAACCCGCTGGTGGCTCCAAGCACATGACCA
This sequence comes from Bacteroidetes bacterium 2013_40CM_41_45, assembly GCA_002215675.1. Lineage (GTDB taxonomy): Bacteria > Bacteroidota > Bacteroidia > AKYH767-A > 2013-40CM-41-45 > 2013-40CM-41-45. The sequence continues at coordinate 402,867 of NGFH01000004.1, read as the reverse complement.
AAAGCAAAAGCGGAAAGGCTAAGAAAGAAACAATGAAGACCGCTGAACCTCAAGACCAGCCTAAGAAATAATTCGGTTTTAATTTGTCTTGAAAAACTCCTCCATACCGGGGGAGTTTTTTTATTGCTGTAATGCGGCAAAATCGCCCAGGTACTCAAACGGTTTTGTAAGCATACCGCTTTTAGTAATAGTAGCGCGGGTAATTAAATCACTTTTTTGAGAGGAGAATAATTCAGGAAGCACTCTTTCCATCAGGTGCTTGCCAAATCCATCCGATGCATCGCGCGGCAATTCGCACGGAAGGTTATCAACAGCCATAACGGTTATACATCCGTTTTCAAACGGCTCCGATATTTTTTCCGTTTCAGGATTATACCCGTAAAATTTATTTTCAATATCCGATGCTTTGATTGTGGAGGGAATGCTTCCGTTCAAATCGCACGTAACATCAGCAATCATGCTGATGCGAAAATTTCTTCCGCGCATTTGCTCGCGTGTAAAAACCAGGGGTGCCTTGGTATCCCAGAAAGAGCAATGAATAAGGATATCGCAGTGCGCCCCGTAGCTGCCCTCATCGCAAAAAACGGAGCGGTATAATTCGGGATGCTTATAGAACTCCTGCTTGTTGCCTTCGGTCCCGTCTTTTCTTACATGAAAATCATCGGAGTGAAGCTGTGCATAAACCGCCTCGCGAAATGAGTAATGAAGGAATTCAAACGGAGTAACCTTGCGGATATTCATGGCACCCAATGTTTCTATAGCTCCGTTGGCGACTCTTCCTCCACCCGTAATAATAATTTTAACATTCGGAAGGCGCACTTCCCGTGCATGTTCAAATACCTCGGCTTTATCGTGGGAAAGATGAGCGGGTTTCAGGTTAAAGAGCTGGTACTTTAATCCATAACCCATCATACCATTATACGCTCCTACAATTCCGGCAAATCTTCCGAAGCCGATAATACGGTGTCCCGATTCATCGGTGAGGCATTCGTAATCTATCAGCGTAATTTTTTTTTCAACGACTGCCTGCAAAAGCTTGCGGTTGTGCGGTTGCTTTTTTATGGTGTGAGAAAAAAACATATAGGTCTTTCCTCCAATGAGCTCCTGCACCGGAACCTCTTTAATACCGATAAGTATATCGCAATCGCTTACATCATCGGTTACTGTTATTCCCTCTGCAATATATTCTGCATTGGTAAAGCAACGATAAGGGCTGCTTTGCACCTTCAGCTCAACCTGGGGATGTTCATTCAAAATTATTTTGCACTGCGCGGGCGTAAACGGAACCCGTAGGTCATGAGGAATTTTTCCTTCCCTTACAATACCAACCTTGATTTTACTCATCCCGCTTTCAGATGTTGAACAATTTTTCCAGATGCGTCTCCGTTCCCGAAAAATTTTTCTGAAAAATCTTTTTTCAAACTCAGGAAATTTTCAAATGCCTGCTCAATTAATTTCCCATCGGCCCCGGTAACTTTATTATATCCTGCTTCTACAAGCTCAGGGTATTCTGTTTCATCCCGCAGCGTAATGCAAAACTTATGGAAGTAAAATGCTTCCTTCTGCAAGCCCCCGCTGTCGGTAACCACCATGCGGCAGTTTTTGAGCATCTCTAGCATATCAAAATATCCAACGGGCTCTATGATTTTTACGTTAAGCTTTATTTTTTCTTCCGCAAGAATTTTTTTGGTCCGCGGATGAAGCGGTAGTACAACCGGTACCCTGTCATTTATTTTATTTAATGCATCCGCAAGAGCGACAAGCCTGCTCTTATGGTCTGTATTTTCTGCACGGTGCAATGTGCACAAAACAAAATCTTTGAGCCCAAGCTTACTGATGATGGTTGAATGCGCAGCTGATTTTTTTGAGTAGAATAATGCCGCATCATACATCACATCGCCAACATTAAACATTTTACAGTCGAAATTTTCAAAGCCCTCGTTTCTCAGGTTGTTCAGAGGAATATCACTCGTGCAAAAGAGTAAGTTGGAAAGCCGGTCGGCAACAATGCGGTTTATTTCTTCGGGCATCAGCATATTAAAACTTCTTAAGCCCGCTTCAACATGCGCGAGTTTTAAATGTAATTTTCTTGCTGCAAGCGCACCGGCAAGGGTTGAGTTAGTATCTCCGAAAATCAAAACTACATCCGGTTTTTCTGCAAGCATAACTTTTTCAAGCCCTTCCAGCATTTGTCCTGTCATCGCTCCGTGTGTTTTTCCCTTTATACCGAGGTTGATTGCCGGTTCGGGAATTTCCATTTCGCGAAAAAATATTTCGGACATATTTTCATCATAATGTTGCCCGGTGTGAACAATCATTTCCTTAATATCGCTATGCTTTGAAATAGCACGGCTCACGGCAGCGGCTTTAATAAATTGCGGCCTCGCTCCTACCACCGTCAGGATTTTCATAAAGTATTTTCAAAAAATTTTACTTAGCGTAATTCACCGCGCGCGTTTCGCGAATCACCGTAACTTTTACCTGACCGGGATACGTCATTTCGTTTTGAATGCGTTGCGAAATCTCGAGTGAAAGTGTTTCCGCCTGCGTGTCTGTAATTTTTTCGCTCTGCACAATTACCCTCAACTCACGTCCTGCCTGGATAGCAAACGTTTTTTCAACTCCCGGATACGACAGAGCCAGGGCCTCCATGTCTTTTAAACGCTTAATGTACGATTCCACCACTTCCCTGCGTGCACCGGGGCGCGAACCTGAAATGGCATCGCACACCTGCACGATAGGAGAAATTATACTGGTCATTTCAATTTCATCGTGATGCGCGCCAATGGCATTGCATACTTCAGGGTTCTCCTTAAATTTTTCAGCCAGCTTCATTCCCAAAATTGCGTGCGGCAACTCCGGCTCATCATCAGGAACCTTGCCTATGTCGTGAAGCAACCCGGCGCGCTTGGCAAGCTTTACATTCAATCCAAGTTCGGTTGCCATTATGGCACAAAGGTTCGCCACTTCGCGCGAGTGCATCAATAAATTTTGGCCATAAGAAGAACGGTATTTCATCCTTCCCACCATGCGAACGAGTTCAGGCGCAAGCCCGTGAATTCCCAAATCAATAGTGGTGCGTTTTCCCACTTCTACAATTTCGTCTTCGAGCTGGCGTTTTACTTTTGCAACTACTTCTTCAATACGGGCAGGATGGATTCGCCCGTCTGTTACCAGCTGGTGAAGTGCTAGGCGCGCAAGTTCTCTTCTCACAGGGTCGAAGCCGGAAAGAATAATTGTTTCAGGTGTATCATCCACAATAATTTCAACTCCTGTTGCTGCCTCAAGCGCGCGGATGTTTCTTCCTTCACGGCCAATGATTCGTCCTTTGATTTCATCGTTGGCAATGTTAAAAACCGTCACAGCATTTTCAATGGCGTGTTCAGTCGCAACGCGCTGTATGGTTTGAATCACTACCCTTTTTGCTTCTTTATTTGCAGTCAGCTTTGCCTCTTCAACAATATCTTTGATGTGCGATAATGCATCCGTCCTGGCTTCGGCTTTTAGTGCCTCTACCAATTGCGCCTTTGCCTGATCAGCGCTGAGCCCGCTTATTTTTTCGAGCGCTTCTACTTGCTTTGCATGCTCACGGTCTACTTCTGCTTTGCGCTTTTCAACTCCTTCTATTTGCCCTTTTAATTTTTGCTGGAGCGCATCTATTTCCGTCTGCCTGCGTTGTGTTTGCTCCATCCGCTGAGAGGCCGTTGATTCCTTCTGCTTGATTCGTTGTTCTGCCTGGGCGATGTTCCGGTTTTTTTCCGAAATGCTTTTTTCATGCTCCGCCTTAAGCTGAAGAAATTTTTCTTTCGCCTCCAGGATACGGCTGTTCTTCAATGCTTCTGCCTGCACTTCCGCTTCCTTAATGATGGTTTTTGCCCTGTCGGCCGCCAGAGCATTTTTTGTTTTGGCAGCACGCATAAAAATAAACCAGGCAATAACGAACCCCACGATAAGGGAACCGATTACACTGAATATTATAATAAGGTCTGTTTCCTGCATAAAATGTAATTTATCAGTTAAAAAAAATAAACCCGCACCTATCCTGACCGACTACTTAAACCCTTTAGTCATGGGTGGAGATGCCGGGTTCTTCTTCCTTCCTGTGTTCCATCCGTCAATTGACGGACGAAATTTCTGCCTAGTATACGTTAAACAGAAACCAGGCCTGTCATGTAAACCCTTGAGTCAACCTCCAATTGTATAGAAGTGTTGAGTTTAATTGTGAATCAGAATAAATGCGGGTTATGCATTTATAATTTTTAGCGGCAGTCTGGGTTTTTCAAACCAAACCTCCGCCCTTAAACAATATTCAAAGAACGTTCAACCTTTAATTCGTATTCCCGAACTTTCAAGCTCGCTGGTAACCATCTTTTCCATCTCTGCAATCCTTCTGCTCACGTCAATATTTATATTATTTTTTCCATGGCGCCTGCTGGTCTGGAGTTCGGCTGCAATGTGCAGCGCTGTCATAGCAAGCAAATCCTGCCGGTCAATTACCGCATAGTCTTTCTCGTATTGACGGATGCGTTCATTGACTGCCTCTGCCGCCTGGAGCAGGTTCTTTCTCTCATCCTCGTTTTTCACAAGCAATGGATAGTTCCTGTTGGCGATAGATATATTTATGGTTTGCTCACTCATAGGGTTGATTCACTTTTATTGCTCAACATATTTAAGCTGTTATCCAATTCGCGGATAATTTCTTCAACTTTTATTTTCAGGTTCTTTAAGTCGGTGTGGTTGTTATGCTTTGACTTTACTTCATGCTCAATGCGTTTCGCTTTTTCGGCTTCCTGCTCCAGCTTTGCTATTAATTTTTTGTTTTCCTCTGCCAGCCGATTGTTGGATTCACGCAGCGAATGATGATACGTTACCAGTTTTTGTATCTTCTTTTCAAGATGCTCAACATTATCGAGTACTTCGGTCATAATTCAAATGCTTAACGACAGCAAATATAAAGGAAATACTTTGAAAAGTGTGAAGGGTTTAATTCACTTTTTATGAACAACTTCAAACTCATCATATCTTGCGATGCAACTCTGAATAATTTTATAACCTTTGCTGTGATAAAGTACATACATAATTTCGATATTTACCATTAACGCTGAAATGAAAAAAATATTTGCAGCCGCTCTAATGCTTGCGTCATGCACCGTTCGCGCACAACTGCCGGACACAGAAATTTACGTTGCAGACTTTTCTGATGTGAAAGGGATGATAAAAATTTCAAGTCCTGTTAACATTACGAACCGCAAGGGCTACGACAACCAGCCTTCTTTTTCGCCTGATGGAAATAAAGTGTATTATGTTTCTGTTCGTGATACAACTCAAAGTGATATTTATACTTACGACATCACAACAAAAAAAACGTCACAGATTACAGACACAAAAGTGAGTGAATATTCACCTGTTATTTCTGCAGACGGAAAAAGCATGACGGTAGTTCGCGTAGATGCAGATTCGGGGCAGCGGTTTTATTCAGTTCCTCTTAATCAGAAATCAAAACCGGTTTTTATTCCGGGAACAGATTCCATTGGCTACTACTGCCGCATTGATGATAACCGGTACGCAATGTTTCTTGTTGGCACTGCAAATACATTGCAGATCCTTACTATCAGCGATACAAGCAGAAAATTAATCGCTTCTGACGTTGGACGATGCCTGAAACTTTCTCCCGATAAAAAATTTCTTTTTTACATGTTAAAATCGAATGATAAAGAGTGGAAAATTATTAAGCTGAACCTGGAAACATATAAGGGCGAACTGGTTATTGAAACATTGCCAGCCAGCGAGGACTTTGCCGTACTACCGGACGGAACTCTGCTGATGGCGCAGGGAAGCAAGTTTTTTAAATTTACTCCCGGCAAGCAGGACTACTGGATAGAATTTACTGATTTGGGCAAGACATTCAATAAAATCACTCGCATATCAATTAACAACGAGCAAAATAAAATTGCTTTTGTTGATGTGCTGGATAAGCAGAAATAATACAGCCATAGTAATGAAGACACCTACAATGTTCATGTTTCTTGCATTTACAATAAGCTGTAGCAGTACCGTAAAGCAAAATAAAATGACAGAACAACACAACAGTAATCCATACTACTCACGCACAGACACTATACATCTGAACGTAAGTAATGCGGAATGGAAAAAAATATTACCGGCCGATTTGTATGCCGTTGCAAGAGAACAAGACACAGAAAGGCCATTTACAGGCAAATATTGGGATGCCGACACTAAAGGAACTTATTACTGTGCCGTATGCGGCAATAAGCTTTTTCGTTCCGATGCCAAGTTTGCAAGTACCTGCGGTTGGCCAAGTTTCTTTGAAGCGGTCAGACCGAACAGTATTATTTATAAGGAAGATAATTCATACGGAATGAAACGGATAGAGGTAGAATGTGCACGCTGCAACTCTCATCTTGGGCACATTTTCGATGACGGGCCTCCACCGACATTTAAACGTTTTTGCATGAACTCTATATCGCTTGACTTTGAACCTGACGACAAGAACGTAATCAAATAACAAGGGCGCGGCAAAAATGGCGCCTCCGTTAGTCGTAGTTTCGATACAGATAAAAATGTTGACTCTCGCTGACTGAGCAAGTCTGTAACAAAATTATTTCTTTTCAAATGCAGCTATAATTTCTTCAAGCTGCTTTATTCTTTTTTCCATTTCAGGCAGCTTGCGGAAGAGAACATAGGTACGTTTGTAATCGCCAATATTAAATGCGGGTGACCCCTGCACCACTTCGCCTTCCGTTTCAATGCTTGCTCCTATGCCGCTCTGGGCTGCAATCTTCACTTTATCAGCTATTGTTATATGCCCCACTATACCAACCTGTCCGCCTATCATGCAATCGCGTCCTATTTTGGCAGAGCCGGCAATCCCGGTTTGCGCTGCTATCACAGTGTTCTCCCCTATCTCAACGTTGTGCGCAACCTGTATCAGGTTATCCAGCTTTACTCCTTTGCGGATAATAGTTGAGCCGAGTGTTGCGCGGTCTATGGTAGTTACTGCTCCTATTTCAACATGGTCTTCTATAATTACATTTCCTATCTGCGCTACTTTCTTGTATTCATTATTAGTATTTGGCATAAAGCCAAAACCGTCAGCACCTATCACGGAGCCCGCATGAATGGTGCAGTGTGAGCCAATAACACAATCACTGTAAACTTTTACACCCTCAAATAAAGTTGTGTTGCCGCCGATAGAAACGTTATCACCGATATAAACCTGCGGATATATTTTCACATTGCTGCCAATGGAAACATTTTTGCCGATGTAAGCAAATGCACCTACATAAATATTGGCGCCAAGTTGTGCTGTGTCATGAATATAGCAGGGTTGTTCTATTCCGCTCTTGTCGCGTTTTATGGTATTGTAAATTTCCAGCAGCCGTACAAACGACTGGTACGCATCCGGAACACGAACCATAGTAGGGTTTACTTTTTGCGCCGGAACAAAATCCTTGCTTATAATAACAACTGAAGCGCCTGTAGTATAAAGGTGCTGCTCATATTTGGCGTTGGCAAGAAACGTGAGCGAACCTTTTGTTCCTTCTTCAATTTTTGAAAGACGGCTTACCCGTTCCTCCGGGTTGCCTTCAACAGTTCCTCCAAGAAGGTCGCTTAACTGCTTTGCTGTATATTCCATCTATCAATTGTAATTGACGAAATTACAGAAAAAAGTTAATGGTGCTTAGAGGATTTGAATCTATGATTCCCTCCGCTCACCCTTTAATTCCCTAAAGGGAGCCAACGCGGAGGAAAGTCCCCTTTAGGGGATTTAGGGGTAAAAAAAATTTAAATATGCCGTTAAACTTTAGCCATATTCTTAGCCGAAACCAACTCGGAATATGCAGGGATTGCCTGCAAGAACTCATATTTTTTTTCAGCGCTGTTTAGGCGGCAGCAAAAGTGACTAAGTCCGTTGGTGATGAGAAAATAGGAAACCCTCAGTGAAAGATTATATCTCGCTGCCTGGTCGAAAGCGCTTTGGGTAAGCCGCACATCAGGCGATTTACATTCGGCAATAAGCAGAGGTTCCGCCTGCGCAGAATAGACAACTACATCCGTGCGTTTTTTTATTCCTGCCACCAGCAGCTCTTTTTCAACGCCTATCAGCGATGCCGGAAATTTTTTTTCTGTTATAAGATAGAGCAGAACATGCTGGCGAACCGATTCTTCAGGTGTAAGGCGAACAAATTTTTTCCGGACAATATCAAAAATCTCCGCACCGGCTTCACCCTGGCGGATACGGAAAGAAGAATAATCAGGGAAATTAAAAAGAGGCATTAATAAGTTATGGAGCTTAGGAAAAATTAATTTATAGCAAGCCGCCTGACCGTGGTTGCTCCTGATGGGTTTGTAATCTTCACGGCATAAATTCCTTTGGTGTAATTATTAAGTTCCATCTTTAAAATATTACTATCGTGTGCCAAATTCTTAATATAACTTTTAACAACTGCTCCTTTCGCATCAATCAATTCAATTACATTGTTTCCCTGTTGCGCGGTCTCAGAAAAAATGATATTAATAAAATCACTGGCCGGATTCGGAACGATACTGATTATTGTTCCCTCTGAAATATTTACAGCAACAATATCATACAGCTTTGAGTTTCCGTCAAAATCAGTTTGCCTCAAACGGTAGTATGAAATGCCCGGCAAAGGATTTTTATCAACTGCCGAATAATATAGTATTTGTGCACTGTTTCCTGCTCCATCAATTTTTTCAACCGGGTAAAAAGTTTTCGAGTCGCTGCTCCGCTCAACAGTAAAAAATGAATTATTATTTTCAGATGCTGTTACCCATTGAAGCAAAACAGAATTAGGCGCCTCAGTCACAGCTGAAAAGTTGAGCAATTCTACCGGAAGCGTACCACATCCAGTGGTGCCTGTAGGAGCATACTGATAGGGCCATTGTGTAGTATAAGTGCAAGGCAATTCTTCCCACGTATATTGAAGAATGTATGGAGTGTTGCAGGCAACATTATTCAGAAGATTACTAAGGTCGCCGCAAGAAAGCAGGTTGCAGCTTGTATTAAACAATTTCCAGAAAAACCATTGCACATTTCCGGAACCACAGGTTGATTGCAGAATATTTTGAAAACTCAGTACATTGGCATTTACTGCAGCGGTAGTAAAACTGAAAAACTGTTTGTTTACCAGATTGGCTTGTGTAGTCAAAGGATAACCTGTACATGTAGTTGTAACTTGCGCCTGCGCAGGCGTAAAGGGAAAATAGCAGCCGGGTGTAGCTGAAGAACAGGAATTAACTGAGCCGGGATTAGAAACGGTGCCGCCGTAAGTATTATCTGCCCTGATTGTAAACGTACCCTCATTGCCACAAGGTCCGCCTGAAGCATACGCAATTTGAATAGCGTATGTAGTTCCTATTGCTCCGGCAATTCTGAATACGGTTGTAAGAGGCCCGTTAGCCGCTGCCTGGCAATCAATCATTGCGCAGTTGCTGGTAGGAAGGCCCGTTGCCGGCCAAACCGATGCCCCTACATAACATGAGCCTGTGGTAGTAATAATAACGTAGATTCCCGCTGCGGTTGAAGTTACTTTATACCAAACGGTTTGCGATGCGCTGGTATTGCATCCAAGCGCTTCACTTGCTTCCAATGTCGCTCCGCAGGTTGTGCCGGCAATTGCCGCTGCACCTATGGTGAGATTAATAGCATTTACATAATTATTATTTGTACCGGGCGTGCAGGGAGGTGTTCGGTCAGCATCATCTTCAACAAAAGGAACACCCAGTGGGTTTACCGTGCTTTGTTGGTTATAAGGAACTGCCTGAAAAGGTTGCTGTGAATATACAGGTCCCAAAGAAAAAATAAAACCCGCGGGAATAAAGAAGATATATTTTATAAGTTTCATGATATACGGGGTACTGTCGGTTGTGTATCATATACCATTTATGCTTCAAAGTTACAACAAATTTCAATTTATTATCCAACATTTTGACGAATGTTATCATATGCTAGGTGAAGAGCAAACATTTAAAGACTAAACAACAGATAGAGCAATTTTATGACGGTTTGGGCGTATTTACCTTCAACATTAAATCTTTTCATCTTGCTGTTACAAACAAATTTTTCTTAAGTAAAAATATCAGCGGCTCAAGGCGAGGATAAGTAGCAAATAGTTTGAGGGTTTACCCTAGGGTTTTTCCCTAGTTTTTTAGGGAGGAAAAAGTTTAGGGTTTTCCCTAGTATTTTTTTATCGTTACCTCGGAAAGATACTTTATCGCTCTTTTTGAATTTTCAAGTTAGAGCCCCTTGACCTTGATTGATGTAATTCATGTTTACGATGCTGTGCTTTATCTAATTCGTCCAGTTTTATTTCAACAAAACCTATTCGCTTAAAGCGAAATTTGTATTTGCCCTGCATCACTCCGCTAATCTTTCCACCCCTCTCATATGTTTTTAATCCTGATTCATTGAGCAACTGAAAAAAGTTATCTTTTGATTTCGCTTTATTGTAGCAAGTATTGATTTTTCCTATAATTTTTTCCTTTTCTGTTTCCCTACCAGCTCTGTATTGGAGCTTTAACTTAAGGTGTAGCCAAGAATTACATAGCTATCACATGCATTGTCTTTGCTTAACCCTAAACTAATCTCGGTTAAAATATTTGCTTATCTTTATATTTATGTTGTTCGTAACACCGCAGTGCACCGTGCCTAATTATGTTTTCCTTATAACTGTCTGTCCCGAAGTTGTAAGATGAACTCATTAATGCCCGCTCATTAACAACTATAAGATTGAAAAGCGGAATAGACATAAACAAAAAACTTATGACATGCCAAAGTTTTAAGGCTTGGTAAGGATTATCCATAACTTTATTTTAAAAGTTTATAACCCTGTCAGCTTCTTTTACCATTTCATATAAATCATTCATTGTTGAAAGCGGGCAAAGCTCCGTTGCCTCTGAATTACGGATTTTCAAACAAGTTCCGTACGCAAGAATTTCACCTTGGAAGCAATAAATTTTTCCATCTGTTCTATGTCATTGAATTTATCATTGCTCACCTGTTCGGCCTCAACTCCTTTTCCAATCAGGAAAACTTTTGTCTTTTCATTTTTGCCGAGGCAAAAATTGGCGAAGCGAAAAGCATTCCACGATGTTTCGCTGTCATTTGTTGCTATGACAATGGCTATTTCATTTTACTTTTTCAGGAATACAATTTGTCCGTTATGATAAGACAGGTGATTTGTACGGCTGATGATAATATTGAGCTTGTTGCGATGAAGCTCTTTTTGAAATGCTTCAGCGGAAACGGAGTTGTGTTTTTCAAACCACGCATGAGCGGGCATCTTTGAGAAATTCTCTGCTAGTATTGAATTGATATTTTTCCAATACTGCCTCAGCTCACTTGCAGTTTCTATGTATGTTTTAGCATCAGGATTGTCATTATAGGGGCCTGTCAATTGCTGATAGATTTGTTGCCCGAAATTAAGAATCGGTAACATCAAGTCGTGAGTTACTGTTAGGTGTCCTAATAAATAAATTCCGGTGTTTCTTCCCGATGCAACTTCATTCTTCAGTTGCTCATCAGTAAGACTATTAAAAATAGAATCAGCTTCTTTTATTTTTGAATGCCATGCGTCAAGTGCCATTTTCACAAATACCTGGTTTGTCATATTTCCTTCTCAGTTAGTTTAATTTGATGATAAGTCGGATTGTAAGTTTCGAACAGTGCATTCCCGATGGCAAAAATACCTCGCTGAGGTACCCAAAAATCACCGAGCTTTGCCTGTTTCTGAAGAGGTTTGACAGTACCGAAACTTTCATCTTGCAGGCTGGCAGTACTTTCTGCCACATTCCAGATTTTTCTGGGAGCGGCAATAAATTTCTGACCATTGGGAGTCTTTCCGTACAATCCCAGATGCCCTGCTCCAAGCATAGCGCTTGCCACTCCTCCCATAAAATTCAGGAAGCCTGATTTTTGCCACAACGGTTCAGGAATCAAGCTTGCAATCGAGTTCATCAGGCGGGTAGCAAGCGTTGTGGTTAACGAAATCTTCCATTCGAGCCGAACATCTTCTTTAATCGAAACGCGAAAATCATTGACGCCTGTCCAAATGATTTCTATGTCATCTACCTGTTGAGCTTTCGTAAGCGCACTGCCAAAATAACGGGGACACGATTGTTCGGCCGGTATGGTTTGATAAAATGTCCAGTTGCCTTCGGGGTTGCGATGCCAAATGGACCTGTAACCCATTCCGAGGGAAGTTGCAGGAAAAGACCTAAGCGCTAAGATGTGTCCTGACGCAAATGGAAGCCCCATCACACCATAGCCGGAGAATCTTTCCCATTCTCCGGAAGGCACCTTAACCTTCTCTTCTATTTCCTTTATAAGCTGTCTTGGTTCCGACATAAATCTTGTTCAGTTATAGCAGAGGTTCAGTTTAATTTTTTTTGTTTTCTGAATTTCATCAGCCGCCTTGTTGTTAGTCATTTATTTCTTGCAATCGGTTTGATTTAGCGGCACTGTTTAATCAGAGCGGTTAGGGTTGCCTATAACATCTATTATCCTCAACTCCCAATATTAGGAGTTATTCATTTTCAAACAAATATAAAAATTATCCACAACTATGTTGCGGATTGTCGCAACTGGTTCATAATGCTAGTTTGTCAAGCGGGCTTTGAACTTTTGATATTTGTTTTTTACTCCCATGGGTATAAATTCCGGTTGTCCTCAAGCTGCTGTGCCCTAAGAGTTCTTTTATAGTCATCAAATCCGTTCCGCTTTCCATCAGGTGGGTAGCAAAAGAATGTCTAAGCGCATGAATGCTCCCGAAATGTTTTCCACATGTTTCCCGCAAGTAAAAAAATTAATTATAAAATATTGTTTTACAATTAATTATATATTTTTTGTAGTCCCGACAGGAATCGAACCTGAATCAAGGGTTCAAAAAAATTTCTATTCTATTCGACTTGACCATCATCTTCCCAATCCCATGTTTCTTTTTACATCCATGTTCGAAGGGTGTCTGCAGTTTTATTCAAACGTTCAATTAATCCCACGTTGTCGTCAGTGATTAATATATCAGCAGAAATCTTACGATACAAAATTTGTGCAATTTTTGTGCAAATCAAAAAACAGAAGATAAAAGGTTTAACTTAATTATTTGATTTAGAAGCGGACCCGGAGGGATTCAAACCCCCAACCTTCTGATCCGTAGTCAGATGCTCTATTCAATTAAGCTACGGGTCCTGTTTTCAGGGCAGGTATTCAATTAAGATACCGGTCCTGAAAAATGAGCCGCAAATATAATTCAATAGTTACACGTTACCCCATCTACCAACACAAAGGCAAAACAAAAAGGACTAAGTGCCTATACTCCATTAAGCCACGGCCTCCTTATTATATTTCACCCCCAAGTAATATTTAGACAATACATTTGCCGCATAAAATTTCTACAATCAAAAAAATTAAGGAAAATGAAAACACCAGATTACACAGCAACTATTTTGGTTAGCCAAAATCAGACAACGGCCTTCAATGCAATTAAAAACTTTCGTGCCTGGTGGTCGGAAGAAATTGAAGGCAATACAGACCAACTCAATGAAGTATTTTTCTACCACTACAAAGACATTCATTTATGTAAAATGAAACTCATTGAGATGGTTCCTGATGAAAAATTAGTTTACCAGGTGATAGACAATCAATTTAATTTCACCAAAGACAAAACCGAATGGATTAATACAAAGCTGATTTTTGAAATAACAAACGAAGGGGGCAAAACAAAAGTCCGGTTCACTCACCAAGGATTAGTCCCGGATTATGAATGCTACGATGTTTGCTTTGATGCCTGGACCGGCTACATCAAAAAAAGTCTTTATAACCTGATTACTACCGGCAAGGGCGAACCTAATCCATTGGAAGGCGAAGGGTTTAACGCACAGCTTGCAGAGAAATGGAAATTGAAATAACATAGATAATCAACCGCACGGTTAACCTGGCTTATAATATTTCATCGCCTGCGGCAAAAACTCTTTCATCTGCTTGGCCCGCGTAGCATCACTGGGGTGCGTGCTTAATATCTCGGGCGGTTTTCCACCACCGGCTGCAGCCGACATTCTATCCCAAACCTGGTAAGCCGTTGACGGATTGTAACCCGCCAGGGCCATAAAAACCATTCCGAGCTTATCGGCTTCGCTTTCGTGAGTTCGTGAATAGGGGAGCAAAACACCGACAGTGGTTCCCACTCCATATGCTGTTAAAAACATGGCGCGGGTTTGTTCCGGTTTTTGTGACAATGCTATATCCAATGCCATTCCCCCCGCGGCGGTAAGAAGCATCTGGCTCATCCGTTCATTACCGTGGCGTGCGACCGCATGTCCAATTTCATGCCCCATAACAAATGCAAGGGTTGTTTCATCTTTTGTTACCGGAAGCAAGCCACTGTACACAACCACTTTTCCTCCCGGCATGCACCAGGCGTTTACTTGCTTATCGTTAACCAGGTTAAATTCCCATTTGTAACCCTCCACTCGCTTTGCCTGGCCATTTTTTCTCATATACTGTTCCACTGCAGTAGAAATTCTGCTGCCAACGTTCTTCACCATTACTGCATCGGGATTGGAAGCAGGCACAGGTGGATTCTTGCTCAGGAAATCCCTGTATTGCGTAAGGCTCATAGACATGACCTGGCTTTCCGGAAGCAGGTTCACCTGTTTACGTCCTGTAATAGGAACTTTAGTACACGCCAGAATAAATAATAGAGGAATGAAGAGAAACTTTTTCATAACGAATTATTTTAAGTTAAAGATAAATAATTTCAGTCTTCACTGAAATTATCATGCCACAAATAAATCGCTGCTTATAAATTAAATAAAATAAAAATGCAGTTTTATTATTCGCCCTACTGGACCACAGCCGAAAGGCCGTTTTCGGTAAGCGCATCACGCATCGGCTTAAGAAAATTATACGTGCCCGTTTTTACAATGCACTTACCGCTGTGATGCACAATGTGCGCACACTGCTCTGCCTGTAAAGGGTCGTGGCGGCAAATATCAATGAGCATACGGATGACATGATGAAAAGTATTTACATCGTCATTAAGTAAAATGAGTTCATGTTTTTCCGTGCTCTCTGAGTCCGGTTTATGAATCTCTTTTCTGCGAGGCAAAGAGATTCCTGCATCGTCAAGAATTTGTTTTAAATTAGTGTTCATTTTGTTTACGGCCGTAAAAGTAATTTTTTATTTATGAACCAAAACTACTCTGTAAAAACGTATTTTAATGTAGCGCCAAAGTCAAGAAATTCAGGGCCTTTGTTAACAAATTCATAAAACGGCTGCGCCTCTATTCCTATGGCAAGCGGAAGCCATTTAATTGCAACCTGGTATTCGAGCGCTACCAATAAATCTGCACCAACTGTTATAATATTGTCTTTATAATAATCGGGCAACCCGTTAACAATCTTATAATATTTTGTGTGATAATACCCAATGTGCATGCCAACGCCCATAATAAAATCAAGCGGAAGCTGAATGAGAGGGATACGGAAAGGAAGTTGATTCTCATACATTGGAGAAATAACCCAGCCTCCTTCAGATATTTTTGAATGAGCAATAAGTATTGAAACGCCTGTTGCATTGTCGGGGCGGAAAAAATATTTCATCGTTAATCCCGAATTAAATTTTGCAACCCTGCCCCCTATCCCCGCATGATATTGGGCATAGCTGGCGCTGACGGAAGTAAATAATATGCAAAAAGAAATAATCTTTTTATGCATTTGATTCATCTAGAGAATCGTGTTATAGAAAATGGAAATTTGTAATGGATATTGGAAAATAGAAATTTCGATGTCGTATATTGCCATTATCAATTTTCAATTACCAATTTCAAATGTCTAGGCAGCTAATTTCAAACCTGTTCTCTTATAAGCGGATTTTTTTTGCGTGAACGCTGAAGAACTTTTTCGTAATACTTTTCATAAACCGGAAGTATATTCTTCAGTTCGAATTTGGCGGCATGCTGCAACGCATTCTTTTTAAACTGAGCCAGCCGTTGGGGGTCTTCAAGTATATGAATCGCATGTTCTGCCATGTCATTTATGTCACCAACGTTACTCAGAAAACCGGTAACTCCCTGCACATTCACTTCGGGCAGCCCGCCGGTATTGGTGGAAATTACCGGTACCTGGCAAGCCATAGCTTCGAGCGCCGCAAGACCGAAGCTTTCTGTTTCTGAAGGCAGAATAAAAATGTCGGATACCGACAATAGTTCTTCGATGGGGTCTTGCTTCCCCAGGAAACGGACATCGTTATAAATATTAAGTTCCCTGCAAAGTTGCTCTATGTTTGCACGCTCCGGGCCATCGCCCACAAGCAAAAGTTTAGATTGAATTTTCTCCCTGATTTTCTGAAACACTTTTACCACATCCTGCACGCGTTTTACTTTTCTGAAATTGGAAGTATGGATAACGAGCTTTTCATTATCGGCTGCAATGGCCTTGCGGAAATGTTCTTTCGGCTGTTTTGAAAAACGCTGCAGGTCAACGAAATTAGGAATCACTTCAATCTCGTTTTGAATTTTAAAATAAGCATAGGTATCTTTCTTCAAACTTTCCGATACTGCAGTTACTCCATCCGATTCGTTGATAGCGAACGTTACCACCGGCTCATAACTTTTATCTTTTCCCACCAGCGTAATATCGGTTCCGTGAAGCGTGGTAATAAAAGGCAATGCAATATTTTCTTTAGCAAGAATTTTTTTTGCGAGGTATGCAGACGATGCATGAGGAATAGCGTAATGCACATGCAGCAAATCAAGTTTTTCGAAACGCGCTACATCTACCATCTTACTCGTGAGTGCAATTTCGTAAGGCGGAAATAAAAACAACGGGTAAGCCGGAACAGGAACTTCGTGGTAAGAAATATTCTCTGAAAATGATTCGAGCCGCACCGGCTGGCTGTAGGTAATAAAATGAATTACGTGCCCGCGCTCTGCCAGCGCTTTGCCAAGTTCGGTGGCAATAACTCCGCTGCCTCCGTAGGTTGGGTAACAAACAATTCCGATACGCATTAATAATTGTTTAAAATGAATGGCTCAAAAGTAATATTTCAAAAATCAATTAATGCCCTTTTAAACCACCTGCCCTGAAACAGCCATCCTGCAAGGGTTTGCCGCCTTTGCAGTTCCATAAAATACAGTTATTGGTGATAACTTTTCAGTATTCTACATAGCAAAAACAACCACCCGCCAAATATTTTTTGCAGTTTACCTATGATTTCTGTAATATTACCCCGTAATCATATGTTATACCTACCAATTCTTAAAGATTTCTAATCATCAGTACCGGATGCAACCACTCAAACTGCGATTGTATCCCTTGTTTCAGTTCGTTTTATCATCAACCCATTTATAAATTCATAAACATGAGAACTAAAATTCTGCAACTAATTTTCGTTTTTGCTGCTGCATCTGTAATAAATTCTTCAGCGCAAAGTGTAATTCCCTTCTACAAAAACGGAGTATCCGGCTACAAGGATGCCGCGACCGGGCAGGTTGTAATCCCGGCTAAATACCGCTCTGCAAGCACTATGATTCCCTACAATAAAGGAGGCGATTCGTATGCGGTGGTTTCTTTTGAAGGAAAATTCGGATACATCAACCAAAAAGGAGAAGTACTTATTCCGTTTATATATGATATGGCCAACATATTTACAGAAGGCATAGCCGCTGTAAAGCTGAACGGGAAGTACGGTTTCATCAATATGAAAAATGAAACCATTATTCCTTTTCAATATGATTATGCCGGAAAGGTGAACAGTGGAATAGCGCGCATTGAGAAAAACGGGATGTGGGGATTTTTAAATGTAAGCACTAAAGCTGAAATTGCATTGCAGTTTTACAGCGCCAATGATTTTTCAGAGGGGCTTGCTTCGGTAAAGAATGCTGACGGGCAGTGGGGCTTTATAAATGCTCAGGGCAATTATGTGATTGCGCCTCAGTTCACAAAAGCAGATACCTTTAATCACGGACGGGCCATGGTTCACAACGGAAATAATTATGTTTATATAAATACAACCGGCCAGGTGATTCAAACTCTTGAGCGCTAAAAAACTTTCCCTGCAATAATTACAAAGAATATCAAAACACATTGAACATGAAAGATACCTTACAAAAACTCGCTTCTGTATTCTCTCTCGGCATTCTGTTAACCATAGGAAATGTTTCACCGGTTAAGTCACAAACATCTTACTGTCCCAATGCCGGATTTGAAATGGGAGACTTTACCAATTGGATAGGTTATACCGGGACGCCACCCGTCGGTGGCTGCTGCCCTATCAATGTTCCCACTTTCGGAATTGTGAGTGGACGGCACACCATCATATCCGCCCCTGCTCTTGACCTGAACACCTGCGGTAATTTACAGATACTCCCTGCTTTTGCCGGCGGCTATGTTTGTCGGCTCGGCAATGACCTGGTGGGTGCGGAGGCGGAACAACTCCGGTACGACCTTATTGTTGACAGCAACAATGCTTTGTTTGTTTACAGGTATGCAGTGGTTCTTCAAGACCCGGGACATTCTCCTGCAGACCAGCCGCGATTTCAGATTCGCGTTTTGGACGCGCTTGGAAATGTTATAGACCCTATTTGCGGACAGTATTTTGTGGAAGCAGGACAAAACATTCCGGGCTTTCAATGGTGTGCCACCAACAGCGTTGTATGGAAGGACTGGACAACCGTGGGAATAGACTTGTCCCCTTATATCGGCCAGGATATCACGCTTGAATTCAGCACGGGCGACTGTGCCTTAACCGGTCACTTCGGCTATGCCTACCTGGATGCGTATTGTATGCCGATGGCCATTCAGTCTGAATTTTGCATTGGCTCCTCAGCAGTAAGTCTCGTGGCTCCTCCCGGGTTCTCATCGTACCTATGGTCAACCGGCGACACTACCATTAACACCACGGTTCAGAATCCTGTTATCGGGCAGCAGGTTACTGTTACACTTACTACGGTTCAAAATTGCAACCTCAATTTAACCACAACTTTAAATTCAACTGTAATCTCCCCTGCATATTCAGTTCAGATTGATGCGTGCAATCCAACGGCTGCCGTTCAATTTACAGACGCAACAACTATTGTGAACGGAACGCTTGTTGGTTGGAACTGGAACTTTGGCGATGGCTCACCGATTGACACCAATCAAAGTCCATCTCACACATTCCCTTCGCCCGGCCAGTACCAGGTAACGCTTTACGCGTTTTCTTTATCCGGATGTGTTGACTCTGTTACAACTGCTGTAAATATTTTTGCTCCTGCAACAGCTGCCTTTTCAGTAAATGCTCCCTGCATGGGAGATGCCAGCATTTTTGCTGACTTGTCGACTGCAGGAGTGGATACTATTACAAGCTGGGCATGGAACTTTGGCGACAGCTCAAACGATAATGTTCAGAATCCTCAGCATACGTATTCTACTTCCGGCACTTACACGGTAACATTAATAATCGTTACGAACAATGGATGTACCGATACGCTTGTTCAGAATGTAACGGTAAATCCTTTGCCTGTTATTCTCACTACGCCATCTACTTCAATTTGCCTGGGCGATGTAACGATTATGTCAGCATCAGGTGCAAATACATATGAGTGGACTCCTCCGACAGCGTTGAGTGCTACGACCGGAAGCACCGTTACTGCAAATCCTACAGTAACTACAACTTACACTGTTACAGGAACAGATGCCAATGGATGCCATTCTTCGGCTTCAATAACAATCACGGTAAATCCTTTGCCGCTGGTTGTTTCTCCTGCAAACCCTGAAGTATGCGCAGGTGGCTGTACCGTCCTGACTCTTACCGGTGCGTTCACCTATTCCTGGAGTCCCAACGTATATATCACATCTTCAAATCCCGACAGTTCTATCGTTACTTCCTGTCCTGCGGTTACCACCCTTTACACAGTTACAGGAAGCTCACAGGAGGGCTGCACCGCTTCCATTACATTTAATGTTCAGGTTCATCCGAATCCAACTCCTGTCATCACAGCGGATGGACCTACAACTTTCTGCGAAGGAAACTCTGTAAATCTTACGGTATCACCGGTAGTTACAGGAGATTCTATTGATTGGAGCAATGGAGAAGAGACTGCTACAATTAATGTAAATGCATCTGAAACCTTCACCGTAACAATTACCAGCGCTGAAGGATGCAGCGGCACTTCGGCCCCGCTCACCGTAACTGTAAGTCCTATACCAATTGCACAGATTACTCCTGCAGGCCCTATCACCATTTGCACGGGCTTCCCTGCTACCCTGTCTGCTACGACAGGAGCGGGATACACCTATCAATGGTATTCAGGAATTAACCAAATACCTGGTGCAACAAATTCTACGTATGTAGTTACAGTAACGGGAAATTATTCTGTTGTAGTTACTGCCAATAACTGTACAGCCACATCAAACACAGTACAGGCCGTGCTTGGTTTAGGGCCGGATGTTACCATTACCGTTTCTCCTACCATCGGCTGCTTGCTGAATACAATTTATATTGGTTATGGCCCGCAGAGCATCACGCTTACAGCAGTACCTAATCCTTCTGCTGCATCGTTCCTGTGGTCAACGGGTGCAACAACTCAATCCATATCGGTTACCACTCCGGGCGATTATAGCGTTACTGCATTTGACGCCAATGGCTGCCCATCACCAAATCCAGCCGTGCTCACGCCTGCGATTAATGTAGTTGACATACGCTGCGGCCAGGGCAAAAAGAAAATTATTCTTTGCCACGTTCCCGAAGGAAATCCTGGTAATCCGCAAACGCTGTGCCTGGCACCTTCTGCTATTCCGCATCACCTCGAGCACCATCAATACGATTGCCTGGGTCCGTGCAGTTTATATTATCCGAGGATGACGCCTATCATTGAAGGCGATGACGGTGACTTCTTTGTAATGACCTATCCGAACCCTTTCAATGACGGATTTAACCTCTACATTTTATCTGCTTCTTCTGATGAAATAAAAGTTAATATCTATGACATGCTCGGAAGAACTGTAGAAACATACCGCAATGTAAACGAGACAACTCTTATCGGTGCATCTCTGATAGAAGGTATTTACAATGCCGAAGTGGTCCAGGGCGATAACCGAAAAATGCTAAGCATAATGAAATCAAAATAAACGGGGGCTGAGGCCTAATTGCAAAACCTTCCGGTAATTTCCGGGAGGTTTTTTTATTTTACGTATAAGTACGTATAGTTTGCTTTCATCTTTCCATAGTATCTTTGGCATTGTAAAATATGCAAGGATGATAAGAAATATTGCCGTCACTTTCCTGATACTTTCAATTTCAGCATTGACAGTGCCGGGGCAAACTAAATCTAAAAAAGGGGAGCCGGAAAAAAAACAGGCGCAAACCCCGACTGCCGACAACGAAACTTTAATCTATAACGCTGCCATGAAATATGGCGACTACGATGCTGCCCGTTTTGCATTGTATTCGCTTTTGGTAAAGCATCCTGAAAATATTTCTTACCTCGATTCTCTTGTACGAATATATTTTATGACAGGGAACTGGGCACAGTGCATTCTTACAGGTAACGAATACATGACTAAGGACACCGGCAATATTGCCGTGCTGGAACTGGTTGCCATTTCAAATTCAAACCTGTCGCGCAATAAAGATGCGCTTGACCTGTATGAAAAAATTTACCGGAAGACGGGAAACCTGTATCATGGATACCAGGTGGCCGTGCACCGGTATATCCTGCAGCGCTATGGCGAATGCGCACAGATGATTGATGCTATTGTAAATGACACGGCTTCAGCAAAAGAATTGATTAATATAAACGCAGACGAGGGACAAAACCAGCAAGTCCCCATTCGTGCATCCGCGTTGAATTTAAGAGGAGTTATGCTCAAGGAGATTAACATGCCCGAAAAAGCCCGCGAAAATTTTGAAGCTGCATTAAAGCTTGCTCCCGATTTTATCCTCGCGAAAAATAACCTGGAGCAGATGAAAAAGGAAAAAGAAACAAAAGAACCTGACAAAACAATTCCGGAAAAGAAAACCAGGTAAAAAAAATTATCATGACCACTTTCATTCAATTAAAAATAGCTGTACTATTTTTTGTCTCACTGCTTGGGGGTAGTGAAGTTTCGTTGTATTCGTTCAAAACAAAAACACTGGACGGAAAAGATTTTGATTTTTCTTCCCTGAAAGGAAAAAAGGTTTTGATTGTAAACACCGCCTCCGAATGTGGCAACACTCCGCAGTACAGCGATTTGGAAAAGCTTTATGAAAAGTACAAAGACCGTTTGGTTGTAATCGGGTTTCCTGCCAACAACTTCGGAGCCCAGGAACCGGGAACAAACCAGCAGATTTCAGAGTTCTGCAAAAAAAATTACGGAGTAACTTTTCCAGTCATGCAGAAAATTTCTGTTAAAGGCGAAGACATCGACCCTCTTTTTCAATGGCTGACAACGGAAAGCAATCCTGATTTTACGGGTGATATAAAATGGAACTTTGAAAAATTTCTTATGGATGGAAATGGCAAATTGATTCACCGCTTCCGCAGCAAGATGAACCCTATGAGCGAAGAAATTATTTCAGCTATAGAAGGCAAATAGAGCTCCAGGTTTTTACCACCGAGTCACACGGGCACAGAAAATTTTTTAAACCCTGTGTCTCAGTGCCTCTGTGGTAAATCTTTTCTATTTTCAATTTCCCTGTTTTCACAAACTCGATTCTTTACTTTTTCTGCATTAATGAAATTGCGGTAAAGATTCGTTCTGCTAACAATAATTTGTTTACAATTTACGTTGAAGGAAAAATTGATGCATATGCATCGGGGGTAACTTTGCCCATTCATCCTAAAAAAATATTGCATGATTTTAACGTCCATTCTTCTACAGATTGTTCAACCGGCCGATAGCGCTGCAAATCTTACAGCCCCCGCACAAAAAGCGGTGGAAACTATGACCTTTTTAGACCTTGCCATGAAAGGCGGGCCTATTCTTATTCCCATCGCCATTCTTTCGCTGATGGCTGTTTACATTTTCTTCGAGCGGCTGCTTACCATTCAGAAATTTTCCAAGACGGGTTCAAATTTTATGAATCAAATCAGAGACAATGTTCATCACGGAAATATTGAAGCCGCTAAAGTCCTGTGCCGCAATACCAACAGCCCCGTTGCGCGGATGGTTCAGAAAGGTTTGATGCGCCTGGGCAAGCCGGTTCACGATATCGAAGGCGCCATAGAAAATGTAGGCAAGCTGGAGGTGTATAACATGGAGAAAAATCTCGGCCTGCTCAGCTCCATTGCGGGCCTTGCTCCTATGTTTGGTTTTCTCGGAACCATTTTCGGTGTCATCAAAATTTTTTATGAAATTCATATGGAAAATAGTTTGGAGATCGGAACTATTTCGGGTGGACTGTATATGAAAATGATTGCCAGCGCGGCAGGATTGCTTGTAGGTATTATCGCGTATGCAGGCTACCAGTATTTAATTCACAGGATTGACCGTGTCGTTCACCAGATGGAACTGAATGCAGTAGAATTTATGGACCTCCTCGAAGACCCTGTTAAAGTTCATTAAAATTTTTGAAATTGGTTATGTTGAAATTTGAAAATAGTAATAGAAAGTGGAAATTGGATATTTGGACTGCCCGTTAATCTCGAATATGTAACCTTTCAATTTTCCAATTTCAATTTTCCATTACAAATATCCATTTTCCGTAAAGCTATTTTCTAAATTGTAATATGAATCTAAGAACACGCAGACAAAGAACCATAGAAGTTTACACTTCCTCGCTCAACGACATTATGTTTTTTCTGTTGTTGTTCTTTCTCATTACATCAACACTTGCAACGCCAAATGTTCTGAAGCTTTTGCTGCCCAACGCAAAATCAAGCACACAAAGCATAAAGCACCCCATTACAATTTCTGTAACCGGAGACCTGCACTATGCCGTAAACAATACTCCTGTTGAGCCAAGCCAGCTTGAATTAATGCTTAAATCATTAATCGCCAATCAGACCGACCCGACAGCATTACTTAAAGTTGACAAAACCGTGCAAGTACAAAATCTTGTTGACCTGCTCGATATTGGCAACCGCTTAAAAATAAAAATGGTTCTTGCCACCAGCACCTCCAAGAAATAAAAATGGAAACTGCTCCCAGTGTCCGCTATCGCTCCATCACCATTTCATTGTTGGTGCATCTTGCCCTTTTCCTTGCTTTGTATTTCCTGGTGATGAAAATTAAAATTCCCCCCTTTGAAGAAGCAGGCGGTGGCGGTGGTGTATTAGTCAATATAGGTTATGTTGACTTGGCAAGCGGAAATGTTCAACCGCTCTCGGAAAATACAACAACAGAACCGCAGCCGGTGAAAGAAAAAGTAACCACCGCACAGGAGAACGAAAAGATTGCCACCCAGGATTTTGAAGAATCACACCCGGTTGTCACCTCAAAAAAGACAGAGACAAAAAAAACAGTGACGAAAAAAACTCCTGTCGTTACAGAAGTTAAAAAAACAACAGTAAAGGAAAAAACAGTTGACCAGCGCGCGTTGTATAGAGGAAAAACCAATTCATCCACATCACAGGGAACTTCAACCAGCGGCACAGGAGACCAGGGAGACCCAACGGGCGACCCGAATTCAAAGTATCAGGGTAAGAATGGAAACGGCACGGGAACAGGGCCCGGCACCGGCGCCGGAAGCGGCATGGGTAGTGGCATTGGAGACTTTGATTTGAAAGGAAGAAGCATCATGCGCAGGCCTGTGTTGCACGACACCTCGCAGGAAACCGGGAAAGTGGTTGTAGAAATTGTAGTTGACAAAAGCGGAAATGTTACTTCAACAAATATAGAGCGCGGCACAACAACGTCTAACGCGCACCTGCAGCAGCTCGCACTGAAAGCCGCACGCGAAACAAAATTTTCTCCCAGCGCCACGGGGCAGGAAATTCAGCGCGGTACTGTTACCTTTGTGTTTGTTGTTCACTAAATGAATTATCGCGAGGCGATTGATTTTCTTTACAGTCGCCTGCCCATGTTTCACCGCATTGGTGCGGCTGCATACAAGGCAGACCTTAATAACACCATTGAACTGTGCGCCTTGCTGGGCAATCCTCAAGACGCTTTAAACCATCGCAGCGTACATATTGCCGGAACCAACGGCAAGGGCTCGGTTTCGCACATGCTTGCTGCCATCCTGCAAACGGCAGGGTACAAAACGGGTTTGTATACCTCCCCTCACTTGCTCGATTTCCGTGAGCGAATCCGCATAAACGGAAAAATGATTCCTGAGCAGGAAGTGATTTCTTTTATTGAAACGTACCGAGGCGACTTTGAGCGTATCAGCCCTTCTTTTTTTGAATGGACGGTTGCACTTGCATTTAATTTTTTTGCGAAAGAAAAAGTTGATGTTGCAGTAATTGAAACCGGTCTGGGAGGGCGGCTCGACTCCACTAACGTCATTACTCCTTTGCTCTCCGTGATTACCAACATCGGGCTGGATCACACGAACTTGCTTGGAAATTCGCTTGAACTCATCGCAGCTGAAAAAGCAGGTATTATAAAACGGAATATTCCTGTTATAATTGGAGAAACCCAAAACGAAACAAAAAATATTTTTTTAGAGAAAGCGAAACAGGAAAATGCAGGGATAATTTTTGCCGATGAAATTTTTTCTGCTGTTAAAAAAGATTATGAAGGAGAATATATGTCTTTAGATGTTTTTACCTCATCCGTCTCGCTTCGCGAGCCACCTTCTCCTGAAGGAGAAGGAAAAATCTATTCAGGGAAAGGTTCTGGCAGTACTGCGCACCCCTCTCCTCAAGGAGAGGGGCCGGGGGTGAGGCGCTTCCTTCAAAACCTTCACCTTGATTTAACAGGTGATTACCAGCTAAAAAATATTGTGACAGTTATTGCTGCAGTCGAACAACTGAAAAATCATTATTCAATTACAGAAACTGCGTTGCGCAATGCGTTGAAAAATGTGCGCAGCATAACAGAGCTCATGGGGCGATGGCAAATCCTAAGAAAAGAACCCCTTGTAATTTGTGATGTAGCACATAATGCGGAAGGTATTGCATACATTGTGGAGCAAATCAAAAAGACAAAACATGATAAGCTCCACTTTGTATTTGGCTCAGTGGAAGATAAAGACATCAGCAAAATTTTAAAGATTCTTCCGGTAGATGCAGAATATTATTTCTGCCGCGCCAATATCCCTCGTGCTTTGGATGCTGAAATACTTGCAAAACAAGCAACCAATGCAGGGTTAAGAGGGAAAAATTATGGAAGTGTAAACGATGCTGTGAAGAATGCTCTTAAAAATGCATCAACCAATGATATGGTTTTTATAGGCGGCAGCACATTCGTGGTTGCAGAGGCGATTGAAGTATTTATTTAATTTATTCCCAATAAAAACTCAATAGTATTCACTCCATCAGCATAATCCCAGAGCATGGGTTTTTGCGTTTGCCCTAAAGAAACAAGAGATAATTTTTCTGAAGAAAATTTTTCCTTTATCGCCTCTGCACAGGCAATGCATTGTATTTCATTCTGCATTAAAGAGAGCTTTTCAAAAACATCTTTCACATCCTTATAATATTCATAATGCAGAACTGAAACAGGGGATTGCAACGAAACGTCTTCTTTAAGAATTACAAAACCATTTTCAAGGAACTTAATTTTATTCATGAGCATAACCGTACGCTGGTAGGTGTAGTTGTTCATATAACGGTTATGTTGGTCGATGCCGTTATATCTTTCAAAGGCTTCGAACAAGCGGCTTAAATCAAATCCTTCGGGCAGAAAGAGTTTGGAGACATTCCTGCATCCCAACCCGAAGTATTGAAAAATATCATCCGGCAGGCTTAAAAGTTCTTCGTTATTTTCATGACCACTTAATACAGCTACACTGTTCCTGTTCTTTCGGATGATGTGAGGATATTTTCCGAAATAATATTCAAAATACCTCGCAGAATTATTACTGCCGGTGGCAATAACTGCATTGGGAGAAGAAATTCTTTCGACAAAAGAAATTTTCTCTTCAAAAGCCGGCTCTATTTTTTTCAGCCATGATGCAATACGCGGAAGCAGGTGTGCATCGTCAGAAGAGTTCTTCCCCTCATAAATATGTCCTGACATCAGCACGCACAAAAAATCATGAAATCCTACTGCCGGAATGTTACCCGCATTAATCACCCCGATTTTTTTTCCTTGTTTGCGGGAATCCATTTTCGCATGGTAGGGCGTTGTCCATTTTTCCAGATCCTCTTTTGTCAGCACTTGCCCCAATGCTCCAAAAGCAGATAGAATATTCTCCCTTGTAAACCATGGATTGGCCGCTGAAGCGGCTGAAATAGCCTGCTCAGTTTCAGTATCCACATTACCCGTAGAAACAACCCTAAGCTGCTCCCCCAGCAGTGAAAAAACAGCGATATTTTTTTTTAATTCCATTTGCACATTTAAACGGGTTATTTACATTTGCGCCCGATTCAAAAATAAAACGAAAAAGTTATGGCTATAATGATTACTGAAGAATGCATCAACTGCGGTGCATGTGAACCGGAATGTCCGAACAACGCGATTTATGAAGGTGGCGCTGAATGGAGATTTTCGGATAAAACCAAGGTGAGCGGGATGTTTGCAAAAATGGACGGAACTATGATTGACGGCAATACTCCGCAACCCCCCAAAGTGATGGACCGGTATTATATTGTAACTGACAAATGCACCGAATGTGTTGGCTTTCATGATGAACCGCAATGCGCTTCGGTTTGCCCGGTTGACTGCTGCGTGGATGACCCTGACTTCCGCGAGCCCAAGGATGACCTTATGGCTAAGAAGGTGCGCATGCACGGCTGATAAAATATTCTCTCGTATGAATCCGTTCTGATGAAAAATCCGGACGGATTTTTTTTGTTGTTACTTTTGGATTCGTGATGAATAAATTTCTTTCGGTTGTTGTTTTGTTTCTTGCCTGTAAAACAGGTGCTTTCTCTCAAGGCGGAAAAAATGATTTTCGCCAGCGAACAGACAGCCTGAAAGCGCTGGGAAGAAATATATTGGGCGGAAAAACAGATTCGGCGCGCGTTGCTTCCAATGAAAAATTTCTTTTGCTGATGCAGGAAACGCTGAATAGCCCGGGTTCATTTGAAGCATCGTTTGATTCTGTAACCAATGTTTCCAGGCTCACTTCTCACGATAATTTACTGAAAGTTTATACCTGGACGCTTCCTAAGGTTGATATGAGTTCTTATACATTCTTCGGTATTGTCCAGTATTATTCCGGCAAAAAAAAATTAACGGTCATCCGGCTTGAAGATGTATCGCCAGGGATTGAAAACCCACAGTCGCTGAAGACAAACTCTGAAAATTGGTTTGGTGCGGTGTATTACGATATTATTGACGGCAAAAAAGCCGGTAAAAAATATTATACCCTACTGGGATGGAAGGGAAACAACCGAACGACAACCAAAAAAGTAATTGATGTTATGTATTTTAAAAAAGATTCGCTGATGTTTGGCTATCCTTTATTTAAAAGCGAAAAGGGATATGTGAACCGCGTGGTGTTTGAATATGCAACGGAAGCCGTTATGTCTCTCCGTTACGAGTCCTCGAAAAAAATGATTGTCTTCGACCATTTATCAGACACCGGAAACAATGCTGCAGGACCGGACGGAAAATATGATGCCTATAAATTAGTCAAAGGGCGTTGGGAGTTTATTAAAGATGTTGACGTAAGTAAATTCTCGAGCAAATAAATAATTCACCAATAAAATTTTAGTTTCGCCCAATCTCAAATTCCAAACCATACTATGCAATTCAAAAAACTTTTCATCCCGGGCCCCACGCAGGTGCATCCCGATGTTCTTGCTAAGATGGCAACCCCAATGATTGGTCACCGCGGCAAAGACGCATCGGATTTACAGAGAAGCATTTCTGAAAAAATGCGCACGCTCATGTACACGACCGGAAAAATTATTCTCAGCACATCTTCCGGCACAGGGCTTATGGAAGGCGCCATCCGCAGTGCAACAGCAAAACGCGCGATTGTTTTTTCCATCGGTGCTTTCGGCAAACGCTGGTACGAGCTCGCAAAACTGAACGGTGTTGAGGCAGACCTTCATGAAGAAACTCCCGGGCAGCCTACACTTCCTGAAACCGTTGACAAATATCTTTTAACAGGCAAATATGATACGGTCACCATTACGCACAACGAAACTTCGGTAGGAATAATGAATCCCGCTTATGCTATAACGGACGTGATTAAAAAATATCCTGATGTGGTGTACCTGGTTGACTGCGTCAGTTCACTGGGAGGAACAAAAGTGGAAGTGGATAAGCTCGGTTTCGACATATGTATCACGTCATCTCAGAAAGCATTAGCGCTGCCTCCCGGCTTGTCTATAGCGTCCATTTCTCCCAAAGCTGAAGCGCGTTTTGAGAAGGTGGGGAACAAGGGATATTATCTCGATTTGAAAAACTTGGTCAAGTATGTGGATAAAAAGGACTACCAGTATTCTTCAACGCCATCGCTGTCGCACATGTTTGCGCTCGATTTTCAGCTCGACAGAATTTTCAAGGAAGGGCTTGAAAGTCGTTTTGACCGGCACCTGGAAATGGCTGAGTTTACCATTGAATGGGCGAATAAATATTTCAAGCAATTTGCAAAACCGGGTTTTGAGTCTATGACTGTAACCTGCATTGATAACACGCGCAACATCAATGTTGGTGATCTAAACAAGGAACTAGCAAAAAGGAACATGCAAATCTCCAACGGTTATGGAGACTTGAAGGATAAAACGTTCCGCATTGCTCACATGGGCGAGCTTACCATGGATGATATGGTTGAAGTGACGGGGGCGATTGTGGAAATACTAAAGTTAAAGTAATCAGTACCCAGTAATCAGTTCGGAGTTATAAGTATGGAAGATTATAAGTTTGAATTTGAAGGATTATTGGTTTATCAGAAGAGTCTGGATTTTATTCAGCTTGTACATTTTGTAACAGAAAAATTTCCTACAAGTGAAAAATATTCCTTGGCGCAGCAATTTATTCGCGCTGCTCACTCCATTGCTTTGAACATCGGTGAAGGCACAGGTGGAACAAAACCAGAATTCAAAAACTTTCTTCGTATTTCCAAGCGTTCTGTTCGTGAATGCGTTGTCTGCATGACGATTGCTGGTAATCAAAAATATCTTCACGAAAACGACCATCAAAAATTACGCTCTTCATGTGTAGAAATTTCAAAAATGTTAAATGGATTGATAAAATCAATCTCATAATTCATTCTTTATCTCTCTTACTCCGAACTGAACACTGATTACTGAATACTAACTATTATGGCAACCATACTCGCAAACGATGGCATAGATGCTGCAGGAAAAAAAATTCTTGAAGCAGCAAATCACCAGGTGGTAACTGAAAAAGTTGCGCAGGAAAACCTTAACGATGCTCTTAAGAATTTTGATGCAATTCTTGTGCGCAGTGCTACACAGGTGCGGAAAGAAAATATGGATGCAGCTCCAAATCTGAAATTAATAGGAAGAGCAGGTGTTGGTATGGATAACATTGATGTGAAGTATGCAGAGCAAAAAGGTATTAACGTGGTTAACACACCTGCGGCAAGTTCGCAATCAGTAGCCGAACTTGTTTTTGCACATCTCTTCACCATGGCACGTTACCTGCATGATTCAAACCGCGCCATGCCGCTGTGCGACTCAAAGGAAAAATTCAACGCGCTCAAGAAAAAATATTCAGAGGGAATTGAGCTGTCAGGAAAAACACTAGGCATCATAGGTGCCGGAATGATTGGTAAAGCCGTTGCAAAAATGGCTGCAGGGCTGGGAATGAATATTATTTTTCATGACGCTTTTGTTACGGATGTTAAATTCGATTTGAGTTTTCATCAGGGTGTTTCATCTCAGAAAATTTCGCTTGCATTTCAATGCGTTTCGCTTGAAAAGCTCCTGACCGGAAGCGATTTTGTCACGGTGCATATTCCGTTTCCAAAAGGAACTTCCCCTGTTATCACTACAAAAGAATTCGGGATAATGAAAAATGGTGTAGGGCTTGTAAATACGGCACGTGCCGGGGTTATTTCAGAAAATGATTTGATTGCAGCCTTGAATTCTGGTAAAGTTTCTTATGCAGCTCTTGATGTTTTTGAAGGAGAGCCACTCGTAAATAAAGAAATCCGTTCACACGCAAAAATTTCTATGTCACCCCACATAGGTGGCTCTACACGCGAAGCACAGGAGCGTATCGGCATTGAGCTTGCTGAAAAAGTAGTTGAGTTTTTTCGAAACCTTAAATAAAAAAATCAATCTGCTTGTTTCATTTCTGATTCCTTGCTAATAAACTGTGCAAGGGCAAAAGAAATGATTGCACCAGAGGAGCAGCCCTCTAATATTAAAACTATTGCTGCGGAACCGGGAGTAAGATATTCACCAAATGGCTGGTTGGTTTGAATATGTTGCATCATAGCATGGTCAATGTAGGCAAGGTATATAAACATGAAAGCTGAGAAAAATACAGAAGCAAAAACCGCAACCACAAAACCGTAACCAAGAGATTGGAGATATTCTAACCGGCCGTCATGCTCCCGCTTTAAACGCAAAAGAAAAAAACGGATTCCCAGTAACATAATAAAAAAATTCAGAAGGCGAAGCTCAACGATAGTTTCGAGATTTAACAGCTTCATCAATAAAAAATAAGCAAGAAATGCGAGTGAAGTGAATCCCGAATACCTTATAATCAGGGGCACTAATTTTTGGCTGTTCATAAGTCAAGATTTTAAAATTACTATTCACATAATTTGAAATAAAAATTAAAATTACAAATTTTGAAGCAAAAAAACAATACTTCAAAAGAAACTTTATGTTTGTTTCATCAAACAAAATAAATTTTCGGTGAAGGATAGTGTAGATATCGCGATTATCGGGGCGGGCCCTGCGGGTACGACTGCTTCGCTGTTTCTTTGTAGGGAAAAAATTCCACATCTTATTTTAGACAAGTCTGTTTTTCCAAGAGATAAAATCTGCGGAGATGCTATCAGCGGAAAAGCTTCAGACATTTTGCATAAAATCGATTCTGCGATACATCGGGAGTTTAAACTGAATACAGATAAATTTTTGCCATGTAACGGAATTTTATTTTCCGCACCGAATGGAAAAACGCTGGAAGTTCCGTTCAGCAATGATTTATCACAGTTGAAATACGCTGCCGGTTATGTTTCAAAACGTTTTGACTTTGACCATTTCCTTTTCAGGAAGCTTGACAGAGATTTTGCCTCGGTGATTGAAGGTGCTGAAATAAAATATGTTGCTCACGTTCAGGAAGGGATTGAACTGCATTATTTTCATGAGGGAAAAAATAAAATCCTCACTTGTAAGCTGCTTATCGCAGCTGAAGGTGACCGCTCTTTAGCAGCCCGCTCTCTGGGTGGATATAAAATGAACCCCGAAAATTATTCCGCGGCAGTACGTGCCTATTACAGGAATGTAAAAGGAATGCACAGTCAGAATTTTATTGAACTTCATTTTATCAGAGAAATTTTACCCGGTTATTTCTGGATTTTTCCTTTGCCCAATGGAGATGCTAATGTGGGGGTCGGCATTCCATCGCATATCGTATCACAGAAAAAAATAAACCTGAAAGACGCGATGCAAAAAATTATCAATGAGCACCCGGTTTTCAGGGAAAGATTTCATAATGCAGAGCTTGTTGGAGAAATAAAAGGATGGGGATTACCTCTGGGCTCGAAGCGAAGAAAAATTTCGGGCGATAATTTTTTACTTGCAGGTGATGCAGCGTCACTGATTGACCCATTTACGGGCGAAGGCATCGGCAATGCCATGCTCAGCGGAATGAAAGCAGCAGAACAGGCAAAGCGCTGCATGGAAGAAAAAAATTTCGGAAAAGATTTTCTTAAGCAATATGATGAAGAGGTATTTCGCAATTGCGGTGATGAATTAAAACTGAGCCACCGGCTGCAAAAGCTGAGCAGGCATGCATGGCTCATCAATTTATTTTTTAATAAAGCGAACCGCAGCAAAACATTGCGTGAATACTTGCCGGTTGTCCTTTATAATCCTGATAACAGGAAAATATTGGTCAACGTCCGTTCCTATCTTAAACTCATTTTTGGTCACTGATTGCCTGCACTGAACTATCTTTGGCATCCTGAATTTTTTTGATATGGAATTTCCAGATGTAAAGATTAATGCCTACGCAGAAGCGCATACTTCACCTGAAAGTGAACTGCTCGCCGAACTGAACCGCGACACCAATGCCAATGTATTGTTTCCCCGGATGCTGTCGGGGCATTTGCAGGGCCGCTTGCTGGGCATGATGAGTAAAATGATTCGACCTGAAAGGATTCTTGAAATCGGAACTTATACTGGGTATTCTGCTCTTTGCCTGAGCGAAGGGATGCAGGATGGGGGCATGCTCCACACCATTGAACTGAATCCAGAGCATGAAGAAAGGATTCGCAAATATTTCAGAAAGGCCGGCGCAGAGAAAAAAATTACTTTGCATATAGGCAATGCAAAAAAAATAATTCCTACTCTCCATGAAACTTTTGATTTGATTTTTATTGATGCGGATAAGGAAAATTATTCTACATACTTTGAACTTGTGTTTCCAATGCTTCGCAAGGGGGGGTACATTTTTGCCGACAATACGCTGTGGAACGGAAAAGTTCTTGAGCCCGTTGACCCGAATGATAAGGAGACGCTTGGTATTGTTGAGTTCAATAAAAAGGTGCAGGCAGACACCAGGGTGGAAAATGTTTTACTCCCTGTTCGTGACGGAGTCATGATTCTGAGAAAAAAATAGCCCGAGAAATTATGCTTATTGATTTACGCAGCGATACGGTAACCCGCCCATCCCCGGCCATGCTGGATGCCATGATGAAAGCAGAGGTTGGAGACGATGTGTTTGGTGAAGACCCTGCAGTAATCAGTCTTGAAAATAAAATTGCTTCTATGTTCGGAAAGGAAGCGGCAGTGTATTGCGCCTCGGGAACTATGACAAACCAGGTTGCTATAAACGTGCACACCCGCCCCGGTGATGAGGTGATATGCGACTCCACTTCTCATATTTATCACTATGAATCTGGAGGCACTGCTGCAAATTCAGGAGTGCAGGCAAAACTTTTGCAGGGTGACAGGGGGCGGCTCAACGCAAAACAAATTGAAGAAAACATCAACCTGGATTTTGACTGGCTTACCCGCACTGCACTTGTGTCCCTCGAAAATACTGCAAACCGCGCAGGGGGAAGCGTGTACACATTTCAGCAGATGAAAGAAATTTCTGATTTGTGCAGAGTAAAAAATTTAAAAACTCATCTTGATGGCGCTAGAATCTTTAATGCGCTTACCATAACAGGCGACAAGCCAAAAAATACAGGAGCTCTGTTCGATTCCGTATCGGTGTGTTTCTCCAAAGGGCTTGGATCGCCTGTGGGCTCTGCGCTTTTGGGCAGCAAAGAATTTATTGCAAGGGCCAGGAGAATCCGTAAACGGTTTGGAGGTGGAATGAGGCAAGCCGGATACCTGGCTGCCGCCTGCATTTATGCACTCGACCATAACATTGCACGGTTGAAGGAAGACCACAAGCGTGCAGCAGCAATCGGGAAAACATTGGAGGGGATGCCTTACGTAAAAAGTATGCTTCCCGTTGAAACCAACATTATCATCTTTACACTTAATGAAAAACTGGACAGCAATGCGTTTATAAAAAAACTTGCAGAGCAAAATATAAAAGCGGTTGCATTTGGAACCCAAACCATCCGGCTGGTGACGCATCTTGATTTCACCGATGATATGCTTACCGAAGTGATTTCGGCATTGAAAAAAATTAAATGAAACATATTATTTTTTTATCATCAGTTGTTGTCTTCTTCATTGGTTGCAGCAAACCACGGGAAGCGGTTCCGGATAAATTAATTTCGCCCGATTCTATGGTTTCCATACTTGTTGATATACATCTTGCCGAGGCAGCTGTAAACATTACGCGTATCAACGATGTTCAATCATTCAAAGCACAACAACTGTACCCTGCAATTTTTAAGTCGCATCAAACGGACAGTACTATATTTCACAGCAGCTTCGATTATTATTTAAAACATCCCGAAAAACTCGAAGCGATTTATGAGAAAGTGCTCGATGAATTAAGCAAAAGAGAAAGTGAATCGGGGAAGCCGTGAAGGGTGTTACAAGTTACATGTTATAAGTTATACGCTTTTTTTCTAATAACTAATAACGTATAACTGATAACTTCATCTATTAAGTTCATCCAGAAAAATTTTGCACGTATCTTGTATGGCTTGCTGAACAGAAATGAAATCATGCTTCAGCTCTGTTTTGATTTTGTTGTTGGAATACGAGTAATTGCGCGCAGAAGAACGTAGCATTTCTTTAGTCACTACAGGAGACGAACCTGTAATTTTTGAGCGAAGCCACTCCGCCCTCCACGCAGCCGCTGACATAAATTTGTTGATTTTTATTGAGGGCCTTTTTTTACCGAAGGCAACTGCAGCAATATTGAATATTTCGAGGTAAGATTTATTTTCGGAAAGAACCAGGTACCGGTTTTTACTGAACGGTCCTTCCATGAGCTTAATCATGACATCTGCAACATCTCTTACATCGGCAAAGGCATTTCCGCCTTCAGGATAAAAATGTAATCCTTTCCATACCTGTCCTATAATTCGCGAACTGTCGGTCTTCCAATCACCCGGGCCGATAATAACAGATGGGTTTACAATTACTGCGTTAAGCCCCTCCTCAATTCCACGCCACACTTCTCTCTCTGCACCATATTTGCTGATTGCATACGTGGAATTATATCTTGAATTCTGCCAGTGGCTTTCTTCGTCCATAATTTTCGATTCATCTGTTCTTCCCAGCGCAGCCGTTGAACTTACATGGCAAAGTTTTTTTATGCCGGATTCCAAGGCAGCATTTACAACATTTGCCGTGCCCGATACATTTACCTTCATCATATGCGATGCTGCCTCAGGATTAAATGAAACCACAGCAGCACAGTGATAAACCTGCTCCACGCCTTTCATGGCTTCAAGCAATGAAAAATAATCTGTTACATCTGCTTCAACCCAGGTAATATCCTGTGGTGATAATTTATTTCTCCTAAGGGTTTTCTCTGCCAGGTTTAAATTGCCGCCGGTTCTCCGAATGGCTTTTACCATTTGTCCACGGCCTGCCAGCTTTGCAAGCAAATTAGAGCCAAGTAGTCCTGTTGCTCCCGTAACCAGAATCATGTTCTTTTGCGTAATAGAGATAATTTCAATAATTTCCAAAAGTATTTTAATTTTTTGTTGCTTACCGGGGCTTCATGAAGCTATAAATTATTTGTTCATGGCCAAAAAAAATTATATTTGCCGCTCCCAAAAAACAACCAACCACCTTTGAAACGGGCGCTTTTAGTTTTTTCAATTCTACTCATCATTAGTTCTGTCGAAACTGACGCACAGCGCAGCCGATGGAAAATGGTGCGTTGGGAGCTAAGCGTTGGCGCTGGAGCAAGTAATTTTCTTGGCGAGCTGGGCGGTGCTAACCAGATTGGCACCAATTATTTCAGAGACTTTGAATGGTCGCAGACGCGCTTCGGAACTGCCATCGGGCTTAGGTACAGGCTGAGCGAATTTTTTGCTCTCAACTCTCACATCACATATGGTTCTGTTTCGGGTGATGATAAGCTTACCGAAGAATTTTACCGCCACTACCGCAATTTGAATTTCCACTCTCACATCTTTGAATGGAACCTGAACTTTGAAGCGGCATTCCAGCAGGAACAGGTGGGACACCGCTATCGCCTCAGGAGAGTAAAAGGCCAGAAGGGATATGAAATTTATGCGTATGGATTTGTAGGTGTGGGTGTTTTTCATTTCGACCCAAAGACCGATTACAAAGGCGTTGCATACCGCCTTCAGCCGTTGGGAACCGAAGGTGAGGGGCTTGTTCCGTCGAGGAAAAAATATTCGCTCTGGCAGATGTGTATTCCAATCGGGTTCGGGTTTAAGTATACTATTGATGCAAAGTGGGGAGTTGGCATTGAGTATGGAATGCGCAAAACATTTACCGATTACATTGATGACGTGAGCACGTCTTATTTTGACAATGATGCAATACGCAATGCTTATGGAAGCGTTGCCGCGGCATTGGCAGACCGTTCCCCAAAAACCAATCCCGGCATAACAGCCCCTGAGGCGCAACGCGGAGACCCACGCGACCTGGATGCATATATGTTTGCCCTTTTCAGCATTAATTATAAAATGCGCTCTAAAAGAGCCGGTGGCCTGCCCCGATTCTGATTTTTCTTCTTTCCCGGAAATAACAATTTTCGTATTTTTACGTTATTCATCTGCTCAGGCTTGCTGAATGAAAAGATTAGTACTGATTTTCCTGGTATTTTTTACATGGGGGGATATTTCCGCCCAGCGAAACGATATTGGCTTGTTCCTGGGCGTTTCGAAGTATAAGGGAGAGCTATCCAATAGTTTTTTCACTTTCCATTTTATTCACCCTGCTTTTGGCGCCTATTACCGCGATAATTTTAATAAGCACTGGAGTTTCAGGATAGGAGCAACCATCGGAAAAGTTTCGGGCGATGATGCCTATTCTAAATACGATTTTGAGGTAAACCGTAATTTATCATTCTCCTCCTCCATCCAGGAAATTGAAGGCAGCTTTGAATTTAATTTTATGCCCTATGAATTAGGTAATTACAATTACCTGTTTACCCCGTTTATGTACTCGGGGTTATCGGTTTTTCACTTCAATCCGAAGGCGGAATTGAGGGGGCAAGAAATAGAACTTCAGCCCTTGGGAACCGAAGGCCAGGGAGTATATGCCGACCGGCAGCCATATAGCTTATATAGCGCAGCATTCCTGTTTGGGGGCGGATTTAAAATCAATGGAGACAACATCGGCTTCACCATAGAGATGGGCGTAAGAAGAGCGTATACTGACTACCTGGATGACGTAAGCACAACATATCCTAACCCTGTTGCTCTTCTTGCTACTAATGGAGCGGAGGCCGAAGCCCTGTCAGACCGGACTCTTGGTTCCGACCCCCTTCTGAACGAAGGAAAAAAGCGAGGTAATTCCAAAGACCCTGACTGGTATATGTTCACCGGGGTTTCAGCATATATAGGCATCGGAAACAAATTCAAATATTCATGCAAGCCGTTTAACAGGCATAGAATATCACAATGAAATAAAAAATTGATAGTTAATAATTGATAATTGGATTTTCAATTTTCCATTATCATACATCAAGTTTGCAGTTTTTTAAAGCGGATAACCTTTATCCTGTTCAGCACTTTCAGGATAACATAAGTAGGGTCTAATTCAAACCAGCGCTTTGCAAAGTTGGGAGAATCGGGATAGCGATGATGATTATTCTGAAACAATTCTCCAAACAAAAAGATGCCGATGTTTCCGGTGTTACGAGAGTGGTCGCCATTATCGAAGTTGCGGTAGCCATACTTATGCCCGCACCAGTTTACGGTTGCTCCCTGCACGGGGCCAATAAGATAATGAACCGGCAGCAGCAACAGCCACCATGCAGATACTCCGTGAAAAAACACAAGCCATAAATAGAAAAAGCTATATAGGGTTCCCCATCCAAAACGGACAATATTCATATCGCCAAAGCGGTCTAAAGATTCCCATACCGGGAGATTATTTTGAAACTGTGGCTCGGGTTTAAGTGTACCCGCTACAAAAGATTGATAAATTTTTTTAGTCTGCATCATCATGCCGAAAACATCCTTGAAGAAATGCGGTGAGTGCGGGTCTTCTTTGGTATCGCTGTATGCATGGTGCATGCGGTGCATAACGGCATAGGCGCGGGGTACAAGAAATGATGAGCCCTGGAAAAACCAGGTGAAAAAATAGAACACCCGCTCCGTTGTTTTACCCATGGTAAACATGCGGTGCGATGCGTAGCGGTGCAGAAATGAAGTATGAAAGAACAACGACAAAAACCAATGCACAAAGAAAAACAGGATGATATACCAAAACATTTGCTGAGAGTTATGTGGCCAAAGGTCGCGAAAAATCCTGTGTATTCTACGAATATCAGGTGAAGAGTTGCAAGGAAATTGTAACAATTTTTAACTCCTCACTTTGAGGTGGTTAATTACTTCTTCCTCGCCACTCTATACAGCGCCAGGCCCATAAGTGCAAAGAACAGAGCGCCAAGCACCTGGTATCCGCCTGCACCGAAAATACCGGTGATGCCATGCTCCAGGCTTAAAGCGTTCATAAGCTTCGAAGAGTTTTCACCTGCCTGCAGGAACGCAATTAAAACACCCAGTAACGCGCCACCGGCAACAAGCCCGGTTGCAAACAGGTTGCCTTTACCAAGCTCATCATCGCCTTCGGATTTCTGCTGCGATTTCTTTGCTCTCCAGTCAACAATTCCTTTGATGGCGCCTCCAAGGAAAATAGGAAGGGTGGTGGCAAGAGGAAGATATAATCCCACGGCAAACGAAAGTGATTTTACATTCATCAGCTCAACAACAACGGCAATGAACACTCCCACGAGCACAAACTGCCAGTCGAGATTAAATGAAAGCAACCCTTTGATGAGGGTAGCCATGAGCGTTGCCTGCGGTGCAGCGAACTTCTCACCTATAGCGTGCTTGATGCCCTGCGCAGCTAAATCGGGCGGAGGTGTATCGAGATATTTTACGGTGAATCCGATGACAAGAGAAGAAACAATAGCCCCGATAAAGAGAGCTATCTGCTGGTAACGCGGAGTAGCGCCTACGATGTACCCGGTTTTCAAATCCTGCGATGTAGCGCCTGCATTGGCAGCGGCAATGCAAATCATTCCTCCCACTACCAAAGCGAGCGGCTCATAAAAATGCCCCGTCCAGCCCACAGCAATAAATACCAGCGCTGTTCCCATAATGGTAGCAATCGTCATTCCTGAAATGGGGTTATTGCTTGAACCAATAATCCCCACGATGCGCGATGAAACGGTGACGAAGAAGAATCCAAAAATCACCACAAGCAATCCAATTAAAAGCTTCTTGCCAATGGAGTCACCGGGAATCTGCGGAAGAAATGACATAAGCACCACCAGCGCTATGCTGCCTATGATTACGGTTTTGAATGACAAATCATTTTCGGTGCGCGATACAGCAGCAGTGCCTTTTTCTTTGAGCGATGCAACACTTTCGCGGAAAGAAGAAACGATGGTAGGAATGGTTTTGAGAAGCGTGATGAAACCACCGGCAGCTACAGCACCGGCACCAATCTGCCTTACATAGGCGCGGTAAACGGCAGGAGCAAAATCATTGAACATATGCGTTCCGGGGTTCCAGCCGCCCGGTCCGCCCGGAGTCATTAAATCTTTAAGGTAGCCCAGCTTCATCAACTGCAGCGCAATGGTATCAGGCGGAACAATGGAAGCCAGCAGCGGAATTAATCCCAACCATGCCAGCACACCGCCCGCAACAAGCACTCCGGCAATCTTGGGGCCGATGATGTAACCTACGCCCATATATTCAGGAGTGATTTCACCGTTAACGGTAGCTGATGGAAAATATTTATTCGTCTGGTGCGTTACCCATGCAGGCACTTCAGCAATCACATGAAATACTTTTTGAAGCAGCGCATATGCCACTGCAAAACCAAGCCCCTGGTAAGCGGTCTTGGAGAAATCACCACCCTTCTCCCCTGCTATAAGCACCTGCGCGCAAGCCGTCCCTTCGGGATACGGAAGCTGTCCGTGCTCTTTTACAATCAAAGACCTTCGAAGCGGAATCATCATCAGCGTTCCGAGCATGCCGCCAAAAATGGCAAGGGTTAAAATCGTCCAGTAATTGAAATAATCAAAGCCGATGCTTTTACCGGTTTCATCAGGAGATAAAAACAAAAATGCCGGAAGCGTAAACACCACTCCGGCAGCTATGGATTCTCCAGCGGAGCCCGTGGTCTGGATGATATTATTTTCAAGTATGGTTGTCTTCAGGAATTTTTTTCCCAGTGAAATGGCAATTACAGAAATGGGAATAGATGCAGAAACCGTAAGCCCTGCTTTAAGTGCAAGATACACGGTGCTCATGCCGAAAATGATTCCGAATACTGCCCCGAGCAGAACCGATTTAACCGTGAACTCTGCAACGTTATCGGTAGCCGAAATATACGGCTTAAAGGTGCTTTGGTTATTTTCCATACCTGTTCTTTTGGTGTGCCAAACGTAAATAAATTTTGTCACTGTGCAAACTGGAACGGTTTGAGGTTTGAAGTTTGGGGGTTACTTCTTGGAAATGAGTTTCAGGTAACAAATTGCAGCGCCTTCTTTCAGAAAGATATTTTCATATTTAGTTTGAATATCAGGAACGGATTTTTTTAACAGGGAAGAATAAAGATCATCCGTTCCGCAGGAGAGAATAAAATTATTCGATACCGCAGTTTCAATCGTGTATTCAAACAGCGGTTTGTTGTCTGTCTTTAAATGAATAATGCCCTCGGATATAAGGATGTTACGGTACATTTCTAAAAAACGCGGGCTGGTGAGGCGTTTTCTTTCACGGCTCTTCTGCGGCTGGGGGTCAGGAAACGTAAGCCAGATTTCTGAAACTTCACCGGCGGCAAAAAAATGGCGGAGCAGTTGAATTTGTGCACGGATAAAACAAACGTTGGGCATTTTATTTTCTGTAGCTGTCTTTGCACCCCGCCATAGCCGCGCGCCTTTGATATCTATACCTATAAAATTTTTTTGAGGAAAAATTTCTGACAACCGGGTTGTATATTCTCCGCGTCCGCAGCCAAGTTCAAGCACTATAGGATTATTATTTCCAAAGTATTCTTTATTCCATTTGCCTTTCAGCTCAAAATCGTGAAACGGATATTTGAACTTCGGCTGAAAAACATTCGAGAATGTTTTATTCTCCGCAAACCGCTGAAGCTTTCGCTTTGTCATGGGGTAAAAGTAACGACCCCTCCCGTCCTCCCCAAAGGGGAGGGGAAAATGTTATCTATTTTTGGAGAGTGATAACGAAACGGGTTATTGTTGCTCCGCTCGATTGGGGACTGGGTCATGCCGCTAGATGTATTCCCATCATCAGGGA
Source organism: Bacteroidetes bacterium 2013_40CM_41_45 (assembly GCA_002215675.1). Classification (GTDB taxonomy): domain Bacteria; phylum Bacteroidota; class Bacteroidia; order AKYH767-A; family 2013-40CM-41-45; genus 2013-40CM-41-45. The sequence continues at coordinate 360,766 of NGFH01000004.1, read as the reverse complement.
ACTTATAAAACACGATGCCGAAATCATTATTGCCGCTGACGGAAGAGGAGCGATTCTTCTCAAAGAAGAATTTCCACAACTAACACACATCTATTTAAAAGGATATCGTGTTCGTTACTCCTCCAATCTCAATACAGTCATGTCCATTGCACTTCAGGTTCCGAAAATAATTTTTGCGGTTGTACGGGAACATTTTCAACTAAAAAAAATTATTAAAGAATATAAGCCGGATGTAATTATAAGCGACAATCGATACGGTTTATGGAATGACAAAACTCATTCTATTTTTATCACACATCAACTAATGGTCAAGTGTCCAAAGCCAATTTCATTTTTAGAGCCGCTTCTTCACAAAATCATTGTGTCATTTATAAAGCGTTACAATAAATGCTGGATACCGGACGTTGCCGGAGAAGAAAATATTTCCGGTGATTTATCTCATAAATATCCGCTGCCGGCAAATGCAAAATACATTGGCTGGCTATCGAGGTTTAATTCTGAAGATAAAAACGAAGCGCCCGCAAAAAAATATGACTTGCTGGTTTTGCTTTCGGGCACAGAACCACTGCGGACTGAACTGGAAAAAAATCTGGCCGAACAAATTCAAAGGAGCAACCAGAATGCGTTAATGGTTCGCGGCGCAACAGAAGAACAAAAGGAATTCAGCCGGCAAAACAATTTAACAACCGTTCCCTACCTCGGCAGCAAAGAGCTTTTTGAAATGATGCGTGTGTCGGATACTATCATCTGCCGCCCGGGATATTCATCACTCATGGACCTGGTGGCGACAGGAAAAAAAGCTATCCTCATTCCCACTCCGGGACAAACCGAGCAAGAATACCTTGCAGTAGAGCTGATGAAAAAGAAAAAATATTATTCATCATCTCAAAAAAAATTCGAGCTTGATAAAGCGCTTGCAGCGTCCGGTAATTATAATGGTCTTTCTGAAATAAAATTTGTAACAACAATCGGCAAAGCCGTGGAATTGTTACTTAAAAACATCAAGGCGCTCCGGTAGTGACAACAATTTCTGACGTACTTATAACGTTGCTTTTATGTAATGCCCGGTCATAAATATACACATCAAAGCGTATATGGAGATTGGTCATGAAGGGCGGCAAGCCTAATGATTCTTTGCGGATATCTCCGCGAATGGCCTTATGGTTTCCCTCGGGAGTAATTACCTTTATTCTTCCTATGTCATTATACTGGCTGTCCGCAGTCCAGACCCCATTCACCTTTCGATAGAAAATAACATGCACATTATTGGCGTACTCACCGGTAAATGGAGGGATGTTTATTTCGGAATCATTAATACCGATATCTCCGTCACCATCTGTAAATGAAATCTCCAAAACGCCATAATGATCGAGTCCTTGAGCATCTTTTGTTGTGGTCAGTGACTTAAATGCAATAACCGGTTCTATCGGGTATTCGTCCGACTTTTTACATCCTGCAAAAAGAAGAGGTACTGCTATCAGGGCAAACAAACAATTTCTTGGAAACATAGTTTTTAAGATGATGCTAATTTACGATTTCTGCTTTAACTAAAGATGATGAAATAAGATTCAGCGTCTTTTTCTTTTTCCTTGCTTTTTGCCGGGTTCCCAAAGCACTTTTTTAAAATCAATAACACGGTTATCCTCAATTTTTATTCCCTCGTTTTCCAGCAACTGTTGCATAAGGTTGGGAGAGTCAAAATGATGTTTGCCGGTGAGCAGCCCAGTGCGGTTCACTACCCGGTGAGCCGGAACGGGAGGATAAACATTTCCGCATTGATTCATAGCCCATCCCACCATTCTTGCGGAGCGGGCAGTGCCCAGGTACCGGGCAATGGCGCCATAGGTAGTTACACGGCCAAAAGGAATTTTTCTTGCCACATCATACACTTTCAAAAAAAATGAATCACTTTTCCTGCTCATTTTATTTGTTCGGGATGCTTGACGAATACGCTTTGCAGCCAGCCGGGAAGTATAATGGCGCCCACAAACAAGTATGGGTAATAACTCATAAGCCGCCAAAGCAACGCAAGAGAAGCCGACAGCCCTGTGGGAATAAATTCACCGAGAAAGTCACTGAAAACAAATTCTGCCAACCCGCTTCCCCCCGGTGTAGGGCTTACTAAAATGATGATGCCCATAACAACCTGCCGCCCATACAGAATAAAATTATCAACGGGAGCGTTGTTAATGGCAAGTACAAGACAGTTTACAATGCTGTAACGTGCCGTCCAGGAAATAAAAGTTGTAGCCAGTGACAAAAACCAATAATTGAAATTTTTATGCTTCAGTCCTTTGGATGCAATAAGCAGTTGTTCGCCGGTTTCAACAGCCGCGGTTCTCCAGCGCTCCAGGAATGGCAATGAGAAAATCTTTAACAGCAACCATTGAATAGTTTTTGGGTTGATGAAAAGTGCGTATGCAACCAGCAATTTGTAAGCAAGAATGATAAAGTAAACCACCCAAAAGGAATAATACAATCCCTGCCCGAACTGAACCTGGTGTAAACTTTCGGGGTTGATATTTGAAAAAAGTTTTTCTTTCCCTATAGAAAAATACACAAGTGGTCCCATCACAGCAAGAAACAACCCATCCAGGAAAGAAGAATATAAAACCGCGGTGATGCTTTTACCCATGTTCACCTTCTCACGGTTCAGGATAAATATGGCGACAAAAAAACCTCCGCCTAAAATTCCAGGAGCAAGCGCTGATGCAAATTCCCAAAGCATAATAATGATGAAACACCGGTACCAAGAAATCTCACTATCAGTAAGCACGCGTATTCTGCCTATATATGCAAGGTCGCGGATGAGAACCATAAATGCCGCCATTATAATCCAGAAGGTAGAATTCCACGACCAGTGCAAATGACGGAATGCTTCGCTATCAAAATTGCGGGCAAGAAGCCAGGTTGCCGCTGACAGACCCAGGATTATCGGGAGGATAATTCTCCTGACTGAAAGGGCTTTCAGTACTTTATCGGAAGTGGTAACCATAAAGCAAAGTAATCTTAAAATATTTTACTGTACTAATCTGAAAAATGAAAACCGGGGTTGAAAAAATCACTCCTGCTTTAAGGCAAGCCAGAAATTGTTGAAGCCCGTGCCTACGGTGATTTTAAGAACCTGCTCCTGAAGCAGTTCAAGAATGGCAAGAAAAGTAAAAATAACTTCCACCTTACTCTTCGATGTCATTAATACATCGGTAAATGAAATTCTGCCTTTGCCGGTAATGAAGGTAGTCACAAAGTTGCGCTGTTCTTCCATGGTATAAGGATACTGCTCAACGGTATGATGGGTTTTATTTTGTTCCTGTTCAAACCGCTTCATTACTTTTTCAAAAGCGGTCATCAGGTGATACATGCTCAGGTTTGCAAGCTCATCGGCATATGCAGTGCTTTGCGCAATACGCATCAGCTCGTTTGAAATATTTCCGCGCACTTCACGTAACGCCCTGTTCTCCTCAAGAGTTTTCATCTCACCTGCTGCTTCTTTAAACTGCTTATAAAGCAAAAGTTGGTTTATAAGGTCCTGCCGCGGGTCCAGCTCATTTCCTGCTTCGTCAAGCTCGGGGCGGGGCAGCAGCATTTTCGCCTTAATGCGCATGAGTGTTGAAGCGACCAGGATAAATTCTCCTGCAACTTCCAGGTTAAGCTGGTTCATCTGCCGGATGTATGCCAGGAAATCGTTGGTGATGGTAGCGATGGGAATATTGTAAATGTCCACTTCATCGCGCTCAATAAAAAACAGGAGCAGGTCAAAGGGGCCTTCAAACTGTGGAAGCTTTATTTCAAATACTTTTTCCAATGGTTAAAATTTCTTTTTCAAACGTAAAAACAATTCTGGATGAAAAAAATGCAGCGCTGAATTATTTAATAACTGTGTATCTTAATAACTCCGTGCTTATGACGGTTTCCAGAGAATTTCCTCTGCATGGTAATCAGCAGCCAGCTTCCTTGAAAGGACAAACAAATAATCTGACAGCCGGTTAAGGTATTTAATAATGACAGGTTCTACGGCACTTGCTTCAGCCAGGTCGGTAACTCTTCGTTCTGCCCTGCGGCAAACACACCGAGCAATGTGGCAATGCGAAACCGCTGTATGCCCTCCCGGCAAAAGAAAATTTTTGATAGGTGGAAGCGCTTCATTCATCTTGTCAATTTCTTTTTCGAGCAGCACCACATCAGCTTCCGAAAGCTGCGGAAGTTTCATCTTGTTATTTTCCGGGTCAGCGGCAAGCAGTGAACCGGTATCAAATAATTTATTCTGAACACGGAAAAGAATATCTTTTGTCGCCTTATCTTTTGTTTCATCTCTCACCAACCCAATCCATGAGTTAAGTTCATCCACTGTTCCGTATGCCTCTATGCGGATATGATTTTTTGAAACACGCGTTCCGCCAATGAGCGATGTTTTTCCTGTGTCGCCCTTTTTAGTATAAATCTTCTCCGTCATCTGACGCTAAAGCTTTTTAATGTTCCTGTTTATTTCATCTGATTCTACCAGCCCATCGCGCAGGCGAACAATACGGTGTGCGTGCAAGGCAATATCTTCTTCGTGCGTTACTACAACAATCGTATTTCCTTTTTGGTGGATAGCCTGAAACAGTCCCATAATTTCTTCTGATGTCTTTGTATCCAGGTTTCCTGTAGGCTCATCAGCAAGGATAATAGAAGGATGGTTCACCAACGCTCTTCCTATAGCCACTCTTTGCCTCTGCCCTCCCGATAGTTCGTTGGGGCGGTGCTTCATCCGGTCTGCAAGTCCCACATCGCTCATAATGGCAGTTGCCTGCTCAATGCGTTTTTGTTTTCTCAATCCTGCGTATAGCAAGGGCAGCGCTACATTTTCCAGCGCTGTATTGCGAGGCAAAAGATTAAACGTTTGAAACACAAAACCTATTTCGCGGTTGCGCACTTCGGCAAGCTCGTTATCGCTCATACGGCTTACTTCGGTGCCATTGAGAAAGTACTCTCCCGATGTAGGTGAATCGAGGCATCCGATAATATTCATGAGCGTTGATTTTCCTGAACCCGATGGGCCCATCAGCGCCACATATTCGTTCTTATTTACAGTAAGCGAAATGGAACGGATGGCATGAATGATTTCCGCTCCCATGATATATTTTTTTGCTATGTTCTTCAGTTCTATAAGGGGCATGGCGGCAAAAGTAGAAATAATGAATTGGTTTAGACTTTAGGGTTCAGGTTTAGGGTTCTGGCGGCTCAACGGCCACTGTTTACTTGTCACTTTTTATTCCCTATCTTTGTTCAATGAGAAAGCTGTGTCCACTTTTAATTGCTCTTTTTCTTTTTCAATTCTCATCAGCACAAACTTTTACGAGGCAGCAGAATGTGCCCGTACAGGTGGGGACTAATACTCTTAAGTTACCCTGGGCAGGCGGGGTTAACTACCCCATGTTTTCGGAATTTGATTTCAACCTTGACGGCATCATGGATTTATTGGTGATGGACCGCGTCAACAACCGAATTATTCCCCTCATTAATGGCGGCACACCTAACCAGGTTGATTATACTTACGCTTCTGAATACGTTAAATTACTTCCTCCGCCGCGAATGTGGGCATTTACGTACGACTTTGATTGTGACGGCAGAAATGACTTCTTCACACTCGCTGATACGTACACCGGGATAAAAGTTTACCGCAATACTTCCCCTGCATCAGGACCTTTGCAGTTTACACTTTTCAGCCCGATGCTCCAGTCGATACATCCGCCTCCAACTAACTCTGCCAATATACCGGCATCGTATGGGCTGGTTCCCGCGCTGGGCGACATTGATAACGATGGCGATGTTGATATTCTCTGTTGGAATAACTCCATGGGCGGTTATGTTGAATACAATAAAAACATGTCGGTTGAAAATGGATTCGGGTGCGACTCTCTGCAGTTTCAGTTCATTACAAGCTGCTGGGGAAATTTTGTGCTGCAGACCAGTGTCAACAGGGCGCAGTTAGGGATCGCCTGCAGGACCGGTTCCTTTTCTTCAGATGAGCCTTTTAAAAATTACGACCCTTCGGATGCAGCAAGGCACGATGATACTATGTCGAGCATGTGCATTATTGATATAGACGGTGACGGAGACAAAGATTTGCTGGTGGGTGGACTGGGAGATAAAAACTCGCTGATGCTTACCAATGGTGGAACACCGAATGCGGCAAATATGATAGCCCAGGATTCTTTATTCCCATCGTATAACACCTCTTCACAGGTAAATTCATTTACAACCCATGCTTACATTGATGTGGATAATGACGGGAAAAAGGATTTGCTTGTTTCACCGACTTACGAGGAAGATTTTTCAGGAATCTGGTTTTATAAAAACACAGGTACTACTGCGGTGCCGGTATTTAATTACCAAACAAATAATTTTTTGCAGCACGATATGATTGAAACAGGCACAGCGGCCTACCCCGCATTTTTCGATTATGATGGCGATGGACTTACCGACATGCTGATTGGTAATTATACATATTACCAGCCGGCAGGAGGGTTCAAGAGCGGTTTATCACTTTATAGGAATATAGGTACTAGTGCAGCTCCGTCATTCCAGCTCATTACACGCGATTATGCCGGCCTTTTCAGTTACTCTTTTGCTGCCGGGTATGGTAACGATGTTCACCCCACTTTTGGAGATGTGGATGGTGATGGAGACCTCGACATGATTGTTGGCGACTATAACGGTAAGTTGCAATATTTCTCTAACACTGCCGGACCGGGCAATCCTGCAAACTTTGTTTTTACCGGGGCCAACTACCAGAATATAGATATTGGCAGCAATGCCGCGCCTCAATTGATTGATCTTGACCGTGACGGAAAACTGGATTTGGTAATTGGAAGAAAAAACGGATTCATCAGCTATTATCACAATACGGGAACGGTAAACAATCCTGTTTTTAGTCTTACTGAAGATTCATTGGGCCATGTGGATGTAAGCTATTTAAGCAGCGGATACGCTTCTCCCTTTGTGTTTGACGATTCCGGCAGCTATAAAATGCTGGTGGGAAACGAGCAGGGTTATGTTTTTCTTTATGGAAATATTGACGGCAACCTGACCGGAACTTTTACATTGATTGATACCGTTATCAGCCGTACCGAAGGTGGTAGGGTAAATGTGGCAATGGGCGACATCAACGGTGATGGGCTTTTGGATTTGCTGGTGGGAAATTATGCCGGTGGCGTTGCATTATTTTACCGCGATAATCCGCTTGCTACCAATTTTCCTCTCATTGCAGCTAAACCATCATTCGATGTATTTCCCAATCCGGCAAGCGGCAGCGCTGTTGTTCAATTTTCAAATCTGAACACTTCTGCAAAAACTTTGCTGAGCATGTTTAGCGCCACCGGTGAAAAGATTTTTACAACCACGTGCAAAGCTCCTTCCCAAACATTGAATCTTGGTTCGTTGAGTTCGGGTTTGTATATATTACGGCTCGAAGATGGAACAAACTCCCTGGTAAGAAAGCTGCTGGTTCATTAAAAGTTTACAGCCCGCCGCGACTCCTGCATCAATTCTGAAAAATAATTGCCTCAGCCTGCCTGCGGTGCGTAACGTCAAAAGTGCTTGAACGCGTATGGCGGAAGTTTCCCTCTTCATCATACACCGCAATAGCATTCACTTCCACAAGAAATTCAGTTCCGTTTTTGCGTTTCATAGTAACCTGTACACCCAGAATGGATTCGGTTTGGCCGGATACGAGCTCAGGAAAAAGTGTATTGAAAATTATAGCGCTCTCGAAATTAATTAACTCGCGTATATTTTTTATTCCAATAATTTCTTCTCTTGAATATCCCAGCCAGTTCAGCTCGGTTTGATTCATTTCAATAACAGTTCCGTCTCTATTAATGGAATGATATCCGCACGGTGCATTGTTGAACAAATCGAGGATTTCATGATTGCGCAGCCGCAGCAGGTTTTCAATTTCTTTTCTCTCGGTAATATCCGTTGCCATACCGCATACTGCATACGGTTTATTATGTTCATCATGCAAGGGGAATTTAATAGAAATATAATTCCGCATGGCCCCGTTGCTTGGAACGCTTTCCTCAAATTCTATAAGTTTGTTATTCCTTATCACTTCCATGTCATCAAGGCGAACAACATCGGCAATTTCTTTAGAAAAAAAATCGTAATCGGTTTTTCCTTTCACCTCTTCCTGCGAGACGCAGAATAATTTTTCGTAGCGGTTGTTCACCAGCATATAACGCCCTTCAAGGTCTTTGATAAAAATCACCGCTGTTGTATTATCTATGATGCGCTGCAGAAGTTCTTTGTTTTCTTTAAGCTCTTCTTCAGCATTTCTACGCATGCGGAAATAAAACCTGAGCACAAAAAAAACAATGAGCACCGAGATGGCGATTTTCAAAATGAGCCCGTCAAATGACCAGTTAAAATTCCTGATGCTGTTCTGGTTTTCGGCCTTTTCCTCTTTAAGTTTTTTGTCTTCAGTCCAAAGCATTGAAGCCGTCTGCGCCCTTATCTGGTCCATTAAAATTTTGCCCTCACCCGATTTAATCATTTCAACCGCTTCTGCGTCACCGCTGCTCGTTCTTGCAAAAATTATATTCCGCGAAACATCTATTTGCTGGTCAGCCAGGTCCGTCAGCTCTTCAACGCGGCTTGCCATAAGAGAATCATCCTGCACCAGGAGGCTAAGATTGGAAAGGTGTGCATAAATATCGGCCGTTGCATCGTTATTGGGTTTCAGGTATTGTATGTCTCCCGTAATTACATATCCTCGTACTCCCGTCTCAATGCCGGTTATTTCGGTAAGCACTTGTTCTATGTGATATTTAATCTCCTGCGAGCGGTCTACTTTTTCGGCCGATGCAATTACGCGCTTGCTGTTGCGGTGCGTCAGAAAGGTTATGGCAACAAGAATGGTGAGAATGGAAAGCAGCCCGATTAGAATTTTTTTCTCGGAGCTTTTAAAAGATTTTATCTTAAATGAAAACACCTTGGCCAGCCTTAAACACAAATATATCGAAAGTTTTTCTGAATGACAAATGTTTTTGACGTACTCCTCTCCCGCTTCTTATTTTTTTCCAATCATCTCTGCGATTTGTTCTTTTCCAACCAACTTCTCTTCTCCCGAATTCATATCTTTCAGCTTCACTTTGCCCGATTTCATTTCCTCTTCGCCAACCAGAGCTACGAAAGGAATTTTCCTGTCGTTGGCATACGACATCTGCTTTTTTATTTTGTCTCGGTCGGGATAAAGCTCAGCGGCAATGCCCGCACTGCGCAGTTCGGTAACCAGTTTCAGGCAAAAAATTTCTTCCTTTTCCCCGAAATTCACAAAAAGAATTTCGGTTGATGACTGTTCTGTCTGCAACGCATCAAACAATTTCAGCTCTTCCATTACGTCATAAATCCGGTCAACGCCAAAGGAAATTCCTACACCGCTTACGTTGGGCAAACCGAAAATCCCTGTTAGGTCATCATAGCGCCCGCCACCACAAACACTTCCTATCTGAACATCTTTTGCTTTTACTTCTATGATGGCACCTGTATAGTAATCTAGCCCCCGTGCCAATGAAATATCGAATTCAATTGAATTCTTCAATTCAGTTGTTTCATAAACAGTGTTAGCAATAGCGACAACTTCCGTGATTCCTTTCATTCCAACCTCGGACTCACATTTTTGGAATGCATTATTAATATCTGATAATGCCATATCAGAACCGTCAGTAAATTTTAATCCCCTTGCTATCGACTGTCGAATTAAAACTGTCCTAATATTTATTTGGGTTAATCCTTTTTCTTTTAATTCATTCTCCACACCTTCTAATCCGATCTTCTCAATCTTATCCAGCACAATAATAAAATCCTTAAATTTTTCTTTCAGATTATATAATTCAGCAATTCCTTGCAAGATTTTTCTATTATTAACTTTTATGGTGACTGGAATTTTGAATTGAGTAAATACTTTATCAACAATCTGAATCAGTTCCACTTCATTAAGCAGTGAATTGCTGCCTATAATATCCGCATCACATTGGTAAAATTCTCTATACCTTCCCTTCTGCGGTCTATCCGCCCTCCACACCTGTTGTATTTGAAAGCGCTTGAAGGGAAAAGTTATTTCGTTGCGATGCTGGACAACATAACGTGCAAAGGGAACAGTGAGGTCGTAACGTAAACCTTTTTCTGTAACATCTGCATTTCGAATTTCGGATTTCGAATTTCGGATTTGTTCAAGTACAGGGCCGGAATTTAAAATCCTAAACAACAATTTATCCCCTTCTTCCCCATATTTTCCTTCCAGCACAGAAAGATTTTCCATTGCCGGTGTTTCAATCTGCTGAAATCCGTGGAGAAGAAAAACACTTTTGATGGTTTCAAAAATGTAATTCCTCCGCTGCATTTCTGCAGGAGAAAAATCGCGTGTGCCTTTGGGAATAGAAGGTTTCAACCGTTTATTTTTTTCAAAACTTTAGTTACAAGTTCCGCTGCTTCTTTCAAGAGAATTGCAGAGTAAACTTTCAATCCTGATTTATCAATCAGCTCTTTGGCTTCTTTGGCATTCGTCCCTTCAAGCCGCACAATAACCGGCACCGGAAGCTCGCCAATACTGTTGTAAGCATCTATGATTCCCTGCGCCACCCTGTCGCAACGGACAATGCCTCCAAAGATGTTTACGAGAATCGTTTTTACATTTTTGTCTTTCAAAATAATTCTGAACGCGGCTTCAACACGCTGCGCATTAGCCGTTCCGCCCACATCCAAAAAATTTGCCGGCTCTCCGCCCGCTAATTTTATAATATCCATCGTTGCCATAGCAAGCCCTGCGCCATTCACCATGCAGCCCACGTTGCCATCCAGCTTCACATAGTTGAGGTTGTGCTCACTTGCTTCCACTTCTGTGGGGTCCTCTTCATTCAGGTCACGCAACGCCTTGTAATCGGGATGACGGTCAAGAGCGTTGTCATCGAGATTTACTTTAGCATCTACCGCAAGAATTTTATCGTCCGATGTTTTCAGCACCGGGTTAATTTCAAACAGCGATGAATCGGTTTCAACATAAGCGCGGTAAAGCGATGAAACAAATTTTGTCATCTCTTTAAAAGCATTTCCCGAAACACCAAGATTAAAAGCAATCTTCCTCGCCTGGTACGGCTGCAATCCCACAGAAGGATTTATTTCTTCTTTGAAAATAAGATGCGGTGTGGTTGCTGCAACGTGCTCAATGTCCATTCCACCCTCGGTAGAATACATGATTATATTACGCCCGGTCTGCCGGTTAAGCAAAACACTCATGTAAAATTCTTTGGTTGGATTTGCTCCCGGGTAATACACATCCTGCGCAATCAAAACCTTGTGAACTTTTTTTCCATGCGCGCCCGTCTGCGGAGTAACCAGCTGCATGCCGATGATGTTGCCGGCCTTTTCTTTTACCTCATCGAGAGATTTGGCAAGCTTTACGCCTCCGCCCTTACCCCTTCCTCCTGCATGAATCTGCGCCTTAACTACCCACCACTGTGTTCCTGTTTTCTGCTGAAGTTTTTTTGCTGCATCAACTGCCTGCTCCGGAGTTTCGGCAACAATACCCTCTTGCACTGCCACACCAAAACGCTGTAAAATTTCTTTTCCCTGGTATTCGTGAATATTCATGTCGGTTTAAATTATCGGGCTAAAATAAAAAGAATCGGTTTAGCGTTAGGGGTTTGAGGTTTGGAGTTTGAAGTTTGCATCGCCTTCGGCAAGCCTATGGCGACCGAAGGAGGTTATGCCGTACTTTTGTATTAGAATTACAGAAATGAAAAAAGCTTGGATAAAAATATTTGCTCTTATGCTGTTTCTTCCTGTTTTTGCATTGGCGCAGGAAAGCCCTAAGGCAACGAAAGCGCAGAAGAAAGCTGATGACAAAAAGCAGGAACAGGCGATGAATGAAAAGAAAGCGGAGATTGAAGGGCGCAAAATGCACAAAGCCATCCAGACCAAAGAAGTGCGCAAGCGAATGAAACAAAGCGCCAAAGAAGCCGACCGCTGGAATACCGGGAGAAGAAAATTTTTTATTGCCCGGTGGTTTGAGAAGAAGAAGTAAATCGACAGACATTATACATTTGTCTCCGAACCCCAACTCCCTACCTCGCACTTATGAAAGCATACATCTTCCCCGGGCAGGGCTCACAGTTTCCCGGCATGGGCAAAGAACTTTACGACAGTTCTCCGCGGGCAAAAGAACTTTTTGAAAAGTCAAATTCTCTTCTTGGCTTCCGTATCACCGATGTAATGTTCAACGGAACAGAGGAGGATTTGAAACAAACGCGCGTAACCCAGCCGGCAATTTTTTTGCACTCCGTAGTTCTTGCAACTGTACGTGCTTCAGAATTTCATCCGGATATGACTGCAGGGCATTCACTCGGAGAATTTTCTGCTCTTGTTGCTTCTAAATCGCTTACGTTCGAAGACGGACTCATGCTTGTAAAGAAAAGAGCCGATGCTATGCAGCATGCCTGCGAAATAAACCCTTCAACGATGGCGGCAATACTAATGCTGGACGATGAGGTGGTGGAAAGAATCTGCGCTGAAGTTTCCGCACAGGGCGAAATTGTTGTGGCTGCAAATTACAACTGCCCGGGGCAAATTGTGATTTCCGGCACAATCAACGGAATAAACATTGCCTGTGAAAAAATGAAGGCAGCCGGGGCAAAGCGTGCTGTTGTGCTGAACGTTGGCGGTGCATTTCACTCTCCATTGATGGAGCCTGCCCGCGCCGAACTGGAAAAAGCCATTCAGTCCACGGCTTTCCAAAAACCCGTTTGTCCCATTTATCAAAATGTAACCGCTAAAGGTGTTACGGATATAGAAGAAATTAAAAAGAACCTGATTGCGCAGCTCACTGCTCCGGTACGGTGGACACAAACCATACAAAACATGATTGCTAACGGGGCAAAAACATTTATCGAAGTCGGCCCCGGAAAGGTTTTACAAGGATTGGTGAAGAAGATAAATAAGGATGCTGAAGCAATAAATTTTTAAAATTGAGAATTGAGAATTGAGAATGAAAACAAAGCATTCACAACCATTAATTATTAATTATTAATTTTCAATTTTCAATTTCAGATATGCCTCTGTTGAACTCCCTTCTGTCGTGGTGGATGAAAAAAAGAATTCACCAGATAGAACTTTTTGTGAAGTATCCGCATGAGGTGCAGCAGGATGTTTTTCAGAAACTTATTTCATCGGCACAAAATACGGAGTGGGGAAAAAAGTACGACTATCATTCCATAAAGACGGTTCAGGATTACCGGAACAGAGTTCCATTGCAGGATTACGATTCATTGAAGCCGGATATCCAACGGCTGATGAGCGGAGAGCAAAATATTCTTTGGTCCAGCGAAATAAAATGGTTTGCAAAATCATCGGGCACTACGAGCGATAAAAGCAAGTTTATTCCTGTAAGCTATGAAGCCATTGAGGATTGCCACTTTAAAGGAGCGAAAGACTTGCTTTCTATTTATTGCAACAATCATCCCGAGACAAAAATTTTTACCGGCAAAGGACTTACGCTGGGCGGAAGCAATCATATTAATTCTCTCAGCAACGAATCGTTCTATGGCGACATTTCAGCAATCCTTCTTCAAAACATTCCGCTATGGGCTGATTTTATACGAACACCGGATATCAGCATTGCCCTCATGGAAAAGTGGGAAGAAAAAATTGAAATGATGGCTCGCACAACAGCGCAGGAAAACGTTACTAATATTTCAGGAGTTCCTACCTGGGCAGTGGTGCTTGCCAAGCGCATTCTGGAAATAACAGGAAAAAATAATCTTACTGAAGTATGGCCAAATCTCGAGTTGTTTATTCACGGGGCTGTGAGTTTTGTTCCCTACCGAGAGCAATTTCATCGCCTCATTCCGTCCGGCAACATGCATTACCTCGAAACATACAACGCTTCTGAAGGTTTTTTTGGCATCCAGGATACGGAAGACCTGAACGAGATGCTGCTGATGCTTGACTACGGAATTTTTTATGAGTTTATTCCGATGGAAGAAATAGGAAAAGAAAACCCAAAAGCGCTGGGACTGGAGGATGTTGAGATGGAAAAAAATTATGCGCTTGTTATTTCTACCAACGCAGGATTGTGGCGTTATATGATTGGAGACACTGTTAAATTCACTTCCCTCTCTCCTTTCAGAATAAAAATTACAGGGCGCACAAAGCTTTTCATCAATGCTTTTGGAGAAGAGGTTATTATTGATAATGCCGAAAATGCTGTGCGTATTGCATGCGAAAAAACCGGTTCATCCATAAAGGATTATACGGTTGCCCCTGTTTATTTTTCCGGCAATGAAAAAGGCGCACATGAGTGGCTCATTGAATTTGAAAAACCCCCTGTGAGCCTGGAGTTTTTTTCCGAGGTGCTCGACAATGCGCTCAAGTCGCTCAACTCCGATTACGAGGCGAAGAGATATAATGATATGGCGCTGAGAAAACCCATTATCCGGCTGTTGCCGCAGGATACTTTTTTCCACTGGCTCAGGTCAAAGGGAAAATTAGGAGGACAGCATAAAGTTCCGCGCCTGAGCAACGACAGGAGCATTGTGGATGAAATCCTTGCAACGGTGAACGTATAGTCGTGAAAAAAATATTTTTATACGTTTTAACTTTTTTTATCCTCACTTCCTTTACGGGTGAGTGGCAGCTGGTAAAACAAATTCCATTTACAGAAATCTCTGCTTTTACAACTGACAACCTCGGCAGTGCATATGTTGTAAGCGAAAACCTGTTGTTGCAATTTGATAATAACGGCAGTCCTCTGAATCACTACGATGAAAAAAACCTGGGGCGGCTTGCATATGTTGATGCTCAAAACCCTCTGAAGCTCCTTGCATTTTATCCCGACTTTGCTCAAATCAATATTCTTAGCTCGAAACTGGTCCTTCAATCCACCATACAGCTTCGCGGAATAGGCATTGAACAACCGGTGCTTATCTGTAATTCAAAAGTTGACTACAGTATCTGGGTTTACGACCGCCAGGATTTTAAATTGAAAAAAGTTGATTTAAACCTGCAGGTGACACGCGAAAGCGGGAATATACCTCAGCTCATCGGAAAAGAAATCAATCCGCGATTTATGACGGAAGGAGGAAAATTTCTTTTGATGTCTGACCCCGATTTAGGTATTTTATTTTTCGACCAGTACGGAACTTATTTCAAAACCTACCCGGTAAAAAATGTTTATTACATGCAGGCAACAGAAGATGAGCTATATTACGTGAGCAACGGTGCATTTTACACTTACAATTTTAAAACACTGGCAGAACAAAAAGCCGGTTTGCCTGTAAACGACTCGCTTACGGCAGCCCGCGTAGAGCAGAACCGGTTGTTCCTGACCGGAAATAATGAATTAAAAATCTTTTCTCATTAGCAGTCTTTTCTTTACTTTGCATTATGGAAGGAACAAAAATTCTTATGGCCTCAAAACCTGGCCAGGCAAAAAAGACACTAGTCAAGCATATTGCAATTGCCGGTAACATCGGCTCGGGGAAAACAACACTGACAGGACTGCTGGCAAAAAATTACCGCTGGGAGGCGCAGTATGAAGACGCGGACGACAATCCGTATCTCAATGATTTTTATTCAGACATGCAGCGCTGGTCGTTTAACCTGCAAATCCATTTTCTTAATAACCGCTTCAGCCAGGTAACGCGCATCCGCAGGAACAACAAACCTGTTGTACAAGACCGGACTATCTATGAAGACGCGTACATCTTTGCGCCCAATCTTCATGCTATGGGGTTGATGACTACACGCGACTTTAACAATTACATCTCGCTGTTCGACCTGATGAGCACGTTTATTCAGCCGCCCGATTTGCTTATATACCTGAGAGGCTCCGTTCCCGCATTGGTAAAACAAATCCAGAAACGCGGGCGCGATTATGAAAATTCAATCCGGATAGATTACCTGGCGCGGCTTAATGAACGATACGAGGCATGGATTTCAACATACGAGCTCGGAAAGATTTTGATTTTTGATATTGATGAACTCAATTTTGCTGAGAAGCGCGAGCATCTTGCCAAGATTGTCCAGAAAGTTAACGCAGAGATTTACGGTCTTTTTTAAATACCCTTATAGGTTACTTATCGTTTTATCTTTCGGATATTTAACACTGAAGGAAAACGCTTTCTTAACCGTTGTGGAAGACGGCAAATCAATTCTCCAGGTTACTTTTCCTGTTTCAGCATTCAATTCTCCGCCTGAAAGTTCAAGAACTTTTACATCAATGTCTTTTTGTTTGCTGACCGGAATTTGCTCTTCAAGAATCAGCTTAACGGATTCCTTGCGGATGTTTCGCAAAGAAATCGTGTAGGAAAACTGCCTTGTCTTATTTCCTCCGAAAATTCCCGAGCCGGTAACATCTTTATTTTTTTCACGCTCAATGATAATGCGTTTGTCCCTGCCCAATGAAATATCGAGCGTATCGTCCGTGCTTACAGTATTCAGGAATGTGGCACCCACGAAAGAACCTTCGAAATAAACATTGGCTTCGCCCGGCAAAAGATTCAGCTCACCCCAACCGGTGCTGCGTGCGGCAAGGAAAGCATCTTTATCAAGCTTGGGCACCGCAAAATATGTATACTCTGCCGGCATCTCGAAGCGTTTAATTTCTGCGGAATAATATTTTCCATCCGAAGGAATCGTGTATGGAGCCGAAATGGTGTAGCTTGCAATAAAGCGCCCGGAGTTTTCAGTAATCATATCCTTGAGGGTAGAAATTTCTTCCTGCATAACTTTTGATTCAGGCATTGCAGGAGCCTCTATCGCTGCCGAAGGCATTGCGCGATAATTATTCCCCGAAGCTTTATAAATCGTAACAAAATCCAGGTACCAGGGTGTGAGCTCGGGTTTGTTGCCACCGCTTGTAGGATTGCCTGTAGAGAGGGTAAGATTCACCTTATCCCAATCCTCACCTGTGTTCTGAAAAACATCTGCTTTGAAATTAACCGTGAGGGGATTGTTGCTGTCCTTTGCACGCAGGTCGTACATGGGTTTCCACCCTGCATCAGGAACAAAATAAGTAAGCTCAAGGTTTATGGACGTTCTTGTTTTAGCAGAAACGGTTATTGTTACCGATGAAGTAGGTTTTGAATAACGCGCATTTTTATCGGCAAGCTGCCTGCTATACTTATCCATTTCTTCGCGAAGC
Organism: Bacteroidetes bacterium 2013_40CM_41_45; assembly: GCA_002215675.1. Classification (GTDB taxonomy): domain Bacteria; phylum Bacteroidota; class Bacteroidia; order AKYH767-A; family 2013-40CM-41-45; genus 2013-40CM-41-45. Next base: position 343,587 of record NGFH01000004.1, on the reverse strand, counting down.
TTTTTCTCTTTGTATTTAATACCGGTGAGCTTATCTTTTACATCGGCAAGTCGCTTGCGGAAAAAGTCGGCCATCTTTTCCAGGTTGTCAAACGTTACCCCCGTGTTTTGCCCGCCAATGGATTTGTTAGCAAGAATAAGGTTCTGCTCCTCGGTGTAAACAGATTTCACATCGAGCAAATCATCGAGGTTTCTGTTGAGTGAATCGAGAATACTTTCCAACTTTTTGATTTCAGGATTTTTCTTTTCGGGGTCGAGATAATTGAGGCGGTGAACAACAGATAAAATCATGGCATCGCCTGTGCCGGTAACACCTATATTATTCTGGTTAATGGTGCCCGGAAGCTTTTCGAAAACAAGCTCGGTAACCCCGGCATCCACCGTTGCTTTTGCATTACGTTTAACAATGGCTCCGCTTAGGAATGCTTCTACTTCATTGATGTCTGAAGAAAGAATCCGGGGTTGCTCTGTAGCATGAAGTGTTGTATACGCTAGAAATAAAACAATAAGGCACTTTTTCATATCCTGATTATTTAAAAAGTAATTTTTTGGCGGGCAGTCTTCAACACCAGCCATCATTTATCATCCATATGGAGATGCAAACACTTCTATTTTCCATAATCGTAATCAGAAAATATTCATTCAATTTTTTTCAGAAGCTCTTTGCTCTTCTTTATTATTTCAGAATCTTCTTCAGATAAAACGGGCAGCGCAATGGTTTTCTTAAGCCAAACTTTGGCATAGACATCATCCATTTTGTTTCCGCGCTCGTGATATGAAACGGCAAGTTCATAGGAATGAAGCAATGATTTTGGTTCAAGCTCCACGGCTTTTGCGAAACAATCAATGGCTGCGTTATACGAACCGCCTTCGGGCACTCCGCCAAACATGGTATTAATCATGACCTTTTCTATGACATTGAACCCAGCTACAGTACGGTGCCAGCGGCCCAGGATATGCCAGGCGCCTGCAAGCTTTGGGTCAAGCTTAATGGCTGTTTCGCATTCGGTCTTAATCAATTTAGCATTCGCAATTTTTTGTTTGGTAGGAGCGTTCTCGTTGATTCGGCCCAATGCCAAAGCCCAGGTGTAATGCGCATCCGCGCTGTTTTTATTTAGGGCAATTGCCTTGCGGGAAAGATATTCTGCAACATGATAATTTTTCTGGCGTTCCGCTTCATCTTTTTTCAGAATACCGGTTTTGCAAAGCAGGTAAGCTGTGTTATAAAGGTAATCCACATTAGCAGAATCATTTTTCAAAAGCGCCTGGAATAATATAAGCGATTCCAAAAACTTACTCTCATTTCTTAGCCTTCGGGCTTCGTCAAACATTGCAGCTTTATCCTGTCCAACTGCAAATTGAATTGATGCAAGCATTAAAAATATTATCAAACATCTCTTCATTCCTGGTACTTGATTTTTAATTTTTAATTCTCAACTTTTAAAATGCTCTTCCCACTCCTATCACCCATCTCAAATCAAAATAATCGGGCTTAACGGCTGGAGTCCTGCTCAGCAGCAGCGGAAAATCAATCCGCAATGTAAACGGCTGAACGGTTTGCAATGGCCCAAATTTTTTTATGGTTGCTGCAAAGCCGAGTCCGGCATCGGCACGGATGCCTGCGAGAGCCAAATCCTCGTCGGGAGTATTGTAATTGATGGTACCTGCATCGGCAAATAAATAGGAGTCAATGCTCAGCCATTTACGCGTGAACGAGGGGCGGATGCGAAAAAGTTTTGCGAAATCCAATTCTGCATTGACTGCCGCACCGGAAGTTCCTTTATACACAAAACGCATCTTTCCATTTTTATCATCCTCAGGAACAAGATAACCCGCATAGCCGCGAAGATTTAATCCACCGCCCTGCTGAAAATGATTTGTTTCTGCCCCATAACCCAACCAGTCAGGCGGAACATAGGCACGAGAACGGGTGAATTTATCCTTCATCAGCTCTTCGGGATTTGCACCCGCCAGGAACAACGCATTTTCATTAGCAAAATTTTCTCCCGAAGCATACTGAGCAAATGTCCTGGTGCTGAATTCAAATTTACCAAAGTGATTATGGTTGATTACATTAAGCGAGAGATACGAATAATCGTAGCTGCTTTTGAGAGAGCTTGTGCGCAGGGAAAGATTTATATTGCCACTACCGTATGAGTAATCGTATACATGCTCCAACGAAAGTTTCAGGTAGTTGTTGTATCGTTCTGCATTCCATTCACCAGGATATAAAAGATATTCAAGAGCATTTTGGTCTCTCCTGAATAATGAATGGTATGAAACGGAGATAGTATTTTTCTCATCGTTACTTTTTATTTCCATGCTTCCTGAAAAATTCTGAAAGCCATCGAGATACTTCGCACCCAATCTTAGCATTGACTTACGGATAAATTTTTCTGTGGGTGTAGAATATTTCAAAGAAAAAGAAACCGGGTCGTAGCCATTAATATCAGCTTCGTTTGAAAGATTTCTTTGCAGAATTCCTGTGTTGAGCCAGAAATAAAAATCAATAAAGTGACTGTAGTTAAAATAATTTCCGTTGAGATGTACCCCTGCCTTGAAGCCGTCATAATTATTGTACCACAAATCAGGTCGGGCGTAAGCCCTGTATTGATAAGGGTCTGGAGCGTTATATATTTTTGAATCGAAACCCAGATGTGCAGGAAACTTCCATGCATTGTTGAGCATATTTATATCGGCAAGGCGGTGACTTGGGTCAATAAATACATCCTCGATTCCTGACGGAATCTTAACCTTAGCTGAGTATTCGGGATTCAGTTTATCCCAACCGAACCATTTGGGCAACACCTGGGCATCAGTCTTCTTTACAAAATCCCTGTTAGGGACATGATAGTTGTGTGCATCTCCGTTGTGGTCAATAACGGTAAAATCCAGAGGCATCTGCATGCGCCCTTTTCGTTTGAAAGTGATTTTATATTCATCCTCTCCTTCATGCTTTACTGATTTAATTCCGTAATCAATTTTTTTATCAGTCTCAAGCCATTGGTCAAAAAACCAATTGAGGTCTGTATGAGTGAAATGAATGATTGAATTGCAGAAGTCCTCGGGGTAGGGATGGCAGAACTTCCACTGGTTGAAATAATTTTTCATTGCCACCAGGAACAATTCATCGCCCAGAACATACTGCAGGTTATAAAGCATGGTTGCCGTTTTGTAATAAACCATGCGGTAGCCACCCTCGTGCCCAAGCGCTCCGTTGAAATCATCGGAATGTGTATTCAGAAATCCATCCCTGCCGCGAATGGCTTCGCCCAGGTAAGGAAGATATGCTCTCTCTTCACGGTAGGTAGTGGGTATATGAAACCTGTCAGCATATTTCTTCTTATCAACTAAGGACGAATAATCGCCAAAAATTTTTGTGAGCGACCATGCAGTAAGAAACTGGGTGAACCCTTCATCCATCAGCGCACGGTATGTTTCGTTGTTGCCCACCATTCCAAAAAACCAGTTGTGCCCTATTTCATGTGAAATCACATAACGGTATCCCGGCTCGCTGCCCCCGTCAAGGGTGAGCATCGGGTATTCCATTCCATCACGCGCATCGGCAGCAATAATTTTCGGATATGCGTACATTCCGAAGTCTTCTGAATAAACCTTCACCACATCAGCTACTAACTGTGGAGCGGTTTGCCATCCGGGCGCATCGGGTTCCTGGGCAAGAGCGATGCAACGAATTTTATTCGCCTCACCCCTTGCTCCCCTCTCCAAAGGAGAGGGGAGATCGAGAATCACTTCTCCTATACGGTAGGTAGGGTCTGCCGTAAGAGCAAAGTCGTGAACATTTTCCGCATGGAACTTCCAGGTTTTGGTTCTGCCATCTGCAGGAATAATTACGGAAGGCGGTGAGCCCGGTTTTTTATCCGCAAAGTTTTTTAGGTCGAGCTTTTGTCGTAGTGAATCCGGAAGCACTTCGTTTCTATTAAGGAGATTACCCGTTGCATCAAGAACATAATGCGAAGGAATCGTGAACTCTACATCATACGTTCCGAAGTCGCCATAAAATTCTTTGCCCAAGTGCTGGTCTGCTGTCCAGCCGAACTTGCGGTCGTAAACTGAGATGCGCGGATACCAGTGCACCACGTCATAATGCTTGTTTCCCCACACGTCAAACATTTTCATTCGCCTGCGCTGGCTGCCGGACCCGTAATATGTTTTGAAGCTGATGGAAAACGAAGCGGAGGTATTGGGGAGAAGGGGAGAATTAAGAAAGACTTTGAGGATCGTATTATCGAGCGTTGTCTTTAAACTATCTTTTCCTGACTTTACAAAATCCACTACCGTGCCGTGACCTTCACACTCGTGCTTGCTGTAAACGGGAGTAACACCGTTTTCGCGCGTTAGGCGGTCTAAATAAGAACAGGGCTGAAAAGCATTCTGATAAAGATGAAAGTAAACATATGTGAGCGTGTCGGGAGAATTATTCCAATAGATGAGCTCAAGATTTCCTGTGATGATGTCCTCCTTATCATCAAGCGAGGCTGTGATATGATAGTGCACATCCTGCTGCCAGTAGCCGGCAAAGGGAGGACGGTTTTTCCAGTAATAAATATTTTCTGCGGTGCGGTATGTATTCGGAGGAAAAGCAGTTTGCGCTGGTAACTGAATTGAAAAGAAAAACTGCACAACCAAAAAAAGCACAATGCGGTTTCTCATTTGCATAATTTGGAAACGAAGATACACGAAAAGAAAAACTCCCGTAGAAGTGTGGGAGTTTCAAGAGAGTCAAATCAAAAACTAGTACCTGTAATAATCCGGCTTAAAGGGGCCATTAGGGTTTACACCAATATATTTGGCCTGCTCAGGAGAAAGCGTATCCAGCTCTACTCCTATTTTAGCGAGGTGCAGTCGTGCGACTTTTTCGTCAAGATGTTTGGGAAGCGTGTACACTTTGTTCTCATAGTTCTTATGATTTGCCCACAGCTCAATTTGCGCCAGCACCTGGTTGGAAAACGAGTTCGACATCACGAATGAGGGGTGTCCCATTGCGCATCCAAGGTTCACAAGGCGCCCTTCAGCAAGAAGGATAATGTCGTTACCATTGATGTTATACAAATCAACTTGCGGTTTAATAGTGTCGCGCGTGTTGCCGTAATTTTCAGTGAGCCATGCTACATCTATTTCGTTATCGAAATGCCCAATGTTGCAAACGATGGCTTTATCTTTCATCAAGCGGAAGTGTTTTTCCGTAATTACATTGTAGCAGCCCGTTGCAGTAACAATAATGTCGCACTCAGGAATGGCGTTGTCCATCTTCTTCACTTCGTAACCTTCCATCGCAGCCTGTAAAGCGCAGATGGGGTCAATCTCTGTAACAATAACTCTTGCACCTGCAGCACGAAGCGATTGTGCCGAACCTTTTCCTACGTCTCCGTAACCCGCCACTACAGCAACTTTTCCTGCCATCATAATATCGGTAGCTCTGCGTATGGCATCCACTAATGATTCGCGGCAGCCATATTTATTGTCGAACTTCGATTTAGTAACCGAATCGTTCACATTAAAACAAGGAATAGGCAGCGTGCCTTTTTTCATCCGCTCATAAAGACGGTGAACGCCCGTTGTGGTTTCTTCCGAAATACCCCGCACACCTGAAATCATCTCAGGATATTTATCGAGAACGATGTTCGTTAAATCTCCACCATCATCCAGAATCATATTGAGCGGCTTGCGGTCTTTACCGAAGAAAAGTGTCTGCTCAATACACCAGTCGTATTCTTCAAGCGTTTCACCCTTCCATGCATAAACAGAAATTCCTTTGGCAGCAATAGCGGCAGCGGCATGGTCTTGTGTAGAAAAAATATTGCAGGATGACCAATTCACCTCTGCGCCAAGCTCGATAAGCGTTTCGATGAGCACGGCAGTTTGAATAGTCATGTGAAGACACCCGGTAATACGGGCGCCTTTCAATGGTTTGGAAGCGCCATATTCTTTCCTAAGTGCCATTAAGCCGGGCATTTCAGCTTCAGCAAGCATGATTTCCTTGCGACCCCATTCAGCAAGCGAAAGGTCTTTAACTTTATATTTAACGTAATCTTCTGTTGTTTTTATCATATGATTGTTATTTTACAGGCGCAAAGATAAAAGTTAGTTTGAGGTTTATAGTTTAGAATTATTTTAAAATGCCATTATATTTAGAAAAGAGGATTAACGGAAGCCGCCTTGCCGTATGGCAAATGACGGAAACGGAGGAAGAATTTTTTTCGATGGCCGCTCTTTCGGAAGAATTAAAAAGCGAAGTGAAGGGTTTCCGCAGTGAAACACGCAGGAAAGAATGGCTCACACTCAGAATTTTATTGAAAGATGTTCTCAATGTGGCACATTATGACGACATTATTTATGATGAAAAAGGCAAGCCGCATCTTAAGAATGGCAGCGGATATATTTCTTTTTCGCACACCAAAAATTTTGCTGCTGTTGTTTTTCATAATTCAAAAAATATGGGGATTGATATTGAAACGGTTCGTGAGCGTATCGAAAAAATTTCGCACAAGTTTTTGAATGACGATGAAATAAAATACCTGCCTGCCAACGCGCCAGCCGTACACCAATGGCAGGCAGGTATTCAAAATGAAAAGCGCATAGAAACACTTCATGTCATCTGGGGCGCCAAAGAAGTATTGTTTAAAATTCACGGCAAAGGAGGACTGGATTTTAAAAAACAAATGCATGTTCATCCATTTGTTCCTGCAGTTTGGGGAGGCAGCGTTGATGCGGAACTGAAAACGGATGGTAAGATTTCCCATTTCAAAATACACTATTTTTTCTCGGGAAAACTGATTGTGGTTTATGCGAGCAGCTGAACCTCACCCCCTCCTAAAGGAGAGGGGGGTGCTTTATCGCGGAAAAAATCATCTGCGTTCCTAAAACAAAACAATAGATACATTTGTCGGGCACGAAAAACTGCAATGAAAGTTTACGAGAAAATATTGTCTGCACGCAATAAGGGCAAGAAACTCTTTGCCGTTCTCTTCGACCCCGATAAATTATCAGGAAAAAAATTATCTGAGACGGCAGCCGCCTGCGAGGATGCCGGTGCCGATTTTGCTTTTGTAGGAAGCAGTTTACTCACACGCGACAACCTTGATTCCTGTATCAGGACGATTCGAAAAAAATTTCGCAAACCTATTGTGCTTTTTCCCGGTAATACTTTGCAGGTCTCTAAAAGTGCAGATGCTATTTTATTTCTTTCCCTTATCTCAGGGAGAAATGCCGAGATGTTGATTGGCAACCATGTTATTGCTGCGCCCATGCTTAGGCAAAGCAATATCGAAGTGATTCCTACCGGCTATATGCTGATTGAAAGCGGTGTGCCGACTTCCGTCTCGTATATGAGTAACAGCACACCTATTCCCCGCGACAAAACTGATATAGCCGCATCTACAGCAATGGCGGGAGAGATGCTCGGATTAAAATTTATTTACCTGGACGCAGGCAGCGGAGCAAAAGAACCGCTGAACACAGAGATTATCAGAGCGGTGAGAAAAAAAACCGGGATTCCTGTGATTGCAGGAGGAGGCATACGCTCAGCAGAACTCGCTGTAGAAAAATGCCACGCAGGGGCTGATGTGATTGTTGTCGGAAACTCAATAGAAAAAAACCGGGATTTGATTTATGAAATTGCCGATGCCGTTCATTCGGCAGCTTTGCAGAAAAACATCAGATAGCCCCGCTTTCATACTTGCGGATGTTATTGGCATTTATATTAAATTTCATTTTAAATCTCCTGCTGAAATAAGCGGGGTCTTTGAAACCCACAGCAAAAGCAATTTCCTGAACGTTGTCTGAAGTAGTGTTCAACAGGTAACGGGCTTTTTCAAGGCGTTTGCCTTCCACATAATCCTGGATATTATTATTGGTAAGTGATTTGAAAAATTGCCCGATATAATCTTCAGACAAAAAGGCAACTTCTGCCAGCCGCTTGTTGGATAAATCTTTCTCCAGGTTTTCGCTTATGTATTGAATAATCTTAACCAACCGCTTATCAGTAAGGTAAATTATTTTTTCAATTTTCTTCTCGAACTGGGGCTGAGATGCAATATGCCTGAAGAGTTGAATCACCATCTCCTCGCAATAATTCTTCAGCAACCGGGCCCTGCCAATCTTGTCCTGGGCAAATTCAGCGCACAGGTTACGCATCAATATGGATAATTCATTATCGTACGGCACCGGAAATCCCGCTATGTCAAGAACTTTAAAAAAAGGAATGGAATCATACAGCAGCACATCAAAGGCAACAAAACTGAAGATTTCTTTTTTTGCAGATATATCTTCAAAAGGATTAAGTGTCTTGAAAAATTTTATCCTTTCCTCTTCCGATTTGAACGGCTCCGGCCCGACCATATAATAGTCCGAGGCCTTCTGATGCTTTGTCGTTATCTCGAAGCCGGCAGGCCTGAAAAAGAAAGAGCCCTCTTTCATCGGAGTCGTGTCTTCATCATTAACAAAATATCCTTTGTTAAGCTGGGTAAGGTAATTAACGGGAAGAATAACTTTCGAAAAGCTCAGAGGTTGCAAGACCTCTCTTATTTCGGCAGTATGAACCGTTACATTTACTGATTCTATTATTTTGGAAAGCACACTCATAGGTATCAAAAAAGCATTCAAAAATATTCAAATTTATTTATATGCAAATTGATGAAAGTTAAAAATACATTTGCCGCAATATATACAGATGTTTGAGTTGTTTCAACAGCAGGTAAGCGTATCTGAATGCATTGGCTTTGTTTTCGGCATTGCAGGGGTTTGGCTTACTATCCGGCAAAATATCTTGTGTTTTCCCATCGGCATTATCAACGTAGGAATCTATTCTTTTATTTTTTTTAATTCAAAGTTGTATTCAAATGCCGTGCTTCAGCTCGTATACATTGCACTTTTAATTTACGGCTGGATTCACTGGAAAAGTAAAACGGCTTCAGATGAATTCCCGGTAACCAATACAAACAGGTCTTTGGGTTTTGTACTTCTCATCTTTGGCGTGACGGCTTCTATTTTACTCGGATACCTTATGAAGAAAACCACCGATGCTCCCCTGCCCTACTGGGATGCCACTACAACATCTATGAGTTTGATTGCGCAATGGATGGTAGCAAGAAAAAAAATTGAAAACTGGCTGCTCTGGATTGTTGCAGACGTAATTTATGTCGGGATGTATGTGCATCAATCATTGTATCTAACGGCTGTATTATATTTTGTTTTTTTAATCCTGGCCCTTAAAGGATATCTCGAATGGAAAAAAGATATGAGCAAAAAACCATTAAGCGCATCGCATTAATCGGACCTGAATCCTCGGGCAAGACAACCTTATGCATGCAGCTTGCCGGGCATTACAAAACAGTTTGGGTTCCTGAATATGCCAGAACGTTTATGGAAAATCTTAGCCGTGCGTACACGTATGAAGATGTGATTTATTGCGCCCATGAACAAATGAAAGCAGAAGATGCAGCAGCAGTCAAGGCAAACCGATTTTTGTTCTGTGATACTGAGCTGATTAATTATAAAATATGGTTTGAAGACAAATTCAAAAAAACTCCTGACTGGATGGAAGGAGAAATCATAAAAAGAAAATACGATTTATACCTGCTCACATCTCCCGACCTGGAATGGGTGCATGAAGCGGTAAGAGAAAATCCGCACCGGAGAGAATATTTTTTCGACCTTTATAAAAAGGAGTTGGAGAAGAGAAATTTTGTTTTCAGAATCGTCAGCGGCAGCGGAGAAGCGAGAACGGCTGCTGCAATCACGCATATTGATTCGATATTTTAAATATTAATTGGCCGGTTTCTCGGAGATAACTTTTTCGTAGGCCATCATTTCATCGCGGTAATGAGCAGCCATGACGAAGTCTAATTCTTTTGCTGCCTTTTCCATTTGTTTGCGTGCATTGGAAATAGCTTTCTGCAATTGGTCACGGCTCATGTATTGTACTACAGGGTCTGCAGCAATGCCTTGTTCCTGCGGGTAAAATTCATTCTCGTAATTCTTTATATCCATCACGGCCGTCTGCCCGAGAATGCTTTGTTTGGATTTAACAATTGCGGTTGGCGTAATGTTATACGTTTCATTATAGGCAAGCTGCTTTTCGCGCCTGCGGTTGGTTTCCTCAATGGTAAGCCGCATGGACTCTGTTACAGTGTCGGCATAGAAAATCACTTTGCCGTTCAGGTTCCTGGCAGCCCGGCCTGCCGTTTGGGTAAGCGAACGGTTGGAACGGAGGAACCCTTCTTTATCGGCATCAAGAATTGCTACGAGAGAAACTTCGGGCAAATCCAATCCCTCGCGCAAAAGATTAATGCCAATGAGTACATCAAATTTTCCGAGACGGAGGTCGCGCAGAATTTCAACGCGTTCAAGCGTTACCACTTCAGAATGTATATAGCGGCATTTGATGCCGAGCTTGGCGAGATATTTTGCAAGCTCTTCAGCCATACGCTTAGTGAGCGTTGTTACCAGGGCGCGTTCTCCCCGTGCTACTACTTTATCAATTTCGTCCATCAAATCATCCACCTGGTTTATGCTGGGACGAACTTCAATCAGGGGTTCAAGCAAGCCTGTAGGGCGTATTACTTGCTCGACAAGAATTCCTTCGCTTAGTTTTAGCTCGTACTCCGAAGGAGTGGCGCTCACAAAAATTACCTGGTTTAACAGCGCTTCAAACTCATCAAACTTAAGCGGGCGGTTATCCAAAGCAGCAGGCAAACGAAAACCATATTCCACTAGATTTTGTTTCCTCGAGCGGTCGCCACCATACATAGCGCGGACTTGCGGAATGGTCGCGTGGCTCTCGTCAATCACCATAAGAAAATCTTTTGGAAAATAATCGAGAAGGCAGAACGGCCGCGCGCCCTGTTTCCGCCCGTCAAAGTAGCGCGAGTAATTTTCAATGCCCGCACAATAGCCCAGTTCACGAATCATTTCCAAATCATACGTAACTCTTTCTTCAAGCCGTTTTGCTTCGTTCATATGCCCGAGCGATTTGAAATAATCCACCTGCTTTACCATGTCTTCCTGGATATTAAAAATTGCAGTGAGCTGCCGGCCAGGTGAGGTTATAAAAAGATTGGCAGGATAAATGGCGGCCGAGTCAAGGCGCTCAATGGTTTTTCCATTGGCAGGGTCGAAAGAAGAAATTTCTTCCACCTCGTCACCAAAAAAAATAATACGGTTGGCAATGTCACCATAAGCAAGAAATACATCTACCGATTCTCCGCGCACACGAAAATTGCCGCGGTTAAATTCTGCTTCCGTACGTGAGTAAAGAGCTGTTACAAGTTTGTGCAGGAAAGCATTTCGCGAAATCTTCTGCCCTACTTCAATTCTCACCAGGTTCTCTACAAAATCATCGGGATTGCCCATGCCGTAAATGCACGATACGGAACTCACCACCAGCACATCTTTTCTTCCTGAAAGCAGCGAAGAGGTTGTGCTGAGGCGCAGCTTCTCAATTTCATCATTGATAGCTAAATCTTTTTCAATGTATGTATTTGTTGATGGAAGATATGCTTCGGGCTGGTAATAATCGTAGTAGGAAACAAAATATTCCACGAGGTTATTCGGGAAGAATTGTTTGAACTCTCCGTACAACTGTGCCGCAAGTGTTTTATTGTGACTAAGAACCAATGTTGGCATCTGCACTTTCTCGACCACGTTAGCAATCGTGAATGTCTTCCCCGAACCTGTTACACCAAGCAGGGTCTGTGCTTTGTCACCACGCATAATACCTTCGGCAAGCTGTTGAATTGCTTCCGGCTGGTCGCCTGTTGGTTTGAAATCGGATACTATCTTAAATTCCATGGGTACGAATAGCTAATCTTTACGAATATACGAATACAGATGAATAACCAATGACTAATGACCAATGACCAATGACTAATGACCATTCCATATCTCCCATGCTTTATCTGCCTGTAGTTGCAGCATTTCTAAACCATTCTTTACCTGTGCCCCTCTTTCTTTTCCCTTTTTCAGAAACAAAGTTTCCTGCGGATTATATACCAAATCATACAGCAAATGTTTTTCCGTGAGGTGTTCGTAAGGAATTTTTGGACGTGAACCAACATCAGGAAACATACCAAGAGGGGTTGTGTTAATGATGAGCATGTGCGATGAAATTATTTCACTGTTCAAATCATGGTAGCTTTTGACTTTCGGCTTTTGGCTTCTTGAAACAAACATATATTCAATTCCTGATTTCTTCAGAACATATTTAACTGCTTTTGCTCCTCCCCCACTGCCGAGTATTAATGCTTTGATATGATGATTTTTTAAAAGCGGCAGCAAAGACTTTTCAAATCCATAAACATCGGTGTTAAATCCTTTTAATGTCTCACTAACTTTAATACAATTCACTGCTCCTGTTTCACTTGCAACTGAATCTATTGCATTCAAAAATTTCATCACGCTTTGTTTGTGAGGGATGGTAACACTTAAACCAAGCAGATTGGAATTGTCTTCAATCAACCCGGGAAAATCATTTATATTTTCAAGAGGGAAGTTTTTGAATTCAGCATCGCTGATGTTTGCTCGCTTAAACTTTTCAGAAAAATATTTTTGAGAAAACGAATGACCAATCGGAAAACCAATGAGGCCGAATGTTCTCATGTCTTTTTAATGCGGCTCCGGATAAAACCGATGATTATTGGCAGTATTGATACCAGTATAATGCCGATAGTCACCAGCGAAAAATTATTCTTCACTACAGGCAGCTGCCCGAATTTATAACCTGCTGTAATGAATAAAGATATCCAAAGTAAAGAAGCTGCCATGCTGAATATAATGAAGCGCGGATATTTCATGCTTCCCACTCCCGCAACAAACGGAGCAAATGTTCTGATGATAGGAATAAAGCGGGCGATGATGACTGTTTTGCCTCCGTGCTTTTCGTAGAAAGCATGAGTACGGTCAAGGTATTCTCTTTTTATAAAGCGGTAATTTCTCTCATACACTTTGTGCCCGATGAGTTTGCCGATAAAAAAATTTGAATTGTCTCCGCTGAATGCAGCAAGAAAAACAATAAGCGCAAGTAAATTCACATCGAGCGGTGAGCCATCGAGGGCGGCTACGCTTCCGGCTGCAAATAAAAGCGAATCACCAGGAAGAAAAGGAGTAACAACCAAACCGGTCTCGCAAAATATAATTAGGAAAAGAATTATATATGTAAGCTTTTGGTACTCCGTCGTTATTTCAACAAGGTGCTTGTCGATATGCAGAACAAAGTCAATGATTGATGAAAGAAGTTCCATTGGCTAAAAGCAATTTCGGATTGCGAATTTTAAATTGCGAATTTATTTTTAATCCGAAATCATCAATTCGTAATCCGCAATAATAAATAAGATTCAGGATTAACTAATATTGTGGAACCGAAGGGTCTATTTCCTTTGCCCATGCCAGGATGCCGCCTTTCAGGTTGTAAAGATTTGTAAACCCGAAGCGCTGCTCCAATGCCTGGATGACCACAGCGCTTCTGTTGCCCGAGCGGCAATAAATAACAACCGGTTTATCACTCTGAATTTTTTCTTTCTCGTTTATAATCTGGCTCATAGGAATCAACTCACCGGAAATGTTTGCAAATTCATGCTCATACGGTTCGCGCACGTCAATAAGCTGAAACGTTTCTTTCCTGTCTATCTTTTCCTTTAATTCCTTTACCGTTATTTCCTTCATTGAACTGTTTTTGAATTCTTGTTGTCGAGAAAACTGAAAAAGGTATCGCTGCGCAGGCCAAGGCGGAGCGTTTCCAGCGGAAGTACATCGGCAGGAGCAATATTTCCCAGATTAACATTGGCTCCGAGAAGCTTGATAAAATATGCCTGTTGTGATTTGGATGGTGTTTCCCAGATAATTTTTTCCTGCGGAACTTTTGCAACGATTTTATTAATGAGCACAACATGCGCCTTACCGCTGGGACGAAAGATTCCTACTGTTCCGCTTTCGCGCGCTTCGGCAATTACTTTCCATGCGCCGGCTTTTATCTCTTCCTGCATCATGCTTATCCACACGTTGGGATGAATGAGAATACCTTCTTCTTTGGAGCCCACTTCTGTAATCACAGTAGCAATTTTGCTTAACCGCCGGATAAGCTGGATTTTTTTTTCGTGAGGCATAATGACGGAACCGTCAGAAATTTCGAGGTGTTCCATCTTATATTTTTCAACCAGCTTAATATAATCCTCTAATTGGTTGCGGATAAGAAACGCTTCCAGTAAAGTTCCACCAAAATAAACAGCAAGGCCCGCGCTGCGGTAGAGAGAAATTTTTTTGTCGAGCTGCGGAGTAACGTATGCCGTGCCAAAGCCAAGCTTTAGAATGTCTATATAATCACCGCTTACCGAAAGCATATCTTCTGCCTCGCGCAAGCTCAAGCCCTTGTCCATAACCATAGTCAGCCCATGGGTTCTCGGTTTGACAGTGCGTTTGGGAACCTGGTTCAGGTCGAAATTCATAAAGTATGTGTTGAATATTGTTCTACCAGGGCAGTGATATTCCTATCGCGCTTCATTCGGGGAAGGTATTCATATAACTGAACATGTTTGTTGTAATCGATGAGCAACGCTTCTTTGAGACAGGCCATGGATTTTTCAAGGTTGTGTTCATCAAAATGATAACAGGACAAACGGTAGAGATATTCGGCATTGGAAGGGTTTTTTATTAATCCTTTTGCAAGCACGTCAACGGCCTCATCATAGCGGCTGACGGACATGAGAAGGTGAGAATAATCTAGGCGTATATCGGGATTGTCAGAATCCAGCTCAATAACTTTAAGATACGCTTTGGCAGCTTCGGGCAAATTACTCATCTGGAAAAGCGAGTCGCCCAGGCAATACCAGAAATCCGCCTGGTCTGCTTCAAGGTCTATCGCTTTCTTAAAATAAAATAAGCTCTCATACCAGCGTTCTTCATCCTGCAAAGTACATCCTATACCGCACCATGCTTCAGCAAGAGCAGGACGAAGCTTTACCGACTTTCGGTATGCCTTGCGTGCGTTACCGGTTTCGCCCTGCGCTTCATAACACTTGCCAATATTGTAATAAGTAAGCGACTCGGGCTGCTCGTAGTCAAACGTTTCGCGGTAACATTCAATAGCTTCGGCATATCTTTTCATACTTGCCAATGTATTGCCTTTATTGAAGTAAGCCGAAGAAAAGTCTTCGCGAATCAGGATACAATAATCATACGCTTCCAATGCGTCTTCGAAATTAGCGAGACGGTGATGCACGTTTCCAAGATTATACCAGGCATTGTATGAATACGGGTCTTTATCTATGAATTGCTTGTAAAACTCAACGCTTTCTTTCAACTGCCCGCTGGCTTCAAAACAAAAAGCAAGCTCATACATGGCTTCTTCGTTATCAGGATTTTCCTCGAGCGACTTTTTCAAGCTTGAAATGGCATTACGATAGCTTCCGGAACTCTCATAAACAAAAGCCATGTTAAGAAAGAGTTCATCAAGAGCTTCACTATAAGGGATAGCTTTTTTAAAGCTGTCAATAGCGGCATCGTATTTTGCCTGTTGGCTATAAATGCTTCCGCGAATCATATACACGCCTGCCTCGGAAGGCGAAATACTTTCAGCGCGGTCCAGCACTCTAAGAGCACCGTTATAGTCGTTCACAAGGGAATAAAGCTGCGCCTGCTTCAGCATGATTTCCACTGAATATGGATGCTGCGATATGGCATGCTCGGTAACCTGCAACGCCTTATAGGGCTCGTTGCGGTCTATGTAATGGTCAACAATGCTGATAAAAACATCCGTATCGAAAAAGCCGATACTGCGGCTTCGAATCATATCCTCATACCGCTTAACGGATTGTTTTATCTCTTCGCTGTCGTAACTGAAATCAAAATCTTCCATGGGAGAATTATACGTTTAAGTTATACGTAAAAAGGTTCTGTTCATGGCCGCACATCACAACTCCAAAAATCTTTGAAAACAAAATTAACAAAAAGTTGTGTAAGAGCCTGTAAGAATTTTTAAGCAGTGAAAATTTACTAACATAAATCGGTTGAGTCCTTTTTTAATGCAATTTATTCATTGTTTATGAAGTAATTGGACAAGCAGGGTAAAGAATATTTCTACTTTTGTTTATTCACTGTTACAGGAAACTTCTTATGAAAAATATTTTATTGATAACCGTAATTTTCGCTTTAACTCATTTTACAGCCTATGCGCAGAGCAAGGAATTCAATTCTGCCAATTTTCCCAACGATAAGCAAGGATTGAAGGAAGCACAAAAAGCGATTAAAGAAGGCGACTCCTTTTATTATGATTTACAATATGATGAAGCGGTCCTGCATTATCAAATTGCTTACAAATTTAATCCCGACAATGCAGAGTTGGACCTGAAAATGGGCAACTGTTACATTCATTCTGTTAAGAAAAAGAAAGCCATTGAACTCATTGAGAAAGCTATCCAGCTGAAACCCGATGTGGATATTGATGCACACTTTTTACTAGCAAAAGCATACCACTTTAACCTTGAATGGGATAAGGCGATTGAAGAATATTCGCGGTGCCTGGGTAAAAAATCAGAAAGCAATGATGCGGAGATTGTAACGGCAAAAAGAAAAATAGAAGAGTGCAAAGTCGGAAAGAAACTGATGGCGGCACCACTCAATGTTAAAATTGAAAGCCTGGGCTCCGCTATCAATACAGAATATGATGAATACTGCCCGGTAATTTCTGCCGATGAATCGGTTCTTTATTTCACTTCAAAAAGAGAAGGCACTACAGGCGGGCTGGAAAACGAATCGGGCGAGTATTACGAAGACATTTATTTTTCGGAAAACAAAAACGGGAAATGGACGCCTGCAAAAAACCTGGGTCCTCCGGTAAACTCCGAGCGTAATGATGCAACCGTTAACCTGAGTGTGGACGGGCAGCGTTTGTTTGTTTATCGCGATGCTAGCAATGTAGATGCGGATATCTCCGAATCGCGGCTCAGGGGCAAACAGTGGAGCGCGCCTCAGAGACTTTCAAGTAACATAAACACGAAGCTGCAGGAAACATCAGCAGCGTTTACACCCGATGAAAAGGCAATCTATTTTGTGAGCAATAAGGAAGGTGGACACGGAGGCAAAGACATTTACGTTTCACGGCTAACTGCCAAAGGCGACTGGGGGCCGGCAGAAAATCTGGGACCGCCTGTGAATACTGAAATGGACGAGGATGCCGTGTTCATGCATCCTGATGGAAAAACGCTGTACTTCTGTTCCAACGGACATAACACTATGGGCGGCTTCGATATTTTTGTAACTGTTTTGGAAGGCGGAAAATGGAGCGAGCCGCAGAACATCGGTTACCCGATTAACACACCGGAAAACGATGTGAGCTTTGTAATATCGGCCAGCGGAAAGCATGCGTATTACGCCTCGGCACGCGAAGGAAGCTTGGGCAAGCGTGATATTTATATGGTAACGTTCGTTAATGATACGGTGGTAAAAGCCCAGCCGCAGCTAACGCTTTTGAGTGGAACTATAACGGACGAAGCCACCGGCCAGCCGCTGGGAGCTAATATTGAGGTAATAGATAATCTCAAAGCGCAGTCGGTTGCGAAGTTTGAATCCAACAGCGAGACCGGAAAATATCTCGTGTCACTTCCATCGGGAAGAAACTACGGGATTGTGGTGCGCAAAGAAGGGCATTTGTTCCATTCTGAAAATATAGACATCCCTGCATCGAAAGGATACGTGGAAATAAACAAGCCGGTGGTATTGCGCAAACCGGAAGTGGGAAAGAAAATTATCCTCAACAATATTTTCTACGACTTTGACAAAGCAAACCTGCGCATGGAATCCATGAGCGAGCTTACGCGCGTGCTGGAAGTGCTTAATGAAATGCCATCGCTTAAAATAGAAGTGAGCAGCCATACCGATAACCGCGGCAGCGATGAATACAACCAGAAACTCTCACAGGCGCGGGCACAAAGTGTGGTGGATTACCTCATAAGCAAAGGCATAAGCGCAGACCGTGTAATTGCAAAGGGCTATGGCAAAACGCAGCCCGTGGCAAGCAACGACACCGATGAAGGCAGGCAGCTTAACCGCAGAACGGAGTTTAAGATATTGAGTAAGTAGAGAAGAAATCCTTTCTGCCGGCTTTGCAAAAACTATGAACAGTCGTACAGTATACTTACCAGGACTAAATGGTTTGAGAGCTATAGCTGCATTAGCAGTTGTAATAACTCATATTACGTTCGATCTAGAGTCATTTAATTTAGACCCTTTTATTCTCGGCACTAATAAAAACGGAATGCCCCGCGGAATTGACCTTGCAGGATTTGGAGTCAGTATCTTTTTTGCAATAAGCGGGTTTCTTATAACTTTCTTACTTCAAAATGAAAAGGAGGTACAACCTATTAACATCAAGAACTTTTACCTGCGGAGAATTCTTAGAATCTGGCCTTTATATTATTTATACCTGTCTATAGCTATACTAACTATTTTGGTATTTGGATTCGACTTAAATATTAAGTCCTTATTTCTTTACTTGTTTTTTGCGGCAAATATTCCGTACATTTTATACATCCCGTTAAAGTTTGTGACACATTATTGGTCCTTAGGTGTAGAAGAGCAGTTTTATTTATTTTGGCCATGGGTAAACAAAAAGATTAACAGAATAATACTTTTTATAGTACCGGCAATTGTTATTTTAATTGGTATAAAATTATTCCTTCACTTTTTTTACCCCCATTCCATAATTGAAAGGATTATTCATATAACCAGGTTCCATTGTATGCTTATTGGAGCGCTGGGCGCCATTCTATATAAGCAGAAAAACAAATTTTTCCTGAAGTTTGCAGATAACAAATTATCTCAAGCAATCTCATTAGCAATTATTTTAGCGCTAATCATAAATAAATTTCATATTGCATCTGTACTGGACAATGAGATTGTCAGCGCAGTAACTGTTGTATTGATTATCGGCCAAATTAATATTAAGAACAGGATGCTTAACCTGGATTCAGATGTTTTAGACTTTTTAGGAAAAATTTCTTACGGCATCTATGTATATCATCCGTTAGTAATCTTTTTTGTTTCTAAAGTACTTTCCGGGATGGAAACGCAAAGCATATATAAATATATTATTGTTTATAGTTCTAGTACCGTTGCAACTGTTTTGATATCTTATTTATCCTATGAATACATTGAAAAATATTTCCTGAGGCTTAAAAGAAATATCAGCGTTATACATAGCTCGGGAACAAAGCACTACACACAGGAAGATTATGATAAATCCCAGCCCTTACCGGTAACGACACCAATGAAGGCAGGTAGCTGACGCCGCAGAAAATGAAAAGGAAGAAAACGCTGCACCAACTTTACGTAGAATTGGTTAAGTTGCAAAAGGAAATTATTTCATCGGGCCTTAAGCTGCTTATCATTCTTGAGGGAAGAGATGCGGCCGGCAAAGACGGAACCATCAAAGAAATTACAAAACATCTTAGTCCCCGCGAGACGCGGATTGTGGCTTTGGGAAAACCCTCCGACAGAGAGGAGCATGAATGGTATTTTCAGCGTTTCTCTGAACACATGCCTGCTTCCGGTGAGTTTGTATTGTTCAACCGCAGCTGGTATAACCGGGCAGGAGTTGAAAAAGTAATGGGCTTCTGCACCGATAAGGAATACAAATCATTTTTTAAAGACGTGGAGTTGTTTGAAAAAATGCTGATTGATGCTGAAATCATCATCTTGAAATATTATCTCGACATCAGTAAAGAAGAACAAAAAAGAAGATTGAAAGACCGCAGGAAAAACCCGCTGAAGCAGTGGAAGGTTAGCCCCGTTGATAAACAAGCGCAGAAACGCTGGAAGGATTATTCGGAAGCAAGGAACGTAATGTTGCTTAAAACAAATTTTAAACATGCTCCCTGGTTTGTAGTGAATGCCGAGGAGAAAAAACCTGCTCATGTAGCTTTGATATCACATTTGCTGAAGCGTTTGAAATATCGTAAGAAGAATAAAAAATTAGTTTCACATAATTATGGATTGGTGTATCCGGCTACGCCTGAAAATATAAATGAAAAACTTTATTGATTCCTGTACATAATAAAATAATGGCGACAAAAAAAGGTAACTCAATTTCACCGGACAAGTTTGCTCAATATGAAAAACTTGTCGCAACCAATCCGAAAGTTAAGCTGAAGGGCGCTGCAATTCCTTACACTTCTCACAACGGGCACATGTTTTCAAACTTTAATCCCGATGAAACATTAGGGCTTCGTTTGCCTCCTGACCAGATTGATGCTTTTCTGAAAAAATATAAAACCGGTTTGGTCAAGGCGTATGGAATCGTCAGGAAAGAATATGTTGTTGTGCCCGATGAACTTTTAAAGAATACAAAAGAACTAAGACCTTATTTTGACATGAGCTTTGCGTATGTAAATTCATTAAAACCGAAAGCAACTAAAAAGTAAGATGAAATTTTGTTATGGAGAATTTACCATCATATATTAGCGTAGTCTTCGGGCTAACAACAATTATAACCGTTGCGCTTTTTTACAAAGCGACCCGCAACTCTAAAACCACTTTGATAATTTTATTGATTTGGTTAGCGCTTCAAACTGTTATTGGGCTTTCGGGTTTTTATACTCTGACAAATACAACTCCCCCAAGATTTATGCTGCTGGTCTTACCACCTTTATTATTAATCATCGCGCTTTTTACAACTTCAAAAGGCAGACAGTACATTGACAGTTTAGACGTAAAGACCTTAACGATTTTGCACACGGTCAGAATCCCGGTTGAAGTTGTTTTATTATGGCTGTCCATTAATAAAGTTGTTCCGGAGCTATGACTTTTGAAGGCCGTAACTTCGACATATTATTAGGTCTCACTGAGTGATTCTATTTTAGCAATTCCTTTCGGTTCTTCTTAGCCAACCATTCATCCAAAGAAAGAATTCCGGGGCCGATTAGCATAAGGAATAAGCAGGTAAGCAGTTGTGCATAATCAGAACGAATCTCATGAAACACTGCCCAAATACCAACTTGCGGAGGTGCCGATGGTAACGGCAGCGGATATGTTCCGAGGTAAAGAGTAATTTTTGTCGACAAAATTGCAACAATCATCTCGAGGATAAAATAAAGCGAAACTACCCGGGTCATCAATCCGAATATAAGAAAGAGTCCACCGATTATTTCCCCTACTCCTACAAAATGAGCAAGGACATCAGGCATGGGAAAGCCGAGTTTCGTAAATCGTCCGACACCTTGATTTACATAAACGAATTTAAGTATTCCTTCCCACAGAAACACACCGCCTGCCATAAGGCGTAAAATAATAATTTGCTTTGCTCCGTTTGTAGGAGTATTCAGCAGCCAATTGATTTGTTTTTTCATTTGATTTTTTTTGCAAAGATGAATCGCCAAAACCAGCTTGCTTGTTATTCAATTTCAAATATTTCTTATCGAATTCCTAACAGAGAGGCAACAAGCATTTTTTAAACTAATTTTGAAACATGAATCGCAATAGCATTCGCCTTATTATTGTTCTTGCAACTATCTGCATTATAGGAATCGTTGTAACTCAAATCTATTGGGTTAAGAAAGCATTTGATTTGAACGAAAAACAATTTAATGTGAATGTAAGTTTGGGATTGAAAAATGTGGCTGATTCAGTTTTTAAAATCAATCATGTAAATGCTGAAATGGATAATCCCGTTAACCAGCTTTCATCGAATTATTTTGTGGTGAGCATAAACCAGTTCATTGAGCCGCAAATATTAGAGCGTTTATTGAAACAAGAATTTATTAAGCGGGGACTGGCCATCAACTTCGGAATGGTGATTTATAATGACGACAAAATGGTTTACGGAAAGTGCATCACATTCAATAATACCACTATGGATGCCAGCACTCTTAATTCACTTCCCGGTTGGAAGGGAAACAGTATTTATTTTGGTATTTATTTTCCCGGTAAGGGGAGCAGTATAGCCAATCAAATGAGTATCTGGATATTTTCAAGTGCAGTGCTGCTAGTTGTTATCGTGTTTTTTGCTTACACTTTGTACATTATTCTCAAGCAAAAAAGATTATCAGAAATTCAGAGTGATTTTGTGAATAACATGACGCATGAATTTCAAACACCTATTTCTTCCATCGCCATTTCATCTGAAATATTACAAAACCCCGACATAATTTCTACCCCTAAGCGCCTGACTCAATATGCTTCAGTTATTCATAAAGAAATATATAAGCTCAAATATCAGGTGGAACGAGTTTTGGAAATGTCGAGCATGGAGAACAATGAAATCCGCTTGAATAAAGAGCTTATCAATATTCATGATCTAATTGTTTCGGTGAAAGAAAAAATAGTTCAATCGTCAGGAATTCCGGAGAGTTGCATCCAACTTGATTTGCTGACACAGCACCCGCAATTAATGGCAGACAAAATTCATATCGAGAACATTATTTACAATTTACTTGATAATGCTGTAAAATATTCAGAGGACGTTCCTGAAATAAAAATTAGTTCCCGTAACGAACGCAATGGAATTGTGATTAGCGTTGCCGACAAAGGCATAGGAATAAGAGCGGATCAGCAGAAAAAAGTTTTTGAAAAATTTTACCGTATTCCCATGGGGAATTTACATCAGGCAAAAGGATTCGGGCTTGGTTTAAGCTATGTTTCGTTGCTTACAAAAATTCACAATGGAATGATTGATGTTTATAGCGGAGAATCGGGGAAAGGAAGCCGGTTCATTTTATTCCTTCCAATAGAATAGTTCATGGAAAAAGCACAGCTCTTATTGGTAGAGGACGATGATTCACTTGGCTTTATTATCAAGGATAATCTTGAAATGAAAGGACATGACGTTGACCTTTTTACTGACGGTGAAAATGGATGGAAGGCATTCAAAACAAAAAATTATGACCTGTGTATTTTTGATGTTATGCTTCCCAGGAAAGATGGCTTTACATTGATTGAGAATATCAGGAAGCAAAATCAACAAGTACCTGTTTTGTTTTTGACTGCTAAAGCAGGTCAGAAAGATAAATTAGAAGGGTTTAAGAAAGGCGCGGATGATTACATCACCAAACCCTTTAGCATCGAAGAATTAACATACCGGGTAGAAGTATTTTTAAAGCGCAGCAGTACTAAAAATACGTCTCAAACTGTTTTTCAAATCGGCACGTACAGATTTGATGCAGCGAATTTAATTTTGGAAAGAAAAAATAAGCAAACAGCACTTACGCAGAAAGAAGCAGACCTCCTGAAATTATTTTATACAAACCGTGAACAGCTCATAAAACGGGATGACATATTAAAATCTGTATGGGGCAGTGATGATTATTTCCTTGGAAGAAGCCTGGATGTATTTATTTCCAAGCTAAGAAAATATTTAAATGAAGATGACAGCATTGAAATTGTGAACCAGTTTGGAATTGGTTTCAGAATGGTGGAGAAAAAGAAATGACATGAATTAAAGTGACTTAAATAGGAGAGTAACAGAATAATTCCCTATATTTGTTAAGCTATAATCAAAATATAAGTGCGTTATGAAAAGTAAAGCAGGATTTGCGCTCATTGCAGCGGGCATACTTTTAAGCCCGTTATTTTCTTCGGGCCAGCATGCCCCGGTACCGGCAGATAAAAAATTGCAGGCGCCTCAAGAAACGTTCGGTGACGCATATCTTCCCAATGCGTATCAAAATAAAAAGACTTCTCCTGCATATAAATATAAAAGTGGCGCTGTAAAGAGAATGCTCAACAGCAGCGTCTTCACAATACAGGTAAATGTTGATGCCAGCGGGCAAAACATACTGGGTGATGCTGCAAACGAACCAAGCATTGCGGTGAATCCATTAAATGCTGATATGATTGTTATTGGCTGGAGGCAGTTTGATAATGTGAGCAGTAATTTCAGGCAGGCCGGGTGGAGCTATACTACCAATGCAGGGCAAACCTGGATTTCCCCGGGGGTGATTCAGCCCGGTATTTTCCGCTCTGACCCCGTTCTGGATTTTGACAGCTCAGGGAATTTTTATTATAATAGTTTGACCATTAACCCCGATTACTTTTGCAAAGTGTTTAAGAGCACCGATGGCGGTGCTACGTGGGATAATGGAACCGATGCTCAGGGAGGCGATAAGCAATGGATGACCATTGACCGAACGACTGGAGGGGGCAGCGGAAATATTTATTCCTTCTGGACATCTAATTTCAGCACGTGTCTTCCCGGTTTTTTTACCCGTTCAACCAACGGAAACATCAGCTATGAAAATTGTATCCCGGTGAATGGCCAACCCTTTTGGGGAACGATGGCGGTGGGAAATAATGGAGAATTATACATTGGCGGAGACAGCCAGTCAGGGCCCGCTGTTGTAAAATCGCTGAATGCCCAAGTCCCTGCTTCAACAATAATCTGGGAACCTTCTGTCCCGGTTTTCCTTGACGGGGACCTTGGCTATCAACCTTCGGTTAACCCGGGTGGATTGCTTGGCCAGGCAAGCATTGATGTAGACCGCTCCAACGGCCCGGGACACGGCAATGTTTATTTACTTGCTTCAGTTGTAAGGACAGCAAATTCCGACCCCGGTGACGTAATGTTTGCAAGAAGCACCGATGGCGGGCTCACATGGAGCTTACCGGTCCGGATAAACGATGATGCCTCAGTAAGTACTCAGTGGTTTGGAACGATGTCGGTTGCTCCCAATGGGAGAATTGATGCGGTCTGGCTTGATACTCGTGATAATCCCGGCTCAGATTTGTCTGCGCTTTACTATTCCTATTCCACCGACCAGGGTAATACCTGGTCTGCCAATGAAATATTGTCAGGCATTTTCGATCCGCACGTTGGCTATCCTAACCAGAATAAAATGGGTGATTATTTTGATATGATATCGGATAATTCCGGTGCGCACTTTGCCTGGGCTAATACCCTTAACGGAGAGGAGAATGTTTACTACAGCCATATTATTCCGCCTATTGTTACGGGAGTGAATGAACCTTCTGATAAAGTCATAATCTCTGTCTTTCCGAATCCGACCCCCGGTGTATTTTTCATTGTAAACGCAGCAAAGCAATCCCATATTGAAATCTCGAATGTTTTGGGAGAAAAAGTATTTTCATCAACAATCCTCCAAACCATAACCCAATTAAATATTTCCACTCATCCTGCCGGGATTTATTTTCTAAAAATTGTTAGCCGGGATGGAAGCACCGTTGTCAAGAAAATAATAAGGGAGTAAAAAGAGGTTCCTTTAACGGGCGCAATGTTTTGTTTTTTCAATCAGCCGAAACAAGCTGAGTTGATGCGTTTAGGAGCGGCTTACTCAAATCTTAAATTGCGGTCAAAATAAATTCCGAGTAGTTTTGCGGATACAAAATGAAACGGATATTGTATCTGCTGCTATTCCTGGCTTCATCTGCATACGGACAGGTGCATGAAATCCTGGTAACCGACTCAGCACATGTGGAATCGCAAATGACTGAAGATTCTGCTACGCATTTTTCATTTAAGAACAGGAAAAAATTGAATGGGCATTGGATTGTGTACTATGACGAACAAAAACAACACAAGGCAATGGAAGCAATTTTTAAAAAAGGAAAACTTGTAGGAGGAGAAACGCAATGGTATGGGGACGGCAAACTTTTTTCGGAAAGGAAATGTGAAAACGATACCTGCACTACCGATTATTATTATCAGAACGGAGTGATGATGAAAAGAGATATTGAAGCGTTTGTTGTTAAAGGACCCCGTAACCTGTTTTATTCGGCAAGCTATTGCGATAACGGACAGATAAAATACTCACCACCGCTGAACCCCGATTCCCGAAGCGCCCAGTTGACCACTTCATACTATTGCAGTGGCGTGAAGAGGGAAGAATTTACCTTGTTGCTGGTTGGAACACAACATTTAAAAATAGGACCATATAATGAATGGTTCGAAAACGGAGCCGTGAAAATAATGGGATACTATGATGATGCGCAGCCGGGAAATAAAATCGGAACGTGGAATTATTACAGTGCAGACGGCAAACTATCTAAACAGGAACGGTACGAAAATGGTAAATGTATGGAGTCGATGGAATACTAAGTACTTAACGGTGAATTAACTGTATTGATTTTAAGAATTTCACTATAAATCCACAGCACTGTCTATATTTACTGATTCAAAAAAATAGACTAACAAAAATTTATGAAAAAAATCATTTATCCATCGAAGCTTCAGCGAAGTTGGAAGCTTATACTTTCTGCTATAGCAATTTCTTTTTTTGCCGTCACTGTATCTGCTCAGCCCAAATGGGTTTTTGATGCGGCACATTCTAATCTCAACTTTGCAATAGAGCGCCTTATGGTGAGCGATGTTACCGGCAGCTTTCAAATCAAAGAAGCAACCCTCAACACCGTGGGTGATGATTTTACCGATGCATCGGCATACCTTGTTGTTGATGTTGCAACCGTTGACACCCGTGTACCTGACCGTGATGCACATTTGCAGCGACCCGATATGTTTGATGTAAAGCAATATCCCGATGCAGTTTTCCGCAGTACGTCTTTTAAAAAAACGGGAGATAAAAAGTACACCGTTACGGGCGACTTTGCTTTGCACGGGGTAACAAAACCTGTTACCCTCGAGATAACTGCCAACATGGGTTATGATGACTACAGCAAGAAAACCTTGACCGGAATGAAAGCGGTAGGGGTTATTAAGCGCAGCGATTTTGGAATTGCAGCAAAGACCCCTGCCAATATGTTAAGTGATGAGGTAACTATAAGAGCTAACCTGGTGTTTGTGAAGAATTAAAATTGCCTAGTGGTCATTGGTCATTAAGAATTCGCGAACACAATATCCTCGGTGGTAATTGTTCCGTTCTCGCAAAGCAAGGCGGCACGTTCAATCACCGCTTTTATTTCGCGCACGTTTCCGGGCCAGGGATATTCCAGCAGCATTTTGATGGCTTCTTTTGAAATGGAAGCCGCCTGCATATTATTTTCTTTGCAAAAAGTATTCAGGAAGCTTTTCGAAAGGATAATGATGTCTTCGCCGCGCTCGCGCAGCGGAGGAAGATGAATCAGGAACCCTTGCAGGCGGTAGAATAGGTCTTCGCGGAAACGCCCTTCCTTAACTTCCTGGGAAAGGTTTTTATTGGTGGCGGCAATTACGCGTACATCAAGCTTAATAGCTTTGTTGCTGCCGATTCGTGTTACTTCTTTTTCCTGCAACACACGCAGTATTTTGGTCTGGAGAAATAAGTCCATCTCCCCTATCTCATCAAGGAAAATAGTTCCTTCACTGGCTTCTTCAAATTTGCCGATTCTGCGCTCGCGTGCATCGGTGAACGCACCTTTCTCATGCCCGAATAATTCACTCTCAATCAAGTCAGCAGGAATAGCACCCATATTCACCGTTACAAATGGCTTGCGGTTGCGCGGTGAGCCGTAGTGAATAGCCCGCGCAACAAGTTCCTTGCCCGTTCCGCTCTCTCCGCTAATGAGCACCATAATACTATTGTTCTCCACCTTCTGTATCATCTTAAGCACTTTTAAAATGGAAGGGCTATTGCCAACAATCTTTGAATATTTGTTACGGTCTATAATCTGCTCCTGCAATATTTCCACCTGCTTTCTAAGGCGCAGGTTGTCAAAAATTTTCCTTACAGAATTTTCGAGGTTGGCCACAGCGCTGTCATCTTTCATAATGTAATCAACAGCTCCCTTCTTGTAAAGTTCCAGCACGATGTCCACTTTTTCCTGTCCCGAAACAATAATGCAATTAATGGAATTATTGTAGTTGCGTATTTTCTCCATCATCTCCAGGCCGTTCATTCCCGGCAGGTAATAATCAATAGAAACCACATCAGGGTTCAGGTGAAGATTATTGAGACATTCTTCAGGCGTTTTGAATAAATGCACTTGGGCATCGCTTATTTTTTCCAGCGTGCGCTTCAGGACGCTGCCGAGAAACTCATCGTCTTCCACAATGAATACTTTATAAATTGTGGAAGCCGGAGTTTGCTTCTTTTCAGAGGCATGTCCGTTGCCACCGTTGCTGCGCGATTCGAGTAATGCTGCTATGGTTTGTTTAAACATATTTTATCTGGTTACGAGAAATTCTTTTTCAATAAGTGATTGAGCAATGTTAAAATCGTATTCGATGTTACCGAGCAGGAATTCTGCTTTAGCTTCATCGGGGGCATTCTTGCATAATTTTTCAAGGTCTGCTGCAAGAATCGAAGTGTTTTTCATTCCCATATAAGAGAAAGTGGGTTTCATCCGGTGTGCAGTTTGCCAAACCGTTTTCATATCCTTTGCATTGATGCTGTCACGAATAGTACGCAGTGCTTCGGGAGTGCGCTGCAGGAAAATGGAAATCATTTCCTGAATAAATTGCGGCTCATCTACTGCAACACGCCTAAGATAATCAAGGTCTACAACGCGAAAC
Organism: Bacteroidetes bacterium 2013_40CM_41_45; assembly: GCA_002215675.1. Lineage (GTDB taxonomy): Bacteria > Bacteroidota > Bacteroidia > AKYH767-A > 2013-40CM-41-45 > 2013-40CM-41-45. The sequence goes on along the minus strand of NGFH01000004.1, from coordinate 315,186 downwards.
TGGTTATGAGAAGATGTATCTTTTTCCTTAGCGGCAGAGAGGGTTTCTTTCCTGCTTCCTAACGAAGGCATCGGCCCGTCAAAGAAACCACAGATTTTTTTAAGCAAATCTTCTGACCTGAACGGTTTGCTCAGGTAATCGTTCATTCCCGCATCCAGGCATTTTATTCTTTCTGTGTCACTTGCGTGGGCAGTAACCGCAATAATGGGAACCCGCGCTTTCTCTGCGGGCAAAGTGCTGCGGATAATTTTTGTAGCATCATATCCGTCCATCAAAGGCATCTGTATATCCATCAGTATTAAATCGAAAGTATTTTGTTTTGCAAGCTCTACCACTTCTTTTCCGTTTGCAGCCACTTTATATTTAATCTTCCAGTCGCTGAAATGTTTCTGCATGATTAAACGGTTCATTTCATTGTCTTCGGCAATAAGAATATTCAGGTTGCTAAAATCAGGAACTGCAAGTACAGCTGATGTTCTGTGATGGTCTTCTATTTCCTTTACGGTTGCTTTGGGATAGCTGATATTAAATGTAAATACTGTACCGGTTCCTTCAATGCTTTCTACAGATATTGAACCGCCCTGCATCTCTAAAAGTTTTTTAACAATCGTAAGCCCCAGCCCTGTTCCGCCAAACTTACGGGCGGTATCGCTGCGCGCCTGGGTAAAACTATCGAAGATAGCCTGCCGGTTTTCTTTGGGTATGCCGATACCGGAATCCTTTACACTGAAAATGAGAGAGGCATTATCTGCTGTTTCTCTTGCGCAGCTTATGCTTACCGCAACTTCTCCCGAAGGAGTGAATTTAATGGCGTTGTCTATTAAATTATTCAGCACCTGGCTAAGGCGAACTGAGTCACCCACCAAAAACACCGGAACATTTTCAGCGCAGGAAGCGGTTAGTTTGATATTTTTCTTCAAAGCGCTCCGCGAAAACATAGAAAGAGAATTTTCTATAATATCACTAAGGCAGAAAGGCGTTCTTTCAATGGTCATCCTGCCGGCTTCAATTTTCGAAAGGTCAAGAATATCGTTGATGATAACTAAAAGATTATCGGAGCAGCTCATAATAGACTGCATATATTTTTTCTGCTCCTCATCCAGTTCGGTACGAAGCATGATGTCGGCAAGCCCGATGATTCCGTTCATAGGCGTGCGGATTTCATGACTCATGTTGGCAAGAAACTGTTGCTTGATGCGCGCTGTTTCCTCAGCTATGCTTTTTTCAGTGAGCAGTTGTTCCTCGGCCAGTTTATGCAGGGTAACGTCTGTTGCAACGCCCATCACGCCAATTATTTCATCATTATGATTGTGCATAGGAGAGTACATCACCTCGTAAAACTTTCCGTTTCTTTTAATGATATCCTTCACGTCTTTTCCTGACAATGATTCTTTGAGCGCGGATGGCGAAATAGGCAACGTGCGATCTGAATTGTTCCCTTCAGGAATCAGGTATGATTTACGGTCAAGGTCAAACTCTGAAATTCCTTTTCCCTCAAGCATGGTTAAAATTCCGTTGGTATCAGTAGAAAATAAAATCACAGGTGCATTGGCCACTACAGCCTGCAAGGTCTTCTGTGTATTTTGCAGCGCTTTAGCAAACCTTGTCTTCTCTCCCTCAGATTCTCTCAGGCGGAAAATATGCCGAAGAATTTGCTTTAAGCTCTCGGCGGTAAGCATGTTCTTGGTGATGTAGTCAGATGCACCGTTTTTCATGATTTCCACGGCAATCCGTTCATCACCTTGTGATGTAACTACAATTAAAGGAGAGTTATTTCCTGCCTCACGAGTATATTTCATCATCTCAAGTCCATTACCGCCCGGCAGGTTGTAATCAATAAATATGCAATCGTAATTTTTTTTGGCAACTGCTTGCTTACCGCTTTCCATGCTTTCTGCAAACACCACTTCAATATTCATATCGGCACCCTCGAGCGCACGCTTAATAATCATGCGGTCAAGCTCATCGTCTTCAATAACAAGTATATGTAACTTGTTTTTCACTGTTTCTCTGATTACTCTTTTATAATTTGTTATGGCTATTGGTCGAAGAAGAAATCAACCAGCATGTGCATGCGTCTTTTATCGAGCGGAGATTTATCTGTGAGATAATCATCAATGGCTGCACTCATTTCTGCGGGCGAAATATATCCGTCCCTGTTTTTGTCTGCGAACCTGAAATCTTCCGGCAAGTGCCCGCTGTTATCAAATTCCCCGTTATATACTGCAGTAGAATCAGGAGTGTAGACTGCCTTCTTTCCACCCGCAGCATCTTTAGCTCTCAGCATTTCTATTTGGTGTGAAAGCACTTCGTTGAGCGAATCGCGCTCCAGCTTCTGACGGATGAATTCTTCGGTCATTGTAATTCCGTCTTCATTAACCAATGCGCCGGCAGGTGAGTTGGGCTCTTTATCCCTGTAATCGGGAATACCATCATTGTCAGAATCCATGGGGCATCCTTTCGCGTTCACTTTTATTCCAGCAGGTGTTCCGGGGCATTCATCGTTTATGTCATTCACTCCGTCCTTATCGGAATCAGAATTTTCCAGCGCAGCATAGTCAACATTTGAAACATCGCCTATAGGAATTTTAGGATTGGGCTTCTTGAATTCCTTGCCCGACAAATCGAAATGCAGTGATGCGGAGATATAGATAAACTTATCTTTTTTGCTGCTGCCTGCTCTTTCTCCTTTACCGGTTTCATCAATGCCGTCAATAAGATTTGTATTGGTGAGATGATAGATGCAGGAAGTGCGGATGTGAAATTTATCTGACAACCGGAATTTTAATCCCGCTCCTACCGGAAATGCGATAGAATTAGTAGGATAGCTGCTTCGGTTATCGAGGTTGGCCGATTTTAAATCTGTTTCATAAACGTAATCTCTTTTCAGAAGAACAGCACCGGATGCAAGCGGGTCCGATTCATCAAGGCTGCGTATGGTTCCGTCTTTCCAGAAATAATATTTATTGCCGTTGGCATCATACAAATCTGATTTGGTGGCGAATGAAAGAACTTCAATGCCCACACTAAGATACGGGATAAGAGTTTTTTCCTTGTTGCTGCATAGGTGATAACGGATGTTGAGTCCTTCGGTAGTAACCGAAGAAAGAAAATTAAGGTTCCTGTCCTCATTTGAAACATTTCCGTACAATTTTCCTGAAAGGAAGAAAAGAGAAATATCTGTTCTTGATTTTGATTTTTTCTGAAGCTCCAGGTATAATCCATTCCGTGGATACATCGGTTCGGCAACGGAAAGTTTTCCCACATCGCCCGAAAAAATCATCACGCCGTAGCCGGCTCCCACTGTGGGTAGCATGCTTTCTTTGGGCTTATTTTTATTATCATTATCCGTCTGTGCAGAAACAAAAAATGATGCACAAAACAGCAAACAGAATATCGGGGCAGCCTTCATGGGGAATTCAATTATTAAGCTACTTCTATACGTTTGCTGCCCTAAAATGTTAACAAACAATTTACCCGATTATCTTACATAAAAGGCTAAAATCAGGGTGAAAAGCGTGCTCCTCAATATTGGAATAGGAATGACGAAATAATGGAATAATGAATGGCGCTAAATTCCAATACTCCATTACTGCTACCTACTTCTTCTTCAGCATTTCAATGGCTTCGGGCACCGGAATTCTTACTCCGTCTTTGTACGCGACAACAAAAGAACCGCTTACGCTGGAAAGTATGTCATCGCGGAGCTTATGCGCCTGTGCATACGATGCAAAATTGCCGACCGTATATTTTTTTAATCCCTCGTGGTCTTCGGCAGTTACTTCCATTTGCAGCCCGAATTTTTCCTGGAAATAATTTTTCTTGCGGAAATGTTTTTCATTCATGGCAGCAATCTGAACTTTAAAAGTGATTCCTGAACTTGCAGGTGCAGTTACATTATCAATTGATGCAGCGGGTTGCTCTTTCTTCGTATCGGGAATAGCTTTCGCCGGCTCTGTGGTTTCAACCAGGGCCTTTTCCTCTGCCTGCTTTTTTGTTTCAGTTATTGCCGGAGTGGTTTCAGAAGACACAGCTTTATCTTTATTTGCCGGAGATTCCTCTTTTTCTTCCGGCTCGGGTTCGTCATGCAGAGTTGCAGCAGAAGTTTCCTTTTTTTCCGGCTGCACTTCATTCTGCACAGGCTTGGATTCTGCTGCTGTAAGTTCAATGGCGGGTGCCGTGGGAGTTACTTCTATTTCTTTCGGCACCAGCGATATTTTTTTTGTGCGGTCGTTTTCCACGTAGGAGAATGTTCCGGATAAATATTTTTTTCCGCTTAGCGTTGATGCAACCGTAATTTTATAGCGAAGTGTTATTTCAGCATTCTGAGGAACCGATGTCCAGATGAATTTTACGTTCTGCGACTCGAAAGAAAAATCGGCACCGGCATTTTCCACAGCAGATGCTGTCATTCCTGCCGCGATATACTGCTGAAACTTTGCAAGCCCGCCAATATTTCCTTTTTCGATTTTGATTTCTATCATAAAGTCGCTTCCCGGACGCACCGCAGCTGGAAAATTCTGCACCACCTTAATTTTCTGCTCCGGGCCGTACCGTTGGCCTGAAACCGGCTGCATAAAGAAATACGGATAAGCAAAAAATAAAAACACCCACAAAATGCTTTTCAATTTTTTTCTCATTATAATTTTATGTTAAGACTGTTTTAAATAGTACGCAATAATAATTTAATGAACATAATGGTTTATTCGTTTATCAAAAAAAATATCCACCATTCCGGCTACGTATCTTTAATATCGCTGAACGAAGCAGCGTAATTCCCTAAATGAATGTCTAACTTTAAGAGAGAAATTTTAAACATTAGCCTCTGATTTCAGAGTAATAATACGAATGCCGGTACATTTTATCATTTGAAAAACAGAAAATTACATTGCGGAATCATGAAGAAAAGAAATTGCGTTTTTTCAAAAAATTATGTTGATAAATTAATCTCTATGAATATTTTTAATCTGGCGTAGCGGATAGTTTTGTCTGCGTAACAAAAAAAATATGTTTGCCAAAAAATTATTTTTTGTAACTATAAATATTGTACTTTTAGCACTCAACTTTGATAGTCTCCTCTTTTTTCAAAGTTAAAAACATGCACGCATGATTCAGAAAAATAAAAAAGACAAAAAATTTTTTATTCATTATTTCCAAAAAATTATTTCTGCCTGTGCGGCTGTTATTTTTTTTTCGCTGTATTCATCTGTGCAGACCGTTTCGGCGCAATCTTGTCCTCCTTTAGCCAATACGGATACCTGCGACGCCCGTAATTTAGCAACACCATGCGGCGCAACCGTACCTCATTTCTGCGTTGATTTTACCCAGGTAAGCACCTTTACAACGCCTTCCGTAGCACGAATCGGTAATTGCTGCGGAACTTCTTCACCGGACCGTTGCGTAAACTTTATTATTTGTGTTGGGCCCAATACTGCTGCTGTCCGTTTTGAAATTTGCGGTGGAAATCAACCTCCCGGTGCATTGAATTATAATATTGATTGCGGAGGACCCTTGGACATAAGAACATTGGGATGCATCTCCACTCCCGGACTACATACCATAAGTTTCTGCAAACCCGGCAATAATTTAAATCAGTATTGCTTAACGTCTATACCCCGCCCTACTCCTATTCCTGATGATTCTGTGCGCGTAGGATGTTTTGATACTTTGACATATTTCGGGGTAAAGATTACCGGCTCTTCATGGAATTCAATTTTTCCGGGCGTACCCGGCCAGTATAATTCTTTCCTGTCTGCTCCATTCGCTCATCTTCCTGATAGTTCAACCTCTGTAAGAGTCACGCCAACCGGCACACCGCCTGCATTTGTAGATTACAGGGTTTGCGGAAATGCTGTTGCGAGCAATTGCCCCGGCCTTAGTTCAACATTCTGCGATACGGTGAGAGTTTATTTCTTCGGCAACCTGGTTGCTAATATTAATCCGAGCCCGGCAAAATTCTGTGCCGCACAGGGGGGAATTACCCTTACCGGAAGCGCAACAGGCGGAGTGCCTCCCTATACCTACACATGGAGAAACTCTTCAAACGTTATTGTTGATTCAGATTCTATTTTCTTCGCCAATGCCGCCGGTACCTACAGGCTTTTTGTTACAGACCACCTTTTCAAACCTGCCAATTGCAATACTACGGTGGATACGATAGTAGTTACACTTGATTCTATTCATATTTCTCAAACACATGTAAATGCAAGCTGCAATGGCGTTTGCGATGGAAGCATTGATGTAACGGTTACCGGTGGAAGCCCTCCCTATTCCTTTGTGTGGAATGACGGACCAACCACTGAAGACCGAAGCGGCTTATGCATTGGAACCTACACCGTTACTGTCACTACCGGTGGCGGGGCGTGCGTAGCAACATCTACCATAACTATTACCCAACCTGCCACTTTTGTTGTGGTGGTCGATTCTGTCAAAAACGCAGGATGTAACGGTGAATCTACCGGTTGTATTTATTCACATACTAACGGGGGAACAGCGCCGGTCAGCTGCATCTGGTCGAATGGCTTTACAACAGAGGATATCTGCAACATTCCTGCCGGAACATATTGCATTACCTGTACCGACCTGCATGGTTGCACCGATACAGCATGCGCCATAGTTGGCCAGCCCGCCGTGTTGGTTCCATTGATAACAAGCGTTAATATAAATGGTAATAATGTTTCATGCTTTGGAGCTGCGGATGATACTTCCTGTGCTGCACCAACCGGAGGTACACCTCCCTACTCCTATTTATGGACTCCCAGCCTGCTCAGTACCCAATGCATTACGGGACAGGGAGGCGGTACATTAATATGTGTTACTGTTACAGATGTCAACGGTTGCACCGGAGATACCTGTAAACTAATTACTCAACCAGATTCTCTCTACCTTACCATAGATGATATTTCATCCTTTATATGCGGGTACCAGGTAAGTTGCAACGGTGCACTAGATGGATTCCTTGACATTACTACCCACGGGGGCACGGCACCTTTCTGCTACGACTGGAGCCATATTCCGGGTGGTTGCCCTGTTGATGAAGGAGAAGATGTGTCCGGCATAGGTGCAGGAACTTATACTGTTACGGTTACAGATGCAAGCGGATGCACATCTTCTATATCAGCAACGCTTACTGAGCCCGCTGCTGTTTATGATTCCATTGTAAGCCCGCTTACTCCGGGCGGATTTAATATAGGATGCCATGGAGAATGTAACGGAAAAATTTATTCCAATGTAGTTGGTGGTTGCCCTCCCTACACATTTAACTGGACACCGAATGTTTCCAACGTTGATTCTGCAGTCAACTTATGCGCAGGCTCTTATATGTTGACGGTTACTGACGTAAACGGATGTTCATTTACCGATACCTTAACGGTTACCGAGCCCGACACTGTTCTTGCCCTGATTACGGTAGTAATTCTTAATGCAGGAAATCCGATAAGCTGCTTTGGCGTTTGTGACGGTACTGCTTATGTTACGGCTTCCGGAGGTGCGCCTCCTTATGTGTATTCGTGGTCATATCCTCCCTTGTCAGTTCCCACGTTCAGCGCAGCCGGTGATACCATATACGCTATATGCGCAGGGCCTATTTCTATTTTAGTTACCGATACCAATGGCTGCAGCGCATCGGACAATAATAATATTACACAGCCTCCTTTGCTTACGGCAACACTTAGCATTGGAACTTATAACGGCGGATGGAATGTAAGTTGTAACGGCGTGTGCGATGGTTTTGCAACCGCTAATCCAAGCGGAGGCACTCTTCCATACCACTACTTGTGGTGCAATGGCGATACGACCCAAACAACTGACTCAACATTATGCGCGGGCGCTTGCGCAGTAACTGTAACAGATGGTAACGGATGCGATACAGTTTTAACTTTTAATCTTTCTGAACCACCTGCATTGAGCGTTTCACTTTCTCCTCTTGTGCGCAACTGCGGAGCAAATATTTCCTGTAATGGCGCGTGTGACGGGGAAATAACGGCTAATCCTGTGGGCGGCACGCCTCCTTATTCTTATACATGGTCCTCACCTTGTTCTACCCAAACCTGCACAGGCCTATGCGCTATAGCATACACAGTGACAGTAACGGATGATAACGGCTGTACCGCCACTGCTTCAGTAACACTTACCGAACCTACTCCTCTTGTAATACCTCCATTAACGGCAGACACCTGCGTTGGCGGCTGGAATATTTGCTGCAATGCTGACACTACAGGTAACGTGCGCGTCTTCCCTTCCGGGGGCTGTCCTCCGTACCTCTACGATTGGTCTAATGGAGATGTGGATTCGGTTGCCAACGATGTTTCAGTCTCTATTTATTTTGTTACGGTTACCGATGACAACGGATGCATAGCCCATTCTGATACCATTACACTTACCGAACCGCAGCCTCTGATGGATACCATTATTGTATCTTTCTTTGATACCGTTAACGTTACCTGCAACGGTGCATGCGATGGTTCAGCAACAGCGAATCCAAGCGGAGGAACTGCACCTTACTCATACGTCTGGAGTACCGGTCCGGTCCAAAATACCCAAACGGCTATAGGATTATGTGCAGGAACTTATACAGTATTAATCGCTGATATCAACGGTTGCTCTATAGTTGACACGGTTACATTGATAGAACCTACAGCACTTTCGGTGAGTTTGACTTCTTCAGCAGCAAGCTGCAATGCGGGTTGTACCGATACCATTGTTGCATTTCCTGCCGGTGGAATTGGTCCTTATACATATTGCTGGACGCCACCGGGACCTCCTTGTCCCAATGGCACCGACACTTTATTTAATGCTTGCATTGGAACCTATACGGTGACCGTTACGGATGTTAACGGTTGCACTGCCACAACTTCTATTGCTCCTTCCGGCTCGGCTGTCGTTCTTAATATTGTAATTACTGATAGCAATTTCAACGGTTGGGATGAACCATGCAACGGAAACTGCCTCGACACATTAACAGCTACTCCAACAAACGGAACAGGTCCTTATTCGTACCTCTGGTCTCCCCCGGGAAATCAGGTAACACAAACTATTGTAAACATTTGTGCAGGGACTTATACGGTAACCGTTACCGATGCAAACGGATGTAGCGGAACCGCCAGTTATACGGTTACTGAACCGCCTTTGCTGACAGCGTCAGCTACCGCAGGAACCTTTACCGGTGGATGGAATGTAAGCTGCAATGGCGCTTGTGACGGACAGGCAACGGCAAACCCGAGCGGAGGAACTGGCCCATTTACTTACGTATGGAGCACTGTTCCGGCCCAAGCTACCCAAACCGCTACAGGATTATGTGCTACAACATATACGGTAACTGTAACAGATGTTAACAACTGCACGGCAACAGCATCCGTTACGCTTACTCAACCACCTGTGCTAACAGTATCCATTGTACTTGATACTTTTAATGGCGGATGGAATGTGAGCTGCAATGGCCTTTGTGACGGACAAGCAACGGCAACTGCAGCAGGAGGTACACCCGGTTATACTTATTTGTGGAGCAATACCCAAAATACTCAAATTGCTACAGGGTTATGTGCTACGACTTACACCGTAACTGCAACCGATACGAATGGTTGTACTGCAACAGCAAGTGTAACTCTTACCCAACCGCCACCGCTTGTTATCGACTCCATCACCGCTGTATTATATAACGGATGGAATGAACCTTGCAACGGAGATGCTTTAGGACAGGCAACTGTTTATGCTTCCGGTGGAACACCTAACTATTCCTATGTATGGTCAAATGGCGATTTGACTCAAACCACAACCAACACATTGACTGCAATAACATATACGGTTACTGTTACCGATGCCAACGGATGTACGGTGACCGGAAGTATTACACTTACCGAGCCGCCTCTGCTTACCGTTGCAATTGTTGCAGACACCTTCCCCGGTGGATGGAATGTTAGCTGCAATGGTGCGTGTGATGGGCAAGCCGTAGCTACAGCATCGGGTGGAACTCCATTATACTCTTATCTGTGGAGCAATACCCAAGCTAATGATACTGCTACAGGATTATGTGCAACAACCTATACAGTAACCGCTACAGATGCCAACGGATGCACTGCCACAGCATCTATCACGCTTACTCAACCGCCTCCGGTTACGGTAAGCGTTGCATTGAATACTTTCAACGGTGGCTGGAACGTAAGCTGTGCGGGCGCCTGCGATGGTGTTGCTACGGCAACTCCCGGCGGCGGAACTCCACCGTACTCATTCTCCTGGTCAACAGCACCGCTCACCGATACATTATCTGTAGATTCTAATCTATGTGCATCCACTTACACTGTAACCGTTACCGATGTCAACGGCTGTACAGCATCTGCGAGCGTAACTCTTACCCAGCCACCGCCTCTTGCCGATTCAATAAATGTTTCATTGCTTAATCCTCCATACAACACAACCTGTCCTCATGCCTGCGATGCATGGATGCATGCGTTTGCTTTTGGCGGAACTCCCGCATACACGTACCAGTGGAGCACCATACCTCCGCAGTTTACTGCCTTCACTGATTCCACGATTTGCGACACCACTGCATTCGGTTCGGGAACATTATATACCATTACCATTACCGATGCTAACGGTTGTGTGATTACCGATACTGTTACCATTACAGACCCATACCAGCCCATTGCTATTATTCTAACACCCAATACAGACATTTGCGATACAACCATAGTATTAGTGGCTGATACTCCGTTGCCCATTTACACCGGATGGTGGACTATCGCAGCCGGAACAGGAACATTCTCTCCCGACACACTTAGCCCGGTTGTTACAGTTACCGGTTTAAGTTATGGCGATAACATATTCATCTGGTGGGTAGGTGATGCAACATGCCTTGCGTTCGACTCCGTTACTATAAGGGCATTTGAGCATGTTAATGCAAATGCCGGCTCCTATCCTCCTATCTGCGATGATGATGAACCCATTCGCCTGCATGCAGACAGTAGTTATGTCGGAGTTGGAATGTGGTCTAAAGTTCCTCCGCTTACTTCGCCTGTCACCTTTGATAATCCTTTTGACCCTAACACCTTCGCACGTAATTTTGGATGGGGCAGCAACACCCTTGTATGGACAATTACCAACGGCCCGTGCATTGATGATGATACTGTTTTAATTACCAAGCTTATTCCGGAAGTATGTGATTCAACGTGCCTTGAAATGCCGACTGCATTCTCTCCCAATGGTGACTCGTATAATGATTTATTTGTTATACATTGCATTGAATATTCTTTCAACAAGGAAAATAATTTCAAAGTATTCAACCGTTGGGGCAACTTAGTTTTTGAACAGACGAATTACAATAATCATGAGAATTCCTGGTTCGGGCAAAACAACACGGGAGATGAAAACTCTGGCAAACCTCTGCCCGACGGAACTTATTTTGTTATTCTGAGTATTAATAAGTCAACCAGATATCCGGAGGGAAGAGTATTGCATGGTTATGTAGACCTAAGGCGATAGGCACCTGATGGAAAAAATATTGTCATGAAAAAACTGATTGCACTTTGTTTGTTATTGTTCAGCGGAACCGTTTTGCTGGCTCAGCAGGAAATTATGCTCAGCCAGTATATGTTTAACCAGATGGTAGTTAATCCCGGCTACGCGGGAAGCAAGTCCTATATTTCTGCCGATGCACTGTACCGCAGGCAGTGGGTTAATTTTCCCGGCTCACCCAGAACGCAGACCTTTTCTATACATGGCCCGGTTGGATTGACCAATATGGGCCTGGGATTGGGTGTTGCTCACGATGAGATCGGGGTTCAGAATAATACCGATGTTTATATCAGCTATGCATATCACCTTAAACTCAATAACCACCTGAAACTTGGCTTGGGAATTCGCGGAGGGCTTAGTTTTTATTCTGCACGCCTCCAGGATTTGGTATACTGGGACCAGAATGACAGAGTTTTCCCCCAGGAAACACAACACAATACGCTTCCTAATGCCGGAACGGGTGCATTTTTATATCACCGGCTTTGGTATGCAGGTATTGCTATCCCGAATCTGCTAAGCTTTGACCCGAACCGTCCGTTGACTGTGAATACGGATGATGCTAAACTTATTGAGCACAAGGTGCGCCACTATTACATTACGGGTGGATATGTTTTTGAAATCAATGAGGATGTGGTTCTTAAACCTTCCGCCCTTATAAAATATACATGGAATGTTCCGGTTCAAGTTGACATTAACCTGAATGCTTTGCTTATGGAGCGGCTGTGGCTGGGTGTTTCGTACCGCACCGGTGATTCATTTATCGCCCTGGTGGGATTGAACGTTACTAAGCAGCTTCGCCTTATGTATGCTTACGATTTTACCATGACTGACATACGACACTATTCTGACGGCACGCATGAAATTACTCTTGGATACGACTTTGGTTACGACATACTTAAAATGAAGACTCCAAGGTATTTCTGATGCCTGTTTATTGCTGATTGCGTTTTAAATTTTAATATTTTTTTATATGAAAAGATTTTTTGCGAAATCTGTCCGTATCAATTTCCTTTTGTTTCTATCTGTGTTGTTTTTATTCAGCGGCTGCGCCAGCTATTATTACAGGCAAGGCAATGAGATGTATAACAGTCTGGCGTATAACATGGCAATTGAGCAATACCAGAAGGCGCTTTCCAAAAAAGAAATGCTGGGCGCGCGCGAAAAACTCGCTGCCTGCTACCGCCTCACCAACCAGTATGCAAAAGCAGAAGAACAGTACGCAAAAATTGTGGCAGACAGCGCTTCGGTGCCTGAAGACAAATTATATTATTCACAGATACTGATGCGCACCGGCAAGTATGATGACGCAAAAAAATGGCTTGACCTTTACCTGAAACAAATGCCGCAAGACACCGCTGCTATGGTGCTACGCGAATCCTGCGATATGGTGCATGCTCTCACTACAGATACCAGCATGTTTATTATTGAACCGGCTAAGTTCAATGCCTCGGGTTCTACGTTTGCACCGGCAAAATACGGAGATGGAATTATGATGGCCGCTGAAAACCCGGGCAGAAAAAATAAAACGTATGCATGGACAGGGCGAGCTTTTCTTGACGTGATGACAACAAAGCAGGATGCCGGCGGCAACTGGGAAACGCCTGTGGCTTTGAAGGGTGATGTAAATGGTGATTTGCATGACGGCCCGGCTGTAATGGCCCCCGGTGATAGCGTCATGTATTTTACCCGCAACAGCTATATAAAAAGAAAAGTGAGCAGGGATAAGGAGACTGACGTTGTTAACCTGAAAATATTTAAGGCATCGAAGAGGGATACCGTTTGGACCAACATAAAAAGCCTGGCGTTCAATTCTGATAATTATTCATGCGGGCATCCCACGCTTACTTCAGATGGTAAGACTATGTACTTTACCTCTGACATGCCCGGTGGTGTTGGCGGAACCGATATATGGTATGTAACCCTTGACAGCGCAGGATGCTGGTGCTCTCCCGTGAATGCAGGTAAAACCATCAACACAAAGCAGAACGAAATGTTTCCATCGCTTATGCACGATACCATCCTGTACTTTGCTTCTGAAGGGCATCATACCCTGGGCGGACTGGATGTATTTAAATCCATTTATTCAGGAGGACAATGGAGCCAGCCCTATAATATGAAAACACCGGTAAACAGTTCTGCCGATGACTTCGGGGTAATGATAAAAGATACTTCTATCCTGTATGGATACGTTTCATCCAACCGCGCAAGCAAAGATGCAGGTATAGACCAGATATATTTTTTCAGCCGCGTATTGGTTCTTAATCTCGTAGGTATTGTTGTGGACTCAGTAACACGCGAACCCATTGAGGGCGCCCAGGTTGAGCTTACCGATAAGAAAACCGGCTTAGTCATTGGCAGCATGGCCACCGGCGCAGACGGCAATTTCCGGTTTGTGCTTCAGCCCGAAAGCGATTATTCAGTAAGGGCTACTAAAGACCAGTACTTTGCCGATATGAAGAACATAACCACCGTTGGCAAAGAAAAATCTGAAGAAATTGTGGCCCGGCTTCGCTTACTGAAAAAGAAAAAAATATTTGTTCTCCGCAACGTTTTGTATGACTTGGACAAATCATTTATCCGTCCTGATGCAGCAATAGAGCTCGACAAGCTGGTAAAAATCATGAAAGATAATCCCGAAGTTACCATTGAGCTTAGCTCGCACTGCGATATCCGGGGTAAATACGACTACAACATGAAACTTTCGCAGAGGCGCGCAGAAAGCGCTGTGGCATACATAATTTCCAAGGGCGTAGATGCAAAGCGAATGGTAGCAAAAGGCTATGGCTGGACTAAACCATACGTAGTGCAGAAGCAAGAAGCATCAAAATTAGCTCCTGAAGGAACTGAGCTGACTCCGAAATACATCAAGAAAGTTAAAAAGAAATCTGACCAGGAAATTCTTCACCAGCTTAACCGAAGGACTGAGTTTAAAATTACCAATGAAGATGTTAAGTAAAGCGTAACAGGCATTATAAAAAAGTCCGCCGGTGGCGGACTTTTTTATTTTATCAGCGAACTGGTTTAAAGCATAACGAGCATAAAACCAAGCAGCATTGCAATGCAGAGCATTTCAACGCCTACAACTATCCAGCTTAGCTTCTGGTAGTCACTGATTTTTGATTGGTCAATTTCGTCAGGTTCGCCATGCATGTGGTCGAACGTGAAGGTGGGGTCTACTTTAAGGACGCTTTTCATGGTAAGTTGTTTTCCACAATAAACACCGGTATCTCACCTGCACTTTGCCGCTAACGCAGCAAATCTTTCGTGTGTAAGGTTTTGCAGGATTTTAATGGTCCCTGCTCTGAGTAAAAATAATTTTAAATTGAGGGGTAATTCCTGAGTTCAATTTCAAAACTTAAATCCCAGCTTTATTCCAATGGGAAAAGAAACGGTTTTAAAATCAAAGTAGTGGAGGTGATTTTCATTAATGCGATGAATGCCAGCCGCTCCGAAAAGATATGCTATTCCTATAAAATAATCGAACACCAGTACATCTCCTGATTGTCGCGCTCCTATTTTTACGGCAAAGGGATAAATATTCATCTCATCTTTGAACTTACCGTAGGGCACCATCTGGGGGCCTGTAGGATAACTGACGGGCAGGACAGAAATAACATCCACATTCATGGTTATGTGCTGAAAGGATAGGCAGGACGCTACGTAAGCACCGTCATCGGCAGGGCCATCAATAAAATATTTTGATTCAAAGTCGATTGAATACGAATCATACTCTTCGGTGTATGCATAATTCCATCCGTAATAATCATATATAAGTTTTTCCCTGGAGCTAATGTCTTTTCCCGCCAGGTAAAAAGCCTTGCGGTACGACAATGCCACACTAAGTTTATTAATAATGTATTGCTCGACTCCGAAATTAAAATTCAAAAATACCGGGGCGCCCTCATTGTTAATGATACGAAACGGCGTGCCGGTTTGAAGCGCAATAAATAAATCGGTTTGCTGGGAACAGGCGTTTAAACTTCCGAACAATGCAAAGAATAAAACCGATATCTTCAGGAACCTCATTTTATTCCCGCGCCGGCTTATTCTATTTTCAGGTTTAAACTTTTTATTACTTCCTCGGTAGTGAGGGCAAAGCCAAGGCCTTCCATTCCTCTTCCCATCAGTTTCATGGTGATGATGCCTGCAATGGCTCCCTTCTCATCAATGAGCGGCCCGCCACTGTTGCCCGGATTAATGCTTACATCGGTCTGCAAAAATTTCTTTCCGTCAAATGTTCTTTTTCCACTCACAATTCCTTTCGACACAGTTTGCTCCAGGGATAAATCCCCCGGTGTTCCAATGGCAATCACTTCATCTCCCGTTTCGGGCTCGCTCGAAGAAAACGGAAGCGCAGGCAAGTCCTGGGCATCCACTTTCAGCAATGCCAAATCTGCCGCAGGATTTGTTTTAATAACTCTTGCAGTAAGTGAAATGCCGGT
This sequence comes from Bacteroidetes bacterium 2013_40CM_41_45, assembly GCA_002215675.1. Classification (GTDB taxonomy): domain Bacteria; phylum Bacteroidota; class Bacteroidia; order AKYH767-A; family 2013-40CM-41-45; genus 2013-40CM-41-45. The sequence goes on along the minus strand of NGFH01000004.1, from coordinate 299,236 downwards.
GTTCAGCTTTACTTTCACCTCTTTATTCTCATCAACCACATGATAATTGGTTATAATGAAACCGGATGAAGAAATAACAACTCCGCTTCCGAATCCATCTTTCAGTTTAATGGTTACCACTGCCTTTGTGCAATAGCTTACAAGGTCTTTGAATTTGGGAAACGATGGGTTGCCTGTTTTCTTCAATGAAACCATTTCGCCCTTCATTAATTCCGGCGAAACAAGGACACGGTTTCTGAGAAAGTCTACAACACTGTCTTCGGTGATAAAGTGGTTGGCCGAACGTTCCAGCATTCTTCTGAAAACATATTTTACCTGCCGCTCTTCTATATCGCTGGTGACTGAAATTTTCTTCTCGCGTATGGTTTTCATTCCGGCTGCGGGGTCTTTTATTTTCCAGGTTACAGTGAGAGAACCGGTGCCGTAAAACTTATGCGATTTATATTTTAAATCGAAATTATAGGACTGCACCTCAGCGGCAATGTGAAGTTGTTTTTCAGGAGGAACGAGTGATGTGTTACCCAGCGCATACCGGTTAAGTCCGCATTGCATTGCCATTATATTCGACTTTTCAAACTCGCTGCAAACAACATCGGTGTAAAATGTGCTGCTTCCCAAATATTCTTCCGGTTGTTCTTCCTTATATTTTTTTGTAGTGCCGTTAAGTTTTCCAACTACTTCGCGGTTCTTGAAAGAAATTTCCGGCTCCTCGATATTGACATAAATTATATCGCCCTCCATTCCATTTACCGCAGCATCGTCTGCTCCGGAAGGTGCATGTTCAAGCTCAACCTTATAGTTTGATCTGGGAAACTGCAGGTATGCTTTTGAAGGAACATCAACAATACAGGGTACGCATAACAGTAGTGCATCGGCAAGCAGCGCTCCATCATTTACTACTGGTTTTATTTCGAGTCCTGCATCCGTAAATCCGGATTTGCTAATAACAAAAGAATAGTTTTTTTCTTTTGAGGGAGTAAATGAATACGGTGTCGAACCGAAAACTTTTCCGCTTTTGTCTTTCACTTCGGCCGAAGCGGGCTCGCTGTTTATGGTAATGGTCTTAATATTTTCAACAAACAACGTTGCACAGCCGCTTGCGGTTACCGCAGTCAGCAGCAGCACAAGGCGGAATATTTTCATGATACTTTTTTATTCAGCAAAGCAAGCGCGCCAGCTAAAAATGTTTTTTTATTTGGTCGATGCTTTGTCGAGATTCTTATAAGTGATTTTGGCAAATTTATCCTTGCCTTTGTCAACACCATAAAGAATTATTTCGCTGTCGCTCACCTGCTCACTAACTGTAGGGCTTAATCTTGTCTTTTCATCATCCTCATCCATCTTGAGCGCAACTTCTTTTTTAGACATCGTTCCATCGGGGCTCACCACCACTCTTACAAAACGCATTTTCTTTACCGAACCATCAATAGGTTTGGTTCCCTTTGCCGTTTGCTGCGCAGCAACCAGGTTATCTTTATGGTCGTTGAAGAATATATCATACGAATCGTTGCCTTCATCAAAAGAAAGGTATGAACATATCATGGTGCCTCCGGTAACGTCTGCCATTTTAGGAATTACCGATGTCCATTCAATTTCTCCCGCTTCATTGATTTTTGTTACGATAACATTTCCGTAAACATAGTGCGTAACTGTATAGGTATTTCTACCGTTGCTGTACGTGACTGTGTAGGTGTAATAGTTCTCGGCAATCATAGTGCTTCCGCCGTCTTTTCTCGGGATAAGTTCCCTGATTTTATACGAACCGGCATAACCATCGGCTTTCCCTGATTCCAACTTGTCTTCCATCTTGGCCGCTTTCTTGGCGCTTAGCCCTGCCGTGAATACTTCTGTATCGAAAGTTTTGTAACTCTGCGCTTTAATAGTTTTTGTTGCCGGGTCTATGATGGTGTAGAATACTCCGCGCTTGGAGCTTACCCGTTTTTGTTTTTCAATGTCAGAATAAAAACCGCAGGCAATAAGTTCGCCTTTGGTATTGATATCAAGATTAACCTGCGATACCACTTTATCTTTTAATTGAAAAGGATAATCTACAAACGTGGGAATGTCTTTACCTATCATATAAATGTGATAGTCGAAGTTGATCTCTCCGTCAACTACATCCTTTTCTTTTCTCTTGCCTTTCTCATCCTCAAAATACACTTTGGCAATCAGGTACAGGTTTGACTGCGGGTCGATGTATTTATCGAAATCAAAATTCTTTCCCTTCATCAGCGGCATTTCAAAATCCTTTTTCCAGATGGGAGTAATTGTTTTGTCAATAGCGGTAACGGTGAGCCGTACATTTTCGTCTTTTTTAATTCTGTGGTTATCGTACAATACAAGCACATCGCTTTTTTCGTGCTGAAGAATTGATAAGCTCACATCGCTTCGCTTGCTGTCCTCGCTGTAATCAACCTCGTAGATTTTTTTCTTAACTCCATCCGTTTCCAGCGTGGAAAGATTAAGCTTTTCCATGTAGTATGTTACTGATTTTTCCTTGCTGCTTCTGTCCCTGGTTACAATATAGATTTGCTTATTGAATTCAAGGATGCTGACCATCTCATGCTTGGAGACATTTTTATCGCTCTTTTCGGTTTCTAATTTTTTCTGCAAAACCAAATCGAGATTGCTGTTGAGCTTCGAAATGTAATCCGATGAACCCCACATTCCATAACTCTTATCGGTGATGGCATAAAAGCTGCCGTTCTCATACAGCAGAATTTTATCGGGCGCATCGCCTTTAAGTTTTAAGTCGGGCCCCCATGTTACAGAATAATTGATGGGCGCTTTTGCAGCTTTGGTGGTGGTCTTGGGTTTTACCTGCGCACCTGCTAACGATGCACAGAAAACACATACTACCGTCAGGACAAATGATTTTTGAAACGATTTCATTGTAGTAAGTTTTTGAGATTTCAGGTGGGCAAATGTAATTTTATTTTGAAACTGAAAAAGCATCTCCTGATAATTCTCTAATAATATTGCTTATAGGCTTTTTTTAATTAATAAATGAATAGGATGGGTTGCCCATTCAATGCCTGAAGTGCCTGATGCCGGTAAGCACCATAGCCATTTGATGTGCATCGCAATAAGCAATACTCTCATTATCCTTAACAGAACCACCCGGCTGAATGACAGCTTTTATGCCTGCCTTGCCCGCAATCTCAACGCAATCGGGGAAAGGAAAGAACGCATCGCTTGCCATTACCGCACCGTTTAAATCAAAACCGAATTTTTTTGCTTTAGCAATCGCTTGTTCCAGCGCATCTACTCTGGATGTTTGCCCTGTTCCGCTGGCTAAAAGTTGCTTATTTTTTGCAAGAACAATCGTGTTACTCTTGGTGTGCTTAACCACTTTGTTCGCAAATTCAAGGTCAAGAAATTGCTGTGGTGTTGGTGAAAGTTTAGTTACCGTTTTCATGTCAGCAATTGTTTCTGTCCTCATGTCCCTGTCCTGTTCAACAGCGCCATTAAGCAAGCTGCGGAATTGTTTGGCAGGCAGTTCAGCGTTTTTTTGAATAAGAATGATCCGGTTTTTTTTCTGCTTAAAGATTTCAAGCGCATCTGCTGAAAATTCCGGGGCAATAAGCACTTCAAAAAATAAACTATTGATTTCAGCAGCGGCATCTTTTTCAATCTTTCGGTTTGCAACCAGGATTCCGCCAAAGGCAGAGACGGGGTCGGCTGCAAGAGCATCTCTCCATGCGTCCAGAATATTTTTTCTTGTGGCTATTCCGCACGCGTTATTATGTTTGAGAATAGCGAAAGTCGCTTCACTCTCCCCTTTGGGGAGGGCTGGGGAGGGGTGAAATTCAGTAATCAATGAAATAGCAGCATCAATATCGAGCAGATTGTTGTATGAAATTTCTTTCCCCTGGAGCTGCTCAAACATTTTTTCAAGCTCACCGAAAAATATTCCCTGCTGGTGAGGGTTTTCTCCATACCGCAGCTTACGCGAAGTGAGAATACTTTTTTTGAAAGCAGTTATAGAATTATCGCTGTTGAAGAAATTAAAAATTGCCGTATCGTAATGCGATGTAACATTAAAGGCATGGGCCGCCATCAGTTTTCTCTGCTCCAGGGTTGTAGATGCATTATTATTCTGCAAAACATCCAGAAGAAATCCATATTGTTCACGCGAAGGAATAATCAGAACATCACTGAAATTTTTTGCGGCAGCGCGGATAAGAGAAATGCCACCTATGTCAATCTTCTCAATCGCCTCACCCCAACCCTCTCCAGAGGAGAGGAAGTCCGCATTTAGTTGCCTTACCGTTTCCTCAAACGGATACAAGTCAACAATAACCAAATCTATGGCGGGGATGTTATATTTTTTTGCTTCTGAAATATCTTCTGCATTATCTCTGCGGTGAAGAATGCCTCCGAAAATTTTAGGGTGCAGCGTTTTTACCCTGCCGCCAAAGATGGACGGATAATCGGTTACGCTTTCAACAGCAGTTACCGGAATTTTCAGCTTCTCAATAAAATCCTGCGTGCCGCCCGTGGCATACAGCTTAACTCCCGCACCATGGAGCAAGCGGATTATTTGTTCAAGGTTATCCTTATGATAAACGGAAATTAGCGCGCTTTGTATTTTCTTATGCTCTGCCATATTGAAATCGGAAGCGCAAGTTTAGCGGAAATTGGCATACTGATAAAGAATAATTTTTATTGTAATGCATCGTAAATCCTCTTTTGCTTACCCCTAAACCCCTGAAGGGGAATCCCACGCAAGAGAGTGAGCAGTTCTCCCTTTAGGGAGTCAGAGGGTATTCAATTCATTTGTTCATGCCTAATATTAATTCCTGCTGCTAACCAAAAAATCCAGGTGAGCGTAGTAATCACGGCAATGGCAAGAGGAAACCAAAAAGCAAGGATGGCGCAAAGCGTATAAAGAACGAATGCAAAATATCCATACGTACCATTTTTGCGGGTTTCCCGGATTGCTTTTTCACTTTTACCTAAATGATTTTTCAATGCCGCACCGGCTATTAAAATCCAGCCGATGGACTGAAGCGCAAGAACAGAATCATAAAGAATAATTGCGGGAGCGGCATGGTCTGTTAAAAGATATTCGCCCATCAGTGAAGTTGGAAATGGAATAAAGACAACTGTGAGCAACAAAAAACCATTTGCATAGATAAATGAAGCGCTCGATTTATTTACCAGCTTTAAACCGTTGTGATGATTAACCCAGGTTATAAGAATGACAGCGAAGCTTAAAACAAAAGAAAATATTGACGGAGCAATATGTTTAAGCGCTTGCCAGAAATCTGCGGTGCTGCTAATCGCTGCTGTCGAAGGGATTTTAATATCAATAATCAATAACGTTAACGCTATTGCAAATACTCCATCGCAAAAAGCTTCTAAGCGCGCGTTAGGGTTTGGTTCGGGCATATTTTATTGGTTGTTTGTTGCGATAACTAAGAAGGGATTAAAAAAGTATTTCTTTTAATCTTAATGTTATCTGCAGTTTTCCTTTTCTCATGGTTCAGTGTGATAAATTATTCCCGTGATTTCTTTACACAGTCCGTTATCGACTAAAGATATTGTTTCTTTCAATTGTCCGCTGTCATTTAATAATGTGTCTGTTTTAGTTTTGCCCGAAACATTAACAAGAAAAATTGAACTTTTCCAACTGCCATCTTCCAACAATGTCTTCTGATACCAGATTACTCCTTTGATATCTTTAAGAACTTGTCCGTAAAAAGCTCGTCCTTCATAAACAAGAGAGTCTGTCGTAAAATCTGTTTGTCTTCCCGGATAAGAATAACAATTTTGTCCGTGCCCCACTGAAAGTTCTCCATTACTTAGTGAATAAATGTAAATGCAAACATTTGCGTCACACTGATCGCAATCAACTCCAGAAAAAATTAGATAGGGTGCATTGTTTCCAACTGGAATTTGTCCGATATAATTCAAGTCAAATAGTTTTGTATTGAATACTTGACCGTTTTTAAAAACTAATTTACTGCTATCCACTTTATCAAAAACCCATTCTGATTCGTTGCTTGCCTTTTGTTCAGTTTGCTGTTGGTTATTTTTCGCACCGCAACTTTGAAGCAGGATTGCAGTTAGTATGATTATGCAACACCGTTTGTTCATAGCGTTAAAATTGCCGATAACATTTAAATATCCAACCTTCAAAAGTAAAAAAGTTCACTAATCGGCTTGGGTTAATTGATACTTTTGTATCCTGATGCCGGCAGACAAAAAAAATTCTTCCAAAGGAAAATTCCTTTCCCGTTTGTTTTCAGAGCAAATCATTTTTGTTCAGGTTTTTAGGGAAAGCGTTTTGTTCGCAGTACAATCACTAAGGACAAACAAGCTGCGCAGCTTTCTTTCGCTGCTAGGTGTTGCCATTGGCATCTTCGCCATCATTTCCGTTTTCACTGCTGTTGATTCCATGGAAAATAACATCCGCGACAGCATAAAATCGCTCGGGCAAAATGTGGTGTACATCCAGAAGTGGCCCTGGTCTTTCGGCAATAATTATCCCTGGTGGAAATACATGAACCGCCCCTTGCCGGGATACAAAGAGATGGAGGAGCTTGATAAACGAACGCACACGGTTAAGTCCATGGCATATGTTGCCTATATCAACGCCAAGCTGGTGAAGTACAAAAACAACTCTGCCGAAAATGTTGCTATAGTTGCCATCTCGGAAAACTATATGGACATACGAAAGTTTGAACTGGAAAAGGGTAGGTATTTTTCTGAGGAAGAATTTGCCTCGGGCAAACCGTTTGTGGTGATAGGCGCCAACATTGCCACTGCACTTTTTGCTGACGCCGAGCCGCTGGGAGAAAGCATTGACGTGATGGGCAACAAGCTGCAGGTGCTGGGAGTGGTGACCAAAGAAGGAAAGAGTATTGTTGACAACAGCATGGACGATGTAATTATGGTTCCTGTAAACAATGCGCGCAACGTGGTAAACCTGCGCTCCGACCGCATCGACCCTTTCATTATGGCAGAAGCAAAACCGCTCGTTACGCTTGCGCAAATGAAAGAAGACCTTAAACAAGGCATGCGCGCCATACGCAAACTAAGGCCGAAAGAAGAAGATGATTTTGCTTTGAACGAATCCACGCTGCTGTCTAACGGCATCAGCGCCATGTTCAGCACCATGGGAATTGGCGGCTGGATAATTGGCGGCTTCTCGATTCTTGTCGGTGGCTTTGGTATTGCAAACATCATGTTCGTATCGGTGAAAGAACGCACAAGCATCATCGGCATTCAAAAATCTCTCGGAGCAAAAAGTTATTTCATACTGTTACAGTTCTTAGCAGAGGCGGTAATTCTCTGTCTTATCGGAGGCATGGCAGGGTTGCTGCTCGTCTTTCCGCTAAGTCTTCTTGCCACCAATATGATGGAATTTAACCTGCTCCTTTCACAGTCAAACGTCATCTTTGGATTGAGCATTTCTGCTGTAATTGGAATAATTTCGGGATTAATTCCTGCCTGGGTTGCCTCGAGAATGAACCCGGTAGACGCCATAAGGGCGAATTGAATTTCACCTCTTAAAATGACTGTTTTTGTTATTCGTAGGGAATCCCGTATGTTTGCCTAAACCAAACCAACGCGCTATGGAAGAGCAAGAATTTAAAGGAAGAAATGAAGTTTATTCTAAGTCGGTGAGAGCCGGAAAAAGAAGGACTTATTTTTTTGATGTGAAGACCACGAAGGCCAATGACTACTACCTGGTTATCACGGAGAGCAAGAAAAAATTTAACGAAGACGGCTCATCTTCGTATGAGAAGCATAAAATCTTTCTGTACAAAGAGGACTTCGATAAATTTGCTGAGGGCTTAACTGAAACCATAGCGCACATACGCACCATTGCTCCTGCTATGAATCATGAACCCGCTTCTTCTGAGCATGGTAATGATTCCACCAATAATGACTCCAATAATGATTCCGGTTACAGCGACCTGAAGTTTGAGGATTTGTCGGGAGAACCCGCTAAAGAGTAAATTTATTCAGCAAGAAGAGTCAGTGCTTCGCTGAAGCATCTTCTTTATTTTTTTCTTCAAACATCTTTATTAATTCCTCTTCGCTTTTGCCAAGGTTATCGAGAGAAAAGCGGGCATCTTTTGAAAGCTCATGGTCGGGATAACTGGTAAGAAAAGAACTATAAAGTTCTTTTGCCTTGTCCAGATTCTTTAACTGGTTTTCATAGATGAATGCCTGGAGAAAAAGTGCATAGGGTGCTTTTTTACTCTGGGGATATTTTTCGCAGAAGCCATGGTAATAGTCAAGCGCCACAGCGGTTTTGCCCATGCTGTTGGCGAGCTCTGCAGCTTTGTAAAGAAATTCTTCGCTGCGGTTATCTTCAGGAAATTTTTCAGTGAAGTCCGCGTAAGCTTTCAACTGTACCTCGGCCAGCTCGCGGTTAAGCATCCTGGTGCTATCGTTGACCAGCTGCTTTTCGGTCTCCTTGATTTTGTCTGCCGAGCGGTCGCTTTCAGGTTTACATGAAAACAGGAACGATACAAAAATAGCCGCGGTAAAAAGTATTTTAATTTTCATATCAGGTGGTTTGCCGGCCCCAAAAGTAAATCAAATTTATTTCTTCAAAGGAAATCTCATTTTATAGTCTACTTCCACCTCGCCTTTTGAGATATTGAGCAGCGAATTTTTAAGCAGGCGCCTGCGCATGACAGAAATCCTGTCTGTAAACAGCACCCCGTCAATATGGTCATATTCGTGTTGGATAATCCGGGCAACAGTGCCGGTAAATATCTTACGGTGCTTCTGAAAATTCTCGTCTTCGTATTCGAGTTCTATTTCCGGCTTCCGTAAAACATCCTCGCGAATTCCCGGGATACTTAAACATCCTTCGTTAAATTTCCAGCGGTCGCCTTCCTCTTTGAGCATTTGCGCATTGATAAAAACCTGCTTGAAATTTTTTACTTCCTCATTCTCATCAAACGGAGCGCCGTCAACAATAAAAAGCCGTATTGAAATTCCCACTTGTGGAGCTGCAAGCCCCACGCCTTTCGCATTATACATAGTCTCAAACATATCACCAATTAATTCCTTTAGATGAGAATAATTCTTTTTCACCGGCTGCGCTTTAGTTTTCAGCACAGGGTCTCCATATGCGGCAATGGGAAGAATCATACGTGGCGGCAAAAATATGTTTTTCAGCCTGAAGTTTTTTTCAGGATTTTTTCTGTAGCCCCGGTGCTTCCATAAACAAACCTCCTGCTGGCTTCACACGAATTCGAATAATCAGTTTCATCACCCGAAAATTTCTCAAGAACATTCACCATTTGATTTGCGTCAGCGATTGCGAACGCTCCCCCCTTTTCTATCAGCGCAATTGCTTCGCCTGCCTTTTGATAGCGGGGTCCGAAAAAAACGGGCTTGCCGTAGACAGCTGCTTCCAGAATATTATGTATGCCTTTATCAAATCCTCCGCCTACATAAGTAACCCAACCGTACCTGTAAAGTGAAGCAAGCATTCCGATGCTGTCGATAATCAGAACACTTTTATCTGAAATATCCTGTTCATTGGCTTGAGAATAGCGTATGATTTTATTTCCGGCAAAAAGATTTTCCACCTCTTTTATTCTGCTTTCAGAAATATCATGCGGAGCGATAATAAGTTTGAGGTTTGCATCGCCTTCGGCAAGCCTATGGCGACCGAAGGAGGTTTGAGGTTTGAGGTTAAAAAGAATTCTCTCATCGTTAGGCCATGTGCTGCCAGCTATAATTACTTTTTTCCCTGCACTGAATTTTTCAAGCAACGGAAATTCTTTAGCATCATTTGAAATTTCAACAACGCGGTCAAAGCGTGTATCGCCGGCAACTGTTGCGTTGTTGAATCCGAGTGAATTTATTTTTTTTAGTGAGGAATTATCCTGGACAAAAAAATGAGTCACACATTTCAACATGTTCCTGAAAAATTTTCCATACCACCTGAAAAATACCTGGTCATCGCGAAAAATGGCTGATACCATGTATAACGGAATATTCTTTTCTTTAAGTGCATGAAAATAATAATGCCAGTACTCATATTTAACAAAGTAAGCTGCATGCGGTTGTAAGAGCTCTGCAAACCGCTTTGCATTTTTTCTGTTGTCCATCGGCAGGTAACAAACAAAGTCAGCTCCTGCATAATTTTTTCTCACCTCATATCCGGAAGGAGAAAAGAAAGTCAAAATAATTCTGCATTCTGCGTTCCTAATTTTTAATTTCTCCATTACCGGTCTTCCTTGCTCAAATTCTCCCAGCGAAGAACAGTGAAACCAGATTAGTCTGTGGTTGGAAGTGCTGAGTTCGGAGAGTTTGCTGAATACATTTCTTCTGCCTTCAATCCACTGCCCGGCTTTTTCATTTCCAAATAATGCCGCGATACGAATTCCCAGCTTATAGAAAAAAATTGAAATGTTGTACACGGCCGGCATTCCCTAATTGTAATAAAATTCTTTCGGCTTCCCTTTATAAAAAGGAATAAACCACGATACCCTGAATCCGAATAATAAATCGAGGCGCTTCGTGTCATCACGCCTCATTTCATCGAAGTTAAAGGAACGCCTGTTTTTTGTGAACGCTTGCGTAAACTCAAACCCGGCCGAAAAATTTGCAATGTGATTTCTTCCTAAATAAATCCATCCGGCAGACTCGGTAATTGAAAGCCCGTTTGTAAGCCGGTCATATCCTTTTAAATAATCACCGTGAAGCTGGGGTACATTATTGTCATCATTTTCAATCCTGATTTTATGCTGAAGCAACCCTACGCCAATCGTGGCTATGATTCCCGAATTAGGATTGGAATGAAACGCATGAAAAATTTTTCCTGCTTTCACAAAAAAATGCAGTCCTCGCTCGTAAAGGAAAACATCAGCGTATCCTCCATTGGTTCCAATCAGAAAGCCCTGCTGGGTGCTGATACTGTCCAGAATATTGTTCTCCTTCAATTGGTCTCCGAAAATAAACTGGCCTTCAAGTCCAAACAACCAGCTGTTTTGTAATTTCATCATAAAGCTTCCTCCCACATTAAAATTATAGCCGAAACGTTTTACGAGGTCTCCTCCCGGAAACTGGTAAGCAAATGACGGACCCAGCAGGAAAACTTTTTCTGCGGAATCGGGGGAAGATTTTTGTGCAGATACCTTTCCGGCTATTAATAACCACGAACTACCAATAAAAAACCACAAACAAACGTTTTTCACTGCGGGCTAAGTTATGCAAATGAAAATGAAAGAATAACGGGATTATCTATCTTCGCTGTCTCAAAAATTGTATGCGAAACATCAAAATGGTTGACCTTTTCGCCCAATATGAAAAGGTACAAGACGAAATAAATAAAGCGGTTCAGGATGTCATTAATTCCACCGCTTTCATTAACGGGCCGGAAGTGAAATCGTTCCAGGCAGACTTGGAAAAATATCTTGCCGTAAAGCATGTGATACCATGCGCCAACGGTACGGATGCGCTGCAAATTGCCATGATGGGACTGGGGCTACAGCCGGGAGATGAAGTGATTACTGCAGATTTTACATATGTAGCCACTGCAGAAGTCATTGCGCTCCTGAGGCTTAAACCGGTGCTTGTTGACGTGGACCCCGATACTTTTTGTTTGGACCCAAAAGCGGTTGAGGCGGCAGTAACCGGTCGGACAAAAGCTATTGTCCCGGTTCACCTGTTCGGGCAGTGCTCGCCCATGGAAAAAATACTGGACATTGCTAAAAGAAAAAATCTTTTTATTATTGAAGACAATGCCCAGGCCATAGGGGCAGATTATATCTTTTCTGATGGCAGAAAACAAAAAGCAGGAGCTCTCGGGCACATAGGCACAACATCATTTTTTCCCTCTAAAAATCTTGGATGTTATGGAGATGGCGGTGCACTTTTTACTAATGATGACGAGCTTGCTGCAAAGTGCCGCATGATTGCCAACCATGGGCAGTCGAAATTATATTACCACGATTCTATCGGGGTGAACTCACGGCTTGACAGCATTCAAGCTGCTATCCTTCGCGTCAAATTGAAACATCTTGATGAATACGCCGCAGCCCGGAACCGCGTGGCGGCATATTACGACAACGCATTTTCAGGAAATTCTAAACTGGTAACTCCGAAAAGAGCATCATACTCCACACACGTTTTTCATCAGTATACACTTCAAACCAAAGGCATCGACCGCTTTGCCATGAAAGATTTTCTTGCATCTAAAAATATTCCTGCCATGGTGTATTACCCTGTTCCGCTTCACCTGCAAAAAGCATACACTGACCCGCGTTATAAAGAAGGCGATTTTCCGGTAACAGAAAAGTTGTGCGCCAGTGTAATCTCACTTCCTATTCATACGGAGATGGATGAGGAGATGCTGGGGTATATCTGTGATGGGGTAAAAGAGTCGTTGGAAAGTCAATTGTTAGATGTTGGACGTTAGACGTTATGGCAACAATAAAAAAGTTTGAAGATTTAGAAATATGGCAAATTGCCCGAACGCTTTGTCAGTTAGTTGACCGGCTAACTGAAAAAGCGTCTAACATCAAACATCTAACGTCTAACGAAGAATGAACATTGCAGTCATAGGCACCGGGTATGTAGGACTTGTAACAGGAACCTGCTTTGCCGAAACGGGCAACCATGTGATTTGTGTGGACAACAACAAGGCGAAAGTTGAAAGCATGCAAAAGAGTGTTGTTCCAATTTATGAGCCGCACCTCGATGCATTATTTCACCGCAACGTGGAGCAAAAACGTTTGAGCTTCACCACTAATCTTGCAGAGGGAATTAAAGATGCACAAATAATTTTTCTTGCTCTCCCTACCCCTCCGGGCGATGACGGCAGCGCTGACTTGTCTTATGTGCTGGGTGTGGCAAAAGAAATAGGTACACTCTTATCCGGTTATAAAGTCGTCATCAACAAAAGCACTGTGCCGGTGGGCACCGCTGAAAAAGTGCGCGCTGAAATTTCCAAAACCTATAAAGGAGAATTCGATGTAGTTTCCAATCCTGAATTTCTGCGTGAGGGTTTTGCGGTGGATGATTTCATGAAGCCGGACAGAGTTGTTATTGGCACTTCATCTGAAAGAGCAAAAAAAATCCTCACCGAACTTTATTCTCCGTTTGTGCGGCAGGGTAACCCGGTGTATTTTATGGATGAGCGCTCGTCTGAAATGACCAAGTATGCTGCCAATGCTTTTCTCGCAACCAAGATTACGTTCATCAACGAGATTGCAAATCTCTGCGAACGCGTTGGGGCTAATGTGGATATGGTGAGAATTGGTATCGGCTCGGATGAGCGCATCGGCAAAAGATTTTTGTTTGCGGGTATCGGTTATGGCGGAAGCTGCTTTCCCAAAGATGTGAAAGCGCTTGCGCACACTGCAGAAGAAAACAAATATGATTTTCGTTTGCTGAAATCAGTGATGGAGGTGAATGAAAAGCAGAAAAGTATACTGGTTGAAAAAATAAAAAAATATTTCGGAGGAAACCTGAAAGGAAAAAAACTCGCGTTGTGGGGGCTTGCTTTTAAACCCGATACCGATGACATCCGCGAGGCACCATCACTGCAAATTATTGATGCATTACTTAAAGAGGGTGCCACAGTTACTGCTTTTGACCCGGTAGCCATGCCAAATGTGAAACAAACTATAGGCGATAAAATTTCTTATTCTTCTGACCCGTACGATGCTTTGAAAGATGCCGATGCATTGGTGATTGCAACCGAATGGCAGCTTTTCCGCACCCCTGATTTTGAAAATATGAAATCGCTCATGAAAGGGAGAGCCATTTTTGACGGGCGCAATCTTTATGAGCCGGCTGTGATGAAAGAGAAAAGTTTTTATTACGAAAGCATCGGGCGAAAGCAGGAATAGCGAAAGTTTTTATAGGTTTGTTTATGCGGACAGGCATATCGTATATCTAATTGTTATATGCAACTCTTTGACTGCCTCTGCGAGTTCAAACTTCGTTCTTCAGCCGTAATTACTATCTAATTTCTAACGACTTTAAAAATATTTTGAAAAAAATTTGTTTGCTAACTTTTTATTCAATTATCTTTGCGGCTCGTTCTTTAAAAATTATTCTTATCCAGAAAGACAGAGGGAATTGACCCGATGAAGTCTTGACAACCCTCCCGCCTGAGACGGGAAAAGGTGCCAAATTCAACTCCGAGTAACCGGAGGCAGATAAGTTAAGAAAACAGCAATTAATATCCCGATGCATCGGGACAAAATATTAAAAGCTCTTCTGACTTGTCGGAAGAGCTTTTTTAGTTTAAAGCTCTTTCGCAAGTTATTTTCTTCTGACTGTTTTGGATAAGTTGATTTGAACAGACATAAAAAAATGTTTAACAATTTAATTCAAAACAAAAATGAAAGAGACAACAAAAATTCTGCACAGCATTCCGGTTGACAAATTGACCGGAGCAATTTCAACTCCCATTTATCAGACTTCTACTTATGTGCAGGAAGCACCGGGAGTTCACAAGGGTTATGACTATGCCCGCAGTAACAATCCAACCCGAAAAGTGTTGGAAGATTTAATCGCAACTTTGGAGAATGGAAAAAAAGGTTACGCTTTCGCAAGCGGACTTGCAGCGATTGATGCAGTCGTAAAATTGTTAAAATCAGGTGATGAGATTGTAGCTGTTGATGATATTTATGGCGGAGCATTCCGGCTATTTACACATATCTATCAAAAGTTTGGTATCACAGTAAAGTATGTGGATGCAACCGATGCGGCCAATGTCGCTGATGCCGTTACAGGGAAAACAAAACTCATCTGGCTTGAGTCGCCTACCAATCCTACATTAAAAATTTCCGACATCAGGGAGATTTCTAAAATCGCAAAAGCAAATAAAGCTTTGTTATGTGTTGACAACACTTTTGCTTCACCTGCTTCACAAAAACCCATTGATTTAGGTGCTGACATTGTAATTCATTCTGCTACAAAATATTTAGCAGGACACAGTGATTTGATCGCAGGTTTAGTAGTAACAAATACGGATGAACTTGGTGAAAAAATTAAATTCATACAGAATGCATCAGGAGGAATCCTTGCTCCGTTTGATAGTTGGTTGGTAATTCGTGGCATTGAAACACTTCCAATACGAGTAAAACAACATTCAGAAAACGCACAAAAGATTGCGGAGTTTTTATTGACTTTGGATATTGTAAACAATGTGTATTATCCCGGATTGCCACGACACAAAAATCATCACATAGCAAAAGAGCAGCAAAAATATTTTGGTGGTGTAGTGACTTTTGATTTGAAAATTGATGATAAAGAATTCGCGACGCACATTGTAAGTAGCACCAAATATTTCAAGTTGGCTGAAAGTTTGGGTGGGGTGAAAAGTTTAATCTGCTTACCATGCGAAATGACACACAAATCCATTCCATCTGAAATTCGTTATCAATCAGGAGTTACCGATAGTTTAATTCGCCTGTCCGTTGGGCTGGAAGATGCAGATGATTTAATCAGCGATTTAAAGACAGCAATACATTCTTTATCAAAAAAATTATCATTCACTTCTTAAAAAATAAAACAGTGAGCAGAAAAAATTTAAACATAGGATTATTCGGCTTCGGATGCGTGGGTTATGGGTTATATGAAGTTTTACAAAAAACACCCGGACTAAAAGCAAACATCAAACGCATTTGTATTAAGGATAAAAACAAGCAGCGGCAAATTCCTTCAGAACATTTCACTTTTGATAAAGATGAAATTTTATTTGATGAAGAAATTAATACCGTGGTAGAATTAATTGATGATGCTGATGCTGCTTTTGAAATTGTAAAAGCAGCTTTGCAAAACGGTAAGGCGGTGGTAACTGCAAACAAAAAAATGATTGCCGAACATTTTGCAGAATTACTTCAATTGCAAAGGCAGCACAATGTGCCCTTGCTGTATGAGGCTGCTTGTTGTGCAAGTATTCCCATCATTCGCAACCTGGAAGAATATTATGATAACGATTTGCTGGAATCTATTGAGGGAATCGTGAATGGTTCTACCAATTACATTCTAACAAAAACAGCAGAAGAAAATATTTCTTACGAAGAAGCACTAAAAGATGCACAGCAAAAAGGATATGCAGAAACCAATCCCGTATTGGACACAGGTGGGTTTGATGCAAAATATAAATTACTGATTTTAATTGCACATGCATTCGGTGTGATTACAAAGCCAGAAGAAATTTACAATCTCGGGATAGACAAACTGGGGGAGTTGGAATTGAATTATGCTCGTGAAAAAGGTTTAAAAATAAAATTGGTAGCATACTCTGAAAAAACAGAAAATGGAAAAATCAATGCTTTTGTTCTGCCAAAGTTCGTTCACAAAAATGATAAATTGTTTTCGGTTGATGATGTTTTCAACGGAATAAAAACTAAATCATATTTCAGTGATACACAATTTTTTTCAGGTAAAGGCGCAGGTGCTTATCCAACTGCATCAGCCGTGGTGTCTGATATTTCGGCTTTGAGTTACGATTACCGTTACGAATACAAAAAACTTAATCAAATAGAAACATTGGCGTCAGATGCAACAATCATCCTCAAAGTATTTTTGAGGCATGATTTGGAATATGGTCATGAGTTTAAAAGATATTTTGAAGAAATAAACGAATGTTATCTCAATTATGAATCAGGTTTTATTGTTGGCACTATTTCATTAAAACATTTGAAAGAAATTGCCGGAAGAAAAAATGCAGCCACATCAATTGTGCTGTTTGAAATTGTAAAAAGGGACGGAATACCAACAGCCATTGGCGAAACGGTAAAAAGAAAACATTTGGGAAGATTAAGTAACCTTGTTTCCAATTGAACTGAAATTGTCAACCCGTGCCAGCACAAGATAAAAGCTTGATGCTTTTGCAATAAAGCATTAATTTTATTGCAATGAACAGGCTTGGAAAAGCAGAAAAAAAATTCCTGAATTGGATATTCATTGCTTGTGCCATTATCGGTTTAATAATCGGCATTAACGAGGGGATTAAATTTTATCTCAGATGGCAGGATGAAAACGAAAAAGTTAAATCGCTGGTTGCCGCTGCGCGCATGTTGAATGATTCGGCCGATTATGAGGGTGCATGGAAAATGCTTGAAAAAGCCGTAGTCATCAGGCCTTCCTGGCCGGAGGTGCAGTCAGAACGGGCGAACACAGCGATGATTTGGCTGCGCAACATCCACCTGGGCATCATGCAGGGAGAAAATAAAGTTTCAGACGTAGCAGATAAACTTTTACCTGCGCTTCAACAAAGAGCAGCAACGGCTCAAGGCAAAGAGAAAGCCGATGTGCTCGCTCACATCGGTTGGGCAAATTTCCTGAAGTTCAGGGATGGACAACGGAATGTAAACGTGGAAGAAAATTTCAGGGAAGCGCTCAAAGCCGATTCCGTTAATGTGTATGCGCATGCCATGTGGGGTTTCTGGATACTTTTTCCCGAAGGCGGCAACGAAAATATTGCCGGGGCAAAAAAGCATTTTGAATTGGCCCGGGCAGATGGAAGAGAAGGAAAATTTCTGCGCAAGCTCACCCTGTGGGCATACCGCAACGGCAACACCAGCCTGGAATATGAACCGGAAATCATAACTATGGTGAACGAAATGAGGACTAATGGAGATACGATATCGCTCATCGAGAGGATGCAGATCGTCAATGACACTTATTATTCTGACGATGAAACACTGGACAGCATTTTTGCGCGGCTTACACCGCAGGAACACTTGCTGACTTTTTTCTACCTCACACGCGGAATTGATTTGGAGGGCCGCTTATACCTCCAATTTATTCACGCCCGTATATTGGAAAATATGGAAGATTACCGCGGAGCCGCACAGATATACAAAGCCATCGCTTCTAAAAAGTCATACGATGATTTTAAATATAAAAGTAAACTCGGTGAAGGAATAAGGCGCCTGTCTCCATAATAGGTCATTGCTAGTTTAACCCCTAAATCCCCTAAAGGGGGCTTAGCGCTGGCAAAGTTTTTCTTGCCACAATCTAAAGTAACAGGTTCCCCTTTAGGAGTCAGGGGTCACCTGTCATTAATACCATTTCTCTTGGTGAGCTTTAAATCCTGGAGTATAGACGATTTTACATTAATCTGGAAACTGTAACTCTGCTGAAAGCCATAAGGAATCCAGGTGAGGCGCATTTCCCAGCAGTGCATGTCGCGGTAAAAGGAAAACGAGGAATATGTAAACTCATGCACCTTGAAATCGTAGCCCGATGAATAGCCAATTTTCCAGCGTTGTGTAAGAGAAATGTCTCCGCTAAAACTTACATTCTGATTCGTTGACGCTTCCTCAAAGTCACTCCGTTTGCTGTAGTTAAGAGTGTAACTTATGTTGAGCGACCAGGGTACGGTAAAGTCAATATAATCTTCGGGATTGAGATTTTGCTCTTTCATCTTTTTTTTCTTCTCGTCATTTTTTACCGAAGTAATGCCGGCGGAAATTGCTGCAGTGGCAGAAGTGAGACGTCCGATACGTTTGTTAACATCAAATTCTGTACGATTAATATGAGTACCCTTACCATTAACTACATACGGGTCAAACGATGCACCAAAACTTAAATTCGCCTTGTCAAATAAAGTAGTTCTGCCGTTTACATTAATCTGCTGCCACTGCAATGAATCAGCCGCAAGGTTATATCCCGTTGAAAATGACAAGCTCTCCAGCAGCTTAATTTTTTTCAGCGCCATACCCGTATCGGTTTGCGTCCTCACTTTCATCTCAAGGTTATTATCCAACGCAAAAGATACCGTGCCCGATTTACCCATCTCGGGGCCTCCAAAAATCTGTCCCTCGTAAATGGAGTACAATCTTTGATTGCCTAAAGAATCCATAACTGCCTTTTTGTAATAACCAAAATGTTCTGCCGAAAAATCAGGGTGATAAGAGAAACCGATGGAAGGGGTCAGCACATGCCGTAAGGCAGCCACCGGTGATTTTTTAAACAGGAACATCCCGTAAACGTGCGTGCTCATGGAAGCGGAGAATGAATAATCGCGCTCTGCAGAAAAATGCCGGGCTGTATCTATATCCACGCGCATCGAGTCGGCATCAAAATGCTTTTCTATGGTGCGGAAATACCACCGCTCTGTGTAATTGGCGGCAGGCGCCAGGTTAAAAAACTTTAACACCCTGAATGAAGTGCTTACCGGGATGGTGTGCTGAATGCCATTGCTCAGTTTATCCAGCGACTCTTTTTTAAAAAGCAGCGAGTCTTTGGTAGAGATAGTGTTGAGCGCATGCATGGAATAACTGGCTCCTATTTTTTCAAACCACTTCTCCTCTCCTATCCTGTTTTTATTTTTAAATGGTTCGATGCGGGCTATATTGAATGAGACATCCGGTGCGCTTACTTGTATGTCTCTCGTCAGCGAGTTTTGGCTATGTCTTAAAGCCGATGAAAGAGAAAAAGGCGTGCCGGCCCAAATACGCGAATAACTTATAGATGAACTGTAAGTATTGCCAAGAAAATTATTAGGGCTTGAAAGATTGTTTCTGTAAAAGGTACCGGTGCCGAATTGAACGCTGGCGCTGAAGTTACTGCCGGGATTAGCTTTGGGGTCTTGCGAGTGCGTCCAGTTGACCAGGAAATCTTTGTGCTCGGAGTAATCGCTTAGTTCCGGTTCGCTGATTTTGGTAACTGAATAATTGGCCCGCAGGTTTCCTCGAAAGCGGTACCGCCTTGCATAATCGGACGAGACGTTTACCAGGTAACTTCCCTGCGTGTAAATATCACTGGTAAGAGCAGCAACAACGTAATCGCTGAAGCCGAAGTAATATCCCAGGTGCTGCAGAAAAAATCCCTGGGCCCCGGATTCACCATACGATGGAAAAATAATACCTGAGCTTCTGCCTTTTTTGTTCGGAAAAAAACCGAATGGAATCACCAAAGGTGTAGGCACATTTTCGATGACGAGATAGGCCGGGCCCGTTACAACTTTTTTCTGGTTGATGATGCGCAGCCTGTTTGAAGCTATATAATAATGAGGTGTGTCAAGGTCGCAGGTGGTGTATTTGCCATTGCGGATAAAAAGGTCATTGGTGGAATCGCGCTTAACCGTTTCACCGTGAATGTATCCCTCCCCTTCTTTTGTTCTTGCATACGTTATCTTTCCCTTCTTCGTATCGAAATTGTAGCGCATCGTATGGGCAGTAAAGTTCTGGTTATCCTGGGTAAAAACAGGGAGTTCAGTCATGTTGCCCAAACTGTCTTTGATTCCCTCGGCAAAAAGAGTATGGGTTTCCCAGTCAATTTCAATCCGCCCCGCCTTCAGGTTCATATTTTCGTATGTAATCTCCGCCCCGCGGTACAGAAAAACCTTATTCTGGGTAACATCAAACCGTATAGTGTCTTTGGCTGAATACTTGACTTGCGAGCGCAGTGCGTCAGAATCGCTTTCTTTTTTGAGAGTATCCCGCATCGGGATGGTGTCTTCACGTGTTAATTCCCCTGCCAGTGTGTATATTGTTTGACTATTAGAAAATAAAATGCCCTTTGCTGTAACCTTACCGTAACAACAGGCAGTAGAAGAAAGAAAAAGGAACAGGTAGGGGGAAATTCTCCGAAACAATGGAAAAAAGTTTTTTCTTTTTATGTGGTTGCGTCCAAAGCTAAATAAAAAAACAGGAAACGTTGTGAACATGTTCCGGATGTTGATGCTGTTGTGTGGGCTGGTTTTTCTTACTTCATTCACCCATCAACGGATAAGAGGAAAAGGTATTACAACCGTAGTGATTGATGCCGGCCATGGCGGGCACGACAGCGGCTGCCTGGGCTCTCATGCCAAAGAAAAGGATGTGACGCTTGCTGTTGCACTAAAGTTCGGAAAATTTATCAGCGACAATTTTAAAGATATTAAGGTCGTCTATACGCGTAAGACCGATGTGTTCCTGGGACTGGATGAACGTGCTGCCGTTGCCAACAGCAACCATGCAGATTTATTCATCAGCATCCATTGCAATTCAGGTGCAAGGGCAGCGTATGGTGTAGAAACTTACGTAATGGGGCTGCACCGGACGGAAGAAAATCTTGCCGTTTCAAAAAGGGAAAACTCCGTTGTGCTTTTGGAAAAAGATTACAAAACCAAATACGATGGGTTCGACCCCGATTCGCCTGAAGGGAATATTATTTTCACCTTGTACCAGAATGCTTTCCTGGAACAGAGTTTAAAAATTTCTACCCTTGTTCAGATGGAAACATCTGAGTTTGCCGGGCGGAATAATCGCGGGGTGAAGCAGGCGGGGTTTCTTGTCCTTTATAAAACCACCATGCCCAGTTTACTTATCGAAACCGGCTTTTTGACTAACCCTGCTGAAGAGCGCTACCTATTAAGCAAGGAAGGACAGGAGAAGCTTGCCTTCTCGCTTTTTAATGCATTTTCAAAATATAGAAACAGTATTGGAACTGCTGCTCCAACTCCTTCGGAAACGAAAAAAGAACCTGCTAAGGATACTTCAGAAAAAATCAGCGCTCCTCTGCCTGTCCTGGCAGATACCTCACCCGTTGAGGAAGCAAAAGTACCGGAACCAAGGCCGGAAGCAGTTAAGCCGCCCCAGCCCAGGGAAGAGCTCAAAAAATCGGTGGCAAAACCACCTGTAGAAAAGACTCCGGTAGCTGCTGCCGAATCTACCGCCGTTAAACCACAAAGAGATACGGTGGTTAAAGCAAAGCTCGCTGACAAAGTTCCGGCACCTGTCGTTGAAACCACTGCCGTTAAACCGCAGAGAGATACAGCAGCTAAATTAAAAATGCCCATAGAAAAAGTTCCGGTACAGGCGGAATCTACTGCCGTTAAACCGCAATGGGATACAGTTGCAAAAACAAAACTTACAGAAAAGGTTCCTGTGTCTTCTGCTGAGACCATACCTGTCAAGCCGCAAAGGGACACGATGGCAAAGGCAAAGCTTGCAGAGAAAGTTCCCACTCCTGTTGCCGAAACTACTGTGGCTAAACCTCCGGTTGTGAATACTGTTGTCAAAATAAAACAGCCGAGGCCGGAAATAACCAAAGAAGTTCATAAACCTGTGAGCGATGCGGCTGAAGTTTATTTCACCGTTCAGATTGCCACTTCAGGAAAACTTCTTAATGAAACGAATCCTCTTTTTAAAGGCGAAAAAAATATTGTTTCAGAAAATGTAAACGGCATGTATAAATACATGACCGGAAAATATTCCGCACTTAATGAAGCCATTGCGCGGCAAAACCAGCTTCGCGCTGCCGGCTTTGACGGTGCTTTTGTAGTTGCCTATCATAACGGCACACGCATCACGCTGAAAGAAGCGAAGATGTTGTTGGAAAAGAATTAATTTCGCCCCACAAAGACGTTATACGTTATACGTTATATGTCATATGTTATATGCTTTTATGCATGTACATTTTTTCGTATAACTTATAACGTATAACTTATAACTGCAACCCATGAAGTTCAAGCTCTCCAATGAAGTAAAGACAGGTATCATCGTGGTTTCCGGCATTGCCGTCCTTGTATGGGGAATTAATTTTCTGAAGGGCAAGGATTTTT
The DNA here is from genome assembly GCA_002215675.1 of Bacteroidetes bacterium 2013_40CM_41_45. GTDB lineage: Bacteria > Bacteroidota > Bacteroidia > AKYH767-A > 2013-40CM-41-45 > 2013-40CM-41-45. The sequence continues at coordinate 276,738 of NGFH01000004.1, read as the reverse complement.
TTACCCGCGAAACCCGCCTGTATGCCATCTATACTCATGTTGACGGGCTGATTCCTTCCAATAACGTTATGCTGAACGGGTTGAAAATAGGAACCGTTCGTTACCTGAATATTATACCCGACAACAGTGGGAGAATTCTGGTAACGTTTCACATAGACCGAAACGTTTCCATTCCAAAAAAATCTACCGCACAGATTTACAATACCGATTTGCTGGGCGCCAAATCTGTGCGCATTATTTTAAGCAGTGAAACTATACCTGCCGCAGATGGTGACACCGTGATTGCCGATAACCAGAGCAGCTTTGCTGAAGATATTAGTACGCAGGTAGCTCCCATAAAAGAAAAAGCAGAAACGCTGCTTTCTTCAATGGATTCGGTGCTGGTGATTTTTCAAAGCGTTTTCAACGATACCACGAGGGAGAACTTAAAAAAGTCGTTTGCCAGCATTTCGAAAACGCTGCGTTCTGTTGAGAGCATTTCATCCAACCTCGACACACTGCTTGGTGCACAGCAGACCAACATTGGAGGAATCCTTAAAAACCTCCGTTCCATCACCGACAACATCAACAAGAACAATGACAAAATAAGCGCAGCCATTAATAATTTTTCTGCCATATCCGATACGCTTGCCCGCGCCAACCTTGCCGGCACGCTTGCGTCCACAAGGAAATCACTGGAGGAGACGGCTAAGATTCTTGGAAAAATAAACCGGGGCGAGGGCTCCCTGGGCTTGCTTGCTAACAACGATTCGCTTTACAATAACCTTAGCAATGCCGCGTCAAGCTTAAGCGCCCTGATGAAAGACATGAAAGAAAATCCAAAACGCTATATCAATTTTTCTGTGGTTAGCTTCGGTGGCGGTAAAAAGAAAACAGAGCCGAAGAAAAAGTAGTCTGAACCATGATTTAGCGGATTTGTAGATTCGCGGGATTAAAAAATAAACTCATGACGCAGATTGAGACAATGAAGTATTCTGAGCTCACCGGAAAAATTATTGGATGTGCAATGGAAGTTCATAGTCAGTTGGGAAATGGGTTCCAGGAAGTCATCTATCAACGGGCGCTGGAAATAGAAATGTACGAACAGCATATTTCTTTTGAGCGCGAATATGAAATGCCCATTTACTACAAGGGAAAAAATATCGGTACACGTAGGGCTGATTTCCTTGTCGAAGAAAAAATAAGTGTCGAGCTGAAAGCACTTGTCCAATTAGAAGATGTGCACATGGCGCAAGCCAAAAATTATCTTGAAGCGTATAATCTTGAGATAGGCTTGCTCCTGAATTTTGGCGCAAAGAGTTTGCAGTTTAAGCGGTTGATTAACCCAAAATTTAATCCGGCTAATCCTGTAATCACCTGAATCCTGGTTCAGACAGTCTATTACCCCTTCATCCCTGCTTCCGGTTTCTTGCTAACTTTGCCCTTTAAAATTCACCGTTTTCAGGAATGAAAAAATCACATATTGTTGCACTTATTGTAATTGCTGCGGCTGTGGCAGCCATACTTACCACGGTTGCCGAATCGAGCACGTATGCAACGTTTTCTGTGGCTCAATCCAAGGAGGGAAAGGTGTTTCATGTAGCCGGCAAACTGAACCATGACAAGGAAAGAATTTACGACCCGCATATTAATCCAAACCTTTTTACTTTTTATATGAAGGACAGTGAGGGCGCTGAAAGAAAGGTGTTGCTTAATGCCGCCCCTCCCCAGGACTTTGAAAAAAGCGAGCAGATTGTAGTCATTGGCAAAATGAATGGCGATGCGTTTCACGCTTCAAGCATTTTGATGAAATGCCCATCCAAATACAACAACCCGCAGGACGCTGCGAAGGCGATTAAGCCCAGTTAATACCTTTATTTAACTATTGCGAATTTCAGATTAAAAATTTCGGATTACCAATAATTCGCAATTTAAAATCCGCAATCCGAAATCCATTAATTAGCTTCGCAACGGTTTTGCTGCAATGAACAACATTCAATACTTAGGCGAACATCTTGCATGGGGCAAGGCCGGAAACTTATTTATAGTTCTTGCATTTACTGGTGCGCTGCTGAGTTGCATTTCATATTTTATCGGGATAAAAAACCCCGGAGAAGCGCGCTGGCAACGCACAGGCAAAATTGCTTTTTTCATTCATGCCGTTTCGATTTTTTCTGTTGTCGGAATCATGTTTTATCTCATCTTCAATCATTACTTCGAATACTATTATGTATGGCAGCATTCCAATACCATCATGCCCATGCGCTACATCCTTGCCTGTTTCTGGGAGGGGCAGGAAGGAAGTTTTCTTCTCTGGATTTTCTGGGATATCATCATATCTTTCTTTCTCATCCGGAAACAAAATACGTGGGGTACCCCAGTAATGGCGATCATCATGTCGGTGCAGGTATTCCTGTGCTCCATGATATTGGGTGTATATGTTTTTGATTACAAAATAGGAACAAACCCTTTTATTCTCCTGCGCGAGCATCCTGATTTTGCCAGTCTTCCGTTTGTCGCCCTGCCCGATTATCTCTCTAAAATCAATGACGGGCGGGGATTGAATCCACTGTTGCAGAATTACTGGATGGTAATCCACCCACCGATATTGTTTCTTGGTTTTGCCTCAACGGTGGTTCCGTTCGCGTATGCACTTGGTGGATTGATAACCAGGAAAACTACTGAATGGATAAAACCCTCTATGCCGTGGACATTTTTTTCAGTAATGGTTTTGGGAACAGGAATACTGATGGGCGCTGCATGGGCTTATGAATCGCTAAGCTTTGGGGGCTTCTGGGCATGGGACCCGGTAGAAAATGCTTCGCTCGTTCCCTGGATTACACTGGTGGCTGCAGCGCATGTCATGATAATTTACAATCACAAAGGGCATTCGCTATTCTCGGTTTTCTTTCTCACTATAATGACTTTTCTGCTGGTGCTTTACTCCACGTTTCTCACGCGAAGCGGAATCCTGGGCGATACTTCTGTTCATGCCTTTACCGACCTGGGCATGTCGGGCCAGTTGGTTATTTACATGGCATTTTTTGTTTTGCTTGCGGGGTTTCTTCTCATCCGCGAGCGTAAAAAAATAATTTCTCCCCGCGAAGACGACAGCATCACATCGCGCGAATTCTGGATGTACATCGGGGCGCTGGTGCTTGTCATCAGCTCGCTGCAAATCACGTTTACTACTTCCATTCCTGTCATAAATAAAATTTTTTCTGCAAAGCTTGCACCGCCAGCAGAAAATATTTCACATTATAATGCATGGCAGATTCCGCTTGCCATTATTATCTCTACTCTGATTGCCGTGGGGCAGTTCCTGAAATTTAAAAAGACCGGCATGAATGATTTCTATAAAAAAATTATTCCCTCGCTGGTGATTTCTATTGTTGCAGCCGCAGTAGGTACACTTTTTATGAGGGCAATAAACGTGTATTATGTAGTCATGCTTTTTGCAACCATATTCGCCATTACCGCCAATGCCGATTATCTTTTCCGCGTGCTGAAAGGAAATGTACAGAAAGCGGGCGCTTCAACCGCGCATATCGGTATCGGGCTCATTCTTATGGGTGCACTGATTTCAAATTCTCAAAAGCAAATTATCTCTCAAAATGTAAAGGGGGTTAACCTCGGTAAGGATTTTCCCAATCGCGAAAATATATTGATAGAGCTTCACAGCGATACGCTTCCTATGGGAGAATATTTTGTTTGTTACAAAGGCAAATCGCGAGCAGGAGTGAACCTGACCTATACGATTGAATACTTTAAGGAGAATCCCGCAACAGGAAAAAAAGAAAAGCAATTTGAATTGCACCCGGTGGTTCAGCTCAATGAAAGAATGGGAAATGTTTCAGAACCATCAACAAAACGTTTTTTGTCGAGGGATATTTACACACATATCACGTATGCGGCGCTGGATGATTTAAATAACAATCCTGCTGCAGGTAAAGAAGATGAATATGGGAAGCCGTCAACTCACGTGATAGGCGTTGGCGATACAATTACAGCAAGCAACAGTTTAATTGTACTTACACGGCTCAATAAAAATATGGACAAAGCGTCACTGGGCTTGGGCGAAAAAGATCTCGCTGTAGGTGCGCAGCTTAGCATTACCGATATAGGTTTCAACCATTACCAGGCCGAGCCGGTGTTTGTGATTAAAGACATGGTTTCGTTTTCTAAAGATGCAACACTTGATACGCTTGGTTTGAAATTCGGCTTCACCCGGATTGACCCTGAAAAAGAAAAAATGGAAATCGTAGTGAGTGAAAAAAAATCGAATAAGAAAGAATTTATCATCATGAAAGCAATTATTTTCCCGGGTATTAATATTTTATGGACAGGATGTCTTATATTTATCTTTGGCATGCTGCTCACCATACGAAAGAGAATTCGAAAATTGAAAGGAGAAAAAACTTTAAATAACTAAGTGATGAAAATCACCATTATCGGTTCAGGAAATGTTGCAACCTATTTTGCAATTGCGTTTAAAAGCAAAGGATACAACATTGCACAGGTTTATAGCCCGCATATTTTACTTGCGAATGAGCTTGCAGAACGCGTGCAGGCAACCCCCTGTTCGGCCATTGAAGAGATAAGCCCGGACTCGGATTTTTACCTTATCGCTATCAACGATGACGCTCTTAAATCTTTTTCTGAAAAATTCAGGGTCAAGGATAAAATTGTAATGCATACCTCAGGATTTCACGAGATAAATGTTTTAAAAAATGTTTCTTTAAATTACGGTGTATTCTATCCTCTTCAAACTCTGAATAAAAATATTTCGCTGCCAACAGAGCCGTTTCCCATATGCATTGAAGCATCTGATGATGAGACATTAAAAAAAATTAAAGAGCTCGCATATTCCATCGATGGGGATGTTCATATCATTTTATCACAAAGGCGAAAGGTTCTTCACGTTGCTGCTGTGTTTGCCAATAATTTCAGCAACCATTTGTATTCTCTTGCTGAAAAAATTCTTAAAAAGGAAAATATTTCGTTCGGTTTATTGCGTCCGTTAATCAAGTCAACTGCAGAAAATGTTATGCATCGCTCCCCCTCTGAAGTGCAGACGGGCCCTGCAAAAAGGGGTGATGAGGAAATCCTTAAAGCTCATCTCGAAATTCTGAAAGATGACCCGGAATTAAAAACTATTTACGAGTTGATAAGCTCCGGCATCAGGAAAAATGTCCATAATTCGTAATTCGTATATTCGTACAAATTCGTTATTCGTATCGTGGAAAGTTATAAAGAGAAGCTCGTAAAAATAAGCTGCTTTATTTTAGATGTTGACGGAGTGCTTACCAACGGTAAGCTGATTCTTGTTCCGGGCGGTGAACAGGCAAGAGTGATGCACATTCGTGACGGATATGCCGTGCAGCACGCCTTAAAGTCGGGTTATAAGGTTTTGATTTTATCCGGAGGGAAGTCTGAAGAGGTCCGTTCGCGGCTCAAAGGGCTTGGTGTGCGGGACATTGAAATGAACTGCGATGATAAGCTCAATGCATTGATTGATTATATGGCTGAGCACGATTTAAAAAAAGAAGAAATTCTCTACATCGGTGATGACATACCCGATTTGCAGGCAATGAAAACCTGCGGCCTGGCTGCCTGTCCGAACGATGCCGCTGAGGAAATAAAAAAAATCTGTCATTACATTTCTCCCATTCGCGGAGGCGAGGGATGCGTCCGCGATATTATTGAGCAGGCGCTGAAAGTCCAGGGAAAGTGGCAATAATAAATTTACAATTTGTTAGCTGCGCCTAAGCTGAATGCCGGTGAAAAAGCTTTTGTCATTCATACAATCCATCCGACCGGTCAATCTTTTCATCATTGTTTTTACGCAATATCTTATTCGTCATTATTTAATTCTGCCTGCGTATGAAGTAGAGAAAAATTATACGGGGTTGTTTCCCCTGAACATGTCGGAAGAATATTTTTTTCTTCTCGTTCTTTCAACAATTCTTATTGCAGCCGCAGGGTATATTCTAAACGATAACCTTGATGCCGGTATAGACCGCGTAAACAGGCCGCAGAAAAAAAGCTTTGCTGCCGGCATCTCGCGAGCCGCGGCTATAAATACTTTCATTATCCTAAGCGCCATTTCAATTGTCATAGCATTTTTTCTTGCCGATTCCATTCTGAATTTCTGGCTGGGGTTTGTGCAAGCAACAAGCGTAGCGTTGCTGGCTCTTTATTCGGGAGTGTTAAAAAAAATCATACTGGCAGGTAATCTTACCGTTGCTTTATTGTCTGCATTTGTTCCTCTCATAGTGGGCCTCTATGAGCCGTCCTTTTATCCGAACTTCAGTTACATTTATATTTATGCCGGATTTGCATTCATGATTTCTTTGATACGTGAAATTGTGAAGGATGCGGAAGACGTGGAGGGTGATAAAATTTCCGGCAGAAAAACTATCCCGGTTGTATTGGGTATTTCCACATCTAAAGTCATTATATCGGTACTGATAATTCTTACTGCAACGCTGGCAGGCAAAATTTTATATGATTTCTTTTACAGCTACCAATACTTCAACTTCTGGAAAATATTTTCGGAATTCGAATTGCCGTTCTTCCTGCTTCTGGGACTCACCCTGAGGGCAAAAGAAAAAAAAGACTTTTCATTGCTTAGCGCGCTACTGAAAATAGTAATGCTGCTTGGAATTCTTACCATACTTCCTCTGTATTATTTCCTCCTCACCTGATTTGTGACCAAAAGAAAACTCATACTGGGCTCGGCTTCTCCAAGAAGACAGACGCTGCTGCGCGCACTCGGCTTTGATTTTGAAATCAGAATTAAAGAAGTGGACGAAACATATCCGGAATACTTAAGAGGAAAAAATATTGCTCTTTTTCTTGCGGAGAAAAAGGGAGAAGCATTTATGAAAGAGATTAGGGGCGATGAGCTTTTAATTACGGCAGATACAATTGTGTGGCTTGATAATAAAATGCTGGGCAAACCAAAAGACATACAGGAAGCCGTTGAAATGCTTAGGGAAATGTCGGGAAAAACACATGAAGTGTTTACTGCAGTTTGCCTGACAAGCCATACAAGTAAAAATATTTTTTGCGTCTCGTCTATGGTGCATTTCAGGGACCTTTCCCCGGGTGAAATAAAATATTACGTGGAAAACTTTAATCCGCTTGATAAGGCGGGAGCTTATGGCGCACAGGAATGCTTGCCTCAAGGAATGAATCCATGTTCAGAGGAAGAAATAGAGTTTTTAGAGAGCATTCATAAAACCGAATTGATTGTGCAAATCATGAATGAATCTCAGAGCATTCCTCGGGTGGGCATTATAAAAAAAATTGAAGGCGGTTTTTTTAATGTGATGGGACTTCCTATAAAGGAAGTATATGAGGAACTGAAAAACGTGCAAGCATAACTTGTATAAAATCGCATTACGAATTCCGTTAACATATTTACTTTTACAGCATGTCATTACAGCAAAGCGCTTTTATTATTCTAACGCTGATATCTTTCGGGTTTTTCGGTTTTACTATTTTCCGTCTCGCTAAAATTTTCCGGCTTACCAAAAAAGAATTCCGTTTCGATAAAATAGGTGAGCGTACGGTTACCACACTCCTTGTTGCCTTCGGGCAAAGTAAAATGATGAAACGCCCGTTAGCAGGTATCCTTCACGCTTTTGTATGGTGGGGATTTTTAGTCATCACTATCGGCTCCGTGGAGATGATGATGGACGGAATCACAGGCAATAAAAAATCGTTATCATTTCTAGGCCCATTCTATTCTTTTGTAACTGCTTCGAGTGACATTTTTGCGCTGCTTATTATCATATCATGCATAATTTTTCTTTGCCGCAGGTATTTTACTAAGCCGAAACGTTTTATTGCTCCTGAAATGAAACCCTCATCACGGACAGACGCTACATTTATTCTTTCACTAATCCTGATCCTGATGGTAACGCTTATAGGGATGAATACAGCTTATGTCACTTCAGATTCCAATGACTATAGCGGTTCCTTTCCGGTGAGTTTTTATTTTACTCCTGCCCTGTCATCACTGGGGCCAGAGCAGATTACTACGCTTGAAAAAACAAACTGGTGGATTCATATCACTATTATTTATTTTTTCCTCAATTTCCTCCCCTACTCCAAACACTTTCATGTTATTGCATCGGTGCCGAATGTTTTTTTTACCCGCCTTGAACCCTACGCAAAGTTGAATACTATGGAGTCGGTTACACATGAAGTTAAACTCATGCTCAATCCATCTGAACAAAGTGCTGATACTCCTCCGCCCCAGCGATTCGGAGTAAAGGATATTGAAGATGTTACATGGAAAACAATGCTCGATGCATACACGTGCACCGAATGCGGAAGATGCACGGCCGTTTGCCCTGCTAATATCACTGGCAAGCTGCTTTCGCCACGAAAACTTTTTATTGATTTAAGGCGAAGGGCAAAAGACAAAGCGCCCGGCATCATCAAGAGTGGAAGTAATTTTTCTGACGGAAAATCATTAATCGGCTCTGATTATATTACTGAAGAAGAACTGTGGGCATGCACCACCTGCATGGCATGCATTGAAGAATGCCCGGTAGATATTGACCATGTTCCGTTTATTGTTGACATGCGCAGAAACCTGGTGATGGAAGAATCTAAAGTTCCATCAGGACTTGCGGTTATGTTTTCGAACATAGAAAATAACGGAGCGCCTTGGGCATTTTCGAGGGAGGACAGGTTTAACTGGGCAAGCGAAATTTATTATGGAAATAAATAGGGATAAAATCACCGTCCCCACCATGGCTGAAATGGCCGCCAAAGGGGAAATGCCTGATATTCTCTTTTGGGTGGGCTGCGCAGGAAGCTTTGACGAGAGAGCGCAGAAAATAACCAGAGCATTTGTCAAAATTTTATATCGGGCAGGAATAAAATATGCAGTGCTCGGAACAGAAGAATCCTGCACGGGGGACCCTGCAAAGCGAGCCGGCAATGAATTTCTTTTCCAGATGCAGGCGTTTATGAATATTCAAACCCTGAATAATTACGGCATAAAAAAAATAGTTACTGCTTGCCCGCATTGTTTCAATACGCTGAAGAATGAGTACCCGGATTTAGGAGGAAAGTATGAGGTGATGCATCATACACAATTACTTCAGCAACTGCTTGACGAAGGAAAAATTAAAGTAGAAGGCGGAAAATTTTCAGGAAAAAAAATTACGTTTCACGACCCATGTTACCTCGGCAGAGGAAACGGAGTATATGAAGCGCCAAGAAGTGTAATAGAGAAACTGGACAGTGAATTATCAGAGATGAAACGTTCGCGGCAGCGTGGTTTCTGTTGCGGTGCGGGTGGAGCGCAGATGTTTAAAGATGCTGAACCCGGAAACAAAGAAGTGAATGTAGAACGTACCGAAGAAGCGCTGGCCCTGAAACCCGATGTGATTGCAACCGGATGCCCCTTCTGCATGACCATGATGACAGACGGAGTAAAACATTTCGATAAAGAAGCCGAAGTAAAAGTCCAGGATGTGGCTGAGCTGATTGCAAACGCACTAGACCTTTAAGATATTATGACCAGCTACAACGATATGCCTTCTGATTCCCGTGTTTGGGTTTACCAATGCGGCCGCAAACTTTCGGAAGATGAAGTTATTTCCATCGAAGAGAAAGCAAACTTATTTTTAGATGAATGGACCGCGCACGGAGCTAAGCTGAAAGCATGCTTTGAAATCCGCTACGGTATTTTTTTGCTGATGCTGGTTGATGAAAAGCAGGCCATGGCAAGCGGATGCTCCATTGATAAATCAGTTCATTTTATCCTGCAACTGGAAGGTGAACTGGGAATATCCCTGACTAACCGTATGCTGTTTGCGTATAGAAATAATACGGGTGAAGTTTCCGTTGCGGATAGAAATGAATTTGAACGGCTGGTGCAGACAGGAACAATAACAGGCGAAACAACCGTTTTCAACACGCTGGTAAAAAATAAATCAGAGCTTGAAACAGACTTTGAAATTCCTTTTGAAAAAAGCTGGCATAAAAATTTAATAAGCTCTTAAAGAGCTGCGTGCATAAAAAAAAACGTCCCGCAAAATTGCAGGACGTTTTTTCATGTTTTAAATTTTCGGCTTACCTCGCAGTTTTAATAATCTGAACCATCCGTCTGTTTTCACCCTGGGTAACGATGGCGGTGTAAACACCGGCTCCAAGGTTTTCCCCGATTTGGGTTTGCTCATCTACTTCAGAATATGATTCAACCACTCTGCCCATAACGTCAATCACTTTCACATAAACTACTTCATTAGAAGCAGTGAATATCTGGAGATTGAAAGCTGTATTGAACGGATTAGGATAAGGTACCGCGTAAAAATCTTCTACTACATCCGTGCTGCGCTGTGGGTAGTATAAGCTGCAAGGCCCTAAACAATCCCAGCGGTGCAGTCTCAGGTGGGGCTCAATTGCGGACGGCCCTATGCAAATGGTCTGAGGGTTATAGAAATTACCTTCCGGAACGTGACAAAGGATTACTTTCTTTAAATCATGGCCGCAACGGATATCAATCATCTGGATAGCCGGTGAAAGCACTGCCGGGCTTGGAGACGGACATCCATTGACATCATAAGCAATAACGCTGTATTCACCCGGTTGAGTAACATCGATAGATTGAGTTGTCTGACTATCAGGGAACCAGAGGTATGAAGCAGCCCCGGGAGCAACCGCTGTAAGGGTTATGCTTTGAGGGCCATATCCAATGAAGATAGCATTTTGCTGACAACCAAAAGGTGGCGGAGATGATATAGTAACATCAGGGCCAACTCCGGCAATAACCTGTACTTCGTTCGAAGTAGATGAGCATCCGTTTGCGTCTGTAATTTGTGCTTTATAAAGCCCGGCTCCGGCTGCAAGATATTGACTGTTGACTGCACCCGGAATTGCCGTAGAATTAAAGAACCATTGATACTGATAACCAATACCGGTATTTGCTGAAAGTGTTGCGGGATTGTTGGAACAAACCAGCACAGGACCCGGAGGAGTTACCACTGCAGGAGGAAGAGGATTAACAGTAACAGTAACAGGAGCAGACATTGCTGAGCATCCGTTGGCATCCATAACAGTTACATCAACCGTTCTGTTTACCGTTACATTTATCGTTTGAGTTATCTCTCCCTGGCCGCTCCACAAATATGAAACCCATGTTCCGGCATCGAGGGTAACAGAACCTCCGATACAGAAGCTAAGCGGGCCATTAGGTGTGATTACGGGAACAGGATTAGCATTAACAGTAACATTTACAGAACCGGTAGACACACAATTGTTGGCATCGGTTACCACTACTGAATAACTTCCGGTAGCAGCGACAGGAGCATTGGAGATGGAAGGATTCTGATTTCCTGACGAGAAACTATTAGGTCCAGTCCAGGAGTATCCAGTGCCACCGCTTGCAGTAAGGTTAAGCTGTGAACCGGCACAGATTGGAGAGTTACTACCAACTACCGGAACAGGATTAGAATTAACAGTAACACCTACAGAACCGGTGGATACACAATTGTTGGCATCCGTAACAACTACTGAATAATTTCCTGTTGCAGCCGTTGAAGCAGCGGGAATTGAAGGGTTCTGATTTCCTGATGAAAAACTATTAGGCCCTGTCCAGGAATAACCAGTGCCACCGCTTGCCGTAAGGTTAAGTTGTGAGCCATCACAAATCGGTGAGTTGCTTCCAACCACAGGAACAGGATTAGCATTAACAGTAACGCTTACAGAACCGGTGGATACACAATTGTTAGCATCAGTTACCACTACTGAATAATTTCCGGTAGCAGCAACAGAAGCGTTGGAGATGGAAGGGTTCTGATTTCCTGATGAGAAACTATTAGGCCCTGTCCAGGAATATCCTGTGCCACCGCTTGCGGTAAGATTAAGCTGTGAACCGGAGCATATGGGTGAATTGCTTCCAACCACAGGAACAGGATTAGCATTAACTGTAATGCTTACAGAACCGGTAGACACACAATTGTTGGCATCGGTTACCACTACTGAATAATTTCCGGTAGCAGCAACAGAAGCATTGGAGATGGAAGGGTTCTGATTTGCTGAAGAGAAACTATTAGGCCCTGTCCAGGAATATCCTGTGCCACCGCTTGCGGTCAGGTTAAGTTGTGAACCGGAGCATATGGGTGAATTGCTTCCAACCACAGGAACAGGGTTAGCATGAACAGTAACACTTACTGAGCCTGTGGATGAACAATTGTTAGCATTAGTGACAATGACTGAATAATTTCCTGATGCAGCCACTGTAGCATTCGAGATTGTAGGGTTTTGATTTCCTGAAGAGAAACTATTAGGTCCCGTCCAGGAATAACCGGTACCACCGCTTGCGGTAAGGTTAAGCGGGAAACCTGCGCATATCGGTGAGTTGCTTCCCACTACAGGAACAGGATTAGCATTAACAGTAACACTTACCGAGCCGGTAGCCGAACAATTGTTGGCATTGGTAACAATCACCGAATAATTTCCTGTTGCTCCTACAGTAGCATTTGAGACAGAAGGATTTTGATTTGCTGAAGAGAAACTATTAGGTCCTGTCCAGGAATATATTGTGCCACCACTCGCTGTAAGGTTAAGCTGTGCACCGGCACATATCGGAGAATTGCTTCCGACAACAGGGATAGGATTTGGATTCACCGTAAAGGTGAATGTGCCTGATCCGGTACAACCTTCCTGTGAGTGACCGACAACCGTATATATAGTCGTTTGGCTTGGGCCAAGCACTACGGAAGAACTGTCAGGATTTGAGCTGATAATACCTGTCGCAGGAGACCATGTATAATAAAAAGCTCCGGTTACGTTTACCGTCATGCTTCCGCCCTGGCATACTGCAGGGTTAGAAGGTGTAAATACAATTGGGTTCGGGCTGACAATAATAGAAATAGAACTGGTGCTTGTACATCCGTCAGCGCTTGTAGCCTGAACGGTGTATACTTGCGTCTGCGGAGGATAAACGGTTACAACCGAACCGGAAGTAGTATTGATAAATGAATTAGGGGACCATACATAATTAACAGCTCCCGCTGCCGTAATGGTGGTTGAATCACCCACACAAATACTGGGGTCACCGGCAAAGCCGATAACAGGAGGCAGAGCAACTGTTATTGAATATGTAAATGTTTGAGCGCCTCTGATAGGGCAAGCATTATCCCGAACCTGAACTGTAAATACATTGAGTCCGGCATCAGCAGCAGTAGGAGTCCAGCAAAAAGTTCCTATTGGATGCGGGGTACCTGCAATAACAAAAGATGCACTCGGAATACCATTATTCCATGTCATGGTTACGGTATCGTTTGGATTATTGTCAGAAGAATTAATGGTAAAACATGATTGCACACCGGAGCAAATAGTTGCAGCATAATTTATGGTATTGTTTAATCCGGATGCAACAGGAATATCATTGTTACAAACTATTACATAAACCTGCATATCTCTCATTACACTTCCTATCAACTGGCCGTTTCTGTATTCATCAACACGGAAAGCAAGCACAGCCAATTCTCCGTTTGCAGTAGGTGTCACATTCAGTTCACCGGTTTGCGTGTTCAGAACTAAATTGGTGTTTGAAAGGGGATTTGCCGTGCTGAATGGCAGCAGGTAATTAACCGGCTGAATCACGTTGCCAATCGATTGAAGGGGGTCGACCAAACTATATACAAGAGAATCTCCATCGGCATCAATAGCAGCATGGTTATAAGTCATAGCCTGGTTTACGCAAAGAAATGCAAGCGGCGGATTGGAAAAACCCGGGGAGCAATCCGATGGTGCAAGTACATTGTTCAACGTAGCGCGCACCGTCAAACTTTGACCTCCCGGATTATTGAGAGTAGTAATATTCTGGTTACGTGCATTTACGTCTACGCTGAATTCCCAGTCGGTACATTGGGTAGGCAAAGTATAATTGCCAACATAAACCCACTTTCTGTATCCCTGAACACCACCAATAGCAGTATCACACGAGGTAAGAACACTGCCGCATGCAAGAGAAACCTCTGTTCCGTTTGGCTGGGGCGCCTGGTTCAGTGTAAATACTGTATTTATTCCACACGTTGCTGAAATCAGTCTCAGCGTTACTGAAGCAGGCTCAGGAGCAGGATTCCAATTAGCAGGGCTTCCGCAATTGCGATAGAAAGTATACGTGAACCGGTAATCATTTACTCCCGGTCCAACCCAACAAAATTGTATGTCGCCTCCTGCACAGTGCGTGGCATAGGATACATTACCTGAAAAAATAAAAATTGTACTTAAGGAGAGAATCAGAAAAAATTTTCTGACCTTCTCGGCGTAGATTGTTTTCATGATTTATAATTTGATGAGTTTATATTGATTTAAGATGTAAAAATGACTTTTCAGGTTGCAATATGCTATAAATTTATTTATGATTCAAAAATATTTGACCGATATCCGCTAATCTTGGGTGAAGGGATTGTTTTCATGTTTCTTCATTGCGAAAATAAGAAAATAATCTAATCGATGTGCCCCTTAGTTTTCAACTTTCCGGTTTGCCCAGACTGCCCTTCAACTTGCGTGCTATCCTGCATTTTTTTGTGAATTTCCTCTGTCAGGTCCATATCGAGCCGGGGGCTTCCCGCGTTAATCCATGCGGTATACCAGTATCCGCCTACCCTCTGAATGGCAAGCCGCAGGCGGCGTTCAACCATTCCATTCAACATTTCATTATATTTTTCTGAAAATTCTCTCGAGTAAACTTTTTTAGTTGCTGTGCCTTGCTGCTCGTAGCTGAATTTTTTATCGGGCGGGTAGGTTTTTGTCAGCAACTTTTCAAACCCAATAACTGAATCAACAGCAGCAAAGCTCTCATGCACAATGTTCCATGCCTCTGTTTGCGGATGTTCAATGTACTTTGCTCTTCCCGTAAAGTAATCATAATTCTCTCCATATAATTCCGGAAGCCGTGATTCCCAGAAACCATGAATGCCTTCCTGGTCTGTAAGCTGACCGTTGTAATTTTCGGTGGTGTGCAAAGGCACATGCGCATCGGCAACGTAATGTCCCAGTTCCGCACTGTAGCGGAGAATAAGGTATGCATCCTTTTTTAAAAATGCATCCGTCAGCATGTACGTCATCTTAACAATATACCAGGGAACAATTCCATAATTGTTCAGCGAATCCTCTCCGTATTTTGCAACGGCATCTTTCCAAAATCCGGGAACAGAATCGCTGGCACCATAATGTTCAGTGTCAAAATAATGCCGGGCCGCTTCCCGGGGAATTGCGTTTCTTCTTTTGTCAGGGTCTACCGCATGGTCGGTGATGTAATCAATATTCTTTTTGTAAAACAGAATCATATCAGGGGGTAATGTAAACACAGCCATGTGGTTTATTTTTTGGTGCGCCCAGAATCCCCACGAAAAAATATTTTCCTGCGGAAGAAGAAAAAGCAAAAGGAAGAGGAATGAAAACAGGCGAAGCCGATTCATCACTCACTAACTTCAGAAAATTTGGGCTCCATTTTTACCAGCGTGGTTCCGTGAAGAACAGGTATGACATCCGTTTGATTGGGGGTGAGACAATACTTGATATCTTTTTTAAGGTTGAGGCGCGCCAAACGCTCCTTATGCGAAGAATGATTCAGAAACTTATAAGGGTCCTGTTCGGCAAGCTGGTATAAATATTTAAGAGCAAGGCAGGCATCGCCATGCTGGTAAGTTTCACTTAACGATGAAATTTTTTCCGTTACTGCCCCCGCAAATAAAGCATCTTCGAGATTGAATTTATTTTTCCATCCTGAACATAAAAGCAAAATATTCTTGTTCTCTTCCATAAGCCAATTGCAGAGCGCATCTATATTCAGGAACGAACCGATAACCACTTTATAGGCATGCCTGGCAACCTGTATGGCATGCGTTCCGTTGGTAGTAGTAATTACAACAGTTTGCCCTTTTACTTTTTCTCCCATATAACTGAAAGGTGAATTACCAAAATCGAACCCGTCAACAACTTCACCATTTCGTTCTGCACCTACCAGGTAACCATGGCTTTTGTATTCCATTGCTTCCTCAACAGTGGCAACGGGAATTACTTTTTCCGCTCCATGCTCAAATGCCGTGCAGATAGCAGAGGTAGCACGAAGAATATCAATGATGACTACAATGCTGTGGTTATCCTCGTATATCGGATATAGGTAAGGTGAAAAACAGGCATCCAAAGTTAGCTTGTCAGGTTTGGGTTCTGTCATAGTCTTTCGTTTAAGAAAGAGGATGCTCTTGTTTGGTTCAACGAAACTAATAAATTATTCCAACTTATTTTCTGTAAAAAGGAATTTTTACCACCACCGCCTTTAATAAGTTATTTCTTACCCGAATAAAGATTTCCGTGTTTTCTTTCGAATATTCTGTCTTCACATATCCCATGCCGATTGCTTTTTGCAGCGAGGGTGATTGCGTGCCCGAGGTAACCTCTCCGATTATATTTCCTTCTTTGTCTGTTATTTCATAATGCTGTCGTGGAATGCCGCGGTCAATCATTTCGAAGCCAACTAATTTCCGGCTCACGCCCTTTTCTTTCTGCTGAAGTAAAATATTTTTTGCCGTGAAATCTTTGGTAAATTTTGTAATCCATCCCAGCCCTGCTTCCAACGGAGAGGTGGTATCATCAATATCATTTCCGTAAAGACAAAAACCCATTTCAAGACGAAGCGTATCGCGGGCGCCTAGTCCAACCGGTTTTATACGGAATGGTTTTCCACTCTCAAAAACAGCATCCCAAATTTTCTGCGATGAGACGGTTTCAAAATAAATTTCGAATCCGCCTGCACCTGTATATCCCGTTGCTGAAACCAACACATTATCTACACCCGCAAATTTTCCTTTTTGAAAAGTATAGTATTCCATACTCTTCAAATCCATATCTGTAAGCGGCTGCAGTACATCAACCGCCTTGGGCCCCTGCACGGCAAGGAGCGTAGTCTTATCGGATATGTTGTGCATCTCCACTCCCTTGGTATTATTTTTCATAAACCAGTTCCAGTCCTTTTCCATATTGGATGCATTCACCACCAGCATGTATACATTTTCTTCTACGCGGTACACGAGCAAATCGTCTACAATGCCCCCTTGTTCATTGGGTATGCAGGAGTATTGAACTTTCCCCACAAAAAGCCTGGACGCATCATTCGATGTGGTGCGTTGAATTAAATCAAGCGCATTCGGTCCTTTAAAAATAAATTCGCCCATGTGAGAGACATCAAATACGCCTATACCATTGCGCACTGTTTGATGCTCTGCCGTGATGCCTTCATATTGCACCGGCATAAGGTATCCCGCAAAGGGAACCATTTTGGCGCCAAGGCGGGTGTGCACTTCGGTAAGTGCAGTTTGCTTTAAAGTTTCTTCTATTGTCTCCATAAAAATTATGCGTGCTAAGATAGGGAATAGTCAGAGTTCAATAAGAGAATTTAAGGTTATCCCCTCTTTTCTATTTTTGAACTTCTGAAATTGTGCCTTTCCTGATGAAGAAAAAATATTTTGTGCTGATTGCAGTTATCCATCTTCTGCTGGTTGTCACCGATTTGATGATATATAAGTATGGCATCGGTCCTGACGGATTACGGTATTTGTCGGCTGCAAACGATTTTGCTTCTTTTAATTTTTCGGGAATGGATGCAGCCATGCATTGCAATACTGCTCCCGGCTATCCCCTCTTCCTGGCTGCCATAAAGCTCGTCACATGGAATAAGCAGATAATGATTGCTATAATTCAGTCGCTGGCTTTCTGCATGGCGCTTTATTATTTGCTGACTAATCTTTTTGCAAAAGGATACTTCTCTTATGCGATGTGTATTACGGCTTATGCGCTCGCGCTTTTTTCGCCCGAAATATTTCAGACCAACGCCATGGTGCTTGCCGAATCGCTTTGTGCAAGCGCTTTGCTTCTTAGCTGCGGAGCTCTTATAAACGGGGTTCAAAAAAAATCAAGCACGGTGCTGTTTGTTATCGGTGTGTGTTTCCTTGTACTGACAAAATTTGAGTACATTTTTGCATTGCCGTTGCTGCTCTTACCTCCTATCGCAAAAAAAAATTACAGGCCGGTTGTTGCAACGGTATTTTTCCTTGGGCTTGCATTATTCTTAAACGCATGGAAAAATTATTTTCTCTTTGAAAAGGTAAGCCCCTTCAGCTTTGGTTCGGGCTCTGCCATGTACGGAGGAAATAACCTCAACGGTGACGGCTCATGGCATTTCACAAACAAGAGCTTGAATTATCTGCCGCCCGATAAAGAAGAAAATTACCTGGCTACTCTGCAGCTCAATTCAAAGTGCCTTTGTCTCGAACAGGATTCATTGTTTAAAGCGTGGGCAAAAGATTCATGGAAAAATAATGCCGGGTTCCAGTTGAAAATAATTCCGCTCAAGTTTTTAAAGCTGTGGTTGATTCCCGCAAGTATGGATTTTTACACCCGCATGACAGAATTTAAACCCGGTCTGCAACTAAGAGTTTTATTTGATGATGCCATCTGGCCCTGGTATGGTAAATACAAGCATGCTTTTTACCTGATTGTTTACTGGCTATACGCGCTTGCAACCGTTGTCGGTTTCGGAATAAAAATATTACAAGACAAATTCCGCTCTGCTGATTTATTTATACTGTTACTTTTTATGATAATGAGTTTTTTGTACAGCACTTTCTTTTATGGGTTAGGAAGATTCCATGTTCCTGTGTTTGCGCTGCTGGTTTTATATGCGGCTTTCACCATTAAGTTTATAGATACACGTTTTTTTAAGACGGCAATATTTAAGCGGCTTGAGCAAATGAATCAAACAGAAATTAAACTGTGAGTACCTCCGGCGATACCATATATTTTAAAAACCTGGACGGGCTTAGAGCTATCGCTGCGTTTTCCGTAATACTTTTTCATTGCGGCTGGTGGTTTATGTATCCCGACACATCATTCTACAAAGCGCTTAAATTCCTGCTGGTATTCGGAGGCGAAGGAGGGCACCTGGGAGTAAAATTCTTTTTTGTATTGAGTGGTTTTCTAATTACGTATTTAATGTTCAGCGAGCGGGAAAAGCGCGGCAAGCTTAACGTGCCGTACTTTTATGTACGAAGAGTGCTGCGTATCTGGCCCTTGTATTACCTTACACTGATTGTGGGGTTTTTAATTTATCCCTGGCTTATGCATCTTGCTGGAAAAAATTTTGAAGAGACTGCGAGCGGTTTTTTGTATTCGGTTTTTGCTGCCAACTTCGATAACATCTATAATGGCTTTCCAAAGGCAGGAATACTAGGAGTACAATGGAGTGTAGCGGTGGAAGAGCAGTTTTACCTTACATGGCCGTTGCTGTTTTATGCATTCAGCCGGAAAAAGTTTTTTCCGCTTTTACTGCTCGCAATTATTATTTTATCAGAAATATTTTTTATCCATGCAGATACATTTGCGGAGCGTAACTTTCACCTCTTTAGCTGTTTCCGTTTTCTGGCCTTTGGCGGATTACTTGCCTGGGTTTGCTTCGTGAAGCCACAACAGGTGAGGGCTTTTTTCAGAATAATAAATAAAGCGTCAACTTTTTTTATTTACATCGCCTGTATATGGCTCATGCTTTTTCAGCGGCATCTTTTGCTTTCTATTCCCTGGTACAAATACATCAATCACTTTTTGCCCATTTTGTTTTTCGGCTTTGTAATTGTTGAACAAAATTATTCTGCCAATTCTTTTTTCAAGATAGGTTCATTCCGCATACTTAACTGGCTGGGCAAAATCAGTTACGGTTTATATCTCACACACATGATTGCCATTTACATTGTGATGGCAGTATTTCCGCATGATGCAAGGTTTGGTCTGCTTAAAATTTTCACTGCTGTTTCCATTACAGTGCTTATTAGCCATGTGAGCTATTATTACATAGAATCCTTCTTTCTTTCACTGAAAAATAAGTTTTCAATCGTGAAGACGGCATCTCCCCAAGCGGCCTGATGCAGGTTCCGTAATTTTGTTTTACTTTTATATTCTCAACCTGTTTACCATGAAAAAAATTACAGCTATAGTATTTTTCATTCTTGCTTTCTCGCATGGTAAGTCTCAGTCACAATTCACCAATGTTTTAATTTCTCCAACGGGATGCACCGAGCCAAGTATTTGTATTGACCCGACTAACACGAATAGAATTGTTGCCGCTACCAACTGTGCGTATAGCTATTACTCGGCTGATGCGGGTTTAAGCTGGGACACCTGCCAGAATGATACCATCACCCGGGGACAATGGGCTTATGATGCTTGCATGGTTGCCGACTATAACGGTAACTTTTATTATTTCCATAACTGGGGAATTTCTCCTCCTAATATCACCGTTCAAAAATCTTTCAATGGCGGGCAGCACTGGAGTTTTGACAATAATGTTCCGGCATTGTATGATAAGGAAATGGTTTGCCTGCGCCCATCTACCAACGAACTTTACGCTGTGTATATTCCTACAACGGGAACCGACAAAGTGGGCTATTCAAAATCATCTGACGGTGCCGTAACGTGGACACCCGCTACCTACGTGAATGCGCAAACATACCCGGGTATTCAGTGGGGTGCCGCACCGGCGGTAGGAAAGCTGCCTGGCCAGCTTTATGTAGTGTGGGAAAATTCTGCAGGTGTTTATTTCCAGAAATCAATCGATGACGGAGCTACCTGGCTTGCCTTTGATACGCAGCTTCGCCCTTTCTTTAACAGCGGCAATGGTTACAACTGTATGCCCAGCATTGCCTGTGATGTGAGCAGCAGCATTTACGGAGGCAACCTGTACATTACCTGGTGGGAACTGGACATGACGGGAACCGACACCGATATTTATTTTGCCAAATCAACCGATGGCGGAAACTCATGGAATATTACAAGCATAGCCAGCGATATAAGCACCAACCAGAAATGGCCGCAGATAACCGTTGACCCGGTTACCGGCTACCTGTATATTGTTTACTACAACCAGAATAATCCTGCAACGCAACATGACATACGTTTGCTTTTTTCTTTTGACGGTGGAAGCACATTCTTTAATGTTCCCGTTTCAGTTACCCCGGCTACGGTTACTAACTGGTATCATCATTACATAGGGAACTCCGCTTATAACGGAGTCATCCGCCCCGCATGGACCACAAACGATTCTCTTTACACAGCCATCATCAGCCAGGCACAACTCATGCAGTGGCTCGGCACGCAGGAGTATGATGTAACATCAGCAGTAAATATTTATCCTAATCCTTCGTATGGCATCTTTAATATTAATGCTGCCGATGAAGGAACAATACGTGTGATCGACTCCGAAGGACAAGTTATTTACAATTCGGCTATTGAACCATTAAACTATTTAACAATGGATTTGAGCCGCCAGCCTGTGGGTCTTTACCTCGTTACACTTCAAACTAAAAAAGGAATGGTGACGAGGAGAATCATTAAGATGTAAGAACCTCCCTACCTCCCCGCCAGCATATTAAAATACTTCAGGTAATTTTCTTTTTGTGATTCTACCGAGTAGCGCTCTATGACGGTTTGGCGCGCTTTCTGTCCAATGCTCTTTCTCAATTCTTCTGATTCAATGAGCTGTGAAATTTTTTCTACCCATTCATTTTCATCAGAGGCGAGAAAGCCGTTTTCGCCATCGCTCACTATTTCTGTATTCACTCCCACGGGAGAAATCACAGCAGGAATTTCCAATGACATATACTGCAATGCTTTGAACCCGCATTTTCCCTTCGACCATTCATCGTCAGGCAGCGGCATAATACCAATGTCTATTTCATGCAACTCTTTGATTTCATTTTCAAGATTCCATGCTCTTCCTGTAATCCCCAGCTCATCGTTGCGGTAGCTGCTGTCACCAATAACTTTGAAGTGAATTTTTTCACTGTACTTTTTTTTGAGGGCTTTCAAAACAGGTACTGCCAGTTCAAAATGTTTTATGGTGGTGATGCTCCCCGTCCAGCCGATGCAGAGGGAATTTTTTTCCTCCCGTTGAACCGCGGGAACATGATAATTTGTATCTAACGTGGTAGGAATAACTACAACATTTTCGTTGAACTGCCTGGCAAAAGCGGCTAAATAATTATTGCCTGCAAACACCAAATCGCTAAGCGCAATGATGGTAACCGTTTTGCCCGGGTTTTTAAGCCATGAGAAATTCCGGTTGGCTTCGCTCACATCCATGTGCCAGATGGCATCGTCAAAATCGAAAATTATTTTTGCTTTTGATTTCTTAAACTTCCTTTCAAAAAAGGAAGAGCCCGTCATGAATGCTTCCCGCTGTATAAACACAATGTCATAGTGCCTTATGTTTTCATCAATCACATCCTTCCACCGCTTGTAGGCGCTCTTTAAAAAGATGCGGGCTTTATTGAAAAAATTGCCCGGCCGGTAGAATAATTTGTCATCCTGTTCCGAAATGAGGTAGGAAAAATGATAGTCGTATCCATGCTGCTTAAGATAATCCATGTATTGCTCAAAGCGGAAACGCTGGCTGGGCGAGCGGTTCCTGCGGTGTGAAGCTATATACAATACCTTGGGCATCCTGATAAAATATTTTATATGAAATTTTGCACGACCAAGATATAGGTTATAAGTTATATGTTATACGTTATTAGCAAAAACGGCCATTGGCCGTCAACTCATAATGTTTCCTTAAACTTGATTTCATCGGAAATAATATCTTTGACAGAATCTTGAATTGATGGAACTTCCCGGCAAGCACACACCCCGCTGGATTATATTCGGCATAGACCTGGCTATTTGCCTTTGCTCGGTCCTGCTTGCCTATTTGCTCCGCTTCAACTTTGCAATTCCTCAAAATGAAATCCAGTCGTTCTACTATGTATTTCCTTTTGTTCTCTTTGTGCGGGCGAGCAGCTTTTTAATATGGCGCACCTACGCGGGGATTATACGCTATACAGGCACGCGCGATGCACAGCGCATTTTTGTTGCTGTTATTTCGGGCTCCGTGATTTTTGTGACGGCAAATATTATTTCATATAGCATAACACAAAAAAACGTTATACCGTATTCAATTGTCATCATTGATTTTATTACCACTGTTTTTGCAATGAGTGCGATGCGGGTCATGGTAAAAACACTGTACCTTGAACTAAGCAATACCATACGAGACCGCAAAAATGTGATTATATATGGCGCAGGCGATTTCGGAGCAATTGCCAAACGTACATTAGACAGAGATGCGGGCGCGCGTTACCGTGTTGTCGCTTTTGTCGATGATGATTCAAATAAGCATGGCAAGCTCCTGGAAGGAATTAAAATTTATGGCAGCGAGAAAGAATTCAAGGAACTGCTCGCAAAAGGAGAAGCATCTCATCTCATCCTTGCCATCAGCAACGTTTCTGCTCATCGCAAAAAAGAAATTATAGAACTGTGCCTTGCTTATAACGTTAAAGTGCTCGATATTCCGCCGGTGAGCCGCTGGATAAATGGCGAACTCAGTTTCCGCCAGATTCGCAGGACAAAAATTGAAGACCTGCTCGACCGCGATGAAATACAACTGGATGAAAACAGCATCCGTCATGATTTTTCGGGGCGCAGAATACTGGTTACAGGCGCGGCAGGTTCTATCGGCAGTGAAATTGCCAAGCTGCTGGTGCCTTTTTCTCCTTCGCTCTTAATCCTGCTCGACAATGCTGAAACTCCGCTGTATGAGCTGGAGCTGGAAGTGAAAGAAAAACTCGGTTTCAAAAATTACGAAGCCGTTGTCGGTGACGTTAGAAGCCGTGACCGTATGAAACGTTTATTCGATGCGCTGAACCCGCAGATAGTTTTTCATGCTGCTGCTTACAAGCATGTGCCTATGATGGAACAAAACCCTTCTGAAGCGGTAAATACCAACGTAACGGGAACCCGCGTGCTGGCAGACCTTTCCGTACAATATGGTGTTGAAAAATTTGTTTTTGTGTCTACCGACAAAGCGGTGAACCCTACCAACGTGATGGGCGCAACCAAACGCATTGCAGAAATCTATATCCAGTCTCTAAATAAAATTACTTCTCCAAAAGGCGGAACCAAATTCATCACTACGCGCTTCGGAAATGTGTTGGAGTCAAACGGTTCTGCAATACCCCGTTTCAGAAAACAAATAGAAGAAGGCGGACCGGTAACAGTAACGCATCGGGACATCACCAGGTTTTTTATGACCATTCCCGAAGCATGCCGCCTGGTTCTTGAAGCCGGCGCTATGGGAAAAGGAGGAGAAATTTTTATTTTTGATATGGGGCACTCAGTTAAGATTGATGACCTGGCGAAAAAAATGGTTCAGCTCTCCGGCCTTACGCTGGGTAAAGACATCCAGATAGAGTACACCGGCCTGCGCCCCGGTGAAAAACTTTACGAGGAGCTTTTGAACGACCAGGAAAACACTATGCCCACGCATCATCCAAAAATTATGATTGCCAAAGTGAAGGAATACGATTTCAATGTGATTGAAAAAGAAATCGCTGAGCTTATCATGCTTTTCGACAGTCAGAACAATGAGATGCTTGTGAAGAAAATGAAACAGATTGTTCCGGAATTTATCAGCCGCAATTCTATTTACGAGGAGCTTGACAAATAATAAATCAAGTTCACCGGCGGATTATATGACCACCATAGAGAGCAATACGGTTTCCATAAACAAACCAGCAGCAGAAGTTTATAATTTTCTGAGAGACTTCAGAAATTTTGAAAAACTTATGCCCGAGCAGGTGGTTGACTGGAAGGCCACATCTGAAGAATGCAGTTTCACCATTAAAGGTATGACGGTGCTGGGGATGAAATTCAAACAAAAACTACCTAACTCGCTTCTTGAAATTGAACGTAACGGAAAAGCGCCCGTTGATTTTACGTTACGATGTATGATTAGCGGAGACAAGCCATGCGATGTAAAGCTTGAGTTTGATGCCGAACTTAATCCTATGCTTAAGATGCTTGCAGAAAGGCCGCTGACTAATTTTCTGAACATGCTGGCGGCAAAGCTTCAGGAATTATTTGCCGCAGATAAAAGTGTTTGAATTTTTTTCTTTTTTTCTTTTCTCCCGGTAATATTCTTTTGCCATTGGTTCGGTGAGTGGATAACAAAGGCGAGTTCTTTGAGGCGAAACGTTTCCGGTTTTCCTTTTTCGTCTTCGAGAACCAGTTTTCCATCTTCCGATACACCGATGATTCGTGCTTTGAAAATAATTCCCTTTTTTCTGAAATAAAAAAATTCTCTAAAACGGTACATCGCATTTATATAATCGGAATGGATGGAACGATGTCCTCCACGCTTAAGCTGAAGGTAGCGCACCTCAAGGCAATTGCTTAGCCCCGCAAAACATTTTTGAACATCATATTTTTGTTTTGTTATGTTCCTGAAGGATTCAGCCTCAGGAATATAGCTTTTGAATTTTTGCTGATTCACATTGATGCCGATACCAACTACGGAGTGATTTACTTCAGAAAACGTAACTGAATTCTCTATAAGTATGCCGGCTATTTTTTTATCGCGGTAAAAAATATCATTGGGCCACTTGATGGAAACATGCGCTTTGAGAACAGATTTTATGTAATCATAAACACCGAGGGTAATTGCTTTATTGAGGGCAAACAAATCCCGCGGTTCTATAAAAGCGGGATAGAATATATAACTCACCAATAAATTCTTTCCGGCTTCGCTTTCCCAATTCGTCCCCGCCTGTCCCTTTCCGGCCGCCTGAAAATTTGCCAGCACAGCGGTTCCATCCGGGGGGTGATGAGCCAGAATCTGCTCTGAAGCCACCAGGTTTGTGGAGGATACTTTTTCGAGCCGGACGGTATTTTTTCCAGTAAATAATGTTTTTAACAATTCTTTCGTTTTCACTGTTTGAATTTAAGATGAGAATGCATTCCTGCCTGCTGTATCCTTCGAAAAATTGGTTACTTTTGTGAAAAGATAACCAAAATTACCAAAAATTCAAACACAAAAAATTACCCGCGTATACTTGAAGACAAAAAAAGCCACTCGCCCGCGTAAGAGGGCATCCAAGCCAGATGGGTCGGAAACACTTGCCGGCTCGGTGATAGAAGGAATGCAGGAAAAGAAAGGACAGGAAATTGTGAGTATTGATATCAGAAATTTTAAAAGCGCCATAGCGGATTTTTTTGTGATATGCCATGCCGATTCACGCCCGCATGTGGAGGCTATTGCCGATAGCGTTGAGGAAATAGTATATAAACATTCGGGAGAACTTCCCACCCATAAGGAAGGAAAAGAAAATGCCGAGTGGATACTTCTTGATTACGTTAACGTGGTGGTTCACATATTCAGAAAAGAAAAAAGAGAATTCTTCGGTATCGAACGCCTTTGGGCTGACGCACGAATTCGAACCGTTGCACTAAATTACTAACCCCATCAGACAAAACAGCAGAACAGGTACCGTGGCATGTTGTTTGACAACATGCAGAGACCTTTAATATCATGAGCGAAAAAAAGAATACAGAAAAGAAAAAAACCGAGAACAGGCAGACACCTCCCCTTAAAGGTAAGTCGCCTAAGTTTTCTTTTAACTTTTACTGGATATACGGAATCATTCTTGCTGTGCTTATTGCAACGCAGATATTTAATTTTAACGGAACTCCTAAGAAGATAACATGGGATGAATTTAACCGCAATATGCTGCAAGTCCAGGACGTGGAAAAAATCGTAGTGGTAAACAACCAGGTTGCAAATATTTACATTAAAAAAGACCGGCTTAAGCTGGATAAGTATAAGGACGTGAAGTACAAGTCCTGGGGCAATACCGATAACCCCGGACCGCACTATTACATTAATACAGGACCGGCAGAGATATTCGACAAGAAATTATCCGAAGCGCAAAAAGACCTTCCGGCCGATGTGCAGAGGGTTCCGGTTGATTATGAGCCCGAAAGCAAAGGATACTGGGATTTTATTCTTACCTGGATTCTGCCCTTAGGAATCATAATACTTTTCTGGATGTTTTTAATGCGAAGAGTGGGTGCCGGCGGACCGGGCGGACAGATTTTTAACATTGGAAAATCAAAAGCTACTTTATTTGACAAAGACCTGCAGGTTAAAGTTACATTTAATGACGTTGCCGGTTTGCAGGAAGCCAAAGTTGAGGTGATGGAAATTGTAGACTTCCTGAAGAACCCCAAAAAATATACTTCACTCGGTGGAAAAATTCCCCGGGGTGTGTTGCTGGTAGGCCCTCCCGGAACAGGGAAAACATTATTGGCAAAAGCAATGGCCGGCGAAGCACAGGTTCCATTCTTTTCGCTTTCAGGTTCAGACTTTGTGGAAATGTTTGTGGGCGTTGGCGCATCGCGCGTAAGAGATTTATTTAAGACAGCAAAAGAAAAAGCGCCTTGTATTGTTTTTATAGATGAAATAGATGCCATTGGCAGAGCCAGGGGCAGGTCTCCGTCTTTCAGCGCAAACGATGAAAGAGAAAGCACGCTTAACCAGCTCCTCACCGAAATGGATGGTTTTGCGAGTAACTCAGGCGTTATCATACTTGCGGCAACTAACCGTGCCGATGTTCTGGACCGCGCATTGCTGCGTCCGGGAAGATTTGACCGTACCATTTTTGTGGAGCTCCCCGACCTGAACGGGCGAAAAGAAATTTTCAATGTTCACCTCAAAGACCTTAAGATTGATAAGTCGCTCGATATTGATTTTCTTGCACGACAAACTCCGGGATTTTCAGGAGCCGATATTGCCAACGTGTGCAACGAGTCGGCACTGATTGCAGCACGCAAAGGAAAAATAATCATCGAGAAGCAGGACTTTATGGATGCCATTGATCGTGTAGTAGGCGGACTTGAAAAGAAAAATAAAATTATCACTCCCCATGAGAAAAGAGTGATTGCATATCATGAATCCGGCCATGCTTCGGTAAGCTGGCTGCTTGAACATGCGCATCCGCTGGTGAAAGTGACCATTGTCCCTAGGGGAAATGCGTTAGGCGCAGCATGGTATCTGCCCGATGAAAGGCAAATCACCACTAAGGAGCAAATGATTGACGAAATCTGCGCTGCCCTTGGCGGACGTGCTGCCGAAGAAATTATTTTTAAAACGATAAGTACAGGAGCGCTCAGTGATTTGGAAAAAATCACCAAACAGGCATACGCCATGGTTTCCATCTATGGTTTGAACGACCGCGTTGGAAACCTGAGTTTTTATGATTCCACCGGTGGGCAGGATTACACTTTCAACAAACCATACAGCGAAAAAACCGCAGAGATAATTGACGAGGAAGTAAAAAAGATGATTGACCTTTGTTACCTGCGCACTAAAAAGCTCCTCGAAGACAACAAGACAAAGCTGGACGCACTGGCAAAACGGCTGCTGGAAAAAGAAGTCATCTTTAAAGAAGACCTTGAAGATATTTTTGGAAAGCGCCCGTTTGAAGAACCCAAACTTATTGAAGACAGTGCCCCGGTTTCAGGTTCAACCGCAAATCAAAACGGAACTCCTGTCGTTGCTCCATCAGAAAATAAGGTTCCATTGACGCAGGAGTCGAAAGAATAATTCCTGTTCGCGATTTAACACATAACTATTCTTTATGCTGGAAAGTACCTCGCGGGAAAAAATCCTTAAGAAAATCCGGAATGCGCTTACGCATAAAGTAGCCAACCCTTTTCCGCATACAGATTTTGAATCGCCTGTTCATGTTCAGCCGGCAGAAGCCCTTGAAATAAATTTTGCCCATTCGTTTTCCGCTATCGGGGGGCATTTTGTTTTTTGTGAGCATGAAGCAGCTTTGATTTCCAATCTCTCTTCTTTTGTTAAAGAGCTTTCCCTGAAAAATATTTTTACCGCCGATGAAAAAATTGCCGGTTATCTTCAAAAGGCGGGTATTCGTTTTTCTTCGGAAGAAAAAAATCTGACCGAAGGAGATGTTTCTTTTACTTTGTGCGAAGCGCTGATTGCCCGTACGGGAACCGTGCTGGTAAGTTCGCAGCAAAGAGGCGGAAGAAAATCTGTTGTGGCTTCCCCTATACATGCTGTTATTGCATTTACTTCGCAGCTTGTGCCCGATATTAAAGATGCACTGATTAAAGTAAGAAACTCATACCGCGGCCTGTTTCCGTCTATGGTAAGTTTCCTGAGTGGCCCCAGCCGCACGGCAGACATTGAAAAAACTTTGGTAACAGGAGCGCACGGGCCTAAAGCAATTTATGTTTTTCTTCTTGATGATGATGCTGCTGCAACATAATTTTTTATGGAAAAAGGGTGGGAACGAATTTACTTTACTGATAAGCCGCACATCGTAAGCATCGTGCGTTCCCTGCTTAAGGAAAACGATATTGAATCCATCGAGGTAAATAAAAAGGATTCGAGCTATGCTTTCGGAGATATAGAAATTTTTGTTAAAGAAGAAGATGTCATCTTTGCAAAAATTTTAATTCAGCAAAAACACCTGTGAGCAATTTTTTTCAACGGACATTAACCGGGGCGATTTTTATCATCGTTGTGCTGGGTGCAGTGCTGATGGGCGGGTACACATTTGCAGCGCTGTTTTTTATTGTCAATATTTTAGGGCTTGCAGAATTTTATTCGCTTCTTGAAAAGAACGGGATCCGGGTTCAGAAATTTTCCGGAGTTTTTTTGGGTTCTTTTTTATTAGCGATTGTTTTTTTGCACTTAGCAGGTTCTCTTCCTGCAGATTTCTTGCTTCTGCTTCCTGCCGTGCTGCTTTTCGTTTTTGCCAATGAGCTTTTTCTCAACCGCCCCAATCCTTTTTCATCCATAGCTTACACACTCCTTGGAATTATTTATATCTCACTCTCTCTTTCACTATTTATTGCAATTCCATTTGTGCACTCAGCCGGTGGTTACGGTAGCTCTGTTGTTATAGGATACTTTGTGATACTCTGGACGAGCGATACGGCTGCTTACCTGGTAGGGTCGCGTTTTGGAAAGAACCGCCTGTTTGAAAGAATCTCTCCTAAAAAATCGTGGGAGGGCGTTATCGGTGGTTTAATCTGCGGACTTATTGCTGCCTATATACTCGCTCAATACTATCGGCAATTTTCCCTGCTGCAATGGCTTATCATAGCTATTGTGATTATCGTGACCGGAATTATTGGCGACCTGGTGGAATCTATGTTCAAGCGTAATATGCAGGTAAAAGATACAGGGCACATCCTTCCGGGACATGGCGGTATCCTCGACCGCTTTGACGCGCTTTTATTTTCTGCGCCCTTTGTTTTTGTTACAGTGTATTTCTTCTGCCGTTAAGGTTTTTTTCTTCGCTGCAATTTCACCAATTAAAAAATTAAGTAACGTTGCAATATGCAGCGGCAAAAATTTTTACCCGGTACGCGAACTGATTTTTTTCTGCTGTTGCTGATTATTATTACCGGAACTGTGCTGCGTTTTATTTTTTTCGACCGCTGTCCCTACACGCATGATGAAATACACCCCCTGGCACAACCCAGCTACGGTAGTTTTAGCGAGCTTATCGAAAAAGGTGTTAAGCCGGATGTTCATCCGCCCTTGCTTCCTGTCTTTATAAATTATTACACTAAACTTTTTGGCACATCTGAAATGGTTGTAAAATTTCCGTTCGTGATTTGCGGAATACTATCCATCCTGCTGGTATATCTTATAGCTGCAAAATGGTTTGGAAGTATTGCGGGGCTTTTGTCTGCTGCCATTGTCAGCACAGTCCAATACACGGTAATGTATAGTGTAATTGCAAGGCATTATTCACCCGGATTATTTCTTACGCTGCTTCTGGTTTACTGCCAGGCAAAATTTTTTGAAACTGAAAATAAAAAAAAGTTCCTCTGGCTTGCAGCATTTACGATTACGGGGGTTGCCTGTTCATATCTGCACTATTTCTGTCTTTTTTTTACAGCTATCGTTGCGCTCACAGGTTTTCTATTCGTGAGTCGAAAAAATTTCTGGCAGTATTTCATTGCCGGCGTATTGATTCCACTTCTATTCCTCCCATACCTGCCGGTATTTTTTGTGCAGTTCGGTTACAAAGGAGTAGGCGGACCTGCAGGATGGCTTGGCGCACCGGACAGCAGCTTTTTTCTGAAGTACATTCGGTACCTATTTCATTACTCAATAGTATTCCTTTTTTTTGTTGCAGCGATATTTTTATTTGGTGTTATAAAAAGTGCAATGAAGCATGAAAAAATATTTTCAAAGCACCGTCTTATTTCTCTTGTGTGGTTCCTGGTTCCTTTGCTTACAGGATATTTTTATTCCATCAAAGTAAATCCCATTCTCCAATATTCTGTCTTGATTTTTTCTTTTCCATACCTGCTCATGTTTTTGTTTTCGTTTCTGAAAGATGTTAAACCTCTTTTGAAATCTTCGATGGTTATTTTAATTCTTTCTGTCAGTACAATCACATTAGTGTATGGAAGAAAACACTACGAACTTTTTTATAACCAGGGAATCCATAAAATCATTTCGGAAATTAACAATACGAAGCAGCAACTTGGAAATGATTCGATTGATGCAATGATTAATGTAGAGGAATACTTTCTGGACTACTACAAGAAAAATTTTTCCTTTGATAAAAATTCACATTATCTTGCTGTCAGTCATCCGGGTGATTTGCGTAACTTTCGTAAGATTGTTTCAGAATCGAATAAAAATTATTTTGTTTTTGCCACAGTAAGAGCTTATCCACTGGAGTGCTTGCAGGTTCTGAAAGAGTATTATCCGCATATAATTTCAAAATATAAAGGACACCTTACCGAGATATTTGTATGCTCTAAAATTCCTCAGGCTTCTGCGCAAGATGAAGCTATTTCTTCGTCAGAAAATAATTTCTCCTCAAAGAACGTCGGTTGGAATTTTAATGAGCAAAAAGTTTTGTATGATTCCACATCAACAAAAAAATATTTTCATTACGAGGCATCCGATGAATTCGGAGTGGAGTTTAAAATGCCTCTTGGCGAACTGATAAAGAATGAAAATAATTTGCTCCATGTAAGTGTGGAGGCATTTTTGGAAGACACCTCCGCCTCTCCCCTGCTGGTAATGTCTATGGAGTCATTTGACAAAACGCTGGACTGGCGCGCTGTGAAATTTTCAGATTATCTTAACCCGGGTGAGCGTGGAAAAGTATACTTGTCTCTACGTTTTTCTGATATTCACATCAACACAAAAAATGCAACACTGAAAGTGTATGTGTGGAATAAAGACCATTCAAATTTTACACTCGCAAATATGAAGGTGAGCAGCGAAAAAGGAAACCCGTATTTCTACGGGTTATTCGAGAAGTTCTGAAGAATTTTTATGCAGGCTTCTTTTTGCTGAGCGAGATTTTTTCTCCGACGGCCGGTTGAATCCCTTCTTCAATTTTATTGTACTTATAAAGCGCTTTTAGTTTCACTGCGTACTTCTGAGAAATATCTCTCATCGTTTCTCCTTGTTCCAAAACATGAAAATCGGCTTGCGCTTTGCTTCGCTTGGGCTTAAGGAAAATAGTCTCTCCTTCTTTTATGCGGTCTGTTTTTTTAAGGTCGTTGTATTTCAGAATCTGCCAGGGCATCAGGTCAAGTTCCTTCGCCAGGGTTTGGTAGGTATCACCCTGCCGTGCAATAATGTATTGCGTTTGGTTCAATTCGCCAATCTTTCGCTGCTCTACAATGGCTACCTCAGTTATGGGTTCTGCCTGTCGCTTGTAATTTACCGGGGGTGAAACCGATGCATACACCGCATCATCGGGTGAAGCCGCTGCATCAAGCACATGCAGATTATTTTCTTCAATTATTTTTATCAGGCGTTCAGGATATTGTGGGTTGGTGGCATATCCGGCCTTCTTTAAGCCGTATGCCCATGATTTGTAATCGCTGCGGTCGTAACTAAAAAGAAATGCATACCGCTGGCGGGTTCGCAAAAACTCGGAGTGGTCATCGTATGATTCGAGCACGGATTTGTATTTGCGGAAACATTCACTGCGTACATCATCATCCTGGTAATGAGTTTCCCCGTTCCACTCCTCATGGCATTTGATACCGAAATGATTGTTTGCCTCGCGGGCCAGCGTGCTGTTTCCGTTGTCCGATTCGAACATTGCTTGGGCGAGTGTAATACTTGCGGGAACTCCCGTCTTCAGCATATCGCGTATTGCATCATCTTTGTACTGAGCAATATATTCTTCACGCGTCATCTTGGGCGGCTGAGGGTCTGCCTGCAGGAATGAAATAAAAATAAGCTGAACCACTATCAGATAAACTTTCGTCTTCATAGATATAATTTCATCTGTTATGGAATTCTTTAACGCTGAAATCCGGTTATTGTTATAGGTGATTATGAATTCCGCCTGTATGTATGGCGACAAGTACGCTGCCTCGCTGAAAAAAATTTTTTTTGACTAAATCAAAAATGCCGAAAAACATTTTTGCCGTATAAACGGGTTCAACAGGAATGTTTGTTTCCATGAAAAATTCATTTGCAAATTTTTGCAGCTGGCCTGTGCTTTTAGCAAAACCGCCAAAATGATAATCCTTGACAAGAATGAAATTATCAGCATTTGATGTCCATTGGTTGATACTTTTTTGGACCAATTCATCACCCTTATGTATGCAAAAGCCCAGCGCTTTCTTTCCTGCAGGAAGAGATAGCGCAATCCCTGCAAGAGTTGTTCCCGTGCCGCAACAACAACATAGATGAGTATAATCCATCTTTATTTCGCGGGTGATTTCCGTACAGCCCTTTACTCCCAATTCATTCGCCCCACCTTCAGGCACCAAATAGAAATCGCCAAACGTATTTTCCAACTTATTAATAAAACCCTTTGTTTCTTTTTCCCGGTACTCTTCACGCGAGACGAAATGCAGTTCCATTCCAAAATTTTCAGCCGCTTTTAACACAGGGTTTCTTTCGTGCGGTTCTTCTCCCCTTATTATTCCAATTGTTTTGAAACCAAGCTTACTTCCTGCAGCAGCGGTGGCAAGTATATGGTTGGAATATGCACCGCCAAATGTGAGCATCAGGTTTTTTTCCTGCCGCTTCATTTCTTGGATATTGTACCTAAGTTTTCTCCATTTATTGCCCGAGATAGAAGCATGAATTAAGTCATCGCGCTTTACAAATAATTTCAGACCGCTTTCTTTAAGCAGTGAATCATGAACTTCCGTAAGCGGAATATTTTCAGTAGATAAAAAGTCAGCATTCATAACAAATCAAACAGGGCTTGGTCTATATTTATACCGCTTATGTTAAGCATCCGTTTTTTCAAAAATGTTCCCGGCTGGGCAGTGTGGACGTTTAAAATCCTGATTGCCGCACTTGCAATACGTTTCATTCTTCAAAAAGTTTTTACCCATGAAAGCATCGATGACCTTGAGGCTGCATTGAAATCGCTGGGAGATGATAACAGCAGGACGCTCTTGTATGTTGTTTTTTTGCTTATGTTGATAAACCTTTTTACCGAAACGCTGAAATGGAAAATAATAATGCGGCCACTCGAAAAAATTTCTCCGCTCCGGTCTTTTATGGCCGTCCTCACAGGTATTTCAGTAAGTTTTTTTGTGCCCAACCGCTCGGGAGAATTTGTGGGAAGAATACTTTATTTGTCTGAAGCCGATAAAATTAAAGCATCTATCGTTACGGTGCTTGCAAGCATAGCGCAGTTAGTAATTACGGTTTCTGCCGGCTCACTCTGCCTTGCCTTTTATTTCAGGACTTTTGTTTCATCTGCGCTTCTTTATTATCCGCTCGGAGCTATTTTGCTTCTTGTTTCGGGCGGATTGATTTTCCTCTTCATCTATTTTCCTTATTGGGCATCCCGATTTGCCTCGCTGAAAATTCTAAATAAATTTTCAGGTTATATTTCTGTTCTCAATTTATACAGGCCTAAACATTTCTTTGTGGTTTTGATTCTTTCATTATTGCGCTACCTGGTTTTTGTTCACCAATATTACTTGCTTCAAAAAATATTTTTTCCCGAAACGCCTTATGCGGAAACGCTACAAATGATTTCAATTATTTACCTTGCCCTGGCGGTAATCCCCACTTTTGCATTTAGCGAAATCGGTGTTCGCAGCTCGGTGGCGCTGTATTACCTAAGCGGCATTATTTCAAACCCCGTTTCCATCACCCTTGCTACGCTTTCCATCTGGATTATTAATATTGCTATCCCTTCTATTGCCGGCTCCGTGTTTTTTCTTTCGGTTAAAATCAAAAATGGCAAAACTCCCGGACGATGATTGCCTCGTTTCTGCTCTCTATCGGAGTTGTTTATGCTCTTTTTATTTTCCTAAGCTGGTTGGGCTGGAAAATGACAAAATCCTTTTCTCAAGAACGTCACGCATTTGAAACCCGCGTAAGCATTATCGTTCCGGCGAGGAACGAAGAAGAAAGTATTTTGCATTGTCTTAATGCCATTGCGCAGCAATCATATCCAAAAAATCTTACCGAGGTTATTGTTTCTGACGATACCTCTGAAGACCGAACCGTTACCCTCGTTAAAGATTGGATTGCATCCCATCCATTAAATGTAAAAATTATTTCTTCCTCCGGAAATATGCCGGGGAAAAAGCATGCATTGAATGAGGGAATAAAAAATGCAACCGGAGAATTAATAGTCACTACCGATGCGGATTGCACTATGAACAGTGAATGGCTGCCAGCCATTGTAAGTTATTATGAAAAATATTCTCCTGCCATGATTTGCGGAATGGCAGCCATACGGGAAGAAAATAATTTATTATCCGCATTTCAATCACTTGAACAGCATGGGCTGACTGCCATTGGTGTCGCAGGGATTTATTTCCGACAGCCGCTGCTGTGCAACGGAGCTAATCTGGCATATCAAAAAAAAATATTTGAAGAAACGGGAGGGTACAATCCTTCGATAGAAGCCGCTTCGGGAGATGATACCTTGCTCATGTTCCGCATTGCAAAACAGAATCCCCGCAAGGTTCATTTTCTTAAGTCGAAAGAAGCAATCGTTTATACAAATCCTGCATCAACGGCCGGGGATTTTTTCAACCAGAGAAAACGGTGGGGGTCAAAAGTATTAAAGCAAAAAAATGTCGCCAGCGCCCTGGCAGGATTGATTGTATTTCTTTTTCATGCGTCACTCGTGGTTTCATTTTTCCTGTCATCGATTGGAGAATTGAATTGGCATGTGTCTATACTGCTTCTCGGGTTGAAAATAATTCCTGAAATTCTGTTGATGAATGCAATGCTTTCGTTCACAAGCAAAAAAAATCTCTGGCAATACGTTTTACTTTCACAGCTCATTTATCCTGTTTATCTCGTGGTTACTGCTTTTCTTTCACAAACAGGAAAGTATGTTTGGAAAAGAAGAACGGTTCGCTAAGATTGCCGGTAACCTTAAAGCTTTTTATTCAGGAGGTTTCCTTTTACAAGTTCGCTCAGCGTTTTGCTGTTCAATGATTTTCTCAGCGCCATCATATGCTTCTCGTGATGTACATCGCTGCCGAGAAAGTCAATCATATTATTTGCGGCTAATTTTTCAGCCGTTCGCTTTATATCAGGGCCATAGTACCCCGAGAGAGAAGTAATATTCAATTGAAACAGCACACCCATATCCTTGAGCTTTTTGAACTCCTCAAACCTGGCTGACCAGAACGGATATCTTTCAGGGTGAGCAAGCACAGGTGTATATCCTTTTACAAGAATATCAAAAATCATGTTGTTAAAATTTTCAGGATAGTTGATATACGAAACTTCGAGCAGCAAATATTTTTCCCTGCCAAAGGTGAGCAGGTCGCCTTTGTTAAGTAATGTAAGGAACACATCATCGAGATAATACTCTGCCGCGGCTTCCAATTCTATATGAATAAATTCAGCAGCTAATTTCTCCCTGAGCTTTAACAATCCCTCCGTAATAATGGTATTGGTATTCTTGAAATAATCGCTCATGATGTGCGGAGTAGTGATGAGCTTGCGAAAGCCGAGCTCAGCCATAGAACGAATCAGCGAAAGCGACTCATCCATATTTTTGCAGCCGTCATCTATACCGGGAATGAAATGCGAATGCATATCGGTAGCCAGCTCAGAAAAACTGCTGAGCTGTTCGCGCTTTCCAAAAAGAGAAGTAAAAAAATTGCCTGGCATGTTATGGCGGTTTACTTATTCCTGAACCATTCCACCGTTTTTTTCAACCCCTCCTCTACGCTTGTCTCCGGTTTATAACTGAAATGATTTTCTGCGAGAGAAATATCGGCTAAAGAATTCCTGATGTCGCCTTTTCGCGGGGGACGATGTACAGGAGATTTTGTGTAGCTGGTGATTTTACCGAGAAGCTGAACAAGCTGATTCAGGTTGATATTACGGCCTGCCGCAATGTTAAATACCTTACCGTATGATTGCGGATTGTCTGCAAACATTGCTTTAATATTTGCCTGCACGGCATTTTCGATGTAAGTGAAATCGCGCGTCTGGTTTCCGTCACCGTCAATAAAAATTTCTTTGCCCGAAAGCATGGCCTCAATAAAAAGCGGAATCACCGCAGCATATGGTCCACCGGGTGATTGCCGGGGGCCAAAAATATTGAAGTAGCGTAGCCCAATGGTTTTCATTCCGTATGTCCTAAAAAAATTTGCTGCATATAATTCGTTGGTAACTTTTGTTACTGCATAAGGCGACAAAGGATTTCCGGTTTTGCTTTCTTTTTTCGGAAGCGTCTCTTCATCGCCATAGACGGATGATGAGCTGGCGAATAAAAATTTTTTTGCTCCTGAATCTCTCGCTGCTACAAGCATGTTGATGAATCCGGTGCTGTTGGTCTGGTGGGTGCTAAGCGGATACTCTATTGACCTTGAAACCGAACCGAGCGCTGCCTGGTGAAAAACAAAATCAATACCGGAACATGCGTTTTTGCAGTCATCCGGGTTGGAAATATCTCCTTTGAAAAATTCAAAAGATTTATTTCCGGAAAAACTTTCAAGATTAATTTCAAAGCCGGTAACGAGATTGTCAATCACGCGCACAAGGCGTGCCCCGTGCTTAAGCAAATAATCCGTTATATGAGAGCCAATAAATCCCGCCCCGCCTGTGACAAGAAATGAAAAGGAAGATAAATCAACCGAATGAAATTTATTTTCTGCCATTGGTAATCTCCCCGATAACCCAATAACTATCTTTTTATCTCGAGAATTTTGAACTCCATTTTTCCCGATGGGGCAAGTATTTCAGCAATCTCACCTACCGATTTTCCGAGCAGTCCTTTTCCAATTGGAGAGCTCACTGAAATTTTTCCCGATTTAAGGTCGGCTTCCTGTTCTGAAACGAGTGTATAAACCACTTCCTGCTTGCTTCCCATGTTTTTCAGTTTAACTGTGGAGAGAATAAGCACCTTGGAATTATCAAGTTTGCTTCCATCTACTACTCTCGAATTGGCGAGCAGTTCTTCCAGCTTTAGAATTTTAAGTTCCAGCATTCCCTGTGCGTCTTTGGCTGCATCGTATTCGGCATTTTCGCTCAGGTCGCCTTTATCGCGGGCTTCTGAAATCATTTGCGAAATGCGGGGGCGCTCAATGTTCCTCAAAAAAATAATTTCTTCCTGGAGCTTCCGAAGCCCTTCTTCTGTTAAATAGTTAACGCTTGTCATATTGATTGCTTGAAATATTAATAAAACAAAAAGCAATCCCGATAGTATCATCGGGACTGCCTTTGCAGTAATTTGCTACTAAAGATTATAAGTCTATCTTGGCTCCTATGCGGTGGGTTCCGTCAAATGGATTAGTAAGTGTATACGAATAATCTATTCCGAATTTTTTTCCGCCTTTGCCTAAAGGAACATCAACGCTCACACCGACGCACAATCCATTGTTGGCGGTACGTTTCAGGGTCTTATCGCTGATATCCTTTTCATATTGGTATCCTCCCCGCAGCATAAACTGCTCCTTAAAGGCATATTCAAGCCCCAGAGCAAATTGGTCGTTAGAAAAAGAATTGGCTGTGAATGTTCCGCAAACCGACAGGCGGTGCATATCGGTAAATTTACGGTCGTATGTAATGCCTATATTAATGAGGGAAGGCATTTCAAATTTTTCTACCCGCTGCTCCACCGTAATGGTATTGCCGGTGGATATGACGGTTCCCTTAAATGACAAACCATCACCGCTGAATGTAAGCGGGGGGCCTACGTTGCGCAGTGCAATTCCGAACTTGATATTGTCCTTGTCAGCATTGCTACCGGTTACATACTGGATACCTGCATCGAAAGCAAGGCCGCCTGCACTTAGGTTTGAAATACTTTCATCAATAATTTTAAACGCAATGCCTCCATATATACTGTTTGAGAAAACTTTGGCATAGGAAGCTGTAATATTAAGAAACTGGGGAGAAAAAGTTCCGATATTACCTTCAGGCAAATCAGGTGTTGTAATTTGAATATCCCCGAAATCCATCGACATGAGTCCTAATCCCATCACGCCAGATTCTCCTACCTTTTGAGTAAAGCCAAGAGAATTGATACTGATTCCCGAACCTTTGAAATAGTCGGTGTGGGCGAAGAGAATTTCTGTCCTCTTTGTAAATGCAGTACCTGCCACATTCAGGAACATAGATTCAAGTCCGCGAATGGAACCGCTGTTGGCCCCGGCAAGTCCGGATGAGCGCGCCCACGGATTTATCAGGAGTTCTGTAGCTCCTGCCTGTCCTACACGGTCGT
Organism: Bacteroidetes bacterium 2013_40CM_41_45; assembly: GCA_002215675.1. GTDB lineage: Bacteria > Bacteroidota > Bacteroidia > AKYH767-A > 2013-40CM-41-45 > 2013-40CM-41-45. The sequence continues at coordinate 237,166 of NGFH01000004.1, read as the reverse complement.
TATTTCCTGCTTTCACTTCCTCCAATATCACAGTATTGAAAAAGATTACGATACATCCAGCCAATAAAACTTTTCTCATAATGTTATGTCTTACGTTTTTTGATAAGGGTTAAATTAATTACTGCAACATCAGAATGAATCAAGGTCAATAGGACGCATCACACCGAACCATTTCAATGTTCGCTCTCCAATAACAATACCGCTGTTATCTTTTGCTTCAACGTGAATCAAATACAAACCGCTGGCAATAGGAATATTTTTGTGATTCTTTAAATCCCAATCCTGGCTGGTTTCAAAATTTTTGTCTGTCACCTGTGACCCGTAGGAATTATCGGCAGCTACGTCGCGGCTGAATCTCCTTACCAGAATTCCGTTAACAGTATAAATTGAAATAGTACATCTGGGCGGAAGGTTTACAATCTTGACCCTGTTGTCTAACTGCGGCTGAACAGAAACACCGGCTACCAGGGTTCCTTCGTATGCCGAGTATGCATAATACGGATTAGGAACCACATTAATCAAGTCAAGGGCGCTTTTTGCAGCCTCAACATTATAAGGTGCATTTGCAAGGTTGTCCGTCTTGAACGTATACATGGGGTACCCGTTGTTTCCGCCCGATGTAAGTACCAGTGCAGCAGGAGTAGAGGTGTTATTAGTTTTGACACTATAAGAATTAATATTTCCGTAGGTTGTAAAAGTCTGCCCTGCATTATAATAAGCAGTATCATACTTTATTCTTCCATTAGCCACAACATAGGTCTGGTTTTGTGCAAGACTTACACTGTCAACAGGGTTGCCTGTGCCATAATTAGAATATGGCCTTGCAACACGCAGGCGTATTTTTACATCGCACGGAGGAACCATTCCATTGTCCTCCATACTGTATCCTTCAAGCATAACCGGAAAGTTAACCCAGGTCACATTTTTATAGATCCTTGTTTTAGAGACTAACAGTGGTGAATTAAACAGAGTCTGGATTTGGGCACATCCATCATAGGGTACCATCTGATTATTTACTGAAGCATCATTGTTGGAGTTGACAATATAAATAAAATGCATACCTCCCAATTGTATACCTCCTAAGTCAGAAATAAAATTTGAAGAAGGGTTCCACTTCATATCTTTTCCGTTTTCACCGGCAAGCCACGAATCTTCGGCAAACATGATATTCAGCCGTTCTCCTTTTTCAACATCTATCGCGTATCCCGGGAACCAGCTCATGCCTTTACCTGAAATATAATCGGGCGAGTTGGGGTCGGTGCTGGTGGCTGTGGTGTCAGTAGAATACACACCGTCTTTATTAATCGAAAAAGTTCTCCTTGGGTTTCCTTTGGGGGTGCCGTTTTCGGCAAGAGCCGTTGAAGCATTTGCCTCCACCACAACGCACCTGCTCCATTTGCTTTTATCGCGTGTTATTATTACATCAACGCTATTTAAATTCTGGCCTAAATTTTGTTTTACAGAAGCTGCATTATATGAAGGACTGTGCGGCCATATGGTGCTGGAAGTGCCCGGTGAAACCAACCGGTACGGAGCCCATATTCCTTGAAGAACTTTTTCATATTTCAACCTGGGGTCTATACCGGATACCAGAGCCGTATCGGGGGGATGAATCCAATTAAATGCAGAGTCAATTTCATTAGCAGTTGCATCCCCGTCAGGCACTCCTATCAGCCATGGCTTGTTAGGGTCGGTAAATTGCATAGTGGCTTCAACATAGCCATGTCCATCATCGGTACCATCATACGTAAGAAGCGGGCCCGAAATTTTTGAAAAGGTTACTGATAATCCCCAATCCGGAAACAACTGCTCAGATAATGTGCTGTATCTTGCATCTGCTGCCATTATAACATCGCTGTCAAGGTTCTTCAAATACCAATGTGCCGTGTCATTTATATTTTCAACCCACAATATAAAATCTGCATTGGGAACTTTCACCGGGTCTATAACTTTTACATTAACCGGTCCCCTGCTTGCTTCATATTCCGGATGTTTTGACCTGTATCCGGTGCTTGCATCTAAAATTTCGGCGACTGATTCAGCAGTAAGGTCAAGAGTTAGCCGTATAGAAGAGAAATCAGTAGCATTTGCATCCGGAGTGTGGTAATTAATAAGGTACCCGTTTCCGTTGCCTTCAACCCGTGTTAGCTTGGGTCCGTTTCCATAAATGGAATTCAAATCTTGTCCGTAATTTTCGGGTACCGGGTTATGGGGAATAGCAGTATATATTTTTACATTCCGCCTTCCCGCTATATATGGCTGCCTTTGTCCATCCTGAGTAGTTGAATACGGGTCGGGAGCTACTTCAGCATTATTAAAGCCGTAGGCAATAACCATGTAAAAATAATTTTTGTGGTTTATAAGGCGGGTGTCACCGGTTGCAAACTTGTCTGTAGTAATGCGGAAAGAATGCCTTATGCCTTTATTATCACCGTTGACCTCCTCAACAGATCGCCATGAAGAGGTAGCGAAATCAAAATAATGATTTACAATTTGCGATATAGTATCTTTAGAATCAACCTGGGCAACAAGACGAGCGCGGTCAGGATTATGCAGCTCGCTTGAAGAAACGGTTTCATTTTTGAGCTGAAATATCTGGTAGCCCTCGAAACTGTATAGCGTATCTATCGAATGCTGGATGGCAGGGTCTTTTTCTTTGTACAGTTCCTTATAATTATTGGATGAGGGAGAGTTGGAAATAGTGAGAACGATTTCCTTGTCAAGTTCGCGCAATGTAACATCAGGCGCATCGGGCCCGTTGAGGATAGAAAAGCAGTTGTCGAAGAGAAGTTGCGCCTTGTCGTCAACAATTCTTAAGAGATTAACCGATGCCTGCGGCCCACCTTGTGTAGCCCTTGCCCATACCGCGCCTGTGGTAATTGTGTTTACAGCACCCGGCTGCAAAGTAAACGGACCGGCAGAATGTAAAAATCTTCTGTCAGATGGAAGATTACCTGCAATATATTCATCCCAATCTGCCTGAGCTGCTGCCGGTGCCGCAGTAGAGCAGTTTCCGCCTGTGCCCCATTCCCACTGATGGTCTGTATTGCCCGGAAACATAAATTTACAAGGAATTGCAGTAGCGCCATTCCCCGCGCCATTCCCGAATCCGCCATAGGTCATTACCTGGCCATTCTTCCAAATGCCTTTTAAATAATTATAGTATTGAGTTGCATTTTCCGGATTTCCCCAGTTGCTAAAGTCGTTAACGTAAAATACAAATCGTGACATAATAATTTGCTCTCCCGGTTCGTCAATAATACAATTGCGGTTGTTATCAACAGTGTCATTAGGGTCGGCAAGAGGGCCCTGGAAAAAATCGACTCCGATAGCCGGAGGATTTACGCCATAACCTTTAGGTCCGTCATCATCAGCATCGCCATTATAGCAATATCCTAAACCGCGTGGAACATCACATCCCACATAATCATCCTGAAAATTTCCTAAGTCAGCGTCAACAAAACAACCAAAATAATTCTGGTTTATCTGTGTGCTGGAGCGGTTAATTATCTTGTAATTATAGAAGGTCATATTATCAACCTCATCGTTGGTATGAAAAACAAACGCCTGGGCATGTATCTCAAGGCCAATTGTTGCCCCACCGGTTTCGGTATGAATGTTACCCACATCATTAAATACCCACCATATAAACTGGTCGCCAAACAATTTATCTCCGCACTCAACAGTAGAGTAAAGCTGGTTGTGGTCGGGGTAATCACCGGCCTGGTAATCATAAACTCCATTTGAGTCAACATCAACATAAGGTGCCAGGTATCTTCCCTGGTGCTCTCCGCTAACATCACCTGTGCCCGGCCATGTTTTTATATCGTCCGGAATATCAGCATCGGTATAACTCGGAGAAGAATTGGGATCTTCTGTAAATGCTTTAAATTTTTTCAAGTCATCTAAGGTTAGCTTCCAGTGCCTGTCATACTGCAGGCAAACATCCGGGTTAACGCTCGCCAATGTGGTATCCAGAGGTCCCGGCCAAAAATCGCTGCCACTCTGCCTGTAGGTTTGCGCGGCAACTTTAAGGTTGTTGCTCGCATCAATTCCACCTATCCAAAGCGCACCGCTAAACAGGGAATGAATTCCGCCTCCTTTGGGTATTTCATATTGCGGCCCTATGCTTGCCATTGCATCCCACCACATGTCTCCATTAATAAGTATTACCGTACGGACATTATTAAAAGCTAATTCCGTTTTAGCAGTTGAGCCAGCGCATCCGGCGGCAATATTTTTCATTGTCGCAGATTGCGTCCTGTTTCTGGAGCCGACATTTTCTTTTGCCAGCACACTGCCTGCAAGTGCAAGCAGTAACAAGATAAGTTTTGATTTCATGGCTTTGTGTTTTATGACCTGCTTAAAGCAGGCCGGTTATTTTTTTAGCGGGTGAAAATTATTTTAGAAGTCAAGTTTTACTCCAAGGCGTATTCTACGTGGTAAACTATAGTTCTCTTGTTTATTTACTTTAATAGCATAAAGGTCTCTGAATGATTGAGGGTCAACCTGGGTATTAATATTGTTTTGAGAAGTGGCAGCGGTAAGATAACCGTCATCATTAGGGTTACCGGTTGCCTTATAAACTGCTATAACATTTTTTGCATCCAGCAGGTTCTGAACCTGGAGGTAAACATTAACATAGACACTCTTACGAGAGCCGTCATCTTTTGCTTTACCAAATTTAATTTCTATATCATGGTCAAGTCTGGCGTCAATTTTGAACTGCCAGGGTAACCGCGAGCCGTTTATATTTCCTTCAAGTGTGGCGCGTTCCTGGATTAATTCGGCAGCGGCCTGGGTAACATTAGACTGGCGAGAAAAAGGATACCCGGAGTTGGCACGGAAAACTACATTTAGACCGGTGCGGGCAAGAATAGGTTTATTAAATAAAATCGGCCCGTTATAATCCGCGCCTCCTCCAAAGCGGAAGTCAAATGATGTTACAAGATTATGGCGTTGGTCAAAGTTGAGCGGCTTAATTTCTCTCAGGTTGGGCTGCCCTGTATTTACCAGGTTAGCATTTGCATTATCATCAGAGCCGGTTCCTTCTGCAAATTGCAAGGTATAACTGGTAGTCATTCTCACATTGCCACTCCTTCTTAAGTCGTAGGCAATAGAAATGCCTTTTACCGTTCCGAAGTCAATATTGTCCCACGTCGTGTATGTTTTAGGAAAGGCATACGTAATCTGTTTGACTTGAATAAGGTCTCTCATCTCCCTGTAAAATGCAGAAATGGTTATAGCCGAACTCTTGCTAAGCACTTGTTTAAATCCAAGCTCATAGTCAATGGTTTTTTCCGGTTTCAAATCGGGATTATTGATAGATCCGGAACGGCTTTCCAAAAAGAGATAATCAATCGGACTCATTCTTAACCTATCGGGAGGACGCTGCGCTAATATGTCATAATGGGCAAAGAATAATGCCTGGTCTGAAATAGGAAATGAAAATGCAACCCGGGGCATAAAGGTGGTCTGAGGTTCGTAGTCCTTAAATACGGCATCGGGGTCAATTTTCTTTTTTAATCTGTCGCCCGGACTTATAAGGTACGGGTTAATGTTTCCTGAACTGTTTCCTGTATTGGTTATCACGGCCGGGTCGGCAACCTGGTTACCCTGGGCGTCATACCAGTCGTCTCCGTTGCGGTAACCTGTTATAACCGGGGAAGAGCTGTTATAATCGTTTACGTAAACCACATAGTTGCTTCCTATGTTATCGGGATGATGTCCTACCGTGGCATTCATGCTTCCGGGAACTTCTGCAACGGTATGCGCGGGGTACAGCAAATATTTATCCTTCAACACTTTTTGATTGGCGTCAAAGCGGTCTACCCGAAGGCCAACATTAAAAATCAAATCGTTGAAAGCAAATTTATCCTGGATATATCCCGCTGTATAGATGGGTTGAAAAGGAGCAATTTTTCTCGTAAAGTTTCCATCCTTTTTATCATTAAAAAAATCATTCAGACTCGGGTTATCACTGGTCTTATTGCCTAAGTAGTCATAACCATAATAAGCGACATAGTTACCTCCGTTATTCAGCAGTTCATCTGCAGTAAATAAATCCAGCGAGAACTTGCTAAGGTCATATGAATCCAAATCAACCCAATCCGTATTGGTGAGCCCTACTCTTTTCCTGAAGTTTTCAAAAAAACCGTTTACATACTGGCCATCAATCTGGTTCTGAACATACTTATAGTTGTACTCAATAACATCGGGTGCAACATGATAGCCGGTAGCCGTATCAAAATTCTTAATATTGTTATTGGCAAGCTGCCTCATAAGCGTCCATAAATCACTTGGGCTTATAATAAACTGGCGGTCAATTCGCTGCTCATACTCAAACCCCACATTAATAGAATGGTTCTTTAAGTCTGCAGAACCGCTGGCACTAATCCTGTATTGATTGTCTTCCTCTTTAAGATACCTGTTAAACTGTCTTCCGGGTGATGCCCAGAGAGAATAAATATTAAGCCGGATTCTATTATCTCCATTTACCATTCCTCCTTCATTCTCTATCTGAGTAATGCTTTCCGGGTCTGGCACATAGGTCAGATATTGCTGGGTGTAATTGGTTAGTATCGGGTTGGCAGAAAGGTCTGGTTCGTAGGTAACTAACGTGTCCCTGTAGCTATCTAATACAAAGCCTGTAAACGAAGAATCACTGGTAAACTTATAGGTCTTTTCACGGTATGTTTTAAACTTACCTAAATAACCGTATTTAAAATAGCTGTCCTGGTGAGAATCATCTTCATCTACACGGGTGAACCGGGTAAAGTCGAATTGAATGGAATAAAATGCATTCTTTAATGTAGACGCCCTTTTATCTTCTGATGTTCCGGAAGAACTGAATTTCTGAGTTAGTTTTCCATATGCTCTCCAGGTAGTGTATGTTTCCTGGTCATTGTTTGCATAATTGTTTATTGAATAAATGTCAATCCTGTCGTGCCGTCTGTTATAATCATAGGAACCTCCAAAAGTTAGGGTCACATTTTTTGCTGCCTGAATATCGAACTTGCCATTGATTCTATATGAACGTGATGCTACATTAGGATTCGCCTTCACGTGCACAAGGGAATCCGTTCTTAAATAATCACCTCTCTGAACAAAGCCGGAGCCGGTAGGCGACAATACAAAAGGTGTTTGTTCCATGCTTCGTAATATATCGTCTCTTACAACCCAGGCACCTATGGCAGAAGGGTTAGGGTCTTTTTCATGTTGATATTCTCCCGCAACAAAAAATCCTGCAAGAGGGTTTCCGGATTTTTTTCCTTCCTTATCCTTCTTGGTGTAGAGAGGGCCCGAAACATTAAAACCGGCAAGGTTGTATCCATAATCATCAAATAATTCTGACGTCACCATTTCAACTCCTCCGAAATATTTTTTTGAAGGTCCCCTGGTAGTCAAAGCCGTAATTCCGGATGTTGCATCTCCGTACTGTGCAGGAACACCTCCTGTAATAACGGTGACCTGCTCAATACTTGACTGTGGAAGATTTACAGAGCCACGTACTTTTACTCCATCAATATAGATATAACTGTCTCTATCAGGATTGTTTGCATCATTGGATGCCCTGGCTCCTCTGAAGTGCAATTCCTTTCCATCGTCCTGCTGCCCTACTCCTGCCGTAGTAGATACTATTGCTTTAACATCACGGGTAGGAGCCACTTTAATTTCGTCCTGGGTGATGGTGTTTTGCGTTGCCGGATTTCCTTTATCAATCAAAGGAACTTTATATCCCTCAAATGTGAACTCTTTTATATCCACTCCTTTTGATATATCAAAATCAAGAAACGTTATCTTATCTATCGATACAATAACTTTTGTAATTGCTTTTGGCCCGTAACCGACAATGGTTGCTTTAACATCATACTCTCCCGGATTCAGGGGCTTGATGTGAAAGTTGCCATCAAAATCAGTCTGGTCACCTGCAACCAGTGCGCCATTCATTTCTGCAACAACGTTTGCAAAAGGAATCGGCTCCCGAGTTGTCTTATCAATAACCTTTCCTTTAATAGAACCGGTCTGCGCCCAAGACGCAACGTTAACAATAAGCATTGCCATTATAGCAAGCAGGTAATTTCTTCCCATGAGAATTGTTGAGTTAAAACGTGATGATTTTTTGATGAGTGTGTAAAAGTATGAAAATATTATGTTGCTAAAATGTTAACTCAAAATTACTAACATTTTTTGCAGTGCCAAACATATTAATTAATTGAATAATGCAAGTAAAATTCTTCATGTTCATCCAGGCAAAAGCTGACAGATAATTTACCAACAAAATTAAATGCCCCCCGTTGATAACATTTATGGGCTCCGTATTAGCTTCGCCCTCAATTTCATCAAATTGCGGAATAAAATTTAGGAATATGCGTCTCAAAAAAATCGAAATTAAAGGGTTCAAGAGTTTTGGCGATAAAGTTGTCCTCCATTTTGATAAAGGAGTGACTTCTGTGGTCGGTCCCAACGGAAGCGGAAAGTCGAACGTGGTAGATGCCATGCGCTGGGTTTTAGGCGAACAAAAGACCCGCATGCTGCGCTCCGAAAAAATGGAGAACATTATTTTTAACGGCACAAAAACACGCAAACCAGCCAAGCTCGCAGAAGTTTCTATCACGTTTGAGAACACAAAAAATATTATCCCGGTTGAATACGATGAGGTAACCGTTACACGAAAACTTTTCCGCAACGGTGAAAGCGAATATTCTCTTAACCACACTCCCTGCCGCTTAAAAGATATCACCGATTTATTTATGGACACCGGTATCGGTCCGGACTCGTATGCCATTATTGAATTGAAAATGGTAGACGAAATTTTGAACGACCATGACAATTCCATCAAGATGCTTTTTGAAGAAGCTGCCGGAATTTCGAAATATAAAATACGCAAGAAGCAAACGCTGAATAAGCTGGAAGAGACCGAGAAAGACCTAAGCCGGGTTGGAGATTTGCTTTTTGAAATAGAAGGCAATATGAAAACGCTCGAAAGCCAGGCAAAAAAGGCAGAGCGTTACAAAAAACTAAAAGAGCAGTACAAAGAATTCAGCACAGAGCTAGCTGTGCAATCACTGCAGGAATCAGGACAAACCTTTGAAGCATTAAGTTCCCAGGAAGAAAAGCTACTGGACGAAAAAACCGGAAGCGAAACAAAAATCACCGAGGCAGAAGCATTACTCCAAAAGCAAAAGCTTGAATCGCTGGAGAATGAAAAAGCATTATCGCAATCGCAGCAGGAGCTGAATGAAAAAATAAATTACATCCGCCAGCAGGAAAACGATAAAAAAATATCGAATGAACGCTTGTTGTTTTTGCAGGATAAAGAAGCGCAGCTTAATTTACAGTTACAGAAAGATAAAACATCGGTTACCGAGCTTGAGGACAATATTAAAGCAATTGAAAACGAAAAGATTTCGGAAGAAAAAGTTCTTGTTGAGCTGAATGAATCTCTCAAAAAGCAAAAAGAAAAAACAGACGGAGCAAAAGACGAGCACAGCGAACTTCAGGAAAACCTGAACCATAAAACCACAGAAACTCTTGCAATCCAGGCGGAGATTCACGAGACAGAAAAAACACATGCCGTATCGGAAGTGCGACTTTCTTCTCTGAAGCTGGAAATAGAGCGCATCCAAAAAGAAAATGAGGAGAAAGAAAATGAGCTGCAGTCGCTGAAGAAAAAAGCAGACGATGCTTTGCATCTGAAAGACGAAAAGGAAAAAGAAATTTCGAAGCTTGAAACCGATTTTTCAAACCTAAGTGAATCCATTGCAAACGTTGAAACGGAACTCAAGACTGCTGTTGATTCAGTGATGGAAGCATCGCGCAAAACCGATGCCCGCCAGAATGAATACAACCTGACCAAGAGTTTGATTGAAAACATGGAGGGATATCCTGAATCACTGCGATATCTCAAGAAAAATTCTTCCGCTCTAAGCAATGCACCGTTGTTTTCGGATATCCTCTCCTGCAGGCACGAGTACCGCAATACGCTTGAAAATTTCCTGGAGCCGTTCATGAATTATTTTGTGGTGGAATCAAAAGAAGATGCAGGCAAATGTGTGAACCTTTTAACCGAAGCATCCAAAGGCAGAGCAAGCTTTTTTATTCTTTCTGCTTTTGAAAATGAAAAACAAAACGAAGCGGAAAAAATTTCTGACTGCGTTCACGCTCTTGAAGTAATTGATGTTGATTCAAAATATAAAGCGCTGTGCAGTTATTTATTACGCAATGTGTACATCGTTTCAAGCGATGAAGAACAAACACTGGAGTTCGATGCAGAGCAACACCCTAATGCAATTTTTATTTCCAAAAACGGAAAATACTGCCGCACTAAATATTCTCTTGCAGGCGGCTCGGTGGGATTGTTTGACGGCAAGCGCATCGGCAGAATAAAGAACCTCGAAGCGCTGGAATCAGAAATTGAAATGCTGAATAAGCAGGCGGAAAGAAACAAAGCATTCCGCGATAAGCTTTTACAGAAGCAGCAGGATCTAAGAAAAGAAACTGAAAAGCTTCTCGACCGCAAAACGATACTGCTTGAAGAAGCCGGAAAACTGAACAGCGAATATTCCACCTTGGTCGGAAAGGCAGAACAGTTGCACGATGACGTTACCAATAGCGATGGACACATCTCTTCCCTCCTCGCCCAGCAAAAAGTTTTGGAACAGACTTCCGTTACCGAAGCCGGTGGCGTGGAAGAAACGCTGAACGTGCTGCGCCATAAATTCAATGTAGCAGAAAAAGAAAAGCTATCGCTGCAGCAAACGGTTTCATCTTCATCAAAGGAACTCGCGTGGCTCAACGATGAGCTGAACGAAATGAACATCCGGTGCCTGCAGCAGCAGAATAAAATTTCCACCATCATCCGCGACCTTGGCTTTAAGCATAACCTGATGGAAACACTGCAGGAAACTATTAAGACCAACGCTGCAGAGCTGGAAACAACACAGAAACGAATCGCTGAAATCTTCGGCAGCACTACCGATTATGATTCGCAGCTGCATGTTCTTTATACTGAAAAAGAATCACTGGATAAAAAAGTGGCAGAAACAGAAACCAAATTTTATTCCTCCCGTGCCGACTGCGATTCCATTGAGCAAAACATCCGCGCCCTGCGCCAGCAGCGCGAAAACACCGATGCGCTCCTCAACGGCATCAAAGAAAAAGTGAATGAAATAAAGCTGCAGCTTGCATCACTCAAAGAACGGTTGAGTGTTGAGTTCAATATCGTGATTGACGACTTGCTCAACCGCCAGCCGTCAGCCGAATTTACCGAGGAAGAACTGCGCGAAAAAATCGCGCGCATTAAAAACTCGCTCGACAACTACGGTGAAATAAACCCCATGGCTGTGGAAGCGTTCAACGAAATAAAGCAGCGGTATGATTTCATCATCGGGCAGCAAACCGATTTAACCAATGCCCGCGTATCGCTCATGGAAACCATTGCCGAAATTGACGCTACGGCAAAAGAAAAATTCATGGAAGCATTCCGCGCTATACGCGAAAACTTTATCCGCGTGTTCCGCTCGCTGTTCTCCGATGAAGACACGTGCGACCTCATCATCGCCAACACCGAAGACCCAACCGAATCAGACATACACATCCTGGCGCAGCCCAAAGGCAAACGCCCGTTAAGCATCAGCCAGCTTTCGGGAGGAGAAAAAACGCTTACCGCAATCGCGCTGCTGTTCTCCATCTATCTTCTAAAGCCCGCGCCCTTCTGCATCTTCGATGAGGTAGACGCCCCGCTTGACGACAGCAACATCGACAAGTTCAACAACATCATCCGCAAGTTTTCAGAAAACTCGCAGTTCATCATCATCACTCACAACAAACGCACCATGGCAGCCACCGAAATCATCTACGGCATCACCATGGTAGAGCAAGGCGTAACACAAGTGGTGCCGGTGGATTTGGCAGAGGTTGTTTGATGTTAGACCTTAGAGATTAGACGTTTTAGAAGCCCAACATTTTAATTCACTCATCCTATCGTCCCGCTTTTCGCTCGCGGGAGCTCGCTGCAATCGGGGCTATGCCCTAAGGACTGGAATTCTTATTACTTATCTTTTCGATATCTAAAACTTGATTGTAAGTAAGCACAATTTTTTGAGAATAATTTTCAGCAATCTCTAAAGTAATATTTCCAAGGCGTAACTTAAACTCTGCTTTTTCAGGAGCAAAGTTTAAATATTTACAAATTGCATTGCCTTCTGAAATAAATTGTTCGTGGATAACATGCAACCATCTAATAATTTCCCCCGCAGTCTTAACGACAAGAGTACTGTGCGCACTTGTAGTCCTTCCAATTCCAGGGGAAAAGTAAACCCTGTCTTTTATTTTAGTAAACCCTAAAGTGTAACCTTTGTCCCATAATGTCTGTCGTTCTATGGAATTAATTTGAGGCGATACATCTTTAATTTCCTTAGCTTCATATTCCTTTATCATTTCCGGAAAATGGTCATGAAGCATTTGTAACCATTTATCGTCTCCAAATATTCCCCGATGATGCTTTTCTGTACCTAAAAATACTACCAAATCATCTGCAATGAAAATAAACAATAACAAATCAGTTTGTTTTGCAAAGCGACTCTTTTTCTCATGTTGTAAGGATAAGTGAAAATGGTATATGTTCCATTCATATAATAAGTGATCGTGAAACTGTGATTGAAAAAGTTTTTTACTCTGAAAAAAATTTACATTTTTTCCAGTTTCAAATAGTAATCTGATATATTCAATTTCTCTTTTCTTAGGATGATTTGGTAAGGACGCTTCAAATTCTGGAGCATAAAATACCTTACGAACTTTTATTGGAATTAATTTTTTTAAGATTGTTAAATAATCCAATAACATCTCACGTGTAGCTTTCCTTATTGGAATTTTAACACCGTAGTCATTAAACGCTAAATAAAGTTCAGTTTTTAAATCTTGTTCAAAATCAATTTTCATTCTACGCATTCAGAACTTTCGTCCAGGACAAATGTATTAAACCTTTAATCACTCCGTAGGAGTGAAATGTTTGTAGCCCCGCCCTTTAGGGCGGGGTAAACAATCCCACAACACAATTCCCCCTCTCCTCTGGAGAGGGGGTCAGGGGGTGAGGCATTTAATTTCGGGGCTAGTTGTGAGCGGTGGGAATTCTAACTGATAGTAAGTTGGCTCTTGATTAATTCCCTTTGTGCCCTAATGGAAAACATTGTGATTCTATAAATTTAATAACCTCCACTGTTTTTAGGTGATGCTCTCTAATTCTTATGAGTGTAATGTCTGAATCTTTTCCGTGAGCAATTTTGTGTCGGTCTTTAATGATATAATTTACGGCAGACGCTCTGTCGTCAATTTGCATATAATCTATTAACGGTTGCTCCCATTCAGGCTTAAAACTTTTTGCAATGTCACGAAATCTTGACGCATTGGGATTTTGAACTTTCTTTAATATCCCTGAGGAAAATGAAATGACCGAGTCACTTGAGGTTTCCGACTTGACATACTCCGTATAAAGCAAGTTAATTGCATTTTCTAAAAAGCCAGAGCACAGGATGCAAATATATTTTGCTAAGTGAGAACGCATTTCATCATCTTCTTCAAATGATTTTTCTGCAGTCTCAATTAACTTTAAAATTTTCTCGGATTGTTTATTGAGTTCCTCGTTCCTAATCATGTTTCCGAAAAGTACATATCAACAAGTTTATGTCTTTCTGCAAAGGCGGTTTCATCTGAAGTTCCACGTGTGATTGCATTAATAAAACTTGAATCAGAGAATAACTTCTGATGAGCGGTTTTGAATTTACTAATATTAATTTCTCGGTCCTTCAATTTTAGCAGTTTGGCAACGCCAACTGTTACAGCTTCAAACGCAGAAACATTCAAAGACCTATCGGGACGAAACGCTGCCTTACCTAGATTTTCTTTAATGAATGTGATTGTATCTTTAAATGTTTCTTTGTATTCCTCTAAAACATCTTCTGAAGCATTTCGTTTTTTAGAATTGAACTTATTCAGAAATTCAAACATAGGTTTCGCATAAGAATTAAAATTATAGTACACAGCAAAAAATCTTAGGATAAGTTCTTGGTCTTTTAATCGTGCGCTTGTTGGTCCGTACAGTTCACGCCAATCTTCAAATTTATTTAACGTGCCAATTAAATTATTTAATGACCCATGATAAATTGCTGTTCTAATTTCTTGCGATGCCAATTTTTTACCTCCAGTATTCAATCGTTCAAACACATGATAAACACTTGTGTTATCTTCAGCAGGAGCTTCCTGCTTAATAATTGTTGCGTGAATGATTGAATCATCAATCTTTATTCTATCGCTATCTGAAAGTTTTTCATAAGTAAGTCCTTCAAACTTTTTTTGAACCTTAATTAATTTAAAAACTCTTTTAGTTTTTTGTTCGGGTTTAGGATTAAAAAAACCATCATAAAAAAATTGCAGCGACTTCAGGCGCTGTTGTCCATCAATTATTAAAAGCTTATTGTCTGATTCTTTTGCCAAAAAAATTCCTGGAATTGGAAGCCCAAGCAGGAGCGATTCAATTAAGCGAGACGCTTCTGCATGATTCCAAACATAATCGCGCTGAAATGGTGGAATAAAAATGTCGCCTTTTTTCAAGCGCTTAACAAGTCCGTCAACAGTATAGTCCGCTCCATAACTGGTAATGTCATATTGCACATAAGCAACCTCATCGTCCAGTTCGTCTTGGTCTACGATTGATTCTTCTGGTAATTCTTGTTCATTTACTTCTTTCATATTATTTTTAATTTCTGACTGTTCAAATAATAAGTTTATGTCTTGTGCTAACGTTAAATCGGAGAGTGAAAACAAACCGGGGTAGTTTTCATTACTTTTCAGTTATCAGCCACACACTACCATATTTAGTCAGTATGTCATTTTTTAAACGTGCTGGGTCACGATAATTGATAGAGTGCTGATTGCCATCAGTAATTTCCATTCCTAAATAAAGTTCTTTCTCAATCTCCGAAAAGTTTGAATAAAAATCAAGCCCAGTGTTTACGAAATTCGCATAGTAGAAAACTTCATCTTCAATTATTCTGTCTCTAATTGTAAACTTGGCTTTTATTCCGTCAGATAGCGTATGAAAAAACGTGTCTTGATACATGGCTTTTGAAATTTATTCGTTTAAATTAATTAGTATCGTTCTATGTGCTATCATGACTTTAGTCCTGACAAATGTAATTTTTTGATTTTACACAAAATTTGTGGACAAAAAAACTAGGGAAATCCCTAATACGAATTAGGGTTTTCCCTAGTAACGCCCCCCTAACCCCTTCTCCGGTGGAGAGGGGGAATGATGTGGTGGGATTGTTTACTTTAGCTAAATCAATAGGGGGTTATAATAACCTGAGATATGAAAAAAGAACTCATCAGGGAACTGTTTGAAAAATTTGAACATGCCTGCTACGTTTATAAAGGCGTTGAATGCTGGAGTGCACGTGAACTCCAGGAAATTTTAGGCTACAGTAAATGGGATAACTTTTTAAATGTTATTGAAAAGTCAAAAACCGCTTGTAACAATGCCGGGGCAAATGTATCTGACCATTTTGCCGAAACCGGGAAAATGGTAGCACTTGGTAGCGGTTCTCAAAGAGAAATACCTGATTATGCGCTTACAAGGTATGCTTGTTATCTTATCGGTCAAAATGGTGATCCGTCAAAAAATGAAATCGCGTTTGCGCAAACCTATTTTGCAGTGCAGACCCGAAAGCAGGAAATCATCGAACAGCGTTTGCTGGATGTTGCTCGCGTGACCGCGAGAGAAAGGTTATCTAAATCAGAAAAAAAGTTATCCGGAATAATTTATGAGCGTGGGGTTGACGATAAAGGATTTGCTATAATTCGATCCAAAGGAGACCAGGCATTGTTTGGAGGATTCAGTACGAACGATATGAAAAGAAAATTGGGGATACCAGAAAACAGGCCCCTCGCGGATTTTCTTCCAACACTGACTATTAAAGCAAAAGATTTCGCGACAGAACTTACAAGTCATAATGTTTCTGAAAAAGACCTCAAAGGTGAACAGCAAATTACAGAGGAGCATGTTGATAATAATATTGCTGTTAGAAAAATGCTGAATGAAAGAGGTGTTAAGCCTGAATCATTACCACCTGCTGAAGATGTGAAAAAGGTGCAGCGCAAGCTCGAAGGAGAAGAAAAAAAGATTTTGAAAGAAGTAAAAAAGTCAAAAAAGAATTAGAATTTTTTGTCTGCCTGTTTGTTTCCCCATTTGCCGTCTATAAAAGTTACAAGTTTTTGAAGCGAGGCAACTGCCTTCAAAGACCAGGTAACTTTCATCTCTTGCGAAGCTTGGACATTACTTCTTCATGCCCGACTCCATTCCCTTTGTCCAGTTCTGCAAATGCTTCTTCAATTTCTGCCTGTTGTTCGGGAGTAAGTTCATCCCAACGCTCAACATTCGTTTTCCGCAGGAGTTCTATTTTGTTTAAAATAGTTTCATCCTTTACACGAATGAGCCACTCGATAAGATTTAGCTTTACTGAAGTGATATTCATGTTTCGCATTTTATTACTGCAAATATAAATTTTAAAAATGATTGTTGAGGGAACCATGCCTCACCCCCTAACCCCCTCTCCGTCAGCTGACGGAGAGGGGGAATAGTTCTGTGGGATTGCTTGACCCCGCCCTAAAGGGCGGGGCTACAAACATGTCAGCCCTACGGGCTTGATAAAAATATTAAGCCCCGAAGGGGCGACATGATTATAGTACTCCCCAACACGTGTATCATCGAACCCCATAGGGGTGACATAATTTATGGTCTCACAATTTGTGATACCATAGCATTCACGAGGGGATGCTGACCTTCGTCAGCATGACAGTGCTTGGGGAGAGGTTGTGAGACTTCCAGCTGCTGACAGCTAGCCCTGATTGAGGGGAGCTCCCGCGACCCGAAAGCAGGACGGTAACCCCGAGTACTCGGGGGAGAGAGAAAAAAATGTTGGGCTACAAAAAACGTCTAACGTCCAACCTGCCTGCCACTTCACAGCCATAGCAATGGCAGGCAGGCGTCTAACATCTAACTATTGAATTTCCCAGATTTCTTTTCCGCGGAGGAGGTCGTCAAGTTTGCCTTTTCCTTTTTGTGAGAGCACTTGGGTTATTTGGTCGCCCATGCGGTCTTCGTAGCAATAGCGGTCTTCCACGTAAAACACTCCGAACGGACGCGGGTAGTGGTTGGGCTTTGAGGGGTTGTCGAAAAAGCGCGCCAGTATATTTGCTTTGAGGCGGTCGCGCTCGTCATGTATCCACAGGTCGTTGGGTGAGCTGCCCTCGGGTATGTCGACCACTACGGGAATGAAGCCGTCCAGCTTGATGCCCTTGTTGCCGGTGTCGCCAAAGATGAGCGGCTTGCCGTGCTCGAGGAAAAGTGTTTCGTTTTTCTTGCTCGTCTTCTCGGTATAAACTTCAAAAGCTCCATCGTTGAACACGTTGCAGTTCTGGTATATCTCGAGGAACGAAGTGCCCTTATGGTCGTATGCCCTGCGCAGCATGGCTTGCAGGTGCTTGGGGTCTCTGTCCATAGAGCGCGCGGCAAAGGTGCCGTCAGCACCCAGGCAAAGCGCAATAGGATTGAACGGATGGTCGACCGAGCCCATGGGTGTGCTCTTGGTGACTTTTCCTTCTTCGGACGTAGGTGAATATTGTCCTTTGGTCAATCCGTAAATCTGGTTGTTGAACAGCAGCACGTTGACATTAAAATTTCTGCGGAGCAAATGAATCATGTGGTTGCCACCGATGGAAAGTCCGTCACCGTCACCGGTAACAATCCATACGCTTAGCTCGGGGCGCGATGCTTTAAGCCCGCTTGCCACTGCCGTTGCCCGCCCGTGAATGCTGTGCATGCCGTATGTTTCCATGTAATACGGAAAACGTGATGAGCATCCGATACCGGAAATGAAAACAATATTTTCGCGCGCCAGTCCAAGGTCGGGCACAATGGTTTGCGCCTGCTTGAGGATGGAGTAGTCTCCGCAGCCGGGGCACCAGCGTACGTCCTGGTCGGTGATAAGGTCTTTGGAAGTGAATTTTTCCGGAGCTTGTGTGGGTTCCATTGTTTATATGTTGTCTGAACTGGGATTAATTGGATTAAAGGATTTGTTGGATTAAATTTTAATCCGTTTCAATCTGCTTTATCTGTGTTATCCGTGTCCTATTTTTATTTTTTATTTTTTTTAATCCTTCGCTTTCCCTCCGCTGACCCTTTAATTCCCTAAAGGGAGCCTGCGCGCTGAAAAGTCCCCTTTAGGGGATTTAGGGGTTATTATTTTTTTAATCCATTTTTATCCGTTGCATCCGTTTAATCCTGGTTCCGATTTATTTTTTCAATACTTCTTTAATCTTCTCCAATATTTCTGTTGCTGTAAACGGTATGCCTTGTACTTTGTTGAATCCTTCTGCAGGAATTAAATATTTATCGCGGATGACTTTGATGAACTGTCCTGTATTCATTTCAGGAATCAGCACGTGCTCGAAGTTGTAAAGGATTTCCCCTAGATTCTTAGGCAGCGGTTTCATGTAACGCACATGTGCGTGAGATACATCCAGTCCTTCTGCTCTTGCTTTGATGCACGCACTCTTGATTGCACCATATGTAGAGCCCCATCCAAGAATAAGAAGTTTTCCTTTATCATTTCCTGAATCCAGTTTCTGGAGAGGGATAAAATCAGCCACGCGCTCCACTTTTTCTGCACGAAGCTTCACCATGAATTCGTGGTTGAGCGGCTCGTAAGAAATGTTTCCCGTTTCATGCTGCTTCTCAATGCCACCGATACGGTGCTCCAGTCCTTTTGTACCCGGCACTGCCCACGGACGCGAAAGTTTTTCATCGCGTTTGTATGGCAAAAATTTATCGCCCGCATTTTTCTCTTTCAGGAAATTCACTTTTATTTCCGGCATGTCAGACGATTTTGGGAACTGCCACGGCTCCGCACCATTGGCAATGTATCCGTCAGACAAGAATATTATGGGAGTCATGAATTCAATCGCAATGCGGCACGCTTCGAAGATGGTATAGAAACAATCGGAAGGAGTTGCAGCGGCAAGCACCGGCATGGGCGCTTCACTGTTACGTCCGTATAATGCCTGTAGCAAATCAGCTTGTTCGGTTTTGGTAGGAAGACCGGTTGAAGGTCCGCCACGCTGAATGTCGCAGATGATGAGCGGAAGCTCAAGCATGTGGGCAAGTCCCATTGCTTCCATCTTCAATGCAATGCCCGGACCGGAAGATGCAGTAACGCCCAATTGCCCTCCAAATGACGCGCCAATAGCAGAACAAATCGCAGCGATTTCATCCTCTGCCTGGAATGTTCTTACTCCAAAGTTTTTATACCGTGACAGCTCATGCAGAATATCTGAAGCGGGAGTAATAGGATAAGAACCGTAAAATATAGGCAGCCCTGATTTTTCTGAAGCCACTACCAAACCTATGGCAGTTGCCTGGTTGCCCATGATATTGCGGTAAATTCCGGGAGGCATCTTTGCCGGACCAACGGAATAGCGGGTTGTAAATTCTTCGCGTGTATCTCCAAAATAATAACCCGCCTTCAGAACTTTAAGGTTGGCTGCAAGGATGTCGGGCTTAGACTTAAATTTTTCTTCGAGAAAACGTACGGTGAATTCCATCGGGCGGTTATACATCCAGTAAAGGAATCCAAGCACGAACATATTTTTTGCGCGGTCGATTTCTTTGGTGCCGAGTCCTGAATCCTCGAGCGCATGTCGTGTCATTTTCGACACATCAAGCTGAATCACATTAAAACCTTCAAGCGTGCCGTCTTCCAGCGGATTTTTTCCGTCAGCATAACCGGCAAGGCGTAAATTCTTTGGGTCAAAACCATCGATGTTGGCGATAATAGTTCCGCCTTTGCGCAGGTAGGTAAGGTTTGCTTTCAGCGCTGCTGAATTCATTACTACCAGCACATCACAATGGTCTCCGGGAGTATAAATTTCAACACTGCCAAAATGAAGCTGAAAACCGGATACACCGGCAAGAGTGCCCTGTGGTGCGCGGATTTCGGCAGGAAAATCGGGGAAAGTGCTTAAGTCGTTTCCGAATAAAGCGGTGGTATTAGTGAACTGGTTGCCTGTCAGCTGCATACCATCACCGGAGTCACCTGCAAATTTTATGATGACATTATCAAGAACGTCAGTATGTTTACTCATATCTTAAAAATCACGCGCAAAGTTAATAATATAATGAACCGTTGTTGCTGAATATTGCTTGCAATTATCATGAAAAAAGTGCAGGGTTTGTTCAAAACATTATTTTCGCCTGTCAAAATTTGCTGTATGCCAATCTGCCGATACATCCTGCTATTTAGTCTGTTTTCAGTTCTCTTTCATTATTCTGACGCCCAGCAAACCTTTCCCGTCAACGGAGTTGCAGACGAACGGCACATCACCTATGCACTTACCAACGCAAAGATTTTTGTCGATTATAAAACCTCGATAGACAGCGCCACACTTTTGCTTCGCGATGGAAAAATTTTAGCTGCCGGAAAAAATATTTCAGTTCCTTCCGATGCCTATACGATAGACTTAAAAGGGAAATTTATCTACTCTTCTTTTATCGAAATGGATTCCGATTACGGAATGCCTGAAGTGAAAAAAGACAGGGGCAATGATGACCGCGGCCCGCAATTTATTTCCAATACAAAAGGAGCATACAACTGGAACCAGGCCATTCGCCCTGAAGTGAATGCTTCCACACAATTTTCAGCCGATGAGAAAAAAGCAGACGAGCTACGCAAACTCGGCTTCGGAACAGCGCTTGTGCATCAGCATGACGGTATCGCACGCGGTTCTTCTGCACTGGTCACATTGGGTAATGGAAAAGAAAATGAGTTGATGCTTCGCGAAAAAGCTGCAGCTAATTATTCTTTCAATAAAGGAAGCTCAACGCAGGATTATCCTTCTTCCCTCATGGGTTCGATTGCGCTTCTAAGGCAGACTTATTATGACGGACAATGGTATGCAGCAGGCGGAAATAAAAAAGAAGAAAACCTATCTCTTGATGCGTGGAACAAGCTGCAGGCACTTCCTCAGATTTTTGAAGCTGGCGATAAGCTGAATGAGCTCCGCGCTGCGCGGCTTGGCAGTGAATTCAACGTAAAATATATTATCAAAGGAAACGGAGATGAATACCAACGTGTGGACGAGCTAAAAGCAACCGGCAGCTCGTTTATTGTTCCTGTAAATTTTCCCGCACCTCTCGAGATGACCGACCCTTACGAAGCGATTAATGTTTCGCTCGCAGTAATGAAGCATTGGGAATTTGCGCCCGCAAATCTTTCAGCAATGGAAAAGGCGGGACTTAATTTTGCCATTACATCGACAGGATTAAAAGACAAAAAAGATTTCTGGAAAAACATCCGCAAGGCACTTGACAATGGACTGACTGAAGAGAAGGCGCTGAAAGCATTGACACAAACACCAGCCGAGCTGCTTGGCGTAACTAATGAAACCGGCTCGCTGAAAAAAGGGATGCTTGCTAATTTTATTGTCACCTCAAAAAATATTTTTGATAAAGACAACATCATTTACGAGAACTGGATAAGCGGCAAGCGATATAAAATAAGCGATTTAGAACTGAAAGATATCCGCGGCACTTATAAGCTGAATGTCGGCAGCGATCCGACTCTCAAATTAAGAATCACCGGAGGTTTCCTTCAACCTGAAGCATCTATCCAGACTGATACGGGCAGAGTAAAAGTAACTCTGACCCGCACCGCAACATTGGTCGGTATAGAATATGAAATGCCGAAAAAAGCCGGACGCGAAGTGGTTCGGCTCAGTGGTTCCGTAAGCGATAATCAGAAAACCGAAATGAAAGGAACGGGTCAGCTTGCAAACGGTGATTGGATAAACTGGAGTGCTGTGTTGGATTCTGAATTTGTACCTGAAGCAAAGAAAGATACTGCAAAGCCAATGATTGCTGAAGGAAAAATTACTTATCCCAACTCTGCATACGGCTGGACAGAATTGCCAAAACAAAAAACCATCCTGTTCAAAAATGCAACAGTGTGGACGAATGAGCCACAGGGAATTCTCACGAACACCGATGTTTTAATCGCTGACGGAAAAATAAAACAAATCGGAAAAAATCTTTCTGCACCGAATGCTGAAATTATTGACGGCACAGGAAAACATCTTACTTCAGGAATTATTGACGAGCATTCTCACATTGCAATTTCAAGTGGAGTGAATGAGGGAACTCAATCGGTTACTTCAGAAGTCCGCATTGGTGATGTGGTGAACAGCGATGATATAAATATCTATCGCCAGTTGTCGGGAGGAGTTACTTCATCACACCTTCTGCACGGCAGCGCGAACACTATCGGTGGACAAACACAACTCATTAAGCTTCGCTGGGGACAGTCGCCGGAGAAATTAAAATTCGAAGGATGGGGCGGCTTTATAAAATTTGCTCTCGGAGAAAATGTGAAACAATCCAATTGGGGCGATAAGCAGACGGTACGTTTCCCGCAGACGCGTATGGGAGTTGAACAAACAATAGTTGACGCGTTCACACGTGCAAAAGAATATGAGGCAGCATTCAAAAAATTTACTGCTGCTGATTCAAAAACAAAAGCAAGTCTTTCTCTTCCGAGAAAAAATCTTGAGCTGGATGCACTTGTGGAAATCCTGAACAACAAACGTTTCATCACGTGCCATTCATATGTCCAAAGTGAAGTCAACATGCTCATGCATGTTGCTGATTCGATGGGATTCCGTGTTAATACTTTCACTCATATTCTTGAAGGGTATAAGGTTGCCGATAAAATGAAAAAGCATGGCGCTGCCGGCTCTTCGTTTGCTGATTGGTGGGCCTATAAGTATGAGGTGATGGAAGCCATTCCTTACAACGGAGCCATCATGCATAAGGTGGGAATTACTGTTGCATATAATTCTGATGATGCTGAAATGGCAAGACGGCTGAACCAGGAAGCGGCCAAGGCGATGAAGTATGGCGGAGTGAGTGAAGAAGATGCATGGAAGTTTGTAACACTAAACCCTGCTAAGATGCTGCACATTGACAACCGCACGGGCAGCATTGAAGAAGGAAAAGATGCAGACCTCGTTTTGTGGAACGATAATCCTTTATCGGTATACGCGAGTGTAGTCAGAACTTATGTTGACGGAATCTGCTACTATAATCAAAGCGATGACCTTACGCTGCGTGCCGAAATCCAAAAGGAAAAAGCGAGGCTTGCACGCAAGATGATAGAAGCAAAAAACAAAGGAGAGAAAACCGAGAAGCCGGCTGAACAGCCGGATGACGGAGTGTTTCACTGTGAGGATGAGCCTAAGAATTAATTTGAAGATTTGAAAATTAGATAATTTGAAAATTGGGTTAAAATGAGAATTGTTAAATTATTGTTTTGCTGTATTGTTTTATTGTTTGCAGGAAGAATTTCTTCGGCACAAAATCCTGCGCCTGCACCTGAGCAAACAGAAATGATATTGATTGAAGGCGGAACACTTCATACAGGAAACGGAACGGTAATTGAAAACGGAGTTGTCGCTTTTGCCAGCGGAAAAATAACCTATGCGGGAGATGCAAAGGGAAAAGGCGGCATGAAGGATTTGAACTCATATAAAGTGATTGATGTAAATGGCAAACACATTTATCCCGGCATCATCGCTTTAAATTCAACGCTCGGGCTGACTGAAATTGACCTGGTCCGGTCAACGAGGGATTACTATGAAGTAGGAGAAATGAACCCGAATGTGCGTGCGGCAATTTCATACAACACCGATTCAAAAATAATTCCAACCGTCCGCTCGAACGGAGTGCTGCTAGCCGAAGCAACCCCGCAGGGAGGAACTATTTCGGGAACTTCTTCGGTAATGATGCTTGACGGCTGGAACTGGGAAGATGCCCTGTATAAAGAAGAAGCGGGCATCCACATGAACTGGCCCCGCATGACCATTTCTAAAGGACAAAATGCCGAGCAGGAAGAAAAGCAAAGGGAAAACATCAGCAAGTCGCTTGAAAATATCCGCAGTTTTTTTAGCGAGGCAAAAACATATACTAAACAAAACCCTGATGAAAAAAACCTTCGCTTTGAAGCAATGAAGGAGCTATTCAGCGGGAACAAAAAACTTTTTGTGCATTGCAACTTTATCAGAGAAATTATTGCAGCGGTAAATTTCTGCAAGGAGTTTGGAGTTAAAATGGTTTTGGTTGGGGGAATGGATTCATGGCGCGTAACGGATTTGCTGAAAGAAAATAATATTCCCGTTGTGATTGCACGGACACATTTACTTCCTCCCCGCGAAGACGAAGACGTTGACCTTCCTTACAAGCTTCCTTTCCTGCTGACTAAAGCCGGAATCAGCGTTTCTATCACCGATGATAACTCATGGCCGCAGCGTAACATTCCGTTCCAGGCGGGAACGGCCGCAGCGCACGGGCTTACGAAAGAAGAAGCATTAACATGCATCACGCTTAATCCTGCAAAAGTTTTGGGCATTGATTCAACAACAGGTACCGTTGAAACCGGAAAAGATGCCACACTTTTTATTTCATCTGGTGATGCGCTCGATATGAGAACCAACAATGTTGAGCTTGCTTTTATCCGTGGAAAAGAAATTGTTTTGGATGATGTGCAGAAGCAGCTTTACAGGAAGTATATGAAGAAGTACGGCTTAAATTGAAAAATCAAATCACAATAAAACAATTGTCAATTTAAATCCTTTTCCAGTATCACAAACTTCAATTTTTTTTTAGGTAAACCGAATCTGGGATCTTCAGAGGGAAATTGTTTTTTTATCCCTGTGTTTTTATAACCGTGCCTTTCATACCATGCAAGCAGTTCGGTTCGTTCTGTAAGTACGGACATGTAAACAGAATCACACTTCATTTTTTTTGCATGCGCCTCAGATCCCCGCATCAATTCCTTCCCAATTCCCCTTGCCTGCAAAGCGGGAGAAACCGTTAACATTCCCAGGTACATTTTGTGACCTTTCTTTTCGAGGTGAACACACCCGATAATTTTGTTATTGCTGTCGGTATATTTTAAAATGACAGTATCCGGTTTCAGAATTAATTCTTCCAGGCGTTCCTCATCAATCCGAATACCATCCAGTAAATCAGCTTCAGTTGTCCAGCCCTGTCTTGAAGATTCTCCCCGGTAGGCAGAATTCACCAGCGCATTCAATTCCGGAATGTCTTTTAATTCCGCAGCAGCAATCATTTTATGCGTTCGAGATATCCCTGCAAAAGGATAGCAGCGCTGGTCATATCAACCAGTGATTTGTCTCTTCTCTGCATCTTCTTTACTCCTGAATAAATGAGCGAGCGCTGTGCAATTGCCGATGTAAATCTTTCATCCTCCTCCCCGACTTCAATACCGGGAATCATTTTTCGCAGGGTCGTAATAAATCTTTTTACATGCGGAGATATTTCTGACTCACTACCGTCCATTTTACGGGGCATACCTACAATGATGCAGTCAACTTTTTCTTCGGCACAATATTTTTTCAGAAATGCTAATACCTCAGCAGTGGGAACTGTTTTTAACGCTCTTGCAATAATACGTTCGGGGTCAGTCACAGCAATCCCCGTTCGTTTCAATCCATAATCAATAGCGAGAATTCTACCCACAAAAGAAAGTGATACGTTATCAGTTATATGTTATACGAAGGTATGACTTTAAGCAAACCCGTATAACGTATAACGTATAACTTATAACTTATAACCTACTTGTCCTTCTTCTCAAATTTCAATGCAGCCGAGTTGATGCAGTAGCGTTCGCCTGTGGGCTTTGGCCCGTCATCAAAAAGGTGACCAAGATGAGCGCCACACCTGTGGCAAACCACTTCTGTGCGCATCATACCAAAAGAAGTATCGAGGTTTTCATCAATCTTATTTTCTCCTACCGGAGCGTAAAAACTCGGCCATCCCGTTCCTGAATCATACTTTGTATCCGAACTGAACAGCGGGGCACCGCAGCGGACACAGTAATACATTCCAGTTTCATGGTTATTCCAGTATTCACCGGTAAAGGCAGGTTCGGTAGCGCCACTGCAGGTAACTTCATATTGTTCCGGGGTAAGTTCTTTCTTCCAGTCTTCATTATTTTTCACGACTTCTCTTTTCTTATTGTCAGTATTCATATTGTTAGAGTTTTGAATTTGTCCGCAGCTTGTCATAGAAACGAAAGCTATGCATATCAATAGAACCAGGGTTTTCATCTTTATTCTTTGCGATACTAACGCAAAGATGGCGAGTGCGGATTTTAAAAGCAATGAATTTTGACTGAACCTTGTGCTTTATTTTATTTTTGCTGAATGTCTTTCGGTCGAATCCGTTTTCTTTTTTTAATTTTTAATTCTGCACCTGCCCGCCAACGTTTGTTGGCTCTTGCCGTGGCAGGCGGGTTCTTAATTCATAATTCCTTTGCCGGTGGTTTCCAGGTAAACCTGCAGGGGCAACGGCAGATTGGCATGGGGCACACCGGAACAGGATATGCAACAGACGCGGCAACTATTTTTTTTAACCCCGGTGGAATGGGATGGCTGGATACCATGGTAAACATTTGCGGAGGAGTGAGTTTCATTATTCCCCGTACACAGTATCTTGAAGCGTTTCCCGGAACCTACACTGCAGAGATGATTCATAATACGGGGACTCCGTTTGAGTTTTATTATGCTGCTTCGTTGAAAAAAAATATCCGGGCAGGCGTGGGT
Source organism: Bacteroidetes bacterium 2013_40CM_41_45 (assembly GCA_002215675.1). Classification (GTDB taxonomy): domain Bacteria; phylum Bacteroidota; class Bacteroidia; order AKYH767-A; family 2013-40CM-41-45; genus 2013-40CM-41-45. The sequence goes on along the minus strand of NGFH01000004.1, from coordinate 210,439 downwards.
GTGTATACTCCTTTCGGCAGCCGCGCGCAATGGGGCGACCATTGGAAAGGACAATTTATTATTCGCGAGATAAATCTTAAAACCATTTTTATTCAGCCCACCTTATCGTGGAAAATAAATGAGCATTTCGGAATCGGTGGGGGATTTGTAATTGCAACCGGAGATTTTGCTTTGAGAAAAGGAATACCGGTCCAGAATCTTGCTTCAGAATACGGAGAAGGCAATCTTGAAGGGAATGCCATGGGAACAGGCGTGAACGCAGGAATTTATTTTTCTTCGGATAAGTTAAGCGCTGGAATAAGCTATCGCTCGTCTGTAACTGCAAAAGTTGCCGAAGGTGATGCAACGTTTTCTGTTCCCGGTTATCTTCAACAATATTTCCCTGATACCAGGTTTTCTGCTTCAATTAATTTGCCTGCCGTGCTTTCATTAGGATTAGGTTATAAGCTGAACAAAAAACTTACTCTGGCTGCCGATATTAATTTTGTTGGCTGGAGCTCTTACGATTCGCTGCGCATCGACTTTGAATCAAATACCGAAAAGCTGGAAGATATTTCCTCAGCGCGCAATTACAAAGATGTTTTCATTTACAGGTTAGGAGCAGAATATTTTTTGAATACTAAAATTACGCTGCGTGCCGGAATATACTACGATACCTCTCCGGTTCCTGACGGCTACCTGACTCCTGAAACACCGGACTCCGACAGAATCGGAGGCACTGCTGGCGCAAGCTTTAACCTGAAAAATAACCTTCGTATTGATATATCATTGCTTTATAATCAAACCCAAAAGCGAACCGACACCAATCTTGAAACAGGATTTTCAGGTACTTATCAGACAAAAACTGTAGTTCCGGGTGTTGGATTTAGTTATATCTTCTGACTTCACTACTTTTAACACCCCTTAAAATTCAAACAGCATGAAAATTATTTACAAAATATCATTGTTCATTGCACTCATTTGCTTTGCATCAGGCAAGTTGAGCGCACAGTGCGGAGGAGGAAGATACCTCTCCCCTATTTTTTCTGCCGATAATGTAACCTCAAACATTCAGTACGGAAGCAACGTAACCTACACCAATACCCCGCAGAATCTTTTACTGGATGTTTATCAACCCACCGGTGATGCCGCTTTGCTTCGTCCGCTAATTATCATGGCGCACGGAGGCAGTTTTCTTTTCGGAAGTAAAACAGGAACAGACGTTGTTCCGCTTTGTCATGACTTTGCCAAAATGGGATATGTAGTTGCGTCTATCGATTACCGACTTGGCATTACCGGAATTCCGGTCGGCACTCCTGATTCTGTCGGGGCAACAGAAAGCGTAATACGCGGAGTGCATGACGGAAAAGCTGCCGTACGTTTCTTCAGGAAGAGCGCAGCCCAGGGCAATCCATATAAGGTGGACACCAACCAAATTTACTTTGCCGGAGTTTCTGCAGGGGCAATTATTGCGATACACATGGCGTATCTCGATGAGATGAGCGAATATCCCTCGTGGGTTGATTCGTCACATGCCGGCCTTTCGGGCGGACTGGAAGGTGTTAGCGGCAACCCGGGATATTCTTCGGACGTGAAAGCGATTGTCAATATCTGCGGAGCCATTCGTGATACTTCATGGATTCATGCAGGCGATGAACCGATTTGTAGTTTTCATGGAACTAATGACCAAACCGTTCCTTACGGTTCCGCTACCATTTACTTGCTTGGTACATACCCTATACTCCGGGTTGACGGCAGTTCTTCCATAGCAGCAAGAGTTAATCACATGGGCATTGAAAACTGCTTTGATATTTATTGGGGTCAGGACCACGTCCCTGAAGTTTCAAATGCACAGTATTACGACACGACAAGGGTGATTATGCGAAACTTTCTTGCGCATTTTGTTTGTGGTTACCAGCTTGAGTGTACGTATGCTAATACCGTGGGGATTGAAAATCTTTCAGGCAATGATGACGTTTTGATTTATCCGAATCCGGCAGGCAATCAGTTATCCGTTATCGGTTATCAGTTATCAGAAAAAGCTGAGGTAACTATTTATAATACATTGGGTGAATTGGTATTTAAATCCGTAATCCGTAATTCGAAATTCGAAATTAATATTTCGGATTTCTTAAATGGTATTTACTTCATTCAGTTAAAATCAGGTGAAAAGGCGTCTACCTATAAAATTGCAGTGCAGCATTAAAAGTTTATTTAGCAATAGATGAAAACGCTGGTGACTGTTTATGCTGAGATGACGCCTAATCCGCAGGCGATGAAGTTTGTTACGGATATTTTCCTGTGCGAAAACCCGATTGAGTATTCTTCGACACAGCAGGCAGAATCAAACCTGCTCGCAAAAAGATTATTTGAATTTGAAGGCGTCAAAAATGTTTTCATTCTTTCCAACTTTATCACGCTCACCAAAGAAGGACAGCAGGATTGGTATGAGTTGATTACTCCCATTCGCGAAACCATCAGAAATTATTTTCTGGATAATGATGCTCCTGTGTTGACAGGCATACCTGCCCAGGCGGTTTCTCCTTCTAATGAAATTGTATCTTCGACAGAATTAGAAAGCAAAATAAAAAGCGTACTTGAAGAATATGTGCGCCCGGCTGTTGAACAAGATGGTGGCGCCATTGATTTCAAATCCTACAAGGACGGAAAAGTAACATTGCTTATGCGCGGCTCGTGCAGCGGTTGCCCCTCCTCATCGGTAACATTAAAAGGAGGAATTGAAAATCTCTTTAAGAAAATGGTGCCGGAAGTGAAAGAAGTAGTAGCGGAAGAAGCGTAATCCTCACCCCTCATACTTCCCCACTATCGGCATACGCCTTCCCAAACCGAATGCCTTTGGAGATACACGCAGCACGGGCGCAAGCTGCTTTCGCTTGTACTCATTGCTGTTCACCATGCGAATCACCTTCATTACTGTGGCTTCATCAAAACCAAGCTTGATAATGTCTTTGGGGTGAGAAAATTTTTCGATGTATTGATACAGGATTTTATCGAGCACAGAAAAGTCCGGCAGCGAGTCGCTGGTTTTCTGCTCAGGACGAAGTTCTGCCGACGGTGGCTTGGTAATAATATTTTTCGGAATCACTTCTTCATTTCTATTGAGCCATTTGGCAAGCTCATATACATCTGTTTTATATAAATCGCCAATTACAGAAAGTCCCCCGCTCATATCGCCATAAAGGGTACCGTAGCCGGTAGCTAATTCGCTTTTGTCGGAAGTGTTGAGAAGAATATATCCATGCTTGTTACACAGCGCCATCAATAGTATGGAGCGGATTCTTGCCTGGATATTTTCTTCGGTGATGTCGAACGGTTTATTGCTGAACAAAGGATGAAGCCGTTCTACAAATTCATCATAGATGCTGAAGATGCTGATTAAATCGTAATGCACATCAAGGTTTTTGCAAAGCTGCACTGCATCGCTTACCGAATGCATAGAAGAAAATTTTGACGGCATCAAAACGGGAATAACATTTTCTTTTCCGAGTGTATGAACTGCCAATGCAAACGTCACCGCAGAATCAATTCCTCCCGACAAGCCCAGCGCTGCTTTATTGAAATTCATTTTGCGGAAATAATCGCGGATGCCGAGAATCAACGCATGATAAATTAACTCCGTCTTTTCAGGAATTTTGACCTGTGCAGCCGGTGATGGGTCGATTGCTTTTGTATCTGCCATAAAAAAATCTTCTTCAAAAAATTTAAGCTGCTCTACGACCTCGCCCTTAGCATTCATAGTCAGCGAACCTCCATCAAAAATCAATTCTGTCTGCGAGCCGACATGATTAACATAGATAACCGGCAGCTTATAGCGCTTTGCATTTTTCGCCAAAATGTTTGTGCGGATGTTGTAATGGTCGTAATCAAAAGGCGATGCGGCAATGTTGATAATAAACGAGGGACCGTCTTTCATCAATGCATCTACGGGAGTAAAAGTATAGAGCGGGTCGTCTTCCAGGTTCCATAAGTCTTCGCAGATAGTCAGCGCAAAACGCTCTCCTTTGTATTCAATAACTTCCGATTTTTTTCCAGGTTCAAAATACCGGTACTCATCAAATACATCGTAGGTTGGAAGCAGGCACTTGTGAATAACCTTTTTGATTTCTCCGTCAACTATAAAAAATGCGGAGTTAAAAAGATTTTTTCCCTCCGGTTTGGGATTCCGACTTGGCGAACCGACAATCACAGCAATTCCTTTGCTTGCTTCTGCAATTCTCCGAACGGCTTTCTCTGCCTGCTCGGTAAAATAATTGTAGTCCAGAAAATCCAGGGGAGGATAACCGCAGACGCACAGTTCGGCAAACACAACCATGTCTGCACCGGCATTCTTTGCGCTGTGAATTTGCTGAATGATAGCAGCAGAATTCTTTTCAAAATTCCCTATGTGGTAATTGAGCTGCGCTAAAGCAATTTTCATCCCGATCAAAAATCAGGAGGCAAAACTAAGCAAACTAAAAAATCAGTTAAACGGCATGACCTGCTAAAAGAAAACGCCAATGTTAAGCGAAAAATAATTGGAGATGGCTTTTAATTCTGTCGAATTATCCAGGTAATTAGTTCCGGTAAGTACATCCGTAAAACCATTACTGAACTGAAGAGATGCCATAATTGCAGTGTTGCCGCTTACTCGGTACTCGAGACCCAGGGCAAACAGTAGCGAAATATTTACAGATGAAACATCAGCGTTTACATCACTCCTTGCCGCAACATCAGGAACTCCTGAAGGATTAGTCTTTGATTCCGTAAAATCCTCTTTAGCAGAAATTTTAAAACCCGGTTGAAAACCAAACTGCCCGAAATAAGTCATGTAGCCAATCTCATTCGTTTTCATCTTTATTGTAAGAGGTAACTCAAGGTATTTGATGTTATACGTATCATCACCCGAATACGTGTGGATAGTATTTCCCGAGCTATAATCATATACATACTTTAACTTTCCTCCGCGGTAACTTATTTCAAGCCCGGTGCTGAACGCATAATTTTTTGAGAAGTTGTAATCCATCATCAGCCCGTAAATGAAACCCATTTTAGAGCCGCCTGACTCAAAACCTTTCACATCGGGCTTTAGCCATGCAAGGGAGGGGGCGACTTTAAAACCGAAACGTAATTTAGAATCACTCGATGCGTTATTCTGTGCCGACACGATGCCCGAAGTGAGCACAACAAAAAAAAATGCGATTGTCTTTTTCATACTTTTGACCGGATTAATAAGCCACAATGTTAGCTAAACTTTCGCGAATATTTTTTAGTACAGGGATTATTTTTTTCACAACGCTGCTTGCTCCATCATGCAAGAACAATCCTGACAGTGTTGGTATTTCTTCCGTTAATATAAACCTGAAAATGGAACGGTTCGATTTGGCTCTGACTGAGAATCCCGGTGAACCTGTTGAAGCACGGTTGGCAATGCTTCGCAAGGAGTACGGGAATTTTTTTAATCGCTTTACCGATGACATCATCCATATTAACAATGGAGACAGCGTTGTTCTTGTGAGTGAATTCAAAAGATTTTTAGCCGACCCTGATTTTAATGAAGTGACCCATGCGGTAAAGGATACTTTTAAAGATGCGACAGCAATGGAAAAAATCTTTGGCAATGCCTTTGGGCGGTATAAATATTATTTCCCCGAAAAAAAGATTCCGGAAGTCATCGGGTTTGTATCTCTTTTTAACTACGCAATTATTAATACCGATTCGGTGCTGGGCATTGGCCTTGATATGTACCTGGGGAGCCAGTCAAAATATTACCCTGCGCTTGGATTTCCTGTCTACAAAATATCAAAGATGAGCAGGGAATATATTCCTGCTGATGCCATGCGGGGCTGGATGGAAAGCGAATTTGAACCGGCGGAAAGCAAACACGACTTTCTGGGCCAGATGATTCACCACGGAAAAATTTTATACCTCCTTAAAGCAATGATGCCTGAAGAAAACGACACCTTGCTGACGGGATATTCTTCAGCGCAATTAAAATGGTGTTACGAAAACGAAAAAAGTATCTGGGCCTTTTTTGTAGAGAAGCAACTTTTATTTTCTTCCAACTCTGAATTGTTCAGTAAATACCTAAGCGAGGGGCCCACCACCAACGGATTTCCTGCTGAATCGCCTGGAAATATAGGTACGTTTGTGGGCTGGCAGATTATCAAAGCGTACATGAAAGAAAACCCCGAAATATCACCTGCCAGGTTGATGAAAGAAACCGATGCTACTATAATTCTTAAAGATTCTAAATACAAACCTAAAAAGTGATTGGTACGAATAACGAATGATTACGAATATGCGAACTACGAATTAAGTAATGCCTTATTCGTAAATTCATTTGTATTCGTTATGCGCACCACTTGAACACTAAACTCTAAACTATGAGCGAAAATAAACTCAACTACTCCATTATAACTATAAAAGTGGGGCTTAACGAACAGGGCCTGCCCGAAGACATCCAGTGGAAAGCAACCGGCAGTGGAATGGAGAACATAAATTATTGCAAAGCATTTCTGCTGTCGATGTGGGACAGGAAAGAAGGTACAACATTCCGCGTTGACCTCTGGACTAAAGATATGCTCGTTGATGAGATGAAACGTTTTTTTTATGAAACGCTTGTCACGATGTCAGACACATATGAAAGGGCGACAAATGACAAGGATGCTACTGCCGATATGAAAAAGTTCTGCGAAGAGTTTGGAAAAAAATCGGGTGTGCTGAAAGAAAATTAAGAATTAAAAATTAAGAATTGGAAAAAGCGAGAAGCTAAAAGCCACAGCCGACAGCATTTTTATTTTCTTTCTGCTATAAAAATTTTATTCGTTCCTTCAATGTAACTCAGAATTTCTTCTTTGCCCGATTTTTTGATGGAAGAGGTTATAACTATTTTCGGAAATTCTTCCCATACTGCACTCAGTTTTTTCTTGTAATCATTAATTGCTTTTGTTAAAAAATTCTTCTTCGCTTTATCTGCCTTTGTAAAAAGAATAACAAAGGGAATTGAATTGCTTCCGAGAAATTCCATAAAAGTCAAATCACTTTCTTGTGGAGGAACATTTATATCAACCAGTACAAAAACCGTCATCAGGTTTTTTCTGCTGAGTAAATATTCAGTTACCATCTTTTTCCATGCTGCCCGCTCCGTTCGAGCAGTCTTTGCGTAGCCATAACCAGGCAAGTCTACCAGATGCCATGATTCATTAATGAGAAAATGATTGATGAGTGTTGTTTTTCCGGGGGTGGAAGAAATGCGGGCAAGATTTTTTTTTCCGCACAGCATATTAATGAGGGATGACTTCCCAACGTTTGACCTTCCTGCAAAGGCATATTCCGGCATATTCCCCGATGGCAATTGCCTGGTATCGGCAGAAGAGGTGAGAAATTCGGCAGTGCGGATATGCATGAAATGTTTTGACAATAGTAAAAAGATTAACCGTAGTAGAGTTGGCGAACGTAATTTTTCTGTGGGTGAAATTTTTCTCTGAAGCAAAAAAAATCCGTACACGGACGATATCGAGCGTTACTCAACCAATAATTTTGTATTCGCCAACAAAACTATTTCACTCACGGAATTTTTGATTGACTGTTGTAAATTATAGCGTTCTTTACATTGATTTTTCAATTTACCTGATATGAAAAGTTCGTTTATTCAATTCTATTTTTCCTTTCCCGCCCGTAAGCAGGCTGGCTGCAACGTGGCTGAAAGTGTTAAAAGCTTTATGAAACCCTTGTTTTCATCGTTCGGTTTGATTCAGTACTTTTATAGCGAGACGTATGCCTGGCAAATAAAAAAAACGGCTTTGGTTATTAATGATTCAAAGAAGAATAATATGCTGAAAGCAACTTCATGAACTTTTTCACCATCTTTTTAAAAAAGATACGGTTATGAAAAAATTACTCGTTCATCCCGGCTCAGCAAACGGAACCCGATTCCGCCTGGTGGTTAATGTCAATGGAGCCAAAGGGTTTTTTCAGATCGCTTTTTTCTCTTTGATTTTTTTAATATGTATCCCGGGTAAAACTCTTTTTGCACAAATGAGCAAGGCAAATAATGCCGGCTCTGTACTTTGGAGCTCATCGCCTTTCGAGCAGAATGATTTCATCGAAAATAAGGGGCAGTTCAATGGGTATAACGGAATAAATACCGATGTTTTATTTGGCGCTACAGGAAGCAGCGTGGATATCTATTTTTCCTCTAAAGGTTTAACATACCGGTATGATGAATGGGTGCAAATGAGTGAAGAAGAAAGAGAAGGGCTTATGGACCAAAATTCGACCCGTAATGAAAAAGAGGAAGAAAATATGTATAAGCGGGTACCGCATTACCTTCATATGGAATGGGTAGGCGCTAACCCCAAAGCAGAAGTGGTGGCGGAAGAAAAAGTATCGCACTATTATACTTACCCGGTAAATAGCGCAAGTGCCGGGACTATTAAAGCCGATGCATATAAAAAAATCATTTACAAAAACCTTTACCCGGGTATAGATGTGGAATACATCATTCCCAACGATAAACCTGGTTTAAAGTACTCGGTGATTCTGCATCCCGGAGCAGATGTTTCGTTGATTCGGATGAAATACAACAACGAAGAGAAAATGTTTTTCGATGCTCACAACAACACCATTATCACCAGCAGCTTTGGCAACTTTACCGACCATGTGCCGCAGACATTTTACCGCAGCAACAGTGAAGTAGTTGCTTCGGAATTTATTCTGGAAGGCGATGAAGTATCCTTCCGGCTTGGAAATTATAATTCATCAAAGGAAATTGTCATTGACCCATGGACCTCCTCCCCCACATTTACCACCAACAGCGCCTATGATGTGAACTTTGACCTTGCAGGAAATGTTTATGCATATGGCTCTGTCAATCCTTTTCAGCTTTGCAAGTTCAACAGCGCAGGTGTTTTACAGTGGATATACAATGCAATAGGAATATATAACAGCGGCTGTTCGGGTGCGCCTTATGGTGACTTTGCCGTAGATGAAGTTACCGGCACAAGCTACATAGCTGAAGCATTTAATCCATCTATAGGCTGCCGTGTTTATAAGGTTAATACCAATGGCACCCAGGTGGGCGTATCAATAGGAATATCCCAATTCAATGAACTCTGGCGGATTGAATATAACCGATGCATTAACAAATTAATTGGAGCAGGCGGAGGAACCAACGGCACCTACCAGGGTATTGTAATTGACACGAGCCTTGCAACCTGGACTCCTGTTAATATACTCAGCACAAGCGAGCAATATCATGACATGTGCTTACTAAGTATTGACAATGGAAGCAATTTCTGCTACATGGTTTCGGCCCAAACATCAATCTCAAACGCGTTTAACAATACAATTTTTAAATGCCCCATCCCATCACTTATGCCGGTTTTTGTAGTGCCGTCCGGCCATACTTTCCAGGAATCATACAATGCATATTACCTCTCGGGCGGATGTGCAAATGGATTTAATGGCATGACCAATAGTCCGAACTGGCTTTACACATACGATGGAGTAAATCTGAAACGATGGAATAAAACAACCGGTGCTTTTGTTACAAGTTTAAATTTAGGCGGCACACCAATGTACTGGGGAGGAATCTGGGCAGATGAGTGCGATAATATTTACGTAGGTTATCAAAGTACGATTCGCGTATACAATACTTCGCTTACGCTGGTTAATACTTATATTCTTCCGAATACTGTTTATGACGTTAAGATGGGAACGAACAATAAATTGTATGCCTGCGGAAATGGCTTTGTAACATCTATAGATGTTCCGCCAAATAACGTGACCATTGTTACCGCTTCCACCCCATCCGATTGCCTGCTCTGCACCGGAACTGCATCAGTAACTACTACATCCTGCGGTGGCGGCTCATTCAATTATTTATGGCAGCCCGGTAATCAAACCACTCAAACAGCTACGAATCTTTGTGCCGGAGTTTATACCGTTACCCTTACATCCAACTGCAACATTACTTTTTCAGCAACGGTAACGGTTAACAATCTGAATGTTCCGCCTGTGGTTATGGCATCATCGCAAACCATTTGCTACGGACAGTCTACAACACTTACCGCCAGCGGAGCAAACACCTATTCCTGGAGCCCTTCAACGGCATTAAGCGCAACAACCGGAGCAAGTGTTACCGCCAATCCGACCTCTACAACAACCTATACCGTTACAGGCAACATGAATGGATGCACTTCGACAGCACAAGTTACTGTAACGGTGAATCCGCTGCCGGTACTTTCTGTTTCCCCAACGCAGACCATCTGCAACGGACAATCTGCAACGCTCACTGCCGGCGGTGCAAGCACGTATGCCTGGAGTCCGTCCACAGCATTGAGTTCAACTACAGGTTCGCCCGTTTCAGCGAATCCTTCGTCAACAACAACATACACGGTTATAGGGACAGACAATAATGGATGCACATCTTCAGCACAGATGACGCTGAATGTAAATCCGCTTCCTGTTGTTAATGTTACTCTGCCTACTGCTATTTGCCTTGGACAGCAAACAGCAACACTCACGGCAAGTGGTGCAAACACATATTCGTGGAGCCCGTCAACCAGTTTAAGTTCTTCAACAGGTTCACCGGTTACAGCTTCTCCTGTTTCCACAATTACATACACTGTTACAGGAACAAGTAGCGGATGCACGGCTTCCGCACAAGTAACCGTGAACGTAAATCCACTGCCTGTCGTTAATGTTACTCCACCTTCTGCAATTTGCCTGGGGCAACAAACCGCGACACTTACTGCTATTGGAGCAAACACATATTCGTGGGGCCCATCAACGGCATTGAGCGCAACAACGGGTTCTTCTGTTTCAGCGAATCCTTCTTCTACAATAACATACACAGTTATTGGAACAGACAATAACGGATGCACGGCTTCTACCCAGACATCAGTGACGGTGAATCTTCTTCCTGTCGTTAATGTTACCCCGCCTCCTGCCATTTGCCTGGGACAGCAAACAGCAACACTTACCGCTAATGGCGCGCAGGCATATTCCTGGAGTCCTTCAGTCAGCTTGAATTCTTCAACCGGATCACCGGTTATAGCGTCTCCAAATTCCACTACCGCATATACTGTTATTGGGACAGATAATAACGGATGCACGGCCTCCTCGCAGGTAACTGTGACGGTGAATCCGCTTCCTGTCGTAAATGTCATCACTCCTCCTGCCATTTGCCTGGGACAACAAACAGCAACACTCACTGCAAGTGGTGCAAACACATATTCGTGGAGTCCATCGGCCAACCTGAGTTCTTCAATTGGTTCACCGGTTACAGCTTCTCCTGCTTCTACCACTACCTACACTGTTACCGGAACGAGTAACGGATGCACGGCTTCCACACAGGTGACCGTGAATGTGAATCCACTACCTGTCGTTAATGTTACTCCACCTCCTGCAATTTGCGTTGGACAGCAAACGGCAACACTCACCGCAAGTGGCGCAAACACATATTCGTGGAGCCCGTCAGCCAGCTTGAGTTCTTCAACCGGCTCACCGGTTACAGCTTCTCCAAACTCCACGTCAACTTACACAGTTACCGGGACAGATAATAATGGATGCACAGCTTCCTCGCAGGTAACTGTGACGGTGAATCCGCTTCCTGTTGTGAATGTCATCATGCCTTCTGCCATTTGCGTGGGACAGCAAACAGCAACACTCACTGCAAGTGGTGCAAACACATATTCGTGGAGTCCATCGGCCAACTTGAGTTCTTCAATTGGTTCACCGGTAACAGCTACTCCCGCTTCCACAACTATATACACAGTTACGGGCACAGATAATAACGGATGCACAGCTTCTTCACAAGTGACCGTGATGGTGAATGCGCTTCCTGTTGTGAATGTTATCACGCCTCCTGCTATTTGCCTGGGACAGCAAACAGCAACACTCACCGCAAGTGGCGCAAACACATATTCGTGGAGCCCGTCAACAGCGTTGAGCGCAACAACGGGTTCCTCGGTTTCAGCGAATCCTTCTTCAACGACAACTTATACTGTTACAGGTAACCTTAGCGGATGCACTGCAACGGCACAGGTTACTGTTAATGTTAATCCTCTTCCTTCAGTTTCCGTTTCACCATCGCAGACCATTTGCAACGGGCAGTCTGCAACGCTTACTGCCAACGGAGCCAATACATATTCATGGAGCCCATCTGCAGCGTTGAGTGCAACTACAGGAGCAAGCGTTAGTTCTAATCCATCTTCAACAACTACCTATACAGTAGCAGGTGATTTGAATGGATGCACGGCAACCGCACAGGTTACCGTAACGGTTAATCCATTGCCGGTACTTTTAGTTTCGCCACCTCAAACCATCTGTAACGGGCAACCGGTAACACTTACTGCCGGCGGAGCGAATACATATTCATGGAGCCCCGCAACGGCACTAAGTTCGACTACGGGAGCAAACGTTACTGCCAGCCCGTCTTCTACAATAACATATACTGTAACAGGCAACCTGAACGGATGCACTGCAACGGCACAAATAACAGTGACTGTTAGTGTTCTACCAGTACTTTCTGTTTCACCATCGCAGACTATTTGTAACGGGCAATCCATAACGCTAACTGCCAATGGTGCGAATACATACTCGTGGAGTCCGTCAACGACATTAAGTTCATCAATTGGAGCAAGCGTTACTGCCAACCCATCTTCAACAACTACTTATACTGTTATAGGTGACATTAATGGATGCACGGCAACATCACAAGTTACTGTAAACGTTAACCCGGTTCCGGTACTTTCTGTTTCACCATCGCAGACCATTTGCAATGGGCAATCAGTACTACTTACAGCAAACGGGGCGAATACTTATTCGTGGACTCCCTCGATAGCATTAAGTTCCACAACCGCGGCAAGCGTTACCGCTAATCCCTCTTCTACAACTACGTATACTGTTACGGGTGACATCAACGGATGTACAGCAACGTCACAGGTTACCCTAACTGTCAATCCTTTGCCTGTGCTTGCTGTTTCACCATCACAAACTATCTGCAACGGGCAATCGACAATGCTCACTGTCAATGGGGCGAATGTCTATTCATGGAGTCCATCAACGGCACTAAACTCAACGACGGGTGCAAGTGTTACCTCTAATCCCTCTTCCACAACCACGTACACAGTAACGGGTGATTTGAACGGATGCACAGCAACCGCACAGGTAACTGTAAATGTTAACCCCGTGCCCGTACTTTCTGTTTCACCACCTCAAACCATCTGTAACGGACAATCGGCAATGCTTACCGTCAGCGGGGCGAATACATATTCATGGAGCCCGTCAACGGCATTAAGTTCAACAACCGGAGCAAGTGTTACAGCCAATCCATCTTCTCCAACAACATACACGGTAACCGGTGACCTGAACGGATGCACGGCAACGGGACAGGTGACTGTAACTGTTAATCCTTTGCCGGTACTTTCTGTTTCACCGTCTCAAACTATCTGCAACGGGCAATCGGCAACGCTTAGTGCAAGTGGTGCAAACACGTTTACCTGGAGCCCCGCAACGGCATTGAACTCAACAACAGGAGCAAGCGTCACTTCGAGCGCATCTTCTAATATTACTTATTCCGTTACAGGCGATATGAATGGATGTACGGCAACGGCACTTGTTGCTGTAACTGTAAACCCGATGCCTGTAGTAAATATTATGCCAGACTCGGTATCCGGCTGTTCACCTGTTTCAGTTGCATTTTTCGATATGTCATCTATTCTTTCTCCCTCAACTATAAGTTCATGGTCATGGAATTTTGGCGATAATACTTCGGGAACTTCCAATTCATCAACGCAGCAAAATCCTTCTCACATATATAATTCAACGGGCAGCTATACTGTAACACTTACCGTGATAAGCAATAACGGATGTGCGCAAACGGATTCCATTATAAATCTTGTTACTGTTCACCCAAATCCTGTCGCTTCATTTCACGCCATTCCTAAAATCGTTTCAATGAATGAACCGACTATAACATTTATCAATACTTCTTTATCCTATGATTATGTACAGTGGGATTTCGGCGACAACCATACATCAAGCCAAATCAGTCCCATTCATGCATATTCCGATACGGGTACTTACATGGTAATGCTCATTACCACAACCCAATTCGGCTGTGCCGACACAGCATACGAGGAGATTACTGTTAAGCCCGAATTCAGCTTCTACATACCGAATGTGTTTACTCCCAACAGTGATGGACTGAATGACGTGTTTACCGGTGATGGAATTAATGTAAAAGAGTTCACCATGTACATCTATGACAGATGGGGCGAAATAATTTTCCAGAGCAATGAGCTTGAAAAACCGTGGGATGGAAGAGCAAACAACAGCGATAAAATTGCGCAGGAGGGAGTGTACGTTTACCTGGTGAAGGTCACCGATATTTTTGATGAGAGACATCAGTACATCGGTTCGGTGACATTATTGAAATAGCATTTTGAACATTACGTTTCTGTACCGGCTTTTATTTTTATCACTCCTGTTCCCGGCAAATCATTCAGAATTATTTTTCCGTTGCGGTATGTTATTCCGTTGAACGGGTCGTTAGTGATTAAAAGCGGTCCGTCCAAGTCGGTCCAGTCAGCCAGAGGAGCAAGCTGCGCTGCAGCAGAAACTCCACAGCTGCTTTCGCTCATGCAGCCAAGCATAACTTTTATGCTCAGCTTTTTTGCATGCCTTATCATTTTCATTGCCTCTCTTAGTCCGCCACACTTCATCAACTTTATGTTGATGCCGTGATAGGCATCTTTTATTTTCTCTATGTCATCAAAAGCCTGCACCGCTTCATCGGCAATCAGCGGCAACGGGCTTTTTTCTTTCAGCCATTGTGCATCTTCCAATCTATTTTTGTTTAACGGTTGCTCAACAAATACAGTGCCTTTGTCTTTAAGCCAGTATATTATATCCAATGCCATTTCCTTTTCCTTCCATCCCTGGTTCACGTCAACACAAATGGATTTATCTGTTGCGGTACGGATTGTTTCAATAATCTGTTTATCATTTTTTCCGTCAAGTTTTACCTTCAGCAAATTAAAATCCTTCGCTTCATCCAGCTTTTTCAAAATCATTTCAGGTGAATCAATGCCAATCGTAAAAGTTGTTTTGGGGCAATTATTTTTATCGAGATTCCATAAAGTATAACAAGGTTGATTTAGGGTTTTTCCACTAAGGTCATGAAGCGCCATATCAACCGCTGCCTTGGCGGCAAAATTTCCGGGAGCAACCGCAAAAATATAATCGAGTGCATTTTCTATTTCCGGTAAACCGGTAAACTCCTTCGTATCAAGTTTCTTCAGAAAATCAATAACCGATGTCTGCGTTTCCGGAAGGTAACCTGGCAATGCTGCTTCGCCATAACCAATCAAACCTTCGTATTCCAACTCAACATAAACAACAGGCGTAGATTCTCTCCTACCCGCGGCCATCGCAAAAGGATATTTAAAATTAAGTTGATATGGATAATAGCGAAGGGTTATCATTGTCTTATTGAAGGCCGGCAAATTATTAATTGTTTTATTGATAAATGGATAAATTGTTATTTCAATCCTCACCTCCCAAGCCTCCTCTCCTGCAGGAGAGGAGGAGTACAGTGATGCAGAATCCCTTCTCCTCCAGGAGAAGGGACGAAAGGGATGAGGTAATTAACCAAATTTATTCATCTCATAAGGAACACTATTTTTGCCTCCCCTCAATTTAAATAACACTTGTCAAAAAAACAAATATGAAAAGAGCTTCTTATATTTATTCAGCTATTATTATTGCCTCTGTTGTGGCTATTACATCGTGCAATCAACATCCTGCTGTGGAGGAAAAGACCGCAGTTAAAAAAGATACGTTTGAATTCAAAGCCGACCGCTTTGCCGATATACAAGTATTGCGTTACAGAGTTCCGGGCTTTGCTGAGCTTTCTCTCCCGCAAAAGCAGCTTGCGTACTATTTATACGAAGCCGGGTTATGTGGCAGGGATATTTTCTACGACCAGAAATACCGTTATAATATTTTCATCCGCAAAGTGCTGGAAAATATTCTTGAAACATACAGCGGAGATAAAACTTCTGCCGACTACAAAAAGTTCACTGATTACGCGAAAGAAGTCTTCTTTGCCAACGGAATTCATCACCACTATTCCAGTGCGAAAATGATTCCTGATTTTGCTCCTGAGTATCTCAAAGAATTAATCAGCAAAAGCAAGCAGGAGAATTTTCCTGCGACAAAAGGAATCACAGATAAATCTCTCGTAGATTTTCTCACGCCTATTTTATTCGACCCGAAAATTGATGGGAAAGAAGTTGACCTGAGCCCCGGCATTGATAATGTGAAGGCATCTGCGAACAATTTTTACGAAGGCGTTTCCCAGAAAGAAGTGGAATCATTTTATGATGCCATGAGAAAGAAAAACCCGGGCGACAAATCTTCCTTCGGGCTTAACTCTAAGCTGGTGAAAGAGAAAGACGGCAAAATCACCGAGCACGTATGGAAAGTAGGTGGAATGTATTCCGCAGCCATCGAAAAAATTGTTTACTGGCTTGAGAAAGCTGTTACTGTTGCCGAGAATGACCAGCAGAAAAAATACTTTCAGCTTCTCATTGATTTTTATAAAACGGGCGACCTGAAAGCATTTGACAACTGCTGCATCGAGTGGGTGAAAGACACTTCATCGCGCCTCGATGCCGTCAATGGATTTATTGAAGTTTACCTCGATGCGCTGCACATGCACGGCGGCTTCGAATCAGTGGTTTCCATGAAAGACATGGAGGCGACAAAAAGAATTGCTGCTATTTCAAAAGAGGCGCAATGGTTCGAAGACCATTCGCCCATCATGAACGAACACAAAAAGAAAAGCGTAAAAGGAATTTCTGCAAAAGTGATTACCATTATCGGTGAAGTTGGCGATGCTGCTCCCGCCACTCCCATCGGAATTAATCTTCCCAACAGCGAGTGGATACGCGAAGTGCATGGTTCCAAGTCTGTTTCACTCGGAAATATTGTTGAAGCGTATAACGATGTACGTGCCAAGAGCCCAAGCATTGATGAGTTCGGCAGCAGCGATGAAGTGAAAGCCCGCATAAAAAAATACGGAGCCCTTGCCGGTGATTTGCATACCGATATGCACGAAGTTATCGGCCATGCTTCGGGACAAATCAATGAAGGCGTAGGCACAACAGACAAAACACTGAAGAATTACGCCAGCGCACTCGAGGAAGCACGCGCTGATTTGGTTGCGCTCTACTATATCATGGATAAAAAACTGGTTGACATCGGTGTCATGCCTTCTCTCGAAGTGGGCAAGGCGGAATACGACAACTATATTCTCGGCGGACTTATGACACAACTCTTCCGCATCCATCCGGGCGATAATCTTGAAGAAGCTCACATGCGCAACCGCCAGCTTATTGCAGCGTGGGCATACGAAAAAGGAAAGAAAGATAATGTGATTGAAAAAGTTGTGCGTGATGGAAAGACATACATCGTCATCCACGACTATGAAAAGCTCCGTACCCTCTTTGGCGACTTGCTCCGCGAAATACAACGCGTTAAATCAGAAGGCGACTATGAAGGCGGAAAAAATCTTATCGAAACCTATGGAGTAAAAGTAGACCAGCAACTTTTAACCGAAGTGCACAAACGTTATGAGCCGCTTAACATTGCACCCTACATGGGCTTCATACAGCCGCGCCTGGTGCCCGTGATGGACGGAGAAAAAATAACAGACGTTAAAATCGAATATCCAACCGATTTCCTGGAGCAGATGCTGGAGTATGGCAAAACCTACGGACTGTTGCCGGTGGTGAACTGAAAAAAGCGTCATTGCGAGCGTAGCGAAGCAATCCGTTCGTGTTTTAAAAAAAAATTGGAGCCCAGCAGTTGAAGCTCTCACCATCTCCATGCCCGCTTTCACCCCGATAACTCGGGGTTCAATCGGGTCTATGCACGAAGGGGGTTGTAACTCTCTCAATCTTTTCAAAAAAAGTTCTGAAGGAACGACCTGTTGATAGAAAACTTATTTAATATTCTGAACTATCATACCCCAAGAATCAAGATATTTATTAGCAGTTTCATTTAGACTCCCCAGTTTCTCATTCAGTTTTACCTTAAAAACATACGTATGTTTATTCTTTGATGTGTGCTTTTCTAATTCTTTTGCATTTGTAGGGACGATAAAGAACATATTATGTTCAATCCAAAAAGCCACCAAAAAATCTGCCTCTTTTTTTTCTATTTCTGATAATGTAAAGTATGTATTGGTATTCTTATTACTTGCAGAATTAATTAACCTTTGACGTGACTTCACTTCAATTTTTCGTTTTTTCTCTCCTTCTTTAACCAATAATATATCGTAGCCTTTCTCATCATAATTTTTATAAACTGACCAGCCCTTATCATTAAAATGATAATATAAATAAAAGATACACGAAAGTTCACCTATCTCTTTCAATACCTCACCTCTAATGTTTTGTGAGGTTCTCCCAGATTTTTGCTCCATAGCTAATTTTTTATTAAGAATGTGGTAACCCCTAAAGCGTTCCGAACGCTTTAGGGGTTTTACTCACGCAGAAAATTATTTTTAAATTATTGGTAACCTTTTTGGGGTTCCAACGTCAAGCAATAAATGTGAAAAGTAACCTGCCCCTGCAACATTAATCGCTGCTTTCGTTTCTTTTTTCAAATCACTTTTGTTTGCTTTATAAATTCCGTAAGCGAGTGCTATTCCAGCTGCCCAACTATGAAAAACTTTGCGATGATTTGGGTCTGTCGCAGGTTCCAAAAGGTCTGGTAAAACTCCTGCAGCTGCTCCAACAGCTGAACCTCCTAAAGCGTATAAGCCAGCTTCACACCAGTCAAATTTATAATCGGGATTATTGTTTTTTCGGTCAGCTTGATTAATTGCATTAATAACTACCCCTGCAATCAATCCTACTAATGCTCCAGTACCAGCGTGCTGTTTATAATTTGCCATTGTTTATGTTTTTTTGTGTTGATGCAAAAGTAAAAACATTATTGTTCTAATAATATTTGCTGTGCTGTCAGGACTTTCGTCCTGACATTTTTCATTCTCCAAAAATACTTTTTCTTCTAATCATATCAATCACATCAATCATCATAATCATAGTTCAGACACATTAGCAGGCGCAAAACTTCGCCCAACGGAAGATAAATTTCTGCGGTTGCTTTCTCCATTAATTATCGTTAAACTTACCGAATGGATTTCGATACTCTCACACTAAATAAACGTGCTGACATTCTTAGGAGCGAAGGCAAATTCCTGACGACTGTCAGCTACTATGCACACCGAATAAACCTGTATTCATTCAAAGGCGAATTGTTTGAACAATGGCGCGATGTTTTTACAAACAAGATTGAAAAGATAATTGCCATAAGCAAGCCGAAACTGTTTCCCTTCTACATTAAGCAGAACTCAAAGACAGCATAATTAATGTTATCAAATTAAACGCCCGCATTGATGGGCCGGTTGTGCGTTAGATGAAGTTGCCTGCCTGCTAAGCAATGGCTTTGATTTTGGCAGGCGGGAATATTGTTTAGCTTTGAAAAACAATTTTTAACCCTGAAATCATGAAAAGGAAACATTTACTCATCAATATTATTTTTTTTTACACCCTTCTGCTGCATCCATTCGTTTGGGGGCAGATCATTACGAACGGAGGATTAGAAACCTGGGCGACCGGACCAAGCGGATATCTTGACCCCGTGGGATGGATAACAAATAATGCTCCGGGCTATCACCAGGTATTGCAGGCGCCGGGAAGAACAGGCAATTATTCTGCTCATCTTGTTTCCATACTTGACGGAAGTAACTATGACGGTGGTTCAATTGATTTTTTTTATTCCGGTTCGGTGAAGCCGCTTGTCTTGTCAGGATACTGGAAAGGTAATTTCACTACCCCTGTCAACTGGATAACCATTGCAGTCACTGTGGCAGATGCATCCAGCACTACAATCGGCAGCGGGGCAGTGTATAGTCCTGCTTCAACAAATGTTACAAGCTGGCTTCCTTTTAACTGTACAATAAATTACACATCTTCGAATGCTCCGGCCACAACGGTTCTTGTTTTCAACCTTCTCACTACTGCTGCAATCACAGATGGTTATCTTGATGACTTGTCATTAACTTATGTTAACGGAATAGGAGAAATCCAAACAGCTCACCTGCTTGGTGCTTCACTTAATTATGATTTTCAATCAGGAAATTATTTTCTCAATACGGACCTTTTCACTAATTCTTCTTTTGACGTAAACATATATGATGTGAAGGGAAGAAAGGTCTACAGTAAAAACTATAATCTTCCTGACGGACATCATGAAATCCCTGTTTTAACACAGCAATTACCCCGGGGCGTTTATTTATGCAGAATTCTTGGCGACAAGATGGATAAGACAATTAAATTTATTAAATAATTATCAGCACCGGCCCATAATCTATGCCCTTATTCCCGCTGTCGTTATGCGGATATCCGATTGCGTTAAGAGGAAATTCCCTTTAGACAGGTATTGATTTTATAGCTTTTTAGAGTAAAAAGGGCAATTGCCCATTCCTGACTTATTTCTATCTTCGTACCCTTATTTTTAATTCTTAATTTTTAATTCTTAATTTTCAATTTATCCAATGAGGCTCACAACAGAAACCAAAAAAGAAATCATTAAAAAATACGGGCGAAAAGAAAAAGATACCGGCTCTCCCGAAACACAGATTGCCCTGTTTACGGAAAAAATAAATTACCTCACCGGGCACTTGCAGGCAGTTCCCAAGGATGTTGCAACACAGCGTTCGCTTATTAATCTTGTAGGAAAAAGAAAGGCGCTGATCAACTACCTTCAGAAAAAAGACATTACCCGTTACAGGAAAATTCTGACCGACCTTAATATAAGGAAGTAATTGCGGGCAAGGCAATCGTTTGAATTGCCTTTTTTTCTTTCGTGCATAACTCATCATAAAAATTTCAAAACGATTTTAATATTTTAATTCAATGAAACCAAAACCAATTATAAAAACCTTTGAGCTTCCCGATGGACGCACCATCAGCTTAGAAACAGGTGTGCTTGCCAAACAGGCAGATGGCTCCGTAGTTGTGCGCATGGGCGAGTGCATGTTGCTCGCTACTGTTGTATCGTCACCCGAACCCAAAGAAGGAAGCGATTTTTTACCGCTCACTGTCGACTACCAGGAAAAATATGCCGCTGCCGGAAGATTTCCGGGAGGATTTTTTAAGCGCGAGGCGCGCCCGTCGGAATATGAAATCCTTATCAGTCGTTTGATTGACCGTGCACTGCGCCCTATGTTCCCCGAAGATTACCATGCCGAAATACAGGTATTGGTTACTCTTATATCGTGGGATAAAAATGTTGCACCCGATTCGCTGGCAGGCCTTGCTGCATCGGCTGCAATTACCGTTTCAGATATTCCTTTTAACGGCCCTATTTCTGAAGTGCGTGTCGCACGTATTGACGGTAAATTAATAATTAACCCTTCGTTCTCTGACATAGAAAAAGCCGACATAGATTTGATTGTTGCCGGCAACGCTGATAACATCCTGATGGTAGAAGGGGAAATGAATGAAGTGAGTGAGGCGGAAATGGTAGAAGCGCTCAAGCACGGCAAAGAAGCTATCAAACAACAATGCAAAGCTCAGCTTGAACTAAGGGAAATGATGGGCAATAAACCCAAGCGCGAATATTCTCACGAAGAGAACGATGAAGCGCTAAGAGAATCCATACGCAAGTTTGCCTTTGAAAAGATTGCAGATATAGCCCGTAAAGGAAACCCCGTAAAAGCGGAGCGCCACGATGCTATCAATAAAATTAAAGAAGATTTCCTTGCAACGCTTTCAGAGGAAGAGCAGGAAGAAAAAGCAATGATGCTGAAGCGTTACTTTTTTGAAGTGGAATACGATGCCGTACGAAGCGTAATTCTTGACACTAAAAAACGCCTCGATGGCCGCGGACCTAATGACATTCGTAACATCTGGTGCGAGACTGATTACCTGCCTTCAACACACGGATCTGCGCTCTTCACAAGAGGAGAAACACAAGCGCTTGCAACGGTTACGTTAGGCACCAAGCTGGACGAGCAGATTATTGACGGAGCAGTGATTTTCGGAACTAACCGCTTTTTGCTGCACTATAACTTCCCGGCCTTCAGCACGGGAGAAGTAAAACCAAACCGCGGACTTGGCCGAAGAGAAGTAGGGCATGGTAATCTTGCCATGCGTTCGCTTAAGGTTGTGATGCCTGGCGATGAAGATAATTTTCCGTATGTAGTTCGTGTGGTGTCTGATATTCTTGAGTCGAACGGTTCATCATCTATGGCTACGGTATGTTCAGGCACGCTTGCTCTGATGGATGCGGGTGTTAAAATCCGCAGGCCCGTTTCAGGTATTGCTATGGGATTAATTACCGATGGAAAAGGAAAGTACGCTGTGCTTTCGGACATACTTGGCGATGAAGACCATCTTGGTGATATGGATTTTAAGGTTACCGGAACCGAAAAAGGAATTTGCGCCTGCCAGATGGATTTGAAAATACAGGGATTGAGTGACCAGATTTTAATGGAGGCGCTGGAACAGGCGCGGGCAGGACGTATGCATATTCTTGGCGAGATGCTGAAAGTAATCAGTGAACCGAGAGCGGACTACAAGCCGAATGCACCCCGTATTGAGAAGATGATTATCCCCAAAGAATTTATTGGCGCAGTGATTGGACCGGGCGGAAAAGTTATCCAGGAAATGCAACGCGAAACCGGAACTACCATCGTTATTGAGGAAATAGATAACCAGGGTGTGATTGAAATCGGTTCTACCGATAAAGCATCCATCGAAGAAGTAAAGAAACGTATCAAAGGTATTACCGCTATTCCTGAAATCGGAACTGTATACGAAGGCAAAGTGAAAAACATCATGGATTTCGGAGCGTTCATAGAAATTCTTCCCAATCGCGACGGCTTGCTGCACATTTCAGAAATCTCCTGGGAACGCACCGCCAGCATGGAAGGAGTTTTCAAACCCGGAGAAATTGTTAAGGTGAAACTTATAGACATTGACGAAAAAACCGGCAAGCTGAAACTCTCACGGAAGGCGTTGCTGCCCCGTCCTGAGAAACCGAAGAAAGATACCGTTGGTGAAGTGAGCGGAAGAAACTAAAAGAAGCCAGGAAAATATTTTCCTTCCCCCTGTTACCCTCTGACTCCCTAAAGGGAGAACCGCCTATGCTTTTGCGCGAAGGGTTTCCCCTTTAGGGGTAAGGGGTGAGCGTAAGGGAAATAACTTTTAAATGCTCAGTTCATCGGGCTTTTATTGAAAATAATATAGCCAAGGTGAAACAGGAACGTGTAGGGTTTTTCCCTGTCGTCATAATAATTTACAAACATACTCAGCGGACCGATGGGGGTATGGTAAACCACTCCTGAAGAAAATATCAGGTAACGTTTTTCAAATGCATTTCCGTATTTGGCTTTCTGGTCTGCCGTCTGCACCAGCTGGTGAAACGGCTGGAAGACATATCCCTCAATTCTGAAGTCAATGTTTCCGGCGATGCTGATTACATTCCGCGAGCCGGCACCGAAGTAATTGTGTGCGTGAAAGTTGGGGAGGAAAAGCGTCTGCGTCTCCTGCAGCGGCTGAAAATACGGAGCCATCAGAACCGTGGAAGTATAGTTGCCGAAGAATGGTTCATTTGAAAAAACATTTTCGTTGTAAAAGCCCAGCCGTATTCTGCCTCGCTTTTTGTAATAGTTATCGTACACCATCTTAAGCTGAAACCAGTCACGGTGGTCTGTTGATTCGACCAGTTTTGGAGAAGTGGAGCCGGGAATGGTTTTTTCTCTTCCGCTAAAATATTTTACAGTGGTGCTGAAATATGTGCCGCTGCTCGCATATTGTTTTCTGTTCAGAGTGTTGCGCTCAAATGATAAGGAGGCAATGAGGGAATTAAATTCTGTGCGGTCTGCCGTATCGCTTGGGGTGAAGGACGTAGTCTGGTAATAATCGTCAGCCGTGCGGTAGAATCCTCCCCCGGCAACCACCTTTCCTTTGTTCCGTGCAGGCACTCCGAAGTTCAACCCGAAATATCCATCTGAGCGAACTATATAAAGCGGCCGCACCGTGGAAAAAACTTCTGTGCTGCTTTTGTAAAAGTTCCATTGGCTGAATGTGATATCCGGTTCAACGTAATACGGTATCCGCGCAGGTACATCGAGGCGAAGCTTTAGTTGTTCAGAGCTATAGAGCTTGCCGAAATAAAACGAAGTATTGATGCTAAGCGACCGCTTTCCCCAGAAATTATATTGCGTTCCTACAAAAGCTTCACTGATAGGACGTGTAGAAATATTTCCGCCAAACTGCACACGCAAATCCCTTTCTCTCCTGATATCAAGGGCAAGATTATAATAACCGCTTGCCGGGTCGTACCGGAGCATGGGATAAATTGTTTTAATATTATCGTCAGAAATCAGGCGGAAGTAAGATTCTCTCAGCCCGTAAATAGAAAGCGGTTCATCTTTCGGTTTAAGAATTTTCTTTACGTATGTCGCCTGGCTCTCATTGATACCTTTCACATCTATTTTATCGATTGATATTTGCGGCCTTCCCGACCTGAAATTTTCTCTTCGCTCCTTCAACTCTTCTTTTGTTGTTCTTCTTTGAATATAGGTTTGGATTTCTTTCAGTTTAAACTTTGCTGCGTCATACCCCGCCTGAATTAACGGGGTTGGGTTATGAAAATCAAACAGCCCAAAACGGTCGGTCTGCGGCTCAATAAAAATTCCGTTCTGACAATAAACGGCATACGTGGTGGGAGTGGTCATCATCATGCGCACCTGCGCAATAATACTTTCATCTGCGTAGGGGCCATTGGCTCCCGAAGCATTAACGCCAATAATGATATCGGGGTAAAATTCATCCAGCATCACATCGGCAGGAAAATTATTGTAAAGCCCTCCGTCAAACAAAATTTTTCCATTTACGATAACCGGAGAAAAATAAAACGGAAATGCCATAGAAGCGCGTACGGCCTGCGCCAGGTCACCTTTTCTGAAGACCAGTGCTTTTTTATTTTCAATGTCTGATGCTACGCACCTGAACGGCACAAACAAACTATCGAAATTATACCGCGCCTTGGTAATGGCTCCTGCATTGTTTTCCATCAGGGCAAAATCGACAGGGACAGAACTTATAATGCTCGAGGGAAACGTGGTATGCACGGCAGAGTCAATTGAAAATTTCAGCGTTACCCATGATGCATTCGGGTCTTTCTTTTTAAAATAGTAAGTATGCTCTTCGTCAAAAGTTCCTGTTGCCCAATTATAAAAGTCGTCCGTGTTCACAAGCCGTATCATTTCTTCGGGTGAATATCCCTGCGCATACAGCGAGCCGACTACAGCTCCGGCAGAAGTTCCTGCGATATAATCGATGGGAATATTATTTTCTTCAAGTAGCTTAATGACTCCTATATGTGACAGCCCCCTTGCTCCTCCTCCACTCAGAACGAGTCCAACTTTCTGCGCCGGGCATAGAGAGTAAACCCCTGATGTTAACAGGAGAAGCCATATCATTTTTACAAATCGAAAATCCACTGCGCTTATTAAAAAAATTTTAGTGGACGCAAAAGTAAGAATGTTGGGAGTTTACTCCCCTGATAAATGCATGAGCTCTGCAAAATAGCCGGGGGCATGCCGGAGCCGCGACCCATACCACGAAAACATCTGACCGTCAACGAGAAGTATTTTTGCATCAGGACAAATGCCTTGATAATAATCAACATGCTTTTGCCTGAAAGGAAATGGCTCGGAGGAAAGCAAAATGACTTTAGGAGACGCCTCTGCAAGTTCACTTTCGGTTATTTCAGGATAACGTTTCCTTTCTCCAAAAACATTTTTAAACCTGCACCATTCTATCATACTGTTGATAAAAGTATCATTGCCAGCAGTCATCATGGGCCTATGCCAGATGAGATATGCGGCAGGAAGAGGTTGGACGTTAGACGTTAGACGTTGGAGGTCAGTGAACTGGTTTGAAATGGTTGTTGAAATTTTTTGTGCCCCTTCGCTCCGGCCTGTCAACTCACCCACTGCCTGAATCATTTCGAGTGCATCATCGAGAGTCTTTACATCGCTTATCCAGACGGGAAATTCTTTCATAAGTAATTCTATTTCGCTGCGCTTGTTTTCTTCTTTGTTGGCAATAATTAAATCCGGTTTCAGCGAACGGATTTTTTCCAGGTTAAGATTTTTGGTTCCTCCTATTTTCTCTTTTGTCTTGACCAATTCTTTTGGGTGAACGCAGAATTTTGTTATTCCAACGATTTTATCATTCAACCCTAAATCAAAAAGAAGTTCAGTCTGGGAGGGAACAACAGATACAATTCGTGACGGAATTCGCGGAATATGTACATCTCTTCCTGTTTGGTCTTTCATAAAAAATATAAAGATACACAGATAATAATTCCGACTTTTGCACCGCTCTGCATATCAAAGGGAGCGAATTATTGTGAAAGCCGAAGAAATACCGGGGCTATATAGTACCCGGCAAATTTTTATTACCAATACCTCAACTTCCGAGGTAATACATTTATCCGGACTTACCGGTTCGGCGGCATCTGTATTTGCTGCCGGTCAATACGGGAATTTTTCTTCACCCTCGTTGTTCATTTTACCTGACAGTGAATCTGCGGCATATTTTCTCGATGACATCGAAAGTTTGCTCGGCGAGAAGAAAGCATACTTTTTTCCTTCCTCATTCCGCCTGCGCCATAATGTTTACGAGAAAGACAAAGCCAATGTGCTGTTGCGTGCCGAAACGCTTTCAGCGCTTTCGCGCCAGGGCAGCAGGGCGATGGTAGTAACGTATCCTGAAGCCATCTGCGAAAAAGTTATTTCCAATAAACAGCTTGAGCTAAATACCATTTCGCTAAGCCGCGGGGATAAATTCGGTATGGATTTCATCACTGAATTCCTACTGGAGCATGGATTTGAAAGTTCTGATTTTGTATATGAGGCCGGGCAGTTTTCAGTGCGTGGTGGAATCATTGATGTCTGGTCTTTTTCAAGTGAGCTTCCGTTTCGAATCGAGTTCAATGGGGATATGATAGAATCCGTCCGGATGTTTGAACCCGCAGACCAGCTTAGTGTTCAGCCCATGCACAGGATTACTATTATCCCCGACATTGAAAAATCAGGGACGGAAGAAAAAGGTATTTCGTTATTCAGCTTTATTTCCGATGATACCATCCTCTGGATTAAAGATGGAGAAAGAGTGTTGCGCTCTGCCGATGAATATATAAATCGTTTCGATAAAGAAAAAAACCTGGAACCGGAGGAGCACGTTTTCTTTGAACCGACTGAGTCCATTCATTCTTCTCTAAAAAAATTCCGAATTGTTGAGTGGGGGACGACTTTCCTCTTTAAAAATTCCGGAGGTGAATCTCTCCCCTCCTGGGAGAACCGGAGTGGGGTTATTAATTTCAAAACATCTCCGCAGCCATCATTCAATAAAAATTTTAATATGCTGATTGAAGACCTTGCCGGAAATACACGCAAGGGTTATTCTAATATTATTCTCGCAGATAATGTTAAGCAACAGGAACGTATTCTTTCTATTATTGATGACGTTAGAAAAAAGAATCTACTGAAGGAAGCGGAGCTTTCGTTCCAGGTGGTGCTTTGCACTTTGCACGAAGGATTTATTGACCATGACCTGAAAATTGCTTTTTATACCGACCACCAGATTTTTGACCGCTATCATCGCTACCGCGGTAAAAAGATCTACAGCCGCAACCAGGCAATCACGCTCAAAGAACTTTATGCATTAAAACCGGGCGATTTTGTAACTCATATTGACCACGGCATTGGAAAGTTTGCAGGGCTTGAAACCATTGAAGTGAACAGCAAACCGCAGGAAGCTGTGCGCCTGGTTTATAAAGACAATGATATTCTTTATGTAAGCATTCACTCGCTGCACCGCATTGCACGATACACAGGTAAGGAAGGAACTATCCCTTCTCTGAACAAACTGGGAACCAATGCATGGAATAACTTAAAGCAGCGCACCAAAAAGAAAGTAAAAGATATTGCGCGCGATTTGATTGCCCTCTATGCAAAAAGAAAAACACAAAAAGGATTTGCTTTTACTCCTGATACGTATTTGCAAAACGAACTGGAAGCATCCTTCATTTACGAAGACACACCCGACCAGGTAAAATCTACACGCGATGTAAAAAAAGATATGGAGGCTGAAATCCCTATGGATAGGCTTATCTGTGGTGATGTGGGTTTTGGAAAAACAGAAATTGCCATACGTGCCGCATTCAAAGCAGTTACAGACGGCAGGCAGGTTGCCATGCTCGTTCCCACCACTATTCTTGCTCTTCAGCATTATAAAACATTTACGGAACGTCTCAAAGATTTTCCATGCAGCGTTAGTTACCTGAGCCGCTTTAAAAGTTCTGCTCAGCAAAAAGAAACGCTCCAAAAACTTGCAGAGGGAAAAATTGATATTATCATTGGTACACACCGGCTGTTGGGAAAGGATGTGGTATTTAAAAATCTCGGCTTGCTTGTCATTGACGAAGAACAAAAATTCGGTGTAACCTCAAAAGAAAAAATTCGTGCGCTGCGAGTCAATGTAGATACACTTACGCTCACAGCCACTCCTATTCCTCGCACGCTGCAGTTTTCACTCATGGGCGCGCGGGACCTTTCCATCATCAACACTGCACCACCCAATCGCTACCCGGTTACTACAGAGCTTCATGTATTCAACAACGACATCATCCGCGAAGCAATTTTATATGAGGTGGGACGCGGGGGACAGGTATTCTTTGTACATAACCGTGTAAAGGATATTCTTGATATAGAAGACCTGCTGCACAAACTTTGTCCGCAGGTGCGCATTGCAGTGGGGCACGGGCAGCTCGACAACGAAGAGCTGGAAAGAACTATGGTTGCATTTATAGAAGGAGAATACGATGTATTGCTTTCCACTACTATTATTGAATCGGGACTTGATATTCCCAATGCAAACACTATTATCATAAACCAGGCACAAAATTTCGGGCTTAGTGATTTGCACCAGCTGCGCGGACGAGTAGGCCGCTCGAACCGGAAATCATTTTGTTATTTACTTACTCCGCCTCATTCGGTGCTTACATCCGAAGCTAAACAAAGATTGCGCGCTATTGAAGAATTTTCGGAGCTGGGCAGTGGTTTCAATATTGCTATGCGCGATTTGGACATACGCGGTGCAGGAAATATGCTTGGTGCAGAGCAAAGCGGCTTTATTGCTGAAATCGGTTACGAGATGTTTCATAAAATCCTAGATGAAGCTGTATTGGAACTCAAAGAAACTGATTTCAAAAACCTGTTTGCCGAAGAGTTGAAGCAGAAATCCTTTGTGAGCGACTGCCAGGTAGATACCGACCTGGAAATAATGCTGCCGACTGATTACGTAAACAGCATCACCGAACGCCTTTCTCTTTACAAAGAGCTTGACGAAATTGAAAACGAAGAGCAGCTGAAAAAGTTTGAGGAGGGTTTGACAGACCGCTTTGGCGCTTTACCTCCGCAGGCAGTGGAACTGACTAACGTAATACGTTTGCGGTGGACAGCAGAAAAGCTCGGTATAGAAAAACTGATTCTGAAAAACGGAATAATGCTCGCGCATTTTGTGAGCAATCCCGCATCTGAATATTACCGTTCCAAAGCATTTGCCGCCATGCTTGATTTTGTAAAGCAAAACCCGGAATGTTCTCTTAAAGAAGATAAACAAAAACTTATTTTAACAATCCGGAACATAACGGATGTTAAAAGCGCTGTGAGAATCCTGGAACAAATGACGAGCAGGGTGCTGGAAAAAGCGGATGTATGAAAATATCGGAATAACAATTTTAGAAATACGTACTTTTGATTCTGTTTTCTTGCACTGAAAAATGAAAGCAACCATCGCGTTAATCATTGCTCTAATTACCGGAGCATCTTTTTATGCTTCATCTCAGAATAATAAACTTGACGGCAAAACATTCCGCATCAAATTAAAATTGATTGATGGAAAAAGAGTGGAGGGCTCGACATGGCTGGAGGACGAATTAACTTTTAAAGCAGGCAGCCTTACACCAAAATACATGAGCAAGCATGAGCATTTTCCACCTGCGCCTTGTGAAATAAAAGTTGATACTGCTTCAGAAGAAAGAACTGTTTCTTTTTCTGCTACTCATAAAAATAATTTTGGCTCGGATATAATATGGGAGGGAACAATAACGGGGGACGCTATAAAAGGCACGGCTGTCTGGACTAACATCCACGGCCCTCGCACTTATTCTTTCACCGGAACAATCAAAAAAAGATAACGGGCTCTCAGTAATACTTCAACCTGATAACCTCGGCAATATACTTTGCAAAGCGCACCACCTGCCGGCTGTAACCGTATTCATTATCGTACCAAATATACAGTACTATGTTTTTTCCATCGGCAGAAACAATGGTTGCCGGGCTGTCGAAAATGCAGGCGCATGGATTGCCGATAAGGTCAGAAGAAACAAGTTCGTTTGAGATAGAATACTGAATCTGCTCTACAAGATTTCCTTTCAGCGCAGCATCACGCAGTATTTCATTCACTTCGTCCTTTCCTGTTTTTTTCGAAACAGCCAGGTTAAGAATGGCAAGCGATACATCAGGAATAGGAACACGCACAGCGTTACCCGTTAATTTTCCATCCAGTTCAGGCAATACTTTCGACACTGCCTTTGCCGCACCGGTTTCGGTAATCACCATATTCATAGCAGCAGAACGTCCCCTGCGGAATTTCTTGTGGTAGTTGTCAAGCAGGTTCTGGTCGTTGGTGTAAGCGTGAACCGTTTCAATATGCCCGCTTGCAATTCCTAGCGTATCGTTAATCACTTTTACAACGGGTACAATAGCATTGGTGGTGCACGATGCGGCAGAGAAAACTTTTTCCTCCTGCTTGCATGTTTCTTCATTCACTCCAAATACTACATTGGGAATATCACCCTTACCCGGTGCTGTCAATAATACTTTACCAACTCCTTTCGATAACAAATGTTTACTCAAACTATTCCTGTCACGGACTACACCGGTGTTATCAATTACCAAAGCATCATGTATTCCGTATTGTTCGTAGTCAACTGCAGAAGGATCTGTAGCGGCAAGCATGTGAATGGTATGCCCGTTAACAATTAAAGACTTATTCTCCAGGTCTTCAATCACCGTTCCCGGAAATGGTCCATGAACTGAATCGGCGCGGAGCAATTCAGCACGCTTAATAATATCTGTATCCGAATTATTCCGTGTAACAATTGCTCTTAAACGAAGCTGCTCTCCTTTGCCCGCCTGGCTTATTAGCTCTCTTGCTATTAACCTGCCTATGCGTCCGAAACCATACAGCACTATATCGCGTGGAATCATCACCCGTCTTTCCTTGCCGATAAAACCGTTCAGCTTGTCAATTAAAAATTCTGATGCGCTCTTGTAATTATTTTTTTCGGCAAGCCACTCCGCTCCTAACCGACCTATATCAATACGCGAAGGCGCCAGGTCAAGCTTCTGCATTTCGCGGGCAAGCATCAGCGTGTCGCTTACGTTGATTGGTTTCTTCACCACATTTTTTGCATAATGATGCAGGTTAAGAATTTCACTGGAACTGCGGTCAACCAACTGGTTTCGGAACAGGATTAGTTCCACCGATTTATCAAACCATAAATTTCCTGTAACATGAATCAATTCTATGGCGGCTTTCTCAAGCGCTACCCAGTCATTGAGTTCGTTTTCGTATTTACTTTTTGTAGGAGACGGTTTTTTTGTCGTTACTTCTGTTTCCATTGTGCGATGATTTACGAGAGCAAATATATAAAGTACGAATAGCGAATCGTTACGAATTTGCGAAAAAAATCGTAATTAGTAAATTAATCCGTCAGCTGACGGATTCGTTATTCGTACAACAGCAAGCGGTTACAGGGGTTTCACGCTACCATAAAAAACAAATACCGTCCTGCAACAGCGGACGGTACTCGTTTAAACAATGAACAAAGAATAAAATATCAGCCAAGATATGCCTTAAGCAATTTACTGCGTGATTTATGGCGCAACCTGCGGATCGCTTTTTCTTTTATTTGTCTTACGCGCTCGCGGGTAAGGTCGAACTTAGCGCCAATTTCTTCAAGTGTTAGCCCATGATTCATTCCTATACCGAAGAAAAGTGTAATGACTTCTCTTTCTCTTTCGGTAAGAGTGCTCAGCGAACGGTTGATTTCATGCTGAAGCGATTCGGTCATCAGTGTATTATCTGCACGTGGCGAATCAGGATTTACAAGCACATCGAGCAAGCTGTTTTCTTCGCCCTGAACAAAAGGAGCATCCATAGAAATATGCTTACCACTTACTTTCATGGTGTCGGCAATTTTTTCCTGCGGAAGCTCAAGAAGTTTTGAAAGCTCTTCGGGAGAAGGTTCGCGCTGGTATTCCTGTTCCAGCTTGGAATATGCTTTTGAAATTTTATTTAAAGAACCTACCTGGTTTAAAGGCAGGCGTACAATTCTGCTTTGTTCTGCCAATGCCTGGAGAATACTTTGACGAATCCACCAAACAGCATAAGAAATAAATTTAAACCCGCGCGTTTCATCGAAACGTTTTGCCGCTTTAATGAGACCCAGATTTCCTTCATTAATAAGGTCGGGCAAGCTTAATCCCTGGTTTTGATATTGTTTTGCAACCGACACAACAAACCGAAGGTTTGCCTTAGTTAGTTTATCGAGCGCAGACTGGTCGCCCTCACGGATTTTGGCCGCGAGTTTTACCTCGTCTTCCGCGGTTATCAGTCCTTCTCTCCCTATTTCCTGCAAGTATTTTTCAAGAGACTGGCTTTCGCGGTTGGTAATAGATTTAGTTATTTTTAGCTGACGCATGGACAGTGAAATTTATTTAAAAAGTGAGAAAAAAGGTCGCAAAACTGAATAAGCAAAATTACGGGTATTGTTAATACCAAGCAAGAGTTCCGGATACAATTTTTCAAACATCAATTCTTAAACCAAAAAGAGGCGTTTTCGCCCTTGCCTTTAGATACCAAAACCATAATATGCTTTCATTCCGTTGGGATAAACCCCTTCAATAAGCGTTCCGCCTTTTTTATCTTTCAGCGCATTCATCACATCCTCAACCGAATACACGGGTTTTTTATCAACCAAGGTTATAATAAACCCTTCTCTTATACCCGCCCCGCTGAGCTTTCCGTTTGAAAGTTTAGTGATTTTTGCACCCCCTTCAATACCGAGTTTATCCTTTTCAGTGCTGCTGACCTCGCTAAAAGTTGCACCGAACATGGACACACTTTCATTGACTTTATCTGGAGCATTTCGAACCACATTGGTATTACCGTCTTTATTTTCCAACGTAGCATTATAAATCTTTTCCTTTCCGTCATGCAAAGCAGTAATAGTAACCTTGTCGCCGGGACGGTGTTTGGCTATTTGTTCCTGTAGCATCGGGGTGGAGTTTACGGGAACATCATCAACCTTAAGAATGACATCTCCTTTTGCAATGCCTGCTTCTTCAGCCGCTCCCCCTTTGACAATATCATTTACATAAACGCCTTTTATCTCCTTCAGGTTTTTTTCTGTAGCCAGTTCAGAATCAATCTCGCGAAGGGTAGTTCCAAGGAACGCCCTCTGCACCGTTCCGAATTCAATCATATCAGCGATAACTTTCTTGACAAGATTTACAGGGATAGCAAAAGAATAGCCGGTGTAGGAACCCGTATTGGACGCGATGGCAGCATTAATACCTACCAGTTCTCCACGTGTGTTTACAAGAGCTCCACCGCTGTTGCCCGGATTAACGGCTGCATCGGTTTGGATATAAGATTCAATTTTATAATTGCCCGGAAGTATGCCGATGTTACGCGCTTTGGCGCTCACGATGCCAGCTGTTACTGTTGAGGTAAGATTAAAAGGATTACCAACGGCAAGCACCCACTGCCCTATTTTCAAATCATCAGAATTTCCATACATAATGAAGGGAAGATTTTTCTCGTCAACTTTAAGAAGAGCTATATCAGTCGAAGGGTCTGCCGCAACAACCTTTGCACGGAACGTACGATTATCATTCAACGTAACTTCAACCTGCTCAGCTCCATCCACTACATGGTTATTGGTAACAATGTATCCGTTATCGGTAATAATAACTCCCGAACCACTCCCTTGCTGAATGCGCTCCTGGTTAAGTTGTTTTCCTCCCCAAAAACCCCAAGGGTCATTGAAGAGAGGCACCTCCTGCCGTACCACAGTTTTAACGTGTACTACGGCATGAATTGACATTTCGGCTGCCGTCGTAAAGTCAATCGCATTTTCAGGGGTCGATAAATTATAATTTGCAAGCCGCACAGGCGCCTGTCCGGCAGAAATCAACTGTGTTTTTTGCGGGCTTACTTGCTGCAATATATACGCACCGGCAAAACCGCCCGCCAATGCAAACAGTACAATCCATATTTTTGCTCTGAAGCTTCTCATGTGTTTTTATATTTAATAATTTTATTTGTTCGTTATTTCTTTTCAAAAATGATGCCGTAAAACTATCGTGACAGAAATGAATCAGGAATGAAAAGGTGTCATTAAGAATGGATGAATTATGATAACTTTTGCATAATAAACTATGACAGTTTTTTTATGCCCGTGGTTTAACGTTTCATTAACACTTTCTGAACGAAATAAGCCGGCAATTATTTTATCCCCTATATATTTTCAGAAAGCTAATTTTGCTGCATGCCTTTTACTTTTTACAAGTGCCACGGTACAGGAAATGATTTTATTATCCTTGATGACAGGAGAAAGAAGTTTCCGTCAAAAAATGTGAACCTTATTTCGGGACTATGCAACCGGAGGACCGGAATAGGCGCTGACGGACTGATTCTGCTTCGCAACCATTCTAAAACAGATTTTGAAATGCTTTATTATAATGCAGATGGAAAAATTGGCAGCATGTGCGGTAACGGAGGCAGATGTGCTGCAGCATTGGCATATAAGCTGGGTATTGCAGAGAAAAAATCCATGCTGGCGACTATTGATGGAATTCATAAAGCAGAAATTCTTTCCAGCGATAATGCAAAAGAAAATTTCACCGTGAGAATATCTATGGGCGATGTAAGCCGCATAAAAAAGTTCAGCGATTGTATCTTTATAGATACCGGTTCACCTCATTGCGTATGTTTTGTTAATGATGTTGACAAAATGGATGTAATTGGCAAAGGAAGAAAACTGCGTTATGACAAACGGTTTGCTCCCGGTGGAGCTAATGTGAATTTTGTTTTGAAGGAAAGAGATACGCTTTATGTAAGAACCTATGAGCGGGGTGTGGAAGACGAAACATTATCCTGCGGGACCGGTGTAGTTGCCTCTGCGCTGACATCTGTTTTAAATGGTAAAACAACCGGCGAAAAAACAGTGAGGATAAAGACTCCGGGCGGTAATTTGAAAGTTCATTTCAACTATGACCATAAAAAGTTCACAGACATATTTCTCGAAGGGCCTGCTGTAATTGTGTACCAGGGAGAGATTGGTATTTGATTTCAAGCTCCAAATAATTCATTCGTAAATTTGCAAAAGATTCACTCAATTTTTTATCATGCTTCTTCAGGGAAAAAAATTACAACTGCGTGCGCTTGAGCCTAAAGACCTTGAGCTTCTTTACAAATGGGAAAATAATCCTGAAGTATGGCCTGTGAGTGGAACACTTGCTCCGTTTTCACGGTTTGTTATTGAACAGTATCTCACCGTTTCTCATCACGACATCTATTCTTCGAAAGAACTCCGGCTGATGATTGATTTGTCCGGAAGTACAAAAAGCATCGGCTGCATTGACCTGTTTGACTTTGACCCGAAAAATAAAAGAGCTGGCATCGGCATCCTGATTGGCGATGAGGGCGAAAGAAGAAAAGGATATGCTGCAGAGGCAGTTGAAATTGTAATTGAATATTGCTTTACGACTCTTGACTTGCACCAGGTGTATTGCTCTGTGATTGCCGACAACCAGGATAGCCTTTCATTATTCCGCAAACTGAATTTTGAAACTACAGGCACGCGCAAGGACTGGAATCACAACAAAGGCCAGTTCGTGGACGAATATTTCCTGCAGTTTATCCGCAAATAATTTTTTCACTTTGAAGAGAATATTTTTTTCAGCAGCTATTCTCATCTTTATTGCTGCCGCTATTACCAACTGCAACAACAAAAAAAATATTTCTTCTCCCTCATATGCCTCGCTGAATGACACGGTGAAGTATGTGGGCATGCAGATGTGCCGGCAATGCCACCAGGATAAGTTTGAAACATTTATGCATACAGGCATGGGGCTGTCTTTTGATAAAGCATCTCAGGAAAAAAGTTCGGCACGTTTCGGGAACAAGGAAATTATTTATGACCGGTACAAGGATTTTTATTATCACCCTTACTTCAGGAATGATTCTCTTTTTGTTCGTGAATACCGCTTAGATGGAAAAGACACCGTTCATTCAAGAACAGAACAAATTAATTACATCGTTGGTTCAGGGCAGCATACCAATTCGCACATCATGAATGTAAATGGTTACCTGCACCAGGCGCCCGTTACGTTTTACACCCAGCGGGCAAAATGGGATTTACCTCCCGGTTTTGAAAACGGAAATAACAGCCGCTTCAGCAGAAAGATTGAGCTGGAATGCATTTCATGCCACAACGCTTATCCCCAAATGGTTGACGGCTCTGAAAATAAATACACGCAGGTGCCAAATGGTATTGACTGCGAGCGTTGTCATGGGCCGGGAGAGCAGCATGTGAAAGATAAAATGGCAGGCAAGGTGGTTGACGTGACTAAGGAAATTGATTACAGCATCGTGAATCCCGCCAAGCTTCCCGTGGATTTGCAGCTTGATGTTTGCCAGCGATGCCATATCCAGGGAAATGCCGTACTGAAACAGGGGAAATCATTTTTTGATTTCCATCCCGGCATGAAACTTTCTGAAGTGATGAATGTGTTTATGCCCCGCTTTTCAGGAGAAAATAAAGAGCACATTATGGCGTCTCATGCCGAGAGGTTGAAAATGAGCCGGTGCTTTCTCGTCACAAATGCAAAACACAATGAGAATAATCCCGGAAATTTGTTTTCATCGCAGGCATCATTCACCTGCATCACCTGTCACAACCCGCATGTGAGCGTGAGGGTGACTGACATAAATGTCTTTAATAATGTATGCAAAAATTGTCACGGTGATGCCGCGTCCCCTTCTCCTCCAGGAGAAGGGCTAGGGATGAGGTCTTGCACCGAGAAGATAGAAGTCAGGAATAAGGTGCAGGATAATTGCGTCTTCTGCCACATGCCTCAAAATAAAACCACTGATATTCCCCACGTAATTACCACAGACCATTTTATCCGTAAGCCGATGAAGGAAGAAACGGTGAATGACATCCGGGAGTTTATCGGCATTGCTTGTATTAATAATCCCTCGCCTCCTCAGGAAGCCGTTGCAGAAGGTTATCTTTCGTTATATGAAAAGTTTACTCCCAATCCGCTGGCGCTTGACTCGGCAAAAAAATACCTGCCGGATGACTCGGAAGAAAATGTGAAAAAGAATTTTCCATTGCTGGTGCGGTGGGCGTTTTTAAGAAGCGATTATAAAAAAGTTGTTGATTATGTGCGCCAATATGGAAACACTGATGCAGTATTTAAAAAAGTTAAATACAATAATGATGCTGCTTGGACCGCATACCGGATAGGCGAATCGTTTCTTGCGTTGAATGATAATAACGATGCATTTATCTATTTCTCTAAAGCTGTAATACTTGAGCCATATAATTCAGAATTCAGAAATAAGCTTGGCGCATTGCAAATGAGCACGGGTAAAGAAAAAGAAGCGGCAGAAAACTTTTCATTCATCTATAACGAAAACCCCAAATATGTTCCGTCACTTACTAACCTGGGTTATTATTATTTGTCCGTAGAAGGTAATGCAGGAAAGGCGGAACGTTTTTACCGGGATGCACTTGCACTTGACCCTGACAATGAGCAGGCGCTGCTTAACATGGCCGGTTTATATATTTACCGGAAAGATTTCAGGAGAGCAAAACAAATTCTTGAATCTCTGCTGAAAAAAGTGCCGAGCAACGTACAGGCAAAGCATGTATTGAAACAAATTGATGCATTGAATAATGTGAATTGAAAACTCTATCGCTTCGCTTTGCATCATAAAATAGGTATTATTTTCGCTCACAATGTTTAAGAATATGTCTTATAAATCTCTAGCCCTCGCGTTTTGTCTACTGCATATTTCGTATTGCACTCGTGCCGAAAAAGCTTTAGTAATGCTATATGCAGGCAATGCATCGCAGAGCGATACACTGGGTTATAATATTGTCAACGATATTTCCTCGGTTGTTTATTCAAATATCATAAATGGAACTACACGCTTGTGGGACTCGCAGAAAAAAGAGCTGCAGATATTGCCTGCATCGTTGCAGAAAATAGAGAAGTCATCGGGAGTAACGTTTGCGGGTTGCGCCCATCTTTTTATTTATGAATCGTGGACTATGGAAAAGAAACTTTCTTCTTCCGAGCTGCTCGGATTTTATTTCTCAACCCAGGACAAAGCAGGTCAAACCGTTTCGTTTGGTTACGTGGATGCAAAGGAACTGCCTGATATTGCGCTGGGCACCTCTGTAAAACTTAACACGAACGGAAACGAGCCGCTCACCATTGCAAGGGTGTTACGTTGCAAACTATACTACTTTAATATTGTGCAGTATGGCGGAGAAAAAATTACTGAAACCTCGCAAGCTCTTGAACTTAAAAGCCGCAAGCTGAAGCCGCTGATGAAATTTATTGAATGTCCCCCGTTGAAAGAAATCAAGAAGATAAGGTATTCCATAAGCAGGAATGATTCAATGTTTAATGCTGCCGGCGCTAAGAAAACGGCAACGATGCTCGACATCATGGAAGATTTTTTTATAGATAAAAAGGAAACCCTCTATTCCATTGCCGGTGATTACGCTGCCGAGCTTAAGAAGAAAAGAACCATTGATGTTACTTCGGTAATTGTAAACGAAACGTGGAAAAAAGAAAACGGAATCATTGCTGAAGAGCCGGAGAGCGTAATATTTTATATCAACAGGAAACCCATGAAAGAACTTTCCCTGAGAGAATTTATCGACCTCGGAATCATTATAGATTTTAAGTCTGCTTACGACATACTGAAGGAAAAAGAATTTTCATTCCGTATTTTGAACATCAATGGTAACGAGATTCCTTACCCATATGCTAACTCATACTACTCGGCTTTGAAAAAATATAAATGGAATGCACTTACAGAATTTGTAAAATATGATTAAGAGTTTTTAAAGATGTATGAAATAAAATTTGGAACAGACGGGTGGAGAGCCATCATAGGTCGCGAATTCACGGTGGAGAATGTGTCACGTGTTGCCGAAGGCGTGGCTGCATGGCTGTTCAAAAAAAAATCTGCACCTGTTGCCATTATCGGGTACGATACCCGTTTTGGAGGAGAAATGTTTGCTCAAACGGTGGCGCAAGTGTTATGCTCGAAAGGAATAAAAGTTTTGCTTTCAAAAGGATTTGTTTCTACGCCCATGCTTTCTATGGGAACACTTTTTCTCAAATGTGATTTGGGAATCGTAATAACGGCAAGTCATAATCCTCCGTCTTACAACGGCTTCAAGCTGAAGGGCCCGCATGGGGGTCCGCTCTTTCCAAAACTTGTAAGCGAAATAGAAGAGCTTATTCCTGCCGTTGCTTCTGCACGCGCTGAAAGTTTTTCTTTAGAGGAATTTGAGAATAAAAAACTTCTTGAATACGTTGACCTTGAGAAAATGTACCTGCAGCAGGCAGAAAAAAATTTCGATTTGAATTTAATCCGCAATTCCAAGCTTCACTTTGCATACGATGCCATGTATGGCGCGGGGCAAAATGTGATGAAAAAATTACTGCCCGGCATATCTTTTCTTCATTCTGAAAACAATCCCGGCTTTAATGGAACAGCACCCGAACCCATTCTGAAAAATCTTACTGAATTTTCTTCCATGATTAAAGAGGATGGAAAAATTGATTGCGGGCTCGCCACAGATGGAGATGCCGACCGCCTGGGCCTATTCGACAATAAGGGAAATTTTATCGACTCCCATCACATCATCCTGCTGCTGATTCACTACCTGGTGAAATATAAAAACATGAAAGGAAAAGTGTGCTGTGCCTTTTCCACAACACCGCGCGTGGCAAAGCTGTGCAAACACTATGGCTTGCCTCTTGAAACGGTAAAAATCGGTTTCAAATACATAAGCGAAATAATGGACAAAGAAGATGTTCTATTGGGCGGAGAGGAATCAGGAGGCATTGCCATTAAAGGTCACATCCCTGAACGTGACGGGATCTGGATAGGCCTTGTGATTTGGGAGTTTATGGCAAAGAGCGGAAAATCTCTGCATGAACTTATTAACGAAGTATATTCCATCACCGGTGAATTCGCATTTGAAAGAAATGATTTGTACATAGAAGAAAACATCAAGCAGCAAATTATTGCCAACTGCGCAAACAACGTTTACAAATCGTTCGGAAATTTTTCTGTCCGCAAAATTGAAGACATGGACGGATACAAATATTTTTTCGACAATGAACAGTGGCTGCTTATCCGCGCTTCGGGCACGGAGCCGGTGTTGAGAACGTATGCCGAATCATCCACCCGCGATGGCGCCCTCGCTATCCTGGAAGCCGCAAAAAAAACTTTTCTTAACTGACGTAAGTGCATGCAAAGAATAGTATGCATTGCAGTTTTTTTTTGTTGCTTTAATTTTTGTCTTGCTCAAAAAGATTCGCTGAATTTTTTTGAAAATGCAACCTCCTTAACCCCGAAGCGGGTGCGCCTTGTTAACACTGTAGCTGTAACACTTTATCCCACAACGATGTTCGGGTTGTACCAGTTATGGTACAAAGATTATCCGTTAGAATCATTTCATTTCTTTAATGATGCTGATGAATGGTTACAGATGGATAAGGCGGGACATATGGTTACAGCTTATTATATCGGCAAAGTTTGCATTGGTGCATACCGCTGGGCGGGAATGGAAAATAAAAAAGCATCTTGGCGAGGAGCGGCCATCGGCTTTATCTATCAGCTAACTATAGAAACGTTCGATGGATTCTCTCCTCAGTGGGGATTTTCTGTTGCCGATGTCGCAACAAATCTTACCGGAACTGCTATTCTTCTTAGTCAGCAATTGGGATGGCAAGAGCAAAGAATCATTCTGAAATATTCCTTTCATAATTCGGAATACAGAAAGTACCGCCCGTCATTGCTCGGAGAACAGTTTCCGGCAACAGCATTGAAGGACTATAACGGGCAGACGTATTGGCTCAGTATAAACCTTGCCTCATTTGCCAGGCAAAAAAATATTTTTCCTTCATGGCTTAATATTGCTTTTGGTTACGGAGCCGAAGGGATGACGGGAGGCAGCAGCAATCCCACTGTTGTTAACGGAAATCCTGTTCCAGAATTCAGAAGATACAGGCAATACTATACATCGCTTGATGTTGATGTAACAAAAATCAAAACATCACTTCCATTGCTCAATGGCTTTTTTAAAGTTTTCGGGTTTATAAAAATTCCCGCTCCTACCGTTGAATTTAATGAAGGAGGCAAAACACATTTTTATTTTTTATATTTTTAGTGCTGTGAATCGTTTCAGGGTTGGAGATAAAGTGCGGCTGATGGATGAAGCCGTAGCATGTGAAGTCAGCAGAATTATTTCCGACAAGCTTGTTGAAATTCATGACGAAAACGGTTTTAAATACACAGTAAACATTGGTGAAATTGTTCCGCTGTTTGAGGGAGGAGCTTATTCTGCGGAAGAAAAAACGGACTCCCCAACGGAAAGTATTATTCAAAACAAACCCGAGCCGCTTATACAATTTTTTAGTAATACGGCATCTTTGTTTTTATGCGCTGTTCCCGAAAATTTTGATTCTCTTCTCAACACCCCGTACAAAATATACCTCGTAAATTCTTCGGAAGAAATTATTCTTTATTCATTATTCCAATCGAATGCTGAAGCATCTTCCTATGGTGTTCTGAATGCAGGAAAGGAAATTTTTGGAGGAATTTTTTCTCCTTTAAAAAAATCATCCTCCGTATTCCTGAAGTTAAATTTCATTGTTCATTCCCCTGAAAGCAAAATCGCAACGCGTGAGCTTTTAGTATCGCCTGAAGATTTTACGGATGAGAAACTCTTTCATTCACGGGAGCTTTTCAGGAAACATATTCTTTCGTTTGACTGCTTTGCAAAAGATGAAATACAAATTCCCGATAAAGACATTACCAAGCTGATAGACCACTTTTCTCCAGTTGAAAAAAAAGTTCGAAAAGAAAAAGTGCCGAGCAGAAAAAGGACAAACGAACCGCTGCTTCTCGAGAATGAAAAAACTGTAGACCTGCATATTGAAGAACTGACCGAAGATTATTCGCACATGAGCAACGCAGAAATTATTTCATTACAGCTAAACCATTTCCACAAAGAGCTTGATACAGCCATGTTGAAACATTATTACCGCATTATTTTTATTCATGGAAAAGGCAATGGTGTTCTCAGGAAGCGCATCCGCAATGAGCTTGACGCAATGAACCTGAAATATAAAGATGCGGACACAAGCAGGTTTGGCTTTGGCGCTACAGAAGTATTGCTTTAAAGCATTTATAATTTTTCTCTTAATTTTATATCCTCATAAATCTATATTCCCATGAAAAATAAAATTACAGGCATACCTTTTCTTGCACTTTCAATAATCTTAATATCCGGCAGGTTGCCGGCGCAGGATACATTTTCCATTTGTGCTGTGGATTCAGTTACGGGTGAAGTAGGAAGTGCAGGCGCTACATGCATCACAAGTTCCTCCATCAGCGCTATCATCATCAGCGATGTTCATCCCGGAGTAGGGGTTATTCATACACAGGCATCCTGGCTTGCTGCAAACCAAAATTATGCGAGCAGTTTAATGGATGCAGGATTATCTCCCCAACAAATTATCGCTTCTGTTACGGCTAACGATGATGGCGCTGATCCAACCATCAGGCAATACGGGGTGGTGGATTTAAACAATGGGTCCCCACGTTCTGCCGCTTTCACAGGAGTGAGTTGTCTTGATTATAAAAACCACATTACCGGCCCGGGCTATTCCATACAGGGAAATATCTTGTTAGGTCAGCAGATACTTGATTCCATGAAGGCAGGATACCTGAACACTACGGGAACACTTGCCTGCAAACTGATGGCTGCTCTGCAAGGTGCAAAAGTTGTTGGCGCTGACACTCGTTGCACCAATTACGGAATCTCTTCATACTCTGCATTTATCCGCGTAGCGCGCCCACAGGATACCACCGGAACATACATTCTCGATTTAACCGTGAATACTTATCCGGGAAACATAGAGCCTATTGATACGCTTCAGGCAATGTTAAATAATATTGGCGGATGTAATTTTACTGCTGTTACTGACCATCCGCTGGTAAATAATTTTTCAGTAAGCATATTTCCGAATCCGGTCAGAGAAGAATTATCCGTTATCCGTCATCCATTGACAGGAATGGAGCTGGTTTCAGTTTATAACATGACGGGCAGAAAAGTGTTTGAAAGAAAATTCAGCCCGGCACTGAATGTGATGACTATTAATGTCAGAAATTTTCCTGCAGGAATTTATTCTATTAATATATGCTCTGCAGATTATAAAACATCAGTTACCAAAAAAATTATTGTGCTTGAAAAATGATTCTGCATATACGGGTTAAAGCAGGGAAACGAAGCGAGAAAGCAGAACTGAAAAACGGGCAGTGGATCATCAGCATCAATGCTCCTGCTACCGAAGGAAAGGCAAACGCACGGCTGATAGAATTCCTTTCCGAAGCATTGAACATTCCTAAAAGTAAAATAGAAATTATGAGAGGGCATACATCTCCCTACAAGACGCTTGAAATAAGGCATTCAGAAGGCCTTGTTTTGGATGGATTGAAAACCATAACCTGAAAGGTTTCATTTTTCCTTCCTTTCATTCACATTTCTTTGTGCATATCTATAGGTGATACTGATTTCAGGTCTTTGCAGGGTGTTGCTACCTTTGCGCAGCTTTTCCAATAACGAAATAACGAGAACGCTTAATTTAATATGAAAGGGAAAAATATACCCGAGCACGGCTATACCGAGGAGAGCATTAAATCCCTCGACTGGAAGGAACACATCCGCACTCGCCCCGGAATGTACATCGGCAAGCTGGGTGACGGCTCCTCGCGCGATGACGGCATTTACGTGATGCTCAAAGAAGTCATAGATAACTGCATTGATGAATATGTGATGGGGTACGGCAAAACTATAGAGATAAACATTGCCGGCGGCCGGGCAGAAGTACGCGACTACGGAAGAGGAATTCCGCTGGGAAAAGTGATAGAATGCGTGAGCAAAATAAATACGGGCGGCAAGTACGATAGCAAGGCATTTCAAAAAAGTGTGGGCTTGAACGGAGTGGGGACCAAGGCCGTGAATGCGCTGTCTGATTTTTTTCGTGTTGCATCATTCAGGGAAGGCAGGATGAAAGCCGCTGAATTTTGCAAAGGGAAAATTACCGAGAACGAAAAGGAAAAAAGTTCGGGAGAGAAAAACGGAACCATGATTGCATTTGTTCCTGACGACAGCGTTTTCCATAATTTCCGTTTCAACTCCGACCATGTTCAGAGTATGCTTATGTATTACGTTTACCTGAACAAAGGGTTAACCATTAATTATAACGGGCAGAAATTTTATTCGGAGAACGGGCTGAAAGATTTGCTGGAACATAACCTCAGTGATGAGCTCTTGTACCCGGTCATTCATCTTAAAGGTGACGATATTGAAATTGCTTTTACACATACAACCGGTTACGGAGAAGATTATTA
This sequence comes from Bacteroidetes bacterium 2013_40CM_41_45, assembly GCA_002215675.1. Taxonomy (GTDB): domain Bacteria; phylum Bacteroidota; class Bacteroidia; order AKYH767-A; family 2013-40CM-41-45; genus 2013-40CM-41-45. Next base: position 165,488 of record NGFH01000004.1, on the reverse strand, counting down.
TTCATTCGTAAACGGTCAGCATACCACACAAGGTGGCACGCACCAGGCGTCATTCCGCGAGGCGATTGTAAAAACCATCCGCGAATTTTATAAAAAGGAATTCGATGCCAATGACATACGCACTTCCATTATTGCAGCGATAAGCGTCAGGGTACAGGAACCTATATTTGAATCGCAGACTAAAACAAAACTCGGCTCGCTTACGCGTGAACCGAATGGTGTTCAGATACGCACATGGCTCAATGATTTTGTAAAAACAGAACTCGATAATTACCTGCACAAACATCCTGACATTGCAAAGTCGCTGGAACAAAAAATACTGCAAAGTGAAAAAGAGCGAAAAGAAATTGCGGGGATAAAAAAGCTTGCCAATGAGCGCGCGCGCAAAGCAAATCTTCATAATAAAAAGCTGCGCGATTGCCGGGCACACTTCAATACAAAACATATACAACGCCTTGACTCAAGCATATTTATTACCGAAGGAGATTCAGCAAGCGGCTCCATCACTAAAGCAAGAGATGTAAATACACAGGCAGTCTTCTCACTAAAGGGAAAACCCCTCAACTGTTTCGGCATGACGAAAAAAGTTGTGTATGAGAACGAGGAATTCAACCTCTTGCAGAATGCTCTCAACATTGAAGAAGGAATGGAAGAGCTGCGCTACAATAAAATTGTGATTGCCACTGATGCCGATGTTGACGGAATGCACATCCGTCTTTTACTGATGACATTTTTCCTGCAGTTTTTTCCGGAGCTTGTAAAAAGTGGTCACGTTTTTATTCTGCAAACACCTCTATTCCGCGTGCGCAATAAAAAAGAAACTATCTATTGTTACAGTGAACCTGAGCGGGCAGGTGCCGTGCAAAAGCTTGGGCCCAAGCCGGAGATAACCCGTTTTAAAGGACTCGGTGAAATTTCTCCCGATGAATTTTCAAACTTTATTGGTAAGGATATGCACCTTGAACCTGTAACCTTAGGGCAGGAAGAAACCATACATAACCTGCTTGAATATTATATGGGAAAGAATTCAGAGGAACGTCAGAAGTTTATTATTGAACGGCTGAAGGTTGAAAAAAATGTAGTAGAGGAATCAGTAAACTGATAACGAAATTTTGAATAATGTCGAGGAAGAAAAAAGAAATACCTAAACAGGAATCGGCTCCGGTTCAGGAGCCCGTCAAAATCATTCACCTGAATGATATGTACCAGAACTGGTTCCTGGACTATGCGTCATACGTAATTCTTGAGCGGGCTGTTCCCCATATCAATGACGGATTGAAACCGGTGCAGCGCAGAATCCTTCACTCTATGTGGGAGATGGAGGACGGGCGGTATAACAAGGTGGCAAACATTATCGGTCATAGCATGAAATATCATCCCCATGGTGATGCAAGCATAGGCGATGCGCTGGTTCAGCTGGGACAAAAAGATTTGCTGATTGACGCTCAGGGAAACTGGGGAAATATTTTTACCGGGGACAGCGCTGCTGCTGCCCGATATATTGAAGCGCGCCTGAGCAAGTTTGCTCTCGAGGTGGTGTTCAATCCAAAAACTACCGAGTGGCAGTTGAGTTATGACGGAAGAAATAAAGAACCCATTACATTGCCTGTAAAATTTCCTCTGCTTCTTGCACAAGGAGTAGAAGGAATTGCCGTAGGGCTCGCCTGCAAAATTCTCCCTCACAATTTCTGCGAACTGATTGAAGCAAGCATCGATGCGCTGAGAAAAAATAAAATCAACTTGCTTCCTGATTTTCCCGCAGGTGGCATTGCCGACTTTTCCAAATATAACGAAGGTTTACGTGGGGGCAGAATCCGCATACGGGCAAAAATTGAGCAAAAGGATAAAAAGATCCTGGTGATTCGTGAAGTCCCGTTCGGCACCACGACCACATCACTCATTGAATCTATTCTTGCCGCCAATGAAAAAGGGAAAATTAAAATCAAAAAAGTTGAAGACAACACTTCGGCAAAAGTTGAAATTGTAATTCATCTTCATCCCGATTCATCGGAAGACGTTGACAAAACCATTGACGCCTTGTACGCCTTCACGGATTGCGAAGTGACCATTTCTCCGAACGCTTGCGTCATCATGGACGACAAGCCGCAGTTCCTTGGCGTAAATGAAATCCTTAAATACAATGCCGAGCAGACGCTCAACCTGCTAAAACGTGAGTTGGAAATAAGGAAGGCAGAGCTTGAAGAAGAATGGCATTTCAGTTCACTTATAAAAATTTTTATTGAAAAAAGAATTTACCGCAGTATTGAAGATTGCACTACATGGGAAAGTGTTATTGAAACGATTGACAAAGGACTGAAGCCCTACCGAAAAAAACTCCTTCGCGAAATAACACGCGATGACATTATAGCACTCACAGAAATTAAAATTAAGCGCATCTCGAAGTATGATGTAAAAGAGCAGGATGAAAAAATAAAATCGCTTGAAGTGCATATTGCGGAAACAGAAGACAACCTTGCACACATCAAGCAATACACTATAAATTATTTCAAAGAGTTATTGAAAAAATATGGTAAAGGCAGAGAACGCAAAACAAAAATTGATTCGTTTGAACAGGTAGTTGCCAGCGAAGTTACCATCAGCAACCAAAAACTTTATGTGAACCGTGAAGAAGGATTTGCCGGTTTCGGGTTGAAGAAAGATGAGTTCATAAGCGACTGCTCAGACCTGGATGAAATTATGGTGTTCCGCAATGACGGCACTATGATAGTTACCAAGGTGGACGAGAAAAAGTATGTAGGTAAGAATATAGAACATATTGCCATATACCGGAAAACCGAACCACAGCCGGTATACAATATGATTTACCAGGACGGCAGGGGTGGCAGTTGCATGCTCAAACGATTCACAGTTGCCGGTACCACGAGAGATAAAGAATATATTTTAACAAGAGGTAAAGAAGGAAGTAAAATTCTTTGGTTTTCGCTGAGCGGAGAAAAAGATGCTGAGAGTGTTCGTATAAATTTCAGACCCAAGCCGAAGATGAAAGTATTTTTCCAGGATGCAAACTTCAACGACTTTGAAGTAAAGGGAAGAGATACAAAGGGGGTCATCGTTTCGAAAAATATCATAAGCAAAATTGTGAAACTTACCGAATCTGTTAAATCGAAGCCAGTAGTGACCCAGCAGCTTGAAATAAAAGAGAAGGCGAAAATGGAAAATCAAAAATTCGAAAAACGAAATCCGAAAAAAGTCGCAGCTCAGAAATTAAAAATTACAAAAATCAAAGGCAAAAAATCAGAGGTCATAAAACAGAAGCCGGCATCAAAAATCAAAATTCAACAAAAAAAAATAAACACTTTGAAAGAAGAAAAACCGGTAACCATGGAATGGGATTTTAAATCTGACACAAAAATCCGGAGCGAAAGAGCTAAAGTTTTAATGGAACAGGATAAAAAAGCCGGAAATAAAAACGACCAGCTTAAAATGAACCTGTGAGGGGAACATTGCTATTCTTTTAATTCATGCACGAAGAACAGCGCCTTGGTACCGTTATTTCCCTGATAGAATCATATCATTTTCAAAAACCGCTTGCATTATTTCTGCGTGAGCATTTCCGCTCGCATCGCAATATGGGCTCGCGCGACAGGAGAATTGTAACGCAAAGCATTTATTCGTTTTTTCGGCTCGGTAAGTTGCTGGCTTCCCTCCCACTTTCTGAAAGAATTGCCATTGGATTATTTCTTTGCTCCAAAGAAGATAATGAGTTCAATGCATGGTGCATTCAAAATAATTCTTCTCTGCATCATGAAGATGTTTCACTTCCACTAAAACAAAAGACGGAAAAATTAAAAGCCATTTATCCTGCCTTTACATTGGAAGATATTTTTCCCTTCAAAGAATATTTGTCTCCTGAAATTGATTTCGAAGTGTACACACTGTCTTTATTAAACAAGCCGGGAATTTTTATTCGCATGCGGAAAAAATTCAGGAAAGAAGTTTTAAAAGAACTGGCGGAAAAAAAAATTTTATATAAACTGGTTGAAGAAACCGATGCAGTTGAAATTCTCACTTCATCCCTCCTCGAAGATTTTCAGTCCTTCCATAAAGGATATATTGAAATCCAGGATTTGTCTTCGCAGCAAACAGGAAATTATTTTGAACCTTCTGCCGGAAGTAACTGGTGGGATGCCTGTGCGGGCAGCGGTGGTAAATCATTACTGTTGAATGAAAAATCAAATTCCATACAAATATTTGCAACTGATAACCGGGAAAAAAGCTTGCTGAACCTTAAGAAACGTTTTACGCGGGCAGGAATCAAAAATTACAGAACTAAAATTCTGGACCTTGAAAAACGGGCGTTGAATTCGAGTGACATGTTTGACGGAATCATTATGGACACACCGTGCAGCGGTTCGGGCACGTGGGCGCGCTCACCCGAGCAGCTTTCCGCTTTCGATGAAAAAATGATTGATGAATATTCTGAGAAGCAAAAAAAAATTGTCAAAAATGTTTTAAGAAATCTGAAAATAAATGCTCCGCTGGTTTACATCACCTGTTCTGTTTTCGGCAAAGAGAATGAGGAAAATGTAAAGTATTTTTCGGAAACTTTTGGATTGCATACCGAAACTTCAGCATACATTAAAGGCTACGATACCAGGGCGGATAGTCTGTTTGTGGCAAAGCTGCTGAAAAAATAATAATAGGGTCGTTACAAAGCGCCTTCAACAAAATACATTTCTATCTCCCCTTTGTTTTTGGCTACTATTTTTCCCCGGTGAACGCAACTGAATTTTTCCTTAACCAATTCATAGGTGCTTCCGGATATATTAATCTTTCCTTCTTCACCGCTGCTTTCCATGCGTGAAGCAATGTTTACCGTATCGCCCCAGATGTCATAAGCGAATTTGCGGATGCCTACAATTCCGGCAACCACCGAGCCGGTATGTATGCCGATACGGATTTGGAAAAATGAGCGGTTCGTTTTTTCTCTTTCTTCTTTATGCTTTTGCATGAACTGCTGAATGGCCATCGCTGCCTTAACAACATCTTCGGCATTAGTTTTATTGACTACCGGTAATCCGCCCGCGCACATGTAGCTGTCACCAATGGTTTTTATTTTTTCTATGTTATGGTTTTCAATTATTTTATCGAACTCGCTGTAACAATAATTAATTTCCTTAACCAACTCTTTGGCATCCATCTTTTCACTTACCTGCGTAAAGTCCTTGAAATCGGTAAACATCACCGTTACCAAATCATAGCTTTTAGCTTCCGCGCTTCCCTTGTCTTTCAACTCTTCAGCCGTTTCTTCAGGAAGAATATTAAGCAGCAATTCATCACTCCGTTTTTTTTCCGCTGTTATGCGTTTTTTCTGCCTGAATACTACTATCGAAAAAAGTGCAACAATCGCAAAGCCGCCAATAAAACTGTCGCGAATAACAGTCTGTCTTTTCAATGCTGATTCTTTTTCCAGCATTTCTGCCATGTGTTTCTGCACTTCTGCCTTATGCTGAGCTCCGGAAACATAAAGCAAGCTGCGTTCTGCGGCAACACTGTCTTTGGCTGCAGCGGCTGAATCGAGAAACGTATAAGCGAGAGTCGTATTTCCGTTTGCAGCGTATGCCCGGGCAATGTAAGGGTACACTCGTTTCACAACAATATAACTGTTCCATTTATTTTTTTTCTTTATAATTTCGTATGCCTGCAATTCAAGCTCAAGCGCCTTTTTCTTGTCACCGCCTGCCAGGTAAATATCGCCCAGCAGAGAAAGTGAGTATGCTGCATTTTGAAGCACGTTATATTTAAGGCAAAGCTGAATACTTTTTTCCATCAGCTCCCGGGCCTTTGCAAATTCTTTTCGTTTATAAAAAATGTCTGCAATATTGCCGCTTAAAATACCTATCCATGTTTCATCATTTTTCTTTACAGCAACATCCATCGCTTTGTCGAAATAAAATACCGCCGAGTCATACTGTCCTAAAAAATCATAACACAGCGCAACTGTATTGATGCGGGAAATCTGGATATTTTCTACACGCATAGATTGAAGCGCTTCGAGGAAATATTTTTTGGCCGTAGCATAATCACCGAAGTAATAATACTTGCCTCCATAATCAGTAACATACTCCGATTTGGAAGGAAAATCTGTTGTATCGTATTTCGAATAAAGGTTATAGGCATTGATGTAATTCTCAAGCGCTGGCGTATAACTTTTTTTTCTCCAATAATAATCTGCCAGGAGCTGAAGGGCATCAGCCTTCAAATAACCTTCCTGACTTTGTGCAATCTCAAGCGTTTTGATTTCATGTTCAGAATTGAATTCTTCTCTTTGCAACAGGTAGCGGTAATGCACTATGCGGGCAATATTCTCAAGCTGTGCATCACTTTTTTGATTCGCAAGGTTTTCTATGTTACTTAATTCAGAAATGGTTTGCAGAGGATTATCCCGGGTTGAATTTACAGCCGAGTCAAGCGTAAGGCGCTGTAGCGCATATTTTTTGAACAGCAAATCCTCAGGTAATGCCCCTGAACCCCGCACAAAAAATAAAACAAATATAAAAGCTGCTGAACCTATTCTGCTTATCTGGCGCACCCTTCAAAGAAACAGAAAAAGTTTTAATTGTCAGAACAGGGCTGTATTAAGTGATTATTTTTTTTGATTCTCTCCACAAACCAATACAAAGTACAAAGGCTATAATAATTATTACAAAGCTTGCACCCTGCGGTATTGCATTGCCGCCAATTACAATGGAAAAAGGTGAAACAAGACGGTAAATGTGCACAGCTGCGGCAATACCGAATATTACGGCTGCAATTTTTGTAAAAGGTTTCATAGGTTTATTTTAAAAAAGTCAAACTTTCAAATTCGGATTCCATGTGTGGCGTTCGTCCGAAACGTACTTCGCCCAACTGTAGAGCGCATCATAAATTTTCATTCCTATCTCCAACATTTCAAAATCGTTTTTGTAATTAAAAGAAAGCCCTGCAGAGATGGCCCAGAGTCCTGCCGATTGTTTTGTCAAGTCGAAACGGTCAGTATCTGCTCCGCGAATAATTACCGCCATCTGCAATAATGCAGGGTCAGTAAGCTTATGTTTTTTAATGAGGGTATCAAAGGTGCAAAACTCACCTTCGTGCGAGTACTCCACTTTAGGAATGTCATAGGGAATTGCATCCAGTTCCTGTGCTTTAGCCAGCACCTGCTCTGTGGGAACGTAAATAAATTGCGCGTCCTTATCTATAAAATTCTTGATTAACCATGGACACGCAATGCGGTCAATCTTTGGCCGTTCTCGTGTTATCCATTTCATTTTATAATCAATTTAAAATTAGTACTGTCATTTATTTTGGATAAGCAAAACCTGTTTCTTTTTCTTCATTGCGGATGTAAAACATAAATTCTTTCATTTGGTTTTATTTCTTATTCGTGACTAGTAACACAATAATATTGTTACCAGGACTGACATAACTAAAAAGAGAAACAAATATAATTAAACTTGGGGAAGAAAATTTCAGTGCCCCTTATGTGCCAGAAATCTTTCGGCATCCATAGCAGCCATGCAACCGCTGCCCGCAGCTGTTACTGCCTGCCGGTAAATATGGTCCTGCACATCGCCTGAGGCAAACACGCCTTCCACGTTGGTGCGCGATGAGCCGGGAATGGTTTTTATATATCCGGCCCCGTCCATATCAACCTGCCCTTTAAAAATTTCTGTATTGGGTTGGTGCCCTATAGCAACAAAAAATCCGGTGACATTAAGTATTTTTTCCTCGTTGGTTTCTGTATTGAAAATCCGTACCCCGCTGGTGGTTTTCTCTCCCAGGATTTCTTTGGTTTCGGTGTTGTAAAAAATTTCAATGTTCGGTGTATTCTCTACACGATGCTGCATGGCTTTGGAAGCGCGGAGAGCATCTTTACGAACCAGCATATAAACCTTTTTGCATAGCTTGGCAAGATAGCTGGCTTCTTCACAAGCGGTGTCACCTCCTCCTACAATCGCGACATCCTGCCCGCGGAAGAAAAATCCATCACATACGGCACAGGCCGAAACGCCAAAACCATTAAGCCGCTGCTCAGATTCCAAGCCCAGCCACTTTGCCGATGCGCCCGTGGAAATAATTACCGTGTCGGCAAGGATGGTATATAAATCGTCCACGATTACTTTGTGAGGAAGGCCATTTTTAAAATCCACCGAAGAAACGTAGCCGAATCGTATATCTGTACCAAAACGCTCTGCCTGCTTCTTAAAATCCTCCATCATTTCCGGTCCCATAATTCCTTTGGGGTAGCCGGGATAATTTTCAACATCGGTGGTAATGGTAAGTTGACCACCCGGTTGCAAACCCTGAATCATAAGGGGCTTTAAATCGGCACGCGCTGCATAAATGGCTGCCGTATAGCCCGCAGGGCCAGAACCTATAATCAGACAACGGACTTTGTCAGGGAAATTATTCATAAAACAGGAGCAAAAATAGGAATTAAATGGTGGTAGATTGAATGAATATCTGATAGATATTCTCTTCCAAGACACAGGAAAATTACGAATACTCTTCTCGTTAAACCATTGAAAATCATAAAATTATTAAGTAAAAAATTTAATCCTGAATTTGCTCTGTTCTTGGGCTTCACCCCCGTATATTTGACCGACAGCAAGGATTATGAAAAAAGTAAAATTAATCGAGGTAAAATCAGAAATCGGTGCAGGCACCCGGGGGGCAAGCCTGGGTGTTGACGCCATAAAAATAGCAGCGCTCGATTACGGAAGCACCCTCTTCCGCCAGTTTGAGTCGGTAGAAGTGCCTACGGAAAATCAGTTATTATTTGAATCGCCCGGAAGCCCGTATGCGAAAAGAATCAGGGGGATTATTTCGATGTGTGAAAAAGTTGCAGTTGCAATTAAAAACCCCTTGAAAAATAATGAGTTTCCTATAGTGCTTGCCGGCGACCACAGTACTTCCATTGGTACAGTAGCAGGAATCCGCATGGCGTATCCTAATAAAAAGCTCGGAGTTATCTGGATTGACGCCCATGCCGATTTGCATTCGCCTTACACTACTCCGTCTGGAAATATGCATGGCATGTGCGTGGCTGCTTTTCTTGCCGAGGATAATGCTTCCAACAAAATGAACAAGCCCGATAAGGAAACGCTGGAGCTTTGGAGCCGTTTAAAAAAACTAGGAAACATTTCCCCGAAAATTGGATACAGCGACCTTGTGTATATCTCCCTTCGTGACGTAGAGCCGGAAGAATCGTACCTGTTCAAGAAACATAAGGTAAAAGTGTTTTCTTCTGCTGAAGTCAAGCGGAATGGAGTAGAGAAAATTGCACGCGATGCCCTGGCTTATCTCAATCACTGCAACCTTATTTATATTTCTTTTGATGTTGACTCCATGGATTCTTCCATCTCGAAAGGAACAGGGACGCCGGTGCGGCATGGAATCACCGAGAAAGAAGCCGGAAGCTTGATTGTGCGCCTGATTCAGAATGAAAGAGTTTGCTGTTTTGAAATTGCCGAGGTAAATCCTACCCTCGACAAGGAGAATCTAATGGCTGAAAATACGTTTGAAATTCTTCAGCGCGCCGTAAGCCAGCTTACGTACTAACAATTTCTTGCTTACTTTTCCGCAATGAAGGAACAGCTGCTTCAGGAGATACGTCATGCCGTACAGGAATTGTTTTCTGCACAGGTTACGGAAAAGGATATTATTCTCCAGCCCACCAACAAGGAATACACGGGCGATACTACGCTTGTTACGTTTTCTCTCACAAAACTTTCGAAAAAAAAACCTGAGGAGACCGGAACGCTCATTGGAGAGTATCTGAAAAAAAATTCAAAGCTTGTCTCTTCGTTTGAAGTTGTTAAAGGATTTCTCAACCTGACGATAACAGATTCTTACTGGAAGAATTTTATTATTGAAACACTGCCGAAAGAAAATTTTGGTTTTACGCCACCGACTGAAAAAAGCCCGCAGGTGATGGTGGAGTATTCATCGCCCAATACCAACAAGCCGCTGCATCTCGGTCATATCAGGAATAACCTGCTTGGCTATTCTGTTGCGGAAATCCTGAAGGCAACCGGAAACCGAGTTGTTAAAGTGAACATGGTTAATGACAGGGGAATTCATATCTGTAAGAGCATGCTGGCATGGGCAAAATGGGGCAATGGCGAGACGCCCCAGTCATCCGGCATTAAGGGAGACCATCTTATTGGAAAATACTATGTGCTGTTCGATAAAAAATTGAAAGAAGAAATCAATCCTGTTCCAAGCACCGAGGAAAATACAGAAGAGGCTGAAAAAAATTCTGCGTTGATGAAAGAAGTCCAGCAGATGCTTCGCAACTGGGAAGCAGGAGATAAGGAAACCATTGCGTTATGGAAAATGATGAACAGCTGGGCATATGAAGGATTTGATGTGACGTATAAAAATCTCGGCATCGATTTTGATAAAATATATTATGAATCAGAAACGTATTTGCTGGGAAAAAAAATTGTCGAAGAAGGATTGAGCAAAAAAATCTTTTATAAAAAGGAAGACGGTTCTGTTTGGGTTAATCTTACCGATGTCGGACTTGATGAAAAAGTTCTGCTTCGCTCGGACGGAACTTCGATTTACATTACCCAGGATTTAGGAACCGCTCAACTTCGCTTTGATGATTATCGTGAACTGGAACAATTGATTTATGTTGTAGGCAATGAGCAGGACTATCATTTTAAAGTTCTGAAAGAAATTTTCAAAAAGCTGGAACGCCCATGGGCTTATGGTTTGTTCCATCTTTCGTATGGCATGGTAGATTTGCCTTCGGGTAAAATGAAATCGCGCGAAGGTACCGTTGTGGATGCGGATGATTTGATTCATGAAATGAACGAGACCGCCAAAACAACCACAGAGCAGCTCGGTAAAGTAGAGGGACTAAGCAAAGAGGAAGCAGAAAAATTATATCATACTCTTGCTATGGGTGCTTTGAAATATTTCATTCTTAAAGTGGACCCGAAAAAGCGGATGTTGTTTAATCCTGCCGATTCCATTGACTTCAACGGAAACACCGGGCCGTTCATTCAATATACTCATGCAAGAATTTATTCTGTGCTTGAAAAAGGGAAAAAGATTCTTTCGGAAAATAAAACCGGACTTGAAATTCCTGAACTGAATGCAGAAGAAAAAGAAATCATAAAAATCATTCACCGTTTCCCCGAGACGTTACAGGAAGCGGGCAGAGAGTTCAGCCCTGCTGCTATTGCCAATTATGTTTACGAACTTGCAAAGGCGTTCAATCATTTTTATCATTTGCACACCATTGCCGATGCAGAAAATATTCCGCTGTCATTTTTCAGGTTAAAGCTTTCAGGATTAACGGCACAAATTATCCGTCAGTCTATGGCGGTGCTCGGCATTGAAGTGCCTGTAAGGATGTAGTTCAGGAAACTATTTTTCCGAATAAATCAAATTCGCCGGCGTCTGTAATTTCCACATCAGCAAAATCACCGATGCGCACATAATTATTTTTAGCATCCACTAAAACTTCATTATCCACTTCAGGAGAATCGTGTTCTGTTCTGCCCACAAAATAATCTCCTTCTTTCCGGTCAAATAAAACTTTCACAATGCTTCCTGTTTTTTTTGCATTGATCTCTTCAGAAATTTTTTGCTGAATCCCCATAATCTCTTCTGCGCGTTGCTGTTTTACTTCTGCAGGAACATCGTCATTCAAAGAAAAAGCGTGCGTGTTCTCTTCGTGAGAGTATGTAAAAATTCCAAGCCGGTCGAACTTTGTTTCTGCAACCCATTCTTTCATTTCTTCAAAATCTTTTTCTGTTTCACCCGGGTAGCCGGCAATCAATGTCGTACGCACAGCAATTCCCGGAACTTTTTCCCGGATTGTATTTACAAGTTGAATTGTTTTCTCTTTCGTAATTCCTCTGCGCATGCTCGTCAGCATTTTATCTGAAATATGCTGAAGCGGAATATCGAGATAATTGCAAATTTTATCTTGATTTTTCATCACGTCCAGGATTTCCAACGGAAACCCGCTTGGATAAGCATAATGCAGCCGAATCCATTCAATGCCATCTACTTCGCAAAAGCGATTAAGCAGTTCTGTAAGATTTCTCTTGCCATAAATATCTAGCCCGTAATAAGTCAAATCCTGCGCGATGAGAATTAATTCTTTCACGCCTTTTGCAGCGAGCGATTTTGCCTGTGCTATCAGTGACTCAACAGGGACAGAAATATGCTTTCCGCGCATCAGGGGTATGGCACAAAAGGAACAAGGCCGGTCGCAACCCTCTGAAATTTTCAGGTATGCATAGTGCGATGGTGTTGTTAGCAGCCTCTCCCCTATCAGCTCATGTTTATAATCAGCGCCAAGTGTTTTGAGAAGCGGAATTAAATCCCTTGTGCCGAAATATTCATCCACTTCGGGAATATCTTTTTTCAGTTCAGGTTTATAACGTTCACTAAGGCAGCCGGTAACATAAAGCTGTTCAATAGTTCCTTCCTTTTTGGCTTTTGCATAACGCAGAATAGTATCTATACTTTCCTGTTTTGCATTGTCAATGAACCCGCACGTGTTGATGATAACAATTCCACCGGCTCCGTTTTCTTTTTCATGAGCAACATCAAACTCGTTTGCTTTCAATTGTCCCATTAATATTTCACTGTCATAAATATTTTTGGAACATCCTAACGTAATGACATTCACTTTAGGTCTTGTCAATGATTTTGTTTTCATTTATGCTGACTGAAAAAGTGAATCTACAAATTCATTTTTGCTGAACACCTGCAGGTCGTCCATCTTTTCTCCCACGCCAATATATTTAACAGGAATTTTAAACTCATCAGCAATGGCAATGACCACTCCGCCTTTGGCAGTGCCATCAAGCTTGGTGAGAACAATTCCGGTAACGTGAGTCACTTTTGTAAACTGGCGCGCCTGCTCAATGGCATTTTGCCCTGTTGAAGCATCGAGCACAAGCAAAACTTCATGAGGTGCCGAAGGAATAACTTTCTCCATCACCCTTCTCACTTTGGAAAGTTCGTTCATCAGGTTTACTTTATTGTGCAAACGTCCCGCAGTGTCAATCAAAACAATATTTGACTTATGCGCAACGGCTGATTGCACCGTGTCAAACGCAACAGACGCAGGGTCTGCACCCATCTGCCGGCTTACAATATCCGCTCCTGCTCTTTGCGCCCACACTTTCAACTGCTCGATGGCCGCTGCACGAAATGTATCCGCAGCACCCAGCATAATTTTTTTTCCTTCCTGCTTAAAATTATATGCAAGCTTGCCGATGGTGGTTGTTTTACCGACACCGTTCACGCCTACAATCATAATCACATGAGGATTGGAATAAACTGCCGGTTCTGATTCCGCCTGGTTATCTTCTCCCAACACAAAAACAATTTCTTCTTTAAGGATTTCAATTAGACGCGATGTATCTGAATTTTTTTCATCCGAAACTCTTTTTTTCATCCGCTCTATAATTTTCAGCGTGGTGTTTACACCTACATCAGAGAGGATTAACGTTTCTTCCAGTTCAGCAAGAACGTCATCATCAATCTTCGGCTTGCCCGAAATAATCCGTACCAGCTTTGAAAAAAAACTTTCACGGGTTTTGGACAGCCCTTCATTGAGCTTTTCTTTTTTCTCCCTCGTTAAAAAACTCAGCAGTCCCATGAAAAAAAGTTATACGTTATAGGTTATATGTTCTACGGAAATGAAAATAAAAAAAGCTTCCTCCGCAAAAAGAAGAAGCTTCATCCATGCATAGAAAAATATTATTCTTTCTGCTTGAGAAAATCCTTGATGTGGTCATTATGAACCACCGCTTCGCGGAAAGAATAAGATCCGGTCTCTGACTTCACCATCTTGATAACGCGGGAAAATTCCTTTCCCTTTCCACTCTTTAATGTTGCAACAACTTTCTTTGCCATGTTTTTTTAATTTGAAAATTAGTTGATCTGAAGATTTGAAAATGGTCTCTTTTAATTTTCAAATTGACACATCCTCAAATTTTTAAATTTATTTTATCTCCTTATGAAGCGTCATTTTCTTGAGAATCGGATTGTACTTCTTTAGCTCAAGACGCTCTGTGGTATTCTTTTTATTCTTGGTAGTTATATAGCGCGACATACCGGGCATGCCGCTTGCCTTATGCTCGGTGCACTCAAGAATTACCTGTATCCTGTTTCCTTTTTTTGCCATTTTCTGAAAAACGTTATAAGTTATATGTTATACGTTATACGCTTAAATATTAATTATTATGTGAAACCGCCTATTTTATAACCAATAACTAATAACGTATAACTCCCTTTTTGGGGGACGCAAATATATATCAAAAACTTAATTATACAATGCTTGTTTTCTACTTGAATATGGGGCTTGTTTCCTCCATTTTCTTCTCAATATCGGCTGTGGTGCGGGGAGCTTTTGCAGATAAATTTTCCCGGCCGGTTTCGGTGATCAAGATATCGTCTTCAATACGCACCCCGATATTCCACCATTTTTTATCGCAGTCGCTTCCCTCTGCAATGTAAATACCGGGTTCTACAGTAATTATACTTCCCGTCTTCAGGTTACCCCGTGTGCCCGCATCATGCACATCCAATCCCAGGTAGTGCGAGGTGCCATGCATGAAATATTTCCGGTATTCACTTTCAGATTTAATAATGCCAAGCTCTTTAAGCCCGCGTGAAATAACTCTTACCGCTGCATTATGCGGAGCCATAAAAGAATTTCCAGGCAAGCAGTTTGCAATTCCGGAATCCTGCGCCTGCAACACCAGGTCGTAAATTATTTTTTGCTCGGGCGAGAATTTTCCGTTTACCGGAAGAGTTCGCGTTATATCTGCCGTATAGCCGTGATATTCCGCAGCCATATCCAGAAGGATTAAATCTTTGTCAGAAAGTTTTTTGCGGTTGGTTTGATAATGCAGTATAACTGAGTTTTCACCTCCACCACAAATAGAGGGATAACCCACATACTCGGAGCCGTTCTTTTCAAAAACGTACTGCCCTACCGCCTGCACTTCATATTCATGCATGCCCGGTTTTGTTTTGCGCATCATTTCAATATGTCCATCGCAGCTTATGTCAACGGCTTTGCGCATCAGCGTCATTTCTTCAGGTTGCTTTATTTCCCGAAGCTCTTTCAAAATATCATCAAGTTGAACCGAATCCAGCACAGTCGCTTTTCCATGAAGGTCGGGCACAGCATTTGCGTTCACCTTGCTTCTGAAATTATCTATGAGCATCCACAAATCATCTTGGGCATTGCGGTCACTTACCACCCCCGTTGGCTCCCGGAGGATAAGCACAGAAGAAAAATTTCTGAAATCAATATTCGTGTTTTCAAAATCACCTGAAATAAAAACAGCATCAAAACCCAGCAGCTGCTCAGCTCCTTTTATGCCTAACCGTCTTCCTGTCCAGATTTCTGCAAAGGGATTACGTCTTTGAACAAACAAAAATTCATTACTCTTTTTTCCATCAATCTCAATTTCATTTTTTGCGATGACGAGCATGGAATTTGGCTCTGTATTGCCGGTTAGATAATAAAAATCGGGCGACTGATGGTATGCATAATCGTTATCGTTGGAACGGTTGCGAACGGGCGCAGCAAAAAGCACAGCCACAGAATTTTCAGGCATTTGCTTTCTCACTTCTCCCCTTCTGTTCTTGTGGAATTGCGATGAAAGCAAATCTGTGTCGTAACGCAGGTACTTTATATCCTGTGCTATGGCAGTCGAAGAGATTAATAGAACCAGTAAAATTTTAAATAATTTATTCATACGGAAGTTATGGATGATTCGTCCCTTCAACAAAAGTGACAATAATTTAATTAAGATAGGATGTAAGTGATTTTAGTTCATTTTCCATCGCTTACCCCTGTCCCCTAAAGGGGAATCTACGCTTTACAGCACAGTGAGCAGTTCTCCCTTTAGGGAGTCAGAGGGTAATTAATACTCTATTCAGCCTTGCAAAACTCTACCCGCATTTTCGCGGATAAAGCTTTTCCAGCCATTGAATTTTGTGCCCGAAACACTCGAGGGCGACTTCTGAAAATAATGGCAAAGCGCGGTGGCCATGGCATCGGTAGCGTCCAGCTTTTTCTCACCCACTTTTATTTTCAGCAGCGTTGAAATCATTGCTGCCACCTGCTCTTTCGATGCGTTTCCATTACCGCTAACAGCTTGCTTAATCTTCTTGGGCGAATATTCAAAAATAGGAATGGAACGATAAAGTGCAGCTGCCATAGCAACACCTTGCGCCCGTCCCAGCTTCAGCATCGACTGGATATTTTTTCCGAAGAAAGGCGCTTCAATGGCAAGCTCATCGGGTTTGTGTTCCTCTATAATTGCGAGCGTGGTTTCAAAAATTCTTTTCAGTTTCATAGCATGGTCTTTTCCGCTAAAGACGTGGACATCCATGACAAGGCACTCAAGCTTTGTTCCTTTAACAGAAAGCAGCCCATAGCCCATTACATTGGTGCCGGGGTCGATGCCTAGGATTATTTTTTCCTTAACTAAAGTCAATTTCCTGAAGTTTGCTGCTAAAGTAATCGGACTTAGCCAGCTAAATAAGCGACTGAATATTTTTTCTCAACTTTGCCTGTGAAAATGAATTCTTTCACCGATAAATTCGACAAAGAGGATTATTACTTCTCAGAAGACGGTTATATTGTTTTCACCGAAGCATACCACCTGAAAAGAGGATACTGCTGTGAAAGTAATTGTAAGCATTGTCCGTGGAGGAACAGGGACAAGGGTCAAAGGGCAAGTGACAAGGGAAAAAGGAGTAATCAGTAATCAGTATTTAGTTCGGAGTAAAAAATATCAAACGTCTAACATCTAACGTCAAACTTTAAACATACATGCTCACTACAACTGATAAACTCGACATCTCTAAACTAAAAACTCCAACCGGCACAACGCTTAATTGCAAAGGGTGGATTCAGGAAGCTGCGCTGCGCATGCTTCACAATAACCTTGACCCTGCCGTAGCCGAGCGGCCTGAAGATTTAATTGTATATGGTGGTACAGGTAAAGCGGCACGCAATCCTGAGTCTTTTCACATGATTGTAAAAGCGCTCAAGGATTTAAATGATGATGAAACACTTATTGTTCAGTCGGGCAAGGCGGTCGGAATTTTACCCACCCACAAAGATGCCCCACGTGTCGTGATTTCAAATTCCATGCTGGTTCCGCATTGGGCAACGTGGGATGTGTTTCGCGATTTGGAAGCGAAGGGTTTAACCATGTTCGGGCAGATGACTGCCGGCTCGTGGATTTACATCGGCTCGCAGGGTATTGTGCAGGGAACGTATGAGACATTCGGTGAAGTGGCGCGCCAGAGTTTTGGCGGCTCACTCAAAAGCACTCTAACCGTTACGGCAGGACTTGGAGGCATGGGTGGAGCCCAGCCGCTGGCAGTTACCATGAATGAAGGTACAGTGTTGATTGCTGAAGTGGAAGAATGGAGAATCCGCAAACGGCTGGAAACAAAGTACCTGGACGAGATGGAAACCGATATTGATAAAGCGATTGACCGCGCCTGGAAATACCGCAACGAGGGAAAAGCAATTTCCATCGGTGTTCTTTGCAATGCAGTGGATTTGCTGCAACGGATGATTGAAAGGAACATTACACCCGATATTCTCACCGACCAAACCTCTGCACACGATGCATTAGTTGGATATCTTCCGCAGGGAATTTCTGTTGAAGAAGGAAAAGTGCTCCGCGAAACAAATCCTAAAAAATATATTGAGAAGTCGCTTGACAGCATGAAAGCGCATGTTAACTGCATGCTTGAATTGCAAAAACGCGGGGCTGTTACTTTTGATTACGGTAACAACATACGAGGACAGGCATTGGCGCGCGGTGTAAAAAATGCTTTTGATTTTCAGGGGTTTGTTCCGGCATATATACGCCCATTGTTCTGTGAAGGGAAGGGCCCGTTCCGGTGGGCTGCTCTTTCAGGTGACCCGCAGGATATTTACACAACCGATGAAACTATCTTAAAACTATTTCCTGAGAATAAAGGACTGGAGCGTTGGATTCGCATGGCACAAAAGAGAATTGCATTCCAGGGATTACCTGCACGTATCTGCTGGCTGGGACAGGGAGAGCGTGAAAAAGCAGGCCTGGCTTTCAATGAATTAGTCAAAACCAAAAAAGTAAAAGCTCCTCTTGTTATAGGCAGAGACCATTTGGATACGGGCAGTGTTGCCTCACCCAACCGCGAAACCGAAGCTATGAAAGACGGCAGCGATGCCATTGCCGACTGGCCCATTTTAAATGCCCTTATCAATACCGCCAGCGGAGCAAGCTGGGTTTCAGTGCATCATGGTGGAGGGGTTGGAATCGGTTACTCCATTCACGCTGGCATGGTGATTGTTTGTGACGGAACTGATGATGCAGACAGGCGACTTAAAAGAGTTTTACATAACGACCCGGCAATGGGAGTAATCCGCCATGCAGATGCGGGTTATGACATTGCAAAAGATACAGCACGAAAGCACCGCCTTGATTTGAATGAAAGATTGAAAAACAAATGAAAACAATTCGGAATATTATCGCTGTAATGACCATCGGGGCAACGGTTTTTCTTTCGTCTTGTGCCAAAGATGATAGCAGTCCATCAGGCACAGGCGATGCGCGGGATAAATTTACCGGCTCATGGACCTGCAATGAAACGAGCCAGGTGCATGGCAATTCAACCTATACCATGACGATAAACAAAGATGTTACCTCGGCAAACCAGGTTATTGCAAAAAATTTTTACGGGCTTGGAAATTCCACCAATACGGTGATTGTTATTGACGGAAATAACATGACCATTCAAACCCAGCTTGTTTCAGGAAATACGTTGAGTGGCACCGGCTCATACAGCAATGCTAACCTTACCATTAGTTTTTCGGCCGATGACGGACAAACTGTTGACCATGTGACCGTCAACGCACATCATTAACGGAAATCAGATTTCTGCCAGCACTGTTTTTCCGCCCGTTACTTTCTGGTGCAGTTTTACTTTAAGTTTTGAATTCAGCGGAAGAAAAACATCCACCCGCGAGCCGAATTTGATGAACCCGAGCTCTTCTCCCTGCACGGTAGTCATATTTTCCCTTGCATAACAAACAATTCTGCGGGCAACATACCCTGCAATCTGCCTTACAAGAACTGATTTGGTATGATTGCGGATAACCACAGTGGTCCGCTCATTGAGCTGCGATGATTTGGGATGCCACGCCACTAAATATTTTCCGGGATGGTATTTAAAGTAATCTACGTTGCCGCTGATAGGAAAGCGATTGAGGTGTACATTAAGCGGAGACATAAAAATAGAAAGCTGAATTCTTTTTTCGTGGTAGAATTCATCCTCGGTTACTTCTTCAATAGCCACAATTGTTCCGTCTGCCGGCGATAATACATTAGAGGGGTTGATTTCGATAGAACGGTTCGGATGGCGGAAGAATTGAAGAACCATTATTAACCCTAAAAGAGATAGAATAAAAATTCCAATACGTACTTCAAACCATTTCTCAAAAAAACCAAAGGCAAAAGAATTGATAAGAACAAGTATGATAATCACAAAAAAAATGATTCTGTATCCTTCGCGGTGAATCGTCATCTGAAAAAATTTTCGGCCCCGAAGATAGAGATTTCATACCGGAATTGGGGCTAATAATTCGCCTTAAAAATGTATTTGTGCTCCGTTAAGCGTCAATAAAAAACTATGTTCATCGTATTGAATGTTTTTTATTTTTGCCGCGTTTAAAAAAATTTATTTAATGCAGACGTTAAAAGAAAAAATCGGAAAAGTGCGTGAATTTCATACCGTATTCGGGATTCCTGCAAATGAAAATCCTACGGCTGTGTTAAGAAATGAACTTGCCGAGCTTAGGCACCGCCTTATGCAGGAAGAAAACGATGAATATCTTGATGCCTGCAAAAAAGAAGATATTACCCTGATTGCTGACGCACTTGGCGACCAGCTTTATATTTTATTCGGAACAATTATTTCGCATGGACTTCAGCATAAAATAGAAGAGGTGTTTGATGAAATCCACCGCAGCAATATGTCGAAGCTCGATGATAACCGGAAACCCATTTACCGCGAAGACGGCAAGGTGCTGAAAAGCAATAATTATTTCCTTCCTGATATAAAATCAATACTTGAAAAATAAACCTCAAACTCAAACTCCAAACCTCAAACTTATATGGCTTATCAATTTTTTGATTGCAAAATGGTTGACATCCAGGACGAAAACGATGTCGTGAAAAGATTTTTTATCAAAGTTCCCGATGAAATTCCATTCAAGCACAAAGCAGGGCAATTCATTATGCTCGACCTTCCGATTGAATCAAAGGTTACTAATCGCAGCTATTCAATTGCTTCAGCACCTTCTGATGATAATATCTTTGAACTGTGTATCGTGCTGAATCCTAAAGGAGCAGGAACTCCGTATCTTTTCGACAAGGTTAAAGTCGGAGATACTATTAAGGTTTCCAAAATACTGGGCAAGTTCACGCTTCCCGAAGTTATCGAGGACGACATTTGCTTTATCTCCACCGGAACCGGTATTGCACCGCTTCGGGCGCAATTGTGGGAGATATTCAATGCAAATAAAGCGCATAAAAATCTTTACATGGTTTTCGGTAACCGCTGGACAAAAGATGTTCTCTACAGGAAAGAAATGGAAGAAATGGAAGCAAAGCATCCCGAATTCAAATTCCTGCCGGTGCTTTCCCGCGATAACGCGGACTGGACAGGAAGAAAAGGATATGTGCACCCGATTTACGAGGAAATTTTTGCTGATAAACGCCCGGCGTATTTCTATATTTGCGGATGGAGCGACATGCTTAAGGAAGCACGTACCCGCCTGGAAGCAATGGGTTACGACAAGAAGAGAATCCGGTTCGAATCGTACGATTAAACCAATATCTTTTAGTTTTTGATGGCCGAAAAGAAAAGACTAGTCAAAGCAGATGCAAAAATCTTCGGGGTATGCGGAGGTCTTGCAAAATATTTTGACATAGACCCGGTTATTGTTCGAGGCATATTTCTTTTTGCATTGGTGGCCTACGGTTCCGGTCTCTTACTGTACCTGATTCTTGCTGCGGTGATGCCGAAAGAAAAACCAGGGACCTAGCTGCTTATTTCCGGAAATCAAATGAAGTCACCGGAAGAAATTTTACAAGCAATACAACACTATTGCGCTTACCAGGAGCGCAGCCAGCAGGAAGTGCGCGATAAGCTTTACAGTATGGGGTTACATCGCAATGATGTTGAAAAAACTATTGCGGATTTAATTACAAAAGGTTTCATTAATGAAGAACGCTTTGCGCGCGCTTTTGCGGGTGGCAAGTTCAGAATCAACGGATGGGGAAAGATAAAAATCAGGAATGCGTTGATTCATAAAAAGGTTTCGCCCCAATGTATAAACCTGGGATTAGACGGGATTGACGAGAGAGATTATTCCGCTTCGCTGAAAAAAATCCTTTCACAAAAACTAAATACCGGAATGGAAAAAAATATCCTTCTTAAAAAAAATAAAGCCGCCCGCTTTGCTTTAAGCAGAGGATTTGAGCCCGAACTGGTTTGGGAAGTATTGAATGAACTAACCGGAGATTGATTAGCGCTTCTTTTCTGCCGTCTCAAGTTTGCTGTGAACTTCGAGCAATGACTTGCGTATTTTTTGAAGCGATTTGATAAGCGGTTCGTTGCTTTTTACAACTTTCTTTTCCTCTTTCAGCTTGGCGCGCGCGCCTTTCAGCGTATAGCCCTGCACTTTCACCAGTTCGTGTATCTTCTTCAGCTTTTCTATATCCTCGCCGGTGTAGAGGCGGTTGCCCTTGTTATTCTTAGAAGGTTTAAGAGTTGTAAACTCATTGGTCCAGAAACGAATGTGCGACACCTCCAAATCAAACATTTCTGCAACTTCACCAATGGTGTAAAAAAGTTTTTTGATTTCTTTTTCCTTGTACGGCATTGCTGGTGGAATTAAAAATTAAGAATGTAGAATTAAGAATTAATCAAACGATTGATTTTTGGTTGCGGCAATTTCCAGGGTAAGCCTGTATTCTTCAGGGTTTAAATCATTAAAGAAAAAGTTTACTGGATTCACCTTCTCTCCGTTCTTAATCACCTCATAATGCAAATGCGGACCGATGGAAGTTCCCGTGCTCCCTACATATCCGATTAATTCTCCGCGCGAAATTTTTTGCCCCTGGTACACTTTGATTCTGCTCATGTGGCCATATAGTGTCTGGTATCCGAAGCCATGGTTAATGATAACGTTATTGCCATAACCGTGCCCGTTGATTTCAACCCGTTCCACCACTCCGTTTCCTGTTGCAAAAATTTCTGTCCCGGTAGGCGAAGTGAAATCAATTCCCGAGTGGAACATTTCAGTTTTATAAACCGGATGGACTCTCCATCCAAAACCGGAAGCAAGCCGTTTAAGGTCTTTGTTTGATACCGGTTGTATAGCAGGAATGCACGCCAGCATTTCTGATTTATTCTTGGCCAAATTAAAAACTTCATCAAACGATTTACTTTGTATATACAATTGCTTTGAAAGCTTGTCAATTTTTTTTGTCGTTTCAATAAGCAGGTCAGCGTTGTAATAATTAGAGAGTTCCGAATACTTATCAGCGCCTCCGTATCCTGCTTCGCGCACCGATTGCGGAATAGGGTCTGCTTCAAAAATCACGCGGTAAATCGTGTTATCTTTTTCCTGTATGTTCCCCAGCACCTTCTCTACTTTCTCCAAACGTTTGTTAAGGTATTCGAGCTGAAAGGTGCTTTCCTCCAGCTGCCGTCTCAGGCGTTTCTCATTCGGAGAAGGGAAATAAATGTATGCGGCAAATACAATAGCCGTAGCAAACACGAGCGAAGTGGAAAGAAATCCGAAAATACGGAGTATCTTTTTTCGCAGGCTTACAACCACCTTCTCATACTTGAGAGAATGTGTATTAAAATGATATTTTGTTTTGGGCACTAATTAAAATTTAATTTTGTCTGCGATGAAGGCAAAGATAATTTTTTCATACAACTAAAGCAGGCAGACTGCAACTTTTTATTACAGAATGATATCAACAAAAATTCGCAAAACATTCCTCGATTTTTTTGCTTCCAAAGGGCATGAAATTGTTCCTTCTGCGCCTATGGTTATAAAAAACGACCCTACGCTCATGTTCACCAATGCTGGCATGAACCAGTTTAAGGATATTTTTCTTGGAAATGTTTCTGCAAAATATAAGCGTGTTGCAGACACCCAGAAATGTCTTCGTGTTTCGGGCAAGCATAATGATTTGGAAGAAGTAGGCATCGACACGTATCATCATACCATGTTTGAAATGCTTGGCAACTGGAGCTTTGGCGACTATTTTAAAAAAGAAGCTATTGAATGGAGCTGGGAATTACTTACTGAAGTTTATAAAATTCCCGAAGACAGATTGTATGTTACCGTTTTTGAAGGCGATGAAAAACAAAAGCTGGCTTTTGATAAAGAAAGTTTCGACTGCTGGAAAAATCATATTGCTGAAGACCGGATTCTGAAAGGGAAAAAGAAAGATAATTTTTGGGAGATGGGTGACACCGGGCCGTGCGGGCCGTGCTCTGAAATACATATTGACTTGCGCAGCGATGAAGAACGTAAAAAGATTGATGGAAAAACTTTAGTTAATAAGGGTGATGCGCAGGTTATTGAACTGTGGAATAACGTCTTTATTGAATTCAACAGCAAAGCTGATGGAACGCTTGAGCCGCTTCCTTCAAGGCATGTCGATACCGGGATGGGTTTTGAACGACTTTGCATGGTGCTGCAGGGAAAAACATCCAACTATGATACAGATGTTTTTCAACCGCTGATTCAATTTATTTCCGCCCGCACCGGAATTAAATATTCAGGCGTTACTCCCCTCTCCTTGGGAGAGGGGCTGGGGGTGAGGCAAGACATCGCTATGCGCGTTATGGCAGACCACATCCGCGCCATCACTTTTGCAGTTGCAGACGGGCAGCTTCCTTCCAACAATAAAGCCGGCTACGTAATCCGCAGAATTCTGCGCAGGGCAGTACGGTATGCTTTTACTTTTCTCAAACTGAG
Organism: Bacteroidetes bacterium 2013_40CM_41_45; assembly: GCA_002215675.1. Classification (GTDB taxonomy): domain Bacteria; phylum Bacteroidota; class Bacteroidia; order AKYH767-A; family 2013-40CM-41-45; genus 2013-40CM-41-45. Next base: position 141,418 of record NGFH01000004.1, on the reverse strand, counting down.
CGAACCGTTCCTGCATAAGCTTGTCCCGATTCTTTCGGAACAATTCAAAGATGTTTTCCCCGAGGTAAAAACACAGCAGGATTTTATTATGAGAGTGATTCAGGAAGAAGAAATTTCTTTTTTGAGAACATTGGAGAATGGAATAAAACTTTTTGAACTAAGGGTTACACCTGTTTCAACCAATGAGGGTGAAAATGTACTAGAGTTTTTTAAAAAGTATACATCATATATGAATGGGGATACAATTTTTAAGCTTTATGATACTTATGGATTCCCGATTGACCTTATTGAATTAATGGCTAAGGAAAAAAATATTAAATTAGATATAGATGGATTTAATGAACTTCTTGCGGAACAAAAAGAACGTTCGCGTGCTGCGGCTGAAATTGACACGGAAGACTGGATTCCTGTTTCTGATAAACCGGCAGATTTCTTTTTGGGAGGTTCTCATTTTGTTGGCTATGATATGCTCGAATGTGACTGCGAAATTCTCCGTTACAGAAGAGTAAAAATAAAAGGAAAGGAGCAGTTTCAGCTAGTATTAGATCCGACTCCATTTTATGCAGAGAGTGGCGGGCAGGTTGGAGACACAGGATATATTGAATCAGGTGATGAAAAAAATTTTATAACCGATACTCAAAAAGAAAATACCCTTATCATTCATTTTGCTGATAAGCTGCCGAGAAATCTAAACGCAACTTTTCATGCAGTAGTTGATAAAGACAGGAGAAAAATAATCACAAGCAACCACTCTGCTACGCATCTTATGCAATCCGCGTTAAAGCGGGTGTTGGGTAGTCATGTTAATCAGAAGGGCTCACTGGTAAATGAGCATGTTACCCGTTTTGATTTTTCTCATTTTGCAAAAGTTACGGATGAAGAGATTCAGAAAATTGAAATAATGGTGAATGAAAAAATTAAGGAAAATATTCCTCTCGATGAAAAAAGAAATGTTCCCATTAAGCAGGCACAGGAAATGGGCGCAACAGCTTTATTCGGAGAGAAGTATGGAGAGTTTGTACGTGTCATCACCTTCGACCCGAAATATTCTATGGAACTCTGCGGGGGAACGCATGTTAAGTCAACCGAACAGATAGGTAAATTCAAAATCATTTCTGAAAGCTCCATTGCAGCAGGAGTCAGAAGGGTTGAAGCGATTACAGGCGAGCTGGTTGATAAATATTATAAAGAACAGGAAGAAAAAGCCAAAGCTGCTGAACATGCTATGAAAGAAAAAATTGAATTGCATAAGGAAGAGCTAAAAAAATTGCTGGAGCAGTCGGAAAAATTAAATCCCTCAGCAAGCCCGGCAAAAGAAGAAGCTAAACTATTGTTGGGTCGCCAGGAAATATCAAAGGAATCAGAAGTTATGTTACAAGATGCAACTGAAAAGCTGACGAAAGAAATTGCTCATGCCATTAAGAATGATTTGCTGAAAAAAGTGAAAGAGATAAACGGGATAAATTTCCTTGCCGAAAAAATTGATATCAGTAATGCTGATGCCATTAAAGGAATTTCGTTCGAGCTGAAAAAAGAAGTGAACAATCTTTTTGGCTTGCTGGCAGCGGAAGTAAGCGGTAAGCCACACCTTTCGCTTATCATCAGCGACAACCTTGTGAAGGAAAAAAACTACGATGCTTCTAAAATAATCCGCGAGCTTGCCAAAGAAATACAGGGAGGTGGTGGCGGACAACCGTTTTATGCAACGGCAGGAGGAAAAAATTCTGAAGGAATCAGCAAGGCATTAGAAAAAGGGCAGAGTTTACTTAGGTGAACTTTAGCTTACCGCTACTGCATGCGCTTTCACATCCGTGTCAGTGATTTTTTTGTCGCTGAGGATTACGAGGCGCTCTATCACGTTGTGCAACTCGCGGATATTGCCGGTCCAGGGTAGTTTTTGCAGCTCTTTAAGCGCATCGGTAGTAAATGACTTTTGCGCCATGCCATAATCAGTGCAGATTTCTTTCAAAAATGTTTCAGCAATAAGAGGAATATCTTCCTTGCGTTCGCTCAATGAAGGGACGTGAATCACAATCACACTAAGGCGGTGATATAAGTCTTCGCGGAACGCTCCTTTCTCTATTTCTTTTTTAAGGTCTTTGTTGGTAGCGGCAATCACGCGCGGGTTAACCGTTATATCTTTTTCTCCGCCTACGCGGGTAATTTTATTTTCCTGTAAAGCCCGCAATACCTTCGCCTGTGCTGATAAGCTCATATCCCCTACTTCATCCAGGAAAAGTGTGCTGTCGTTTGCCAGTTCAAATTTTCCGATGCGCTGCTTAATAGCAGAAGTGAACGAACCCTTCTCATGCCCGAACAATTCGCTCTCAATTAATTCAGATGGTATCGCTGCGCAGTTCACTTCTACCAGTGCTGCATTTCCTCTTTTGCTTTTCTCATGAATCCATCTAGCAACTAATTCTTTTCCCGTTCCGTTATCACCGGTAATAAGCACACGCGCATCGGTTGGAGCTACTTTTTCAATAAGCTCTTTGATTTTTTTCATCTCCACAGAATCGCCTACCATATCACGGGTTTTGAAGATTTTTTTCTTCAGTGTTTTTGTTTCCGTGACCAGCGATGTGCGGTCGAGCGCATTGCGGACCGTTACAAGAAGCCGGTTTAAATCGGGCGGCTTGGCAATGTAATCATACGCGCCCTTCTTGAGCGCTTCAACTGCTGTTTCAATATTCCCGTGACCTGATATCATAACCACAGGCATGTCTGGTTTTGCAGCAAGAATTTTTGAAAGCGCTTCCATACCATCCATCCTCGACATTTTTATATCGCACAACACAACATCATAGTGTTGCGTCTCAACTTTCTTCACACCTTCCGCACCATCTGCCGCTTCGTCCACTTCAAACTTTTCATACGTAAGAATATCTTTCAGCGTATTGCGGATGGCTTTCTCGTCATCTATAATTAAAATTCGAGGCATAAAAAAGTATTATGTATTAAGCATAATGTACAATGAAAAAATAAATTTAATGTTTTACCACTTGCTCTAAATCCATTCCACACTTTGGACAGACACCGGGTTTGTCAGAAATTTCTTCAGGGTCCATCGGGCACTGATAATATACCGTACCCGCGGCAAGTGCTGCAGTATCAAGATTAAAAATCTGTGTTGAATCCGATGTTGCCCGAACTTTTGCATCTTTATTATCATTGCTTTTAGTAGAAGGTTTACACGCGACCAGCATAATGATACCTGTAGCAAAAAGGAGAATGTGTTTTTTCATTTTTATTTTTAGGTTATTGGTTACAAAGAAAAGAAATTGGAACTCTGTTCGTTATAAAAGTTTTCACCACGGAGGCACAGTGGCACAGGGAAATATTAACTCCGTGCCTTTGTGTCTCTATCGTAATTTACTTTTTGTTTCAATTTTTTTAATTCGCGCCAAATTTCATCAGGTACGCTTTCATAAAATCCATCAGGCCTCCATCCATTACGCTTTGCACATTGGAAGTTTCCACTCCCGTGCGCAAATCTTTTACAAGCTTATAGGGATGCATTACATAGTTTCGGATTTGCGAACCCCATTCAATTTTCAGCTTGCCTGCTTCCGTTATCGCCTTGGCATCGTTGCGCTTGCGGATTTCAAGCTCATACAATTGCGACTTAAGCATCTTCAAAGCTTTTTCCTTGTTCTGTGTCTGCGAACGTTCCTGCTGACATTCGATAATGATTCCTGATGGAGCATGATGCAGACGCACGGCGGTTTCTACCTTGTTCACATTCTGTCCGCCTTTTCCACCCGAACGGAATGTATCCCACGAAATATCAGAAGGATTTATTTCAATATGGATTGTATCATCTACTAACGGATAGGCAAACACCGATGCAAATGAAGTATGCCGCCTTGCATTGGAATCAAACGGGGAAATACGAACCAAGCGATGCACACCGCTCTCGCCTTTCAAATAACCGTACGCATAATCGCCTTCGAATTCCAACGCAGCTGATTTTATTCCTGCGCCCTCGCCTGCCTGGTAATCCAGTTGTGAAACCTTATAGCCATTCTGCTCTCCCCAGCGGATATACATGCGCATAAGCATTTCAGCCCAGTCCTGGCTTTCTGTTCCACCGGCACCGGAATTGATGTTGAGCACAGCCCCCATCACATCTTCTTCCGCCCCCAACATTCTCTTAAATTCAAGCCCCTCCACCATTCGCAGTGATTCCTGGTAATGTTTTTCTACTTCCGCCTCACTCGCCTCGCCTTGCTTAAAGAAATCATACATCACCGCAAGGTCTTCCACCGATGAATTTACATTGTCGAATGCTTCGGTAATATTTTTTTTCTGCTTAATAGCGCGCATCACGTTCTGCGCCTCCCTGGGGTTATTCCAGAAATCGGGTTCGTGGGTAAGTTCCTCTTCTACCGAAATTTTTTTCAGCTTGCCCTGTACGTCAAAGATGCCTCCTAAGCGCTTCCGTGCGCTCTCTAAGCTCTTTTAATTGTTCTGTCGTCATGGGGCGCAAATGTAGAAATTTGAACTTACGGTCCGCGCATCCATAATCTCTTTACTGTTTACAAGTCTGTTTATTACTAAAAGGCGAATGGATTTAGTAAGGCAGATGGCCACCATAGTTTTGGCGCAACAAAAATTTTATCTAACTCTTAAACCAAATATCCATGAAAAAAATTTTATTCTTCATTGCACTTCTTACACAAACATTGCTTTATGGCCAGTCCGTTCCCAATGGGGGTTTTGAAAACTGGACATCTGCAACATATGACTATCCGCAGGGTTATGTACAAAATTCAAATCCCGAAGCGTTCTTTAAATGCAATGCTCCTTTTAATTGCGTGAAGACCACCGATTTTTACCACGGCGCGTATGCCATTCAGCTAACCACCCATACCACTGCAACCGATACGTGTTTCGGGTATATTGTGAATGCCACAAGTACAAACGGTAATCCGCTGACCTGGACAGGCGGAATACCTTATAACCAAATGGCTACCGGAATGAAAGGATACTACAAATCGAATATTATGCCCGGTGATTCAGGAGGCGTTCTCGCTGTGTTCAGGGCTGCTGGAAGTCCTGTAGGGTTTTACAGCTATAAATTTGCAGGCACTCATAATACCTATACGTCTTTCTCCTTTACGTTCTCGCCACCTCTTTTTACAACTCCTGACACCGTGATTTTTGCGGCTATCTCCAGCGATGCCCTCAATAACTATGCAGTAAACGGAAGCATGCTCCAGCTTGACAGCGTTTCATTTACAGCTGCAAGCCAGCCCGCAGCATTCAATGGCGACTTTGAGCAGTGGCTAAGCCAGACGATAAATACCCCAAACAGTTGGTATATTTCCGGCGGGCACGGACAGGGCTTTAACAGGACCACCGATGCATATGCAGGGACTTATGCAATGGAATTACAAACGTATTTGGGTGACAATAATGGTAATCCCGCTGCCCAGGCCGGACAGGTTGGTACCGGGTACTGCAGTGGTAATGGCCCTTCTTGCACATGGCAGGGCGGATATCCATTTTCTAACCAGCTTGACACGCTTTCATTCTGGTATAAGTATGCACCTTCTGGCAGCGATTCCGCTCAGGTAAATCTCACGTTCAAATACAATGGGAATATCGTGTCGGGCACAAACAAGAATATTTACACTCCTGCTTCTACCTATCAATATGCAGAACTTCCATTCAACATGGGCTCTCCTGTTGATACGGTCATCATTCAATTGCAATCGTCCTCATGGAACGACACAGCACTTTCTTTTATCGGCTCTGATTTTAAAGTGGATAACATAGCTTTTAAATCGCAGCTGACAGGAATTAATAATTCCCTCTCCAATTCAATACAGACAGGATTTACATATCCTAATCCTGTTCATAATGTTCTCAATGTTATAGTTGATAAAAATTCTATTTCTGAAATCCGGTTAGCGATTTATGATATTACAGGAAGAATTGTGAAAGAAAAATTGCTGCATCTGGCAGGCAACATTGAACATCTTGATGTTTCAGGTTTGCAGCCAGGTATTTATGTAAGCGAACTATCAGGAGCAGCGGGAGTTTTCCGCAGCCGGTTTGTGAAAGAATAATTTCACGTTTCTCGCTTTTTCAAGCCATGCGTCAATAGATGTGTGGCTTTTTTTATTTTAAGCAAAATGCTTTAAATTTATTGCAATTTCAAATTATTTCGTTCATGGGATGGCAGTATAAAATGAAGATTTAGCAGTATGAAATATCCATACTTAATTTGGAAAAAATGATTATCTTTGCGCAGTATTTTTGATGGTATAATGATGAAAAGGGGATAAGCCCCTTTTTTTATGCTCAAAACAATGGGGATGAACGTTACGGAAGGAGAAATAAAGGAAATAGTAAGCAGCAAGCTGGCGGGAAGCGATTGTTTTATTGTTGATATTAAAGTGAGCCCGGGAAAAATTAAGGTGCTTCTCGACAAACCTTCAGGTATACAGATAGAAGAATGTGCCGAGGTTAACAAGGAGCTGATTAATAAACTGGAAGGAAGAGGTGTGCTGGAAAAATTCGGGATAGAAGTTTCATCACCCGGAATGGATGAACCGCTGAAAGTGCTGCCTCAATACCAGCGAAGAATCGGAAAGTTAGTGGGTATTATTACTAAAGACGGTTTAAGAAGAGAAGGAATATTAAAAAGCGCTGACGAAAACGAAGTAGTGATTGAAGAAACCGTTTCGGTGAGAGACAACGGGAAAAAATCTTCGCAAGTGCATTACAGAAGGATACCGATGAATGAAGTGAAGGAAACAAAAGTTGTGTTTAGATTTTAAATTATCAATTATCAATTATCAATTATCAATTATCAATTATCAATTAAAAAGTGGCTGAACTAAAAACAAAACAGAATACGGCAAGTGTTGAAGGGTTTCTGAGTGCCATAAAGGATAAGCAGAAACGCGATGACAGCTTTTCGGTTCTTGAGTTGATGAAAAAAGTAACGGGAGAGAATCCGGCGATGTGGGGACCAAGTATTATCGGTTTCGGAAATGTTCATTTAAAATACCCTTCGGGACGCGAACTTGACTGGATGAAGATTGGTTTTTCACCACGCAAGCAAAATTTAACGCTGTATGTTTTATGCAATTCAAAAGAACAAGGAGAATTACTGAAGAAACTGGGTAAGCATAAAACGGGGCAGTCGTGTCTGTATATCAACAAGCTTTCTGAAGTTGATACGAATGTGCTGAAGAAAATTATTGAGAAAGGATATGCAGGAAGTTTTTATGGAAAAGAAAAATTACAGAACGCTTAAAAATCAATAAATCAATAAATCAATAAACAATAATCAACAATCAGTTTAAACAAATGGAACCCAAAGAATTAATTGACGCATTCTCTGAATTCAAGGAGCAAAAAAACATTGACCGCGCCAGCATGATGAGCATACTGGAAGATGTATTCCGCGGCATGCTCAAGAAAAAGTATGAGACAGATGAAAATTTCGATATCATCATCAACACCGAAAAGGGTGACCTGGAAGCATTCCGCAACCGCGTAATTGTGGAAGACGGAAAAGTGGAAGACCCTGCAAGGCAGATTGAGTATTCTGAAGCCGTAAAAATTTCTCCGGATTTTGAAATCGGTGAGGAGGTTTCGGAATCGATAAAGCTTTCTGATTTCGGGCGCAGAGCCATTCTTGCCGCGCGGCAGAACCTGATGGGTAAAGTCACAGAGCTGGAGAAGGATGCTTTGTTCCGCAAATATGAAAACCGCGTAGGCGAAATTGTAACCGGTGAGGTTTACCAGGTATGGAAAAAAGAAACGCTGGTGCTTGATGATGAAGGCAACGAATTGCTTCTGCCCAAGAACGAACAAATCTCTGCCGACTTTTTCAAAAAAGGAGATACGGTACGTGCCGTTGTGCTGCGCGTAGAAATGGTGAACGGAAGTCCGCGTATTATTTTATCTCGTACGGCTCCGCTATTCCTCGAAAAACTTTTTGAAGCCGAAGTACCTGAAATTTTTGACGGCCTTATCACCATTCGCAAAATTGTTCGTGAGCCGGGAGAGCGGGCAAAAGTTGCAGTAGAATCGTATGACGACCGTATTGACCCGGTAGGCGCATGTGTGGGAATGAAAGGTTCGCGCATACATGGTATTGTGCGCGAGTTGCGCAATGAGAATATTGATGTCATCAACTACACCAATAATCTGCCGTTGCTTATTTCGCGTTCGCTTAGTCCTGCAAAAATTACATCAATTAAGATTGACGAAGAGGCAAAACGCGCGCTCGTATACCTGAAGCCTGACCAGGTTTCTCTTGCCATCGGAAAAGGGGGATACAACATCCGCCTTGCCAGCAAACTTACCGAGCTTGAAATAGATGTTTACCGCGATGTGGAAGACGACACCGAGGAAGATGTCGACCTGGATGAATTCTCAGATGAAATTGAAGCATGGATACTTGACCAGCTCAAAGCCATTGGCTGCGATACAGCTAAGTCTGTTCTTAATCTTGGCGTGGAAGATTTGGTAAAGCGCACCGATCTTGAAGAGGAAACGGTTCTTGAAGTAATACGCATTCTGAATGCAGAGTTTGAATAATGAAAATCGTTATACGTTACACGTTATATGTTATTAGAAAAATAGTATATTACCTACGTATGACTTATAACGTATAACATATAACTTTTAAGATGTCCGAAACACTGACTTTTATACGGCTGAGCAAAGCGAGCAAGGAATTCAATGTGAGCACCGAGCACATTGTTGAGTTTCTTGCCTCGAGGGGCATTGTCATTTCCAAAGACCCGAACACCAAAATAAGCGGTGAGGGGTACGAGTTGCTTTTGCAGGAGTATCAGCCGGAGCGCGAACTGAAGGAGGAAGCTAAGAAAATCACCGACAGCAGAATCAAGAAGGACGCTACCGTTGTGGTTGATTCTCATGCGCAGGCCGTAAAGCCGCGTGTGCCGGAAGAGAAAAAAGATTTCCTGATTAAAGAAACGGTCATAACAAAGAAGAAAGCAGAAGAGGAAAAGCCCGTTGAGAAAAAAGAAGAAAAAGAAGTCATAAGGGCAAAGGCAAAAATTGAAGGGCCTAAAATTATTGATAAGATTGAAGTTGGCGAAACCGAGGAAGCAAAGCGCGCATCTAAAAAGAAAAAGAAAGACGAAGAAAAAGAGGAAGAAATTAAGGATGCAAAGAAAAAATCATCCAAAAAGAAACCGGCAGATGAACCGGTAGCGGAAGCAAAAGCAGAAGTCCCTCCTGTTGCATCAACTCCTGCTCCTGAACAAATAACGGACCTTCAGAGTGCCGAAGAATTGTACAGGATAAAAAGAGAAAAGTTTGCCGGTCCGGTTATTCGCGGTAAAATAGAATTGCCTGCAGAACCGGAGCGTAAAAAAGCTGCACCTGAAGCGGGAGGCGATGAAGCTAAACGAAAGCGCAAACGCAAAGACAAAAAGAAAGTAGATGTCAAAAAGGAAATAACTACCGGCAGATTTGAAAGGCCATTCCGTTCAGGTCAGTCGCAGCGCAGAGCACGGCCGGCAGAAAAGGGACCTACAGAAATAACCAGCAAGGATATTGACGAACGCATCCGTCAAACTCTGAACCGCCTGAAGGGTGGCAGCAGAAAGACATCCAAGGCAGCCCGCCTCAGGAACATTGCATCGGAAGCAGAAGAAGCGGCATCGGATGTACAAACATCGCAGCGCAAAACCATTAAAGTAACAGAGTTTGTTACGGTAAGCGAATTAGCCAAGCTCATAAATGTTCCTGTAACGGAAATCATTTCGGCTTGTATGTCGCTCGGTATGTTTGTTTCCATCAACCAGCGGCTCGATGCGGAAACGCTCACCGTTGTTGCCGATGCGTTTGACCATGACGTAGAATTTGTTTCTGCCGATGTGCAGGAAGCCATCCGCGATGATGTAACCGATGACCCCGAAGATTTAGTGCCGCGCCCACCCATTGTTACGGTAATGGGGCACGTTGACCACGGAAAAACTTCTCTGCTCGATCACATTCGTAAAGCAAACGTAATTGCAGGCGAAGCGGGTGGCATTACACAACACATAGGTGCTTATGAAGTAACGCTTGAAAACGGGAAAGCTATTACGTTCCTCGATACTCCCGGTCACGAAGCATTCACTGCTATGCGCGCACGCGGAGCAAAAGTTACAGACGTGGCCATCATTGTAATTGCAGCCGATGACAGCGTGATGCCCCAGACGATTGAAGCCATTAACCACGCACAGGCAGCAGCCGTGCCTATTGTCTTTGCCATAAATAAAACGGATAAGCCCGAAGCGAATTCTGAGCGCATACGCGAGCAGCTTTCTAAAATGAATATATTGGTTGAAGACTGGGGAGGAAAATTCCAGAGCCAGGAAATTTCTGCCAAGACCGGAAAAAATGTTGATTTGCTTCTGGAAAAAGTTTTACTCGAAGCAGATATCCTTGACCTGAAAGCAAACCCGAATCGTAATGCAGGCGGTACTATCATTGAAGCTGCTCTTGATAAAGGACGCGGGTATATTACCACTATCCTGGTTCAGAGGGGAACACTTAAAGCTGGCGATGTGGTTCTTGCCGGCTGCCACAGCGGAAGAGTAAAGGCCATGTTTAATGAGCGCAACCAGAGGATAAAAGAAGCCGGCCCCTCTGTGCCTGCACAGATGCTCGGTTTAGATGGTGCACCCCAGGCAGGTGATTTATTTACGGTGATGGATGACGAGCGCGAAGCGCGCGAGATTGCAACGAGGCGTTTGCAGCTTCAGCGCGAACAGGGCATACGTACTACAAAACACATTACACTGGATGAAATAGGAAGACGTCTCGCCGTGGGCAATTTCAAAGAACTCAACCTTATTGTTAAAGGTGATGTGGACGGTTCTATCGAAGCGCTCACTGACCAGTTGCTGAAACTCACTAACCCGCAAATACAAGTCAATGTCATTCACAAGTCGGTGGGGCAGATTACAGAAAGCGATGTGCTGCTTGCGAGTGCTTCCAATGCCGTGATTATCGGTTTCCAGGTGCGTCCATCGCTGAATGCACGCAAGCTGGCGGAGAAGGAACAAATTGACATCCGCCTCTACAGCATCATCTACAATGCCATCAATGAAGTGAAAGATGCTATCACCGGCATGTTGGCTCCGGAGTATGAAGAAAAAATTGTCTGCAATGTTGAGGTGCGCGAAGTATTTAAGATTTCAAAAGGAGGCACCATTGCAGGATGCATGGTGCTCGACGGAAAAATTACCCGAAATACTAAAGTTCGTATCATACGTGATGGCATTGTCGCTTTCACCGGTGAACTTGCTTCCCTCAAGCGTTTTAAAGATGATGTTAAAGAAGTTGCAGCGGGTTATGAATGCGGACTCGGTATCCTCAACTTCAACGATATTAAAACGGGCGACATTATTGAAGGCTACGAGCAGGTGCTCGTGCCGAGGAAGTAAGCGCTATTATTGATTTTATAAAACCCTCTGAATACTTCGGAGGGTTTTTTGTTTTCTCCAAAAATCTTCATAATCCTTATAACACATCCTTTTCTATCTTCGCCACTTCACATACACTTTTATGCGATGAACGCTTATCGGAAAATAAATAACATCACCGGATGGATTGTCTTTGCCATTGCCGCTTATACATACCTAAGCACCATAGAGCCGACCGGCAGCTTCTGGGATTGCGGTGAATTTATTGCCACAGCCAACAAGCTGGAAGTAGGACATCCGCCGGGCGCACCGCTCTTTATAATGTTAGGCAGAATCTTCATATTCTTTGCCGGAAACAATGTGAGGATGATTCCCATTATGGTTAATATTTTATCAGCGCTTATGAGCGCGTTTACCATCTTGTTTTTGTTCTGGACCATTACGCATGTGGCAAGAAAAATTGTTATCAGAGGGCAGGAGTTCGCAATGCCGCAGATTATGGCTGTGATGGGCGCGGGAATGGTGGGTGCACTGTGCTACAACTTCAGCGATTCGTTCTGGTTTTCAGGTGTTGAAGGTGAAGTATATGCTTCGTCTTCATTTTTTACTGCCATCGTTTTCTGGGCCATGCTGAAATGGGAAAATGCGGCCGATGAAAAACATTCGGCAAAGTGGCTTGTGCTGATTGCATACCTCATGGGGCTTTCCATAGGTGTCCACCTGCTCAGCCTGCTTACCATTCCGGCTCTTGCTTTTATATATTACTTCAAAAAATATCCCGTTACACGCAAGGGAATTATTTACACATTTATTATCTCGGTAGTCATACTCGCAGCAATCCAATATGGAATTATTACCTACCTGATTGAATTGGCTGCCGAGTTCGAGTTGCTTTTTGTCAACTCCTTCGGGCTGCCTTTTAATTCGGGAATAATTTTTTACACGCTGCTTATCATTGGTTTGGTTGTATGGGGATTGCTCTATACCAAGAAGAAAAATAAGCCATTGTGGAATACGGTGCTGCTGTGCTTTTCTTTCGTGGTGATTGGTTATTCTTCTTTTGCCATGATTGTTATCCGCTCAGCGGCTAATCCTCCTTTAGATGAAAATAATCCCGAAAACATTTTTAACTTTCTTTCTTATCTCAACCGGGAGCAATATGGCGACCGCCCGCTTTTCTACGGGCAATATTATACCGCCCGCCTTGTCGACCAGAAGGAAGGCTCTGCCACCTATACACGCATTCCGGGAGAAAATAAATACCGCTTCACCGGCAACCGTGTCGTACCGGTTTACGATGATGCACAGTCCGCTTTATTTCCGCGCATGTACAGCAACCAGGCAAACCATATTACAGAATATAAAAAATGGGCGGGCATTAAGGGAGACCGCAAGCCGACTTTCTTTGAGAACATGAAATTTCTTTTTGTCTATCAGCTTGGCGAAATGTACTGGCGATATTTTATGTGGAATTTTGCCGGCAGGCAAAATGATATCCAGGGGCCGGGTGGAATCACCAAAGGTAACTGGGCAAGCGGCATAAATTTTATTGATGCTATACGTCTTGGCCCCCAGGATAAGCTGCCCGAGAGCTTAACAAGCAACAGGGGTAGAAATCATTATTACTTCCTCCCGTTTATCCTCGGTATAATTGGCCTTATATTTCAATTCAACCGCAATAAATACGATGCATGGGTAGTGATGCTTCTTTTTTTCTTTACAGGAATTGCCATTGTTCTTTACCTGAATGGCCCTCCTCTGCAGCCTCGCGAAAGGGATTACGCTTATGTTGGTTCTTTCTATGCATTTGCTATTTGGGTAGGCTTGGGTGTGCCTTCTTTGATTGAAGCTGCCAGGAAAAAAATTCCTGCAATGGTCGCAACAGTTGGCGTATCGCTCATTTGCCTTATTGCTGTTCCATATGTAATGGCAAAAGAAAATTGGGACGACCACGACCGCTCGCACCGTTTTACCTCCCGGGATTTTGCTTACGATTATCTCAACTCCTGCGCCCAGGACGCGATTCTTTTCACGAATGGCGATAACGACACTTTCCCTCTTTGGTATGCTCAGGAAGTAGAAAATGTCCGTACCGATGTGCGCGTCGTGAACCTGAGTTTGCTCAATACCGACTGGTATATTGACCAGCTTAAACGCAAAGCTTATGACTCTGATGCTGTTCCCTTCTCACTAACTTTTGACCAGTACGTACAGGGTACACGTGATTATATGCCGTTTGTCGACAAAAAGCTCAGCGGTGCTATTGAGCTGTCGGACTTGATGAAACTTTTTATTGCAAGTGAAGACCCTCGCGCCAAAGTGAGAGCGGGAGGGGGAGAACAACTGAATTATTACCCTACAAAGAATTTTAAAATTACTATTGACAAGAAAAAAGTTCTTGAAAACGGGACCGTGGCTCTTGCCGACTCTGCTAAGATTGTAGACAAAATTGAATGGACGATTTCGCAGAACTATCTTATGAAGAACGATATCATGATCATTGACTTGTTGGCAAACAACAACTGGAAGCGCCCGGTTTACTTTGCTACAACCGTCGGCTCCGAAAACTTCCTGAATCTCGATGATTATTTCCAGCTCGAAGGGCTTGCATACCGTCTTGTTCCGATAAAACTTGAAAAGCGGGATGAATCGTTCCGCGGATCGGTTGCTACCGATATTATGTACGACAACGTGATGAATAAATTCCTTTGGGGAAACATGAAAGACAAGCGTGTGTACCTGGATGAAAATAATTTAAGGATGACCACCAACATGCGCATCAATACCATACGCCTTACCGATGCGCTTATTAATGCCGGAAAAAATGATTCGGCAATGGCTGTGCTCGACAAGTGCATGGAAGAAATGCCTGATTATAATGTGCCGTATAATATTTTTATGACGCGCGTTGCCGAACAATATCTCCGCCTTTCCGGAAATCTTTCTGACAGTGCGGGTATTTCTAACTCTGATTTTGAGCTTGACAAACGAAAAGAATGCCAGGAAAAGGGAGTCATGATTGTAAAACGCCTTGCCCAAATCAACGAGGATAATATGGACTATTATCTCTCTTTGAAAGGAACGGATTATTATAAGTCGGTGGAATCGGATGTTAATCAATCGCTGTATGTGCTTCAGTCGCTGCCCACCATGGTGCGCACCGCCGGACTTAAAGAACTGAGTGATTCGCTGGCTAAAAATTTCCAGCATATTTACCAGCAGAGCGGCATGTAGGTTACCAATAACTAATCTATACGAATATGCGAATTCGTATATTCGTAATTCATTCGTTACTAGTAACCGTATGTTTGCACGACATTTTCTTTCTTCGGTATTCCCTGAAATTATTTTCAGAATAAATACCTCTGAAAAAGTTTTATATCTCACTTTTGATGACGGGCCGACAGAAATTACTCACTGGGTTCTTGATGAGTTGAAAAAGCATAATGCCAGGGCAACCTTTTTTTGCATTGGCGACAACATTGAAAAAAATTCCTCATTGTATCACAAAATAATTGAGCAAAGTCATTCTGTGGGTAACCACACCATGCATCACCTGAACGGATGGAAAACAGGAACAAAAAAATATCTGGATGACGTTGCAGAATGTAATTCTGTTTTGAATTCCTTTCAACAACAAACAACAAACAACAAACAACAAACGTTCTTATTTCGCCCTCCCTACGGCAGAATTACTCCGTCACAATATTTTTCCGTGAAAAAAAATCACCGCATTGTAATGTGGGATGTATTAAGCCGCGACTATGATAAAAATTTTTCTTCTCAAAAATGTTTGGAACGCGTGATTACAAAATCAAAACCCGGCTCGGTTATTGTTTTTCATGACAGCATAAAAGCCGAAAAAAACCTGCACTATGTTTTGCCGGGCGTGCTTGAATATTTTTCGGAGAGAAATTTTTCTTTTAATTCCTTGCCGAACTAAAACTCGGCATTCTTCGGGGTGCGCGGAAAGGGTATTACATCGCGGATGTTGCTCATGCCCGTAACAAAAAGCGCAAGCCGCTCAAAACCCAGCCCGAAACCGCTGTGAACGCACGTGCCGAACTTGCGCGTATCCAAATACCACCATAATTCTTTTTCGGGGAGTTTCATTTCCCGAATTCTCTGTTGAAGTTTTTCAAGGTTTTCTTCGCGTTGAGAGCCGCCAATGATTTCGCCAATCCATGGGAAAAGAATATCCATGCCACGAACCGTTTTACCATCATCGTTTTGCTTCATATAAAATGCTTTAATCTCTCTCGGATAATCGGTGATAATGACAGGAGCGTTATGTTTTTCAACTAAAAATGTTTCATGCTCTTTCTGCAAATCACTTCCCCACTTTACAGGATACTCAAATGTTTTCCCTGATGTGGTAAGCATATCAACAGCGGTTGTGTATGTAATGCGTGCAAACTTTTTTTCTGTAACCGAACGCAGACGCGCCAGAAGCTCTTTATCGTAACGGTCGTTGAGGAACTGCAAATCATCAGCGCCATGCTCAAGAACATAGCTCACAAGATATTTCAGCATCTCTTCCGCCAAATCCATGTTGTCGTTGATGTCATGGAACGCCATCTCTGGTTCAATCATCCAGAATTCTGCAAGATGCCGCGGTGTGTTTGAATTCTCTGCACGGAATGTGGGGCCAAACGTATAAATCAATCCCAGCGCAAGAGCGCCAAGTTCTCCTTCGAGCTGCCCGGAAACCGTAAGGTTGGTTTCTTTGCCAAAAAAATCTTCAGCAAAATTTACTGAGCCGTCCGGGTTGCGCGGCGGATTGGCAGCATTTAATGTTGAAACGTGGAACATCTCCCCTGCCCCTTCTGCATCCGAACCGGTAATGATAGGCGTATGCAGGTAGTAGAAATTTCTATCGTTAAAGAATTTGTGTATCGCAAAAGCCAGGTGATGGCGTATGCGGAACACCGCTCCAAATGTATTGGTGCGCGGACGCAGGTGAGCAATCTCGCGAAGGAACTCCATGGTGTGTTCTTTTTTCTGTAACGGAAATGTTTCTGCATCAGCTTCGCCAAGAATTTCAACCTGTTTTGCCTGTATCTCCACGGTCTGCCCTTTGCCATGCGATTGAACCAAATCACCGGTAACACTCAGGCAGCAGCCCGTAGTAATTTTCTTCATAAGGTCCTCGCTGAACTTGCTCATTTCCGCAACAACCTGTATGCTATGAATAGTGGAGCCGTCATTCAAAGCAATGAAGGCAATGTTCTTATTGCCCCGCCTTGTACGCACCCAGCCGCGGGCATTAACTTCAGTTCCAAAAGTTGTGGACGCGAGTAAATTTTTAATCAGTGTATGAGACAGCATAAAATGGTTACCTGTTATCCGTTATATTCAGCGAACAAAAAAACTAAATATCTCCCGTCTCCGCAACAATTACTTTTTCAAACCTTTTTCGTCTCATTATCTCACTAAAATTATCTTTGTCAGATAAATTTTTTCAATGCGTATTTCATATAACTGGCTTAAAGATTACTTAAAGTTTGATTTATCTCCGGCTGATACCGCGACTGTTCTGACGAATTGCGGGCTTGAAGTCGAATCATTAGAGGAAAATTATTCCATACCCGGTGGAATGAAAGGGTTGGTTGTGGGTGAAGTTCTCACCTGTGAAAAGCATCCGTCTGCCGACCGCTTATCGCTCACAACTGTTAACATAGGAACAGGAGCGGCCAAGCACATCGTCTGTGGTGCGCCCAATGTAAAGGCAGGGCAAAAAGTTGTTGTGGCGCCTGTCAGTACCACTGTACATCCGGTTAAAGGGGCTCCGTTTGAAATCAAGAATGCAAAAATCAGAGGCGAAATTTCTGAAGGAATGATTTGCGCTGAAGATGAAATTGGTCTTGGAACATCACACGATGGTATTTTAATTTTGAAGGATGATGCAAAAGTCGGCTCACTTGCCTCTGAATACTTCCATATTACTTCTGATTATATTTTTGAAATCGGTTTGACGCCAAACCGGGCTGATGCAGCTTCGCATTTCGGAGTGGACAGGGATTTGTTCGCTTGTTTAATTATATCTCCAGTAAGTTTAAAAGGGTTGCCGGAGGAGCCAACGCTTCCTTCCGTTGATAAATTTTCTGCGGACAACAAAAATTTCACCGTTGATATAGAAGTAAAAGATACTGTCGCCTGCCCGCGTTATTGCGGAGTGACGGTTTCGGATATTACTGTTGCTCCTTCTCCGAAATGGCTGCAGGAAAAATTACTTTCCGTTGGTATTAACCCAATAAACAATATCGTTGACATCACCAATTTTGTTTTGCACGAATGCGGGCAGCCGCTGCATGCCTTTGATGCAGATAAAATTGCAGGAAATAAAATCATTGTTCAGAAGCTTAAGGAAGGAACTCTGTTCATCACGCTTGATGGCAAGGAAAGGAAACTTTCGTCCGGAGACTTGATGATTTGCGATTCGGAAAAACCTATATGTATTGCAGGAATTTTCGGGGGAATGGAATCGGGCATCACAGAGAAAACAAAATCGGTTTTTATCGAAAGCGCTTACTTTTCTCCTGAGGGAATCCGTGCATCTGTCCGTCATCATGATTTACATACCGATGCCTCATTTCGTTTTGAGCGCGGGGCTGATGTAAGCATGACTTTGTATGCGATTAAACGAGCCGCATTGCTAATGAAAGAAATAGCCGGGGGAAAAATTTCTTCTGAAATTTCAGATACATATCCATCACCGCTTCTGAAAAAAATTATAATACTGAATTATGATTATCTCAGTACAATAAGCGGAACAAATTTAACCGAATCAGTTTCAAAAAGCATTCTCGAATCGCTTGGCTTTGAAATTAAATCGGAGAAAATGGATTCGCTTACGGTTGAAGTTCCTTACCATAAAACCGATGTCGCCTTGCCCGCTGACCTTGCAGAAGAAATTTTACGCATCTACGGCTATACTGAAATCCCATTGTCCAGAAAAATCAGTTACTCGTTTAGCGAGCATCACTCGCCACAGTCTGATGCACGGGTAAATATTGCAAAAGATTTTCTTTCATCTGTCGGTTTCAATGAAATAGTAACCATTTCCATGACCTCTTCAGCACGGGCAAAAAATGTCTCTGATGAACAGACAATTGTTAATCTACTGAATCCTCTTAGCGCAGAACTGAATGTAATGCGCACTGAAATGTTTCTTACGGGACTTGAATCGGTAAGCTACAACATCAACCGGCAGCAGCACGATTTAAAATTCTTTGAATTTGGGAAAACGTATTCGAAAAATAACGGACGTTATAACGAAGCGAATCATCTTGCCGTTTACCTTACGGGAAATAAAAATCCGCACCGATGGAATTCTCCTGCTGTTCCAGTTGATTTTTTCTACCTGAAAGCTTTCGTAGAAAATATTTTTCTCCGGCTTGGAGTTGATGCGAATTCGGAAAAATTTTCTTCGGATAATTTCAGCGATAAAACATTTTCTTACGGAATGAAAATATCTTCAGACAAAAGTTTTCTCGCTTTCTATGCCTCTTTAAACAGGAATATTTTGAAGCAGTTTGATATCAACGTACCCGTTTTCTATGCCGATATAAATTGGGACATACTATCTGAAATGGCTTCGCAGCATTTAATCTCTTTCCGTGAGCTTCCCCGTTTTCCGCAGGTGAAACGTGACATCTCTATGATTGTTGACCAGCAGACTACCTATGATTCTATCCGCACGCTCGCCTACCAAACTGAAAAAAATCTTCTGCGCGATGTGAACCTGTTTGATTTGTATGCAGGAGAAAATATTCCTGCCGGAAAAAAGTCGTGCGCGCTTTCATTCATCCTGCGCGATGATACAAAGACGCTCACCGATGCCGAGATTGATTCGGTGGTAGGAAAACTGATTAACGCCTATGAAAAAAAGCTGGGAGCAGTGGTAAGGAAAGCGGTTTAGAGTTTAGAGAAATGTTCACCATCAACCCGAAAGAAATAAAGACAACGCTGCTGCACAGCTATATGCTCAGCGCCATTGCCCCCCGCCCTATTGCATTTGCCTCTACGATTGACAAAGGAGGAAACGTAAACCTCTCCCCTTTTTCATTCTTCAATGCGTTTGGTTCCAATCCTCCGCTGGTTGTTTTTTCTCCCGCGCGCAGAGTGCGCGATAATTCAACCAAACATACACTGGAAAATATTCTTGAAGTTCCTGAAGTAACTATCAACGTAGTGAATTATGCTATGGTTGAGCAGGCATCGCTGGCTAGCTCGGAATATCCGAAAGGGGTAAATGAATTTGTAAAAGCGGGATTCACAGAAGAGCCATCTGTGCTTATTCGCCCCCCGCGTGTAAAAGAATCACCTGTACAGATGGAGTGTAAAGTGGTTGATGTGATTAAAACCGGAAACGAGGGCGGAGCGGCAAACCTTATTGTGTGTCATATTCTTCTGATGCACATTAGTGAAGATGTTCTTACACCCGACAAAAAAATTGATCAAAACAAAATTGATTTGGTTGCACGAATGGGCTTTGACTGGTATTGCCGTGCATCGGGAAGCGCCTTGTTTGAAGTTCCCAAGCCGCAGCATGAGCCGCCTGCACTCGGCATTGACAATATACCTCTTTCTGTTCGCAATAGTTATGTGCTTACCGGAAATCACCTCGGTATGTTGGGAAATGTTCCGGCTCTTCCCAATGAAGAAGAATTGAACCAATTCCGTGAAACAGAATTTTACCGGAAAGAAGTGTTTCCACTTGCGGAAAAAAAGTTAATCGATGAAATTCACCAGCTGGCAAAAAAACTCCTTGAAGAAAAAAAAGTCAAAGAAGCGTGGCTGGTGCTGATGAGTTAATCAGAACTGACTTAATGTATGCTTAATTATTCCGATACATTCTTTCAATTGCTCTTCAGTAATTATTAATGGAGGCGCAAATCGGATAATATCTCCGTGAGTGGGTTTGGCAAGCAGTCCGTTTTCTTTTAGAGCAAGACATAAATCCCAGACATTCTTTCCGATACTATCATCAATTACCATGGCGCAGAATAATCCTTTGCCGCGAACGGTTTTTATTTTCGGGTGACGGATACTTTTTAGTTCAGCGAGCAGAATTTTTCCGAGACGCTCGGCATTTGCACTCAAATTTTCGTTTTGTAAAACATCGAGCGCAGCAATCGCAACCTTGCATGCAACGGGATTACCGCCATAGGTGCTGCCATGTTCACCGGGTTTTATGCAGAGCATGATTTCATCATCGGCGAGCACAGCCGAAACAGGATACAGTCCGCCCGACAAAGCTTTGCCGAGAATGAGAATGTCGGGATGCACATGCTCATAGTCGCAGCAAAGCATTTTTCCGGTTCTCCCAAGCCCTGTCTGCACTTCATCAGCAATGAAGAGAACTTTGTGCTGGCGGCACAAATCATCGGCATTGCGGATGTACCCAATATCAGGAACAACGACTCCTGCTTCGCCTTGCACGGGTTCAACCAAAAACCCGGCAACATTATCATCACTTAGAGCTTCTTTAAGAGCTTCGATATCATTGTATGGAATGGTTACGAACCCGGGGGTGTAAGGACCAAATTCGTTACGTGCATCCGGGTCAGTCGACATGGAAATAATAGTGGTGGTGCGTCCATGAAAATTTCCTTCGCACACAATAATTTTTGCCTTATCAGCTGCTATGCCTTTTTTCTGATACGCCCATTTTCGGCAGAGCTTTATAGCTGTTTCCACGCCCTCAGCACCGGTATTCATCGGCAACACTTTATCGTAGCCAAAAAGCTTCGTAACGTATTCCTCATATTCTCCTAGAGCATTGGTATAGAATGCCCGCGAGGTGAGTGAAAGTTTTTTTGCCTGCTCTGTCAATGCTGCTACTACTTTCGGATGGTTGTGCCCGAGATTTACAGCCGAATAGGCAGAGAGAAAATCGTAATACCGTTTGCCTTCCACATCCCAGACATATACTCCTTCACCACGCTCTAATACCACAGGAATGGGCTTGTAATTATGCGCTCCAAACTGTCTTTCTTTTTCGATGGCTTCGTCTGTTTTGGTCATAATGTCTATCGGATTCATAGGGAAATGGTTTATAGAGCAAAAATACATAACTGCGGTTACATTTCTGATTTAATGAATCCACAATCAAAAATTCGCAATTCGCAATTGTATTTTATTCAACTTTACCCCCAATTATGAAGCCGAAGGATATTTTTAATGATGTGGAAATTACCAGCTCAACTGTTGACGGGCTTGGCATAGCAAGGATTGACAATTGGGTGGTTTTTATTCCGAAAGCATTGACCGGGGATGTGGCGGACATTATTATTACAAGCAAAAAAAGGAATCATGTTTTCGGGAAAATAACTGAACTGAAAAAAGAATCCGGGCAAAGAGTTATTCCGTTCTGTGAACATTTCGGGCTATGCGGCGGCTGCTCCCTGCAGCATATAAACTATGCAGAACAGCTTCGCATCAAGCAGCAATTTGTTGAAGACACTCTGAAGCGCATCGGGAAAGTTGAAGCAGAAAAGATTTTCCCGATTATCCCTTGCGATGAAACAACCCGGTACCGCAACCGCCTTGATTTTGCATTCGCTAACAGGCGCTGGCTGACGAATGATGAACTGAATACAGAAATAAAAGCGACAGGCAGCTTTGCCGGATTCCATATGCCGGGCAGGTATGACAAAATCATTGACATTAATATATGCCACCTTCAACCCGAACCAACTAATGCTATCCGGCATTTCGCAAAGAATTTTGCTGCTGAAAGAGAATGGAGTTTCTATGACCCTGTAAAATATGAGGGCTTTATCAGGGATATGATTATCCGCAATACAACCACAGGCGAATGGATGGTGGTGGTTATTTTCGGTTCAAGAGATGACGAAAAAATTTCTGCTGTACTTGGTGCGCTTTCAGAAAAGTTTCCGCAGGTAACTTCATTACACTATGTTATCAATACAAAAAGAAACCCGACCATCTATGATTTGGATGTGATTCATTTTAATGGCAAAGAAACTCTTACCGAGAAGATTGGAGAAGTGAGTTTTAAAATCAGTCCCAAGTCTTTTTTCCAAACTAACACCAAACAAGCGGAAAAACTTTTCAAAGCAGCGCTTGACTTTGCCTCGCTGACCGGCAACGAAGTTGTGTATGACCTTTATACCGGCACAGGAACCATCGCCAACTTTATCGCGCACCGTGCAAAAAAAGTTACCGGTATAGATTACATTGCAGATGCGATTGAAAACGCGAAAGAAAATTCCCGCCTCAATGGCATAAATAATACAGATTTCTTTTCAGGCGATATAAAAGAAACTCTGAGCGATAATTTTATTGAAGCACACGGCAAACCTGATGTAATTATCACCGACCCGCCTCGCGCAGGAATGCACCCTGATGTGGCAAAAAAAATTTCTGAATCCGGAGCCGAAAGAATAGTGTATGTAAGCTGCAACCCCGCTACGCAGGCACGCGACATTGCCTTGATGGCGGAAAGATATCGTGTCACAAAAATGCAGCCCGTGGATATGTTTCCGAACACAAGTCATGTCGAGAATGTAGCGCTGTTGGAAAAGAAAGTTCAAGGCGTTGTGATTTGAATTGATTTTTTTTTCGTTATTCGTATCATGAAAGTTGTTGTTGTAGGTTTAGGATATATCGGCCTTCCCGCTGCGGCTTTGATTTCCGGCAAGGGAATTCCCGTTCATGGAGTTGACATCAACGAAAAAATTGTAACTACTATCAACTCGGGGAAAATTCATTTCATTGAGCCTGACCTTGAAGGTTTAATTCACAATGCTGTTACAAAAAAATTGCTGGTTGCTGATACAAAACCGGCCGAGGCAGATGTATTTGTTATCTCAGTCCCTACCCCTATCCTCGATAATTTTAATCCTGATTTGAATTATGTTGAAAACGCAGTCAGGAGTGTTATTCCATATCTGCAAAAAGGAAATCTTCTTATTATTGAATCTACCTGCCCGGTAGGAACAACGGAACAGATGGCGGAACTGATATTCAACCTGCGTCCTGACCTGAAAAACAACCTGCACATTGCCTACTGTCCCGAGAGAGTTTTGCCGGGAAACATTATTCATGAACTTACCAGCAACGACCGTGTTATAGGCGGGCTGGACGAAGCCTCAACAACCGAAGCAGCAAATTTTTACAGGCAGTTTGTAAACGGAGCCATGCACCTGACCAATGTGCGCACAGCAGAAATGTGCAAGCTGGTTGAAAATGCAAGCCGCGATGTGAGCATAGCTTTTGCAAACGAGCTTTCTATGATTTGCGAGGAAGCTAATATTAATACCAACGAACTGATACAGCTTGCCAACCGGCATCCGCGTGTGAATATTCTAAACCCCGGTCCGGGTGTGGGTGGTCATTGCATAGCCATTGACCCATGGTTTATTGTGAGCAGCTACAGGGACCATTCAAAGCTCATCGAACAGGCGCGAAAGGTAAACCTGAATAAGACCGAATGGGTTATTGAAAAAATCATCTCGAAAGCGAAAGAACTGGAAATGGTTTTGGGCAGAAAGCCTATAATTGCATGCATGGGGCTTACTTACAAGGCCGATGTGGATGACCTAAGGGAATCGCCCGCGATAGAAATTGTTCATGCACTTAAGCGAAACTACTATGACATTGTTTCCGTTGAACCTCATGCTCAAAACGGCTTGCAGGAAAAGTTAGAAACTGTATCTATGGAACATGCCGTTAAAAAAGCTGACCTGATTGTATTTCTTGTTGCCCATAAACAATTCCGTTCCCTGCAAATTCCGGGTGAAAAAACCGTGCTCGATTTTTGCGGTGTAAAAAACTGATTGCATTTTTAATTTAACCCTAACTAAATAAACCAAACCATGAACCTTAAGAAATATTTTCTCTACTCAGCCGCGTGCATCCTGCTGGCCGGCTGCCATGATTATAAAGCCGATGTTGACTCGCTTACCAAGGAAAAGCAAGCCATGATGACTGAGGCGAATTATAAAGATTCCACTATCAATGCGTTTTTAGCCGGGCTCAACCAGGTAGAAACCAACATAAGCGCCATTACTGAAAAACAGGGCGAAGTTGCTGATATGTCTGCACAGCATGAGCTGAGCAAAAACCAGTTCGACCGTATTAATGAGGACATACAAAGCATTAACACTTTGATGGATGCAAACCGCAAGAAGCTGGATGACCTGACCAAAAAACTCAAAGGTTCCAATTTCAAAATCAAAGAACTGGAAAAGACAATTGCGTCATTGCAGCAACAGCTCGATGAAAAAAATACGGAGCTGGCCGCTCTTAACCAAAAGCTGGGCGATATGAATATTGTAGTCGAAAACCTGAATACAAATGTTAAAACACTTACTGCTCAAACCGAAGACCAGGCAAAAACCATTGCGGATAAAACCACCAAGCTTAATACTGCATATTATACCGTAGGCACGTACAAAGAGCTTGAAACAAAAAAAGTTCTGAATAAGACCGGCGGCTTCCTGGGAATAGGCAAGAATAAGCAGATGGTAAATGATTTTAAACCGGATGCATTTAAAGCTATCGACGTTACACAAACCAAAACTATCGAACTTAATTCAAAAACGGCTTCGGTGGTTACCACGCATCCTTCTTCGTCCTATAAAATTGAGAAGAAAGATAAAAACCACGTCAGCCAGCTTGTCATTACAGACCCCGACCAGTTTTGGAAAGCATCCAAGTACCTGGTAGTGATGATTGAAAAATAAGTACCCCTTCCCTAATCCTTCCCCAAAGGGGAAGGGCTAATAAAAATAAAACTCCCTCGTAAATCGGGGGAGTTTTTTTGTGCCTTTTAAAAAATATCTATTCGTGCATCATCAATGCAAAAAAAATCAGCGCTCCGTAAATAAGCAGAATAGAAAACAGCACTGTAATAACGGTAGTGTTTATGGTCTTTGCCTTGGAAACTGTCATTTCAAAATATCAAATTGTTGCCGAAAATTATTTGTGTTGCCTTGCCTGGTAAAAACTTTTTCTCCAAAAATTCCACCCAGTACTTTCTTTACCCGCTTTGTGCCCATACTACTGTACAAGCGCGGATATTTTTTCTGAAGCCGCCTTGCCAGGTTATTTATGATTTTCCTTTTCATAAATTATTTTTTAAATTTTTTAAGAATTAAAAAGCAAAACGGATACTCAATGCTCCGTCAAAATACCCGTAGGGCCCGTTAAAGAAATCCACAAAGGGTTTAACATCGAGCCCTATATTAAATGGAGCATCTTTGAATTTATAATCGAGTCCGAGAATGAAATCAATTCCGGCAACTGCAGCCGACCCGTCGGGATAGTCAACATAATAAACATAACCGTTCTTGTCGTACCTAACCCGGTAGTAGTAACCTCCGTAGCGGAAAAAACCAACGTGCCCTCCAATTCCATAGAGCCATTTTAACCCGGGGGCTGTGCTTATGTCGCGGTGTTTCTCATATAAGCCCGTAATAATAAAGCTTCTGTAGCCGAAGCTAAGCAGGCCTTCCAACGCTGTTGACGGATTGGTAAAATGCTTAACGGTTAAGCCGCTGGTGAGCCCGCCCAGGCGGACACCAATACCGGTATTATAATCCTGCCCTTCGCCGGAATTACTTTTGTTTTCCTGGGCTTTGTTTTCCTGAGCATAGCAATCAATTACGGTTGCGCTTAGCAAAAATGCTAGCAAAGTCATTGCGATTTTAAATTTGTTTTTCATGTTGGTTGTTTTTATCAGGTTTTAAAAAATTAACTATCGGTTTACATTTTTTTATCTTAGAAAACAATGGGGCCTATTTCCGTCAGGTTACCAACCGTTACACTTACATTAGCAATAGTGGTTGCCGGATATGGAGCTTCGGGAGTAATTGTAACCGTATAGGTTCCGGCTACCATACCACGCAACAGGAAATTACCATTGGCGTCAGTCACTGTTGAATATGTTTCCGTGCCATTCGTTGCGCTGATGGTTGCAGGCAGTGCCAGCACTGTGGCAATATGTCCATGAATGGAGCCGCTGGTTGCTACGCTTATCACGCGTATAACCGGCTTAAGCTGGTATTCCCCGGTACCCGTTACTACTATAGATTGATTTGCGTCAAAGTCGAGAAGAAGCTCGTAAAGAATTCCCGGTTGAAGTGTACTGTGTACATTCAGCTTAAGGCCCGATTGCATTGCGCTGGGTGTTGCCAAGGGATGCGGTTGCCCGTTAACAACTACAGTGTTGTTTGAGCCTAGAATTAAACGCACTTGTGATAATGTTCCTGAAGGAACATCGGCACTTGCAATTAATGTGTCAATGCCGTTGGCAAAATCAAGAAGATTATAGATACCGGCAGTTACATTCAGGTTAACTGTTGTTTCTGAATTGACTTTAAACTCTACTCCTATAACATCCACATTCACCTGGTCATAGGAGGCGGGAGCATCGGTCATTCTTACTTTAACAGGGGTCATGGATGCGGTAGCATCGTTTTCTTTTTTACATGCTGTAATCAGCATAAGCGCTGCGGCTGCGAAAAGCAATAAATTTCCTAGTGGTTTCATGATATATGTTTTTTTAAATGATTTGATATTCCAGGTGTTGCAAACAGGGTTCCATCGCTTATTGTAAGATTTTCGATGAATTTTCATTGGAATTGTGTGGATGGGTTTCCTCAGTACACATCCCCGTGTGAAAAATATTCCACAGAAAATTCTTAAGATATCCTTAAAAAAAATCGATTTCGCTGTGTTAAGGCACTTTTATGCCGGGCGGCTACACGGCATGATTATTTATATTAGGGTAAGCACATCCCTGAATTTCTAATCTAAACATTTAAAAACTAATAACTATGAAAAAGATCTTAATGATTACTGCAGTTGCGATTCTTGCAGCAGGATGCCACAACTACAAGGCCGATGTAGAGGCACTTAATAAAGAAAAGGAAACGCTTACTAATGATACCAAACAGAAGAACACAATGATTAATGAATTTGTGACTTCTATGAATGAGATTGAAACCAACCTGAATTCCATTACAGAAAAGCAGGCATCTGTAAATATGTCGGCTTCAAACCCGGAAATGACACGCTCACAGAAAGACAGAATTAATGATGAGATTGCTGCCATCAACGATTTAATGAAGACCAACAGAGACAAAATTGCTGATCTTCAGAAGAAAATGAAAAAATCAAACTCAAGAATTGGCGAGTTTGAAAAGATGGTTGCCACGTTAACTCAGCAGGTTGATGCTAAGGATAAAGAGCTTGCCGAATTAAATGTTAAGCTTAACGACCTTAACGGACAAGTAGCAACTTTGAATACCTCGGTAACCTCGCTTACCGCTCAGAACGATGAGAAAACAAAAGTTATTGACGACCAAACTCAAAAGATGCACACTGCTTATTATACCAAAGGCACCTATAAAGAGCTTGAAAGCAAAAAAGTTCTTACCAAAGAAGGCGGTTTCCTTGGGCTAGGCAAGGAACAAAAAGTGGCTAGTGATTTCGACCCCGATGCTTTTGCAAAGGTTGATATCACCCAAACGAAAGTTATTCCGATTGAAAGCCGGAACGCTAAAGTGATTACCACGCATCCGAGCAGTTCATACGTTCTTGAAACCAAAGAGAAAGACAAAAAATATGTTACGAACCTTGTCATCAATGACCCCGACCAGTTCTGGAAAGCATCCAAGTACCTGGTAGTAATGGTTCAACGCTAAGAGCTTCCTCTCCTCAGGCGGAGCATATCCATAGACCATGCATCTCGTCAGGTAAACATAGCATGAAGTGTTTCGCTGCTGTTCACCCGAACGGCGCGAGGAGAGGTAAGAAGTCCCCCGGTATATCGGGGGACTTTTCTTTTCCCTCTAATCCAACCGGGTCTTTTTTTTATAATTTACATATTCAGTACATTTGAGTTTAATTTTTCTGGATGAAAAAAAATATCAAAACAGTAATAACCGCTAAAGATTACAAGGACTGCTCAAGATATATTGAAAAATATTGGAAGGAAATTACCTGTTATTATCCACATGATGAGTTTATACATCTCGGTCTCCCCCATAAATTCATTTCACCCGACAATTCCATTTATAAGGATGACCAGTTTTATTGGGATAGCTATTTCATTATTGTTGGTTTGGTAAAATGCGGCCGGGCAGATATTGCCAAAGGCATGATTGATAATTTTATTTTCCTGCAAAAGCGGTTTAACATTATTCCCATGCGCAACCGGTTTTATAACCTGGGTTCCTCGCAAATTCCGTTTTTATCTACCATGGCAAGGGAAGTTTTCAATGTGAACAATGACTTGCATTGGATGAAAACCACTATGGCGGCTGCAGAACATGAGCTGAATAGTTATTGGATGAACAAAAAGCTCACAGAGATTCATATCGTTTATGAAGGGCTTTCGCGCTACTGCGACCATTATATCACTCATCTTGCCGCTGAACACGAATCGGGTTGGGACATGACCTCACGATTCAGGAACCGCTGCCTCAATTATCTGCCGGTAGATTTAAACTGTGCTTTATATAAATACGAAACGGACCTGGCGGAATTTTATAAGAGCATTCGCAATTATAAAAAATCTGAAGCATATATTCTTCAGTCAGAAAAAAGGAGAAGAAAGATAAACAAACTGATGTGGAATTATAATAAGGGTTTTTATTTTGATTACGATTATAAGCACAAACGGCAGAGCAGCTTTTATTCCATTGCCGGCTTCTACCCGCTATGGGCCAGAATGGCTACATATACCCAGGCAAGAAAAATCATCGATAACCTTGACAAGTTTGAATATGCCGGGGGGCTGGCCAACTCGCAGGCAACAGGATTGTCAAAAGAATATAAGCAGCACGACTATCCCAATGGCTGGCCCAACCAGCAATGGATTGTAATAAGAGGATTGATGAATTATGGGTTCCATAAAGATGCAGCCCGGCTTGCAAAAAAATATTTAGACCTGAACAAAAAAGTATTTGATGAAACGGGAAAGCTGTGGGAAAAATATAATGTTGTTAAATGCACTATAGGTAAATCGGAGCGTTATCCCACCCAGTCGGGCTTTGGATGGACCAATGCAGTTTTTGTCCGCTTGTTGAATCAATTCGGAGATAGTTAATTTTTATGGGACTTATCATTGTTTCAAACCGGGCACCCGTCAGCATTGTAAGTGAAGGCGGAAAATATCGCTATGATGAAAGTTCGGGCGGACTTGCATCCGGCTTGCGTACCTACGTAGAACGGGTGAAGAAAAAATCACCTGGCAATAAAATTACCTGGCTGGGATGGCCGGGCACAGCAGTTCCCGAGAGTGATGAAAATAAGGTCAGGAAAGAAATCTTAAAAAAGTTTGACGTACAGAGTGTTTTCTTGTCCGAAGATGTTATGGAAAGATTTTACCAGGGATTTTGCAATAAAACCATTTGGCCTCTCTTTCATTATTTTCCTTCTCTTGCATCTTATGAAACAGAAAACTGGGAAGAATATGTTGCAGTAAACCAGGTTTATTGCGAAGCGCTGTGCCGCATCGCAAAACGCAATGACGTAATCTGGATACATGATTATCACCTCATGCTGCTTCCTGCCATGTTGCGAAAAAAAATGCCGGACGCAGAAATCGGTTTTTTTCTTCATATACCTTTTCCGTCTTATGAAGTGTTTCGCCTGTTACCCAGCGAATGGAGAAGGCAGATTTTTGAGGGGATGTACGGTGCAGACCTTATCGGCTTTCACACTCATGACTACAGGACATATTTTCTGCGAAGCACGCTACGCATTCTTGGCTTACATAATCACATGGGAGAAGTTTCCTACAACAACCGCCTTGTAAAAGTAGATACATTCCCCATGGGCATTGATTACCATAAATATCATTCTGCTGCGCTGAGTCAAAAAGTGAAGAAGGAAAAAACGTTGCTGCGGAAAACTATCCCGGGAAAAAAATTAATTCTTTCTCTCGACCGACAAGATTATTCAAAAGGAATTTTAAATCGCCTGAGAGGATATGACCATTTTCTGAAAAATAACCCGCAATGGATGGAGAAAGTGATATTGATGATGATAATTGTTCCCAGCAGGATTGGCGTTGAAAGTTACCAGGCCATAAAAAGCCAGATTGATGAGCTGGTTGGCAGCATTAACGGCAGGTATGGAAACTTTGAATGGGTACCTATTCATTATCAATACCGCTCGCTTTCTTTTACGGAGCTGATTGCATTATACAATACAAGTGATATTGCTCTTGTAACTCCCCTTCGTGACGGCATGAATCTTATTGCTAAGGAATATATCGCTTCGCGCACAGATAATAAGGGCGTGCTTATCCTAAGTGAGATGGCCGGCGCTGCGGATGAACTTGCCGAATCTATTGTTATCAATCCCAACACCGAAGAAATAAGCAATGCATTAGTGGAAGCTCTTCATGCCGATGAAAAAAAACAAAAGAAGCATTTGGAAGTGATGCAAAAACGATTGATGACCTATGACGTATTCAGGTGGGCCGATGATTTTTTGTCACAATTAAAATCGATAAAAAAGAAACAGAGACGTTTGCGCGCGAAAATGATTACTCCGCAGCTAAGAAAAAAAATCCTCACAAAATTCGGCCGTTCAGCTTCGCATATTTTATTTCTTGATTATGACGGAACGCTGGTCCCTTTCGTCAATCATCCCGAAGATGCATCACCCGATAAAAGGCTTATGAGCATTCTTGAGCGCTTATCAGGCATGAAGAATACAGAAGTTGTAATTATAAGCGGGCGAGACCGGCACACGCTGAAAAATTGGTTTTCTCATTTGCCCCTTAATTTGGTTGCAGAGCATGGCATCTGGCTGAAAGAAAAAAATCATGCCTGGCAACTCCTGAAACCGGTGAGGAGTAACTGGAAGAAAAGAATTATCCCGATTATGAATCACTTTGCAGAAAGATTACCGGGTTCTTACGTGGAAGAAAAAGAATTTTCTGTTGTATTTCACTATCGCATGTCAGAGCCGGTGTTTGCTGCTTTGCGGGTTAAGGAACTGGTAAATCATCTTGTAAGTTTTACTTCGAATCTCGACATACAAATACTTAACAGCAACAACGCTCTTGAAATGCGCAACTCCGGTATTGATAAAGGCGTGGCTGCCTTGCACTGGCTTTCTAAAATAAAAAAGAACAACCGCTTCATCCTTGCTGCCGGTGACGACTGGACGGATGAGGACCTTTTCAGGGTAATGCCTGCCGGAGCATTCTCTATAAAAGTCGGGCAGCAATCATCTTATGCGCTTTTAAATGTGCCAACCCAGGAGGACGTTGTAAATCTTTTAAATGATTTGCATTCCTGAGTTTAAGATATGCTAATAAAAAAAGGACTCCGTTAAGAGTCCTTTTTTGCTCGATAAACCATGCAGAAACTACTCACTTACATTTTGATGAATTTCTTTACTGTACTCATATTGTCGTTGTAAACGCGGATGAAGTAGTTACCCGGAAGAAATCTTTCTACGGGAATTATCGTGTTAACTTTTGTTAACCGCGCACTATATATTCTTGAGCCGAGGATATCGACAACTTCAATGTATGTGGGTTCGGAATTTAGAGAACTTAGGGGATATTTCACGTTAATGAAATCAGCCGCAGGGTTTGGATAAACATTAAATGAAATAAGGTCGGCAGCCTCGTTTTCCACGGCGGTTGGAATTGTATTCTGGTCAAACACAGCAAAGGGACTTAGTGAAGTGATGTTATTCCTGCTTAAGCTGTACATTCCGTTTGCTTCTATGTTTGCAGATGCTGTTGCAGTTACATCCCAGTTTCCTGCCATATAGTGCGAGATATAAGCCATAGTGCGGTTAAACGCATTCACTTCCGCTGTCGCAGCCCACATTAGCCTGATATTCATGTTAAGATTAGCAATAATGTCTGAATGAATAAACCATGTTGCGTCTACAAGGGGCTGTGTCATAGAGATATCTACTCCTGACGTTCCCTGCGCATAAACATCGGTTGCAGCACCAACAAAAACTTCTCCGCTTGCAGAACCTGCATTCAAAAGTATTTGTGCCGGGCAAAAATGAACGGATGTGCCCACCGGAAATGTCGTGGAAGCAGAGGCACCTGCTGTTAAGTGCATCGATAAACTGCCTGTAACGCCCGTGATAACATAAGCCGAACCTGATTCACCGGTAACAGAACCGCTTGCTCCTATTTCAGCATTGTAACTGCCTACATTCAAATGACCGCTTACCAGGCTTAACATTCCCTGGATAACGATGTCTGAGCCGAGCATAACGGAACCATTGCTTCCGATATTTACTGTAAAATTATTTACGACATTACCCGAAGAACTAAAAGTGAGAACACCGGAAAGAGAAGTTGCGGCGCTGATGGAAATATTAGAGCTTGCGGTAGAAGAAACTGTTGCGCCTGCTGTTGCGGATAGATTGCCCGATAGGGTAAGGTCGTTTCCTGCAAGCACCAATGTGCCGCTGGTCAATGTCAGCGTTCCCGAAACGGTTAAATCCGAAGAAAGAGTTACTGTGTTTCCGATGCCTACATTAACGGCTACATTATTTAGCCCTGAACCGCTTAACTCAACTCCTGCAACCGCCGACCCTACAATATAACTGACATTGTATGAACCGGACAAACCTACCGTACCTCCGTTTAGAGTGATCATTCCTCCCGAAATAACAATCGTAGCATTTGCTCCGACATCGAGGCTGCTGCCTGTTTGCAGATTCAGCACCCCTGAGGACATGTTCAAAGTCTGGTTCACCATAATGTCGGCAGCAACAAGCAAGTTCAGCACGTTACATGTAAGCGTGTTTGCCGTAAGCGAGCCGGTGAAAGAAACTATCGCAGCTGTTTGACATACCACGCTGCCTACATTAATGGCTCCCGCGCCTGTTACCGAACCTGCCATAACGGTAAGCATTCCACTCGATGCTGATGATAATGTACCTTCAACATTAAGCATGGCAAGCCCTCCATTCAGTGTAACACTGTTATCCATTGTTACATTAATGCCTGAAGAAATAATAACCTGGTCGGAGATAATAGTTAAAGGCGGAACAGAACCACCCCATGTTGTAGTGCTGCTCCAGTTGCCCGAAGCCACTGCGGTAAATGTTGCGCCCGATGAAAATGATGTTGTGAATAACAGCAGTGTTATAGCAATAACTCCTGCATTAAGTATCTTTTTTTTCATGATGATTTTTATTTTGCTGTTCTCTAGTCACAGAACAAGGGTTAAATTGATAAAAGAAATTTAAAAAAAGGGGACTTCGAGTCTCGTGTCTGGCGATTAGTATGGGGTTATCGCATAATTAAAGCAACTATGCGATAACCCATCGTACCAGAGCAAATCTTCCTTTAAAATAGTTGAAGTATATTCTTTTCATACCCGTAAGTTGTTGATATAAAAATTCACTTACATGTATCATTTCCAAAAATATACCAAGACATTTTCCGCCTTAAAAATCGATTTTTCTGAAACCTGGCCGGACAAAATGTGGAAACAATTCAACAAGGAGTGAGGACTTTCAGCCTGCAAAAAAAATAAAACCACCGGTTCTCACCGATGGTTTTATAAATCCGGATTCAGAAAGCAAATTTACTTGTTAGCGTCCTTTTCAGGATAGGCCTTCGTTCTATCTGTTGCTTTCACCGGGACTTTTCTTTCTACCGCTCCTTCCATCGAAACAAAATCACCTTCTTTCAACATTGCCTTTGAACCATCCTTCATAATCACAGCGCCTGAAGGAGTTACTCTGGTTCCATTCATGAGAGTTACCTCTTTATCGAGAGCTGTGGTTTTTCCGTCCTTAGTCATCCATGCCTTTCCTGATTTAAAACTTATGCCCTCTTTGACCTTCTGTTCACTTTTTTGTTGAACCTGTGCCGCTGGTTCTTTTTTTTCAGGCGCTACCGGTTCCTGGGCAAATGCATTCAAAGCAAATGCCATTATTATAAATCCAATTAACCTTTTCATGATTTTTAAAATTTAAAAGTTATTAAATAATGATTAGAAATTTTTATTTGTTTTCTGATGATGATGTACTGATGTCTTCCTGTTCGGTCAGTTTCCAGAGTTTATCCAGCTTCGGAGCAAGAACAATTTCCGTTCTGCGATTTGTCTGGCGGCCTTCTGCTGATTCATTTTCGGCTAAAGGATGATACGGGCCGCGACCGCTTGCTATAATCCGTTCGGCAGGAATTCCATTGTCAATGAAAATCCTTGTTACACTTGTTGCACGGTGCACGCTCAAATCCCAGTTATCAGGATTGCGCGACGTATGAATCGGAACGGGGTCGGTATGGCCTTCAACCATTACTTCCAAGTCGCTGTTTTTCAAGACTGCCGCAAGCATTGAAATAGCTTCCTTGCCGCGCTGGTTCACTACATCACTCCCCGAAGGAAACAACAGCTTGTCTGACATGGATACATAAAGTTTTCCATTTCTTACTTCTATCTTCAATTCATCAGGAGTAAAACATTTTAATGCGCTGCAAACTTCCTGTTTAAGCTTACGGATGGCATTCCGCTCATCATCTACCATCGCTTTCATGTCTCTCATTCGCTTTTGCTCATCTGCAAGCATTCTGTCTTTCGTATTTAAATCCTGCTGGTTAGAAGAAACCGTACCTTTCAACTGATTAATATTGCCCTCCAGTTTTGCATTACTTGCCTGCAATGCCTGGTTTTTTTCCTGAAGTTCTGTATTCCTCGACAACTCAGCTTTATATTTCTTAGAAGAAACACAGGAGCCAAGCGAAATTATCCCGATGACCGATAAAAATAAAACTACTTTGATTGATGTTTTCATTTCTCTATTGATTTAATTAAAAAGATTTACATTTAATAATAAACCAAAAACATACCGTAAAATTTTTTTCATCAAATCAATTCTCATTTTAAAATTTACAGGATAATGCCGGCTTAGTATGAAGTCGATTATTTTTATTGTAGAAAAAGTGCAACACAGGGGGAATTGCAATACTCATAAAAGCAAACGTCCCGACTTTATCGGGACGTTTGCCTAAACTGCATTTATTGAAAAGTGGCTTTATATATTGGATGTGATGATGCTATTTACTTATCCAGTTGTCGACATGAGCAACCGTATTTTCAGCAGTAAGAACAGCAGCAGGCTGACCTTGGGATTTTTTAATATCCTTGTTTACAGCTAAAATATTCTCATTCCTGTCCGTTCTTGCGTTATGAAGAGCTGTTTTATCATTCTTCAGATCGTTCTGATGCCGGACAATTTTGCTAACACATTCCTGTGCTGCTGTTTCATTGCCTTTCGCAAGTTCTTTATCGAGTTTTCTTCTGTTTGCACTCACATTGCTTCTGTCTTTCCTTATTTCTTTCTTCTGCTCGCTGATAGCAAGATTATGGTCTTTCATCAAGTCTCTTTTATCGGCTA
The DNA here is from genome assembly GCA_002215675.1 of Bacteroidetes bacterium 2013_40CM_41_45. Taxonomy (GTDB): domain Bacteria; phylum Bacteroidota; class Bacteroidia; order AKYH767-A; family 2013-40CM-41-45; genus 2013-40CM-41-45. The sequence goes on along the minus strand of NGFH01000004.1, from coordinate 105,632 downwards.
CGAGGTATGCTTTATGTTTTTTCAGGTCTGCTTTCGCTTTCTCCAGCTCTTTCTGGTCGGCAAGCATAGCCACTTTATTACCGGCTTTTTTATCTGCTTTATATTTTGCATCAAGAAACTGAATCCTGTCCTTCTGCATATTAATATTTCCTAAATCGTGCCTTATATCCGAATTTTCTTTCTCAAATTTACTACCCGGAGTCACACCTGCCATGCCTGTTAATGCAGCATCTGAAATACTAAAGGTGCATATTATTAATGCTCCCAAAGCAAACATTACTTTCAATTTTAGGGTTTTCATTTTATCCTCCTTTTTTAAAACAGTTTTTTCCGTGGATATAATAAACCAATAGCATACCACACTAAGGTTCTTCACGAAACCTGCGCAATAAATAAATTTTCGCGCAACTATTTTTTATAGATGAATTTCTGCTTTTATATCTGTAGAAAAGCAGCAACAGTGTGTACCCGTTGGTACACGAAAAAAATTACAAGAAAAATTGTATAGTCAGAAAAAAAATCAAAAACCCGGCGGCACCGCGTTTCCATAGAACTCAAAGTTCTTCCTTACAGATTCTTTTTCTTCTGCGGGAGCATCCTCCGGTGAAGGATATATGGCATCCACGGGACATTCCGGTTCACAAGCGCCACAGTCAATGCAGGTTTCAGAATCAATATAAAGCTGAAGACCTTTAAGCCCGTCCGGTTTAGCTTTCAACTCATCCACTTCCGCACCGGAACCGGTTTTATTAATAGGCCCATGAATGCAGTCAACAGGGCAAACTTTAACACATGAAGTGTCGCATACCCCGACACATTTGCTTGTTATAATGTATGTCATGATTAAAAATATTTAACTGATTTATAGCAAAAATACAATAACAAAAAAATATACCCTACTGTTGGTAAAAAAATCTCTATAAAATTTTACAATGGGGAAAAGAAAAGATACAAAAACATCCTTTGTGGAAATTATTCCACACTCTGTGCACTTTTTCCGCCTGTGAGAGATTAGCGCGCTTTAATTTTTTGGATGAGGATACAGCAGCATATCGTCAGAATATTTCAGGTCGAAATATTTTCCGCGAACCTCTGCAACCTTGTCCTCCAGCAGACTTATACGCTTTGCCTGCCGAATAATTATATCATGCTGCGAGCGAACCACTGCTTTTAATTCTTTTGCTTTCATCATAAAGGTATCTTCGTTTAGAGAATATAAAGAAAAATCTGTGCCATTCGTCTCAACGGTACATTAATTGCCTATGGTCGAAGTAGCATTCAAGCCCTTAATTAATCAAACATTATGAAAACACGCCATGCATTATTTTTTGTTCTTGCTGTAGCTATCCTGACCGTTTCAGCAAATAAAATTATTGCACAGTCGCAGGAAACTGTTTCTGCTAAAGTTTTTTACGAAGCGCTTTCTCCATTTGGGCAATGGATGTATGATAAAACCTACGGCTATGTTTGGACTCCGGCAGACAAGAAATTCAGGCCGTATTATACAAACGGCAACTGGGTGATGACAGAATACGGAAGCACCTGGGTATCCACCTATCCATGGGGATGGGCGCCTTTTCATTATGGAAGATGGTTGTATGATTCTTTTTATCACTGGGTATGGGTACCCGGCACAACATGGGCACCAGCATGGGTTGTATGGAGAACCAGCGGAGAATATTGTGGATGGACTCCTATAACCCCTGGCACAAACATCAGCGTAGCTATGGGCCCCTCTTATTATGTTCCTGATGACTGGTGGCTTTTTGTTCAGCGGAAATATTTTTTGAGCCGTGAGTTTCAGAGTCGTTGCGAGCCGGTCCGCAACAACCCGGACTTACTTAAAAAAACTTCAGTGAATACAAATACGCATACGGAATCAAGCTACGAAGAATCTTATCTTACAGGTCCACTCGCAAACCAGTTTGCACGGACAGGGCAAAATGTAACTCTTTACGCAATAAAGAAAATGGCAAAGCCGGGGAAAGCTACCGTGGGTAATAATGAATTATCACTGTACATGCCGGCCATTGAAAAATGGGAAAAAGGCAATGAACCTAAACCGGCAAAGTTTACCAATGCTGCATATCCCATCGGGAAAATATCTGCTCTTGCTTCGAATGCAAATACCATTCAGCCTAAAGCAGGAACAAGCAAGAAGCCTGCTGCCAAGGGTAAATCAAAAACTACAAGTACAAAGAAAACAGTACCGCAGAAAAAATAGTTTATCGCTTACACAATCCGGTTTTTTATTCCATGCTTTTTTAAAAGCCGGTTTGTTTTTGCCGATAATTCAGCCTGGTAATATCCTGCGGCCCTGAAGTCACCGGGAAATAACTTTTTGTACCGCTCATATAAATCCGGGTAATGTTTTTCGACAGCACGAAACATAAGCGTTTTGCTGTCCGCAGGCCCCTCGCCAAATAATGTAAGTGATGCCGGAAAAACGTACTTAGCGCCTGCTTTGCTGAATGCTGTCAACATATTATCCATTTGCTCTTCAGTATCAGAAATAAAAGGAAGCACCGGCATCATGCTTACTCCGCAATGAAATCCTGCTGTAGATGTTTGCTCCAATATCTGTAAACGTACAGAAGGCGGAGTTGCTCCCGGCTCAAAAATTTTTGCAACTTTATCGTCAAGAGTGGAAAAAGAAAATGTGATAAATAAACCGCGTTTTGTTTTTCCCTGCAAGTTGGGAGGAAGAATTGCACTCTCATCAATTTTGTGCAGCAAATCAAAATCGCGCATAACCAAATCTGACTTTGTGATTACATGCAGGGGAAACCGGTATTTTAAAATCACTTCAAGGAGCCTTCGTGTAAGCCCCATCTCTTTTTCAATCTGCAGATACGGGTCTGTGGCAGATGCGAGAACAATTACTCCGTATTTATTTTTCTTCGCCAGGTTTCGTAATTGCTTTTCCAAAAGTTCTGCAGCATTGGTTTTTACTGCCAGCTTTTCTTCCATGTGAATGCCATATTTACTGCCCCGTATATAGCAGTACAGACAGTTGAATGAACATCCGCTGTAAGGATTCAGGGTGTAATCATCAAGGAACCATTCATCGGGTTTTTTCTTTTTGTTGAGAATGGTTTTAGCAGAAATCTCAAGCGGCATTATCTTCCTTTCCTGAAGTTGCGGTTAATCCACACCACTGCTTTCTTCACATAATACTCGTTGTCGTTCTCCACTTTTTTCAAAAGCCGCCTGACGGCAGGATGAAAGCTTTTATCGCGTGTATACCATTCAACCAACACGATGGCAAGCCGCCTTTGCCACAGATTTTTAGAGCGGATAAGTACATTTGCAATTTGAAAAATTTCTTTCGAGTGGCTCTTGTTTATTTTTTTTGGCGCCTGCATGGCAAGTGTATCGCACACTGCCCAGTCGGTAATGTCCTTTGAAAACTGTTTTATGAGCGACAATGTTTTATCAGGATTTTTCTTAGCAATTTTTCCGAGCAGTTTCCCCGCAAGAATTTTTTCTTCTATATGCTCACAGTTCCAAAGCTCTTCAACCAAATTAAAATCCCTGTCTCTATACTCTCTGGCGAGCTCATTTATTATTGGAGCTCTTGCACCATATGCTTTTTCCACACCGGGAACAAATTTCTCATGTGCCGCTTTTCCCTGGGGCGATGAATTTTCCTTGAGTATTTCCTGAATCGTTTTTAAATCTGACATACATCATTAATGCAAGAGCCAAGCAAACGATTTCAAAATAAGTAAAAATAAAATAAGGGGTGCTAATGTAACCGCAAATGCAACCACAGACCAGGATAAAAAAGAAAATAGCTCGCCAACAGTAAAGTTGTGTTGAAAGTCCCGGTCAAGCTTTAATTTTTTCTGAAGTTCACCAACCTGCATCTGCACCGCTTGCTCCTGCGGAACGGTGTGGTGGTATAGATTCTCCGTTCTCATACCTCGCATAAACGCGTTAAACACACTGCGGGGATAAATAAAAAGCCCAACACCCATTGCTCCTAAATTTAAATACCACGCCACATAATATTTTCCACAGCCCGATGCAACTTCCCATGCCCCGATGGATACTTCCCCTTTCCAATCGCCATCGTAACCGGTAAGAATATGGTGGATGTCATGAAACACCAATGCTCTTTTTCTTGCTTGTATATTCGGAATGGGGATATAAAATTTCCAGACTTTAATTCTTCCCCACGCGTCATTAAGTCCACCGTCCTCACCTAAATTTTCTTTTATAAAATAAAGCTCAAGGGATTTATTCACCGTTTGAGCGCTATCATAAATTGCCATAGCTATTTTTCTTTAATACGTAACCGCTTCCAGTTCCAGTATATGGTGCAAATGATGCAGCAGATGCTTTACATAATCTTCGGCAAGCCAATTGAGCGAATGAAGCTCTTGTTTCTGTCTTCCCGTGTCACACATTTTTTCGCCTGCATCCGAAGGCATTTTTTCAAGCACATAACAAATCTGCCAGTTGAGCAGCGTCCATAAATTGATGAGCTGAAACGCAGGTTGGTGCAAATAATCAAACAGGCGTACCCATGTATCCTGCTCATATACTATTTTAGGATTTGCCTCGTATTGCGCCACAATAAACCTTCTCAGGTTATTATGTGCCGAATCAATGAGGTGGCCGAGCTCCTCTTTTTTACTCCATTTATCCGGGTTTGGCTTTAAAGAAAATTCTTCTTCGGTCAGCAACCGCAGCTTTTCAGAATATTTATCAATAATGTTTCGTAATTGTATAACAGTATTTTTCATGGTTAAAAAATCAAACCATAAAATTACATAAAAATAATTTTCGCTCCGTAGCTTCTTGTCATGGTTTTTGCTGCCCTCAATTCAGTGCAAGTTGAAAATATGTTCAAAGGCGGTGTTCTTATTTTTTTGTGGTTCATCAACGTGACGGCTTATGGCCAAAATGCGCTACCGCAATTCATCATTTTCCCCGGCACTATGCCAAGCGCATGGAGTTCATCTTTGGGATTAACATTCACCACAACCCCTCGTGCCATCACAGAAGAAGAACATATCAGCGTGCCTGCTATAGATTTTCATGTTCTGAAAAGAGCCGGAGAAAATTTTAATCTCGATGCACATGCTTATATACAGGTCATTCAAAACCACGCATCCATTGGCTTTAGATGGCTCCACGCCCTTTCGGATAAAGTTAACATTTCAGCAGGTGATGATGTTGCAGGATGGATAGGATGGATAAAAATTGAAAACATTAACACACGCGGACATGGCTTGCTGAATTATCCGAATGTAAGTTTAGGATACAAGGTAGACGAAGAATTGTTGGTCACACTTAAAGCAGAAGTTCTCCTGAATTTTCACCAGAAATTTTTTGCAGGCGAACAGGAGATTGAGCAAAACCCGCAGATATACAGCGGGGAAGCATTCACCCTTGCGCTGGAGCAACCGTTCTTTAAAGACACATGGGTAACCCTGGCATTCAGGGCTATGTATAGCAATTTTTTCTGGCAGGCATGGTCATTGTTTGAAAATTACGACAGGAATATTTTTTATCCTGAATTAACGGCAACATTCATACTATGAAAACTTTTTTTATGCTACTCTTGCTTTTTGCCTGCATATGCTGCCAAAAAAATTACGAAGCTCCCATGCCCAACACGCGATGGAATTTATTTGAATCTCCTGGCGCTCTTCCGCTGCACTCGTATTCACGCGCACCTATGGAAGGGATTTACACGATAACCGATGGGGCGGAAACTTTCGGAAATCTTGTTGCGCTCAGGTGGAGCTATACGACAGATGGTTCTGATTCTACTTTTTATTTATCTGCATTCTGCGAAAAAGATGCCTCATATTTTATTTGCGAGGCAAAACGGCTTGGTGACTCCATACTTCTGAATGGTTACTGGCGCAAGATGGTAAATACAGAAACCGGCATTGCACGTTTTATAATTCATCCTGAAAAAGGAGGACAGCTATTGATGAACCCTTCTCCACAAGTAGGAACCGACAGCATTATTATAGATGGAACGTTTGGAAACGGAGAAGATCTTCCTGCTTTTAAGATTACATTCCGTTACCAACGCATTTTGAACACGTCTAATGAATTCCAAATACTTGCTCATCGCGGAGGCGGAAGAACAGATGATTTGCTTCCCGCTTCTGAAAATTCGGTTGAAATTATCAAGCTCGCTCCCAAATTAGGAGCTACAGGAATAGAAGTAGACGTACGTCTTACCAGTGACGGGATACCGATTTTATATCACGATGAAACGCTTAACAACCGGCTCACTATACCAAACGGTATGCTTGGCCCCATTGCAAATTACAGCTACGCGCAGCTGCACGACCTGGTGCGACTAATTAACGGAGAACGTATTCCTACCTTGGATGAGGCGCTTCATACTGTCGTGTATCAAACTCCGCTTGAATTTGTCTGGCTCGATATTAAATACAGCGGCTCATTGGAGTCAGTTAGAAATTTACAGGCGCAATATCTCCAGACAGCAGCTGAATTGGGACGCAATCTTAAAATACTGATTGGCATACCGGATGACGGAGTGAAAAATAATTTTACGGCATTAGCCGGTTACCTATCCGTTCCTTCTCTCTGCGAAAAGTTTGAACAAGTCAGTGCGCTCAACTCTCAAGTGTGGGGCGCACCGTGGGAGCTTGGGCTGCAGGAAGCAGAGGTCGCACAGGTTCACTCTGAAGGAAGAAAGGCAATAGTGTGGACAATGGACGAACCTGAATTTATTCTACAATATATTAATGAAGGTCATTTTGACGGTATCCTGTCGGACCGGCCTTCCGTTGTTGCCTTTTATTATTATGCAAAACAGTAAAAGATGTTTTGTGCTGCTTGCCTTTTGCTTTTTTTTCGGAACAATAAATGTAAATGCGCAAGTTGATTCTCTGAAAAGTGGAAGCTATTCCCTGGTTTTATATGCAGGAGGCGGTGCATCTTACTATTCTTCGCAGACAGGCATACCCGCATATCTTGAAACCTCCACGCAGAAAGCAGAACCTGCTGCAACTTTGCGTTTGCTCTGGCACCCCGACCACCGGTTAAGTGCAGGCGTTGAAACCGGCTGGGCTACTTTCTACTCCTATCAACTGGAAAATACTTCTATCCCCGGAAAGCTTTCACTTACTGCTGTTCCGTTGCTGGCAGAATTTTCAATGCCGGTAACAAAACAACTCCATGCATACGCAGGCGGTGGAATTTATTTTCTCACTTCGAAACTCGACTACGCAGGTAACGTAAAATCTAAAAGCAGGGCATTGGGATGGATGGCGGCCGTTTCATACAACCATCAGGTTTCGAGAATACTTTCAGCAACTGCAGAAATAAAATGGCTCAATGCAACTGAAACAGAAAACGCAACGCTCAGCGCGCAATTACTGCTGGCATGGACATTTCTTGAGTGGTAAAATACCGGGAAAGTTTTTTATAATTATTGCATTTATGAACACGCAGGTTTTTAAAGTACAGGCGCAGCAGGCACAAGTTCCTCTTTCAACAAATCGCGATATTGCTTTTGTAAGTGATACCCAGGCGCCTATCTGGATTGAAAGTGTTTTTTTAAAAGACTATCACAACACAAGAGCTACGGGAATTATATTCAATGAAATTATACGCGAACAACCGCAGGCATTATTTATTTTAGGTGATGTGGTCTCGCTTGGATACAATACACGCAAATGGACAGCCGTTGACCAATATCTTTCTACCGTGCGTGATAGCGGCACTCCTGTGTATGCTTTGCTTGGAAACCACGAGCTGATGGGACGCCCCAGACAGGGTGAAGCTAATTTTCAAAAACGTTTTCCTGAACATCAGCGCACGGGCTACCTTGAGGTAGTAGATTCTGTTGCCGTCATTATGCTTAACTCTAACTTTTCTTCGCTTTCAAAAACAGAAGTGGAGCAGCAGCAGCAATGGCTCCAGGCAACCGTTTCTTCTCTTGAAACAAATCCTGCCGTTTGTGCCATTGTTATGAGCTGCCATCATTCTCCGTATACCAACAGCAAGCTGGTAAATTCTTCTGTACAAGTGCAGGAACAATTTGTAAAAGTTTTTTTGCAGTCCGAAAAGTGCCGGCTCTTTATTTCCGGCCACTGCCACGCGTTTGAATATTTCAAAATGGAAGGAAAAGATTTCCTGGTTATCGGGGGAGGCGGAGGGTTGCACCATCCGTTACGCAGTACGGGTACAAAATACCTCGAGGATTTATCCCTGCCTTATAAACCTATGTTCCATTATGTAACTGTTTGCAGGGAAGACAATGAATTGCGTGTGTTCTCGCACAACCTGAAAGATGACTTTTCGGGTTTTGACGAAGGCTTTAACTTAAAAATTCCTCTTCAATAAATTTCTGATTACTGCCCGCGATTTACCGCATCGGGATTACCCATTCTGCCGGTTTGGTAAGCCATAAAGCACTTGCGGATTTCTTCTTCGGTATTCATCACAAACGGGCCATAAGCATATACCGGCTCATTGTGCGGCTTGCCTCCGAGCAAAAGTATTTCCGCTTCTCCGGCACTGAATATATTCACCGTATCGCCTCCGCGTTCGTACAGCGCTACCTGGTTTGTTTTGATTTCTTTTCTTCCTTCCGTTTCAATAGTTCCCTTAATCACATACACGAAAGCGTTATGCGTAGGGTCAACCGGGATGCTGAGGCGCGCTCCGGGTTTCATTTGTATATGAAAGTAAAATACAGGGAAGAGTGTTTCAATTTTTGATTTTGCTCCGAACATTTCGCCCAAAACAATTTTAGCTGTGTAATCTTTTGCATGGATGTCGGCCATTTTATCTGTGCGGTGCACATCGGTGGAAGGGTCAATGAATTTATATTTCGAAGGCATGTTGAGCCATATCTGAAAGCCGTGATACAGGCCTCCATCATCATAAAGTTTTTTTCCGGTTTCTTCCATGTGAATAGCTCCTTTGCCCGAAGTGAACATCATAAAATCGCCTTTGCCAATCTGGAAGTCATAGTTTAAGCTGTCCCTGTGATGGCCATTGCCTGCAAGAAAATATGTAGTAGGAATTATCCCTGCATGGGGATGCGCATCCACACGAAGCGGTTTATCCTGTGCGTTTACCGTTACGGGGCCAAACTCATCAAAGAAAACATAAGGTGAAACATAGTCATTATGGTCACCGGCAAAGGCACGAAGCACCGGTAATGTGCCCACCATGGTTCTGTCTGCCGTAAGCACACGGTACACTTTTCTGCCCGCTGATGATTCAAGCATTCCCGATGTATCTTTAAGCAAACCGGGCGCCACAGCTGTTGCACCTATAATGGCCGAGCCCTTGATAAATTCTCTGCGTTTCATATCGTTGTCTTTATTTTTCATAATGCGAAAATATGAATTGAAGAAGCATTATCGAATGAAGAAAAATCAGTAATGGATTTTCTGCGGTTCGATTTCCGGCGGTATCGGCTCAATCCTGGGTGGCCCGGGTTTTCCCGGTTTTGGATCTTCTTCAGGAATTATAGTAGGAGGATGCTCCGGTTGTATTTCAGGTTCGGGAATAGTTTTCTTCGGCTCGATTTCCGGTTTCGGAGACGGAATTTCTACAGGTCTGTTTTGTGCTTGCATAATAAATTATAATTCTAAACAGGAAGTTACGAGAAAATTTTTCCCCATTGTGCGGATACAGATTCACGGACGGGCTGGATTTATATTATCGTTTCCGGTTCGTGTGCCGCTTCTTTTAATTTTTCTATATCCAGTTTTTTCATCTTAAGAAACATAGCCATAACTTTTCCGGCCCTTGTAACATCTCTCATGAGCTCAGGCAGTATAGTAGGAACAATTTGCCATGAAAGCCCGAACTTGTCTTTAACCCATCCGCACTGGCTTTCCTGCCCACCATTAGTAGTAAATTTATTCCAGTAGTAATCTATCTCATCCTGGGTTTCGCAAAAGACCTGGAACGAAACCGCTTCATTGAATGAAAAAGCCGGACCACCATTAAGCGCAGTGAAGGGTTGCCCGTTGAGCTCAAAATCTACCGTGAGCACGGTGCCTTCCTTCTGTCCGTGAATTTCATATCCTTCTTTTCCATAACGGCTTATGTTTCCAATCTGTGAATCTTTAAAAATAGAAGTATAAAACTTAGCTGCTTCTTCTGCCTTGTTGTCGAACCACAAGCAGGGTGTAATTGATTTGCCTGACATTTTTTAAAAATTTAAATATTAATACTATTGTCCGATAATATTACAGGCAATTTCTATGCCGCATGATCCTTTAACACATCCCCCAACCCCCTTCTCTCCTTCGCATATAGCATACGCGCAGAAGGGGGCTTATCGTTCGTGTACTTAGTATCAGAATCTTTTATTCCTTCTTATCCATTCTTCAATTTCTTTTACAACACCATCAACATTTTTTTCTACCTCAAAGTTTTTAAATCTCAAAAAAATTACTCCGAATTCTTCTGTCGACTCTTGCCGGACTTCATCTCTGAGCATTGCGTAGTCAGTTTCATGAACACTTCCGTCAAGTTCAATAGCGAGGAGTAAGCGAGGACAGAAAAAATCCACAACGTAGTGTCCAATAGGTTTCTGACGATGAAAATCATAGCCCATTATTTGCTTTCCCTTTAATTTCTGCCACAAAATTTTTTCCGCAGGTGTGGGGTTATTTCTAAACTCTCGCGCCAATTCGGTCAATTCCGGACGGTATGGGATTATTACTTTCACCATTAGATGTGAAAGTAGAAAATTTAATTCCCTTTCACACTATTATATGTGGGGAGAAATTTTAGAGATGCAATTTCCCCTTTAGCAAAAGCCAATGTGGTGGCGAGAGGGGACTAAGGGGTGTGTTGTAATTTTATTTTATCACTTGCCAGGATTTCTTTTGCAACGGCAAGGCCGTTTGCCAGTGCTGCTTCCACTGTGCCAGTTTCCTTACCGGTGTATAAACCCTCGCCCGCAAAATATAAGATGTTTTCAACGGGTGCGCTTAGAATTTTTTTCTGCACCAATGCATCAGGTGTAGCGTAACCGTATGCACCTCGTGTAAACGCCTCGGCTGACCAATCAAAAATTTCGGCTGCAATTAATTTTTGCTTCAGTACGACTGCGCTTAAACGGAAAATAAATGCAAGCGATTGCAGCGCTGCTTCAAGAATTTTTTCTTTATCCATTCCCATAAACTTTTTTGCATTGGTGCCTGCAAGCCAGCCTGTAAGCACCGTTGAATTATCGGGAAGTTGTGTCCACCATGTAGGAATTTCAGCATCAGACAAAATAAATCCTGAGTCAGCAATCTTTTCACCTGCGGCTTTCTCCACATCTTTTGTTTTCCAGAAGACATCGCTGAACTGCATAATTATTTTTATCACGTCACCATAGCCCAGCTTTACTGCAGCCTCTATTTTTTGAGGAACAGGTGGAGAAAATACGATGGCGTCTTTAAGGAGAGAAGCTGCCGTAAGCACGCCCAGCGGAACAGTGACCAATATCTTTTTTGCTGTAAATACATTTCCTGAGTCATCAGTCACTTCTCCTTTCTGCCATTGTACCGCTTTAACTATTGTTGAAAGGCGCAATATGCATCCTTTGCGCACCGATTCATCTGCCAGAGCGGAAATCATTTTTCCGTAACCGCCATTTACACGGTATTGGTTCATCTCGCCCATATCAAACCAGTCTTCGCGGAAAGAAAAAATGCTTGCCCGTTTCGGGTCTGCCGCTTCATAACCTATCATAAAACCGTTTACAAATTCCCTAAGCGAAGCATATTCCTCGCCCTGAAAAAAACGGTTAAGAAAATCTTCAACCGGCATATCATCATTTAACATGCTCAACCGCTCCTGCAATTCATGATATTGTTCCCTGGTGATTTCTCTTCTATTTTTCTTTCCATGTCTTATCTGCACGAATTCTCCTGCTGTTTCTGTAAAAGGTATTTTATATTCATTGAGCACGCCAATAGTAACAGGCACATCACCATGAATAAACTCTGCTCCTGCTTCAACAGGAACCGTAAAACCATTACCACTGAAAGTGAATATTCGCCCGCCCAACCGGTCTCTTGCTTCAAGAACAAGTACACTCATACCCGCCCTCGAAAGTTCGCGGGCAGCCATCAATCCGCTGGCGCCTGCCCCAATAATTATTGCATCATACATTTATGGCAATTTACTACATCATCATGAAATAGCAAAGAAAATGGTGAAAGGCACGGATACCATGAGAAGCACGGATACTCTTAAAAGAGATACGGCAAAGCGCATTAAAGTCGTTTGCATTTCCACCTTATAATAAGTCCTGTTTTACGGGACTTTTGTTTTTACTTTTGACACAATCTCATAAGAAATTCAGAAGGATTTATTTATTCTTAAATTTGTTTAATCGCTCTAAAAATAGATATGGAATTATCGCTGACTGATAATGCGCTGCGTGTGCTGCAAAGCAGGTATCTTTTAAAAAATGAGAATGCCGAAATAGCCGAAACACCTGCGCAGTTATTTGCAAGGGTGGCAACAGCTATTGCAAAAGCAGAGCTTTCATATGGCCGCAAAAACGATTTTGCTAAATGGGAAAAGAAATTCTATGACGCATTGAGCGCCCTGGAGTTTGTGCCTAACTCGCCTACGCTGATGAATGCCGGAACCAATATGAACCAGCTTAGCGCCTGCTATGTGCTGCCGGTGCATGATGATATGACGGGCATCTTCACCACGCTGCTGCATACAGCGCTCATCCAGAAAAGCGGGGGCGGAACCGGATTTAATTTTTCCGAGCTAAGAAATAAAAATGATTTTGTTGCCTCTACAGGCGGAGAATCATCGGGCCCGATTTCATTCATGAAAATTTATGATGCCGCTACCGATAATATAAAGCAAGGCGGCAAACGAAGAGGCGCTAACATGGGCATTCTTAATTGCACCCATCCGGACATTGAAGAATTCATCAACATGAAACGCGATGGAAAAACAATGACCAACTTTAATATTTCCGTTGGCGCTACCGATGATTTTATGAATGCAGTGGCAGAAGAAAAAGAATGGAAGTTAATCGGCCCTCACAATAAAGAGGTAGTGAAAACAGTGAACGCAAAATACATCTGGGAACAAATCATAAACAGCGCATGGAGCACCGGCGACCCGGGGCTTATCTTTCTGGATACCATGAATAAAACCAATCCCACTCCTGCTATAGGACGTATTGAATGCACTAATCCCTGCGGTGAGGTGCCGCTGCTTCCCTATGAATCGTGCAACCTTGGTTCCATTGATGTTTCAAAATGTGCGAAGGGAAAAGAAATTGATTTCAGCAAGCTAGAAGACTTAGTAGTTACTGCTGTGCGGTTTCTTGACAACGTGATTGAAGTGAATAATTATATCATTCCCGAAATAAAAAATATGGTGACGGGAAACCGTAAAATCGGGTTGGGCGTTATGGGCTGGGCAGAGTTGCTGATTAAGCTTGAAATACCTTATGCTTCGGAAGAAGCAATTGCCTTGGGAGAGCGGCTAATGAAATTCATCAACGAAAAAAGTTTTGCAGCATCAATGGAATTGGCCAATGAGCGGGGTGCATTCAGCAATTGGGAAAAGAGTATTTATTATCCGCATACTAAAATCAGAAATGCAACGCGCACCAGCATTGCTCCTACCGGAACTATTTCCATCATTGCCAATACTTCTTCTTCCATCGAGCCCTTATTTGCGCTTGCGTTTATGCGTGAACATGTATTAAAGAATGAATCGCTCATGGAGGTGAACAGTTTATTCATTGACTACCTGAAAAAAAATGATCTTTATTCTGAGAATGTTATTGAAAACATAAAATCCGAAGGTGTAGCCGGAAATATAAAAGAACTACCGGCAGCATGCAGAGAACTTTTCAAAACCGCGATGGAGATTGATTATGTATGGCACGTTCGGCACCAGGTGGCCTTTCAAAAATACACAGACAATGCTGTTTCAAAGACCATCAACTTCCCCAACAGTGCAACGGAGGAAGACATTGCCAATGCATATTTAATGGCATGGAAACTGGGGGCTAAAGGCATCACTATTTTCCGCGACGGTTCCAAAGGATTGCAGGTGCTTAACAAAGGTGTCCATACCAGGGAAGAAGCTATGACCTGCAAAGTATGCGTGAATTGAACGGTGTCACTAGCACGGGAAATTTACCCTCAATAACTTCATGATACCAGCTATTGCTTTTCTGCATTATTATGTTATATTTGGGAAATGAGAAACAAAGCAAAAAGACCGGAATATCCCAGAAAAAAAGCGCTTATTCTAACCCAGGCAACTACGAAAGCAAAAATTAAGGTGCGTCTTGACCATCGTACCACCATTACTCTTCCCGATATGTCAGCCCTCAAATTGTGGATTGAGCGTTATCCTAACGCCAAAGTGGTTGACAATTTTTAAAGACTAACCCCAAAGTTTTTCTGTTCTGAGGTTGGCAGGAACTGCCTTAAAAAAAACACCGGCCCTCCTGCTTTTGGCAAGAGGACCGGTGCCAACATGAAAACAATTCTTTATTATAACGAACCAACCAAAAAATTATTTTGGAATATGAGGTTCATGTTCTTCGCGTTGCTGTGGTTGCGGTTGATTAGGTTGCCGCTGTTCCTTTGGTTCTCTTGGCGGTTGCCTGTCCATTTGCTGTTTTCTTTCAGGCATTACCTGAGGTTGAGGTTCCCTCTGCCGCGAGCGCTGAATTTTTTCACCGGATGGTGATTGCTTTGATCTTTCTCTGTATTGCGGACTCGGTTCGGGCCTCTCACGGTTAGGAGCTGCATTCTTCCTTTCATTCATCTGCGGTGAAGATTCAACATTCGATTTAGGTTTTGCTTCCGGCTGTCTTTCCTTCGTTCTTGGTTGTACATTATCATTTCTCTTTTGCTCCATTGCCGGTTGCTTGCGTTCCTGCATCTTTGGTTGTTCCTTTTGCACAGGTGCAGTTTTATTAGCAGGCGCTTTTTCTTTTACTGCCGGAGCAGGAGCAGTTCTCTCATTGCCTTCGCGGCTCTTCAATTTACCTGCATCGTTTGTCCCACCGCCTGACCGTTTCATACTTTCAAGCGGAGTGACCTTGGACGGTTTAGCACTTGATTTATCACTTGCATCCACTTTTGGACGATAGATACTTACGCTATTACCACTGAGCTGCGTTTTGCCCGGAGCATTACTTTCCCGTAGAGCAACAGGAGCAATTTTTGTATTTGCTGCTCTTTCAAATTCTGCCCTTGGCGGGCCGGCACTAAATCTTTGCCCGTTATAGGTTCCTGTATTATCTACTACCCTTATACTCTTTACACTGCTGACGGCGGTGTTGTTGTCAAATACAATTCGGTTTCTGTTTGCAACATAGTATGTATTGTTCCATCCTGAAACTGTGATATACCTTGGAGGAACAAATACCCAATAATCAATAGGCGGATAATATGAAACGCTGAATGAAATTCCCGGAGCTAAAGGCGCCCATCCATAATAGTCAGAATAATATCCCCACGTTACCCATGCAGGAGACCAGGCATATCCCGGAACCCACAGCCATCCGTAAAATGGGTCATCGAGCCAGGAGCCATAGTGAAACGGCGCCCATCCCCAGTCGTATGACGAAACCCATGTCCAGCCTAAGTCTGTATAGACCCAATTACCGCTGGAAAAATAGGGCCTGAAACCGGCAGATACTCTGGGCACCCATACATATCCGTAGCTTGGATATGAAACCCACGCTCCATAGGGCGAAAGGTTATCATAAAAAAACTGGAAGCTGACCGCAACAGCAGGTTCTGCTTTTGTTTGAAATGTTGAAGCGCATACTGCAAGAGCAGCAATTGCAACACTTGTTAACAATCTTTTTATCTTTTTCATTTTTAAGATTTTTAAATTGTATAAAAACAATTGTGTTATAAACAGGATTTGCAAAAACCGCACCTTTCTATCTTTCAAATATTGAAATTTTTGAGGCATAACAAAAAATTCATTTTTTTTAACCACATTTTTAATTTGTCATAACGATTTCATCCGTCATTTCAAATTGAAAATTCGTGGATCCATTTTGGAAAGAAAAAAAGAGAATTTATATCCCCAAACGAAGAATATTTTCCCCACTTTTTTTTCAAAAAAAACTGTTTCAGGCAAATATTGCGATATAAAAAAAATAGGGTACGATATTTTCTTTAAGCGAATTATACAAACCAAAAATCTATATCATGAGACCTGCAACTTATAACAGAAAATTCTCCACTGCACTTAAAGTTGGCTCTATCGTAATAGCACAGCCGTTTTGGAGGGAAGAAATTTACAGACGCTCTGTTATTCTCATTACAGATTATAGCCCTACCGGCACGCGGGGAATCATCATCAATAAGGCTAGCAATATCCACGTATATGAAGTGATGAACAGCCCTGAATTTAAAATCAATAAAAGAATTTATTACGGAGGGCCCGAATCTGTGGAGACCATTTCGTACCTGCATAACCTGCCTTTAATTCCCGAAGCGGATTATTTCGGAAATGGTATTTACTATGGAGGAGACCCGATGAGCATAGAAGATTTAATAAGGAGAGACACTATTGACTTTAGAAAAATAAAATTCTTTGTCGGCTCTGTAGAATGGACCAGCGGTCAGCTTGAATTTGAAATTGCTGACAATAAATGGTGGGTATCCGATATTCACGCCAACGAACTATTTAATGCAGCTCCCGAAAATTTATGGACGCTGAAACTTTTGCAGAAGGGTAACCTCTACGGTTTGTTTGCCGAAGTATTTGACCCTTCGCTCAGTTAAAACTATTGAATCGTTATTTATTTAAAAAAAATTATCATGAAATCATTGAAAAAAATTTTGCCTGTGGTTCTTCTGCTTTTGGCAGTGCAGGCAAGCGCCCAAAGAATTACGGGCGGAATTATGGGAGGCGTATCAACCGGGTCGGTGAAAATATCAGAAATTCCCAACAGCGCAACCAGCGCTATTAAAGGAGATAATATAATGGGATATGAAGCGGGCTTTTATATGAAGCTTAATGCGGGACCATTTTATGGAAAACCGGAACTGCTTTTGAATCACCGTTCAGGAACGGTGGATATACAGAGCGAAACAAATACAGAGTCTGCGGATTTCAAAATGAACCGTCTCGAAATTCCTGTAATGTTCGGCCTTGAACTGTTGGGGCCTGTGGTCATAGAGGCCGGGCCTGTTTACAACAAGGTGCTTAGTGTTACGGAAAATTTTAATAATGAAAACGTGAGCATAAAACAGGGTGGCATGGGATACCGCGTTGGTGCCGGGGTTGAATTAGGAAGAATAGGACTTGGTGTCCACTACCAGGGATTAAAAATTAATTCCTCCGAATCATCGCAATCAAATTTTGCATCACCCAGCGAATTGATATTCGGCCTTGGAGTGCGGTTGGGAAAATAGAATTCAGGAAGCAGCAGGTTCTGAAACCCCTAACGTAATAATGAAGCGTGTCCCCTTGCCGGGCAAGCTTTCTACATTAATAATTCCTCCGTGACTGTCTATAATACTTTTTGCTGCCGAAAGTCCCAAGCCGGTGCCGGTAGATTTTGTGGTATAGAAAGGTTCAAAGATGTGAATGATCTGGAAGGGCTCCAGTCCTTTCCCGTTGTCTTCAACAATGATATCGCAGGCATTTTCTTTTGCTGAGACAGAAATTCTCAGCAACCCTTTTTTTTCTTCCATCGCTTCGATGGCATTGATAATAATGTTGAGCAACGCTGTCTGAAATTTTTCTACATCCAGCATCATCGGTTTCATCTGTTCAGGCAATTTTTTTTCAACCTTGATGTCTTTAAGTTGTATTCTGTCCTGCGCTACGGCCAGTGTTTCGTTGAGCAGCGCGCTGATATTGTGGGGAGCAAGTTTAAGTTCTGAAGGACGGGAGATATTGAGCATTTCACTTACCAAGTCATTGATACGTTTTGAATTTCGTTCAATGATTTCGATGTATTTCTTCCCTGTTTCTTCTGCAGGCAGCACATTAGAACGCAACTGCTCTGCCGAAAGATTAATGTTTGTAAGAGGGTTTCGCACTTCGTGCGCCAGCGTGCGGGCTATTCTTCCCGTCATTGCAAACTTTTCTGCCTTGATGAGCGCGTCTGTTGCCAGCTTTTCTTTCCGGTGTGCCTCAAGATAATTCAAGCTCAATCCTACAAAGGGAATAAAATAAACTCCCGCTATCAGGAAATGCGATACATTAAAATTATTATCAAACAATTCAAGCGAGCCGAACGTCATGTAAAGCTGCGCTGCCACAGCGGGAATCATACTTAATAAAAGTGATTTTGAAAAAACCGTAGGGAGGCGTTCGCAGTATCGCGGTAAAAGATAAAATGTTAAAAAGAGATACACCGCCAGCGGAATCATTTCGAACTGCCTGGAATTGTTCCTGTATGGGTATGCAGTATGTGATACATTGGTGCTTAGCAAAAGAAAAGCTATGGTCAATATAGTGACAGCAAAAAAAGTGAGGGAGACATAACCGAGAAAGTTACCGAAACGTTTTTGAGAAGGCACCTTGCCTTTCGGTGTTGGTGACAGGTAAAAAATTATTCCAAGCGATATAATGGATGCAAGAAAAAGCCGGCAGAAAAACCAGGTGTACGAAGTAAGATAAAATGAATTTACAGTTGTTGCAATGACACGTGTTGCAACCAACAGGTGAAATACCTCGAGCAACGCCGCGCAGAAAAATGCCATGGCAACAATCAGCGTTCCGGCTTCTCTCCTTATGTTGTAATCAATCATTGCAAGTACCAGGGTAAGAATTGCGATAGAAACTGATACGCTTACCAGTATGGTGTGAACGTACCTTCCGGTAAGCAAATCGCGGTAGCCCGGCTGCTCTTCAATTTGGGTCATCTCAACCACTTTTACAGGAGAAAGCTGCTCGACAACATTTCCGAAATCGATTCCCAATAAATTCAGGAAAAGAGGAAGCACGCACAGCGCGGAAACCAGTCCTACATAAAAATCGGGGATGCGGTAATGGTTTCCTGAAAAAATCATTGGTAAAGAATGTTATACGAAAAAATAATCCTGCATAACGGCGTATAACGTATGACTTTTAACTGTCAAGATTGAACTGGCGCAACTTGTTGTAGAGTGTCTTGCGGTCTATATTCAGAATTTTTGCCGCCTTACTTTTGTTATTGTTCACCTCGTTAAGAACCTTTTTTATCATTTCATATTCTGCATGAAGCGCAGCATCTTTAAGATTCACTTCTCCTGTAGCAGGTTCGCTCGACATGGCTATCATTTCTTCGGGGAAAGAAGATGCATCCAGCTCTTCACTCGTATTAATCAGCACCGCTCTGCGAATTACGTTTTTAAGCTCGCGTACATTTCCGGGCCATGGATATTCGCGCAGAATGCTTTCTGCCTTTGAGCTGAATCCCCTGACATTTCTTGACTGCTCATTATTAACGACCGTAAGGAAATGCGTTGCCAGGGGAACGATATCATCTTTTCTTTCGCGCAATGCAGGCACATGAATGCTGAACTCGTTAAAGCGGTGATATAGGTCTTCACGGAATCTCCCTGCCTTGCAAGCGCTGAGTAAATTTTCATTTGATGCAATCAGTATACGCACATCAAGAGTAATATCCTTTGTGCTTCCCAACCGCCTGCATTTTCTTTCCTGCACCACGCGAAGCAATGAACCCTGCACATCGTAAGGCAGATTGGCAACCTCATCAAGAAATAACGTACCTCCGTTTGCCATTTCAAAATGTCCGGGTTTGGAGTTTACTGCGCCCGTGAATGCGCCTTTTTCATAACCGAAAAGTTCTCCGGCAGAAATATCTTTCGGAATAGCTCCGCAATCCATAGCAACAAACGGCTTGCCTGCCCGTTTGCTTTTTTCATGGATAATCCTGGCCACTGCTTCCTTCCCCGAACCGCTCTCGCCATAAATAATTACGCTGTATTCAGTAGGTGCAACCAACTCGATTTGTCGCTGCATTTCTTCTGACTGCCTGCTAATGCCGCGAATGTATCCGTCGGAATTTTCTTCCGGCTTAATTGTGTTTACAGAATCTGTGTTCACTTTTCCGTTTCCCGAAGATTCAGAAACTTTTTTTATCAGGTGAAGAATATCATCAGGAATAAGAGGTTTGGTGATATAATCAAACGCACCGGCTTTAATAACATTAACTGCCATACGGATATCTGAATACCCTGTAATCATTATGACCGGTAATTGCGGATGCGATTTTTTTATTTTAATCAGCATCTCCATTCCATCGGTGTCGCCCAGGCGAAAATCACAGATAAAAATATCCACCGGTGATTGCGAGAGCGCCTCCAGGGCACGCGTTCCGCTGTATGCTGTGTATGTTTCGTAACCTTTGCGTTTCAGAAAACCCGATAAGAGGTTACATGTATCTACATCATCGTCCGCTATAAGAATTCGTTGTATCATTGAAGGTGAAATTACAAAAAAGAAATTAAGCAAAAATAAATTGAAAGTGGGAATGAAATCACCCCTTAGGTTGAGTCTTTTCCGCGTATTCAATCCTTATTCCTGCGTCCATAATATATGAGAGGGGGTTTACCCGCATCGCTTGTTCCATTTCAAAAAAATAAGTGCCTGAAACTGGAAAACGAAAATTTTCCTTGAATAGTATTTTGTTGTCCCAAATATCGCCCAGTCCATTACCTATCCATTTTCCTGTTTCATCGGCAAGTCTTATTTCAACGGTATCGCGTTCGCGCCTGCCATCCGGTGAACGAACAGTAAAAAATAAAAATAAATTACTGAAAGAATATCCCGAAGCATTGCGGATATTGAAATACATATTGTAGGAAGCAACCGTATCGGTTATAGGGACTTCAAATTTCAAGACATTATTCATATCCCATTCAAACTTAGGAATTTTGATATTCTTTTCATACACACGCGCCTTGTCGCATGAGGCAAAAAGAATCAATAAAAAAAAATAAATAAATAATCGGGAAGAATGGAGGGATGGAATGATAGAAGAAATCTTATTTCGAATATTCCAGTCTTTCAATTTTTCAATTTTTCCAATTATCATATTATTAACTCTGCGGCTTTTGCTGCTGACCTTGTTGCTGGTTCCTGTTACTGCCCTGCCTGTGGCCCCGGTTTTTCTTTTTCTTCTTTTTCTTCGGGCGGTCCATCCGGCTGATGCTATCCTGTCCTGCTGCATTTTCATACTCCGGTTCCTCTTCAATTTCTTCCACGTATTTTTTATCGGCCAGTGCGACAGGAAACTGATTCTTTTTATTGAGCTCAATAATTTCTTTTGCTCTCTCTGCGCTTAAGGCAATCCAGCTCGATGCATCGTCCTGCTCTGATGTTCTTTTTTCATCCTCAGTCTCCAGCGCATACCAAAGCATGCGCTTAAAAATATCGGTCTTGCGATGAAACGCCCTGCCTTTTTCTGTTTTCAGAACAATGTCTGAAGAAGGTATGTCTCGCAATGCATCCATGTATGAATCAAGTTCATAGTTTAAGCAACATTTTAATTTGCCGCATTGTCCCGCCAGCTTTGCAGGGTTCAATGAAAGATTCTGGTACCGCGCTGCACTGGTGGTGACGGTTTTAAAATCTGTAAGCCATGTAGAACAACAAAGTTCCCTACCGCATGAACCGATGCCGCCCAGGCGTCCCGCTTCCTGCCGCATCCCTATTTGACGCATATCTACACGCACATGAAACTCTTCGGCCAGCTTGCGGATTAATTCTCTGAAATCTACGCGCCCTTCAGCCGTGTAATAAAAGGTCGCTTTTTTTCCGTCACCACGAAATTCTACATCGCTCAGTTTCATTTCAAGTTTTAAGTCTCCAATAATAGCCCGCGTGCGATGCAGCACAGATGTTTCCTTATCCCGCAGCGAATTCCATTTTTCAACGTCAACCTCTTTGGCCTTGCGGTAGAGTATCCGTATCTGGTCGGAATTTTCCATTACATTTTTACTCTTCAACTGAAGCCGTACCAATTCTCCTACCTGCGAAACCACACCTATATCGTGCCCGCCGGTAGATTCTACAGCCACCACATCCCCTGTTTTTAATTCCAGCTTTTCCTTATTGCGATAAAATTCTTTTCGCGTTCCTTTAAAGCGAACTTCCACTACATCAAAAGGCGCCTGTCCCGGGGGCAGCAGCATATCCCCCAGCCAGTTAAAAACATTCAGCTTGTTGCAGCCGCCTGTTCCGCAAGTGCCATTACTCCGGCATCCCGCAACGGTTTGCCCACCTGTATTTGCTCCTGTACTGCAGCCCATTTTTAAATAAGTTAAATGTTATATGCTATTAGTTATCCTGATAAAAGCGTGCGCAAAGTTACGCAATCAAACTGTAGCGTTTTCTGTTTGCTTTTGAGTAAGTAATTTGTTCATCTCCAATGAGAGCGCCAGGAAAAGTATTTTAGGATTTGCATTTCGTTCAATATGATAATGTGCTTTGCTAAGTTTATCCATAATCTGGTTTGCATTGTTAACAGTAATAAATGGGGAGAATCGTTTCAGCTCATCCATTTCATTTTCAGAAATGCGCACCAGGGAATTATCCCCATAATTCATCAGCACACACTCCCGGCAGATATCTAATGCATTAGCCAGGAAATTTTTTTGCCCTTCGCGTTTTTTCTCCTGCATTTTTTCCGTCCACAAAATAAGCTCTTTATAATTCAATGAATAGCAAAGTCGCATCCATGCAAGAAACGGCTCTGTAGAGTTTTCCAGGGCATCATCTTTCAGAGCCAGCTTCACGGCAAGATTATAATTTCCTTCTGCAAGGCGGCTTATATTTTTTGCCCGCGATAAACTTAGCTCGTAGTTTTTTTCAATCACATGAGTTAATTCCTTCTCTGCAATCCTGCTTACCTGCACAAGCTGCGTTCGTGAAGAGATAGTGCTAAGGATGTGCTCGTAGTTTTCACTTACCAGGACAAACAATGTGTGCGGTTCAGGTTCTTCAAGTGATTTGAGAAGTTTATTTGCAGCGCTTGCATTAAGTTTTTCCGGCAGCCAGAGTATTATGTATTTATAACCACCTTCAACACTTTTTAGAGATAATGTGTGAATAATATCTGCACTTTCATCCACAGAAATCTGCGGCTGCTTGTTATCAATTTCCAATTGCTGTGTCCAGTCCAAAAAAGACATATAAGAGTTTTGAGTCAGCGCATTTCTCCATTCGGCAATAAAGTCAACACTTTTGGGTTTAGTGATTCCTTTAACAGGCGAAACCGGGAAAGAAAAATGTACATCGGGATGAATGAACCGGGAAAACTTAAGGCAGGAATTACATTCTCCGCATGAATCATCCTTCTTTTTTTGCGTGCATGAAATAAACTGCGCGTAGGCAATGGCGAGGAGCAATGCACCGGTTCCTTCTGCACCCAAAAACAACTGAGCGTGACTGATTCGGTTTTCAAGAACTGAATGAATTAATTGCTGTTTTAGCTCCGAATGCCCTATAATGTCTGCAAAACGCATGGCTGTAAATTTGAAAAAACTTCCGGAAAATCAACGATATTTCTTTCCTTTTATTTTTGCTGCATGAAAACCGTTGACGATTTTGATTTCCTGGGGAAGAAAGTGCTGGTGCGGGTTGATTTTAATGTTCCGCTCGACAAGGAATATCATATTACTGATGACAAAAGAATACGCGCAGCCATACCCACCATAAGAAAGATTTTAAACGATGGAGGTTCGGCAATTCTTATGTCGCATCATGGAAGGCCAAAGTCGGGGCCGGAAGAAAAATTTTCGCTGAAACATGTAGTGAAGCACCTGATGCTTCTGCTAAACGTAACGGTATACTTTGCCAACGACTGCATTGGCGAAGAAGCCGAAAAGAAATCGTCCGCTCTTAAAAATGGCGAAGTCCTTCTGCTGGAAAATCTTCGCTTTCATAAAGAAGAAGAAAAAGGTGATGAAGCGTTTGCAAAAAAACTTGCACAGCTCGGAGATTTTTATATTAATGACGGTTTCGGCACCGCACACCGTGCGCATGCTTCTACCGCGGTCATCGCAAAGTTTTTTCCAGGAAGAAAATGTTTCGGATACCTGATGGCTGCTGAAATAGAAAACGCAGAACGAGTTATGCGGTATGCGGAAAAACCGTTGACGGCAATCATGGGCGGAGCGAAGGTGTCTGACAAAATCCTGGTTATTGACAGCCTTCTCGAACGCGTGAACCATCTGATTATTGGCGGTGGCATGGCTTTTACGTTTGTGAAAGCTAAGGGTGGAAATATCGGCAGGTCGCTGGTGGAAGCCGATAAGCTTGACCTGGCGCTTAAGATAATGGACGATGCAAAAAAGAAAAACGTTCAGCTTCACCTTCCTACGGATGCCGTGATTGCCGATGCATTTTCAAATGAAGCGCAGTCAGCTGTTGCTCCGGTTGAGAAAATTACCGAGGGATGGATGGGGCTTGACATTGGTCCTGAAAGTATAAAAAGTTTTTCAGAGGTGGTTATCAATTCAAAAACCATTTTATGGAATGGCCCTATGGGTGTTTTTGAAATGGAAAAATTTGCAACGGGAACTAAAGCTGTCGCCAAGGCAGTTGCAGACGCCACTGCAAAAGGAGCTTACTCGCTTATAGGCGGTGGTGATTCCGCTGCTGCTGTTGTACAATTTGGATATGAAAACAAGGTAAGCTACGTTTCCACAGGCGGAGGCGCCTTGCTCGAATATTTTGAAGGAAAAATTTTGCCGGGAATTAAAGCTATAATGGACTAAATGAAATTTCGAATTGCGAATTGTGGATTGCGGATTATTACTCGATTCCGCAATTTAAAATCCGAAATCCGAAATCAATAGCGCCTATGAATGAATTCTCCCCTGATAAAATCATCATCCCTCTCACATTTCTTCCACTCGATGAAGGAGGTGTGCATCTTTTAATTGATGCCATAATTAATGGTAATGCCATTAAGCTGCTTGTTGATACGGGCGCTTCCAAGACTGTATTCGACAAGAAGAGAATTAAAAAATTGTTCCGCAAGAAACGTTTCAAGCGGCATCACAGTTTGTCGATTGGCCTTGGCACAAGCAGGATGAAGAGCCACATTATTATGCTTGAAAATTTTTTTATCGGGGGGCTGACTATAAATAATTTCGAATCTGTTCTTCTCAACCTAGACAATGTGAATAAAAGTTACCAGATGCTCGGGCTGCCTGCAATAGATGGCGTTTTAGGAGGGGATGTTTTGCAAAAACATAAAGCAGAAATTGATTACGGAAAAAAGCAGATGGTGCTGACTCTTTAATTGTAAAACACGTTCATTACCTCACCCCTTTCGTCCCCTCTCCTTTAGGAGAGGGGATTCTTCCGGATCGTACTCCCCTTCTCCTGAAGGAGAAGGGGTTTGGGGAATGAAGTCACAAAAATTTTCTTCTCACTTTTTCATCCGGCACCATACATTCGTTCTTCTTGCCGAACCATTTGTACCGGTTACGGGCCACAACATCATAAACCCAGTCACGAATAGGTCGGGGAATGAGCATAAAAACATAAAAAAATTGCCACCCGCCTCCCAGGCGTTTCATAATTTTCAGGACAGCGGTCGACCGGAAATAAACCTTACGGTCTGCAATCAAAGCGATGGAGTCTGTTGAAGAAATGTTTTGCTTTATGATTTCGTCAGCCTCCAAATTGCCGGCAAACTGAAGTAAAGCGAACCGCAGCCGGTCTTTTTTATCGTGCTTCAAGAGAAAATTGACAAAGCCATTGCACAAATGACAAACTCCGTCAAAGACAACGATATAGTTATCGGTCATGGCAGACGGTTTAGTAAAAAGGAATTTGTCATAAGGGACATCCAATTACCAGGACAGCAAACTAAGCCGGCAGCTAAGACCAGAACCTTCAATCCCTTTCGCATAAATGCATCGTAATTTATTTATGAAACTTTTTGTAGTGCTTTTTAGGTCTGTTTGTATTTGACTTATCCCCTGTCGCATCAGCCATTAAAAGGTCTATTTGCTTTTTAACGAGATCAGCATTTTTAACTTTCACTTTCACGTGGTCGCCAAGGCGATAAATTTTTCCTGTGCGGGCTCCTTTAATCCTGAAATTGTAATCGTCAAATTCATAAAAGTCATCTTCTAAATCGCGCATGCGCACCATACCTTCGCATTTGTTTTCCGTTATCTCTACAAAAATTCCCCAATCGGTCAAACCGGTAATGATGCCTGCAAATTCCTGTCCTTTTTTTGTGAGCATAAATTTTGCCTGCATAAATTTATTGGATGCTCTTTCCGCATCGGTGGCGCGTATTTCCATATCGGTGCAATGTTTACAGCGGTCTTCCAGGTTTTTTGCGCCGGTTCTTTTTCCTTCCAGGAAATTATCGAGCAACCTATGAACCATTACATCGGGAAACCTGCGGATAGGCGATGTGAAATGCGTATAATAATCGAACGCCAATCCATAATGCCCAACATTATCGGAAGTGTATCGTGCTTTGGACATGCTCCGGATGGCTAATTGCTCCAGCATATTTTGTTCGTCTTTGCCTTTAACATCCTGCAATAATTTATTCAGCGATTTGCTGATGGATTTATCATTGCTCGTATTTATTTTATATCCGAATGCTCCGGCAACGCGGGCAAAATCGGCAATTCGCTCTGCAACGGGGCCTTCGTGAATGCGGTATACAAAATCCATTTTCTTCCCGCCGCTTTTGCCGACAAGCTCCGCAACATATTTGTTTGCAAGCAGCATAAATTCCTCAATAAGATTATTGGTCTCCAGAGTTTCTTTCAGAAATACACTGACAGGGTTTCCTTTTTCATCCAGCGCAAACCGTGTTTCGGTTTTCTCAAAACCAATGGCGCCCTTGCCGAATCGTTCTTTGCGCAGAATTTTTGCAAGCCGGTTGAGTTCGTTTAATTCATCATAAAAAATTCCCTTGCCTTCATCAAGAATTTTCTGTGCCTCTTCATACGTGAATCTTTTATCAGAGTGAATCACCGTTCGCCCGAACCATTTTGAATGAACTACGGCTTGGTCATCTATCGTAAACACGGCTGAATAACAAAGCTTATCCTCCTTAGGGCGAAGAGAGCACAAATCATTGGAAAGTTTTTCGGGAAGCATGGGAACCACGCGGTCTACCAGGTAGACGGATGTTGCCCTTGAGTATGCTTCCGTATCAAGCAGTGAATCTTCCTTTACGTAATGACTTACATCGGCAATATGCACGCCGATTTCCCATTGGTTATTTTCAGTTCTCCTGATAGATAGTGCATCGTCAAAGTCCTTCGCATCAACCGGGTCTATAGTGAAGGTTGTTACGGTGCGAAAATCTTTACGCACGGCAATGTCTGCCTGCGAGATAGTGTCTCTTATGGTAGATACTTCAGCTTCCACTTTATTTGGAAAACGGTTCGGCAAACCAAACTCCGTAAGTATTGAAAGTATTTCCGTTTCGTTTTCACCGGGCATTCCCAGCAGCTCAACGATTTTCCCGATAGGGTTTTTTCTGCCCTTCTCCCACTCCAGTATTTCAGCAACGGCTTTCATTCCGTTCTGAGCTCCGTTAATATGTTCGGGCGAAATAAAAATATCAGTGTGCATTCTCGGACTGTCGGGAACAAGGAATGCATATTTATTTGAAAGCTGAACAGTTCCGGTAAAATGAGTCCGGGCGCGCTGCAGCACCTCTATCACTTCTCCTTCCATTTTTTTGTTTTTATGGCGGGGATGAAGCAGCACCTTCACCCTGTCGCCATGAAGGGCATTGCGCAGGTATTTTTCCGATATATATATATCGTCTTCGCCATCTTCCGATAAAAGAAAGGCCGCTCCGCTTTGGGTAACATCAAGTATCCCTTCCATAAACGCATGAACGGGTTTAAGCTTATAGCGATATGGCTCGGCTTCAATAATTTTTTCTTCTTTAACCAGTTTGTCAATGACAGAAGCTACTGCCTGCCGCATGAGCTTGTTGAAATGGTCTTCATAGCGGGATTTGATTGTTTCTTTTCCCTCTTCTTTTACTGCGTCTTTGCGCAGCATTTTTGCAAGCTGCCGCGGATTATAATTTCTACCCGGATTATTCGTGAAAATTTCGAGCAGCTCCCCGGCAATTTTTTCCGGCTTCAGTAAATCGTCTTCCTGTTTTTTCTGTTTCATATTAAAATTCTCTGCAAAGGTGCGGATAAAATTTTTCAGAAAAGGTTAAATAATAGTAAAGTTGATTATATCCCTGTTATGACCAATACGATGAATGCCAGGTGCAGAGTAAATCTTTCCTATTTTTGTTTAAGAAATTTAAACATGAAACTATTTACGGCATTTGCCACCATAATTATTTTGCACACCCTGGCAACTGCACAGAGTTCTTATTTCAGCGGGGCATTCGGTTACGGGTTTCCTGCAGGCGAACGCATCGGTATTGAATCACCGGGCGGTGCTGACAAAAATGTTTATGGGTCCTTCGGAAAAGGGCTTACCCTGGGACTGAACACCGGCTATATGGTAAACAATAATGTTGGTTTTGACATTGGAATATGGTACGTCACCGGCTCCACGTATGAATTTGTAACTTTCGATACAACTGTTGGCAATGTTACCGATATGGTAAGCGGAAAAACTATCCGTATTATGCCTGCTTTAAAAGTTTCTTCGGAAAAGAAAAATAAGTTGTATGCAAAATTCGGATTCATCCTCGGCATTGCCACCGAACTTAATGATGATGAAACATACTTTGTTCCTTCTTCCGGCGGTTCCACCCCGGTATTTGCACGGCAGGAATTCAGAGGAGGCACATCTTTCGGATGGACGGGTGCCTTTGGCATTGACTTTTCTGAAAATCAAACCACTTCTGTTTTTCTTGAAGTGAATTTTTGTCACCAGAATTATTTACCCGAAATGCTTACACAGTATGTGCCCGGCTCAGTCAAGAATACGTATCATCTCGTTGATGAACCCAACCCTAATGCACCAGATGAAAGACTAAGGCCCTCATTTCCTTTCAGCACCATTGGAGCTACGCTGGGCGTTAAATTTTTTTCGTCCTCAAAAAAGAAAAATGCTGCAGAGGCACCGGAAGAAAAATAATTTTACTGCAAACAAAAAAATGTGCTTAGTTTCGTAACCCATAAAAACCTGGCCGGCCCTTTCATGAAAGCTAAAACAATTATTCTCGTTGCAATTTTATTTTTTGTTTCTCCAACTGGTTCACATGCGCAAAAAGGTTTTTGGCTGGACGGCAGCGCTGAAATAAAAAACTCCAGGATCGGAGATTATTTTTTGCACACTGATATTTTAGACAGTTCTGGCAATTATGTGCCCATGCACACTGCCTTTACTCCAAAGATAAGCATTGGAGCCGCGGCAGGTTACAATATCAACGAGCGTATAGGTGTAAGCATAGGACTTACCTATTCAATGCTCGGTCACGAATATTACAACTATATGTATAACTATTCAGGATTTACCATTGAATATAAAAGAAAGTTATCTTTAAATTATATCGAGGTGCCTCTGCAGATTTATTATACACATTCTCCCGGAAAAAAAGTATCGTTAATAGCTGCTGCAGGTGGTTATGCTGCGCTGCTTGTATCGTATAAAGATGAAAATAAACTTTTTCTGTATGATGGCAGCATTGGCTCCGCTACAGCTGAGGGTAAATCACTTACTGAATCATTAACTTCAAGCACCACTACTATAAACATAAATGCCTCCTTGAAAGAAGAGCCATATAATGCTTATGATTATGGGTTAATTGCCGGCATAGGCATCAGGATAATGCTTTCAGATAAAAAGTGTTTAACCCTTATGCCGCAATATAGTTTTGGCTTGGTAAATGTAAAAAACAAAAAAGCAGAAGTTGTTTATCAGAACCAAACATATTTGTATTGGAAAGACCGGGGCGATTATAGTCCCAACTTAGAGAAAGACTATATTAATTCATCTATCGGATTGAAAATAGGATTACGGTTTGCGCTTTAACTATTGGTCTGCAATAATTTATTAGTTATCCTTCCTTTTCTTACGCTCACCGTTTTTTTTGTGTAACATATCGAAAATTATCCTGATTAATTTTCGGCAACGGTAGTTTTGTATTCAAAATTATCGTGGAATGAAAACAAAACTAATTGCATTATTATGCATGGCGCTTTTGTCTGTTACTGCTAAGGCACAGAACGGACGGCTTTCGTTAGGTGTAGAAGTTGCTGCACCCATAGGCGATTTTGCCGACCAATCGAACGTTGGCGTTGGAGGCACGCTCCGTTTTGAGCAACCGCTCAACGATAAGCTGAGCTTAACCGGCACTGCCGGATTAATCTCTTTCGGGGGTGATGAAATTTCATCGGGCGTTCCCTATTATAATGAATACAGGAGAAAAACTACCAGCACCATGATTCCCATACAGATTGGTTTAAAGTATTATACGCAAAAGATGATGGATGGCTTTTATGTTGCTCTTGAAACGGGGGTGCATGTGAGTTCATTTAAAGTTTCAAGCGAAACGATTGTAAATGGATACAGTTCTACCTCGGATAATACCAAAACCAGCAGTGACTTCGGGCTGGCGCCTGAACTTGGCTTTCACCTGGCAAACCTCGATTTTGGCATACGTTACCAGATGATATTTGTAAAGGCAACGGTAACTTCTACAAATCCTGTTACACAACAAACAACTACTTCAGAAAAGAACACCACGTATTCATATATTGGGCTGCGCCTTGCTTACGTGTTCGGTTCAAAATAAATCCTGACAGAGCACAATAAAAAAAGTCCCCCGCTCTGCGGAAGACTTTTTTATTTGATGAGGTATGTTGATTCTCTTTTAGAACTTTCCGCAGAAACCAACCTGCATTACAGATTTTGCAGCGCCTGCTTCAAGATATGCTCCGAAATTCTCTGAGAACAAGAAACGAAGTCCAAAAGTGGTTTCAAAACCAAGAGGAATGGGATTAACCAGGTCAACAGATTGTGTTCCTGATGGGTCGTTTGAGGTAAAGCTCCAGTTACCGGTTCTGTAACCGATTCCTATTCCATAGTAAGGGTCCAGCTTGTCGTTATCTCCGAAGTGCCAGTTGATACGGAGCAGCGCGCTGACGGAATTGAATTCATCTTTATAATTGTACGTACTATTAGAGTAAGTTGGATTACCGAAAGCATCATAACCAGTAATTGCTTGATTTGTGGTGTTATACTCAAAAGTATAAGCAACATAAGCAATGTTAATCCCTACGCCTATGCTTTCTCCAATGCCATATTCCCATTTAGCATACATCGGTCCGAAATTAGTAAATTTGTATCCGTCTTCGCTTTTAAAGTTAGCAGCAAGAGCACTTGCCAAAGTTCCGAAACCGTAGCCAAGCGATACGACTGATTTTTCTTCCTCAAACGCTTGCGCAGAAGAAGTTTTTCCACCCATGAACATTGCTGTCAGGAGGCAAAGAAATAAAGTGAGTGTTTTTTTCATGTGAATGATTTTTTTAGTGGTTTTATTATTTATTGGTTCTGCGGGTAAACATAGGAAAATTAATTTTAAATGAACAAAAATATTTTTTAACATACAAACACCTGTTTAAAAGGTAAAAGGCTATAATTTATGCGGGTTATATGCCCTTTTAATTATTGCCGATTGTACCCACCAAACCAAACTGAATCACCGATTTGGCAAAACCCGTTTCGACATATAAACCAAGGCGGGGAGTAAAATAAAAGCGCACACCTAAGGTTGCATCAAAGCCGAGAGGAAAGATGGAGTTGAATTCAAGATGATTGGTTCCGTTGTTGGGGTCGTTACTGGAATACGTGTAATTATCACTTCGGTAACCAATGCCCACACCCCAGTATGCATCTACTTTATCGTTATCGCTGAAATGCCTGTTGTAGCGTAGCAAAAAACTGAAAGAGGAATAATCCTGCTTCTCCAGGTAAGATGTGTCGCTGCCGCTGGCACTGCTATACCCGCGATAATTGTATGTGTAACTACGGCCTACCCAGGCAAGATTAACTCCGATTCCCTGCTCGTCAGAAAGGCCAAATTCTATCTTACCATAAAGCGGGCCGGTGGAAGATTTTCTAAATTCCGTCACAGCGCTGTTCGATTCCGCGCTGCTGGCAATGGCATCCCACCAACTGCCAAGCCCATAGCCGGCAGACCAAACTACGTAGTTCTCGTCAAAGCTCTGTGCTTTGCCGCAGAATGTGATGCAAACAAATGAGATGAGAAGTAGAGAAAAATTTTTCATGTCAGGTAAATTTTTAATAAGGATGCAAGATAAATTAATTCTGAATTAAAAATATTTCACATAAGTAACCTGTGAAATCCTCATTCTTCCACTACAGCGCCACCTTTGTATAACTGCTTTTGATATTTAAGCGATGGAGAAGGAATAAATTCTCCAAGGCCAAGCGCATTCCATATCTCGTCCACTTTTTGAATTGTTTTATCATCGGAGCAAAGTATGTTGGGCCAGTCGCGTTCAAAGCCATCGAGAGCTTTGGTTTTGCGGGTGCCATCTAAAAAAATGACCCCACCTCTGCCCTCTCCCGAGGGGAGGGAGTTATTATCAGGAAGTATTATAGAGTCTCTCTTTGGGTCAACATTATTTGTAAAGCGCCAAACAGCATCGGCAACAGAAGTAATGTCAATGGTATGGTCGAGAAAGAGGACTACTTTGATTCCTTCGAGTATTCCGCTTTTAAATATTTTTTCTGACAATTCTTTGATATGATTTTTTCTGTTCTTCTGCACAGTAATAAAAATGAGTGAAATGTTCTTTTCAAGGAGGGAAGAATTTATGTCTGATACTTCAGGGAATGACACCCCCCTCCATCTCTCCCCAAAGGGGAGAGGGTTACTTTCTTTTGTTGAAGAAGCTGCTCCGGCAAAAGTCCCCTCTCCTTTGGAGAGGGGATTTAGGGGTGGGGTGTTTTCTTCCGGGAATTTTTTTGTTGCATCAATACCCATCTTGCCCCCGAAAGCCATCACCGAACATGAGTGGTCAAGTACGTCAACCGGTCCTTGTGTGAAATGGATATCAGCAGATGGATTGCAGTTTTGCAAAATGTATCGTGCAACTTCCTCGTAATCGTGAATGTTTACATCGCCATCCACCACAATCATAAATTTGTTGAACATCATCTGCCCTGCTCCCCAAAGAGAGTGCATCACTTTTATCGCCTGTCCCGGATACTCTTTTTTTATTTTGATAATAGCTAAGTTGTGAAACACTCCGTGCACCGGAAGTTCCATGTCAATTATTTCGGGAACCATGGTCATCTTTATGGGCACCAGAAAAATTCTCTCTGTGGCTTTGCCCAGCCATGCATCCTCCTGCGGAGGAATACCAACGATAGTAGCGGGATAAACGGCATCTCTGCGATGCGTAATGCAGGTGATATGAAACCGCGGATAATAATCTGCCAATGAATAATACCCGGTATGATCTCCAAACGGGCCTTCAAGAATGTATTCTTCTTCGGGGTCAATATATCCTTCTATAATAATGTCTGCATCAGAAGGCACTTGCACATCCTGGGTAAGGCACTGAACCAACTCAACTTTTTTCTTTCGTATAAAACCCGCCAGCATATATTCGTCAATGCCGTCGGGCATAGGGGCCGTGGCAGCATAAGAATATACCGGGTCGCCACCCAGCGCAACAGCAACAGGCATTTTTATTCCAAGCTTTTTATATTCTGCAAAATGCCGTGCCGAAACTTTATGCCGGTGCCAGTGCATGGCCGTAAGCGTGGGAGAATAAACCTGCATGCGGTATAAACCTACATTGCGTATTTCCGTTTGCGGGTCTTTGGTGTGGATAATGGGCAACGTGATGAACGGGCCTCCATCTCGCGGCCAGCATTGCAGCACAGGAAATTTTGTAACATCAGGATTCTGCATCACCACTTCCTGGCATTCACCCTTTCCTTTTTTTACTTTGGGCATCCATGAGGCAATGCTGCTCAGGGTGGGAAGCATTTTTAGCTTTTCTGAAATGGAATCCTTCGGCTTCATCAGTTGTTTCAGAAGCTCTTCAATTTGCTTTCCAACAGCATCCAGATTTTTAACACCCAATGCCATTGCCATTCTCTTTTCGGTGCCGAAAGAATTTATAAGAAGCGGGAATTTTGTTCCGGTGTTTTCAAAGAGCAATGCTTTATTCCTACTGTCGTCAGCTTTTGATACGCGGTCTGTGATTTCAGGAATTTCAAGATGCGGGTTAACATACTCCCTGATGCGGACAAGCTCCCCTGCATCTTCAAGCGTTTTAATCCAATGCTGCGTATTGCGATACATGATGGGCAAAGGTAAAGCAGGTTCAACAGATATAATCTGCTTTCAATAACTACAATAGACCGATACAGGAAACCGGAGCAAAAAATTCCGGCTATTTATTATTGGCCAAAACAATAAATCCAACCAATCCAATTCCATATCCTATTCCGCCCCACACAATGGACTTGCGGATTTTGTAATCCCTTACTTTTTTGGAATACCCCTCAACAAAATCAGGGCTATTTAAAAGTTCAGGGTCGGTGATTTTTTGCTTCGACATCCTGGGCGAAAAACTCCCTACAACGGTCGTAAAAAGAGGCGGGCCTATAAGCCCGTAGAAAAAACCAAAGTAACCGCTTGCAACACCTACAACAACGCTTGTTATTTTTAATGCATCGCTATCGTAAAACCGCATAGCTTCCTGCTCTCCTTTTATAAACATCCGCATTTCATCCATGCTGAAAAGGTCGGGGTCGAGTTGGTCGGGCTTATAAAGCACTTCTTCCTTACCCGCACTTTCAATGGAAAAAACCCGTGCCAGCAAAATGCTTTTGTTTCTTTCCTTAATGTCGGTAGAATGCTTGTAAATAATGTATTCCGCATTGACCTCAACAATTTTGGTATAGATTTTTCTTCCGTTATAAAGCGTAAGCACGTCCTGTGATATTGCTGTTTTCCATGAAAACTGCAGGAAAATAATGATAAAAAAAGCGAAAGCGATTCTTAGCATAAAAGAGTTTTTTCAAAAGTACAGTTTTAAAATTATCCTGTATCCGCCTCCTTTTATTAGTTTCAAACGTGCCAATTTTGGCAGAACCGATTCCTGTTACGCATACCATTTTCAATATTAACTTTGCGCTCCCGTTTATGAAAATTATGACCAAAACAGAGTTCGAAAGCAGGCACATAGGCATTTCTGAAGAAGATGCAGAAAAAATGCTTGCTGAAATAGATGCTTCATCCATTGATGAGCTTATTAGCCAAACGATTCCTGCGTCCATACGCATGAATCGTGATTTGAATATTCCCGAAGCGCTTACCGAGTGGCAATACCTTAAGGAGCTTAGAGAGATTGCTAACAAAAACAAAGTCTATAAATCATATATAGGGCAGGGATATTATAATTGTATTGTGCCTTCTGTAATTCAAAGAACCATTTTTGAAAATCCGGGATGGTACACCGCCTATACGCCTTACCAGGCAGAGATTGCGCAAGGTCGGTTGGAAGCACTGCTGAATTTCCAGACCATGGTTGTTTCACTTACCGGGTTGCCTATAGCTAACGCATCATTGCTGGATGAAGCAACAGCAGCAGGTGAAGCAATGCACATGTTGTTTGCCAGCCGCTCCGGTCACGGAGAAACGGGAGAAGCAAATAAATTTTTTGTTGACAAGCGTTGCTTTCCCCAAACTCTCGAAGTTCTTAAAACCCGCTCCGCACCGTTGGGAATTGAACTGGTGATTGATGACTTTAAAACGTTTGTTCCCGATAAAACATTTTTCGGTGCGCTGCTTCAGTATCCCGATGCAAACGGTGAAATCCATGATTACTCAGAGTGGGTAACTTTTGCGAAACATAATAATGTGAGGATTGCAGTTGCTGCTGATATTTTATCACTCGTTCTACTTATTCCTCCCGGGGAATGGGGCGCTGATATTGTGATAGGTTCCACACAGCGATTTGGAGTTCCGATTGGATACGGTGGCCCGCATGCGGCTTATATTTCTGCATCGGAAGAATTTAAGCGGCTAATGCCGGGAAGAATCATAGGTGTTTCAAAGGACGCACATGGAAATCGCGCGCTGAGGATGTCACTACAAACCAGAGAGCAGCACATACGCAGAGATAAAGCAACTTCAAATATATGCACAGCACAGGTGCTGCTGGCGGTAATGGCTTCGATGTATGCCGTGTATCATGGCCCGGATGGATTAAAGAAAATTGCATCGCGGGTTCATGGGCTTGCGGGAAGCCTAAACGGTACATTGAAAAATCTCGGGTATAAGCAACTGAACAAAAATTATTTCGATACGCTTTGCGTAGAAGCCGGAGAGCTGACCGGGAAAATAAAAGAGATTGCGCTGAAGAATGAAATTAATTTCAGGTATGACAATAACTGTGTAGGAATTTCATTGGATGAAACCACCGATGAAAAGGATTTGGAAAAAATTATTTCTGTTTTTGCACAGGCGAAAAATGCGAAGCCTGAAAAAATGACTTCACCGGGTAATGACGTTGGAAATTTTCCTTCTGAACTGAAAAGAGCTTCTGCAATCCTCACCCATCCTGTATTTAATACACACCGCACCGAGACGGAAATGATGCGGTACATCTCAAAGCTGGAGAAAAAAGATTTATCTCTTACACACTCCATGATTCCGTTGGGCTCATGCACCATGAAGCTGAATGCTGCATCAGAATTAGTTCCGCTTAGCTGGAGGCATTTCAGCTCATTGCATCCGTTTGTTCCGGCAGACCAGGCAGAAGGATACAGGCAAATTATTAAAGAACTCGAAAAACACTTGTGTGAAATCACCGGGTTTGCAGGTGTGTCGCTTCAACCAAATTCAGGTGCGCAGGGTGAATATGCCGGGCTGATGATTATTCATTACTACCAGAAACATAAAGGAGAAGGCCATAGGAATGTAGTGCTGATTCCTCAGTCTGCTCATGGAACAAACCCCGCGAGTGCTGTAATGGCCGGAATGAAAGTAGTAGTGGTACGTACTGATGAAAACGGAAATGTTGACATCAACGACCTGAAAGAAAAAGCCGGGCTGCATAAGAATAATTTGTCATCGCTGATGATAACGTATCCTTCTACTCACGGTGTGTTTGAAGAATCGATAAAAGAAATCACTTCCATCATTCATCAGAATGGCGGGCAGGTTTATATGGATGGTGCTAACATGAATGCGCAGGTCGGGCTTACCTCGCCTGCCATGATAGGCGCTGATGTTTGTCATTTGAATTTGCATAAAACTTTTGCTATCCCTCATGGCGGTGGGGGGCCGGGTATGGGACCCGTAGGTGTTGCTGCTCATCTTGTTCCGTTCCTTCCTTCTCATCCGTTTCTTGGCACCGGCTCAGAACAATCTCCCGTAGTTGCTGCTGCACCCTGGGGAAGTGCAAGTATTCTTTTAATTTCATACGGATACATTCGTATGCTTGGTAAAACCGGGTTGAAGAATTCCACTTTGATTTCAATTCTTAATGCGAACTACCTGAAAGCTGTTCTCGAAAAATACTATCCTGTTTTATACCAGGGCAAAAACGGAAGAGTGGCGCATGAGCTGCTGCTCGACTGCCGCGGCTTTAAGAAGCATGGAATAGAAGTTGAAGATATCGCCAAGCGGCTGATGGATTATGGATTCCACGCTCCTACCGTTTCTTTTCCGGTTGCGGGTACGCTTATGATTGAGCCCACTGAAAGCGAATCGATGCACGAGCTCGACCGCTTTTGCGATGCGATGAAAAGCATACGAAACGAAATAGAAGAAGTGGAGAAAGGCATGGCCGACAAAACGGATAATGTTTTGAAAAATGCTCCGCATACTATATACATTGCCGCAGCTAATGACTGGAGTCATTCTTACAGCAGAGAAAAGGCATGCTTCCCTCTGGAATGGGTAAAAGAAAATAAATTCTGGCCTTCTGTTTCGCGGGTCGACAATGCATATGGTGACAGAAATTTAGTTTGCACCTGCCCTGAAATTGAGACATATACCGAGCTATCAGAGCTAAAAACTTAAAAATCCTTAATTCATTTTGCATTTGTTATTATTTTAATACTTTTGTTCATGAAATTTATAAACCCTTAAATCAACAAACTATGAAAAACATTTACGCAATTATTGTATTATCATTATTTGTAGGCAGTGCCTATTCTCAGGTACATATTATGGGAGATGCAAGTACTGCACCTCATCAGTTTAGACATTATCAAAAGCATGTTGGCGTTCCTGCAGATCGGGCAACGAATACGTTTGTACTTGATTACGATTCAGCCGATTCGTATATCCAGCACCAATCGTTGGGAAACAACTATTTTAATGATATTTCAAGAATGAACTGGAATTATACAAAGGCCAACGGTGATACGCTTAATAATGAAAAAAATTATATAGTGATTGCTTTCGATAGCGCATTTGATGCTTATACACAAACCGGATATCCTCAAACCAGCTATAGCAACATTCGTGTTGATTCACTTTTTGCAATTGTAGGACACGAAAACAATACGGGTTTAGATGACACCCTCATTACAAAGATAGTTACGGTTGATTCAAGAGGTTACCCAACTTCTACAATTCTTTGGAGAGACACATCGATTAGCCAAAGTTTTGCAGGAGGTGTTCCATGGGATAACTTTAGTAACCTTGCTGAATTAAGCTGGGCTCCAAATCTTTTGTTGCCTACCTCCAAACGTTTTGCCGTTAGAATGGAATACCACGGAGATAGAGCCGATACTTTTGGTGTGGTTTATGGATTTGGCTCATTCAATGCTCCATGCCCATCGCAAAATTTCGATTTAGCCGTTACAACTAATTTTTCGACTATTACTTCTGGTACACCACCGCCACCTAGTTTTGTGGCAAATAGCGTTATGCTTTGGACTAAGTATACACAATATGGATTGCTTCCCCGGGCGGCAGACGGTGCCAGCATTTTTTATGATTGCAATTCTAACGGTACCTATGATGCAGGAACAGATGGTGAAAATTATGTTCAAAATTGGCTTATCAGGGCTGTGGTTACAACTGACGCACCTAGCGGAATTGAAGCAGAATATATGAAGGCCGGAATTCGCTTATATCAGAACACTCCGAATCCATTTGCACACAGTTCGACTATTAATTATGAGCTTGCAAAACCAGGAAATGTTTCTCTCGCAATCTATGATATTGCTCAAAGGAAAATTGCAGTATTGGATGAAGGCAGCAAATCTGCAGGCAAGCACAGCATTACCGTTGATTCAGGTACATTGTCTGAAGGGCTTTATTTCTATACCCTGAATGTTGGCGATATTTCATTCACCAAGAAAATGATGATTGCTAAATAATTTATTCCTTTTTCTTAAAGAAACCCCTGTGAATAATTTCGCAGGGGTTTTTTAATTTTTCTCCATCAGCTCGCGGAGAATTTTAGAAGCAAAAATGAAATTCTTCAGTTCATTATTATTTGAAGCAGTTATCTCCCTGTTGGAACCTTCCCACCATTTTTTTCCCTCGTGAAGAAAAATAATTTTGTCGCCAATTTCCAGTACCGAATTCATGTCGTGGGTATTGATAACGGTAGTGGTTTGGTATTCCTCCGTTATCTCTTTAATCAGGTTGTCAATTAATATAGCGGTCTGAGGGTCGAGGCCCGAATTGGGTTCATCAAAGAATAAATATTTAGGAGTGGGAGAAATGGCGCGGGCAATGGCAACGCGTTTTTTCATTCCACCGCTAAGCTCTGACGGAAAAAGCTTAGTCACATTAATCAGGTTCACCCGCTTAAGGCAATCGTTGGCACGGTCGCGTTTTTCAGCGTCTGTCATATCGGTAAACATAGACAACGGAAACATCACGTTCCTCTCCACATTCAGCGAATCGAACAAGGCGCCTCCCTGGAACACCATTCCTATTTCCTGCCGGAATGGTTTTCGCTCTTTGAAACTAAGTGAAGAAAAATTTCTCCCGTCAAAAAAAACTTCACCGCTGTTTACTTCCAGCAATCCAACCATGCATTTCATCAGTACTGTTTTGCCCGAGCCGCTTCCTCCAATTACTAGGTTGGTTTTTCCTTTTTCGAATCCGGCAGAAATATTTTCCAGTATCGCTTTGCTGCCAAAACTTTTAGAAATATTTTTTAGCTCTATCATGCAAGTATCAATTGCGTAAGGATGTAATCGAACACAAGAATCATGATGCTGCTGAATACAACCGCTTTAGTGCTCGATTGTCCTACTTCAAGTGCGCCGCCTGTTGTGTAAAAACCCTGGTAAGCAGATATAGTTACAATAAGAAAACCAAATGTTACTGTTTTTATCATGGCAAACGTTACATTGAAGGGGACAAAAGAATCCTGCGCTCCCCTGATGAATTCTGCCGAGCTGATTACGCCTGATAAATCACCGGCAACCCATCCGCCTGCAA
Source organism: Bacteroidetes bacterium 2013_40CM_41_45 (assembly GCA_002215675.1). Taxonomy (GTDB): domain Bacteria; phylum Bacteroidota; class Bacteroidia; order AKYH767-A; family 2013-40CM-41-45; genus 2013-40CM-41-45. Next base: position 65,260 of record NGFH01000004.1, on the reverse strand, counting down.
TCCCCAGGAACATGCTGATGATAACAATGAAAGGGAAAATTAAAACGGCTGCAAAAAGTTTTGGCAACACCAGGTATCCCGATGAATTGATGCCCATAATCTCCAGTGCATCTATCTGCTCGGTAACACGCATGGTTCCTATTTCAGAGGCAATACTCGACCCTACTTTGCCTGCCAGCACCAGCGAAATCATGGTAGGAGAAAATTCTATAATGATAGAATCGCGGGTTACAACGCCAACTGCCCATAAGGGAACCAGCGGGTTTACGAGGTTGTAAACCGTTTGAATGGTGATAACCGCTCCCATGAAAATAGATGTGATGGCTACAATGCCCAGCGAGCTGAACCCGACCGCATCCATTTCGCGAAAGAATAATTTTAAATAAATGGAAAATTTTTCCGGCTTGTTAATGAGCAGGCGAAGAAACTGCCAGTATCTTCCTAAATGAAAAAAATAATTCACTGAAAAAAATTTTGATAAAAATAGTACAAGTCGGCTTGTAAAAGTCAGTCAGTCGCAAATGACTGCAAGAAAAATAATTTAAAGAAAGAATAGAAATTAATGAATAAGTAGCTTGGTAATCTTTCTTCGCTCATTATTTGTTACGGAAACAAGATAGAATCCCTTCGTTAGTTCTCCGACATTCATTGAATAAACTCGGTCTTTTAACCCTGTTACCTGTTTAGAAAAAATCTTTTGACCGGGCATATCGTAAATTTCAATCAGGTTGATACCCGCCTGTAAGTTCTGAATGGTAATTTGGTCAGCGGCCGGGTTAGGAAATATTTCCCCTGTCAGATCGCCTTGTGGCCCATCTATTCCGTTCATGCCCACAAATAAATAATTCGCGGGTGATGGAACCTCGGCGTAACCACCGTCCCATGAATCAGTGCCATTTATTACCTGCCATTTATAAACTCCCGTTCCCAGGCTAGCTAACGAATTATTGGTGACTCCGACTACAGAACAATCAATAATATTATTTAGCGTATCTGTAATCCTGACCAAAGAGTTTATTGCTGAGTTGGATGTATTCCTGTTCCATGTGAAAGAAATGATTCCGGGGCTCACTCCAGCATTGTTACCAGGAGAAACAAGCGTGGGCGCCGGAGCAAGGTTCTGCCACCCTATGTGTGATTTAGTTGCATTGCACAAGTACCATTGCCTGCTGCTCCCCGTTCCGAAATAGGTATTGTCTATCATAAGACATGACTGAGGTCCAAAACACGGTGAGCCCTGGTAATTAGTGTTTACAACTCCGTTGAAGGAAACAAAGCAATTGTTGGGATCAGAAGAAGAGTATTCGTCAAATGCATTAAATATATGCGTGCTCTCATGACCAAAGGCTCTGAAAAATGTGTTGGTAGGCCACCCACTTGCTCTTAGAAGCATCATGCAATATGGTCCGCCCTTATAGGCGTAGGATGTTGGTCCATCTGTAAACCCTGTAGGAGCGGGAGATGGATTGTTTATCACAAAGGCAGAATAGGCCCAGTTGGTGCCGTTGGTATTTCTCAAGTCCCAGTTATAGCTATGCGTGTCGGTAAATTTATCTCCGGTATTATATCCGAGATTGCCGAGAATAGAACTCACCCAAAGCCCGTCATCAGAGGCAGGATGCAGAATCGGCTCATAGGGCTGGTTTATAATTGTTGAAGGGGCCTCGTACCAAACCGGTGTAAACGTAACACTGATTCCGTTCTGGCTTGCCGTATATGCCCATATAGAAAATGCATCTATGATCTGGTTTTTCAGATTGGTAATATTTAAAGATGTCCAAGTATAGGTATTGGGGTCAACCGCGCCATTACTTTCAACAAAAAATACTCCGCACGAAACCGAGCCCTTAAGATATTCACTGTTTTTATCTTTCTCGCAAATACTTCTGGAAGAAAGTTCATTGTTATCATGTGTGGAATTTTTCTTCTCAATGAACATACAGCCATTTCCATGAGAAAAATAATTCTGACTTGCCTCTTGCTCATTCTGAAAAAGCTCACCTGATAACACAGAATTGAAATAATTGATTATCGCAGTTGAAGCGGAGCTTTGATTTATATTTTTCAAATCATAACTTCCGCTAAAAATCGCCTGAATATTTTTCTCTTGGGTTAATGTCTCTCTTATTCCGGCGGGTATCCATCCAACCATAAATTCAGGAGAACCAATTACAGCAATCCTTCCTCCCGCTTCATGAATTTTTTCTGCTGTTTGATTTGCTTCTTTTAATGTAAGGCAGTTTGTATGAATGAGGCAAAAATTATCCTCAAAACTTTGTGGAACAAACTGAGCGCTTTGATTTTGAGAACCGGTTGTAATATTTTGTGTAAAAGAATTCATTGCAAATGCTGCAATGCAGCAAGAGGTAAAAAGCAGTTTTTTCATCGGTTCAAAATTCGCTTGGCGGGGTAAATATAAAGGAATTATGAAAAAGTCTGCAACAGGAATTATTAAGCATGATATACCCATTATTAGGTAGACTGCAGGCTCTAAATTGATTTATCTTTGTTTCCGATGAAAAAAAGATTTCGCCTCGTAATTATTGCCGCAGGAACCGCTCTTTTTCTTCTCACATCGGGGTGTGTTACCCGAAAAAAATCAAACTGCCATTGTCCCTCGTGGGGTAAAGAAATTAATAAGAATGCCGGTTTACAGAAATCATCCTGACACCAGATAATGAATAAAAATAAAATGCTGACGCTCGACAAACTTCCAGTGGGCGAGCAAGCCGTTGTAATGTCGTTTACCAATGACGCTGTCAAGCTGATTCTGCTTGAAATGGGATGTATTCCGGGAGAAACAATTTCCGTTGAACGGATTGCTCCGCTAGGCGACCCGATTGCTGTTAACATATCCGGTTATCTCCTAAGCATGCGGAAAGCCGAAGCCGCTGCTGTTGAAGTCAGAAGAGTTTAGAGTTTAGAGATTAGAGATTAGAGTTGTCCCGTTCATGGGCGCTCTCAAAAATTTTATTATACGTGTCCAACGTTCAGAATAAAAGCAAAATTAAAATTGCCATTGTAGGAAATCCCAACAGCGGCAAGTCAACTGTGTTTAATGCGCTGACAGGATTAAACCAAAAGATTGCAAACTTCCCCGGTGTTACCGTTGAAAAACGTATTGGTTTTTTCAACCTGGAAAATGAGTCGGGTCAGAAAATTTCTGCTGAAATTATTGACTTACCCGGCTGCTATTCTCTGTATCCGAAATCTATTGACGAGCGAATTCCTTTCCAGGTACTGTGCGACCCGGATGATGAATCCTATCCTGATTTTGTGATTGTCATTGCCGATGCATCTAATTTAAAACGAAGTTTATTTCTCTGTTCGCAGATTATCGACCTGAAAATTCCTGCACTGCTTGCCCTTAACATGATGGACCTTGCAGAAAGGAAAGGGCTCGGAATTGATTCAGGCAAACTTTCGGAAAAGCTCGGAGTTCCGGTCATTCCTATGAATGCGCTGAAGAAACAGGGTATTGCCGAACTGAAAAAATCTTTGCTTCATTCTTTTTCTCCTCCTGAAAAAGATTTTACCGATGTCCAAAAATATTCTCCGGGTATTACAGAAGAAATTAAAAATATAATTCATGTCAGCAGCGATTATGCGGCATTCCAGGTTGCCAATAACTTTGAATGGATTTCAGCTTTTCACCTGACGCCTGAAAAAACAGGGAAGCTGAAAAAAATAATTTCAGACAGAAATTTTGATTCAGACGCAATAAAAGCAAAAGAGACGTTGGAACGATATGGAGTGATTACCGTTCTTATAAAAGAAGTAGTTCATGAAAAAGGAATCATGCAGGGCACACACGTTCGCTCCAAAAAAATTGACAGCATTCTTACGCATCGCGTTTTTGGTTATGTAATTTTCTTAGTCATACTTTTCCTGGTCTTCCAGTCCATTTTTGCGTGGGCTGCATACCCGATGGATTTGGTGGACAGGTTTTTTGCGTGGTCAAAGCAAATGGTTGCTGCGGCTATGCCCCAGGGATTGCTGAACGACCTTGTAGTAAACGGCATTATTGCAGGGCTGAATGGCGTAGTAATTTTTGTCCCGCAAATTGCATTGCTCTTTGCTTTTATCGCTGTGCTCGAAGACACGGGCTATATGTCGCGCGTAAGTTTTATGATGGATAAGCTGCTGCGCGGTTTCGGGCTGAATGGCAAATCGGTGATTCCGCTTATCAGCGGAGTAGCTTGCGCTGTGCCGGCAATCATGTCGGCACGTACCATACAAAACCGCAAGGAAAGAATCATCACTATCATGGTGACTCCGCTTATGAGCTGTTCGGCACGGCTGCCCGTTTATACGCTTCTTATTTCTCTCATCATTCCGGCCGGATACTTTTACGGGGTAAATGTGCAGGGGCTTGTATTGTTCGGCATGTATCTTATAGGTTTTATTGCTGCTATTGCTGCAGCATGGCTGATGAAATTTATTATCCGCGTCAAAGAAAAAAGTTACTTCATTATGGAACTTCCGCTATACCGCCTGCCGCGCTTCTCCAACATTGGCATGATGATTATTGAAAAAGTGAAAGTGTTTTTATTTGATGCGGGAAAAGTAATTATGGCGATTTCTATTGTGCTGTGGCTCCTGTCTTCAAACGCCCCGGGAAATAAATTTGAAACGATTGAAAAGAAGTACAATACCGCTTCGCAAAATTCCGGCATAAACCATGACGAAATTATTTATAAGATAAAATCAGAAAAACTTGAATCGTCCTACGCAGGAATTCTCGGCCAGTGGATAGAACCTGCCATTAAACCAATGGGGTTTGACTGGAAAATAGGAATTGCACTTATCACTTCTTTTGCCGCACGCGAAGTTTTTGTCGGAACTATGTCAACCATTTACAGTGCGGGCGATAAAGGCACACGCTCTACGGTGCGCGAAAAAATGCAGTCAGAAATAAACCCTGAAACGCTGAAGCCGCGTTACGATTTTGCGACAGGATTTTCGCTGATGTTGTTTTATGCTTTTGCCATGCAGTGTATGAGCACGCTTGCCGTTGTGAAACGCGAAATGCGCGGATGGAAATGGCCTCTTATCCAGTTTGCTTACATGGGTGCGCTGGCGTATGTGGCGAGCTTAACGGCATACCAGTTGTTGAAATAGTTAATGAGAAGAGAAGATATTCAGAACGTTCTTGCAAAATATCTCCCGCACAATGCCGTGGAGACATGCGCTGACTGGCTCATCGGGTATAAAGTTAAACTGAAAATTACCCGGAGCCGGGCATCGCGCTATGGCGATTATACTTCTCCAACGCATAATTCCGGGCATCTCATCACCATTAATCACAACCTGAATAAATATTTTTTTCTGCTCACATTGATTCATGAGCTGGCGCACTTGCTCTGCCACGAAAAATATCATCGGGCTATTTCTCCTCACGGCATGCAATGGAAAAATGAATTCATCCGCCTGCTTGACCCTGTATCGGAACGGAAATTTTTTCCTCCCGACCTGGTGCATGCCATCAGCCGCTATATGAATAATCCTGCCGCGTCAAGTTGCTCTGATATTAACCTGATGCGTGCATTGAAAAAATATGATGAGGGTGAAAAGAAAAACATATATCACCTTGAAGATTTACCTGAACATTCCGTCTTCGGTTTGGCGGATGAAAAAAAAAGAAGGCATTACCGCAAGGGAGAGAAGCTTAGAAAAAGATTTCGCTGCATGGAAATCCGTTCAGGAAATGAATACCTCGTAAGCCCCGTTGCGGAAGTGGAATTGATTGAAATGCCGAAAACCGAACAGAAAAAAGTTGTGCAGCTTACGGTGTTTTAAACCCCTGACCCCTAAATGTCTCACTTTGATTTTCTTGGTGAACTCTGCGAAACACTTTGCGCTCTTTGCGTGAAATTTTAAAATGGTTCACGCGAAGTTCGCAGAGAAAAAATAAACGCAAAGCTCGCTAAGTGAATTGATACAGTACATAAAGGGGGCCTCCTATTTGGCCTTGTTTTTGGTAAAATCTTTACCAGCACCAAGTCCCCCCTAGGTCAGGGGTATATTCTTTAGCTCTGATTTCTTTCCTACCTTTGAACATCGAAACGCCCTATCCCCTCTTCTCAAACTTTAAACTTCAAACCGTTTCATGCAAGACACTATGCTCGCAACAGAAAACCTAAAGGTTTCACTTATGGCTGAAACACTCATCGGCTCGGAGATTATCAAGATTGCCGCTGAGGTAAACGAAAAAATAAAAAAGGGAGAAAAAATTTACAATTTCACCATCGGTGATTTCGACCCGAAGATTTTTCCCATCCCGCAGGAACTCGAAAATGAAATTGTTGCTGCATATCATGATAAGCAAACCAACTATCCTGCAGCACCCGGAATTATCGAGTTGCGGAAAGCTGTTTCAACATTCCTGAACAAATACGAAGGACTCGATTACAACTCTGATGAAATCCTGATTTCGGCCGGTGCACGCCCGCTCATCTATGCAACCTACATTACATTGCTCGATGCGGGTGATACAGTACTTTTTCCGGTGCCCTCATGGAACAATAATCATTACTGTCACATGTCCGGTGCAAAGCCTGTGTTAGTGGAGACAAGCCCTGAAAATTTTTTCATGCCTTCTGCAGACGAACTTGAACCCTACATAAAAGACGCATCGCTCATCGCTTTGTGCTCACCGCTCAATCCATCGGGAACTGTATTCACACGCAGCCAGCTTGAAAGCATCTGCGACCTGGTGCTTGAAGAAAACAAACGCAGAGAGGGAAACCGCAAGCCGCTCTATATTATGTATGACCAGATTTACTGGATGCTCACCTTCGGAGAAACGCGGCACTATAATCCTGTGTCGCTGCGCCCCGCTATGAAAGACTACACCATTTTTATTGATGGCATTTCAAAATCGCTCGCAGCTACAGGCGTGCGTGTGGGCTGGGCGTTCGGTCCCGCCCATGTAATCGAAAAGATGAAAGCTATTCTATCTCATATTGGTGCATGGGCGCCTAAAGCAGAACAGGTAGCCACGGCAAAATATCTGGGCATGGAAACCGAACTTAATGGTTACATGAGCAACATAAGGTCTGAAATCAGCCAGCGCCTCGAACATTTCTACAAAGGATTCCGCAAGCTGCGCGAAGCCGGTTTTAAAGTAGATGTCATTGCACCACAGGCAGCAATATATCTCACCGTCAAGCTCGACCTCTGCGGCAGCGTTACTCAAAATGGCAAACAGCTTTCCACACAAGCCGATGTAACCCGCTACCTGCTTGATGAAGCCGGGTTGGCTCTTGTTCCTTTTTATGCTTTTGGTTCTTCAGAGGATTCATCGTGGTATCGCCTCAGTGTTGGAACGTGCAATCATTCCGAAGCAGACAACGTGATGAATGCTCTGCGTGCAGCGTTGTTAAAGCTTACGAGTCAGTAATCGGTTTCGGGTTTCTGGTTAAGATAATTTGACCCCTAATCCCCTACAGAGGACTCAGCACTAACAAAGATTGTTTTAAGAACCCACACCGAATTACCAGGTACCCCTTTAGGGGTCAGGGGTTAAAATTTTGGAAACAACCGTTGCGAATTCTCACAACTACTAGTCCTGCTTTCATCCGCCTATGGCGGATTCAATCAGGTTTAGCTTAGCGGGCGCTGTAACTCCGTAAACTTTTTTATTCTGCTGGCAAACTCTATTCCTCTCCCGGTAAATTAGAGGAGACCGTTTCGCTGTAAGGCGTGGTCTGAGGAATAAAATCGTCAGAATGTCCCGGCTTGCTATAATCATAAGCCCAGCGGTGCACGGTTGGAATTTCTCCCGGCCAGTTGCCATGCAAATGTTCAACAGGAGCCGTCCACTCAATAGTGTTTGACTTCCAAGGATTTTGCACGGCGCGTTTACCCCGCCAGATGCTGTAGAAAAAGTTTGCAATAAAAATTAACTGTGCAAATGCTCCGAGAAGAGCAAACATGGTAATCAGCTCATTGATGTTTATAATACCCGAAAAACCCTCGTACGAAGTGTTTGCATAATACCTGCGCGGAACACCGGCAAGGCCAATAAAGTGCATCGGGAAAAACACACCGTACACCGAAAGGAACGTTAACCAGAAATGCAGGTAACCTGCTTTTTTATTCATCATTCTTCCGTACATCCGCGGGAACCAGTGATAGATTCCGGCAAACATCCCGAAGATGGCAGAACTTCCCATTACGATATGGAAATGAGCCACCACAAAATATGTGTCGTGAATGTTGATGTCGAGCGCTGAATCACCCAGGATAATTCCGGTCAATCCACCCGAAATAAAAAATGAAACCAACCCGATGGCAAACAATATAGCAGGAGACATTACAATGTTCGCTTTCCACAACGTTGCGATGTAGTTAAACACCTTCACCGCCGATGGAATAGCAACCAGCAACGTAGTGAAAACGAAAACCGAACCGAGGAATGGATTCATTCCCGTGATAAACATATGGTGCCCCCAAACTACGAATGAAAGAAATGCAATAACCAGCATGGAACCAATCATGGCTTTGTAACCGAAAATCGGTTTACGCGACATGGTAGAAATCACCTCTGACGCCAGTCCAAGCGCAGGCAGCAGCACAATGTAAACTTCCGGGTGCCCAAGGAACCAGAACAAGTGCTGATACAGGATAGGGCTTCCGCCAACATGTTCAAGCGGTACTCCGCCAATATGAATATCGGAGAGATAGAAACTTGTGCCGAAACTTCTGTCGAACAAAAGCAGCAGCGCTGCAGCAAATAAAACAGGAAAAGAAAGAATACCGAGAATTGCCGTGATAGTAAATGCCCAGATGGTAAGAGGCAGGCGCGTCATCTTCATACCTTTTGTGCGAAGATTTATCACGGTCACCACATAATTAATACCGCCCAGCAATGCCGAGCCAATAAATAAAACCATGCTCACCAGCCATAGCGTCATTCCTGCACCCGAACCGGGAATCGCCTGAGGCAGCGCGCTTAGTGGCGGATAAACCGTCCATCCCGCTGATGCGGGACCGGTCGTTAGAAAAAGCGAAGCGCACATTACAGTACATGATGCAAAAAAGAACCAGTATGAAAGCATGTTGAGAAAACCCGATGCCATATCGCGCGCACCACACTGGAAAGGAATCAGCAGGTTGCTGAAGGTGCCGCTTAGTCCACCCGTAAGAACAAAGAACACCATGATGGTGCCGTGTATTGTAATGAGGGCAAGATACATGCTTGGGTCAAGACGCCCGTCTTTTGCCCATTTGCCGAGAACTGTTTCTAAAAACGGAAAATGCTTATCGGGCCATGCAAGCTGCAAACGGAAAATGGTTGACATGCTCATAGCAAGCAGCGCCATAAGAATGGCGGTAATCAGGAACTGCTTTGAAATCATCTTATGGTCCTGGCTGAAAACGTATTTCGTCCAGAAGGTCTGATGATGTTCATGCTCATCGTGCCCATGTCCGTTTCCGCTTACATGCGCATCGTGGCTTCGTTTTATTATTTCGTTCGGCATTGTTTTCTCTTACAAAAATACTCAGGGTTTTGTGATTGAAGCTGTAGCTTTTTCAGGGGCAGGAGCCGGTGCAGCCGGTTTAGGAAACACCAGGCTTTGCCCGGTAACCCACTTATTAAACTGCTCCGGTTCTTCGGCAACTACATTCATCTTCATAGTATAATGCGCCACACCGCAAATCTTGTTGCAGAGCAGCACATAATCGAACTTGTCATTTTTGGTGTACTCGCGCATTTGCCGGGTGGTGATGGTAGGTTCAAAGAAAAATTCTGTTGTCATACCCGGAACACAATTCATCTGCGTTCGGAAATGCGGGAGATAGGCGCTGTGTATCACATCGCGTGAATGGAGCTTGAGCAAAATTTTTGCACCCACGGGCAGATGCAGCTCTTTAGCAATAATATCGTCTTTGGATGCTTTGTCTGTGGAATCAACCCCCAGCGGATTATCATCTGTGATTAAACGGAAGTTGGATTTTCCCAATATGTTGTCCGCCCCCGCATAGCGCACCGTCCAGTCAAATTGCTTTCCGTATATTTCAATAAGCATAGCTCCCTTTGGTGCCGGCTTGGTGATATTATTCCAAACATTGAGGCCGTAAACTATCATTCCTCCTAAAACTATAGTGGGAATTATAGTCCACACTACTTCAAGGGTATGGTTGATGGGATAGAAATACGCCTTGGATTCTTTCCTGTGATGGTACCGGAATGCATAATAGAAAAGAAGAAATTGCGTAACGAGGAAAACAACTACAAGAAGAACCCAGTTTACATCGAGCAGCTTGTCAATAATAACTCCATGTTTTGAAGCCGATAACGGAAGCAGATACTTCTTTGCATCCAGGGTAAAATAAACCATAGCGCCTACACCAAGCACAAGAAAAATTATCATCATCGCACCGTTAAAGCGGTTGTCTTTTCGATTGATGATTGAATCATCCTCTCCACTCAGTTCTGTTGCAAGCTCCATCACCCTCACAACCCGCACCACTACTATGATTACAAGAACAACAACAACGAATATCAACAGGTTTATCATTTCTATTAAATTGTTATACGTTATAAGTTATATGTTATAAGGCATTATATTCACTTTCACTTTTCGCATAACATATAACATATAACTTTTTTTACTCTTTTTTTCATTTCATATGTGATGATGTAACGACTCCGGCAGCATCGGGTGATTTTTAGGCACCAGTGCGGCTTTGGCAAGTTCGCTGAATGTCACAAACAAGAACAGTCCAAGGAATCCGAGCATTGTTCCTATTTCAACCAAACCAATATGCGCATGCGAACCGAGTGTTCCGGGCATTACCATCAGGAACACATCGAGCCAGTGACCGCACAAAATAATTAGCCCTGCAACCACAAGTATCTGTTTTTGCCTCTTTGCATCGCGCGACATGAGCACAAGAATGGGTGCAAGGAAATTAATAAACAGGTTCAGTATCCACAGCAGTTTGTAATTCTCCCAGCGCACCTGGAAGTATGCCGCTTCTTCGGGAAGATTGGCATACCAGATAAGCATGAACTGCGAGAACCAAAGATACGTCCAGAAGATGCTGAACGCAAACATGAATTTGCCGACATCATGAAGGTGATTATTATTTACGTTGTCATAATACCCTTGCGACTGAAGCCAGATTACGAGCAGGCACATCATGGCAAGTCCGCTTACAAACAATCCTGCAAAAGTATACCAGCCAAAAAGTGTGCTGAACCAGTGTGCATCGATGGACATAAGAATATCCCATGCGGAAGTCGAGGAAGTGATTCCGAATAAAACCAAAAATATTGCTGCCAGCTTGAAATTTTTATTGTAATGCTCCAATCCGCCTTCCATATCTTCCTGTAAAGAATTCTTGCGAATCATATAAGCGAAGCCGGCCCAGATTAAACCATACAGCACAATGCGGATGATGAAGAAAGGCATGTTCAGAAATCCTGTTTTGCCCGCCATGATTGCATCGTACTCAGGTGAAGCAGGGTCGTATAATTCTTTATGCGTCCAGTGATATAAATCATGATGCCCGAATAAAAAGATAAGCAACAATGCCGCGCATCCATATTTGAGAAATTCTGCCATTGCCTGGGGCACGCGAATAAAACCGACTGCCCACCCTGCCTGTGCAACGTAATTGAAGGCCACAAAAAACAATCCGCACAGCGCAATGGCATTAAAATAAAAAGCATTATGCAGCAGCGATGACCATGCTCTTGCGGGGTTGGTAATAAACCCGTAAGCAATAGCAATAACGCCAATCGCCATGAGGGCGAAGATGATGTTGCGGGTTTTAGAACTGAAAGTGAACATTAATCTAAGTTATATGTTATTAGTTGAATGTTATACGATTTTATGGTCAATGTAATTTTTGCAGTTTAATTTTTTTTCGTGTAACTTATAACGTATAATTTTTTATCCCTTTTTCGTTGTGTCTGCAGGCGCCGGCGCTCCGGCAAGTTTCTGCAGCGTTTGAACATACATGATAATTTTCCAGCGCTCTTTCTGCGTAAGCTGCGATGCATGCGAACCCATCATATTCTTTCCGTATTCGAGCGTATGAAACATTTTTCCCTCCGGCAAGTCCTTGAGCTGCCCGTTATAAGCGGGAGGCGGAGGAAATTTTCCGTTGGCAACGATAGAACCATTGCCTTGCCCTTCCGGCCCGTGACAATGGATGCAGAATATTTCGAACAGCCGTTTTCCTTCTGCCAAATTCGCATCTGTTTTTTCAAGAGGATTTTTCCATTCTTTACCAGCCGCCTCGTACCCTTCCGTTGTATTCGGATAAGGATACGGAACAAAATCTCCGCGCGGAATTGTTCCGGCTACAGGCAAACGCTCAGTCATGCTGTCAGAAAAGAGAGGGTTCACCGAATTGGTTTCATACGAAGTAGAACGGTACATATCAGGCATAAATTCATAGCCGGGCTTTTTTGGGTCCGTGTTGCAGGAGGAAATTAAAATTACTGTAAACGAAACAACCATTAATAACCGATTGCGGAGTGCGGATTGTAAATTGCGAATTGAAATAAATCCGAAATCCGAAATCCGAAATCCGAAATTGCCCATGTATGAATTGAATTTTCCTTTCATAGCTCCTAAATCACTTCACTCGCTCCGCTTGAACGGATAATATTTTTTGCTTCAGCAATTTTACTCTCATCTTTTACCTGCACATGCACCACGAATTTATCGTCCGTAACTCTCAGATACGGAATGGGCGCTGTAACGCCGGGAAGAATTTTACTGCGAAGCAGGAATACGATAAACATTCCGTGAGCTGCTCCCAGGACGGTGCATTCAAACAATACCGGGATGAATGCCGGCAAGTTCAGATACAACGCTCCGTTTGGTTTTCCGCCAATGTTAATGGGCCAATCATGAATCATCATGTACCATATCATCAGCACACCGAGAGAAAAGCCGGTGCATCCAAGCAAAAAAGAAACCACTCCCATGCGCGTATGCGGAATGCCCAGCAAATCATCAATGCCGTGCACCGGGAAAGGGCTCTGCAGGTTGGTAACCTTTAGCCCGCTGCTCTTCAATGACGGAATAGCAGTGAACAACTGCTCTTCGTCATTATAAACTGCATATATGGTTTTACTCATGGCGTTTCAGAAACTGGTCACCGGTTCGTTTCAAAATAGTTTTTAATTCGTTCAGTGCGATTACAGGAAATACTCTTGCAAAAATCAGGAAGCAGGTAAAGAAGAATCCTATGGTGCCGATAAAAATTCCCACTTCTACAAAAGTGGGATGATACATGGCCCAGGCCGAAGGGATATAATCCCTCGTCAGAGAAACAGCAATGATGACAAACCGCTCGAACCACATTCCGATATTAATAAAAATTGAAATGATAAACGATGCGACTATACTTCTGCGGATTTTACGAATCCAGAAAAGCTGTGGTGTAATTACGTTGCATGTCATCATCATCCAGTATGCCCACCAATAAGGGCCGGTAGCGCGGTTGATAAATGCGTATGATTCATACTCCACACCGCTGTACCATGCAATAAAGAATTCCGTTATGTATGCAATGCCCACAATAGAACCGGTGAGAATAATAATCTTATTCATGGACTCGATATGCTGAACGGTTATGTATTCTTCAAGCCCGAGAACTTTTCTTGTAATCACAAGCAGTGTCATCACCATTGCGAAGCCGGAGAAGATGGCGCCAGCAACAAAGTATGGCGGGAAAATAGTGGTGTGCCAGCCGGGAACTATAGAGGTAGCGAAGTCAAAACTTACAATTGTGTGAACCGACAATACAAGTGGTGTCGAAATTCCTGCAAGCACCAGCGCTACCTCTTCAAAACGTCCCCAGTCACGCGCTGTTCCTTTCCATCCGAAAGCAAGTACACCGTAAATAAATTTCCTTGCGGGTGTTATAGCTCTGTCGCGGATGGTTGCTAAATCAGGAATCAACCCGAGATACCAGAATACGAGTGATACAGAGAAGTATGTTGATACTGCAAATACGTCCCACAGCAATGGTGAATTGAAATTAACCCACAGCGAACCAAACTGATTTGGCAGCGGGAACATAAAATAATCAAGCCACGGACGGCCGGTGTGCAATGCAGGAAACAAACCTGCGCACATCACAGCAAAAATGGTCATCGCCTCTGCCGAGCGGTTAATAGACATCCTCCATCTTTGACGGAACAGCAAAAGAATTGCCGAGATAAGCGTTCCGGCATGGCCGATACCGATCCACCAAACAAAATTTGTAATGTCCCATGCCCAGCCGACGGTTCTGTTCAACCCCCACGCTCCAATTCCGGTTCCCACCGTGTAAGCAAAGCAGCAGAATCCCCATAGGAAAGCGGTAAGTGAAATAGTAAAAGCCATCCACCAGAATTTGTTTGCTTTTCCTTCGACAGGACGGCAGACATCTTCTGTAATCTGGTGATAGGTCTTTTCACCCAACACCAGGGGGTCTCTTACTACTGCTTCGTGTAACTGCGACATTTCAGGATTTACGATTTACAATTTACGATGTACGATTTTAAATATTGCTCTTGGCTATTAGATTTTGGCTGCTGGCTTTTTCCGTATAACTAATAACATATAACTATTAACTTTCCTTCGGTTCTACGTTTCTCACTTTAGTCTGGTAGAAAACATTCGGTTGAACATCCAGTTCTTCGAGAAGATGATAGGAGCGCTCTTCCGGTTTCCACATTTTATTCAGTTCGCTTTCCGTGTTATTGTAATCACCGAATACAATGGCATGCGTGGGACATGCCTGCATGCATGCTGTTTTAATTTCTCCGTCTTTAAGCTTACGCGATTCTTTTTTAGCAGTAAGCTTTCCTTCCTGTATGCGCTGAACACACAGTGAACATTTTTCCATAACACCGCGTGCGCGCACCACCACATCAGGGTTCAACACCATTCTGCTCAACTCATTAGTATGAAATGCCGGGTTCACATTTGCAAATTTTTCGTTGCCGTCATACTGGAACCAGTTGAACCTTCTTACTTTATAAGGACAATTGTTAGCGCAATATCTTGTACCGATACAGCGATTGTATGCCATCTGGTTTAATCCTTCGCTGCTGTGATTGGTTGCAACTACGGGGCAAACTGTTTCGCACGGAGCATGATTGCAATGCTGGCACATTACCGGCTGGAAAACAACTTTCGGATTGTCCGACGGTTCCTCCATTTTTTTCAATTGTCCGGTATCGGGTTTCACTCCCTCTTTCGGGTCTGCATCGCTTGAATAGTAACGGTCAATCCGTATCCAATGCATTTCGCGGCTTCGCCCAATTTCTGCCTTGCCCACGGTATGCACATTATTTTCTGCCGTACATGCAACAACACATGCTCCACACCCGATACAGGAATTTAAATCTATGGACATTCCCCAATGATGATTGGGAGTTTCAAAGCTGTCCCACAGGTTTACTTTATTGGGAGGCAATATTTCTTCTTCATGACCTTTATGAACAGGAATAACCACAGGCGGATTGCCGGCATTGGGTTTGCGTATATATTCTTCAAGTGTTGTCTCTTTGACAATGGCTCTGCCCATCATGGTATGATGCATTTGAGTAGCAGCAAGCATGTAATCATCCTTGGTTGATTTCTGAATCTCGCAAGGGCTCCAATAGGTCATTCCGTTGTCGGTCAATCGTGCAAAAGCAAAAGCGTTTACTCCCACGTTATCGGCAACTTTGCCACAATTGGTCCTTCCATAACCGAATGCAAGGGCAACAACTCCCGGCGTCTGCCCCGGTTGAATGTACACGGGAACATCTTTACTTACTCCGTTGGCTTTAAGGGTAACAACATTGTTATTATTCCATCCTTTTTCGCGCGCATCTTTTGGCGAAACACATAAGTAATTATCCCAAGTAACTCTTGATATAGGGTCCGGCAATTCCTGCAGCCATGGGTTGTTTGCCTGGTTGCCGTTTCCAAGCCCTGTTTTTTCATAAAGAACCAATTCCATCCCTCCTACCGGCTGCATTGAAGAAATTCCTGTTGCCGCGGCAGTTAAAACTCCAGAAGAAAATTTTATTGATGATGAAGCTCCATCCGCCTGTTTTTGATACACTCCGTCTTTCAGCTTTGCCTGCCATCCGTCTGCATAATTTTGTTGAAGGTATTCGTGATAATTATTTCCGATACCTGCCCATGTCATCATGCTTTCCTGGAACTGTCTTGTACCAAATAAAGGTGCAATGGTGGGCTGCATAAAAGAAATATGACCGCTTCTTGCCTCTGCATCTCCCCAGGATTCCAGGTAATGATGGTCGGAGCAAATAAATTTGCAATTGGATGCTGTCTCATCATTGCGGTCTGAGAATGAAACGGTGAGCTCAACTCTCTTGAGTGCAGTATTAAATTCTTCAGCATTCGGCAGCGTATAAGATGGGTTGCATCCGTAAATAAAAAGAGCCGAAACTTTGCCTTCTTTTAATTCTGCCAGTAAATTTTTCAAGCCCGCATCATCACCCTGCTTTGTAAGATTTGCCTCATTAAGATTGATGGTATTGCCGTAGCTTTCGAGAAGCACATTAATTCCGTTTACCAAATTCTGAACCGCAGAACTATTGCTTCGTGCCACAACAAGCGCCTTGCCTTTAGCAGCAACAAGGTGCCGTGCCGCTTCCATAATTTCGTTTTTCAATTCACCGGCATCAGGAGCGGCAATAGCCATTCCCCCCGTTTGTCTGGCAACTTCATTATAAAGATTTGCAATGGCAACAGGCTGTTGTGTTGGCTTTACCGGAATTCGCTTATCAGCATTTGAACCCGTTACCGAAAGTGTAGGTTCAAACTGAATATGCTTTGACATTTTTTTCTTTCCGTCATTCAGCTTTCTGCCCTCGCCATACTGTCGCGCAAATTCAATAGGCGAAATCCAGTTGGTAAGGAAGTCAGCGCCAAAGCTTACAATGACTTCGGCATTATCGAAACGATACGATGGAAGAGCAGCAATGCCAAAGCTTTCGCTGTTAGCTTTAATCATTCCCGAATAGGAAATGGAATCGTACGTTACATGCTTCGTGCCCGGATATTTTTTTGAAAACTCTTCAATTATTTTTTTAGTGGTGGGGCTGATGATAGTAGAAGACAAAATGCGGATGTTACCATTCTTCCCTGCAATTTCTGATAGCTTGGCCGTGACTGTTGAGTCAATAGTGCCCCAGCTTGAAGGCGCTCCGTTCACCATCGGACTTTTTAACCGCGCACTGTCATACAACGAAAGAACCGATGCCTGAGTGCGGGCATTGGTGCCGCCACGGGTGATTGCTGATAATTCATTGCCTTCAATTTTAATGGGCCTTCCTTCACGGGTTTTTACAACCACAGGGCAGTAATCATATCCATCCCAGAATGTAGAAGCATAATAATTTGCAATGCCCGGGTAAATTTCTTCCGGCTTAACAACATACGGAATAGACTTTACAACAGGCGCTTCGCATGCAGCAAGCGTTGCAGCGGCAACACTAAATCCCATGAACTTAAGAAAGTCCCTGCGCGGAGTAACATCATTCGCCTGCGCCTTTTTTTCCAGCTGCTCACTTACCGGAAGATGCTCAAAGAATTCATTGTTCTTTAAGCGAACAAATTCCGCATCGTTGTGAAGCTCTTCTATTCCTTTCCAGTATTTTTTATCAGACATATTTTTTTAATAATGACAACGGGCGCATTCTGTTCCTCCGATACGTTCAACCGTAATCAAAGAATCGGAGCCGAATTTTGCCAGCAGCTTTTTGTGATATTCGTCATAATAATGATTGCCTTCCATTTTAACCGGTGTCCTGCGATGACAGTCTATGCACCATCCCATAGTTAGCGGGGCATATTGATTTGCAACTCCCTCTTCAGCCATATTGCCGTGACAGGTTTCACATTCAACACCCGCCACTTTCACATGTTGGGAATGGTTGAAGTAGCTAAGGTCAGGAAGATTATGAACGCGCACCCATTGTATCGGTTTCTTATTCGGGCCGTACGTTTGCGTTTCAGGATTGTAATCGAGCGCCTTATAAATTTTTGCAATCTCCTCTTTACCTGTTATCGAACCTTCCTTTATAAACTTATGACAATTCATGCAAACATTGGCAGGAGGCACTCCGGCAGTTTTTCCCTTCTCGGCACCAAAATGACAATACTTGCAATTGATACCATTATCGCCTGCGTGAATTTTATGAGAGAACGCAATGGGCTGGTCGGGCTGGTACCCCTGCGAAATGCCGATGCCGGCAAGCAAGTACCATCCTTTAACATTTCCCAAAACAAATAGCACAATTAAAATAACTGCAACCAGTTTTTTATTGTTCCTGGCCCAGGTAACAAATCTCTTAGTTGCTTTAACAGGAACGGGTTCGGGCAGTCCATGCCTGTGGCGGAGCACTTTTTCCATGGCGCGCTGAACTCTGCTCACCATCCTGATAACCACATAGAGAACTACTGCAGCAATAAGAAGGTACAAGAAAGTATTTCCTCCTTTTTTTTCTTCTGCACCCGCTGCAGGCCCCTTTGCCGCAACCGGAGCCTTTTCACTTTCTGTCTTTATATAAGCAACAATTGATTTTATCTCCTCGTCTTTCAAATTGAAAGGCGTCATCACCGTCTTGTTAAACTTGTTGAACAAGTCAACGGCATATTTATCACCGCTTTTAACTACTGTTTGAGAATTGTGAACCCACTTTATTATCCAATCCTGGGGACGCCTTTTATGCACATCTTTCAGGTCAGGGCCTATGACCACACCCTTGCCTACACTATGGCATTGAGTGCAGTTAGTCTTAAATAATGCCTCACCATCGGGCTGGGCAAAACCATTATTTATAGAAAGAAAACAGAAAAGAGTGGCGACAAAAAACCTCAGGGAGAAAATCGGTAAGGAAAATGTCTTCATACAAAAACCTGCTTGGCGTTTTATCGGTTGCGGTGCAAATGTATTATTTGAATGATTTCTTCAAAATAAAAAACAAAAAAATTATTAAAAAAAATGTTCAAAGAATTTGTTACCTTTCCTGTTTTATCAGTTGAATAAATATTTACGGCGGCACAGCCAAAACTTTCGCATACTTTTGCCGAAATTGTATGATAAGGCAACGAATTTTTTTGTTGATGTGGATGTGGCCGGCATTGCTCATGGCGCAGACAAGCGCTGATACTCTAAGCTGGGTTACAAGCAATCCGAAATTAAATGCTGCGGTGGCCAAGCTAAAAGAAGATAATGCCGGCAAGCAAACCATGCCCGGTTACCGGATACAGATTTATTTTGGCCCCCAGCGAAGTAAAGCCAGCGAGCTGCGTGCAAAGTTTGCCGGTCATTTTCCCGATATCAATGCCGTTGTTTCATACCATCAGCCGAATTTTAAAGTAAGAGCCGGTGATTTTCGCTCTCGCATGGAAGCGCAAAGCAAGCTCGAGATCATTGAAAAAGAATTTCCCGGAGCATTTGTTGTTCCCGATGAAATCCGTTTACCCCCGTTGAAGTAGCGCCTTTTCGTATAACGTATAACTAATAACTTATAACGGTTTCAATGAGCAGCCACGAACGCGCCAGGCGCGATGAAATTAATAATGTTACCTATCAACGCTGCCAGTATGCGTATGAATATGCTTTGGACTTTGTAAAGGGAAAAAAAGTGCTCGACCTGGGCTGCGGGCTTGCTTACGGAACTTCGCAGATGGCTAAGGAAGCATCAGAAATAATTGGAGTAGATTATGATGCGAAAACGATTTCAGAAAACCAGCAGCACTACAAACATCTACCAAACCTTAAGTTCATGCGGGCTTCCGTTCCACCTCTTCCGTTCGAAGCCGGTTCGTTTCAAGTTGTAACCATGTTCCAGTTTATCGAACATATCCGCGACCGGAAAAAATTGCTTGAAGAATGCAAAAGGGTTTTGACCAGTGACGGAATTCTTATTATCACTACTCCTAATGCATTAAAATCTTTTGCCCGTAATCCTTTTCATATTCATGAATACACTTTTGATGAAATGAAAACAGAGCTGCAGAATATTTTTTCTTCCGGTGAGCTGAAAGCATTAAAGGGCGATGAAAGAGTGAACGAATATTACAGGCAAAATGAAAAAATGGTGCGAAAAATTATGCAATGGGATGTCCTGAAGCTTCACCGTATTATACCGGCGTCATTGCTGATGAAACCCTATAATTTAATTACAACACTAATGAGAAAAACCCTGAAGAAAAATGTGACTGAGACCATCGCCATTTCAACTGCCGATTTTTTTCTTGAAACTTCAGCGCTCAATGAGGGATGGGATATTTATGTTTTGGCGAAAAAGAATATTTAGTATTAAGTATCGGGGACAAAGATTAAATTTGCAGCCCTATTAGTTATGTGTTATTCATAGTCAATGCGTTACTAATTACTAATGACCAATGACTACTGACCAATGACCAATAACCAACATTGTCCCGTGGTGTAACTGGCAACACGCTTGATTTTGATTCAAGAAAGTCCAGGTTCGAGCCCTGGCGGGACAACTTTTTTTAAAAGCTCGACTCTTTTTTTTCGGAACAGGGTTATTACAATTTCTTTATAATAAGAAAGGGCATCCGCCGGTTGACGGATACCCTTTCTTGCAAACGTCCGTAAGGTTACTTGATGACGTTCATCCTTCTTGTTTCATTCATGCCGGCACCTGTTAATGTGTACGTGTAGATACCATCTTGCATACTGGAACCATCAAATGTCACAGAATACACTGTTCCGGTTGCAGCTTCCTCGTTGAACAACGTTGTTACTTCCTGTCCAAGATAATTGTACACCTTCAGTATATACAGTCCGTCTTCCGGTACGCTGAAACGGATTTCTGTTTCTCCGTTAAACGGATTCGGAATGTTCTGCGACAATCCATTCTCTACGCTGCCTTCAATTCTCTGCGTACAGCTGCTGCTGTTGGATGGCTGTACCTTGATAGTACCACTGCTTAGCGCTGCGATGATGGCTGACGCTCCTCCGTTACCCGATGTCAATGCTTCGGTAAGTCCCGGCTGTGTGTCAAACACTACTGCGCCTGCATTGGTCGTTACCTTAACACGGATAAAGTTGCTCGTGGCAGGATTGCGTGTCTTGTCTGACTGTTGCACCAATACTTTATATCCTGTTACTCCATTAAGGCGAACTGCGCCTTTAAACGTTGCAAGTGAACATCCGCTTATGGTCAGATAATCCCAGGTAATATCGGTGTTGGTTCCATTGTCGGTGTGCACTCTCCAGTCGGGCGCATTAGGAATATGAACATTCATTTCCAATTGTCCCTTGAAGCTGGGGCCGCTGCTTGCCGGTTTTACAACATCTCCCATGCTTACATCGAAGCCCTCATAAGAAGAAGGATATCCGCCTGCCGGCATAGTATAGTGTCCGCCTTCTGTAGTGAACTGAGTGCCCGCTACTGCTATGGCAAGATATTGAAGCGTGCTTACGCCCGGTTCCTGGTCGGCTGCAAGGTTACATCCGTCCAAAACTTCAACTTTAGGTTCTGCTACTTCCGATATTGTGTACAGCACAGGGTCTGAGGTTACATTGTAACTCCTTACTCCTGCGCATGACTGGGTGCAGTTGGGAGCTATCACTTTCGTGTTGGCGGGTGAGGCATCATTCTTATCACGATAGAATTTAACCGTGTGTGTGCCGCCTCCGTCTTCATCAGTAAACGTTACTGTGAACGTTGTTGTCTGGTTCACAAATATCAGGTTGCCCGATGATGAAACGAAGTTGGTGATGATCGGTTTGATGTTATTAACCACCACATTCTGCGTAGCAGAACTTGTATTTGCCGAAGCATCTGTTGCCTGCCAGGTTACCGTGGTTGTGCCTGCATAATACGGCTCAAACTGTGACCTGCCATCGGAACGGCTTACAAAAACCAAGCTTGAATTGGGGCAGTTGTCAAACAACCCGTTACCTATGCTCGGCTGTGTTACCTGCACCGTTGAAGCGCATTCGCCTCCATTCGTATTGCTTGGAGCAACCTGAATGGGTGTGATGACAGGAGGAACATTATCCGTTACCGTTACACGGAACGTCTTGCTCTGATTACCGCACACATTGCTTGCAGCAACTGTAATTGTAGTTCTTCCGGTAGGTATCAACCTTCCGAAGGTCGAACCGGTACCTGTGCCGCTTCCACTGCCAACCGTTGCACCGGTAAATGTGTAATTAAGTGAAGGTGCAGGTATGCCTGTAATTCCAACATTATAACTCACTACCTTATCGCATGTCAGTGCGGTTGTAAACACCGGAATATCGAGGAAAGTAGGAGGTGCCGGGAATACCGTAGCAACTCCACCATTCAAAGTAGCGCTTTGCAGCGATACAATCTGAGAGGGAGTATGAATGAGGACACTTGTAGTTGCAGTTGTAGTACAACCATTGGTACCGTCTGTAACAATAACGGTGTAGTTGCCCGTAGCTGCAGCTGTAACACTGGATATAGAAGGATTCTGAACACTGCTGACAAAGCTGTTTGGCCCGATCCAATTATAGCCTGCAGAAGCTATCATTCCGATAGTGATACCTGCCATAGCTCCGTCATTTCCAATAAAGTTTATAGGCATGCAACTTGCCCCGTTATCATTATAAGTTCTCCTTACGCCCGCAAGTGTACTCTGAATAAGAGAAATTCCTACACCGCTTAAACCGCACTGCGAAACTTCAACCACAAGCCACTGTGAAGGGTTATAGGTGAATGGAGTTGTAAGGGTTAAATTAAACGTGGCATTGGCTGTAGCTGTAATAGTGGTTGTAGCAGGACCAAGGACAGTAGTCATAGGGCCTGTATACAACGAACCACCTGCGAAAGGACTGCTTAGCTGCCCTAACTTAACTGTTAAGTTAGTATAGGTAGCGCCTGCACTTGCATTAGCTGCATAAAAGCCTAACGTGCTTATTAAGCCGGCAGGTGCCGCGGTGGGATTTATGAATTCTCCCGGTGCAACGAACCATTGTATTGTTTTAGGGCCGGTATTGAACGGGAAAATATTTGTGGTTCCCGAAGGTATGATGTTAAAGAAATTACCACCTGATGAGGACAAATTAGAAGAGGAGGTTAAATTAAGAGTACCTCCCGCACAAATCGGGGAATTGTTTCCGATAGAAGTAATATTCGGAACCGGTTTAACAGTTATTGTGGTTGAAGCTGAAATATTGCAACCGTTATTGGGGCCTGCACTGTTATCACTTGCTACAACAGTATAGGTAGTATTAGCAGGGGGATTCACAGATTGTGATGCACCGCTCAAGCTACCCGGATTCCATAAATAAGTGTAACCGCTGTTAAGGCTGCTTGCAGAAATCGTTGTTCCAAAACCAAAGCACATGTTCTGCGGAGGTGTAACCGTAATGGGGGGCGCCGGGTTAGACACGGCAAGAACCGGAACACGAGGAGAGGTACATGCGCCTCCGCCAAGTGAATAGAATATTCTGCCATTAAATACCCTTGGTATATTCGTCACTGTAAAATATCCTCCTCCGGCACCTTCCTTAAACTGGATGTTAGCATCGGAAGAAAATATATTACCGGCTAATGTTCCGTTTGTATACGTGTTGGAAGTTGAAGCATGAACATAAAATGCATAGGTCTGTCCGGCAGGAACTACAACATTAATAAATACAGGAATTATTGTTCCGGGCGCACCTGTAACCAGTGAAGTATATGGCGCTGTACCAGCAAGTGTCCATCCGGCATTGCTTGTATTAAACCCTACCCAGGAACCTGCGCGATACCAAATTTCACCTATGCCGGTGGCCGGGCCATTAATGTTCATCGCAAAGCTGTCTATTCTAACTGAATTAATTGCTGTTATGTCGAACATGTTACCGTTAAATCCATTACCTCCGACAAAAGTGGTGGTCAATGGCGTTTGCGAAACAATCTGGCTGCCTACAGTAGATGCTTCCGCATAGAAAGTAGTTGTTGCGTTAATAGTAGGACAGAATGTATTGCCTGTGAACAATGATGTTCCGCCAGAAGGCGCAGCATACCACTTAATATCATAACTAGGATTGTTAGCCGTAGCGCTCATGCACACATTTCCAAAGCCACATATGGGAGTGCTTGGAGTGGTGCTTGCAACAGCAGGGTTGTTCACTGTAAATTGCAATACATTAGAGTAAACAACCGGCCCGCTGCACTGAACTGAAACCCGGTAATACGAAGTGCTGGAAATAGTTGCTGCAGTGAAAGTGCTGCCGGTTGCGCTTCCAACTGGATTAAAGTTAATTCCATCTGTAGAACTTTCCCACTGATAGCTTCCTGTGGTGTTTGTTATAGCCATCTGAGGTACTCCGCTAAAACAGAATATAGCATCACCCGTTGCTACCGCTATTGCCGGCCTTGGTGTTGTGCTTACTTCCCACGTTGTAACAGCAGTTGACGTGCATAAATTGGCAGGGTCTGTAGCGGTAACTGTATATGTTTTAACTCCGGTACTGGTAGAAGTATAAACAGGATTAGAAATTGTAGTTGACGATAAATCAACCGCAGGGGCCCATGAATAATTTACTCCACCGCCATAAAGCCGGGTATTGGGCCTGAAGGCAACCGCAGCGCCCGAAACTGAAGTGCAACCAAGCGTTGTAATGTTAATGGTTAAAGTGGCGGAAGTTGCCGAAGTGTAAACCTGGTCAAAACCAAACGGAGGTCCCGTGCCGTTACATACATCTACAAGAATGCTCGAAGTGCCATTCCATGCAAAAGGAGTTGTAAAGTTATGGACGTTCCATCCAAGAGACGTTACCACACTTCCATTAAATACCGTGGTAAATGTGGGGTTAAGATAATTAAGCGTTAATGCTACATCGGGCACGTTGGCCATCTTAATAGTAAAGTTTGAATACGTTCCTGTACTTAATTTGGTAGCAACCTCCCATCCAATGGCCGATATATTACCCGGCACAAGGCCTGCAGCATTTAGTTCGGCAGCGGTATAGAGAACTTGCGACCTTACGCTTGCATTGCCGCCATTGTAAAGAACAGCAGCCTGGTTATTTGCAGAGAGATGACTGCTTCCAAACTGCTTAAAGCTGTTTGATGACCCTACTGCATTTAAGGGGAATGAGTATCCAAGGCATACTGTCGGATACGGAGCCGTCTGGGTTATTGCCAAGTTAGGTCCGGTATTGACATTGATGACTACGGTTTGAGAATCAACACAACCTCCGGGTAAGCCGTCATTAGCCATAACAATATAGGAAGTAGTAACGGAGGGAGAGGCAGTAACAGATGCACCCGTTGTTGAACTTAAACCTGCAGAAGGAGACCAACTGAAATTAACATAGGACGGTCCTCCTGCTGTAAGGGCTACAGAGCCACTATTACAATATGCTCCGCTTGGAGGCGTTACGGTTAATGGAGGAGCCGGTGTAACCAAGGCTGTAGCAGTGGATGAAGCTCCCAAACATGCTGTAGTCACATTCCAGTGATAGAAGAATACATACAATGTTGCGCCACCATCCCATCCGGTTATAGATACCTGGCCCGGTATGGTATAGGGGTTCACGAATCCGCTTTGATGGTACTGAAGATTGGGATTCTTGCTCGCGCGTAAGCGATATATGTTGCCCTGCGGTACAAACATATTCAGAGTCAAAGTCTGGACTGAACCTTGAGTTGTTGTAACAAAAGATAACGCAGGTCCAATTTGCACACCAAGATTATTTTCAAGTACAATTTCAATAGGTGTACCGAGCGGTGTAGCAAAATTCGGAACGACATCCACCGTGTTGATAATAATTCCGTGCGCAGACAATACATTAAATGTCTGGTAATTGAATGATGCACTTGCATAAGCAACTACACCCGGGGCATTGGCCATTAATCCTACGTTTTGATTAACTCCGCCCGGATTTTCTCTAACCATGAACTGTTTGGTTGCAGAAATGTACTCGCTATAAGACGTTCCGGTACCAATAATTTTTCCTCCGGTACCATCAGTCCAAAGCAAAGTTCCACCGGTGCCGGTAGCAGATACCGTTGCCATTCCTTGTCCGCATACAGATGTTCCTGTCGCAACCGGAGCAGGCGGTGTTAGTGTTGCATTAAGAGTAACTGTTGCCGTAACATTGCAACCCTCGTTGGATGCTGTAACGGTGTAAACCTGTGTTCCGCCAACAAGAGGTGTTGCCAGAACTGTAGCACCTGTTGAAGTATTCAGGGTAGCTGCCGGAGTCCATGAATAGGCAATAACACCGGTGCCGGCAGGTAATGGGAATACAACATTTGTAAAATTAGAAGTAGCGCCTCCTACTATGTTGTCAACAGAGTGCATTGAAAATCCAAATATATCACCGACAACAACAGGAATTGATGCAGTGCCACTCTGCGAAACGGTACCTGCGGTATTAAACCCGGGCACATTCGTTCTGACACCATTCTTATAATACTGAGGCTGGTCAAAAGCGGGGCCATCCGGAGTATTGTAGTCCCAGCTAAACGTTACGTTGCCATTGGCTGTAATGTTATGTATAACATCAATATCCGTCGCACCGCTTCCTCCGTCACTCGATGTCATTTGCAACGTTGTTGAATTAAATATATTAACTGTTCCCAAGTCACCCGTTGAATGCTGGGTAGTCCATGAAAGCGGAGCAAAAAATCCCTGGAATCCATTTTGAGTGGTCGGGAATCCTTCAAATATTGCTAAAGCATTCAGCGCAGAAGGCTCCCCTGTACAAACGGCAGAAGGAGTTGCGCTTATGCTCGACATTACCGGAGTTTGTCCTATGCCAACAGTAGTATTAATTTTTACTACGCATGCAGGTGAAACTGTATTATCCGTAGCGGTGAGCAGGTAATTAACTGTAGAGGAAGGAAATGCCTGCACGCTGGCGCCAAGGCCGCTGCCCGGTGTCAGTCCCGTTGTAGGGGTCCACTGGTATACGTAATTGGAATTGCTGCTGCTTGCAGTCAACGTAGAAGGTGTGTTTACGCCATTGCAGATAGCAGGAATGCTGTTGGTGACCACGACAGGAGTCGGAGTTATGGAAACCGCGTTTACTCCTGTCCGGATACCTTCGCACGTACCGTCAAACTCGGCAACATAAAAAGTTGTTGTTGTACCGATTTCCGGAGTTGTAAACGTGCCGCCGGTTGCCAAAATGGAACCACCTGAGGGAGCACTATACCAACGCAGCGAGGTTCCGGGATTGCCCGTACCGGTTGCGTTAAGAGTAACGGTGCCAAATCCGCAAACCTGGTTGGCTGCCGAAGCTGTTGGCGATGGAGGACTAGGAATTAGATTGATGGTTATGGTACCTGTTCCGGTGCAACCATTGGGATTGGTAGTAGTAACCGTATAAGTCGTAGTTACAGTTGGAGATGCTATCGGGCTCGGGCAATTGGTGCAACTTAAACCTGTAGCCGGCGACCATGAATAATTAGGCAGTGGTCCCTGGCCGGTGAACATGACCGTGAGCGTTTGAGAAGGAGCTGCACAGGTTAACCCGTTAACACCACCCCAATTAAGATTATTTATTTCGGGTCGGATAGTAATTGCTCCTACCGTATTGCACGCACAATTTGAAGATGCTGCTCCCGGCACAACTGTTAATTCATTCGACTGCGCAGCGCCACAACCGGCTCCGCATACTCCTACACCCCAGGCATTGGCACCATCTATCATATTCAAAAGGGCTGTATTATTTTTCATTGCATTAGCAATTGCCTGAACAACGGCAGGATTGATAGCCGTTTTTCCAATAGGGTCAAGTGAGCCGCTTAGCTTCAGCTGAGTGTAAGTTAACGGCTGCAACGAAGCCCGAAAAGCTGCATAGGCATTGCATTGAGCTAAGGTAGGAGCCGTATTTGCAATGTAGGAGTCACTAAAAATAACGGGAGCGCCTCCTTGCACGGCAGACAATGTGGTTGAACTACCAAAACATATTGACGCATTTGTTGCAGAAACTGTAATTGCGGGTACAGGAAGCACCGTTACAGTAACACCGGCGGATAAACCGGGGCACGAAGCAGGTGAGGCAATATCTGTAATGCTAACGGTATGCACCCCTGTCAGAACAGGTGTATACGTTGAATTTGTAGCTCCCGGAATATTAACGCCATCACGTTTCCATTGGTATATAGGACTAACAGCGTTCGTGGATGCACTCAATGGAGTAATGGTTCCCTGGCATCCTGAAATGGGCCCGGCAGGAGTTATACTTGCAGAAGGGGCAGCTATAATACTAACTGCAACTTCAGAACTTGAACTGGGAAGTGAAGAAAGTACGCAGGTAACCGTAAGCCTGTAATAAGTATTACTCAGAAGAGGGCCGGTATTAAAAGTCGGTGAGTTCGCACCACCAATAGGACTATAGGGGCCGCCCGTAACAGCCGAAGATTCCCATTGAAATGTAACACCCGTAGAAAATCCCGTTGCGGTCAAAAGAGAAGAACCCCCGGGGCAAATAGAAGAGGGAGTTGCAGTAACTGTACCGGCAGAAGGCACACCTGTACAAGGGGTAATCAAATACGCTCCCATATCCGGTGTTCCGGTGCGGGTTGCGCAATCAAGGTCTATAGTCAGATAAGCAGGATATGCAAACCCTAATGCATCTAATGCGCCATTGTTCGCATGCAAATCAGTAATGTTATTTAAGAATAGCGGAGCAAGACTTTGATTTGCCGTTGCCTGGGTATAGGTTGTCTGCCATGTTGCTACCGGGTTGTATCCCGTAGTTGAGCCCATGCCTACAAATCCCGATATGCCTGCATCAGCATTAATAAATACATCATTATTAGCTACAGAGCTTCCGGCCGGGCCCATGGCAGTTGCACTGCCCAGGCTCGCTGTGAAGACACCTGCGTGTTTTGAAGTAATCCCCTGAGCTCCTGTAAAGTTTGAAAATATGTTATTCCTCACTATATTAATGGGGCCTAAACCTGCAGTTGATGTTATCTGGAAACAGGCATTCGATAAATTCAATGAGCCTGAACCATCAAGGCTCACACTGTTGTTATAGATTTCATAGGTTTGATTAATCGTTGAACCACCTGTTCCCGAAATGACAATGCCTTTAATACCGGTAGTAGTTGCCAATGTCAAAGCGGCGCCGGCATAAGCTGAAGTAATTCCCGACACAGCATTATTAAATACGCGCAATACTGTACCTGCCGGCACAACAAGAGTTGTATGAGACAGCCGGATACCGTTTACCTGTGTTGAAACACTTGCATTAATTCTTACACTTTTTACCACGTTGTTCGAAAGAGTGCTTACAAGACTACCGGCTATTCCAATATATGTTTCAATCAATATACCATCTGTAGTCGTGTTGCCTGAAACATTATTCACAATATTATTGCTTACCGTAAATCCTGCCTGGTTGGTGAGGCGGATACCCCAGGTTTGAATTGCAGTAATTCCACCGCCTATGTCAAATGAGGTAAGCGGGTCGCCAATTATATTATTGGTTCCGCATCCGGAAGTATTAATCACATTATTGCGGTCAGGAAAAGTTGCAACTTGAATACCGGTCAATTGTATTCCGGCATAAACATTTTTAATGGTTAAATTCTGATATACGTTATTACTGTTTGCACCCGCAGCAGAAGTTGGTGTTAACGTTGCCGTTTGAAAAATGCCGCGCGAATTTGTGTTGGTTCTGTTTAATGTTATGGTGCAATTTTTAATCGTATTGTTTTGAGCGCCATTCGTGGCAGATTGCTGGATAATCCTATACCCGGTTTCAACTGCAGTTCCCGAAGCAGTAATATCTATTCCGTTAAAAGTTATGAAGTCACTTCCGTTAATTGCAATACCTGCATCCGTTGTAAGAGTGCTTCCTGTGGGAACAATTACAGGATTAGCTCCAAAGCCACTCCGCTGAAAGATGATGGTTCGAAGGTTATCACTGTTAACCGTTATCAGCGGAACGTTTTCATTAAATGTTTGCCCTGCTGTAACATTGAAGACGACCGAGCCCGATACTCCGCACGTCAGCATTGCATTTACGGCAGCTGTAAAGGATTGGAAATTTGTACCGCCCGTTGGAATTGTATTATCAATGGTATAGGTTCCCCCCGGAAAGCCTGGTATGACGGTAACCTGAACCGCGGTTGAATTCAATGTAGTGGTGCCGCAGGTTACAGCGCAGCGATAAAATAAAGCTGAGGTAGGATTAATAGTTAGGAAAGGACTGGTAAGCAATCCGCCTACGTTGGTTGAAAAGCTTCCTCCACTTGACGGGTCACTTTTCCACTGATACGTCTGTCCGATACCTAAAGATGCTCCTGTAAGATTAAGCGAAACTGCTGAACTGGCGCAAACCGAGGATGCGGATGCTGTTGCGGTTCCGGGAGTAGGCGGATCGGTACACGGTCCGGAAGGAACAAGAGTAAGTCCTATGGGACTCAAGAGAGCATCCTGACTTTCCGCGCCTAAAACGCAATTGGGTGTAGCATCAAATTTTCTACTGGGACTTGCAGCTGAAAAGGTAAATACATTGATACCTGTTCCTGTATAGCCACATTGAGATACCTCAACGAGAAGCGCCATTGAAGGATCATACAAAAAAGGTGTGTTAAGAGTCAAACTGGTCCAGGTGCCAGCCGAAGCGGTGATGTTTATGGAGGACGGACCAAATACCGTAGTCATGGAGCTGTAAAAAGCTGCTGCTGTCCATAACGGGTCAGCTAACGATGAAACCTGAGCGAGCCTAATTTTAAAGCTTGAATAGTTGGCATTGCAGGCAGAAGGAACATACAGCCAAAGAGCCGTTATGTTATTGCCTGCCGGTGCGGCAGAAGGTAAATTAAATCCTCCCGGGGCAACTCCCCATTGTACTACTTGTCCTACCGTTTGACCGAGCGGATAAGTATTAGAACCCGCTCCCCCTGCATTATTATAAAATTGAGGTACTTGCGCCAAAGCAATTATGTTTACCAAAAGCAACATAGTTGTAATGACAAGTACATTAACTCTCCTGAAAGTCATTACAAAATTTTTTATGGTGTAATTATTTGTTTTCATGTGATTAGTTTTTTTAGTTGGGTATTTATTTCGTCATATAGATTTATTGCTTTGTAAGTGTGCAGTAGAGTTTATTGCTTGCATCCACGTCCAGCGCAGGAGGTACAGTAGTGAAATTTTGCGCGTCCATGTACAGCGCCATTTCCAACTGTCCTGAACTATTAAATGAAATCATTGCCAAACCTGTATAAATCTGTTCAATGGTATTTACAGAAACTGAATTGTCGCTCAGTGTAGCAGAAGCATTATTGTTTGCAGCTATCCTCACTCCATCAATTGCACCCTGCGTATAGAATTTAATTGTTATTTCCGGGCTCGTAATGGGGCTGGCACTTAAATATTGCGGCAAGCGGTATGCTATCACCGGGTTGCTCGAAATCAGAGGCACTCCGCTTACAGTGAAAGTGGACTTCCAGTCAGATGTAAGAGTAACACTAACAACTCTTCCGTCAATATTGTTGCCGATCCAGGTTCCCTGAAAATCCTGCATAGAAGGAATGATTTGATTTTGTGAGAAAGCTGAAATTGCGCAACACAAAATTGCTGCGAACACAATTAAAATTTTTGACTTCGTGTCTGTTTTTGTTTTCATGTTAATTTAGTTTGAAGTTTGAGTAATAAGAATTATTGTGTGCTATTCGATAATTTTTTTTTCAATCTGTTAAGCTCTGCGTGCATGGCTCTGTCGAAAGATGAAAAACACATTAAAATTAATCCAGCACTTAATATTTGACTGGAACTGATAACTAACTAAACAAATCAACTGATAATGGTAAGCAACTAATAAATAACAGGATTCATCGTATAATTCATCGCAATTATATCAAATTAATTTTGGATGTTCATAAAGTTTTTTATGAACAATTTATTCACATGGGCAAAACCCCTGAAACAATGGGTAAACGGCTTATTTCTACAAGTGAAAAGAAAAGTGAGGCATCCGTCAGTTGACGGACACCCATTTCGAAAAAGACACAAAGCAAAAAGGGCATCCGTCAACTGACGGATGCCCTTTCTTAATTGCTGATGCTAAAAATTACTTCATCAGGTTCATCCTGCGTGTTTCATTTACGTTACCGCTTCTAAGAGTATAGGTATATATTCCTGCACCAAGATCGCTGCCATCAAAAGTAACACTGTACACTGTTCCGGTTGTAGCTTCCTCGTTGAACAACGTTGTTACTTCCTGTCCAAGATAATTGTACACCTTCAGTATATACAGCCCGTCTTCCGGTACGCTGAAACGGATTTCTGTCTGACCGGTAAATGGATTGGGGATGTTCTGTAACATCTCTCCATCCATACCACCCTCGACTCTCTGCGTACAACTGCTGCTGTTAGACGGTTGTACCTTGATAGTACCTGCTGTCAGCGCTGCGATGATAGCTGCTGCTCCTCCGTTGCCCGATGTTAATGCTTCGGTAAGGCCCGGTTGGGTGTCAAACACCAAGGTTCCCGAGTTGGTCGTTACCTTAACACGAATAAAGTTGCTCGTGGCAGGGTTACGCGTCTTGTCTGACTGTTGTACCAGCACCTTATAGCCACTCACTCCGTTAACCAGTATGGCTCCCTTAAATGTTGCCAAAGAACATCCGCTTATGGTCAGATAATCCCAGGTAATATCGGTGTTGGTTCCATTGTCGGTGTGCACTCTCCAGTCAGGCGCATTTGGAATATGAACGTTCATTTCCAATTGTCCCTTAAAGCTGTTGCCGCTACTTGCCGGTTTTACAACATTACCCATGCTTATATCCATGCCCACATATGAGGACGGATATCCGCCTGCCGGCATAGTGTAGTGGCCACCTGCCGTGGTGAACTGGGTGCCTGCTACTGCTATGGCAAGATACTGCACCGTGGTTACTCCAGGATTCTGGTCGGCTGCAAGATTACATCCGTCCAGAATTTCAACCTTGGGCTCGGCTACTTCTGAATTAGAATACAATACCGGGTCTGACGTTACACTGTAACTCCTTACTCCCAAACATGATTGGGTGCAGCTGGGGCTGAGTGTCTTCACATTAGCAGGGACAGCATCATTCTTATCACGGTAGAATTTAACCGTGTGCGTGCCGCCTCCGTCTTCATCAGTAAACGTTACTGTGAACGTAGGAGTCTGACCCACAAATATCAGGTTGCCTGAATTAGAAACGAAACTGGTGATGATCGGTTTGATGTTATTAACCACTACATTCTGCGTAGCAGAACTTGTATTTGCCGAAGCATCTGTTGCCTGCCAGGTTACCGTGGTTGTGCCTGCATAATACGGCTCAAATTGTGACCTGCCGTCGGAACGGCTTACAAAAACCAAGCTTGAATTGGGGCAGTTGTCAAACAACCCGTTGCCTATACTGGGCTGTGTTACCTGTACTAAAGAAGAACATTCGCCTCCATTGGCATTGGTGGCAGATACCTGTATCGGTGTGATGACAGGAGGAACATTATCCGTTACCGTTACACGGAACGTCTTGCTCTGATTACCGCACACATTGTTTGCAGCAACAATCACCGTGGTTCTGCCGGTTGGAATCAACCTTCCGAAGGTCGAACCGGTACCCGTACCACTTCCGCTGCCAACGGTTGCTCCGCTGAAGGTGTGGGTAATTCCGCTCACCGCTTCGGCCGGGTTGGGCTTACCCGTAATAACCACATTATAATTAACCGCCTTATCACAGGTTGTGGCTGTTGTAAACACGGGAATATCCAGGAAGGTAGGAGGTGCGGGGAATGATGCAGCAACTCCGCCATTCAAAGTAGCACTCTGAAGCGATACAATCTGAGGTGCCGCATTAACTATAACTGAAGTTGTAGAAGACGAATTACAGCCGGTGCCATTATCAGTAATTGTAACTGTATATACACCTTCCTGGGCAAGAATACTTGGTGTTCTAACCGGGTTCTGATCAAAACTTGAGAAAGTGTTTGGACCCGTCCAAGAGTAGCCGAATGTTTGAGATGCCATTTGGATAGTGATACCAGCCATGGTGGCATCATTTCCCACCCAAACTGGTGAACAACTGAAACCACCGTTATTATAAGTTCTCCTTACACCACTTAGGGTATTCTGAGGTGTTTGCCATCCCGTCCCGATATATCCGCAATGCGAAACCTCAACAACAAGCCACTGAGATGGGTCATATAAAAAAGGTGTTGTAAGGGTTATTGTACTGGTCCATCCAAGAGCAGTAGGTGCAGAAACTAACATGTTTGCGGGACCAACAACAGCGGTCATTGGACCAGCATAGATCGAACCGCCTGCAAACGGACTACTCGCTTGCCCTAACCTTATGGTAAAGTTGGTGAAGGTCGCAGAGCCAGTTGTTAAAGCAAAGAAGCTTATGGAATTTATTGTACCAGGAGTGGCCGGGGCGGGACTGTTAAACTCGCCCGGGGCGACAAACCACTGAATCAACTTGGGTGTTGCCGTACCTGTATTGAACGGGTAAGCATTGGAACCTCCTATAGGAGGAACGCCATTATTGAAGGTACCTCCCGCTACAGGGATAGAACCGGAAGTGCCGGTAAGATTTATAGCGTTCGGCACGCAAACAGGACTGTTGCTGCTTGCCGTCACAGTCGGTATGTTATTGACCGTTATGCTCGAACCCCTACGCAAAGAACCAAGGCATCCTGAAGAAGGATTGCGGTCTGCCGCGTAAATGGTTGTGCTTGCGGTTGCAGGATAATTATACGAACTTCCTGTGGCAAGAAGAGTGCCGCCTGTGGCTGCAGTGTACCATTCCACTGTCTGCCCGGCAGGTACGCTTGCCGTAACCGGTACGATACCAGGGCCGCAGCGAGCTCCCCCAGTAACAGCAGTGGGAGCAGCCGGGTCATCCATAATGAATGTCACCGCATTTGAAGTAGCAGGATTTATTGCACAGAAATAACTTTGAGCACGCAATCCAAATGTTACAGGACCGCCACCTTGAGGAATGGTCGGAACAAGTGATATTGGAGATGTTAACGCTCCGGGAATCGTTGTCCAGGCACCACCGTTAACATTAAATTGCCAGATAAGATTATCGCCGGTAAATGCATCAACTGCGAAAGTAACAGGCGCCCCTGAAATGTTCGGAGGAGCCGGTGTTACTCCGCAACCCGAAGCTGAACTTGCAGTGACAGTGCCTATCGTAGGCGTGGTTACCCTTACATTTACAAATACACTTTGTGTTGCGGTAATACCGCAATTATCTGTAATTAAAACACTATAAGTTGTGGGCGCAAGTGGTATAGCTGTAACCGTAGCTGTATTATTCGTAATCAATCCTGCCGTTGCTGCCGGATCACCACTCCAAAGGATAGTATAAGGAGCGCCACCGCCTGTTATAACAGCTGACAATGTCCAGGGAAGACCTGGGCAGACAAGAGCTGAAGGTGTTATACCACCTGTGATATTAATTGTATAATCTTCCGTCTCTCCAAATCCCGCTGTCGGACAAGGCGGAGCAGGAGTAGTGAAATAATTGTCAACTACCCTTAACCTTGTAGTTCCGTTGATAGCATTTGCAGGTACTGTAAAGGATGCGGTAGTTGTTTGAAAGGCAGCTGTTGTAATAAAATTCGGCAATATTTGCTCTGTCGCTACGTTAAATACACCATCCTGATTATAATCAATAAAAGCAGTCAGATTTTCATTGGAACCGAATGAACCATCCGTTACGGAAATAGTAAAGGTACCACCTGCTGCCAGGGTTGTGCTTATACCAAGGAAAGGAGAATACCCAGGCAAAACAGTTGCGCCGGAAGTATTATTTATAGCAGGGCTTCCGTTTAAGGTTACGTTGGAAATATAATCAGTTCCGTCATAGCTGGTATATATCGGAGTACAATAAGCAGATGCTGATGAGGGAGGCGTTGCTGTTACTGCAGTACCAAGAGGTCCGCCCGGAGCGACTGCTACACTGCCTGTTGCAATGCAGGCCCCATTGGTAACTATTACGTTATAGGTAGTATTTCCCGTAATGGATGTACCGGTTGTCGGGTTGGTTGTCGTACTGGATAAAACGCCCGGACCACTTGTGGACCATGTATAAGCAAATGTTCCTGTTGGCGGGCTGAAACGGTAGGCATCATTTGTGGCTGTCCAACCTACAACTGAATTTCGTCCGGGAACAGTTGTAGCTAAAGTACCTCCGGCGTTTTCAATTCCCTGACTTTGAGGATGTGCAGCATAATTAGTTGTAACGGAAGTACTGTGCACTTCAATTGTACCGTCTTGGTAAAGTATTATCTGACCCGAGACCTGACCTGTGCCGCCTCCGGCAAGATAAACAGAGACGGCATTATATCTAACAACAAACCGGTTGGGGCTCGTTAAGTTGAAATAATCAATATTTCCTCCAGAGGAAGTATTTAAATCTACCCAATCTAATGCCACTAAGTTATCCGGCAGAGTACCCGCACTTGGTAATAACGGGCTTGAACAGCAACCAGCACCGGAAAGAGTATTGAACGTTAAATAGCCATTTGTAGAAATATATGCATTTGTATAGGTGTTTCCGTAGAAAGTAAAATTGAATCCTATTGGAATGATGCCGCTTAAGACATCATCTCCTATAGGTCCGGCAATCGTACTTCCCGGCGGACTAATTGGGGCATACGGAATTGAACTCAAAGTATAATTGCCCGCAATTGCCGCAGTATTCGCAGTCAACGTGGTGGATCCGTTAAAACATACCGGTGTTGGATTTGCTGTAACTGAAGTAATAACAGGAAGAATAACTCCGCTTGCACCGGTTACTGTAATACAATTGCTGGGAGTGCTTTGACTGGTAAACGTACATGTCACTAACATTCTATATGAAGTGGTAGCCGTTTGAGTTGTAGTAAGGGTTGGGCCGGTAGCAGCTGCAATATTAGTCCATGGACCCCCACAAGACGAAGCTGACTGCCATTGTCTGGTAATGCCTAAATTAGTGGATATGCCCGCAGCAGTAAGTGTCATGTTTGCTGCGCTGCAAGCAGTTGAAGGACCGGTAACAACTGCCACATCCGGTGGACCTGTGCAAGGCAGCGCCATTAACCATGCATAATAATTATCTGGGTTAATGGTTATGGGACCGGGAGCCACGGTTGCCGTTATCTTAGAGCCGACTGCAGGTAATGCGCCCGAAGGGCCAAAGGCAGTGCTTCTCACCGTCCATGGGCCTGACAAAGCAGGGGCATCGCCAAGAAACAACAGGTCTTGAGTTGTAGATAATCCGTCCAGCGAATTAAAGTGCATCGTAATCGTTGGATTGGTACCCGACACAGCGCCTGAATTAAACTGCGCTCTGTAAGCCCTGTTGCCAATGGCGCTCCCGTTTCCGAGTGTTCCGTTGCTTGGGGCGCCCAATTCAGTTACTGTATATTTTGTTGCATTACAACCGGTTGTTATAGCTGTTGGAGTAGTGCCGACAAACCAGGTAAAAACACCTGAAGTTGTAGTGCCTGCAAACGGATAATTAAAGGTGCCCGCACCGCCCCTGCCTGTCAAGGTCATGGAGCCATTTTTTATATACACATTGGCACCGCCACTGTTAAAGGTGCTGAATGCACCTGCATAACCATTCCAGGTAAACAGCAGGTTATTGCCATTTAAATTTAATATATTACCAGGACTGGATAAACTGGCTACAAAAATCAAGGGAGTAAAAAAGCCGCTGTTAGCAAAAATCGTAAGATTACTGGATAAATTAAAACCATTGCCATTACCATTTAAGGCAAGGTTATTTATTTTTCTGTTTGAAGGTATCATAGCATCATCGGGAGCAGCCACAGCCGATGTTGCAGGAGCAAAGAAGTTTAATACCACATTATACAAAGCAACCCGTGCTGTTGGAGCTGTAGCTGCTGTTGTAAATGTGCCGCCTTGCGGTGTACCGCTTGTAGGACCGAATGCCACTAACGGAACATTCGTATAACCGAACCCGTTGTTAGTCATTGTAAAGCTAAGAATCTGTCCATTGGTTCCAATATTAGCAGTTGCTGCAGGCCAGCAGGTGGCAGGGAATTCCAGGGTTGCTGTTGTGCCTGCTCCTCCGGGCGCTGACATCGTAAGGGTGGGGGGAACAGAATAGATAGCCGATGTGGAAGTCAGGTAAACTGATTGTACGGTTCCCTGGTTAACGGTAATTGTAAAGTTCGCTGAAGCGTAAGCGACACCGGCAATAATAGTTCCACCGGAAACGGTGATGGTTGGAGCCGCGCTATAACCCGAGCCAGGGTTAGTAATAAGGTTAAGAGCTAATGGACCGGCAAAAGCAATCTGCGGGGCAACAGTATAATTCACACCACCGCTGAGCGTTGAAATATTACCCACACCCGATGATGACTGAATATTGCCGGAAGCAGATGCTCCCTGGTCGCTGTTGATGATTAAGCCGCCTGAAAAAGTAGCAACACCTGACCTTTGAACCTGGCAGCTTGCTGAGCCAAAAATACTATACAAGATAACAGGAGTGGCAAAGGCTGTTGTTGTGACCGTACCACCGGCAACACCAACGCTGAATACAAGCGTAGGCGCGGTGGAAGAAGAATAACCGCTTCCGCCATTGATGAGGTTTAAGCTTCTCACGTTTAAAGTTGCCGCTCCGTTAAAATTAACTGAAACCATAGCAGGAGTACCTGCATAACGGAATACTGCAGTGCCCGAAGTATATAGGACATTAGGCGTTGTTCCCAAGGAAGCAGCGCCTGCATCTGTTGGAGTACCTGCGGTGGTACATGTATACAAACTACCATTGAAAAAGTATTGAGTGCCAAGTGCTGTGAGTGTAATTTGATAAGGGTTTCCAAGTGTGCCCGTTTCACCGATATATAGTAAAGTGGGTCCGCTGGTAGCATCCGGTATTGTTGTAGTCCATGTAGGGGCAGTGGCATTAAATGTTCCTGCCACAGTACATAAGTATACGTGCGTACCGGATACATATCTTGAATTCAGGGTTGCCGCCAGGGCATTAGCATATTGAGTAACTGCAACTCCAAACACTACGGGAGCCACGCTGTAAGTACCCATAGTGGTTACAGCCACACTGGCAACCTGCGTGTTTAATGCCATGCCATAAAGTTGTGACGTATTATCTATTTTTAATTTGCCGTTCGTATTTAAAGAGCCGGCTCCATGAGCCAGGTTAAAAGTAGTTAAGTTCTGTGAGGTATTTATAGTTGAACTTCCCAGGGATTGGAAAAACAACTGGCGGATAATACCTCTTCCGTCAATGCCGGGTTGAAAAGTACCCGTGCCACCTAATATAGAACCGATGCCGTTAAAGGCAATTAAGGTTTGTGTTCCTGTGCCTAAAGCGCAGTTTGCATAACCGTTGTTTGTGAAGTTGCCGAATATGTTTACCGTTACCCCTAATGGCGTAAGAGCGGAAGTATAAGGTAAAAACACACCGCCGCTGTTAACGGTCAGGTTGCCTTGCAACGTCATTGCATTGGCAACGGTATTCCATTGAAGCAAACCGCTGATGTCTAAATTATGCATGGTAACTGCCACGTCAACGGTAACAATTGAACCGGCGGGAATGGATACATCATTTCCTGTAACGGGTACGACACCACCAGCCCATGTTTGAGCATTCGACCATAGACCGCCTTGTGCGGTAGCCGTGTATGCGGTAGCAGCAAGAGTGGAAGCGGTTCCTGTAAGACGTCCGGCTATTAAGTATTTCCTGACTGAGGAACATATATTATAAGCGTAAACATAAACATCATACGAAGTGCCGGCTATCAATCCGGTAGCGCTGAAAGAAGTGGCATTGCTGGATTGAACCACCTTGCCAAATCCTAATGCACCGCCTGCGGCATATACTGTTCCGTCAACCGGAGGGACTTCTGTGCTGCCGCTGATATAACCTACAACAAGATATCCGTCAGCAGCAGGAGAAGCAGCCGTGAAAGTTCCATTGATTTGTGAAATGGAAATAGGTGTCAGTGCAAGACCTGCCCCCTGCGCTGTCGGAGTTAAGCAGACAGGTGTGGAAGCTGTGCCTGTGAGCGGACTGGCAGTTATGTATAACGGACCTCCCGTACATACATTGTTCATGGAGTAAACATAAAAATCATAGGAAGTGTTGTTCAGCAATCCGGCGGTGCTGAAAGATGTACCGGCTCCGGCTTGGACGACTGTTCCAAGTCCTAACGCACCGCCAACAGTATACGTTGTTCCGTTGAACGGGTTGGTTACAGCCGAACCGGTTGGGTATCTCACTACAAGATATCCGTCAGAAGCTGGGGAAGCTGCCGTGAAAGTGCCGTTGATTTGAGAGGGGGAAGATGTCAATGCAAGACCGGTTGGCTGCGCTGTGGGAGTCGAGCAAGGGGGAATAGTAACGAGTGAAATATTATCAACCGAACCTGCCGGCTGAGTGCCAACGGATGTATCGCTCTTCCAATTGAAAATAATTCTTCTTGGACCACTTGC
Source organism: Bacteroidetes bacterium 2013_40CM_41_45 (assembly GCA_002215675.1). Classification (GTDB taxonomy): domain Bacteria; phylum Bacteroidota; class Bacteroidia; order AKYH767-A; family 2013-40CM-41-45; genus 2013-40CM-41-45. The sequence goes on along the minus strand of NGFH01000004.1, from coordinate 24,871 downwards.
CGGAACAGTAAATGTTATAGTGGCTGTTTGAATAGTGCTCACTAATTGGAAAGTACCCAGGCACGTAGATCCTGTTAAGCTGGCTGGAATAGGAGTACATAAACCACTTCCGGGATGTGCCTCACCTGTCGGAATAACCGAAGTTGGAGCAGACCAAACCTCAATCATATCCCAGGAACTTTCTCCAAATCCATTCCAGTTAAAGGTCAGCATCATAGTCAGTTCACCCGCAGGTACGTTTACGTCTCTGTAAAAGTAAACTGAAGTACTTGAGGTAATATTGTAAGTATTGCTGACGCCTGCGTCTAAGGAAATATAAGCGCTGTTTCCTGAGAATGGCGCAGTCGAGATAGCAGTTCCTACAACCCATTGGTTAACCGAGCTGCCGTAATTGGCAACCGTCCATCCATTAGCTGCAAAGGTAGACCCGTTGCTAAAACCACCGTCCCCCGCAGGGTTAATAAGAGTTGTCTGAGCAAAGGAATTTGTTGTCCACAATCCCAGTATCAGCAGGACGGAACATACAAAACGTGAGTAATTTATAGTTTTCATGTTTATTGAGTTTTTAGTAATTGATTTCATGGTTAGTTCGGTTTGTTTATTGTCTATTAATAAATTCCATGAGCCACTAACCAGTCGTGAACAATCTGAGCGTCTGTTGCAGAGCTGCCCGTTGAAAGGAACATTGCACTCTGTGTGGATGGGTTACTCGCATTAGGAATAGTCGTTATATACTGACTTGCCCCTTGCCCTGAACTAAGCATGGAGAATGTAGCTATAGCGCTGAATGCCGAGCGGTTGTTAGAATTCCCGCAATCGGTTGAAACCCTCCATTCATAATTCGCAGATGGCGAAAGCCCTGAAAGTGTTACAGACGGCACTGACGAATTCGTTACGCTCCATGCTTGTGTTCCCGCTACTCTGTATTGAATAACGTAACTATAAGTTGTATAAGCTGTTCCGTCATCAACACCGCCAACCCAGCTTAACAAGGAAGAAGTTGCAGAGGAACTCACCGCGCTTAACGCAGTAGGAATAACGTTGCACCCCGAAGCAGAAAGAGTATTAAAAGAACCTGGTTTGCAGAAGTAAGATTTACCGCCACCTGCGCAAACTGTCTGAACCTGTACTTCATAAGTCGTAACAGGTGTAAGGGAAGAAACCGTTAATGATGGAGTTGTTGAATACACTTCGGTCCATGTTGCATTTCCGGAAAAACGGTACCGAACATTATAGCCCTGTACCCCCGCAACAGCCGTCCAACTCAATATAGCATCAGTCAAAGTAACACCGGTAACATTTAACCCGGCCGGCATATCGCATACCGGCTGCGCCAATGGGCTGAAATTGTCCAAAGCGCTAAACCCCGACACACTCGAACTTCCGCAATCGGTTTGCACCTGCCATTCATAATTGCCAGGAGCGAGTGAAGAAACAGTCAGTGAAGCAGTGGTTGCAGACGACAAAGCCCACGAGGACGATGAAGTCCAGGAAGGTGCGCCAACTATTCTGTACTGAATATTATAACCCGCAGCCCCCGAAACAATCGTCCAGTTCATTGTGACATCCGTTAAAGTGATGCCTGTGGTATTCAATCCAGCCGGAACACTGCACACAGAAGCAGGCGTGCTGAACGTTGCCGAAGCAGCAAAAGCAGAGAGGCTGGAATTTCCGCAATCGGTCTGAACCTGCCACTCATAATTGGAAGAAGCATTCAGTGAATTAACAGTTACTGATTCGGTTGCAGTAGATACGGTAATAGCTGAAGGACTGCCCACCTCCTGATACATTACATTATAACCAACAGCCCCGGAAACTGCCGTCCAGCTAAGTGTTGCTGCTGATGTTGTGATTCCTGTTGAGCTTAATCCTGAAGCAGGGTCGCACGGAGTTTGTCCGGAAGAATTTAATGTAACGCAGCAGCCAATGATTGTTGCGAGAAGAAATAAAACTTTCATTGATTTGATTTTTGTTTTCATGTTAATTGATTTAAGGTTGGATTAATAGAATTATATTGGATAATTTTTTTTCAATCTGTTAAGCTCTATGCGTATGTCTATGTTGAAAGATGTAAAACATATTAAAAATAATCCAGCCCTTAATACTTGACTGGAACTGATAAATAACTAAACAAATTAACAGGTAATAGTAGGCAACTAACAAATAATAGTACCCATCAAATAATTCATCGCAATTATATCAAATTAATCTTGGATGTTCATAAAGTTTTTTATGAACAATTTGCTCACATGGGCGAAACCACTGAAACAATGGGTAAACGGCTATCCATCTTGTATGAAACCCATCGCTATCCCTGAACTGAATAAGGAGAAGATATGAGGTCTCCTTTACTTCTTTAGCTTTCTAATAACCAAATTTTAGTTATGAAGCTTGCTTCTTATGCTGCTCAGTTTGTCGCGTGTGATGGGCTTGTTAAGAAATGCAATCACACTTTCATATTTCATAGCAAGTTCTTTATCCGATTCAAGAAGTGAGGAAGTGAGCATAATTATTTTCACTTTTTCTTTTACGCTTGGGGGAAGCTTGGTGAAATTGTCCAGGAATTCGAACCCGTTCATGAGTTGCATTTTGATATCAAGAAAAATAACGTCCGGAATTTCCTGAGTGCCTTTTGCCGCTTCGCCAAGATATCTCAGCGCTTTTCTTGCCGAGGTGTATTCAACAATATTATCCGAAAAGCCACAGCTTTCAATCGTCTTCCTGTTGATGAAATTAACGATGTTATTGTCGTCAATTAAAAACACTTTCGGTCTCATAATTTGAGTTTTGACCCATTCTGCACATTAGGGATTTTTACAACAAACGTGCTTCCCTTTAATGGTGTTGAATGCACTTCTATGCTGCCCTGCAGCCGTGTTACTATTTCCCTGCAAATATATAAACCAAGCCCCGAACCTTCATATCGTTCCGATGCCCTGAAGAACATTTCAAAAATCTGCTCTTTATATTCTTCTGCAATTCCCTCTCCATTATCCTCAACACGGATTATTCCTTCGTTTGCATCAGAGAGAAAAGAAAATTTTACATATGGGTTTACTTCGTCCTCTCGCACATATTTATATGCATTAGAAATAAGGTTGTTTATTACCGTGTTTACCCTGCTCTTGTCAGAAAAAAAAGGAACCGTATCGTCTACCACAGCAGAAAACCTGATGTTGTTTCTCCCTGTAATGTGACTGACATTGTCTTTAATATTCAATGCCATTTGCCTTATGTTTAACTGCTCGGTACTGATATCCATTCTTGCATTGCGCGAATAATCAAGGATTTCTTTTATCGTTTCATCCATCTGGCTTATCACTTTGCGCATAACCTCATGATACTCCTGAACTTTATGTTTTGAATCGATCTGTTCCTGCGATAAATTCAATAGTCCTTCTAACGACAGCAGCGGCGCGCGCAAATCATGCGAGGTGCTGTACACAAACCGGTCGAGTTCGGAATTTATTTTTTGAAGTTCAATATTATTTTCCAACAGCTCATTTGTTGTTGCTCTCAATACTTCTGTCCGCTCCTCAACTTTTTTTTCCAGCTCTTTATTTAGTTGCTCTAAAGCTTCTTCGGCTTTTTTTCGGTCGGTTATGTCTTCCGAAATTCCAAGAAGATAAAAGGGCAAGCCATTTATATCAGTAACAGGAATTTTTTTGGTATGCAGCCAGCGCTCACCACTTGCTGTGGTTATCTTTTCTTCTTTAATGTCGAGTAATATTCCTTTCTTAATTACCTCCCTGTCTTTGTTTACAAAAAAGTCGGCTTGTTCTTTGGGGAAGAAATCATAATCGTTTTTACCTATTAAATCGCTGCGCTTATATCCTAATAATTTTTCTCCCGCACGGTTAAATCGAACAAACCTCAATTCTTCAGCATCTTTTACAAAAATCATATTGGGTATATTTTCGAGAAGAGCATTAAGAAAAAAATTACTCTCTTTCAGTTCATCTTCCACTTTTTTGCTGTCGGTAATGTCTCGCGCAATGGCATAAAGTTTTCCGGTAGCCGGATTAGAGGTTATGTTCCAGTCGAGCCACAAATAATCTCCTTTCTTTTTGCGGTAGCGGTTTACAAAGTGCACCGTTAAGGCGCCGGTTTTCAGTTTTTCAGTTTCCTGAAGGGTGCGGCCAATATCATCGGGATGGATGAAATGCATAAATTGGTTTTTGAGCAATTCTTTTTCAGAATAACCCAGCCGCTTTTCAAAGTTAGGGTTAATGATTTCGAAATATCCCTGCACATTGGCAATGCACGCAAAATCATTGTTGTTGATAAAAAAGTGTTGGTATTCTTTAATCTTTTCAGAGTATGCAGCATTTAATTTCTTATTGGCATATAGCACGACAATGCCGGTTATAATTGCAAGCATAACGGACAATCCCAATAGCAAGTTAATGGATATCCGTTCCTTCTTAATATATCTTTCCGTTTCCGCCAGCTGAGCATGGGTATGCCGCACTACATAATCGGTAAGGTCTTCAACTGCATCGCTATAACTGAGGCGGCTTCTTTCCTGTGTGCTTGCATAATAATCAATGGCTTCCTTTTTTTTACCGGCCGCACTGAATTCAATTAACTCATCGCGCGCTTCAATATTAATTTCTCTTAAGGATAAAATCACATTAAGCAATGTTTGCTCTTCTTTTGAATCAACTATCCGCTGATATTCATCCAGGATAGAATTGTTCTCATCAAATGCTTTATCTATCTGTCTTTCCTCTTCGCTCATCAATATAGCAGAAAAAGAATGTACATGCCTGAAGACCGCGCTTTGAATAAGGTTGAAATTTTTCCGCAGGTCGTTCATTAAATTCAGCTTGCGGGTTGATGTTGCAGCTATTGAATCGTATCTCTGAATACTCTGATTGGTAAGGCTAACAATGGGATATATGTTATAACCTTCTACAAAGCACAAAAGCAGGTAGAGCACAACCAGAATTCTCCCTGTAGTAATATATTTTGCAAAACTTAGTTTCATCGCGTATTCCTCTGCGTACTCTTAGGAATCAAAATTAGCTTAAAAAAAATATTTAAAAGGTTCTTATGCGAATACATAAAACAGAAAGGGCGTTCGTCAGTTGACGAACGCCCTTTCTTAATTGATGATGCTAAAAATTACTTCATCAGGTTCATCTTACGTGTTTCATTTACGTTAGCGCTCCTAAGATTGTAGGTATATATGCCTGCACCCAGGTTGCTGCCGTCAAACGTAACACTGTACACCGCTCCGGCTGTAGCTTCTTCGTTGAACAAGGTTGTTACTTCCTGTCCAAGATAGTTGTAAACCTTCAAAGTATACAAGCCGTCTTCCGGTACGTTGAAACGAATTTCCGTCTGACCTGTGAACGGATTAGGAATGTTCTGCAACATTTCTCCTTCCGCGCCAGTGCCTTCAACTCTCTGCGTACAGTTGTTGTTGACGGGGTGTACCCTTACGCTGCCACCAGTTAGCACTGCGATAATAGCTGATGCGCCTCCGTTACCCGATGTCAATGCTTCGGTAAGTCCCGGTTGCGTGTCAAACACTACTGCGCCTGCAGTGGTCGTGACCTTAACACGGATAAAGTTGCTCGTGGCAGGATTGCGGTCTTTGTCTGACTGTTGAACAAGTACCTTGTATCCTGTTACCCCATTGAGTCTGCAGGTTCCTTTAAACGTTGCAAGTGAACATCCGCTTATGGTCAGATAATCCCAAGTAATATCGGTGTTGGTTCCGTTGTCGGTATGTACTCTCCAGTCGACTGCGTTAGGAATATGAACGTTCATTTCCAACTGACCTTTGAACGTGCCGCTTTGGCTACCAGTGCCGGGTTTCACCACATTGCCCATGCTTACATCGAAGCCCTCATAAGATGAAGGATATCCGCCTGCCGGCATAGTATAATGTCCGCCCGCTGTAGTGAACTGACTGCCCGCTACTGCTATGGCAAGATATTGAATGGTGGTTACGCCCGGATCTTGGTCGGCTGCAAGATTACATCCGTCCAATACTTCAACCTTAGGTTCTGCTACTTCTGATGTTGAGTACAGTATAGGGTCTGAGGTTACGTTGTAACTTCTTACTCCTGTGCATGACTGAGTACAGTTGGGAGCTATCACCTTCGTGCTGGCGGGTGAGGCATCATTCTTATCACGATAGAATTTAACCGTGTGTGTGCCGCCTCCGTCTTCATCAGTAAACGTTACTGTGAAAGTAGGTGTCTGGTTCACAAATATTACGTTGCCTGAATTAGAAACGAAATTGGTGATAACCGGTTTGATGTTATTAACCACTACATCCTGTGTAGCAGTGCTCGTGTTTGCCGAAGCATCCGTTGCCTGCCAGGTTACTGTGGTTGTGCCTGCATAATATGGCTCAAACTGTGACCTGCCATCTGAACGGCTTACAAAAACCAAGCTTGAATTAGGACAGTTGTCAAACAACCCGTTGCCTAAGCTTGGTTGTGTTACCATTACCAACGATGCACATTCGCCTGCGTTGGTGTTAGTAGCGGGTACTTGTATCGGTGTAATAACAGGAGCAACATTATCTGTTACCGTTACACGGAATTGTTTGGATTGTGAACCGCAAACGTTAGATGAGTTAACGGTAACCGTAGTTCTTCCTGTAGGTATTAACCTTCCGAATGTAGAACCGGTACCTGTGCCGCTTCCGCTTCCGGTAGTAGCTCCGCTGAATGAATAGCCAACAGTCGGGGCCGGGTCTCCGGAAATAGCAACATTATAATTCACCACCTTATCGCATGTCAGTGCTTCTGTAAACACCGGAATATCGAGGAAGGTAGGAGGTGCAGGAATTGTAGTTGCCACTCCGCCGTTGAGCGTTGCGCTCTGTAACGTTGAAATTACAGGCGCTACATTCACTTTTACAAACGTGGTAGCAGTAGCAGTACATCCGCTCGATGTTGTAAATGTAACCGTATAGTTTCCTTGTGCAGCAGGTGTTGCTGTAAGCGAAGGATTCTGAGCATTTACACTATAGCCGTTAGGTCCGGTCCAATTGTATGGAGGAGGAGGAGGAGGACCACCCACGCATGACATGGTTGCAGCCCATCCGGCAAAATTAACAGAGAAATCAGAACGGAACACAAATGTCAGCGCACCTGAAACGTCAGTAGATGTAATAGCTGCACCGCCATTGGGCAGAGCAGAACCCCACCAGCCGCCTGCAGGGAAGCCGCCAACTGTTGGGCCGTTTCCGCTGCTGAGAAGAGGAGATGCTATTGAAGGTCCATTATAGATATACAATGCATCCCAGCCAAATTCTGTGCTGAATGAATTGAAGACAGCTCTCATGGATGCTCCCGGTGAACTTGGAGTAAATGTCAATGTAAAGTTTTGAGCATTGGTATAATTACCAGCAGGGCCGCCACTGTCATAGAAATTTGCACTGCAGGTAGAAACGGTACCGTTGGTCATATTAACATTGGTTGAAGGAGTCTCAGCAGCAGCTCCGCAGCAAATATTCGGAACGCTGTTGGTCTGGCCTCCGCTAATGGTTGCATTAACGAGTGTGTTGCCGCTGCAGGATACCGTATAGCTGGCAACGTTATCATTAAAGAAACCAACCGTTTCGATAGTGAACGTAAACGGAGCATTGGTAGAAGACACCGACACGGTTTGGTTAAAGCCAAATCCATACGGGCCGCCGCTTGCAATGACAACGTTTGAGGCGTTCTTAAATTGCCATGAAGTTTCATCACCAAATCCAGATCCAAAAACATGGATAGTAAAGGTTCCTCCGCAGCTTACCGTTACAGCGCCAACCGATGTAAGGTTGATTGCACTACCCGCGCAAACAGGGCTGTTGCTTCCTGCGGTTACAGTAGGTACCGGGAAAACGGTAACATTAACCTGCAGGCGGGCAGCGCTGCCTTCGCAGCCGGTAGTGTTATTAATAGTCGCTGCATAATATTGCGTTGATGACGTTACGTTAACAGCAAGGGAACTTCCCGTACCGAGCAGCGTACCTCCAACAGCAGCGCTATACCATCGGATATTATGATTAGGTAACGGATTTGGAGTAGCCGAAATACTTCCCACCGCGCTGCCGCAGCCGTTAAGGCCGACAGGTGCTGTTGGTTGATTCGGGTTATTGAGCGAATAGGTTACCGAGTTTGAAATGGCCTGGTTACTACAAACCGATGCAACTGCCCTGATTCCAAAGGAAGCGAATTCTTGTCCAACACCAAGGTTGGCATTCAGAGTTATCGGTGAGAATGTAGCGCCTCCTACATTAAACCAGATTCCGGAACCAACGGGCGACTCAAACTGCCATTGCAAAGCTCCGCTGAAGTTACTTACAGAAACGGTAAGCACACCGGTCGGGCCGCATGCTACACCGCCTGCAGGAACTATAGTAACCGTTCCAATAACAGGAGTGCTTGTTGCAGTTACCGTAAGAGTGTAAGGACCCGGGTTGAAAAATCCAGGTTCACTTCCTAACACCGGAATATAATAGGTGCCGGCGGGTAAACAGTTATAACGAACACTCCAGTTGCCGTCACCGCAATCCTGTGACCAGCTATTCGCAAAAATATCTGTGAAGAAAGTGCTCGGACAAATGTTGGCAATAATAATCCATGCATCTAAAAATGCAGGAGAAGTTCCGCAAAGACGAACGGTCAACTGTGAAGGAGCTGTAAGTGTTACAGCATGCCAAACGGTAGGAAGCGTATAGAATCCGCCGTCAGGTGATGCACCTACTGTTGTTCCTGTAAATACCTGGGGAACTCCCGAAGTAAGAGTTACAGGGGCAACACCAGAGCAAAGGTCATTAACCGGAGGTACAACACATGACAGATGCAAGGTAAATGAACCGGATGAAAATCCGAATCCATGCACCCTTATAAAATAGGTCTGTCCTAATACCGTGGGGAACTGAATCTGTGACTGAAGCCCGCAGAAGTCGTCATTGTTGGTTATGCAGGTCAAAGAGCCGCAGGTTCCTGAATAAGCAGAAAGCTCAGAATCGTAGAACGTGCCTCCGCACAGACTTGCTATTATACTTTGTCCATTGCCCGTGAATGTGTACCACACGCTGGGAGCAACAGAATTAAGGCAGAAAGGATTGGAATCACTCGCATCAGTTGATGCGCCAACCGTAGTTCCCGTTATAATCATTGGGCCAGGGCAGCTTAAAGCAATAGGAACTGCACCAGAGCATGCATCGCCCGGAACCTGGCAGGTGACATTAAGAGTAAATTGTCCTGAAGCGCTTCCAAAGCCATAAACACGGAGGTAATAAACCTGCCCCACAAGCGTAGGGAAGGATATCTGTGAAGCCAGTCCGCAGAAGTCATCGTTGTCGGCAAGACACGTAGGAGACCCGCAGCTTCCGCTGTAGGCTGAAATTCTTGTGTCATATAATGAACCGCAAAGAGAAGCGGTAGCCGTTGTGTATTGCGCTGTAAATTTATACCATCTGCTGGGTGCGCCTGCAGTTCCGCAAAGCACAGGATCACCCGTGTTGGAATAACCAACTGTTGTAGCTGTTACAGGAGTACCGCATGCTATTACTGTTGCATCAGTACATATATCACCCGGAGGGCCTGTTGGAGCAGGCACGCATGATACTGCAGCTGACCATCCTGGTAAAACCACGCTTGCGTCAGATCTGAATACAAATGTCAGGGCTCCTGAAGCATCGCTGGAGGTGATACCTGTACCACCGCCTGGAAGCGTTGTGCCCCACCAGCCACCAGCCGGGAAACCGCCAACCGTTCCGGGGTTACCGCTGCTGATAAGTGGAGAGCCGGTAGTAGGTCCGTCATATATATATAAGGCGTCCCAGTTTGACTCTGTGCTGAATGTATTGAACAAAACCTGCACCCTGTTACCGGGTGAATTAGGATTAATAGTCAGAGTATAGTTTTCGAAAGTGTTGTAACTTCCTCCCGGACCACCGCTATCGTAAAAGTTTCCACCGCAAGCCGCGAAAGTACCGTTGGTCATATTAATGTCAGGGTTAGCAGAAACACACGAAATAACAGCCGCCCATCCAGCCATATTAACTGAGAAGTCGGAACGGAACTGGAATGTTAATGCGCCCGAAGCGTCAGTAGAGGTTATTCCTCCACCTCCACCGGGAAGTGTTGAGCCCCACCAGCCACCGGCAGGAAAACCGCCAGAGGTTGAACCGTTTCCGCTGCTGATAAGAGGAGATGCGGTACTGGGCCCATTGTATATGTATAAAGCGTCCCAGCCAAACTCAGTGCTGAAAGAAGAGAATAAAGCTTTTATTTTATTTCCTGCGCTGGGCGTAAACGTCATCGTAAAGTTTTCACTGTTATTATAATTTAACGATGGGCCACCGCTGTCATAAAAGTTTGCATTGCAGGTAGTAACCGAAGTGTTAGACATATTCACGTCAATGGGAGGAGATATGCAGGAAATGTTTGCAGCCCAACCTGTGGATATTACTGATGCATCGGAGCGGAACTGGAATGTTAACGCACCTGAAGGGTCAGTAGAAGTTATTCCGGCAACGCCACCGGGAAGAGTAGTACCCCACCATCCGCCTGCCGGAAAACCACCGCTGGTTCCGCCGTTACCGCTGCTGATAAGCGGAGATGCCGTACTTGGGCCATTATATACGTATAATGCATCCCAGCCGAATTCTGTAGAGAAAGAAGTGAAGAGAACATTTAGATGTGCTCCCGGTGTGCTTGGAGTAAATGTAATGGTAAAGTTTTCATTAACATTATAGGTGCCAGCCGGACCACCGCTGTCATAAAAGTTACCGGAACAGGTGGAAAACGTTCCGTTAGTCATATTAAACGTCTGCGCATTAACGCTCACCACTGAAGCAATGAACAGGACGAGAATAACTGCTATGAATTTTATCACAGAGTTATTCTTTGCTTGAATAAATGTTTTCATGTTGGTAGATTTTTTGTTTTAGTTAGGACTATTTCACTATCGGATGAGCAGCGAGCCACTGGCGAACAAGAGTTGCATCCTGCATTGGGTCTCCCGTTGACATGAAAAGAGGAACGTTGTTAGGATTATTCGGGTCGCGTGGAGTGGTAGCAGCATAAGAAGGAGCCGGCTGAGCAGAAGCATTTGCCGGAGAAAGAGATTGCTGCTGTGCAACAGCTGTTTCTTTAACAACCGTTTGCTGAGCAATTGAAATGTTATTGTCTATCACTGCAACTTCTGCCTGTACGGCTGCAATCTGAGCGGGGATAGCCGCAATCTTTGATTGCATCTGAGTAATCAGAGGTTGAAGGTTGCTGGTAATGTCTGCATTCAATCCTGCTATTTTCTGATTGTATGTGTTAATCAGATTCTGGTCATTGGTTGCAGCAATCAATGTATTTAAATCAGCAATTGCATTTTGCCTCTCGGTAATTAATCCCTGAGTCTGAGCAATCGACTGGTTCATCAATGTAATCCTGTCCTGCAAATCGGTAACTTGCTGATTTACCAGTGCACGTTTCGCTTGCAATTCTCTTACAAAAATTTGTGAGCTGGTCTGCGATTGAGCGTAAACTGAAGTAGCTGCGTACAATGCAACTGCAGTCAGCGCAATTAATCTTAGCTTGCTTTTCGTTTTCATGTTGGTTTTAGGTTTAAAATTTAGGAGTTAAAAAAATATTCTGTTGATTTGATAATGCTATTAAAATTTGTGAGCAAAAAATTCAGGTCGTAATTCTATTCGTATGGCCTGTTGTTTTTAAATTACGGAGTGAACGTACTATGATTTTTGATATTAATAAAAATTTTTTGATTAATGTCTTGTTTCTGTGGGTGAACTACTTCTTTTTAGTGGTAAAATTATTCTCACATCGAAATTTTGCCAAACAACGAAGTCGTGAAAGTACCTATCCGCGCGGGTTTGACATGAATTTGTAAAATAAATTTATCAACAGGCTGTTAATTACTTTTTTACTTGTCTGCTTTTTCCTTGAAAATCGGTAATTTCAATTGATGATGCTTTTCCCTTTAAAACATATTTTCTCGAGGAGGAAGAGAGATAACCTGAGCCATAGTAGAGCTCCTTTACCCGCTTTGCACCGTTTTCGCTCCAGCTGATTTTATAATCGTTGCTGCCCATTTCTGATACTATGGGCTTTCCAGTATTGGCGGGGATTTCAAACGCCTGCAGCTTCCCGTCATTATTAGAAACAAGCATTAACCATTTTCCCGAATGCGAAAGATAAATTGTTGCAAGCGCCTTTCCGTCTGCGGGGGTGTACCATCCGCTTTGCCGCATCGGCACCGGCTTAAACTCACCCTTGCCATCGCCAAGCAGCAAGAGGCCGTTACCGGCATCTTCTCTTCCTGAATTTATTTCTGTAGCATAAGAATTTCCTGTAAGGAGAATATCGGTGAATCCGTCACCATTAAAATCATCAGCACACATTCCGAACACCGGGGAAATCTGCGCTGCCAGAGGAAGAGGCCTCATGCTGAACCGGCCGTTGCCCAGGTTCTCGAAATAACTTGACTGCATGGTATAACAATTCAGCTTGGCAACGTCTTTCATTTCCTCAGGAGTAAAAATCTGGTCTATGGTTTTTCCCGCGTAGTCTGAAAAACGGAGCAAGCGCTTTTTCAGAATCCGCACCTGGTCGGTAAGGTCATCGCGTGAGCACATGGGATAACTTTTTCCATCATTAAAATAATAACAGGTAATGGCATCTAATGTATTGTTGCCGTCAAAATCTTTAAAGTATACTGTTGCCGGTTTTTGCAGCGTTGCTTTTATCCTGGTGTTGAGCCCAAAATTTCCAACCACGTAATCTATGTCTCCGTCATTGTCGAAGTCCGCACCTATTATGCTGTTCCACCAGCCGCGTGTATATTCGGTTGCCGCGCTGTCGCCACTCGGTATCAACTTCCCGTTTTCGTTGCGCAAAAAATAAACCGGCATCCATTCACCCGTCACTATTAAGTCCGGTTTGCCGTCACCGGTAAAGTCCGTCCAGAGGGCAGACGTTACCAAACCTGCATTAAAAAGCAGAGGGCAAACCTGAGTTGTTACATCTGTAAAATATTTTCCATCGTTGCGAAGGATATAGCTCTTGGCCTGGTAGGGATAAACACCGGGAATTATTCTGCCCCCTCTGAATAAGTCAAGGTCTCCGTCTCCATCGTAATCAGCAGCCACAACACATGAACCGCTTATTGTAGTTTGCGGAAGCGCTTTGAAATCTCTCGTAAAATTTCCCTTCCCGTCATTCCTGTACAGGCGGTCCTGGTAAAAAGCGCTAAGCCCTGATTCCTCGCTGCCTCCGCTAACAACATATAAATCCAAATCACCGTCACCGTCAGCATCAAAAAACAATGCACCCATATCTTCCTGCTTTGCATCGGCAGCCCAGGGTTGCGAAGGAGATTTTATAAATGTTTCATCCGCCTGCTGAAGATAAAGCACTCCCGAACTTTCCGAAGCGCCTCCTATAAAAAAATCGTCCCTGCCATCGCTATTCACATCTCCTACGGCAATACCCGGCCCGTTTTTAGAATACATATGGGTGAGAAGCGGCTCGCGTTTGAAATCTATAAACTCGTTTTCCTTGTGCGTGTAATTGATTTTATGTTTTGATTCTGCCTCGACAAACAGGGTGGGAGGTGATTTTGCTTCTGTATTAGTTCTTTTTCCCGTTGCATTTTTATGGTCGATGGCGAGAGTTTGATTGGCTGGAATATTGGTAAGAGTTTGCATTTTATCATCGGGCCAGGTGACTTCAATAGTGTCGGCCTGCTTGCTCTTGCCAAGACCTATAATCATTTTGTTATCTACCGAAGATTCGTATCCACGCGTTGTGTAATGTTCATAGTATTGAGTGTTGTCTCCTGCTTTCAATTTTATTTTGGCGCCTATACCAAACGTGTTTTTGGCGTAGCCGATAAAATTCATAGCGATAAAATTATTCCCGCCTTTGTGCTCTGAATTATTTTTGTAGACCAGCGCAGTATCATTAATATTATTGACAACCAAATCCAGGTCACCGTCATTATCCAGGTCGGCATAGGCAGCACCATTGGAAAAACCGGCAAAGTCAAGTCCCCATTGAGAAGACATATTGGTAAATGAAAGGTTGCCGTTATTGGAGTAAGCATAATTCGGAAGTCGTGTGGAGGGCATTCCCAAAACCATTTTCAAACTTCTGTTTACAACACCGCCTTCTTTCCGCTTCTGTTCTGCGCGGTACATTACATAATCCATATTAGTGAAGTCGCGCAGGAATCCATTTGTTATATAAAGGTCTTTCCAGCCGTTGTTATCCAAATCGGCAGCAAGAACAGCCCAGCTCCAGTCGGTACGGGCAATGCCGGCCATTTCAGCAACTTCGCTAAAAGTGCCGTTGCCGTTGTTTAACTGCAGGCAGTTCTGCATAAACTGGTATCCATATCCGTATTTAAGAAAGAACATCTGCTTATCATAGTTAAGAGGGCCAAAAAGAATTTTCTCCCTGTAACTATCTTCAGGCAACATGTCAAGAGTAATGATGTCTGTTAATCCGTCATTATTAATGTCAGCAATATCAGAGCCCATAGAAAACTTAGATGTATGGCGAATAGCATCATGAATTTTATTCGTAAATGTTCCATCCTTGTTATTAATAAGGAGACGGTCAGGTTGGTCAAAGTCAACGCATACATATAGGTCAGGCCAGTTATCATTGTTCACATCAGAAACTGTTGCGCTCTGTCCGAACGTTTGTCCGTGCGTGAGAACTCCGGCTTTTTCAGAAACATCCGTGAAGGTGCCGTTCCCGTTATTATGATACAGCCGGTGAGTAATGAAGGGGTCCACCTTTTTCATATCCTGCGAACCCGGCTCGAGCTTTGAAATAAAATCTGTACCATGGTTCACAAGATATAAATCCAGGTTCCCATCACGGTCGTAATCAAAAAAAGTAGCAGCCAGTGTGTACCCGCCCCTGTCGTCAATTCCATATTCCTTTGCCCGCTCGGTGAACGTGAGGTCTCCATTATTAATGAATAACAGCTTGGAGCGCATGTCCTCCGACATGAAAGGTGAAGAACGGCAAACATAAATATCGAGAAACCCGTCTCCGTTTACATCAGCCATGGTTACCCCCGTGCACCAACCGGGCGTTGAGATGCCGCTCTTTTTCGTTATGTCTTCAAATTGAAAATTGCCTTTGTTATGATACAGCTTCGATTCAACCATGTTACCGGTAAAAAAAATATCGGGCAAGCCATCATTATCCAAATCCCCGACTGCAACACCTGCACCGTTGTACAAATATTGATTGGTAAGAATATTCATTTGCTCGGTTTCGGTAAGCGTATTCACAAATGTTACTCCCGAATACTTGGCAGGAACAACAGAGAATAATTTTTGATTGAGCGAATCGGCGGCTGACTTCTCTGATGTTGAGGTATTGCTTTTGCATCCTGAAAAAATAAAATAAAAAACCAGGATGGCGTATACCGAATTTATTGCGCCCGTTTTCATTTGGCTCTTGTTTTTATATTCTCTGCAACGTACTCGCCAATTTTTTTGCCCATAGTAGCTCCGCCTTCGTTGGCGAAACGAAAGTGAATGCCACCATACATCCTGCTCAGCTTTGCTTCTGCAGCAGCTTCGCGAAACGAATTGAAGGAACGCACCGGCAATCCATACTCAACTTCAGATGAATCGGTAAATGAAAAATTGTCTCCTGCCAATTTGGTCAATACTTCGGCGGCAGCAGCGCTTACTGTGCTGTGCCCGCTGGGATATTCGGGGAAAGGCGGAGTTTGAATGTAAGGATTCCAGTCCCGGTTCAGCGTCTCATTAATTATGGTTACAGGACGTATTGAATTGTAACGGTACTTTTCTTTCCAACAGCATTTGAATGCATCGGACATGGCAATGGAGGTGAGCGTAAATGCTTCTGCCGTTTCCGGGAGTGTCCATTTTTTCATTCGTGCTGCCAGTGCCGTTAAGGCAATCCAGTGGCCGCCCGGTGTCATCTTTTGCGCAAAGTAGGTCATGTGCCCGAGGTGGGTGGAAACATTGGGGTTATCGTCCCAGTACGATGCAATTATTTTTTGTTCTTCGGTTAAATTATTCCCGGTTTCATAAACTTCACTCACATATTTAAAATAGGGCGACTTCTTATCAGCAGAATACAAGGGAATTTCTGGAGCACAAAACATTCCCACAGAATCCATAGTGAACGGCCTTATCATTCCCCAATAGGGTTCTACCGCAGGCATGTAGTCGGGAGGTGTAGGTATCCAGCTGCCGGTGAAACTTTTCAAGACGTATCTTTCTTTACGGCTTTCGCGGAAGCCGTCTTTCATGCTCCATGAAAAAATGCTGTCGCCAATTGCTTCTCCGAATGCTGTAGAATTTTTGATTGTGCTTTCATCCCATCCCGCGTGCCTGAGCGAATCAATCTGCTTCTTGTAAAAATCATTCACAAGATAAGAGCTATACACCAGCTTGGAGGCAACCGTTGTAAACGCAGTGAGCGATGCCAGTTCATAGCTGATATTATCTTTTTGCGCCGGAGCAGGAAGCTTATTCAGTCCGCGCAGCTGCCCGGCAAGCGAACCAAATCCGGCCGAGCCGGGCACCAATGCTTCGTAAGCAGCAATGTTGGAATAGGCATAGATGCGGCCGGCAATGGGAGGATTAAAAACGTCTTCAACAATCACATCGGTGAGCATCTTATTCCATCGTAAATAGTTTTGGTTGTTCGCGAAATTATCTCCCGAAAATTTTTTATTGCTGCTGCAAGCACAGATAAAAACCAGCAAATACAAAAGAGGTAATTTATTTTTCATATAGATGGGTTTGGTGGTTTCAGATTTTTAAAGCAGTGAACTTCCGGACTATTTATTTTGCTGTGGCAAAATCCATTCGGCATGTTTCCACGGAGTATATCGCACTGCCGCCAGATTCAGGGTAGAGTCAATGGCTAATTGCCTGGGGCGCCCGTTTATTCCAAGTTCCATATCCACTTCAATAACAGGATTTGCAATTCCTCTTTTCCTCAGCACAGGAACCATGGCTTTTGCAAACTTCATCATGTCTATCGGGCTCTGCGAAATTAATGTATGCTGCATTACATTTATGAAGCCGATGGGGTGCAGCTCGGTTCTCGGGCCTCCGGGTTCTGCGCGAACCCACATTGTGTTTTTGAAATCTGCCGAGCGTATTTTCATTCGCCACGCAAAATTATTTGCTTCTCCTGTCCATAAAACATTGTCGGTTATTAAGAAATGCCTGAGCGGTAACAACAATTGAATAAGACCATAAACACAAATGAAAGATAAAACAAAACTATAATTGTTTACAATAGTAACCGACGCGGTGATTGGTTGTTGCTTGTCCGGCATTTTTTTCTTTAATGGTTGTTGCTTCGCCTGGAAAAGTTTAACAGGTAATTTTCCCAGCCACTTCCTGATGACATCCGGCTCAAAAAACAAGAAGCAGGATGATATCATCACGAATGGAAATTCTCCTATAGTGCCGCTTTCACCGGTATTAAAAATGAAAACATTGGACACGTGAAAAACCAAACACAATATGAATGCCGCTATCCGTGTTTTGCGATACAGCAGAAGAAAAGGAATTCCAAGGTCATAAAATAAACCTCCCCACACCAACAGGTTGGTAACCATTGTGCCAAGACTGCCTTCCAAAATCCATGCGGTCTGAGGCGCTTTAAGAATAGATAAAACAGGTTCATGACGGAATATCCAGTCGGGATTAATCTTGGCAAGGCCTCCATAAAAATAAACTACGACAATCTGAAACTGCATAATTCTCAGTACCCAGTTAGGAACTGTAATTACACCGTCTTTTCTTTTGGTTTCTTCTGCAAGAGAAAAAAGTAAACCGAGCAAACTATACAGGTACATGTGATTATTATAGTAGCTCTTGTCGAGAAGAAGAAAATAAAAATGCATGAAAAAAAATGAGATACCTGCCGCGCGCGTCCACTTGCCAATGGTGAGCAGGAATGCAGCAACCAGCATGAGTGCCGGAAGCATGCGCATGAGCGGAGCAGGCAGCGGACTAAGCCACCCGAAAAAATCGTATGCAATTCTAACCTGGGGCAGCAGCACAAGTTTATTCACTGCATCGTTGCTGAGCAGGTAAATCATCTCCATCATCATGGCAATTCCGAACAGCGAACGAAAGACCCTTAACGGAAGTGCGTCCACCGGCTGCATAAGCCAACTACGAATGCGATTCATATTTTATAATCTGCACCGAAGATACGGAGTGCAACAAAATGGCTGTAAATCTCTTTACTAAATGCCTTTTGAAACCCATGATAACCCCGCAAATATTGTAGCGATTGTGGAACTTTAAACCCCCGGTAATTGCCTTTCCCATGCCGAAATTAACCTTCCGCCATATTTTTTTTTAAAAATTAAAATCTTTTCCTTATAGTTGCGTCCGTGGTAAAATAACCGCCGGGATATTTTTGTCCTCACTAAAACAAAAAACATGAAAACACAATTACAGAACAACCTGCAGAAAATGGTGGTGGCCGCATCTTTTATGCTAATTGCTTCTCTGGCTCGCGGCCAGGGCTGCGTTGCGGTCCGTCCCATGAGCTGCTCCGCTTCGGGACATTCCGAAAATTTATCATTTCTCAAAAAAAATCAGTGGCAGGAAGCCGCTTCGTTCCGCTACTTTGAATCGTACAAACATTTCAGGGGCGACTCCGAACAAAAGGAGCGGGTCGAAGATGGAACTGAAGTCAGAAACATATCGCGTTCTGTTGACGTCAGTCTGACATACGGAGTAACTGACCGGCTTAGTTTTTCCGTAAACCTTCCGCTCATTTCTTACAACCGCAGCTCTTTATATGAGCATTACGGTAACAGCATTTCGAGCAATCCTAATCAGGTGCGATTCAGTACCGAAGCAAACGGCATTGGTGATATGCGCGTTACCGGCTACTATTGGCTGTTCAATCCTGCCAAGGATTCCCTGCGCAAAAATATATCGGTCGGGTTAGGCATTAAAGCGCCTACCGGCAACGATAATGTTACTGATGTTTTTCACAAGCGCACTTCGAGCGGAAAAGATTCTCTGGTGCTGAAGCCTGTAGACCAGTCCATTCAATTAGGCGATGGCGGTTGGGGTATTAATCTTGAAGCGCAGATGTTATGGAAATTGTCAAAGAGAAATGTATTTTTCTTCAACGGTTTTTATTTATTCAATCCCGACAATGTGAACGGTACGCTTTCACGAGGCACATATGCTACTACTGCTTCACAAAAGCTTACCGAATATTTTTCCATTGCAGACCAGTTTGCTGCAAGAACCGGCATAAGCTGGATAGCCATGCCAAAGCAGGGAATTTCTTTAAGCCTTGGTCCCCGCATTGAAGGCGTTCCAAGCAAAGATATCATAGGGAAAAGTGAAGGATTCAGGAGACCCGGTTATATTATTTCTGTTGAGCCGGGCTTGGCGTACCAAAGAGGTAATCTGAATTTTTCATTGCTTGTGCCGTATGCTTTATACAGGAACCGTATAAAAAGTTATTCCGATATAGAGCAGGATAAAATGGATCCGACTGTTGACCATCATGGTGACGCTGCATTTGCAGATTACCTGATTAACTTTTCTGTTTCATACCGCTTTGGCACATGCAACGAAAAGCACGAGATGCTGAGTAAATAAAATATTTTGATTTTACTCCAATAAAAAAACTCCCCGCCTGGGCGGGGAGTTTTTCTTTTTTAGTTTCGGGTAATGCCTATCGTAACAATGTCACGTGACCAATATACTTATGTGCATCTCCCCTGCCGTCCCACGCAATGATGAGATACTCGTACACATCAATCTGGCATTCTCTTAACATATTCCAGACTCTGCCGTTCCATCCTGCATCCAGCGCCGTGGAGTGGTAAATCTCTTCGCCCCACCGGTCGAAGATGGACATTTCATATTTATGAATTCCTATTCCCACAGCAGTGAATATTTCATTTTCGTTGTCACCATTGGGAGTAAATACATTTGGAATCCAGATTTCAAATTCCTCGTCCGAAACTACCATCATAATTTTGGCGGTATCGGTGCAGCCCCATGTATTTGAAACACCAAGGATGACTTCATAATTTCCTGCCTTATCATATTTGTAAGTAGGATTCTGAACCGAGGATGTGCCGGTTCCGTCACCGAAGCTCCAGCTCCAGGAAATGATGTTGCTGTAGCTCTGGTCATAAAAAGTGAATTCAGTTCCCGTATTTCCTGCATTTGGATTAACCGTGAAAGATGCAACGGGGTTGGGATAAACTGTTACCGCAGGGGAGGATAATGAATGCATACAGCCGTCGGGAGTTGTTATTGTAAGTGTAATGATAAATGTACCTGTCTGTATATATGTATGACTTGGGTTTTGCAATGTGCTCGTGGTGTTGTCTCCGAAGTTCCATAAATACGTAGAGCCCGGAAGTGCCGTGGACGCATCATGGAACTGAACAAGCAGCGGTGAGCATCCGGTGGTTGGGTTAGGAGTAAAGTTTACAATCGGTAATGGATTTATCGATACCGTTACATGCGAGGTTGCCGTACATCCGTTAGCATCACCGGTAACGGTATACGTGATTTGAGTCGTGCTGTGTGAAATCACCGTAGCGCCTGTTGTGGTGTTAAGAGAAGTTGCAGGGCTCCATGCATATGTAATTGCACCGGTTGCAGTAAGAGTAGCACTGTCACCGTTGCAAATTGAAATATTCGGCGTCACTGAAATGGCCGGAAGCGGATTCACAGTAACCGTAACTTGCGTTGAAGAAGTGCAGCCGCTCAAATCGCCAATCACCGTATAAGTTGTTGTTGAAGGCGGAGTAGCTGTAACCGTAGAACCTGAAGTGTTGCTCAATGTTGCCCCCGGGCTCCAGGCATACGTATTTGCACCGGTGGCGGTGAGCGCTGCACTTTGTCCTGCACATACTGTTGCAGGGGCAACCGCAACAACAGGCAGATTCAAGGTAGTGACAGTGGCTTGCGCAGTTGCCGTACATCCCAATGCATCTCCTGTAACCGTGTACGTAATCGTTGACGCGGGAGTTGATGTTACACTTACACCTGTTGTTGAACTTAATCCTGTTGAAGGAGACCATGAATAGGTATTGGCACCGCCTGCAGTCAGCGTAGTATTTTGTCCTGCACAAACTGAAACACCGGGTGAAACTGTTACAACCGGAATAGGATTAATCGTAACCGTAACTTGTGCTGTGGCAGTACATCCTAATGCATCACCGGTTACCGTGTACGTTGTTGTATTAGAGGGATTGGCTGCAACACTCGCACCGGTTGTTGAACTTAATCCTGTCGAGGGGGACCATGTATATAGATTGGCACCCCCAGCGGTTAGAGTTGTATTTTGTCCTGTACAAAGTGAAACGCCCGGAGAAACCGTAACAACCGGGGCAGGATTAACAGTAACAGTAACCTGTGATGTAGCCGTGCATCCGAGGGCATTACCTGTAACCGTATAGGTTGTTGTGGCAAGAGGATTAGCTGTAACGCTTGCACCGGTTGTCGAACTAAGTGCTGTTGCCGGGCTCCAGAAATATGTGCTTGCACCGCCGGCAGTCAGTACAGTTGATTGACCCGCGCAGAAAGTTACGGCGGGAGAAACTGTTACAGAAGGAATAGGATTAACCGTTAGCGTCACCTGCGTTGAACCTGTACATCCGCTTATATCACCAACCACCGTGTATGTTGTTGTATTGGCAGGAGTGGATACAACAGAAGAGCCTGATGAACTACTTAGCGTAGCGGAAGGACTCCAAGTATAGGTATTCGCTCCGTTTGCTGTAAGTGTTGCTGACTGTCCCGTACAAACGGTGGCGGGAGATACAGATATTACAGGCTGAGTTGTAATCGTAACTGTCACTTGCGCCGTGGCTGTACATCCGAGTGCATCACCGGTAACCGTATAAGTTGAAGTTGCTAATGGTGTTGCGGTAACACTTGCTCCCGTTGTTGCGCTTAATCCGGTGGCCGGACTCCATGCGTATGTGTTGGCACCTCCTGCTGTCAATATCGTATTCTGACCGGTACATAATGTACTGTTCGGAGTAACAGTCACCACAGGAACAGGGTTAATTGTAACCGTAACTTGTGCTGTGGCGCTGCAACCAAGTGCATCACCGGTCACGGTATATGTTGTTGTAATAACAGGATTTGCAGTAACGCTTGCGCCTGTGCTTGCGCTCAATGCCGCAGAAGGACTCCATGAATATGTGTTTGCACCGCTCGCTGTCAGCGTTGTTGATTGTCCTGCGCATAAAGTTACAGCAGGCGAAACAGAAACTACAGGAACGGGATTTACCGTTACAGTAATTTGTGCCGAAGCTGAACATCCTGTTACGGTCCCGGTAACAGTGTAGGTAGTGGTGGTTGTAGGATTCGCGATAACGGACGAACCGGTAGTGCTGCTTAATCCTGTTGCAGGGCTCCAGGAGTATGTCGTGGCTCCGTTCACGGTAAGTATTGCTGACTGACCGGTGCAAACGGTCGGGTTTGGAGAAACGGTCAAAGTAATTCCGTTAATAGAAACCGTTACCTGGGCAGATGCAGTGCAGCCATTCAAATCTCCCACAACAGTATAGGTAGTCGTTGCCGGAGGCAATGCCTGAACGGAAGAACCGGTTGTACTGCTCAATCCTGTTGAAGGACTCCATGTGTATGTATTTGCTCCCGATGCTGTGAGCGTTGTAGGCAGGTTATTGCAGATTGCCGTATTAGGTGAAACGGTCAATGCCGGAAGCGGATTTACTGTAACTGTAGTTTGCGTTGCAGCTGAACATCCGTTTATATCCGTACCGGTCACCGTGTATAGTATTGTAGAGGAAGGATTTGCAGTAACGGAAGAACCTGTTGTGGAACTTAATGCTGTTGCCGGACTCCAGGAATATGTGCTTGCACCATTTGCATTCAGTGTCACCGATTGCCCTGCACAAACAGGAGCCGGGGTGTTTACACTCACAACGGGCAATGGATTTATGGTTACGGTAACCTGGGCGGTGGCTGTACATCCTGATGCATCTCCGGTTACGGTATATAAAGTGCTTATTGAAGGATTGGCTGTAACGGAAGAACCTGTAGTAGCACTCAATGCTGCTGCCGGACTCCATGCATATGTATTTGCACCTGCCGCGGTCAGCGTTGCAGATTGTCCCGTGCAGATTGCAGGTGGTGTCGTTACCGTAACAACGGGGTTTGGATTTACCGTTACCGTTATTTGTGCCGTAGCGGTACATCCGAGCGCAGTGCCCGTGACCGTATACGTTAAAGTAGAAGATGGATTTGCCGTAACACTGGAACCTGTGGAAGTGCTCAGCGAAGTTGATGGGCTCCATGCATACGTATTTGCCCCGCTTGCAGTAAGAGTAGTATTCTGCCCCGTACAGATGGTGGTATTCGGTGAAACCGTTACAACAGGAATAGGGTTGATGGTTACTGTAACTTGTGCGGTAGCAGTACATCCCAGTGCATCACCCGTCACAGTATATGTTATCGTTGAAGATGGATTAGCTGTAACGGAAGAACCTGTTGTGGAACTTAATGCTGTTGCCGGGCTCCAGGAATACGTGCTTGCTCCACCTGCTGTTAGA
The DNA here is from genome assembly GCA_002215675.1 of Bacteroidetes bacterium 2013_40CM_41_45. Lineage (GTDB taxonomy): Bacteria > Bacteroidota > Bacteroidia > AKYH767-A > 2013-40CM-41-45 > 2013-40CM-41-45. The sequence continues at coordinate 1,300 of NGFH01000004.1, read as the reverse complement.
GTAACCGACTGTCCTGCACAAACCGGGGTGGGGGTTGTGACTGTCACTACAGGAAGCGGATTTACTGTTACTGTTACTTGTGTTGAACCTGTGCATCCATTTAAATCTCCAACAACCGTGTAAGTTGTAGTGCTTGATGGGCTTGCTGCAACAGACGAACCTGTCGAGCTGCTAAGGGTAGCAGAAGGACTCCATGTGTAAGTGTTCGCTCCACCGGCTGTAAGTGTTATGCTTTGACCTGTACAAATTGTAACCGGGGCAACGCTGATAACCGGCTGGCTGGCTATAGTAACAGTTACCTGAGCGGTTGCTGTACATCCCAGTGCATCTCCCGTTACCGTATACGTTATGGTTGAAGACGGATTGGCAATTACGCTTGGTCCTGTAGTAGTATTAAGAGATGTAGCAGGGCTCCATGTATATGTGTTCGCTCCGCTTGCAGTAAGTGTGGTATTCTGCCCCGTACAGATGGCGGTATTCGGTGAAACCGTCACCACGGGAATGGGGTTCACCGTGACGGTAACTTGTGTAGTAGCAGTACATCCCAGTGCATCACCCGTCACAGTATATGTTGTTGTTGAAGATGGATTAGCAATAACCGATGAACCTGTTGTGGAACTTAATGCTGTTGCCGGGCTCCAGAAATACGTGCTTGCTCCACTCGCTGTTAGAGCTACAGACTGACCTGCACAAATCGCGGCAGGCGTGGTAACGGTCACTACAGGAAGCGGATTTACTGTTACTGTTACTTGCGTTGAACCTGTGCATCCATTCAAATCACCAACTACTGTGTAGGTTGTTGTTGAAGATGGATTCGCTGAAACAGAAGAACCTGTTGTAGCGCTCAATGCTGTTGAAGGACTCCATGTGTATGTGTTCGCTCCGCTGGCTGTAAGGGTTGTGCTTTGTCCGACACAAACCGTTGCAGGAGACACATTGATAACCGGCTGGCTGGCAATCGTAACGGTGACTTGTGCGGTTGCTGTACATCCCAGTGCATCTCCGGTTACCGTATAGGTTGTGGTTGAAGACGGATTGGCAACCACGGTTGCACCTGTTGTAGTGTTAAGAGATGTAGCAGGACTCCAGGAATATGTATTGGCTCCGCTTGCAGTAAGTGTGGTATTCTGTCCGGTACAGATGGTGATGCTTGGTGAAACCGCCACCACGGGAATGGGGTTCACCGTGACTGTTGTTTGCGCTGAAGCCGAACATCCGTTCGCATCCGTACCTATTACTGTATATGAAATTGTCGAAGATGGATTAGCAATAACCGATGAACCTGTTGTGGAACTTAATG
>NGFH01000007.1 GCA_002215675.1 Bacteroidetes bacterium 2013_40CM_41_45 | reverse complement strand
GCTGCTCAATATGTATGATGTGACCGGAAGAATCATTCTTTCCAATTACAGAATCAACGAGACAGCAGAGCTTGGCGCTGACCTTAATAACGGAGTGTACTCGGTAGAAATAGTAATTGGAGACCGGAGGGAAATGTACAGAATCGTTAAGCTGTAAAATATATTCAACGCGAAAACAATGACAGCCCTCGAGTAATCGGGGGCTGTTTTATTAGTACTCCACCAGTTCCTTCAACTGTTTTTTAAATCGTTCCTTCGGAAGAAAATTCCATTCCAGGTTATTTGCGAAGGGAACAGGAGTATCGAGAGAAGCACAACGCATTACAGGTGCATCGAGATATTCAAAGCACTGTTCCGTGATGACGGCAGAAATTTCTCCGCCAATTCCCCCTGTGAGCGTGTCTTCGTGCAGGATGATTACTCTGCCTGTTTTTTTCACTGACTCTAAAACAGTTTCTCTATCCCACGGCAGCAAAGTGCGCAGGTCAATTAAATCAGCACTGATGTTTTGATTTTCATTCAGCGCTTCAAGCGCCCAATGTACTCCGTATCCGTAAGAAATTATAGTGGCATCATTTCCTTCTCTGATACGTTTCGCTTTGCCTATTTCAGTGGTGTAATAATCTTCCGATACATCTTCAGCGATGCTCCTATACAATGCTTTGTGCTCAAAGAACATGACGGGGTTAGGGTCTTCAATAGAAGCAAGCAGCAAACCTTTTGCATCGGAAGGAAAAGCTGGATAAACCACTTTCAGGCCGGGAGTATGTATAAACCATGCTTCGTTCGATTGCGAATGAAAAGGCCCTGCGTTTACTCCGGCACCAGCGGGCATTCGCACTACGACATCTGCATTTTGCCCCCAGCGGTAATGAATTTTGGCAAGATTATTTACCACCTGGTTAAAACCGCTCGTAACAAAATCAGCAAACTGCATTTCAACAATGCTCTTGAATCCGTTAATAGATAAGCCAAGCCCCGCACCTATAATTGCCGATTCGCACAAAGGAGTGTTTCTTACGCGGGCCCTTCCAAACTCATCCACAAAACCAAGCGTTGCTTTAAAAACACCACCGTACTCTGCAATGTCCTGCCCCATGATGATGAGGTTGGGAAACTTTTTCATAGCGAGGCGCATACCATCTGTAATAGCATCAAGGTAGCGGACATCTTTTTTCTTTGCACTGCTGTGCTCCCCTTCTCCTGAAGGAGAAGTCACGCCAGAGGACGGACTCGCAAGGCGAGGGGCTAGGGGATGAGGTGCATACACATCCGCAAATTCACGGGCAGTATCGGGTGTTACTTCCGGTTCGTTGAAAGCAATTTCGAGCCCCGCTTCAATTTCCTTTTTGATTTCTTTTCTAAAGGCAGCAATATTTTCTTCGGTAATAATTTTTTTCTCAAGAAGATAATTTTCGTAATTGTTGAGCGGGTCTTTCTTTCCCCATTCGTCAAAAAGTTCTTTCGGAATATATTTTGTCCCCGATGCTTCCTCGTGCCCGCGCATGCGGAAGGTGATACATTCCAAAATAACAGGGCGTGGTTTTTCGCGAAGTGAATCTGCAAGTTCTTTTACGGTCGAATAAACTTCAAGAATATTATTGCCATCCACTCTCACGCCTTCAATTCCATAGCCGATGGCTTTGTCCGTAAAATGTTTGAAACGAAACTGCTCGCTCGATGGAGTTGAAAGCCCATAACCATTATTTTCAATCACAAAAATCACAGGCAAATCCCATACGGCGGCAACGTTGACAGCTTCGTGAAAATCTCCTTCGCTGGTTCCGCCATCACCGGTGAAGACAGCAGCAACTTTTTTATTTTTCTTTAAAAGATTCCCCAAAGCAATACCATCAGCAACTCCCATCTGCGGACCGAGATGAGAAATCATGCCAACAATATGATATTCCTGAGTGCCGAAATGAAACGAGCGGTCGCGCCCTTTGGTGAAGCCACCCTCTTTTCCCTGGAACTGGAGAAATAATTTTTCGAAAGGAATTTTTCTTGCGGTGAACACTCCAAGATTACGATGCATGGGAAGAATGTATTCGTCTGCTTCCATTGCCATGGTGCAGCCGACAGAAATGGCTTCCTGCCCGATGCCTGAAAACCATTTTGAAATTTTTCCCTGGCGCAAAAGCAGCAGCATCTTTTCCTCAATCATGCGCGGCTTCAGCAATTCGCGATAAAGGGAAATAAGCGTTTCCTTCTCTAAACCGTTATATTTTTCAAAATCCATTGCTGTTTTTTGCCGGGACAAAAGTATTTAAAAACGACTACCTTTGTGGTAGCAAAATCCATCACCATCATCATGTGGCAGGAAATCATAATCGGAATTTTAGTTGTAGTGGCTCTGTGGTATATCAGCAGAAGAATTTACCGCATCACAATGAAAGGTGACCATGGCGCCTGCGCAGACTGCCCGCCGGGCGAATTAAAAAGCACCGCGCAGAAATAATACATTCATGATAACAAAAAAGTCCTTCCCGCAAAAGCAGGAGGGACTTTTTGCTTAGCTAAGCAGAAATAACTCAGTGATGGGCTGTATCGGCCGGCATTGCTGCGGCTGTATCAGCGGGAGCAGGCGTTGCGGCAGGAGCCGGTTGCACAGCTGCACTATCCGTGGCGGCTCCATCTTTGTGCTCACCTGAACCACAGGAATAGATAGAAAACATTCCGGCAGCTAAAAGAATTGTCAATAGTTTTTTCATGGCGTGTTTTTTTATTTTGGACAAAAGTAAAGACCTGAAAGCACGGCTTAGTATTAAACAACACAATTAGCTAACAAAGAATTGTTAAAAAAGAAAGGGGGCTTAAACCCCCTTCTTTGCATCGATAAAATCAGCCTTTTTGCTTCTCTAATATTTTTTTATCTTCCTTCATTTTCTGCTCGTTGGTCTTTTTCTTCGGAGCCGATTTCTTAGCAGCTTCTGCAGCAGCAGCCGAATCTTGTTTCATTTTTTCCATGGTAGCAGCCAATGAATCCGCTCTTGCTTTTTCCATAGACGCAGCCATAGAATCTTCCATCATTTTTTGAGCTTTCGCTATAGAATCCTGCACAGCTTTTTCAGCAGCAGCTTTTTCTTCAGCGCTCGGTCCGCATGCTACAAGCATAACGATACCGGCTGATAATAATATGGATAATAATTTTTTCATGTGTTTATAGGTTTTAATTTAGCGCAAAGATAAACCACTTTTTTAAATGAAAAAGTAAATTCTTGTTTGATGACAAATATTTTGGCATTACCTTTGCGAAAAGTAAAACTTAAAAACAATTAAAATGAAAAAGAATTTATTCACTATTTCAGCGGCACTGGTTGTGCTGTCGTTGTTTATTATGCAGGCTTGTAAAAAAGATGATACCACTCCACCGGTTATATCTTTGAATGGCTCTGCTTCGCAAACGGTTTCTTTAAATTCATCCTATTCAGATGCCGGCGCAACTGCCACTGATGATAAGGACGGAACAGTTAATGTTACAAGCGATGCCAGCAGCACTAATCCTAACGTGAATCAAGCAGGCACTTACACTATAACATATCATGCTTCAGATGCTTCGGGCAACCAAGCTATCGCATCACGCACCGTAATTGTAAGGAACGATGCATTTCTTCTTGAGGGAACGTATACAACTACTGAGGGCGTCACTAGCTGGACACAAACCGTTACAACTTCCGCAACGGTGAACAAGAGGATTATCTTCTCGAAGTTTGCAAATTATTCAAATAATACCGGCATATATGCTATGGTCACTGGTTTACAGGTCGATATTACTACTCAAAATGGAGTGGGTATTGGCGCTTCTAGCTGTACTCATACTTTTACTCCGAACGGTACCGGCGCTGCTATTCCTACTTCAGGAAGCGTAACTTTTTCAATTAAGTTTACTGACCAGGAGGTTTTAGGCGGTTCAGGGTGTCCCGCAACAGGTGCAGTTCCTTACGAAGATTTTTTCGTTAAGCAATAATTCTTCTTATTTGAAAGAAAAAGCTGCCTTCACGGGTGGCTTTTTTTTTGAATAAATGCCTGGAAGCCAAATTCAATATTTTGTCTTATTTTTACGCCTGATAAACGCGAACCGACCGATGAAAAAACTAGCATACCTGGCCGTTGTATTAATGACTTTTTCTATCATTTGTTTTACGGCCTGCAAAGAAGACAAGACTCCTCCGCAAATAACTTTAACAGGGGATGCGCATATTATGACAGCCAAAGGCTCTGTCTACTCTGATCCCGGAGCAACAGCCACCGATGATAAAGACAATTCGGTTTATGTTATCTCCGATGTTTCTTATAGCAACCCGAAACATCCTGATACTGATGTCGCGGGCGATTACACAGTAACCTATACCGCTCAGGACCGCTCAGGAAATATTTCGACAGCAACGCGCACTGTTTCTGTTACCTATACCATGTGGCAATTAAGTCATAATTATAATGTAACCGACATTTGTATAAATGATACTTTGCTTAATCTTTCGCCCTATGTGTGCAACGGAGCAGCTGATACAAATTATGTCTACCGCACCTACTTCACCAATTTTATGAATCAATTTAGCGGCCTTACATATATAGAACCGGTAGGAAACAAATTCACCGTGCCGCAACAGAGGCCAAATGGTATTTTCTCTCCTTTTATTGTTTCAGGTTCCGGTACAATTTCCTTTGATGCAACATCAGGAATCTATACATGGAATATGAATTATACTTTTTCTGATACTACGGGCACTATTCCTACCCAAACGAGACGTGCAACTTTTGTCTCTTTTTAGCTGTGAACGGGGAAAAATACTGCCCGGTTGGTATTGTTAATATATTTTTAAGGCGGAGATTGCACTCCGCTTTTTTGCTTTTTACTTTTACCAATTAAAATCAGGTATAGCCATGAACAAAATCCTTGCAGTTACTGTTTGCTTTTTTGTATTCCTCGCATCGTGTAAAAAGGATGATACAACTCCTCCAAAGCTAACCATGAAGGGAGCAAGCACCATGACAATTTCCCTTAATGCTCCGTTCGTTGACCCGACAGTCACAGCCGAAGACAATGAAGACGGTTCAGTTAATGTGACATCTGATGCAAGCACCACAAACCCTGATGTTAATCTAACAGGCCACTATATAATTACATATACTGCTACCGACGCAGCGGGAAACACAGCTAAAACTACCCGCAACGTAATAGTAGTTAATGATGCGGCATTTATGGCAGCAGGATACGATGTAGGATACAGTTGCGGATTAAATTATACGGACGGTATTATCGCTTCTACAACAACAAACAACCGGATTATCTTTAACGAGATAGGGCGCTGCGCAAACGCCAACCAAAAGCTTATGGCTGATATTGATTTTTCCACATCAACAGTTTACATTGATTCTGTTGTAATCACTTGCGGGACATTTCCCAATATTGTTAACAAAAGCTTCAGCGGGGCAGGAGCGCTTGCATCGAACAATACGGTTCTTCAGTTGAATGTGACAGAAACTATTTTGCCTTCGGGACCTTCAATGAACTGCACGTATGTTTATACGAAACAGTAATTAAGAATCAGAAGCAATATTTCTTTTCTTCAATCAGCTTAGCCGCAATACGCCTGCGCGACTCTTTTGTATTGTAGGGAGCCACTTTTGTAAAACGCTTCAATCCCATCAGCATCATTCGTTGCTCATCGCCTTCGGTGAAACCATTGATGGCATCCTTCCCCGATTTGTGCAAGCGGTCTGCTGCATCGGTAAGCCAGGTGCGCACCATGTCGATATGAACAGAGCATGCTGCCTCTCCGCGGATGCCGGTGAGTTTTTCTACCCGCAGCAACAGCGATTCTCCTACGTATAAATCAATGAGCATGTCGGCTACGTTCATTAAAATTTCCTGCTCTTTAGCAAGTGTTGTCATCAGCTTTTGAGCGGCAGAGCCTGCAACCATAAGAACCGCTTTTTTAAAATTGCTGATATATTTTTTTTCTGCTGAGAAAAGTTTCTCTTCTCCGTTACCGAAATCGGGAATGCTCATAAGCTCAGAGGCAACTTTTTGTGCGGGAGTCATTAAATCAAGTTCACCCTTCATCGCTTTGCGCAGCATCATTTCTACCGTAAGCATGCGGTTGATTTCATTGGTGCCTTCAAAAATGCGGTTGATGCGCGAATCGCGATAAGCGCGCTCCATGGGAGCATCGGCAGAATAACCCATACCTCCGTAAACCTGTACACCTTCATCCACCACGTAGTCGAGCACTTCGGAACCGTGCACTTTGAGTATGGCGGCTTCCACAGCAAATTGTTCTGTTGCCTTAAGCTTTGCCTGCTCCCTGCTCATGCCCGATGCCTGGAGAGATTTTATAGCATCGTCAATATTTTGGCTCGCGCGGTACAGTGCCGATTCGCATGCATAAATCCGCATGGCCTGCTCGGCAAGCTTGTAGCGGATGGCTCCGTACTTGGCAATCGGCCTTCCGAATTGCTGCCGCTCCGTCGCGTAAATAACAGAAGCGGTGGAAGTGCGCTTAGCTCCACCTAATGCTGCCGCGGCTAATTTTATTCTTCCTATGTTGAGAATATTGACGGCAATCTTAAATCCGTTTTGCCGCTCACTCAAAAGATTTTCTGCGGGAACTTTACAATCGTTAAAAAATACCTGGCACGTAGAGCTGCCTTTAATTCCCATCTTATGCTCTTCGGGATTAATGGTGATGCCGGGAAAAGATTTTTCTACGATGAAGGCGCTTAGGTTCTCATCATCATCAATTTTAGCGAAGACAATAAATATGTCTGCAAAGCCGCCGTTGGTAATCCACATCTTCTGCCCGTTGATGAGATACTGTTTTTTGTCTGCCGTAAGAACCGCTTTTGTTTTTCCGGAGTTAGCATCAGAGCCGGCACCGGGTTCGGTGAGGCAGTAAGCTGCCTTGTATTCTCCCGTCACCAGCTTGGGTAAATATTTTTTCTTTTGTTCTGCGTTGCCGTAATAGAAGATGGGAAGTGTTCCTATGCCTGTATGCGCTGCTATAGAAACGGCAAAAGAATATCCCGCACCAAGCACTTCGGTCGATAGGAGAGAGGTAACAAAATCTTTTCCGAACCCGCCATATTCTTCCGGTATAGAAATGCCAAGCAAACCAAGCTCTGCAGCTTTGTCGAGCAGTGAGGGCATCAGGCCTTTTTCCTGCGCGTCAATTCGGTCGAGCAGGGGCATTACTTCCTTATCAATAAAGTCGCGACAAGTTTCAGCTATGAGAAGTTGTTCTTCGCTCCATTCTTCAGGGATGAAAATGTCGCTGGCTTCCGTTTCTCTTATCAAAAATTCTCCGCCCTTAATGGCCGTTCTTGCTGTGGTTTCCATCGTAAATGCTTTTTTTAATTAGTACGGATAAAGGTATATAAGGTTAAGGGAATATAGAATTAAGAATGCAGAATTCAGAATGCTGCGCTATAATGATTCCATATTGAAAGACAAGTTCTCTAAAAAATAAAAATTAAAATATTTTCCCACTTCTCTCTTAAAACCCCGCATCGCTGCGGGATTTTTTATTTGAAAAAAAATACTTTAATTTTACGGGAGCATAATTAAAAACCTGATCCAATGAAAAAAATTACTCTTCTCCTCATTCTTAATTTTTCATTCTTAATTTTTAATTCTTCTGCACAAGCTCCTGCCTGGCTCTGGGCTATTGGCGCTGGCGGAGTAAGCAGTGAACAAGGTAACGGTGTCACCACCGATGCAAGCGGGAACGTACTTGCCACAGGTAACTTTTTTAGCCCATCTATAACCTTTGGCGCCACTACTTTAATGCTTAACGGAACGCAGGATATTTTTATCGTAAAGTTTGACAACAGCGGCAATGTACTATGGGCAAAAAGAGAGGGCGGTATAAGCTCTACCTATAGCAACAGCATTGCCACTGATGTTAACGGAAACATTTTTGTAACCGGTATGTTTGGAGGTACGTCCATAACATTTGGTACAACTACCCTCACCAATGCGGGAGGCGGCTTTTATGATATGTTTATAGTCAAATATGACCCAAGTGGAAACGTGCTGTGGGCAAAAAAAGCCGGGGGTTCAGATTGGGATGAAGGCAAGGGCGTTTCCACTGATGCCAGCGGGAATGTATTTGTTACAGGTCAGTATAAAAGTTCCTCCATTGTGTTTGGCGCCACTACATTAACCAACTCAGGGTTGGTTGATGTCTTTACGGTAAAATATGACGGAAGCGGAAATGTGCTGTGGGCTAAAAAAGGGGGCGGAAGCGCCAATGGTTATGGCTATGGCATTTCTGCCGATGCCAGCGGAAATGCGTTCATAACAGGTTCTTTCGCGAGCTTAATTGTATTCGGCACCGATACGTTAACCGCTACAGGGAGTCCCTCTATATTTACAGTGAAATATGATACGTCAGGCAATGTGCTGTGGGCAAAAAGCCCGACAGGGGGAGGCTATGGTTTAAGCATAGCAACAGATGGCGGTGGAAATGCAGCAGTAACAGGATGGTTTGGAGGCCCTATAACATTCGGCTCAACAACGTTGACCAATGCAGGAGGTGCTGATGTTTTTATTGCGAAATATGACGGCAGCGGAAATGAACTTTGGGCGAAAGGCGGGGGCGGTACATCTGATGATTATGGATTGGGGATTACCACCGATGCCACCGGAAATATAATTGCTGCCGGCGGTTTTCTGGGTCCCTCCATAACCTTTGGCACAACAACGCTGACCAATTCAGGCAGCGGCAACAACGATTTGTTTGTTGCGAAATATGATGGCAGCGGAAATGTGCTGTGGGCAACAAGTGCAAACGGAACGGGCAATGACGCGGGCGCAGGTGTTTCCACCGATGCCAGCGGAGATGTTTTTGTAACGGGCAGCTTTAATGGTGCGCCCATAACTTTTGGCTCAACCACATTAACCAATGCAGGGATTAATGATTTTTTTATTGCAAAGCTTGCAGGTACCGTAGGTGTAAATGAAATCAACGGGGAAGGAAACACTGTTTCTCTTTTCCCCGACCCGGCAATAAACGAATTAAGAATTCAAAATGCAGAATTCCGAATTGAAAGTATTGACGTATCAGATGTACTAGGGCAGAAATATAATTCTATATTCAACATTCAAAATTCCACATTGACGATTGATGTGTCAACACTGAGCCCCGGAATTTATTTTGTGAAAGTGCGGGGAGGAAAGGAAGAGCGCGTAGCCAAGTTTGTGAAACAATAATTTTTTCACCATGGAGACACAGTGGCACAGAGAATATTTATCCCTGTGTCTCCGTGTCCCTGTGGTTAAATTTTTTGGAAACCTATTTGGTTCGTTTCACCTCAATCACCCAATCCCATGGGTAGGGTTTCTGCATCCATGACGGAGGAGAATCGAACTCGGTGTCCCAGCCATATTCTACTCTGTCAAGGCGCTGCATAGAAAATTTTTCCGTGTTAAAGAGAGAATATAGCTCTGTAGCCAGATAGTGCTTGGTTGGAACATTATCAATATTGACAATGCCTTCGCGGACGTGATTGATTTTCTTCGGGGTAATCAGCGAGAATTCATCTTTGGGAATGTCGGCCAGGGCAGTGCCCTCTTTTTCGTACCAGCGGATTAAACTCAATACCGATATGGTTACCGATTCAAGCGATGGCAGCACAAAAAGAGCTACTCCGCCTTTATTCAGTTTATTGAGCACGTTATTGATGATACGGAGATTTCGTTTTGTATTGTCAGACATGGCCACGTTGCAGCAAAAAGCAAAATCAACGGAGGGCAGATCAATTTTTTTTCCTGCAAGGTCAACCACTTTGAACTCCACATTTTTGTGCGGCTTTGATTTAGCAATGGAGATGCACTTGCTGGAAACATCTACAGCAATGATGCCTCTGAACAGGGGCGACAGAAGCGGTAACGCTTTACCCACTCCGCAACCGAAATCAATGGCGATATGATTTTTGTTGGCGTACTTGGCGAGATACTTTCTTAGCTTTTTCTTTTTGTCATTTTGAAAAACATTGAAGATTTCCCGGTCATAATTTTCAGCAATATTATTCCAGTGCAAAGCATCATTCATGGTGTAATCTGTTTTAAGAGGTTTTCGAAAATCAGGAGGAATCGAAAATTAAGAGAATTGGGTTGTGGTTGCCAGCTTCATTTAATTTTCCAATTATCTTAATTACCTAAATTTTCTAATCTTCAGTTTACATTAATCGCCTTATCCTTAACCGTATTCAGGCTTTTTCTTTTCTCATCAACCACTTTCTTTGCATCTTCTTGTGCTTTTAAGTTATCCTCAATATCTTTTTCGGCTTGTTTTATTTTATCGTTGAGATGGGTAACGGAGTTATGAAGGTCTGAGTTGTCTCGCCCAAGGCGTGCAAGACCGCGCTGGGCATTGTCCAGCTCTTTTTCAGCATCTTTCTGTTGTTCGCCAATGGATTCCTTGGTAAGCTCACGCGAAAAATTTTCCATAATGCGTTTCATGCCCGTCATATTTGATTCGGGGACAACGGCTACAATAAGCTTGACACCTTCATCATCTTTGTCGATTCGTGCGTAAACCGTAACCATATATTCGCCTAATTCTTTGAGGAGAACATTATGGGCGACCATGGTTCCGTGCTCGGTAGAAATTTTTCCATCATTCTTTTTCATGAATGATTTCCATTCTTTCTCCACCGTGTTTTGCGGAGTTTCATACACCATGACTACCGCTCCTTTGGTGGCGTCACCTATTTTATCCGTTGTTTCAACGGCTCTTATCTTCTGTGCATTAACAGCAAGGCTGAAAAAAATCAAAGCGCTTACTGTAACAAAAATCTTAGGGTTCATGTTGACGCTTTAACGTTGATTTTCCGTTAAGGTTAAATTCATTTTGTTGAAAATATGTGGTTGTATCTTTTACCCTTTCCCTTAATTTGATTTACTTTGAAAATTAGCAGAATTATATCACAGGATAAAAATTAAAAGCACGAATGATTAAGCGTATTTTTGATATTTTAGAACATCAGCTTACGGTTTTCAGAAAAGAAATATCCCTTGCTTACAAGGTGGATGGGCAATGGAAGACTTTCAGTTCAGCCGATTTTAAAGAGCAAGCGGATTTAATGAGTTTTGGGCTGCTGGCGCTGGGAATAAAAAAAGACGATAGAATCGCCATCATCTCCAACAACCGTCCCGAATGGAATTTTACGGACATCGGCACGCAGCAAATCGGGGCTGTCATTGTTCCTATGTATACTTCTGTAAGCTCTGCCGACTACAAGTTTATTTTGAATGACAGCAACAGCAGAATAATTTTTTGCGGGGATAAAGAACTCTACAATAAAGTAATGGCAGTGCGCAGCGAGCTTACTTCTGTTGAGCACATTTATACTTTTGATAAAGTTGATGGAGCAGAACACTGGAGTGCTGTCACCGAGCAGGGCAAAAAAAATCCTGATTCAGGGAAATTACAGCAACTGAAAGATGCCGTCTCACATGCTGATGTTGCAACCGTTTTGTACACCTCGGGCACAACGGGAATTCCGAAAGGCGTAATGCTTACGCACGATAATATCATCAGCAACATCGCTGCCACTGAACACCTGGCCCCGGTAAACCAGGAGCATCGTGCTTTAAGTTTTCTTCCGCTCTGCCACTCTTACGAACGCATGCTTACTTACCTGTATATGTATCTTGGTGTAAGTATTTATTATGCCGAAAGCATGGAAAAAATTGCAGACAATCTCAAGGAAATAAAACCGCAGGTTTTCTCTACAGTTCCGCGTCTTCTTGAGAAAGTTTATGACCGGATTCTGGAAAGAGGCAAAGCGCTTACAGGAGTAAAGAAACTCCTTTTCTTATGGGCAGTGAATCTTGGCTTGCGTTATGAGCTGAATGGAGTAAACGGCTGGTGGTACGAAACGCAACTGAAGCTTGCCAATAAAATTATTTTTGACAAATGGCGCGAAGCACTTGGTGGGAATGTGCGTGCAATTGTTTCGGGCAGCGCTGCGCTGCAGCCGCGGCTTGCCCGTGTATTCTGGGCTGCAAGGATTCATGTATTGGAAGGATATGGCTTGACAGAAACTTCACCGGTGATTGCAGTGAATAATCTCGAAAAGAATGGGGCGCATTTCGGCACCGTAGGTCCCGTTATTAACGGAGTTGCTGTAAAGTTTGCCGAAGACGGGGAAATTCTTGCGAAGGGACCAAACGTCATGAAAGGATATTTCAATCGCCCCGACCTTACCGCTGAAGTGATTGACAAGGACGGATGGTTCCACACGGGAGACATCGGGACCATGGTGGACAATCATTTTTTGAAAATCACCGACCGAAAAAAAGAAATCTTCAAAACATCGGGTGGAAAATATATTGCGCCGCAGATGATAGAAAATAAATTAAAGGAATCACCTTTTATTGAGCAGGTAATGGTAATAGGGGAGAATCAGAAGTTTCCTTCGGCTTTGATTGTACCTTCGTTCCAGTATTTAAAAAAATGGAGCGAGGAAAATGGTGTTCAAGCCACATCAAACGAAGAGCTTGTAAAAAATCCTAAGGTCATTGAAGCCATAAAGCAAGCGGTGGAAAAATGTAACAGCGAACTTGGTCACTTTGAGCAGGTAAAAAAAGTTGAGTTGCTTCCCACAGAATGGACGATTGATTCGGGAGAACTGACCGCAACGCTGAAGATGAAACGAAAGGTCATTCTGGAGCACAACAAGGATTTGGTTGATAAAATTTATGGATAGAGGTAGATATGAGACGTGAGATATGAGATAAAGAAATTTCAAACATATGCATAACTTAAAAGAATTAAAAATCTGGCAGAAGGCGATGGATCTTGCAGTTAATGTTTACAAAGCCACACAGCACTTTCCTAAAGAGGAAACATACAATCTGACGGCACAGACAAGGAGGTCTGCAATCTCAATACCGTCCAACATTGCTGAAGGCGCTGGCAGAAATTCTGCCAATGAGTTTGTACATTTTCTTGGTATTTCGAATGGTTCTTCTTATGAATTACAGACTCAATTAATTATCTCGGATCGTCTTAATTTGTTAAAAGAGGAAACCTTAAATCCTTTGTTAGGTTCTATAGATGAATTGCAAAAAATGAATTACTCCTTTCAAAACGCTCTTAAAAATAATACGAAGTGAATTCTTCCCGCTTTATATCTCACGTCTCATATCTCACGTCTCATATCTCTATTTAAGTGAAGAGACTAATAAAAAAAGTTGCCGTTCTCGGCTCCGGAATCATGGGTTCCCGCATTGCCTGTCACTTTGCAAACATCGGAGTGGACGTGTTGCTCCTCGATATTGCTCCAAAAGAATTAACAGATGACGAGAAAAAGAAAAATCTTTCTCTCGATTCACCTCAAGTTAAAAACAGGATTGTGAACGTATCGTTCCAGGCAGCGCTGAAATCAAACCCATCACCGATTTATAAAAAAGCATTTGCTTCCCGAATCAAAACAGGAAATTTTACAGATAACCTTAAAGACATTTCCAATGCCGATTGGATTATTGAAGCGGTCATTGAAAATGCAGAGATAAAAAAGCAACTTTTTAGCGAAGTGGAAAAATACCGCAAGACGGAAACACTTATTACTTCTAACACTTCAGGTATACCCCTGTCAGTATTGAGTGAAGGAAGGAGCGCTGATTTCAAAAAACATTTCTGCGGTACTCACTTTTTTAATCCGCCGCGTTATTTACGCCTGCTCGAAATAATTCCTGCGCCGGAAACGGACGGAGAAGTCATAAATTTCCTGGTGCATTATGGTGATTTGCACCTGGGCAAAAGCACTGTTCTTTGTAAAGACACTCCGGCATTTATTGCCAACCGTGTCGGTGTTTATTCCATCATGGCATTGTTTCACATGGTTGAAGAAATGGAGCTTACGGTTGAAGAAGTGGATAAACTTACAGGAACCATTCTCGGCAGGCCAAAGTCAGCCACGTTCCGCACGTGTGATGTTGTAGGGCTCGATACGCTGGTGCACGTTGCAAAAGGGGTTTATGATAATTGCCCCAATGACGAGGAGAGAAATAAATTTATTCTTCCATCTTTCATTGAAAAGATGATTGCCAATAAATGGCTTGGTGATAAAACCGGTCAGGGATTTTATAAAAAGATTAAGAATAAAGATGGCAGCAGCGAGATTCTTTCCCTCGACCTAAAAACGCTTGAATACAAGCCACAGAAAAAAGTAAAATTCGCAACGCTGGATGCAGCCAAAAATGTGGATGACCTGAAAGAGCGAATCAAAATTCTTTTCAGCGGAAAAGATAAAGCAGGAGAATTTTACCGGGCTGCTTTTGGTGGATTATTCAGTTATGTTTCGAATCGTGTTCCCGAAATTTCTGACGAGATCTACCCGGTTGATGAAGCAATGAAAGCCGGCTTTGGCTGGGAGCTTGGTGCATTTGAAACATGGGATATTCTTGGCGTTAAAGAAATTGCAGATACTATTCAGAAGAGCGGAACGAAAATTTCACCATGGATTTCTGAAATGATTTCATCAGGAAATAGTTCGTTTTACAAACTTGAAAACGGCGCGAGGAAATATTATGACATAAAATCCAAAACATATTTATCTGTACCCGGAAGCGAGTCGTTTATTATCCTTGAGAATTATCAAACCAATATTGTCTGGGAAAATTCAGGTGCATCGCTTATAGATATCGGTGATGGTATTGTTAATCTTGAATTTCACACCAAGATGAATACCATTGGCGGAGAAGTGCTTGAAGCGGTCAACAAAAGCGTTGACATAGCCGAAAAAGATTTTCACGGCCTTGTTATAGGTAATGACGCACAAAATTTTTCTGCCGGTGCAAACCTTGGCTTGGTCTTAATGCTTGCCCTGGAGCAGGAATATGATGAGATTGATTTTGCCGTGCGTGCATTCCAGGGCGCTAATATGCGCGTAAAGTATGCCGCTGTTCCGGTAGTAGTGGCTCCCCATGGCTTGGCACTGGGCGGGGGATGTGAAATTTCGCTGCATGCTGCTCATGTTCAGGCATCTGCAGAAACATATATCGGTATGGTTGAATTTGGAGTAGGGCTGATTCCGGGCGGTGGCGGAACGAAAGAATTCGTGCTCCGCGCCTCCGATTCCTACATTGAAGGCGAGATTGAAACGGCAGTTCTTAGAGAACGCTATCTAACCATAGCCATGGCAAAAGTGGCTACTTCAGCCCATGAAGCATTTGATTTAGGGATATTTCGCCCGGGACAGGATATGATTACTATGAACCAAAGCTGCCTTATAAGCGATGCAAAAGCCGCCGCTATGACTCTTGCAGAAACCGGCTACACAAGGCCGGCTATGCGCAAAGACATTAAGGTGCTGGGGAAAAGTGCGCTTGGAATGATTTACGCAGGTGCCGAAAACATGTTTGCAGGAAATTTTATATCTGAACATGACAAACTTATCTCGAAGAAGCTCGCGTGGATAATGTGCGGCGGCAACCTTTCATCGCCTGCTTTCGTTTCGGAACAGTATCTGCTTGATTTGGAACGTGAAGCATTCGTTTCATTATGTGGGGAAAAGAAAACGCTGCAGCGAATGGAGAGCATATTGAAAACAGGAAAACCACTTAGAAATTAATTTTTATTTTAGCGACTTCTAAAATTTTGAATGCCACCTATTTTATGAAGTGCCTACTAAAGGTCAGCGCTTTTTTATTGCTGTTGCCGCTTTTAACCTTTGCGCAAGCAAAGGAAGAGAAGCCAAAGTATGCTCCTTCCAAAGAAAAACATAAAAACAAGACCGATGAACTGGGCAGGGCACAGGGATTATGGATGTACTTTAACTTTTTCGGGGAAAAAATTGCGGAAATTGAATATATTAATGACCGCAAAGAAGGGATGGCTAAGAAATACTACGCCTATAATAAGATTATGGAGGAACAGGAATACGTGGGTGGCATTAAGGAAGGGAGCTATACCAAGTATTTTTATTCGGGGCAAACGGCAATGGAAGGCAATTACGTTAATGGAAAAAAAGATGGCAAATGGCTGCGGTATTTTGAGGATGGCAGTGTTCGTTCAGAGGGTGCTTATAAGAATGGGTTAAGAGATGGAGCATGGAAAGTGTATAACCGCAAAGGCGCTGTTGTTAGTACGGTTAGCTATAAGAATGGAGTTGACGTAAACATTGCAGAAGAGCAGCAGAAGAAAAAGGATGATGAAAAGAAACAAAGAGACCTTCAGAAAAAACAGTTAGAGCGCGAAAAGCAGACGAATAAAGTGCCTCCGGCTAAGAGGGATAGCACAAAAAAGAAGTAGTTGAAAGTACGAAGTATCATGTACTACGTATTATGAAAAGATTCATGTGCAATTTACGTTGTACATTGTACATTGTACTTCATACATGATACTTTCAAAATGAACTCATACATTATTGCGGGTTTTCGTTCACCGGTCGGTAAAGCGCCCAAAGGAAAATTAAGATTTACCAGGCCCGATGATTTAGCGGTAACCATTATCCGGCATCTGGTAGCTTCCGTTCCCAACCTTGAGAAAGAAAAAATAGACGATGTAATTGTCGGCAATGCAACGCCCGAGGCGGAGCAGGGACTTAATATCGGCAGGATGATTTCACTGATGGGGCTCGATACGGTAAAAGTGCCCGGCATGACCGTGAACCGCTATTGTTCTTCGGGACTTGAAACCATTGCAATCGCGTCTGCAAAAATTCACTCCGGCATGGCAGATTGTATTATTGCCGGAGGTGTTGAAACCATGTCGCCCATCCCGTTTGGGGGATGGAAAATTTCTCCCAACCCTGATGTAGTTCAAGTTCATCCCGATTATTACTGGGGAATGGGATTGACAGCTGAAGCCGTTGCACGGGAGTATAACGTGAGCCGTGAAGACCAGGATGTTTTTGCGCTCCGTTCCAATCAGCGTGCCGTCAATGCAATTGAA
The DNA here is from genome assembly GCA_002215675.1 of Bacteroidetes bacterium 2013_40CM_41_45. Classification (GTDB taxonomy): domain Bacteria; phylum Bacteroidota; class Bacteroidia; order AKYH767-A; family 2013-40CM-41-45; genus 2013-40CM-41-45. Next base: position 123,905 of record NGFH01000007.1, on the reverse strand, counting down.
AAAGGTTTTTTTAAAGATGGCATTGTTCCGGTTTCGGTTTCAGAAAATTATCTGGATGAAAACGAAAAGCCAAAAACAAGAACATACGTTGTAGATACCGATGAAGGTCCCCGGGCTGATACATCTCTTGAGAAACTCGCACAGCTTAAACCTGTATTTGATGCAAAGGGCACAGTGACGGCAGGCAATTCCTCGCAGACAAGTGACGGGGCTGCGTTTGTAATCGTTGTAAGCGAAAAAATGCTGAAGCAGTTAAATGTAAAACCTATCGCCCGGTTTGTTTCTTATGGTGTAACGGGGGTTGAGCCGCGTATCATGGGAATTGGCCCGGTTGAAGCTATTTCGATGGCATTGAAAAGAGCAGGCCTGAAAAAAGACGATATGGATTTGATTGAACTGAACGAAGCATTTGCATCGCAGTCGCTCGCAGTTATCCGCAAGTTGGAATTGAATCCGGAAATTGTAAACGTAAACGGAGGCGCCATAGCACTCGGTCATCCGCTGGGATGCTCAGGTGCCAAGCTTTCAGTTCAGATATTAAATGAATTGAAACGCAGGAACAAAAAATACGGTATGGTTACCATGTGTGTTGGAACAGGGCAGGGAGCAGCAGGAATCTTCGAGATGCTTAATTGAAAACTCTGAAGTAAAGAAATTTACCACAGAGACACAGAATTAAAAACATACTCTGTGCCACGGTGCCTCCGTGGTGAAAACTTACATTAGCTTTTTATACTTATTTTCTTTCAGTTAGAAACTCAACTATTTTTTCTGCGGCTCTTTCTGAGGCGCCGTTGCCACCGAGCCGTGTACGAAGCTCATCATATTGTTCCAAAATTATTTTCCTGTTTTCATCCAGCAAAATTTTCTCAAGCTCTGCGGTAATATTTTTTTCGGTAAGCTGATTCTGAATTAATTCTTTCACTACTTCCCTGTCCATAATAAGGTTTACAAGAGAAATGAATTTAACATTTACGAGCTGCCGGGCGATAAGATAAGAGACTGTTCCTCCTTTATAACATACTACCTGGGGCACGCCGAAGAGTGCTGTTTCAAGAGTAGCGGTTCCTGAAGTTACAAGCGCTGCAAAAGAATTTTTCAGCAATGAATAAGAGTCATTATAAATGATTTTAACAGGGAATCCCGCGCATATTTTTTCAATCGTTGCCTTATCTGCCGATGGGGCAGCGCTTGCAGCAAATTGATATCCGGGAAATTTATTTACGGTCGAAAGCATTAAAGGCAGCATTTTATTTATTTCCTGCATACGGCTTCCCGGCAACAGCGCTATGATTGGCTTATCTGCAAGCCCATTTTGCCTTCGCCATTCATCTGAAGAAGTGTGTGCGGTTGTATTTATTTCATCCAGCAGTGGGTGACCAACGTAATCTACTTCGTAATTAAATTTTTTATAAAACTCTTTTTCAAACGGGAGAATCACCAGCATGCGGTCGACAAACTTTTTTATTTTCTCCACACGCGATTGCTTCCATGCCCACACCTGGGGAGAGATATAATAAATCACTTTCAGCTTTTGCAGGTGAGCGAACTCTGCAATCCGTAAATTGAAACCAGGATAATCAATAAGAATAACTGCATCCGGTTTCCATTCCAGGATATCTTGTTTGCAAAAGGAAATATTTTTGAGAATCGTTTTCAGATTCATTATTACCTCGGTAAACCCCATGAAAGCGAGTTCGCGGTAATGCTTTACAATTTCTCCGCCTGATTTTTGCATCCGGTCTCCGCCCCAGCAGCGGAAAACAGCACCGCTGTCCTGTCTCTTTAATTCTTTCATCAGGTTGGCGCCGTGCATATCGCCCGATGCTTCGCCAGCGATGATGTAGTATTTCATGTGCAGGTTATTAGTTAAAACCGGGAGAAATTTTCAGCAATAAATTTATTTTCGCTCCTCATAAACAATTTCATATTTAATTCCCTCTAAGTCTTTAAAAAAAAGAGCGTAATAATTCTCCCCATGCTGAGGATAGAACTTAGGTTTCTCAACTATGTTCGCACCTGCTTCTTTAATCTGCAAATAAATCCTGTCAACCTCTTCCGGGGATTCTGCTTTAAATGCAAGATGGTGCAATGCCCCGGGTTTTCTTCTGTGAATGGTTTCTTCCTTAAATGTTTTCCGGGGAGAATTGATACCAAAAATCAGTAACGGATGGGAATATTCAACAACATCAAATTCATGTTTTGCAACCCTGCCTTTTTTTTTATGATTAATATCAAATCCCAGGATAGATAGAAACTTATCATAAAATGGCTCCGCAATTTCCAGGTCCTTAACCGTAATTTGTATATGGTCAATAATTGGTTTCACGGATATCAGCGGAGATATTTTAGACAGATAACCACAATGCCGTACGCAAAAGTTGCCCCGATTACGCCCCGTGCTGATACGTCAGCCTTAATTTTAATGAAATAGAAAAATACGATAAGGTTGGCAATGAGCGATAAGCTTATGACCCCTGCTTCAAGGCCGAATTCCGTTAACCGCGAAACGTACATCTGTAAGCTCATGTACCGGAAGCTGATAAGATAATAAATATAAAACCCGATGAATGGCGCCAGCAATCCGCTAATGAAGCCGGTGAGAAAATGGTCTTTACGTATCATACGGTTTGTTTACTTAGCTATCGAAACGGAATTTATTGAGAAATGGTATAGCATGATGAGCCGTCAAATCAAATTGCACGGGAACAATGGAAACATAGCCATGTGACAACGCCCACACATCAGTATCTTCTCCCTTATCATAGTTTTTGAATTTACCAGTGAGCCAATAATATTTCCTGTGGTTGGGGTCAACACGTTCATCAAATTCTTCTTCCCATTTTGCATTGGCCTGCCGGCAGATTTTTACTCCGCGGATAGAATTTTTATCAGAATTATTTTTGAGAAGCGGAAGTGCGGGAATGTTTACATTAAGCAAAGTTCCCTGCTGCAGTCCATGCCTCAGGACATTGCTTGCTATTATTTTGGCATAATGTTTTGGGGCAGCCAGGTTAGCATTGTACGAATAATCGAGAAAAGAAAAACCCACTGAGGGAATTCCTTCAATAGCTCCTTCAACAGCGGCAGACATGGTTCCGGAATAAATTACATTGATGGACGAATTAGAACCGTGATTGATTCCTGAAACACACAAGTCCGGCTTGCCGTGAATAATCCTGTCAATGGCAATCTTTACGCAATCAACCGGGGTGCCGGAACACTGAAACCCTTTTAGTCCTTCAGCTATTTCGACTTCTTCAAGGCGCAGCGGGTTGTTCAGCGTAATAGCATGCCCCATGCCGGATTGAGGGCTGTCGGGTGCAACTACTACCACATCTCCCAGCTGCTGCATGGTTTCTGCAAGGGCGCGCAGCCCGGGCGCAGTAATTCCGTCATCGTTGGTTACAAGTATAAGCGGCTTGTTTTTTTTCTTTTTCACGGAACGAAGATAGAAACTGTTTAGAGTTTAAAATAAAAAAAGAAACGCCCTCCGCACGGGGCAGAAGACGTTTCTCAACCACTCAACACAAATCTCGTTACGAAATTTTTATTTCTCTTAGCGGTTTTTGCTTTGCTTCTTCCTTTTTAGGAATGGTAAGTGCAAGCAATCCGTCTTTGTATTCAGCAGAAATTTTTTCTGCATCAACATATTCGGGCAAGCTGAATGTGCGCTTAAACGATGCATACGAAAACTCCCTGCGTGTATAACGGTCATCGCTGTTTGACTTTTCATCTTTCTTTTCAGAGCTGATGGTAAGCACACCGTTATCGTGCTCCACTTTAAAATCCTCGCGCGTATAGCCGGGAGCTGCGAGCTCTATACGGAAATCATCTTTGCGCTCGGCAATGTTCACCGAAGGAACGTACCGCATCATTTCGCGGTTCATCAAATCACTGTTAAACATACCTTCAAAGAAATCGTTGAAGAGGGTAGGCACTGCCGGGAACGTGTCAAACACATTTGCCGGTTTGTTTTTCCATTTAATAAGTGTCATAGTTTTTTCTCCTTTCTGTTTTTATTTTTATTTTTTGAAAAGCCATGTCAACTTTTATACCATGTAAAAAAGTGATGTTCCTAAAAGACAGAGTGTCTTTAAGAGAGAAAATCAAATGCCGTCTTGTCGGAATAAAATAAAAAAGTCGGAAAAAATTTCCGACTTTTCGTTAAATGTTTATTTGATGAGTTATTCTTTTATAAACCTACCTCCGTTTGTCTTTCCATTCGGAAGCAAAATGCGGTATACATAAATTCCCGAAGACAAATCCTTGCACGATACAGAAAATTTTTGCTGTTGCTTTAAGCTAACCTGTTTTACAATTCTTCCGGTAACGTCATAAACGCTGAACGTTCCTTCAGTAATAATATTTCCGAGGTTAACTTCCAATAACTCATTGACAGGATTCGGGAAAATATCTGCATGCACATTTTCTTTTTCATTAATTCCAAGTACGTTAATATCAAAGCAGTTATCAAAAAACAACTGAACCTTATCATCGGCTGCCTGAAGAGCGGCAAGTGAATAAAATGGTCCGGGGCTTGTTAAATCACGCGCCCATATCGTTGCTGCAGTAATACAATGTACGGCTCCCGGGCTTAAAGTGAACGGACCTGCAGACATTAAAAAGCGTCTGTCATAGGGAACATTGCCGGCAATGTATTCATCCCAATCTGCCTGTTGCGGTGCCGGAGTTGTACAATTTCCTCCCATACCCCACCCATATTGTTGGTCGGAATTTCCAGGGAACATAAAATTAGATGGGATATTTGTAGCACCATTTCCAGTTCCGTTTCCAAACCCTCCGTAAGTCACATGAGAGCCATTTTTCCAAACAGATTTCAGATAATTGTAATAATGAGTAGCGTTTTGAGGATTTCCCGAATTTGTAAAATCATTATTCCAGTACTGAAAATTGCTCATAATGATTTCTTCTCCTGCTTCATCTGTTAAACAGTTCCTGTTGTTGTCGACTCCGTCACCGGCATCAGCAAGCGGACCTTTAAGAAAATCAATTCCTATTGCAGGAGGAAACAGACCATATCCTGATGGTCCGTCATCGTCAGAATCTCCGTTGTAACAGTACCCCATGCCCCTGGGTACATCACAACCTATATAATCGTCCAGATAATTTCCAAGGTCAGCATCAGCGTAAATTCCAAAGTAGGTAGAATGATATGTATTGGTGGAACGATTAATCAAGAGGTATTGATAAAAAGTAGTATTGTTAATGTCAGCGTCATTGGTATTGTACGCAAATGCCTGGCATTGCATTTCAATTCCTAAAGAAGCGCCACTTGTTTCGGTATGAATATTTCCCGCATCGTTAATCACCCACCATATGGCCTGGTCGCCATGCAGAATGTTGCAGCAGTTTGGTGAACCGGCAAATCCAAAATCAGGATAGTCTCCATTAGCAGGATTATAAATGCCGTCTCCATTTGCATCATGAAAAGGAGCAAGATAATGCGCCTGGTTTCCGCTGCCATTGCCGGGCCATGTGCTGATAGGAGTAGTTGTTGGTCCGCCGCCAATAAAATTTACTACTTCCTGTCTCGTAATTTTCCACACCTGGTCAAATTGCGAGCAGGTGGTCGGACTCACTAAAGCGCTTGTTGTATCCAAAGGGCCGGCCCAAAAATCACTACCGCTTTGCCGGTATGTTTGTGCGGCAACGTGAAGATTATTCGATCCGTCAACTCCGCCGACCCATAATCCGCCCGAGAACATGGAATACTTGCCGGAACCAATGGGAACTTCATATTTAGGGCCCAGCGAAGCGACAGCATCCCACCACATGTCTCCTCCGCATTGTATTCTCGCTCGAACGTTTGCTATATCAAGGTCTGCCTGGGCAGTAGGCGCAGCGCATTGCGCCAGAAGAAAATTATTTATTCCGATAAGGGAGATAAACAGCGCCAAAAAAATCGTCAGTTTTTTCATGGGCTTGGGTTTTAGAATAGTAAAGGTATAGAAAAAAAATAATCTAAAGCAAAACTTAACTAAAAACTTCCTTCGGTCGCCATAGGCTTGCCGAAGGCGATGCAAACCTCAAACCTCCTTCTCTTTCGCTTCATCCCAATACACATCCATTTCTGCAAGAGAGAGGTCGCTAAGGTGCTTTCCTGAAGTGCGCACTTTCTCTTCCATATAACTGAAGCGGCTTATGAATTTGCGGTTGGTTTTTTCCAGTGCATCTTCAGGGTTCACATGGATGAAGCGGGCATAATTTATTAATGCAAAAAGTAAATCTCCAAATTCCTCTTCTGTCCTTTTCTGGTTTTGCTGCAAGGTTTCTTTCTGAAGTTCTTCCAGCTCTTCTTTCACTTTTTCAAAAACCTGTTCCGGTTTTTCCCAGTCAAAGCCTGCGCCTCTTGCTTTTTCCTGTATGCGCCATGCTTTAATCATTGCCGGCAGTGATTTGGGCACACCCTCAAGCACGGTTTTATTCATGGGATTTCCTTCCTTGTCTTTTTCAGCCAGCTTAATTTTTTCCCAGTTATGCTTTACTTCTTCGGCATCTTTCACTTTCACGTCTCCATAAATATGCGGGTGGCGTTGAATTAGCTTTTCGCTCAGGTGGTCAATTACTTCTTTCAGCGTAAAAGCATTTTGCTCCGTTGCAATACGGGAATAAAAAACAATATGCAGCAGCAGGTCGCCCAGCTCGTTGCATACTTTATTCATTCCTGCCTGCCACGCGATGGCTTGTGAATCGGCAGGCAGGCCTGCTTTACTGCCTGGTTGGCCCGCATCCAGTATAGCTTCTGAAAGTTCATAGGTTTCTTCTATGGTAAGATGCCGCAGCGATTCCATAGTTTGTTTCATGTCCCACGGGCATTTTTCGCGCAGTTCGTTCATTATATTGACGAGCCGTTCAAAAGATTGGAGGTATGGTTCCATTGTTGTTCGTATAGTGAGAAAGTTAATTGAGAAAATTGAGTTTAATAAGTTAATTGAGGAAAATACGAGGACTTACTCAACTTAATATGCATAATCCACTTAATTAACCAATAACTCCCTCTATATCAAAAAAAATATATTTTTGCACACCTTAAAATTTTTTCAAATATATCAAAACCAGCATGGCAGAAATTAAAGACGAAAAGAACATAGATATTTCCGAAACCCTTAGTAAAACGGAAAAATACATTGAAGAAAACCGGAGGACGCTTTCTATTGCTGTGGGAGCGGTAGTGGTGATTATTGTCGGATACCTCCTTTACTCAAAGATGTATGTAGGCGGAAAGGAAAAAGAGGCGCGCGCGCAGATGTTTATTGCCGAGCAATATTTTAAAAATGATTCGCTGCGCCTTGCCGTAAATGGTGACGGCAATTACCCGGGCTTCGAAGAAATTGCAAATAGTTATGGAGTCAGCCCTTCGGGCAATCTCGCAAAACTTTACCTGGGCATGAGCTATCTCCGCACAGGTAAATACCAGGAAGCAATTGATGCTTTAAAGGATTATGACGGAAAAGATATAATCACTTCATCACTTGCTTTGACCGGGATAGGCGATGCGTATATGGAATTAAATCAGCCCGATGATGCGATAACGTATTACCAAAAAGCATCGAAGACGAATTCCAATAATTTCACCACACCACATATCCTGATGAAGCTCGGCGGAGTTTATGAATCCAAAGGCGAATACAAGGACGCAGCCGAAGCTTATGAGCGGATTAAGAATGATTACCCGAAATCTACAGAGGGCACGGAGGTAGAAAAATATATTGCGAGAGCGCGGGCAAAAGTGAAATAGCGTTATACGTTATACGTCATATGTTATATGGGCGCTTTTACGTATAACGTATAACATGTAACGATTTCTATTCTTCGTGTCACCAAAAAAAAACGTATCCGAATTCAACCCGGCTGATGTTCCTTCAGCCGCTTCGCTTAAGATTGGGATTGTTGTTTCATCATGGAACAACGAAATTACCGAGGCGCTTTTTGACGGCGCATATAAAACATTACTTTCTGCAAAATGCAGGCGCGATAATATTTTTCGCATTGATGTTCCGGGCAGCTTTGAACTCCCCCTGGGAGCCCGGGTTTGTTTCGAGAAAAACAAATGCGATGCGGTGATTTGCATCGGCTGTGTTATTCGTGGCGAGACACCTCACTTTGATTACATCTGCCAGTCGGTTTCAAAAGGAATTATGGATTTAAACCTGGAGTATGGAATTCCTTTTGTCTTTGGTGTATTAACCTGCAACAATCTGAAGCAGGCAAAAGATAGGGCAGGAGGGAAGCTTGGAAACAAAGGGGTTGAAGCCGCAGTAACTGCTGTTAAGATGGCTGTGTTAAAAGCTTGAGGTTCTCAAACCAGGTGCTTCAGCATCAAAGCCCGTGCTTTTTCTTTCAGTGCAGGCAGGTCTGCTTCTGTCATGCCAACGGTTTCAATGGGTTTGTCCCATATGGCGTGAATGGTTCCTGGGGCAAGCTCTACAGGGCGCAGCGGTGAAAGCAACTTTTGCGAATCTGTTATGGTGAGCACTGCAAGCGGCACCTGCGCTTCAATAGCAAGACGGAAAGCACCATCCTTGAAATCGAGCAGCGGCTCGCGAGTCCGGTTCCGCGTTCCTTCAGGACAGATGAAAACAGAAATTCCCTCCTCAATTGACCTGCGCATATTGAGCATGCTTTGGCTGCGGGCTTCCTTGCTTGAGCGGTCTACACTGAGATAAAGTTTATGAATGACATAACCCATCAGCGGAATCTTAGTGAGTTCAATCTTTGCCAGGAAACGGATGGTATTATTACAGGCAATGACATAAGCAGGAATATCGAGCTGCGAAAGATGATTCGCGATAAAAACATAAGTTTTCTTTTCGTCAATCAGCTCTTTGCCTTTTATTTTTACACGAATGAGAAAAAGTATGTAAAGTGTTTTCGCCCACACCCTCGAAATTTTATGCGCAATGTGCGGGGCTTTTTTTTCGGGAAGCAGAGAAAACAGGGCGAAGTAGATGGGAACAACAAGAATCAGCGACACAGCAAACAAAATTGCCACCAGGATACCATAGAGAAACCTTAAGGCGCGGACGAGAAACATAGGGTGCGAATATCGAATTATTTCGAATTTACGAATTCGCAAATTCGTATCATTCGTTATTCGTATCCAGGAAAAATATAAAGTGGGATAGATGCAATTAATGGAAATATTCTTTCATCCGTTCAAAGAAACCCTTTTCTCCCTTCTTTGGATTGGGTTTGAAGTTGGGTGATAAACGCAGCTTTTCAAGAATTTGTCTTTCTTCCGGTGAAAGATTTTGGGGAGTCCATACATCTACATTCACAAGAATATCTCCACGCCGGTGACTGTTTATGTCGGGAAGCCCTTTTCCTTTGAGCCGCAATACTTTCCCCGCGTGAGTGCCGGGTTCAATTTTAATTCTTGCTTTTCCCTCCAATGTGGGAATATCAACCGAAGTTCCGAGCGCAGCATCAGAAAAGCCGATGTGTAAATTATAGAGCAGGTTAATTCCGTCGCGCGTCAGGTATGAGTGTTCTATTTCTTCAATCGCAATCACCAAATCGCCGGGAACTCCGCCGCGCTCGCCCGCATTCCCCTTGCCGCTCATAGTAAGCTGCATTCTTTCTCCTACTCCTGCAGGAATATTAATGCTTATGACTTCCTCACCATGCATCACTCCCGAACCGTTACACGTCTTACACTTTGCTGTAATCACCTGTCCCTCGCCATTACATTGCGGGCAGGTTGATGTAGTCTGCATCTGCCCCAGGATGGTATTTGTTACCCTTCTTATCTGTCCTTGCCCGTGACAGGTAGGACATGTTTGAAATGATGAACTGTTTTGTGCTCCGCTTCCCTGACACGTGGTGCAGGCAACCAGCTTATTTACCTTGATTTTTTTCTCAACGCCATGTGCAATTTCTTCCAGCGTTAATCTTACTTTAATACGAAGGTTGCTTCCGCGGTTCACATAGCGTCTTCCACCGCGCGATTGCCCTCCGCCAAAAAAACTTTCAAAAGGATTGTGCCCGCCAAAAATATCACCGAAATTCTGGAAGATGTCTTCCATATTCATCCCGCCATACCCTCCGTTGCCGGCAGCGCTGCTGCCTACGCCCTGGTGTCCGAACTGGTCATACTTCTGGCGTTTTTCCTTATCGCTCAGCACTTCATAGGCAGATGCCGCTTCCTTAAATTTTTCTTCCGCTTCCTTATTGCCCGGGTTTTTGTCAGGATGGTATTTCAAGGCCATCTGGCGGTAAGCCTTTTTTATTTCGGCTTCCGTTGCATTGCGACCCACTCCGAGCACTTCGTAAAAATCTCTTTTAGCCATCTACGAATACGAATCTATACGAATATATGAATCACAAAAATTAACTTCCCACAATAACTTTCGCATGGCGGAGAACTGCTCCGTTCAGGTAATATCCTTTCTGCACTTCCTCCACCACTTTTCCTTTAAGCTTCTTATCCTCAACTTCAATGTTAGACAGGGCATCGTGCAAATCGGCATTAAAATTTTCTCCGATGGTTTTCATTTCCTTCAGTCCTTTTTGCTCCAACGCGGTTTTCATTTTTGTGTAAACCAGGTTTATGCCCTCTATCAGAGCGGTATCCTGTTTCATTTCTGTAACGGATTTAACAGCGCGCTCAAAATCGTCCAATACGGGAATCATGGCGAGAATAACATCGGCATTTGCCATTTTAGAAAACTCAATCTTCTCGCGCGTAGTTCTTTTTTTGAAGTTGTCGAATTCCGAATACAGGCGGAGCAGTTTGTCTTTTGTTACTGCAAGCTCCTCTTCAAGTTCTGCAGCGGGATTTTTTTCGGCTTCGCCGTGAGAAGAAATTTCCGGCATATCATCAGGCCCTCCGGATGTGTTTTTATCCCGGAACTCTTTATTTCCGTTATGGTCTGTGTTTGTTTCTTTTGCGTTCATATTAATGAAAAATATTTCCAGGCCTGTTTGTATCTCAACTATTTTGCCAGAACATAATTTTTAGTCATTTTGACATGTGTAAAAACAAAAACCGTCCCGCAGTATTGCGGGACGGTTCAAATATATCAGTAAATAAATTACTCCTGAACTACTAATTTATCGAGTTCCTGTTCCAAAGCAGGTCCCCTAAGGCTCTGAGCTATGATAATTCCTTTGGAATCAATCAGCCAGTTCGTCGGAATACCTTGCACCTTATAGGTCTGCGCTGCTTCTGAATACCACCATTTTAAATCACTTACATGCGTATTCCAGGTAAGATGGTCTGCTTCAATTGCCTTTACCCACGCATCTTTTGCCCGGTCAAGGGATACACTGTAAACGGCAAATCCTTTTGCGTTCTTAAACTTTTTCTTGTTGTATTTTTCATACGCCTGCACCACGTTAGGATTTTCGCGCCTGCACGGCCCGCACCATGATGCCCAGAAATCAATCAAAACTACTTTACCTCTGAGGGAAGAAAGTTTGATGGGCTTATCATTGGGGTCGTTAAGAACAATTTCAGGAGCTTTTTCTCCAACGTTAAGTCCGGTTGGAACTTCTCCTTTTCCTTTTTCCTGTTGCGAACGGATAAAGCCCGTAGTAGCAATTCCTACAATAAGGATGGATAAAATAAAAATTGATTTTTTCATGATATTGGTTTTGAGGTTTTGTTTAGCAATTATCAAAAGGAGTGCCAAATGTACAAAATAAGAGGTGATTTGATAATGAAACAGGCGATTGGTCAGATTCTTTTAATCTGCGCCCCTAATTTCTGCAACCGCTCGTCTATCCGCTGGTAACCGCGGTCTATCTGCTCTATAGCATGGATTACGCTTTTTCCCTTTGCAGAAAGTGCAGCTATAAGCAGCGCCACACCGGCACGGATATCGGGCGATGTCATCTGTATTCCGCGCAAAAGATTTTTTCGGTTTAAGCCAATCACCGTAGCCCGATGCGGGTCGCAGAGAATAATTTGCGCTCCCATATCAATAAGCTTGTCTACAAAGAATAATCTGCTCTCAAACATTTTCTGGTGAATGAGCACCGTACCGTTTGCCTGTGTTGCCGTAACGAGCACAACGCTCAGCAAATCGGGAGTAAACCCCGGCCAGATGGCATCGGCAATGGTAAGGATGGAACCATCAATAAATGTTTCTATTTCATAATGATCCTGGCGGGGAATATGGATGTCATCATTTTTTTTGTTGACCGTGATTCCAAGCTTTCTGAAAACATCAGGAATGATTCCCAGGTTTTCGTAACCCACATCTTTAATCGTGATTTCAGAACGCGTCATTGCTGCCAGCCCAATGAAGCTTCCTATTTCAATCATGTCGGGAAGAAGGCGGTGCGTTGTACCTTTCAGTGATGCTACTCCTTCAATGGTGAGCAGGTTGGAGCTGATGCCCGAGATTTTTGCTCCCATGCGGTTGAGCATCTTACAAAGCTGTTGTATGTATGGCTCGCAGGCTGCATTGTAAATGGTGGTTGTACCTTCTGCAAGAACGGAAGCCATGATGATGTTTGCAGTTCCTGTAACGGATGCTTCATCCAGAAGCATAGATGTACCTTTCAGCTTCTTTGCTGTAACTGTGAAAAAATTTTCATCCGTATCAAAATTGAATTTCGCTCCGAGATTCTGAAAGCCGATGAAGTGCGTATCCAACCTTCTCCGGCCGATTTTATCTCCGCCGGGCTTCGGAATGCTTGCACTGCCAAAGCGTGAAAGCAAGGGACCGGCAATCATGATAGAACCGCGCAGCGCAGATGCAGCGCTTGTAAATTCTTTCGTCTTGAAAAAATCAAAATTGATGTTGGCTGCGCGGAACGTGTACGTGTCATCAGCAGTTTTTTTAACCTCCACACCCATGGCAGCAAGCAGTTCAATCAGCTTGTTGACATCGCGTATGTCCGGTATATTACTGATGGTAATGGTTTCGGAAGTAAGCAAAACTGCAGAAATAATTTGCAGCGCTTCGTTCTTCGCTCCCTGTGGAACTATTTCTCCTTTTAGTTCGGCTCCTCCTATTACTTCAAAACTATTCATGGGGGGAAATTATATGTTATACGTTATATGTTATAAGATGTAAAAAAGTAATTTTCTAATAACGTATAACTAATAACTTATAACTATTACTTGTGCCTATGCCTGCGGTTTTTGTGGCGGTTTTTATTTTTGGATTTCTTCTGTACCGGCGGCAAAAGTTCATGAGAATGATTTAGTGATACCGTTATATCCACTTCAATTTTTCCGCCTGATAGTCTTCTAAGGTCGCGGAAAATCTGGTCGTCATTTACGGTATCGGTATTCCAGGTCAGGTAGCAAAGCTTCATAAAATTCGCCAGGTCTTTTACGGCCTGCTGCCTGGGTGCACCTTCGGGCATGGCAGCAACTTTTTCTATCGCCATCTCCACATTTTTTCCGTAGTGGCGGTTGCGGCTTGCTGATTCAGGATAGTGAAATCTTTTCGGCTTGATATGTACGGGGTCTTCCTCCGGTTTCGGAAACGGTGCGTCAACATCCAGTTCAAAATTTGAAATCAGGAAAAGATGGTCCCATAGTTTGTGACGAAAATCATTTACATCGCGCTGACTTGGGTTAAGCATCGCCATTACGTTCACAATCTGTTTCGCAATTTTTGTCCGCTCTTCCCTATCTTCAATCATTTGCGCATGCTGTATCATTTTCTGAACGTTGCGCCCGTATTCAGGGATAATAAGTTTTTCCCTTGAGGTATTGTATTCCATTGAGGTATTCTTGTCCATTTTAAAAATTGAGTGCCAAATATAAGGTAATCTACGAATCCGTCAGCTGATGGACGAATTTACGAATGGATTTATAGGATTTTAACGGATTTTATCCCGCTTAATCCGCTTAATCTGTTTAATCCCGGTCCTTTTTGATTTTCAGCTTTGCAAACCGCAGCAACAGTTGCTTATGTCCCATACCCTGGAAAAAAACGGTGGCTTTTATATCCGGATAATTACCTTCAATAAGCATCACTTTCCCATCACCAAAACGTTGGTGTTCCACATCCATACCCACCTGTATTTCACGTGCATCATCGCCGGTAAATGAATTTGCATTCGCGGTGTTTTTCAATGCAGAAATTCTTTTTAAATGCTGAGGATTTTGGGGCTGCGGTTTTTGGTTTGAAGTTTCTGTTTTTCGTTTTCCATTTTGCGGTCGTGAATTTGCAGTTGAATATTGCGTTCGTCCTCTATCCTCAAAAGATGGTGAGCCAAAGTTGTTAAATGCAAATGCATTTCTCTTGATAGCAACCGCTTCTAAACATTGCGCATCCACTTCATTCAGAAACCTGCTTGGCTCGCACGAAATTAATTTACCCCAGCGGTAACGGCTTTCCGCGTACGATAACGTGAGCTTTGTTTCAGCGCGCGTAACGGCAACGTAAAACAAACGCCTTTCTTCCTCCAGGTCGGCACGGTCGTCAAGCATCCATGCAGAGGGAAACATATTTTCTTCCAGCCCCACGATGTACACATGCGGAAACTCAAGTCCTTTGGCAGAGTGAACTGTCATCAGCGAAACTTTATCATCGTCTTTGTCATCCTCGTCCGCATCGGTGAACAGCGCAATGTCCTGCATAAATATAGGCAGTGTGCGCACCGTTTCTCCCAGCTCATTTTGCAAACCCTGCTCGGGCGCGGGCACCGGTGATTTTCCGCTTACCGTAAATTCTTTAATGGCATTCAGCAACTCCTGTATGTTTTCATAGCGGTTCATTCCCTCCGGAGTTTTGTCATCATAAAATTCTTTCAGCAAACCGCTGGATGATGCAATGCTGCTGGCAAGGTCATAGGCATTGAGCAGCGGAACTTTCACACTCAGGCTGCGAATCAAATTCATAAAGTCATTCAGCTTGCTTCTTATCCCTGAATTAAATTGCATCATGGCGCTGAATTTCTCCGGCTCCGAAATCACATTCCACACGCTTACATCTGCATCGGCAGCAGCAACCACTAATTTATCTACTGTGCTTTTACCAATACCGCGCGCGGGAATATTGATAATCCGTTTCAGCGCCTCTTCGTCATTGTTGTTTATCACAAGGCGGAAATACGACAGCATGTCTTTTATTTCTTTCCGCTTGTAGAACGAAAGCCCGCCATATATCCGGTACGGGATGTTCAGCTTGCGGAGCGCTTCTTCCATGGCGCGGCTCTGCGCATTGGTTCGGTATAGTATGGCGAAGTCGCGGTTGTGGAGCTGGTTATTTATTTTCTCCTCGAAGATAGAATGCGCCACATTATTCCCTTCCTCATTATCGGTGAGGGCGCGCAGCAAACGTATTTTATTTCCCGTGTCGTTGTTCGTCCATACTTCTTTGGGATGCTGGTCTTTATTGTGACGGATAATGCTGTTGGCAGCGCTCACAATCATTTTCGTGGAGCGGTAATTTTGTTCCAGCTTAAATATCTGCACATCGGGATAATCATTCCTGAACGTGAGGATATTTTTTATCGTTGCTCCGCGAAATGCATAAATGCTCTGCGCATCATCGCCCACCACGCTGATATTTTCATTGAGCGCGGCAAGTTTTTTTACAATCACATACTGCAATGGATTCGTATCCTGGAATTCATCCACCATCAGGTAATGAAACTTGTGCTGGTACTTGTACAACGCATCCGGAAATTTTTCCAGCAGGCGGTACATGTTGAAAAGCAAATCATCAAAGTCCATCCCTGCTGCCTTAAAGCACCGCTGCGTATAAAACTTATAGAGGTATCCCATCTTGGGCCTGCCGGCTTCCGTGTCCTGCATCATGATTTCACTGTTGGCAAGATATTCATCGGCAGAAATCAAATTGTTCTTTGCGCCGGAGATTCGGTTGTGCACCATATCGGGGCGGTAAAGTTTGTCGTCAAGATTATGCTCTTTAATAATATCTTTCAGCAACGAGCGCGAATCATCGGTATCGTAAATAGAAAAGTTAGAAGGATAGCCCAGCTTTTCCGCTTCTACTCGCAGCACCCGCGCAAACACAGAATGAAACGTACCCATCCAAAGGTTGCGTGCTTCATCACCGGCAAGAACAGCAATACGTTCGCGCATTTCACGTGCGGCTTTATTGGTGAACGTAAGCGCCAGGATGTTAAATGCATCCACGCTGCGGCTGCGCATAAGGTGAGCAATGCGATAGGTAAGGACACGCGTTTTGCCCGAGCCTGCACCGGCAATAATCATTACCGGCCCGTCAAGGCACTCCACAGCTTTGCGCTGCGCTTCGTTCAATTCTTCAAGATAATGCAAGGGATTTTAAAAGTTGTGCTCAAAAATAGGGATAAAACATGCAGTGCTAATGAATGCAAAAAAGAGTTTTCAAACTCTTTTTAAAAACCTCACCTCCCAAGTCTCTTCTCCTGAAAGAGAGGAGGAGTACAGTGTAGCGTATATTGGCTCCCCTCTCCTCAAGGAGAGGGGACGAAAGGGGTGAGGTAATTTTTTTAGAAGCTGAACATTAATACATTCGCAACTTACCGTCCTAATCATCCTAAGTTGCCTCTTGATTTATTCTCTCTAGGAAGATATTTATATCATTTTAAGGTCTTCCAACTTTAACGCCAAAAATGATGCAATAAAAAGTAAATTCATTGCTTTGTTCTTGTCCGGTGTCATATTATTATGTGCTTTTGGATTTCGAATTCCAATCATTGCACCTGCAAATATCTGCATGTATCCTTGTTGTATATTTCTTCCAGTTTCTGTTGTAATGTCATCAAAACAGAAAATAGGATTATTAACTGAAAATGCTCTATTCATAAGAGTCGCTCCGTCTTCTTCAATGCCTGTTGCAATCTTATAATGTTTTTTTACGATTGAGTTGATTTCTTTGAACACCGTTTCAACTGCATCTGCATAATACATTTGCTCAAACTTTTCCTTAGCTAACTTAATCACCAGTGGATGAAGAAAATGCCAGAAACCATCTGCGGTGTCAATTTCGAAATAACATTCTGCTTTTTTTAGTAACTTGAGAATTTCATTTAACTGAGCTTCATCAAAGTGTGCTATTTCAAGAAGATTAAATTCTTTTTCTAATTCAAGTGGGTCAGGAACAAGCTTGCGAAAAACTAATCTAACTTTAGTCGTGAATTTTAAATAATAATCTTCAATATGTTCTTCATATAATTCATGGGCATGATTTCTCAACAAGTCATCTCCTTCCCGGATAAGTTCTTGAATTGTTTTCTTCATGATAATTTTGTGTTTGTCAGGACTTGCATCCAGACAAAGGTATCAGCTCCTAGGGAGCGGGAACTGCTAATTTCCTCATCTGACCAATTACAATGAGTGAAATGAATGGAAGAAAAAAGGCAAATATTCCCCATCCAGTTGAATTACGATTTAATTTCTTTGCAATATCAACTACCCAAACTGTTATTCCGATTCTTACTACCAGTGAAATAATACTCATTACAGCGATGTCATTGTTGCCAGAAATACTGCCATCCGTTAAATAAAATAGTACTAAAGATAAAATGATTAAGACTATGCCTACTGCAGTCGTTGGTGAATCTTTTTCGTAAGTCGAGTCATATTTGTTTTGATAAACATTTTTCGTAATAGTATTTTGAATGGCGGATTTTGGAATTTCTAATTGTGATGCAGTGGGTCTTCCTTGTAGATTAACTTCACGACCACAAAATGAACAGAATTTACTATCAGAATCAATTTGATTTCCGCAATGTTTGCAGTACATAGAGTTTATTCTTTTCTGTGTTGCCAGGCTTTCGTCCCGTCAAATATACCAACTTTCATTTTCTTCACGTCAACCATCGACAGACTTAAGCGAAGCATCGATGAAAATCATTCACCCGTCTAAAACTGTTTTAAGTGCAAGAATTTCAATAAAACGTGGAATAATATTTTTTTAGTTTTGGCGTTTTTATTTTATTTACATGAAATTATTTTATGCCATCAAAACCATATAGCATCGATGATTTTAAAATAGGAGAAAGTGTAGTCCCGCTAAATCAGAAAGAGTTGACCCTGGTCATTGTTGAGATTGATAAAAAACGTAAGGTGATTATTTGCAGGTTGTCAACAGATGTAGAGCGGCTGGTGCATGAGTTTACTCCCGATGAATTAGAAAAAGAATTTGTGGTAAGGCCTCCAAACATTGTGAATATACCGAAGCCGAAAGAAAAAAACGGAACGGAAGAAATGCCGTAGGAATAAATAATCAGGTTACTTTGGTGCATTGTCAATTTTTATAATTGACATCTGCCCGCATATATCTCGTCAGGTAAACTTTGCGGGCAGTTTTTTTTGATGGATGCTGAAGCTAATTTATTTCACCAGCACGATTTCCCATTCGGTGCTGTTCTCTTTCACATCGAGCCCTATGCCGTCTTTGTAACGGTGAAGTTCAAAAGATACCCGTTCATTATTGAGACGGAAATCTGTAATAAGAATGGTGTCCATAAAATCGGGCAGCAGCGGACGCCTGAAAACTACTTTGCGTTGCGGGGCATTGATTTCCATATGCAGACATGCTTCGAGCATGAGAAAAACAGCACCTACTGACCACGACTGCGGAGAGCATGCTACGGGATACGCAGTGGGCCCTTCACCATGCCTGCGCTGGAATCCGCAGAAGAGCTCGGGGATTCGTTGCTGCTCTATGAAAAGCGATGCATCGAAAAGCGCTGCAGTCAGCTGCATGGCTTCTTTGCGAAAACCATAGCGCGCAAAACCATACGTAATCATGGCCACATCGTGCGCCCACACCGAGCCGTTATGATACGACATGGGGTTGAAACGTTTTTCCCGGGTGCTCAACGTGCGAATTCCCCATCCGGAGAACATATCATCTTTTAAAAGATTTTTTACAATGCGCTCCGCAACCTGGTGGTCGGCAATGCCGGCAAACAGACAGTGGCCTGCATTAGATGCAAGCACGCGACATTGTTTTTTATTTCCGTCAAGAGCAAGAGCGTAGGTTCCCATTTCATCGTCCCAAAATGATTCATGAAATTGCTGCTTGAGCCGGTGCGCTTCATCACGCAGCTTAGTGGAAAGCTCTTTGTCTTCAAGCACTGCTGCCAGCATGGATGCGTTGAGCTTAGCCTGGTAAGCATACGCCTGCACTTCGCACACGGCAATGGGATGAACAGCCAGCGAACCGTCTGCATAGCTGATGGAATCTAAAGAATCTTTCCATCCGTGATTAACCAGGCCGTGTTCACTTTTATGATATTCTATAAAGCCATCCTTGTCATAATCACCATACCGCTCCATCCAATCAAGTGCCGCCAGGATATTTTTCCAGATGGACTGAATTGTTTCTAAGTCGGCAGTGCGTTGATAGTATGCACCTGCCAGCATAATGAATAAAGGTGTCGCATCAACAGAGCCGTAATATTTTTTGAAAGGAATTTCTTTGGTCTCCACCATTTCTCCCTCACGCATTTCGTGAAGAATTTTTCCCGGTTGTGAATCGCTGAAAGAATTTATTTCTGTCGCCTGGTTTTTTGCCAGGAACAAAAGCACATCCCTGGCAATATCGGGAGCCACCCACAATGTTTCCAATGCAGTAATAATTCCGTCCCGCCCGAACGCGGTATTGTACCAGGGTACTCCCGCATACGGATACCGCCCGTCCGGAGTACTCGCCATCAGGGAAAGAAGGTCGCTGTGAGAGCGGTTTACCCATTGGTTAAATTGTTCGTTTGAAGTATAGATGTGTGCGAATTCTTTCCTTGAAACCGTAAGCTCTTCTTCCATTTTCTTTTTTGCCTTCTCATAACTGTAAATGGAATTTTCATTTTTGTTGCTGGTGAATGTGAAAGAATATTCCAGAATAAAACGTTGCTCGGGCGCAAGCGACAAAAGAAAGACAGCGCTGGTTTGCCCTTCCCATGAATCGGGCGCATTACGCAGATGAATGGTTGTTATTCTTTCTATCCCGTCAAGCCCGCGGTATCTTATTCGCAGCTTGTCATTGCCCACGTGCCTGATTTCAAAAATCTCTCCACGTTTTTCTCTTCTCATTCCACGGATTTCGAAAATGTCGCGGAAGTCACTGTGAAAATTCAGCGATGCATCGAATGCATAGGCCGTGTTGCCGAAGTTCCTGAACCCAATCGTTTCGTAAAGCCGCCCGTCACGGATAAACTTATTGCGCATGATATGTATAACGCCTTTTGGAATTGCCGGCCTGCCGTCCATTTCAGGAAATGATTCGTTGGTAAGGTCAACAGAAAAAATTTCGTTGTCTTCCTTTATTGCTGAGCTTAATAACAGGGGACGGTCTCCGTTCAGGTTGAATTCGCTTTCACTTATATAGCGTGTTCCCTTGTGATAAATACCCTGGACAGCTTCACCGTAAGGTGTTATATCTCCCCATCGGTCGAATATTCCGAAGGTATCGGAGTGATTGAGAATTTTAATACTGTTATCCGCATAGGAGGAATTTGTGGAAACGTAGAATTTATTTTCCAGCTGGATAACCGTATCGCTTGCTTTATGTTTTGCCATCAAGCTTTAAGTTATTCTTTCATTATGAAAGATTAATAGAATGTGTTCTGTGCTTTTTTATTTCAATAACTCTCGAATAAATATTTTCATAATGGTCAACCATCATTCGTACATCAAAACGCTCCTCAAATCTACGCCTTACTTCTTTACGGCTAAGGAGCGGCAAATTGATTACGGCATCCAACGCTTCATCAATGGATGAAACCACGTAGCCGGTAATTCCTTCATCAATAACTTCGGGCACCGAACCTGCATTGAATGCAATAACGGGAGTGCCGCATGCCATCGCCTCAATCATCACAAGCCCGAAAGGTTCGGGCCAGTCAATAGGAAAGAGCAGGGCAGATGCGTTGCCGAGAAATTCTTCTTTGTCTTCTTCACCGATTTCACCGACAAATTCTATTAACGGATGGTCAAGCAAACCTCTGATGTTTTCTTCGAAATATTTTTTGTCCGCCGCGTCAATCTTTGCAGCAATTTTTAAAGGCACACCCGTCTTCCTCGCAATTTCTATAGCCCTGTCGGGACGTTTCTCCGGAGAAATTCTTCCCAGGAAGGCAAGATAACCTCCTTCACCTTTTCCGGGCTTGTACATATCCAACGGCAAGCCATGATATATGGTTGAGATCCAGAATGCATGCGGCAGAGGAAGACGCTGGCTGTCGGAAATTGATACCACGGGCATATCGCTGAATTGTTTATAGAGTGAATTTAAGCCAGGAGTATCCAGCCTGCCATGCAGTGTAGTAACATGAGCATAGTTCATCAACCGCGAAACAGGAAAATGTATGTAGTCATTGTGAAAATGAATCACATCAAATTCAGGAGATTTTCTCTTCACCGCTTCCAGCTGAATATAATGATAAGCAAGCCCGGCAACATTTTCATTGTATTGGCGCAATCCTTTGGGGCAAATAGGAACCAGCCTGGCATCTGTAACAGAATCGGCTGAAGCAAACAAAGTAACCTCATGCCCGCGTTTTACTAATTCTTCTGTAAGTAAGGACACAACGCGCTCAGTGCCGCCATATCCTTTCGGAGGAACGGATTCAATTAGCGGAGGCACTTGAGCGATTTTCATATTTTTAATAAGGGTCCTAAAGTTATTTATTTCACAGGAATTTTTTCATGAAGCGAGTCTAATGTTTTCTTAATAATTTTTATTGCATTGCTTTTTGCGGAATCTGCGCAGGCGCCGTCATTGAAATCGATCCTGCAGCTATAATTAAAATTACTTTTTTCATTGATTAAAAATACCTTTTACTTGTGTAAAAATTATGCCAAAGAAAAATTCATCATAACTTTTTCCCTCTCTGATTTTAAAAGTATTTACAAAAAGATGAAAAAAATGTGCGAAAAAAAATCCCGCTTTGTATAAAATATTCTACAATTTTTAATAGTAAACTCAAATTACAGACTTCAAGACTTTCTCATAGCTAAATGATGTAACTTTTTTCAAAAATTATGTAACACTTTTTCTCAGGCGTGCGCTGACCTTTGCGTAGTAATTTTAAGTTACACCTGTCCCCGCAGGATTGCGGGGTAAAAAATTAAAATCAAGAAAAATGAAAGATGATCAAAAAGACCGCCCGGGTTCAACCAGGCAAAGCGGTCAGCAAAATTCAGGAAGTCGATCCGGGCAAACCGGCCAGGGAAAAACCGGCAAAGCACCTTATGAAAAAGAACAAGACAAAGATGAGGAAAACCAGGAAGAGCGTGAAAAAGGACGTGCGGGAAGCAAAGGTTACAGCACCCCTGCAAGTGGTCAATCCGGCCAAAGCGGACAGAAGCGCGGACAACAAGATTCAGATAAGCATAGCGGCCAAAATCCAGGACAACGCTCGCAACAACAAAGAAGAAGCTAAGATATTATGGGTAAATTAAAGCGATGAGTATTAAGGGCACAGCAAATTTCCTTATTGCTTTAATTTACCCATAACATTTAATCATACATATGGGAAGCCTGCTTTATATCATAGCGATAATTTTAATTATTGCGTGGGCGATAGGATTTTTCGCATACCATGCGGGCTCAATAATTCATGCACTTTTGGTAATTGCTATTATTGCCATACTGCTTAGAATTATCCGGGGAGACAGAGTTGTAAAATAGCCACGATAATTTTTCAGTTATCATCCATAACTGAGAACCCTGCTGAAAGCATTCTTTTGGCAGGGTTTGTTTTTTCTCTTAGTCACAAACATTTATTCTATTCGTTAATCTGAAGCTATACGTGTATATTCATCATTGATTTATGTACAGTTATCGAAAATTATTTTTCCCTCTTTATTTATGCAGCACCTTTGAGGGCAATTCGGATGACACATATTTACCTGTCATGAAAAGTATAAGCTTTAATCATGTGAATCGTGCTGCAACTGTGGCAGAGGTACCGTGGAAACGGGTAGTTGGCGAATTAAATGCACATGAATATTATGCAAATCAGCCCGA
Source organism: Bacteroidetes bacterium 2013_40CM_41_45 (assembly GCA_002215675.1). Lineage (GTDB taxonomy): Bacteria > Bacteroidota > Bacteroidia > AKYH767-A > 2013-40CM-41-45 > 2013-40CM-41-45. The sequence goes on along the minus strand of NGFH01000007.1, from coordinate 100,986 downwards.
TGAAAACATTACAAAACTTTATGTAAAAAATATGGTAAGTGCCAGTTGCAAAATGGTTGTGGAAACCGTATTGGAACTGCTGAAGTTTCGTTACACAAAAGTGGAATTAGGTGAAGTAGAAATCCTTGGCAACCCCGATGAAGAAAAACGCGAGCAGCTCCGGGTTATGTTGCGCAAGTTTGGATTCGACCTGATAACAAACAGGAGAAACCTGCTGGTTGAAAAAATAAGAAATGCCATAGTAGAAATGGTTTACAGCCCCGGTGAAATACCGAAAAAAAAATTCTCAGATTACCTGAGCAAAAAATTAAATCTCGATTACAGTTACCTATCGCATCTTTTTTCTGAGGAAAGAGGCACTACTATTGAGCATTGCATCATGTCGCATAAAATAGAGATGGTAAAAGAGATGCTTCTTTCGGATGAGCTTACCCTGAGCGAAATAGCGTACAAGCTTAGCTACAGCAGCGTGGCGCACTTATCCAATCAGTTTAAAAAAGTTACAGGATTAACTCCATCTCATTTTAAAAAGATGAAGCGGAAAAAATTTATCGCGTTTGAGAATTTGTAAAATTTTTGGAGACGACCGTTATTAGCTCTCTCAATCTTTTTTCATACTTATTTATTAACTTTGCTTATATATCAAAAACATGGCTATAGAATCTTCATATAAGCTTGCATTAGGAACGGAAGCACCGCCTTTCAGTTTATTTGATACGGTATCGGGAGAAACATTGTCATTAGAAAGATTGAAGTCTGACCAGGCAACTGTTCTAATGTTCATCTGTAATCATTGTCCGTATGTAAAGCATGTGAATCCTGAAATCGTTCGCGTTGCAAACGAATACACACCTAAAGGCATTTCATTCATCGGCATAAGCTCTAATGATATTGAACAGTATCCTGAAGACGGCCCTGTTGAAATGAAAAAGACAGCGAAAGGACTCGGCTACAATTTTCCGTATCTCTATGACGAAACCCAGGAAGTGGCAAGAGCTTACGATGCCGCCTGCACTCCCGACTTTTATGTCTTTGATAAAAATCTCCTGTTGATTTACCACGGCCAGCTTGATGATTCAAGAACGTCGGGAAATATTCCGCTTACGGGAAAAGATTTGCGCAACGTTTTGAATAGTGTACTCGAAGGAAAACCTGTGCCGCAATTTCAGCGCCCAAGCATCGGCTGCAGCATAAAGTGGAAAAAGGATTTTTAACCCTGAGATTTTATTTCGCCAGAATATCAATCATCCTTAACAAAGTTTCATCGGGTTTAAGAATATGTTTTACCGCTTTTTGAAAAGGAGTGAAAGCAATTTTCTTATCAACGATGCCGGTCATCACGTTTTTCTTTCCATGCAGCAGCGCTTCCACCGAAGCAAAACCTATTCGCGAAGCATTTACCCTGTCCATAGCAGAAGGATTTCCACCGCGCTGAATATGCCCCAGCACGGTTACCCGGATATCGAGAGACGGAATTTTCTTTTTTACTTTTCCTGCAATGGTAAAAGCGCCACCTGCCTCATCGCCCTCCGCAATAATCACAATCTTTGATGACTTATCTTTTCTTCCTTTGGAAAGATGTTCGATTAACTCATCAAGCTTTGTGGGTGTTTCAGGAATGAGAATAGCTTCTGCACCCGAAGCAATGCCGCTGCGCAAAGCAATTAATCCTGCGTCCCGTCCCATCACTTCCACAAAAAATACCCGCCCATGACTCTCCGCTGTATCACGAATGCGATCTACAGCTTCTGCCACTGTGTTAATGGCCGTGTCATAACCAATTGTAAAATCGGTACCGAATAAATCGTTGTCAATCGTACCCGGGCAACCGATGAAAGGAACAGAACATATTTTTCCAAACTCAACAGCGCCACGGAAAGTGCCATCACCGCCAATGGCAATCACTCCGTCAATGGAATGGTATTCCAGGTTTTCTTTGGCAGCAAGCATGCCTGCTTTTGTCATAAAGCTTTTGCTGCGCGCTGTCTTCAGCATGGTGCCGCCACGATGAATAATATTGGCAACGGAGGAAGCGTTCATCAGCACAAACTCATCTTCAATCATTCCTTCAAACCCTCGAAGGACTCCGAACACTTCGAGGTCGTAATTTATTCCGGTACGCACCACCGCACGAATACAGGCATTCATGCCGGGTGCATCGCCTCCCGAAGTAAGAACAGCAATCTTTTTTATGCGGGCTTTTTTATTTGAACCTGTCTTCATCAATAACGTTATACGTTATACGTTATTAGTTATACGAAAAAATAAACTCATTCAACCTCTGTATAACATGTAACGCATGACACTTTAACTTTTTTCATCTCACCAAACTTCTGTATTTAATTCTGTGAGGAGAAACATCGCCCAGGCGCTGCTTTTTATTTTCCTCGTACTCGGTAAAATTTCCGTCAAAGAAATACACCTGTGAGTCGCCTTCAAACGCTAAAATATGAGTGGCGATACGGTCAAGGAACCAGCGGTCGTGAGAGATAACGACAGCACAGCCGGCAAAATTTTCAATGGCTTCTTCAAGCGCGCGAAGCGTATTTATATCAATATCATTCGTGGGTTCGTCAAGCAGCAGAACATTGGCGCCTTCTCTTAAAGCAATGGCAAGATGCACACGGTTGCGCTCTCCGCCCGATAATGTTTCGAGTTTTTTTCCCTGGTCGGTGCCGCTGAAATTAAAACGCGAAACATAGGCGCGCGAGTTAATTTGCTTTCCCCCTGCAATCATCGTATCAGTTCCGCCCGAAATAATTTCGTAAACAGTTTTTCCCGGCATCAGGTCGTGGTGACTCTGGTCAACGTAAGCGGTCTTTACCGTGTCTCCAATGCGGATACTGCCTGTGTCTGGTTTTTCTTTTCCAAGAATGAGTCGGAATAAAGTTGTTTTACCTGCACCGTTAGGACCGATGACTCCGACAATTCCCGCCGGAGGCAGAGAGAAAGTAAGATTTTCAAACAGCATCTTGTCATCGTATGCTTTGGAAATATTTTCCGCTTCAATCACAACATTTCCCAAGCGCGGGCCGGGCGGAATAAAAAGTTCCAGTTTTTCTTCTCGCTCCTTTACATCGGCATTCAGCAGCTTGTCGTAAGCGGAAATACGCGCTTTAGCTTTTGCGTGCCGTCCTTTGGGTGACATGCGCACCCATTCCAATTCGCGCTGCAAAGTTTTCTGTCTGCGACTTTCTGTTTTTTCCTCCTGTGCAAGCCGGTTCGATTTCTGCTCAAGCCATGATGAGTAATTTCCTTTCCATGGAATGCCTTCGCCCCGGTCAAGCTCAAGAATCCATCCTGCTACGTTGTCAAGAAAATAACGGTCGTGCGTTACGGCAATCACAGTGCCCTGGTATTGCTGAAGATGCTGTTCTAACCAAAGCACAGATTCTGCATCCAGGTGATTGGTCGGCTCATCGAGCAAAAGAATGTCCGGTTCCTGCAGCAGCAGGCGGCACAATGCAATTCTTCTGCGCTCACCGCCCGAAAGATTTTTCACAGGAGTATCCGGCTCTACACAGCGCAATGCATCCATCGCCACTTCAATTTTATTATCCAGTTCCCAGCCGTTGTGTGCTTCTATCTTCTCCTGCACACGAGCTTGCCTGTCAACGAGCTTATTCATTTGCTCATCGGTCATCTCTTCGCCAAATTTATTGCTGATATCTTCGTACTCTTTCAGCAAGTCGACCACCTCTTTGGCGCCTTCCATTACAACTTCTTTTGCTGTCTTGGTATCGTCCAGTATAGGTTCCTGCGAGAGGTAACCAACAGAATAGCCCGGAGAAAAAACAACATCGCCCTGGTATGATTTTTCAAGACCTGCAATTATTTTAAGAAGTGTTGACTTTCCCGCACCGTTTAACCCCAGGATACCGATTTTAGCACCATAGTAAAAGGAAAGGTAAATATCTTTAAGTACCTGTTTCTGTGGAGGGTATATCTTATTGACTCCTACCATAGAAAAGATTATTTTTTTATCGTCTGCCATGTTATTTGAAGAAATTTAAGAACTGCAAAAGTAGTTTTCTTAATTCAACTTTCTTAATAGAATTTACCGCGTAACTAAAGGTTTGAAAAACGTGTAATAATTAACTGCCGATTCATACAACCAAGGTTCAGATTCGTTTAACTTTGTTTACAAATTCTTAAGGATGAAAAAATTACTCAGCATTGTAGTTGCGATGGTTTTTATTATGTCTGCGCAGGGGCAGACCAAAATGAATTTTTCACTGAACAGAAAACTTCAGAACTCTTCGCGCCTGCAAGATGAAATTGCTGTGTTTGTAAAAGGTGATGTAGAAAAAATTAAAACCTTAATTCAGCAACTTGGCGGTGTTTTCAAATATTCAGCCGGAGATATTGCTGCAGTAAGAATGCCGCTGTCGGCAGTGCCTGTGCTTGCGAGCAAAAATTATGTTTCCCGCATTGAGTGTAATGATATGAAGCTTGAGAAGCTCTGCGATACGATGACTATTAATAATAATGTCTGGCCTGTTCATGCCGGTTTTCCTCCGCTTGCGCAGGCCTATGACGGAACAGGAGTGGTGATGGGTATTATTGACGAGGGAATTGATTTGCTGCATCCCGACTTCAGGGATATTAACGGCAACACCAGAATTAAATTTTTGTGGGACCAAAAAATAAACAACGACCCGGGCGGCATAACACCTATGCCCTATGGATACGGCACGGAATGGAATTCTGTTGCCATTAATAACGGAAGCGCTTCCGCTCACCAGGATGGTCCATACGGGCACGGTTCCCTTGTTTCGGGCATTGCGACGGGGAACGGGTTTGCGGTCAATAATTATCAAGGCGTAGCACCGGGTTCGGATATCATTTTTGTTTCACCTGATTTGAATGTAAGCGATAATGTATTTCTCGCATCGCTTACGGATGCCATTGATTATATTTTTACAAAGGCAAATGCAATGGGCAAGCCGGTTGTCATCAATATCTCTCTTGGAACTTATCTGGGTTCCCATGACGGGCAAGATTTGCAGGCACAGCTTATTGGGGGTTTAATTTCCGCACAGCCGGGAAGGAGTGTTGTTTGCGCAGCCGGAAATGCAGGCATTGCAAAATTGCATTTCGGGTATAATGTTCCTGCCGACACTGCTTTTACATGGCTCAACACTTCTTTTGGTTCTCCATACTGTGATGGATATGTTGGAATCTTCGGTGACACTGCTGATATGAATAGTATTGAATTTTCCGCGGGCGCTGACGACAATGTAAATTACACCTACCGGGGTGGAACTCCTTTTAGCACGGTGCCTTCGCTTCTTGGCCCTCCATTTTCAATTGACGTTTTTAACGGCATTAACCGGATTGGAGTTGTGCAAGGACAAGCAACAGTTTTCGGAAGTACATTTTCTCTTGAATATTGTATCGAACCTGATACACCTAATTACTTGTGGCGAATCATGACCAGAGGAAACGGCAGGATAGATGCATGGAGCTTTCAATTCTACCAGGGCACTCTTCCATCTTCATCGGTAATGCCGGAAATAGTAAAGTACATACCGCCCGATACAACGGAAACTATGGTAAGCAGTTTTTCATGCAGAGATGAAGTGATTACTGTTGGCAGTTATACCAACCGCGGGCATTATACTGATGTTCATAATACCATTCAGTTTTATCCTGCGATTGCACCTCCCGGAAAGTTGTCCGGGTTTTCAAGCCGGGGCCCAACGCGTGATGGAAGAATCAAACCGGACATCACGGCTTCGGGCGAGAATATTGCGGGAACAGGATACGGACCGCGTGTAACAGCATTGCTTAATGGTCCTTCAGATTTTATGGTTGCTGCCGGAGGAAGACATATTGTTGACGGCGGGACTTCTATGGCATCGCCCATAGTTGCGGGTACCGCTGCGTTGTATTTGCAAAAGAATCCCACACATACATACCAGCAGGTAAAAGCGGCAATACTGAATTGCGCAAAGACCGACAGTTGGACGGGCAACAATTTGCCTAACCCGGTTTGGGGCTATGGAAAAGTGGACGCATTTGCTACCGTCGCGGGTTGCACGATTGGAATAAATGAACCGGATAAATTAAACGGAACAATAACGTTGTCTCCCAACCCTGCTGATGAGAATGCGAATGTTTATTATTCACTTCCGGGAAAAAAGCCCTCTCAAAAATACTTCATCCGGCTGTCTGATGTGCTCGGAAAAAACATGATTCAGGTTCCTCTGGAAAATACGGCCGGTTATGTTTCTTTCCCGGTGGAAAATTTATCACAGGGAATTTATTTCTGCTCACTCTACGCAGGAAATGTTTTGGTAGAATCGAAAAAACTGGTGGTGAAGTGAGCGGAAAAGTCACGGGATATTTATCTTTAGTCAAGTTCAGTCATACCATTTTTGCTTTACCGTTTGCGCTGATAGGTTTTTTTCTTGCGCTGCACTTTAACGCAGTGCTTTTCAGCTGGCCTCTCCTGGTAAAAGTCTTACTGTGCATGGTCTTCGCACGTAGTGCTGCCATGTCTTTTAACCGATATGCCGACAGGGAGTTCGACAAGCAAAATGAGCGCACGGCTTCGAGAGAAATTCCGGCGGGAATTATTAAGGCAAAAACAGCACTTTGGCTTACCATAATATCTTCACTATTATTCATCGTGACTTGCTGGTTCATCAACCCGTTGTGTTTTTATTTATCTCCTGTTGCACTATTAGTAACACTCGGATATTCTTACACCAAACGGTTCACTTCACTAAGTCATCTCATTCTTGGGCTTGGATTATCTCTTGCACCTGTAGGAGCATATATTGCTGTAACAGGAAAATTTCATTTACTCCCTATACCATTATCGATTGCAGTTCTCTCATGGGTTGCCGGCTTCGATATTATCTATGCTTTGCAGGATGTCGACTTCGACAAGAAGCAAAGGTTATTTTCCATTCCTGCACATATGGGTATAAAAAAAGCTCTTGTTGTTTCTTCGGTATTACACCTGCTTACGTTCGCCTGCCTGGTTTGGGAGGGAATTTATGCCGGCTTCGATGGTTTTTACTGGGCAGGCGTTGCAATTTTTTCAGCATTGCTCCTTTACCAGCATTCCATTGTTAAACCGGGGGACTTGAGCAGGGTTAACCTTTCTTTCTTTACAGCTAACGGAACGGCAAGCATCGTTTTCTGTGTATTTGTGCTTGCAGAATTATTTTTCTGATGAGATACCACTTTTGGTAAATTTCCATTCCATCCTTTTTTCTTTTCTTTGTGTTTATGATTGAACAGGATAACACTATAATTCAGTGCGGATTGTTTCTTCACCTTGATGGGCAGGTCATCAGCGAGGTGCTTTCCAAGTCGGAAGTGAAAAATTATCCGAAGGGCGCAGTTCTTATTAAGAAAGGTTCCGTACCGGAATCTCTTTACATAATTCGCAAGGGTAAGGTAGGTATTTATAACGAGGATATTCTGCTTGCCGAACTGGAAGAGCTTGCCATTATGGGAGAAAGTTTTCTTGCAGAGGCTACCGCCACAGCTACTACGATTGCGCTTAGTGATGTTACAACCATCGAAATCCAGAAAGATGATTTCTACTGGCTTGCTATTAAACATCCGCGGCTGGTCTTCAATATATTTTCGATCAATAACAAACGGCTTCGCACCTCGAACGATTCAGCGTTGCTTGAAGCGCGCACAAGGGAAGAAAGATTGCAGCGACTCGTTGAAGAACGTACCGCCGAGTTGAATCTTACTCTTGCTGAATTGCGTGAGACGCAAAAGTTCAGGGACCAGTTTTTGGCAAACATGAGTCATGAAATCCGCACGCCCATGAATGCCATCGTGGGTCTCACCAACCTTCTCCTTAAATCACCGCTCAACGAACTACAGGATAAATATTTGAATGTAATTAAGAAAAGCGGTGCAAATCTTTTAGTCATCATCAACGATATTCTTGACCTTGCCAAAATTGAAGCAGGTAAAATGGAGCTGGAAAAAGTTCCGTTCCCGCTGCATGTTGCGTTGCATAATATTCATACCATACTTAGTTTGAAAGCGGAAGAGAAAGGAATTCAACTTAAAGAGATAATTGACGAAGGAGTTCCCGAATATGTTGTCGGAGATGAAACGCGCATCACGCAGATTATTATGAACCTGACGGGCAATGCACTTAAGTTCACTGAAAAAGGAAGCGTTACCATTTCGGCTACAGTTGATAAAAAAGTAGACGACAAATACTATATAAAATTCAGCGTAAAAGATACGGGTATTGGAATTCCGGCTGATAAGATTGATACCATATTTGAATCATTCGGACAGGCCTCATCAGACATCACAAGGAAATTCGGAGGCACTGGATTGGGATTAACCATTTCAAGACAATTGGTAGAAATGCATCACGGCGCTCTTAAAGTGGCCAGCACTCCGGGGCAGGGTTCCGAATTTTATTTTGTGCTCACATATAAAGCAGCGCCCCGCCCGCAGGAAACATTGGTTGATGAGCACAGCACCATGGAAGATATGAAGGGCAAAAGAATTCTGTTGGTTGAAGACAATGAGTTCAACCAGATGGTAGCAGTGGATACCCTGCACGATATTTTCCAGGGCATAGAAGTTGATGTTGCAGAGAACGGAAGGACAGCTATTGAAAAAGTATCGGCAAATGATTACAGCATGATACTGATGGATATCCAGTTGCCCGACATTGACGGTTTTGAAACCACGCGTTTTATCCGTAATGATTTGGGCTCGCCCAAAAATAAAATCCGGATTTGTGCCATGACGGCCAGCGTTACTAAGGAGCGCATTGATATGTGCATGGCTGCGGGAATGAACGATTACCTGATGAAACCCTTCAAGCCCGAAGACCTGAAGGAGAAAGTAATTCGCAATGCCCTGGGGGTTGAATTAGCCCGATGAATCCGATGACACGTTACGAAAAAACAAAAAATTTTATTCTCGATAAGCTTACCAGGGAATTACCCGATAACTTGTACTATCATGGCGTACATCATGTGCTGGACGTGCTTGTAGCGGCAGAAATGTTAGGGGAGAAGGAAAAAATTTCTGAGCATGATTTAGAACTGGTGAAAGTGGCGGTTCTCTTTCACGACTCCGGTTTCATTGAAGGTTCTAAGAATCACGAGCAGCGGGGCTGCGACCTAGCAAAGAAAAAACTTCCGGAGTTTGGCTACAACAGTGATGAAATCGACTCCATCTGCGGAATGATAATGGCAACGATTTACCCGCAGAAACCAAAAAATCATCTTGAAGAAATTATCTGCGATGCCGACCTCGACTATTTAGGCAGGGACGATTTTTTTACCACCGGAAGCACTCTGCTTAAAGAAATGAACACCAACGGCAGCATACAAACCGAAGCCGACTGGAACAAGCTGCAGGAAGATTTCCTCAACTCTCACCGCTATTTTACCGATACAGCAAACCGGCTTAGAAATAAAAAGAAGCAAGAGCATCTCGAAAAAATCCGGCAGATGAATAGGGGAGTGAAGAATTAAGAATTAAGAATTAAAAATTAAGAATGCAAAATTAGTGAACGGTTATTCTTTTATGAATTTCACTGTGCTTATCCCTCTGCTTGTTTTCACTTTTACAAAATAAATTCCGGAAGGCAGTTCACTGACGTCAACTGAGATTTGAATTTTGTCTTAATCCTAATCTTAGTCTAAGATTCAAAAAAGGACTAAGACAATGAGTAGGATTAGGATTAAGAAAATTTTTCAAATATTTTAAAATATCTTTCCACCTCATTCGTCTACCTTTATAGATGAATGCCGCAATCGCCATAACCGGAATCATGACCGCTGAACAGAACGAGCAAATCTCAGAAACCGTTCGCAAAGAACGCGGGCGGTTATTCAGCTTCATAAAAAACCGTGTTGCTGAGCCGGAAGATGCAGAAGACGTTCTGCAGGATGTATTTTATGAGCTTACGGAAATGTACCGTCTCATGAAACCGGTTGAGAAAATATCTGCGTGGCTCTTTACTACTGCGCGCAATAAAATCACCGACTTATTCCGCAAGAAAAAAGCGGTGCCTTTCAGCAGGGAAACATTTGCAGCTGGTGTTCGTGAAGACGAAACCGCAGCGGAAGAATTTTATGACTTGTTCCCGGATGTGTCGGATGGACCGGAAATGTTGCTGATGCGCGAAGTTGTGCGTGATGAAATGAATAGAGCGCTTAATCAAATGCCGCGCAAGCACCGCGATGTTTTTGTACAAACAGAAATAGAAGGAAAAAGCTTTAAAGAAATTTCTTCTGCAACGGGTGTACCGGTCAATACGCTTATCTCGCGCAAGAGGTATGCAGTGCTCTCCCTGCGTGAGCGGCTCCAGGAAATCTATGATGAATTATTAAACAACTAAAACTAAAAACTAAAATGAAAAAATGGTATGTGTTAAAAGCAATTAAGGTGGTGCTGTTTGTTGCCGCTGCAGTACTCGTATTCGGATATGTAGTGATGTCGCTGTGGAACTGGCTTGTTCCGGCGCTTTTCAGCGGACCTGTTATAGGATGGTGGCAAGCTATTGGTCTGCTGGTGCTTTCTAAAATACTTTTTGGAGGAATGCGTGGGGGAAGAGGGCATTGGGGACATCGCGGGGGCTGGTACTGGCGCAAACGCATGGAAGAAAAGATGGCCGCGATGACACCTGAAGAGCGCGAAAAGTTCCGTCAACAATGTTATGGCTCTATGGGGTGGCGTCATTGGGAAAAAAAGGCTGGAGCCGAACCCTCTGAAACGAACTAAAGCGAAACGAATAGTTCACTTTACTTACTTTTGAGGAATCGTATTCCTCAATGTTTGATGCAGAATTTCTGAACCAAGAATTTCTGGGCAACAATGTCCGGCGGTACCTTGTTGCCGGCGGAATTATACTCCTGGGAATTATCTTCAGGAAGTTTGTCTCTAAACTTCTCTCACGGCTTCTTTTTAAATTCGTGGAGCGCTACTCAAAAGGAGTTGGCGCAGATAAATTTGTTGCGCTGCTCACCCGGCCGTTTGTTTTATTTCTCTCGCTGCTCACGTTTTATCTTGCTTTTGTTCAGCTGCAGTGGCCGTCACAGTGGGAGCTGGCGTCTATCGAAAATTTCGGACTTAAAATGTCCGTGTGGCGTTTGTTTCTTGTTGCCGTATGCCTTTCGTTCACATGGATACTGATGCGGGTGATAGAATTTTTCAGCCTCGTATTTATGCACCGCGCGCATCAGACGGAAACCAAGCTCGATAACCAGCTTGTTCCCTTTATCCGCGATTTGCTCAAGCTGATTACAGGCATAATGAGTGTCTTCTTTATTATGAGCGCTGTCTTTAATGTAAACGTAGCCACGCTGGTTGCAGGGCTTGGCATTGGCGGACTTGCTGTAGCACTTGCTGCGAAGGAATCCATAGAAAATCTTATTGCTTCATTCACTATTTTTTTTGACAAACCCTTTGTAATTGGTGACCATGTGCAGGTAGGTTCGGTTACAGGAAAAGTGGAATCCATCGGCTTTCGCAGCACACGCATCCGCACGGCCGACAAGAGTTATGTAACTGTTCCAAACAAAAAAATGATTGATGCAGAACTGGAAAACCAGTCGGAGCGATATGAAAGGCGCGCTTATTTTATCATCGGCTTAACGTATTCTACTTCAAATGAACAGTTGAAAAAAATTATTGGGGACATAAAACAAGCGATTGATGAGCACCGTATGATTGAAGCGGGAAGCATTGTGCGCTTTAGCGACTTTGGTCCCAACTCGCTGAACATATTGGTGCAATTTTATGCACGCACTAATGACTGGGAAATTTATCTTGGAGTAAGGGAGGAAATAAATTTCAGAATTATGGAAATAGTGCAGGCAAACGATGCCGTATTTGCATTTCCGCCCATGGGAATATTACCTGAAAAAGTACAAGCATAGTAAGTACATATCGGCAATTGTGCGAGGGTGTACTCTTTTCCCGGAAATTATTTGGTTACTTTCGTATCGAATAAAAATTTTCTGACGAGGCAGCGGAGGCCACCGGTTCATTGTCTTACAATTGTAAATAGCTGAGAAATCATGAATAAAATATTTCATTTTTTAAAAACAAAAACCATGAAAAAAAAATTACTCTTCTGCATTATTCTTGTTAGCTCGTTAAACTCTCAAATTTTTGCTCAATGCCAGGCAAGTTTTACCTGGCTGCAAAGTGCTAACAATATTATTTCATTTACAAATACTTCTACCGGAACAAGCCCCACAACAAACTATTTCTGGAATTTCGGTGATCAGGGATATTCTGTTGCACAGAATCCTGGTCACACCTATAATGTTCCCGGCATCTACAGTGCTTGCCTCACAATTACTGACAGCATAGGAAACTGCAGCAGTTCATTCTGTGACAGCTTTATGGTAACGGGTGTTCTCATCTGCAACATGACGGTAAGCGCTACAGCGACCCCGGCAGGCTGCGGCACCTGTACTGATGGCACTGCCTCGGCAATTGCTTCATCCGGAACACCGCCTTATAATTATCTCTGGCAAACCGTACCTCCGCAAGCAACCCCTACTGCAACAGGATTGCTTCCGGGTACATACACCTGTTGTGTTACAGATGTAAACGGATGCACCGCATGCAATACAGCAACTATTGGAATTTCCACATGCCAGGCAAATTTTACGTGGTCGCAAACTGCTAATAATACCATCACTTTTACCAATGCCTCAACCGGAACCTCCATTTATACCAACTATCATTGGACCTTTGGTGACGCAAGTCAAAGCGGTTTACAAAACCCTTCGCGTCAATACAGCATACCCGGCACCTATACGGTTTGTCTTAACATACAGGATTCCACTTCTACTTGTTACAGCACGTTCTGTGATACCATTACCGTCACAGGAATGAATTGCAATAATATTGCACTATCAGTTGTATCTGCAGATGCAAGCTGTCCTTCGTGTACGGACGGCTTGGCAACTGCAAATCCTTCAGGAGGAAATCCACCGTTCACTTATTTATGGAATACCTCTGCTACCACTCAAACCATCACTAATCTTCCGCCCGGAATGTATAACTGCTGCATTACAGATGCATTGGGATGCACTGCGTGTGCAAGCGCTTTTGTTGACAGCATGGGAGGATGTAGCTCATTCTTTATACTCAATTATGTTAGTCCCCAGACTTATAATGCTGTGAACCTGGCAACGGGAGCGCCTCCGCTTAGCTATCTCTGGAGTTGGGGGGATAATACAACTTCTAATACAGCCTACCCGACACACACCTATGCATCTCCCGGATTTTATTTTATATGCCTTACAATAAGTGATCCTTTGGGTTGCAGCGCCACTTACTGCGACAGCTTTAATCTTGTGCGGATGTCAACTACTTTTTCTGTAATAACTGTTACCGTTGTACCGCCCGGCCCTTCAGGAATTAATGACGCTGCGCCGGAAAATTATTTTTCAGTGTTTCCCAACCCAGCTGCAGATTATTTATTTATTGATTACTCGCTGGCTGCTTCTGCCAATACAGATATTATTCTTTACGATATGCTTGGCAATAAATTACAAAGTTTTAATAATGATATGGCTGCCGGAAAACACGGGATGGTATTTGACATAAGCCCGCTGAAACAAGGCATCTACTTACTTTCTCTCCGATCAAATTATTATTCGGTAACAAAGACGATTTCGATTATAAAATAAAATTATTTATCCGGCGGTTTCTTGTTGCCTCTTGCCCGTGCACGGCAAGAGGCTTTTTCTTTGCTGCTGCAGGAAAATATTACTTTTGTTTTCCTTCTAAAATCAGCAACAACATGAAAGCGTTATCGCTAGTAATATTTTTTATTGCACTTGCATTTACTTTTGTTTACGGGCAAACTAAAACAGAAAAACTCTATACTGAATCATTCAACCAGGAGAATTGCCATTTTGTTAATATTAATATGGGCATGAATCCGTATTTCTATCTGCGGCCTAACTACCAGTTGACGCTTGTGGGTGTAAAAGATAAAGACACAACGCAGCTGGTGATTACGGTTCTGAATGATACAAAAACGATAGGCAATATTAATACGAGAGTGGTGGAAGAGCGTGAATCAGTTAACGGTAAGGTAGTTGAAGTGTCAAGAAACTATGTAGCAATGTGCAAAGAAACCGGGAGTATTTTTTATTTCGGAGAGGATGTGGATATTTACAAAGGTGATACAGTAGCAACTCATTCAGGCACCTGGATTGGAGAGGGAAGCAATAGGCCGGGTATCCTGATGCCGGGGCTTCCATTGCTTGGAGCGCGTTATTACCAGGAAATTGCACCGGGAATCGCGATGGACAGGGCAGAAGTTATCAGCATGACTGATAGCATGACAACTGCAGCGGGAACATTTAAAAATGTATTGAAGATATTAGAAACAACTCCTCTTGAGCCAGGGGATAAATCCTTCAAATTTTATGCACTGTACGTCGGCCTGGTAAAGGACGGGAACTTAACGCTTGTAAAATACGGACAGGCAGGGGCAAAATAAATTTTCGGGCTCTTTCATATGCTTCGCTGGAGTTGTTTTGCCCTGTATAAACGCTTTCTTACCTGCTGAAAAGAAAATGTTAATTTTGGTTTTCTTTTCAAATCAACAATAACATGAAACTAAAAATACTCTCCGGAAATTTTATTGCATTTATTTTCTTCTTTGCTACACTTGGTTATTCTCATCGCTCGTTTTCTGCAGTCGGAGACACTACGGTAGTGCAGGTTTTTCGGTTCGATACCACTATGCGAGCAGGTGTATTTCTTTTTCCGAATGATACTTCCAAGACCTACGAAAAAATTATAATGCTATATAGCATGCGCTGCAAAAACGGTCTTGTTTCTACCAGCTCTAATACTAACCTGGGGTGCGGTGAATGGGACTACAACAACTACACTTATGTTGTTGACTCCTCACAAACCGATTCGCTTAAAACGCGCCACAACTCGCACGACATCAGTAATTTTTCTGGTTCTGTTTACAATTATACCGCAGCACCTGTGTGGCAATACATTCAATATACCCAGCAGGATATTACGTACACCAGCACTATTTCAGAGACCACCGGAACCATTGGTAGCGGAACAGCGACTCTTAGCCATCCGCTCGGAACTTCGCAATCGGTAAGCAGGGCGCAGTATCTTTTTACGGCAGCAGAACTTTCTTCAGCAGGAATTACAGCTGGTAACATTACCGGCCTGCGCCTTGATATTTTTTCGCTTGGCAGCGCGGTAAATAATCTCCGTATTAAACTTAAGCCTACTTCGCAAAACGTTCTTGATGCAAATGCTCCCCAGCTAACGGGATTCACCGAAGTTTATTTTCTGAATACGAATATTTCCTCAACCGGGATACACAGTTTTAATTTTCACACTCCGTTTAACTGGGATGGAACTTCAAACGTGATTGTAGAATTCAGCTATACCAATGCTTCTTCAGGAACTGACAATGTTGTGAACGGTCATGACGCAGGATTTGCTGCGGGGCTTACCAATACATCTCCGGATTCATATCTGAGTCTTAACGGCAGTGTGCAGTATGTGAACATGAACAATTCTTTCTTCAACTCTATAGCCAATGAAGTTACGGTTGCATTCTGGACGTATGGAAATGCTGCAGTGCTTCCGGCTAATACGGTTATGATGGAAGCAGTAGACAGCTTGAACCGCAGGCACCTGAATATTCACCTGCCCTGGAGCGATTCCAATGTTTATTGGGACTGCGGAAATGATGGCAGCAATTATGACCGTATCAACGCAGCGGCAACCCCGGCGGACTTTGAAGGTAAATGGACCCATTGGGCTTTTACCAAAAATGCAACGACCGGTGTCATGAACATTTACCTGAACGGAAACCTGTTTGTATCGGGCTCAAATAAATTCAAGCCCATCAATATTCAGAAATGGCTGGTTGGTTTGTCGTGGGACGGAAGCGTAAAATATTTTGGCGACTTTGACGAGCTCAGCGTTTGGAATAAAGAATTAAGTCAGTCATCAATTCAACAGTTGATGTATAACGATATTACCGCTTCCCATCCCGATTATGCAAACCTGCAGGTGTATTATAAGTTTAACGAAGGAACAGGAACTACCGCAATGGATTCCAGTCCCAATGGTTTTAATTCTGAGATTATTAATCCAACCTGGCACAGCAACCGCGGACATTTGCTGCACAGGAATTTCTCATCAACCACATTCCGCCCGAATACAACTTTTGTTCAGGGCACTTATACAACATCCGTGCAGTCGACAACTGTCCTCGATTCCTTTTCGCTCCCCGCTACTTCAGTTATTTCATACAACGTCATCAATAATGCACTCAACGTTATTGATACTATTTATGTCTGGAATTCGGGCTATGCTTATGTTTATGATGAGACGGGCGTGCTGGTAGATTCTGTTCCTGTTGCCATACAGAATACCATTAATGTTACAACGCTTGTATATTATCCCAGGCGGCCCATGCGTCTTGAACTGATTAATTTTATTACTCCTTACGGGATTAATTTAAATATGAATGGCCTCATAGGCAAGACGTGGGCGTTTGATGTTACGGACTATACCCCTGTGTTTAAAGGTGCACATTATGTTGCAATGGAAGGCGCACCGTACCAGGAGGATATGGATATCAGGTTTGTGTTTTACGAGGGAACTCCTCCGCGCAATGTAAAATCTATCCAGCAAATCTGGCCCAATGGAACATGGGTTTCTCCTTCATACAATGATATTGTTTACGACAATTATTTTGAGCCGGTAACTTTTCAGCTCTCCAATTCGGCTTCGCAATTTAAAGTCCGTTCTGCAATCAGCGGACACGGACAGGAAGGAGAGTTTATTCCTCATACACATACCATCACACTCAACAACTCAATAAATTTTCCATGGCAGCTAACAAAAGGATGTGCCACCAATCCCATCTATCCACAAGGCGGAACATGGATATTCGACCGCGAGGGTTGGTGCCCGGGTGCAGAGGTTAACGAGAGAGATTTGGAACTTACCCCTAATGTAACTTCAGGCCAAACTATTACGCTCGATTACAGCTTACCTGCTGACCCCAACCCCGGCTCAGCTAATTACCGGGTCAATCACCAACTCGTGAGCTATGGCGCTCCTAATTTTACACTGGATGCGGCGGTGGATTATATCAAATCACCCTCTAAGCGCACCGAATTTTCACGACTCAATCCAATCTGCAATAACCCGGTAATTGCAATAAAAAATACAGGCTCCATTACACTCACTTCACTGGATATTACCTATGGCAGAGCAGGAGGGACGATGGCAAATTACCATTGGACAGGCACTCTTAATTTTCTTGAATCAACAGAGATAACATTGCCTCAGCCCAATTGGTTAAGCTCCGGACAAAATACTTTTATGGCGCGCGTCAACAATCCAAATGGCGGAACAGACCAGTATGCACAGAACGATACACTCTATTCTGATTTTGACACTCCTGTCATGCTCCAGTCAAACCTGGTCTTTGAATTGAAAACCAATAACTGGGGATATCAAAACCGCTACATACTCACGAACAGCAATGGCGACACTATCATTTATCGTGACTTCTTAGCTAACAATACCTATTACCGTGATACGGTTTTGCTTCCGAATGATTGTTACACGGTTTACATGAAAGATGACGGAGGAGAGGGCTTATCGTTCTGGTATTTTTCTTCGCAGCAGGGTTCAGGTTCCTTCAGGATTAAAAAATCTACAGGGCCGGTAATAAAAACTTTCAACCCTGATTTCGGAGATAATATCTATTACCAATTTACTGTAGGGTACACTGTAGATGTTGAAGAGCCGAAGGTAAATTCAATTGAAAACTTTAATGTTTATCCGAATCCCGCGGGCAATATGTTTGCTGCCGAGTTTTCGCTGCCGCCGGGTTCACACGCAGTTGTCAGTATAATGAATCCGCTTGGGCAGACCATTCTTGAAGAAAAACTGACCGTAACGGAGCCGGTTGAAAAAGTTTATTTTAACGCGGATGGCCTTGCGAACGGAATTTATTTTGTTTCGGTTCAGGCGCAGCAGCAACGGCAAATAAAAAAGCTGGTTATTGCGAGGTGAAATATTTTTTGAAAGATTTTTCTTTTGAATTTTAATTTAGATAAATCCATCCTTATTCTTGAACGTACTCCTGTAGTGCTTGAGCAATTGCTGAGTGGTCTTCCGGATGACTGGACGAAGAATAATGAAGGAGGAGATACGTGGAGCCCTTATGATGTTCTCGGGCATCTTATTCACGGGGAAAGAACTGATTGGATGGCGCGGTTGAAAATCATTCTGAACGGAAGCCATGAAACGTTTCCCGTGTTTAATCGCACGGCAATGTTTGAAGAAAGCAAAGGAAAATCCCTGGGCGATTTGCTGACAGAATTTAAATCTGTGCGTGCAGAAAATTTAAAAACACTCCGCTCGCTTGGCCTCACTGAAAAAGATTTCGACAGAACCGGAATACATCCTAAGTTTGGCGAAGTAAAACTAAGACAATTACTTTCCACATGGACTATTCACGACCTGACGCACATTGCTCAGATTGCCCGTGTCATGGCAAAGCAATATAAGCAGGAGATAGGACCCTGGCTTGAGTACATGCGCCTGGTGCAAGGGTGAAAAAAAATATGGCCTCAGGTTAAAACCTGAAATTAATTCCGGCACCGATTCCCGCTGAATATGGAATCCACTTTATAGTGTCATCGCCATTCAAAGAATTTAATCCATAGCGAAGTGAGGGCTGGAGCTTTAAGAAAAGATTATTGCTAACGCGGTATTTCACTCCTGCTTGTGCCTCTGCAAAAAACAGTATCGTATTGGTGCTTTGCCGGTAATTATAATCAACGGCCTTATCGTTAAACGTAACTTTTTCCTTTAAGATATATCCTGCCGAAAATCCAAAACCAATATAAGGAGTAACCCGGTGTTCTGCCGGTTGGTACTGAATCAACAGCGGAAAGCCGATAAAAGAAAACTCTTGTCTTAAAATAAAATCTTTTGTCGTGCTGCTGTCTTGCGGTAGAGGCGAACCAATCAAACTGGAATTAGATGTAAATAATGTAGAGTCGGTATTGTTGTAGTAGGCATTATCAACCTGTTGTCCGTTAGCGGATAAAGCGCCTGCGGAGGTGTTTACTGTGTAAAGCCGGTTGGGAGTTCCTGCCGTGCCGCTGCTGAAAATTATTTCCGATTGATTTCGTTCCTGCCCTGCAGTAAAATAATTTATTCCGAAGTTCAGGTTGAAATGAGTAGATAAGCTGTAACCGATACCTGTTTCGAATGAGAATGTTTGAATGCCTTTTTCATTTTCAGCAAGATATTTTTTTTCTCCTTCGCTTATATTGCTATTGACTGAAGATGAAAAATTAAGAGTGCGATAGTTGTAATTTCCCCCGCCCGATAACGCAAACTGCCAGCGCGAAACCGAAGGCTTTTTTTTCATCGGCTGGAAATCTGTGAATGGTGTACGTAACGCCAATTGTATATCAGGCGTCTGAATCTTCGTTACCATTATAGACGGGATATTTTCGATGAATGCTCTTTTATCGGCAGCTAATTCTGCTGGAGGAACTACAATATTTTCGGTAAGAACGGCTTCATTTTCTTCCGTTGTTTTTTCTTTCACACTTTCGGTTACCGGCTCTGCAGAGACAATTTTATTTTTTTCTTTTTTGTTGATCTCTGCCAGTTGTGATGAAGCAATATGTACTGAAGAAATTTTTTCCACGGCCTTAGTATTCGCTTTTAAATGCTCCGTGATTTGCGACTGATTTTTTTCCGTAATATTTTTTTTCATGCCGCTGTTGGTTTCATCTTTATGAGCAGTTGAAGAATTTTCTGTCGCCCCTTTTGGTTTTAATTTTATTTCTACATCAAGCAAATATGCGCTGAGGAAAACCCCTGCGATTAGTACCGCCGCTATGCTCCAAATCAGCCAGCCGCGCTTTTTGCCGCGAGGTGCAGGAAGTTGGTTCTCAATTTTTTCCCAAGCCAGCGGAGACGGTTCTGCACCGTAATCATCAAATGAATTTTTCCTCTTCAGACCCTGCATCATCCTTTTTTTAATGTAATTTCTTTTTCCTGTTCATCTATTTTTTCGCGAAGAATTTTCCGCGCCATGGCAAACTGCGACTTCGATGTTCCTTCGCTGATTCCAAGCCGCGCCCCGATTTCTTTATGCGAATACCCTTCCACCGCAAAAAGATTAAACACCGTGCGGTAACCGGGCGCAAGTTCCTGTATCATATTCACCAAATCGTTTACCGAAACTTCGCTTAGTAAATCTTCTGCTCGCACTTCATTATCCGCTTCCTCTATATCCACGACTTTAAACATCAGTGATTTTTTTCTCATCCCGTCAAGAATCGTATTCACAACAATGCGCCTTACCCATCCTTCCAGCGAGCCCTTGGCTTTATAAGTGCGAAGATGAGTGAACACTTTCACGAATCCTTCCTGCAAAAAATCTTCGGCTTCTTCTTTGTTCTTCGAATAGCGCATACAGACGCCCATCATCTTCCAGCAAAATTTTTTATACAGCATTTCCTGGTACTGCCGGTTTCCCGCAATACACTCCCTGACCAGTATTTCATCGCTTATGGAATCCATTAACGGTCTGTTTCATCTTTCGTCCTGCCAAATTAAGATTCCATTCGTTCTCTTGCTAAGAAAATCAGGGCAACCGCCATCACCTCGTCCTGATATTCCGCCATCCGGTGCACAAATAACTCTGCAATTCTCATCGAGCAATTCGCTGTACTGGTCACAGCAAAAAGGCGGGATGTAATACACAATTCTGTTATCAAAATTGTACTGCCATATTTCTGCGGGAGGATTTCTTTTTGGCTCTTGCTTTATCTGCTGGATTTTGAGAGATACGCAGCGAGGCAATACGGTGCCTTCTTTTTTGCATCCGGAAATAAAATAAAATAATGAACAGACAAGCAAAGCAATAAAGAAACTCTTTTTATTTTTCATAACACCAGGTTATTGTTTTATAATGAAAGTACTGTTCGTTGTTTCAGAATATGTTGTAGCTAGCATATACACACCTGCCGGGAGGAAAGACAAATTCAATTCATATCTCTTTTGAGGCGTGTAAAAAATTTCTTCCATAATTTTTTTTCCCGTCATATCTGCGAGGACAACTTTTACATTTTCTTCATTGGCGCCAATGGGAATCATATGCAAAATATCTCTACACGGATTCGGGAAAATATTCCATGCGTTGCGCCCGCTTTGCTTATCAATGGAAGTAGGGAACGAGAAAGACAAATCATCGAATGAGATAACACCGGGATAATTACCGCCTTCAAGTGTAATCACACATGAATCGGCCGAAGGAGTGTTCTGCGAAATATTGACTGTGAAAGGTAAAAAGTTTGTGCCGATGCCTCCGTAGATTTCTGCATAGCCGCTGTCTACTATACTATTGGACAAATAGACCTGAATGTGGATGAAAGCAGTATCGCCAATGCCCAGCCCGTTTTTCATAAAAACGTTAAGCGCTGACGGATGATTCTGCAAAGGAAACCCCGACCATATCCTTCCCCTGTAACTTTGTTTCTCAATTTTCAGAGCCAACAACCCTGTATAAGACGTGGAGTCCGGCACGACATTCCAGGCAGCAATGGACGAATTGTTGGTATGCCAGCCCAATGCTTCAATGGTCCATAGGGGTGTGTACTGCCAGTTTTCGAACCCCGCATTTGGAATGGTATCAAGCTGGGCTTTTGATGTGATGGAGAGAATAATAATGCAGCAAGCAGTGAGTAAAAGTTTTTTCATGGTTATGGATATTAATGGTGTTTATATCCATAGACGAAAAAGGCAGAGGGGCGGTTGTAAGCGGTAAATTTTATTTTGAAGAGCTGTCAAACTATTAACAGGCGGAAATGTTGGTTTCCTTTTACCTGTTCACAACTAAAATTTCAAAATTCATTTTATCCCGCTCACGGCTTTCTTAATTTAGCGAAGTAATTTTTTTATTGATACTACGGAACAACATTGTTCCGTTTTCTATCTCATGTCGGATACAAAAGAATATTTTCAGGGGCGGGGTTCGCAAATTAACACTGCTAATCCTTATCTCAGGCAGCAGTACGTGAGGGAGCATATAGAAGGCCTCGATGAAGAGATGCTTAGCAACGGCAAGACGGAATTTTTTGAAGAGCATCCAAAAAAGATAGTTAATAAAGTGGACAGCCCGGATATTGGCCCGGCGCTCTCTATGAATCCTTACCAGGGGTGTGAGCACGGCTGTATTTATTGTTATGCACGTAATGTGCATCAATACTGGGGATTCAGCGCAGGCCTCGACTTTGAAAGAAAAATTATTGTAAAGCCCGAAGCCCCTGAACTTTTAGAAAAGCAACTGTCGAACCCGAAATGGAAACCGGCACCGATTATGCTTTCGGGTAATACAGATTGCTATCAACCGGCAGAAAGAAAATTCAGAATTACACGCAGGATGCTTGAAGTGCTGCTGAGACACCGTCACCCGGTTGGCATCATCACAAAAAATGCACTTATCCTGCGCGACCTTGATTTGCTCAGCGAGCTTGCAAAACTCCGTTTGGTGCATGTGATGGTTTCAATCACTTCTTTGAACGAAGACTTACGGCTCGTGATGGAACCAAGAACGGTAACGGCAAAGAACCGGCTAAGAGTAATTGAAGAATTGACTAAAGCCGGAGTTCCGGCAGGAGTAATGAATGCACCGCTTATTCCGGGGTTAAATACAGAAGAAATTCCATCTGTCATTAAAGCAGCCGCGGAGCATGGCGCTGTGGATGCGGGCTATACCATCGTAAGACTTAATGGTGCTGTCAAAGATATTTTCCGGGACTGGCTGTACAAAAATTTTCCGGACAGGGGAGATAAAGTATGGCACCAGATAATGGAATGTCACGGCGGGCAGGTTAACGACAGCCGCTTTGGAGTTCGGATGCGCGGTGAAGGAAAAATTGCCGAATCCATCAAACAATTATTTAAGATGGCAGTAAAGAAATATATGAAGGGAAGAGAATCGTATGAGTTAAATACGGAGGACTTTATGTATAATCCCGACAATGCACAGCTTTCTTTATTCTGAATTGCATTGAAACATGCACTTTCCGGGGTGTATGGAAAATTTCATCATCTTTGTATAAACACGCCGGAATATGAATCCCAGGAAAAATATTTTTCTTTTTTCATTGCTGATATCATTAGCAACGCTTTCGTCTGCGCAGCAAAATTTAACATTGCGTTCCCATATAACCTATCCGCCCGGAGTAACTCTTGCCGGTGTGTGGCATTATGTTGACACTGCCGGAACAGAATATGCGTTGGTGGGAGCCAAAACCGGTATTGATATTTATGATGTTTCGATTCCAACTACCCCGAATCTTGTTTTGTCAGTTCCCGGTATTAATAACTTATGGAGAGAAGTAAAAACATGGGGCAAGTACGCTTACGTTACCACCGAAGGAGTTGACACCATTAATGATTTAAATAATGGTTTGCAGATTATTAATCTCAGCTATCTTCCCGACTCTGCTCCATCGAAAATCTGGAAGGGAGATGGTGCTATTAATAATCTTTTGAAAAGAGCGCATACCGTGACCACTGACAACGGTTATGTTTACATTAACGGCAGCAACTTAGCAGGGGGCGGAGTAATTATCGCTGACCTGAATAACCCATGGAACCCGCATTATGTGGGACAATATTCTGCTCATTATGTTCACGACTGTTACGTGCGCGGAAATACATTATGGACGAGCGAAGTAAATCCCGGGCAGTTTTCTGTAGTCGATATTACCACGAGGTCTAACCCCGTTGTGCTTACCGCGGAGCCGGCGCTTGGATTAATATGTCATAACGGATGGCTCTCGGATAACAGCAACTATTTTTATGCAACAGTTGAAATTCACGGTACTCCGCTTGTTGCTTATGATGTAAGCAATATCAGTAATATCACTTCGGTCGATATTTATTTTTGTACCGACAGCCCGGCATGGGAGGTTCATAACGTACGAGTGCTTAATGATTATTTGGTCAATGCCTGTTACGGCAGCCAGGTAACTATTGTAGATGCCGCCCGCCCTCATAACCTGATACAGGTGGGAAATTATTTTACCGGCGGCGGTTTATGCTGGGATGTATCTCCTTATCTTCCTTCGGGAAATATCCTGGCAACGGATATGAATGGGGGATTTTATGTTTTTGCACCAACGTATATACGCGCATGTTATCTGGAGGGAACCGTTAAGGACAGCATCAACGGCAACCCGATTAACAATGCCAACGTTCAGATTTTGAGCACGGCTGTTTTGGACAGTACCGATTTTACAGGCACCTATGAAACAGGAATTGCGCTGGCTGGAACGTACAATATTCAATATTCAGCAACCGGCTACATAACGCAAACATTTAACGGAGTTGCATTGAATAATGGTGTGCTCACAGTGCTCAATGTTGCGTTATTACCCATCGGCTTTTCTACAAATGATATTATAAATGAAAATTCGTTCAGCATTTTTCCCAACCCTGCAGGAAATGAATTAAGAATTCAAAATGCAGAATTAAAAATTGAAAGGATAGAAGTAAATGATGTTTTTGGAAAAGAACTTTTTTCTCAAGTCTCAAATCTCAAGTCTCAAATTTCAATTGACGTCAGTCAACTCAAACCCGGAATTTACTTTGTTACAGTAACCAGTAGGGAAGGAATCAAAACGACAAAAAAAATTATCAAAGCAAACCAATTTTAGCTGGTAATCCTTTCCAGCACTGTTGCAATTAAATCCATCATTGCTTTTTCTGCGTTGCGCGACTGTTGTTTTGTAATGCGGTTGGCGACAATTACACTTACCGAGCAGCATTGATGTCCAAGGATTGACGCAAGCCCGTACGTAGCTGCTGTTTCCATTTCAAAGTTTGTAATCTTTAAGTTATTGTGCTTGAATAATATGAGCATATCAATCAAACCGGGATATCTGAGTTCGTACCGGAGCTTTCTTCCTTGTGGTGCGTAAAAGCCAGAACATGTAGCGGTAATTCCTTTGTGCATTTCATCGGAAATTTTTTCTTCAAGCTCCATTGAACATGAGGCAAGATAGGGAAGGGGCAATCCATGAAACGGGGAATAACTTTTTAGGAATGATTCAATAATAATTTTTTCTTCTTCAGTATTTTTCAGTTTGTAATGATTGAGCAGTCCATCAAGCCCTAACGCGTATTTCGAAAACACAAAAGCATCGGGCTTTATTTCTTCCTGCAGCGAACCGGAAGTACCAATGCGAACCAGGTTGAGTGAGGAAGTTTTTTCTTTTATAACTCTTGCCTTTAAATCAATATTTACGAGGGCATCCAGTTCGTTATAAACAATGTCAATATTATCGGTTCCTATACCGGTTGAAATAACTGTGATACGTTTTCCGTTATAGCTTCCGGTAATGGTAAAAAACTCACGTTTTTGTTTTCTTAATTCAATTTTTTGGAAAAATGATGCAACTATTTTCACCCTGTCGGGGTCTCCTACATGGATGATGGTATCAGAAATATCTGCAGGTAAAAGATTAAGATGATAAACGCTTCCGTCACTGTTAAGAATTAGTTCTGTTTCGGGAATAATATTCATCGGAATTAGTATTTTTGTACAAATTAAAAGAATTAGTTTTATCCTATGGGTTCTCAAAAAAATCACATACTCGTTCCGGTCGACTTTTCAGAACAATCTCTCATTGCGTTATCCCAATCTTATAACCTGGCTCGTCTTACCAAATCAGAAATAACGCTTATCTATGTCATTGATGATGATGAGCATAACCCGCTTTCTTTTTTCCTGAAATCTAAAAAGCAGAACAAAAAAGCGCTGGAAAAAAACATTAAGGAAAAGCTCAGCGATATAGCTTCAAATGCTTTTCATAAATCAGGTGTAAAAACCAACACCATGATTTCGTATGGAAAAATTTATGATGAGATAAACGCAGCGGCTAAGAAACTTAAATGCAGCTTCATCATTATGGGCACCAGCGGCAGCGTGGGTATCAAGCGTTTTATTGGCTCCAATGCATTGCGGGTTATCCGAGAGGCACCGTGCCCGGTTATTACCATTAAAGGAAAAAAACACCGCTTTGGCTGCCAGTTGATTTTGCTCCCCCTTGACCTGACCAAGGAGACGCGGCAGAAGGTGAACAAGGCCATTGAACTTGCCACCTATTTCGGTTCGGCAATTAAAGTGGTATCTGTTGTAACCACAAGCGATGAGTTTATCGTAAACAAGTTAAACCGCCAACTTAACCAGGTAAAAAATTTCATAGACGAGCGCGAAATTATCTGCACTGCAGAAATGATTAAAGGAGATGATGTGGCAGAAGAGCTAATGAAATACGCAAAACAGGTTAAGGCTGATTTAATTATGATAATGACCCAGGAAGAAATGAACTGGACCAAACGGTTTATAGGCTCGGCAGCGCAGGAAGTCATTAACGGAACCGATATACCCGTGCTTACTATTCGGCCTACGGAACAATCCACCTCAATTGTCGTTACACCTTTTTCCTATTGACATAAAATTTTTGCACCATGGCTTCACAAAAATTCCAAATTAAAGACATACTGATACCGTATGACTTTTCTGAGACAGCCGCCCTTGCGCTGGAGCATGCAGTATTTATGGCAAAGCTTTGCAAAGCGAAAATCAGTTTGCTTCATGTCATTGAAACGTATTCATTTACGTCGGCTATCAGCAATGCGTTCTCCAAGTCACAATCGGAATTTGAAAGCAAGATAGAAGAAACCACAAAGGAAAAACTCAAGTCTATTTCAGAAGGTATCCATAAGAAATCGGCAATACAGGTGAACTTTTTTGCGGAAGTAGGGTCTATTTACAAGCAGATTATTAAGGTGGCGAATGAAATACATGCCAACATGATTATTATGGGTACGCATGGAGCAAGCGGTGTATCTGAATTTCTTTTAGGAAGCAATGCGTATAAGGTAGTTAGCGGCTCACCATGCCCGGTGATAACGGTTCAGGCACATGCAAAAAAAGTGGGCTTTAAAGATATTGTTCTGCCGATTGACGATTCAGCCGTTTCAAGACAGAAGGTTACTTATGCCATTGAGATGGCGAAGTTCTATAACTCTACCATCCATATTGCCGGACTGCGTACATCAAAGAGTGCCGACTTTGTCCGCAAATTTGAAATCAAGGTGCGCCAGGTAGAAGATTATATCAGCGAGCATAATGTTATTTGCACCCGCAAAATGTTTGACGGAGATGACATTTCTAAAATGGCATTGAAGTATGCAGACGAGATTAATGCAGACCTTATTATTATAATGACCGAGCAGGAAGCCAGCCCCGGATTTTTAGGCATTGGCTCTGCAGCGCAGACGCTTGTCAATCATTCCAAAGTCCCCGTTATGAGCATCCGTCCCAGGATTGATGCCAGCAAGGTTACCACCGGCTATTGATTGGTTTCCCCGAAAATAATATTGTACTTCTGTAATTCTTCGAGCACCGGCTCGTAGATTTCCCTGTAGACGGGAATCATTACTCCCCTGTTTTTGATTTTATCAGCCAGTATCAATTTCGCTGCGATGCCCAACGGCAGCCCTACTGTTTTAGCCATGGCTGTATCAACGGCATCATCCCCTTTAACGACCAATGAAGATATGAGATTTCGGGTTTCAGATTTCGGATTTCGGATTTTAAACAGGTGTTGCATTACAATCATATCCTTGTCGCCTTTTTTGAGTTTCCATTTCTTTTCAAGAAGGTTTTGAAGAGCCTGAGCCGGTGTTGCGTTATGCAGGCCAATAATTTCATCATTCAGTACTCCGGACCACTGAATCTTTTTCATTACATCTGAATCAATTTTTTCTCCGCAGAATTCTGCAAGGCGTTCCACAAGTGTTTTTTCGTGCAGGTTTTTTGGAAGCAGCCTTTCAGTTAAGGCAGCGTACGTCAGCTTTTCCGAATCGGCAATCCGGGTATTGTCATCCGTATAACCCAATTGCACAAAAACATTCCATGCGCGGCAAAACCCTTCATAGCGCAATGTTCCGCGCAGCATAGTTGAAATACCTTCAAGGCCGTAAAGAGAAATGTAACTCAATGAATCGCGGTTAGGATAGCCCTCCAGTATTCCCACACCGCTGACCGAAATTTTTTCTGTATGGCTGAATAAGTCTTTATAAGGAACCTCCTTTGTTTTTCCACCGTGCAGGTATTTTGCTGTTCCCTGTCCGGCAAGAATCACATTACGCGGATTCCAGGTAAACTTATATCCCCATGGATTGTTGTTTGATTCAGGGGCAATCAATCCGCCTGTATAAGAGCGGAACTCGGTAATTTTTCCCCCTGCCTGGTGAACGCTGTCAATAATTTGCATTGCGCTCATGTGGTCAATACCCGGGTCAAGGCCGCATTCATTAAGGAAGATTAATCCGTTGCCGGCGGCATCGTTATGTAATGCTTTCATCTCGGGCGAAACGTATGATGCCGTTACAAGATGCTTCCTGAATTGCAGGCAATCCTTTGCTGCAAATAAATGCAGAGCAGGAGGGAGGAGCGATATAATTAAGTCGGCTGCTTTAATGGTTTTTTCTCTCTGCTGCGCATTATTTATGTCCAGCGCTATGACTCTTCCTGCAGGGTGATTACCAACATTTGCCTGCGCTGCCTCTAAAGAAATATCGGCAACGGTTACCTGCCAGTTTTCGGCAATGGCATTGCCAAGCAGGTACTTGATAAGCACATGCGATGATTTACCGGCTCCCAGCAGTAAAATATTTCTCATCATTACTTTTTAACGCAGCAAAAATAGCAGGAATAAAGATTAAGGTTTGAAAAGCTTACCTCAACTACTCATAGATGAGATTTTTTCAATTTATTATCTTTGACACGTACATCATCACTATCAACCCTAAACTCTAAACCCCTAAACTCTTTGCTATGAGTGAACTTGTAATGGAAACCACCGATTATATCAAGACCAACGAAAAACGTTTTCTCGATGAACTGTTTGAATTGCTTCGCATTCCTTCTGTTAGTGCCGATAGCAAATATGCAGGCGATGTAAAACGCGCTGCGGAATTTATCAGCAAAAAATTGAAAGATGCCGGGGCCGATAAAGTAGAAATTTCTCCTACCAAGGGACATCCTATTGTTTACGGGGAAAAAATTATTGATAAGAATCTTCCCACTGTAATTGTTTACGGTCATTATGATGTTCAACCGGCAGACCCGGTTAATCTATGGACATCTCCGCCTTTTGAGCCCGTCATCAAAGACGGAAAAATTTATGCGCGCGGCTCCTGCGATGACAAAGGGCAGGTGTACATGCACATTAAAGCATTCGAGATGATGAATGCCACAGGAACTCTTACCTGCAACGTTAAGTTCATGATTGAAGGTGAGGAAGAAGTTGGTTCAGCAAATTTGGGAGAATGGGTTCGTGCAAATAAAAGCCGTCTTACAGGAGACATTATCCTGATTTCAGATACTTCCATGGTTGCTAACGACACGCCATCTATTGAAGCCGGCCTGCGGGGACTTAGTTATATGGAAGTTGAAGCGGTGGGCCCCAACCGCGATTTGCATTCGGGTGTTTACGGAGGCGCTGTGGCAAACCCCATCCAGGTTTTATGCGAGATGATTACTTCTATGAAAGACAAGAACGGACATATCACCATTCCCGGTTTTTATGATGATGTTGTTGAACTTACCAAAGAAGAACGCACAGAGCTGAACCGTACTCCGTTTAATGAAGAAGAATATAAGAAAGACTTAGGCGTTGATGAATTATTTGGAGAAATAGGATTCACCACCCTGGAACGCACAGGCATTCGCCCCACGCTTGAGCTCAACGGAATTTGGGGCGGTTATATGGGAGAAGGGTCAAAGACCGTGCTTCCTTCAAAAGCAAATGCAAAAATTTCTATGCGGCTTGTTCCGAATCAGAAATCAGAAAAAATATCAAATCTGTTTGCCGAGCATTTCAAAAAGATTGC
Organism: Bacteroidetes bacterium 2013_40CM_41_45; assembly: GCA_002215675.1. Classification (GTDB taxonomy): domain Bacteria; phylum Bacteroidota; class Bacteroidia; order AKYH767-A; family 2013-40CM-41-45; genus 2013-40CM-41-45. Next base: position 70,992 of record NGFH01000007.1, on the reverse strand, counting down.
ACCTAAAACGGTTAAGGTAAAAGTTATGGCGCATCACGGAGGCGAGCCGGTAGTAACTCCGACTGACTCACATGCATTTAGTGCAGCAAGCAAAGCCATTGAAAAAACGTACGGCAAAAAACCGATACCAACGCGTGGAGGCGGCAGCATTCCTATTGTTGCTTTGTTTGAAGAGGAGCTGGGATTAAAGAGCGTGCTGATGGGCTTTGGGCTTGACTCTGATAATATTCACAGCCCTGATGAACATTATGGTGTTTTTAACTTTATGAAAGGTATTGAAACGATTCCGCTCTTCTTCAGGTATTTTGCGGAAGGAAAATAATAGCATACGTAATTCACAGCTAAACCTTAAAGCGGATATTTATCCCATGAAAGGATTTTTAAACCCGGTATTGACAGGTAAAAAAAGTTTCATTTCTTTTTCTCTGCTTCTGCTGATGGGGGCTGTGATTTTATTTTCATCCTGTAAAAGATATGTGGAAGACCATATCCCCGGCAACCAGGCTCCGCCTGACCAAACGATTAACCCTGTTATCATTGAAAACTATGTAAATAAAGTTTACATCAGCACACTTGGCAGGGAGCCAAGCACTGCCGAATTAAATTCAGGACTTAACCTGCTGCTTTCGCAAAATCTTTCCATGAGTAGCCGCAACCAGTTTCTTGATAATGTTTTTTCGAACCCGGAATTTAAAGATAAGTTTTGCGAACGGGCCAGGATAGAATTATTAGGGGGGATGGACACGGCTGAAATAACCGGCCGCATTTTCCTTTATCAACTCCTGTTGACGGACACATCATATATGCTTTTCTGGAATGATATACAGATAGAAATAAACCGGTTGAACAAAATGAAAGAAATTCCCGATTCGCTCGCTGCGGGCGTTATCAAATTTAAGGAAGTTCAGCGCAGGTACATCGACAATTCATTTTACGATGAGCTCAACATGGGCTCTTTTAATTTTGTGGTTTCTATTTTTCAACATTTTCTTGACCGATATCCTACTCAGAACGAAATTACCGCAGGTGTTACTATGGTAAATGGAACTTCGTCAGTTATATTTCTTACAGCAGGTCTGAGCAAACATGATTTTGAAAATATCTTTTTCAGTTCCATTGATTTTTACGAGGGAGAAGTAAGAGGTTTATATAAGCAATATCTGTTCCGCACCCCCACATCGGTAGAAATGACCAGCGGAACATTGCTCTACATACAAAATGATGATTATGTAGAACTTCAGAAATCTATTTTATCAAAAGATGAATTTATCGGCATCAATAACTAGATTCATTAATTTGTAAAGAGAATGAAAAAAATATTTGTCATAGCGATTCTTGCGGTTGCAGTCAGCTGCTCAAAAGAGAAAACATACGTTTTTGACGTAAAGAATGTTGATGTTAAGCAGCAGAGCGGTGTAAAGGGAACGGCTAAGTCAACTACAGAATTTATTTCCATAGCATATGCTGACTTGTTCGGCACTACGATTTCCAATGATGATTTAGCAAAGTTGTTTACGGCATACTCGGCTTTTGGAGACAAGAAACTGATTGAAGACCGGATTATCCGCAACTTTCTTGATTTGCCGGGAACCAATATTCCTACATCGCAAGTAATGAGAAACGATATCCCGACATTCATCACGAACTCGTATAAAAAATTGTTCAACCGCAACCCCAATGAGTTTGAAAAATATTATCTGAAAAACCTGGTTCAAAACGATACCAGCATCACGTCTGAAATGATGTACTATTCATTCATGACCTCAAATGAGTATAGATATTATTAGCATATAACATATTCTGATGAAAAGAAGAGACTTTGTAAAGAGAGTGGGAGCAGCGACAGCAGGCGCTTTTGCGGTTCCTTATATTCTTCCATCGGGGCGGCTGTTTGCTGCCACCGGTTCGCGTCTTGCAAACCATGTTGTATTCTGTTTGTTTGCAGGCGGAGTAAGGAATCTTGACTCCATTCAAAAAGCGGAAGGCAATTTAATGCGCGGCATTCTCAACGGAACAGAAGCCATTTCTCCTGATATTGCTCCTGCCATGCAGCCGCTTCCTGCTTCTCCGCTGCCGCAGGCGCTTCAGAATTACGGTACACTTTTCAATGAATTCAGATATGGAGCCGGGCCCACGGGACATTATAACGGCCATGCAACAGCTATTACCGGCAATTACACCAATGCCGACCTGAGCATAAGAGATAACCCCAACATGCCGACTGTATTTGAATATTACCGCAAGCATAATTCACCGCAGCAAACCGCTCTTAACGCCTGGTGGGTTTCAAATTCCCTTGGCCCGTTTCCTTCGCTTAACTATAGCAAATACTCAGGGTATGGCTCTGCGTACGGAGCTAATTTTATTGCGCCCACTTTTTTAGTCAGCTTAGATTCCTACGATGCCATAGGCAACCCCCATTTATTTTCGAGTACGGAAGAAGCGGTGGTCAAGAATATTAAATCGTTTATGGATAATAATTTCCCGGTGAGTTACGAAAATAATTCAGCCGGTGTAACCAATACCGAAGCAGATGCAGTCATTGTCAATGCTTTCATAAATGATTTATTCACGCGTGCCGTTGCCGGACAATTCAATAACCCCTGGAATCTTCCAGCTAACGTGATGAGCAACGACATGTATAATGTTTTTTTCGCTGAAGAAATAATTAAGTACCTCGCTACATTGAACCGCGCTCCTGAACTTCTTGTGGTCAACATGCAGGATGTGGACATTTGCCATACGAACTTTACGCAATACTGTAACAACCTTCGTAAAGCAGATTGGGCAGTAGCTCATTTATGGAACACTATTCAGGCAACTCCGGGAATGGCGAACGATACCATATTGATTGTAGCTCCTGAGCATGGAAGAAATTCCCTGGCTAATTCAATTGTAGATGCATACGGAAGGTTTGCACTCGACCATACCGCTCCCGAAGTAACCCAGGGTGGCGACCAGGTGGCAAGAGAAATTTTCTGCCTTGTTGCAGGACCTCCGAGTGTTGTCCATCAAGCACAGGTGATTACTGCTGTGCAGGGAGAAAGTATTGAAATTGTTCCTCTCATTTCGCGTATCCTTGGTTATGATAATGATATTCCTTCAGGATTGCTTAGGCCGTATACTAACTGCGCCGTGCAACAAGCCATGTTTTAATTTACAGGGATGAAATATTTTTCAGTAAAATATTTTTCAATCGTTCTCACTGCCCTGGCGGGGGTTGTTCTTTTTTATAGCAGTTGTTCTAAAGACGATCAAGTGCCACCTGCTAATCCATACGATGGCGTGAATTACAATACAGATACCACCACAGAGCAGAACCCCGACCCGTATTCAATCGCCGGGTTACATAAAAATATTTTCAATGTGAAATGCAATGTTCCCGCCTGCCATGACGGAACATTTGAGCCGGATTTTAGAAGCGTTCAGTCAACGTATTCAACACTTGTTTATCAACCCGTGAATAAAATAACAGTAAACTTTATTGATACATTTAAATATAGAGTTATTCCCTACGATACTGCAAATTCTTTTCTTCATGAACGGGTTGTAACCACTACACCTGATTTTATGCCAAGGCCGGAGGGTGGCCCCAGGTTAACTCCGACCCAGGTTCAGCAAATCAATACCTGGATTATGAATGGAGCCAAAGACATGAATGGAAATATTCCGTCAGCGCCTAATAATCTTCCTTTCCTTGTTAATGACGGGAATCATTTCTTTTACAATGCATTGGATTCATTGACTTTAATCCCTTTCTACGCCTCAATAGTTGATAGCAACAGGTATATGGGTGTTCCCTATAATCCTTTCCTGGTTAATGCTAATGCGAATCTCAGAATTATTTTTTGGGTAGGGGACGACAGTACTGCGGTGGGGAATTTACTTGTTAACCAATGCAAGCTATCGCTTCTTGAGAACGATTTCAGTGCGGCACAAATAGTATCAGCAAGTTACATTAACGCTGGTGCGAGTCAGTTCTGGATGGTGATATTTCCGGTTACTTGGGCGCCAGGCACTCACGTATATTTCCGTTATTACCTGAAAGACACCAACAATCCGGCCACTGTAGAATTTCCGCGGAGCGACTTGCCTGTTTATTATAAATTATTCTTCTCATTTATTGTGCAGTAAAATAATGTTATACCTCAGAAATATTTTCTTTGCCTTCTGTGTACTGACGTTAGTTTTTTGTTTTACCTCGTGCAAAAAAGACAAACCCGTTTACGGTGAAGTTCCTGAACTCAGGTTTGAAAGTGTGTCACATTCCAGTGTCAATGCATATGGTGAGCCATTAACTTTTGTGATTTCGTATTCAGATGGTGATGGTGATTTAGGAGAAAATACTTCTGATGCACATAATCTTTATCTTACGGATAACCGTTTCGGAATTACATATCCGTATCGTATCAGCCAGCTTGCTCCGACCTCTTCTTCACTTCTCATTTACGGTCAGCTCAACATTATCCTTGATAATGCCGGTATCACCGGAACTTCTCCACAGAGCGCTACTTTTTCAATTTATGTAATCGACAGGGCCGGACATGCAAGTAATACAGTTACTACTCCTGCAATTACCGTTAATCCATAACCGTTTTGATTTTTTCTGCTTGCTATCTTTACAGCGGAGCTTTTAAAATTTATTCAACATTGAAAATCGGACCGGTTGTTCTCATCCTTACTTGCCTGTCGCTTGCCGTTTGGGGGCAACAGGAAAATCATTTTCTGATTGAAGGCCAGTTGCATTATGGATTCATAATGGCTCACTCGCATCGAGTCAATCATCTTGTTACAGGGCACACATACGGGTTCCAGGTAAATGCCGGAATGCAGGGCTATGGAAATAAGTTGCAGAAGGCTTACAATACTCCCCAGACAGGATTCTCCCTGGCGTATTTTGATTTTGCAAATCCTGATGTACTGGGCAATGGAATCTGCCTGCTTGCTTATGCCGATTTGCCGGTTGTGAGAAAAAATAATTTTCTCTTTTCTATTCATCTTGCCGATGGATTTGGCTTTACCACCAAAAGGTTTGATGCAATAGAGAATCACAAGAACACGTTGACCGGAACAAAGCTGAATGCAGCGATTCAGATTTTTTTTCAAACCAAATATGTGCTTTCAAAAAGATTAGATTTTCGGCTTGCCATGGGACTTACGCACTTTTCAAATGGTTCTTATGCAACGCCCAATCTTGGTATTAACAATGTTTCATTGAGCAGCGGAATTATTTTTTATCTCGATTCTGCGCACTCGGTACCTCCAAAAGAAACTCTTCAGCAACCTGATAAAAAAGTCAGGCTTGAAGTGTTAGCAGGAGGAGCGCCAAAAGAAATTTATCCTACCGGGGGAAAAAAATATTTTTCCTGGACTGTTTCCACCGCCGTGTTCAAAATCCTGAGTCATAAATTCCGGTTTGGTATCGGAACCGATTTTATTTATGACCTTTCTCTTACGGAACGTTTTGCCCGTGATAGAGTTTACACTCCCGTTATTCCCAACCGTATGCGCTCGGGAGTATATATTGCCAATGAACTGATGCTCTCTCATCTTACCGCGATGCTCGATATTGGATATTATCTTTATTCTCCTTTTAAGGGCGATGGCAGCTCATATCACAGAATCGGGCTAAAATATTTTTGCACAGACCACTGGTTTATTAATTATTCGCTGCGGACGCACTATGGAAAGGCGGACAATGTTGAAGCAGGATTAGGATATAGATTCTGATATGATGAATGGAATAAAATATTCTTTTGCCTGTTGCGTTTTGATATGCGTGGTTTTCAGTTCATGCAAGAAGGAAAACCTTTTTGATTGCTTCAAATCTACAGGTGATATTATAACCGAACAAAGGAGTATCGATGCGTTTACCGAGATGATTGTTTATAATAATGTCAACGTAATTTTCGTGCAGGATTCGCTCACTTATCTTGAAGTAAATGCCGGCGAAAATCTTATTCCACTCATTGTTACCGAAATCCGTGACGGAAAACTTATCGTTGAAAATAATAACCGCTGCAACTGGGTGCGTGATTTAAGTGTTCCAATCAATGTTTACGTGCATCTTCCGGCATTGAGAAGGTTAGACACTTTCGGTTCAGGAAAAATTTATTCTTTGAATACTCTGGTGAACGACATTATTGAAGTGGATAATTGGAACACTTCAGACATTAATTTAAATGTAATTGCCAATGAAGTATACTGCAAGCAACATGCAGCATTCGGAGATAATTCATTCAGCGGTAATGCAGGCTTTCTGTATGTTTACAATATCGGGCAAGGATTTTGCGATTGTACCGGGCTCATGGTGAACCATGCAACTGTAATCAGCAACACCACCGGCCAAACATACGTGAATGCCTGTGATGAATTGCATGCAGAAATATCCTATTCAGGAAATGTCTATTATAAGGGCACACCTTCCATTTCTTCCGTGATTACCGGCAGCGGAAAATTAATTCAATACTAATACTGAATGAGAAATTTTCTCTTCTTCATAATACTTAATACTTTATACCAGGTACTTCCTTCGAATTCATTTTCGCAGGACACCACAGAATATTTTAAGAACAATTTTCTTCGCTACGAGGATTTCACGTATCAAGGCAATGTCAAAACAGTATTGTTGTCGCCCGTTGGTTTTGAAATATCAGCACCTATTATCCGGCTTAATACAGAAGACAAACTGCTGCTTCAATTTGATGACCTTGAACAGGGTGTCAAAGAATATTATTACACACTTATTCACTGTACTGCAAACTGGGTGCCATCTGATTTGATGACGAACCAATACCTTTCCGGTTTTCCTGACGACCGGATAACCGATTACTCTTTTTCATTCAATACCCTGCAGGCATACACGCATTACCGTCTTATTATTCCCAACAGCAATCTTATTCCGTTAGTGTCCGGAAATTATCTTTTGCTGGTGTTTAATGATAACGACAGAAGCAAACTTGTGCTCACTAAAAGATTTATGATAACCGATCCAAAGCTTACCATTCAGGCAGCAGTTCACCGTGCTTCAGTGATTGACGACCGGAACTCCAAACAAAAAATTGACTTCTCTGTTTTTTACGACAATTATAAAATTGATAATCCTTTCGGTGATGTTACCATCGTTATACAACAGAACGACAGGTGGGACAATGCAATCAGTACGTTGAAGCCGCTCTTTCTCCGGGAAAATCAATTGGATTATTCATACGAAACCGGGAATGATTTTAACGGGGGCAACGAATACAGAAATTTTGATATACGCAGTTTACGTTATCTTACAGAGCGGGTGCAAAAAATACAATCAGATTCTGCAATCAATCATGTTTATCTCTTTGACGATGAAAGCCGTTCGTACAAGCGCTATTCAACGGAGTATGACCTGAACGGATATTATTCCGTTAAAACGTATGACGGAAAAAATGACGAATTAGAACCTGACTACGCGTGGGTTCATTTTAATCTTCCATATGATTTCCAGAGGACAGATGGTAACTTTTATGTTTTCGGAATGTTATCTCAGAACCAGTGCACCCAGGAAAACAAAATGATTTATGATTCTGAAAAAAATGCATACCGTACAGCAATGCTTCTGAAGCAGGGTTATTATAATTACCTTTATGTTTTCCTCGAAGATGCTTCTCCTGTCATTGATGAAACAATAGTTGAGGGCAATCATTACGAGACCGAAAATGATTACACCATCCTGGTATATCACCGGCCCACGGCAAGCCGATATGACCAATTGGTGGGGATAAAAAAAATAAACTCAGTTAAATTATATTGAAATTTTTTTTCATCTTTCGCAGAAATAATTTTGCTTAGTTTTGAAACGGAGAAAAAAATATGGTCACTGAAGTAACGTCAGGAATAAAAGTAAGTGTAGAGACATTTTACGTTCCGGAGCAGTCGGTGCCGAAAGCAAAGCGATTTGTTTTTGCGTACCGCATCACAATTGAAAATCGAAGCGAACACGTCATTCAGCTTCTCAGAAGGCATTGGTTTATTTTTGATTCGAAAGGATTTACCAACGAAGTAGACGGAGAGGGTGTGGTTGGCGAACAACCTGTGCTTGAACCGGGTCAAAAATACTCGTATGTATCGGGATGCCACTTACAGTCAGAAGCGGGAACCATGAAAGGATATTACACCATGATAAGACACGACAATCACAAAAAATTCAAAGTCACTATCCCTGAGTTCCAGATGATTGTTCCCTATAAGCTAAATTAGGCTTCACTTTTCAAGTCGTATCTTTGCAGCAGTTCTTTAAACTGCTCTTTAGCTTTGCAAACTTTTTTACATGGGGCTGATTGGATTTGACAGCAGGTGTAATTGTTATGCAAGCATGCCGGGAGTTGTTTGCTCGTCCCGTAAATCTCAACATTCACAGCCTTAACTGGCAACTATAATTACGCATTGGCTGCTTAATCATTGATTAACCAGTCCAATTACTTCCGTGTGATTTCTCACACCGGTCACCGAATGGAAGTATCGTAAGATGTGATAGCTTTTGCACCCGGCGGTTGCGGAAGTGAAAAACAAAACCCGCTGCTACGGATGTTGCTTCGCTTGTGTTTAGCCGGCTTCATCCCGACAACCGAAAAACACTAAGCATGTAGAAAACATAGTGATTGCTTGTCTGGACGAGGGTTCAATTCCCTCCAGCTCCACAAATAAAGCGCTAATTATTTGATAGTTAGTGCACTTCATTGTCTGTTATTCCGTCTTGCCTGGTAAACCGTCTAAAATTTTTTCCATCAAATCTGAAAGCTCCTTCGTTTGTTCCAAACCACATAAACCCGTCTTTATCCTGCATAATACTATAAATGGTTTTTCCAGTCAATCCCTCGTCTTCTCCGAAATGCTTATAGTATACAAATGGATGAATGCTGTCTTTTTCAAACGGCAAAGCCTCTGCAGTTCCTTGGAACAACAAGAGAAAAAAAACTGCCAGTTGCGCTATTCGTTCGTATTTTATCAATGTGAATGAAGGCATTTTACCGGAGTCAGTGTATAAACCTATTTTGAAAAAAATTTGTGTTCAAATGTATAAAGGAATTTACGTATGCACATTTTCCTTTTCTTGATTTGAAACAGAAAAGAGGATCAATACTGCTGATCATCCTATTCAAAGCTTTGTCTGGGATGACTTTACTCTTGGCCAGATCAAAAATATACATAGTAAAGAATCCTCGTTAGAGAATTTTGAAGATGTTTTTAGGTCGTTATAACTTTTCTTCAAAAATTCGATTCTCAATTCTTCCGTCCAGTTTGTTATAATTAAATGTAATTACTAGGGAAACATTAGAAGAAACGAACAGCTAAAGCAGAGCTATCAGCACGAATGCTGATAAAACTTCACACAATCTTACCCTTTATCGCCTTCGCCACTGCTTCCGATTTGGAATGTACCTGGAGTTTTTTATAAATGTTTTTGATATGCACATTTACTGTATCAATGCTGATGGCGCATTCATCCGCAATCAGCTTATAGCTCATTCCTTCAACAAGGCAGGAAAGAATTTCTTTTTCTCGGTCGGTGAGATTGAAAAGATTTTTTGAATCGGAAGCACGTTGGCTCTTTATCATTTTCAAAACACGGTTGGCAATGGTCGGGGTCATCGGGCTGCCGCCTTCGTAGATTTCTTTTATGGCTCCAAGAATTTCTACAGGAGGGGTATTTTTTAAAATATATCCTTCAGCGCCCGCGCAGATAGAATCAAATATTTTTTTGTCATCTTCAAAAATGGTCTCCATCAGTATTTTCATTTCCGGGAAATTTTCTTTTACCAGCTTCACTCCTTCAATTCCGCTGATGCCCGGCATTTCAATATCCATAACAATTACATCGGGGTTTGATTTTTCAATCCGCTGCACAAGGTCATCGCAATTTGGAAATGCGCCTGTACAGGTAAATCCTTGGGAACCGTTGATAAGTTGATACAACCCCTCACGCATATTACTATTATCTTCAAATATCGCAACTTTTATCTCCATGCTGTTATGATTTTAAACTCAATTCAATATTGGTTCCTTTTCCTTCGGCTGATTCAATGACTAATTGCGCTCCTATTTCCGCTGCTCTTCTTTTCATATTTTTAATTCCGTTTCCCATTTTTGCATTTTCCATGTCAAACCCGATTCCATTATCCCGGATAATCATTTTCACATTTTTATTTTCAAGTGTGATGTGAAAATTTGCGCGTGAAGCATTTGAATATTTAACCAGGTTATTTATTGCCTCTTTAAAAAGCAGGTAAAAATTTTTCCGTACCGGTATTGGCAGCGACAAACGATTCAGGTTTTCGTCCGCTTTGAAGGTAAATTCAATTGCTTTTGCTTTCAGAAGCAGGTAAGACAATGAACGCATCCGCGCAATCACATTTTCAAAAGTATCATTCTCAGGGTTAATCGTCCACACAATATCACTCATGGCATCAATGATTTTTCGCGCACTCACACCAATTTGGTCGAGAGCAGGAATGGGTTTACCCGCCTCTTGTTTTGCCACTTCGCTGAAAAGAGAAATGCTGTTAAGCGTAGAACCGATGTCGTCATGCAAATCGGCTGCAATGTTATTCCGTATGTTTTCTAACTTCAGTTTCTGCCTTGTGCGGTAGTTGTTGTAGATAAAGAAAAATAAAACAAGCACAAGAGCCAAACCACCGATGAAGGAGTTTTTTAACAGTGTTTGTTTTTTGATGGCTATATCTGCCACTGCCAGTTGCTTTTCGTGCCCGGCTTTTTCTGCGGACTGCGTTTTGTCAAACTCATAATTCATTTCCTTGCGGGTGATTTCTTTATTCTTCTCCTGGGTATAAAGAGTATCCTTTAACACCATTGCTTTTTTATAATGCTCCAGCGCGAGTTTGTATCTGCCGGTGGTATCGTACAGTTGAGAGAGTAATCCTTCACCTTGCCTTAAATCATCCAAAGCGCGAATGCTATCAGCAATGGCAATTGCTTTTTTCAGATACTGTTCTGCTTCTAAAAATTTTCCTGTTATGGTATAAAGCGAGCCGATGTCGCGGAGGGTTGATGTAATTCCATTTTTATCTGCAAGTTCTTCCATCATTTTCAATGTTTTGAAATAATAGCCTGATGCTTTGGGATAGTCGCCTTGTTCTTTATAGATAGTTCCGATGTTGATGAGAGTTGATGCAATTCCATTTTTATTTCCGAGTTCTTCCGCCAGCTTCAATGCTTTGAAATAATAGTCCAATGCTTTGGGATTATCGCCTTGTTCAGAATAGATATTGCCGATGTTGATGAGATCTACTGCGATGTCATTTTTATTTCCGAGTTCTTCATCCATTTTCAATGCCTTGAAATAATAATCCAGGGCTTTGGAATAATCGCGTTGTTGAGAATAGACAATTCCGATGTTGCCGAGGGTGACTGCAATTCCCAATTTATCGGCAAGTTCTTCATCCATCTTCAATGACTTGAAATAATAATCCAATGCTTTGGGATAATCGGCTTGGTCCATATAGACAATTCCGATGCTTGTGAGGTCGTCTGCAATTCCTTTTTTACTTCCGAGTTCTTCATCCATCTTCAATACCTTGAAATAATAGTCCAGCGCTTTGGGATAATCGCCTTGTTGAGAATAGACATTTGCGATGTTGTGGAGAGATTGTGTAATTCCTGATTTATCGGATAGTTCTTCTCTTAGTGATAATGCTTTAAAATTATTTTCCAGAGAAGAAGGATAATTTCCCTTCATAAAATGAGCCCACGCAATGACGGTATAAGATTTAGCAATGTGTTTTTTGCTTGTTGCTTTTTCGGAAAGTGATAATGCCAGATGGGCGAGTATAATAGAAGTGTCAGGGTTACTGCGGCTCAGTGCCCAGCCAAGAGCGTTGAGGGTGTTCACTTTGGTGGTATCCTCCTTTGCTGTTTTCAAAACATTCAGCAGCGAATCAATTTTATGTTGATTCTGCGCCTGTGTTGAAATAAAAAGAGCCGTACTCAGAAAAGTGGCGAATAGTAATTTACAGGAGTTAAGCGTCATTTTAATTTCTACAAGATAGGTAAAGATTGACATCCATCGCTTAAGTTGTGTTTGCAAAAGTAATGCGCCTGCTCATTGGCTCATATAACTGAAACAGGTTAGTTTTTACTCTATTTCCTTATCAAAGCTAACCAAAGATAACGTGTTTCAGTTATTGCAGTGTGTGGTCATTCGCTCCACTTTTGCGCCGTTCAAATAAACAATAATTAATTCTAACAATTCTAAACCCAAAACAAAATGAAAAAGCAAATCATCCCGAACAAATCGGGACTCAACCTCAACAAGAGGACGATTTCAAATCTCAACACTGTTGAAATGAACCAGAAAGTAGGCGGTGCAAACCATACCTACGATTGTCAAATTACCGATCATTGTACCAGGGGGCGTACCTGCCATGGTAATAATTGTTAATTTAACAATACCCTCGAAGAAGTTTGAAACTTTTTCGAGGTTTAAACAGACATCAGACCTCTGATTTCTTAAATCAAATAATCAATTAACCTTTAACCCAAAATCAAAATGAAAAAGCAAATCAAAAAACTAAACCTCAACAAGAGGACGATTTCAAATCTCAACGCTGTTGAAATGAACCTGAAGATAGGCGGAGCTGGCGCCTCCTTTCATTGCTTAACGTGGAAATGCACCCAGGGGCATACCTGCAATGGTGGTAACAACTGCGTGTGAATAATAACCTCGAAGAAGTTTGAAACTTCTTCGGGGTTTAAACAGACATCAGACCTCTGACTTCTTAAATCAAATAATCAATTAACCATTAAACCCAAAACAAAATGAAAAAGCAAATCAAGAAACTCAACCTCAACAAGAGGACGATTTCAAATCTCAACACTGTTGAAATGAACCAGAAAGTAGGCGGTGCAAACCGTACTTACTCATGTGTAATTACCGATTATTGTACCCATGGATGCCACACCTTACATGGGCATACCTGCAATGGTAACAACTATTAATAGACTAAAACAAAAACAAAATGAAAAAGCAAATCAAAAAGCTCAGCCTCAGCAAGAGAACGATTTCAAATCTCAACACTGTTGAAATGAACCAGAAAGTAGGCGGTGCAAAACCCACCTTCAATTGCTTTACCGATTTCCATTGTACCAAGGGATGCGGCCCTACTGTCCCCACTCAAAATGGGCATACCTGCAATGGTAACAATTGTTAATAGCTTTGGGGCCACACTTCGAAGAAGTTAAATACTTCTTCGAGGCTTAATTTCAGTCAGCAGAAAATTTGCAGATGAAGAAATTGATGGTGACGAAATAAAAAACATAATGCCCAGATGTCTGACTTCTGTCTTCAAACTATCCTCCCCTTAATCGCCTTCACCACCGCTTCCGATTTAGAATGTACTTGCAGTTTTTTGTAAATGTTTTTGATGTGCCCGCTCACAGTGTCAATGCTGATGAAGCAAGTGTCGGCAATAAGTTTATAGCTCATTCCTTCCACTAAACATTTAAGAATTTCTTTTTCGCGTTCTGTGAGATTAAATTCTCCGGAAATATTTTCTGCTGGTTTGTTCTTGAACATCTTCAACACCTTGCTTGCAATGCTTGGAGTCATGGGCGCTCCGCCCTCATAAATTTCTTTTATGGCTGAAAGCATCATGGCAGGCGGAGTGTTTTTGAGAATATATCCCTCGGCTCCATTGCAGATGGAATTAAATATTTTATCGTTGTCATCGAAAATGGTTTCCATCAGAATTTTTACGTCAGGAAATTTTTCCTTTGCAAGCTTCACCGCTTCGATACCCGAGATACCGGGCATTTCAATATCCATCAGAATTACATCGGGAGAAGTTTCTTCAATGTCCTTCACAATATTTAAACAATTCGCAAAGGCACCCGAACAGGTGAATCCTTCGCTGCCGTCAATCAACTGAAACAATCCTTCGCGCAGGTTGCGGTTGTCTTCAAAGATGGTTACTCTCAGGTTTTTCATGCTCTCAGTTTTAATTCAACATTTGTTCCATTTCCCAACTCCGATTCAATTTTCAATTCCGCTTTCATTTCTTCCGCGCGGGTTTTCATGCTGAGCAAACCGTTGCCGGTGGAAGATTGATTTACATCAAATCCCACTCCATTGTCTCGGATAGTTAGAGTAACCAAATTATTTTCATGTGTTAAAGAAATAGAAACACGCGCTGCGTTAGAATATTTTACAAGATTGTTGAGTGCTTCTTTAAAAATAAGATAAAAATTTCTGCGCTCTTCCATGGAAAGTTTCATATCGTTTAAATTTTCATCGGCACGGAAAGAATGCTCTATGTTCTTTGCCCGAAGAAGATTATACGTGAGCGAGCGCAGCCGGAGAATGATTTGTTCAAAGCTGTCGTTCTTTGTGTTGATGGTCCACACAATGTCGCTCATGGCATCAATGATTTTGCGCGAGGCATCGCCAATCTGTTCCAGCTCTTGAACCACAGCGGGCGATTTTTGTTTTGCCACTTCGCTGTAAACCGAAATGCTGTTGAGCGTGGAGCCGATGTCATCGTGCAGGTCATCGGCAATTCTGTTTCGAATGGTTTGCAGGCGCAGAACCTGCCGTGCCCGGTAAGAGCGGTAACCGAAGAAGAATAACAGTAAAGTAAATGCCAAGCCGCCTATGAAAGAATTCTTTAACAGTTTTTGCTTTTTGATTTCAATGGTTTGAATTTCTTTGTCTTTGTTGAGAAGGGAAATTTCTTTTTCTTTTTTTTCGGTTTCATATTTCTCCCTCATCTCTGTTGTTTTGTTAATTATTTCCTCGTTAATTACTGAATCGCCAAGTTGGTTGTGAAGAAGTGAATATTCATATGCCTTTTTGAAATCGTTGATTTGAGCATACGTTTCAGCAAGGTTTTCATAAACCGATACTAATGATGGTTTGAATCCTATAGAATCAGACGTTGTCTTTGACTTTTGAAAGTAATACAGTGCCCGATTAAAATTTTTCTTTTTAAAATATTCTATTCCTACATACCTTGAAGCATCACTGACCCCCATCTTATCACCGAGTTCTTCAAACATGGATAAAGCTTTATCATGGTAACCCAATGCTTCATCGTATTTATTTTCTGCATTGCTTATCAGCCCAAGCCCCTGGTATGCAGCAGCAGTCATTGGTAAATCATTATTTTCATTGCAATATTTCAGACACTTTAAAAAATAATTTTTCGCTTCTTCTAATTTATTTTCATCAAAAGAAATAATGCCAAGCCTGTAATATGAACTTATCATATCTCTGACATCATCAATTTTTTCACCAATCGCTAGAGATTGCAAGTGATATTTTCTGCCGTTTGCAAAATCTTTAAGCCGGTAATAAACATCCCCTATCGAACCGGAGGTATTTGCCATTCCCATTGAGTCCCTTTGTTCTTCACGCACTTTGAGGGCACGGAAATAATACTGTAACGCCAAAGAATAATTTCCCAAACTTTCATAATTAATTCCTATATTACTATTGGCAGCGGCAATGCGACCATCATCCTTAAGTTTCTCTGCCACCTCCAGAGTTTTCAGACGGAATGGAGTTGCCAGCTTAAATTCTCCCAGCGCATCATAGATACTGCCAATGGTATTGTAAGCTATAAATAATTCATCAATCTTATTATCTTGTTCTGCTTTTTTCAAATTTTGGGTTGCATATTGCAGTGCCATCTTCAAGTCATTGGTTGAATAATAATAAATCGCCATTGCATTCACGCCCATAAATTTTCCCTTGTCAAAATTTAATTTATCAGATAACTCAATTACTTGCTGAATGTACGGCAACATTGGCTCCGGGTTGACATTCATGTATTGCTTTGCTATTTTGATAAGCAAATTAACTTTATTTGTATCCTCCTTAGCCGTCTTGAGCACATTTAAAAGTGAATCAATTTTGTGTTGATTCTGTGCAAAGCATATTTGAAAACATCCTGCGATAAATATCACAAACAGAAATAACCGACCGATGGCAGATTCGTAAAGGCGAATTTTTTTTCTTGTCATTTTCATTTCTGAAATTTAATTGCAATGTAAGCGTAAAATATTTTACGCAGCAAAGTAACTCTTCCTGTTTATTCTTTCATACCCCCTGAACTGGTTGATTTTGGTCTTTGTCAAATATAAAACAACCTGTTTAGGTTATTGACGCGCCTTGTTATTCACTTCA
This sequence comes from Bacteroidetes bacterium 2013_40CM_41_45, assembly GCA_002215675.1. Lineage (GTDB taxonomy): Bacteria > Bacteroidota > Bacteroidia > AKYH767-A > 2013-40CM-41-45 > 2013-40CM-41-45. Next base: position 54,821 of record NGFH01000007.1, on the reverse strand, counting down.
CTTTTGCCCCGAAATATTTTTTAGTAAACCATTCTAAAACTAAACAAAATGAAAAAGCAAATCAAAAAACTAAACCTCAGCAAGAGGACGATTTCAAATCTAAACGCTCCTGAAATGAGCGAAAAACATGGCGGACAATATACTTTTGGTTGTACAGGAGGCACCTGTCACTGTAACACTACCCATTGCACTATTAAGGGCAATACCTGTTATAACCATAACACATGCAACACTTGTGTTTAACCAAATGAGATTTTCAATCATTAAAATAATTAATTACAACCATTCTAAACCAAAACAAAATGAAAAAGCAAATCAAAAAATTAAGTATCAACAAAAAAACAATTTCGAATCTCAATTTGCCTGAAATGAACCAGGTTGTTGGAGGTAAGACTGGCTCCTGTTTCCACCCACATGGATGTGGGGGCAACCATTCTGCAAATTGCACTCAAAACCAAAATACCTGCCCTGGTCACAACACCTGTTACACTTGCTAATATCCTAAGTTCTTAAATCAAATAAATAAATCTAAAAACAAAAATTAAAAATGAAAAAGCAAATTAAAAAACTGAGAATTGGCAAAAGGACAATCTCTAATTTCAACTCTCATGAAATGAATCAGGTAATTGGGGGGGCTGGGACCTATACATGTTATTATCACACGTGTGGATGTGGCGGCAACCATTCTGCAAACTGCACTCAAAACCAAAACACCTGCCCTGGTCACAACACCTGTTATACATGCTGACCCTGACTTAACAATTTAAAACCTGATAAAATGAAAAAACAAATTAAAAAACTAAACCTCAACAAGAGGACGATTTCAAATCTTGAATCTTCAGAAATGAACAGGCAGGTTGGAGGAGCAAGAACAAATGGACATACCTGTGCATTTACGTGCGCTCAAACCTGCCTTACGTGCAATCAAAGCTGCTTTGGAAGACGCACTTGTGGCACTGTCTGTACATTCTAAACCAAAACAAAATGAAAAAACAAATCAAAAAACTAAGCCTCAGCAAGAGGACGATTTCAAATCTTGAAGCTTCAGAGATGAATAAGCAAATTGGTGGAGCCAAAACAAACGGTCATACATGCGCCTTTACATGCGCTCATACCTGCTTTAATCAAAGAACCTGTTTAATTGCCTGTACATCCATCTAAACCAAAACACAATGAAAAAGCAAATCAAAAAACTAAACCTCGGCAAGAGGACGATTTCAAATCTCAAGTCATCTGAAATGATTACGTTGATGGGAGGAGATACTAGCTATGGTACTAGCCGCTATCATACGTGTTTTTGCGGAGGTGGCAATTCTCAAAACTGCACTCGAAATCAAAACACCTGTCCGGGTCACAACACTTGTTATACTTGCTAATATCTTAAGTTCTTAAGCCAAATAAATAATAAACAATCTAAAAACAAAAACAAAATGAAAAAGCAAATCAAAAAGTTAAACCTCAACAAGAGGACAATTTCAAATCTCAAGTCATCTGAAATGATTACGTTAATTGGAGGAGGACGACCTAGCTACTGGCATTTTTGTGGAGGCAATTCTCAAAACTGCACTCAAAATCAAAACACCTGCCCAGGTCACAATACCTGTTACAATTGCTGACTTTTTTATGGAAACCGAAGTAGGATATAAATCAGCTATCCTGGAAACGAGAAGGATCCGCCTTCGAGAGATACGGGATGAAGATCTTCCATTTCTCTTCAACTGTAGGAACACAAAAAAATTCAGGCTCCTATTACATCATAATACAAGTATTATTTCTTACGAAGCTTTTTGTGAAGAGTTTGCCACGGATTCGGCAGCACATCAATATCAATTCCTGGTTGAAAAAAAAGAAACAGGAGAGCCGATTGGTTTTACATACGTTAATATTTTTTCAGAGCAATATAAGTCCTGTTTTATCAATCTTTTTATTGATGAGCCATTTGAGAATAAGGGTTATGGCATTGATGCCTTCGTATTGTTTGTTCTTTTTCTTTTTAAACATGCATGTTTAAAAAAGTTGTTTGTATCGGTGTTTGATTTTAACGAGCATTCTCTTTCCTGTCTCCGCAATGTCGGTATGAAAGAGCTTGTTGGAAATATAACCACGGTGCCTGAAAGAGGAAATATTTTGTGTTTTGCAGCTGATAATACAATAGTGCCAAACCTGGTAAGAATTAACAAAATACTTTCAATGAATAAGCGTACTGTTTTTTTAACCTCAAAGTAATGGAGCAGATGCAAATACCGGAATTTACTTTCTGCAATTTCAATCAGCAGAAAATTTGCAGACGAGGAAATTGATTGTGACTAAGTGAATCTGAGCAGAGAGTTTGTAGACAGAACTACTCCGAGCCCCTGACTCCCGACTTCTCACATAAACATGTTATATTGTAAGCTCCCACGTGTCAAAAACCACTCATTTATGTTATTGCCATCGGTTGTAATTCTACGTTACTTTCGGGCGCATCAAATAATAAACCAAGTACTGGTATAATAGTTATCTTGTACCAGTGATTGTTATTTAACTCTAAAATCGTTGGCGATGAATAATTTAGCGGATACAAAAACTGCAACTGTTGAAGTGAACCAATCACTAATCAAGCAGATTGAAACAATTGCTGAACAAATTCTTGAAAGGAAAAATGAAGTAAAAGAAGTTGGCCTTCTTGGAGGAAAAGCGGGTATTACATTACTGTTTGCATATCTCTCGAGAGCATTTCCCGAAAAGGAATATTTGCAAGCTACCCTGGATTACTTAGATGAACTGAGTGATTCACTATCGAATGAAGAATTGAATTACAACATGTCCGCCGGTGTGGGGGGTATTGCATTTGTGTTTCAGCATTTGAGAAATCTTGAGATTCTTGATAACGAAGTTGATTTGAATCTTTCAGACCTTGATGAATTTATAGCACAGGGCGTTGAACAGGATTTTAAAACGGCCAACTGGGACCCGCTTCACGGAATGACAGGGCTCGGAATTTATTTTCTCGAACGCAATAAAGAAACTGCAGAGAAAAAATATCTCGAAAAAATTGTTGACCATCTTGCTGCTATGCGAACGCAGGTGGGAGAATCTAAAATCTGGATTACTCCGGGTTATGGAAAATACAGCAATGACAATTACAACTTTGGCACAGCGCACGGAATGCCCGGTATTCTTTCTTTTTTGGCACAGGTATATGAACGCGACATTTGTCAAAAGGAGATTAGAGAAATAATTTCTGAAGCACTTCCTTTTTTGCTGAAGCAGGAATACAATGATCCTGTTTACTGCTTTCCTACCGCTGTTGAAGTGGAACCAAAGCAGGAGGAGGAAAAACCCGGCTCACGTCTCGGATGGTGCTACGGTGATTTGTGCATGGCGTTTGCACTTATTCATTGCGGAATTGCTCTGCGGAATGAAGAATGGAAGAACAAAGGAATTGATGTCGCTTTAAAAACCACTCACCGCACATTTGAAAATGCAGGTTGCACCGATGCACCGTTCTGTCACGGAACGGTAGGGCTTGTTCATTTATATCACCGGCTCTATAACCTGACAAAGAATGAAACTTTTAAAAATACTTCTCAGAATTGGCTCGATATTACGCACCGGGAATTTTACAAACCGGGAGAAGGAGCGGGAGGATATTTTTTTCGCTCATTTAATGAGGAACAAAATATCTTTGAACTCACTCCTCAATATTCCCTGCTTGAAGGCAGTGCAGGTATAGCGCTTGTTTACCTGTCCTTCCTGTATGACATCAAACCGGATTGGGATAAAATATTTCTTTCGAATGTCTAAGCTGAAAAATAATTTTAAGGAATGGTATCAGCCGCACGATTCGTTTGTGGTGCGTAACCCGCTTTTTCCTGTTGAAGTATTTTTCAATTGGAAAACGGATAACACGGATTCAGGCAACACGAAAGAAATCCTGAAAAATTATTTACGCGACTTTTACCTGCAGCCGATTGCACAGGAAGCATTATATATCGGCTCACCAGATTTGCATGAACAGTTGTTGCTATGGCTTGATAATAAAATTGAAAAAACAGATAAGAAAGAAAAGACAGAACTCTCACTGGTGAAGTATATGATACGCATGTGCACACGCTGCACACCGTACGGACTGTTTGCATCCTGCACTTCCGGAAATATCTCAGAGACAACGCGCATTGACCTTACCGATAAAAAAAACCTGCACCGCAAAGGCCGCCTCGACATGGATTATGTGTGCGAGGTGCACGCACATCTGCTGAAGCAAAAAGAAATCAGTGACCAGCTATTATTCTTTCCGAATACTTCTCTTTATTCGATAGGTGAACAGTTGCGTTATATCGAGCATCGTTTCCGGGAAAAATCAGGCAGAAGTTATCACCTCGTTCAAATCGAACTATCGGATTATCTGCAAAAGATTCTTCAGGCGGCAAAGAACGGAAGCACACCCATACAACTTGCATCGGCCATTACAGATGGAGATGTTTCGGGTGATGAAGCCAAAGAATTTATTTATGAATTAATCCACAACCAGGTTTTGGTCAGTGAAATTGAACCCACAGTAACAGGAGAAGAATATTTTCATGCGCTGATAAACAAATTGAAAACTCTTCAGCATACAGAAAAATATGTAAATCAGTTTGAGAAGGCGGTGGAGGAGTTTAAAGGCCTCACCTCCTCCTTCGGGGAGGGAGAGAATTCCGGTGCAGATAATAAACATCAGCGCTATTCAAACATAATCAGAGACCTGAAAGAACTCGAAGTTCCGCTTCATTTAAAAACCCTCATCCAGGTTGACAGCTATTGTCCGGCTAATACCTGCACCGTAAGCAAAAAGGTTCAGAATGAAATACTGCTTGGCGCAAGCCTGATTCAATTGCTGACGGCTGATAATCCGGAGAAAGATTCATTCAGCGATTTTAAAAATGCATTCCGCAATCGTTACGAGAGTCAGTGGATTCCACTCGCGGAAGTTCTCGATACAGAATCAGGAACCGGTTATGGAAAATTTGCAACCGGCGGAATGGAAGAATCCCCATTGATTGACAAGCTGCCGATTGGTAACGGGCAAACGACAACCACGCAACAAATTTCTGATGCTGAAACTTATAAATGGCAATTGTACCAGGATGCAGTAGCACAGAATAAGACTGAGGTTTTTCTTGATGACAAAATCATTGAACAACTTTTGAAAAAGGAAACTACTTCTGCGGGCTTGCCTGATTCCATCTGCATGATGCTGAAAATAAATGCTGCTTCAGCAGAAGAAATAGATAATGGAAATTACACGGTTACACTTAATTCTCCTTCCGGTCCATCGGGTGGAAATTTATTAGGAAGGTTTTGTCATTTGAATGCTGAGATTGAAAAACTTACCCAGTCTGTTCTGCAAAGTGAGGAAGCACATCAGCCCGATTGCGTGTATGCAGAAATTGTTCATCTCCCCGAATCACGCATCGGTAATATCCTCATGCGCCCGGTTCTTCGCAAGTATGAAATTCCATACCTGTGCGGAACAACTTTGAGCGAAGAGTTTCAAATTCCCGTCACCGATTTGCTTGTTGGAATTGAAGGTGACAAAGTAGTGCTTCGCTCGAAGAAATTAAACAAGCAGGTAATTCCGCGCATGACAACGGCACACAACTTCAGTATGACCACGCTTCCGGTGTACCAGTTTCTTTGCGACTTGCAATACCAGCATATCAAACACATCGGTTGGAACTGGGGAATTCTTGACAGCCGCCCTTTTTTGCCGCGTGTGAGTTACAATAAATTTATCTTGACCAAAGCGAGATGGATTCTGACCAAAGATGATGTGAAAGATTGTGAAAAGAAGAGCGAAGATGAAGTGATGCGTGTTTTTTCTGAAGTACAAAAAAATAAAAACCTGCCTGAGTATGTATTGCTTTCACAGGGCGACAACGAACTCGTGCTTTACCTGAAAAATATATTTTGCATCCGGCTTCTGCTAAACGAAATCAGTAAAAGTCAAAACGTGATGCTTACTGAAGCACTTGATGTGCCCGGACAATGCTGGATAAAGAGTCCGGAGGGAAGACATGCGGGTGAATTTATTTTCGCATTCAGCAAAAAAATTATTCAACCTTCAGAAACAAAACCTGTTCAGAAAACGAAACCGGAGCTGTTTCCACTAAAGAGAATTTTCCCTGTAGGTTCCGAATGGCTCTACACGAAAATTTATTGCGGCACCAAGACAACGGAAAAAATTCTATGCGAGGTATTGAAACCGTTAACAGAAGAATTACTTTCAGAAAAGTTGATAGATAAATATTTTTTTATCCGTTACCGGGATGAAGGCGGTCATCATATTCGTATCCGCTTTCATAATGCTGCACAAAATGATTTCTGGAAGGAAATAATTGCCCGGCTGCAGGAACGCATTCAGCCGTCTATTGAAAATCATTCTGTACACAATGTACAGTTTGAAACCTACCAGCGCGAAGTAGAACGGTATGGCTTTGACACCATGGAATTAAGCGAAAACATTTTTTATTATCAATCCCTTGCTATTTTGAATTTCATTTCGCTGCTCGATGGAGATGAAGGCGAACAATACCGCTGGCAGATTGCATTGAAAGCTGTGGATATGATACTCGATGATTTTCAATACACCCTTCCTCAAAAGAAAGACCTTGTTGAATCATTGAATAAAAATTTTGCAGATGAATTCAAAGTGGGAGCACCGGAACAAAAGAAAATTTCAGAGCGGTTCAGCGGCAGCAAAAAAATTATTCAATATGTAATGAATGAAGGACAGGAAGAGGATGAAAATCTTAAAAGCGGGATAGGCGCATTTATAATGGAGGATTTTAATTACAGAAATACCATTGAGGAAATCCTGAACACTACGTCTGTTCATCATGACCTGCAGCAAGTGAACCGGCTGATGTCAAGTTACCTTCACATGTTCATTAACAGGATGTTTGTAAGCAATCAACGTAAAGTAGAATTGGTGGTATATGATTACCTACTGAAGTATTATGAATCAAAGATTGCCAGGGAGAAAAATAAAAATAAAATTAGTGAGGTGGCCGAAGTAAGTTCTGACAAATGAAATTTCCATATTCACATCAGTTAGGCGCCCGCGACTGCGGGACGGCATGCCTCAAGATGGTGGCTGAATATTTCGGCCAGCAATATGCGCTTGATTTTCTCCGTGAGAAATGCAACATTACCAAGGTGGGAGTTTCATTATTGGGAATCAGCGAAGCTGCTGAAGCCATCGGCCTGCATAGCACCGGTGTAAAAATGGATATGGAACAGCTAAAGGAAATTGTTCAGGAAGTTCCGGTCATCCTTCACTGGAATGAAAAACATTTTGTGGTGGTTTACAAAAGTCCGAAGCCAAAAAAACAGGGAACATTTTATGTAGCAGACCCCGACAGAGGTATGGTTACATACAGAGAAAAAGAATTTGCAGAATATTGGATTGGAAAAAATTCGGTGAATCACCTGGAGCCGGGAATGCCGCTTCATGAAAAACCGGAATTGAAGTTCGGTTACGCGTTAATACTCGAACCCACTCCTGCATTTTACGATGAGCCCAAAACGGAAGGGCTAAAAAAGAAATTAGACCTGCGAAGAATATGGCGCTACTTTACTCCGCATAAAAAAACGTTTGTGAAATTGCTGCTCGGGATGGCGGTAAGCAGCGCTATCATGCTTGCGGCCCCTTATCTGACACAGGCATTAGTTGACAAGGGTATCAACCTGAAGGATTACAATTTTATTTATCTCATACTTGCCGGGCAGCTGGTGTTGTTTGGCGGAAGCACGCTTGCGGATATTATTCGCAGTAACCTGCTGCTGCACATGGGAACGAAAATTAATATTTCGATGGTATCTGATTTTCTTTCCAAGATGCTGAAGCTTCCCATTTCATTTTTCGAAACCCATATCACGGGCGACCTGATGCAGCGCATGAACGACCACCACCGCATCGAAAATTTATTAACGGTTTCTTCCTTGAGTACTGTTTTCTCGCTTCTCAATTTTATCGTGCTCACAGCGGTACTGGCTTTTTACAATTTCAGTATTTTCATATTGTTTATTCTTGGTTCGGTTCTGGGTTTTGGATGGACACTTTTATTTCTGTGGAGAAGGCGGAAGATTGATTTTAAATTTTTCGACCTCTATTCCAAAGAAAACAATAAGGTGATTGAAATCATGACCGGCATGCAGGACATAAAAATCAGCAACAGCATGCACCAGAAACGATGGGAGTGGGAACGCATACAGAAAGATTTATACAAGCTGAAGATAAAGTCGCTCACCATCGCGCAGTTTCAGAATATCGGTTCATCCGTTTTCAGGCAAAGCACCTCTATCATCATCACATTTCTCGCAGCCCGCAGTGTGATGAACGGAAACATCACGCTCGGAACCATGTTTGCCATAACGATGATAGTCGGACAACTGAGCAGTCCGCTTGAACAGTTGCGTGAATTAGTCACGGCATGGCAGGATGCAAAACTTGGCATGGAACGCATCAGCGATGTGATGGTTCAGAAAGACGAAGACCCCGAAGAAGAAAACTCAATACGCAACATTCCCAATAATGAAACTATTGCCGTGAAAGATGTTACGTTCGGGTATGGCAGTGAACAGCTAGAGCCGGTGCTGAAAAATATCTCCATTGAAATTCCTGCCGGTAAAATTACAGCCATTGTTGGCGCCAGCGGAAGCGGTAAAACAACGCTGATGAAATTGTTACTGCGCTTCTATGATGCAAAACATGGCAGCCTGTTTTTAGGTGGAATTAATTTCAAGAGCCTTCATCATGGTGCATGGCGCAGCAAGTGTGGAGTTGTCATGCAGGACGGACAATTATTCAGCGGTACCATTGCAGATAATATTTCCCTCGGTCAGGAAAAAGATTACAATGCTGTGGCCAAGGCTGCACGCATTGCCTGCCTTGATGAATTTATCGGTACCCTGCCCATGGGATACATGACGGAAGTGGGAGCAGAAGGAATTTCAATGAGTGCCGGACAAGTTCAGCGCATTTTGCTTGCGCGTGCTGTTTTTAAAAATCCATCGTATCTTTTTTTGGATGAAGCCACCAGCTCACTCGATGCCAACAACGAAAAAATGGTGATTGAAAACCTGAATGATTATTTTGAAGGAAAAACGGTTGTTGTGGTGGCTCACCGCCTCAGCACCGTTAAAAATGCCGACCAGCTTATTGTTCTCGACAAAGGTGAAGTGGTTGAAACCGGTTCACACCTTGAACTGACATACAAAAAAGGAAACTACTATACGTTGGTTAAAAACCAATTGGATTTGGGGGAGTGAAAAAAATCAGCTTATGCATGTTAAGAAGTAAATTATTTTCCAAAGTAGATTGAGCAGTTTTATTCAATCACAAAACTTCCGCACTTTCATCCATTACATGTTTTGAGAAATCTCTTCCATTTACGACTAAATGGAATAAGCCAACATTTTCACGCATTAGCATTCGTCTGGGCGCAAAAGTCATAATGTTCCCACATGTTTCCCACAGATGGAAAAATTAATTGTAAATTACTGTATTACAATTAATTACATTTTACTTTGGTAGTCCCGACAGGAATCCAACCTGCAACCCTTAGATTAGAAATCTGATGTCTATCCGTTACAGAACCAAGGAAGCAGTGAGAAGTCTGGAGTATTGCGGTTTATGTGTCTTAGTTCGTTTATTACTCGTATTAATTTGATTTAATTTTAATTGTATCCGTTTTTATTTGAATATGTCCGCATTAATTCGAATAAAGAAGGATAAAGTTTGCAGAAGATTTTAATTCGAATTAATACAAATAAATTTTAATCTCAATGCTCGATGATAATGAACTTTCTCTAGATAGATTCGATTTTATTTCTTTGCTTGTATCCCTGAAGCATATCCGCAACAATAAAACCAAGCAAAAAACATCCTGCACCTATTACAACATATTTTAATAAAGAATTTTTTGAAGTGGTGACTGCAGGTTGATTATTACCATGAAACATATCAAAAAATTCGGGCGAATGGTTATTCATGCAAGTTCAATTTTGAATTTGTTATTTCCTATATTTATTATTTTGTATTTGAAGTAAACCGGGATGGTAAATTTACCGTTGGCATCTGCTACCTTGTCAGTAGATTTTGTATGGTCAAAACCTTTCGCTACCAATTCATACCAATCGACTTCGGTTATATTTTTTGAATAATAATTATCGAGCAATCGAAAATTTTTCACCGCCTGGTTAAAATGGTCTTTAAAGACTCTTCGTTCCTGTCTACTTTTATTATTGTTGAATCTGCTCTTACATTTCTTCTCTACCTCCGGACAAAATATCCTGCTCAAATGGTCGGCAATGAATTCTGATTTACAGTGTGGACAGACTCTGTAATAAATGTCTTGGGTGCGGGGAAGTCAGATAGTTCACGAGGGTCGAGACGTCCCGATGTGTCAGGAGTCTCGATGCTGACCGAAGCGTCAGCATTCAATTCCCTCCAGCTCCACAACCCACCTATTAATTAACATCAATACCTCTTAAAAAATATTTTTTAAGAGGTATTTTTTTTGTAACTAATGCAAAATGTTCAGTAAATCTCAATGTAAAAATTTGATTAATCTTACATTCACCCAACCGATTCAATTGACTTCCGTATATTTGCTAATCAGTAATTAAAAACCGCTTGAAAAATATCGTTTCCATATTGCTTGCTTTTCTGTTTTTAGTAACTACTTCCGGTATGGGAGTAACTTTCCATCATTGTAAAATGAAAGGTACTTCTGTTTCATTAGCTCTGAATCCTAAGTCGTGTTGCGGCAAGACGATGAGTGGATGCTGTGAAAACGAAACGAAGGTTTTTAAGGTAAAAGAGAATTATCTTTCCTCTGCATCTTGCACTTTGCCGAACGTAAAAGTAATCTCAACAATTTTTTTAGCTCCGAATTTTATTTCTACCGTTGCGGTAGAAAAGAGAAATTATTTCCTTTTCACCCCCAATCATGCTCCTCCTGAAAGTTCGGTTTCGCTTTCTATTCTCCATCGAGTAATTCTCGTTTGATTTTCTTTTTTTGATTTGACCTCCATCTTTTCGGAGGTGCTCACGCATTTTCATAGAACTGAAAATGCGGTTATTCCATTTTCCAATTATTAATTCGTAAATAAAATGAAAAATAAAATTATTATCATGTTGTGCTACTTACTGATGATAGGTATTAGCACGGCAATAGCACAAGACAAAAAAACGGAAACCATTAAAGTGTATGGCAATTGTGATATGTGCAAAGCAAAAATTGAAGGAGCATTGAAAAAGAAAGATGGTATTCTTTCAAAGAAATGGAATAAAGAAACCCTGATGCTTACTGTAACCTATGATACAGGTAAAATATCCATCAAGCAAATCGGAGAGAAAATAGCAGCTGTAGGTTACGATAATGAATACACCACAGCTTCCGATGAGGCATACAATGGCTTGCATAGTTGTTGTAAGTACGAGCGACCAAAGAAGTAAGAGCAGATGGTCAAATATCTCATCGCTTTATCTTTTCGCAATCGCTGGCTTGTGCTGTTATTCAGCATAGGGCTGTTTATATGGGGTGCATACTCTGTTAAAGAAAATCCGATTGACGCAATTCCTGATTTATCGGAAAACCAGGTTATTGTTTTTACGGAGTGGATGGGGCGCAGCCCTCAGGTAATTGAAGACCAGGTTACCTATCCGCTCGTATCTAATTTGCAGAGCATTCCGAAAATAAAAAACGTGCGAGGCACTTCCATGTTCGGAATGAGCTTCGTCTATGTGGTATTCAATGATGACGTAGATATTTATTGGGCAAGAACGCGAGTGCTGGAAAAGTTGAATTACGCTCAACGGTTGCTTCCCGAAAATGTAACTCCTACGTTAGGCCCGGACGGAACAGGCGTTGGGCATATTTTCTGGTACACTCTTGACGCAAAAGGATATGATTTGGGTGAACTGCGGGCTTTGCAGGATTGGTATGTGAAATACGTGCTTCAAACAGTGCAGGGAGTAAGTGAAGTAGCTTCATTCGGTGGATTTCAGAAGCAATATCAAATCAACCTTGACCCATACAAACTGAACTACTACCATGTCTCTATGATGGATGTTTTGAAAGCAGTAAAGTCAAACAACAACGATGTGGGTGGAAGAAAATTTGAAATGAGTGATATGGGATACATCGTTCGCGGCTTGGGTTACATTAAGAACATTGATGATGTGAAAAAAATTCCGGTAGGGAAAGATGGAACAACTCCTATAACGCTTGCAATGGTTTCGTCAGGAATCCAGATGGGCGGTGATTTGCGTCTCGGAATTTTTGATGAGAATGGCGAGGGAGAAACGGTAGGCGGAATTATCGTGATGCGCTATGGCGAAAATGCTGATGAAGTGATTAAGCGCGTCAAAGCAAAAATTACAGATGTGGAAAAAGGTCTGCCGGAAGGAGTAAAATTCAGGACAGCATACGACAGAAGCGAACTTATTGAAGCAGCAATCGGTTCTGTGAAGAAAACAATCATTGAAGAAATGATTGTTGTTTCATTAATCGTTCTGATTTTTCTTTTTCATGCCCGAAGTGCATTCATCATCATCATTCAGATTCCTGTTTCAATCGCTGCTAGCTTCATTTTACTTCAGGCATTCGGCATTTCTTCAAATATAATGTCCATCACCGGAATCGCACTGGCGATAGGCGTTGTCGTAGACGATGGAATTATGATGGTAGAAAACGCGTACAGGCATCTAGCTGATTCACAAAACGGAGACAGGAAATGAACGAAGAAAAAAAAGCAGCAGAGCAAAAACGCCTGGCTATTATAGAGCAAGCATGTCAGCAGATTGGCAAGGGTGCATTTTATTCTACCATCATTATTGTAACTTCATTCCTCCCTGTATTTCTGCTTACGGGACAAGAAGGAAAATTATTTTCTCCCCTTGCGTGGACAAAAACTTTTATCCTTCTTATAGATGCGTTTATTGCTGTCACACTTGTTCCTGTTCTTGCCTCGTTTCTACTGAAAGGAAAAAAATTCAGACCTGAAACCAAGAATCCTGTAAATAATATTCTACAGAAATTTTATTCTCCTATTGTAAAATGGTGTTTACGATGGAGAAAAACAACACTAGCAATAAATATTATTGCATTACTCATCAGTATCCCCATGATGATGAATATGGGAACGGAGTTTATGCCTCCGCTTGACGAAGGAAGCATATTGTTTATGCCGGTAACTCTTCCTGATGTCTCCAATTCAGAAGTTAAACGTCTGCTACAAGTTCAGGACAAGCTAATCAAAACCCTTCCTGAAGTTTCAAATGTTCTCGGCAAAGCAGGACGTGCCAGCACAGCTACGGACAACTCTCCCATAAGTATGATTGAAACAATCATATTGTTAAAACCAAAATCGGAATGGCGGGAAGGGATGACGAAGGATGATATTATCAATGCCCTTAACGCTAAACTTCAGATTCCCGGAACAGTGAACGGCTGGACACAGCCAATCATCAACCGAATCAATATGCTTTCAACAGGAATAAGAACAGACGTGGGAATAAAAATAATGGGAGATAACCTGGATACATTAAACAGGATTGCGCAAGAGGTAAAACATGCGCTTACAGGAATGGATGGTGTAAAGGATTTATATGCTGAACCTATTCTCGGTGGAAAATATCTGGACATTCAAATTAATAAAGATGAAATAGGCAGGTATGGATTAAGTGTAGACGATGTGAACATGGTGATTGAATCGGCACTTGGTGGGATGAATCTTACAACTACGATTGAAGGGAGACAGCGCTTCAGCGTTAATGCGCGGCTATCGCAAAATTACCGCAGCTCTATTGATGAAATAAAACGAATACCAATTCAAACAATGGATTATGGAATTATTCCGCTTTCATCCGTTGCAGAAATTTTCTGGGCAGACGGGCCTCCTATGATTCAATCGGAGAACTCACTTTTAAGAGGAACAGTTTTATTTAACGTGCGCGGAAGAGATTTAGGAAGCACCGTCAGCGATGCACAGAAAAAAATTGACGACACAATTAAAAAACTCCCTAAAGGATATTTTATTGAATGGAGCGGACAATGGGAAAATCAAATACGGGCAGCAAACACATTAAAAATTATTTGCCCGATTGTTCTCATGATTATTTTCCTCGTACTTTTTATGGTTTACAAATCCATCCGCGAAGCATTCTTCAGTTTAATCACCATTCCGTTTGCACTTGTTGGTGGGGTTTATATGGTTTATTTCTATCACGTAAATTTATCTGTAGCTGTTGCAGTAGGATTCATCGCGCTGTTCGGCATCGCTGTGCAGACCTGCATCTTCATGGTAATTTACTTACACGAATCCATGAATGAATTAGTCCGGCTCAAGGGCAATTCACGCCAGACAATTTCCAATGATGATTTACGGGAATACGTTTATCGCGGAGCAGCACAGCGGCTTCGTCCCAAAATGATGACGGTAGCGGTGATGCTGTTCGGTCTTGTGCCTGTGTTGTGGAGTCATGGTGTAGGCAGCGATGTAATGGTTCCTATTGTTCTTCCGATGATAGGAGGAATATTAACCTCTTCTGTATTTGTTCTGCTTACTACTCCCGTGGTATTTGAAATGGTGAAGGAATATGAATTAAATAAGTTCGGCAAAATGGATATGGTGGAATCGGCAATTAAACATTAAAGGAAATGAAAAGAAAAATAATTGTACTGCTGAGTGGTTGTATACTATTTATTTCTGCAAACGGGCAGACGCTTCCGCTTGATTCCGTCTTATCACGAATTGAAAAAAATAACCCTCGGCTCCTTTCATACACGAACAAAATCATAGGTGCGAACGAAAGGGTGAAAGGAGCAAGGGTATGGGAACCGACAATGCTCGGTGTTCAGGCGGGCGATAACCCATATTCATTTGACTTTGAGAATAACGAATATATGGCGATGCTTGTGGCAGAGCAATGGTTTCCGAACGGCAAGATAAATACGGCAAAAGAAAATTACTACAAATCATTTGCTGCGATAAGACAAAGCGAATTTGATTACCAGAAGAATCAAATGTTTGCCCAGGCGAAAGAAGCATACTATGAAAGATATATTACGGAGAGAAAAATTACCATCATTAAAGAAAATATTGAGTTAATGATGGCGATGATTGATATAAGCGAAAAACACCTGGCATCGGGCATGGAGGATTTGGGTACGGTTTATAAAACTAAAGCGCGTCTTGCGGATTCAGAGACCATGCTTGTTCATGAACAGAATATGGTAAAGTCACTGACGGTCACGCTCAATTACCTGATGAATGCAGATGTCAATGCTCAATTTGATATTGACTCAATTGGAATTATTAAAAATTATCGCGGAAAAAATTTATTTCCTCCCCGTGATTCACTCGCGGCAATGCGGAGCGACATTCTAAAAATGACCAGTGAAATCTCTTCTATGACACTGAATCAAAACCTGATGTCATTACAGGGAAAGCCCGGTTACGGTTTCAGGTTTGAGCACCACGCTATGCTTACCGGCGGACAACCCTTATATGCAGCTATGTTTATGATGAAGATACCCATCTTTTCAAAATCCGCGTATGGTTATAAGAGCGAGGCAAAAGCAATGGGTTATGAAATTTCTGCAATGGCGCAAGACAAAGAAGCGATGATTAATTCTGTGAATCAAATGGTGACGATGCTTGCATTGGAACTCAATACAGAATATACAGAAGTTGACAATTATCAAAGCAAAGTTATTCCTGCATACAAAAAAAGTTTTGACACTTATCTTTTGTCATACAGTCAGAACACAGGTGAGTTGATGAAAGTATTGCTTGCATGGGATGATTTACAAATGGCGCAGATGGAATATTTAAAGCACCTCGAAGTATTACTCAAAACGCAGGCAGATTATGAGAAAGAAATGCAAATACGGTAGGAGTTATACGTTATACGTTATACGCTATACGTGGGTGCTGTTGTTCAGCGTGCTCCTGTTTTCCTGCCATGAAAAAACTGCCACGGAAAAATCTCAAATCTCAAATCTCAAATCTCAAATCTATTATTGTCCTATGCATCCTGAAGTGCAGCAAGACCACCCGGGAAGATGTCCAAAGGCAGAATGCCACGGAATGGAATTGGTTTTGAAAACTTCTGATGAACTGCTGGATAAGGTTTTGAAGCCCGTAAACAACTCCGTGTTGGCTTCGGTAAAAACTGTTTATCCGGTATTTCAAAAAATTAATCCTGATGTGTCTGCTGACGGATACATTGATTATGACAATCGAACTGAAAATAATATTTCTTCACTGTATTCAGGAAGAATTGAAAAGCTCTATATAAGATACCCCTATCAACCTATTCATAAAGGCGAAAAAATTTTTGAAATCTATTCTTCTGAAATAGTAACCGCACAGGAAAATCTCGTTTATCTTTTGAAAAATGATTCAGGGGAAACATCATTAATTAATGCAGCAAAACAGAAACTGCGATTGTTCGGCTTTACTGAAAAATTACTTAATGAAATAATGCAGTCGGGAAAAGTAATGCAAACAGTTCCTGTTTACAGTAGTTATGAAGGGCATGCTCATGCAGCAATGAAAATGTCCGCTGAAATGAATGGCATGCCCCCGCAAAACAATCTAGCAGGAGAAGAACTACCTGTTAAAGAAGGGACGTATGTAATGATGGGTGAAACTGTTTTTAATGTCGTCAACCCACACGAGGTTGCCGTAGTGCTGCAAATAAAGCCAGAAGATATTTCTAAGGTAGAAGTTGGCTCAGAGGTTGAAGTTACAATTGCCGATAACACAGGCATGACTATGAACGGGAAGGTTGATTTTATAGAGCCGGTATTTAAGCAAGGACTTAAGACTATTACTGCGAAAGTTTACATTGATAATAGCGAACACAATCATAAAGTAGGCACGCTTGTAAAAGCCAAAATTAAAGGTGCAGAAGTCGAAGCACTTTGGATTCCTCTTTCCGCACTTGTGGATTTGGGCAAGGAAAAAATCGTGTTTGTAAAACGGGATGGAAATTTCTTTGCCAGGAAAGTTGAGACGGGAATAATGACAAACGATATGACTGAAGTTGCAGATGGACTGACAGAAGCGGATGAAATTGCTACTGAAGCACATTATTTAGTTGACAGTGAAGCATTCATTAAATTAAATGGTAATGAGAAATAAACCTCTTTTGTTTGGAATTTTACTGTGGATGTCTTGCAGCGCAGTTCTCACCTCGTGCAACAGGAAACCAAAAGAGGTTTTGGCGGAGAATGAATATTATGTCTGTTCTATGGACCCGCAGGTTTTGGAAAAACAACCTGGCATGTGTCCTATCTGCAAAATGCCACTGGCAAAAACTACGATAGACAAAAATCAAATCAACATTATCAAGTTAAATGCCGAGCAAAAAAAACTTGCAAATGTGAAAGTAGATACTGTACGTGTTTCTTCTATTGGCAAAGAAACAGTTTTGAATGGAGTGTTTGCAATAAATGAAAGCGGAACGGAACAAATATCCTCTCGCGTAAATGGGCGGATTGAAAAATTATATCATAAAGTTTTGGGGAAAGAAATCAAAATAGGAGAACCGATATACGATATATACAGTCGTCAGCTTATGCTTGCGGAAGATGAGTATTTAATTGCCGTTGAAAAATCAAAATTGCTGGGAGGAGTGAGTGTTATCAGAGCTGCAAAAAATAAATTACTCTTATTGGGATTGCTTGGAAATCAAATTGCAGAACTAGAAAAAAGAAAGCAATCAAAAATTACGACCACCGTATATAGTAAGGTGTCGGGTACAATTACCGAAATCTCTATAAAGCAGGGCGACAACGTAAATGAAGGAACAAAAATTTTCAAGCTCGCTGACTTAAATACTCTTTGGGTGGAAGCGCAGATTTATTCAGACGAACTGGATTTACTTGGTGCTGGCAAAAAAGTTGAGATTATTCCCGAAGGTATGCCTGAAGAAGTTACGGAAGGTGAAATTACTTTTATAAATCCCGAATTGCAGAACGCAAGCAAAATTAATTTGGTAAGAATCCAGGTTGACAATTCACGAAAAAAATTCAAACCGGGAATGCAAGTGTATGTCACAATCCATTCAGATGAAAAGCAGGCAATTGTTTTACCTGTTGATGCGGTTATTCGTGAAGCAAAACATTCCACCGTCTGGATTCAGAATGCTGAAGGAGGGTTTGAATCAAGAATGGTTGAAACGGGAATTGAAAATAACAACAAATTGGAAATCGTCTCAGGGCTGCAAGAGGGAGAAATAGTTGTTGTCAGCGGTGCATATTTAATAAACAGCGAATATGTTTTTAAAAGAGGAATGATGCCAATGGCGGATATGAAAATGGATGATATGCCTATGGAGAAAATGAATCAATCACATTGAAAAAAAATGGAACACCATAACCACCAACATCATCATCAAGTGTCCGAAAATAACGGGGGCAACGATATATACTATTGTCCGATGCACCCTTATATTACTAAAAAGGAACCGGGCAACTGCCCTGAATGCGGAATGAAATTAGAGAAGATGGTAAAAGATTCTTCAGAGCATAAGTATGGGCATGGCAAAATGGTTGATGATTTTAAAAAACGTTTTTGGATTACCTTGATTATTACCATTCCTGTCATACTGCTTTCGCCAATGATTCAACATTGGTTTCACTTCAATCTTTCATTTACGGGTTCAACATACTTGCTCTTTACTCTTTCAACAGTGGTCTTTATTTACGGAGGCTCACCCTTCTTAAAAGGATTAGTCGGTGAATTAAAGAATGGAGCACCTGGAATGATGACTTTGATTGGAGTTGCTATCTCCGTTGCCTATATCTACAGTGTTGCAACAGTTTTCGGTTTGCAGGGAATGGATTTTTTCTGGGAACTCTGCACACTCATTCTCATTATGCTGTTGGGGCATTGGCTCGAAATGAAATCCGTTGCAGGTGCATCAAGGGAATTGGAACTGTTGGTTCAACTAATGCCTTCGGTTGCGCACATGGTTCATGGGGAACATATCATGGATGTAAAAACCGATTCGCTTAAAGAAGGCGATTTAATTTTAATAAAACCGGGAGAAAATATAGCAGCAGACGGAATTATTACAGAAGGCGAAAGCTATATTAATGAATCAATGCTTACAGGCGAATCAGTCCCTGTGAGAAAACAAAAAGATGAAAAAGTAATTGCGGGGTCAATCAATGGAAACGGTTCATTGAAAGTTTCAGTCGCTCATTCATCAAAGGATTCTTATTTGTCGCGGGTTATTAAACTTGTTAACGATGCTCAAAAGGCAAAATCAAAAACTCAACTTCTTGCCGATAAAGCAGCACGTACGCTTACCATTATTGCATTGCTCGCCGGGGTTGGAACATTCATTTTCTGGTTAACAGCCGGAAATCAATCACTCGTATTTGCACTGGAAAGAATGGTAACAGTAATTGTAATTTGTTGCCCTCATGCTTTGGGATTAGCTGTGCCGTTGGTTGTTGCTATCTCAACATCCCTTTCTGCTAAAAATGGCTTGCTCATTAAAAACAGAACAGCATTTGAAAATGCAAGAAAAATCACAACAATAATTTTTGATAAAACCGGAACTCTTACGATTGGCAAATTTGAAGTAGTGCGAATAAAATCTTTGCTGACAACTTATGACGACAAAGAAATTATTCGTCTTGCTGCCGCACTAGAGCAAAATTCAGAGCATCCCATTGCAACGGGGATTCTTTCAAAGGCGAAAGAACTATCAGCTACTATTCCTCAAACGAATGATTTTAAAGCCATCACAGGAAAAGGAGTAGAGGCGGTTGTGGAAGGAAAAAATATTAAGGTAGTTAGCCCGGGATATTTGAGTGAGAATAAAATTCTGTTGCCTGAAAACTATTCAAGCAACATAGCAGAGACAATCGTATTCGTTATTATCAATAACCAACCCGCAGGGTACATTGGGTTAGCAGACAAAATACGACCTGAATCCTATGAAGCAATACAGACACTTCATGCCAACGGCATTAAATCTGTTTTGCTCACGGGCGACAATGCAAAAGTTGCAAAGAGCGTAAGTGATGAATTAAATATGGATGGATTTTTTGCCGAAGTATTACCGCATCAAAAATTAGAAAAGATAAAGCAATTACAGCACGATGGTGAATTTGTTGCGATGACGGGTGACGGAGTAAACGATGCACCTGCATTAGCACAAGCCGATGTGGGAATCGCTGTCGGAAGCGGCAGTGACATTGCAGCAGAAACAGCGGGAATAATTTTAGTAAACAGCAATCCGAAAGACATTGTAAACTTGATTTTGTTTGGCAAGGCAACGTACAGAAAAATGATTCAGAATCTGGGTTGGGCAACAGGATATAATGTTATTGCATTGCCTTTAGCAGCAGGAGTATTGTTTAAATGGGGCATTATGCTAAGCCCTGCCGCAGGTGCAGTATTAATGAGCTTAAGTACGATAGTAGTTGCGATTAATGCAAAAATGTTAAGGGTAAAACCAGCAAACAAAAAATAGCCAGAAAAAATTAGTAACCGCAATAAAGCTCGTGTATATCATGGAAAATGCGAGAAAAAAGAAACAAACTCCTCGCGAAGCATATAAGTTTATTGCAGAATAATGTAATAAAATACACTTGTATGAAATTATTTTTGCATTTATCTTTAACCTATAAAACCAGGACAGACCCATGAAAAAAAATCTACTCATCTTTTTTGTTGCCGCATGTTGTTACGCTGCCAGCGCCCAGACGAATTATCTCGACAATTATATCAGCAATCCGGCAACGCTTACCACTATCGGCACAAGTGCCAACCAGGTAAGTCAGCCGCGCGACTTGGATTTTAAACCAAACAGCAACGAATTATGGATTGCGAATTATGGAACATCCAACGGTGGAACTTCCGTAATTTTCTACAATGCTGGTCTTCCGAATCAAACAAGCCAGTATAGGAAGGATACGCACACCAGTCATTTTATGGCATATCCAAGCGCGTTTGCATTTGGTAATGACGGTAAGTGGGCATGTGTTTCTGAAATTCAAAATACGAACTCTGCTTCTCCAACATTTATGGGACCGGCATTATGGTTATCCGATACTAATATTTTCGCTAAAGTCTTTCAGAACAATTGGGTAAGCGGTTATCCTCTCGGAAGTCATATTGATATGCTGCATCAAAGCCCTTTTGCTATGGGCATTGCTCATGATTCGGCAATGGCATACTGGGTGATGGATGGATATAACGGCAACATCTGCAAATATGATTTTGTGCAAGACCACGGTCCCGGTTATGATAATCACTCAGCCGGAAAAATCTGGCGCTACACAGATGTTCCTGTTACGCGTGTTGCTGGAGTTCCAAGTCATATGGTATTAGACAAAGTGAATCACTGGCTCTATTTTATTGATGGTGGGCCCAAGGCTATCAAACGCATGAATACACTCAGTGGCAGCGTTGTCGGAAATTTAACGGTTCCATCCACTGCCCAGGAACCGCTTGCCGGGTATTATAATGTGCAGGGTGCAACAGTTGAACTGCTTGCAACTCTTACTACGCAACCGTGTGGCATAGATTATTACAATGGGAGATTAATCGTATCCGATTATACAAACGGAAATATTTATTTATATAGTACGAATCCGTCTTTCACACTTCTTGCGACAATCACAACAGGACATTCGGGAATGATGGGCGTGAAGGTGGGGCCTGATGGGCATATCTGGTGTGTCAACAATACAGAAAATATTTTATATCGTCTTGATGTGACTTTGCCTGCAACAGACGTTTCAATCAGAAGCATCAATTCGCCAACAGTAGAAAATGTAACAGCAAATTATGCCGGATGTTTTTACTCCACTGCTTTTGATGATTGCAGCGGGGCTATTGCTCCATCAGTAACTATTGCCAATAATGGTACAAACGCAGTTACCTCTGTCGCTATGCAATACACGCTTGATAGCGGTTCTCCGGTTGCATATACGTGGAATGGAACGCTCGCTCCGGCAGGAACTGTCTCCGTTGCATTGCCATCATCTTCCGTTACAACAGGAAGTCATCTGCTTTCTGTTTCAGTGCTTACAGTTAATGGTTCAGCTGATGAAGTGGACTTAAACAATACGATGACAGGTGCTTTCAGAACGATTAACCCTCCAACCGCATTACCTTTCTCGGAAGGATTTGCTTCCGCAACATTTCCTCCTTCAGGATGGAATTACGTTCACTTCAATCCTAACAATAAGATGAGCCGTAATGCAGTTGGCGGTTTCGGGCTTAGCACGGGCAGCATGAAGATGGACAATTATTCCGGTGCAATGAATATCATTGGGCAGTTAGATTACCTGATGTCTCCGGTTATTGATTTTACAAGCGGCACAGCAAACACTTGGTTAAAGTTCAGTGTTGCTCATGCGCAATATAATACTTCAACTGACGCATTGCAGGTAAGGGTCTCTACCAATTGCGGAGCAACATGGACGACAGTTTATAATAAATCAGGAGCGACATTGTCCACTGCCGCTGCATCCACATCTGCCTGGACACCGAGTTCTGCACAATGGAGAACCGATTCGGTCAGCATGTCAAGCTATGCAGGCCAGACAAATGTTATTGTAATGTTTACTTCATTAAGCAATTATGGCAATAATGTTTATGTGGATGATATTTTCATTGGTGACTTACCGACGGGAATTTCAGAACCGGCTTCGGATGTATCATGGAATATTTATCCGAATCCGACAACGGATGATTTAAATGTCATAGTTAACAGTACCTCAATCGAAATACCATTTATCCGCCTGACGGATGTTACAGGCAAAACGGTTTATTCAGGTCGTCCGAAACTAAATCGGGGCGAAAACAAATTCTCGCTTTCTGTCAGGGCAATGAAAATTGAAAGCGGAATTTATTTTCTGTCGGTGAATTTGAATGGTTACACTTCGACAAAAAAAGTTGTGATTAATTAAATTGTTACAGGTGCAGAAGATTTAGATTGAAAAAGATAAGGTCTTTATTATACATTATTGTAGTTGTTTCCCTGATTCTGCCGTTATCATGTTCTTATGATAGAGTCGGCCCCGGTTATGATACCGGCTATCCGCAAAATGTAGAAAATATTATTATTACCAAATGCGCTGTCACCGGATGCCACACCGACAATGACAAAGACGCGGCTGCCGGGCTTTCGTTTGAAACATGGAACAAAATGTTTGAGGGTGGGCGCGGGGGAGCAAGTGTGATTCCGTACCGCACCGATTTCAGCACTCTTATGTATTATACCAACACATATCCTGATTTCGGGAATATACAACTTCAGCCCGTGATGCCGTTTGGTTCTACGAAATTATCCTACGATGAGGTTGCCACTCTTCACAACTGGGTTCAGGATGGTGCTCCTGATAAAAACGGTTTTGTAAAATTTTCCGATTACGAAAACAAAACAAAATTCTACATCTGCAACCGTGGCTGCGATGTGGTGACTGTGATGGATGCCGAGTCGGGGCTGGCGATGAGGTATATTGATGTTGGCATAAGGGATGATATTGAGCAGCCAGTTATGGTAAAGGTTTCGCCTGATAAACTTTTCTGGTATGTGATTTTCTATAACGGAACTGTTATTCAGAAATTCAGAACATCCGATAATTCTTATGTCGGACAAATTCCAATAGGTTCCGGAGTCTGGACTTCAGTGACTATTACGCATGATTCACACAAGGCATTCGTTACCGATGCGCAACCGAACGGCAGAATCCTCTATGTTGATTTAGAAAATATGCAAACGATTACAAGCTGGCAAACAGGATTAATAAATCCCTTCGACTCTTATGTTGACAGCGCGTCTTCTATATTGCTTGTTGCGCCCCAGCAGGGGAATTACATTTATAAAATAAATATTACCAACCCGCTTTCACCAATCATCAACGAAATATCACTGGATACCGGAGTGCCGGTTGATTACGGTTCATCGTTAGACCCTTCATCTGTTATGCTAAACGCTGATGAAGCAAAATATTTTGTTACGTGCCTTATGTCTTCTGAATTAAGAATCATGCAGGCATCAAATGACAGTTTGCTCGCAGTAATTCCTTTAGCGAGCAATCCGTCAAGAATGTATTTGTCTTCTTCCACCCCATACCTGTTTGCTAGCTGTATGGGCGCTCCCAACACAAACCATGTTAGCGCCATCTATGTAATAAATTATCAAACGGATTCTTATGTTATGGATTTATACGCTGGCAATGAGTCGCGGGGAATTGTTATGGATGAGGCGGGTCAAAAACTTTATGTAGCAAACAGGAATGTAACAGGAGGGTCCGCTCATCATGCTCCGATTTGTGATGGTAAAAACGGATATATCACTGTTGTAGATATTAATACACTCCAGCTAATCTCCGGTTACAGAGCCGAAGTATCCGTTGACCCGTATGATATAACAAAATAGACACGGAGCTTATTTGAAGATTTTCTTTTCAAAAAGTCAATTCTTCCCAAACACAGGTGGAGCAAGGCATTGGCGAGGTAAAGAAAACCTTGTGAGGTATTGACATTAAACAATTTTTGACTTATCTTTGTTATTCAAATAATGAGAAATTTATCCTTCATATCTTTTCTTAATATACTGAGCAGGATTTTTTATTCAGCCGGCAACTATTGTTGCTGTTGTTGTCCTTGCTTGGGAGAAAAGGTTTTTTGATTCTCTTTGTTTAACCCGTTCCGATTAATCGGAACAAAAAATCCTCCCAAATAAAATGAAACGAAAGTTTGATATTGGTATTATCTATGAGCATCCGCAATGGCATGAGCCATTGTTCGAAGCACTGGAGCGCAAAAAAATACGCTACACAAAATTTGATCTGAAACGAGGCGCTTTCAACGGGCAGTCTATTGCCGAAGCGGATTTGTATTACAACCTTGTAAGCCCGAGCGCATACCTGCGCGGCAACCAGCATGCCATACCCTTTGCAAAGGCGCTTTGCCTTCAATTGGAAATGGAAGGATGTAAAGTCTTAAATGGCAGTAAGTCCATACAGATTGAAATGAGCAAGAGCTCCCAGATTGCATTACTAAAGAAACTCGGTATTGACCATCCTCAAACCATTGTGTTCAATAACGTGGATGCTTTAAAGAATATGAACGGAGCTCTCCTGTTTCCTATGCTTCTAAAACCAGAACAAGGCGGAAGCGGAGCACGTATGTTTCTTGTAAATGATTTGACTGAACTTGAAGGTCTGCTTCAACGACAGCCGGAATTATGGTTGCCTGAAAATCTTTTGCTCTTGCAGGAAAAGCTAGACTATGATTCTCAGCAAGGAATAGTCCGTCTCGAATTTGTAGGTGGTGAGCTTTTATATGCGATGCGCGTGGTGACCAACGGCAAATTCAATTTATGCCCTTCGGTGGTTTGCAATCCTGAAGAAGGAAATGGTCATTGCGAAGCAATCCCCGATATATCTTCAAAACCGGAATTTTATGCTTACCCGAACGTGGAGTCGAGAGCTGTTGAAGCAGGCAAAAAAATTATTCACGCCTGCGGACATGCAACAGGCAGCGTTGAATATTTATTAACCAAAAATGGACGAATGGTTTTCTATGACATTAATAGTAACAGTAACCTGCGCGAATCCATTGCCTCAGAATTTGGCAAACAACCCTTTGATGTGGTCGTACAATTTTTGCAAAATCAGATGGGTAATTAGCCATCACTTGCTCTTTAATATTTTCAATCTTATAACTTTCATATTTTGACAAATTATTAGCATTTTAAAAACCGTTCACTCCGTGTTCATCATAAATATTTATATCTTTGACATCACAAGTGAAAACGAGCGGTATCCTATCAAAAAGCCTCAGTTTCCTTATTATAGGGATAGTACTATATATGCACTTGTGTTCTGCTTTGTGTGCACTTGGTACAAGCGTATGTTGCAACACCGAGGATGATGATAAAGACCATCCTCATAAAAGTTGTTGCGACCATAAAACAAATGAGGAGAGTAAAGACGAAGGTTGCCAGGACATGCATTTTGCCTTCTTTGGTGCTACAGGACAATATACACAAGACAAGGCGGACTTTTCAATTAAATCATTTTCATCTGTAGTTGCTGCAATTGTTCCTTTATATATTCTGCAACCCATTGGATCAGATAAAACTCTTTTTGATTACAACAGTTTTCATCCACCTCCATCGAGAGCGGACATCCGTCTTTTCATTCACAGTTTCCTGATTTGATTTTTTAGTTTTTCGTCACCCCGATAGTTATCGGGGCAGGACTATTTGTAGTCCAGTCATCATAAATTCCTTTTATTAAATTCTTTTAAAAATGAAAAAGTTAATTCTCTTTATTGCAGTTACTGCAACCGCTCTCGCACAAAATATTTTTGCGCAGGACACCGCAGTCAGTCCGGTGCAAAAAGTAATCACTGCTTATCTAAACGTAAAAAATGCGCTGATAAAAGATAATGGCGATAGTGTTCGTGCAGCGTCAAAAACTCTTTTTAACACCATTAATGACGTGCCGATGGAAAAACTTTATGCTGACCAGCATAAAATCTGGATGCAGTATTCAGAAAAATTAAGCTACGATGCAGAACACATGAAACAAACAGACGAGCTTGAACACCAGCGGGAGCATTTCGCAAAACTATCCATCAACTTCTACAAGATGCTCAAGGCTCTTAACATCGACACTGGTAATTTGTATTACCAGTTCTGCCCAATGGCAAATGATGGTAAAGGCGCATATTGGATAAGCGAGACGGAAGAAATAAAGAACCCTTATTTCGGAAACAAAATGCTTAAATGCGGTTCAACAAAAGAAACTATCAAAGCAAAATGATACTGTTTAATCGCTCGGTTACTCAGGTAGAAATTGAATAAGGCCAAGTTAATCGCCATAGGAAAAAAAATCTTCTCAGTGAAAAAAATATTTCTGACAGCAAATATATTTTTTATGTGCGGTGTTGCGCTTGCTCAGCACGAACATCATATGCCTCAACCTGTTAAACCTAAGGAAGAAAATATAAATAAAAAGGACAGCTCAAACGTTATTAATCAGGAAATCGAGCATGTAAATCAAAAACCGGGCAAAGCAGTTGTGTATCATTTATACTTAACTGATACTATAGTAAGCTATGCGGGCAAACCCAGGCATGCAATTGCGGCAAATGGTTCCATTCCCATGCCAACGCTAACGTTCACCGAAGGCGATACGGCTGAAGTTTACGTCCACAATTTAAAGAAAACACCTGCAACAATTCATTGGCATGGAGTAATTCTGCCCAATCAATTTGATGGCGTTCCTTATCTGACACAAATGCCCATTAATCCGGGAGAAACATTTTTGTACAAGTTTTCTGTTGTGCAAAACGGAACGTATTGGTATCACTCTCATTTTAAATTGGAGGAACAAATCGGTATGTACGGCATTTTGATTTTTCTCAAAAGAGATGAACCGAAAATAAAGCAAGTTCCTGTTTTATTAAGCGACTGGACGAATGAAAAACCGTATGAAGTGCATCGCAGCTTACACAATGCTACCGATTGGTATGCCATAAAAAAAGGGAGTACGCAAAATTATTTTCAGGCAATTAAGGAAGGGCACTTTAAAACCAAAGTATCTAATGAATGGAAACGGATGCTGGCAATGGATGTAAGCGATGTCGCCTATGACATTTTTTTGACTAACGGCAAACCTGCTGACGAGCAACCGCAATTCAAGGCAGGCGATAAGGTAAAGTTGCGCATTGTGAACGGTGGTGCTGCTACTTATTTCTGGCTTACTTATTCAGGAGGCACTATCACTGTAGTAGCAAATGATGGTGAAGATGTAGAACCCGTAGAAGTTGACCGCCTGATAATAGGTGTTGCTGAAACCTACGATGTGATTGTTACCGTTCCTGATAATATGAGCTACGAATTTTTAGCAACGTCTGAAGACAGAACTAAATCAACATCGCTCTGGCTCGGCAACGGAATGAAAATGCCTGCAACTCCCTTGCCAACTCTCAAATATTTTGAGGGCATGAAGATGATGAATGACATGATGAAAATGAACGGTGATTTGGATGATATGGGAATGCACATGAGCAACCAGACAATGGATATGAACACAGTAATGTATCCCGAAATTACCGGGGAGGAAAAATCTAAAAAGAAAAAATCAAAAGAGCATGACAAGCAGATGCAGATGAACATGAATGATTCAACTCATTATGTAAAAGAAGGAGAGCAGCACGAAATAATTACACTCAACTACGGGATGCTGCGTTCACCAAAAAAAACTACGCTGCCGGAAGGAACACTTAGAGAATTTCATTTTGAGCTTACAGGAAATATGAATCGTTTTGTTTGGAGCATCAACAACAAAACTGTTTCTGAAGCCGATAAAATTTTGATTCACAAAGGTGAGAACATAAGAATCATTTTGACCAACAATACCATGATGCGTCACCCGATGCACCTGCACGGGCATTTTTTCAGGGTGCTGAACGGACAAGGCGAACACGCTCCGCTGAAAAATGTCCTCGACATCATGCCTATGGAAACCGACACGCTTGAATTTGCAGCAACCGAAAGCGGAGACTGGTTTTTCCATTGTCACATTCTTTATCACATGATGAGCGGAATGGGCAGAATATTCAGTTACGAAAATTCACCGCCAAACCCTGAGTTACCAAACCCCACGAAGGCATTACGAAAATTATATTGGGATGACAGGGAATTTCATCCGATGGCAAAAATCGGAATTGAAAGTAACGGTAGTGATGGCGAAGCTATGATTGCTAACACGCGTTGGAAATTAGAAACCATGTGGCATCTCGGCTATCATGCTGAACATGGATATGAAAGTGAAACCATGCTTGGCCGCTATTTTGGAAAAATGCAATGGTGGTATGTGTATGCAGGTTTTGATTATCACTATAAAAAGGAAGGTAACCCGCCCGATAATTTTTTCAGTTTGGAAGGCAGCCCCAAAAATATTTTTGGCGATGAAGAAAATAATTGGTTTGGTCAGGTGAGCAACAGAAATAACCGCAAAGCATTTGTCGCGGGAATAGAATACACATTACCGATGCTTTTGAAAGCTGATGCAAGAATTGATACGGATGGCAAATTCCGTTTACAATTAGAAAGAGAAGATGTTCCCGTTACAAGCCATTTGCGCTTAAACTTTATGTTAAATTCTGATAAGGAGTACATGGCAGGTTTTCGTTACATCATTACAAAATATTTGTCTTTATCCACGCATTATGATAGTGATATGGGACTGGGAGGTGGAATAACATTCACGTATTAAAATAAAAACCATTATGTCTACTGAAACAATTCATATCCGCAACATGTGCTGCCAGCGCTGCATTGATGTGGTAACAGACGAGTTGCAATCACTCGGATTGATTATACGAAATGTAAGGCTTGGTGAGGCAAGATATGCGCCTTCGGACAAAATAGCTTTGTCACGAATTGAAACTACTCTCAATAATCGAGGGTTTCTTTTAATAAAGAACGAAGAAGAAATTCTCGTTGAAAAAATTAAAACTACTACGCTCGATTTGGTGCATCGTCTTGCCGAAATGGAAAAATCTGATTTTGTTTTCTCTACCTATCTCGAAGAGCAAATAAAGGTTCCGTATCGAACACTCTCAAAAACTTTTTCACGGCACAGAAATCTTACCGTGGAAAAATATTTTATCCTGCTCAAGATTGAGAAGGCAAAAGACCTGATTGATAATTCTATTCTTAAATTTTCCGAAATTGCGTGGGCGATGGGATACAATTCTCCCCAACACCTCTCTGCTCAATTTAAAAAGCTTACAGGAATGACCATGCAGGATTACAAAAAATCTGGAAAAAGAAAACGGCAACTGGTTGACAGGATATAAGTTTTTGGCAGAATTTTGTAATTATTTACAGCAGTAGATGGCCTATATTTGTATAATAATAGAATAGCTTATATTTGCATTTAAATTTAGTGTTTTTAACCATAAAAACCCAACAAATGAAAAAACAATTACTCACTATCATTCTATCCGCTGCATCACTTTTAGGTTTTGCACAAACAGCGGTTAATTTTAATTGCAACGATTGCGCTGCAACCTCTCACGACCTTTTCACTGAGCTTGATGCCGGAAAGGTAATTGTACTCGTTTGGGTAATGCCATGCGGTGCATGCGTCAGCGCATCACTTACTACTTATAATGTTTGTGAGAGCTATCAAAGCAGCAATCCAAATACGGTGTATATGTACTTATGCGATGACTATGGCAATACAGCATGTTCATCTGTTAACAGTTGGGCAAATACAAACGGCTTGACAAATGCGGTTCGATTTTCTAATTCTTCAATCAGCATGGCAGATTATAGCTCGACCGGAATGCCTAAAATTGTTGTTGTAGGTGGTACAAACCATACCGTTTATTACAACGTGAATAATTCAGTTAATGCTACCAATCTGCAGAACGCTATTAACTCTGCATTGAACGCAACTGGAATTAATGAGCCCAGCAGCGCGATTTCTTCATTAAACATTTCTCCTAACCCTGTTGCGAACAATGCTGAAATGAAATTCAACCTTGCAGTTTCCACTCAAATGGACGTTGAACTGTACAACCTTCAGGGTCAAAAATTGGAAAATATTTTTTCCGGTAAACTTTCTTCAGGAGAAAACCGGCTGAATATGAATCTTGCAGGTTATGCAGAAGGAATGTATCTCGTAAAATTTTCAGATGGAGACAAAAATCAATTCGTGAATGTCGTAGTTTCACGCTGATTATAAAATTCAATAGATAAAAAGCCAGCATTGTTTAATGTTGGCTTTTTACTTATTCGTCAAGATGCAATGATGAAAATCCTCATAAAACTCAGCTTCCTGACTTCTCTGCTCCTGGTACCGGCAATATCCCGGGCCCAATGCTGTGCGGGTGGTAGCGGCAGTCCTATCGCGGGCGGGGCATCACAAGGTGTGCTGCTTGAAAGACAGGTGGAATTGAACACCAATTTCCAATTCATAAACACTGATAAGTTTTATGCCAAAGATACCCAGGTGCCAGATAGCATAAGAACGTTTGATAGCTTCAGCAGCACGTATGAATATTTCAAATTAGGTTACGGGGTCACAAAGAATTTAACCATGTCTATTGAGAGTGGATACTTTTTTAAAAAACAAGAGGTTGGTTTGAACGATAATCCGCAGACAACTTATGAATCAAAAGGCATTGGCGACTTAATAATTTTTCCCCGTTACGATGTAATTAACTGGACAGAAGAAAAAACAAGAACAGAGGTCACAGTGGGGTTAGGGGTTAAAATTCCTTTGGGCAGCTATAATGATTCAACAGGAAATGTTGAGCCATTCTCAGGGCAAACCTTTTACGTCACCAAACCAACATCCGTCCAGCTTTCTTCTGGTACAAACGACATTATCTTCTACACTTTTCTTTTCAGAGGATATACCGAAAAGAATCTGAAATTATTTGCCAATGCCATGTACATTAAAAAAGGATGGAATCCAAACGGAGAAAAGCTCGGTGATTTTGCAAGTGTTGCTCTGTTTGTTGGAAAATCATTTTTCAACCATCTGGGAATAACTTTGCAGACGCGTTATGAATGGGTTGATACGATGAAAATCAATGAAAATATTTTACTCTTCGGCAGACCTTCAAATTATTTCCCCCAAGCAACAGGATATAAAAAAGTATTCATCACCCCGCAAGTCAGTTACACCAAAGGAAAGTTCACCCTCTATGCCTCATCCGACTTTCCCGTTTACCAATTCCTGAACACCGACCCTCATTACACGCAAGTCGGGTCACAGCATCAAACTACTGTCGGATTGTCTTACAGGTTTTTTACCAAAAACAGCATCATAAAAAAACTGGAAGGAACAGGCAAATACTATTGCCCCATGCACCCCGAAGAAGTTAGTGACAAGCCGGGCAAATGTCCTAAGTGCGGAATGGATTTAGAAAAGGCAAAGTAAAAGTGACATCATACTTTAGTGCGTTCAATTCCCTCCAGCTCCACTTTTTATTATTGATAATCAATTTAGAAATTTTGTTTCAGGGACGAAAAGCATTTTTTCTCCTTCGGAGTCATTAATTTTTTTAAGAAATAAATTGTCGATGCTTTTTATTCAGCCATCGAAGGTTTATCGTAAAGTATCGAATATCTGATACATTTTATATTGAGCGTTTAATTTTAATCCCTGAAAGCATCTCCCGTTTTCTTAAAAAGCTCTCTTATTTCTCTTACCGTTTGCTAATTTAATTCTTATTCCAATTTAATGGATTCAAAAAAAGAAAATGGCAGCAATTTCAATGATGAAACTGCCACTGCCGAATTAGTCATTGCAGAACCTAAAGTTTCCAGGAAAACAAAAACCAGGACACTTGCAAATCAACTTCTGAAATCAAATCTCGAACAATCATTGGGCTCTGCTGATGCAAGAGAGCTCTACAGAGTTTTAACGGAGGTTAAGAACGGGAACTTCGGTGTACGTATGCCTATTGACCAAGTAGGGGTGAGCGGAAAAATTTGTGATACTCTGAATGAAATCATATCTCTTAACGAGAGGATGATGGAAGAATTTACCAAGGCCGGTAATACAATTGGCAAGCAAGGAAAGCTTACACAGCGTATTAGTGTGCCGAGTGCAAAGGGCGCATGGAGCACAGGCGTTGAGTCACTCAACTCTCTTATTTCCGACCTGGTGCATCCTACTATAGAAATTGCGCACGTAATCAGTTCTGTTGCAAAAGGAAATCTTTCTCAAAAGATGCCCCAGGAAATCGGAGGACATGATTTGCAAGGTGAGTTTGCACGAATTGCCAAGGAAGTAAACGATATGGTGAAACAGCTTAATCTCTTTTCCATGGAAGTAACCCGCGTTGCACGGGAAGTGGGTTCCGAGGGAAAGCTGGGCGGCCAGGCAAAAGTAAAAGGTGTAGCCGGAGTGTGGAAAGATTTAACAGACTCTGTAAACCAGATGGCAAGCAACCTTACCGGGCAGGTAAGAAGCATTGCCGAAGTAACTACCGCAGTTGCAAAGGGCGATTTGTCGCGCAAGATTACTGTGGATGTAAAAGGAGAAATCCTTGAATTGAAAAACACCATCAACACGATGGTGGACCAGCTGAATTCGTTTTCATCAGAAGTAACGCGTGTTGCTCTTGAAGTAGGAACGGAAGGAAAGCTGGGTGGGCAGGCGCATGTAAAAGGTGTGGCCGGAACATGGAAAGATTTAACAGACTCTGTAAACCAGATGGCCAGCAACCTGACGGGTCAGGTGAGAAATATTGCTGAGGTAACAACAGCAGTTGCAAAGGGCGATTTGTCGCGCCAGATTACGGTGGACGTAAAAGGAGAAATTCTGGAATTGAAAAATACCATCAACACAATGGTAGACCAATTAAATTCATTTTCTGCCGAAGTAACGCGTGTTGCGCGTGAAGTAGGTTCGGAAGGTAAGTTGGGTGGGCAGGCAAAAGTAAGAGGGGTTGCCGGGGTGTGGAAGGATTTAACTGACTCTGTTAATTACATGGGCAGCAACCTTACCGCACAGGTGCGGAATATTGCTGAAGTAACAACCGCTGTTGCAAAAGGCGACCTCTCAAAAAAAATTACGGTAGACGTAAAAGGAGAAATCCTGGAATTAAAAAATACCATCAACACGATGGTAGACCAGTTGAATTCATTCGGTTCTGAAGTAACACGCGTTGCGCGAGAAGTAGGTTCGGAAGGACGGCTGGGGGGACAGGCAACGGTGCAGGGGGTAGGAGGAGTATGGAAAGATTTAACCGATTCAGTGAATCTGATGGCGAGCAACCTGACTTCGCAGGTGCGCAATATTGCCGAAGTAACAACGGGTCTTGCAAAAGGTGATTTGTCCAGGAAGATAACGGTGGATGTAAGAGGAGAAATTCTTGAGCTGAAGAACACCATTAATACGATGGTAGACCAGCTCAACTCATTTGCATCTGAAGTAACACGTGTTGCACGCGAAGTAGGTTCCGAAGGAAAACTTGGCGGACAGGCAACAGTGGTAGGTGTTGGCGGTGTGTGGAAAGACTTAACAGATTCGGTAAATCAAATGGCAAGCAACCTCACATCACAAGTGCGGAATATTGCCGAGGTAACAACTGCAGTAGCTAAAGGTGACTTGTCTCGCAAGATTACGGTAGACGTAAAAGGTGAAATCCTCGAGCTGAAAAAAACCATCAATACGATGGTTGATCAGCTCAATTCATTTGCATCTGAAGTAACCCGCGTTGCGCTTGAAGTAGGAACAGAGGGGAAGCTGGGAGGGCAGGCAGAAGTAACCGGTGTAGGAGGAACATGGAAAGACCTGACAGACTCGGTAAATCAAATGGCGGGTAACCTCACCGGACAAGTGCGGAATATTGCTGAAGTAACAACAGCAGTTGCAAACGGTGACTTGTCGAGGAAAATCGGGGTGGATGTTAAGGGAGAAATCCAGGAATTAAAAAATACTATCAACACGATGGTGGACCAGCTTCGCGGATTTGCATCTGAAGTAACCCGCGTTGCACGTGAAGTAGGTTCAGAAGGTAAGCTTGGCGGACAGGCAACAGTGGAAGGAGTAGGAGGTGTGTGGAAAGATTTGACAGACTCGGTAAACCAGATGGCAAGTAATCTTACAGGCCAGGTTAGAAATATTGCAGAGGTAACAACAGCGGTTGCGAAAGGAGATTTGTCCCGCAAGATTACGGTGGATGTAAGAGGAGAAATCCTGGAATTGAAAAACACCATCAACACAATGGTGGACCAGCTTAATGCCTTCGGTTCTGAAGTAACGCGTGTTGCGCGCGAAGTAGGTTCTGAAGGTAAGCTGGGTGGGCAAGCCGATGTGCCGGGCGTTGCAGGAACGTGGAAAGATTTGACGGACTCGGTAAATAAGATGGCAAGTAACCTCACATCGCAGGTGCGGAATATTGCTGAAGTAACAACGGCAGTTGCCAACGGTGACCTGTCAAGAAAAATTGGAGTGGATGTTAAAGGAGAAATCCTGGAGTTGAAAAATACGATTAACACCATGGTAGACCAGCTTCGGGGATTTGCGTCTGAAGTAACACGTGTTGCGCGCGAGGTAGGAACGGAAGGAAAACTGGGAGGGCAGGCATCTGTGCCGGGTGTTGCAGGAACATGGAAAGATTTGACCGACTCGGTAAACCAGATGGCAGGAAATCTTACTGCACAAGTGCGGAACATTGCAGATGTTGCTATTGCTGTTGCAAATGGCGACATGTCAAAAAAAATTACTGTGGACGTTCGCGGGGAAATTCTTCAGTTGAAAGAAACACTGAACACGATGGTTGACCAGTTGCGTGCATTTGCATCGGAAGTGACGCGCGTTGCCCGCGAGGTGGGAACAGACGGAAAACTTGGCGGACAGGCATTTGTACCGGGTGTTGCAGGAACATGGAAAGATTTGACCGACTCGGTAAACCAGATGACGGGTAACCTGACCGCGCAGGTAAGAAATATTGCACAGGTAACGAAAGCCGTTGCCAGCGGTGACTTGTCGAAGACGGTTGCCATTGATGTAAAGGGAGAAATTCTCGATTTGAAAAACACCATTAACACGATGGTGGAGCAATTGAATTCGTTTGCGTTTGAAGTAACCCGCGTTGCACGTGACGTAGGTACAGAAGGAAAACTGGGCGGGCAGGCAGAAGTAAAAGGTGTCGCAGGAACGTGGAAAGACCTGACCGACTCGGTGAACATGATGGCGTCCAACTTAACTACACAGGTTCGCGGTATTGCAAAAGTTGTAACGTCAGTGGCAACAGGAAATCTTCGCCAGAAACTTTCCATCAATGCAAAAGGAGAAGTCGCCCAGTTGACAGACACTATTAATGAAATGATTGAAACGCTTGCCGTGTTTGCAGACCAGGTAACAACCGTTGCGCGTGAAGTAGGCGTAGAAGGAAAACTGGGCGGCCAGGCAAACGTACCCGGTGCATCCGGTATCTGGAAAAACCTGACGGAGAACGTAAACCAGCTCGCTCAGAATTTAACAACACAGGTTCGTTCTATATCTGAAGTATCCACGGCGGTTGCAAAAGGGGACTTAACAAGAACAATCCGTGTAGAAGCAAAGGGTGAAGTGGAAGCTCTGAAGGATACCATTAACCAGATGATAACGAACCTGAAGGAGACTACGCTACGCAACCAGGAACAAGATTGGCTTAAATCAAACCTGGCTAAGTTCACCCAGATGTTGCAGGGTCAGCGCGATTTGAAATCGGTAACGCAACGTATCCTTTCAGAGCTTGCGCAAGTGGTAACTGCGCATTACGGTGCATTTTATATATTGAAGCAGAAGGAGGATGCACAAAATCTGAAGTTGGAGCTGTTCGCTACATACGGATACAAAGAAGAAAAAAATATTCCGAAAGAGTTTTCTATCAGAGAGGGATTAGTAGGCCAGTGTGCATTTGAAAAGGAAAGAATCCTGCTCACAAACGTGCCTCGCGACTATGTCAAAATCAGCTCAGGACTGGGAAGGATAAAACCAGCTAACCTGATTATCCTTCCGGTGTTGTTTGAGACCAATGTGAAGGCGGTTATTGAGCTGGCTTCTCTTGATGCATTCAGCGAAACGCACCTTGAGCTGCTTAGCCAGCTGACCGAAAGTATCGGTATCGTTTTAAATACCATTGAAACTAATTCCAGAACGGAGGAACTGTTGTCGCAGTCGCAGTCGCTTGCAAATGAATTGAAGAGCCAGCAAGAAGAATTGCGCAGAACCAATGATGAGCTTCAGGATAAAGCGCTCTTGCTTGTGAAGCAGAAAGAAGAAGTGGAAGCCAAGAATAAAGAAGTGGAAGAGGCGCGCAAATCATTGGAAGAAAAAGCCGAGCAGCTCACACTTACTTCAAAATACAAATCAGAATTTCTGGCCAACATGTCGCACGAGCTGCGTACTCCGCTCAACAGCTTGCTCATCCTTGCGCAACAGCTCTATGAAAATGCAGAAGGTAACCTGAATGAAAAACAAGTTCGTTATGCCAAAACAATTCACTCCTGCGGGGACGATTTAATTCAACTTATTAATGACATTCTCGACCTTTCAAAGATTGAATCAGGATTTATTGCTACTAATATTTCTTCCGTACATTTTACAGAGATTGCTGCTTTTGTTGAAACAACATTTAAACCGATTGCCGAAGCAAGAAAGTTGCACTTTGCCATTGAGAGCGATGGGAATCTTCCGGCATCTATGGACACCGACCTGCAACGTCTCAACCAGATTCTGAAAAATCTATTGTCCAACGCATTCAAGTTTACTGAAAAAGGAGAAGTACGGCTTAAAATTTATGAAGCAAATAAAAGCTGGAAGCCCGGAAATCTGAATCTTGACAATGCGAAAAAGGTTATTGCTTTTGCAATCGGGGATACGGGTATAGGTATTCCATTGGAAAAGCAAAATATAATTTTCGAGGCGTTCCAGCAGGCCGAAGGTTCTACCAGCCGCAAGTATGGCGGAACAGGCCTGGGTCTTTCTATCAGTCGCGGGCTTGCTGATTTGCTGGGAGGAACCATTGAGCTGGCGAGCCAGCCGGGCAGTGGAAGCACTTTCACTTTATTCTTGCCCGTTGATAATGTTTCTTCTGTTGTATCCAAAGAAACAACAGAGAAACTAAGCGCTATACAGCAATTGCAAATTGAGAGCAGCGGGGATATTGACTCTCTTTTAAATTCGATGCGCATCACCAATGAAGGCATCGAAACCAGTATGAGCATCGTTAATGAAATGATTAACGAAACCGGAGACGACAGAAGCAATATTCATCCGGCTGACAAAGTGGTGCTTATCGTTGAAGATGATTTGCGTTTCGGGAAGATACTCATTGAAAGAGCGCACCGGGAAAACCTAAAGGCGATTGTTGCTTTCAATTACATTGAAGTATTTGATTTCATAAACCGCTTTATGCCCATTGCTATTACGCTTGACGTGAAGCTGCCTGATACCAGCGGATGGAAAGTCCTGGAGCTTTTAAGAAATGACCTCGCGTACCGGCATATTCCAATCCATCTGGTTTCGGGCGAGGAAAACAGGACGCTTGCTCTTAAACGCGGGGCAAGAAGTTTTCTGCTGAAGCCGCTTGAAGCCCATGCACTCGATGAACTTTTTGGTGATATAATTTCTTACAATAAAAAACAGGTGAAAGATGTGCTTGTGGTTGAAGACAACCAGCTTGACTCGTCACAGATTGCCAAAATATTGCAGGATGAGAATGTGAGCGTAACAATTGCTGCAACGGGAAAAAAAGCATTGCGCTTAATCAACAGTAAAGATTACGACTGTATTATCCTTGATTATACTATGCCTGATATTTCGGGGCTCGAACTTTTTAATGAAGTAAGCAACCAGAAGAAAAAACTCACTCCCGTTATAGTATACTCTGCAAGGGATTTCAATAAGGATGAACTCAGGCAACTGAACCGTAACTCTAACGCCATCTTGCTGAAAGGCGTGAACTCGCTCGAACACCTGCTCGAAGAAACCGTGCTGCATCTCCACATTAATCACAAAGACCTGGCACCGGAGAAAAAAAGAATTATTGAGAACACACGTACCAAGGAAGATATTCTAACAGGGAAAAATATTCTTGTGGTGGATGATGATGTGCGAAACTTGTTTGCGCTCACAACAGTTTTTGAACGCTATAACATTTCTGTGCATACTGCGGAAAGCGGAAAAGAAGCTATCAATATCTTAAGTGATAATCCCAAAATTGATATGGTGCTCATGGATATTATGATGCCTGAGATGGATGGCTATGAAACCACAAAAAAAATAAGGCGCGAGCATAAGAACAGCCTGCTTCCCATTATTGCAGTTACTGCCAAGGCCATGAAAGGCGACCGGCAGAAATGCATTGAGGCGGGCGCTTCCGATTATATTACCAAGCCGCTCAAAATTGACCAGTTACTCTCGCTCATGCGAGTATGGTTCTATAAGTAAAATTTTCAGAAAAGAAAAATATGCAACCAAAAATTCTTTTAGTTGACGACAGGGAAGATAACCTGTTTTCAATGGAGACTATACTGGAAGGAGCCGGCTATAATTTTGTTAAGGCAAGCTCGGGCAAGCAAACGCTGAAAATTCTGCTGCACGAATTTGATTTTGCTTTAATCCTTATGGATGTGAAGATGCCTCACATAGATGGTTTTGAGACGGCAAGATTAATTTATGAACGGGAGAGACTCCGCAGTATTCCTATTATTTTCATTACTGCGCAAAGCTATGATGATGAACATGTTTTTAAAGGATACCATGTAGGAGCTGTGGATTATATTTCCAAACCCATTAATCCGGCATTGCTGCGTGCCAAGGTTGCCGTTTTTGTTGACCTCTACCAGAAGAATCATTACCTGAGGGTGCAGGAACAAAAACTTATCGCTATCAACAAGCATTTGGAAATTGAAATAGAACAGCGCTTGCTTTCAGAAGAAAAAGTTAAGGCGCTTAATATGTCGCTCCAGGAACATATAGACCGTCTGGAATCGGCCAACAAAGAGCTTGACCGCTTTGCGTACATGGCATCTCACGATTTGCAGGAACCGATGCGGAAAATTCAAACGCTCACCGATATGCTAATGAAGAAACACAGCAGCACTATGAATGTTGACGGGAAGGATTACCTGGGGCGTATACAAAATACAGCAAGCCGCATGCAAACACTTATTCAACACCTGATAAGCTTTGCTAAAATACCTACTCAAATCAAAGAGTTTGTGGAATGTGACCTGAATGTAATCCTGAAGGATGTGCTGGAAGAAATGCAGCCACAGGTGAAAGAAAAAAATGCAAAGATTGTAGCGGCTAAACTGCCGGTGCTTCGTGTGAATCCGGTGCTCATTCGTCCGTTGTTCACCAACTTAATCGGCAACGCTTTAAAGTACAGCCGCAAAGGCGCAATGCCTGTACTGAAAATTTATTCCGATTCCAATGGCCAGCGAGCGGAAAAAAAATATTACCGGATTTTCTTTGAAGACAACGGAATTGGCTTTGAACAAAAATATGCAGAACATTTATTTGATATGTTTTCGCGCCTGCACGATAAAAGCGAAATTGATGGTGCAGGAATCGGTTTGGCATTCTGCAAAAAAATTGTAGAAGGACATAAAGGATTCATCTCAGCGCTTGGCAAAGAAAATGCAGGTGCTACTTTTATTGTTTCATTGCCTGCGTCCCTGAACGGAATCCGGTAGCAATCTTAGGCAGATTTTTTTGTTTTTATTGAGCAGAAAATTCTGTATTTTTATTGAACTAAGTTTTTCAATGAATGGCCGAACATCTTGTAAAAGTTCTTGAATCGTATTTTGTGACGCACGATGTAAAGCGTTTTAAAGTAGAGAAGCCCGATGGATATGATTTTATTCCCGGCCAGGCAACAGATGTAAGCATTAATAAGCCGGAATGGGAGAATGAATTACGCCCTTTTACATTCACAGGTTTGCGGGAATGGAAGCACCTGGAGTTTACCATTAAGATTTATACGCATCATGATGGTGTTACCAATCAGCTCGGACGTATTAATGCAGGCGCTGAGTTAATTCTGCATGATGTATTCGGAGCAATTCAATACAAAGGCCCGGGAGTTTTTATTGCCGGAGGTGCAGGTGTTACTCCTTTTATTGCTATACTTCGTGATTTGTACTATCATAAAAATCTGCAGGGAGTTCGCCTTATCTTTTCCAATAAAACATCACGTGACGTAATTCTCGGTGATGAGTTCAAAGAAATGCTGAAGGAAAATTTTATAAATATATTTACACGTGAACACGCTATCGGCTACCTGGGCCGCAGGATAGACCGCGACTTTCTCATTGATAACATCCCTGATTTCAGCCGGCATTTTTATGTTTGTGGCTCGGATGATTTTGTGAAAGACATCAGCAAATACCTGCTTGACTTAGGCGCAAAACCCGACACTCTTGTTTTTGAACAATGATATTGGCAAGTTAGTATGTACAGGATAATAAAAAGAATCCTTCTTATTATTCTTGTTATTGCATTACTCCTTTTTTTATTCCGCAATTTTCTTCTCGACTTTGCCATAAAGCGAATCGCTTCTAAAATAGAATCGCGCTATGGATTTCATTTGGTGATTGCTGATAAAAAAATAGCCGGGCTTGCAGGAGTGCAATTATCAAACCTTGTGGTGTTACCTGTTTCGGGTGATACACTATTACAAGCAGATTCTGTTTACCTGCGCCCGTATCTTCTGGATCTTTTAACCGGCCGGCTTAAACTAAATGAACTCAGCGTTGCAAATATGAACGTGCATTTTTCATGTATTGATTCTGTTTGCAACTACATTCCGGTAAAGGAGAAAACTGAAAATGATAAACAGCTTTTATCAGAGACAGATTATTCGCGTTTCATAAGGCAACTCTCAAGGAATGTTTTTGATTTGTTGCCCCGGAAGCTGGTTTTGAAAAATATAAATGTCCGCATTGATAAAGATTCTATTCGCGAAGACATTTCAATTCCTTTTTATGAATCTTCTTATGAACGTCTGCATGGAACGCTATCGGATAATAATAATCACACACGCTGGAATATGGCGGGAGTGTTTTCGCATAATGACAAAACATTTGATATAAAAATTTTTCCCGAACAACAGGGCTCAAAGGGGATACCGCTCGTAAAAAATTTCCTTGGAGCGTATTGTAATTTCGATTCGCTCGAAATCATTCTCAGTGAAAATAATTTTAGCTCTCCTTTAAAATGCAAAGGAATGTTACGCGCTTTTAACCTGAATGTTGTGCATCCGAAATTATCAGATGATACTATACAGGTTGAGGATTTCACGCAGCTTTTTTCAGCATCAGTAGGCAAGGATTTCTTCGAGCTCGACAGCACCTCATACATCCAGGTCAACAAGCTTTTGATGAGTATTTATGCACGCTATGATAAAAATCCCACAAGGGCCTATTCATTGGTAATAAAAACAGGCCGACAGGAAGCTGACAATTTTTTTGCATCGCTACCCCGGGGAATGTTCTCCGAACTGCAAGGCATTGAAGCCGATGGCGTGCTTGACTATAGGCTACGCTTTCATCTTGATTCATCTGAACCGGATAGTTTGTATTTCGATTCACAAATGGAAAAGAAAAAGCTACGTTTAAAAAAATATGGCGATAGCAACTTGCTAAAAATGAACCAGGAGTTTGTATACACCGTTTATGAAAGAGACCGGCCGGTAAAATCTTTTATAGTTGGCCCGTCAAACCCTGATTTTGTTCCACTTGAAAAAATATCCCTGTATCTGAGAAATGCTGTTCTCACTTCCGAAGATGGAAGTTTTTTCCATCACAATGGGTTTAATGAGGATGCGTTCAGGAAATCTATTGCTGCCAATTACAAAGCAGGAAAGTTTGTCCGCGGCGGAAGCACAATTACCATGCAGTTGGTAAAAAATGTTTTTCTTACGCGGCACAAAACGATTGCGCGAAAGGCGGAAGAAGCTTTTCTTGTCTGGCTTATTGAAAGCAATAACCTGTGCTCTAAAGAAAGAATGTTTGAAGTATATCTTAATATTATTGAATTAGGCCCTGGCGTTTATGGAGTAAGGAATGCAGCGCTTTTTTATTTTAATAAGATGCCCCACGAGCTCTCATTGTCTGAAAGTATTTTTCTTGCTTCGCTGCTGCCTCATCCCAAATGGTTCAAATATAGTTTTGACACGGCCGGAAACCTGAAACCATACCTGGCGGATTATTACCGGGTGGTTTCAAACTTTATGCTGAAGAAAGGATTAATAACGGAAGAAGAGTTTAATCGCATT
Organism: Bacteroidetes bacterium 2013_40CM_41_45; assembly: GCA_002215675.1. Lineage (GTDB taxonomy): Bacteria > Bacteroidota > Bacteroidia > AKYH767-A > 2013-40CM-41-45 > 2013-40CM-41-45. The sequence goes on along the minus strand of NGFH01000007.1, from coordinate 11,990 downwards.
GAACCCCGCGTCGAGTTGAAAGGGCCCGCAAAGAAAATGGTTCTGCCATCAGACACCATTCCATCTGAATATCTCAATGAATCACCTGATTAGCGCTTCATCCTTTTCTGATTCTGAAATTTTTTAATGATGAAAACCGCCGTACCTCCGATGATGGTTCCTATCAGCGCCATCGTCAAATCCTTTGAAGAATCATAGGCATCCGACTGCGCACCAATGAAAAGAAAAGCAAGCCGCGGGCTCGCAGTTTTGAATGCAATGAATTCCGCAACTTCATACACTGCGCCAAGCCCCATGATGAGCATGGCAGGGATCATGTAGTCAAGAAAATCTCTTTTGCTCACCCCCTGCCTCACAATTTCGTAGAGCGGGTAAAACCAGAGCAGCCCGGAAAAGAAATGCGTGATGCGGTCGAAAACATTACGCTCAGTGTCGAAGAGGGGCGCCAGTTTTTTCCCGATGGGAACAAACCCCACACCGAAATGCGCCTGCGCCACAAGCATAAGCAAGTATATAAGCATGAGCGCATAGGAAAGCTCGGATATTTTATACCGGTTGCCGAAATAAATGATGAGAGGCAATGCAACCATTACCGGAAGCATCTCCAACAGCCAGTTGCTACCGGAAAGCGGCTTGACGGCCGACCATATAACAGCCGCGATAAAAATCCCGCAGAGCACTTTCAGGTAATTACTCATTGCCGCTTATATACAATGCAAAGTTCGGAATTTATTACAAATGGGTGAGGTGCATGGGGATAATCTATTGAGCCCTAACTGCAAACCATCGTAACTTCTTTTCCACTCATCGAAGAATGATTTACGAGGGAAAATTTTGATTTAATTTTACCTGCATCATGATTATTCAACCATATACTGTTAATGATTTCAGCATAGGAGAAAGCGTGGTTCCCATTGGCCTCGGCTCGCTGACACTTGTTATTGTTGACATCGACAAGAAGGCCGGAAAACTTATTTGCCGGTTGTCACACGACACCGAGAGGATGGAACATGTATTCTCACCGAGCGAATTGGAAAAAGACCCTTATATACATCCACCCAATATTGTGGATGTTAAACATCCGAATACGCATTTCTCCTGACGTATTAAAAATTTGATGTTGTCATGCTGAACTTGTTTCGGAATGACAAAAGCAATGGGACCATCAATGCTTCACCGGAAGAATGACACGGAAGGTTGCGCCTTTACCTTCTTCTGACTCGGCAAAAATTTCTCCGTCGTGGTTGTGCACAATCTTTTTGCACAGCGCAAGGCCGATTCCTGTGCCCTCGTATTCTTTCTTCTCATGCAGCCGCTGGAAAATCACAAAAATCTGGTCGGCAAATTTTTTATCAAAACCGATGCCGTTGTCCTTAAACGTTATTTCGCAATATTGGATTCCCTCTTCCAACCTCGGATACCTGGTAAGTTCTTCATTAGGCAGCATGCGCGATTCAATAGCGATAACAGGATCAATACTTGGTTTCCTAAACTTCATCGAATTGCTTAGAAGGTTATGAAACAATTGTTTCATCTGCAGGGGCACAGCAGAAATGTTGGGCAGGTGGTTTCCATTGATTTGCACATTTCCATGGTTGATGATGGTATCAAAATCCTTTAGTACATCTTTAAGGATAGTATTGAGGTTGGTGGGTTCAAACTGTTTCTCCGATGAAACAGCGCTCGAATAATCGAGCAGGTCTTCCACCAGCTGTTTCATGCGCACGGATGAATCCATAATCTTTTCAACCAGCTCTTTTGCTTTGTCGCCGTAAACTTCCTGCGAGTTCTTTTTGAGCATGTCAGAAAAGGTTATGATTTTGCGCAGGGGTTCCTGCAAATCGTGACTTGCCACAAAAGCAAACTGCCGCAGCTCTTCATTGGTACGCTCCAGGTTGAGGTTCACTTCTTTGAGCGCCTTTGTTCTTTCATTTACTTTTTGTTCCAGCTCTGCATTGTGGATGCGCTGGTCATGGTTTTCAATGACTGAGCCGATGAAGCCGGTGAATTTTTTATTGATGTCGAAAGAAGGCCTTGCTGCTGATTGCACCCAGCGATACGTGCCGTCATGCCTCATGAGCCGGTATTCTGTGCGGTAGGATACCATTTTCTCCATGGCATTAGAATAGATTTTAAGAAACTCATCCCTGTCCACCGGGTTAATATCTTTTGTCCAACCCATACCTATTTCTTCTTCTATCTTTTTGCCGGTAAACTCCAGCCACGTCTTGTTAAAGAAGTTGCCATTGCCTTTTGCATCACAGGTCCATATCATCACGGGCGCATTGTCTGCCATTTCGCGGAAGCGCTCTTCGCTTTCTGAAAGAATTCTTTGTACCGTGGCATGCTCGGTGATGTCTTCAATAGCGAGCAGTATAAGTTGCCGGTTAGAAGTGTGCTGCTTTATCCTGCGCGCATTGAGCACCATTATTTTTTCTCCCATGCCGGGAAAAACATGCTCTATTTCAAATCCTGAATATTCCTGGTTGCTGGGAATAATGTCTTCAAGCAGCTCGCGCAGCTTGGGTATGTCCCAATGACCGCCTTCTAAATCATAAATGATATGGTGCTGCGTTTTTTCTTCAGTAGTCTTAAACAATTTATAAAAAGAAGCATTGGCTTTTACGATGCGCAGGTGGTCATCCAGCACCAGCAATGCCTCGCGCATGGTGGCGAACACGGCATCAGAAAAACCCAGCAACTCGGCAAGCTGGTCGTTGCGCGCATGCAATTCCTGGTTAATCGTTTGCAGCTCTTCATTGGTGCTTTCAATTTCTTCCTTCGAAGTTTCCAGCTCCTCGTTTATGCTCTGCAGCTCTTCATTGCTTGAAACCACCTCTTCATTCGCGCTCTGCAACTCTTCGTTCATCGCTTCGCGCTCTTCAATGATGGCTCCCATATCTTCACGCGCAACAAGCAATTCCTGCTCGAGCTTCTGCACGCGCAGGTCTTTGCTTTTACTTTTTGCAGGAACCTCGCGGTATTTTTCTTCCTCGAAAACGATAAGGAAATTTTTTTCTCCGTCCGTTTTAAGCAGCACCACTTCAATGCTTACCAAATGAGAAACATTTTTGTTTTTCATTTCGATGCCTGACTTATACACCGGCTTACCGGATTTGGAAACCTTGTGAACAGCATTTCGCAATTCAAAACCTAATCCTTCCCGCGCCATTCTGATTAAGTTTAAGCTTGCTTTGCCGGGTGATGGCTCCAGGAACACTCCTGTAGAGCCGCGGAACTGCAATATATCCATATCCGAATTCACCACCACGCAGGCAGGAATGTAGCGGTTGAGCAAAAGAGCATCAACCGATTTTTCCATATCAGTCGTAAAGTCTACCCTGGCTGCCGGATGATAAACATGCTTTGCCGATGGCTTTTCAGCATCGGGCAAACGGTATCGCAATTCAAATCCTGCCCGCACGTGCCCGTCTTCCTTCCGCTGATAAATTTTTAATTTTTTTTCCAGCATGGAAAAAAGAGCAGGTGCCGAAGATGCAGATTCAGTTTTGCCTAGAACAAGATAACCATTGGGGTTGAGCGAATAGTGGAAAACAGAGAGCGCTCTTTTCTGCAATGCAGTGTCCAGGTAAATGAGAAGGTTGCAGCAGCTCACCAGGTCGATACGTGAAAAGGGAGGGTCCCTGAAAATATTATGCACGGCAAATACACATTTGTCGCGTAAGGGTTTTACAATGCGGTAGTGGTTATCCTCTTTAGTAAAGAATCGCTGCAGGCGCGCAGGCGAAACGTCAGCCACTTCGCTCTTACTGAATATCCCCATGCGGGCTTTTGCAATAGCGCCTTCACTAAGGTCGCTGGCAAAAATATGCACGGGCGTGTTGGATTTATTTCCCAATGCTTCTGAAAGCAGCATGGCAATAGAGTATGCTTCCTGTCCCGTGGAGCAGGCCGGAACCCAGACTCTCAGAGGTTCGCTGCCGGATTTCTCCTTGATAAGTCTTGGCAGCAGCTTATTCCTCAGGTATTCAGTGAGCTCTTCATCGCGGAAAAAAGAGGTGACATTGATAAGCATGTCATTATATAAAAGCCCCACTTCGCTGTTATTTTCTTTCAGGAACTTGTAATAATCTTTCAGCGTATTAAACTTGTGCAACAACATGCGCCTTTCAATACGTCTCTGAACGGTGCTCCTTTTATAGTTGCTGAAGTCAACACCCGTTGACCGGTGAAGCAATTGTAAAATGGAAGTGATGTCTTCCGGCTGTTCTTTTTTTCCCGCACCTTTCTCGTCCGTCAATCCCTCTGCTTCTTTCTCTCCCGTGAAGCTGGAAATTAGCTTATGGGTGTGAAGGCTGATGCGCTCAAGCTCCTTAGCAATTTTAACGGGGGGCAGCACCATGTCCACTACGCCTTCGGCTATGGCAGATGTTGGCATGCTCTGAAATCTTGCTGAATCATCCTGGGCAATGGTAATTCCGCCTGCAGCTTTAATTGCTTTCAGCCCAATGGTTCCATCGCTTGCATTGCCTGAGAGCACTATGCCGATGGCGCCATCCTTTTGCTTCTCGGCCAGCGACTGGAAAAACCGGTTCACGGGCATGTGCAGATGCGGCCGCACAGGGCGCGGGTTGAGCGCAAGCACTCCGTCAATAATCTCCATGTCTTTATTAGGAGGAATTACATATACGTGGTCTGGCTTGATGCGCATGTGTTCTTCTGCCTCGTATACATTCATTGCTGTGGCTTTTGCCAGAATGTTGCTCAGCATGCTTTCATGGGTAGGGTCCAGATGCTGAATATACACGTATGCCATCCCGGTGCTGGGCGAAAGGTTTTTGAGAATCTGGGTGATGGCTTCCAGCCCGCCTGCCGACGCACCGATGGCTACAATAGGATACGGTTTTGATTTTTGTTTTTTCCTATCGTCCGCCTCTAATGCGGCTTGCGATTTTTTGGAAATTAAAGCCCGATTTTTTTTTGCAGCACCTTTAAAAGGAATAGTTTTTTTTTTGCGTGCTTTCATGTATAAAAATTCTCCTCCCAAATTTCGTTCGGTGCAACTGTCCTATGAAATCGGGCGAATAAATATTGTATCGCTAAAGGTATATAAATATCAGCACACCATGACAAGTCTTTAAATAATCTTTTTTGTTTTACAGAACTAAAGTGGCTGCAATTCACCTCTTCAGACCATATTAATAAATTTCGCCTTAATCAATGAAATTATTTATCTTTGTTTGTGCGCCTCGCAGGTCTATGAAGCGAAAAAATAGTAATGCCCATGAACAGAGTTACTACAATTATGTTTGTTGATGACGACCCTGATGATGTAAAAATTTTTGGTGAAGCTGTAAAGGAAGTCGACCCTGGAATTAATTTTCTTTCTGCTTCCAGTGGGATGAAGGCACTGGAAATTTTGAATGCTCAAAAGACTCTTCCCCGTTTTATTTTCCTCGATGTAAACATGCCCCGCATGAACGGGATACAATTTCTTGATGTAGTAAAAAAGGATAAAAAATTTTCTCACATTCCTGTTGTTATGTATTCTACTACGAAAAGTGCCGAGCACGAAAAACATGCGAAGCAATTAGGTGCGCTGCATTTTTTTACCAAGCCGGTTTTTTTTGATGATATCTGCAATATAATACGAAGTGTAATTACTGATTCTGCCCTGCCAAAAAAAGGTATTGCCAGCCAGCAGGGAAAGTAAATTTTTGTTCTTTCTAAAAGTTTATTTTATATATTTACCGAGACAAATTTTTCATTTCTCTTGATGAATTCTAAAATTAAATTACTTCTTATTGAGGATAATCCTACGGATGTCGCGTTGGTTGAGGTTTATCTGAAAGAAGCTTTTCCGGGCAATTATATCCTGGTTACGGCAGACCATCTTTCTAAAGGATTAGAATATCTCTCATCAGGGCATTTTGATGTTATCATCTGCGACCTTGCCTTGCCCGACAGCTATGGTATCGCAACGTTTCAGAAAATCTTTTCTGCAGTTCCCGATATTCCTGTCATTGTTTTCACAGGGCATGGTGATGATTCCTTCGGTGTAAAAGCCGTTGCGAAAGGCGCTGCCGATTTTATCAATAAAGGTGAGCTGAACGGCAGCCTTCTCAGGCGTTCTGTCATGTATAGCATCGAGCGCGGCAACCTGAGCAGAGAGCTTGCGGCGCATATCAAAAGCCTGGAACGGAGCGAAGGAAAATATCGCGCTCTGTTTGAAGATTCAAAAGATGCCATTTATGTTAGAACTCCCGGAGGCCGGTTTCTCGATTTCAATAAAGCTACCACAGAGCTTTTCGGGCATACGGAAAAATCAATGAAGAAGGTGAATATAGAGCAACTCTATCACCGACCCGAAGACAGAAAAAAAACGGAAGAAGCGCTGGAGAAATACGGGAGCATTAAAGATTTTCAAATTGAGATGCAGAAAAAGGACGGCACGGTGCTGACATGCCTGCTTACTGCAACCAAAAGAATAACAGGCACAGGCGAGGCGCAATATCTTGCTATCATTCGTGATGTTACTGAGTTGAAACAAATGGAAGCGTTGAGAAAGGCGAAGGAGATTGCAGAGCAAACTGCACAAGCCCGCCAGGAATTTCTCTCGGTGATGAGCCATGAAATCCGCACTCCGCTTAATGCCATCATCAGTGTTGCACAACTTTTGGTGAGCGAAAACCCCAAGAAGAACCAGTTAAAGCATCTGAATATTCTTAAATTTTCTGCAAAAAATCTTTTGGGGCTGGTCAACAATATCCTGGACTTCTCTAAAATTGAATCGGGAAAAATTGAACTTGAAAAAATAACTTTTGATTTCAGTCACCTGGTCAGGATGATTGTAGATTCTTTTATGACGCAGGCAGAGGCAAAAGGACTCAGGCTTAAACTGCTTCTTGACCCGGAAATTCCGGAAATACTGGAAGGCGACCCGATGCGGCTTACACAAGTGCTGGACAACTTAATTGCCAATGCAATTAAATTTACGGATGAAGGAAAAGTTACTCTTAAAATTGAAAGTATATTATCGGATGATGACAGTACAGAATTGTTGTTTGAAGTGTCCGACACGGGAGCAGGTATAGAAAAAAAACGGCAGAAGGAAATATTTGAATCGTACAAGCAGGTTCATTCTACTGTGCAGGGAAAATTCGGAGGCACAGGACTCGGACTTGCCATCAGCAAAAAGCTTGTGGAAGTAATGGGCGGAAAGATTTCTGTAGAAAGTGCACCGGGCCACGGGTCGGCATTCCGGTTTAATCTACGGTTTAATAAAACCGCACAACCGGCAAGCGAGTCACAGAATATTTCTTTCTTAATTTCAAACAGGAGCACGCTGCAGGGAATTAATATCCTGCTTGCTGAAGATAATGCTGCCAATCAAATCCTGATAAAAAAATTTCTTACCCGCTGGGGCGCCCGTGTTGACACGGCCCCGAACGGGGAGGAGGCCGTTAATAAAATTAAAAAGAAAAAATACGACCTTGTTCTTCTTGATATGCAAATGCCGGTGATGGATGGTTACGAGGCAAGCAACGCTATCCGTTCCATGGGTTATTCTATTCAAGAATTACCTGTAATTGCAATAACAGCTTATGCGATGGCGGAGGATAAAGTAGAAGTTCTTAATCATGGAATGAACGATTACATCTCAAAGCCGATTAATCCCGAAGAACTTCACCAGAAAATTCTGAAAAATATTTCAAACAGGTTAGTTGCTCCTTATGAGCCCGAAGAAAAATATGATTTGCAAGGCGACACTACGAATCTGAAGGATTTGGTTGAGTCGTTCAAAGATGAACCTGAATTTATCCGGAAGTATTTGTCGGAATATGAAAATGAATTTACGCAGCTTCCTTTGCAAGCCATCAGCATCTCGGAGAAAAAAGATGTTGAGTCATTGAAGCATCTTATTCATAAATCTCTTTCATCCATTAAGCGGACAGAGCATCCTTCGCTTATGAAACAGCTCGATAATCTTAAAGAGATACTTTCAGATAAGGAGCAAAAAGATGAAAATATTTTTCAGCTCACACGCGACATTAAAAAATCCTGCGATGATGTGCTTGCACAAATCAAAACGTTACAAGAAGAATACCTGGGAGCCGAAGCAGTTAAAAGCTAATTTCAAAAAACAGTTTTCAACTTTTGTTTCCCGCTGATTACGCGGATAAGCGCAGATTTAATTTTTTATCTGCGAATATTTGTCCATCAGCTGACGGAGGAGATTTTCAAAGTAACTTTCTACTACAGCTTAACGGAGAAGTTCAGTTAATTTCCCCGCTGCTTTCCTGCTTTGAAAGTCTTTCAAATTTTTCTTTCTCTTCAATTTTATCATGGAGCAGTTGAAGCTTTTCATTGAAAACTATTGAGCTGCAATCTGCACCGCTGTTAATAAGCCAGCGATGGAGAAAGTCTATTTCCGATGTCAGCTTTTCGACAACCTGGTCAGCGGTAAGCGCTGAAGGTTCAAAAAAATTATGCATAAAATTTTCAGGCATTGTCAGGGGTTGTTTTAAATTATATATATGATATAGACCGGCATTTCATGATAAGAAGCCATAGAGAAAAGCGGCGTGCAAAAACTTCATCAACTTTAGGAGAACATCTGAAACGGTGCATAGTTTCAATCCTGTTCGAATTATGCCGCTCTTCCTCATGACTTGTTTATATGTGGATGATTTGATGCTCGAAAAGTACTCCACTAAAAACGGAAGCAAATAACTTTTCGATGACTGGCATAATATGCCTGTCGGGCTGCAGATAATGAACTACAGTTTGCACCGTTCCCGCTGTGAGCGAAAAAAAGTTCTCCGAAAAAATAAATTATCTATAATTTTTTTTCTGTTGACTTCAACAATTAAGCACTCATCGAAAAATTGTACCGATGCATAAAATGTGAAAATATTTTTGCACTCAACAAAATTAATTCTCAAATAGAATCACATGATAAAAAAAACAACTACAGCATTCTTAATTATTTCCTCTTGCAAGCAGGAATCGTTGGACTCGGATGTCCGGGCTTCCTGCCATCACGGACACTGGTCCTTCGGTTTCCCGCACAAGAGGAGTAGGATAGGTGCTGCTGAAGTGAAGTATCTGCTGACATCGGTTTCAGCCCGGCTTATTTCAGAAGGTTGAAAGGGGCTGATATAACAGTCAGTCCCTTATTCAAAACATAGAGACACAACATAAATAAAAATTAAAACGAAAGGAGGTAAGCAAAAAAATCACCGGGGCAGGACGTGATACAAGATGCATGATAAGAAAATCAAATCATTCTAATTCAATCACGCGCGTTGACAAAGGCGCAAAACGGACAGGCGTCATACGCCTTCAGCAGATACTAACAATATAACAATAAAAAAATAAATCTTCATGAAAACGAACACTACTTTATTTCAAGACAAACAGGTAGAAACTTGTTTAACATGCCGGAAACATCCGACAGAAAAATTATTCAACCTTCTTACATTACTTATTTTTTGCATTGCAACATTCGGTTCTTTAAACTCTGTGCATGCGCAAATCACCGCAGGGTTTGAACTGGACGGAAATGCAACAGCTGTAGCTCCCAATCCGCCGGATGACTGGGATTTGATTTACAACGGCACAGATGCTGCCGATGTAACCACCGGCATCGTTAATGACTTGCCGTCAGCCAACGACAATGCATTTGTAATCGGTTCAAAAGATATTGATGATGTTTCTACCTGGCACTGGCAGGTATTCACCACGCCCGACAAAGATGATATTCTTCATGCAGGCGCTGCCTTATATAATGGAGACCAGATATTCTTCTTCGGTGATCGTTACGCAACCAACGGTAATTCGCAAATCGGATTCTGGTTTTTTAAAGACCATGTTGCACCCCGGCCCGATGGAACCTTCAGCGGAACGCATACGGTAGGTGATATTCTTATCCTGAGTAATTTCACTAACGGAGGAGGAAACCCTGAGATAAAAGCTTACGAATGGGTGGGCAGTGGTGGAAGCGATGGCACTTTGGACAGCGTTCCTGTCAATGGAATTAACCTATATGCTATCGTTAATTCAATAAATGTACCTTCCCCGTGGCCATATGTTCCCAAAACAGGCCCGGTAAATATTTTCGCACCGGCAAGTTTTTTCGAGGGAGGAATTGACCTTACAGGCCTTGGGGCAGGCATCAACCCATGCTTTACATCTTTCTTACTTGAAACAAGAGCATCGGCATCTGTAACGGCAGAGCTGAAAGATTTTGTATTTGGAAATTTCTTCACTACACCTCAGGTATCTGTTAACTCGGACAGCATTTGTCCGGGTGGCTCAGCCACGCTGACAGCAACGGTGACCGGGGGAGAACAACCCATCACATATTTGTGGAGCACCGGTGCAACGACAGCTTCCATTACGGTTTCACCGGCAAGCACCACTACTTATACAGTAACGGTAACAGCAGCGAATTCATGCACATCTATACCTGCATCAGGAACCGTTACGGTAAACCCGGAACCAACCTGTGCAATCGGCAGTACGAATCCTGCTAACTTAATTTGTAACAGCGGCAACTATACGATAGGCACAACAGTAACAGGAGTATCTTATTCCTGGTCAATATCTGTAGATGGAAGTCCGCCCGGCTGGGCTATTATCGGTTCCAACACAACCCAAAGCATAACATTCTCATCAGGCAACTGTGGCGCACCGGGATTTCTTGTACACATTACATTGACCGTGACTGACCTTGTAACAGGTTGTTCCAGCACCTGCAGCGTGTCTATTTCTCCGGGTGTTCCTCAATGCGTTGTTGACATTCGTCCGCCTGTTACATTGAATTGCAACCTTACCTCACAATATTTACTGGCAGTATACAGCACCGATATTTTCACTCCATCATTTATGTGGACCAGAGACGGTTCACCGATTGGAGCAGGAATCAATGACGGAGTTGGAGCTGACTCTATTTTAATTTCATTGGGCGGAACATACCGCTTCACTATAACTGACCTTTCTAATTCTGCAAACATCTGCTTCTCTGAAGTGGTTGTGAGCCAGGATACGACACCGCCTAACTGCAACATCTCATGCGGAGCGCTTATGATTTGCCCGGGCGGTTCTAATACGCTTACCGCATCAGGGGGAACATCCTTCCTCTGGAGCACAGGAGCAACAACGGCTTCCATTACAGTAAGTCCTTCTGTCACCACTGCTTACACAGTAACAGTAACAAACGGAGACAACGGATGTACATCATCCTGTTCAGCAACGGTGATAGTAAATCAGAACCCGATATGCAGCATCACTCCTGCTAACCCGGCAATTTGCGTGGGCAACTCAACTACGCTTGCTGCATCGGGGGGAAATTCTTTTGTATGGAGCACCGGAGCAACAACAGCTTCTATTTCTGTTAACCCGACTTCGACTACAACTTACACAGTAACAGTTACAGATGCATTTGGCTGCACGAGTTCGTGCGCGACAACGGTAACTGTTAACCCGCTGCCTCAATGCAGCATTGTCTGCGGCAGTTTATCTGTTTGTCCGGGCGGCTCAACCACATTAACAGCATCGGGAGGAGCTTCCTTCCTCTGGAGCACAGGAGCAACTACAGCTTCTGTTACCGTAAACCCGACTTCGACCACAACTTACACAGTAACAGTTACAGATGCGAATGGATGCAGCAGCTCATGCTCGACAACGGTAACGGTAAATCCGCTGCCGGTATGCAGCATTGCTCCGGCTAATCCTTCCATCTGTGTCGGAGGTTCATCTACATTGACTGCATCAGGAGGAATATCCTTCCTCTGGAACACCGGAGCAACAACAGCTTCTATTACTGTGAGCCCTACTGTTACTACTACTTACACTGTAACAGTAACAGATGCTAATGGTTGCAGCAGTTCATGTGCAACAACAGTTACGGTGAATCCGCTGCCTCCATGTAGTATTGGGAACGTAAATCCTGCCAACCTGCTCTGCAATACAGGAAACTATACCATCGGCACCAGCTTAAGTCCTATTCTCTATAGCTTCTCCTG
>NGFH01000003.1 GCA_002215675.1 Bacteroidetes bacterium 2013_40CM_41_45 | reverse complement strand
CTGTCACGACTGGAGTATCTGTCACGACTGGAGTATCTGTCACGACTGGAGTATCTGTCACGACTGGAGTATCTGTCACGACTGGAGTATCTGTATCGGTTGGCACAACGGTTGATGTATCGGTTGGTACTGGAGTTACATCGGGACAAGCACCAATAAACCATTCACCATTTCCAACAGCATTTTCATTCACATATTGTTCTTGACAAGAACCATTTCCAATATCATGATGAGCTAAAACTAATGAAGGTTGAAATAATGGAGCGGCATATACATTATAGCCAATCACAGAAAATAACAACACAACACCTAAAACAAAGTTCTTCAAAATCTTCAAATTATAATTCTCCTTTTTATTTTTATAATTTCTCTTACAAGTGGAATCGGTGAGATTCGAACTCACGAAGCATTCCTGCGCCAGATTAAAAGTCTGGTGTCGTTAACCTCTTGACTACAATTCCATATTTTTTCTTCGGCTTTTTCTTTTATATGTTTTTCTATATTCTTTCATATAATCAGATTTAGCTTTTTTACATAATTCACATTTACAATATTTATAAGATGTCAATGTTCCATGAGTATTTTTACCATCACTTTGATTTAAATCAATTAAAGTTTTCTTTTGATGACAAATCACGCATAATAATTGACATTTATTTAATTCTTCTAAAAATTTTTTTTCAGACCACAACATTCCATCTGCCAAAGTAAAATTCTTTTCATCTCTATTAATGTGGTCAAATTGTAAATTTTCTACCGAATTACATTTAGAACATTTGCCGCCTAGATATTCAAGAGCAAATAATTTTCTTTTTTGATACCTATTTTTCATATAGGTATTCATATATTCATTAGAACTCATGTCTTATCCTTATAATTTTATGTCGCCATTCTACGCTTTTCTGGTTTAGCCATTGAGCCTACCCAATGGGGTCTGTAGCTATGAATTTTGAAAACAGTCTGTAGGATGTTTTTGAGACATCCAACCGCGAGAGATTTTTTGATTGCCAGTTATTTAACCTTGTTTCTGTCTCTAGCTTATAAAACAATTTTACCACAATATTTTGAGTTTGTCAAGGGTCAAATTACAACCACATTATAGACTTCATCGTTCAAAACATTCAACATTGCTTCATATGGATTCATGCCCAAATTTTTAATAATGCTTGAAAAAACCGATGGACTTGAACCACTTGCCAATTGAACACCCTTATATTCTGAAAATGCATGAAATACATTTTGGCGACTATTTACATTCCAAAATAAAATATCAGGAATTTTATGTCCGGCATTTTCAAATTTCAATTTCATAGCATCATAAAATGTCATACGATAACCAGAACATCTATCAAATTCCATATCTGATATAATGATAATCGCTTTTGGCATATCTTCAGATGAAACCTTATTTTCTTTTGCCGCATTAAGAACTAAATTAAAAGCAGATTCAATATTTGTATTTTCTACAATAGCTGGAACATTACGAATTTTTTCTGCCAAAGTATTTCCAACAAGTTTGACAAAACTTGGACGACTTGAAAATGTAATGAATGAATCTTTAAATTGTCCACTATTATGTTCTGCACAATAAACAGCCAATCCAAGAGAAATTGCAATTGGTCTACCTTGCATTGAACCAGATGTATCAGCCATAACCAAAACATCACCATCAACAAAATAATTTGGCAATGCTTTCCATTGTGCTTCTAAAACTTTATCTGGACTTGTGAAATAAAAGCTTTGACTTCTTCCACCATATTTTTCTGCTAATCCCATTTTTTCAAAAATGTCATAAGGATATAAAGTTGAAGAATTAATTTTTTCTTCACCTGTTTCAACTTTTTCAATAAATTTTCCAAAACGTTCCAAATCATGTTTTGAAAAAGATTTACGATAATTCATCATAGCCTTAGAAGGAACAGAACGATAGTCAATTTCTGACCATTGATTATTTGACATCTTACTTTCAACAATATTAATATGGTCACGCAAAGTTTTTAACATTTTACGATATTCTTGTTCTGAATATCCTAAATTTTTTGCTGTCAATTTTCCAAGACGATTTGTTTCAGTTGAAGAAGCATTAATACTTTTCATCCATTTTGCCAACAAAGAAATTGAATTTCCCGAAGTAAAATTTTCCAAGTCTTCTTTCAATTGATTTCTAATCAACTCCCACATATATTTTTCCACAGGAGTACCAACAAACTCATATAAATCATCCCAACGCCCAAATAGAGGAATGATATTAATATTTTTAATCATAATATCCGAATAATTATTTGCTAAATATTTCCAAATAATTTTTGAAACACTACGTTCACCAAGTCCACCACGAACATTACGAGCATAAAAAGACATCTTTGTTGCAAGCAATTTATTTTCATAAAAAGCCTTAATAAAAAGATTTTCTACATCTCCAGTACGAGTACGCAATGCACCAATTACACCAAATAAATCAACTAAACTATTTTGAGTTGATTTTAATGCATCAGCATCATTTTCTGTTTGAGTCCAATTTGATTCATTTGATAAAGCATTTTTTAAATTCATTTTATTTCTCCTCTGAAAATTCTCAAGACGCAATTTATTTCATCTGTTTGAAAGTTGATTATTTTAATTGCTGTATAGCGTCTTATGATTGTTAGACGATTAGCCAAGACTCCATTTTTTCTTTTGGACAAAGATTTTATTTGCTGTGAGAGTCTATCTGTACATATATAAATTATTTTTCAAGACACTTATTTTTCAATTAACGGTTGAATTGGGTTTGATTACTGTGCGTGTCTTTTATATTTGTGCTGTTTATGGGAATCGAACCCATCATAATTCTTTGAGAAAGAATTGTCTTAGCCAATAGACCAAAACAGCATTTAATTTTTAATAAATATGGTTACTATGCTTTTCTATGTAGGTCGCCAAGCGTCCCTTATATCATTACGATATAAATTTGACTATGCACCAAAAACAGTCAATAAATAACTAAAAAATAAAAATTTTTTCTATTTGATATGCTTTATTACCATAAAAATAATTCAAATTAAATTCAACATGATTATCATTATGAGCAATAATTAAGTCATAGTTATTTGTTTCGAGAATGAAAGCATTATTATCAATTTCCATATCTCGAACAGAATTAACAAAAGAAAATAAAGCACACAAAGTTGCCAAAGCAGACAATAAAACAATATGATATGATTTCATAAATAATTCCTTTCTAATTTAATATAATTATACCATATTATTCTAATCTTGTCAAGGACTTCAATCTTTCAGTCTCTAATTTGATTTCTTTTAAAATTAAAGCTTTTTTTACATTGCTATCCAAATAAGTATAATTAAATTCTTTATTTCCTATTGTTATGTTTGTCATTCCATATTCATATGAATAAGAATAATCTTTATTGGGGCAATTATAATGCTCTTCCATTAGATAAAAATCTAAATTATCAATATCATATTCTAATTTTGAATCACATATTGGACATTTTTGTTTGAACATAATTATATTATTTCCATAAAACATAAATTTCATCAATTATTCTTCAACTACTTTTCTAGCTTCATCAATTTTACTAATTTGTTTATTTATAGAATCTTGTGTATCACGAACAAGACTTCTGATTCCCTTGCTAATTTCTTTTGTGGTCATGACAGTATCCAAGCCTTTGATTAAAGTATCTGCACCATATTTACAAATATATTGCAACGCCCTAGCTTCTTCTTCGGTCAAAACAACTTTTACTTGAAATTCCATTATCGGTCTTAAATCAAATTTAGCCATTAATCATCTTAAATAAATTTTGTATTTCTTTTGCATAAAGAATTCCGGGAACACCATTTTCAGGGAAAATAACACAATCAAATTCATGAGGTTTTCCAGTGTTATATAGTCCCGGATAACTACCAATTAAAAACATATTTTCTACTTCGGTATAAACATCAAAATCATATTCTTTTTGAGTAGCATACGAACCTTCAGAATAATATTTACCATATGATTTGAAATATAAAAGTTTAACTTGTCTCATTTTATAATTTATCCAGCATGTTGATGATGTTTCATTAATAAATGATTTGCCCAACCACCCTCATAATAAAAATCGTCACAATATGGACATTTAATTTTTTCTTTTTTAATTCTAATGTCAAAATTTTTTTGACCTATTTCAGTCCAAAGATGAATAACATATTCATTATCTGTATCATATCTATCTGCATGATAAAAATTTCTAATAGGAATATATTTCATTTGATTAATAATGTGTTCTATATCATTTTCATTCATTTTTATTCTCCTTAAATTTTAGTATTCCTAGAGGGACTTGCACCCCCAACATTCCGCATGTAAAACGGACACTCTACTATTGAGTTATAGGAATAGAGTCCTCCAAGATGGACTCGAACCATCATGTCACCAATTAACCTTTCTGCGCTTTATAAGAACGAGGGTATATTGGAGGATAGTGTGTCCGGCTAGAATTGCACTAGCACTTTCTGCTCTTCAGGCAAACGTGCAGACTAACTACACTACAAACACATAATTATTTATTTTTCTTTAATTTATTCGATTTCTTTATTTGTATTTCTTGTATTATAAAAATACTTTTATTTCCAACAATCATTCCATTCTTCTTTTTGAAGCGTTTTTTATCTCTTTTGTTTGCTTTTTCAATTTTCATTATTTGCTCCTGTTTCAACAAATGCTGAAAGAGACACCTAGAGAAGTCGAATCTCTATTAATTGTTTTGCAGACAATTCCCCACCCGGTAGGAATAGGTGTCATTTGGCGGAATCAGTAGGATTTGCACCTACGCATCATGTTACTGGTGGCTTATGTTTAGCAAACATACACATTGCTACTCTGTCATGATTCCAATTCATTACTTTATTTCTTCAACGATATATCCTCTGCGAATATAATCGCTCACCTGACTTTTGAAAAGCCAATCAGTGAAAACTTCTTCATCTCTTGTAATCAAATATTTTTTAGTAACTTCATTCTTTGGCGACATTTTTAATATCCTTTTGAAAATGAATTTTTCTTACTAGAGGAAGGATACGGAATCGAACCGTTATCGAGGGCTACTCGGTAGCCTAGTTTTCAAGACTAGTTATTCCCATGAATGCATTCTTCCATTTTTATTTCTGTGAGTCTGACAGGAATCGAACCTGTTCTAGATTACTCTGTCTGCTTAAGAGGCAGATGCCATCCCAATAGGCTACAAACTCATTATTGATAAAATTCACGTTTCATCAATTGATGAAATTATTTTTAAAATCCCATAAATAAAGCCAAATGATAGTAACATTATATGACGTAAAGTAAATCCTAGAATTATAAAATACAATAAACTTACTACAATCCATACGAATATGCCCAACTCTATTTTTTTATTAATAAAATATTTCCTTTATTAACTGCGTTTAATCATTCCAATAGTAAAATATCCAATTAATACCATCATAATATTCTCTCCATTTAGCATGTTCTAACCATCTTATTTCATTGCCATCAAAGCCTCTTGGAAGCCAAAGAAATCCTTCCACATCTCTTTTTTCACCTTTTTGTGCAATTTGAAATCTCATAATATACCACTGTATTCTTTTTTGGCTTTATTCCATTGATATTTCAATGCAGAATAAAATCCATAAATATAAAATAAATTGAAAATTGAAAATAGAAAATAAATAATAAAATCTTTATATAAATATAAAAATAAACAAATTTGATAAAGAATATTATAAAGAAAAGATTTTATATAAATTCCATAATTACTTATCCAATGAGAAATCAATAAAAAAACTATTATAACTAATGGCACACCTATCATAATAGCATAAAGTTCTCCTAGTGTATTCTTAAAAAATATTCTAAATATACACCAAAATTTATTCATAAAACATCCTTTTCATTTAATTTTTGAGTCCCATGCAAGAGTCGAACTCGCACCAAAACGTTCGTAGCGTTTTATTCTATCCATTGAAATAATGGGACATAGTGTTCATGGAGAGAATCGAACTCACACATCTTTTCAGATAACAGTTTTTGAAACTGCCGCGTCTACCAAATTCCAGCCACATGAACATAGTGATTGTTTGTGCTGATAACAGGAGTCGAACCTGTAAACATTTCGTTTTAAGCGAAATAGGTATGCCAATTCCCTTCATATCAGCATAGTGAGAATAACTGGATTTGAACCAGTATGCTATTTCTAGCACCAACTTCTAAGGTTGGCATGTCTGCATTCCATCATATTCTCATTTTATATAAATTATCGGCTTGTGTTATTGATTTCATTATTGAGAAATAAATAATATGTAAGACGATAATTTATTATATATTGGCTAACCTTTTCCTATTTGTCATGTTGTGCGATAACTGCATTTCTGCACCATCCAACGAAAACAAATTTGTTGACTGGATGACAACCTTTTCAGAGAATGTAGTCAACATTCAATTATCGTAGACCATACACCCACGAATTTATTGTGCCAATTTCACAACCAATATATAAATAATATTACCACACTTTTTCAATTTTGTCAAGGTTTTTCAACTAATAATTGCTATATTATTTTGAAGTTCAACCTTATTGGCAAACCCAATCATAATAGCACGAGGTTGTATTTTTTGATTTTTGCTTTGTGTTGGAACACGACAATCAATTCCCTTGACAAAATAACAAACATCTTTAAAATGAACACTCCAATAAGTCTCACCCATTTTTTGTGAATATGGCTTATTATAATGATAGAAAAAACGTCTTTTAGTTGTCATATGTTTTCCTTTATTAATTGTTTAATAAATAATTTAATAGTCCATTGACACCATTAATCATTGAAAATTCTTTTCTAAAAATCTTATCTAAATATATATATTCATGTCTAATCATAGAACAATTCTCATATATTTCAATATGGCAATTTCCATAATCTTCAAATTCTTTTTCATGTTTCTTATTATAATGAGTTAAGGCAATTTGCAAGTCATTCATGAAACCTCCATTTTATAAACTAAATTTCAACATAAGGAAACATAGTTTTTACAGTTTCAAACATATCAAGAGAGTTCTGAATACTATCTGAATTTTTATTTTCAATAGATTCTTTTAGGGAAATTGCCACATTTCTCCAGCAATCAGATTTCCATTGAAGATATGCTTCTCTATTGTTAATATCATACTCTATTTTTTCTGGAATATTTATAATCATATGTTTTTTCTCCTATTAATAAAACAATTTTTTTATTTATGATTTCAATCATCTGAAGTTACTGTAAGATATTCTCCTAGAACTTCTTTGAAACAATGTTGACAAATATCACCTTCAATTTTATCTCCATCTCCAAAAATAGAATTATACCCACCAACAAAATTTATAAATAAAAATTCTTGAGTTTCCATTACATCATTATATCTAACCTTACATTTATCGCATTGAATAGCAATCAACTTTTCTATTTCTATATTTTCTTTTTCAACTATTTTCAATTTTTATTCTCCATTTATTACCAATTATATCCATAAAAAAATTTATCACTTCGATGAATTCGTATAAGTTTCAATGATAATTTTGCATAACCGTTATTATCATATTTAAAATATACAAAATCAAGATGAACTCTTTCAACAATTCTATCCAATGCTTCGGTGGCATATGGACTCATTTGTACCAAAATTCGTTCACCAATTAAATCATTCCAATCCAAATCAATTCCAAATTTTTTCCACCCAATTTCTTTCCAATATTTATCATTTTTTGCCTTCTTCAATAATTTAGAAGAATTTTCACTTTTCAAATCTCTGCAAAATTCAACAATTTTCATTTCACAATCATGGCAAACATTTAGACCTTCACTTCCAACTATATATAAATCAAAATATCTGGTTGGTTCATCGGTGTTACACAATAGGCACATGATAATCCTTTTTATTGTTATCTATCTCAGATTGTAAAATAATCATTTTATCTTTTACATCATTCAAAGAATAAGGATAAAAATTATTGGTATCTACACCACAATCAAATGAAAGTCCATATGGTTCTAAAGTTCCATGAACATGACCAAATAAATGCCATGAACCATGAAAAGATTTATTCCATGAACGCATTGGATAATGACATAAAATTATTTTTTGTTCATGACCATCAATTTTTAATTCAGGAATGTTGATTTCACTCAAATTTGGTATTGTGTGAACATTGATATTGGTAGCATTTCTATACCAATCATCATGATTACCTTGCAATACCATAGTTGAGCCATGAAGCTGTTGAAATATAGATGATGCAAAATTCCATCCACCAAAAGAAAAATCTCCCAAATGATAGATAATATCATTTTTTGTAACTTTGGAATTCCATCTTGAAATCATTTCTCTATTCATCTCGTCAACATCATTGAATGGACGATTACAAAGTTTTATGATATTCTTATGTCCAAAATGTGTATCAGCCGTAAAAAATATGGTCATTTATTCCTCAATTTACTTTCAATATATTCTTTTATAATATCACCATGACAAGCAAATGGTTTACACCAGCAGAACAAATAAATATTATGACCAATAAAAGCATCTTTTACAATAGAATCAATTGCCGTTCTAAATTCAACATCGTACAATATCCTATTATAAAACATTTCCTTATATTTGTCAATGGCTTCTTTTCTATTTTTTACCTTGAATTCAGCCAAAGTATTTGACAAATGAGAATATGGATTTCCAAGTATTGATGGTCTTCCGATATATACCATTCTACCCGGAAAAGATTTGTCTCCATCTTTCTTTTCATTTTTTACATAAATAGCCATATCTATTTCCTTTAAAATGGTATATTATTATGATAATCAATATGATTCAAAGCATATTTTCCATAAGATTCATAACTATCAAAATATTGAAAATAAGGAAATTTATTTCTTATTTTTTCTATATACTTATCTCCATCTGCATATAAATCATTTACTTTTACTATGACATTATTTTTTACGGTGGCATCAAAATCAGGATAAGTATTTATTTCTCCATTTTTATACCAAGCTTTACAAATAGTTAATGGAAATTGTGGAACAACCGATGTGAATGTTTTTTCTTTCATATTAATAAATTGAAATTTTAATTTTTTATATTCACATTCAAACACTTTATCAATCAACATATTTTTAGCATATATTGGATGATTTGTTAAATTGCTTCCAAGTTGTGATACTGATAATCCAATAGATTTAAATGTTTCAACGAAACTCCAAGATGTTTGTAAATCTGGACGATGAAGAAATATATCAATATCTGAAGCTTCACGATGGAAATACCAGTCTCTAGGTGCGCCACCAGCAACAATACTATATAAATCTATTGGAAATATTTGTTCCATTACTTCATTAGTGATTTCTTTTTGTTGATTAATATTCATTTTTTTCATCCCAAAACCATTTTTCATTTATAATATTTGAGTCAAAATAACATGGAATAATTTTACTAACTTGTGAACAAAGTTCATTGCCCATATCAACAAATATTCTTTCAAAATATTCTTTATTTAAATTTTTATCATCTTGCGCCATTTCCCACATTAAATTCCAGCCCTCAACTAAATCAATCAATCCTTTTGATAAATCTAATATTTCAGGATTTCCGAAACTAAGGCCACATTCACACCAAATACCGCTTGAAGAATATTCTGGCATAAGTTTTAGAAGAACTATTTTACCTTCATGCATTGGACAATAATTATTATTCATACACCAATTCCTTTGTGATAACAATCTTTCATAATGTTTTTAATAATGTTATGGTCTTCTATATTTTTATTTAATATTTTTAAAATTTCTTTTGGCATATTTGACATAGAATAACGATTTGCATTTTCTAAATTAGATTCCCAAAATATTATATAATCTTCTGAGAACAAAGCTTTAGTTTTTTTTACAATATGATTTCTTGCACCTGTATAATCATCTGTACTATCTTCACATTCCGAATTGAATTCATTAGCATACCAAATACAACCACAAGAACATTTATATTTATTCATTTTCAATCTTTCTATGAAAAAAATAAATAGATTCAGTATCACCAACTATAACAACAGAAAGAATCCATCCTTTCAATCCAACTTCATCTAAATATTTTACAACATCTAATAATTTAGTATTATTAGGCATTGTTTTTATAAAATTTTTATATTTATTCATAAAAGCATCCTTTTATTCATTAGTAAATACTTCAATCAAACTATCGTTGTCCAATAATCTGTTTAATGATACCCAATCAATCTCTGGAGATTGTTTTTCTGTAGGATAATCGGTAATAACTAAAATACAGTTTTCGATATAAAGTTCTGCATTACTATCCGTTCCGGGAATAGGAATAATTATTCCACTAAAAATATAATCAAGATTTTCTTTTATATCTTCACCTTCATTTTCAAAAAATTCTAAATCTTCTTTATAATACCAATAAATTTTTTGTCCAATTTTAAGTTCAAAATTAATCTTATCAAGATTTTTTTCATTTCTTGGAAGTTTATAATCCGATAAATCACAAAAAATTTTAACTATATTTTCATTCATTTTTCAATCCTTCTCTGATTTTTAATAATCTACCGCAAAATTCATTCACAGTCAAAATGGTTTTATGAGCATCATTTTTTCCAATGGAATGTTTCAAAGATGAATTTCCTGTTGCCAACAATGCTCTTTTGAAAGATTCATTTTTGGACAATTCATTATATGCTCTATCTAAAAGTAATTGATATTCATTTGAATGCCTATCAATTTCAACACCTCTCCACCAGAGAGTTTGAGTCTTCCACCATTTTTTATCTTTGCCTTTAAATTTTGCCTTTAATCCAACTAATGTGCAAACATATTCTTGCATGGCAACATCTTTAAATTTTAAAGATTGAAGAAATCCCTCCATGCTATTACACATAACACCATCAATTTCAAAAGGGTGTGGTGAAAAATTAGATAAATTTGATGCTGGAAATCCTTTACCACTTCCAATGTCCATATTATAAACCTCTAGTAAGATGATTCTTCCAATCTATTTTCAAAAAATTTTGGAAGTTTTGAAATACTTTTTGCAGACCAATTTTTTTTACATTGACAACAATATCCTTCAACCTTATAATATTTTCCTTCATGATAATCTTCATCATAAAATTCTTCGTGTTCATTATTTTCAATGGAAATTTGAGTTGATGTTTTAAAATATTTTGTAATTAATATTTTGCCATTATGTTTACAAGTTTTTTTTTGTTTCATATGGTTTATTTATCCATAAATTCTATAATATCATCTATACTCACAAAGAAATCATCTTCTGAATCTTGAAGATTAATTCCATGAAAATAATAAACTTTATCATAATCAATATACTTAACTTCAACATTATATCTAACACATAATGCTTTCAAGCTTGATAAAAATTCTTCTTCTATTTTATTCATTTATATTTTTCCTCTAATTTGTTTCAATATTATTGAATACTGAACAGGAATACCATCATAGTCATCTGTTTCATAATAGGTCAATTTTCCCATTTGGTCATCCCAATGTAAGCCACATTTTAAACAATCTTTTTCTTGTAAAAGAGAGAACTCCATTGGAAAACTACTAAGATGATACTTTCTGTGAAAAGTTAAACATTTAATTCTATTAAAATATTTATTCATTTTTCAATTTCCTTTATATTTCGAGATATTTCTAATAAAATTTGTTCATAATTCATAACTTTACAATCTCTAGGACATGCTCTCATCGCTTCGGTTATGGATGTAAATGCCATATCTGGAAATCCCGTTAATCCATCATGAATATATTGTTCTTTGATAATAAAATATAAATTTCTTAATGATATTTGCATTATTAACTCCATTTATTTTCTTTTTTCATTTTTTCAACTTCTTTATCAAATTTCTTTTTCTTTTCAGGAATATTTGACAAATCGGTATCAATTGAAAAATTACCAAACTCATTCATAATTGTTCCATTTTCGATGGCTTTATTAAAATTTGTTGAAAAATCTCCATCAACTAATTTAAAAATCATACAACTGCCCTCTCCTTTTGTATAATGAAATGGTTCTGGCTTTTCATCCACCAATTTAAATGTGACCTGTCTAAGTCCAAATGGTGATAATATTACTATTAAATATATTTCTTTCTTTTTATTTTTCATTTATATTCCTCAAAGATTTATTTAATGAAATTGGATGAAACAATATAATATTTTCAAAAATTCCAATTCCTAAATTATCAGGATGTGGGTCAAAAATCATATTTCTTGCATGATAAATAACTGCATGATTTGTTTTATAATTATTATTAGAACGAGGACTTTTACCTGTTGCAATATAATCAATTCCTTGATAAAGAGGATGTGGATATTTTATATAAATTGGTTCTAGGTTATAAGGTTCGAGAAATTTATATAATCCCAATAACCAATCATTATTTTCTTCTTCTATAAAATTTGGAACAATATCATAATCTAGTTCAAATAAAGAACAGATACAACATTTAACACAATCGCCACGACCTTTTTCAAATATTTTTTGTTTTATTTGCCACATGATTATCCTTTATAAATTTTTAACCTGCATCAAAAATTGTATTACCATGTTCATCAACTTCGTAATTGAGAGTTGGTTCTGGCAAATTAGTATCCCAAATAAATGATGGTCTAAAATCACCATCACCATCTGAATATAATGTAACAAGTTTACTTGAACCAATTTTTCCTAAAAATTCCATATGAGCAAGCATTGCTAAAAAATATGGAATCCATCTTGTTTCCATTTCACATTCTATATTGAATTTAATTTTCATTTAAATTACTCCTAATCATCGTAAACATTTTTTAAACAGAGATATAATAAATACCAGACATTCCATCGGAGTCTTTGAAAATTCTTTATTTCTCCGCCTTTCCAAATGGTTGAATTTGAATTTTTTCTAAATATTTTAAATTGATAATTTCCAATAGACCTATCACCTGTTGCATCATTCCATATTTCAGCATTCCAACTATTTTTTACAGGCAAAATACCAAAAGGAATTAATTCAATTTTTATTCTAAGCATATCTGAATTCCACTGGTTTAATTGGGAATATTTCTTTTAATATTTCCAATAACAATTCATCATTTTCAATAACTGGAATTCCAGTGTATAATTGGAAAGTATTTACCGGAAAACCAAGTAAAGATGTGGGATAATCATCGAATTCAATATGACCATCTTTTATAAGTTTGTCCCAATTATTTGTATAAACAATAAGATAATGTTTATCTTTTGTTTTTATTTCAAAAATATTTTCACCTTGAAAACCAATCATATTTGTTAAAAATAATCCATCAAATATTTTCATTAGGCCAACCTTTTATCTTTCAACAATTCTCTAAGAAAAAGATTTTTTTCTCCACCAATAAAATTAATCCATTCATCATAATTCCAAATATGCATATCTATATTAATCCATTTTTCTCCGGGAATCCAATCAGGATATTTTTCTTTATTAAAAACTCTTTCATCTGCGATAAAACAAAGTGCTGTAGTAGCATAATTTAAATCAGGTTCTTTAAAAGATGAATGTTCAATTTTATTGATGCCAAGCAATCTTTGAATGGATTGAAGTGTTCCACCATCATCTTCATCATTAATTATATCTCTTGTTGTTCCACCATTCAAGATAATAAAAGTTTTATGATTTTTAATGAAATCCTGATATAATTCTGTTTGACCATATTTATAAGCATATTCTAAAGCCGCATGACCAGCCTGTATTCCTTTTTGAATTTCTGAAATATTGTAAGGGACGAAAAAATACATTCGTAATTCTAAATTCATTCTATTCTCTTTTTCTTTTTTTTGTAACATAAATATCACAACCATAATTTTTCATAATAGTATGGCTATATTCATAAGATAAATTATTATATTCAAAACCATGACCAATAAACATATCAATCATTAATGAAACTTCTTTAATATCATTGACATTGATACCAACAACTTCAGTATTATTTGAACTATCTATTATAAATATTTCCTTCATTTTTTCTCCTAGTTGATAAAATTATACTTTCATCAATTTTGCTTCTTTTAATATTTTCATAAATTTTTTTGAAAGATATTCTAAAGTATAAATATATACATCTCCTCTATAATCTCCACCATCAAAATTATATGAACCAATCCAATCACCAATTTTTAATATATCACTATCTTTATTTTTATCTTCATCATTAATATGAACATAATTATAATTATCATAAAAACCAACCATATTTTTAATCATTTCAAGTTCTTCTTCATCTGATATAAAATACCATGTTTCAGGAAATCTATAAGTGCTACCGTCCTGTATCTTTTTAATAGAATTAAATTTATCAATTCTATTTAATTCTGTTTCATGTTTTAGACAACCTGATTCTGTTGTAAATTCACGACCATCTCTGGCTGTAAAAATTTCAACTTGTTTTTCTCCCGTTTTCTTTTTCACGGTTTTTGTTTTATAAACATCAATAGTTTTTGTAGATTTTTCCATTTTATATTCCTAAATAAAATTATGTTTTATGAATTACCAAATTAAAATTGGGTCGCCCATTTCTGCATCACAAAAATCACATTTTGATGATTGCCACCAGTTTAAGTGATTACATTTTTGGCATTCTTGAAGAGCATCCCACAAATGAGCAACTGCCTTTTCCCATCTTGCTTTATTTTCACGCAAAGATTTTGCTTGTTCAAGATTGCCAATAAATTCAAATGTGCCATAACCATTAACCTGTATAACAAATTTTGTTTTTTCTCTTTCCATTTTATATTCCTAGAATTTTATAATATAATTCTTTTAATTTATTGATATTTGGTTTATTTGGTAAATTAGATTTACAATTTTCAAAAAGTTTATTTAATTCATTTACTTCTTCCATCAAATCATTGTAAGTCATACCACCATTTAAAATAAATTTTAATTTATCAACATTTCTTAAAGGAAATACAATATTTCCTGTTTCTAATAATTCTCTTCCTTCAGTCAAAAGTCTATATAAATGATTAGAATGCTTTAAATCATACCCCCATTTTTCTTCTAGTAATGCACGTTTTGGATTTCTATTATTTTTCCACTGTTCATATTTTTGATAATTGTCTGAAGCATCACGATATGATTTTTCTTTTAATGCATATTCACGCCATTCAGGTGCAATAGTTTCTTGTGGAGAATGAATCATGTTGACAATTTTTTCCAATCCAAAATTTGGCATAGCTGGCAAACCATAATCTTCACGATTAGGTTTATTTTTTGGAGGATTTAAAAGATAATTCTTATGTAATTCAATTCTTTTCAATTGTGCAACTGCATATCCAAAAAATGTTTTTCGTGCAAGTTGTGATAGAAATAAGTTTCTATTATCTAAAAGAATTTTACCTTGTTTTGTTAATTTAATAATAGAATTTTCGTTTGCATATAACAATTCACAAACATTGGGGTTCATATCGCTTGCCAATTTCATAAATTTTTTCAATCCATAAATAATTCTATCATCAGATTCATTATCTTCAAATTGATTGAATTCTTGGAAGGGGTCAAGCATATCTTTAATTGGAACAACGCCAACACCACGATAATCCATATCGCTAGATATAGTGTTTGTTCCATAAAGATGTGAACCTGCTTTAGTTTCAAAAATTATTTTTAAATTTTTCATTTTATTCCTTAGATAAAAACCAACATTGACTTGGATAAAGCATGAATTTTTTTATTGTGTGAACACTTGTATCAGTAGTTGAATCTTTATATCTAATTGATTTCATTCCATTAGAATCCAATAATTTTATTGATTTATCTGTTGCTTGATATGCTGATGATAGATGGTCACGCCTACCACCCATACTTAAAATTACAGCATTATTTTCATTTGATAAATGTTCTACAATTGAATTCCAGAAAATTCTTTTTGTTGGTGTTGGAAAACTTTTCCATATTAGATTTTTTACTGGTATTCTATCTCCAACAACATCTTCCAACATCATTACCATATGCTTATGATAAACACCACCAATAATTACGTCTTTCAAAATTCTTTTTTTAGAAAGATATGCAATAATATCATTAAATAATTTTTGTTGTTCATTATCGGTGGCATTCATCGTTATTCCATAAGCATTGATAATACTATATACTGAACATAAACTATCAAGACCACCTTGATTTTTTGGATTATAATTCATTTTCTTTTTGCGTCCAAAATAGCTAATGTTAATTCCTTTTCAATATCGTTTGCTCTTTTTTCTGCAACCTTAGCCAAACCACTTCCTTTATATTTAAAGGCCATAATTCGCAATGAACTAATCTCTAATTTTAAATCTTGAATGTGACCATCTTTACTTTTATTATTTCTAATATTTTCCAAGTGAAATTTAACAGTTTCTCTATTCATTGCTACCTCCATTTATTTTCCTTTTGTTAGATTATACATTATAAGTAATCCCAAAACACCCATTAAGTTATATGCACAATCTAAATAATGTTTATGATATAGATTGTCAACAAAAAAGACTAGAATTGTACACATTATTAATATGATTATATTTATTTTGACATGATAAACATTCATATTTTCAAATTCCTTTTTAAAATATTTTCAATTTCATCAAAATTCCAATAAGGTATAATAATCAATTTAATATTATTTTTCTGACAATATTTTATCTTGATTTTATCTCTTCTTTTATTTTTCTTAAATTCTTCTTTTGCCCATTTCTTACCGCGACCAGCAAAATCAATTGGTTCATAATGTTGAATTCCCTGATATTCAATACAAATATTATAGTCAGGTAAATAAAAATCAAAATATAAAACAATTTTGTCTCTGCAATCTTTAAAATCATTACATTGAAATTTATATTTTACATTATAAATATCAAGAATTTTAATAATTTCTTTTTCACCTTTTTTAATTTTGCATTTTTTACAATTCCTTCCATTTATTCTATTATTAACAGCAGAATAATATTCATGTCCTTTTGGGCATAGCCACCAAAATTTCTTATTGCTTCCATAACTAATATCATTTGGAGTCAAATTCCCATTTTTTATTGGATGCCATTCCTTTGATATTTCTGGAAATAAAATAGACAATCTATTACTATCCGAAACAATTAATCCAGAACAAGAAGGACAACCCGTTTTATAATAAGTTCTTTGATTCGGAGAAGCATTCCACTTATAACCACATTTTTTACATTTCCATAAAATATTTTCTGTTGAACCACAGGTAATTTCAAATGCTTTTATAAAATTTGATTTATCCCATTCTTTTGCAATTTCAGGAAATAAATATTCTAAATTATTATGTCTGCCAACTTCAAAACCAGAACAAAATGTGCATCCTCTACCACTAAAAATTGAATGCCAACTTGCGAAAAAAATTTCTTTACATTTATTATCCAAACATTTAAATCTTAACTTTTCATTGGCATTTAGATAAATATTATTTTTCAATAATAAAAAATTCTTTTTATTTATCTTTATCCATATTCCTATATTTTCTAAACTAAAGGGATTGAATTTATGGACAATTTTTGGCTTTTGAACACTTAAATTTCCAAATTGAACATCATATTTATAGCCAAGTTTGTCTTGGATAATAACTCTTATTTGATTATTTTTATGGTAATTATCAATGAAAATATAATTTTTTATATTTAAAAATTTTATTATTTTTTCTATATTATTTTCCATTTTTATCTGCATCATTTAATAAAATTAAATCTTCATACATTTGTCTACCAATGAGATTTATAAGTTTATCTCTGCTTTTATCAGAATTGATTCCATATAACCTCATATGAAATTGAATCAATCCAAGAATATAGAACATATCAAAATTTTGAATATTTTTTTCTTTAAGATAAAACATAGATTCATATGTCGAAACTTGCTCATGATTATAATAACTGGCAAAATCTTTCTGATTTCCTTTTGAATCTTTATAAGTCTTTGTATATAATTTTCCTATATCGTGAAATTTAGCGGCCAATTGCAATCTATGATTATCGGGAGCAACAGTCAAAATATTTTCAAAAACCTTAAGTGTGTGCTGACCAAGCGTAGAACTATGATGGGGATTATCTTGGTTGAAATCATCCATTAGTTCTTCAAGCCATTCTTGACGATAATCATATTTATCATAATCATACCGAATAAAGACATTGTGAATACCTTCAAAATTTTGAGGAAAAGTAAAATTTTCATACATGCGCTTAATAACGAATTCGGGGACGAAACGTGTCCGTTTCCTGTTGTTTTCCAAGCAGATTTTATATTGGGTTGCAACAACTTGTGCTGTTATATAAATATCTGAAACTTTTGAATTTATTTTTTTTATTAATTCCATTCTCTTTTTTAAATCTATATTTGTCGCATCAAAAATTACAGATTTACCATCCATAAGATATTGAATAATATCTTTATTGATAATTTCAAAAAGTTCATTTTTATTTCCTTGAATTTCTTCCGAACCATAAATTTTTTCACGATATGAATCCGATGAAACAAGAACATAATTATTATCTTTTAAAATCTCTTTTGCAAAAGTAGATTTTCCACTTGCAGGAATTCCAACAAGAAATCTTAGTTCAGTCATTCTTTTTCTCCAATCATTTTCAATAAACGCTCATTAGTTAATCCGAAAACAAAACTATTTACATCTGATACTTTTTTATCATATAAACTATATATAGCAGACGGACAAACAGTTTGATTTACCCATAATGCCATTTCTTTTCTATCTTCAAATTTTCTGTTTTTGAAAAGAATATAATCATGTTCAATGGATACCAAAAGTTTATTAATTTTATTTTGGACTTCATTAAAAATTTCTTGATATTCTGGATAATAATTAAGAAACTCAGATTGTTCGCCGGTTCTAATCATATCAAGAACACGATTCTTTGTAACAACACCATTATTTTTTAAATGATGAGCAGAAATATATGCTAATGATTTTATTTTTAATCTATTCCAAAATTTGTCTAAAATAACATATCCTTCATCATTGAATGGTAATTTTTTTACTATTTCTAAAATTTCTTCTAATGAAGTTAAATTATATAATTTTGGTTTTTTAATTCCAATGTCAATGTCTAATTCTTCTAGGGTTTTCATATTTCTAGTGCCAATATGGTACAATGCTGTTTCATTATAAGGAATCACAACTCTATTAAAATTTGAAACTAATTCAAAGATATAGCATAAATCAATATTCAAAACATCATAATATAAATTTTGTGGAAAAACACTATGAAATAATTCAGAATAATTTTTATAAATACATCCATCTATTAACATTGAATTTTCTGATAGTGAAGCATCAGATGCATCAATTGTTCCATTTGTAGAAACATGCCATTCATTATTATCAAACCACAATTTAATTATCGAACCGTCAGCTTTTTCTTGTACTTTAACATTTGACCAGTCAATATCGGGAACATAACTTTCACCATAATTTCCGAATTTTTTGAAAGCCATACAAACAGGTTTTAAATCTTTT
Source organism: Bacteroidetes bacterium 2013_40CM_41_45 (assembly GCA_002215675.1). Classification (GTDB taxonomy): domain Bacteria; phylum Bacteroidota; class Bacteroidia; order AKYH767-A; family 2013-40CM-41-45; genus 2013-40CM-41-45. The sequence continues at coordinate 128,073 of NGFH01000003.1, read as the reverse complement.
TCACGTAAAATCAAACCACGACATTCACGTACTAAAGATAATTTGAAATCACTTTCAATTTGACTGTACATAAAGAGAATATAACCATTTTTTTCTTTGATAGTTATTCCATATGGTTTTTCCTGAAGAATTGTTTTCCAATCAGGATTATGTTTGATAAAAGCAAGTAATTCTAGTTCCATATTCTCTCCTTATTTTCATTGATTATACCATTAAAATAATAAACCGTCAAGGGGTAAATTTTGACGGTTTTTGTTATTATTCTTGTAAATTTTCTATGCTTGCAATTACTTTGTTTCTTAAAATTTTAACTTCTTTTTCTTCCATATTAAAACTACCGCCATGCAATTGATTATCCAAAAGTTCAACAAGATATTGTAGCATTAATATTAGGGATTCTGTATTTTTATTATCAAAAGTTGTTGCCATATTTTTTTCCTTTATAAAACTATTGTTTTATTAATTTGACATAAAAACAACAGCAAAAACAAAACCACATACAATAATCAATGAAAATTCATGTAAAAAATTCTTTTTTATATTTAAAATATAGGAATTAATTATATTAAAAACTCCAATTCCAAAACCAATACCAGCTATAAAAATTCCAAAAATATCCAAGTGATTCATATTTATTCCTTTCAAATTTTTCTTTTATTTTATTAATCTTCTGGATTTAATTCATTAATCTCATCCAACTCCCAATTTTTATCAATAATTCTTGCGTTTTTATCTGGTTGATTAGCCCATCCATCAAGACTTGATAAATCCGCGCCTTGTAACATACAACGTGCAATCATTTCAATTATTTCTTCTGGAGTTTCTAGGTCATATAATTCTTTACGCCATGCATCATCTACAACATTAATTACATCATCATCTACTTCAATTTTACCATATACATTGAAACTAAAATCAAAAATTCTTTTTCCCATATTATTCGACATCCATAATTGCATCATGTGCCGCACGAGCAAATTTTAATTTGTATTGAAATTTAATATCCCAATCAGCCATATTAAAACATATCCTTTTTGCCTTTTCAATGCTTTTAATACCATCCTGATTTTTTCCCCAACCACCACCATAAATTTCTGTATAATAGCTAGAAACATAATCATAACTATCTGTTTTTATAACATATAAAGTATATCCTTTATATTCCTCTTGCCAAACTATTTCACCATCAATAATTTCTTGAAAATAACTTTTCATATTATCCTTAAATTTTTAAACCAAATTTTAATACTTTCTATTAATCCTGTTTGAAATGGTTCATGCATTCGTGTTCCACAATTTTCACACCATAAAACATACATGGGTGCTTGCATTAACTTCATTTGTTTACATGAAAATCTATAATATTGATGAATATTTCCACATCCCATACATTTAGCTAAAATCATATTTTATTCAATTGATTTATTAATATTTTTTCCAAGAACTTTTGGTTGTGGATGAGCAATCAATTTTGGAAAACGAGGACGAGGACTTTTTCCAATTTTATGAACATGATTCTTTCTGGTTGCATGAGTATGTTCATTTGGATTGCCTTCAATAACTGGAATATCAATTTCAAAAAATTTTAGAAATTCTTTCTTAGTCATTTTTGTCATGTTATATTTTCCTTTTCTAATTGTAATTCATAATTGAAATCATCAAGTGCTTCTTTTTTATTTCTTCCAAATCCTACAATACGAATTTTCTTTTTATTTTTCAAGAAATATTGATATATCATCCAATCATTTTCCATCAACTGTAATGTTGATATATGACCAACTGGTATCATATCAACCTCCTGATGCTAATTCAATCAATGCATTTTCATATCTATTTATTAAATGACCATATTGATTAGGTTGACGATAACAATTAGATAAGTTATCCAATAAATCACAAGCCTTTACATTTCTTGCAATCATATTTCTTGAAACTCTATAAATATATTCTTCATAGGTTTCTAATTCAGGGCTTCTCGTGATTGCAAAAACAGCAACATAAATTTGATTTCCAAATATTCTTTCAATTTCTTTGAATGAATAATTTGAATCCTCAACAACGTCATGCAACACAGAAACAATTCTGTCTCCAAACATAGACCACTTCAATTTATCAACACGATTATAAACCCTCTGAATATGATACAAATATGGTTCAGTTCCATATAGCTGTCCATTGTGACATTGTTCTGCAATTGACCAAGCTTGTTCAAGTAATTCTTTTTCATTCATTTTTCACCTAATCATATGGTAGTTTATCTTCATGAAGACTATTTACAAATTCTTTTAATTTTCTAAGTTCTGATTTGTTTTGAATTAAAACTTCATAAAAATAATATTCTTTTCCAATTAAAATATTCCAAATCATATTGAAACGTCTTTTAATAATATTTAATGGACTCCAAGAATATGCTTCCCAAGAACGAGTTTTATGTGAAATTGTCACATCCCCAAAATCACCATCTTCATCAATCCATTGTCCGATTTCCAATACTCCACATCCACAATAACAATTTATATCAATTTCGATTTTATTTTCTTTTGGGTCTTTCAATTTTTCCTCTTTTATCTTTCATATCCTACAAGAATAGAACCACCGGGATATTCTTGTTCAAAATAATTAATCAATGTAATATCATATTGCTTTGCCCAATCAAAAGCATTTTGCATAGCACTAGAATAGGTTTTTCCATTGAAGTTTTCAATGTAACCAGATAGAGCAGAGATATTTCTTACCTTTGGAATATCTAACTTGAAAGTGTAAACTTCTTTTTCTTTTGTCTTTTTTTCAGTAAGTTCTTCATAAGATTTTTCAACAGAAATTGGTTCTTTGACCTTATTTTTACTTCCTGCTTTTCGTCCCATTTTAGACTCCTCTTGTTTATAATTTTTATCTCTGTTTAAACATTCTTGTATCAACATGAATAGTATTTGTTTTTTTATATTCAGGAAATATCATAACATATAATCCAATTTCTGTCAAATCTTCAATGAGTATTTGAAGATTTTTATTTTCAAAAGGCGACACAAAGATACAACCTACTGAAGAATTATCTATTTTTATATAACCATTTTTAGTTAATATATTTGTTGGTTCTGGATGCCAAGAATAAATATTTATATCCATTTTGTTCCTCTTTATAAAATTACTATTTTATCCATAACCAAGAATAATTTTTATTGCTTGCATGGCTGGAACTGAATTAAAAAAGACAATTAAAAATCCTAAGCCATATACAAAACCTAATTTTTCATATCTCATTATTTTATTATTGGACAATAAAGCCAAAACAACAATACTTAAAATTACTTTTATTGTAATTGCTGGTATCCAACCAAAAGCATTAACGAGAAGATTTGATTCAACACTGGTATGATAATGAACAAATAAATATGTAGAAACAAAATCATAAATTGTTATCAAAGTAAAAGCTACTGTATAGTGATTTATTTCAATATTATATTTCATTTGTTTCTACAAATTCTCCGTAACATCATCATAAATATTTGATTCAGCATGAATATATCTTTCGCCAATAGCTAAATTGGAATGACCAGCCAAATTCTTTACAGCATATGGGTCTTTAGTTACGTTGTAAGTGGTGGTCAATGCACGATGACGTAGAGCATGAGGATGTGCAATTGCCTTTTTACGTTCATCAGAAATATTCAAGGTTTCAATAAATCCATTAATACGGATATAAATTGCATCGCCCGTAATTTTATGACCATCATAGCTAAATAGATATTCTGACTTTACACGTTTATTTTTAATATGAGCCTTAATTGTTTCAAAAATATCCAAAGGAAGTTTCACCATTCTAATTTTGCTTCCTTTTCCATGAATAATAATACGACCATCAGCGTCAATATCTTTAATTTGGATTTTTGATAATTCATCACGACGTAAAGCAATACGTGACATAATATTCAACATCAATTTTGTAGTTTTGTTTTCACAAGATTCAATAATCATTTTAATTTCATCTTGTGTTGGCATATTGATTGTTTTTTCTTTTTCAGTAAGAGAAAGATATTTTACCTTATCAAAAACATTGAAATCAATATATTCTTGTTCATTCATAAAACTAAAGAAAGATGATAAAACACGAGTCCAAGTATTTTTTGAAGCATTTGAAATTTTCAAAGAATCACGATAAGTACGCAATGTACCAGCAGATACTTTTTCCAAATCTTTTACTTTCTTAATTTTCAAAGCACTAATAAAAGAATCAATGTTTTGATGATATGAGCGTAGAGTGTGAATACTTTTATCTGATTTTGAATTAAAAAATTCTTGATATTCTGGAAACATGTTTATCATCCTTTCTTAGATTGATATATACATTATAGCAGATTATGATTATTTTGTCAAGAGGCAATTTAGAGCCTGTATGTCTCAACAGGCTCTAAATCTATAATTAATTATTCTTTAATACTTCAGCAAACATATTCATTTCAGCCGAACGACCACCCCATGAAATTGAAAATGCATCATCCTTTTTTGAAATCATTTTATGGTTGAAATATTGTGTGCAAGCATTGAAGAGTCCATAATAATTTTCATCAATAGCAATTCCTTCGCTACCAGTGTATAAATCATATACACCATTACGAATTTTTTCAACTCTTGCGGCCTTTAAATCAATTTTACCTTGTTCCTTATCATGTAAAGCCAAAGGAATTGAATCTGGATTAAATGGAGCAGGGTCAGGCCATGCAGTATAAATTAAATCTTGCGCTTGCTTTTCATGTTTAATTGGTTTATTGACCAAATTCTTAAAAAATGATTGTAGTAAAGCTTGTTCTTTTTCAGCATTTCCTTGAATATGATTCATCCATTCTCCCAATTCAAAAAGTAATTTTGAATTAGAATGCTTGCCGGAATAGATTGTTCCACGACCACGATTACTTTTATTTTCTTGTTCAGCTTCATTCATATTAGCCATAAAAGTATTTTCACAGACAATACGAATTGTTCCAATATTGATACGACTTGAAAATATCTTATCATATCCAACTAACAAACAACCGTACAATTTTATTTCATCACCCTTTACAACTTCAAAAGAAGGAAGTTTCCAAGACAAAAACATTTTACGACCATCTTGAATAAAACCTAAACTTGAAATTGAAACCCCAACACGTTCATCAAACTTTTTTATAATATCAATTGGTTGAATGACTGTATAATGGTCAGTTGTATATCCAAAAACCAACTTACGGTTATCCTTATTTGTTTCACCACGCACAATTGCAAATGACTTTGGAACTTCAATAAATTCTCCATCATCAAATTGTACACCAACTGGCTTTTGATAGAGAGTAAAACTTCCACCCATTTCATCATGAGCCTTTTCGGCAGAAATTGGAATTTCAAAATATTCACCCAATCCATGCCAAGCTGGTTCATCACCTGAAAGAACAACCTTATCATTATCCATTATATTAGCGGGCATAATTTTCTCCTTTTTATATGGTGGAGTAAATAAAACACTCCTTTTATGAATACCTTATTTAATAGGTATTTTATCATAAGAGGAGCATTTTGTCAAGGGTTATTTTATACTTATTTTTGGGTCTTTTGATAAGGCCAGCAAGAGGGACAAATTTTCTTAATTTCTGTAACAGTAGCAAATTCAATACTATAATCAAATAAAAATCCATATTCTGATTTACGGTCATCAAAATATTTTCCGCATAAAGTATGATGACTCTTGGAATTCCACCAATTCGGATAATCTGGAACATTTTTTTCAGTAAATCCATTACTATTTGATTTTGTAAATATATGCCATTGACCCTTTGTTTTATCACGTAAATTGATTTTACGAATTACAATTGTATCTTGTGGGATTTCAAGTTTCATATTAATAATGTTTCCCATAAAATAAATGCTTCATCAAATAGTATGCTAAATAAAAAGGCCACATCAAAATACCGGCAAATATGGCTGTATCTCTTTTGAAATTCTCCCATAAAGCCCAACCAACTCCTATTCCAAATAAACCCCAAAATAAAATAAATAAAACTGTTATAATTAACATATTATAATTTATCCACAATAATAATTCTTGTTTTAACCATTGTTCCAGATTCTTTAAAATCTCCGGGATTTAAATCAATTACCTTAGAATTGTTATCATCAAGCCATTTTCTAAATTCTTGACTTAGTTTATTTTCTCTAAAAAATGGAGATTCAGAAACAATCGAAACTAAACGACCACCAGTTTTTAAATAATATTTCCAAGCATGAAAAATATGTTGAACATCTTGTTGTCTGGTAAAAGGAGGATTCATAATAATTTTATCAAAACTTTTTGCATTTAATTCTTCTGCTTCAATAAAATCATTTCCATGAACAACAAATCCTTTTGATTTTAAAATTTCACAATTTTCTGGCATCAACTCAAAAGCCCAATAAGAATTTTCTTTTGGAAATTCTTCTAAAATTGCACCATCACCAGCAGATGGTTCTAATAAAACATCAGTTTTATTAATATTAGAAAGTTTAATCATTTGTTTTACAATATGTTTTGGTGTTCTGAAAAATTGATATTCTTTTTTCTTATCAGTCCAATTTCCCGTATTAATTATTTCATCCAATATATCCGATGGATTACTATCAAAAACATGGCCTTTTATTTTTTTATTCCATGCCCCACCAATAGATTCAAGAACTTTATTTACATCTACATAGAGTTTTCTATCTAATTGAATTTTGGGGAGATATAAAATATTTTCAACTTCATCAACTATTGAATTTTTTAAAATATGTAAAACATCATCTTTAATTAGCATTTATATTTTCCTTTTATAAAACTATGTCCACATTGATAAATACCATTCAGGAAACAAAAGAATTCCTTCTTCAAATTCTTTTTCTTCATCTTTGGTTAGAATAAAAGAACCATTATTTCTAGCGGTTAATTCAAACATTCTAAGAATTTTTTTCAAGGCTATCACTTCTTCTTTATTGCTTGCATTTCCATGAGATGAACCAAGTCTTTCTATGTTTTCAATATAAAAAGACAATCGGGGAATAATAAAATTTGCAATTGTATCTCTCAGACTCCATATTTCACTACTATCAAAGCCACGCTCTATTCTTTGTTTGGAAAACTCTTTTTCTCTATCATCATTTTTAGAAATTAAAGAAAATTGAATATTTGGAACACCAATATATTTTGGGTCAATTTTTTTATTTTTCATTTTTTTATTATCCTCAAATCAATATTTCCTAATGAAAATCTAGCATTTTTAAAATCTCTATTAGCTTTACTTCTTTGTTGAATCTGAAAATCAATGGGCAATGATGTTATTTGTTTTCCTAATGCAGAAAATGCCAAACATAAAGAAACCCATTTACCATTCTGATGACATTGAATTGGATTACCAAATCCCCATTGTTCATATTCTTCGTCTGATAATATGAGGCGCACATCAACATCTCTCCATTTTTTAGTATAAAGACTCGACCCGGTTAAATATGGGGGTGTACCAAACGCACTCCAAACTTGTGAACCGAATTCTTCTAACATAATAGCGGCGGGCATACCTACAAAATTTTGAGGAAATTTTTTATTTGTCATTTTATAAAATATTTTTCACTTGATAAAATTTTATCTAGTTTTTTAACAAAATCACCAAGTTCTTTTTCTGTGTATATTAATTTTTTTGGTAATTTATTTAAAAACTTTAAGTATTTTGATTCAAATGATAAGTCATCAAAATTTTTATCTCGAATAAAACCCATAAAATAGCCAGATAAAAACATTCTCAATTCAACCAATTGAATAACAACATCCTTTTCAATTTTTTTAGATGATTTATTTTTAACAGGTTTCTTTTTAGAATATTTTTCTTCAATTTTTATAGAAATTTTATTAGTTGCATAATTACAATTTGTACATTGTATTCCAGAAAAAACTCTATAATTAGAGTTGGAATTCCAATATTTTAATTCGCCCCTACATTCTGGACATGGTTCTTTGATTATGTATTCAATATCCATTATTCTTTTCCTTTATGTTATTTTATATCCTAAATCTTCATTGTTTTGTAAATGATAATGCATAAGCAACAAGTTATTTAAAGTTTGATGAGCATGTTCATCTTTACTATCAGATAAAGAAAAAATATAGTGTAATAAAATTTCTGCTTCTCTATCAGTTTTACAATTTTCCATCAATTCATATAGACCACTTCCACTAATCCATAAACTGCCAAAGTCCTCTTTATTTTTCCACGAATTAAAATATTGTTCTCCCCTTCTTTCCAGCATCACAATTTTTACTATCTCATATCTTGGAAATTTTTCCATTTATATTCCTTTATAAAATTGTCATTTTATTAACTATCTACACTTATTGATTCTTCAATATTGAAATAAATTGAAACTTGTTCATCTTCAATTTCTACAACAAAACCCCCGGAAGAACAATACCCGGAATTTCCATTTAAAGCATGTAGAAATAATCTATATACATTCTCTTCCATTTCATTAATTGTTGGGGCTTTGCCAGTTGACCAATGCCAATCTAAAGCATTCATTGCAATTTTTACTTTATAAAAATTAAAATTATTGAATGCAAATTCATAATTTTCTATAATTTTTTCTTGTAATTTTTTATTCATTTTTTAATTCCAATCTTTCTAAAATTTTATTAATCATAATCATATGGATAATCTTGATTTACTGAATTCAAATGTCTAAGAATAAATACAAGTTGACTTTGAATAAATTGAATATTTTTTTCTTCGGTAGGTTTCATGTTTTCCAAAGAAACATTCCAAGAATTCCCCAACCAACCTTCAATAATAAAGGCATAATCTCTTGTTATTGATTTTAATTTTTCTTCTGATTTTTCTTTCAAAATATCAGAATTTAATTCTTTTGTTATTTTTTCCATGCATTCTGTGAACCAAGTCCACCAACTTTGACTACCGCTTTCACTTAATTCAAGGCTTATATCTCTACCAATTTTTCCGAAAATTTCATAAACATATTTATCTGTCTTAAACCACATATAATGGTCAGATGTCCAATGATGAATTAAATCCTTTAATTCTTCATCATTATCATTTTTATTACAAGCATTTTTTATAAGAACCAATAATTTATCTTTATCAATATTTTCCGAATAAAGTCCAGCATCACTTCTTAGTTTTGATGTTTCTTCCCAATTCATTATTGTTTTTCCTTCCAAAATCTATCTAATGCAAATTTTACACATCGTTCTTGAAATTGTGCGCCAGTATCATTATATCCATCTATAACAACATTATTAATCATATCAGGATATTCTTTTAAAATTCTATTTGCAATTTTATATAACCCATTCTTATCTGGATTTGTCATTTCTATAACTCTATCTATTCTTGATGGACGAGTAGCTTTTCCATTATCAATTTGAGCTAATGCAGAATCAATTTTTTCCAAATAATTTGTTGTAATAATTAGAAAAACTCCATCACTACGTTCAACTCCATCAATACAATTAAGCAAACAATCAAAAGTTAAATCACCAGTTAAATTTTTCCTTTTATCAAATACCGAATCAATATCTTCTATGATAGCAATGCATGGTGTATGAGACATCATATCTCTCCAACCAGATTCCATTTCATCATTACTCAAACTTGAAAGGTCATATGAAAATATTGGCATATTTAATTCGTCAGATAAAACTCTTCCCAATACTGTTTTTCCATTTCCGGGTTGACCATGCAATAACCATCCACGTTTCCAAGAAATACCATGTTCTTTATACCATTGTTTACTATTAAACCAATGTCTAATTTCTTGAATAGCATTTTCTGCATCATCAGAAAGAAACATATCTTTGATTCCAAAATAAGGCATCACAGAACCAATATCTTCAAAATTATATCCTATTATACGAGTTCCATATGTTGCAGAAATATCCCAACCTTTACTTGACGCAATTGCAGGAGATTCACCAGAATTAGAATCTTTTGACATCATTGCACGTTTTTGACTAATTCCAAAAACTCTTCTGACAAATCTTCTGTTATTATTTCCATTACTTCTATTTTTTTTATCCATAAATTCTGCTGATTTTTTCATAATTTCATCAGCATTAAAATGTCCACGAATAAAAGATATTTTTAATGATATTAAATCTTGAGTAACAGTATCGGATTTATCAGTACCCTGCTGGTTGTCTGTGCCACGAGTAACAAACAACGGTTTTTTATCAAGAATAAAAATAGTTCCATTTTTTCCAACAAGTTCAAATGGTATTGTTCTAAATTCTCCAACTGATTTTATTATAAAACTATGCGTTGTATATTGTTTTAAACCTAAACCATACATTTTTGCATTTTCAGAAAGATATAAACCAACACTTTTTGCACCATCATATTGTATAAGCATAGTTACAATAAAAATACTTCTTAATTGAATTAATATATTTTTTATTTGATTCCATAATGTTGCTATTGCGGCAAATATTCCAGTCAGAAAAAGATAATCCATTATATTTTCTTTCCTATCGGTCTAGGTTCTAATGCGTTCAGCCATTGAGTCTTTGACATTTTTCTAAGTGCTTCAGCAGTTAATAAACAGTCACCTAATGAGTTATGAGTATTTTCAACTTGTATATTTAATCTTTGGCAAAGTTCTGTTAAATTATTTTTTTGTTTTGGAAAAAGTTTTTTAGCAATCATTAAAGTATCAATTGCAACATCAAATTCAAATCCTCTTGCGGCAAGAAATCCAAAATCAAACCTTCCATTGTGAGCAATCGGTATTCTATTTCTCATAATTATTTTCAAGTCAGATAATACTTTTTCAATAGGTTTTCCTTTTGAAATTTCTTCTCTTGTCAATTTATTTATAGCAAGAGCGGCATCTTCTACGAGTTTGCCGGGTTCATTCACCAGTGTGTAATAACGATGAGTTTCATTCAAATCTTCATCAAGAGCAAGACAAGCTATTGAACAAATTGCTCCGGTATTTGGATTTAAAGAACCTGTTTCTAGGTCGAGTACGACATACATAATTACTCCTAAAATTCAATAATAATATCAAATAATTTACAAGCCCGACATTCTTTCAATTCAACTTTATATCCAATGTTTTCAAAATATTCTTTTAATTTTTTAGAATCTTGTTTATTTACATTGAAATCATACCAATATTTTTTATTTTTAGATTTCAGATTTTCAATTTCTAATGTGACTTTTTGAATAATATCTTGGGTCATTATCCAATTCCTCACACAATTTAATATATTGTTCATAAGAGAATATAAATAAATTAAATCCAAAAACATCAAGGCTGGCAGACGATGGAGATAAATCTGCGTCTACTTTTATTATATCAATTAATAGATTTAATTTATTATACATTTCTTTGTTAGAGTCTGCTTGCATAAATTGAACTATTTTTATATATGTATGTTGTTTATTTGTTATAGCAATTGTCATTTGACCTCTGATTCATATGTATAAATTGCAACATCCACATCTGATATATTAAAAATTTCTTGAATCATTGGATATACTACGCCATCCCAATCTCCACCAGCACGATTACATCCTAGTTGAAAAGGGAGAGCTATTGAAAGACCATCAAATCTTGCTCCTTGTTCAATACGTTTAAGACCTTTTTTCATATCAGAATAAATTGTTTGAATTTTGTCAGTTCCAATTCCTAATTGTGAAAACATATTTGCAACATATTTTTTTTCATCAACTTTAATATATTGAACTTTTCCGAGCAACATAAATTTTATACGATTTTCATCACATAATTTTTTATATTCTGTATATATTATAGGCCATTTATTTCTTAATTGTTTTGCTAAACCCGCACCCATTACACCTTCACAATTTACTTGGTGAATAATTATGTTTTCTGTTGCATCTAAAATATTTCCTGATTTATGAATGATTGTCATTTATTTTCCTGATAGTTGCTATGGAAGAAGGGATATTGTTATATTAAATTCTTCTGATGTATCATTAGCAAGCGATTTTAATGCAGAACGACCAATTTTTCTAATACGATTTTTTTGTTGGCGCAAAGCTTTTTCAACAAAACCAGTATAACGTTTTTTACCAATTAATTTTTTAATTACAGCAATTGCAAATCCTAATTCTGGATTAAAAATATCTTCAACATCACAGGTAGAACGACTTTTTGTTCCATCTTTCCAGTTGATAATTACAGTCCTATCATTTATAATAACTTGTTTAATTTGGTCTGCAACTTCTGGTTGATTACTAATTCCTGAAATATCCATAGGCCAAACTTGACCAGTAACAGGAGGCCAAGTAGTTGTAGTCGTAATATTTCCTTGAATTGCCTTATTTACATTTCCTTCAACTTGTACAAAATTTGTATTATTTTTCTTATTCATTTTTTATTTTTCCTTTTTAATTTATAAATTTTAATTCAACATCATATTTTGCAAATAATGATTTTAATTGTATTTCTTTATATTTATCATTGGTATATATATTATCATTTATTCCCATTGCTTTCATGCTAAGAAAATAATTTTTATTCATCAATGATATAAAAAATGGATTGACATTATGAAATTCTATTAAATGTTCTATTGCATTAGTAGGACTTATTTTATTAGACATATCTTTTTCATTTAAGCCACATTGTAATCCAATTTGCCCAAGACAACACATTTTCCCATCTTTAGCACGAAACAACATGCTATTGAATTGTCCTCGTAACCAAGTATTTCTATCAATTATAAAAGTTTCCATTTTTTTATCCTATGTATCAGATTTTAATAAATATTTAGGTGAACGTGCTTTGAAGCTAATATTTTTTTCGTAATTGCGAAATACCAATCCTTCACGGTCAGTATTATATAAAAGCGATGTACCATTTGAATATTCAAGAACATCATTTGCTGTTGATGGAAGATAATATTCATTATCAATTAAAGGACACCATCTAATGCTATATGAATTCATAACAACTTCAGCTATTTTATCATCCATTTTTCCTTTTGGTTCTATATAATTAAACATATAAACATCAACATCATTTAATTTATAGATATTGCCTTGAATGCCGGGGCCAACACATTCACCCTGAATGGCAATCCATTCATTTTTATCACCAATTAATTCTTTTAGAATATTTTCAATATTATATTTTATGGCAACTTTCCAAAATGATGAATTATCTTTTTTGAATTTACGAATATTTCTTGAACAAACTCCAAATTCAAAAATTTCTTTTCCAAACCAATTCTTTTTTCTTTGAAGAAACCACGTTCCTGATTGACCTTCTATTTTTTCACGAACAGCAAATGGAACGTTTTTAAATTCTTCAGAAAATAAATATGGTAAATTTTGAACATTTTCTTCATCTGTTTTAGAAATGAATTTTGGAAATCCTTTATATTCTTTATTTGGCAAAAGAATTGTTCTAAAAATTTTATATCTCAAAAGTTTTTTAACAATTGGATTTTTCATCCATGTTGGTTGTGGAATTGAATTATCTGGTTCACTTTTATATTTTGTGATACCAATCAATTCCGTAACATCTTCGCCAAGAACATATTTCTTGTTGCGGAGGGGGAGAATTGATAATGGAAAAACAATGCCTTGACTAATAACTCCAGCCATCTTCATAGTTTTAATACGAAATTTTTTAGGACGAAGAAATTCAAAATCTGGTATTTCAGGAAAAATAGAATCTGGTTCAGCATATATGCACATATCACCAATTTCAAATTCATCCTTTTTTGAAATTACTTGCCATCCATCTACCTGAATCAATTCAATCCTATCCTTTTCAGGAATAGGATATTTATTATTTACAGTTCTAAGTGTTGCCATTGGCCTATCGGTCATTTTCATTCTCCTAAATTATCGTTTCTTTTAGCTTATAAAATTCATTCAATACTAAACGGTGAACAGTTCTATTTGGAATATACTTCTTGAAATATTCTGTATCATCAAGATAAATATATTTTGCAATGGCGGCGGCTATTCCTGCACTCCTCGATATTCCAGCTTCACAGTGAATAACAAATTCATCAACATTATAAAAATATTTATCAACAAATTGAACAATATCTTTTACTTGACTATCATTTATTGTAAATATGCGTACAGTTCCATTTGGAGTCCACATTTTCATATCTTTGTCTACATCATGAAATTGAAGTCTTAGAATCTTATCCTCAAAATAATTTAATTTAGCCGATGGTTGATTTGGGTCTGTTACAGATATGATTGCAATATCTCTACCATACCAATCATAACCTTCAGCAACTTTTCTTGATAAAACAAGTATTTTATTCTTCATCAATCACCTCAAATCTATTTAAACTAAAGTATCCACGAATACCATTATCACATTCATCAATATAAATTGAATCAATATTTTGGTCATCAAAATATCCTAAATATATTTTATTCAAGGTTAATATATCTTCACGTTCTGAATTATTAATACATTTGAAGTGCATAAAATTTTCTCACAATCTTTATCGCTCTAATTTTTCTATGAAGATGAATTCCAGATTCACTGTCAATCAATTTGAATGAACCGCGTCCAATAATTTTAAAAATATCTTTAATTTTTAGCATTTGATTTGTCAATTCATCGTAATCATATTTATATTTTAAATTTTCTTTATATTTCATATAATTGAAGAATTCAATTTCTGTCATTGAACCTTTTTCTTCATTACAGCCTTTACAGCAAACTACTAAATTTTTTCTATTTGTTTTTCCACCTTTAGAAATAGGAAGTTTATGGTCAACGGTCAAATCTTCTTTGAATACAATATAATATCCACAATAATAACAATTTTTTGATTGTGATTTTAAACTTCTTATGGTGGAAATATTGGTCATTGACAATTACCTCTTTTCAAATTTTCAACAATATTACCACATTAAAACCTAAATGTCAAGGTTAAAATAAAAAGAGATAACTATTGGCTTTAGTTATCTCTTTTTCAATCTATTGGCTAAGATACCTAGCATTGGCAAATCCGCAAATTTTTTGCCAACAAAGAGAAACCCAACCATTGGCTAAAATTCCAGTAATTTTTACGGTTGAATTATCTGGTGCAGTTGCCAACACTGTAGCATTGGCACTAGCATCATCTCTTATATTTAGGCCAACGGGAAAAGCCCGGACTGTGGCATTGCCAACACTTAGATTAAATGGGTTGCCAATGATTTCAGGGGTTGTTTTGGCAATATTTTGACCATTGTTTTGACCATTGGCAGTATTATTTAGGCTAATATCTGGTACTTGACATGCCAACACTATTGCCAACACTAAAAATAAACATAAAATAACTTTTTTATTCATCATATTTGACTTCTTTCATTGGCATTTATTTGATTTTTTTCTACCAACTCATTGCCAACAGTTTTTTTATCTTTGTTTAGAAGGTCAACAAAGCCAACAGATTCATCATATTTGGCATTAAGAATAACCATTCCAACAATATTATCGCCAATGGTTACTATTTTCATTCTCCCTCTTGCCAACAGTTCTTCGGCAGGAGAAAATAGTGCCGTAAATAACATCTGGTCTGTTTCTGGCACTTCAACCTCCAATTCGATATTATCTTCATCTATTTTTTTCATTATACACCTTTTGAAAACGTTGAAAATCAATTGGGGATTTTCTTTTTCCAACGTATCTAGTAGCCTTTCTTTCTGAATTTCTTTTTCTCCAACAAACTCCTATTAAATCACCTTTTTTGTTTTTTCGCCATTCTAATCTATCACCAATTTTCTTTTTTGTTGATTTTATTTCTATAAAATTAGATTTTTCAGGAATTAAATGTTTTTCTTTGAAAGCGTCCATAAATAACGCTAACACATTTTCATTGTCAAACGTTATATCTTTTTGTGTTAGCTGTTCGGAAAATTTGGACTTCTTTTTGAATCCTCTTTTATTTCGTTTAATTTTAATTTAGAATCTTCTGTATTTATTGGATAAACTTTTTCTTGCTCAGAAGATTCATTTTGTTGAGGAAAGTCAAATCCTTTAGATGCTTCTTTTGCTCTATGAACACCCATAGTTCTACCAATATGTTTAGCTCTTTCTTCCATTTCTTGTTCAAATGCTAATGCTTGATGTTCTGCTATGCTAGCTCTTGCATTCATTTCAGCTTTTAAAATTCTTTCATCGGCATCGGCTGTTTTTTCCATTTCTATCATGCTTAATTGTCTTCTAATTTCAGAACTTCTACTTTTATTTCTATAAACAAAAGTTGAAATTACATTCGCAAAAATTGCGAGAGGCACATATCCAATAAGCCAATTTTGCGCCCAATCAGGAATTTGTAAATGTTCTGAGAAAACACCAAAAATAACTGCCAAAATATTTGTTGAAGCATAGGCTGTTACAGCAGAAAAAATTCCACTAAGAACTAACATTGAAATTGAAACAAAATATTGAGTTTTATTATCTTTTTCTCTGTGAAAAAATTTGCGCTCCCAATTTGCTGTAGCGAATTCCCCAAACGAAACAAATCCTGTGCCAATCAAACTTCCTAATCCTGAAACCAATAAAAGCCTTACAATTGTGTTTGATACTGGTGCTGTTGCTGTCCATGCAATCCATACAGCATCAAAAAATGTTAAAATTCCAGCTACACCTAAAGAAAGATATAATAAAGGAAAACGTTTAAAATCACCAATCAAACCCTTATCATCTTTTATTTTTTTTATAACTTTATCTTGTTCAATTTTTTCACTTACGGACATGTTTTGTTTATTGTTTCCAAAATTTTGATTCATTATTTATTATCCTTATAAATTTATTTTTAATAATCATTCTTTTTTGTTGGAGGGTAATCGAACCAAATCTTCATTATTCTTTTCAAAAAAATATTTTTTCCACCAATTCTACTAAAAAAATTCATTTCACCAGTAATCATATCTGCAATTATATGTAAATTATCTGATATGGACATTCCTATGTACATACCAAAAAATTCTCTAGTTAAATCATCAATCCAATGTTGACGAAACCACCATAAAAAAGGAAGTCCAAAAAACATTAATCTTATAAAAGTAGAAATAATAAAACCATGAGTCCATATGCTTCGATGTCCTCCCCATTTTTGAAATATTCTTGCATAAAATGTTGACCAACCTATCAATGGAATAGTTATAATTAATTTACTCCATAAAGCCTCAGACCTATTAAAACCACTCAGGTCTAAATCCGGGTCTATTCCAAATCCATGAAATCCCCATCCTATTATAACGAACATTGCTATATACCAACTCCAAAGCAATCCTATGCCTAGAGCTACAATCAATGTGAGAGGAAAAAATGTTTTCCATATTTTTACATGAGTAACACCATCTGGTGACATAAAACTGCCTTTCTCCACCCATTTTAACGGTATAATCTCTGACATTTCTGCCAGAGAATTGTAGCATACCACATTATCCTAAAAATGTCAAGGTTTTAATGATGTCTTTGTTTTGGAATAAATCTTTTATAGGTTGCCATTCCATCCCCTAATGCATCAACTTGTTCAATAAATCCGGCATCAACTAATAAATTCAAAACCTCATCAATATCTTCAATAGCAATACTTTTTTCAATTTCAGGTTGAATTCTAATATAAGATTGTAGTCCAATATTAGAAATTTTATTATAACGTTCCAAATATTTTCCAGCAAAAACAGCAATATAAATTTTATCCATTGTTGCATCCATTCATATGTTGTGCTTCACCATCTACATATTTAGCTTCTCGCATATCAATTATTTCACCACATACTGAGCAGGGAATAGAAAATAATTCATCATCTTCTTCAATTTCTTCAGTTTCTAAAGAGATTTTATCATCCATTAATTCATAATCTACCAAATCATCACCTTCAATTTCATAACCTTCTAAATCGTTTTCATTATCGTCATCGAAATATCCATCTTCAAATTCATCATTGTCATCAAACATTATTGTTCTCCTGTTTTTTTGAATTCTGTGTTCATTTTTTTACATAATTCCATAGCTTCATTTTCAATCGAAACAGGAAGATACCATATTTCTTTATTATCATCCCATAAACCTTCCCAATATTTTACAACATTTTTATTTTCTGGAAATAGTCTTCCATTTTGGGTCATTGGTAATTTTGTATCAATTATAGCACAACAACCAATTCTGCAATCAACATAATATCTATATTCTCCAAGTTTAAATTCACTTTTTTCAAACATAAAACCTCTATAAAAGAAGTATTTTATTAATAAGCCTCTTCATAATATTTCATATATTGACCAATAGGCTTTGGCATATCTCCGAATAGATGTTCAACTACAGAAACGACTTCAGGATAAGCACCGAGCAACATATTTCCTTTTGAAACAATATAATCTTTATCTGGCATCCAACCTTGACAAATCAATTCATATAATGTAATGCCAATTAATTGCCTAGTTGAAAATTCAATTCGATATGTTTTATCCATTAAATTCTCCAATTTACACCATCAGGAATATCAAAGCTTTCTAAATCAATTTTTTTCCATAACCCAATTTTATTTTCTCCAAAATTACCATCGAAAATATATGAAAAACCATTTGAGGTTTTACGAACACGACAAACATATAAATTACTTTCTAATATATCTCCACGTTCAATATGTTCATGAAAAACAAATGGGTCGCCAATGAAAAAATATAATCCTATTTCTTGTGGAATTTTTTTAGACCAATTTTTATTCATAAAATATTCCTTCTATGTTTCATTTTATTATCCATTATCAATTACCATTTTCCAGACAAATGCCCACCAAGAATCGCGGGCCATAAAATAATTTCTATAAAAATATAAACTATTTGTTTCCACCAAACAAGGATGTGAAATGATGGGTCAATGGGAAGATAAGATACCGTAAACATATATCCAGCAATCCATAAAGGTTTCCATAATGAAACGTTAATTTTATTAATAATTTGTGGTTGTGGGTTTTCTTCAGTCATTTTATTATTCTTTTAAAAATGGGGAATCAATATGAACATAAACAATTTTATTTTCATAATCATATACAACAGAATCCACTTGTGGCACAGGAAGATAACCTAAATTTATTCTTTCTCCAACACGAGGAACGGGTTTTGCATAATATCCATCTGTAGTTCCAATTTCAATATAATTTGTATTAGTAGAATTTACAATTTGAATTTTCATTTTTTTTCTCCTATTTTTAAATTTCAGATTTACAATAAGTGGAAATATATTCTGAATAATAAGGGTCTTTTGAATTTTTATAAAGATGAGCTTGATTAGCAGAATATTCTTTCATTTTTTCAAAATCAAAAAATTGTTTGACCTCAAAAGGTTTTGAAGGATAATCCCTTTCTTTTTTATATTGTAGAAAGAACCATATTTTTCTCCTGAATATTTATATTATAACAAATTTTATTCTATTTGTCAAGTGTTCATTTCTTCTAATAATTTAATCAACCATTTCGGACGATTTTTATAATAATATGTTTTTTCAATACCACAATCATAACAATGAATATCAATTTGACCTATATATGCTCCAATATCACTAACATGCGACCATGTACCATTTTGTAAAGCATGATTTGTCCACGCTGTCCCGAATTCTGTTATTGATATATTTCTATGCTTACACATGAATAACTCCATTCATAAAACAACAATTTTATTAATTTTTATTTTTTAAATTTATTCATTGAATCAATCATTTGACTTATTCCCGGAAGGGATATTGCACTTATTAAGGTTGAATTTAATACCCCTAAACATAAACTAAAAAACAAAGGATATTCTGGTCTTGTTAAAAAGAAATAATTAATTAAGAACATTTCTAATGAACTTCCAACCACCATCAATAAATATAACATAAATTTTTCAACAACATATTTAAAATTTATTTTCATTTATTCCTCTTCTTCTATATAATATATATTATATTTACTTTCTATTTTTTGAATTTCTTGTTTTATATGTTCACGACATTCATT
Source organism: Bacteroidetes bacterium 2013_40CM_41_45 (assembly GCA_002215675.1). Classification (GTDB taxonomy): domain Bacteria; phylum Bacteroidota; class Bacteroidia; order AKYH767-A; family 2013-40CM-41-45; genus 2013-40CM-41-45. The sequence continues at coordinate 108,081 of NGFH01000003.1, read as the reverse complement.
TTCATCATTGCCTCTAAAAGATAAGGTGAACCATTTCCATGAACAATTTTTATTTCCATCTTCCATAATATCATTTTTAATAACAGAAATCATAATTTTCCAAACATGATTTTCATCTTGCCATGTTGGAGGAAAAATATGACCACAAATTTTTTTATTGATTTTAATATCAACAATAGAATAAGGGCGACCAATTCCTCTTAATCCTGTTTCTTTTGGATGACGTTTAAATGATAATTTTATTTTCTTTATCATATTTTTATCCTATATACATTGGCATAAGAATTGCTTTATGAGTTTTTGACTCAATAGTCATTGGAGTAACAGGATTTTGAAATGTCATCGTAACAATATCATCCATACCACTAATTGCATCCCACACAAAATATTTATTCAATCCCATTCTAATTGAACCAGTGGATGAATATTTTTCATCATCATCTAAACTAACAGTTCCATAAGAACGACCTAAATCATCATTATTTATTTCATAAGAAAATCCATCTGGAGAAATTTCAAATATCAAAGTACCATATTCTTTTCCAATAAAAGCAAGAATACTATTTAATATTGATTCTAATGATTTTTTAGAAATTTTTACAACAATATCACCGTCTTTTTTAATAGGAATAATGCTTGTATAATCTGGTGACATCAAACCAATACCATCATCACGATTTTTGCAATATTCACATTTGCATTCTTTTTCTTTTTTCAAAATATGCATTCTAAATCCATCTGCCGCCCAATTAGAATGAACCATTTGCAATACTGGACGTTCATCGGTTTCTAATGCTCCAAGTGATAGCCATTCTTTATCATTATATTCTTCAAATTTTTTATACTTGCGAGGGCGTGAAATGGCTGAATAATATTGAATAGGTTTACCACCATATACAATTCGTTTTCCACGATGAGTTTCCCATGTTTGTTCACCTAAAAATAGGGTGATAGGATATTTGCTATGATTACCCTTAATCGCTGGCAATATCTTAATTGGTTTTTCATCACCATCAAATTTTATTTTAGCCATTCAATTCTCCATTATTAATTAATTCTAAAAGATAAATATATTTTAATTTTTTATTCAATTCTTGTTCTACGTTTTCATTATTTTTAATCATGTCTTCAATAAACCAATCACATTGAATCAATCTGCTAGATATTCTATTTTTTAAATCGTGAACATTAATTTTAGAATTATTTACTTTTTTATAGAAATTTTCGATATTATGATATTTTTGGCTATCTATATTTATGCCATATCTTAAATCATACCAAAGACTTATTAAAAAATTTTCATTATCTTGAAATTTTTTGAGTTTTAATAATTCTTTTATTTTCATTTATTTTCCTTTTTAAAATTATTCATTGCTTTCACCCAAAAGAAATTGGAAATTCCGTGAGGTTCGCTATTTTCATATAGACCAGAATAGTAATCCCATTCCCAATCAATAAATTTATGAAAATTATTTTTTATTACATGAAAACAATACCAATATGTTTCCATCGCCGTAAAGTCATTATATAGATAGAATTGTTTTTTCATATAAGATGATTATACCACAAATTACATTCCTGTCAAGCCCCAATTTAAACTAAAAAGCCTCTTGATAAAAGAGGCATTTTATTTATTGATATTTCAATTCTCCAAATAAGCCAACTTGAATAATAGCATCAACCAATTGTTCTTCATCAAATTGTTCTGTCTCTAAAAGTTGTAAAATAAAATCAGGAACATTTGTGGCTTGAATTGCGATAATATCATAACCCTTTTGAATTGTTTCTGAATTGATTTTATGATTCTTTCCGGTTGATTGTTCAATAATATTGGTTTCCAAATTATCAATAGCATTCATATTGCCAACCCAATAATCAATAGAATCAGTTTTCCATATGTTATTTTGTATTTTTTTTATAATATCATTTGATAATTGCATAGTTTTACCATTCTCCATTATGAATTTTATTTCTACTATTTAAATCATCATCAGCCAATGTATCATTCTCTATTGGCATCTTAGACCAAGAATGAATCAACAAGCATAAAATTAAAAATCCGCCAATAATTAATATAATAGTTATCATTTTTTATCTCCAATACATATATAAAAAGAGAAAAATATAAAATAAAACAATTAAAAAACTAGACCATAAAATTAAAAACGCAAGACGAATAACAAACTGTTCCAACATATTCTTTATTTCCTGCCAAAGTTTCATTTCATTTTTCCTTTATTATTTTCTAATTCTATATTTAAATTATATTGGATTGCAAGAACAACATATTCAATATCATCTTTGCGTTTTGCAGACGTACTAACAATCCAATTTCCATTCAAGCCCATTGCTTCACATCTCAATTTGCTTCCTGCGCTATAAGGGTCTGCCATTGATTGAATAATTTCTTTGGCTTTTTCTGATGTCAAACCCTTATTATAATATGATTCAAGAGATAGTCAAATATTTGTGGTTGTAAAATAATTAATCATATTTATCTCTCTTCAGTTGTTGGCTTTAACCAAATGCCACCGCCAAAACAAGCATATGACATTTTAGGATATTGACCAAAAAATTTAATTGAGACTCTTGTATCTGCTTGAAACATTTTACTAGTTTCTTCACGAATTCTTTCTTCAGAAACAGATTTTGCTAGATGAGAAGTTGCATAGTTATCATCAAAAAATTTTGTAATGGTTGAATCAATTTTCATATCTTTGGTGATTGAAAATCTAGCGGCACGAAGCAATCTAAGCCAATCTTCTGAAATACGGTCTTCTGCTTTTCCAACACAGCGGATAATCCTTTGTCCTATATCTATGATTCCATAAAAAGGGTCAATATAATATCCTTGAGAATCAATGGCGATAGCATTCATTGTGAAATCACGCCTTGCAAGGTCATCATAGAGAGTACCGGGTTCAACGGAATCAGGTCTGCGCCCATCACTATAATCATTATCCTTACGTGCAAGAACATAATCTGCCGATTCTCTACCAACTCTTGCACGAATTGTTAGAAAATTTGGAGTTTCAAGAAATATCTGACCGCCAATACTAACAATATAATCACGCATAGCATCAAAAGATTCTGCTTCAACAGAATAATCAATATCCTTTGATTTTAGTCCCATAATAGAATCTCTTACTGCACCACCCACACGATAAATTTTTATCATATTTATTTTCCTAATTTTTTATATTTTAAACATTCCTTACAGGTTGTATTTTTCCAATATCTATTTCCATTTTTCCATGCAGGAATACCACACTTAGAAGTTATATCCCAAATATTAGATGATTTATATTTATGTATTAGTCCATTTTTCTTTTTCATAATTTTTCTCTCATTAATTGACAATCCTAAACCCAATCAAATTGTCTGCCAGTCCCTAACCGCAACACTCCTAAGACTGGTTTCACCCGGTTGTTAAATTTTATATTTTTTCAATGGATTAGTTGTAACACTTCCATAAACACCAGTGTGATGTTCAAATAAACCATTTTCATAACTTACATCTACCTTAACGTTATTATCAAACCTGTATAAATCTACAGATATACAACCATTTTCCATCTTACGAAAAGAAATTAATCCACCATCAAATTCAATTATTTTTTCATTAGGTGCTTCATAAGTACCAGCAACACATTTTGTAATAATACGAGGTTTATTTGACATCTTTAACCTCTCGAATTATTTTATTAATTATACTACGATTAAGAACACATAATGCTTCCCAAACGTCTTTCAATTGTTCATCTGAATACATATATAATGAACCATTGTTTTTTATAATTTGAATAAAATTTTCTTCGGTTTCTGATTGTTCAAAAACGCTTGCAAAATACATACCAAATCTACTGCCCATTATAAACTCCTCTTTATAAAATCACTGTTTTTATTAATTATACCAAATTACACCCAAAAAGTCAATAGGTGAAATATTCTAGTTTTGATTTTATTTTTAATAATTTTATTTATTTGCATAATTGCATCTTCGGGAACAATAATTTTTCTTAAATCAATCTCAATGTAAATCCCATTTATTTTTGCAAACATTTTTTTCATATAATCTTTAATTTTTTGATAATAAAATTCTTGATTAACGGATGTATTATTTTTTTTAGCTTGTAGATAATGCCAACGATGAATTTTGTAATGATGTTGTCCATGAATTTCAATATAAATATTTTCTTTCGGTAAAAATATATCAAAAGGTAAAAATTTGTTTGTCTTTATATTTTTGAAAATCTTATATTCTATTTCTGCTCCATATTTTTTCTTGAAATATTTTTTAAGTTCAGAAGCAATCCAACTTTCCGATAAACATCCACATGATTTCGTATTTCCCGATTTTAAACTACTGGAACTCGTGATAATATAATTACCATCTCTTGAACATTGGCATTTCCAAAATGCTCCCCTATTTTTATCCATATAAGCAAGTTCTATGATGGTTAAAAATCCAAATTTTTTATCTATCAAATTTATAAAACTTCTCTTGCTAACTATTTCCTTTTGAAAACATCCACAGGATTTAGTTTTACCATTTTTTAATTGAGACGCCCTAACAATTAATAAATTTCCATCATTTAAACATTCACACAACCAATATAGTTCTTTGTTTAAATGTTCTATTTTTAAAACTTTTAATCTTCCGAAAATTTTTCCAGTTAAATCTATTCTACTTCTTTCACTTACTTTTTCTTTATTATAACAACCACAAGACTTAGTATTTCCATTTCTCAAATTTCCTGACTGAATAGTAATATGATTTCCACATTCGCAAAGACAACTCCAATACGTTTTTCCTTTTTTATTTACATAATCTAATTCTAGAACGGTTAATCTTCCATATTTATGCCCTGTCAAATCAATAATATTTCCCATTAATTCTCCCTTAAGAATAGTTTTTTTCTAAATCTATTTTGTTCATTGCTTTAGCATCAGCCTTAATCATGTCTCTATGAGCCTTACGAAAGGTAGCAGGAGTATAATCTGTCTTAACACACTTGCATTCTGTTTGATTCTTCAAGCGACCAGATTCGACATAATCACCTTCAAAGATTACAAAGTATACGGCCTTCTTTTCAATTTTCAATGTAGGAATAATGAGACTGGCAATATTCGATTCGGCCAATTCTAAAATTTTATTTTGTTCGCTATCTTCAGCACAGGAAATAATTTCTTGTGCTTTACCTTTTACAATATAAAAATTTATATGAATATTTTTAATCAATTTTAGACTCCTATGAAATGGCTATTTTATTAATATCTCTTGTAGAACGCTTAGTAAATTTTCAAATTCTTCAGGAACTATAACAATACCCCTATTTTGAGAAACACCAAAGATTATAACACCCCCATCCATTGAAGTAATTTTTAAACTTTCGCCAATACTATAAACTGTTTTATCTTCATAAATTATTTTTACAATATTATCCATTTTATTTATCCTTTTCGCCCAATGATTAATAGCGTGTCTCTGGCTTGAATAAAAATGTTCTGTATTCTAATAAGATTATTTCTTTTTTCCTGCGACCATTAATTGTTAAAAATCCCAACAAAGAATTTTGAGCATTTTCTACTAGTGTCATAGCATATTGAATTTTGGCACTTAAAGCAGATATTGAAATATTTAAAATATCAACATCTATGGGATTTTTATTTTCATAAATATCCACTTTTGTAATAAACCCCTGAAGATTATGTAGCAATTTCCATTCATTACCATATGAATATTCATCACGAGCAATAACTATATCTCTGTGAAGTTTTTCTAATTTTTTAATATTGAATTCGTATTCGTCTTTTCCAATGTTATATGGCATTTTATTTTATCCTTTATAAAATACAAGTTTTATTAATATCAAAATGGCGCAAGAGCAGAGAATATTTCGTCATTTGAAAATTGTTTCCACGTGCCATCTTCAAGATATTCCCATGCCTTGTTTATTGTAAATCGGCCATTCATGTATTTTTTATCAACTTGTTTTCCAAATACAAAAAGAGCATTCCAAAAATCTTTTGCCTTTAATGTCCTTTTATAATTTCTTGTTCTGTTATATAGAACAGTTACTCCATTCATTGCGTGAACAGGTTCAATTAAAGTATATTCTATATAAAATCTTTTCATAATACTCCATTAATGAAACTGACATTTTATTTATTGAAATGCGGCCAATAATTAACTATAAATGGAATTTTTTTGTACGTGCTTCCAGAATACTTCAAAAAATACTTTGGAATCAATGTTCAATTCAGCAAGAATAGGTCTAAATACTTCTTCAATATTTATCATGCCAAACAAATAAAAAATAATCTTAGTAATTTCATTTGCTCCAGCAATCCTATCATCATGCCTATTTACTTGACGAATTTCAATCACATCCGAATAAGGTAAAAAAATTGTTTTCATGTAATCTCCTATGGTGACCATTGATATAGTGATTATATCACAACACAATATAAATGTCAAGCTTTTATAAATCAAATTGTTTGATTATCTCTTGAATATACTTATTATAATCAAAATCTTTCAATGCGTTAATTTTACCAAAATATCTACCATCATATTCTATAAATGCGGCATAACAACTTGCACCATCTGATTCTCTATGGGTGTAGCATTCTCCAACCATAAAAACAGTATTATTCTGCCTAATGGGAGGTAGACATTCCAATTGATTCCAATATGATTCAAGATTAGTTTCAATCCATAAATTATTACCAGCACGAAAATTTGCACTCATGCCATCTTCACCATTGTAAGGCCATTGATTAATGTCACGCATGTTATTATACTCCATTTTATAGTTATGAGACTTCTGTAAAAATATTTTCAGCAATATCATAATCATTTAAAACAGCTTTAATTATACGTTCACGAATATAATCTTCTATTTCTTCAAAGTTTGCAAATTTACCATCGGCCACCATTGCTTTAATGGATTCGGTATAGTCTGCCTTATAAGTATATATTCCAATTGCAGAATTTATTTTCATGTTATTATTTATTCTCCATTATTTTCTAAATAATATATTTTTCTACCATTCACAGACTGAAATATAACTCTTGTGCAAACAGGATTAAATTTTATAAGGTTTTTTGCCCATTGCCAAGCCAATTCGAGTGTTCCATCAATAGAAGAAAATGGATTGTTTTGTAAATCAAAATTAAGATTTTCTGAATACGGAAGTACAATAAAATTATATTGTTTTTTCATTTATTTTCCTATTCATAAAATTCCGATTTTATTAATTAATGCCAGCACGTTTTCTAATAATCTTAATTGCTTTTCTACTTTCCTCATTTTGACGAAAACCATAACTAGAAACACCATTAATATATGTTATAAAACTTGGCATCATGAGAGGAATTAAATCGGGACGTTTTTCTGCCAATGTTTTCATGGCGTTTGAAATTTTTTTGCCTTGACAATTTGCACGAAAACCATCTGTAAGTAAAACACTGTATGAGGCCATTGATTATACTCCAATTTTCTGAATATTTTCAGATGTTCCAACAAAATCAAAATGCTTATTACTGCCAGTATATAAATATCCCATTGAATGTAACCATGCAGTATCAAAATTTTCAGGAATAAAATTTACAATAACTGCGGCACGATTACGAACAATAAAATGTACTAAGGAAGTTTTTGTCTCATTATCTAATAGTTTGATTTTATCTTTATCCAACAAACCAGTTTTTTTATTTGAAACTTCTTTAAGAATTTTATTGAATGTTCGTTTATTCATTATATAATCTCCAAATTCTTTTTGCTCATAGTATTCCACCATTCACGGGCATCATTTTCATTGCCACTATAGCGGCCATGATTTGTACCATCTGATTCCCAAAAAATACTATAACCCCAAATTTCCTTACAATATGTTGCACAACTGCCAGCAGGCTTATAACCAGCCGAACGATGATATAAAACCGCCGGATGTTCAATGCCATGAGGATTTACATAAGTCGCTTTTTCTAAAATGGTATAAGCAGACTTATTAGAATTATATTCTTCTGTACCATATTCTGCAATCTGACCTACATGATGTTCGGACATATTTTTATCTCCATTCATATTACAATTATATCATAACCATTTATAAAAGTCAATAGTAAATTTATTTTTTATATGGGCGAATTGTCTTTTCTGTAACATGGTATATTTTTGCATTAGGGTATGCTTGAATAGTGGCATTATAAACAATGTCATTCAATTGACAAATATTTGTGCCATGTTCACGAACAATCCAAATAAAATCAATCTTTTCATTGTTGGATAACTTCATTCCAATATTGAAAACATCATGCCAGTAAAAATCATCATGATAAGATTTTAGGCTATGTTCCACAATTTTGAACATAGAATAATAATGAATAAATTTTTCGCCAACACTATGAATTTTCTTTTGTAATGTAAAATTCTTGTTCAAGATTTTTTTCGCATCTTTGAACATTTGTTCTGTAATGTATTTGAATGGGTCAGAGATATAATTTGCAATATGGTCATTCTCAAAACGTCTTATTTGATAAAAATAATTCTTGCCATAGCCATCACCCTTTTTGAGTTTACCATCTTCATGAGTTGTATTCAAAGTAATTTCAAAATAAGCATAAAAACCATCTGACAACTTTTCCTTAATCAATACTGAATTTAAGTAATTATTAGAATCCATGCGATTGATAATCGTATAATTTTTAATCATTATTTTCCTTATTAATAAACACGAATTAATTTACGATATTCAATGCCATAAGCATTATTGATAAAAATTTCAACCCACTAAATTTTACCAGCATTCTTATTAATAAACTTTTCCATTGCCACTTTTGTTTTAAATACTTTTGTTATCCACATTTTATTTTTCCTCAATTGTTTTTGAATAATAAAACATATGTCATATTATAATTGACTGGCAAAGTGCTATCATGATTAATTATTTCATCTGATTCAATTATTCCTAATTGATAATCGGGAAATTTATTTTTCTTTTCCCATCTTTCAAATATATTTAATTGAACATTTTTGAAATGCTCTAAAAATTTAACATCATTCCATGAGCCTATAATTTGCCACTTGTGACGATTAGAAAGACGGTCAAACAAATAGTAATTCATTTTTATCTCCATTGATATAATAATTATACATCATGATAACAAAAGAGTCAAGTCCTACAATGGGCAATTTCGCCAATATTTACCACTAAATTTCAACACATAATTTCAAACCAACATGAGCAACCATTAATATATAAAATCGTCCACAATCATTCTGTGAGCGATTCTATATAATGCATGTAGATTAATTTACATATATTGCTTTGATTCTTTGACCTTTGCTATAATCCCACTCCCATTCAAGACCAGCCAATGTTAAGGCCGCAGTAATTTTATTACCATCTCCATCCCATGCAAGATGAATTTTACCTGAAGGAATATTTTGATTATCTTGATTATGATAAAAAACATAGTTTTCTGCTTCTTCAGGAATATCAGCACAAGCACACGATTGACAACACCAAAAATTTTGTCTAGCAAAATAACCATGTTTTCTTAATACACTAAATGCATCACGCAATTTTTTCTTAAAATCTTTTTGTTGTCCGAGAGTGAGATTATCCATTATTATTTTTATCCTTTTTATAATGTTACACGTTGCGCCAATGCTTCAGAAATTTCACCGGACTTTTGTAAATAATCTACATAGTCAACAAATAAAACACGAGTATCAGTTTTATACATAAGACCATCTCCAGCATAATTCTTAATCTTACGCCTATCTGCTTCAGGATATTCTTGCCAAAAATTTTCACGTATTTCTTTTTGAGTAGTAATCATTTTCACCATTCCTTTATAAAAGGTTCATTTTATTAGATAAGATGATACATGTTTTCTTTACGAATTGTTTCGGTATTTTCTTGAGGCCATAAATTATATTTTGTCAATAGTTTATAATACCAGTCAATTGTCCAACCACCAAAACGATTTTTAATTTTTCGAGCTTTATACAATGCATCTTCTCTTGTCATTTTATTTTATCTCCATAATTTTATTATACCATGAGCCGCCATTAATTACAATGTTATTCTAGCGTTTCATTCCAAATACTGTATACATCTTCACGAGTAAATTTTTCTTTTCCACTTGCTAAAATACTTCCAGTTTCACAAACTAGGGGAGCATTCCAGCCACCATTTGCATGATATTGAAAAAATGTAATAATATAATATGTTCCATTTAATTTTTGTTGAATAAATCCAGACCAGTCTCCACCGGTTGAAGTTGTATCCAACAATTCAGAATCAACAACTGACTTATATTGACGTAAAAATCTGTGAAAATCACCATGATTAAAACCATCACTATTAAATTCTTTATTTGATAAAAGCATTGATTGAATCATTTTGTTTATCCTTTTCAAATCAGTATGAGCGACCATTGCTTTAATAAACTTTCAATAATTGCAAACCCCTATATAAATTTTATTCAATAAAATAAAAATAATTATTCTTTTGGCATTTTAGGATTAAGCTTAATCTCTTTTTGCTTGCGTTCCTGTTTACGTTGAATTGTCTTTTGCTTTTCTTTATTCTTGAATTTTGCCATTTTTACCTCATGATAAAAATTTTTTTACGCTTCGGTGGACTATGACAATCCAATTTTAAGCCATATCTTTTTAGCATCCGACATTGTTTATTTATTCGAGCGTAATATAATTATAAACTAAATTCTTTTATTTGTCAATAGCCAAAACGCCCATTGATTAATCAAATATATTTGGTGGAATCTGAGGGTCACCCATTGTACCAGTCAATACATTATAAAGGATTGCTCCGATTCTTCCATTACCATCCTCAAATGGATGTATCAATTCAAATTCTTTATAAAAATTAAGAGGCGTCATATAGCGAATATTATCAATAAGATTTTCCATAGCGCGGCCAATGATTAAATAAGATAATCCAGACTCGCCATTAGAAAAAATAACGGGTGTATTTCTATAACCCTTCGCATTATTTTCAGGCTTAATCATATGGGCGATTATTTCAATAACAACTTCGTTAATATTGTTCTCATTCATTGGCATTGCATAATACCATGCTTCTACCATTCCAGCAACCGCTTCAGTAGTTAAATCATTTTGGCGTTCGCATTCTGCAATACAAAATTCTGTAACTTTTGACATTTTAAAATCTCCCATTGATTAAGAGTCAATTATTTTTAATGATTCTTCAAGAGTTTTCTTGCCAAGTTTTATTGTCTTTCTTTTTGCTTCATCCAAATTTGGAACGAGATTAATCAATTTATTTATTCGCACTCCGCCAGCCGCCATAACTTTATAACCGCCAGATTCCCATTCGCAAATAAGAGTTAATGTACTGCCTATCTTGGCACGATGAATATTATAAGCTTCAGTCCATTCTATCATGGTATAATCTCCCATTCGTTAATATTGAAAATATTCGAGGTTAGTTATTTTGATTCCGAGTTTCTTTTCTGTTTCATTCTTAACATCGTCGACATTCATGCCGCCTGTTATATCACCTCTACCAAAAAGCCACGAATGCCAACCAAGTCCACGACCATCATAATAGATTGATAATTGTTCACCTTCATCTTTACCTTTACCTTGATAAATATATGTGATATATTCTACTTCAATACTAGTATTAATAAATTCATCTTGTAATGACATAATTTTTTCAGCCGTATACCAGTATCCATTATAACAAAAGGATTCATCTGCCTTAATATCTTTCGCCAACCCTTCTGTATTATACCATTTATTGCCAAATAAAACAGGGTCATTATTTTTTAAACGTTTTGCACGTGCTTGACCATCCACCTTGACTATTATCATAGTATAAGCCTCCAATGCTTAATGAAATGATGATTTTATTATAGTATTTTTTTAATTTCAATTGCATTTTCAATTAACTTACTATCAGGAATTATAATATAATCACTTCTCAATACTGCTAGAGAATATTCTCTTAATTTATAAACTATGGTGTTAATTTTTGGAAGATGATACAAAAAATACTCTAATCCATTTTCAATATTATTCCATTCATGCACCCATGAACGTTCGCCCATTGATTCATAAAATCCGATTCTTACAATTTCATCACTATAATATTTTCCGTTTACATCCTGCCAATTTACCACATAAGCAAACTTGTTATTATTATAATTCATTTTCTGATTCCTTATAAAAGTCAACAATTTTTTGTAGGTCATCCACTAATTTTTGGTTAATCACAATTTGCGTACCATGTGCCAATTCGCCAAGTAATTTAACTTCATTCCATGCACCATTGCCACCATATGAGAGAGTGACATTTCTATCATCATGATTTTTTGTTTGGATTGTAACAAATTTTAGGTCAGACATTTTATTATCTCCAATTGTGGGCAGTATAAACCGCCAATATTTAATATTCAGATTAATAAAAGCCGCCAATAGTATTAAATTAGAGGCTTTTATTAATCCCCCCTTATTCATTTATTCGTGACTGATAATTGTGACCTTACCACTTGCCATAATTTCCATATATGGGTCAATTAAATCACTTCTATTAAATTCTTTCAATTGCAAAATTAAAGCTTCATAAAATTTTTGTCTACCATCTGTCATTAAGCGAATTCCCTTAATCTCTTGTACAATATTTGAGGCATACCAGCGTGTTAATTTGTCTCGTTGTGCCAATGTTAATACCTCTTCATATTCATTTAAAAATGATTCTGCTTTTTCGAGTGCGTTATATTCGTGAATACCATCATTGTGAATATGACCATCTGAGTTATCAATATATAAAACCTTCATATCATCATATGTTCCAGCGTGAGGTTTATTCCATTGCCCGTTTTTTGGATTCAACGTGCAAGAAACGACTCGTTGACCTTTATTTTTTTTCGTTTCTATCCATACTTTCATTTGAGTCCTGAGTCTTCCGTATGGATAGGATTCGATAACATAAGCAGAATCAAAACTTGTATGGGTTGGGGGAAGTGGGGTTTTATTTGTCATTTTTTCCTTTTTGGATTATGTTTGAGTGATTATATCATGGGTCAAGGATTATGTCAATTATTCCTTAATGGGAGTTTCCTAATCTATAGCAGAATCAAAATTTAGATATTCCTTGCAGATAGAACATTTTCTCATGTCGCCCGCTTGCATTTTTTTGTGAAGATTGATTCCAACCTCATGAGGCGCATTACATCCACAATTATATTTATAAAATTTTCTGCTTAAATTTTTTAATTCGTAAGTATGGCAACGCGAGGGAGTTAACCCGAGTCTTGTCATAACTTGCGCCCATTCTTTTTTATGGCCGACATTCCTTTTGTAAATTTTATTTGCTACTAAATGCATGACCTCATGGGGAATCGTTCGCTTAATAAAAGCGTCTTCATTTTGAGAGGCAAGAATTAAATTATACTCTATTTTGTTTTGGATAGAATATGCAATGCCAGCGGTAGAATTTTTTAGATTAAAATCAATTTTCAAATCAGATACAAGATTCATATTAAGATTATATATTGTGCAAGCCTCTTCATACCACCTATGAGTCTCTTCAATTATTTTTAGTTGTAATAGATTATTTTTATTTTGTGTTTCATTCATGATTTTATTTTGTCCTCTATTTGGATTCGTTCCCGCCCATTATATGATTCATAATGGAGGGGAGTATCTATTGAATAAGGGAATGATAAAAAATCAATATCACCATGACGTTTAACATATTGTCTAGCAAACGTTAAGGATTCTTTTGCGTCGCTTTTCTTTTTGAATCCGATTAATGTACCATCTATTGTGTCAACAAGATTCCAATAACCTGAAGAGTCTTTTTCATCTTCAATATAAAAACGCCCATTCAATTTCATTGTATGACCTCACTTGTAAAAAACTTTTATACGTGACGTAATTGTATCACATTACAATTAAGAGGTCAAGTGATTTTAAAAATTCATCATCACATAATATAAAATTTGTCAATAGCAAAAACATTTTTTAAGATTTAAAAAAATCACACAATTAAAATTTCGATTTGATACAATTAAGCGTATAGCTATCATTTTTCAAATTTTAAGAATATAATTGTATCATAGTTGTTTTTATTTTGTCAAGATTTATTTTCCGATTCCTACTAAAAAACTGCTTCAATTTTCAAGTGGCATAATGCCTCTAAAAAATCAAAAAGGTATCAGACTATGGAATCGAGGTTGCTTCGCTCTATACCCCTTTATTTTGAGAAAAGCGCATAGTCATAGTTTTAAAATTGCTATCTCTCAGACCTTGACTCTTCGCTTGTTATCTGTATAATAACTGTATACATAACAATATCTTACGAATTGTCCGGTAGACCCGGCGGGCGAATTTGCAAGATTACAATAATATTTTTACCGATTGCCAGAATAGACAAAAGAAAAGAGAGTCTATAATGATAATTGTAGATGTAAAAGCCTTTTTTATGTATTGCAAAATGGCGAACGTGAGAATCAACATTCACGAAAATATCATCACTCTAACAAAAACTTTTGAGGCAAACAATAAAGAGGCTTATATCAAAGCAGAATATGACGTTGACATAATCCGACAACTTCCGACAACTTCAGCCGGGAGTGTATGGGGGACAGACTCAAACAGTGTTGGTGGTTATTCAGCCTTGATACATGGCGAAATGAAATTAAATAAGTCCGGAGTATCTAAAAGATTTTTAAAAGCATTACAAAAATTAATCGCAGAATAAATAAATATAGTTTGTCTATTCTAACAATCGGTAAAAATATATTATTTATTCATTGCCAGAGTAAACAAGCAGAATGGAAAAGTTAAAAATGAATCCCGAAAGATGTATGATGTATAACATTTCGACTCAAACAAAAAATAATGATGGTGAATTTGTTGCGGAAATTGGAGTGGTTAAATTTGGTGAGACTGGTTACTACCCCACTACTTACGGATTGCAATCTCAGGAATGGGTTAAATGGTATAACGAAGAGAGACTCGGAATCAAACCCGAAGAATCTGAAGCAATGACTCTATGTTCTATGTTTAATTCATGGGATAATTACGAGTCAATCAAAGAATCAATGGCAAAACGTTTAAGCAAATAATAATCTATCGCTTGTTTATTCTAACAATGAATGAATAAAAAATTATATAAGTTTTACCAGTGGCAATAACTGGAGATAATAAAATGGTTATAATTAAAAATGGAAGTAAAATAAAATTTACTTCTGATTATTCTGATAACTCAGGCGAAATTTTTATAGTTTCACAATGGGATGAAGAAAAAAATAGAGGGTGGGCGGGTGATAAAAACGGGCGAGGATGGTATTTTCATTCTTTTCAAGTGTTAGTAAAAAATGGTAATAAATGGATACCAGCGGATAACGAATAATAAAAAATATTTATTGCCACTAATAAGACTTATATAGAAAGAATGGAGGTATAAAACCAGTGTTAAGAATTTGCCCCGATTGTAAGCAAAAGTTTTTTACTGATATAAAAACAGATACAATAATCAAGCAAGCAAAAGAATCAAATCCAAAACTAAAAACAATCTGCTTGCAAGATGGACTCAGGCTTATGTTTAAGGAATCAAAACATCCTGAGAAATTCAAATCTAGTTATGAAATAACCGAAGATTGATTCCCGATTGCATGTTCGTTACATGCCATTTATAAAAAGGTAAAAATGTCAACAAAACAAATCTATTATTCTGCAATGGTCAATGCTCTAAAAAACTATCGTAAGAATCATAGTGAATCGAATCGCATTGCATACGTTAACGCATTGCACAATTATCAAGCGGTAAAATAATCCGATGAAAAACAAAAAGGTTATTGTTAAAAATTGGATAACGATTAACTGCTTAAAATCATCGGAAGGTGGTATGAGCAAATCTTATGCCATGCAACTATTGAAAGAGTCCGGGATTCGTTGTCGCTCTGGTTATAGTCCATTAATCGGCCATTATGGAATCGAAGTGGATGAAAGACAATATAAAAAAACAAAAAAGATTTTATAACTTTTTTGAAATAGCCTCCCCGTTCGGGAGGCTATTTTTTTACTAGGTGAAATGGTTATACGCATTCGCATAGAATCTATGGGCGATTTTTTAAGGTTAAAAACCTTGCCAAAATTTTAAAAGTGGTATAATGGAAACAATCTAAAATCTATATTCAAATAAGGATAAAACATAATGAAGCCGGTTAGAACAAAAGATTTTATAAAACAGATTGAATCTCAAGGATACATAGAGCAACCCGGAAATGGTTCGAGTCATCGTATTTTTAAGTGCAATGGCAAGCCAACCTTAAGCGTACCTAATCATGGCGAAGTGTCTCCCGGAGTTATCCGCAACCTTAACAAACTTATGAGCGGGGAAAATAAGCCTGCTTATATGAATCATTAAAAAAGGAATTAAAATGGAAATGAATCAAGTTATGAATCTAATCGGTTATCAATATTTGCATGAGGGAAAATTGCCTCATGAAAATTCTAATTATCTAGCAGATTGTTTTAAGGTTATAACTGAGGTCAATAAAAATCTATTTGCCCAAATTCCTTTTGAAGTTATCTTTACTGAATCAGACGTATACGAATCCGCTAAAATCATGCGAGAGCGTGTTATAGCAGAAAAGAAAATCTATATATACACCGGGTCAACTGGTCATCCATTTTTGAATTATGATGATAACAATATAGGCAGAGCGGTACATGATGTCTATGCTCATTTAGTTTGTGGATGTCCCTTTACTTTTCAAGGTGAATATAATGCATTTTTAACACAAGCAAAATATTATCCTGATTATTTATTCCGAGTTTTATTCGCAGAGATTCCAGCACAAACAGCGGCATATTATCAGAATAAAGATTTTAGTTATACGCAAAGAGCATTTTTCGCCCCTCAGGAATGGGTGGAATTATGCAAGGATTATGTTAAAGATTATTCTAGTAACTCGGTTATGCAACCTTTTACAAATCTATATAATAAAGGATAAAATAAAAAAATGAAAACCGTATTTATATCACTCAAGTTAAAAAATTCAATTCATTATATAATAACTCTCGTGTCAACCTATATAAAAGATGATGAATCATTGTATAGGGTTGCAAAAGAATTAAGGAAAAATATTTGTAACAATCCACGCTCTCACGGTTTAATGAATAATGTAAAGCCCTCAGATATACAATGGGCTGTATATAACCGTATATCTTCAGATGAAGGAATCATTTTTCATCTTTTGGTATCTAGTGAAAATTCAAATTTTGAATCAATTATAAAATGGTAAAAAGGATAAAATAAAAAAATGAATAATTCAACTGATACAATCCAATTTAAAAATTATACATCCTCAGACGATATACAATCCTTGAATCAACCTTTAAGCGGTTGGTGGAACGTAAGAATTCTATCTTATGCATACGGAAAATTTTACTATACTTATTTTCCTATTCAAAAATACAATAACGATGTAAAGGATTATTCGGATTTTAATAATGCTATAAGAAAATATAACGCCTATGGTAAAACATCTGGCTTTATTTATAAAAAATCATCTAATTTGCTTGGTGGTTATTACGTTGACTCTATTGGCAACTCTTACGAATTGATATAACAAAAAAGGATAATAAAAAAAATGGATAATACTTGTTATTGTAAGCAATGTCGGGATGTACGCTATTCAATAGCGGTTATAAACCATTGTGAGAATGGAGGTTTGATTAATCTTGCAAAAGTTTTAAAAAAATATTCTAGTCTTCATCCGATTGCACAAATTTTAATCAAAAAATCTTTTCAATGGACGTTTACAGAAAAATAAAAAAGGATAAAATTAAAATGAATAAAATAAAATGGATTAAGAACATTATTTTTAATGGTGTGCAAACTATTTGGAGTTTTGAGACTATAACCATAACAAAAGATAATCGACACGGGAGCGATAAAAATTTTCCTTATCGGTTGGAAATAAATAATAGATATATGGGCGATTACAGAAAATTATTATCTGCAAAAGAGGACGGGATTATTTTTAAAGACAACTAAAAATAAATTAAATCATAATAAAAAAAATTCGCTTGTATCACAGGCGGATTTTTTATTTAAAGATGGTCAACGCTCGTCAGCCAGTATCAAACTGGTGCAAAATTAGAACAAATTTTCTATTGACAATTGACATGTAAACGGTTAAACTTACGCAGTAAGTTTAACCTAACCGACAAAAGGAATATACATGAACAAATTTTTTACTGCCCTACAGAAAGATGAGAAAGATATAGCTCTCTTGGTTATTGCTATGGGTTTATATCTGTGCTATCAGATGGTTTTTGTTATGAGCATATCTTTCGATGTATACACCGCTTGCTCCCTTGTCAGTGCTTATGTTTTATTCAAGCTTGATGATGAAGTTATAGCTCCATTCTTAATCCGTTTTACTATCACTCAGGCAATCAAAAAGGAATCCAAATAATGAACACAAAACAATTGACCCTCACAGAAAAAGTTTTAAATAACCTTAACAAAAGTAAACAAGCGGTTAACCTCGTAAACGTTTATTACGAGGTCAAGAATATCCAACACCGCGAAAATTTGAATCTGCATTCTGAATATAATATCGCTAAACAAATTGTAAAATCATTGGAGATTAAATAATGAAACAATCTGAATTAAAAACCGTTGTTATCAATAAGCTTGTTGAAACAAAACAAGTTAATATAGATGGTATCATGCAAAATGTAAGACTTGCACGTGATGAAAAATCCATTTATATTCTAGTGCAAACAACCGCTTTTTTATACTTTACTCGTATAAGCGGAGACTCAGCCTATCGCATGGCAAAACAAATAGTTAAACATCTTGAAACATACAATATATAAAAAGGTAAAATAACATGACAACCTATAGAATTCCTTCATGGAACGTAAGCGACTTTGAATCAAAAATGAATCGCTTTACTAATAAGGCTAAAAAATTGAATATACCTTTTGGCTTTACTCTTGAATCAAAAGAGACTGTAAAAGTTATTGACCCTCTTACTGCATGGGATTCATATCGTACAGATTATATTTATTCTGTATATGGTGAATCTCCCACTATAGCAGGCTATACATTTTTAGCAAAGCTTGAAAGAATGGGCAATGATAATTTGATTCATTCTCACAATACCACTTTTGATTTTACGAATTATCGTGAATGCGAATTAATTTGTGAGCATTGCAAAATAAATAGGTCACGAAATTTTTACTACTTGATTCAATCTGAATCAGGTGAAGTTAAAATAGTGGGTGGTAATTGTTTAGCTAATTATATAAACCTTCCCAACGCGGAAGATATAGCTAAATTTTATGGCGGTTCATTCGAGTTAATCAAATCATATTCAGATGAAGAGAATGCAAGCGAAAAATTTAACACTGGTAAAACTCTTTTGAAGATTGAATCCTTTTTACCCTATGCGATTCAATCTATAAACAAGCAAGGTTATAAGAAAAGCGATTCAGATAATCCCACAAAATACGATTCATTAAATCGTTACTTTGTACCAAAAGAAAAATTAACAGACTTTGAAATTGAAGAGGCAAAAAAGATTTTATCCTATGTACAAAACAAATTAAATGAAAAGATGGTTAATGCAAAAAATAATAATATGTTCGGTATAACTGAATACGATATAACTCTATTGAAATTAATTGAATATGGTTATATGAGTGAGAAGCACTCAGGCTATATCGTTTCAATTATTCCCATGTATCATCGTATGGTGGAAAAAGAATTAACAATAAAGAATCAACCTGAATCAAATCATCTTGGAGAGGTAGGCACAAAATTAAATAATATTAATGCTAAGGTCATCCGATATAATCAAATCGAAAATAATTACAATGGAGTAACTCATTTATATACATTCGATTCAGATGGTAGTATCATAACTTACTTTGCCAGTAAATCATTCGATATTGAGGCAGGCGATAACGTTAATATTATTATTGCCACAATAAAGAAATTAGATTCTTTTAATGGTAAAAAACAAACCGTTATAATACGCGGTAAAATTGAAAAGATATAATCATATTCAAAACAAAAAAGGAAAAATATAACATGACAAAATTTAAAACTCCCTCCCTCGATATTGATAAGGAAATGAAGAAGTTATATGGTCACGAATTAAAATTAGAAAACAAAGTAGAGCGAAGAGTTATAGGGAATCTTCTTAACCATATTGTGACCTCAGGCTTTACAATTGACTCGGTATATGACGGTGAAGAGAGTCACACAGTAAAAGATAATAATATAAAATCTACAATGGAAGTTATATTCAATTTGGATGAGTCAAGAATTTATATTAAGAATGGTGAAAAACATTTTCATAATATCTTAATCACTCTAGGCAATGGTGATGCAGAAGATATTATCTCAGACTGGAGTTATAGCGAAAATGACTCAGACGGATTCAATGCATGTATGGAGAAGTTTAATCCTAGTGATTACGAATAAGAATAAATAAATATAATAACATAACAATAATAACACTCTCAGATTATAAGAGAGTGTTATTTTATTTAACATATTTATTATTTATATATTCATATGGTATATGACTAGTGTATGATGAAGCGTGTATGATGTACTGGTATCCTATCGTGTATGATTAGATGGTTATATGATGAATGAATGCATGATGTATAGGTGAATAGGTATAATATCATGATGTGATTATGATGTATATATGTTATATTTTTTTATTATTTTATTGTGTGATATTGTTATTGTATACCTGTTTATATATCCTATTGAATCATAGTGGTATATGATAGCAGGTGATAGAGCTATGGTATCATATTGTTATTATGATGTATTGATTATATTTATTTATGTTATTGTTATATTGATTATGATGTGATGATGATGTATTGTTATTGTGTTATGTACATATCTTTTTGTAAAATAATAATCTTGCAATAGTAGGGAGACAAAGAATCATCATACAAATATTTATAAAATCATACTGGTATATGGTCATGCTCATTGTATGTTATTGCTTATGATTATATGTAATAATCATAAGGTATAGGGGTATTTTACATAATTAAGCATACTGGTATTTGAAAATCGGTCATCAGCACCTTTAAACACACAATTTAATCAACAAAACATTATATACAATAATAATAAAAATAAATAAAAATTAAAAATAATCAACATAAATAATAGTAATAACTATATACAATAATAATAAATATCAATATAAGCTTAAACAAAAAAACCACCTTTTTACGGGTGGTTTGGTTTTAGACATATATAAATCTTTTTTAAAAGGGAAAGGGGTACTTATGACTATGTGCTATATGTCTTTTTTTTTATTTTAGCCAAAATCACTTTTTAAAACTGGCTAAAACCAGATTCACGGGTAATTCGTTGTTTATAAAAGTCTAAAGATATACGAATGCGTGTAGGCATAGATTTATCCCCTAATCCTCATAATCAAAATCTTCATAATTTATTATTTTTTTATTTTGAAGGAAGTTCAAGAATAAATTTCTCATTCGCTCAGAAGGAATATAGAGGGTAATTGGATTATCGTTTCTGATTGCGCTTCTCCATACCCATTGAATCAAATCAGATAGGGCATATAAATCGCTGTCTATTATTATTCCTCTTTTACTAAAGAATGCAATATAAAAAGAATTGGGATACCTGTTAATAAGATAGGCGAGTACATTTCTATCGTTGTAATTATTAGTAGCTCTAGCTGTAATTTCCAAAAAACCGTGAGATGTAGTAAGAGGATTTTTTATTAATTTCTTAAAATCTTTGAATACAGTCCATAATCTTTTATTAGCTTTTGATTTAGATATATTCTTAAAATAATTATAAACATTTAAACTTAATTGTTTATGTAAATGTTCATTGTTTTTATACCAGTTCATGGATAAATCAGTTGTCTTTACTTTTCCATGAATATCACGATAAAAAGAACCTATTCTATTTATTTTGTCATTATCTATTATTGTTATTAGTTTACTAGCTCTTTCTCTGAAATCAATATCATATTGATTATTTATTGTTTCAACCATTTTATATTTATTAGCTTTAGATTCAATGTGATATTTTTTATATTTGATATTAAAATATTGGTAATAGTAATGTTGGAATTGACTCTCAAATAAATAAGTCATAATGTAACATTGTTTGAATATTCCTTCTCCAAATACCTCATAGGGAAATGTCCATAAAAATAATGAATTATTTACAAGATAAATCATATCCCTATCAATAAGAGATTTTAATTTATCATATTTACTACCAATCATTTTATTTTGGTCTATCCATCTAATTGCAAAGTTATCTGTAACTTCTATATACTTTTCATCGAATAACCATTGAACATCTGATTTAGTTATATTTTCTCTTTCTTCCTTTGACATCTTCTTTAGTTCAGGAAAAAGGTCATATTGTTGTACTACTTGAAAACTTTCATCTAAAACCAATATATAATCATTGTTACGCAATAAATTTATTAGTTCGTCTGATATGTTTTGCAAAAGTGCATGAGTAGAAACAATATTTCTTTTTTGTGATACTAATTCAACCAAATGATTCATTTTACTTCCATCACCAGACCATTTTTTGGGTTGTACTAAATGTTTGTTTGGACAAGAAGCTATAATTCTATCTACTTCTAATATATATGGTGTTATATATAATACATTTTTATCGTCTGGTAATTTGCTAATCATATCTATAGCCCAAGATGTTTTTCCTGAACCTGTAGGACTATCTATAACAACAATGTGGGGGATGTTATCCATTTTTAATTTCCTCTATTTTATTATATAAAATATTTTCTATATTATTGAAATCTTTATATCTTATTTCAAGCAATATGATATTATTATTCTTACAGAATTTTCTTTTTATTTTATCATGATTTTTTTGTATTCTTAAATTTTTCTTAGCTTGTTCTATAGTTATTGAATATGTGTATTGTATAGGTTCAAAATGTTGTTTTCCTTGATATTCAATACAGATGTTATATTTTTTTATATAGAAATCAAATGGTAAAACTTTTTTATCTCGACATTCTTTAAATCCATAATATTCATGATAATTTTTTATTTTCCATATTTTTAAATATTTTTTTATCTCTAACTCTCCGAGACTGGAATCACATGTTGGACAACCTCTTTTACCATTATAGAAATTAGTCCAATTCATCAAAAAATTAGATTGACATTCAATATGTTTAAAATTCATTTTTGTTTTATTATTTTTATATTTTTTAGAAAGCAATTGATAACCCCGATTGAAAGATTCTTTTTGACAAAATTCAATGCTCAATTTAATTTTACCAGAACATTTTGGACAACCTTTTTCTGATTGAAAATTACTCCACCCTTTTAAAAATTTAAATCCACAATCAATGTGAACGAACTCCATTTTTGTTTTATTGTTGATATAAATATTGTTCAATAATTTAAATCCTCTATTGAAAGCTATTTTTTTACAATCTTCTATTTTTAATCTTTTTTTAAATCCAACTGATTTGCGTTGACAATTCGGACATCTATCTCCAGAATTAAAATTATTCCATTTCATCGAAAATATATACTTACATTTTACATGTTGAAAATTCATTTTCGTATGAGCATTCAAATAAATATTTTCTAACAATATATATTCTTTTTCTTTAGATTTTTTCTTACAGTATTCTATTGTTAATTTTTTTGTCATTTCACTCCTCTCATTAATCCCTTTTTTTATTTATATGATAATGTTTAAGATTATAGAGAAATGGAAAGGGACATTTATCAGAAACAATTTAGTTGCAACCAAATTGAACCTATCTCTATAATTTTAAACAAATTTATTCTACCACATTTCCTATATTCTGTCAATATGTAGCCCTTGACATTTTTAAGGTTTTATGGTAGAATATTTGAATAAAAATATGAGGATTTATCTATGAGAATTCGTGTAGTCAGTAGGGCGTATATTTACATAAATAACGATAAGGTAAATAGTTTTTATCCTGCTTGTGGATATAGCAGGGATTTATATAGATATGGTGATATTATCATAAAAATGGATTGGGATGAATGTGGTCAATCTTATCAAGAAATACAATTGTGGAATATGATGAAAGATGAAGAAAAAAAATATTTTGTTGAACCTCTGGATTATGGTTATATATTAGAAGATAATAAAAAAATATATTGGGTTTCACAACGCATGATTGCTACAAGACATATAAGTAAAAAAGATGTTTTATATCACAAAGATTATAAACAAGTAAGAAATATTGAAAGAAAGTATTCTCTATGTGATTGTGCTTATAATGATGATAATTTTGGTTTGGATATAAACAATAATATAAAAATTTGGGATTACGGTGTCTAGGAGAATAAATGGAAGAATTTGATACATCTAAAATAAGTAAAAACTATAATTCTATAGGAACAATGTTTGATGATATGGAAGCAGAATGGAAAAAAGACCATCCTGTTCATTATTGGTTTGATGAAATTACAAGAGATTGGTGGTGGCCTTTTCCATGCGCTCATCATGTTATCTATTCTGCACCTCAATTGATTATATCACGAATTATATCAGATTCTTATTATGAAGTCAAGTTTGCTTGGCAGAGAGTTTTTAGAGGATGGGATGATAGAGTTATATGGGGAATTGATTATTGGTTAGCAAATATTATGTTGGAAGTTTTACCGGAATATAAAAAATCAGGTCATGGAATTCCACAACTTTGTTTTCCAAAAGATTATATGCTTAATTCTCCATATAATGATGAAGATAAGAAGATTGAAAAAGATGCAATCAAATTATGGAATCAAGAATTAGACATAATGATTGATGGATTTAAAGCACGTAAACAAATGGATGAATTACATGGTTGGAAGACTATTGAAGAACATAGACAACTTGATAAAAGATTACAAAAAGGTTTACAAAAATTTTCAGAATATTATTTAGATTTATGGGATTAAAATATGAGAATTATTATATCTGGTTCTAGGGAGTTTGAAAATTATCATATTTTCAAAACAAATGTATTGAATATATTTTCAGAGATACAATATAAAAAAGAAATCAATCCAAATGATTTTGAAATAATTCACGGTGGTGCATATGGAACAGATAAATTGGGGAATAAGTTCGCCGATGAATACCAGTTGAAGAAAAAAATATTTGAAGCTGATTGGCATAATTTTGAACCTCCCGTATTTGTAAAGCATAATGATTTTTTTGGAGATTATAATGCTCTTGCCGGAAGAAATAGGAATATGAAAATGTTCGACTATGCAAGATTTGATAATCCAATTTTAATTGCTTTTTGGCAAAACAATTCAAAAGGAACTAAAGATATGATTGATATAGCAAAAAGAGGAAGTGTTCCTTTGTTTGTTCACATTATAAAAATGGGAATGGTTGATAAGATTATAAAAAACAATATGGATAAATTATGAAAAAACCAAAGATTATTGTTGATGATTTTAATAATGTATTTATAAATGGCAAAAAAGCAAAACACATGTCTCATACGGGAGGCATTCAATCAGGAAGACATTGTTATACAGACGGAAAGATAATTGTAAAATTGAATGATGAAGGCAATCAATCACGACAAGAAATTCGATTATATAAAAAAATAAATAAAAAAGATAAAAAATATTTTGGTGTTATTGTTAATTATGATAGTAGTAAAAATGGGTGGGTTGCTGTTATCAAGGAAGAACTTAAACGTGGAAGAAGAACCGATAGAGAACGAGAGATAATAATTGAAATGATGCTAAAATATAATTTGAATGATTTATGGATTCCTACTCCTGTTAATTGGGGAGTAAGAAAATCTGATAACTGTCCCTTTATTTATGACTTTGCAAGGTAGGAGGTTTTAATATGAATGAATATTATGTTGATGAAATAGATGATGATTTTGATGAAGAAGATGAAGATTTAATTGGCTATGAAGATTGGAATAATTTAAATTACAAAGAAGATAAAAATGGAAATGTGATTTGGAATGAAATGAGTTATAATAAAATGAAAGACAAGAGAAAATTTGTTGACGAAGAAGTTGATGAATAAAGATAATGAAAAAACTTCAACAGTTTTCCATCATGAAATTTACATCAGAGCGTTTGAAAAATTCAAACTATACAATACAAATTTCATATGAAGAAGCGTTGAAAAATAATGAAATTATTTCACTGGCTGATTCAGAACTATTGAGAACTTATCGAAGAATAAACGATATAGAATTTTCACAATATCATATTGATGAATTGTTGCAAGAAAAAAGAACATTAAAAAAAGAAAAAGATTCTAAAATAAATAGAAATAGAATCTTTGAAATAAATAAAGAATTAGAAGATATATTATTTGTTCCTGATATTATATCTATTCATTTTAATAATGTGGCACATTACAAACAAATAATTAAACAAGGATTATTTATAAATAATAAGAAGTATATTCGTCTACTTACGGGGGCTGGACATGCGAGGCGTAACACATCTATTTTCGCAGAAGAGTCTATTTGTAAAAAATTAATAAACATATTTGACAATGGAAGAAATAAAGATATTGAATTAAATATTAATAAGTTTAATTCATATTTTGCTTTATATGCCAGTGCAACACATAAAGTTACAGCACCTAGATTTGTTGTAGTTCCAGATTATGAAATAACAAAAAATAGAAATGTTGATTTTGTTTATGAAGATGAAAACAAAATAGACCATGTTGAAAAAAGGAATATTCCGATTGTTCAAAATATATTTGATGGGCAGGGAATTATATCATTAGAATTTTCCAAGATATGGTCAAGTGAAATGGAATTAGATTATATTCCAAATTCTTTTTGTATTCGAGGTTCATTTTTAAAGGGTCAATGTGTATCTTTTGATATTCATGGATTTGCAAAAGAATATAATGTGGAAAATATAATTGATGTATGGGGTAATTTACATAATGTGAACGATATAGATTGCATACTTACAGCTTCTCAATTTAAGCTATGGAGTTCTTATTCTAATTTAGAAAACTATAAAACAAATTGTGAATCAAATAATCTTTCTTGGGGAATCTCTCGTCAAACCCCAAAAGAAGAAAAGAAAAATTTCTGGTCATCTTATCAATATATTCAAGTTTTAGATATTGATAATAAAGATATTGAATATTTGTGCAATGACACTATTCAATACTTTAAAGAAATAAGTTTCGAGTCTCCAGAAAAATCACTTCTTTATTTAATGGGAACATCTATAGAAAAATTTGATGAAACTCAATGGAAATCAATTGATAATAATTATATAAAAGCATTACTTATAAATAAAAATTCATCAAAAGATTATTTTATTAAACAATATATTTCTAGAACACTAAATAAGAAAATAAGAGAATCATATACTGGTGGATTACTGATAAATGGTAATTATCAAGTTTGTATTAGTGACCCATTTGCTTTATGTCAACATGCTTTTAATTTACCAGTAAAAGGATTGTTAGAAGAACATGAACACTATTCTTCTTATTGGATAGAACAAAATATTTTCAAAGTTGCATCGGGCAGAAGTCCTCTTACTTGGAAAAGTGAAATGAATACTCTCAATCTAATTAGAAATAATGAAATTGATAAATGGTATGGTCATTTGAAAAGCGGTATTGTTTTCAATATTCATGGTATTGACATGATGCTTTATGGTGATGGAGATGAACAACACTGTCTCCTTATACAGTAATGTATAATAAAAAATTTGGTTAACTTATAAATATAAGGTGTGGTAGAAATACTGCTAACGGTGGAATACTAAAATTGATTTTAAATATTGGCAGATAGGATATGGGTTTGAATAAACATTATGTTTATGCTTGGTTCAATAAAGAAACAGATAATGTTTTTTACATAGGAAAAGGTTCTGGAAGAAGAGCAAAAAGATTAAATAGAAGAAATATATATTTTATGAGATATTATAATAAATATGATTGTGATTATAAAATCCTAGAAGATAATTTGGATGAAGATGTTGCTTATGAAAGAGAAATCTATTATATTGAAAAATATAAAGAAATAAATCAAGCACAATGCAATATTTCTCCGGGTGGAAAATTTTTTCCAGTTTTAAGAGGTGAAAATAATCCAATGTACGGAGTATCTCCAAAAGAAAGAATGACTCCAGAAATATATGAACAATGGTTGAAAAATAGAAGTGTTTCTGTTACTGGTGATAAAAATTCTCAATTTGGTGTCTCACCAAAAGAAAGAATGAGCGAAGAAAAATACAATCAATGGGTTGAGAATCATAGAAACATAACTTATGAAAATAATCCTAAGGCAAAACCAGTAGATATGATAAAAGATAATATAATTATTGAGACATTTTTAACTGTAAAACATTGTGCTGAATTTTTGATTGAGAAAAAAATTGTGAGAGCTAAAAAGGTTAAAAGTGTTCAAAATAGACTATCAACAATGATAAATAATAAAGTTTTATATAGAGGGTTTTTATTTTCTTTTGCCAATAAAGAGAATAAAAATAAAATAAATCAATAAAGTAAATACCGTGTGAAGCTATGAAAATAGAACATGTAACGACTAGGTGAAAACCGTACTTTGAATGTGAAACTCATTCTTAGGAAATGCCAAATATCCAATTTTGAATTGGATAAAGATATAGTCTATTCCCCTTAAAAATATCGGGAAACCGAGGGTATAAAAGTTTGATTTCGATATTTTATTCACAACAGATAATGATGTTTTTATTCAAGGCACATCCAATGGATTGCCAATATCATATGAAAAAAAATCTGCACCAAAAGGAATTATAGAAAATAATAATCTGGCTTTATCAGACATCAATTCTTTTGGCTCAAAGATTGGACTTATAACAAATCAATCCACAACATTATATTCAATGCTTTCATTATTTGAAAAAGATTCTATTGAATATAAAATGATTATGGAAAGATTAAAAATATGTCGTAAACTACAAGGTAATGAAATAGATAAACAAAAAGGAATCATTACCAAGAAAATACCGGAATGGGGGAGATGGATTAAGTTGAAATCTTCCATGACATTACAAGAGATAGAACAGATAAATATTCAAAATAAAATTATTATTGATAAACGTCCTCTTTGGATGACCTATCTTTACCCTCACAAGATGAATGAATATAAAAAATATAATAAAATTTATGAAAATTATTGTCAATCTAAATTTGGATATGGATTAGATGTTTTATTATCTAAAAAAAGACATAAAAAAGAACAAGAAATATATGAAAAATATGTTAAATATATTCCATTTTTAATTAATTCAAATGGAATTATGGATAAAGTTTATAAATATATTTCAAATCAGATAAAAGAATATAAAATTTCATTGAAAAAAGATTTTAATTTTGATTTTAATATATATATTGATAAAAACATTTCATTAAATAAAATAAAACTGGAAAAAATGGAAGAATTATATAAAGAATATAAATCCTTTAAAAGAAAAACTTATGAAACCAGCGATTATGAAAACTTTGAACAAATGGCGGCGGCAATAAAAAATAAAGCCTTGTTTAATATATCCTCTAATATAAATGAACTAGCAAATCTTGCTGTTCGAGTTTGTTATCAAAACAATTCTCAAAGTGAAATGTGTTGGAGCCTGTTCGGGGAGGGCATTATAAATAATATGCTCTCAAATTCCAATAGAAAAATAATTGTTCCAATTTTAGACCATATGGGAAAAATAAATTTTCTCAATAAAAATTACTCAGAAAAGGAATTTAGAATAAATGACTTACAAACTTTTGAACATGGACAATATGAAGTTCAATAGAGACAGTAAAACAGTTGATATTATCTTTGCTGATTATATATATGAAAACCTTGATTTTAATTGGGTAGACCATTATTATGACATGTTAAAAGATGGCGGAATATTTATTGCCATGACTGATTTTCATAGTCAACATAGATTCAGGGTTTATATGGAAGATGAAATCAATGGCGCAACATTTTTAAATCATCTTGTATGGAAAAACGAATGGGGGCGTTCTCCATCTAATAAATTTCATCAATGCTATGATGACATACTCATTTATTGTAAAGGTTCAAATTATAAATTTTATCCTGACAGGATTCAAGTCCCAAAAGCAACCACAGGTTCTAAGAGATTGAATCCCTCGGGAAGAATAACAAAAAAAGCAACAGCTTGGATAGACGATATTTGTTTAACCACTGTTGCCAAAGAACGCATATCTAATCCTGAAACCGGAAAACTTGTAGAATGGCAAAAACCTTTAAAACTTATGGATAGAATTTTACTTCCATATACCGATGAAGGTGATTTAATAGTTGACCCATTTGTTGGTTCAGGTACAACAATTTCTTGGGGATTAAAAAATAATAGAAATGTTATTGGTATTGAATATGATAAAATAAAATATAAGATAGCAAAAAGGAGAATTGATTCCATTGCCAAAGAGACTCCCGATACTGGACGAAATAAGTAAATCTAACCAGATAATTAAATATGGCTTTACTGGTCATGTAATAAACAATTATGAATTAGGTTTGTTGAGTAAATATTTTCATATGCAAGGTCATAAAGATAAGACTATTTACAATATGATAATTGATTTTTGTAAGAATGAGGATGAATATTTCAATCCTGTTATTTATCAAAACATGATAAATAAATCCATAAGAAAATCAAAAATGTATAAATTAAAATCGGGAACAATGAATATACCAGTTTATGTTTCTGAAATAGAAAAAATAAAAAAATTACCTCATAAATTATATCGAATTCTTTTTACCATGATAGTTTTGGCTAGACTTCAAAAATTTTCTACGGCTAGAATAAAAGAAATAAAAAGAAAAAGTCATGCTTATTATTTAAATATGGATTTCAATTTTGTATTATATTTTGCTGGATTTTCTCATCCTACAGAAAAAGAATCTAATAGAATAAAATATGAATTAGATGGTATTAGAGGGTTTATCGAAACAAATCTTTTTAGTGATAAAAGTTTTAAACTGAATTTTGCCGATGATAAAGGAAAACATTTTATGGTGATTACAGATATAAACAATATAACTTCTTTTATACAATATTTTTGTGTAGAATGTGGAAAAGAAATAGTAAAATCTAAAAAACATGATTTTTGTATAGAATGTTATAAAACATATTTAAATAAAATTAAACTCGAATCTAAAAAAAGACTTGTGAAAAATGGCGAAAGTTAAGTACCCCATTATATATTGGTAGGAGAAGAGTAAAAAATGACTAAAAATACAAATTTTATTGACCGTGACCAATTTATACAAATGCTTGCCGAACGAGGAAGCTTTACAGTCAATGATGCAAAAATATTTCTGAAAACATTTGAAGACATATTTGCC
Source organism: Bacteroidetes bacterium 2013_40CM_41_45 (assembly GCA_002215675.1). Taxonomy (GTDB): domain Bacteria; phylum Bacteroidota; class Bacteroidia; order AKYH767-A; family 2013-40CM-41-45; genus 2013-40CM-41-45. Next base: position 76,637 of record NGFH01000003.1, on the reverse strand, counting down.
GAATCAATTGAAAACGGAATTGATATAGATATTAGAGGCTTAATGCATCTTTATATACAAATTTTACCAGCTAGAAAAGGTGTAAATGCAAGAGAAAGTCGTTTACAAGGAAAAACAATTTACCAAGATTTTCCTGCCGGTAAACGTGCAGTAGTACAATTGGGTCAAAATTTACGTGACCTTTTGAGAAGTCCAGAAAAAAGAAAAATTAAAAGTAAAGCAAATGATATTGCGATTTCAGAAATGGAGAATAAATAATGTTACATCCAAAATTAGAATCAGATTTAGCTCAAACTTTAGAAACATGGTGTGAAGCAAATTTTGGCGAAGAATCATGGCCTCAAGGATTCATGTCTGACAATATCCCTTTACTTATGGCAAAAGCCGGAATGGTTATTTTAGAAACACTTGCTCTTACAAGTGAAACAGCCGAAGCAGAATTCGACCATAGAATGTATCATATGCTTAATGATGAAAACGAAGAATCTGAAAGTATAGAAGAAGTTTCAGAACAAACTACAGAAATAAAACCTTGATAAAATTGGTTTTTTATTAATATTAAGGAGATTTAAAAATGAATAAAGATGTACAAATATCTAAAATAACAATAAAGATAGGAAATAAAGAAGCTGAATTGACGGTTGAACAAGCAATAGAATTACAAGAAGCTTTGACTAATCTGTTGGGCATTCAACCAGAAAAAGAAACTATTTATGTTGATAGACCATATGTTTATCCAACATATCCAACATATCCAACATATCCAACATATCCTTATGATTGGCAAAAATGGGAGCATGTAAAAATTTATCCTGATATAACATGGACTTATACATCGGGAAATGCTGGTGGTCTTGTACCGAGAAATTATACAATAATGGTTTCATAATAATGTTTTAAAAAATAGGAGGAAAAATGAATATAACTTTAATTGGATTTTTGCAATTTCTTGCTTTCGGTGGTGGAAGTGTGGCCGTTGTATCTTTTTTAGTCGAAAGATGGAACTGGTTTCAAACAAAATATAATTCAGCCCAAAAACAATTTTTATCGTTCTTGGGAAGTGCCGCAATTGGTGTTGGAGCATATTTGATATTGACATATGCAACTGATGCTTTTATGACAATTGCAACACCTATATTTATGATTATTAGTTCAATTTTTGGTGTTTACTATTTGGGACAATTATTTCATCAACAAGATAAACTTGATAAATAATATCCCTTGACAAAAATAACATAATGTGGTAGAATTTAGAGAATATAAATGGGTCTAGAAATAGACCTAAATGCGGGTATGGTATATTGATTGTGCCTCAGTTTTCCAAACTGATGATAAGGGTTTGATTCCCTTTACCTGCTCTATCCGGTTATGGTCTAAAGGTCATGACGGCAGGTTTTCACCCTGCAAATTAGGATTCGAGTTCCTATAACTGGACTTGTAAGAAAAAAAATAAATATCAGTGTGTAGCTCAGTTCGGTAGAGCAAGCCGTTTGGGGCGGCGAGGTTCGCAGGTTCAAATCCTGCTACACTGACTGTAATAAATAAATTTTGGCGTGTCATCTAATAGGCAAGATGCGATACTGTTAATATCGTCATATGGGTTCAAGTCCTGTCGTGCCAGCTAAATGTGGGAAATGTAATTAGGGGGATATGTATTTTTATAACATATCCAAATTAGGAGATAAAATTGATTACCTGCAAAGAATGTAGTTCAGAAAATATTCAACAAAGAGGATTTAATAAATCCAGAACAAAAAAAAGAATAGAATGTCAAGATTGTGGTACATGGGATTCCATTCCTGTAGAATTTTTTGAAGTAAATGCAAAAACTGATACTTTTAAAATTGGCGTGATGGATATAGAAAATTTACCGGCTAAATTTTATTCATGGGGAATGAGAGAACAATATCTAGGTGGAGAACAAATGATAGAAGATTTATGTCTTCTTAGTTGGGCTGGAAAATATTTGAATTCAAATAAAATATATTCAGATATTCTGACATCAGAAGAAGCCATAAATAGAAATCCAGAAAGAATTTCTTTATCTGCATTTGAATTTGTTAATTCATGTGATATAATAATTGGACATAATTTTCTTAATTATGATGGAAAAACTTTAAATAATTATTTTTTGATGTATGCAAAACCAGTAAAATATTTGACCATAGATACTTTACAAGTAGCTAGAAATAATTTCAGATTTACTTCAAATAAATTAACTGAAATAAATAAAAAATTAGGTATTAGAAATAAAATTGATAATGATGGTTTTCCTTTATGGATAGCCTGTTCTAATGGGGATGACAAGTCCCTGAATACGATGCTTTCTTATAATGTGGGTGATGTTATAGCTACAGAAACTTTGTATTACAAACTTAGGGGATTCATTCCAAATCACCCAAATCTTGCCAGACACAATAATTTGGAAACAAAACAATGTCCTAATTGTTTGGGAACAGAATTTACAAATGAAGGAAAATATCCTTCAGGTCAAGGAATGTATGAATCTTTGAGATGTGATAAATGCGGTTCTTTACATAGATATGGAAAAAATATTTTGTCTAAATTTAAAAAAGAAAATTTATTAAAAAATTAAATAAATTTTTCTATATTTATTAAGAATTTATTTTTTATTGTTTCTATTTATTATAAATATGGGGGAAATTAAATATATTTGTTAGAGAGGACTCTTTATAGAGTCCTTTTTAACCTCTTGACAAAATCATGTTTATATGATAACATGTTTTTACGATGCGAGATGGTGTAGTGGTAACACAGGAGGCCCATAACCTCTTGCCGCAAGTTCGATTCTTGCTCGCGCAACTAAAAGATAGATAGATTGGAAGTCATGAACCAATCGAAAAGCCGAATCCCCGGCTTCTTTCTTTTTAATTATATTTGTGGGATTATGGGAAAATAAAAAATGAAAAGTTCAGGAAGATATAAATCAAAAGCAAGCAGAAAAAGAGCAAATGATAAATTAAAAATTGGAAGAAATTTAACAATTGAAAATGGATTAAAAGCAAAAAATAAATACGAAAATAATCCAAAATTATGTTTAGAATGCAATAAACCAATTGATTATGAAAAAAGAGTTAATACTTATTGTTCTCAAAGTTGTGGAGCAAGTTATTCTAATAAAAACATAAAAATTTATATTCAAAGAAGAAAAGATTCTTTTTGTATAAATTGTGGTAAAAAAATAAATGGAAGAAGTGATAGAAAATATTGTAATACAAAATGTCAAGCTGAAAAAAATCAAAAAGATAGTTTTTTAAAAAATTTACCTAGATATAATGCTGGAGAAATGAACGACGAAGAAGCAAGAAGATTTTTTAGAAAAATAAATATTGATAAAAAATGTTCAATTTGCGAATTAGAAAATTGGAATGATGTTGAAATTCCCGTTGTTGTTGACCATATAGACGGAAATCATAATAATAATTTTCCAAATAATCTTAGATATGTTTGCAATAATTGTGATGCTCTTCTTCCAACTTTTAAAGCAAAAAATAAAGGAAATGGAAGAACTAATAGAAAAAAATAATTTTTTCTTTTGCTACCATAATTTAACTGGTAAAATGCCTAACTTGTAATTAGGTCTTGTGGATTCAATTTCTGCTGGTAGCTCTATATTGAAAGACTCTTTATAGAGTCTTTTTTGTTTTAAACTGAAATAGTTCGGAGGTCATATAAAATGGCAAGACTAAAAAGCAAAAGACTTATAACTGAAGTTGATGGAGTCTATTGCCGCAAGTGTATGAAAATCAAAAAATCAACAGAATTTTATTCTGCTGTCAATTTAGATATAGATTCAAATAATTTTATGTCTATCTGTAAACTTTGTATTTCAGAAATATTTGAAGGTTGTTTAAAAAATAGTTATATGGATTTAAAAGAAGCAATCCATAAAACATGTCAAATTGTTGATGTTGCATATATGGAATCTGTTATAGATTCTTTAGAGTTACATATGGAAACATTGGGTGATAAAGTATTGAGTAAAAATTTATTTTCATTATATAAATCACATTTAGGAAAACAATTAAAATTAAATCCTTCATTATCAGGAAAATATGAATATAATGGATTTACTAAAAATATTAATAACGATGAAATTTCTAATGAATCTGAAGATTTTCAAGAATATTTAAATGATTTTTGGGGCGAAGGTTTAAGTTTTGAAGATTATGAATATTTAGAAAAAGAATTAGCAAGATGGAAAGAAGATAATTCAATTGGTGGAAATTCAGATATTGTTATGATTAGGGAGATATGTTTTACCCAATTAGCAATTAGAAATAAGAGAGTTCAAAATTTAGATGTTTCTAAATTACAAAAACAATTGCAAGAGATTTTGAAAACAGCGGCATTAGACCCTGCCAAACAAAATGTTGCATCTTCTGGAAAAAATCAAGAAGCATTCGGAGTTTGGATAAAAGATATTGAACAAAAAGAACCAGCCGAATGGTGGAATGAAAATAGAGAATTATTTAAAGACGTTGACAATATAAATGAATATTTTGAAAATTTTATTGTTAGACCTATAAAAAATTTTATTACTCGTTCAAGAGATTTTGTTATAAAATCAGGCGAAAATAATGAAACAGAAATTGAATTAAATGATTCTGAAAATGAAAGCGAAAAATAATTATGGTGGGAAAAATAAAAAATTATTCTCAAGAATATTTTAAAAATACAAGAAGTAAAAACTTATTTCAAAAACCAAGAGTTATGAAAAAAGAAAAAGAATTAACACAAGAAAGAAAAGATAGATTAAAATCTTGGGTTACTTTTTATAGACTCAATACTCATCGTTTTGTAGAACATTATTTTGGTGTAAAATTATATCCATTTCAAATTGTCTGGATATGGGCAATGGGAATAAAAGATAAATTTTTTACTGTTGCATCAAGAAGTATTGGAAAAAGTTGGTTAATTGGACTTTATGCGATAGTTCGTTGTGTACTATATCCCGGAAGCACAGTTGTTATTGTTTCTTCCACTATGGCACAAGCTGGTATTATTATAGGCGAAAAAATACAAAGTTTAAATAATAATTATCCAAATATAGCAAGAGAAATTTTAAGTATTACATCTGGACAAAATAAACATGAAGTAATATTTCATAATGGAAGTAATATTGTAGTTGTGGCAAGTAAAGAAAGTGCGAGGGGTCACAGAGCAACATTTATTATAGTAGAAGAAAGTAGATTGGTAGATAAGGATATTTTAGATAGTATCATCAAACCATTTGCTTATGTTAGACCAACACCATATAATCAAAATATTGAATATCATATTATTCCTCCCGAAGAAGCAAAAGAAATGCACATTACATCTGCACACTTTGTTTCTGGATGGTGGTATAAAGAAGCATTGATTACAATAAAACAAATGTTATCTGGAAAAGATTCTGGTTTTTTTGTCACAGATTATTTAACTGCTATTCATCACAGAATAAAAACAGTAAAACAGGTTGAAAATGATAAAGAAACAATGGAAGAAATTCCATTTCAATTAGAATATCTTAATATACCTGCTGGTGAAGCTGGAGATGCTTATTTTAAAATGTCAATGTTTGCAAAAAATAGAGATATAAAGAAAGCATTTTATCCTCAAAGAAAAGATGAATATAATAAGAAAGAAAATCCATTTGACATCCAAAGAATTGAAGGAGAAATCCGTTTAATATCTTGTGATGTTGCTACTCGTGCGGGAAGAAGTAATGACTTAACAATTATTTCTTGCATTAGACTTTTACCAACGAGTGTTGGGTATCACAGAGAATTATATTATATGGAAAGTCATTCTGGAAAAAATACTGTTTTTCAAACATTGAGATTGAAACAAATTTATTTTGATTTTAATGCTGATTATATTGTGCTTGATATAGCAAACGCTGGTATAAGTATTTTTGACCAATTAGGCAATATAACAAAAGATGATGAAAGAAATATTGAATACGAAGCAATGACAGTTATGAAACATATTGGAATTTCTGATGATGTTTATGAAGAATTATCAAGACGTACTTTGGCTATTAATGCTAAAGAAAATATATTTCCAATTTCTGCATCTGCAAAATTAAATTCTGAAATTGCTGTGGCATTTAGAGATAAATTAAAGAAAAAAATGTTTTCATTTTTAGTTGAAGAAACAGTTGCAGATGGATATTTAATGAAAACTTATAAAAAAATAATAGATAATGATGATATAACTATAAAAGCATTCTTTCTTCATCCATATATTCAAACAAGTTTGTTTATTAATGAGTGTGTCAATCTTTCTATGAAATTAGAAGCAGGATACATTAAATTAAAAGAACCTGATGGAGCAAGAAAAGACCGTTATACTTGTGTTTCATATGCAAATTATTTCGTTGGATTTTTAGATAACGATTTATTAAAAGAAACCGGAAATACTGATGAAGAATTTCTCAATAGTATTATGGTAGTTTAACAGAGAGGAGAAAAATGGCAAGAACAAAATCAAAAAAAATAACTAGAAAATCATCATCAAAAAAATCAACAGATATTATAAAAGTTAAGAATGATGATATTTTATTGTCAGAAAAAGAAGTTTGGGATGTTTTACAATTTGCATCAAGTTTATATGGAAATGTTTATACCCCTCAATTAGTTAATCAACAATTGCAAGCTGTTTCAATGTCACCACAAATGGCAACAGCCGATAAAATAGATGCGGCATTATTAAATCCAAAAGAACATGAAGAACAATTAGTTGGATATTCTGAATTTTTTGAATTAACATCAATGGTATATAAAAGAGTTTTATATTATCTTTCTGGAATGTTAAGTTTTGATTTAACTTATGTTCCTATTGGAGATGATGTTGATTTTGAAGATGCAAAATTTTTAAAACAATATAAAAAAGATGTCAAAATAGTAAACAATTTCTTAGATAAATTTGATATTAAAAAAGAATTTGGAACAGCAATTAGACAAATGCTTAGACAAGAAGCATTTTTCTCGGTATTGAGAGATGAAGGTGATAGATATACGCTTCAAGAATTAAATCATCAATATTGTTTAATTACTGGTAGATGGGATTATGGATTGCTTTTTGATTTTGATATATTATATTTTATTCAACCCGGTGTTGATATAAATATGTTTCCTAGAATTTTTAAATCTCTTTATAATAGAGTTTATGGAGAAAATGAATCTTATAAAAAGTATAATCCATCAAATCCAGTTGATAGAAGAACTGGTTCATGGGTTTTATGGACTCAAACAAGTCCTAAAGATGGTTTTTGGTGTTTCAAATTTAATCCTGAATTAGCAACAAGAATTCCTTTTCTTGCTCCTATGTTTTCAGATGTAGTTTTACAACCAGTTATTCGTAAACTACAAACAAATGCTTATATTGCAAGTGCAAGTAAATTAGTTTTAGGAAAAATCCCAATGCTAAATAAAGATGTTAAAGGTGGAGTTGTTAAAGATAGTGTTGCTGTTAGTCCTGATTTGCTAGGAAAGTTTCTTGCTTTATTAAAATCGGGCTTATCAGAAGCTATTAAAGTAGGTGCGGCTCCTCTTGAAGATATGAAAGCAATTGATTTTCCATTAGGAACTCCATTTTATGAAGAATTTTTGAAAACAACTACTGCTTCATCTGGTGTAAATTCTAGATTAATATTTACTTTAGATAAAAATAATGCTGTTGAATCTCAATTATCAATAAACGTTGATGAATATTTGATGGAACATATTTATCCTTATTTTTCTGATTTCTTGGAATATCAAATCAATAAAAAAACAAAAACAAAATTTAAATTTTTTCTTGAAGGTACAAATTTCTTTACCAATAGAGAAGAAAGATTAAATATGCAAAAAGATATGATGTCATATGGTATAGTAAATATGCAAAAAATAGCGGCCGCATTGGGTCAATTACCTCATCATTTTGAACGTCAATTGGCGATGACTAAAATAAATAATTTTGTAGATGGATTAACTCCAATTATTATGGGGGCGCAAATGCCAGCCGATAGTGGAGGAGATAGTTCAACAACTAAAACAAAAGGTCGTCCAACAAAACCAACATCTAAATTAACTGATAGCGGTTCTCAAACAAGAGAAGATGGCGGAAACGCTGGAAAATAGGAGGCAATAAAATATGACATTAAAATTAATTTCAAAGAATAATGTTCCCACATATATAGCTGAAACATCGGATATTGATAATGACACAATCGTTGGAGCAAGTATAATTGGTGGAACAATATTCATGATAGACGATGGAACTTGGAGAATAATTGCAGAGGATTTAACTCTGTCTGTTTATGGTCTTCCTGTTTCTGTTAGTACCGGAACTATAACAATAGGACAAGTGGAAATTGCAAACGGAGGAGATGCGACTCAGGGGGCGGTTGCCGATTCTGCTGTTATTACCGATACAAGCGGTACAATAAGTGGAAAATTAAGAGGTTTGGTGAAATGGGCTTTTGAAAGAATGCCAACATCATTGGGTCAAAAAACATCCGCCGCAAGTTTTCCAGTTGTTTTACCTAGTAATCAAGTAGTTTCAGTTAGCGGAAGTTTTAGCAATGCATCATTAGAAGTTTCTCCTGTTGCTCAATTATCAACAAATAGTTATGCTGATGTTGTTGGTTCAGGAATAGATGCATTAAATTATTCTGTTATGGCTTATACTATTCAAAATACAGATATTGCAAATTCTATTACTTGGCAAGTTGTAGCGGCAAATGATACTGATTTTAGTGATGCTATTATTGTTGGTTCACCAATTACTGTTTCTGCATTAGCAACAAGTAGTTATGTTGCTTCACCAGCACCTTACAGATACTATAAAGTGCAAATAAAAGGTACGGTTGCTTTAACTGCTGGAACTGGTTTTGTTCATGGAATAGCAAAAGGTTAATGAAACATGTCTTTTATCAATAAAATAAAGGAGGCAAAATAATGTGACTGACTTAAAACAAAATTCTGGAAAACTTGATTTAACAATGCAATTAGGAGATGATTTATCTTTTGATGCAGATTTTGGTATTGATTTAACAAATTATGATTTTACAGCAAACATTATTCCTTCTGGAACAGCTTTGACAATAATACCTATTGTTATAACTGAAACCGATTTATCTATTGGTAAATTACATTTTTTTATTTCAAAAGATTCTATTGAATCTCTTCCTATTGCATCAGAAAAATATAAATGGGAATTTGTTTGGAATACACCAAAACAAGAAATTACTCCAATAACAGTTTATACAAGAACTATTTTGGCTGGAAATTTTAATATTCTAGGAGTTTAATATGACAATAAATCCAATTATTACTCCTACTGATAATTTAGATGTAATTATTACTTTAAATGAAAATCAATATAATGTTTTGATTAGTTCTGGACAACCATTTGATTTTAATTTTAATTTATCCTCCGCTGTAATTTATGATGGAGATGTCGTAACTTATGATGGACAAATAGTTTTTAACTTTTAGGAGGATAAATATGGCAAATTTAAATACAATAGCAATGACAAAATTATCAACATCTGAAGGTGTTGATATGAAAACAGTCGGAAATAATAGTTTATATATTGTTCCTTCTGGAAAAACCGGATATATAACACATGTTATTATTAGAAATCCTTCTGCTTCTATGGCTGGTGGAACTGAATATAATTTTACAAATTGGAAACAATCTGTAGATTTATCTTCTTTGACAACTCCAGAAACAGATTTTATTATATTAGATACAAATAATACAAAATTTCAAAATTTAATTTCAAATGATAGTTTTGAAATATCAATAGCTACTGGAACAACATCTGATTGTACAGTTGATATTGATGTATTTGGATATTTGATATAAAGATAGGAGAATTATGACTTATCTTATAGGGACTGATGTTGATTTATATAATGATAATGATGAAACAGTAAGACAAATAGATTTTTCAATAATGTCACAAAATGCTAAATTTACAATTGTAAGGGCTGGACAAAATATATGGAAAGACCCTGATTTTCTATATAACTGGTCAATGTCTAAAAGAGCAAATCTTCCTCGTGGAAGTTATTGGTTTTATGATGATAGAATTGACCCAAAAACACAAGCTGAATTATATATGAGTGTTTTTGACGGTGATTTTGGTGAACTACCAATGTTTATAGATGTTGAAAAAGATTATGGTGGTCAATTCAAAGGATGGGAAAATTGGAAAATTTTTCTTGAACATTTAAAAATTTTAGTAGGAAATAAAGAAATTGGAATTTATACGAACTTCTACTATTGGAAAGATAATGTTCCATCAAGCGAAAATATATATTTTAATCAATATCCTTTATGGATAGCGTCTTATAATCCACAACCTGCAATTCCCGATACTTGGAAAGATAAGGGTTGGTTATTTTGGCAATATACAGATAAAGGAATTGGAAGTTTATATGGAGTTGAAAGTTCATCTGTTGATTTGAATTATTATAATGGAGATGAAATATCTTTGATAAAAAGATTTAATATTCAAATAAACATAAATCCAATTCCAACAGAAGATTTATTATTGGAAGAAAAACAATATTATGATGGAATTAATTATAAGAAATATGAAACTTATACTTCCTATGGAAAAGCAACATATCATCTTATGAAAGTTGATTCTGATAAAATTGAACTATATGTGAGTCCTCAACTTCAAGCAAGAAAATATGTTCCTGATTATTTAGATGCATTTAATATAGATTTTGCAATCAATGGAGATGGATTTATTTCAACTACGATTGCAGGATATGCTTCAAGTGAAGGAAATGTATATGGAAAATTTGGAATAGAAGAACCTGTTTACATAGGTAAAAATAATGAATTATCTCTTGTTCGTCCATCGTCAATATGGAATGCAATTTCTCATCCTAACAGGTTGGTTATTAATGGAATAATTGTTCCAATTAATAAAGCAATAGATGATATTAGAGCAAGAACAGCATGGGGATATTCAGAAGATGGAAAAACAATATTTTTCTTTGTTGTGGATGGTGGAGATTATTATAGTAAAGAAGGTTTAAATTTTCAAGATGTTGCAAAAATAATGTTAAAATTAGGTTGTTATATGGCGTATATGAATGATGGTGGTGGTAGTACCACTATGGCAATTCGAGATAATGGTATTGTGAAAATAATAGGAAAACCATCTGGTGAAGATGATGTTATTCGTTATCCCGGATATAAATTAAGAAGAGTTGCAAATATTTTAGGATTTAGAATAAAAAATAAAACAACAATTCCTCCTGGAACAATTCCAAATAATAATATAAAAAAAATAACAGTTGAATATAGTGATAATAAATATATAACAACTAACATATCTAAAAGATAGAAAGGAACTATATGAATTATAAAATTATAAATCCCGTAAAACCAAGATTGACAGCAAGTATGTTTGAAACAAATACTCAAACAGAATTGCCAATTGGTTATACTTTTAGTTCTGACGTTGTAACTACAAATATAGAAAAAATTAATAATATAAATTATACAATAGATTTTATTAAATTACCAAATAATTATTATGTTCCAAGATTTCTTGGATATACAAATATTATCTATGTTCAAGAAGTTGTTGTTTCAACAAGTGACCCTTATAAACCAAAAAAAGTTACAGTTGAAAACGATGGGGGAATATATGTTGGAACTGATTTTACAAAGATATAGTCATGAAAATAACAGTTGAATATGAAAATGAAAGTTATTATTCTATTATAGAAAATAATCAAAACAATAATATTTTTGGAGTTGTAAATCTTGACTATGACCAACAATGGCCTGATTATATTGTTACAAATTCAAAACTCAGATTTCATGTGAGTCGTCCAACAAGAAATGAAGCACCTAGAGGAATTAAGGGTCTTCCTGCTGTTGCCAGATTTATTATTGATGATTATGTTGACATGACAGAAGATATTCAATTATGGATGCATAATTTATGTTGGTCATTATCTCCAAGCATTACAGAACAACAAGCAAAATATTCTTGGAGTTCATTAATGAAGGGGGATAGGTTTATAACAAATAGATATGGTAGTGATACTAATGCTGATTATGTGAATGAAAAAAATTTAGATAATGAAAATATGAGATTACAACCGTCTGCTTGTGGTGGAACTATATTAAAGATAACTGGAGAAAAAAGAATTTCTGGAGAAGATTGTTGGGAATTTGATGCTATTGATTGTTTGGGAAATTATAAACAATATAATTTAATAGATAATTGGTATATGTTTTATAGACCATCAAATTCAGTAAGAATTGAAATATGGATTGATAAAAATGGAAATCTATTTGAATCAACTTCTAGCAATCCAACTGGAAGTCAATGGACTGGTAAATATAGGGAAAATAAATCAGACCCATTTCCACAATATATTAATAATTCAATAATTCCAATTTTTGCTGTGGGAAATAATAAAAATTATCTTCCTAAATGGAGAATTAGAATTTTACAACCAAATGAACATCCAAACCCATTTGTTTTATAAAAGGAGGATTTATGTTAGAAAAAGAAAGAAGATGGAAGCTAAAAGAATTACCTCCTGCTGAATGTATTTCAGGAAATGTGGATATTGAAGATGTTTATACAAACTCTAATGATGAATCTTATCCTTCTAACAGAATAAGAAAAATGATTGGAGAAGAATATACTGTTTATACTCATTGTACAAAGTACAATTTAAATGATGGAGTGAGAGAAGAAATTGAACCTGAAATTACAGAAAATCAATATATAAGAATATTTGATTTTATTGGAAAAATACCAATTAAAAAAAAGAGAGTTTTTATTACTTTACCAACGGTTAATACTGGTTCTGGAGGAATTTATCAAACTGCTACAATTGACTATTTTGAAGATGGAGATATAATTGTAGAAGTTGAATTTTATTCTGAAAAAGAAATGAATGAATTTATGATTCCTTATTGGTTTGGTGAAGAAATAAAAGATGAAAAATCTTATTCATTTCAAAAATTTTATGAATTGAATGCAGATAGCTATTGGAAATAAAATGGTTTGAATATTATTTTTGTCAAATAATATTATTTCTTTACCGTCTAAAAATATTTAGACAAAATAATGACTTAATTAGGAGGTTTTAAAATATGACTACTGTTACAGCTAAAAGAATTTCTGATTTAAATAATATGAATGCGGCATCTCAAAGGGCACAGTTGGGAACTTTGATAATGGGTGGAGCATCCCTTTCTGGTGCTGGAACTCTTTCACCAGTAAATACACTTAAATATTCAACAACTCCAGCACTTGGAACTGCAACTTATGTTCATGCGGCAATTGCGTTGACATCGGGAGCGCAAGTTGGATATGCTACTGGAACATTTACAAATCCAGACTTTCCAAGAATTGCAACAATAAAGGGAAATGCGTCTGGTAATGTTGGAAACGTCACAGTTAATGGAACAAATATGGCTGGCACAGCAATTACTGACACAATTGCTTTGAATGGAGCAACTGAAGTTTTGGGCGTAAAAGCTTTCGCAACAATTACATCGGTAGACCTTCCCGCCGAAACACATGCAGGTAAATTTTGCCTGAACATATAGTAATATATGGATTAAATAAAAATTAATTAGAAGATGAGTATAACGGTTAAAATCCAAAAATGGACAAGACCGTAGGAAGACTTTTATATAAAAAACAAAAGAACCTCTAACGACTACGGGGCATTTATAGTAATATAAATGCTGAACTCATCCCGCTTATTTTAAGCGTGAATATATAGTCTGAACTGCAACAATATATAAAATTGCAGAGATAGCATGAAAATACTATCCGCCTTGTAATAAGGTCATTAAGTAACAGATTGACAGATACAGTTTCGATTGGTGTTGGTAATAAAGTTGGATTTCCTTCTATTATTGATAACACAAATAATGTTTTATCAAAAGATTTTAATGGTTCTGTAGATGCTGGCACAGTGACAGCGGCAACAACCCTAGAAGGTTCAATTTATGCAGTTGCAGGAACATTCGATGCTACTAAAATTCTTGAATTAACATTCTTAACTATTGGATAATTTATATTGACAAAATAAAGATTTTGTGGTATAATATTTTTGACGGCTAGGTAACTAGAACTGAAAAGACATTTCCTAAATGTCCTGCCGTCAATTTATTTTTAGGAATCATTATAGGAGATGATATATGGGAAAATTTTCATATCAAGAAGTAAAATCAATCATAGAAAAAAATAAATATTATTTTTTGATTGATAAAAAATATAATACAACAAAAGATTATTTAAATATTATAGATAAATATGGATATAAATATAGTACAACATTTACCAATTTTAAAACTCAAATAAAAAGAAATTGTAAATTATATGAGTTTGCAAAATATAATCCTTATTCTTTATATAATGTTTTACTATATATAAAAAATAATAATATTCTTATAACATATATTTCTGGAGAATATATTTCTACAGAAAAAAAGAATTTAAAATTTTTATGCAATAATTGTAAAAAAGAATTTTACATATGTTTTGATTATATTCGTTCAGGAAGAGGTTTATGTAAATGTAAAACTTTATGGAGAATAAATGGAAATCATAATAATTTGGAAATAAAATTTCCAGAAATTTCTTCTGAATGGAATTATGATAAAAATACTGGAATTCCAAAGGATTTTACAATAGGTTCACATAAATATAAAAATTGGATTTGCAAAGATTGTGGATATAAATGGATATGTAAAATTTCCAATAGAACTTCTGGAAAAAATTGTCCAAATTGTGCTTCATCAAAAGGTGAAAAAAGAATATCAGAATATTTATTAAATAATAACATAAAATTTGAAACACAATATAAAGGTTTTAAAAATTGCAAAAATATTCGCATTCTTTCATTTGATTTTTATATTTCAAAATTAAATATTTTAATAGAATATGATGGAATTCTTCATTATAAAGATAAATTCAATAAACCAATAGAATTTAAAAAAACAAAGAAAAATGATAAAATAAAAACAAAATATTGTAAAGATAATGATATAAAACTTATTAGGATTCCGTATTGGAATTTTGATAATATAGAAAATATATTAAAAACAACTCTCTTGTAATAAAGAGAGTTTTTGTTTAAAGGAAGATTATCATGTATGTAGTTAACCCTGACATTATAAAAGAGAATAAATTATATAAAACAAATGGTATTATTGCCAATTGGCTTATAAATTCAAAAAATATTCCTCTTTTTGGTAGAGGTAAAAATGGGGAATGGTATTTTGCTAATACTGATTTATTAAAGGAAGTTTTAGAAAATATTCCATTTTATTACAAAATAACAAAAAATCTTTTTTAATATAGGAGGTGATTTACTTGGTAAATAAGAAATTAAATTTTGAAATTGAAAGTGTTGATATTATATATGAATCACCAGACAGTCAATTTGCAACAGCAAAAATTAAAGCATTTTCAACAGGAAAAAGTCTTCATGATACAGTTTGTGATGTTGAGACATTAAAAAGAACTGCTCCAACATTATATGAAAAACCAATAATTTTTGAATATGATAATAGATTGAGAGATTTTGGAGGACATTCTGATATTCCTATTATTTCTGGATTTGTAATGCCAGATAGTGCAGAATTTGAAATTTTACCAGACGGTAGAACTTCTTTAAATGTATTTGGAAAAATATGGAAAAAATATGCTCCAAAATTTATGCAAGTATTTCAAGAATCTGGAAAGAAAAATAAATCAGTTTCAGTTGAATTAGAAGTCAATGACTATAATGAAACAGAAGATGGTTTATTAAATTTATTAGATTTTACATATACTGCTATTTGTGTTTTGGGAGATTTTACAACTCCAGCATCTCCGGGTGCAAATTTACAAATGATTTCATTTGCAAAAGAAGAGAATGAAGAATATGAAAAAATCTATAAAGAAGAATTTGAATATAAATCTGATTTCTCAATTTTGAAAAATGAAGTAAAAGAAGTGATAAATAAATTAATTGATATTGATGATAAGATTTCAAGTTATGAAAAGAAAGGTGATATTACTATGCCTTACGCTAGTTTAAAAGATGCAAATCCTGCATTAAAAGGAATCAATCCCCCAATTACTTTAAGCCAAGCCAATGCTATTGCAAAACAAGCCGAATCTATAGGAACAGATAAAAATAAAAATGGATGGGCAATTGCAATTAGTAGTTTTAAAAAAACACATGAAGTAAAAGATGGACATTGGGTAAAGAAAGAAAAAATGTCTGAATTTTCTTCAGAAGATTTAGGTTCTGGTGAAGTTTTAAAAATTGACAAAAAAAAAGAATCAATGAGTGAAGATGCATGGGGAAATGTAGATAAAACATCTCTTAGAAATAAGATTTTAAATGCAAGCAATTACAAATCATTAGTTAATGATGTTTATATGCTTGTTGAAAATGGGTGGGAAGATGCCCCAAGTGAACATTTGAAATATCCAGTTATGGAGTTAAAAAATAATACTCTTGTTTATAATCATTATGGTCTTTCTGCCGCTTTACAAAGAGCAAGAGGTCAAAATGAATCTGGTGTGGTTGGAAAAATACTAAAGATTTATGAGAAAATGGGCTTAGATAAGCCAAATGAAGAAAAAATGTCTTCTGAATTTCAAGAAGATAATTACTTGGGAATGGAGGTAAATAATATGGCCGATAAAAATAAGACAGAAGAAATGGCAAAAGAAGAAATGACAGACACAGAAGTTATGTCAAAAGAAGAAATGACAGACACAGAAGTTATGTCAAAAGAAGATGGAACTTTTGCTAAAGAAGAAACACCTGAAGAAGAAAAAAAAGAAACTCCTGAAAAAGAAAAAAAAGAAGATAAAAAAGAGGGAGATAAGGGTGATGTAAAAGAATCTTATGCTGATTCAACAGTTGGTTCTGACGCAGAAGAAAAAGAAGATGTAAATATGTCATTGAATGAAAATCTTGATGTAAAAGCAATTCTTTCATTTTTAGAATCAGAAACAAAAACATATCGTCAAATGTCTGAAAAAGATAAGAATAAAAGTGTATTCTATAGTTTACTTGAATCTTGCGCTGTTGAAATTGCAAAAGGTTCTGATGCTAAATTAAAAAATATTACTAATTCAATGATTAATTTTGTTAAGGAAGCATCTTTGGCTATTGCAAAAGATTCTGCAACAATCAATGAAATGTCAAAAGAAAATGTAGAATTAAAACAATACAAGAAAAATTCAGAATTGGAAAAATTTAGTTTTGCAGTAGAAAAAGTTTTAAATGAAGCGATGGAAGTTGGAATGCCAGATGCAGAAATTGAAAAATGCCGCAATTTGTCTTTAGAATTTAGTTTAGAAAATATGGATTCTTATACAAATATGGTAAAAGCAAAGGCATTTGTTTATGCTGGAAGTAAAGATAAGGAAAAAGATGACATTATAAGAATGCAACTTCCTTTTTCTGAAAGAAAACCAAAGCAAGAAAAATTATGGGAATAAAAGGAGATAAATTATGGCATACGGAGTAATCGTACAAACAAAAGTTGCGGCTTTAAACATTGATTCATATAATCGTGCCGCTGTAAGTGCTAGTGCTTATGAAAATGGTAGTGTTGGAAATCTTCTAACAAAATCTACTACAACTGGTGAAGGTGAAGTTTGGGTTATTACTGCACCTACTACTAGTGATTTAGTTAATCTATGGATGGCTTATGAACCAGAAGTTGTTGTAACTGTTTCTGGAAGTTCAAAATATAAGGGATTAGACCCTGACCCAAGAAATTTCAGAAATGAAATTGGGGATATTTTTTCAGTGTTTCAACCAGTAATGGGTGACTTAATTTTGATGAGTGCCGATGCTGTTGCTGGAACAAAATCATCAAACGGATTTGTTGTTGCAACAAATGCGGCTCAAAAATTAACTTGGGCGGCTAGTGCTGTTTCAGGTTTAACTTTAAAATTAATTTCAACTGACTATATTTCTATTGGTACAGGCGGAATTGATACACAACGTGTTACTGCCTACTTGTTTGAAGTTGTGGCTGTTGCGTAATACTATAGATATAGGAGGATAAAAATATAATGAAAATTACTAATAAAGTTATACAATTCGCCGGAGGCGAAACATTTTTAAGTCCATATAAATCATTTTTGGACTATTACAACCATTATCGTTCAATGCAAAACAAGAACAATGGAAAACAATATGATTTTCAACGTAATCGTCCAGATGGAACAACAATTACGTTTGATGAAAAAGAAACTCAAATGAATGCAAGCTTGAAGCGTGAAATTTTACGCCATGCAGGTGTTGCTCATTTTGAACAACTTCCTTTAGAACAATGGATTAGTAACCCTATGGTTAAATGGGCTACTTTTGCTGTTATCAACGCTCTTGTTGATATGGTTCTTCCAGATACATTAATTGATAGTATTGGTATTTATACTGATGTAAAAGCACTTGATTGGGGAGATTCTGCTTCATTCGATATTAAACCTCGTGATTTATTTGTGGTTTCAAAAGCTGGTAAAGGCATGAGAACCGGAGAAATTCATAAGCAATTTGAAGGACAAGTTACACTTGTTCCTGTAATGCGTGAATTATCAACACAAGTTTCTCTTTACAAGGTTTTGGCCGGAAAAGAATCATTGGGAGATTTTGTAACAAAAGTTATTCGTTCACTTGAATCAGAAATGACAAGAGATGTTTATACTACGTTCAATACTGCTATGACAAATCTTACATCTTCAGGCAATGCAAAATTGAAGTACGCTGGATATAGTCAATCTGATTTAATCACTTTGGCTCAAAAGGTTTCTGCATGGAATGGTGGAAATAAAGCCATTATTGTTGGAACTCCAGTCGCTCTATTGAGTGTTTTACCGGCAGATGCAAATTACAGATATACTTTGGAATCAGATTATGTTCGTATTGGTTATATTAACACTATGGGAACATATGATGTAATGGCATTACCACAAGTAGCTGATTGGACAACACCTTTTAGCCTAGTTTTAGATGATACTCGCTTGTATGTGATTTCTCCATCAGCGAATAAACTTGTAAAATTAGTTATCGAAGGAACAACATTGGCAAATGTTGATAATAATTTTGCTAATGCAAATCTTAACCAAAATGCAACTCTTATGAAGAGTTGGGCATCTGGTATTGCGACAAATGCAATTGCCGGTGTTATGACATTACCATAGTTTTTATTATTTCTATAAAAATAATAATATAAAATTTAGGGAATGTTTTATTTAATTATAGAACATTCCCTAAATAAAAAATTCAAATTATAAATATAAAGAGGAGAAATGGCTACAGAAAAAAAAGTACAACCAACAACTAAAGTTGAAGAAACTTTGGTCGAAAAATTAGCAAGAATTGAATTGGAAAATGAAAAATTGAGAAATCAAGAAGAAGATTTAGAGTTTCGTTTAGATTCATATATTGAAGTAATGAGTTTATATCCCGGAAAATTAAATCTTAGTACAGAACCATCAGGAAAAGGAAAGCGTTTTTCTTTTAATGATTTTGGTGAAGTAAAAAGAATTCTATATAATGATTTAGCTAGTGTTATGGAAAATTATAGAAGTTTCATGGAAAAAGGATATTTTTATATATTAAATGAAAAAATTATCAGAAAACATGGACTTAATGACATGTATGCAAATATTCTTTCTAAATCAATGATTGAAAAAATTCTTAATTGTGATTCCAAATTGGCTGTAAAACTTTATCAAAGCGCAACTCCAGCACAAAGAGAAAATATAGATTCGATGCTTGTGCAAGAAATGAAAGTAAATGAATTAGATTTAAATATCATTTCACAAATTTCAAAAATAAGTGGAACAGATTTATCAAAATTAGCTGAAGAAGCTAAAGCATTAGATGCAATTCCTGTTACATAACGGGAATTGTATTTTTAATATAATAAGGAGGAAATATGGGAACTTCGTTTTCAGAAATCTTTGACCTCTTTATGCAACAATTATCAGACTATAGATTAATTGATTTATATAATACACCAACAACTGGTATTTCAAATTTTGAAACATATCTTACAGGATTTTTAATTTTAGCAACAAGAGGATTTGACCCTTGTACACAAAATTTATCAGATAGAAATGATTCTTCAAAAGAATTTAATTTCATCATGACAGAAATAAATAAAATAATATTATCAAAATTCATGGTAAAAGAATGGCTTGGCAAAGAAGTTAATGACATTTTACAAATGAGACTTCATGTTCAAGATGATGATTTTAAAACATTTGCAGAAGCAAATAATTTAAATGCAAAAAAATCTTCATATGATAAATTAAATGAAGATTGTTCTCAGGCAATGGTGGACTATGGATTTAAAAATCTTGATTGGGCATCATGGTTTGCCGGAAATTTTGTGGGGTAATTATGCCTTATGATTTTTTAAACGCATCCATGCCAATTCAAAAATCCCCTAAAAATTCTTTTTCAAATGATTTTCAAAAAAATTTAGATATGGAATTTAAAACATCTACTGATTGGTACACTATTAAAGAAGAATTTCCTACAATGTCAAAAAACTTTGTAGATATAGATGTAAGAGTGAATCATGCTATTAATACTAGAACAGGACAACATCTAGGAGATGATTATAAAATAATATTATTTCAAAATTTAGACCATGTTTCCAATGTTGGATATATGTACCTTTTTGATGATAATTATTGGATAGTTATTAATAGTGAAGGAATTAAAAATCTTGCCGCTTCATCCGTTGTCAAAAGATGTAATAATGTTTTGAAATGGATTGACCCTGAAACTGGAGCAATACTAACATCACCTTGTTCAATTAATTACGATATTAAACAAAATAGAGATTATAGTACCGCTGGTTCTTCTCTAGTTTTACCATCTGGTTTTATAGAAGTGGTAACACAATTCAATGAAACTACGAATAAAATTCAGCCAAGTCAAAGATTTCTATTTGGAAATACTGATAATTGGGTTGGATATAAAATAATGGGTGGGGGTATAGATAATTACAATAATTTAAAAACAAGTGATAATTCAAGTACAGGATTATTAAAATTAACAATGACTGTTGGACAAAGTAATCCAACAACGGATGATTTTGTAAATGGTGTGGCTGATGCATTTGAAGATATTTATACAATAAAAATAAATAAAAATTCTATAAGTATAGAAAATGGTCAAACATTTTCTTTATCTGCTGAAGTTAAAATAAATGGAATTATTTTTGATAAATCTGTAGCATGGTCAAGCGATAATTTATTGGTTGCAAGAGTTGATTCATCTGGATTGGTAACAACTATTTCTCCGGGTATGGCAACAATTAAATGTGAAATTGATGGAAATTCTTCTGTTTATGATGAATGTTTAATTTCAGTTATATCATCACCATCAAATAATTATGAAATAATTCTTGACCCTTCAACAAATTCTATTTTAGAAGGTTCTGTAGAAATATATTCTGTTTATTTATGGTTGAATGATGTTGTACAATCTGATACATTTACTATTACTGTTGATATATCGAACACTGTACCAATATCTAAATTTAGCTATAATGTTATAGATGGAAATCATTTTTCAATTACAAATATTTCTAGATATTTGAATTCATCATTAAAAATAAAAATAGAATCTGGTATTCATACTGAGATTGTTGAATACTGGCTTCGTGGTGCTTGGTAATATGTTAGAATTTAAAGGAGTTTTATAATATGGATTCATTTGCCTATAATAAATATTCAAATCTTCCAAATTATTCATATAATTGTATAAAATATTTGTTAGAAACTGATGAGATGACTTGGAAATTGATGTTCTATAGTGATGCAGATGCATGGAAAAAACCAAATTTAACTTTGAGTCAAAAACAATCATTGATATATGGGGGTCAAAAGGATGAAACTCTATTTAGAGTATTTTCTGATGAAGGACAAATCAATGCATGGGTACATGAAGCTTGTGTTATAAGAATTTGGCCTTATTCTATATTTCCTGAAAATAGAACTGTTGGAACAATATCAATGAATTTTGACGTATATGCACATTATAGAGTCAATACATTGAGTAATTATACAACAAGAACTGATACTATTTGTCAAATCATAATAGAAAAATTTAATGGTTGGAATGGTATTGGAGCATTGGGAAATTTATTTTTTGATGTAATGGGAAATAAAGAAAATAGAGAATATCCTTCTGGTCAAATTCCATTCAAAGGAAAAAGAATAGTCATGTCTGCAAAGGTGGGATAATGAATTCAAGAGATTTTTTTTATATCTTTGATAAGCCAGTTCCAATAAATGGAATTTTACTTTATCCAGTGTTAATGTCAGATTACATATTATTTAATTATTATATTGATTGTTTAACAATTGATAAAAATAGCATTCCAGATGTTAATATAATTACTATGAATTATCTCGAATATCTTTTTTCCATATCTAATAAACAAAATAATTTATTAGAAAAATTAAACATAATATTATCATTGTCTACAAAAATTGATAATGAAAACATATCATTTGGTTTTGATAATAAAAAAAAACCAATAATAAAAATTGATGATAAAATTATTAATGGAAATGATTTTGAAAACATAAGAAAAATTATATGTGAACAAAATTCAATAGAATTGGAAGATGAAACAATTCAAAAAGAAATTCGAGATAAATTAAAGGAAGCAAGAAATTTTAAAAACAAATCTTCTAATACAAGAATGGGTTCTCTTGAAGACCAAATAATATGCATATTAATTTCTACATCTATGAATATGGATGATATTTTTAATATGACAATAAGAAAATTTGTAAAAACATTACAAAGAGTTGACGTAAAACTTCATTATCAAATATATTTATCTGCCTCATTAAGTGGACTTGTGGAATTTAAAGATAAAAGTTTTATAAAACATTGGATGTCTGATTTAGAATCAGATAGAAACGAAAATCTTATTGCCACAGATTCAGTTGAAAAAAAATTAAGTGGTAAAAAATAATATAGGAGGTAATTCATGAAAAAATTTATGGTTTCGGTTGCCGATGTTAGACTTTATGATGTTTCAAACGATAGTTTAATTGCTATTGGAAAAACATTAGTAGATTCAAGTCTTGAAATGACACTTGGAAATACTGACATTAGAGGTGGACGCGGTAGTCAACTACAAGCAATTTATTATCATACAAGTGATTTAAATTTAACTGTTAATGATACACAATTTAATTTAGATTTTCTTGCAACTGCGGTTGGAAAATCAATTGTAACTGGAGATAATGTTTATACAGAAGAAACAATTACTTTAGGAGCATCTGGAAGCGGAACAGTTACAGGAACTCCATTGTCCGTAACAGGAACAACAATCTACGGTTGGGTAACTCAAATTGACGGAACAGTTGATAAAGTTACATTCTCAGGTTCAACTTTTGCATCTAGTACAGGTACAAGTGGTGATGTTGTTTGTGTAAGATATTATCATTTAAATTCTGCGGCTCGTTCATTAACAATCGAAGCAGATGTTCTACCATCAATTGTTAGAGTTGAAATGGAAACTCTTTTAATTAGTTCACAAGAAACAACTAGTAGAATTGGTGTTGTTCAAATTATTGTTCCAACAGCTACTTTGACTGGTGCATTTTCTTTGTCAATGACATCGGATGGTGTTTCTACAACTCCATTGAAAATTCGTGCTTTAGCAAATACTGATTTGACAACAGCTTCATGCTTGAATACACCAGTTCTTGCAAAATTAATAGAAATATTAGATAATGCAAATTGGTATGATTCCGTCGTTGCTCTTGGAATTCAAGGTGGTGATTTTACTCTTGCTTCAGGAACAAAACAATTGGTTGTATGGGCAGTTCCATCAAGTGGGGCCGCCTTCTTAGCACCATTAGCTGATTTGACATTTGGTTCTAGTTCTACGGGTGATGCAACCGTGTCTCTTCATGGTGGACTAGTAACATGGATTTCTAGTGGTTCAGCTTTGATTTCAGCAACAATAACAGCTAAAACTTCGATAGATGCAAATGTTACAGTAACAACAACTTAATAATTAGATATAAGCGATATAGGAATTTTTTCTTATATCGCTTATTATTTAAATTGGAGGTGTTTATGTTCAATGATTTTAAGGAAGAAAAAGAATATAAAGAAGAATCAAAAAAAGAAAAAAAGAAATTTATGAAACAATTATATAAAATTATTGCTGTTGGTAAAAACTATATTGTTATTGATAATAATGGTAATGGTGAAAAAATAATTGGAAATTTTGAAAATAAAAAATCTGGTGATGCAATAGAACTGGATATATAAAATTTTATTTAGAGAGGTGTTATGTGGGAGAGGAAAGTGAAAGATTAGCTGTATTGTCTAATGAGTACGAAAGACTTTCAAAATTAAACGATGAATACCATAATAGACTAAGAACAATAGAAGAAAAAATTAATACAATAAATCCAAATGTTGAACGTCTTGAAAATGGTTTCAAAATTCATGATAAAATATTGGTAAGGGGAAATGGACAAGCCAGTATTCAGGAACAAATACGCTCTCATCGGGCTGAATTAAATGAACACATAAGTAAAATTAGAAAGTTAGAAGATGGTTATGTTGATATGAATGCAACAATTACTAAGTTTGGTCTTTTTGCAGAAAGATTTGATGAAACTATCAATAGGTTTTCTGACATACTTGAAAGATTTGATAAAACTGTCGGTGAACTAAAAAATTTTACAGAAAAAGTTGGAAATAAAGTTGAAGATAATAGTAGTGACATAACCACAATCAAAAATGATGTTATTCAAATGAATCAAAAAATAAGTGATGTTGATAACAAAGGAAAAATAGATTCGGTAGTTTTTATAAAACAAAATCTACCTAAAATATTAATTTATGGAGGTGGAGCATTATATTTTGTAATGACCATCAAACCAGTAACAGATTGGATTATGTCTTTAATTAAATAATAATACTATTGATAAAACAGTCATTTCATCAATGAATTTACGGGTCAATTTGACCTGTGAAATAACTTTTATGATTTTTTATCTTTAGTATTTTTGTTTATTTTTATGACTATTGTATATAGTCATAAAAAGTACAAAAAATAGATGATAATTAAAAAATGCAAAAAATAGGAGAATTACATGAGTAAGAAGATTGCTTGGATAAAATCAAAGGAATCACAAAAATCATTAGATTCAGTTGAATTTGATGGTCAAAAAATAGAAGTTGAACGTTATATGAATGTTGAGAAACAAAGAATATTAATCAATACATTTATGCAAATATATTTTGAAAATGAAGAAAGAAATTATATTTCTGCTCAATATGGAAATATTATAGCTGTTTTAGATTTAATGACCAATGTTGATATTGAAAATGAATTCAATATAGAATTATTTATTGCTAGTGGTCTTTGGGAAAAAATCAAGAGAAATATTGATAATTATCCACAATTTGAAATGGCACTAAAAGATGCTTTAGAATATGAAAAAAATAAAAAAGATAATATTGCTTATGTTGTTCAGTCATTCTTGATGCAAATTAATCCTTTACTTAAAAAAATTTCTGAATTCGATTTTTCACAAGAAGGATTAGATAATATCAATAATATTATAAAAAATTTTAGCAAAGAATTAGAAAATACTCCTGTTGGAGCAATCATGAAAGAATCGGTAAAATAATATGTTGGGTCGTCTTAAAAGAACTTTGAAAAAGCGTTGTCCAGAATGTGGTGGAATTCTTCAACTAAGAGTTGAAAATAATTCTGTTCTTGTTAAAGGTGTTGAGATTATAGATGAAAAAGATTATATATATTGTCCAACCTGCGAATATGAAAATCATAATCATATAAATAAAAAGCAGGATAATAATAAAAAGAAAGTTCTTGGTGATGATATTGAATATAAAAAACGAGAACCAATTAAGAATTCTAATGGAAGAAATAACAAGAGAAGTTATTGAATCTGTTAGCATTCAAGTAAGAGAAAAATTAAAAGACCATATACTTGCCGAAACATACCATTGGGACTATTTCCCCAATAAGAATTATGAAGATAATTCTGGAATTCCTTCTTATGAATTTCTAGAAGCATTTCGACTAAAAGAAACTCGTAAAACATTAAATGATATATCAAGAGAATTATTTTATAATTGGGAAGTCATGACCGTTGATAGAGGTTCTGGTCGCCATTTTGAAAATGGAAAAGATATGCGTAAACGTCTTGCTGATTTACTTAATGTAAATGATGTATTTGGACACAAACAGCGTGCGGATTATTGGAATCGTTTTATACATGAAATGTTTGAAGAGGGAGAATTAGAAAAATTATTTTCTTCAGAATTTAAAAAAAGAGGAGTTAATATGTAGACTCTCTTATGTGAGAGTCTACATAAAATTAAGAATATGAATAAATATAAAATAATAATTAATAATGATATTTTAGAAAAATATATGATTTATTATTTTGAAAAATATCCAAAGAGAAAAGTTATGCCAATAAAAAAACCGATACCACCTTCTTTTAATTATTTTACATCAATAAAAAGAATGGTTCAAAATTCATTGAAACAAAAATATAAAGAATTTTCAATTTGGTTAGCAAGCTATTATGATGTTGCTAATTTAAAATTAAATAAAGCAGAATTTGAATACACTTTCTTTTTTCCAGACCATAGGAGAAGAGATTTCGATAATTTACTGCTTACACCCAAATTGATTAATGATGGATTTGTTGACGCAGGGGTTTTGATAGATGATAATGGAGAAAATTTAAGATTAAAATTTCATCCCTTCCAATATGATAAATTAAATCCAAGAGTTGAAATTATTATTAAGGATATGAAAAATGAGAATTAATAAAATAATTGGAATTTATTGTATTGAAAATTTAATTAATAATAAAAAATATATTGGAAAAGGTTTAGATATAATTGGAAGATGGAATTCTCATAAATTTAATTTAAAAAATAATAAACATGTAAATAATTATTTACAAAATGCTTGGAATAAATATGGAGAAAATAATTTTAAATTTTATATAATTAAAAAATGTGAAAGAGAAGAACTAATAAAAAAAGAAATTTATTATATTAAAAAATTCAATACCAAATCTCCAAATGGTTATAATTTAACTGACGGAGGAGAAGGTTCATTGGGATGGATTCCATCCCAAGAAACAAAAGAAAATATTCGTAAGGCACTTTTTGGTAAAAATCTTTCAGAAGAAAGAAAATTAAGAATGAAAGTCCCAAAAAAAAGAAGTTCAAATATAAAATATAAATCTATTTATAGGGGTGTTTCTTTTAAAAATGAAAAATATTGGAGAGCCTCATTAAAATTAAATAATAAATCAATACACATTGGAATTTATGATACAGAAATTGATGCGGCAAAAGCATATGATGAATATATAATAAATAATAATTTGCCTCATCCATTAAATTTTCCAGAAGATTATCCAAATAGAGGAGCAATTAATAATGACAGTTGAAAAAATACCTGAAGTTACAGATGTTCAATGGGCATCTATAAATCAAAAAAATAGAAAAATAGTGGAAGAATTTTTAAAAGAAAGTATTCAATTATCTGACCAAACTTTGTCACAATATACATCTGCACTTCGTATATATTTTTGTTATATTAAAGATAATTGTGAAGATAAAGATTTTGATAAAATAAAAAGTAAAGATTTTCTTTTATATCAAAATTATTTGACAAGAAGAGGACTCTCTTCTTCTGCTGTTAGATTAAAACGTGCGGCTGTTTCATCTTTAAACTCATATATTGAAACATATTATGAAGAATTAAATTTTAGGTCTTATATAACTAAAAAAATATCTGCACCCACATCTGCTTTTGTAAATGAAAAAAATCCTCCCACTCTTGAAGAATATTCTTTAATGTGTAAAGAATTAGAAAAATTAGAAATGTGGCAACATTTAGCATATTTAAAATTTACTTTTAGCACCGGATGTAGAAGAGCAGAATCTATTCAGCTTTTAAAAGAAGTTATTAATGCAGAAAAACAAGAAAAAGAAATAAAAGTAAAAGATGAAAATGGAAATGAAATTATAAAAACTGCCACGTATTATTTAACTGGAAAAATTAGATGTAAAGGAAAAGGAAAAGCCGGTAAGATTAGAATTTTTCAATTTGATGAAGAATCTATGTTGGCAATTAAAAAATGGATGGAAATTAGAGGAAATGATGATTGTCCATATGTTTTTGTATCAAAACATAACCATGTTGTCAAACAATTGAATCCGGCAACTTTAAATTTATGGGGAACAACAATTTTTACAAAATTATTGGGAAGAAGATTTCACCCACATATTTTGAGAGAGTCACGTGCTACGAGTTTAGTAGTAGAACAGGGACGCGATATAAAAGTAGTTCAAAAATTATTAGGACATGAATCATCACAAACAAGTGAATTATATGTTATTCGTGATGATGAGGATATGTCAGATGAAGCATTTACTTAAATAATAACCACCTCCCTATCTTGGTGAGGAGAAGGAGGAAAAATGGCAAGCAATAAAGATTATCGTTTAATTTTAAAAGCATCTATAGATGCAACAAGTCTTCAAGAAGAAGTTGACACTTTATCAAAAAAATATAGTTTAAATTTAAAATTAAATATAAACGATAAAGATGTTAGCGATTTTACAGCCAAAGTTAATAGTTCTATCAATAAGAGTAAATCAAAAATTCAACTTATTGATGCTAAAATGGAATTAAAATCTCTTGATGAAATTCAAACAAGAATAAAAGAATTACAAGATTTAGGAAAAAATGTTCAAACAACAAATATTACAAATAATACTGGTGATGTCACTGGTCAAATTGTAAAATATAGAGATGCACAAGATACTTTAATTACTGAAACTTATAAATTAAAAAATGCTACTGATGAACAAAATGCTGGATTTGTTCAAACTACAAAAGTAGTTCAAGGTTCTACTAAATCTATTGCAACTTGGACTGATGGTTTATCAAATGCTATTTCAAGAACTTTACAATATGCAACAAGTATTGGATTAGTTTATGGTGCATTAAATCAAATTAAACAAGGTATTCAATATGTAAAAGATTTGAATAAAGAAATGACAAATATTCAAGTCTTGCAAGTAACTGGAGCGCAAACACCAGAAGAAGTAAATGCTTTGGCTTTAAGTTATAATAGACTTGCAAGAGAATTAGGCGCAACAACTATCGAAGTCGCACAAGGAAGTGTTGAGTGGTTAAGACAAGGTAAAAGCATTGCAGAAACACAAGAATTACTTCGTTCAAGTTTAATGCTTTCAAAACTTGGAAATCTTGAAACAGCAGATGCAACAAATTATTTAACAGCAACATTAAATTCATATAAACTAGAAGCAAAAGATGCTTCAAGTGTTGTTGATAAATTGATAGCTGTAGATAATGTTGCCGCAACAAGCGCTGGTGAATTGGCAACAGCATTACAATATTCAGCGGCGTCAGGTCAACAAGCCGGAGTAAGTCTTGATAAACTAATAAGTTATATTGGTGTAGTTAGTTCTGTTACCAGACAAAGCGCAGAAACAATTGGTCAATCATTTAAAACCATGTTTGCTCGTATGCAAGATATTAAAGCTGGAAAAATTGATGAAGATGGTCTTGGTTTAAATAATGTTGAATCTGCTTTGGCAAGAATAGATGTTCCATTGAGAGATAGTCAACATCAATTTAGAAATATGTCTGATGTATTAGAAGATGTTTCAGCTAAATGGAATGGCTTAAGTGATACAGAGCAAGCCAATATAGCAAAAAGTATCGCCGGTGTACGTCAAGCTAATATTTTCTATGTTCTTATGGGACATATGAACGAAGCATTGAAATTGCAAACAGAAGAATCAAATTCTGCTGGTCTTGCAATGGATAGATATTCAATTTATTTGAAAAGCGCAGAAGCCGCACAAAATAGATTTATTGCTTCATGGGAAAAATTAATACAAGGAACTGTATCTAGTGGATTAGTTCCTGCATTATATGATATTGGTTCAGGATTATTAAATATAATATCTTTGGCTGGTGGACTTCCAGCACTTTTTGGAGTTATAACCACTTCCCTATTGGCATTCAATGGAGCGGCTATTGTTTCTGCTGTTGGTATAACAACATTAACTGATGCATGGGCGGCATTAACCTTAATTATGGAAGCAAATCCATTTGGATTTGCTGTACTAGCCATTGGTGCGGCTGTTTTAGCATTTAATTATTTTAATGATACTGTTGATGAAACAAGAGATAAATTAAATCAATTATCTATGAATGCAAAAGAAAGTGCCGCTAATTTATCTAAACTAAATAAACAATCAGATTCCATCAAAGATTTATGGAAAGAATTTGAATCATTAAAAAATAAAACAAGTAAAACAAATGATGAACAAGAAAGATTTTTTAAAGTTCAATCAGATTTGAGAGATATTCTTCCTACAGTTTCAGGATATTATGATGAACAAGGCAATTTCATAATTGATGAAACAGTTAATTTAAAAGCACTTCTAGATTTAAAAAAAGAAGAAATTGATATTGAAAAAGAAAAACTTTCTTTAGCAAATAAAAAAAGTTATGAAGCCGACATAAATGCATATAAGAAAACAAGACAGGAAATAGAACAATTTCAAAGACAGGCAAATAGTCTTATAATCACTCCCTATGCCGCAAAAGGCTTGGCAGAGAAGTTAAAAGAAGATGCTTTATTGCAAAAAGAATACATGAATCAAATAAAAACTTCATATTATTCTTTAGATAAAGCACAACAAGATGTTTTATTAAATACTTTAAAAAATGGCGATAAAATAGACCAAGAAATTGCTAAACAACTTGCAACTGTTGTAAATACTGTAAAACAAGCATCCAGTCAAATATCTTCATCGTCAGATTCTCCAATTTCTCAGGTTACAAAAGAATCTAAAGATGCATTCAAAGCATTAACAAAAAATGTTGTTGAAATGTTAAAGGATATAAAGAAACAAGAAAAAGATAATCTCAAACAAGAACTTTCGGATTATAAAAATGTAATTGAACAAAGAAAAAAAGAATACAAAGACCAATTAGACAGACAAAAACAAATTTATGATGATGAGAAAACAAGTCTACAAAGACAAAAAGAAGATGAACAACAAAATGCCGATGATAGAAAACAAGCAATAAAAGATGAGCTTGATTCTTATCTAAAAATCATATCTGCACAAGAAGAATTATTAAAAGCTAAAAAAGCAGAAGACGATTATAATAATAAAACTGAAGAAAATCAAAAAAAACTTTCAGATTTAGAAGCACAAATAATTGTTTTAGGACTTGATGATAGTGCCGAAGCACAAGCAAAGAAATTGCAACTAGAAGATGAAGCCGCTAAATTACAAAAGGGAATGTCTCAGGATGTTGCTGATAGACAATATAATCTTCAAAATCAAGCATTGGAACATGAAAAACAAATTGCACAAGAAACTTCACAATTACAAACCGATTCAATTGACCAAGAAAAAAAGAATTATGAAGAATCATATAGTTTACGCTTAAGAGAAATTGATGATGAACAACAAGCGGCTCAAAGAAGATACGATATAAGAGTTGAAGAACTTGATAATTCTTATAACGCAAAAGAAAAATCATTACAAGACCAAATACAATTAATTGATGATTATTTATCAAAAGAAGGCAATATAAATAAACAAGCATTAGACTTGATTGCCGATAAAAATTCAAGTGTTTATAAAGATTTAATTGCTTGGAATAGTGAATATGGAACTGGAATTGATAAAGATATTGTTCAAATGTGGGATTCTGCAAGAATGGCAGTAGAACAATATAGAACATCTTTGGCTGGACTTGGAGGAGTTGCTGGAGGTGCTGGAGCGTTTACACCATCTTCTACCATCACTCCCGTTGTTCCACATAGACATGATGGTATAAAATCTGGATTTGTTGGAGGCGCACCGAAATTAAAATCCAATGAAGAATTTAATAAGCTTATGGACGGAGAACTTGTTATAAATCCTAAACAAATGCATAATTTTATGTCAAATATTTTACCTCAATCAATGGTTCAATCATCTGGTTCAGGAGGAATAAATATTGAGAAATTAATGGATATAACTGTTTCTGGAAATCTTGACCGTTCAGTTCTTCCAGATATTGAAAAAATAGCACAAAAAGTTATTTCAGAATTAAATAAAACAATGCAAAATCGTGGTTTTAATAGGCGCGCAGATTTATTTCAAGAATAGTTAATTATAAACCCTTATTATAATAAATAAGGGTTTATATATAGAAAGGAGAAAATATGTTTTATGGTAGCTCTTTCCTCTACGGGGGGATTCCTTCGGAATTATATGGACTAAGAATTTCCAATATAGATGCACAAGCAGTTAATGAATCAATGGGTTCAAGTTCAATGGAAATATTAAATCAAAAATTATATAGACGGGCAACACCATTTTTTTATGGTGCAACTCCATCTCCAGTTTTATCTTTTGAAATGACAGCTTTTAGTAACGAAGAAATTGATGCTGATTTTTTTCAATTAATTCAAAAAGTCTTTTTTTCTAGTAGAACATATCAACGTCTTCAAATTGATGAAGATGATATGCAATTAGTTTATTTTGACGCAATATTAAATGACCCAAAAATTGTTAGAATTGGTAATTTATTAACAGGAGTAAAATTTACAGTTAATTGTAATGCTCCATTTGCTTTTAATTTTCCAAAAACTGTTGTGTATAATTATGTTGTTCCTGTTGTTGATGCTACAATTACTTTTAATAATATTTCAGATGATATAGGTTCTTATTTATATCCATCCAATATTCTTACTTGTAATTCTTTTGGTGGAAATATAAATATAACAAATCTTGATGATAATAATAGAATGTTTACTTTTACCGCCCTTTCTGCTAATGAAGTAATTACTATAGATAATAGTTTACAAACAATATCTTCTTCAACTGGATTGAAAAGATTATCAAAATTCAATAAACATTTTTTGAGATTAGTTCCGGGAGTTAATAGATTAAGAATACAAGGAAATATCGCACAATTTTCTATGACAACTCAAACAATCGCCAAAAAAATTGGTGGGTAAAAAAGGAGGTTAAATAATATGGATGTCCAATTTGATTTCTTTGGTCAACCTGAAATACCTTTTATCCTTCTGTGCAACCCGGATAAATCGGAATTATATTCATTGGGTCTTGCATATAATACAGAAATAAATTTAAATTTTAATTCTCTTAGTGAATTCAAATTTGATTTTCCTAAAAGTATAGATGGTGGAACAACAAACATAGAAGCATATGATTATATTCAAAACAAAAGACTTGTTAGAATTGAAGGATATGGATATTTTTTAATTATTGATTCTGAAGAAGATTTGAATGGTTCAATTCCAATAAAAAAAGTAACATGCAATTCTTTAGAAGCAGATTTAATTTCAAAAAGATTGGTTGCCTATGGTGGAACAGTTGCTTTATATAACATTGTTAGTCCTGCTGGAACACTTCTTGATGATATGATTAAGCTTGCACCAACATGGTCTATTGGAAATATTGATACAGAATTAATGGTTAAATTTAGAACATTCAATGTTTCAGATACAAACATTTATAATTTTTTAATGGTAGATGTGTGTAAAGCATTTGAATGTGTTTTCTTTTTTGATACTGATAATAAAACTATTTCAGCAAAAACAATAGAAAATGCAACAATACAAACTGATATATTTTTAAGTTTTGATAACATAATAAAAGATGCAACATTTTCTGAAAAAAGTGATGAAATAACCACATGTCTATCTGTTTATGGTGGAGGTGTTTTAAATATACGTGCAGTAAATCCTTTAGGAACAGATAAGATATATGATTTTTCTTATTATACAAATTCTAATTGGATGAGTTCCAGTCTTGTAACAGCAGTTAATAATTGGAATAATTTAATTGATTCTCTTCAGTTGAGTTATGCTAATTTATTGACTTTATTAATAACTTATAATTCAGAATTAATAGTTTTAAATGGTACTTTAGATACTTTGAATTCTGAATTGTTAGCATTGGAGGGCGTTCAAAAAGTAAGAATACAACAGGGACTCCCCTATTCTGATATTGTCGCCCTAATGGTCGCAAAACAATCTCAAATAACAGCACAACAAATTTTAATTACAAATAAACAAACTCAAATAAATTCAACAACAACTAGTATAGTTACAATAAATAATCAGGTTAGTTTTTCAACAAATTTTAGTCCATCACAATTATTAGAATTGAATAATTTCATATATGAAAACACATATAAAAATGAAAATATAATTCAAACTGATTCTATGACCTTAGTAGAAATTCAACATGCTGAACAAGCATTATATGACCAAGCTATAACAGTATTGGCAAGAGTTTCTCAACCAAGATATGAAATTTCTATGAATTCAGCAAATTATATTGCATTGGAAGAATTCTCTGTTTTTACGACTCAAACAGAAGTTGGTGCAACCGTAATTGCTGAAATAGAAACAGATGTTTTTATAGAAACAGTGTTATTAAAAATTACATTTGGTTTTAATGACCCAATTAATTTTTCTATGCTATTTAGTAATAGAGTTAGAATTGACGGAAGTGGATTTATGTATTCTGACTTAGTAGGAAATGTTGTTAAAACTGGTTCTGCTGTAAGTTTTGATAATTATAATTGGAGTAATTGGAGTAATAATTATAAAGATGATGTAACAAATTTTATTACATCTGATTTAAATACAACAACAAATAATTTAATAAGCAATTCAAATCAAGAAATTCTTATTAATGAAAATGGATTAAGAGCAAGAAATTATAGTGGTGGTACTTATAGTCTAAAACAAGCATGGCTTGTAAATAATGTTTTAGCATTTTCAGATGATGGATTTTTAACATCAAAATTAGCACTTGGAGAGGTATCTGTTCCCGGCGGTGGAACAGCATATGGTGTTGTTGGTGGTGTTATCGTCGGAAATATTCTTGCCGGTAATTCTTTAAGAATTTCTAATGGTGGAAATAATTTTGTATTAGACCAAACAGGTGCAACATTAACTAATGCTAAATTTACTTTAACTTCAACAAATACTAAAATATTTATTGACCCAACAGCAATCAAAGTTTTGAATATTCAAAAAAATCAAGGCGGAACTTTTGTTGATAAATTTTGGGTTGATAATGTTGGTAATGTAAATTTTGCTGGTATTTTAAGTGCCGCTACTGGAACTTTTAGCGGTTCTCTATCTGCGGCAACAGGAACATTTGCAGGGAGTTTATCTGCGGCAACAGGAACATTTGCAGGCGCATTGAGTGCCGCTACTGGAACTTTTAGTGGAAATATATCTGGAGCATCTGGAACTTTTACTGGAAATATTCAGGCAGTAAAATTATTAGGTCTTGTTGATTATTCTCAATTGACCAACATACCATTTCAAAAAATATCAACAGGAGTTGCACCAACAGGAGTTGCTTTACAATGGCCCGGAGGAGTTAGTGTTACATCTGGTACTTCTGGTTTTATTTCAATAGCGGCTCCATTAGAAATAGAAATTTCATCAAATTCAGGAGCTAATTTTATGTTACAAGATAGTGGTGGAATAAATATGCATTCTGAATTTGGTATCATATTTAATGTTCCATCTTCTGCACATATAAATATTGAAGGAAAATTATATACTTATTCTCCCGATGGTTTTGTTTCTGGAAGAGGCTTAAATCAAACAGTCAATGTAACTACTCCGGCTGGAAATAGATTTATGAGATTTGATAATGGAATTTTAGTTCAATATACAGCTTAAATAAATTTTTAAAAGGAAAATATAGTATGTTTCAATATAAGAGCGAGATAGAAATAAAAGAAATAATAATAAAAATAAATAACAATTTATCAGAAATAGAGGTAAAAGGGAATGGAGTAGAACATATTTTTTTATCTAAAGTTGCATTAAAAAATATATTTGATAATTTGATTGTTGTTGAAAATATTGAAGAAAATAAACCTGAAGAAAAAAAGGAGGAAAATTAAATGTCTTTTATAAGTTTTAAAACCTTAAATTCACTCGAAGAATTTTCATTTATTGCTGGAAATACTTATACTCTTGAATTTGAAGTTTTTGAAGAAGATGGTGTTACTCCTTTAGATTTAGGTGGAGCAACAGTAGATTGGGTTTTATGTCCTTATGGACAACCAGATTTTACTGTTCTACATATTGTTGGAACAATAACGGCTACTAATAAATTTAAAATTGAATTATCGGCTACAAATACAGAAACATTTTTTGGAAAATATATTCAACAACCTATCATCACAAGTTTTGGTGGAAGTGAGTATCGTCCAGCACAGGGAATCTGCCTCATTCTTCCCCGCATAGAATTAACATAAAACAAAATGAAAAAGATAAATTTATTTGAAGATTTAGAAGGCAAGTCTGGAATATATTATTTTAAAAACATAATAAATGAAAAATTATATATTGGTCAAGCTAAAGATTTGAGGAATAGAATAATGGGACATCTCAGAGAATTGAGGAAAAATGATGATGATTGTCTAATATTACAAAATTCTTGGAATAAATATGGTGAAGAAAATTTTGAAATTGGTGTTTTAGAATTCTGCAAAGTGGAAAAATTACACATAAGAGAGATTCATTTGATAAAAAAATTAAAATCTCAAAAACCAAATGGATATAATATTTCTCCGGGTGGAATAGCTCCGATGCTTGGAAGAAGACATACAAAAGAGAGAAACAAAAAAATGTCCATTGCAATGATGGGTAATACCAATACGAAGGGAAGAAAACAATCTCAAAAAGAAAAAGATTCTAGGGTTATTTCAAGTTTAGGTTCTAAACACTCAAATACATCAAGTAAATATGTCGGTGTTTATTGGGATAGATTTAATAATTCATGGCACGCAGAAATAATGTATTTAAAAATAAAACATTCTCTCGGCTATCATAAAACTGAAATTTCTGCGGCTTTAGCATATAATGATGGATTAATAAAATATTATGGATATGATAAATCAAAATTAAATAAAATAACGAAAAAAGAAATTAAAAAAAATCAAAAAATAATTGATAAATTAGAACAAGAACATATTTCAAGACAATCGAGTATTTATATTGGTGTTATTTTTGATACTCGTTGTAATTTATGGAGAACTAGAATAACAATAAAAAATAAAAGAATATGTTTGGGATATTTTAAAAATGAAATAGATTCTGCAATATCATATGATAATTATGTTATTCAGAATGATTTATCAAGAAAATTAAATTTTCCAAATGGAATAAAAAAGGAGAAAAAATAAAATGGCGATTACATATTTTAGCGCAAATAAAATTATAGATAGAAATTTTGGTTCGGTTGCATATACTCCACCCGGAACAATGTATTTTGGATTATCAACAACAGCTATTGCTATTGATGGTACGGGAGCAACTGAACCTTCTGGTGGTTCTTATGCCAGAGTTGCACTGGTAAATGATAAAACAAATTGGGGAACAGCATCAAATGGAATTTTAACAAATTCAGCGGCAGTAACATTTGCAGAAAGTACGGCATCATGGGGAACTATAACTTATGTATTTATTTCTGATGCATTGACATCAGGAAATATTTGGTTTTTTGACGTATTGACACCATCAAGAGCCGTTGCATCTGCAACAACAGTTTTATTTGCTATTGGTGCTATTACTGTTCAAATGAACAATTCTTAATATAGGAATTATTCGTTATGAATATAAATAAAAAATCTTTTAAATTAATAAATAGAAAAAATAAAACTTTTTCTTTATTCATATCTGGATTTCAATTTGCTACAACACTTATTTTTAGAATTATACAACAATTAGATATTTTATTTGTTGCCACAATATTAAGTAAAGCAAGTGCTACAATAAATGTAAAAAAAATTAAATTATTAGTTTCAATTGTAAAATTGATAACAAAAATTACACAAACAATTAATGCTAAATATATTAAAATAAACTATTCAATGAAACAAATAATGAAATTTGTAGTTATTATAAACAGTCAAATAGATATTATATTTATTTCTCGTGCTAAACAAAAAATAATTACAATAATAAATGAAGGAAAAATTCATGTAACTGCAACAGCAATTTATGCTATTTTTAATTTATTGGGAGATTTTGACCCTCAAACATTAGGGACATTAGATACACAAACTTTAGGAACTATGGATTACACATTAACGTAATCAGAAAGGAAAAAAATAATGACTACTACAACTCCGAATTTAGGATTAGTCTTATATGATTCAACTGGCGACCAAGCGGCAACTTTTGCAACTTGGAGGGCTGTTATTGATGGCCCATCATCAACAAGCAATTTTTATAAAATAGATACTGCATATGGTGTCCAAGCCGCACAAATTACAAGCTTGCAATCTACAAGGGGTTCTATTCCAGTAACAGCATTGTTTCAATCTGCAAATTTTTATGCCGTTACAGGTATAACAGCGATAACATCTTATGTAACTGGTATGACAATAATATTAACTTTAGATACTACATCTAGTGGAACTGTAACTTTAAATATAAATTCATTGGGAATTAAATCCGTAATGAAAAATAATAGTTCTGGCACTGCTATAAATTTAACTGGTTCAGATTTAACAATTGGAAGAGAATATTTATTTATATTTGATGGGACTAGATGGTTATGGGTGTCAGCAAATAGTGCAGACCAAATAAATATAGTTGGTACTTCAGGAAATCTTGTTACGGTCAATTCTGATAATACATTATTAGGAACAACCACACAAGCAGGAATGCTTGCAGATACCACTCATGCCGCAACAACAAAAGCAACTCCCGTAGATGCTGATGAAATTCCATTGGTGGATAGTGCGGCATCAAATGTCCTTAAAAAATTAACATGGGCAAATTTAAAAGCAACCATAAAAACTTATTATGATGCGGTAGCATCTACTTTAACAAATAAATTATTTTCTGATTCAACATCATATTTTGTTAATGTTTCTGATGCTACAAAAATATTAAAAACATCTTTAGGCGGTTCAACAACAGCAAAAACAATGACTATTGTTTCTTCTCATACAAACGATAGAAGCTTGACATTGCCAGATATAACAGATACTTTAATTGGAAAAACAACAACAGATACTTTAACAAATAAAATATTGTCAGATTCAACATCTTATTTTGGAAATGTTTCTGATGTAACAAAAGCATTAAAAACATCTCTAGGTGGTGCAACTACCGGAAAAACAATGACAATACTTTCATCTCATACAAATGATAGAACATTGACATTGCCAGATGCAACTGATACTTTAGTTGGAAAAGCAACGACCGATATTTTAACAAATAAAACACTTACAAATCCTGCTCAAACATCGTTTGCACTTACCGATGGTGCAACAATATCTTGGGATACAAATAGTGGAAGTTATGCTACAGTTACATTTGGTGGAAGCAGAACATTTGCCGCTCCAACAAATTTGAAAGTTGGTGGCATATACACGCTTGTTTTAACACAGGATGGAACTGGAGGAAGAAATCCAACATGGAACGCTGTATTTATCAATGTTCCTCAAGTTAATTTAGTTGCCAGTTCTGTAACTGTATTGGAATTTATTTCTGATGGAACAAATTTATATTACAGTGGTGGATTACCAAGTATAGATATTCCTACAGAAACAATTACTTCAAGTTCAACCCCGACTCCAACAGCGGCAATTAATAATTTATTATTTACTGTTACCGCTCTTGCTACCGCACCTACTTTTGGTATTCCCGGAGGAAGTCCAAAACAAGGATATAAATTAACTATTCGTATAAAAGATAATGCTACAGCTAGAGCCTTAGCTTTTAATGCAATCTATAGGGCTATGGGAACGGCATTGCCAACAACAACTGTAATAAGTAAAACTTTATATCTTGGATTTATCTATAATTCAACAGATACAAAGTGGGACTTGGTTGCATCGGCACAAGAGGCTTAAATGGCAAACATAAATATAGATTATTTACTTGTGGCTGGTGGAGGTGGTGGAGCAAATATTATTGGAGGTGGCGGTGGTGCCGGTGGAATGATTACCGGAACAGATGCCGTTGCTACTTCAGCATCTCTACCCGTTGTTGTTGGAGGTGGAGGTGCTGGTGCAACTGGAGGAACGGCAACACAAGGAACAGATGGAAATGACTCGACATGGAATAGCCATACATCAACAAAAGGTGGTGGTGGTGGAACTGCGTCTGGTGCTGATACAAGTAAATATCCGGGACGTACTGGAGGTTCTGGCGGTGGTGCTGGATTTAGTGGAACCGCTGGTGCAGGTACAGGTGGACAAGGTTCAAGTGGTGGTACTGGCGTTACATCTGCAAACTTTGGAACTGGTGGTGGTGGTGGAAAAAATGCAGTAGGAAATAATGGAACAACAAGTGTGGGAGGTAACGGTGGAGCCGGGCTTGCATCATCAATAACAGGAGCATCGGTTACATATGCTGGCGGTGGTGGCGGAGGAATAAATGGTGGAACTGGTGGAACAGGAGGAACCGGTGGAGGCGGAAATGGAGCATCATCAGGAGCAGGAAGTAATGGAACAGCAAATACTGGCGGCGGCGGTGGTGGTGGTGCTGGCGCAAGTAATGGAGGTAATGGTGGCTCAGGAATTTGCGTTTTATCCTATACTTCTGCTGGTGTAGTTGATGGAACCGGAGGAACAATTACACATTCTGGAGGAAAAACTATTCATTCATTTACTTCAAATGGTACTTTTGTTGCTCCTACGTTACTTGCATCATCATTTTTCATAATGTTTTAAATAAAAATACCCTAGAAAATTCTAGGGTATTTTTTTTACTATTTATAAAATTTTGATTCTATCAATTATATTATACACCACAAATACCATCTGCACATTCTTCACTTCCTTCAAAAACAACGTTCTTTTTTGATATAGCAAAATCAAATGAAACAGGAGTTAATGGTTGCCCGCCCCTACTTCCATCGGGATATACGGTTATCCCTCTTAGTTGAGGCAAATATTTCATTAATATTTTACCAAATTTTTTATAATCATTATTTCCCAATGTTTCATAAGCTGGCATATTTATCGTGGATGAAATTGAATTATCAACATATTTTTGAACAAATGCTTGAAATGATATTCTTTTTTCAACATTTAAACTTAATGAATATGCATCT
Organism: Bacteroidetes bacterium 2013_40CM_41_45; assembly: GCA_002215675.1. Classification (GTDB taxonomy): domain Bacteria; phylum Bacteroidota; class Bacteroidia; order AKYH767-A; family 2013-40CM-41-45; genus 2013-40CM-41-45. The sequence goes on along the minus strand of NGFH01000003.1, from coordinate 35,391 downwards.
TCAATTTGTGAGACATCATATCCTTCTTCATGTAATTTTTCTGCTACAAAATCAACGACATATTGTTTTTTCCATCCATCAGGGGTCAAATATCTTCTTTGATATGCTACGCTAAAAATAGGCTCTATGCCAGATGTTGTTTGTCCTCCGGCAATTGAAATAGTTCCATTTGGTGCAATGGCACGTTTTTTAATCGGTTCATTAAAACCTAATATTTTTGACCATTTTTTAGCTGATTTATTAGATTCTTTTTCCCAAACAGATAACCATTCTCCCAATTCTTCATTTGGTTCGTATTTATAATTTCTACGAATTAACCATTCATGAAACCCCATCAATCCTAATCCAGTTCTTCTTAATCTTTTTTGTATTTCTTTTACTTTTGGATGTGGAACATCAGAATATTCAGTTCCAACAATCAAAAATAATTGTCCCAACTCAGTAACTTCTTTTAATTCATTTATATCTTTTATTTGAGATAAATTTATAGAACCTAAACAACATACATCCGAATCTTCTTCCGATACAATTTCAGTGCATGCATTTCTTAAAGATTCTTTTTTATTTTCATAATCAATACTAAAGCCGGGTTCTCCAGATTTAGTCATATTTTCTATTACTTGCCAATAAACATTTTGTGCATGTTTATGTTTTTCGTTTTCTTTATTTTCATAAGCATCAAAAAAATCTTTATCTAATATAACAGATATATTAGTCATATCCATAGGTGCTGGAAAATCAAAATCTTTTTGTTTCAATTTTTTAATATCTTCAGACCAATTTTTAATATTTACGAAATCAAATATATCTCCATGATTCCATCTAAGTCCAGCCCAAATTGCACTTCTTCGTTTTCCACCAGACATAACTCCTCTGCCAATTTCATTTATCATTTTCATCAAAGGAATAACTCCTGAAGAGACACCCCCACTTCTTTTTAATGGAGTATCTTTAGGTCTAAGTTCAGAATAATCCACACCTAATCCACCGCCGGACATTAACATTATTGTAGCTTTATTTGCCAAATCACCCCAAGATTCTCTTGTATCTTCAACTTTTAATAAAAAACAATTATTCACCTGATGATAATCTCTTCCTGATTGTGCAAGAAATCTGCCACCCGGAATAAATTTTCTTTCAGAAATTAATTGTATAATTCTATCAGAAATTTCTTTTTTATTTTCAAATTCAACTGAAGAGAAAACATTTTTAACTACTCTTTTGGCTATATCAGGCCATTCTTCTTTTGTTCCATCTTTTTTATCCCAAGAATATCTCAATTTCATTATATCATCTGCAAATCCCATATAGCCTCCATAAATTTTTATTTTTTACAAACAATCTCCCTTCTATTGAAATTTAAGAAAAAATAATAATCCAAATTTCTTCGGATTATTATTTATATTTATTCAATTGTTTCATCAACAATCCAATTTGATTTTCTATCTTTCCAAATTGGTAAATCTTGGAATTCTGGTAATGAATGCTCGTGATGCATTATACTAAACACATTCCATGCTACAGCGGCCAAATGGTCTTCATCATTCCAACCGGCGACATATTTAAAAAGATGTCTTAATGCGGCATCAACATATCTTGAAATATTCATTCCCTTTTCCCAATTTCTATCAGAATATTTCTTTGCACCAGCTTCATAATGCCTAGCCAATCTAATCATTCCCTGATACGGTATTAAATCAAATCTTCCTTTTCCTTCAGAATTATCTCTAACCGCACCAGAACTATATGAACTTCTTTCTCCAGAATCTTTTAATTTTATATCTTTTGTCATACAAGAATCCTATTTGTTATATTTTCTAAATTTTCAATTAATTCTATCCATTCATTAACACGAGGTTGATAATCATATTTTTTATTCCATGCTCTTGTGAATAATATTCCTTTTTCCTGTGCTGATAAAATATTATCCATATTATCATCTAATAACCAATCATATTTTATTGGTGAACCATCAATGGATTTATCACTAGTTTCAAAATAATCTTTTTCATCAATATTAAATCCTCTAATATTTAGAGCATTTAACTTTATATTTCCGATAGAAAAAGCATTGGATGTTAGAAAGACAACCCTATATCCGAGAGTTCTTAAACAATTAATTCCCCACAATGAATTTTCAACTACATCAATATCATCATAAATTTCTGGTGAAAAATAATTAAAAAATTTTTCTCCACATTCAGGTTTAACAAAACTAGAAATTGCCCAATCTGTAATATCTTCTTCTTTTAAATTATCATTCCAATTTAAATTATATTTATCTAAACAATGAGGTATTAATTTCAATAAGACATCATCAATATCACTAGCAAATATTTTTTGATTATTCATCAGTCAACCTATCAATTCCTTGTGTCCAACCATCTCCAATATAACGAACAAATGGTTTCGCATTAATAATTCTCTTTGTTTTTTGACTTTTACATTTTGGACATTTAATTTTTTTATTGTCTATTTCTTCATATGAAATTTTTTCTTCAAATTCATTTTCACATGAATCGCAAAAATAATCATACAGTGGCATTTTTAATTTTTTCCTTTTGCTTATCTAATCTATGGGCAATGTTGATACAATGTTTTCCCCAATCAATTATTTGTTTATCAATAAGCATCAAACCAGCTTTTTCCCATGCGCTTGAATCTCTATTTTTTATGGCAAATATAATAACATCAGCAATAACTTTTGTATCATCTTCTTTTACGCCATTTGGAAATATCTTATCAATGAGTGTTGTATCCATATTATTTTCCTATAATTTAATATCAGATTTTACTTCATTTCCCCAAACATCCCAACCTTTAGTTTTATCTCTAGCGAATAATTCTATTCTAGAAATATCCCCCATTAAATCAACAATTCTATCTCTTACAATTGCTGGTTTTTGACTATGACGGGCGATTCTATCTGTGATTGTTTCTGTATCATAAAAAACAAAGGGATTATCGGTATCAAAAGGTTGTTGAACACCTTTAGAAATTCTTGTTGGCTTTCCTTTTGTTCCAATCAAACATAATTCTGAATTTTGACGAGTCCAATATCCTAATCCCCAAAACCAACTATCTGCAATTTTATTTCTCTTAACCCAATTAAAACCAATTGTTTTATAGGTAAAACTCCATTGTTTCATTGTTTCTAAACCTTCTCGTAACATAGGTGAAGTCACCCATAAAAATAAAACACAATCATCATCAGATATATTTTGTACTGGAAGATTATAAATATCTTCAATAGTCATACAATCATAATGATTTTCTGCTGATTTTTTTTCTTTACCTTTAAGAGAGTAGGTTTTGAAAGTCCAAGCCGGGTCTGCCAATATAATCTTATATTTTTTTGTTTTTGCTGGCATATTTATCCTTTTTAAGTAAGATAGAATTGTATCACATTATTTGGATTTTGTCAAGACCCAAAAATATTATGGATTAGCTGGAGGAATATGTAGACTTTCTCCAGTCATAATTCCATATATTTTTATTATTATAAAAGCAAGTTTTTGACTGTCAACAACATGATAAGTATCATTCACATTGCTTCCATTCTTGGAATATATCAATCCATTACATAAATAATAAGTTTCATCAAATAATTTAAATTCTTTAAATTCCATTATTTTCCTTATACCATATTGCTTCAGTGGTTGTATTTTTACTTCCATGCATTTCTTTTAATGGTTTAAAATTCATCCAATTAGCTTTTGTATTCTCACAGACTATCGTTTGCCCCCTTCTTTTTTTGCACCATTTTGACAATTCTTTGAAATCTAAATGAGAATTATTAACACTTGAATGATAATATTCTCCCCCATATTGATAAGGAGGGTCAATAAACCATGTGGCCTTTTTATTTTTCAAATCTCTATAATCACCGAGTCTTATATCCCAATGCTTGATTTTATAAAGACTTGATGAAATTCGCATTTTATCACGCTCTATACATTTGCCAAAATTACCAACTTTTGAAACAGTCTTTCGAGGTGCATTAACTCCCTGTTGAACCATGAATCCCATAAGCCATTTTGCTTCAATACAATCAAAATTATAATCATCTGTTGTTTCACCAGATTTCATTTTAGGAAGACCAAGAATATCTTTAGGTGAACATTGTTGAAGATATTTCCATATTTTATAAAGTGTCTCATATTTTTCAATAAGTATTACATCTTTTTCAAAATATTCTAATGCATATCTGGCACTTCCTGCAAATGGTTCAATTATCAAATCATGTATTGGTTTTGGATAATATTTAATTACTTTGCTTTTAGACCCATAATATGAAATCATAGGTTATGGTTTAAACATTTCAGGGTGCTTTGTTCTTATCCAACAAATCATTGCATTTCCGGCAACAGCAAGCCAATTAACATCTTTACCAACATGTTTATATTGGTCAAAATATTTCATGAATTCAATTTCTGTTCTTTCTGTTTGTCCAGTTATTGTTCTATCTAACCAAGTATCTCCCCATCTTAAATCATCACTTCTCAATTGTTCTTCTAGTGCTTCCGCAAATTCTTTCATAAAATGCCAAACTTTAATTGGTTTGTTCATTCTTAATCCTTTTCATTTCTTTTTTGAATTCATGTTTGATTTCATTCCAAATTAATATAATATTTTTCCACCAATTATTCATATTCCATTGCAAATTATCTTCTATGTGCCATGATAAAAATTCAAAATTTCTTATTCTAAATTTTAAATTATATTTTTTATTAAATCTCCAAATAAACCAATATTTTAAAAGTCCATAATTTTTAAAATCTGTTGCCAAATCATAATCTTTCACAAGAACAGTATAATAAAGTTCATCATATTTATATCTGGAAATATATAAATTATCTTCATTTGAATAAATTGTAACCTTTTTCATTAATTCAACACCTTTAAATATTCTCTTTCTCCACAGCTAGAACATTCATTCAAAATCAAATCTTCCATTTTTATTTTGGGATTTAATTCATGCAATAATCCACCGCATTGTTTACATACTGGCTTAATGATGTCATCAATTTTTGTCAATTCTTCTACTTGCTTTGTCGTTTTATCTCTCATATCATTCAAAGTTTTTTCATCAAAATCCGATAACTTTTTTTCTACTGGTTTTTGTTCTTTTTTATTTTTATTAAACATAATTTTACTCCTTTTATTTACGATAAATTTCCCAATCATTTGCTAATAAATCTTCTGTAGAAAAATCATAAAAAGATTCATCACGTTTATGATACATCAATATGTCAGAAGAAAAATCACCATTCAAAATAATAATTTTTATATGGGCATCTTCTAACCACATGGTTCTTCTTATTTTCCCGCCAACTCTCAATTCTTCAATTACATTTTCTATGTACATTTTTATTTCTCATCATAAGAAGTTAAGAAATTAATCAAGTCATTGGTTGACCAATCAGTATTTATATCTGAAAATACAACTATCAATTCATTCAATAATTCTCTACGAATCATTTTTTTAATTTGTGGAAATACTCTTATCTTATTTTCTTTGTTTTCATTATTTGATACTATTAAATCATCTTCGTTATTCATAATTAACTCCACACTATGACAATGCAAATAAGATATGCAACAAGTAATCCGACAATTATTCCAGCAATAAATTCATCCATAATTATTTTCCTTTATTTTCTTCTTTTAATTTTTTTAATTCTTCTGCCATTACAATAAACTCATCAATACCAAACACTCCCCACATTTCTTTATAACCAAAAATATCAGCAAATTTAATATAAATAGATTCTCTTCCCTCAATCCATTGTAATATTATTTTTTTAACACCGTTACTTTTTAATTCTGCATTATAAACATTTTTTCCAGCACTAATTCCAAATTCTAATTCTGATTTTCTTTTAGTAAACATTATTGCCTCTATATTGATAAAAGTGAAATTTTATTGATTCGCTTTATCTTCCTTAAACCATTTGATTGCACTAGGAACAGAAATAATTAGGTTTGCAATGATTGCTGGAAGTAAACCATATTGTGGAGGATTTAAAGATAATGCATAATATATCCACAATAAACTTAAAATAAACATGATAATCCACCCCCATTTAATTTTCTTTCCCAACATTATATTCATTGCAATTGTTAATATACTTAGAATCCAATCAAGATACATTTTATTCACATTCTTCTTTGGCTTTTCGCCAATATGCCTTGATGCAAGCAATTCTAATTTTAGCAAATTCTACTATGAGAATCACCAACACAATTAAACCGACTGGAAGAAAAATAAAAATCCCTAACCAAGACAATATAGTGCCAATTGTTACATTTAATAATAATGCTATGACCCATAAAATCAAATATCCGACACCCCAAAGCAAAAAAGTTAAAATAATACCGAAAACAATAGCGAAAAAATATTCTCTAACAATCTTTAAGGTTGGTGTTTTCTTTTCTTCTTTTTTCTTATCAATGCTTGGGCAGGTATTATCTCTCAAACCTTGCCAAATCATTTTAAAAAATGTACAAAGTATGCATTTATTCATTATTCATCATCCTTTTCAATTATGAAATTTTTATAATCTTTTGGAAAATTCAGAGGTCTTGGTAAATTATTATCAACCACATATTTGTCATATGCTCGTGCGGCATGAATTTGTTTTTTAAAATTTCCAATACCAATTGTTTTTTTATTTTCTCTAATTTGCGCTCGCCAATAAATTATTCCGTTAACTTTTGAGTATCTTACACCAAAATATTTTGATTTACTATTTTTTCTCTTTTTACCAAAAATATAACTTTTAAATCTTGATTGGGCTTTTCCTATTTTCAGTTTTGTTTCTTCGGAATGGTGTGTTCCATATTTAGGATGATTTTTTCCAGACATTAATTTTTTTCTTTCTTCGCTAAAAACTAATCCTGCAACACCTTCTCCTCCATCTGTTAAATTATATCCATTAGGTCTTTTGGTATTGAATTTTTTAATATAAAAAATTTCTTTTTTTATTAAATCTTCTTCTTTACATAGTTTTATTACATATATTAAAAAACTATTTTCGTCATATTTGTTCCATGCATTTTGAAGATAGGAACATGAGTCAGAATTTTTATTTAACTCTCTAATGTGAAAATTTACTCTTTGTTTAATATTTATTGATTTTCCTATATATTTTTTTCCATTAATTATATTTTCAAAACAGTATATTCCAGAATTTCTGCTAAGTTCACCAATCATTTTCTTTTTCTATTTCCATTTTTATTTTACACTCTCCACAAATTATTTTTATATTTTTCTTACCCCAAACATTTAAAAAGCATTTAGGACAGCAATATTTTTCTCTCGTTTTATTTTTAACTTCATCTTTCAAAACTTTAACAACGGGTAAACTATTCCATTTCAAACTATTTTTCAATAGAAAAGCACCACAAACAATTTCAAATTTTCCACCTGAAATAACATAATCACTTACAGTTTGACCAGTTTCTTTTCCGCCGGGTTCACCAGTTGATGAAGGATATAAGCCAATAGATTTCATCATAGTCCCCCATTCTTTATTATGATAACCTTTTCTTGATGGTTCTCCAAAATACCATTGAAGTAAATGAACCATTTCGTGAACTAGAGTATCTAATATATCCATATCAGTTTGTTCTTTAAAATGGTCTGGATTTAATGCTATTTCACTGATTTTATTTTTGGCATCACGTTCTTCAAATTTTTCATGATGATAATATCCCAATGTTCTAGATTGTCTTTGAAATGTTATAATACAATCTGGTAATTTATCATCAAATAATTTTTTATTAAAATATGAATAAGCATCATCAAGTGTTTTATAATTATCTGTTGTTATCATTATATCCTTTTGTATTGTGCAAAACAATTATTCTTCGTTTGCTCTTTCTTTTACATCTTCAATATATAATTTTATAGTCAATACAGGAAAAAATAAAAGTAAAGAAATAAGAATGACATTTTCAATATAGAATACAATAGTAAAAAATTCATTTGGATTTTCCATTGCAAATTTAATTGGAATATCCATAATCAAGAAAAATCCAAAAAAAAGTATTCCACCATATGAAATCAATTTCAAAAAGAAAGTAAATAAAATTATTAAATCTCTTCCAAGTATTTTTAAATATTTCATTATCCTTTTTTATAAATTATCTAAAATTTTCAGTTGTCCATGTTCTATCACAAAATTTACAACCCCAATGATATTGTGGATAATTATATCCATATCCATCTTTAATATAATATCCTTCTTTGGGCATCCAATGAAATAATAAACAAATAATAATTTTTATAATATTCATTATAATCCTCTTGCGCTATTTGCACCATATTGTGAAATAACTTTTTTCAAAGCATTCATTATAAGAGAATGATTAATAAATCTAAGGTCAGCCAATTGAATTCCAAAATAATTTTCAAAAGTATAAAAATTTAAAAATGCAATATTTGGGTCATCTTTTAATACAACATCCTTTTTTGCAAATGCATCTATAAAATTATTCGCAGATTGAATGTTATCAACTTTCAATATTCCAAATACACGTAATTCATAACTTACTTGATTTGTTTCAATATTATAGAAAGGAAAAAAATAATGGTCAATAACAGCAATTGTTTTTACATTGTCCGTATATTTTACAACACAAGCTAAAGCAATAGAATAATTTCTTAATACTTCTCTTTTAACTTCATCATGATTTACGACAATATAAATATATGTATAAGATAATTTTTCATCATATTTTACACCAATTGAATAGTTATATGTTTTAGTTTGTTTTTGATTAAAGCAATCTATGATTCTATTTTCCACATAAGATTGTTTTATTTCCTGTCTTTTATTATCAATTAATTTTTTAATTGGAGGTAAATGTGAAAACCCAATAATAACTGAAATAATCAATAAATAAGTTTCATATTTTATAATATTGTCACGATTCATTTTTTCTTTCTCCTATAACACTTTCAATAATTTTAATTGCTTCTCTACCGGGAAGTTCTTTCTTTTCCATTAGAACGTCTGATAAAACTCTAATTTCATCAATATGATTTTCACAGAATTCTTGTGTTGCTTCCCATTGTGAGATTATCCATTTTTGTACTTGTTCATTATTCATAATACTTTCACTATTTCCAAATGGTATTTGACCAAAAACTCCATGATGAACCAAGTAAGAAACATAATTTTTAATATGTTCAATATCTCCCCTAGCACCAGTCCAACGTTCTCCGAGAAGAACTTCTGTTGCCTTATCTCCAGCCATAGAAATTCTAATATCTGCAATAAAGCTTTTTAAAGGAATTGCATAATTAGTTTCTGTATCAACAGGAATAACCATTCCCAAAGCTGAACCTCTTCTAACGGTAGAAACAAAACTAATTAATCTATCTTTTCTAAGATGATATAATGCAACAGCATGTCCACTTTCATGAATACATACTTGTTTTTGTTGTTCTATTGGCATGTTATCAATTGGATTTGAAAATCCAGCACGTTCTTCTACTAATGCCCACTCTAAATCTTCTTGTGTTACAGAATTTCTATTTGCAAATCTTGCATTTCTAACGCTGTCTCTTTGAACAGACATTGCAATTTCTGCCGGAGTTATTCCATGAGAAAATGCAACAACACTATCAACATTTATATCATCATGTTTGATTTTATTCAAGTAATATTCAAATATTTCTTTTCTTCCTTTTGCGTCTGGTGGTTCAACAGTAATTGTTTTATCTAATCTTCCGGCTCTGACAATTGCAGGGTCAAGAACATCAGGTCTATTTGTTGCACCAACAAACATTACATATCCTTCATTTATTGATTTCATACCAAACAATTTTCTAATAATATTTTGGCATTTAATAAATTCGCGTTCTTCTGAAAGACCATCCATTTGAGTTAATAATGTTGATAGAGAACCTCCACCTATGCCCATCATTCCGGCTGGTTGATTTTGTCCTCCCATAACTCCCCCTCTAGAAGAAGCTACAGCATCAATTTCATCAATATAACAGATTGCACTACCATATTCTAATGCAAGATTTCTTGCTTTGTTAACAAATTGATTCATCTTTAAAATATCAATTCCCCAAAACATTGCCTTAAATCCACTTCCTTCAATTGCGTGCATTGCAATCCCTGCTTCACCACTTAAACACTTTAACAACTGAGTCTTGCCAGTTCCCGCTCTTCCAACGAGCAATAATCCTCTTGGTGGTTCACCGCCCATTTCTTGAAATTTTTTGTCTCCTCGAAGCGTTTTTATCCATTGTCTCATATTTTCGACAAGAATATCTTGGCCTTTATAATCATTCAATGTTAATTGATTTTTATCTCCCGGAATAATTGTAATTGTTTTTGAACGAGCCATAAACATAAATAAAAATGCAAACTGAGATATTAATAATAATGCAGAAAATCCCAATCTCAGAATTAAGGAAATCATTGTGATAGCCATATCTGAATTGAAAAAATAAAATATAGAAAATAATACAAGTGTTGTTATTAAATATTGTGATACTTTTTTATTCTTTTTAAAAAATCTAATTACAAATAAAATACTTGCCAAAAACTTAATCATCATTCTCCTGTGTCAATTTTTATTTACAAAATCTTTCCAATATCCTTTTTGAGATAATTGTTTTCCAATTATCAATGATTCTTCTTTTGAGATATTCATCCATCCATTTACATGAGGTATATTAACTGATACATTATGTTTTATAAAAGCATGAGGGCATTTGTGACAAATAAAAACACGTTCTGTTCTTATTGTTAAATTTCCTTTATTTTTTCCACGCAATGCCAACCCTAAAACATATACTTTTGCATTAGAAATATTGTATCCATTTTTTATTGCATCAAGGATTGCCGCTTGTTCTGCATGAATAGCATAATCAACATGTGATAACAATTTCCGTTCTTCTGCTGTTGAAAGTCTATTTCTACCTTGTCCTAATATCTTATTATTTTTTACAAGCACAGAACCAAATCCCACATCAGATTTACATTGTTTTGCCAATTCCAAACAAATTTTTCCATATCTATCAATTAAATAATTGTACATTAATTTTTTCCTTCTATTAATAAAAGAACTATTTTATCAATTTTTCCCCATAAAAAAACAATCTTAATATGATTCTACCATATTAAGATTGTTTTGTCAACCCCCAATTATTTTATCAACATCCTGAATAACATTATAATCTGTTAGCCACCAGACAATTTGTTCTTTATTTTCAAGATATTCTCCATCAACATATTTTACAGCAAATTTTTTCTCAAAAGATTTACAATAAAGAATATCACCAAATCCAAATGGTTTTTCTGCAAATTGTGCCTTATATATTTTTAGGGTTGATTGTGTTCCACCATTGATAGAATATGCTTGAACTCTTGGAGCATATTTATCGTTCAATCCCATAACATAAATATATTTTTTATCTACATTTGGATATACAGCTTGTACATGTTCAAGAATTTCTTGTTCTGCCAATATTTGTTCTCTAAAAGTCAAATTATCATTTGGTGTATTTTTTTCTATTTCTAACAACAATGGAATTCTTTTTTCTTTTGATTTATCGGAAAGTTTTTTAGCATATCTATTTTTACCCTTTTTGAATTCTTCCCAAATTGTCAAAAGTTTTTTATTGTTTCCAAATGATTGAAAATATTTTATTTTAATAAGTTTTTCAAATTTAGAAGATATATATCCATTTTCTTCGGCATCAATTAAAAAATCAATAAATGTATTATATTTGTTTTTTCCTAATTCATATAAATCTTCACTGATTTGATGGTTGAAACTTTTTATGCTTTTCAAACTTGATGAAATTGTTTTATTCTTTTTATCGGCAATGATTCCCCTATTATCTTGACCAAAACGATATGGAGGAAATTTAATTCCAAAATGTTTTTCAGCTTCAATCTTTGTTTTTGCAAGTCTTTCTTTGTCTGCATCATCTTCAAGCATTTGAAGAAATACTTCATAAAATTCATATGGATAATTCGCTTTAAGCCATGCTCCATATAAACTATCACCAGCAACACTGTAAGAATGACTACAATTGAAACTATATCTTGAACTATCTTCAATAATTTGCCAAGTCATACTGGCTGTTTCTTCGGAATCTCTCATTGAAACTTTTTCCTCAATAAGTTTTTCTTTCATTCCTCCAGTAAATTGTTCTTTATATTTTATAACTTTTGCATATCTCTTTTTGGCAATATTTTTTATTATCTCATATGTTTCATACATAGGAATTTTTGCATATGCCATAACACTCATTGCATTTTCTTGATAAAGCATATAACTCTGTGGAAATTCATCAGTTTGAATCAATTTGTCTAGAGTTGGAATCCCATATTCAAATTTTTCACGTGCCTCAAATTGTTTATAATTTGATTTAAAACCCGGCCTGATAGCCGCAACAAAAGCAGATAGTTCTGATATATTTGTTGGCGCATATTTTGCAACTCTGCCAACAGTTCCGGGTTGTTCAATTTGATTAATTCCCATACCACAAGCACTTTTATAAATATTCCAAACTTTTTCATTGTTTTCACAAATTTTTAAAAGTTCTGGTAATGGATGTGGTTTAATTCCAATTCTTTTATAAGTTCTATAAATTAAATCAACAACGGCAACTTTCAATAAATCATTTTTAAGTAATTTATATTGTTCTGCAAATAGTCCATCACAAGCAACACAGATATGTTCTACATTTCCTGTTTTTATTTTTATAAGACCAAATTCTTTTCGTAAATCAAAATCTGCAAGAAGATAACCGCATGGATGAATAGTCAAAGAATTTACGAGTCCGATATATTTTCTACTTTCTAAAAATGTTTGATGTAATTCTTTGTCAATATAATCAAGAACATTTAAATTTTCTTTATCATCTTCTTCTGCGTGCTTATAATCTAATTCAAATTGTGTTAATTGTTCTGATACATGATTTGAAGTATCAAAATCAATTCCAGCACTTCTGGCATATAATTTCCAAGCACTTAAATTTTTAGTTGTTCCAAATGCAATCATGGGATAACTTCTACCCTCACCCACTATCTCTACCTGTGCTTGTGCAAAAATTTCTGGAGTACCAAGATTGAAATCAAAATCTGGAAGTGACTTTGTTTCCAACAATCTTTCTTTGGAAATAAATCTTTCTGGAAACATTTTTACAGATGCAGAAATTCTATCAATAGTTGTTAGTCCAAGTAATTTTGTAATATAGAATGATGGTGCTGAACCTCTACCAGTTAAGGTAATTGAACCACCTAATTCTTTTCCCTTTTTTACAACCTCATAATTTAATAGAAAATAATCAGACATTCCGGTTTCAAGAATAATATCCATTTCTTTTTGAATTTCTTCTTCATAATGATTCCATTTTTCTTCTGGCACATTATCTTTTTCAAGACTCCATAAATTCCAAACCATATTTTTAAATATGTTATCTTTTTCTTCTTGATTTTTAGTTGGATAAATTGTTGGAAGTTTAATTTTTGTATTATCAAAAATTATTGAACTATATTCTTCAACATTTTGAAATATATTAGTATTGTCCAATGCTTCTACAATTTGGTTTTTATTTAAAATTCCCTGAATTTCAAATCGATTCTTAAATTCATCATATGAAGGAAAATCTAAAAACCAACCTTGTTCTTCTGGATATTCAATTCCTCTTGATAATAAATAGTCATCACGGTCTTTTGCCTGATTTGGAAAAATCATATGACTATCTGCACCAGCTATAATTTTAATGTTGTGTTTCTTAGATAGATTTACAATTCTTTGATTCAATTCTTTTTGTGGTTCAACATTATGTGCCTGAACTTCTAAGAAAAAATTCAAACCAAAATATGATTTCATTTTTAAAACAATATCATCTGCATCTTCGTATTTCCAAATTCCACCAAGACATGCAGAAGTAACCCAAACATTATTTGGATTTATATTAAATAAAAGTTCATCATCAATTCTGGCACGATAATAATATCCAGAAACATTTCCTTCAGATAATGCCCAATTTATTTCTTTTCTACCTTCTTCATTTTTTGCCAAAAGAATTAAATGTGCATTTGTTTTATCTTTTTCTTTTCTATCTCGAACATAATATGTTTCAACACCCAATAAAGGCTTTAAATTATATTGTTTTGATAATTCAATAATTTCTATTGGACGACCAACATAGCCGTGTTCTACAGAACTCAAAACATTTTGTTCTAATTCTAAAACCCTATTCGCCCTATCTTTATTTGAAATTGTCGAATCTGGAACAATCACATTGCTATAGTGCGAATGACTATGGTAATTTATATAGTTACTCAATTTTTGGTGTTCCCTTCTCAAAAAATATTCTGCTAGAACCTGTGCAGAATACATTATATGTAAATAAATAATTCAAACTATCACTACCTTTATCTCCACCATTAACCCAACGATGATACAGGTTATTCTCAACCATGTATTTCAATACTTCGGTTTTTGCAATTCTAAAAACAATCTCATTTTTTCTGTGAATTGTATAAACATAATAATCAGATTCCGTAACATTGATTCCGCTTGGCTTTCCTCTGCAATGATATTCTAATCCAACATTGCCAGTTTTTTTACAGGTGAAATCTTGTTTTGCTTCTACTTTTATTTGACGCTTATTTGTTTGAATTAATAAATCAAATTTATTACTTTTTCCACCGCGTCCTAAAGTTTTCCATCCATAAAATTCTAAAAATTTATTTGAAATATCATTTTCATTTCTTATAGATGCTGGCAAATCTTTATTAAAATTTTTGTACGACATACTAGATTCCTTTATAAAAGATTTATTTTATTAATCGTATTTGTTCAACAGTTGGTCTTCTTATTTTATCAATTCCACTATAAGCTTTATTATACGAACGATATAAATCTGTATATGGTCGGTCTAAGAATATATTGCCCTCTTTTGCAACCATAAGATATTTTGACATTATTAAATAACCAATCAGATTCAAGTAAAACAGCAACTCCTAATTTATTGGTATCATCTCTGCCATTATGCATTCTCTTAATAACCCATCGAACAAATTCTGCTTGATAGACATGACCAACACTCCACCAAAAATAAACCGTTTTAGGATTTTTCATTTATTCATTTCTAATTGAACATGTTCATAAAGTCCAATGGAAACATTGAAATGTTTAGCCCATTCTTCTTTAGGTGGAATTGTTCCTGTTTCAGAAATCTTTAAAATATTATACCATTCAATTGTTTTTTTGGATAATTCTTTTATGTATTTAAGTGGTTTCATTTTTTCCTTTGCTATGAAAAACATTGTAATTTTTTAACTTATATTTATTAATAATTTTTTTATCAATTCCAATACCTTCTAAAAAATTATTATATGTATCATAGATAATTGATTGAACATATGGATTATTTGTGAATTTCACTAAAACTGCTCTATCTTCTCTTGATTCAATTGTATATTCTTTATTTGGATATGTATTTTCAAAGAAATAATTTATAATTTCATATTTTATTCTATTTTCACTTCCATATATCAAAATATTTTCTATAAAATTTTTTTTACCTTCTTTGAATCCCAAACCTCTAGTATGCATTAATTGAATATTGTTTATAAAAACTCTTTCACCTATATTCGACATACTCCATCCCCATTGTAAGGATTCCCATATATTTTTATCTAATAATTTTTCAGTCCAAATTTCATTAGATAAAAATTTTGTTATATTGTTTATTGTTTTTAAAAAAATAAATCCTCTTTTTAATCTTATATCTCCAACTTGATATGATGGATTTTTTCTTTTCTCTATAATCATGTTTTCCTTTATGAATCTTTCATTTTATGAATGTTTTTCAAAATATTCTATTGAATTTGAAAGAGAAGATATATGTATTTCATTTCCAAGTTTAAAATCTTTTAGATTATTATAAATATTTAATTTAGAAATCCATTCTTTTGTAGAATAATAGTCTTTTATTGGCGCACCACAATGAGAACAATTTTCATCTTCTTCAATAATTCTACTATTACAATAATCACAATTCATTTTAATTTAACTCCACAAAATGGACAATAATTAATAATTATATCTGCGTGTTGATATAAAGACATTATCCAAAATTTTTGAACATCATGATGCCATATTGTTATTGCATGTAATGCATCAAGATATTTCAAACCATGAATTTCTTTTTTTAATTCTTCACAATTATGATATTGTATTTTCATAATATTTTCCCAAACATAAATCCAATAAACAAACATAAACAAACAATCAACAATAATTTTCCTTTGCGAATTAATTTATCAGCCGCAACAATCTTAAAAAATCTTTCTGATTTTTCAGGGTCTTTTGAAATATCTAATAATAACTTTTGTGAATCATTCATAATGACACGGTTTCTTTCATTTTAATCTCAACCAATATTGAATTCGTTGCCACCAAGATTTATAAATATAAGCAGATATAAGATTTATAAAAATTTGAGTTTCATTTGTTGCAATAATTATTTGATAATTTAAATTTTTTAACTCTTGATTATATTTATTTATGCTATTAATCATATTAATTTTCATTTATAAGGAACACCTTTTTCAATTGCTGTTTGAACATATTTTTCATATCTTTCAAGATAATCTAGTCTGTCCAAAACTATTGCTAATTCCCAAGCTGAAACAGATATTTGCATCATCATTGATGAGTTACCTCTGTTTTTAATCGTATCCTTAAGATAGTGAATAGAAAGTGGGCAAGGCATTCCAGTGTAAGTTTGATTTAATATTGTCATTTTATTTTCCTTGATAAAATCTGTATTTTATTTATATCTTATGATTGCTATATCACAATATAGGGTTAAAAATTCGGGGTTTTGATAATCAGGCTTATCATACTTATACGGAAACATTTCTATATCAAAATCATGTTCATTTTTTCTTTCAATTTTACGAACTAGAAATTTTATTTTTTTAGTATCTATATATTCTATATAATCTTTTTCAACTTCAAAATATGCATATCCACCAGCAACAGATTTAATTACTTTACCTATACCTATCATTATTGTTTCCTATGTTGATTTATTTTTATTCTTTCTTGTCCGTCTAGAAATAGAATTTCTTTTTTTTATTGTTTGACGGTCAGTAGTTTTACCAAGCCATTCATCAGGAATTTGAACAAGTTTCCCTCTGCGATTACGATAAAATTTTCCATCAATATTAATTCTTTTTGCCATTATTCCTCAATTATGAAATGCACATTTTATTTATTATTTTATATCCCAAGCGTTTTTAACAATAGTTAGAGATTCTAAAAATCCATCACAAATAAATTGCCATTCAGTAATAGTTCTTTCTTTTTTAATAAACTCAGATAATTCAATTTCATTTTTATTTTCTAATTTATTATAATAAACATATAATAAAAATTGCGATGTAATTATCTCATCAAAATTAGCTATTCCACAAAAATTTATAAAATTAGTTTTTTCCATTTTTTATTCCTAAAAGATTTTTTGTTCGACATGAAGAACAAATGGCAGTATCGTTAATATAATTTATATGCCAACCATTTGTAATTGCCCATATACGCGCAGAAGATTCATTAAATTTTGGTTTAGATTTATTCCCGCATTTTTCACATTCAATAGATATTTCAAGGTCAATCTGTAGGGTTGCCATAATAATTCTCCTGTTTTTAATATATTTGATTCTATCATATTTTACACAAATTGTCAAGGTTAAAATAAATAAGGAAAAGTCATATATGACCTTTCCTTATGATTATTTTTTTCCGGTACTGCCGAATCCACCACGAGTATCACCATCCAATTTATCAACCACAACAAAATTAATATCGGGTTGTTTTATCATTATTCTAAATTGGCAAATTCTATCATATTTATTAATAATAGTTTCCATAGTTGCATAGGCTGTGAATTTCCATATATCTTCATTTCCACAATAACTATTATCAATAAGACCAAATGAATTAGCTTGCATTAACCCATAATTTTTAAAAAGTGAACTTCTTGGAATGATATAAGCTTCATAATTATCTGGTAATTTAATGGAAACTCCCAAAGAAATATGTTTATATTCTCCTCTTAATAAATGGTATCGTTCAACAGACCTTAAATCTAACCAATCAGATTTTCCATCTACATATTCAATATGAGGCATATCTTTATCATGATATACTATCGAAATATTTTCAGTCATTTAATTCAACTTCTCCTTTAATAAATTCTATTTCTATATTTCCATCTTCATTATAACAAGCATCTTTAGTAACTTTTAATCGTGATGAATTAAAAACATTATTCCAAACAACATTTCCATCCGGTTCAACTACATATATAGTCATTCCAGATTTTATATTTATAAGTTCAATATCTATCCATTGATTTTTATTCCAATATTTTGCTGTCCACATATTGTTCATAATATTAATACCAACCTTCAACATCATTATTTCCATCTATATAAGATACCCAATAATCTTCTCCTCCGCTATAATGAAATCTTGTGCGAAATTCATCAAAAGTTTGATATTCAATTTTTCCGTCTTTTGGAAGTTCGGCAGGAGCGTGTGCAGATAAAGTAATAATTGTTTTTAAATCATTATTGACATGTAAAACATAAACCCAAAAAGCCAACATTTCAGAAAACCTATCCCCTACTTTTGGATTTTCCATATGTTCTTCTGTTAATTGTTTTCTTTCATTATTTTCAAACATATTGTTTTCCTAATGTTATATATTTTTCTATTGTTATTATGGGTTCTTCACAATAAACAGAAAGTTCAATTGCAGTTTTTACGGCTTCTTTAGTATTGTGTCCAAGATATAATGATGCCAATGCAAAATCTTGTCCTGCACCAATTGCATCATATTTTGTTATTTGTTGGATATGCCATCCACTTATATAAAAAATTTTATATTCATACCCAATAAAAAAAGTGCTATTTATGCTTCCATTATCAGTTTTCTTTTTTTTCCAATCTTGAAATCTGGATATAAATTCGAGTAAACCTGTTTCAGTAGAACTAGATGGTTTTGTTGTTTCAATAAATAATTTCATTAAAGAAGAATCTTCTGCATATCCAGCAGTTCCAACAACAATATCATTTATTTCATAAAGTTTTACAAAATCAGATGTGTTATTTTTAGATTGAGTTGCATTTCTGGTCATAATAGAATCACTAGATATTTCAAATCCAATATTTTTTTCATTATTAATAATTTTAACTGCAACAACACTCATTTATTTTCTCCATAAAACACTTATTTTATTAATCAGATTGTAATGTAATTCTATAATCAGCGTCTTTAGGTAAGTTTTTTATAAATGATAAGAAGGTATCCTCTGTTACCAATATAATTGTATCAACTTCTAATTCAACTGCAACAGAAGAACCATATACTAATATAGTATCTCCTTTTTTTAACTTTATCTTTCCATTCATATTATTTCTCTTTCTTATTTTTTAAATAAAATGTACGTTTCCTTAAGTCATTGGTGCATATAATGATGGATTTTCTTTGCTTTCCCATCTTTGGTCTGATTCATCTTCGGAAATATTATAATATTCTTCAAAAATTTCACTAAGATTTTCAGAAACTTCATATGGATTTAATTTAAATCTTTTAGATAGCTCATTAGCTAATTGCCAAGTAACACCATGACCTACCATCGTATGCATTATAATTGAAATATCCTTAAGTGTTGGAGAAAAATGTTGAAAATCATCATCATCTCCAAAGTATCTCACCCTTATATTATCTTTAATTACTTCATCATTTTGACCGGGTTCAAAAGAAAAGAAGTGACAATCAATTTCTATTTTTGTATCTCCATGCCAATTTAATCTAATTTTATTCATGCTGGCAAAACCTTTAAATATCTTCCATATTTGACAAACATATTGCAAACAGCTTGATTAAAACTCAACCCATCTCCAGTTATAATAACATCTGGTTTACCAACTGTTTCTTGATATATAAATTTAGATGTATATAAAACGGTATCATATTCATATGAATGATAGCCATAATGTTCCATCAATTCGATAATATTCCAAGTGTCATTATATTTTCCAGATTGTTCTGGATGCCATTTTGAAAAATTAATTTTATTGAATTTATCGCATAGCGAACATTTATCTTTTGGACATCTTCTATTTTCTGTCAATCTTTTAAATACAAAAACAACATTTTTATGAAGTTCTTTTAAATTTTGGTCGCCATAAAATTCAATAATCATTTATTATCCAATCTTTACTTGATTTTCTTTAATTAATCTCATTCTGATTTCACCATTTCTAGGATTGAAAAATTTAATTTCAAATTTTAATCCATTATAAATGACAACATTTTCTTTATTTGCCAAATCCATTAAAACAGTGTTGTCAAATTCTTTCAATATCTTTTCTGCTTCTTCTTTAGAAATTCCTTCAATCACTTTCGTTTTATCTTCCATTTTTTCTCCATAAAAATTCTATTTTATCAACGTTCCATTGTCACGACAAAGTTTCCATGCTTCAATTTGAATATTTACTGGAGCATTCATAATGCAATTTTTTTCAGAACAAGGCATTGCAACTTTTTTATTAACTCCATCCCAAATTAAATAATAAGAAACAACATGAAATACAGAACCATCACAATGAACATGATATAACCATTTTTTATTTTTCCAAATTAATTTTCTTGGTAGACCAAAAAATTCATTTTCATCATCAGATTCTATTCTGATTGTTGGTATTGAATAATATGATAAATTATCCATATTTTTCTTTCCATTGTTTTTTGGTAATCCATTGGCCTCTTTGCGCCGCCCAATCAGGAAGTTCTTTACCAAAGTTTGTTTGACCATCTTCTTTTATATAATCTTCAAGTTGCCAACGAATTTCACCAATCCAATCACCATTATTTGCACTAATAACATTTGAATTATATTGTTCAGATTTTTCCATAATTAACCCTGTTCCAATTAGTTGTAATAAAGCCAATAAATTTTTAGCTTGATATTCATTTAATTCTAAAATAAGACCAGTTGTTGGAAAACTAATATGTTGAATTTTTAATTCTTCTAATCCGGTATCAATTTCTTCACTTGATTCGTTTTCACCATATTTTCTTAAATAATAACCAGTTGTAATAAAGTCAATATTATTTAATCCAGTGAATTTAAATTCTTCAATTATACGAGAATCAATTTCCATAGGTTTTTCATTCTTATAAAATATAATTTTTTCTAATGGAATTTGATTGTATAACTTTCTAATATGCGTGATTTTATTTATATCTTCTATATCAATTCTCATTTATGAAAACCTCATTCTATCCATTCGGTTATTTATATCAACCAAAAAATTATCTAATATAATTTTTAATCTTTTTTGATGTTCTTCATTTCCACCCGTAAAAACATCTACGATAAGTTTTTTCATCATTGAATCGAAAATTTCAAGACCATCTGTAATTATTTTATCATTGTCTCTGAAAATTTCATCTAATTGTTTTTGGGTTATATTATCCATCTAACCAATCACCTCTTTCAATGGATACCAATTCCAATGAAATAGGTTTATTTATAAATCCTTTTCCATTGCCTTCATCATGTTCATCTTTCCACCATCTTGAATTATCAAGAGCGATTTTTACAACCTTATTAAATGCTTCATTAAAATCTTCTGCGGCAACAACATAATATTCCAAATCTGTCTCACCATCATCATCTATAGCATGATAATTCCATTTTTCTTCAACGATAACATTCCAAATATACATTTTAATTTTTCCTTTTATTTATGAAACTAAGATTTTATCAATGATGGATGTCTATATTTTTTTAAATCATTATTATTCATATTGCGAAAATGATTTCTAATATCTTCTGCAAATTCATTTATAAAATGTCTAGATTCACAAATATCACATTTTATATATGGAAATTCTTCATCGCAATCACCATCACAAAGTCTATCATCTAAACCAGCATGATGTTCAACTAATTCATAAAGTTTTTTTAATGATAAATGTTCTATATCATAATTATTCATTTGCCATGTGTTTCTTTTATTTTATTTCTCAACAACTTTTTATAAGATGAAATTCTTGCCCGAAGATAAGCAATACTTCTTCCCATTTTAAGATTGGGAATATCGTCTGGATGAATTTTTGCCACACCTTTTGAATTGTCACCAAGAAACATAACTGTTGCTCTATCATTTTCAAAAATAGTTTCTTGCCTTCCATCTATCTTAAAAGAACCTTCTTGTATAATTTGACCTTGACCATCATATTCTGTAAATTTTTGATATACGGGATGATATATGATAGTTGTTTTGTTCATGTCTTTCATTTTATTATCTCCTTGTTTTTAATTTTTATATATAAATTCTTTATGATATTTTTCTTCGGCATCTTTTCTTGCTTTTACAGCATCATCAAATTCATCATATCTACCCAAATGAATATCTTTTTTATTTACTGTTATCAATGCCATCCATTTATTTCTATTTTTATCCCAATAAACACCCTTTACACCAGATGTATTATTTGAATAAATCTTACTGTGAATAATGTTTTCAAAATGTTCACAAATTCTAAGATTTGATTTTCTATTGTCATGAATCATATGATTTATATGGTCAGCATCTTTTGAACCATCAGAATTCATAATCAACATATGCATTCTAATAATCTTTCCAAATGATATTGAAATTATATATCCATCTGGATTATATCTCCAAGTGTATATTTTAATTTTTTCATAATCTTCTAAATCAAAATAAAATGGCTCTTTTTTCTTTGTATATCCAATTCCATAATTATCAAAGAATTCATATTTATTTAAAATTCTTAACTTTTCACCAGATTTTCTTTTTGATTCTTTTAATAAACATCCACAAGATTGAGTATTCTTACTCGTTAAACTTCCGGTAGAAACATTCACTATATTTCCACAATCACATAAACATTTCCACATTCTATGACCATGTTTATTTTTTCCAACTAGTTCAATCACAGTCAATTTTGTATATTTTTCATTTTCTTTAACTGGCATTTATATCATCTCAATTCCACTAAATATTTTATAGTACATTGTTCTTCTTTATATATCACAATTTCATCGGCTTTCAACATTCCCCTATCTGCTCTTGCATGTATACAATTTGCATTTGGTGAAAATTTTTGTAATTTATTATAATCTAATTCATAATATTTACTATCAAAATTATAAACATTATATGGATTTCCATATGCAACATCAAATATAGATAAAAATCCAGAATTAGATGTTCCACCAGTCCAATAACTTCCTTTCAAAGAACTATAATTTAAACTTTTTACTGCCGCAGACGCAAAATATATTCCCAAACCCCACATCTTTCCGGTAATAACTGCATTTGGTCGTAAAATCAATCCGCTATTTATGATACTCCAATAATTCTCATTTTTTGAACCATGAAAAAGTAATTTTTTTTCATTGATATTATTTTGTTTTATAAATTTGTCAAATATATTTTGAGTTTTATTATTGACAACCTTCCAAGCTTGATAAAATTTATTATCAATAGAACCAAGATGTGATTTAATTTGTTTTTCTTCTGTCTTATTTATTTCGGAAAATTGTAAATCTAATACATCAAGAATTGTTTGCTTGTCATTATCAATATTATCATCGGCATTCAAAACAGATTGTTGAATTACCTGACCCTTCATTGTGTCAAGCAAATCTTGTTCTCTTTGAATAATAATTCCAAAATCTTTTTTAGATTGAGAAATATTATCAGAAACTTTTTTCATTTTTCTTGGGATAATTCTAAATAATTGAATCAATTGTTCATTAAAATAATCAACATTGGAATCCAAAGAAAAACGATTATTAATTAATGCTTGTGCTTCATCAATCATTTTTTGAGTAACATTACTGGATGAAATTGTATAATTTTCTTCAATGGCTATTTTTGCCATAGATTGTAATCTTTGAACAATAGTTGCAATTGATTTGTTTTTTATATCAGAATATTCTCTTGATTTAGAATTAGATGTGATTTCAGATACTAGATGAGTTTGGTCAACATATCCTTTTCTTAATTTCTCGTGTAACTTTTTATCCCAATCATTAATTGAATAATCCATAGTTTGAGAATTAGAACCCACTCTGCCCCATTCGGCAGTAAATAAATCTCCATTGGGAATCATACGATAATATTTATTTGCATTTCCATCTACTTCAATTTTCAACAGATATAATGGTTGCATATTTATATATCCTTATTAATTTTCAATCTGATATACATATAAAATCCAAATGGAAAAACAGTTAAAATAGAATATAATCCATAAATAGATTTATATAAATTATAATATTCTTTCCAAAGAATGTAATCAATAGTTGATAGAATGGCAACAATCAAACATGCAATTACCAAACCTATGAAACCACCAATAAATAGACTAAATATTTCCATATGTTTTCTCCTAATCTGTTCATTATACTATAAACCAGTTGTTTTGTCAATACCCATTATTTCAGGACAAGAGTAGGAAAATCATCATGGTCACGAATTTCATATTGAATTTTTTTAAAATTACAATAACCAATTATGTTTCTTTTATTTGTAGAACTAAAGATTATTTCATCTCTTAATTTAAAATTAATGCAAGTAAAAATCATTCCCAATTCAAAAGCCAAAGCAAAAATTTCTGCTATTTTAAGACCATTATAATCTGTATCATCTATATCATATTTTTCATAAGACATAAAATATCTCCATCAATCAATAGTCATAGATTTATTTGGCCCAATCAAAAAATCTATTAAAATATTTTTTTGTTCTTCGCTCAAATATATCCAGTTATTTCCATCTCGAATAATAAGAACATCATCATTGCCTAATTGTATTTCTAATTCTTCTTCTGTATATCCACCGTAATTAGTATGAACAACAATCCAAGTTTTTATTCCTTGTTTAATATCATCATTTTTTAATTTCTCAATAATTCGTGTTCTTTTTTCTTCCATTTATAAAACTCCTGTTCTATCAATCAAGTGAACTAATTTTATTTCCGCTAATATGAAAAGAAAATGGTTTCCAATTAAAATATACTGGTTCCCAAGATGATAAATTAATTGTTTTTCTAATTTCTTTCATATCGTGCATATCCGAATTTTTCGGAGAAAGCATTCTTATTTCATTACATTTATCACATTTAACGGCACATCTTGTTTCTTGCTTATCATCCATTCCTCTAGTCCACCACCATTGATGAAATCCAAAAATACAAAATATATTGAATTTTATTTTATTTACATTATAGAAACCATTATAACTTTTCATATATTTCTCCTATTCAAAAATAATTTCCCGAACATCACCTGAAACAACTCTTATTCCCCAATAATTTGAAGTATAATATTTATTAATATTTCTTTGTTCCCAAATCCATTTGGCAAACATATCATGAGGAATAATAATTCTGTTATGAGTATAATCACCTTTATCATTATTTGATTTCCAAACAGATTCAATAAGCTTATAAACAGAACCACGTTTTTGTTTTTTCATAACAGTTAAATAAATAAATGTAAAATCCCAATCATAATTCCAGCATGTATCACATGGCTTATTTTTATAATTATGAAATTGAATTTTTGGAATAATAAAATCTAATTTATCATCATATTCTTCATTATAAAAAAACGGCCACCAAATTAAATTAATTCTATATTGCCCAATATCTTTCATTTATAAGTACCTTTCAATATAATATTTTTCATCTTTGAACAAAGGAATTTCTTCATCAATTGTCCATCTATTTTCACCAAATTCTGTCAATTGTTTGACAACAGAAGAACCTCGTTGCAAATGAATTTTCATATTATCAAATTCAATATTCTTTTCTGATAACATTGATTTCAATTCGTCTTGATTTTTTCCTTGCAATTCTTTATGACTAAAATTAGATTGTGCCAGCATTTGAATTGAGTTTCTAATACAATCAATTTGTCTCCACCAGAAATAATTATTCACATCTTCTTTTGGAATTGAAAAGACTCTTGCGTCAAATAAGGCTGTATCAATCTTATCGCTTTGTTCAACCGTACAAATTTCTGCAAAAATATTATTAAAATATAGTGTTGTCATACTTGCAGAAACACTTGTAATTTTTTGAATATTATAATCAAACCATGCATCGGTTTTTAAATTATCCCAATCAGTTAATAAAAGACTAATTTCATCACTTTGAGTATATGCAATTTTAGCACCTTGAATTTGAGCGCATAATTTTTTAGCTGTTAATTGCATGGATTTAATCATAACATTATCAAATGGTTTTGTAAATTTATTTGTAAAAGTATGGAACGCTTTTCCGTCAATTCTTATAATGGCTGGTATTCTACGTGCAAGATATGATTGACTTCTATTTTCATAAAATTCTTTCATACGTGTTCCAAGTTCATCATTCATTTATTTTTCTTTCCACTAATATAAATTACTGCATCGGCTTTTCCAATTAATACAAGCCAGCAATCAACTATTCGATTTAATAAATCATATGATAGCAATGGGCGTGCAATCACCCACTTTCCATCTATTTGTTTGTTAGTTTTTACAAGGTCATCAATTAAATATGTCATTTATTTTCCTTTATGAAATCATTGTTTTATTCAAACCAATATATCTGAAAAGTATCATCAGTAATACGTGTTGAATATCCTTGATTTTTATAATATGTTTCTAAATCATAAATACTCAAATTATCATACGAATCAAAATATCTTTTATAAATCAATAAATGACCGCTACCTTGTTTTGCTTCGTTGATAATTTGTTCTTCAATTTCTTTAAATAAATCAAAATTTTCTTTTTCAAATTTATCTTGAAATATTTTTTTATATTGTTTTGTTAATTCTATAATTTCTTTAATTGTTTTCATGGCTTATCAAATCTCCAATATCCTTTTTCAAAATCTATTGATACTTGAACTACATTTTCAAATAGATAATTTTCATATTTATAAACATGTTCTATAAATTCTAAATAATTATATTGTTCATTTTTACTAAATCCATCATATTGTCCATTGGGAAAAATAATTTGAACACCCCCACCATCATATTTATAAAAAACAATTCCAACTGTGCCAGAATCATTACCAAGCATTGTTTTCAATAGTTCAACCTTATCTCCAACGTTGAGATTCATTTTCATTTCTCCTCTGCTGTTTCTGGTGGACAACAATCTTTAGTACAAATACGAAAACGTTTGGCTTCTCTTAATGCTATTGTCGCTGTTTCTTCCATAACGAAATGAATACTACCATGAGGGTCGCCTTGCCAACAATAGCCATTTTTAAAATAAACAAAATATCCTTCTTCTTCTTTATCAACGGCTTCAACATGAGAAAGGGCAAGAATTTTTTGAACAGTTTTATTCATTTTATTCTCCAAATATAAATATGGTAAACAAGCGTCACAGGAATTCCATCTATGCTCTCATTGTCATTTTGAGAGGTTATTTGCATTGATGAGTGCATAGTCTTACCCGCCGATTCATCAAGACTTGATGCCCTACCGGGAGACTCTATGTCATCACGAAAATCTTTGCATATGGAGTATCTCAAACTCCATGACGCTCATATAAGATAATAATACCACATTTAACTCAATTTGTCAATAACAAAAAAGCACCAAAATCCTAAGATTCTGATGCTTTTTCTGGATTTTGTATCCTGAATTCACAGGACATACGAACTCCACATAAATTATTGCAAAAAAATGGATTGCTTATATTGGCAATAAATTTTTCTTCTTCTTTTATTTTAGCCACAATTTTCATAAACCAATTTAAAGTTTCAATTGCTTCTTTTTCTGTATATTGAAATATCTCAAATGTATTATTGCGAATAAACCATAGTCGAATTTCTTCTATTTTAGTTTTTTGATTTTGAGATAAAAAGAAAGCATATAAAAATAATTGTTTTTTATATCCATTTAGTTTATCAATATCAGATTTTGCTATTGACCCATTTTTATTTTTCTTGATAATGGATGTTTTATAATCCATAAGAATTATTTTGCCGGTTGATTTTTCTTTCAAAACAATATCTGGTTTAACAACAAGTTCTATTCCATTCCAAATCGAACTTGTTTTTAATTCTGATTCCAATATTTCAAAATCATCAGGATTTATATCAATATTAGTAAAAAAATCATAGCCAGCATCATAATAATTTTGAGTCATTGTTCCGGAAAGAGAAATTGATTGAACAACTTCATAAAAATGTTTTTCATAATAATTCGGCAAATTAAATAAATCTAATTCACCCTTAAAATATTTTTCCAGAATATCATGACATAAAGTTCCAAATTCAGCAAAAAAATTTGGCTCTCTTTTTAACGTATCAATATACGTTAATTTCCAAGCATAAGCACATGTTTCAAATGTGCTTATGTTGGAGTAACTAAATTTCATATTATCAATAATAAAATCATAATCAGACATTATGTTTTAAACTCTTCTGGCATTTCTCTATATTTCTCATTTGGGTCATCTGTTCGCAATGGCAAAGTATTTTTGTCCCAAGAAAATCTTTTCCAAAGTTGTTCTGGTGTAATATAAAAGCGATAACTTGGATAATCAAAATATAAAAAGCAATCACCAAGTTGTCCTGTTATACGATTTTTGAAAAATTCTATTCTTACATCATATAAACAGGGTTCTATTTCCCATCCCCCACCTCTTTTTTTCTTACCTTCTTTTTCTTTTTTTGTTATTCTTTTGACAGAAAAATTATATTGAACTAAGTTGAATAAATCACCGCTTCCTGACATTTCATAACCGGATTGAACACTTGTAATTCCACTTGCTGGTTTACGAGGATGAACAACAAGAACAACTAGAATATTAAATTTATTTGCAAAATTCTTTATTTTTACAATTGCTTGTTTTTGTTTTGCATAAGTATTGTTATCGTCTTCACCTAGTCCCAATGTGGCTAAATTATCAAGCACTAAAACTTTAACGCCCTTTTTTCTAATGGTTTCTTCGGCCTTGCCTAAAACAGCATCAATATGATTATCTTCTGCTTCATAATAATTTATTCTGCCCTTATACCAGTCTTTCATTTTTTTAATGGTATCAATTTTAATAATTCTTTTAAATTTATTTTTGTGTTCTTCAATATGTTCTCTTCCAGCCATATTGATTTCAACCCATTGACGTAACATATCAGAAGGAAGTTCACCAGAAAATACAGTTACATCATATCCTTGATGTAATGCTTCATTGATAAACAATTGATTAACAAGACTTGATTTTCCTCCTCCGGCAAAACCAGTAACAGAAACAACATTGCCAAAGAAAAATTTATAAATCATATCATCAATTTCTTTTATTCCAGAATAAAGACCTTCTCTTTTTTCAAGGTCAAAATCTTCTGCTTCTGAAAGGTCTAATATTCCTTCTATCTTTTGTTCTTCGGCATTATTAATAAATTCTAAAACTTTTTCTTTTCCAAATTTTACTAGAACTTGATTAATATCTTTTATTTTTTCATTTTCAATTTCAAGAGGAAGATTGACAAATAAAACTTTTTGTTTATCAGAACCTAGCCGAGAACAAACTTCCTTACGCATTTTTATTCCGGGTTCATCATTATCTGACCAAACAATTATGGTTTCAAATTGTTGTAAATAATCAAAATTTTCTTCAATCCAAGAATAATTATTTGCACCAAAAGGAACTGAAACAGAATTTTGATGCCCGGCTTCATAAACAGATAACGCATCCAATTCACCTTCAGTCAAAACAAGTGTTGAAAGCGGACTAGTGTTATTCATTCCAAAAAGTAATGGAGTCGTATCTGCATTTGGTTGTGACCAAAATTTTGATGAATCTGTTTTTTCAGCAATTCTTCCAAGACGGTATCTCACCATTGTAAGAACACCATTTGTATTTCTATAATTATATGTGATATTACCTTTTTTATCCGACAATATATCAAACTTATCTAATGTATTTTTTGATATTCCTCTTGTTGCAAGATATTTTTCAACACTGGTTCTATCATATGATTTTTCATTTTCATCTATTTCATATTTTGGATATTGATAATCCTTCTTTTTTATATTCTTTTCAGAAAATCTAAAAGATGTTTGTGATTCTTTAAATAATTTTTCAACAGAATCAACATAAGAAAGTTTATCAAAATTCATATAATGGTCAATAATATTATATGTTTTTTGACAACCAAAACATTTAAAATAATCACCTTTTTCATACCAAACAAAAGATGGTGTATCCTCATTATGAAAAGGACAGCACCCCTTTAAATTTTCATTATCATAATCTTTGATGTTTAAATCTTTGGCTATAATTCCTGCCGCATTAGCACCAAATTTTTGTCTTGCTTCTATAACTAAATCTTTAGGTATTAGCATATTTTCTCCAAGTCTATAAAAGTAAGAATTTTTTATGGGTTGGATAATATATAATTATCCAACCCATATTTATTAATAAAATGTATATTTTATTCTTCAGGCCATTCAATTTCTGGTTCTTTGTCGAAAGGTGTTTCAACAGTTGAAGGAGTATCCATATCTTTATTAGAAGATTCTACAAAATCCCAATCCCAAACAGTGAAACGAGGTTGTTTTGAAAATATTTCATTTCCTTCTTTGTCAGTATATTTTTCTTGACCGATTGAAAATGCCTTAATAATAATTTGAACACCCTTTTTTCTATCTGAACCTTCAAATGTTCCAGAATTTTCAATTGCTCTTACTAAAGTTGGAAAAGTTTGATAAGCTGTTCCTGCAACTGTCCAAAAAGAAAAATATGATTTTACATAAAGTCCGGTTGCTTTTACTTTTCGAGAATCTACAAAACGCAATTCTCCATATTTGCCTTTATCAACTGCACTTGTTACAATTACCCTAATAGTTTGGTCTTTAATCCACATTTTTATTTTCTCCTAGTTATAAATTAAATTGATTGAATTGATTCTAATTCGATTTTTAATTGTGTAAATGCTGATGTATCTGTAATTTTATTTGGATTTCCAGATGGTTCATATTTCTTAATTAATTCTACAAGTGGCTTATTTTTTGCTCCACCTTTTTCTTTAATCATTTTCATTACTTCTGTTTTATCAGAACTATCAATACTTTTTTCAGAAACTCTTACTGGAGGAGTATAACCCTCTCCACTATTTGCCCACTTGATAATATCTTTGCCAAATTTTTCAGAAAGAATTTCTCCACTTGAATCTTGAAAAATATGTGTATTATCTTTTTGAACTGTTGCAACAGACTTATCAATACTAAATGTTGCAGTAAATTCATATTCAAAACCGTTTCTTTGTTGCGCTCCAACACCTAATTTCTTTACATTATTTTTGCCGGTTTCATTCTTTTCAATTTCATATTGGTCTTTACCGCGCATAGTAGCAATTAAATGAATTGGACTATCTGCAATTGCTTGAATAAATTTATCATGGCGAGGAGTAACTTTTGCCCATGATTGAAATGTTCCACCAGCTTGTTGATGTAATTCTAAACAACCACCCTTTCCTTCCCATTCATGACTTGTACTATCAATAATTAAAATAGGATAATCATTTTCAACAACATAATCTACAAGTTCAACATATTTTTCTGGATTATGAGGTGAACCAATATCAATAATATCATATTGAAATTCATTGGCATAATAACGTCCACGAGATGCTTCTGTATTAGCCAAAAGAATTTTTCCATTTTTACCTTGACCTAATGCAACCAGTGATTCTAACATACCGCTTGCAAGTCTAAGTGATGAAAAAGTTTTACCACTTCCAGATGCTCCCATAAGAGCAAGTTTAGTCCAAATTAGTTCTCGTTTAGCTTGTGCGATATTAAACTGTGACATCTATATTTTCTCCTTGTGTTTCTATTTTATTTTCTATAAAACTTAATTCTTCTATTCTCTTAAAAATTTGTTCTTCAAAATCTTCATCATTATAACAAAACATAAATCCATTAATTCCAGAATCATTTTGCTTTGTTTTGTTGAGAGTGAATTCAAATATATTATAATCATCCTGAAGTCTTTTTGATAAAAAGTCATCAGCCCCATGAATAACCATCAAATCACCAGTCATATTATTCTTTTCAGCCTTATCAGATTCCAATAATTTATTTTTATAATTAGATATATACCAATATCTAAAATCAAAATAATTATCACCTAAATCTAATAATTTATCTATAAATATATTGAATTGAGTATCACGATTTCCATCCCAACCTAAAAGTCTTGCAACTTCCCCACCTAAATTTGATGGAGATATATTCCAAATCCAATATCTTTTTTTAACAATTTCTTGAAATTTGTTTTTTCCTTCTGAGTTCCCCCGGAGTATCACAATACATTTATTTTTCATTTTAACCTATCTCTATAGTCCTCTCTCCATTCTATTTTTTTAAATAAATTAGGGTTAATAAATTCATTAATCAGCTTAAAATTACTGAGTTAATTTTAATTTTTTCCATATTTTTATGGTTGAAGGAACAATTGATTCAACAATTTTTTCTATTGCCTGTGCATACAATCTCATTTCATATTGTGCATGAGAATCATTTCTTAATTCTAAAAAGTGTAAAAGATTCCATAAATCAACAGTACCATAAAAACTTGTATACATATTTTGTGGCAATATCATTCTGGCTTGTTCACGAGAAACACCTTGTTCAATAAGGTTTTTATAACTTTCAAATAAATATATTGATGTATCTGATATGTGATTTTTTACTGATTTTGAATGTGAAATAAATCCATCACGAATATTTATATTATCTATTTCTTCATCTATACTTGCTTGTCTATTGTTATCAGCCTGTTTTCTAAAAGATTCTGGAATATAAAAATCTATATTTTCAGATGTATAACGTCTTGAAATTTCATTATAAGACCACATCCGATGACGCATCCATTGAGAGCGAATAAAAAGAGGGGTCTTAACTAAAAAAGTGAAAACAACATGCTCAAATGGACTCGTGTGTTTCTTGGTTAATAAATATTTAATTAATTTTTCATCTTGGTCTTGAAATGTTTCTGAATTTCTATTTAAACTAACTCGTGCGGCATTTACCACACTTAAATCATTCCCCATATTATCAATCAGTTTTACAAATCCCTTATCCAATATATCTATTTGCAATTTATTTAATCTCCATGTGAATTTTTATTAATAGCAACCTCTAATTGAATCGAACAACTATCTTGTGGTTCAAAGCCACACATAATAAACCATTATACGAAGAGGTTATATTTATTACAGTCAAGAATGAAGGAGTTGAACCTTCCACCGCCTATTTCCAAAATAGCCATGCAACCGCTACACCAATTCCTGATTTTATTTTACCAGACTCGGATATACATCTGGAATTTTACTAGAATTGTAAGTCTAGCTCTTAATCCGTCCGAATGTGCGTTGGGCAGGATTTGAACCCGCAACCTAAGAGGTAGAAACTCTTTGCTCCATCCAATTGAGCTACCAACGCATAATTAAATTATTTAATGGATTTCCAATTCCTATTGATTGCAATACAACTTATTGTACTTCTTGCAACACCAAATATTTTACCAATTTCTTTGTGTTTATAGTTTGTATTTTTTAATAAAAATTTTATTTTTATAACATTTTCATTAGTTAGGATATGTTTTCCAGAATTTTCTCCTCTTGCAACTTTTTCAGGATGAATAAAAAATCCATGTTTTTTATTTTTACTTGTTGCTAATCTATTTTTATTTTTTGCATCTTGCATATTATCTTTTCCAGTTCCTTCAAATAAATGATTTGGATTGCAACATAATCTATTATCACAAATATGACAAATATTTATTTCTGAAAAATAATCATTTTCTAAAAACCATGCAAATCTATGAGAATTAATTTTCTTTCCCATATATTTGAAAGCACCATAACCATTTGTATCAATTGCACCAATCCAATTCCAACAATCATTTTTATTTTTAATATCTACTTTTGACCAAAATCTTTCCAAAATATTTTACTCCTATTTGGTTGAATGGAGGAAATCGAATCCTCATCGTGTTTTCACACCCTGATTCACAGTCAGGCGCATTACCAGTCTGCCACATTCAACATATGAAAATTATTTTGATTCATGTTAGTCTCTATGTTCCATGAATCATGTCCAGTAGCTAAGTTCAAAATCAATCCGTGTCCAGCAATCCCTAACCACACGCCCATCACCTTCAAAAGATTTCTACTACTCTAGAGTCTGAACAGATATATTGGCGGTCTATGCGGAACTCGAATCCGCAACCTATACATTGACAATGTATTGCTCTATCCGATTGAGCTAATAAACCATAAAAATAAATAAAACAAATATTT
The DNA here is from genome assembly GCA_002215675.1 of Bacteroidetes bacterium 2013_40CM_41_45. Lineage (GTDB taxonomy): Bacteria > Bacteroidota > Bacteroidia > AKYH767-A > 2013-40CM-41-45 > 2013-40CM-41-45. Next base: position 965 of record NGFH01000003.1, on the reverse strand, counting down.
TATTTATAATTTGTAGGCAAAAAAAGAATTGAACTTTTGACCCTCCGCGTATCAGACGGACGCTCTACCACTGAGCTACTTGCCTATATAAAAAATACTATATGGGAATTTAACCCATGTCCACGATTCAACAATATCATCATTCGCATTTAGAATATAAATCCATTGAATGATACCAGACTTATTGCACCTATTCACTCGGTCAATAGTAAATTTTGTGTGTTGAGATGGACTCGAACCATCAAGTACCTTACGGTAAACGGATTTACAGTCCGCCGCAACCCACCATCTTTGCCGCCAACACATAAGATATTCATATCAAGAATATCTTTTATTATATACATAAATCTTTGTCGAAATGAAGTGATACCTAAAAATTCAACTATGTTATTTTTGTATATTAGCAGTAGCGGAAGGAGTCGAACCCTCTCTAGAAATTTTGGAGATTTCATTTCATCCACAGTACGCCACTATAATGATAGTCTCTCCTATCAGTCTTTTTGTTATTATCCTACATATGGTATTGAAATATCTCTATCTCAACCAAAAACATATGCTTCGTCATAATGTTTTATCTGGAAAACAACCAGTTATGACTATTAGTGGACATGGAGGAAGTCGAATCCTCGCTCTGATGGTTGCAAACCAACTGTTTTCCCAGTTAAACTACACGCCCATTTCGATTAACCTGTACATCGAGAGGTATTTTTTTTATTTAATCATTCCATCCATCATGAATTGGACTTTGTGGCATATTATCAGGCCATCTGCAATCAACAGGAAGAGGGCCATTTCCCCATCCAAACCATTTTGCCGCCCAACACTTATATTTACGAGGTGAATGGTCTGCAATAAAAGTTGCAATTTCTGTCACGACTGGAGTATCTGTCACGACTGGAGTATCTGTCACGACTGGAGTATCTGTCACGACTGGAGTATCTGTCACGACTGGAGTATCTGTCACG
>NGFH01000005.1 GCA_002215675.1 Bacteroidetes bacterium 2013_40CM_41_45 | reverse complement strand
AAATGCAACTACGCAAGTGGTATGGAGTGATTCCCTGGTCGAGTCTTGACTCTATTTCTGTCCGGTATTTATCTAAATGTTTTTTGACAGCGGGATACTTTTTAAGTTCAATTGCTTTAATGTATTTACCGGATGAATCTTTGTAACCAGTATGAGTAGAAATAAGGTACATGCCTTGCCACTGCGCACGAAATTTTTGAATATCCCTGCCGCGAAGAATCGGTCGTATAATGTCGGCTGCTTTAGGACATTTTCCAACAAGTTCATCCCTCTTTTCCTGCGAAATAATAAAACAGCCTCCCTTTTCCAGTGGGCCATTGAAACCAGTTTTAATTCCATAATTGATTTGAATATTCCACTTTTTAAGCGGTGTACCTAATAATTCGATTTTTTCCTTAATCTTTTGCTCAATTGAATTGAGGATGACCCAACTTTCGTTTCCAAACTTTCCAACGCTTGCATTCTGTCTAAAATAATCGCTCAATAAAATTAGACGCTTTAGATTTCTACTAAGAATACAGGTATGAGTTGTATTCTGATACAGAGCATTTTTTAGGATTAGAATATTTGTATCAACGGTTGCATTTTCAAAAACTTGATACCCTCCGAAATCTATTAGCTTCAATGGATTACAGTTCTCCACGAAATATTTTCGCAACGTTGAACCATAACCGGCTCTCATCCATTTATTTGATGTTATGTACGAGAGAACACCATTTTTCTTCAAAATATTTTTGCCCTGCTCATAAAATAAGCAATAAATATCTCCCGTCCGTGCGAATGTTTTAAAATCTGATTTCTCTAAAATGTCTGCATCTTTTCCCATTTTTTGTAACTGAATATACGGGGGATTTCCAATTACAATATCAAATCCTCCTGTCTCAAATACATCTTTAAAAAATAAGTGCCACAAAAAATATGGTCTTTCATCAGAGTTCTGAATTTCGTGAAGTTTTTTTCTGGTTTGCCGTAGATTGTTCAGTGTTTCTTTATATGAATCAAATTTTTTCTTTGTTTTCAGCCCGGTCCTAACCTTCTCGTCACTTTCATTAATCAAGCGAACCAATTGTTTCTCTCTAAGCTCTAAATTGAATTCAATGTGCTGGTGTATGCAATCATTTATGTCATTCCTTATTTGAGCTTTAATATTAATATCGTTTTCATCAAAATAATTTTTTGTTTGTTGTTGTATACGTTCTACAATTTCAGTTTTTACAAAAGTCATTGCTAACTGTTCTTCTTTGATATTACCAAAGAGGTCTCTTTCTGGTTCTATAATTTTGAGGTTCGTTCCACTTGCAACCTTGCTCATGTCAACATCTTCAAATTGTTCCAGTAAGCTATTTCCCTGCATTATTTTGTAATCAAGGTTAGGTAAGGGCTGTGGCTCTTCTTCATCAACAACCAAAGCAAGCCAAAAACGTAACCGAGCGATATCAACGGCCCCTTTTTCAATATCCACACCATGAATAGCAGTTTGAATAATTTCCTTTTTTACTAATGCGGGGTCAAATTTTTTATTTGTCCGCAGATAAGGATAAATTAATCTTCTACATTCATAAATTTCTTTGAGGAGACCCATCGGGAATGCTCCCGACCCAATGGCGGGGTCACAGATTTTAACTTTGAGCAAAAGTTTCTCTATTTCTGAAGCTGTCTCCTTTTTCGTGAAAGTATCAGGAACCTTTTTACCGTTTACAAAAAGTTCTATGTCATCAATGGATGTATCTGAGAGATTGGTTATAAAATATTGTATCAAACTTTCCTGACACATATAATGAACAATTTCCTTTGGTGTATAAAAGGCACCCTTTTCTCGGTTTTCTTCCAGCAGGTTTTCAAAAATGTGTCCAAGCATTTCAGGGTCAATACCTACTTCATGTTCTTCTGGGCTGTTCTCATCGATTGTAAAATTGTATTGTTCAAAAAAATCAAAAAGGTCTTTAAAATAATCAGGAGGAAAATCTATTTCCTGAGTAGCAGGCATATCGTCATCAAATAAGCCTCCATTTAGGTAAGGCACTCTCGTGCTTGTAATTGAAAAAATATAATCTTTACGCTTGTTGTTATTAAGGGTATTGAAAAAAAGTTCTTTCAAGCATTCACTGTGGAAACACTTCGAGTTTTTGTAATTTCTAAAAAGATTCTGAATAAAAAACTTGTCACCATCTATCCATTTGGTCGTATCGGTAGGACAGCCTAACCAACCCTTCTTCTGGAGAAAGTGGAGGAACACAATTCTGCCAAGTAGTTTCTTTACGAAATCACGAATAGGTTTTTCATTTTTTTCTTGTTCTTCAAGCGTTTTACGATCTCGTATTTTAAAGACCTTAGAAGCAATTTTTTTTTCTGCTGCCAAGTAATTATTGAATTTTTCAAATTGTGCCTTGTAACGAATAAAAAAATCTCTGTTCAACGCTTCAACAGAAAATGAGTCCACCACGTCTTTTAATTCAGCGTTACCTTTTCGCTTCGCTTTTGCTTGAAGTTCCAGTAGACGCTTTGCGGCTGTAGTTCCTGATTCATTCTTGCCCAAAACATAGGTGAACCGCTTTTTAGCGGTCTCAATTTTCTGGAAGTTTCCTTCATCGTCAATTTCCGAAACACGAGAAATGAGAGAAAATCTATAATCAGGTTGTTCTTTGTCCTCACTGTAGTAAAAAATTAAAACTCCATGATTGTTTGTTTGGTCAATGAATCTTGCCGCTATGTCCCTAAGTTCAGTTCTGTTCTTTATAATTTTAATATTGCGTTTTACTTCCGCTTGTAGGATGATGAGATTTCGATTATTAAGAAGATGAGTGGTTCCAATTTGTAATATAGATTTCGTTTTCCCACTACCATCATCAATTGTGGTTGGCTTTTCCAAGTATTCGATTTGCGGGAAGATATTATCAAATACAGGTTTCCACTGAGCGAACGCAAAAGGTTGCTGAAATATATTTTTAAGTTGAGTTTCAGTCATTAAAAGATTGTCGTAGTTACACTGTGAAACTTTCCGTAATAATTATATCTGGTTTAAACTCTTTCACTGGAATAACCGGCACAATAACTTCATCTTCTTCCCCGAATTTTAAAGGATATTGATTTAAGAGAGTAATTAACTTTTCCAAAAGAATGACAGGCTTTACCGTATTAGTCTTTGTGGCCTTGGAAAGTTTATTAACGTCTCGCTGTAAACTTTGAAACTTACCTGTACGAATAGCTTGCTTAGCCGCTTGAATATGTTCTTTTTCTTTGCCAGATATAAAGTGAAAACTGAGAAACGCGTCTAAATAAGACAATGCCTTCTTTTCATTAGGGCCCTGTGTTACATCAATCTTCTTATCGTGAATTTTTTCATCCATTAATTTATTTACAAAATTATCAATTGCTGTCTTCACTTGTTGGTGATGCAATTTATGTAATGTAAGATGCTTTTCATCAACATTGGCTTCATACACCTTCACTGCTTCCAAAAATGTGAGCTCATCAATTGCTGAATCTTCGCGCACAAAGTAGAAAGCATCCCTTCGCTCACTACGGATAAAAGTGAGTGTGGAATTTTTTAATGTTTTATTTTTCCTTCCAGTCCTGCTGCGAAACGGCATATTTTTGATAGACTTGAAAAGCTCGGGGCTGTCCTCTTTGAACTTACGAAGACTCATCAAATAAACTAATTTTTCATCGCGGTCTTCTTCAATGTTTTTATCATACAAACCAAAAGTACCGGGTTCTTCTTCTGGGGTATATATCTGGCTGTCTTCTCCAAGTGCTGCATGAAATGCTTCCAACTTTATTATTGCCTTTTTCTGTAACTCAATATCATCATCAACCTTTGTTGTTGGGAAAAAATTGAAGATGTGAATTTCTTTTGCTGTTGAGCCGATTCGATTTAACCTACCTATGCGCTGTAGCAACCGAGTGGAGTTCCAAGGGGTATCATAATTCACGATGATATTCGCGCGATGAAGGTTTACGCCTTCCGCCAGCACCTCAGTAGAAATAATAATGTTGTAATCATCTTTTTGCTCTGCTAAAGGGATATTTGCATCAAAGTTTTCACGAATAGCTGGCATCAAGTTTTTGCGGGTGGAGCTTTCCACACAAAGGATTTTGTCAAAACCTGCATCATTTAATTTTGTTTTCAGGTGGTCGGTGGTTTCTTTTGATTCGGAAAACACTACAAGCTTACCTTCTTTATTAATGTCCGTCTTGAAAAGTTCGTTCTTCAAATATTTCTTAAACTCATTCAATTTCGGGTCTTGCTCAATTTCTTTCCAGTCAGCTACTAACTCATGTAAAATTTTTTTGTCATGCAGCAGTCCTGTTTGGAAGCCAGGTTCAAAATCATCAGGTGTACAAATCTCAATAGTCGGATCAGTTTGTGCCTCCTCGCTAATCAATTTTATGAGTTCATCTTCTCGTTCTTCATTGATGTATTCTGTAACGTTAAGATTTGGAGCAATGTATATGGTCCCCTTTTCAAACATCTTTACCATTGCATTGGTAGCATCATAAAACCTGGCCAGAGATTTCTTAAATGCAAAAAAGCTGCTGTCAATCCTTTTGACTAGCAATGTTTTCATAATCTTAGCTAGTTGGTCTGAAATTAAATCAGCATTTTTATACTTAATCTTTTTGTGCGGCTTTAATTCACTAATAGCTCGGTAACGATTGTAAGTAAGACCTTTTGATTTACCTTTTAAATAAATTATTGTCTTGTCATAAAGAGTATCCAATACTTCATCTAATTGATAAAAGATTTTTTCAGGTTTTCTTACATGAGGAAATATTATACCTTGTTCTGTAATATCCTTTCTATACGCTTCATTTTCCTGGAGGTCTGTTCTGGTTCTTCGTACAGTTAGCGGCTCAATAGCTTTCACTCTTATTTTATCATAAATCATTTTTACGATAATGCGAATTTTTTTTATATCCCTTTCGTCTTTTAGCTTTTTGTAAGCATCAATCTGCTGTCGAAAAAAATGCTGCAGATTGCCAATCTCAAGAGTAGAGTTTTTTGAATCTTGAAACAGGTAAATAAGATTAGCAATATCTTCAGGTCTGTTATTTAAAGGAGTAGCAGAGACAAGTATTACCCGCTTCCGTTCGCGGCTCCCGTTAGCCAATACATTCCTGGTTGAAGATTTACAAATTTTCTGTAACTGGTTATACATCTCAGCGGTATCTGTACGAAACTTATGGGCTTCATCAACAATTACTAAATCAAAATCTTCAGCTTTAGTAATTTTATGTAAGCTACCATTCGTGATTATTTTGCAATTATCTAGCCGAAAGTCGTTAATAGTGTCATCCCAGTTTTGCTTAACAGCTGGGGGTGTAATGATTAATGTCCTTGAGCGATAAGTTGGAAAGCCATTTGAATAAAAATATTTTTTAGCAATGAGCGTTGCAACAACCGTTTTGCCTAAACCTACAACGTCAGCCAAAAAGAAGCCACCATGCTTCATCATTTTAGTATAACCATCATTCACTGCATCTGCCTGGTAGGATAATCGCTTAAATCCTTCTGGTAAATCAGTAATGGAGTTAGGGTCAAATTCAATGCTTTTGCCGAAATATTCAATGAGAAATTTCATGTAAACCTGAAAAGGTGTAAATTCATCATTGAGATAAGTTTCTATCTTCAGTTTATCAATATATTCCTGTCCGATTTCAACCGCTTCATCCCATAACTTATTAAAGGTTTCAGTAGCAAAATCAATATCGGTGTTTTCCCGTAATTCAACATTGAACTCAAAGTTTTTGGCAAGTCCCGCGTCAGTTAAGTTGCTTGAACCTGTAATTACAGCACCATATCCATGCTGGTGTTTTATTTCTTCCCTGAAAATGTAAATTTTCGCGTGTATGTTCTGTTTGGGATGGACTTTAATTTTAATTCTCTTGGTTGCAAGATCGTGAATAAGTTGTATCATTCCTTCTTCTACTTCTCTGTCATACTCTGCATCCTGGATGTTCTGTTTTATCTGATTGAAAAAATCTTCTTGAGATTTTTCTTCATTGCCATCAAACAATAATCCCTGCTGCGATGCTTTGTAGATAAGGTGGTCAATATTGATGCCTACTAAAATTCTAACCTCTGATGCCTTGTCAATGAATTTACGGATACGGAAATATCCTGATGCACGGAAATAACCAACCAAAGCATCAAGGAAAAAAATATTTCTATGTTTGAATATCCCTTCAATCTTATTGAGAAGAGTGTTCTCGCTCTCGTTTGTAAAGAATTTACTTGACATGTCTTTCACTCTGAATAAGTTACCAGGGCTCGTAGTGGCAATACTACTGAATATTGCTCAATTACACCTGACACCTGTATAGTTTTATTGATTTCTTATGTGCAGGGTTTCACTCTATGATTCAAATATCATCGAAAAAAAACTAGGGAAAACCCTAGGACGAATTAGGGAAAACCCTAGGATTTTTTGAACATAAAAAACTAGGGAAAACCCTAAAGGATTTCAGACTTTTTATATATTCCTTTACAAAATAATTTTTGGTACTGCTCTTGTAATGTAAAACCTTTCGACTAATCTGTTCTGTTGTCATTTGTCTATACGCACAGTTTGATACATATTTATAAGCCGTTGGTCTAAAACATAGATGCAAATTATTAACAGTTGATTTTGCAATGTTCCTTTTTTATAATATTGCTCTACCTACGAGAATTAAAAATGTTTACCCACTGTCCTTTTTCAGGTTCTCTCTTTTATGATTTACCAATCATCAAAAAATATTTTTTAAACCATTTAAAAACAGAATACAATGAAAGCAATTAAGATTTTATTTTTCGCTGTTGTAATTACGGCGATAAGTTTTGTAAATGCAAATGGACAAAACGGAGACTCCTGTATCACACCTATTCCTATTGTTCCTGATTCACTCTGGAGTTCCAAGACTTACTTATTTAACAATTCATCAAAATGGTTCTCTTTTGTTGCTAATTGTCAGGATTTGCAGATTGATGTAACAAATCCGGACGACCCAACCAATACTCCTGCAGCACATCTGCATGTATTGACACTTTATTCGGGCAATTGCCAGAATTTACAAATTATCGAACAAAAAAATATTGATTTGGGAAACCAATTAATAATTCAGAAGACTGGCCTTACAGTTGGAAATACATATTACATAGAGGTTAAACATTTCGTTTCAGGGTGTACAACTTGCCAATATATAAACGCTTTTTTTTCTCTGCATATATTTTCCTTTTCAGCGTCTTTACCATGTCCTCCAAAAAGCTGTGCAAATGATCCCATTATCTGCAATTTAATTTGGAACCATAGTTTTGAAGTTCCGACAGCATTAACCAATCCTACGTGTCCTTTCAGGTCAGATATATGTTGGTGGAAACCATCGCATGGTAGTCCTCAGGTCCAAGTCCCTGGTGCGCTAACTTCACGAGGAGCTTATATGTGGACGGCAACTCAATTTAGCGGTCCTCCTGTGGTTGTCGGAGAAGGAATTGTTACCGATGACCATTATTTTACTTTAACAGCAAATCAGCAATATCTACTTTCATACTATTCCAAGGTAAGTGTCGTATTCCCCGATCTCACTCCGTTAGATAATTATTATATAAGGCTACTTAATCACAATAGCCCCGGGGTGCCTCCATTTACGTGCATAAATACCGGTACAGGAGGACCACTTCCAGGAATTCCTACTAACCAGCAATTAGTTCACGCAACAGCTTATGGTAACATTAATTGGATTCAAAATATAGTTTGTTTTTCATCAACTAGTTCCAACTGGGACCAGTTATGGATTTATCCGCTGCAAAATTCCGGTAACCAAAATGTAGACTGGTTACACATTGATGAGGTAGTGTTAGTGCCATTTATAGCTGATCCAGGAATGAATCAGACAATTTCGACCTGTGGAGCGAGCGTTACCCTGGGTGGACCTTGTATCTTGCCCGGATATAATTCTTCAAATCCTAACAATGGGCCAACTACTTATCAATGGACACCTGCAACAGGGCTAAGCTGTACAAATTGTCCAAATCCAGTTGCATCACCTAATACAACAACTACATACACTCTGACTGTAATTTATAACGGTTCTCTTAACCCAAATTTGACAGCTTCTTCATGCACTACATCAGCTAATGTAACTGTCACCGTTACTGTACCTTCTCCTCCTTGTTCAATTGGAGGACCCTTAACTGTTTGTCCAAATACCAACAATATTAGCTATACCGGTCCTGGTCCCAGCGCATCATATACATATTTGTGGTCGGTTTCCGGAAATGGATCGATAAGTGGATCAAACACCAATCAAACAGTAAGTATTAATAGTGGAAATACAGGCACGTACACTGTAACCTTATCTATCACAAACATAAGTAACAACTGTACCAGTACTTGCAATGTAACCGTACAGATAGGAATCGGTACAATCACTGGAAATTCTGTTATCTGTAACGGACAATCAACACAATTGTGTGCTCCTGTAGGTATGAGTAATTATCTTTGGAGTACGAGTGCAAATACACAGTGTATAACTGTTAATCCAAGCTCGACCTCAACTTATACAGTGACGTACACCGATCCAAGTCTTGGATGTACGTTGACTGGAACTCAAACTATAACCGTTAATCCTTTGCCGGTTATAATCGTAACCGGAAATACCATTTGTATGCCAACGGTACTGACTGCGAGCGGGGCCAATTCTTATACATGGAGTCCTTCTACATCATTGAGTTCAACTACGGGTCCAATGGTAATTGCTAATCCTACATCTCCAACAACATATACTGTTATAGGAACGGATAACAATGGATGTACAGCTTCCACGCAAGTTTCACTTACAGGAAACCAAACTCCTGTTTTAACTATTACACCACATCAATTTATTTGCCTCGGTCAAAGCATCACACTGACGGCAACTGGAGCAAATTCATATGCATGGAGTCCCGGATCAAGTTTAAATACCACAACCGGGTCATCTGTGATTGCAACTCCAACAGTATATACGATTTATACAGTGGTTGGCACATCTAATGGTTGTACGGCAACTGCTACCGTAGCGATAATGCCTGTTGCACCGCCTAACGTTTCAGTTACAGGCAATTTGAATATCTGCATTGGGAGTTCAACTGTACTTACCGCCAGCGGAGCTAACAGTTATACCTGGTCACCTTCCTCTACATTGAGCAGTTCAACAGGGTCAAGCGTAACCGCCACTCCCACAACTACAACTACTTATACAGTTACTGGCACAGGAGCCCATAATTGCACTGCTACAACTCAGGTAACTGTAACCGTTTATCCACATCCAACAGTTACGTTAAGCGGTTATACGAATACATGCGTAGACCTATCAAGTCCAACAATTTACACAGCTACTGCAACAGGTGGATCATCTCCTTATTCTTACTCATGGTCTTTTACATGGGGTACGGGCTCATCACAGAATCCTTATACTGGTGTTTCCTATTCAGTGGGCCCGGGTTCAAATCAAATAACAATAAATAATTGGGGGACATTGCCTTCAGGAAATGTTGGTCAGTATTGTGTTACTGTTACTGATGCACACGGATGCACAGCTTCAGTCTGCAGAACAGTATATCCGTGTTGTACAACTCCTTGTGCAGAAGAACCATTCAATACGTTATATATTAATAATACCGCTGCGACTAACGTTTTGAATACGTTGCCCTCAAACCTCTTTTTACCGTATATAGCAAATGGTAACAAAATCTCCACCGATAAAGGAATAGTAATAAATGGCATTTTCAATGTAAATACCAATATCATTTTTGAAGATTGTCCTTTTATATGCCTGGGGCCTAATGCACAAATTATAATACAGCCCAACTGCACTCTGCAATTGACAAGCCCTGGAACACATTTTTATCCCGGCTTCAATGGCAATCCCGGATACACTGGGTTGCGAGCAGCTTGCGGAATTATGTGGGATGGCATTTATTTGTTGAACAGTTCATCTCATCTGATTGTTGACTTTTTCAACTTCAACATTTTTCCACCTTTTGCCCAGACACATACCATCATCCAGGATGCTAAGAATGCAATTGTTTCATCAGGCGGAGGAGATTTTCAAATCAAGTATGCAGACTTGAGGCAAAATAATTGGTGCATTAAAGTGAATCAGTACACTGGCGGCTCCCATTCAGGCCATTTATCTTCATCACTGTTGAGAAAGGAATATCTTTTCCCTATGCTTCCCTATTATCCTACCAATACAGCATTAACAACAGTTGCAGCATTAGCACGAACTCGTACAGGTATTGAAATTAATACCGTGCAGGATATAACAATTGGAGATAATTCCGCAACTGAAAGGAATATATTTTCGAATATGGATTTAGGAATTTATAACCGGCAAAGTAAGTTGACCGTTATAAACAATGATTTTAATGACATTAATACTAGCGCGACATTCCCATCCAACGCATGTGCATCTAGTCCTTGTGGTTATTGCATATACGCAGTAAACACGACTAATCCAACCAGTTTCACTCCTGGAATTATAGTAGGTGGAAGTACGTCATTAGCTAACAACTTCAATAATTATTTCTACGGCGTGATTGTGAGAAACAAAAATTTTGTGGATGTTGGTTGGAACACCTTCAATAATACAGCTCTATCGACCAACCTTGGCAGAGGCATTGATGTGAGTAACTGTGGTACGAATTGTACTCCATCGCCCATTGATATCTACAACAATACATTTGAGAAATTTTACCTTGGTGTAAATGTTTATGATCGTCCTTATAGCACCATTAATATTCACGACAATTCATTCAATCCGTCTTACACAACGTTTAATGCAGGTTCAGCCGCTATTTGGGTAAGGGAACCCAGTCTTAATACAGCAACAAGTCCGTTCGTTTTTATTGAAACTAATACAATAAAAAACATCAACAACGGTATTCTTATAACAAATCTTAACGGAGCTCACATAGGAAATACCAACACAATCATTTTTGCTGATAATCATCCCACGGCATACACGAGTTACGGCATTCGTGTTCAATTTTGTAAAAGTGCAGTTGTTGAAAGCAACTTGATTTACAGATGTACTTATTGTGTGAGCATGAGTTGTCCCGACCCTCCTTCTCCCTGCTGGGGCCCACCTGCTCCTAATTACAACAGTTTATTGATGGGGATTTCAATCGAAGGAAATAGCATGTCAAATAAAATAGACGACAATCAAATGGCATACCTTGGCGAAGGAATTCGATGCATGTCCACGAATTCACCGAACACATTTAGGTGTAATAAAATGGCATTTTGTCAACGTGGTGCACTTATAGCTAATGCGAATCCAGGGATTCAGGGCAGTTCAACTTCAGCTTCTGATAATGAGTGGAGGAGAAATGCTAGTTTCCAAGCTACATATCCAGCTTTTAAAGATGTCGTGGGTTCAGGTGTACCAGCCGGCACACCGTGGTATATTAGAAATTCACCTGGTCTTCCGTACACACCTTCAGGTGGAGCTATGTCGCCTGTAAATTTTATTAACGTTCAGGCGCCTTATAACACCGCAACACCCGATCTTTCAAATCCATGCTCATATGTTCCTCAATTAACTCCTCCTAATCCGGAAGATTTACAAACGGATTTAAAGAAGATGTTGGATTATACTCTTGATCCTAACTGCCCGCTTGATGCTCAGTCAAAATTCCTTACCCAGCTTAATGTTTACATTGAACTCGTGTTGGATAATTCATTGATGTATTTAGGAACTCCGAATGACATACCCTTGCAAAATTTTTATACCGATGCAACGAATACCAATATTGGGGCAATTGCAATGGTAAAATTCTATGTTAGTGAAGGCGACCGTGATGGAGCCGAAGAGGTTAATTCGACAATAACACCTGACAATCAGGCGGTAGCTAATGAGAAAGCGGTCAATGCAATTTATTTGGCTACATGGGCAAAAGATATTTATGAATTCAGCACCGCACAGAATACGACTTTGAATGCCATTGCATCACAAAATCCATTTAGCGGTGGAACTGCAGTTTACGGAGCAAGAGTTTTGCTCGGAATTGACTATCCAGATAATATCCCTATTGACGAGGAGCGTCTGGCTGCTTCTTCAGATGATGAAACAGAATACTTTAAAGTTTTTCCTAATCCTGCTAATGACGAAGTTAACATCAGCTATTACTTAAAATCGGGAGAAACAGGAATCTTTACAATGAGTGATTTAAGCGGCCGACAAGTACTAAAGCAAGAATTTTCAGCAGGTGAAAATTCGATTTCTCTTTCAACAAAGCATCTTGAAGCTGGAATTTATTTTGTAAGCATTACTATGGATAATGAGTTAGTAGGCACAGAAAAGCTGTTAATTATACGGTAAATGCTTGTTGAAGCTAAAGAGCAGTAAGTTTATTAAATTTACTGCTCTTTTAATTGACCTCCAGAAAGATGGAATACGGCAGGTACTTCACACACACTTTGATGTGTTTTACATTGTTATTCGTTAATAATGTTGTGTTCGCGCAGGCACCTAATTGGGTTTGGGCGAAAAATCCTTCCGGGAATTATCTTGAAGGAGCAACAAGTATCGCATGCGATGCAAGTGGGAATAGTTATGTGACAGGATATTTCCGGAGTGCTTCTATTGCTTTTGGAAGCACAATTTTAACGAATACAAGTATTGATTCAGCTGATATTTTTGTTACAAAATATGATGCTTCCGGCAACGTTATCTGGGCAAAAAATTTCGGTGGAACCAACGATGACTATGCAACGGGTATTGCGATAGATCGAATTGGCCATAGCTACATTGTTGGCGGATTCCAAAGTGCGTCAATGACAATGGGTAGCACAGTATTAATTAATACTAGCGCTCAACAGACTGCTTTTTATGTCGCAGGGCTTGATACCTCAGGCAATGTACTTTGGGCTAAAAGTGCTGTGGCGACAGGTATAGCTAATTCTGCTATTGGAGCCGGAGCAGCGGTTGATTCGGTAGGAAATATTTATGTTCATGGAGATTTCCTGGGAACTTCTATCACTTTTGGCAGTACAACTTTGATGAGTACCGACTCTAATAGTACAGATATTTTCATTATTAAATATGATTCATCGGGTAATACCCTTTGGGCGAAAAAAGTTGGCGGAACTAACTATGATTGGGCACACTGTATAGCGGTAGAATCTAATGGAAAGTTTCATTTAGCAGGTGAATTTTGGAGTGCTTCAGTTATTTTCGGCAGTACAACTTTAACGAATGCCAACTGGGGAACTCCAGATATTTTTGTTGCTAAATTCGATTCTTCCGGGAATGCTTTATGGGCAAAAGCTGTTGGAGGAAGTTTTGATGATGTAGCTAACGGAATAGACTTAGACTCTAGCGGTAACAGCTATTTAACAGGATACTTCGAGGAAACTTCAATGGCTTTTGATACAATCACCATCACAGGTAGTGGTAATTCAGAAATCTTCGTTGCAAAATACAATAGTCAAGGTAATGCGCTTTGGGCGAAAAGTATAGGAGGAAATATGATTGATGCAGGCACAAGCATAACCTCAGATATTAATGGGAACAGCTATGTTACCGGAATTTTCCAAAGTGATTCAATCTCTTTCGGAAGTACCACTTTCATAAATTCAAATGGAGGAACACAAGATATTTTTATTACGAAATATGATCCGTCAGGGAATGTGCTCTGGGCCAAAAGTGTTGGCGGAAGCAATAGTGACGTTACTAAAGATATTTGTATAGACGTGACTGGAAACGCTTATATTACTGGATATTTTCAGAGCCCTTCAATCTCTTTTGGAAGCACAACTTTAACAAATACAGGATCAGTAGATATATTTATTGCCAAAATTGCTTCCAGTGTTGGTATCGAAGAGCATTCCGCTAACGATAATGTAGTCATATATCCGAACCCTGTTACCGATAATTTAACAATTGAAATTCCTGCTCACTCTTTTGAAAAAAAATATCTTTTTATTTATAATCCTCTTGGAGAAAAGATTTACAAACAAAAAATTATTTCAGAAAAAATAGAAATTAATTTAAGGCAGCAGCTAAATGGAATTTACCTAATAACCGTAGAACGTAGTGGAGAAAAGATTTTTAGCCAAAAAATAATAAAACAATAAGCATACAAGACACATGCAAAAAGTAAAATATTTAAATATTCATTTCTATGCTGATGTTCCGTTTTACGACCAGCAAAACCCACAACAAATCTACTCTATAAGCAGAGACGATCTAATTAAGGTTAGAAAATTAACTAATGGCAAATGGGGCGATGAAATCAAAGTTTCTCCAGAAGAAACAGTATTAGCATCAGAAATAACCTTAGTGGGTCCAAGGGACGGTTACGAAAATGTAGATGAATATAGAATTACTTCCGAGGAAAAGATACAGTTTCCGATTAATAGGATAGCATGGTTTCCTGCTATTCAAATTCAAACTCTTTAAATTCATTTATTGTCTGCAACGGTTTTCCACCATAACTGTACAGATACAATGCCGTTGCCAATTACTGAAGAATGACAAAAACAAAAGTGCCTCTTTGTCAGCACTTTATTTTCAAAGTACATCTTAGTAACATCTGATGAGTAAAATTTTACCAGTAAGACATTTATCTGCAAGAGTTCCTTGGCATGACAACAAATGGAACGGAAAAACTTGCTGTAATGTGTTGGATAATTCTTTTTGTAGAATACTTCCAAAAATTGATGCCACTAAGCAACCAGACATCGAGCCATCTGACAAAGAAATCAACGATAACTTTCTTCCTCCTTGCGTTTCAGAAAAAGGAACATTCCTTTCTCCTCACAGCTATGTGAGAGAAGTTTCACATTCATGGACAGATATTAACCCACTTTTTAAGCATTTCAGACCTTGTCTTTATCACGATAAGCCTTTTTCATTTGATGCAGTTCCATTTTTATGGATGATAAAAAGGAATTCAAAAGGTGATAATCCGCATTACTCTCAGCAAGCAAGTATTTATGAATTGGATTACAAGCCGGAGTTGGAAGAAGAAATTGATTCAAAACTTGGCTTTCAGGGAAACCACTGGGTTCAGCATTCACACAATCAAAAAGTTTTATTGGACTCATTTTTCAGCTGTCTCAAAAAACAGCAATCACTGATTTTCTTCTATTGTAAGCACACACCATTTTCAGAACCAAACGAAAGAGTAATTGTAGGGGTTGCAAAAGTGCGAGCTGACATTGGAGAAATTCTTCACTACAAATATGACAAAGAAATAGATAATGGGCACCGAAGTTATCCTTGGGACCGGTGCATTGAACATACATTAACAGACAAAAATCCTGACGGGTTTTTGCTTCCTTATCATGATATACTCGGACATATTAAAGAAAGCGAAATTGAAATTGACCTAAAGGAATACGCTGCAATTGCCCCTGACTTCGCACAATTCTCTTTTGCTGCCGAATTGGTAGAACACGATACAGCCATTGATGCGCTTCTGGTAATGGCTGACATTTTGAAAAAGTCTGAAGTTCTGCTTAGCAAAAAATTTACCAAAGAGTTACGATGGATTGATGATGAGATTTCTAAAATATGGGATATGCGAGGTGCATTTCCTGGTATGGGTTCAGTACTGAGTGCGTTGCAGATTGAAAACGGAAACTCAATAGCATGGGAAATCGAAAAATACATTCTTCAAAAGGACGGAGACCTTCTACAAACTGACCCTTGGAATATTTTTGAGGAAAGCATGGTTCAACCCGACAAGCACATAAAGGAGAAAGGAGTAAAACTTTTCAGTACAACAGCGCAAAGAATTTGGAAGGATAAGCCGATAAAAAAGAAGGAATTCTTAAAACTCCTTAGCCGCTGTCAAATGAACAATGAGCAAGCCAGTTATATAGTTGACAAGCATCAAGACAAGATTGGTACAACGGAAGAAATCATAAACAATCTTTATCTCCTTTATGAGAAAACAAGATTTGTTGCAGAAGGTGTTTCATTCCGGCAGATTGATAAACTTGTTTTGCCACCAGAAAAAATTCGTGATGCGTTTCCGATAAAAGCGGGAATTGCACTCACAGATAATCTTGACGAAAGACGAGTAAGAGCATTTACTGTTTCGATTATGGAAGAAGCCGCAGCAGAAGGTCATTCCCTCTTGCCATTCAATGATGTGTTGGAAAGATTACAGGCAAAGGCAATGGATGAACTATTTCCAATTGACGAAGATACGTTAGCAGCACAATCAGAGGAAGAATTTTTTCAACAAGAAATTGAGTCTATTTTACCAGGTAAGGAAAATAACTTTCAGTTTCTGAAACTGAAACGATTGGTTAACCTAAAGTCAATCATTCGTCAAAGATTAAACTTTAAACAGATTATAAGTAGACCTTTAAATGTACAAAAAGAATGGCTGAATGAAATCAACAGCTATTCAAAGTTTACAAAGCTTGATACAAACAGCCCTGACTATTCTGATGAACTTTTGGCACGAGAAGAAAAGGCAGAAGCACTTCGAATCTTATCCAACTACCGATTTTCAGTTTTGATTGGGCCAGCTGGCTCAGGTAAAACTTCATTGCTCGAAATTTTTGAGCAAATCCCTGAAATTAGAAGTGGTGGTATTTTAAAGTTAGCTCCAACTGGAAAAGCAAGAGTGAAACTTGGGCATAATGCACAAACATTGGCGCAATTTCTTTTCTCACTCAATAGATATGATGCATATACAGGTAACTATTTAATAACCGAAGAGGCTGCAAAATTTTCAGGAGCAAGAAATATTATTATTGATGAGGCGTCCATGCTAACAGAGGAACAACTTGCTTCATTGTTTGATGCTTTAGGTCCCGTTGATAGAATTATTTTAGTTGGCGATTACAGGCAACTTCCACCAATAGGAACAGGAAGACCCTTTGTTGACATTGTTGCACAACTCAGACCAGCAACTTTTGAAAACGAAAAGAACCGTTATGCGCCAGCATATGCAGAGTTAAGACAGATAAGAAGGCAAGCAATGCAAAAAGACAAGCGTTGGGATGTAACGTTGAGTAAATGCTTTAGTGATGAACCGACTAAAGAGGATATTGAGACTTTTAACTCATTAGCTACCAAAGAAATTTCTTCAAAACATATCCGCTTAGAAAAATGGTATGAGAGTGGCGATTTCCGAAAGAAATTTCAGGAGATTTTAGAGGAAGAACTAGAGTTAGACAAAAAAGATATTCTTAAATCGTTTAATAGAACAATCGGTGCGAAAGATATTGGCGACTATCAATACTTCAACTACGATTATGCTGAAAAGATAATTGAGAATTGGCAAATTATTTCCCCTGTGAATGGTTATGGCTACGGAGTTAAAGAAGTCAACAAGTTTATTCAAACAACTTACAGAAAAAACTTTATTGAATTGGCATTAAATGTTAAGCCAAAGAATTCCACCTACTTCCAAAAGCGAAAAGTCGCTAAGCCAAAAGGAAACGATAACATTGTTTACGGTGACAAAGTGATAAATCTTAAAAATACTCGTTGGGAAAACTGGCAATGGATAAAACCGTCTGATAAAAAAGGGAATGCTTTCAATTACATTGCAAATGGAGAAATTGGAGTTGTTACAGGTGAATTCAGAGGAGCAAATGGAAAAGGAAGACGAGAGCCAAACATTGAAATTGCTTTTTCAACTCAGCAAGGTTACAGCTATGTGTTTGGGGCAGACCAATTAAAAGAAGACGGTAAATATTCTTTTGAGTTAGCTTACGCAATCACAGTTCATAAATCACAAGGTAGTGGATTTAAAAAAGTGTTTTTTGTTCTTCCATCAAAGGGTGCAATACTAAGTCGTGAATTGCTTTATACTGCATTAACAAGGCAAGAGGATAAAATTATTATTCTGCACCAAGGCGACTTCAGAGATTTTATTCGGCTTGCCGCAACCGATGCCTCTTCAACAGCAAGAAGATTTACTGACTTATTTCATTTACCTGAAGTCAAGCAATTAAACCAGAAATGGTATGATGCACGATATGTAAACATCAGTGAGCGAGGTGAGCCAATGATAAGCAAAAATGAGGTGATAATTGCCAACTGTTTGAACAAGTATAAAAAACAAATCTCTTATGCCTATGAGGACAAACTAAAATTTGATAAAACAGCAAGGACAGTAAAGCCGGATTTTATGGTTGAGAATTTTAGCACGGGAAAGAAATTTTATTGGGAACACTTGGGAATGATGACCAAGAGTAATTACAGAGAAAAATGGGAAAAGAAGTTAGCATCATATATTCAAGACGGATTCGTGACACACACGAAAGTAAAGACAACTGATGAAAAAGTTCTAATCATTACGGAAGAAAATCCGAACGGTGGAATAAATTCACAGGAGATTGATAATCTCGTTAGAAAATATATCCTTGAAGAGGAATAGCATTTATGCGCAGCTTGAGCTCGGTGATTCAGATAATGGAAATTTAACGAAATTTTAAAAGTGAATGGATATTTCCGTTATGACTAACTGAGCAAAGCAACGAAGAATTACCAATGAACAATGAAGTGGATTCATTAGACCGTTTGGCTCATTCTGTAGAAAAGCAGGACAATTTTGTTTTATTCATATTACTAGCTGTTGTAGGGCTTATCATTTTGTTTTGGTTTCTTAATAAAAAATCAAAGGAGATTGATGTAGATGAAGTTAAACCTCTAGAGCATGAAAAAAATCAAAACGGGACAAATACGGCAACAGGAAAAGATGTCAGGAAAGATGACTTGGTAAATAAAGTTCAAAATGATAAGAAGAAATCTCCACCGCCGCTTCCACATTCCATTCATTCAATAAAGGAATCTTCAAAGCCAAAATGTATCGGTTACAAGCCAATTAATTTATTTGAGCAGACAGAGCCACTAAACTTCCCGTATGTATTAATGCCCAAACCTAACTGCGTAATCAAGTTTCCTCAAAAGGGAAGAGGCGGTAGGAAAGGATACATGGAAGATAATTTCAAAGTTTATTTGACCAAGTATTTCAAAAGTGATTTTCAATTTTATGACGACAGATTTATTCTAGTCAAAGGAAGCAATAAACCATTTGAACCTGATTTCACATTGATTGATGAAAAAAGCGGAATAAATCTTTTTCTTGATGTTGAAATTGATGAACCTTATGAAGGCACTAATGACATTGCTAGCAGAAAGGCAACGCATTTTCGATATTCTGATACAAACAGAAATAACGCTTTCAAAAATCGTGGCTGGATTGTAATCCGATTTGCTGAGATCCAAGTCCATCAAAATCCTGATGAATGTTGCCTATTCGTTGCTGACGTAATTGCAAGTGTTCATCCTATATTTAAGACCCCAACTGGTTTACAAGGTAAAACCAAAGTCGTTTCAGTTCCTCAATGGACAAAGGAAGAAGCGGAAAAGATGTTAAGGGAAAGGTATCGAGAAAGATATTTAGGAATTGAAAGTTTCGGAGTAGTTATTGATGCAACCCGGTTGCAACCGCAAGAAAATGAACTTGGAGAGGAAACAGAAAAACTTGTTAAAGATGAGCCTCCTATAATCATACCAGCAAAACACGCAAGCGTTAATTCAAAACAGGATTTAATCGAATCAGCGATTACCAGCAATAAATTCATTTCTTTTAATTATGAAAATAATCCGAGAATTGTTAAACCAATTTATTTTGGTAATGGAATTTTGATTGCATATTGTTACATTAAAAATGTAGAGAAGAATTTTTCAATTGTGAGCATTATTAATCCTATCATTAAAGACAAACTATTTACTATATCTGAAACGGGGCCAAATTTAGGTCTTGAACGGATTGCGACAATTGTAAACACAGCTATCCAATACAGCAAATTTATTCGCATGAAATATACAAGATCTGCCTGGACAGCATATACTTTTGACTATGAAACAGGAGAAATAATTATTGCAGACCAAATTGAAGCGGAAGAAAGTATTCGCACAATAAGCAACATTCAATTTACTCTCAATCATCCGGGGATTAAGGAGCTTTGGTTTACACCAAATGAAACACATATAACTTCCTACTGTCATAAAAGAGAAGCTGAAAGAATGTTTCGTTTTGATAGGATTAGTGAAATAGCAATTCTTAATATTTAGTAAAAAGTAAATAATAACATCGTTTTTGGATGTTAGCAACAATATTACATTAATGTATGATTATTAGTAGAAATGTATTTAATTTGTGAAATATTTCATTAATGTAATGACTAAAAAAGCCACATTTGAGACGGAGATTGCCGATAAAATATTTTTTTCGGGAGAGTTCGCTCATTGGGCAAAGGCATATCTTAAAAATCCCGAAGCTAGAGGGATTTCTATGATGCTGAATAATCAATCTGCTCAAATCGAAAGGAATTCATTTACATACCGCAAAATGCACCATTGGTATAGTGAGGGTTTAATTGATGATAACCGCGAGGGAAACGAATGGAGGAGAGTTAGTGTCATGGATGCGATATGGCTTCATCTCATTCGTGAATTGCGCCAATGGGGTTTGTCATTGGAGCAGATAAAAAAAGCCAAGAAGAGTTTGTCTCAACACAGTGAGGAAACAAAATTAGCCATGCCTTTGCTTGAATACTGTGCCATGCTTGCACTTGCTCACAAAGTGCCTGTAATCTTAATAGTTTTTATTGATGGTTCTGCCGCCCCGCTTTCATATCTCGATTACAAGTTAAATTATCTCTCAGGTATCCCTGACCATATTAATATTAACATAAACCGTATCGTTCAACGGTTTTTTCCGAAGGAGAACTTATCTCCCTTCATTCCACTGGACTTTCATCTTACCCCAGAAGAATATGCATTGTTAGAATACATTAGCAGTGGCAGGTACGAACAGGTTACCATAACCTATAAAAACGGTAAGATGGATAAGCTGGAAGGATTGGAACGAATCGAAGCGACCAAAAAATTTGTTGAAATTGTCAAGGAACAGAATTATCAAAAGATTGAAGCGAATGTTCAAGATGGAAAAATAGTTTCCTATACAAGAAAAGTAAAAAGGAAAGTCTCTGAATAATGAGATTGAAACGCAAAACGGAAAAGGACTCCGACTGCCAGTACAAATCACGCTGTGACCGAAGAACTCGGAGCCGCGTGTATGGAAGGTCTGATGTTATCTATAGAAGAATGTAAAAAGCACTTAAATGTCAACGGCAATAATTACTCGGATGATGATGTCAAGCTCATCAGGGACTTAATGTATCAATTAGGGTATCTCGATTATATACTATTCAAAAAAAGACAAACCGCCAATGAAAAAAGCAATCATTTACACAAGAGTCAGCACGGACGAGCAAGCTGAAAAAGGTTACAGCTTACGCGACCAGAAAAATAAACTCGAAAAGTATTGTGCGGATAAAGGGTATGAAATTGTAAAGCATTTTCAAGACGACCATTCCGCAAAAACATTCAACCGACCAGAGTTTCAGAACCTTCTGGAATTTGTAAGGCGAAATAAAAGTTTGGTAAATAAGCTGGTAGTTATCAAATGGGACAGGTTTTCTAGAAGCATAGAGGCATCTTTTAGTATGATTACACAACTCAATCGGTATGGAATTGAAGTGGAAGCAATAGACCAACCCCTTGACGATTCTATTCCTGAAAACCTCCTTATGAAGGCATTTTATCTTGCCGCTCCGGAGGTTGAAAACGCAAGGCGTTCATTGAATACGATAAACGGAATGAGGAGAGCTAATAAGGAAGGAAGATGGGTTTCAACGCCACCGATGGGTTATAAAATGATACGTGATGAAAATAATAAGCCCATTCTTGCTTTGAATGAAAAAGCGGCTCTAATAGCAGAAGCATTTGAATTATATGCAAAGGGATGTTACGATATAAATGAAGTAAGATTAATGATGACGAAAAAGGGTTTGAAGTGTAGCCGGAATAACTTTTGGCTTATCATTCATAACCCTGTTTACTGTGGCAAGATTTTTATCAAGACTTGGAAAGATGAACCCGAACAACTGGTTAAAGGCATACATCCTGCTATTATTTCCGAAGAGTTATTCTATAAAGTGCAGGATATAGCGGATGGAAAGAAGAGAATCAAAGCAAAGCCGAGAAAGAAAAGGGAAGCATTTCCACTGCGTGGGTTACTGGTTTGTAGCAGGTGTGGTAAAAATCTAACAGCGAGTGCTAGTAAAGGTAATGGAGGCATATACCATTACTATCATTGTCAACCAGGATGTATTGAACGGCACAAAGCAGATGTAGCACACAATTCACTCAGCCAATGGCTCGATTCACTTTCCGTTAAACCAGAAATGGTTGCCTTGTATTTAAAAGTGATGGAGGACATCTTCAATACGCAGGAAGGTAACATAGATAAAGAGATTGCTCGTTTGAAATTGGAAATTTCGAAGCGCAATGAATTAGTGGAAAAAGTAGAAAGAAGGTTTATGGAAGATGAACTTGATTTAGATTCTTACAAGCGGCTCAAGAGTGCTTACCAAAGAGAAGAGTTTCAATTTAAAGGGCAGCTAAACGAACTTCAAACAACTGATTCAGGGTTTATGGAATATGCTAAATCCAGTTTCATTTTGTTAACGCATCTAAAAGAGGTGTATACAGAAGCTGATTTAGAATCGAAACAAAAATTGATTGGTTTGATATTCCCTGAAAAACTGATTTATGAAAATGGAGAATATCGAACCATTAAGGAGAGCGAAGTATTCCGGCTTTTCTTAAGCAAAAACGCAGGTTTAAGCGGCTTAAAACGAGAATGGGCCGGTAATTTTTCCGACCCATCCCAAAGGGTAGCCCGTACGAGAATCGAACTCGTGATTCCTCCGTGAAAGAGAGGCGTCTTAACCCCTTGACCAACGGGCCTAAAATTTTCAGGGAGGCAAAAATAATTTTATTTTCCCAGCAGGGAAATTTTACTTTCAAAATTCGACCGTGCACCTCACTTATTCCTGCACTGCTATAACCGAAATTTCAATATTCACATCTTTTGGAAGGCGCGATACCTGCACCGTTTCGCGGGCCGGGAACGCATCCTTAAAAAAAGAACCATACACCTCGTTTACGGCAGAAAAGTTATTCATATTAGTGAGGTAAATAGTGGTCTTAACAATGTTTGGATAATCCATTCCCGCTGCTTTTAAAATAGCCCCTATGTTTCGCATGACCTGGATGGTTTCTTCGTGTACATTATCAAGCGCCAGGTTGCCTGTTGAAGAATTAATGGCAATCTGTCCCGAAACAAAAAGGAACTTGCCTGTTTTTATTGCCTGGCTGTATGGCCCTATAGGGGTAGGGGCATCTTTTGTGTTAATGACTTCTTTCATATTCAGCTTTTTTTCAAAATTACAAATCAAAATTTATTCAGGTCTAAAATCTCTATCTTTGCAGCAACAAACTGTTCTTTAACATCATAATAAACTGTTCTGTCGTTCTCCTGCTTTGGCGGGAGAGAGGAAAGTCCGGGCAGCACAGAGCGCCATACTTCCTAACGGGAAGTCTTCCGCAGAAATGCGGGGGAAGAAAGTGCCACAGAAAATAACTACCCTTGTTTACAGGGGCAAAGGTGAAAACGCGAGGTAAAAGCTCACGGTTCCTGCAGGTGACTGCAGGAAAGGGTAAACCTTATGGGCTGAAAGGTCAAATAAGTTCCGGAATAAGCGGCTCGTTTAATCCGTCAACTGACGGAGCGGAACGGGTAGACCGAATGATGCTGCAAGCAATTGCAGTACAAGATAAATGACAGAAATCTTCCGTCAACTGACGGGGGATACAGAACCCGGCTTACAGGTTTGTTGTGAACTTTAACGCTCTCCGATTTATCGGGGGGCGTTTTTGGTTTAAGCAAAATTTATTTCTGATTTTCTCTTTTCAAGTCCTCAATGTAATCGCGCATCATATAATTAAGCTTTTTGAATGCCACCGTATTCTTGTCCACCGGAGAATCAAATTTAAACCAGGCAATAAGGCGTTCGTTGCTCAGATAAAACCTTTCGTAATCTATAGTGTCTTTGGTCTTTACATCGGCCCAGAGTTTCAGAGAAAAAATAAATTTCCCATCTTGAAAATACCATTCTCCGAGTTTCTCGGTTGCGGTGTCTTTGTAATAAGTAACAGCCATCTGCAGTTCACCTTTATTAAAATAGGAATTGCGGTAACCGGTAGAATCTTTAGACTTTTCTTTTTTCTGATAACTGTTAATGCTGTTTTTAATCTCATCTTTTATTTTATCAATAGCCGTAAGCTGCGCATCGTTTTGCGGAGGCGGATTGATATCCTGGGCATGTATACACTCTGTGAAAAGCAGGGTTATGGCTGCCGCTATGCAGTATTTTATCATTCTCAATTTTTATTACAATGCAAAAGTGCTAACTTAATTCGATATTAGTAATCACTACATGAAAACCCCTTACGAATTTACATTTTTTTGCACGAGAAAAATCTAAAAAAATCCCGCATCATCCGTCAATTGACAAATGATGCGGGAAGAATGAATACGCTTAGCGGGATGTTTTATTCTGCGAAACGCAGCAAATATTTATTGGTCTTCCCTGCTGCTTTGATTTCCTGCTCCTTGATTTTGCTGTGAGCGCGGCCTGCTTGATGAAGAAGTATTTTCCTCTTCTTCTTCTTCTTGATTTTCTTCACGCTCATCAGTATCTTCTACACTACCGGTTTTACCGGGCTTTGAAGAAGGGTCCTGGCGTTGCTGGCTGCCCGATTGCCAACCTTGACTTCCCGGTTGTTGCTTTGCCGAAGGGTTGTTAGGATCGGTTTCTCTCTTGTTACCTTGAGATTGTTGTGACCCGGTGCTCGATTGTTGATTGCGGGGGTCTTTTTGATTGTCTGACATTTGATTTTTGATTTAATGGGTTAATGATTATGTTTTCCGTAAAACTACATTGACGACTGAAGCATGTGGAAAGTTTTCGATGTTATACTATAAATACACTATGAATACCATAAAACCCACGATAGAAGTTGCAAAGATGAAACTGTCCTGTTTTTTTAGTTGGCGCAAAATTTCATTCAAAAAAAATGCTCCGCAGAATTCATAATTCGGTGAAGCATTTTCAAAGTGTAAAAGTAATTTTTTTTTGAATATCAAAAAACTATTGTACACTCTAAAAACTTCATTCAACGAAATTTTTTTTATTATTTTTACTTCATCAATAAACTTGTTAAAATTTAAAATCATGAAAACAAAAATTGCTATTCTATTGTTTGCAATCTCTTTATTACAGGTAAAATTATTCGCTCAAAAAATAGCAGCCGACAAAGTTCCGTCTGCAGTTGCAGGAGCAGTCAAAGCAAAATTTCCTGCTGCCACCGATGTGAAATGGGAAATGGAAAAGAAAAATGTGTACGAGGCCGTTTTCAAACTCAATGGCAATAATGTTTCTGCTAACTTTGATAGTGCAGGTAAATGGATGGAAACTGAAACCGAAATTAAGGTTTCGGATTTACCGGCTCCTGTTAATGCCACCCTGAAAAAGGACTTTACAGCTTATAAAGTTGCAGAAGCATCCAGGATTGAAAGTGTAAAACATGGAAATTGCTTTGAAGCTGAGATTGAAAAGGGCAAGGAGACTATTGACGTGCTGTTTTCCGCAGATGGAAAAGTTTTAAGCAAATCAAAAGAGAAGGAAGAAAAGGGAGAGAAAGAAAAAGAAAAGGACTAAATCCCGGTACCCGTATTCCAAAAATTCCCGATGGCAGAATATGGTTGAGTAAAAACTTGAGCATAACTTTGAAGGATATAAAGTTTTTGATTCGGGAATAATCTTAGCTTTACCCCCAGACATTTTATCTCCTGTATTATTCTTGCTGAAATATAAAGCCGACCTTAAAACACTTATTTTTCTTTCCCTCGCCACTGCAATTTTGTTTATTCAATGGAGCGTGGGTTTCAATTTTGTGCTGTATTTCTGCGCGCTTTATCTTGGCGTTTCGGTTGCTGTAATTGCACACAACCATAATCACGTGCCGATGTGGAAATCGGCTTTGCTGAACCACGTTACTGATTATTGGATAACACTTTTCTACGGCTTCCCCGCTTTTGCATGGACGCCCACGCATAACAAGAACCATCACAAATTTAATAACCGCACAGGCGACTATACCATTACCTATCGCCTTAGCGAAGCAAATAATATTCTTACGCTGCTAAGCTATCCGTCTGTCAGCAGCTACTTTCAGCAAAGCCCTATCATGATTCATCTTAAAAATTTATGGGCAAATAAAAGGACAGATTTTTTTCTCGCCATTTGCCAATACCTGGCACTGGGAATTTTTATCTGCATTGCCTTATACATAGACTGGCGAAAGGCATTGCTCTATATTGTAATACCGCAGCAGTTCGCACTTTTCACCGTCATGGTGTTTAATTACATTCAGCATGTTCATGCTGACGAGGAATCAGAATTCAATCACTCGCGGAATTTTGTGAGCCGCTTCACCAATTTCATGATGTTTAATAACGGGTATCACACGGCGCACCATCACAGGGCAAGCACGCACTGGAGCAAGCTGCCCGAAGCGCATGCAAAAATCAAACATCTCATTGCGCCTCATCTCAACGAAGGGTTGATATGGGCTTACCTTTTTAAGGCATACATCGCTGCGCCTTTTGTTTCCAGGTTTCGAACCATCTCCCTGCGGCTTACGCGCAAAGCAAAAGAGGAGAAACTAAAAATAGTTAAAGAGCAGGCAGAGCCTGTTACCCAAGACTCGCTTTCTTCAGTTTAGAAAAAAGTTTTCGGCTATACGGTTTCCGCAACGGGCTCTTCCGCTTTCCGGAACTTATATTTTTCTCCCAGAATTTTAGCACCGATAAAACGCGTGCGGTCGAATGTGTTAAGATTTTTGCGGCATACAATCTGGTACGCTGTAGAGCTTCCCTGTATGGTTATGTAAATGCTCCACCCCAGGAAAATCTGGTAGATGCGGAAAATTCTTTCTCCATATTTTTCCAAAACTTTTTCCTTGTTGCTCATCCAGTTCTTGTACCAGTATTCAATGGTTTTGGAGTAATGAATCCCGATATTTTCTATACTGTGAATTTCAAAACCGGTACGCTCAATATTTTTTAAGTCCCAATTCAAAGGCATGCTTGCATCGGCGCCGGAGAAAATATATTCATTCATAAATAATCCCCATACCAAATCTTCGTGGATAGGACCGGTGAACAGACTGTCGCGCTCGCGCAAGCCGGCAATCTGTAAATAAAATATGCCGTCATCCTTCAGCAGGTTGTAACACTGCTTCATAAACTTTCTGAAATTTTTTACTCCCACATGCTCCGCCATTTCAAGACATGTGACCTTATCGTATTTTTTATTCTTCGGAATATCACGGTAATCCATTCTCCACACGCGGGCGCTGTCTTCAACTCCGTTATCATGAATCTGCTTCATTCCCCAATCAACACCTGCCTGCGCAATAGTAACTCCTGTGGTATCTGCGCCATAATGTTTTGCCATGTGCGCAACCAATGTTCCCCAGCCGCAGCCAATGTCAAGCAATGTCTCGCCCTGCTTCAGTTGTATCTTCTGCGCTATCAGGTTCATTTTATTTTCCTGCGCTTCCTCCAGCGATTCATTTCCCGTAAGGAAATAACAGCTTGTGTAAATCATCTTCGGTCCTAAAAACCAATTGAACAAATCGTTCTTGTTGTCGTAGTGGCCTCTCACTATGCGTTCATCCTGTTTCTTTGAATGGCTAAGAACTTCGGGCAGGAAACGGGAGATTAAAAATTTATAGTGATGCCCAACAAACTGGTATGTGAATATCTCCTCTTTGTGCCGCAGCATCTCTTTGAAGTCAATATTAATGTTGATGTTTCCATTAATATAGTCCTCAATAAAATCGCCAATGGCAACTTTATTTTTTTGATAGCGGGATGAAACGCGTGTATTCTTTACTTCAACGAAGTCGGAGATTTTCATGTGGGTTTATTTTTGGGTAAATGTATGGGAAAGAAATTAAACGGGAATATAAATAGGTTTCCGCCTGTTTAACAGGTATCTTCGGAAAAATATCTAAAACAAAACCAATGACACAAACTGAGCTTGTAAAAAAAGGGCTGGAAAACCAGCTTGTATTTTTTTCTTACGAGGGAAGAGAGCTGAGAGGATTTATTTCAAACTCTGTTCCCAAAAAAGAAAAAGTACTTGAATCGCACTGGCATTATATTCCAAATCATACGCGGAAAACATGGGCCGCTGCCAATGCTGAGCAAAAAAAGCTTATTGTCGATGTTGAAATAATTGACATTGATAAAATTATGTGGTGCGTGGCGCTGCGGTAAGAAAATTACGAAGTAAGATTCTATGGACTTACAAATAGGACAGTTCACAAAAGCAGTGCGCGGTTAGTTGCGGCTTTTATTCTTTTTTATACTTTGGCTGGACTAACATTTAAAAAAATCAACCATGCCAAACATTCACATCAATATGCTTGCGGTACTCATAGCAGTAGTCGCAAATTTTATTCTTGGTTTTCTCTGGTACACTCCGCTTTTCGGCAAAGCGTGGGCAAAGGAGATGGGTATTAACACAGACCAAAAGCCACCTGCCAGCGCATTAGCCAAAGGAATGATTTTTATGGTGATTGGAAATTTTCTGATGGCTTATGTTTTTGCCCACAACATGGCGGTTTGGAATCCTCTGACTTGGGGACAACCAGCCTCCACCATGTCCACCACGGGAACGGCGGGCAGTGCTGCCTTTTTTACCTGGCTCGGATTTTATTTTCCGGGTGAACTGGGAAGGGTAGCATGGGAGCAAAAATCGTGGAAGCTATTCTTTATCAATAGCGGCTATCATTTTCTTATGTTGCTGGTAGCGGCAATGATTCTTGCTCATATGTACTAGTAGAAAACTTTTGCAATTTTAAAACCCCTTCCGGGAATTTCTGAGGGGGTTTTATTTTTTTGGAAAAACATCGTGTCAAAAAGTATTTTTACATTCCTCAATAAAACATAATGGACAATAAAATAATTGGTTTATCAGCATTAATTATTGCATCATTTATAATCATTGCCATATTCGGAAGAAAGCAGCGGAACAGAAAAACTAAAATATGGATGCTCGTGCTGGCAGATGTTTTATTCAGTGTTTTCTTTATGTTCTATCACGATGATGAGAGCAAAGAAATTATTCTTATTGCATTCATTATTGTATTAAACATACTGGCGATAAGAAAAATCATAATCAGTCAAACGCAAGACCAGGAAAAATACAATGCATGGCACGATGACCCTGCAAACTGGAAGCTGGGTGTATTTTATTTTAATCCAAAAGACAATCGAATTTTTCCACCAAAGAAAATTGAAAGCTTTGGATGGACGGTGAATTTCGCTAACCCGTTTTCTATTTTGGCGCCGATTGGAATTATACTTTTAATATTCGCGCTGAAAAGTATGATGAGTTAATTCATCCCCAACTAACTGAACTAATTCTTTTTTTCAGTCATCGATTCAAATATATATTCCAGGTTATCGGGCATAAGCTGCTTGGCAATAATTTTATTGTTTGCATCGAGCACAAAAACAGCGGGCGTATCGGTATAGAAGTATTTTTTAAGATAGCCGCTCTCGAATTGAGGGTCAATAACATTAACCCAATCGAGTTGAAGATTTTTGATAAAGTTGTGCCATTTGTCGTAATCCCGCTCTACGTTGAGCGCGTAAACTTCCAGGCCTTTTGTTTTCCATTTATCATAAAGAACTTTCAGCTTGGGAGTTTCTTTCTGGCAATGCTCGCAATCGGGGTTATAGAGGTAAAGAACCTTGATTGGTTTTTTAATGCTGTACAGATTTACATATTCACCTTGCTCATTTTTGCAATTCAAATCCTGCGCGGTGGCGCCCACTAAGCTTGGCCTCATCAAATCGCTCATCATCCTTGCGCGTATCACCGTTACCGAGTCAGCCCAGTATGCTTTTTCGCGGGTGAAATAATTATCAACCGTATAGCAGAAAATTTTGTCGCCCCCTAAAACCTTGGGCTTCTCATAGGTGAGCATCAAATAATTTACCGTGAAGTTGAATACTTCTTTGTTGCCCTTGTCCGTTTTCCCGAGAATAAATTTCACACCATCCATAAGCGAATCTCCATGCTGGTAAAACATGGTGTTCAGATATTTGGTAAGCTTGTTATGATAGACAGGAGTACGCAGCAACCGCACATCGTTGAAATCATAATTATTCCAGAACGCATTTCTTATTAATATAGTTTGTGCCAGCGTATCCAAATCTCCGTTGGGTTTTTTAGGATACTGCAGCTTTGGGTTTTGTCCGGCAACTTTAAAGGCGACAAAAAAAGAACCTGCATATTCTTCCTGGTATTCTTTAACGACCGCTGCTTTATCATCAATCAGTTTAAGCAGCTCATTATTCAAGGCATCGTACTCCTTCGAGCCGGGCGATGTCTTTTCCATATCTTTTTTGATTCTGTTTTGTTTTAAAGCGAGGTCGGTTTCGTAAGCTCGGTTCATATAATAAATTCTGTTTTCGGCAGAGTTTGTTTCAATGTGGTTGGCGTCTGCCTTATCGGAGTGAATAAATATTTTCTGATTTCTGTCGAGCAGAAAAGGCAGCTTGGAATTGTCACTGTAAACGGCATTGTATAAACCTTCGGGATAGCGCTGCGGGTTTTTGAAAACAACTTTTCCTGTCGAGTCGGCCTGCGCAGAATCTTTAATTAAGTTTTGGTCGCCGTAAACACCAAAGAGGTACACATTTCCAGCCGCGGCCCCTTTGAGTATTATTTCAATCTCTGCGTCTTTTGTGTACGGCTCAAAGAATTTTTCACCGCTGGTTTGCGAGTAAGAGACTGTAAAGAAAAAAGAGAAAATAATTAAGACAAAGAGATATCTTTTACTCATAAACAGGATTCATTCGGAGCAGCTATAATGCGACAAAATTATTAATGTAATATGAACGAAGCGCCTGCCGCCAAAAGGCGAGGCAGGTTCAACAGAATGATAAAATAGGAGGGAGAATTGCCTTAAAGTTTAAATGCTGCCCCAAGCGTAACATAGGAAATTCCATAGCCCAACTCGACAAACCCGGCTACACGCTCAGTAAAGAAATACCGCCCGCCTACATAGAGCGTGAACCCGACTCCGCTGCTGTAAGAAACATTATTATAAAGATAATCATACGTGGGGTCGCTGGAAGTATATTTAAAGTTAAGAATATTATAGGAAAGCATTACTCCCCCATATAAATCTACCTTCTTATCGGTAATGCCGTTGTAGTGATATGCGCTTCGCAAACCTATTACTGTATAATTCCATTTGTATCTCCACGTATAGTTATATCCTCTTCCTTCATACGTATAACTTTTAATTCCAACGTAACCGCCTAAGCTTATTACACCGGGTCCGCCAACGTCCCAGTTACCATGTTCAAATTGCAGGCTGATACCGGGCGTTTGGGAGCTGTAGACATAAGAGCCAAAAGTGCCGCCAAGACCTAAGCCCACGCTTAGCACATTGTCGCCTTTTTCAAATGCATGGGAAGTTGACGTCTCCTGTGCATTCGAATTCATTGAGTTTACGCACAGCCCTGTAATTAGGCAAAGAGCGATAGTTTTATGTTTCATGTTAGGAATTTTTTTGGTAATGCAATATTGCTAAATGTTCAGCAAAGATAAAATGAAAAATATTTGCGAAGCAAGTTCAGCCTGACAAGAATAGGGTAGGTGGGGCGGAGCTTAACTTGAAAGGGAAAGTTTGAACACAGACATAGTTGTCCAATGATTGGACTCATGCCTGCCCGCCAATGCAATTGCTTGTGAAGTGGCGACAGGAATGAAGCTGTCGCCCGGCAATTACATATCTGACGGTTGTAAAATACTTACACGATTTCCCTCAGTGTCAGTGAAGGAAACATATTGACCGATGCCGGGAATTTCTACAGGGTCGCCCTGCACTTTTCCGCCTGCATCAGAAATTTTTTTCATGGCATCTTTTACATTATCAACGGCAATAACAACAGAAGGATTTTGGGCTCCTCCGGCTCCTTTGGGAAAGAAGCCGCCATTGATGGTGCCGGGCGTTTTCACCATTCTGTTCTCATCGGTTTCTGTGGTAGCGGCAGTAACATAGTCGCCCATTTCACTGCCCATCTTTTGCATCTGCCAGCCAAATGCTTTAGAATAAAAATTTGCAAGACGCTGCTGGTCTTCATACGGCATTTCAAAATGCACTACGGGATTTGGTTTCATTTTTTATAGAATTAAATTATTGTCATAAAATTAAGGAAAAGTTACGGAATTTTTAATGAACTATTTAAAAAAAACTGCCTGCCTCAGGTGAACGCGAAGCGTGAGATTGACAAAATGTAAACAGGAATCAATTTTTTAAAATCACACTTTCAGGTATAAGTGCTGAAGCAACTTCTTTCGAAGACATACTCTTCTTCTTTTTTATAATGCGGTGTAACAGGAATTTTTCTATGGCTTTATTAATAGGGCTCAGCGAAAAGATAATCGCCATTTTTACCAGCATGGAAAGCCAGTAACTGTTTTGGGGCACTATCTTCAAAGCAAAATGCAGTATGGAGTCTTCCAAAATAAACAGGATGATGGCAATGGTAAACGTAATGGCACGAGCCGTTCTGCTGACGCGCGTTCGGGTTAATTCGTCAATGGTTTCCTGCAGCTCTGTGTTCTTCCGCTCTATTTCTTCCTTTTGCTTTTTGATAATGATATTTTCCTTCCTGGTCTGCTCCGCTGCGAATATCAGCTGCACATTTTTCACCTTCCTGGCATTGTCTTCCGCTTCCACTTCGTCATGAAGCTCATGATATTTCTTATAATGAAAAAGGCTTTGCTGCAAATCGTTTTGCTGCTCATAGATTTCAGACAGCAACTGGTGAATACGGTAGATTTTTACCTTCACCTTTATCTGCTCTGCCATCTTCATCCCTTTCTCTAACATGTGCAACGCATCTCCGAGCCGCGACTGCTTTATATAAATATCTCCGAGCGTAATACAGCTGGTGGTTGCACCGCTGAAAAAATTATTCTTTTCGCGAATAGCCAGTGCACGCAGATGGCATTGCTCTGCCTGGTCATACTCCCCGGTAACGTTGTAATAATTTCCCAGCTCACTCAGCGAGTTGCATATAGACATCGGATGATTGTTCTTTTCTGCCAATGCCATGGCTTCTTCAAAATGCTGTTTGGCTTCAGCCGGTTTGTTCTGCGCCATACACATTTTGCCCATGCCGTGCAGCGCGTAAATATCCCAGTAAAAACTAAACCACTTCTCCGGCATCGCCAGCATAGACTCGTAAAGCTTCGAGGCTTCATCGTAATGTTTTTGCTCAAGGTATATGTTGGCCAGCGTCACGCCCATCGCCATGGTATATAGCTGGAACCGCTCCGAAGTTTTCAATTGCTCATAAGCAGCCCATATCAGCTTCAGCGGAAGGTCTACATTGCCCATAGTGCGGTAAATACTGCCCTGTACTCCTGTGCAAATCGCAGCGCCATTCTTATCGTTATACTCCTCAAAAAGATTTTTAGACTCTGTCAGCAGCGGAAGCGCCTCTTCATATCGCTCGCTATAAAAAAGAAAAAAGCCATGCATCAGCCGCGCATAACAGTACAACAGCGGTTTGTCTGCTGCATGCTGCCACGCCAGCTCATTTACTTTTTTCGAAAATTCTTCCTGCTCGTCTCTTGTGGAAAAAGGAAACGTCTCCAGGATAGCCAGGATGTGCTTGCTCACATCTTCCCGGGTACAGGTTTTTAATTCAGCAAGCTGATAGTTGAAATTTTCTCCTGGCGATAGCATTGGACAAATGTAATTTTTTCTTTTTCTCTTATTTGAAGCCCAACATTCCTGCCTGCCTTTGCGTTTTGGCTTGCGCGTTGGCAGGCAGGCAGGAAACAATGCCCAACTTTGGGGGATAGGCTTTATTTCTGAATTTACGCTTAGCTTTGGGACAAATAAATTCACATTGCACATAAAATGATGGAAGAAAAAAAACAATTTCATCTCGTTAGCTACACTCCGCTGATTCTGATTATAATTTTCGGGATATTTATTTTTTTTGAGCTATACTCGTTTATTGATGCGGTTCTCGGGTCCATCATTCTTTATGTGCTTTTGCGCCCGCTCATGACATTGCTTATCGTTAAAAGGAAATGGAAAACCGGATGGGCTGCTATTACACTGATGTTTGGTTCTTTCGTTGCCGTTTTGGTGCCGGTATTCGGCTTCAGTTACCTGCTCGTTTCAAAACTTTCACTTTTGTCCGGTGATTCATCGTTTCTTGTTCAGGCAGTAAAAACATTAGATGAAAAAATTTATTCTCTTTTTAATATCAGGATTCTTTCCGCTGAAAACCTTGCTGACTTCCAGAAGAAAGCAACTGATTTTATTTCCGGTTTCCTCGGAGAAACGCTTTCCGTCCTTGCCGACGTGGGCATCATGTACCTGCTTCTTTATTATATGCTCGTCAACACCGGCAAGCTCGAAGAAGAAATAAGCAGTCATCTTCCTTTAAGCAGGGAAAGCATCAACATGTTCTCTGAAGAATTAAGAAAACAGACATACTCAAACGCCATTGGCGCACCGGCGATGGCACTTGTGCAGGGAGTATTTGCATGGCTCGGTTATTTAATTTTTGGTTTGCAGGATGCTTTTTTCTGGGGCATGATGACAGGATTTTTTTCTTTCATCCCCATTGCCGGAAGCACCCTTATCTGGCTGCCTGCAGGGCTTTACCAATATAGTTCAGGAATGCACTGGCAGGGAATTGCAATTTGCATTTACGGCATTCTTGTAATTGGAACCGTTGATAATGTCTTCCGGTTTGTCTTTCAAAAGAAGTTTGCCAATGTTCATCCACTTATTACAGTATTCGGAGTTATTATAGGATTGAAAGTTTTCGGAGTACCCGGACTTATTTTCGGCCCTCTGCTTATGTCCTGGTTTTTAATTCTTATCCGCATTTACAAGAGAGACCACGAAGCAGGAAAATAAAATGCGAAGGCGCGGCTTCATTGCCCGTTGAAACTAATCTGGCTCAAAAGCCCCGCAGTGGAATGCAGAATTAAGAATTGAGACCTGCCTGCCATTGCTGTTGGCTTGCGTGTTGGCAAGCAGGATTGGAAGCGCGAAGCTGCGCCTAACGGCGCATCTCAGGGAAGATGGCTACATTCGTTTCCTCAATTTCGGCTTCGAATAAGATGATTTTAATAATCGCGTGCTATGGAATTCAAACATGAATTCATAAAAATTGAAAAGGAACGGTTCGTTACCTTCCTGGATGCGCTCATGGCCATTATCATGACCATTATGGTTTTGGAAATCAAAATACCCGATGTTGAAACCCTCACCGATGAAACGCTCCGGCATGAGCTGCGCAAAGCCGTCACTCCTCTCATCGGCTTCTTTGTTTCATTCGGCACGCTTACCATGATCTGGCTCTCTCATAATGATTTGATGAGAGACATCAAAGGCATAACCAAACAATTTGCCCTTCTTAATTTCTTATTGATCCTGGCTATGGCCCTTGTGCCTTTTTCTACTGCGCTGGGATGGGGCTATTCAAAAACTTCTCTAGCCGTGTTCATTTATGCGCTCAATATCTTTCTCCTCAGTGCAGCCTTCTCCATCTTATATGGGTTCTCTATAGTTAAAAAGCTAATACCTGTCACGGCTTCTCAATACAACAGGGCAAAAATGATTGTTTCGTTTTCGGGTATGGCTTTATTGGTGATCGCCATGTTCCTCTCCTTTGTGAATCCCGACTTATCGTTGTCTTTAACAGCTTTAATTCCGTTGGCACACACCGTGCTCACCGTTTTTGCTTATAAGTTTAAGAGCTGAAGCGAAAGGGAGCACCCTCCCATAGAATGTCATGCTGTGCGTTACACTAAAGGAATACTGACCTTCGTCAGCATGACAAATGGATTGGTTACGCGAAGGCGATGCTTCATTGCCCGTTGAAATTAATCTGGCTCAAAAGCCCGGCAGAGAAATGCGGAATTAAGAATTAAGAATTGGAAGCGCGAAGCTATCCGCAACAGGGGATTACAAATCCTACGGAGCAGAGAAAGTTTACAGAATGGAATTATCTACAATATTTATCAATGTATTCATTTGAAGATTTATCGCCTTTTTTTATTGCTTCTCTCCAATCATCGCACGCTTCATTGGTATTTCCCAATGAATAATGTGCAATTCCCCTAGCTGAATATGCAATTTTAACTGATTCATCAATAGTTTCTCTCAATCGCCATGGTGCATATAAAACTAAGTGAATGGGTTGCGAGGACAATAGGATTACTTTATCAGCATCCCGCAATGCAAGCGCGTAGTCATGAATCATAGTTCTACATAGAGCTCGCATTGCATAAGTTTCTAACACCATCTCGTTATTATCATCATCACACAGTTTGATTACATTGGTAAAATAATTAATTGCTCTTTCCGGTTGTGTCTCGGCTACTGCCATACCGTCATCAAAGTCATATTTAGCTGATTTAATTGAATCTAATTTTCCTTTGGAACTTAATGCGAATGCAAGCGAATCAGCACGCAATACATTCTTTTTATGTATTTCTTCGGGAGTGAGTTGCTGGCTATAAGCAACTCGTATACAAAGCAAAAGGACAGTTAAATTTTTCACAGTCAACATTTCATGAGCAAATGTATTATTTGTAATTGAAGTGTAGATAATTGACCAAGAATTTAAATAGAATAACTAAACAAATATCTCTTGTACCTCAGGAAAAGTTTCTTTATAAGCCTTGCGTATGTCATGTATAATATATTCGGGTAGTTCACCTTTATCATCTCTGATTTGAAAGAAGTAAAAAGAATTACGGTCGCCCGTAGTGATAATATACTCACTTAGTGAAGCGGGTGGTTTTTCAGTTAGAATAGAAATTTTGTCCTTCAGAAAATCCTTATACTTTTCGTCAAGAGTTTTTATTTTTAAATCTAAGATTGCATTCCTTTTTCTGAGTTCCTGGTCTCCATAAAACTCTGACATTCTTTTTTCTTTTTCTTCTTGTGATTCCATGATTATTATCTATTTAATAGCAAAAATAATTATAGTTTACTTGTTCTGTTCTTCTTTGCAAAATTAATTCAATATACTCACAATGGACTTCCCATCGCTGACAGTTAATCCCTAATGCAGCGAGCTCCAGCGAGCCCCGAGTAAAGTTAATAAATTTATGTCAGAAATTGTGCATAACCAGGCCGGCATTTTTATTAAATCATCATAAATGGATTCTTAACTTTGAATAAAACTTAGGGCCATGAAAAAGATTTCCGCACTATTATTCTTTGCAGGGACGTTCTTGTTCGCGAAAGCACAATATGGAACTATAAATAGTATGACCGTGATTCCATCGAATCCGACTACATTTGATACGGTTAAATTAATTGCTGACGTTACCGTGGGATATTCGTCTTGTTGGCTGGTAAATAATAATTTTTCATTGCTCTCACCAGGGAACTATATGGTGGATGGATATTACTGTATGGGAATGCTGGCTGCTCTGTGTAATTCAACTGATACTTTTACACTGGGAGTTCTGCCTGCCGGGACAAATAATATTTACATGACGCTTCGTTCTGCACAGAACACAGGACCTGATCCGTGTACAGTATTTTCTCCACTCGATACAGATGTGGTGCAGATTTTTATTTCCACATCTACGGGAATCTCACGGGATGAAAAAATCTCTGTTCAGATTATACGCATGGATGATGATGGGTTTGTCATCAAAGGCGCTGAAAGGATACGAGGCAGTAAAGATTTCGCTTTGTTTTCTATTACGGGCAGAATGGTTTTCAATAAAACTTTGCCTGAAGGAGAAAATAAAATCAATCCCACGCTTTCACCCGGAATTTATTTTTACCGCTTGCGTGCAGCCAATGATTTCTATTACGGAAAAGTATTCTCATATTGAGAAATAATAAAAAAATCGTTAATGGTACGGTGTTTGAAATAACCCGCCCAACATCCTGATTTGTGCCAGCTCAACAAAAAAAAATTCAGCATCTGTTTCTACGTGCAGGCTTCGGTGAAATGCCGGCTATAATACGACAGAAACAAAATCTTTCTCTTCAACAAAATGTTGATGAGCTTTTCCGCGACTCCGAAAAAATTGAAGACATCGACTTGATTCCTTCTCCGCTGGAAGGCGATGCGGACGCAAGTAACATGCGTATTCTCCGGATGCTTATCCGCTCGCGTGAGGAAGTGCAGAAGTTGAATTTTCATTGGCTTTACCGCATGACGGTGACCAAAGCTTCACTTCGGGAAAAGATGACGTTATTCTGGCACAATCATTTTGCAACCAGTGTTCCATTTGCTTACCTCATGCAGCAGCAGAATAACATGCTGCGAAAACATGCGCTTGGAAAATTCAGCGATATGCTGGGCGCTGTTTCCAAAGACCCGGCAGTGATGCTTTACCTGAACAGCCAGGAGAATACCAAAGATGCTCCCAATGAAAATTTTGCGCGCGAAGTGATGGAACTTTTTACGCTTGGCATCGGCAACTATACAGAGCACGATATTAAGGAAGGCGCACGCGCATTTACCGGCTGGAGAATAAACCGTAAAGGTGAATTTACACTCAACGCAAACTTACACGATGACGGTGAAAAAAGTTTTTTAGGGCGTAAAGGGAATTTTAACGGAGATGATATCATCAATATTCTCCTCGAACAAAAACAAACAGCACAGCATATCACAACAAAAGTTTATTATGAATTTGTAAATGAAAAAATAAACCAGGGCAGGGTAGAAGAGCTGGCAAATGATTTTCTTAACTCCGGTTATGACATAGCAAAACTGATGCACGCAATTTTTTCTTCCGACTGGTTTTATGACGAGGAAAATATAGGAGCAAAAATTATGTCGCCCTCAGAGCTGATTGTCCGTTACGCCAAGTTGGTGAATATGGAATTTGAAAAAGAGGAAGCATTGCTGGGTGTACAGAAAATTCTCGGGCAGACCTTGTTTTTCCCTCCCAACGTTGCAGGATGGAAAGGCGGCAATGCATGGATTGACAGTGCTTCACTGATGGTGCGCCTTAACATGGCTCGTATGATTCTGAACGGAAGCAGCGATGAATACCGCCCCAAGCCGGAGTTTGAGGATGCGGCTCAATATGGTTCGGATAAAAAGCGCCAGGTAAAAGTTAAATCGGACTGGACAGCGCTTGTAAATTGGTTCGGCGGTGCTGATGACCAAGACCTTTTGAAAGAAATTACAGATTCTTTTATCCAGTGCAATATGCAGCAGGTTGATATTGATATTATTTCCAATGCTGATAATTCTTCCCGAATGAAATATGTTTCAGGTCTTATTGCTAATGTAATGTCGCTTCCCGAATTTCAACTGATATAGATATGAAAAATTCAAGGAGAGATTTTCTAAAAACATCAGCACTTGCATCTGCTTCCTTGCTGATGCCGAAGTTTTTGTTTGCCGGAGCAGGAAACAATCCATTAAGTAATGGAAAAAAGCTGGTGGTGATTCAGTTTTCGGGTGGTAATGACGGATTGAATTGTGTGATTCCGTTCCGCACGGATACATATTATGAGTCCCGTCCGGACATTGCAATTTTTCGTGATGAAGTTTTACGAATAAGAGATGATGCCGGACTGCATCCAAACCTTCCGGGACTTGCTGACCTTTATCATGACGGACATCTTGCTATTGTAAATACAGTCGGCTATCCTAATCCCGACCGTTCGCATTTCCGTTCCATGGATATCTGGCAAAGTGCCAGCGGCAGCAATGAATATCTTGAAACGGGATGGATTGGCAGAACGCTGGATTCCACCTGCAATAACAAATGCACAACGCCTCATTCCGCTGTCGAGCTGGACGATACATTAAGTCTTGCTTTGAAAGGAAAAAACCTGAAAGGGCTTGCATTCCGCAACCCTCAAGTGTTGTATGAGACTACCCGTCAGCCGTTGCTAAAGAAGATAGCAGAAGAAAACAATTCAGCAAACAATGTAAGCACAATTGATTTCCTTCATAAGACATTAACTGATACTATGCATTCAGCAGAATATTTATACAGCCAATCGAAAATTTATTCTTCAAAGGGCATGTATCCCAATGAATATTTTGCAAAACAGATGCGCACTATAGCCGAGCTGATTATTTCCGGAAGCGAAACCTCGGTCTATTATGTTTCTCTCAGCGGGTTCGATACACATGTTTTACAGAAGGGTGCGCATAGCAAGTTACTGAAATTATATAGCGACACACTGAAAGTTTTCTGCAACGACCTGAAAACAAATGGCCGCTTTAACGAAACAATGATTCTGACTTTTTCTGAATTCGGAAGACGTGTAAAGCAGAACGGAGGCCAAGGCACGGACCACGGAACAGCTAACGTTGTTTTCATAGCGGGCGGAGGTTTACGTAAACCCGGCCTTCAAAATAATGTACCCGACTTGCAGAACCTGGTTGACGGTGATTTAGTTCACACCGTTGATTTCAGAAGTGTGTATGCTACGATACTGCAGAACTGGCTTAATGCAGATGCGGACTTAGTTCTTAACGGAGCATTTCCTAAAATGGATTTTGCATAAGCAAATCATTCGCCTTGCATAAATTTTTTCCTGGTAATAAAAACAAGCAATCCAATAACCACCAGGCCAAAAGCTGTAGCGAGCAGTTTAAGATTTCCGGTATTCTTTTTTAAAACATCATTGGTGGAAGTGAGTGTGCTCACCCGTTTATTTAAAGCATCTACAGCGCTCTGAAGATTCTCTACACGCTCGTTGCAGCTTAACAGCTCATAGTTCATATTTACTTTCTCATACACTTTAAAATCAACTACACGGTTCAGTACGCTGATGATGCGGTTATCCGATTCAATAATATCCCTCAGCACTTCATTGCTTCTTTGTATATCTTGCTTTGATTTCCCTCCGAAAAAACCGCTGCGTTTTTTCAGCGAAGCGGAATAGGCATCAAACTTTTTTTTGCGTTCATCCAAAAGTTTGTGAAGTTCTTCGCGGTCGGCAGTTCTGTCTTGCGGCAGAACCGTTGTGGCTGACAATGAAAATGTCAGCGCTAAAAGAAATATTTTTTTCATAGTAAAGTTAATTCGCGCTCACGATAGCAGGCGTGCCGTCTCCGTTCCTGGAAACAAGATGCTTGCGTTCCCCGATTTGCTGCCGCCACATGGCATAATATAAACCTTTCAAGTCAAGCAATTCCCTGTGATTACCGCTCTCAATAATCTTTCCTTTTTCGAGCACGCAAATCCTGTCGGCATGCATGATGGTGGAAAGACGGTGAGCAATAAGAATCGTCAGGTGCTCCTTATGTTCTGAAAGTGTGCGAATGGTTTCAGTGATTTCTTCTTCGGTAAGGGAGTCGAGGGATGATGTCGCTTCATCAAAAACAATAATGCGCGGCTTGCGGAGCAGTGCACGTGCAATGGATAAACGTTGCTTTTCTCCTCCCGATACTTTTATTCCGCCTTCACCAATGATAGTATCGAGCCCTTTGTCTGCACGTGCAAGCAGAGGCTGGCAGGCGGCTTGCTGCAATACTTCCAGGCATTCTTTATCGGTTGCTTTAGGATTAACGAACAAAAGATTTTCACGAATAGTTCCGGAAAATAACTGCGTGTCCTGTGTTACAAACCCGATTTGCTCCCGCAGTTTGTCAAGGTCAACATCATCATAGCTGATGTTGTTATAAAGAATATTACCGCTCATGGGACGGTATAATCCCACCAGCAATTTTACGAGCGTGGTTTTTCCTGCACCCGAAGGTCCCACAAATGCAACCGTTTCGCCTAACTTAATATCAAAGCTGATATCGTCTATGGCATTTACATTTCCGGTCAGGTGTTTGAAATAAACATGTTCAAACTCCAATTCATTTATCAATCCGACTTCTTTAGGATTTGCAGGACGCGGCTCATGAGGGGTTTTCAGGATGTCATCAAAATTTTTGAGAGATACTTCCGCCTCGCGATACGTATTGATAATAGAACCCAATTCCTGCAGCGGGCCGAAAATGAAAAACGAATAAATGAACAATGAAAAATACTGACCGAATGTGAGCTTATGAGTGAAAACCAGGTACAACATAAAAAACAAAAGCGCATTGCGGAGCAGGTTAACAGAAGTACCCTGCACAAAGCTTAGCGACCTTATATACCGTACTTTCTTCAGCTCCAGCTTCAGAATTTTTTTTGTGGCATTGTTAAGGCGTGTAATCTCTTGCTGGGACAATCCCAGGCTTTTGACCAGCTCTATGTTTCTTAAAGATTCAGTGGTGCTGCCCGCAAGAGCAGTCGTTTCTTTTACAATCACTTTCTGCACCCGCTTTATTTTTTTACTCAGCACTAAACTTAATGTGCCAAGCAGCGGAATAATTGAAAAATATGCCGGTGCGATTACCCAGTAAACCGTAATAGAATAAACGGTAACGAAAATAATTCCTATCAGTGTAGTGAAAAGAACGTTAATCATTGCGCTCATCAGCTTCTCCGTATCGGTACGTACTTTCTGCAGCTTGCCCAGGGTTTCCCCGCTGCGCTGGTCTTCAAAAACCTGGTAAGGAAGCTGAAGCGAATGTTGTAATCCGTCAGCGTAAATCTGCGCACCCAGCCGCTGCGTAATCACATTAAGATAATAGTCCTGGAAATTTTTTGCCACCCGCGAAATGAATGCAACACCCATTGCTGCAAGCAGTAACAATCCTGCTCCCTGCATGAATTCATTTACAGTGTACAATTCGGGCTTAGTAGCATACTTGTCAATAACGATGCGGAATATCCATGGATCCAGGAGAGAAAATACCTGGTTAACGGATGCAAGAACCAGCGTTAGAATCACCAGCCCGCGGTATTGTTTCAGATAATTAAAGAGAAGTTTCATTGAATCCTCAGCAAAAGTTTTCCAATTTTGTATGTCAGTTTTTTGTTAAAAACTCCCGCAAAGGTAGCTCAATCAGCCGTAAATTTGTTTCATCAATTAAAAACAAATAAAAATGACCAACAAAAGAATTTTTTTAAGCGCAGCAACCGTTTTGTTTGCTATTTCCTGCTTTGCACAACATACTATTGTGATGAAAT
This sequence comes from Bacteroidetes bacterium 2013_40CM_41_45, assembly GCA_002215675.1. Taxonomy (GTDB): domain Bacteria; phylum Bacteroidota; class Bacteroidia; order AKYH767-A; family 2013-40CM-41-45; genus 2013-40CM-41-45. Next base: position 317,637 of record NGFH01000005.1, on the reverse strand, counting down.
CGGGCGAAAAGATTAGCGGAGTAATTGCATCTGTTAAAGACGGCCTTGTGACGTATACGTACAAGAATAACCCCAAAAGCGTAAATGTAAAAGATGTAAGCGCAATTTATTTTGAAGAACAGGCAGCGCCTTCAACTGCGCCTGCATCTGCAGCATCTGCAACCGCAGGCGCCCCTCGCGAAAGAGGTGAAAAATCCGTTACCTATCAAAGCTTTAACATCCGCTACAAAGTCGCAGACCGAACTATCCTTAAACCGCCCGTGGTCACCAATCTTACCGAGCAAAAAGGTACGGTTGTAATTAGCATTACTGTTGACAAATACGGGCACGTTATTAAAGCCGTTCCGGGAAGCGAGGGCAGCACTACCAACAGCGAATACCTGTATACGAAAGCCAAACAGGCGGCCGAAAGCGCCCAGTTTGATTCTACCCCTACCAGCCCCTTGGAAACAAAGGGATATATGATAATCCAGTTCTAAGAAACCTTATTTAATACGGTTTCGCCATTCGTCTCTTATCTCTTTTCTAAGGAGAGAGGAATAAGAGGCGTTTGTTTTTTAGGGGTTGTTAAGAAATTAAAGTGATTGGGTTCATTTTTAGGACTATTCTCTTTCATCCCCGCCATAATTCCTTTTACCTTTGCACTGTAATGCCCGGCAGTATTAATAGCAGTTTAAGGTTTGTCTTATGGTTCCTGGCGACAGGAATATCTGCTCCCTTGGCTTTGACTGCACAACTAGTCAAGCAAAACTTCACGGAGTCGGCTTTGCATGAAGATTTTGAAAGTGATAATGACTTGTGGATGACGGCATCCAATGCCGACAATTTTTTTGTAATCCAGAATGGCGAATACATTTTGCACAGACGCAATACGCTTACCGGTTACACCATTTTTCCGAAGTGGGAAAATCAACTCAGTGAATATTCAATTTCTGCAGGCATCAAGCTGGCGGCTTCAGCATCAGAAGAAGCATCGGCAGGAATAATTTTTATGGCGCAGGCCGACAACAAAGGCGCTTTGATATTCGAGTTCAACGGGCAAAATCAATACCGCATTAAAAAACTTGATGGTGTAAATTATAAATTGCTCAGTGGCGGACAGAAAAATGCAGGCTGGGTTCACAGCGATTTTTTTCTTGCCCCTGACCTTTACAACAGGATAGAAATAAGAACAGCGGATAAAAATTATGATGTGTACCTGAATAACAATTTCTTGGCATCATTTACCGAATTGGCGTACAAAAGCGGCAGGGCGGGAATAGTTCTGGGCCCCGGAACCACTGCCATGATGGATAATTTTTTTGTTACCATTCCCGAAAAAAAGATAAGCGTCAACCAGAAAGATGTGATACCGGGAAAAAATAATCAACCCGAAAGCACCGATGCATCTGAAATTATTACGCTCACGGCAGGTAATTATTATTACATGATTAACCAGCTTGAGGAATTAAAAAAGGAAAATGCTGCCATGAAAGAGCAAAATGCACAGTTAAGCGCTTTTAATCATCCGGCAGATACACTCTCGGATACGTTGGCGTTGCGGGGAAAAATTATTTCGCTGCAGCTCGAGATTCAGAGGATGACAAGTGAAAACGATTCGCTTCGCAAAGCCGTTAAAAGTTCTCCGGAAACCGCTGACAAAGATGAACTTGTAAATGTACTGAGCAGAGCGCTGAAGAAAGAAAAACAATTGAATGACATGCTGACCAAGGAAAATAAAGACCTGAAGGATGCCATCGAAAGATTCAAATAAAAATTCATGGACGAAAAACGCAGGATAACCACACATACGCTCCAGGAAATGAAAAAAGCCGGGGAGAAAATCAGTATGCTCACTGCTTATGATTTTTCCATGGCAAGAATTATTGATGATGCGGGAATTGATGTGGTGCTGGTTGGAGACTCTGCTTCAAACGTGATGGCAGGCCATGAAACCACATTGTCCATCACGCTGGACCAGATGATTTATCATGCCACTTCAGTAGTTAAAGCGGTAAAGCGTTCGTTGGTTGTTGTCGATTTACCTTTTGGTTCTTACCAGGGCAATTCGAAAGAAGCATTAAATTCTTCGATAAGAATTATGAAAGAGTCGGGAGCGCATGCGGTAAAGCTCGAAGGCGGAAGAGAAGTGAAAGAATCGGTGGAAAGAATTTTATCTGCCGGCGTTCCGGTGATGGGCCATTTAGGATTAACCCCTCAGTCTATTTATAAATTCGGAACATACGTGGTACGCGCCCGAGAAGAAGAAGAAGCGAAACGCCTCGAAGAAGATGCACATATCCTTGAAGAATGCGGATGCTTTTCAATTGTGCTGGAAAAAATTCCCGCTACTCTTGCGGGAAAAGTCGCTTCATCGCTTAGAATTCCTGTCATTGGCATAGGGGCCGGCAGCGGTGTTGACGGCCAGGTATTGGTTATTCACGATATGCTCGGCATAAACCAGGAATTTCACCCGAGGTTTTTAAGACGATATATGAGTCTTTATTCTGACATGAAAAATGCTGTGCAGAAATATATTCAAGATATAAAAAGCAAAGATTTTCCTAACCAGAAAGAACAATACTAATACCCCGACAAGCAATGGCTAAGCTTTCATCTCTCGAAGTTCTCTATGAAGACAATCATATCATTGCCGTGAATAAAAAATCATCCGATATTGTACAGGGTGATAAGACGGGTGATGTTCCGTTGAGTGAACGGGTCAAGGAATACCTCAAAAAGAAATACGACAAACAGGGAAATGTTTACATCGGGGTTATTCACCGCCTGGACCGCCCGGTGAGCGGAGTAGTTCTCTTTGCGAAAACAAGCAAGGCGCTGGCACGTATGAATGATATGTTTCGCTTGCATGATGTGCAAAAAATATACTGGGCTGTGGTGAAGAATAAGCCGGAACCGCCCTCGGGAACGCTGACTCATTTTTTGAAAAAGAATGAGCAGGAAAATAAAAGTTACATCCAGGAGACCAATGTAAAAGGAGCGCAGAAAGCGGAACTAAGCTATCGTGTTGTAGGTAAATCCGAACGGTTTTTCCTGCTCGAAGTTATTCCCAAAACGGGGCGGCACCACCAGATACGCGTGCAGTTAGCGGCTATCGGCAGCCCGATAAAAGGAGATGTAAAATACGGCTACGAACGCAGTAACGAACATGGAGGCATTCACCTTCACGCTGTAAAGATTGAATTTATTCACCCGGTGCATAAAACAAAAACAGAAATAGTTGCACCGCTTCCTCATGATGTAATATGGAATTATTTCAAGAAAGAGAAAGCTGAAAATCTTGCCATAGCAAGCGACCTTGTGTTAAAGACAAATACTTCAGAGTAATTTTTTCCGTTATAAGATTTGTAATGAAGAAAACCTTTTTTCTTTGTTTTTGTTTCTTTTCTATCGCAGGGTTGAATGCGCAACAACCCGGGCAAACAATTTCAAATGAGTTCATGGTATTGTTAAAGACGGGAGATGATGCGGAAAGAATTCTTGCACATCAGAATCTATCTTCCTTATTCAGTATAGCAAGACACATTTCTGTTTCTCCGAATATTTATCTGCTACGCTCTTCCGCAGGAGATGATGATGCTTCACTTGAGCTTCTGAAAAAAACAAATGGAATCCTGCTCGCACAAAAAAATCATGAAACAGAATTGAGGGCGGTTCCTAACGATACCATGTTTGCCTCTCAATGGAATATGAATAACACCGGCCAGACAGGCGGTACTCCCGATGCTGACATTGATGCGCCCGAAGCTTGGGGCATCACCACAGGCGGGCTTACTGCTCAGGGCGATACCATTGTAGTTGCGGTGATTGATTGCGGGGCCGACCTTGCGCATGAAGATTTGAATTTCTGGAAGAACTATCTCGAGATTCCCGGCAACGGCATTGACGATGATACCAATGGATATGTAGATGACTTTGACGGATGGAATGCGCAGACGCAGACGGGAAATATAGGAAGCTGCAATCACGGCACTCACGTGTCGGGTATTATTGGCGCTATCGGAAATAATATCACCGGTGTTGCGGGCGTAAACTGGAATGTAAAAATTATGCCTGTGCAGCCGTCGTCTGCTACCGAGTCATTTGTGGTGGGCGCGTATACATACGTATACAATATGCGTAAGCTTTATAACCAGACCAATGGTGCGAAGGGTGCTTTCATTGTTTCTACCAATTCTTCCTTCGGAGTAAATAACGGACAGCCGTCAAACTACCCGCTGTGGTGCGCCATGTATGATTCATTAGGCAGCGTGGGAATTCTCAATGCCGGTGCGGGGCCCAACTCGAATGTGGATGTAGATGTTGTTGGCGATATCCCAACCGGCTGCCCCAGCGACTGGCTTATTTCCGTTACCAACACGACATCGTTTGATGCTCTTTATTCCAACGCGTGCTACGGTGACACTAGCATTGACCTGGGCGCTCCAGGGGTTGCAATCCTTAGCACATACGCTGGTAACGCTTACGGCACCTTGACCGGAACATCTATGGCCACACCGCATGTTGCAGGGGCGGTAGCGCTCATGTGGGCTGTGGCCTGCACACAGTTGGTTGATGAGTACCGCCTGGACCCTGCAGCAACGGCTTTGGTGATGAAACAACTTTTATTGGAAAGTGTAGATACCCTTCCCACACTTACTGGTGTTACGGTTTCAAACGGACGGCTCAATCTGTATAAATCGCTGCTTGCCGTGCAAAATTATTGCCAGAATATTTCTGTGGAAGAAAATAAGGAGTCTTCCCCGGTTTTTATTTTTCCGAATCCGGCTAATAATCAATTTACGATATACGATATACGATTTACGATTTCAAAAGTTGAAGTTTACGATGTACTAGGTCAGAAAATTTTTACTCAACAACAAACCACAAACAATAAATCACAAACAACCATTAATGTTTCCTCCTGGAACCGGGGAATTTATTTTGTAAAATGTTTTTCCGGGGATAAATTTTACTGCGCCAAAGTTATTTTGAACTGAATCAAGCGAGTTTTAAAAACTTACTCCTCCTGAAATGCCATAAGAAAACAGCGGAACAAAGGTTTTAAAATGACGGTAATTAGTAAATGCTCTAAATGATACGTGTTTGAAAGGTCTGTAATAATATTCCGCTTCAAAAATATATCCTAGTTCATTTATACTATGTGTACCAAAAAATGCCTCGAACCAACCGCCCTGAGTCCACCCTCCTGCTTCTAAATATTCGTCATGTCCATTGCAATTTGATAAACCTCCTCCTATTTTAAAAATCATATCCTTTTTATTCAAAAAATTTGGAGCATAGCGAAATAGAAAATCTGTAATTGAAAAAGTTCTTTCGCTTATATATCCAATATTATATGCTAATGTGCCGTTGAAATAACTTAAATCGTATTGGCTTATTCTATTAATTTTAAAAAAATATTTCTCCTTAATTCCAAGCTCAGTATTCCATATAATTCTGTTGCTCCCAGACCTGAAAAAATGATTGAAGGTAAAATCTGATGAATGAAAACCGATATTAAAGGAAAGAGAAATATCTTCTAAAACAAATCGGATATTATAATTTGGGAAATGTTCTGTCTCTATAAAATTTCCCCACGCAGGGTCTAGGAATTGTGTTCTTAATATTCCATAATGCAAATCATTATAAATTTTTATATGACCTTGCTCGACAGATGAAGAATCCTGAGCATTAGCAGTGGTACCATTAAAAATAAAAACTGCACACAGGAAATGAATTATGATGCGTACGCGCCACATGAGTTTTTCCAGTGGAGTAAAAGTAAATAAACCAGGATAATCACTCTGGTATTACCGCGCAATAATCGTATCAAATGTAGCTGCATATCCGCCCCAGATACCGATGCCTCCTTTAATGTTCGTTGGAATAGGGGCGGGGGCTGCAAAAGGATTTCCATTGTTGCTCACCTGCACTTCTTCTATGCGCCAGAAATCAAAATGCGCGCGGTCGATAGAGCAGAATTTTACGGCAATGGTATCGCCCTGGTGAAAATATCCGCGCGAGCCATCTTCAGTATTGTTATCGTAGGCGTTGGGTTCAGAGCCGCGGTTGTACGCAAAGTCAAACGATTTGCCGTTGATAAACTTATCTTCAAAAACAGAGCCGATGGGAGCAAGAAAACGTTTGTCTTTTCCAATCCGTTTTGCCAACCAGCGGTAACAATTTCCCAGGGTATCAGGGTCGGTGAGGTGTGCCCAGGCAAAGCCAAGCGAGTCGTGTCCTTCCTGCTCTTTATACCATACACTATCCAGCCGAACAGCATGGGGGATGGTGGTTACAGCGGTTAATGTTTTTCCGTCAGCTACTACAGTCAGCGTGTATGTTTTTCCTTCCTGCCCCGTCAGGGTTGATGATTTATAAACCAAAGGAATGTACTGGCTTGTATCGATGGTGAGAATAAGCTGCTCGCTGGTTGTTCCATCTGAAACAGTAACCACTGCGTTTGTTACCAGGTAGCTAAAAAGCGATGACGAATCTACAGGTGCAAAAAATGCTGCGGTTTTTGTGAGAGTTACTATGGCTCTCTGCCCGGTTTCGATATATCCTTCAACAACTATTTTTTGTTCAGGCGTGGGAAGGTCTACAGTGATATTTTTCTCGCACGAAAATAAAATCAACACAACAAAAAATGATATGGACTTAAAAAATAATTTCATTTCTTCAATTAATAATCACACATTCAACTCCTCAAGAGCAAGCCACGCCATCAATCCCATTCCGGTAACAAGGGCGTCTTCATCAATATTAAAAGTAGACGTGTGAACAGGTGAAATGATTCCTTTCTTTTCATTGCGCACGCCAAGACGGTAAAAGCAGGCAGGCGCTTCGTGAGAATAGTATGCAAAATCTTCTGCAGCCATCCACATATCAAGGTCGGTTACATTTTCCTTGCCCATATAATTCTCTGCGCTGTTTCTTATGCGGGCAGTAAGAGGAGCATCATTCTTCAAAACAGGATAACCGCGCACAATCTTAAAATCGCAGGAGCCGCCCATTCCTTCAGCAATTTTTTCTGCGAGAGTTTTCATTTTTTTGTGCGCTGTTGCGCGCCATGTTTCATCAAATGTGCGGAAGGTTCCTTCCATATATACTTCATCGGGAATCACGTTAGTGGCGCCGTTGGCAATTACTTTTCCAAATGAAAGGACACTGGGCATAATGGGCTGCGCCATGCGGCTTACCACCTGTTGCAGGGCGACAATAATCTGTGAAGCCATCAGCACCGGGTCAATGTTAAGATGAGGCATTGCGCCATGTCCGCCCCGCCCTTTTACAGTAACATACAGTTCATCTGTAGACGCCATGTACAGTCCGCTGCGGAATCCCACCTTGCCGGTAACAATCTGGGGCATCACATGCTGCCCGATGATGCTTTGAGGCACAGGATTTTTTAGAACGCCATCTTTAATCATCAGCGAAGCGCCACCGGGAAGTTTTTCTTCTGCCGGCTGGAAAATAAATTTTATGGTTCCTTCAAAATCATTTTTTAAACCCGAAAGAATTTTCGCAGCGCCCAGCAGCGAAGAAGTATGCACATCGTGCCCGCATGCATGCATCACACCGTTATTCTGTGACCGATATTCTACATTGTTTGTTTCCTGGATTGGAAGCGCATCCATATCGGCGCGAAGCGCTATGGTTTTCTTGCCGGGATTTTTTCCTTCGAGCAATGCAACAAGGCCCGTTCCTGCTGCGCGCTTTTGGTTTGTAATTTCAAATGAAGTAAGCTGTCCCGACACATATTCAACAGTTTTATGTTCCTCGAATGAAAGTTCAGGATGAGCATGGATGTGCCGCCTTATGGAAGTTATCTCGGGCAGAAATTCTTTAGCCGCTTTTTGGATTTTCTCTTTGACCGATGGAGAAGACATAAATTATTTTTCAAGAATCATTTTAATGCCGACAATAATAATTACCACACCAAATATTTTTTTTACCGTATCAGCGGGCAGGGAAATGGCTGCTTTGGAGCCGAGAAAACTTCCTGCGAGAAAAGTAATGCAGAGGATGGCGGCAATTTTCCAGTCGACCATTCCTTTCTGGTTGTAGTTAAGCACGGCAAGAATTCCGATGGGTGGCAGCATCATGGCGAGTGAAGTTCCCTGCGCTGCATGTTGGGTCATTCCGAAAAAGTAAACAAGACACGGAACGATAACCAATCCTCCCCCGATACCGATAAATCCGCTGAAGACACCGGCTATGATACCGATGACAAGGATGATGAATATAGATGTCATATTGTTTTGGTTTAACGTGTTTTTCATTGCAACAATAGTAATCAGTAATAGGTTCGGACTAAATCAGAAATCCAGCGCGAAGGAAAAATAAAATTTCTGCGGAAGCTGCCTGCCATCTTCATATCCCCATGCCCAGTCGGCGCGGATGAAGTAGCCAAGCACACGGGAACGTAACCCGAATCCGTATCCGGCAACGATAGGTTCGCGCTGGTAATAAATAGTAATGGTGTAAGGCGGGCTTGGAATTACAGAATTGTTCAGCGAATTGCTGGTGTCATACGGGTCGGGGCCGGTCCATGCCGTTCCTGCATCGGCAAAGCCAACCACCTGGAAGTTGCGGATGAAATCAGAGCGTACAGGTCGGTTAAGCAAATACGTGAATATCGGAATCCTGATTTCAGAATTTGCAAGCACAAACTTATTTCCGTTGCGTATGTTCTGGTCAAATCCACGCAGAGGCGTAGCAATAGTCTGGTAGGCATAATTCTGGTTGAAATCAATTGGAATAGTCTGGTCGAATTTAGGGTTGAACCAGTTATCCACTCCCCCCATATAAAAAATAATTTTCTGGCTTCCGTAAGAAGCGCTTCCTGCTATGCGGTTGGCCCAGATAATTTGCCGGTGTATTTTCTGATAATGTCTTACATCCGCGCCAAACACAAACATATCGGTTTTTTTCTGATCAACATTTTTAAAATATTCTCCGAAAACTTTTAAGCGCGTTCCATTATACAGGTTAAGCCCCCTGGAAATAGTGTTGTCGAAAACATATTCGAGCTTGGGTGCAATCCAGTTCTTGTTTTCATCCTCTGTGAGGAGTGTATTTACATCGCTGGAAAGTATTACCTGGCGGTCGTTTCGATATGAAATAGTACCTTTTACAGAAGACACTTCGCTGAAAGGCCAGCTTACGCGGTACAAAACCTGGTGTGTTTTTGAGCGGTAATAAAATAACCCGGCATTGTTTACCTGGCTGGCGCGATAAAAAAGCAATTGCTTATCAAGACGCCTTTTTAAATTTTCGTAACTGAGAAAATACTCAGAGCCGTTCAGGTCGGCAGTAATGCGCACACCCCCGGTGATTTTAAAATCCTCGAGCAAATCGCTGATGCCGAGCTTCAGAAATCCATTAAGCCCCGGGTTATAATAACCGCCACCGCCGGGAATAAACGGCTGGTATGTTTCATTCAGCAAACCGTTATCTACCTGGGTCACCACGTAATCGGCAGTGAAAGAGGTTTCGTAATTTCTGGGTTTAATTATTAGAGCTGTTTTAGCTGTATCGCCGGGCTGTTGCTCTGACTTAATGTTAGACACATTTTTTTCACCGGTATCCTGGGCTGCCTCTTCCGTTTTTCGTTTTGATTTCGGAAACTCGCTCTGGAAAACATAATTGTTAATATCAATTTTCGAAGTATCGGTTTCAGAAATTTCTTCATGCTGTTCCTTCTTGCCTTCTTTGGGCTGAATTACTTCGGGGTTTGTTTGATTAGCAGCCAGGCCCTTGTTGGAAGAATTTCTGAACGCGGTATTAAGAGGTATAACAGCTGAAGTTTGGTCCCACGATTTCAAATCGTACGTATACATTTTGTACCTGCCGTTTTCAAAAACCAGCTCGTTCAGTTTTGTCATGGACCTGTTAACATCTTGAAATAAAATATTCCTGTAATAATCTGTTTGCTGACGTGTTTCAATAATGTATCGGTAATGCTCCGTGGTGTCGATAAAGCTTATCACGCTGTCTATGCGCGCAAGAAAGCGGTTATAAATTCCATTATTATCCGCGAGATAAGCGATAGTCATTGAATCATAAGCAACCGGGTTGATTTCGTTAATGCTGGTTGTAGACGTAACACGTTTCAGCAAGTCGTCTTTGGTGGAATAGTCATACATAAAAATATCATAGCTGCCCGGGAGAACCGTATCTGTTTTTGCTTTCGCATTCAGTGTATCATTATTGCGGTTCGAGCTGAAAATAATTTTTGTTCCGTTGCGAAAAAAGCGCGGGCTCATGTCATCAGCAGCATCTTTGGTAATTTGCTCATAGGTTCGCGTGCGCAGGTTGTAAACAAAAATATCGGACTGTCCTTTCTGCACAGCCGACATCACCAGCAGTTGCCCGTCATCGGAATAAGAAAAGTCAAGCACTTTTTCGAAATTGAATAGTTGCGACTCCTCATATTTTCTGGTCGCCAGTGTATATGTTCCGAGTAAAAGTTTGCCCTTTCGCTCACGTATGATGGCAATAATTCTTCCTGACGGATGCCATGCTACCAGCGGGAATGACCCATCGGTTTCGAACATATAGGAACGGTACCCGCTCTTTAAGATTTTCTTTGTCTTCTGCTGCTGATTATCCCTTATTTTTATTTTATACTTTCCTAAATCGTTCATAATAAATACCGTGTATCTTGAATCAGGACTTGTTTGAACACGCGTGTATAAAATATCTTTTTTCGTTTTCTTTATTACAGGATTTCCTGCTGGGACAGAGCGTTCTTTATCAATATCTTCATATTGGTTACGAAGCCATTCCTGCCAATTTTCGGTAAGTGTATTGAGCGATACGCCAAGAACAAACTGCATTCCGCTTTCGATATTTCTATTGAGACGCGTCATGTAAAGAAGGTTAGACACAGAAGATTCTCCGTATGTTTCTACGATATACCTCCACATGGAATGCCCGGCAATCCTGGCCTGCTCACCGGTGAGACGGTTAAGCTTCAGCATCTTTTTAGAGACTACTCCGTCACGCATCAGGTCGTCAATTTTTGTATCCCATGGAAAAGAAATATAGGATATCAATCCCTTCTCATACCATTCCGGCATAAACAAAAGGGCTGCATTCTGGAGCCGCTCGCGCACATCTCCACCATACATAATTTCATCGAGCAGCACTTTGGTTGTGCCCGCGCGAATCATGCGGTGAAATTTTTCATGGTCGCCTTCAAAATAAATAAACACTTTATTGCCTACGATGCGCGTGTAGCCGCCAATGTTATTCTGCGCATCTTCGTTCTGCAACCCAATGTTGCTTTGCTTTGCATCGCTAAGCTTGTTGTATATGAGGTACTGGATTTTTCCCTCCAGCGCAAAGTCAAACAGCTTTTCAATTTCCTCAATATCTTTTCCGGCAACACTTCCTGTGTATTCAGCAAGTTCGCGCCCGCCTACATAATAGTATGCCTCAAAATTTTTATATCTGTAGAACGACCAGAAACGGTCTTCATATTGCACACGGTTTTTGCCAAACTGCATTTGCGTGCCGTTGTAAAACTGTGCATTAACCTGCTGCGTAAAGAGCAACGTGGAAATAAAAATCAATACAACATTGAAAAATTTCCCGGGAGAAAAAGAATGTATCCGCATCAATTTCTTGTCTGTATGCGAAGTTAGCTAAAATAACCCCATGATTAGATTAAGAAACCGCGAAGTTACAAGCGAACTATGAAAGATTACTTAAATCAGATTAAACTGAACAAATCTTTTATTCCGGGAATTCTTGCCGCCGTAAAACCTTCGGCAAATGCGGCTCCTACGCCTCTGCCCAATTCAGCGCTTCTGCTTTCAACGGCTCTCTCCAGGAAATGCTTTGAGGTGAGAGGTGTTTCGGGTTCTTGGGAGGAAGAATTATAAAACTGCGATTTAAAACAACGAACCGCTTCCATTTTTATTTCCATCCATCCGGAAATATCTACAACGAAATCGGGGTTGATATTTCTGTCTTGTATGTAATGATAGAGCGCTTTTATTTTCCATGCATTTTGTGGTTTGCCATTTGAAGATGTTTCTACTTTAACAAGCGCAGCGTGAAAGCTGCTTTCGGCAACAAGCTGCGCAGCGCGGCCGTGGTCGGGGTGGCGGTCTCTCACAGCAGTTGCAAGAATAATTTCCGGCTGATATTTTCTGATAACGGAAATCACTTTCATGCGGTGGTCCATATCGTTCCTGAAAAAGCAATCTGCAAAACCAAGGTTTTCGCGCACGTCAAGTTTAAGAACCTGCGAAGCCGCTTCTGCTTCCTGCATGCGGGTTTCGGGAGTGCCGCGTGTTCCCATTTCACCTTTGGTTAAATCAACAATACCGATTTTTTTTCCCAGTGATTTGTGGAGCAAAAGTGTTCCTCCACATCCGAGTTCAGCATCATCGGGATGTGCGGCAAAGGCAAGGATATCGAGTTTCATAATTCTAATTGGCGATGTAAATGTAGAATGATTGTGTAAATAAACTCAAAATGCGGCATTCAATGAACGGCAGATGAACCAAAAACTGCGAAAATGAGTTTGGCACAGCATTTGAAATTGCAATACAAGCAACCAAAAAAATAAAGAAGAGTTTTATGAAAAAACTTATCGCAGGACTCGCACTTCAGCTCGCAGGCGGCTTTGCCGGAGCGCTTAACCACCAGTCGGAACTTACGGTTTCCGGTACAGGCAGAAATCTTGTTTCTGTTTCACTCGATAACAGTCCCTTTATGAACTATGGAACAACGGTTGATTTTTCTGCTATCGAGCCTGGATACCATTATATGGTGGTTTACAAAAGAGAACCTGTCTACCATGGTCATTCCTATAACTACAAAAAATTTATGGATAAGGTTGTGTATAACGGATACATTGAAATTCCTGCTGCTTCGCGTGTAACCGGTATTACGGATAATTACGACCGGCTTGCCATTTCAGTTCAACCGCTTTATGCAGGCCCAAATCATTTTTATAATAATGATTGCATAAATACCGTTTATACTCCGGTTCCTGCGTGCATGAGCGCGGCAGCGTTTGCAGAATTGAAAAACGTAATTGCAAACCGCTCGTTCGATAGCAGCAAGCTGCAGGTTGCAAAGCAGGCCATTGCTTCCAACCCGGTTTCTTCTGCGCAGCTTGCCGACTTAATGGACATGCTCACGTTTGAATCCGAAAAGCTGGAACTTGCCGAAGCCGGTTATTCATCTGTAATGGACAGGCAAAATTTTTTCCTCGTCAATAATTCGTTCACGTTTGAAAGCAGTATATCAGAACTCGAACATTTTATAAGAAATAACTCCTAAGAAATTGTTTTCATGTTTCATGTGAGGAAAGGCGCCCCGTAAGGCGCTTTTTTGTTGGAATATTATTCCAAACGCATGCATTTATAATAATCTTCCGGCCTTTTCGTTAGCATCGCAAAATGTTTCTTTTATTTGTGATATGAAAAAATTTACGCTGGCTTTGGCTTGTATCTTTTCTTTGTATTCTTCAGCGCAGATTGGGGGAAATGGTGTTTATTCATTTCTTAGTCTAAGCGCCTCTGCAAGAATTGCCGCTCTGGGAGGAACGTTTATCGCGGTCAATGATAATGACCCGAATCCCGCTACCATGAATCCTTCGTTGCTTAATTCCTCGATGGATAATATGATTTCCTTTAGCGGAGTAAAATATTATGCAGACGTAAGCGGTGGCGATGCATCCTATACTAAAGCATATGAGAAGCTGGGAACGTTCCAGGTGGCAGCGCACTACATCAATTACGGAACATTTACATCAGCAGATATTTACGGAAATATAAACGGCTCGTTTACTGCAGCAGATCATGCGCTGCAAATAGGGTGGGGATATCAAACCAATAAATATTTTAATGTAGGAAGCGATATTAAATTCATTTATTCTCATCTTGAAGAATACACTTCCTATGGTTTGGCCGGAGACATTGCTGTGTCTTACGCTTCTGATTCTGCAAGGGGAGTATCGGCAGCTTTGATGGCAAGAAATTTTGGCTCACAAATAAAGCAATACACCGAAAGCGATGAGAAAGAACCCGTAAAACCCGAAGTGATGTTTGGGTTTTCTAAAAAATTTCCTCATGCACCATTTCGCGTAATCCTCACGTACCGTCACATCGAAAAATTTGATTATACCTATCTGAATCCTATTACAGCATTAAGTGTTGATCCGCTCACGGGAGAAGTAACACTTACAGAAATTACTTTCTGGGATAAATTCTCCAGGCACTTTATCCTTGGAAGTGAGCTTGTCTTTTCGAAAAACTTTTCGCTGCGTTACGCGTACAATTTCCAGCGAAGGGCCGAGATGAAGCTGGAAAATAAAGGAGGCGTTTCAGGAATGTCGTTTGGTTTCGGCTTGCATGTAAACCGTTTTTATGTAAGTTTCGGAATGGCGCAATATCATGTGGCGGGAATGTCAAACCATCTGACGGTATCTACTAACCCGTACGATTTTTTCAGGAAGAAAACAGTTGCAGCGGACTAACAGAATCTTTTAAGATTTAATGCAGAAGAAAATTATCATTGCCGTTGACGGGTACTCATCGTGCGGCAAGAGCACGCTTGCACGCGATGTGGCACAGCGGCTTGGATTCAGCTACATTGACTCGGGAGCTATGTACCGCGCTGCTGCTTATTTTTTTTTGAAGAATAAAATAAAGGCTTCGGGTTTTATAAACAAACCAGAAAATGAGCAGACGGATATACTGGCGCACATGGAAATTGAATTTCAAAACATCAATGCACCGGGCAAGCACGACATTTTTCTCAACGGTGTAAATGTCGAAAAAGAAATCAGGAGCCCTGAAGTTTCGGATATTGTAAGCGCGGTGAGTGCTATTCCAGCTCTTAGAAAAAAAATGGTAGTTATGCAGCGAAAGTTTGCTGAAGAAAAAAATATCGTCATGGACGGGCGCGACATAGGCACAACGGTTTTTCCAAATGCCGACCTGAAAATATTTATGATCGCTGACCTTGATGTACGCGCCAAACGCAGGTATGATGAGCTTGCTTCAAAGGGAATTGAAATTACGTTCGAGGAAGTGAAACAAAACATCCGGGCTCGCGATTACACCGATACCACGAGAGAAATCAGTCCGCTTGTAAAAGCAGATGACGCCATCGTTCTGGATAACACTTCGCTTACGCGGGAAGAGCAGCTCGATTTTGTATTGAAAATTATTGCTGAAAAATTTGGTATTGGAAACCAATGACCAATGACTAATGACTAAAACGTATCTTTGCATCAATGAAAGTTACCATAGACCCTAATTCCGGTTTTTGCTTCGGTGTTGTATTTGCTATCCGTATGGCGGAAGAAGAATTGGAACGGAGCGGGCAGCTTTACTGCCTTGGGGATATTGTGCATAACAACATGGAAGTGGAGCGCCTCAAAGCAAAGGGCCTGAAAATTATCAGCCACGAGCAACTGAATTCTCTTCACGATTGCAAAGTGCTGATACGCGCCCATGGCGAGCCGCCCGAAACATACCAGACTGCAATAAAAAATAATATCGAACTTGTAGATGCATCGTGCCCCGTGGTATTAAAGCTTCAGAACAGGGTGAGAAAAAGTTTTGACGAAACCGGGGAACGTGATGCACAGATTGTGATTTACGGTGAGCGCGGACATGCAGAGGTTAACGGGCTCGTTGGCCAGACGAATGGAAAAGCCATCGTGGTAAAAGAAGAATCAGACCTGGAGCAGATTGACTTTAACAAACCCGTTTATTTTTTCAGCCAGACTACAAAGAGCACCAAAGGCTTCACGAAAATGAAAGAGATGATAGAAAGCAAAATCAATGTGAAGTCAACAGAGCCAATGGAAGAAGTTTTTGAAGCAAACGATACCTTGTGCCGCCAGGTTTCTAACCGCGAGCCGCAGCTTGAGCAGTTTGCAAAACAACATGACGTTATTGTATTTGTGAGCGGAAAAAAAAGCTCCAACGGCAAAGCATTGTTCAGTGTTTGTGAAGCTATAAATCCCAAATCTTTTTTTATTTCAGATACGGATGAGCTGCGCAAAGAATGGTTTGCCGGAGTAGATAGCGTTGGTATCTGCGGGGCTACCTCCACGCCTATGTGGCTGATGGAAAAAGTTGCTGACTCGCTGTACTCGCTTAGCTAAGCGCTTTTACTTTTCATTTTCCAATGAAAATTTTATTTGTCTTTACCGGGCAAACTTTTGATAAACCCGTAAAAGAGCTTATGTCGGTTTATGAAGGGCGGATAAACCGTTATGTTTCTCATAACGTTGTGGAATTAAAAACAAAAAACGAAAAGGGAGAAAGCATTGAACGGATAAAGGAGAAGGAACAGAAAGAACAATTGAAACAAATAGGGGAGGGGGATGTGGTTATTTTACTTGACGAAAACGGAAAACAATTTTCGTCTGTTGAATTTGCTAATCAACTTCAGAAATTGCTGACGACTTCAAACCGCAAAATAATTTTTATGACGGGAGGGGCTTATGGATTCGCAAGCGAGATAAGCAAAAGAGCAAACCTTAAAATTTCATTTTCAAAATTCACATTCACACACCAAATGATTCGCCCCTTGCTTCTTGAGCAGGTTTACAGGGCGTTTACCATTATCAATAATGAGAAGTATCATCATTGAAATGATGATAGATGTTACCTTTTATTTTTGCGGCTGATTATTTTTTTCGAGAATCACAAAAATATCCTCGTTGTCTTTTTTCATCAGGTATTTTTCGCGGGCAAATTTTTCCAGGTTCTTTTTATTGCTGATGAGTGACTGAAGCGCGTTACGGCTTTTTTCTATCTCAACTGTATAATATTCCTTTTCTTTTTCAAGCTCATTCAGTTTTTTGCGATACGAATATTGTGTGAAAAAATCATTGCCATCAAAGAAAATGAGCCAGGCAAAAAGTACTATGGAAGCAATAACATATTTGTTCTTGAGAAAAGGAGGAATGCTAATCTTGATGCGTTTCAACTTCATGCCTGTAAAAGTATAATGGCTATTAACCTGAACCGCTTATCAAGTGAATAATTAATAACACGGAATTGTTAACGTGTAGGTTCAGATAACAGATGCGTTTCAGATTTTCAGATTATCTGCAAATCCGCATCAATAAGTTATCTATACTAATTAGGAATGATTTTCTGTCCCTTCACAGCAGGTGTTTTTTGTGCCGCTTGTGTTTCAAATGTATCGCCCTGCAGAAACGGATAACGGTAATCTTTCGGAGGTACAAAGTTTTCCTTAATCGTTCTTAGAGAAACCCAGCGCAGAAGATTAATCATGGAGCCCGATTTATCATTGGTGCCTGATGCCCTGGCTCCGCCAAAGGGCTGCTGCCCGACAACGGCACCGGTGCATTTATCATTGATGTAAAAATTACCTGCCGCATGAACTAATTTTTTTGTAGCTAATTCCACAGCATGCCTGTCTTGTGAAATAATGGAACCGGTTAAAGCGTAGATGCTCGTCTTGTCAACCACATCAAGCATTTCTTCAAAGCGGCTGTCCTCGTAAACATAAACGGTAAGTACAGGCCCGAAGATTTCTTCGCACATGGTAACATAATACGGGTCGCTGGTGAGAAGAACTGTGGGCTCTATGAAATATCCTTTCGCCTTGTCGTATCCTCCGCCAAAAACAAACTCTACCTCTTTATTTTTTTTAGCCGTGTCTATATATGAAGTGATTTTATCAAAAGCTGTTTCATCAATCACGGCATTCACAAAATTAGTGAAGTCCTCTGTTGGCCCTATCTTAATGGATTTTAAATCACGCACCATTTTTTCTTTCACGCTGCTCCACATCGATTTCGGAATATATGCACGCGATGCTGCAGAACATTTCTGACCCTGGAATTCAAAAGCGCCCCGTACCAAAGCGGTAGCGAGGACATCGGCATCAGCGGAAGGATGTGCAAGAATAAAATCTTTGCCTCCGGTTTCCCCTACAATTCTGGGATATGATTTATATTTAGAAATATTCTGTCCTATAGTTTGCCAGATGCCCCTGAATACTGCTGTAGAACCCGTAAAATGAATTCCTGCAAAATCGGGATGCGCAAAAATTACATCGCCTGCATCGGGGCCAGAAACATAAATTAAATTGATGACTCCCGGCGGCAGCCCTGCTTTGATAAATATTTCCATAAGCACGCTTGCAGAATAAATCTGGGAGTTAGCCGGTTTCCAAACCACTGTGTTTCCCATCAGGGCGGGCGAAGAAGGAAGATTGGCAGCGATAGCGGTGAAGTTGAAAGGTGTTAATGCAAATACAAAACCTTCGAGCGGGCGATGTTCTATCCTGTTGTACACACCTTTTGAAGAGATAGGTTGCTGCGCGTAAATCTCTCTCATATAACTCACGTTGAACCGGAGAAAATCAATCGTCTCGCATGCGGCATCAATTTCTGCCTGGTACGCATTCTTGCTTTGTCCCAGCATGGTGGCAGCGTTCAGTTTGGCGCGGTATGGTCCCGAAATTAAATCGGCTGCTTTAAGAAAAATAGATGCGCGGTTTTCCCAGCTCATTTCAGCCCATGCTGCACGCGCTTTTAATGCTGCCTCTATGGCTTGTTGCACATGGCTTTTATCTCCGCGGTGATAATGTCCCAGCAAATGCCCGTGGTCATGCGGAGGATGCATGCTTATTTTTTTTCCCGAGCGCACTTCTTCTCCATCAATATACATGGGGATGTCTTTTACAACGTCACGTGCATTCTTTAATTCTTTGATAAGATTTTTTCTTTCTGCGCTTCCCGGAGCGTAATCGTAAACCGGTTCATTCACCGGAACGGGTACTTTAAATGCTGAATTTGCCATGAGTGAAAATTTTTACAAAAGTATACAAATAAAAAAACGTCCCGGTGAAAATTTCGGGACGTTTTTCCAACCAAAAAACCTTAAAAAAATTATCTTATCAAAGCCACCGAACCGAGGTACTGGTGTTCCTTACCGTATAAATCCTTAATAACAAACATGTAAACATACATTCCCGGTGCAGCAAGTCCTGTGGGCATTTTGCCGTCCCAGCCAAAGCGCTTGTCTTTGGATTGGAAAATGAGTTCGCCCCAACGGTTGTATATATACATAGTGTAGCTGTCAATTCCTTCTTGCCATCCTTCGCCCAAAGGATAAAATGTTTCGTTAATACCATCGCCATTGGGTGTAAAGGCACTGGGAACATAGAAGGCTACGTTGGGATTGATGACAACAAAATCATAGGCGGTATCGGAACACTGCAGCGCAGAGCTTTCGGTTACAATCAACGTTACCATGTATTTTCCTGTATCGCCATAGGTGTGTGCAGGGTTATTGATGTTTGATGTACCACCGTCACCGAAATCCCACATGGAACTTGTGTAATAAAGTGAAGTGTTGTAAAACACAACATCGGGAGTAAATATCGTAGTGACTTTCGGGTCTGGATAGAAAGAAGCTACAGGTGTTTGCTGCACGGTTACAAGATTCAGAATTGAATCAATAGCCGAACAGCCGTCTGATGTGATTACTTTTAATTGAACCGTGTAAACTCCTCCGGCCATGTAGGTGTGAGAAGGATTCTGAAGATTGGAACCTCCGTTATCACCAAAGTACCAAATCCACTGCGCGATAGATGCAGGAGCAGGAACAATAGAAGCGTCAGTAAATTGCACACTATATGGAGAACAACCTGTTTGCGGACTGGAAGGCTGAATACCTACCACGGGGGTCGGACTTACCACAACCACAACGCTTGCAGTAACAGCAGGTGAACCGCAGCCATCAGTAAGAATTACAGTGTAATTTGTACTGGTGTTGGGAGACACGGCATGAGGTCCCGGGCCGTTAGGTAATGTTGGGTTCCAGAAGTAATTGTAATTGCCATCGCCGCCACCCGCATTCGCTGCTATGTTAACCGTAGTGCCACTGCAAATAGCAGTGTTTCCAAGGCCTACAACTGTCAGCGGCTGGTAAACATCAACCGTAATACTTTGTGGCGATGAAGTACATCCGTCAACGTCAGAAACGTCAACGGTGTATGTTGTAGTAACAATAGGGTTAGCTATCGGGCTCTTAACATTGGTTGCACTTAATCCTGTCGCCGGTGTCCAGTTATAGTTGAAAGGCGGTGTACCTCCAACTACGTTTGCATCGAGCTGTGTAGATTGCGTCAGGCAGATTGGATTAGTACCTAAGTTGACCGGGGTTACAACCGGTGATGAAGAGGGATTGATGGTAACTGTTGCAGATACGGTACAGCTGTTTGCATCCGTAACAACAACGGTATAAAGTCCGGGAGGCAGATTGCCCGCAATAGCAGTGGTCTGTACAGGGTTTGTATTCCAGGAATAATTGAGCGTTCCCGTTCCTCCGGCAGCTGCTGCTTCAGCGCTTCCGTTATTGAAACCACAAAGCGTTTGAACAACATTCTGAATGTTGACTGTAAGCTGCGGCGGTTGGTTAATGGTAACACTTGTCGAAATACCGCAGTTGCTCGCGTCTGTAACGGTGACTGTATAAACACCTGCAGGAAGGCCAGACGCCGTTGCCGTGCTCTGAACCGGTGTAGTGCTCCATGCAAATACATAAGGTGGAGCTCCGTTTCCGGTTATGTTTACCGTTGCGCTTCCGCTGTTGTCATTGTAGCAAGTCAGGTCAACGGTTACGGTATTGAGAACAAAAGGCGGAATAGAATTAATAGTAACGGTGTCAAAAGCTATATTACATCCTGAACCGTCTGTAACCTGAACCACATAAACACCGGGTGCAAGATTAGTTGCAGTTTGCGTGTTTTGTGGAGGTATTGAATTCCATAAATAACTATACGGAGGCTGTCCGCCCGAAACAACAGTAACGGTTGCAGAACCATTACTCATGTTGCAGGTTGAATGAACAACCGTGTTGGTATCAATATTAACAACCATTGCTGTAGGAGGAATACAAGTGTTGCACATGGTTTGGTAATAAAGCCCCGTAACATTCCATGTATAACAATCGCTCGGATTAGGGATAAGCCCCATTGTTGCAGTAGTTTGCCCTGCAGTAATGGGAGCGCATGCAGCCCTGTCGCAATTCCAGAATGTATTAGGATACTGAACGCTTGTACCGTTAACAATACCCTGGTGGAAAGGAGGAGAAATATTGTTCTGCATATCTCCTGAACAATTAAACCCATCAGCAAAAATTGAATTTGCGCAGGCAGTAAAACCATTTATCGGCTGGTTAATTCCGGGCCCGCCAAGCACAGCCCAGCAGCCATCATTAATCAAAAGTGTTCCTTCGTAAAGTGCAGCAGGGTCGCGGTAAATAATTACTATGGTTATACCGTCTATTTCCCAAACGGTATTTCCGGTTATGTTTACTGTATAATTCCCGTTCCCTACATAGCAGGTTGTAACATCGGCTCTGAAAGTTCTGGTTCCTTGTTCTCCCCAGCATTTAGGCCCCGATTGACCTGCCATGGTAGCCACATAATTAAATACCTGTGCGTTAGGATTGGTTATACTTATAGTTGGTGTAGTGGACGAACCGGTTTGGTAGCTTATTCCCCACCATGCATATACTTTTATAATGTTTGCTGCGCTTGAATTAGAGCAGGGCGGAACATTGGTAACAGGAAAAACAGAAGGAAGCCCGGAGCCGGGTCCGCTGGTATAGCGGGTCGTAATCATCCGCGAACTGGTAACATAATTCAGTCCGCATGCGGTCTGGTTAAACACCTGCCCCAGCGTATTATTGCCATTACGGTCAGGGTCCGGTGAGTTAATTGAAGCCGGTGTTCCGCTGCAGGTGCCCCCGCCGCAGTTAAAAGGTGCAACTTGGTGCGCTTGCTGGGCAAAAGAACCGGCTAATCCTGCAAAAGTTAAAATCAAAAAAGCTATTGATTTTTTCATGTGTTTTGATTTATATGAAAGTAAAGAAACAAATAAATAATATGTTTGTCAAGAATTAATTGGTGAACGAAATTGGGGTTTATAAACAGTTGTAATCAGGTTAATTATTCAAAAGATGCAAATTATGATATTTTGGTTGCATTTAAATAGAATAATTCTTCGTGAAGGTCGAATTTTCTCGAATTCTACATCTAATTAATGCAATTTTAAGCCCCTAAATTCACGCATTTTAATGTACCCCACAATTTCTGATTTGCTAAAGGATTTGCTTGGAATTAATATTCCCCTGCCTGTACAAACGTTTGGTTTTTTTGTAGCTGTATCGTTCCTGCTTGCAGCATATTTTTTGCAAAGCGAACTTAAACGCAAAGAGAAAGAAGGGCTGCTGAAAACCGAGCACAAAAAAATTCTTACCGGAAGTCCTCCGACAACATCTGAAATAATTTTGGGTAGTATCCTTTCATTTTTTGCGGGATATAAATTGCTGTTGGTGGTTACCCGGTACTCTGATTTTGTTGACGACCCGGCAGGAATGATTTTTTCAAGAGTAGGAATCTGGTGGGGAGGAATACTTTTTTGCGCAGGATATTTTTTTATGAAATACCGTGAGCTCCAAAAAAGCAAAGGCAAAAAACCGCAGTGGGTTGATGTGGCGATTCATCCATACGAGCAAGTAGGAAACATAACTCTTGTAGCTGCGCTGGGTGGATTAACGGGAGCAAAAATTTTTCACAACCTCGAAAACCTCGATACTTTTTTTGCCGACCCGCTTGGCGAACTGTTTTCTTTCAGCGGGCTTACCATGTATGGAGGATTGATTGTTGGCGCCATTGCTGTTTTATGGTATGCGCGCAAAATAAATATTCCGGCCCTGCACATGGTAGATGCAACTGCGCCCTCGCTCATGTTTGCTTATGGTGTGGGCCGCATTGGCTGTCATCTTGCCGGCGATGGTGATTGGGGCATAGGAAACGTAAACCCAAAGCCATCCTTTCTCTCTTTTCTGCCCGACTGGTTATGGTCATACCATTACCCCCACAATGTTATCAATCAGGGTGTGCCCATTCCGGGATGTGTTAGCAAGCATTGTATGATTCTTCCTGTGGGCGTCTTCCCCACATCATTGTATGAATCCATTGTTTGCATTTTACTTTTTGTATTTCTCTGGAGCATCAGGAAAAAATTTTCTGCACCCGGAGTTTTGTTTTCGCTTTATCTTTTGCTAAATGGCATAGAACGGTTTGCTGTTGAGTTAATCCGCATTAATACGTTGTATCATATCGGAGGCTTCAGTTTCACGCAGGCGCAGTTGATTTCAGTTATTCTTATCCTGCTGGGCATTGCCGGGATATTTTATTTCCGTTCACGAAAAGTTGTTTCGTCATGAACTTATCATCGCTTTGCGAAAACGTGTGCTCGGTTGCAAAATCGGCAGGAGATTTTATCCGCAGCGAAAGCCAGAAGTTTGCTCCGTCTGATGTCGAGCTGAAAGGGAGGAATAATCTGGTCTCCTACGTGGATAAGAAATCGGAGGAGATGATTGTATCCGCGCTGGATAAGCTGCTTCCCGGTTCGGGATTTATTACCGAAGAAAATACCGTTGATGCAAACCAGAAAGAAATAACCTGGATTATTGACCCGCTCGACGGCACAACCAACTTTGTACATAAGCTTCCATGCTATTGCGTAAGCATTGGCATGCTGGTGAACGGAAAACTTTCTTTGGGTGTCATCTACGAATTGAATCTTGATGAAATGTTTTATGGTTATGACGGAGGGAAAGCAATGCTCAACGGAAAAAGCATAAAAGTTTCTTCCACAAAAACACTTGCCGACTCGCTCATTGCCACCGGCTTTCCGTACACCGATTATTCACAGATGAATCCCTACATAGAAATATTCCGGCACCTTATGCTCAACTCGCGCGGCTTGCGTAGGATGGGCTCTGCGGCGGTTGACCTTGCGTATGTTGCCTGCGGGCGGTTCGACAGCTTTTATGAATACGGCTTAAACGCATGGGACGTTGCCGCGGGGGCATTTCTCGTACAACTTGCAGGAGGAAAAAATTCTGATTTTTCGGGCGGAGAAAATTTTTTATTCGGAAAAGAAATCATCACCAGCAACGGCCTCACTCATGCTGAAATGCTGGGAGCTATTAGAAATATTATGGAGAAGTAGCTATGGATTACTTTGCGGAAGTTCTGCGTCTTGTGCGTTTTTGTTCTTATTGTGATACACATCAAGAGCAACCAGCGCGGCAATCATTCCCCAGAAAGGAACGGAGAGTTTATCGGTGTCGAGAAAATTATTCAGCGTTCCGTGAGCAAAATAAGTGATTAAGCCAAGCAGGAGTCCTTTAGCCAGCAAACATATTTCCCTGGTCTTGCTTTCATAAATTACTTTCAGTCCTCTGCTAATCACAAGAAAAACGATTACAATAAACGACAGCGAGCCCAACACACCCGATTCTGCCAGCGGGCCAATGTACTCGCTGTGCGCATTGCCGCGGTCGCCTGCGTTGGTGCTGATTATGGTCATCTCGCTCGATTGCTGGAACGGTGCATACTTGAACTGATACGTTCCAGGCCCCCAGCCAAAGACCGGCCTTTCTTTATACATCCTAAGGGCCGACTTCCACCGGTTAATCCGTTCGCGGTTCGATGCATCAGTCGAAACATTAGAGATAGATTTTGCATGCACGGCAAGGTCTGAAGAGGAATTGCTTTTATTTTTTTCGAGCAGAATCAAAATCTCCTCCTGGTATTGGTGAAACAAAACACCCCCGGTAACAGCAATAATAAGTATGGTATAAATCCGTAACCGCAGAAATATCATCGGTAAAAACATCAGTGCCACAACAAGCCCCATCCATGCAGCGCGCGTGTATGACAGTACAAGAGCACTGATAAAAATTAGAAACAGTACCGCTGCAAAAAATCTCGTTACAGAGGAATAGGTTTTATCAACAATGAAAGCGAAAAGTACAGGGATAAGCAGCGTTAGCGCAGCGGCATACGAAGTATGGTCGTTATAAAAAGGATACATTACCCAGTGCGCAGACTTTTCGGTAAATCCATTCTGGGCATGGCGGTATATAGTGTACCCTATTATTCCTGCAAACGGAATCATGTAACACCATAAAAATCTTTTAATGTTTTTAATATTTGCAAAGAGCTGAACGGCCAGGAAGTAAAAAACCAAAACAAACCAAAGCCGGGCAATAAGAAACTTAACCGACACTATAACAATGGAACTGGTAATAACAGTAAGCGCTATCCAGATAAGGTTAATCATGATGGCAATGGTTACCGGGTGCCAGAGGGCGCGCTTGTCGTAGCTGCCTTCGTGCAGAACTTTGAATAGAAAGAGAAGCATAATTCCGAACATCAGCGGCTCGCTGGGAATGCTCATTCCAATATTGAAATCCTCGTTCTTGAGCACTACGGCCAGCGGTGTTGATATGACAATGAGATACATGAGCGTATCCATAGAAAAAAATGCCAGGTAAAGAACCAGGAGCAGCACAGGAAAAAGTGCAAACCAGAAAAACTCACCTGCAATAGCTGCAAGCGAGAGCGCGGTAAAGATTCCGCTGATAATATAAAACCACCGGAGTTTAAGCGCTTCAGCCATTCTTTTGAGCGGGAGTATTTGAAAAATTTATATTCCTCAGATTTTCTGAAAGAGCGATAATCACCAAGGTAAGAACAAAGGTCGAGGCCATGGTCATAATCACAATAAGCAAACGAGAAGGGTAAGATTTTCTCTCTTCGGGCATGGGGTAAGCAACGGTGTTGGAATACGAAAGCTCTTTACCCACATCTTTTCTGGCAACTTCAAGTGAAATTTTTATTTCGTTGTAATTAATATTGGCGCGGTCAATCATTCCTTTAAGCTCGTTATATTTTTCACCCTGCTCGCGCAGGTTGGTCATCATCTGGCGCATTTCTTCAAGTCCCGAACCTGATTTCCGCTCGGCAAGGGCGCGGTAATAATTACGGGTAATAGCGCTTACCTGCGAGCGGTAATCAATAATGTTGTAATGGTCTGTTATAGTTTTCAACGTTGCGCTCAGTGAATCTATTTCTTTTCTCTTGGAATCGAGCTGGTTTTGTTCAATCACAACAATTTCCATTGACTTTTCGCGTTGCAGGCCTCGTGCCTTCATATTGAGAAGGCGGATAATGGAACCGACCATTTTTGCAGCCAGCTGCGCATCCACGTCCCGTGCTTCAATCCGCACCGACTCATATTCGGTTTGTGAAAATTTAATGTTGCTGCGATAGGAATCATAAAGTTCTGTTCGGGGAAACCTTGTTTTTGCCGGGTCTATCTCATAATGTTTCATCAGGTCGAACTGCGCAATAATGCTGTCGCGGATTTCACTCGACTGCAAAAGCTGCAACATCTGCTCGGTGGGGCTTTCCGTGCTGTAGGGAATCAGGTTTGAAGGATATAGTATCGCCTCCGAACTGTACATGGGTTTAATGAATTGCGGGCCCGAAAAAATAAATGCACCGGTGCCGCTCAAAAAAAGAATGACCAGCAGATGCACACGCCATTTCCACAAAAGCACCAGCAGCCCCGTTGACCTGAAATTGTTTTCCATAGTAGTATTAATGGTTATTGTTTAAATGTTTAAAGTATCTGAAATTTTCAAGTGTAAGCAGTAGGATTAGCGAAATGCTGAAAGCGGTTAAACCGGTAACCAGCACAATGAGCCATCGTACGGGATATGCTTTTCTTTCCGCCGGTGTGGCGCGGTTTACGGTGAACTTGTAAGGAAAAACCTGCTCGGCATCAATGCGGGCATTGTCGCATTTTTCCTTGAGAATGCTGAGCCGCTTTTGCTCCAGTTCCAGATTTTCCATCTGCGTAAGATTAACGCCTCCGTATTGTGCAAGTTCTTTGAGCTTTGTGTTTACATATTGAACCTGGGCTGCGGCTCCTTTAACGCGCGCCCTGGTATTGATGACCGATGTATCATCGGCCGGCTTATATTTTTCAAGAACAGTAAGCGCGGCTGTTTGGTTTTGAAATAGTGAAGAGGCCGTGCTTTGTTCCTCGTTCAGTATTACGGCTTGAGTTTTAAAATCAAACACTCCTTTCTTACGGACAGAATCTAAATCGCCTTCTATCTTACGTATGGTTTCAAGCTGTTGTCTGTATTCATTCTGCACAATTTTTAATCCCACTGTTGCGCGCTCGCGCTGCATCCTGGTTTTGGCAGAGTCAACCAAAGCGGCAATATCATTGGCTATGTTTGCTGCTGTCTTTGCATCTGCATCAAGCACTTCAATTTTTACCGACATGTATTCGGTACGTTCAAAGTTGATATTCTGATTAAACTTTCTATACAACCTCGTTTTGGGAAACGGAGCGGTGGTATCAATATCATAGTGCTGCATCAGGTTGTAGCGGGCAATGATTTCGTCTCTTATATCATCTGAAAATAAAATCTGGAGCATTTGCTCTGCCTGCTCCTCTTCGCCAAAGGCAAGAATGTCCTGCGAAGGTTGGTTTCCTTCAGAAAGCAATGCGCGCGAAATCGAGTTAGTTGAGGAGGGAAAGAAAATAACGGTGGACTTAAACTTGGGAGTGATAAAATAGGGGCCCGAAAAAACAAAGGCACCGATAACCGCGATAACGGTAATAATAAATAGTGGCAGTTTCCACTTGATAATAAAGAGGATAAGCCCTGGTGACTGAAAATAATGATTTCCGTTTTTTTCTGGTTCCACGCCTTTTTAAAAGGGCGTCAAAGGTATTAATTTTAGCTGCTAAAGCAATTGCTGTGGTGACTATATCTCACTTTGCACAAATAGGTTTTTTTCATCTTATTCACAGGAAGGGAGTAAGTCATGAATAATTTACTTACTTCGTCAAAGAAATTTACAAATCTCATGCCGCCTGTTTCAAACTTTCTTGAGCAAAATTATGAACGAATTAGGCAAAGTATTTTAGATATTGATGATAGCTACAATAATGACTGGGATATACTTGCTGAATTAATTCAAAATTCGGTAGATGCAATACGGAAATCAGAAAGAACAGATGGTAAAATTGAGATAAGGGTTGACTGTCAAACTCAGTCTTTGACAATAAAAGACAATGGGGTTGGAATTGAGACGGGGAAACTGCCGAATCTGCTTTCGTTATTTGGAACCGATAAGAGAGGGGATGAAAAGAGTATAGGAGAAAAAGGAGTAGGGCTAAAGTTTGCTATTTTTTCCACAAATGATTTTTATTTAAAAACCGCCACAGAAACCACGGCATCTTATGCTAAAGTGAAGGGGGCGTTCAACTGGAAAAGAAACACAGATGATAACTTTCTTCCTTTGGAACATGATGAAATAGAAAAAGATTTCGAGGGAACCGAGGTTATTTTAAATAACATTCCCGAATGCCCTCTTTTCACCTTAGATTTAGTTAAGTTAAAATTTGTTCTCCGAACCAAAACTGCTATTGGGAACACCAAAACTATTTGGGAGCCAAACGACATTAATATTTCAGTAACCCTTAATTATATTGATGCGGATGGCAAAGAACATATTGAAAAAAGTATTCCCTTTAGATATTTTTTGCCAATAGAGGGTGTAAGTGAAAACGACAAAATAAACTTAGATGATTATTACGATTACATAAAAGACGACAAGACCGACCAACAAAAGAGATTAAAATTAAAAAGTAAAATAGTTTACAAGTCAACAACAATAGACCTTTTAACAAGAAAAATAAATGCGTGGATTTGCCTTGTTCCAAGTAGAGCGACATGGGATATATTGTCTATATCAGAAAATTTAGGAACGGAAGAAAATTTAAAAGACGAAAAGTTTTTAGAGCTATTCTCTTATTCGATTTTTCAAGCGGGAATTTTTACTTCGGTTAAAGGGATGCCAACAGGAATAAGAGTTGAACACCCTATTACAGGCAGTGCAGGTACGTGGGGACAAATATTTATGTTGTTTGAGGATAAAAAATTGAAATTTGATATTGGCAGAAAATCAATTCATGGTAAAACCGCAAAACGATACCAAGAGAAAGCAAGAGAGATATTTAATGAATTTAGAAATGCAATATTGAAATATGTTTCGGGTGATATAAGCCCAGAACCGCCATCGTGGAGCAAGGACGAGATTTTTAATGAGATTGATGACCTGATTGATTTACCTTATTTTCCTAAAAGTACAAAGGTTAAAAAAACTCCAAGAGACCAAGAGGCAACCGTCGCAGCTTTATTTTTTGAAGCTATCGGTAACGGAAGAATAAAAAAAATCATTCCTCTTATTGCGGGATATAAAAACAAATATGACTTATATGCTTTATGGGAAGGAAAGAAAATAGTCGTTGAGTTTAAATCTCATTTGTATAAGATACTTAATGATTTTAATGACGAAACAAAGCTATTTGACGAAGTTGACTGCGTTGTTTGTTGGGATGTTTCAGAAGTTGACATACAGGAATTTAAGAACGTGGGAATAGCATTAGACAAAATTGCGCCTCCCACAAAATTAAACCCGACAGCCAGTCAATTTCCTCATGCTACCCATATTCTACGCCTTTCAGGGTTTGTAAAACCCGTGTTTGTGATTGATATGAAAGTTATTCTTGAAACAGAAATAATCCCTCAATAACTTTTTCAAATTAATTAAAATATTTCTTGCTTTGTGTAATACTATGTATTACATTTGCCTACATTATGAAAGACGAAACAATAATTATCAGGGTAAATAAAGATATGAAAGCAAAGCTAATCAAACTCGCAGAAGAAAACAGACGCGAAATGAGCGACTTCATTCGTCTTGTTTTCGAGGATACCATTAAGAAAAAAATTAAGGTCTAAAATTTTTTACACATATTGTAATACAAAGTAATACATGGAAACAAAATTCAAAAACCTATCTGACATTCAAAAAGTATTTCATTCAGAGGAAGTATGCAGGGAACAATTAGAGCGCATCCGTTGGAACGGAAACCCCGCTTGCCCTCATTGCGGAACGGCAAGCAAGCCGTACAAGCTGAAAGACGGTAAGACGTATAAATGTTCTGATAAAGACTGTAAACAGAAATTTACTGTTACCGTCGGGACAATATTTGAGAACACAAAACTGCCTTTGCAGAAGTGGTTTATTGCAATGTATCTCGTTACATCCCATAAGAAAGGGATTAGCTCATTACAGTTATCCCGCGATTTAGGAATAACTCAAAAGGCAGCGTGGTTTGTTAATCATCGCATACGTGAAATGCTCAGAGAAAGTCAGCCCGTAATGTTACAAGGCACGGTGGAAATTGACGAGACCTACGTAGGGGGTAAGCTAAGTAACAAACACGTTGGAGAAAGAAAGAAACAGCATGAATTAAAGGGGACGTTGAAAGGCAGACCGACAGGCGACACTAAGACGGCTGTATTAGGACTGGTGCAACGGGACGGCAAACTGGTTCAACAGGTAATGAAAGCTACGACCAAAAAAGACATTCTGCCTCTTATTGAAAAGCACGTCAAAAAAGGTTCTACAATGCACACGGACGAGTACAGGACGTACCAACAGTTAACTAAGTTAGGTTATAAGCACGAGACCGTCGCTCACTTGTATAACGAGTATTTCAGGGACGGGGTTCATACGAACACAATAGAGGGGGCGTTCAGTTTGCTCAAACGAGGGATAATCGGGATATTTCATTATGTAAGCGCGAAGCATTTAAACCGTTACTGTGATGAGTTTTCGTATCGGTACAACACACGGCAACAGGGTGAATCAGAACGGTTCTGTAATGCTATTACAGGGGCAAGCGGGAAAAGGTTGAAATATCAACAGCTTATCGGTAAAAAATAATTTTGAAGTGTCGCGCCAATCCCCTTACTTTGCCGTATAAAATGAAACAAGGGCTGTAAGTAGCGACCTTACAACCCCTGCCAACAGTCAGTTCATTATTTATTTTGCTTATGAAGCATTTCTATTCATGAACGACAGAGTTAGTTTTTCCCTCTGTTTTTCCTGTTTATCCGCTTGCACGGAATGTTTTATTAGCCGCGAAAGCAGGATTCGAACCTGCATCTCTTCATAGTGTTTTCCCCACGTACCACCGCAAGGAAAAAAAGAAGCACTCTATCCATTGAGCTACTCCGCGTTTTTTTAAGAACTTATTAAAAGCTGTTCCTGGATTTTTTTATGATTAAATTCATCTTTTGGTTTTCCATTCTCCACCCATTCAGGTAAATACCAAAAAGCATTTCTCGTGCCACCTATATTAACAAGCTTTTTATCTTTCTTTAATAGAGACGTAGCTTTTGATATTCGTTTTTCAAATTCATCTTTAGGAATATTGTAGGATGATGATTTTAACAATGTTGAAAGAGACTTTCTACTTAATGGCTTCTTTTTTTCCGTTATTGTATTTTGGATATCTTCTTTTAATTTAATCAGATTATTGAGAGGTTTCCGTCCTGCCTTTTTTACCTCAGAAGATGGACTCACAGAGTTTTCCCCCTTCATAATCGCCATAGCTTCATCCAATACTTTTATATTATGCATTAAAGCAAGTTTCTTTTTCTCTAATTCCTGAATTGCATTTTCGTTCATCGCAAATAAAAGTTTTACAGTTATTAATTTCGGGTAAAAGTAAATATAGTTTTGGGATTTACAAATATATTTTGGGTTTTAGAGAATTTATTTTTGAACAAAGAATTGTACATCTTAGTATTTTGTGAAAAATATAAGAGAAAAAAATTTGGTCAATATCAATTTATTCGCTATGCCACTTCCTATATTCAGCAATCATTCCTAAAATCTTTCCCGCTATGTTATGAAGTGAATCAGAGAACCCATACCGCATGAAGTCAAAAATAATAACTTTGCTCTATGACTAAGAAGAAAAAAGAAAAGCCCTTGAAAGTTCACGCCACCTTTGAAGAGTTGCTCCAAGTCGCGGCAAAAGGAAAAAAGAAGGTCAAAAAAAAGAAGTGAAACCCCGCTTCTTATTATTCCCTGAAATCTACCTGTTTAACCACTTAGTGCAAACTGGGATATAGTTGCCATTGCTGTAAAACATTGTAAATCCCTTGCTAAATATGATGTTTCCAAAGCCTTGCCCAAATAAATAACATCGGCAAAAAATGTTCTTATTTTCATCAATAAACAGGAGAAATCTCTATTACAAATCCTATTTTTGAGCCATGAATAATTTACCGGTCAAACTTATTGACGAGGCGGTTGCAGAATTCATGCGCCTGCCGGGCATAGGCAGAAGGTCTGCGCTGCGCATGGTGCTGCACCTGCTTCGCCAGCCCGAAGCCGATGTAGAACGCTTTAGCAATACCATTGCCCGCCTTAGGAAAGAAACCCAATATTGCATTCAGTGCCACAGCATAAGCGATGGCGAACTGTGCAACATTTGCTCCGATAAACGCAGGGATGCCTCACAGGTTTGCGTGGTGGAGGATATACGTGATTTGATTGCCATAGAAAATACGCAGCAATACCGCGGACGCTACCATGTGCTGAACGGGGTTATCTCACCGATGGACGGCATTGGCCCCTCTGACCTGAACATTGAAACCCTCCTTTCAAAAGTACACGCAAAAAGTGTGGGCGAAATTATTATGGCGCTAAGCGCCACCATGGAAGGCGACACCACTGCATTTTTTATTTATAAAAAAATATTGCAGGCCGATGCTCCCTTAAAATTTTCAATCCTGGCGCGGGGTGTTTCTATAGGCGATGAGCTGGAATATGCCGATGAGGTTACGCTGGGGCGCTCCATCCTTAACCGCGTTCCTTACGAAACAACATTTCAGGTGAATCACCGTTAAGGGTCTATCAGATGCGAGACATGAGATGTGAGACAGGGTTTAATGTCTAAACCCGAAATTTAAAATCCGCAATCCGGAACTCTTCCATGAAGTTATCGGTCATTATTGTTAATTATAATGTCAAGTATTTTCTTGAACAGTGCTTGCTTTCGGTGCTGAAAGCGATGAATGGAATTGATGGGGAAATCATCGTTGTAGATAATAATTCGGTTGACGGCTCTGTGGAAATGCTCCGGAAAAAATTTCCGGGGATAAAACTCATCGCCAATTCTTTTAACGAAGGATTTTCAAAAGCAAACAACAAGGCCATTTCCATTGCGCATGGAGAATATGTTTTACTTCTTAATCCTGATACACTTGTTGAAGAAGATACGTTCAGGAAAATAATTTCGTTTACCGACAGCCATCCCGATGCCGGGGCAGTGGGTGTAAAAATGATTGACGGCACCGGCAAATTTCTTCCCGAATCGAAACGCGGACTCCCCACTCCATCTGTAGCATTTTATAAGGTCTCCGGCCTTGCCCGGTTATTTCCGCGCTCGCGCACGTTTGGAAAATATCATTTGTCATACCTGGACAAGGATGAAACTCACAGTGTGGATGTGCTCTCAGGCGCGTTCATGCTGATTCGTAAAAATGTTTTGGAAAAAACAGGACTGCTCGATGAAGATTATTTTATGTATGGAGAGGACATTGATATTTCGTACCGGATAAAAAAAGCAGGATACAAGAACTATTATTTTCCCGGAACATCCATCATTCATTATAAAGGAGAAAGCACAAAGAAAACCAGCGTCAATTATGTTTTTACTTTTTACCGCGCCATGATTGTGTTTGCGCGAAAACATTTTTCATCATCTCACGCTTTCACTTTTTCGTTCCTTATTAATCTTGCCATTTATTTCAGAGCGGGCGCAGCCGTGCTCAGCCGGGTGGGAAAACAGATTTTTTTTCCGCTGGCCGATTCAATTATTCTGTATGCAGGTATCTATTTCATTCAGGCATGGTGGAGTAAAAATCTTGCAGTGATTTATCCCAGGGAATTTTTCCTTGTCGCCATTCCTTCGTACATTTTTATATGGCTCGTTACTGTCTACCTGAGCGGTGGTTACGACCGCCCGGTTCGCCTTTCTAAAATTATCCGCGGTATCATTACCGGAACTGTCATCATCCTCACCATTTACGCACTGCTTCCTGAAACGGTGCGTTATTCCCGTGCCATGATATTGATCGGTGCTGTGTGGGCCATACTGGGAACAACGGGCCTTCGGCTGCTGCTTAATTTCATCGGCTTTAAAAATTTTGCTTTGCATACCGGTGAAACCAAGCGCCTGTTGATTGCCGGCAGCGAGGAAGAGAGCCGGAGAATTCTTTCACTTCTCAACATTGCGGGAGCCAGAATCAACTTCATCGGTTACGTTGACTCTGAAAAAAATAATCCGTCA
Organism: Bacteroidetes bacterium 2013_40CM_41_45; assembly: GCA_002215675.1. Classification (GTDB taxonomy): domain Bacteria; phylum Bacteroidota; class Bacteroidia; order AKYH767-A; family 2013-40CM-41-45; genus 2013-40CM-41-45. The sequence goes on along the minus strand of NGFH01000005.1, from coordinate 283,526 downwards.
TTAAACGGCAAGCCGATGGAAGAATTCAGGCAGTACCATCTCGGCAACACCGAGCGCCTTGCCGATATTGCTGAAGTATACCGTGCCGATGAAATTATTTTTTGTGCCGATGATATTTCTTCCCAAAAAATTATTGCCAGCATGTCTCAGATTACCGGAAGGGAAATAGAATTTAAAATTGCTCCGCCCGAAAGCATGTTTATTATCGGCAGCCACTCGGTGGAAAATCCGGGCGAGCTTTACGTAGTAGATGTAAACACCATCAGCAAGCCGGTGAATAAAAGAAATAAACGCCTGGCCGATATGGTAGTAGCAATAGTTCTGCTGCCTGCCTCTCCGCTGTTGATTTTCTTCCAGAAAAATCCTTCAGGTTTTTTGGGAAATATTTTCCGGGTGCTTGGCGGTATGCGGTCGTGGGTGGGATACAGGTATAGGGGAGAAGAAAAAAATTCTTTGCCCGCAATCCGTAAAGGAGTGCTGACTCCTTCCGATGCCGTTCGCACAAAAAATATTGAGTTTAAAAATTCTGAAAAGCTCGACATGCTGTATGCCAAGGATTACCAGGTTTACAATGACCTAAGAATTATTCTGAGCGGATGGAGAGAGCTGGGAAGAAAAAATTAATTCCGTTTACCTAAGCAGGATTACTGTTCCCGCTTTTATTCTTTCATCAACGGTGCCGTCCTGTGCAAGGCCGCTGTAATAAATTACATACACATATGCATCTATCGGGCAATCACGTCCCATATAGGTGCCGTCCCATCCTTTGTTAAAATCATCCGTATAGAAAATCGGTTCGCCCCAGCGGTCCCAGATTTGCATATTGCCGGCAACTATATTGTAACCTACAGGGAAGAAGAGAGGATTTCTCTTATCCACATTCGGGGTGAAAACATTCGGCACAAAAATATAGAAGTCGCATCCCATCCCGTTTATTTCAATAGTATCCGAAGCGTTGCAACCACTGGCGGAGGCGACTTCAATCCAATATTTTCCCCTGTCAGTGATAAGACGCGAAGGAGTAGTGCTTCCGTCATCCCACAAAAATGAAATCGCGTTGGTGAAAGATGCGTTGAGCGTGAACTCATCGGTTCCGCATAAAGCTGTATCCTGTCCAAGGTCAACGGTGGGAGAGGGAAGATGGCCGATGTTCACGGTATCACTCACCTGGCAGTTGCCGATGTAATCTCTTACCCAGTATGTTCCCGGGTTGGTTGCCTGGATTGAAAATGCCGTATCTCCTGTTGACCATAAATGATTTGCCTGCGGATTTGATGACTGTAAATTAAGAGACACATTGGCGCAAACCATGCTGTCGGGTCCGAGGGAAACCGGCTGAAGGGTAATTACATTCACATCAACAGAGTCGCTTACCGTACAGTATCCGTTGGTCATCTTTACCCAATAATTTCCCGCGGTGGATACGCTGATGTTCTGCGCTGTGCTGCTGTTGGACCACAAGTATTGGTAACCCGCAAATCCTGCATCAAGTGTTAACACCTGCCCGTTGCAGAGTGAAGTATCGGGCCCAAGATTTACCTGTGGAATTGAAACGAAGTTGACATTAACGGTATCCCATCCAATACATATTCCGTCATCCACGCTTACAGTATAAGTTCCGCTTGTTGCAACGCTGATAGTCTGTGTTGTTTCATTAGTCGACCACAAGTACGTTCCACCAGGATATCCGGCATCCAGCACTACAGTATCACCCACGCAAAGCGTAGTATCGTTACCCAGGTTCACAGGCAAATATGGAACAAACGTTACGGTAATGGTATCTCTCGCTATACACGGAGGATTTGAAATCTGCACCCAGACAGTCTGCGTTGAATTGATTTGTATGGTTTGTGTTGATGCTCCCGTTGACCACAGATATGTTGAACCAGGATTGCCCGCATCAACCGTGTAGGATGATGCTCCGCAAATGGAAGTGTCGTTACCAAAAATAGGAAGCTCGGTAACTGTCACCGTTCTTTTCACTGTATCATGATGGCAGTTGTAATGAACGATGAGCGAAGCGATGTAAGTCCCTTCGGCATTGTAGGTATGAGATGTTGATTGAGCGGTGTCATAATTCAATGGGCCCGAAGCAGGGTCGCCAAAATCCCAGCTCACGCTGTCCATCTGGATTCCATAGGTTGGGCTAAAGAAAGCCGTAGCGCCCGCGCAGATGGTGGTATCAAAAAAGTTGGTGGCTACAGGCGGGCTAAAGAAGCTTTCAATAAAATCGGGCAAGCCCCAAACGCTGTACGTATTTGGTGCCAGGTTAACAGCATTTTGCGTCCACGTGCAGCCAAACCCCTGCACATTGGGGTATTCAATTCGGCCCAGGTTCGTGGAACCGGTAGGCAGATTCGGATTAGAGGATGAATACCAGAAATTAGCTATGTAAAGTTTGCCATCAGAAGCAAGCTGCAGCGCCCCGAAATTCCAGCCGTTGGTAAAAGCAACGTTTGTTACGGATGCATTAATTGCCGCTGCGCTGCCTGCAGTAATATCATATTGCCTCACCATGTTTAAAAATCCAACATATGTATGCCATACAATGTAAAGTAGCCGCCCGTCGGGAGAAAAAGAAACCCCGTACGGACCTCCATACCCGCTTGCAGGAGGGGGAGGAAGCGTTAACGTAATCGGGTTGCTGATAACACCGGTTACATTATTGAAATCATATAACTCCACAATATTCATTGGCGAGAAGCATGCCATTGCCAGGTGCAATTGGTCGGGAGCGACTTTCATGTAACCAATGGTTTCACTGTTGTTAAGACTTCCTACGTTTTGATACATGAGCCCGACACTTGAAACTACAGCGGGAGCAACCCCCGTTGGCGACACAAGAAATGCATGAAATTCCTGCGAGTTCCATTTGTGCATAATTACCCAAACGTCTCTTCCGTTGCAATGACGAACGGCAGTTATTTTTTCAACTACCGGACTTGCCAGCGGTATGTTTTTCACTGTAACATCTCCAAGCCCTCCATTCAGTGTCATATCCACCATAGAATATGCACCCGTACTTATACCATTCACATATCCTGCCTGCGCGGGTACAGTGAAAATATAGTACTCCGTTGTGCTTCCCGGTTTTGCAACCACCACGCCTGACTGGGTTGATGATGGATGCCCCCACAAACCGGTACCATTCGGCATCACCTGGTGATTCCTGTTCCAGACCGTGATTCCGTCAGAATAAAAAAGCAGCTGCCCGGTATTTTTATCAGAGATGGTGAGGCAACCTTCCAGCGTATTCATTTGCCCCCCCGCAAGCGCTACAGGTACTCCTGAATTAAAATCCAGCCCGGCATTCTTTCCGAAATACCAGATGTTCGCTTCAAGATGCTGGGCAATGGAATTCTTCCCCGAAAGCAAAATCAGGACAAATACCAAAAACCAAACAGACCGCTTCATAGCAGTGCTATATTCTTGTAGATGCAAATTTACGCTTGCAAGTTACAACTTTTGGAAAAAATAGTCGGTGTCTTTTACGCCAAATCATGAACAAGGTATTGTAAAAGGGTTATTTTTGGCGGTCACTGAATTTTTTCGATGCTTTCTCTGCTGCTAAAGGAAATCAACGGGTTTCTCAATTCAATCATCGGCTATGTAGCCATGCTTGTTTTTCTGCTCACAATCGGGTTGTTTATGTGGATTTTTCCCGGAACAGAATTCAACGTTACCGAAGCCGGGTATGCCAACCTTGATACCCTGTTCATCATTGCCCCGTGGGTTTTCATGTTCCTCATTCCTGCCATTACCATGCGTTCTTTTGCAGAGGAAAAAAAAACGGGAACGATTGAATTACTTCTCACCCGCCCGCTGAGCGATTTTCAAATTCTTTTTACAAAATATTTTGCCGGCCTGCTTATTGTCATTCTTTCCCTGCTGCCAACTCTTATTTATTTCATCTCTGTTTACACACTTGCTGTTCCCAAAGGAAATATTGACACCGGCGGAATTATGGGCTCCTACATCGGGCTTCTGTTTATAGGCAGCGCCTTTGTAAGCATCGGTATTTTCTCTTCTTCCATTTCCGATAACCAGATTGTGGCCTTTATCGTTGCCATGTTTCTGTGCTTCTTCCTGCATATAGGTTTTGAATCGGTGAGCTCGTTTGCTTTACTCGGCTCACTCGACAGGATTATCGGGATGCTTGGAAGCAATGCGCATTATAATTCGCTGAGCAGAGGTGTTGTTGACACGCGGGATTTGGCTTACTTCATTTCACTCACTCTTTTTTTCCTGCTTCTGACTCGGTTTGTTTTGGAAAAAAGAAAATGGTGAAAAAAGTTAATCATTCAATAATTCAACAAATCAATAATTCAATAAATAATTTCAGTTGAAACGAAACGTAAGACAAAACAGTATTCTTCAGCTTTCGCTGGGCGCAGTAGTTATTATATTGCTCAATGTGATTGCTTCTTTTGTCTTTACCCGTTTAGACCTGACTTCAGAGAAACGTTTTACTCTTTCTCCGGCAACTAAGGAGATGCTGAAGGGCTTGCACGATGTTGTATATGTGAAAGTATATCTTGAAGGAGACTTCCCTGCAGGATTCAAGCGGCTTAGAAATTCAACCCGCGAAACGCTGGATGAATTCCGTGTGTATGCGGGAGAAAATCTTCAGTACGAATTTATCGATCCCTCTGCGTCAAAAGATGTGAAGGAACGCAACAAGCTTTACCAGCAGATTGCATCGCTTGGCATTCAGCCCACCAATCTTGAAGTGAGAGAAAAGGGCGGCAGCTCAGAGAAAATAATTTTTCCCGGAGCAGTGCTATATTATCGTAATAAGCCCGTTGCAGCTCAGCTGCTCAAAGACCAGGCGGGCGCTTCGCCCGAAGAAATGCTGAACAATTCTATCCAGGGAATGGAATACGAACTTGCTAATGCAATTCGCAAAGTAACCAGGCTTGAAAAACCGGTGATGCGGTTCCTCATAGGCCATAGTGAGGCGGAGCAGGTAAAAATTGTTGACATAGCGCACACTCTCGGAGAAAATTATGATGTGGATACGACTTCTGTAAGCGGTCAGCTTAAAGCGCTTGACAATTGCAAGCTTATCGTAATTGCAAACCCCAGGCTTCGCTTTGGTGAAAAAGATAAATTCGTTCTTGACCAGTTTGTGATGAAAGGAGGAAAAATTCTTTGGCTTATTGATATGATGGATGCAACGATGGACAGTTTGGTTACAAGCAATGTTACCGTTTCTCTTCCGCGAGATTTGAATCTTGATGATATGCTCTTCAAATACGGTGTGCGTGTCAATCCGAATCTTGTTTTGGATATTCAGTCAGCGCCAATACCTATTGTTACCTCTTATGTGGGTAACCAGCCACAGCAGCGGTTAATTCCGTGGTATTATTTCCCATTGGTTTTTCCCTCGGGCGACCATCCTATCGTGAGAAACCTGGATGCCATACGCTGCGAGTTTGTAAGCAGCATAGATACGGTCGAAGCGCCGGGAGTCAAAAAAACAGTGCTGCTTTCTACATCAGCGCTCAGCCGGATTGCCGTTTCTCCTGCGCGGGTTTCTCTTGCCATTCTTGAACAAGAGCCGGATAAAAAACAATTTAACAAGGGCCCGCAAAGCATTGCGGTTTTGCTCGAGGGAACCTTCTCATCTCCTTTTACAAACCGCGTTCCCTCTGAAATTGCATCTTCGCCCGAAATAAAATTTAAAGAGAAAAGTGTTCCGACAAAAATGATTGTTATTTCTGATGGTGATATGATTGAAAATAAAATAGGTAAGTCATCCGGAGCCATTTATCCGCTTGGATATGATAAATACACCGACAGAATTTACGGCAACAAATCTTTTTTGCTCAACTGTATAGATTATTTGATTGATGACAGCGATTTAATTTCAGCGCGCACCAAACAGGTAAAGCTTCGCCTGCTTGATAAAACAAAACTTGCCGCACACAAAGACCAAATCGGTTACCTGAATGTTTCGCTGCCTATAGTGCTGGTTATTATTGCCGGAGTTGTAAAATATTATATTCGAAGGAAAAAATATCAAACATGAAATATGTTTAAGAAAAACAAAAAATTAATTGCCGCCGCTATTGTACTTGCCGCAATAACGGTATGGCTCGTAATCAACAGCCGCAGCGGAACAGTGAGGGAAGAGCTGCGTGATTTTGCGGTTCAAGATACAGCAGCCATCACCAAAATTTTCCTGGCCGACCGCTCGGGCAGAACCGCAGAGCTGGAACGCGAGGGAAACCGCTGGCGACTGAATAAAAAATATTATGCAAGGAAAGATGCAATTAAAGTTCTGATGGAAACGCTGAAGAAAGTTTCGGTCAGGAGCATGGTTGCTAAATCGACTTACAATACTATTATCAAGGAGCTTTCTACTTCAGGAATAAAATGCGAAGTGTACATGAACGGAAAAACAAAACCCGACAAAGTAATTTATGTGGGCAGTGAAACGCCGGACTCGAAAGGAACTTTTATGATGCTCGAAAATTCTTCTGTTCCGTTTATAACTGAAATACCCGGGTTCGAGGGTTACCTTACTCCGCGATTTTTTCTTGGTGAAATGGAATGGCGCGAGAAAACTATTTTTGATTTCCCTTACAATGAAATCCGTTCTGTGCAGTCTGTTTATAATCCTGACTCTGCCCGTTCTTTCCGTATCAATTTTATTTCTGACAAAGACTTCAGCGTTTCTTCTCCCGTAACCGGGCAAAAGATTCTACATCCCGATACGGCTGTGGTCGTCAATTATCTTTCGCAATTCACGAATCTGAATTTTGAATTTTTCGATTTTATGATGAAGCAAAACCAAAAGGATTCTATGCTAAGAATTCCCCCTGTGTGCACGTTCAACATCACCGGCAAGGACGGAAAAGAAACGCGCGTAAAATTTTATAACATCCAGGTTACTCCTTTTACTCTTGCAAGCACCGACACCACGGGAGAGGCCTCCAAGTACGATGTGGACAGGTTGTATGCATTTATTAATAACGACAAAGAGCTTGTGGGCGTCCAGATTTTTGCCTTCGGAAAAATTTTCAGAACGTTCCGTGATTTTGACGCTGACAGGAAAAAAACGAGCGCCGGTCCCCGTTGACAACTTTTCGTTTCTCATATTTCAAAAAAAGTATATTTGCACACACAAAAAAGTTATACGTTAGTAGCTATATGTTATGCGGGAACCCGCATTTAAATTATAATTATATAACGTGTAACTCCAAAGCTTATTAAAATGGAAATTACTGCACCTCCTTCTATTAAACCATCAACAAAAAGTATGAAATTTATTGTTTCAAGTTCTGTGCTGCTCAAGCATCTGCAAATGATTCATGGGGTGGTTATGCCTAATAACCCGCTGCCGGCTCTTGATAATTTTCTTTTTGAAATTGAAAATGGACAACTCACCGCCTCGGCTTCTGACCTGGAAACCACCATCAGCACGCGCCTTCCCGTTGAAAGCAAACAGGATATAACAGTTTGCGTTAATGCGCGCATATTGATGGATACGCTGAAAACATTTCCCGAATTTCCGCTTACGTTTAATATTGATGAGAAAAAAAATACCTGCGAAATAAGCTCGGAGTACGGTAAGTACCGCATCAATGCTACTGCTGCTGAGGAATATCCCCGTATTCCGGAAGCGGATGGCGTTTCTTCGGTGCAGATTCCTTCTTCCGTTATGCTTCATGCCATTGACAAAACATTATTTGCAACGGGCAACGATGAAATGCGCCCGGTGATGTCGGGTGTTTTTTGCCAGCTCACAAAAAAGGATTTGACTTTTGTTGCTACGGACGCCCACCGGCTGGTGCGTTACAAACGAACGGATGCCGGCTCTGCTAAGGAAATTTCTTTTATCGTTCCCAAGAAGCCGCTCACGCTTTTGAAAAATGTTTTGCCCGATGATGATTCTGCTGTTAAGATTGATTACAACGACAGCAATGCCTTCTTTTCATTCGACAACATTTCTCTCATCTGCCGCCTCATTGATGGCAAGTACCCCAATTATGAGCAGGTGATTCCCACCGATAATCCAAATATGCTCACCGTTGACCGGGGTGCGTTTCTTTCTTCAGTAAAACGCATTTCCATTTTTGCAAATAAAACAACATACCAGGTGCGGCTTAAAATTACGGGTAACGAACTTATTGTAAGTGCCGAAGACCCTGACTTTTCCAACGAAGCTAATGAGCGGCTTTCATGCCAGTATAAAGGTGAGGATATGGAGATTGCTTTTAATGCACGCCTGCTTTCTGAAATGCTGGACAATATTGAAACAGACCAGGTAGAGCTGCACATGTCTGCTCCAAACCGTGCGGGACTTATACTTCCTCCGAAAAGCGAAGCAGATAAAAGCGAAGATGTTCTGATGCTGGTGATGCCGGTGATGATGCATGGGTAGCATGAGATTGCGGATCGCGAATTTTAAATTTCGGATTTTGTTTTTAATTCACAATTACCAATCCGCAATCCGCAATTGTTAAATTAGAATCAAAGGGAAGTATAACAAGTTTACTTTGTCTCTTCATAGATAAGATTGATGGCATCAGCCAGGCGCTTGTCTTTTTCGGTTACAATGTGCCCGGCATCGTGCGTGGATAGTGAAATGGTAACCTTGTTCCAGGAATTTGACCAATCGGGGTGGTGGTTCATTTTTTCAGCAGCAAAAGCCACGCGCATCATAAAAGCAAAAGCATGCTGAAAGTCGCGGAACTCAAAAGCGCGAACGAGACTGTTATTTTTTTCTTCCCACATATTGATTTGAGGTTTGAGGTTTAGAGTTCCTTAGATTTCGGATTTCGGATTTTTCAATACACCACTGCTTTTCCTGAATAAATTCTTTTTTCTTTTTCTGTCACTTCGAAAACATAAACACCGCTGCCCAGATTCTCTGCATTGATGCCGGTTTCCTTTCCAGTGATGTTATTCTTTTCAACGACAATTTGCCCGAACATATTATAAAGCCGCAAAGTTCCTGCCGTAATTTCTTTATCGAATTTTATAGTGGCATGATTAGTAAATGGGTTAGGGAAAACAACAAAACCCTCTGCATTCATTTCCAGTTCGTTCATTCCATTTAGTAAACAGAGAACGTTTTCATGTGATGAAACACTAATCGCTGTAAGCGGTGCCGCCGCCACCAATAGACCTGAAGTGATTTGAGCCGGGAAACCACTCACAATAGTATTTGGTGTAAGAATGTGAGGAGCTGATGGTTCTTCATGACAACCACTAATTCCCTGGCTGTTGGTTTTAACAAGATATGCTTCTATGCTGTCAGTGCCGAAGCTGCCCGAAAAACCGAAGACAAGAAAACCTCCGTCATCCGCTTGAAGCACCCCGAATGATTCATCCACTCTATCACCTCCGTATGTATGTGTCCATAATGTATCGCCATTCATATTGGTACGGATAAGAAAATAATTTGAGCTGTCGGTGCCGCGGTGCCCTTCTCCGTAGGAGTCGGTGAAGCCGCACATAGCAAATCCGCTATCGCTTGTAATAATACCGTCATAAATAGCATCGGTTTTGGGGCCTCCGTATAATTTACTCCACAGTAAATTGCCGTTGCCGTTAAAATGGTTAAGATACACTTCATAATCATTGCCAAAGCTTGTGGCATTGCCAAAGAGAATGTATCCGCCGTCATAAGTTTGCTTTACAGAGTGCGCTTCTTCTGCACCGAAGTTGCCGTATTGAATCGCCCACGTTGTATCGCCATTCAGGTTGAGCTTCATAAGAACGGCATCGGTATTTGCAATAGTAAAGCTGGAGCTGCGTCCGCAAAGTGCAAAGCCGCCGTCCGCTGTTTGAATAACATTGGTGGCTTCGTCAAACGCAGCGCCGCCCATAATGCGCGTCCATAAGGTATCACCCGATGCATCAGTTCGCACTACCAAAATATCATTGCTGCCTGCACCAGAACTCAACGTGTTTCCCACGGCAATAAATCCGCCATCCGCGGTTTGCAAAGAAGCAGTAAAGTATTCTTGTTGGGTTCCCCCATAAACTTTTGACCAGACAATATTTCCCGCCGAATCAGTTTTAAGGAGCAATGCGTCATCGCTTCCGCTTCCAAAGCTTGTAGTGCCGCCTGAAATTAAAAAACCATGGTCAGACGTTTCGATAATAGCGGTTGCATAATCAGAAGCGCTTCCGCGATATACCTTTGACCATAACAGCACACCGTTAGCATCGGTCTTAATGAGGTAAGCATCTGCAGGAATGCTCCCAAAGCTTTCTGTGACCCCGGCAAGAGCGTAGCCGCCATCATGTGTCTTGGTGAGTTTGAAAGTTGCTTCTTTTTCAGGGCCACCATAGGTTTTCTGAAAAGTAACCTGGGCAGTAGCAGTACCGGCCATCATCATTGTCATGCTGATGAAGGTCAGCATCCCGTTATTGAAAAGGTGCGGAAATAAATTTTTTCTTTTCATGCAGGCATGATTTTACATCAGGTGAAATATTACTCTGCCAAGTTACCATTTATTTTTACGTTTTAACAATTCTTTTTGTAAATGCAAAAGGTTCTTCCGTAAAACCCGGAGAACCTTTTGCAAAAAAAATATGGATCACCCAAAACGGCGAGCTCACTTATTCCATCTTCAGCAACCGCTCTACAATATTTTCGACAGAAATATTTTCGGCTTCTGCTTTGTAGTTGCGCACCAGGCGGTGACGCAATATGGCCGGAGCAACAGATTTCACATCGTCAATATCAGGAGAATATTTTCCATGGAAAGCAGCATGGCACTTGGCTCCTATAACAAGATACTGCGAGGCGCGCGGCCCGGCTCCCCAGCTTAAATACTCGTTTGCTTCCTGTGTCGCTTTATCTGTATGGGGCCTTGTGCGCGATGCCAGCGTAACGGCATAGCTTATTACATTTTCGGGAACTGGAATTTTGCGCACTAACTGCTGGTAAAAGACAATTTCTTCTCCCGAAATAATTTTGTTGACTTTAGGAGTATAATCGGACGTTGTATTTTTTACTACAGAAATTTCCTGCGCATAAGAAGGGTAGGTGAGAAGCACATTGAACATAAAACGGTCCAGCTGCGCTTCGGGTAAAGGGTACGTTCCTTCCTGCTCAATGGGATTCTGTGTAGCAAGAACAAAAAACGGTTCTGAAAGCTCGTATCGTTTTCCGGCAGCGGTAACAGCATGCTCCTGCATGGCTTCCAGAAGTGCACTTTGCGTTTTGGGAGGCGTACGGTTTATTTCATCGGCAAGAATAATGTTGGCGAACAGCGGGCCGGGAATAAAACGAAAATGTCGCGCCTCATCCAGTATTTCGGTGCCGATAATATCAGAAGGCATAAGGTCGGGCGTAAACTGAATGCGATTGTACGTAAGGCCAAGCGATTGCGCAACGGTATTTACCAAAAGGGTTTTGGCAAGGCCGGGAACACCCACCAGCAGGCAATGTCCGCGGCTGAAAATGCTGATGAGCACATCCTGTACCACTTCGTCCTGCCCCACAATTACTTTAGCAATTTCTTCCTTTAGTTTTTTATACGAGTCAACCAAACGGTTGACGGCTTCTACATCGGTCATAAAAAAATTTAGAGTTTAGAGTTTATATTTTAATTTGATTTTCCGCCGGTGGAAATCCATATGTCAAGGTTAGGGCATGTCCAGTATTGCTGGTCCACTTTAATAAATGATGTTTTTACTTTTTTTCTTACCCAGTTCTCCATGGCTTTTGCCTGCTTATCCTGCAAAACAATATCCTGGATTTTCTGGTAATCGTCCTTAAGATTTGCCCGGTGCGGCTCGGACCTTTTACGAACCATCGCAAGCCGGTACCATGTTTTCCCGTCAACCGATTGCATCGGCAGCGGGTCAGAAATTTTGCCAACCGGCAGTGTATCTATCTGGAAGAAAAGGATTTTATCGAGCTGGTCGGGCTGAAATAAGGTTGTGCCTGTATTAGGATTTATCAGCGTTCCGCCATTGTAACGTGTGTCTTCATCTTCAGAAAATTTTTCTGCCGCTTCTTCAAACTTCATGCTGCTGCCCCTGATAAGTTTTGCAATGCTATCTAACTTAGCAGTTGCTTTTGCTGATTCTTCTGCATCCACTTCGGGCTGAAGAAGAATATGCCGCACATTAATTTGGTTTCCTCTTCTCTCGATAAGCTGCAGAATATGAAAACCGTATTTTGTTTCTATCACATTAGAAATCTCTCCCGGCTTCAGCTTAAAAGCAGCAGCTTCAAACTCGGGAACCATATCGCCTCTCTCAAAGAAACCGAGCTCACCACCTTTCTTTGCCGTTGTGCGGTCAGCAGAATATAGTGCTGCGTAAACCGAAAAGTCTTCTCCGCCCATAATTTTTTTCCTGTATTCCTCAAGCCGTTCTTTGATTTCGAGTTTCTTTTGCTCGCTCACACGGGGCTTCAGCACAATATGCGCCACTTCAAGTTCTGCATTCATATAGGGCAAGCTGTCGGCAGGAAAGTTGCTAAAGTAATTTCTTACGTCCGATGGAGTAGCGGAAATCTCCTTGGTAATCTTGCCCTGCATGGTTTGAACCAGCAGTTGGTCTTTAACCATTTTGCGGAAATCCTCCTTAATTTTTGCAATAGGCTCTTTGTAATATTCTTCGAGCAACTGTTCGGAACCGATTTGCTTTACAAAATAGCGAATGCGTTTATCGAGTTCCGATTCAACCTGGGAATCATTCACATCAACGCTGTCGATAGCGGCCTGTTGCACCAGCAGTTTCTGCAGCAAAAGGTTTTCGATGATGGCGCAGCGCAATCCGCCCGTTTCGGTGTTCCCCTGCGAGATATACTGGAGATATTGTTTTTCTACGTCCGATTTTTTTATGATGTGATTTCCTACTATGGCAACCACTTCATCAATCACCGCCGGTTGTGAAAATGCCTGCGGCACCGTAAGGCAAAAAGCCAGAACCAGCAATGACCAATGACTATTGACTAATGACCAATTTTTTACTTTCATCATTTTGTTTTAACAATAATATCCGCATCGCCTTTTTTCAGCGCTTCGTCATAAATATTTTTTTCCATTTCTTCTACAAGCTTCAATTTTCTTTTGTTCAATATCATAGTCCGGATATTTTCAGTTTCAAAGCTTAGCGGAGAAACGCTGTCTTTAATCTTAAACCCTTTTATGTTTACAAGATAAATGTAAGACGAATCCTGCGCCTCGATGAAACGATTGTTGCGAAGATATTCTTCTTTGTCGTAAGTTTTGATGGGGATTTGTTTTAATAAGTTGTCAAACAAAAGCCATGCGTCATTATCGAAGAAAGAATTTATAGCATACTGAAATGCATACTCCCGCAGTTGTTTTTGCTCGCGCTCTCCGTCAGACCTGAACCAGGTTCTTACCTTTTCCAGTCTCGGACTTTTTTTATCGAGGATAAGATAATTCACTTTAATGATGTTGTCTTTAAGAATAAAATCGTCCTGGTGAGAATCATAGAATTCTTTAATCTCGTTTTCAGACACCGAGGTATCAAGATGGCTGTTGACATATTCTCTTTCGTAATTAAAAATCAAAAGTGATTTACGGTACTCTTCCAGCTGCCGCTCCACATCTTTTTTCTCCTCGTCAAGTATTTGTTCCGCTTTGTAAAGCAATATCTGCTGCCGAAGCCACTGTTCTATAAAGGCGTTTACTTTCACTATGCTGTCATCACCACCTCCGGCGCCCTTTGCAATGTCTTCAATATCCGACATGTTCAATACTTTACCATACGCCTTTGCAATGGGAACGTCCTCTGCGCCCTGTTTCTTTTTTTTGCAGCCGGCAACCAATAGCACAATGAGAATTGCAAGAAGACGGTAGCGCATGAAAAAAGAATGGCGTTTTACTTTTTCGAAATAAAACGCCATCAATGGAAAAATATTTTATTAATGTATAAGAGAACTGAAAACGTCCTGGTTTAAGTGGTATGAATATTTTTTACGCAGAGATTCAATCCAGTCTTTTTCAAGGAAGGCTTGGTAATCGGCCGTTATCATGCCACGCGCTTCATCCAGGGTTTTTGGTTCGGGAGCAATTTTTTTCTTTACATCCACAAATACGACCTGGCTGTTTTTAGGCATATCCTTTGTTATTCCCGGCATCCATGCAATCGAGTCAATGATTTCGTTATCTCCTTTCGAAAATATTCCCGACTTGATTTGAAGATTGGTCTTGTTGTCTTTGTTATACGTGCTCAGCAAGCTGTCAGCAGAAATATTTTTAGCGAGCATCTTGTGAACTTTTTTGGCAACATCGGCATTGGCACATGTGTAGATGACAGCATCAATGCGCTCGCCCCACATGTAGTTGTTTTTATTCTTCTGGTAAAATTCTTTCAGACCCGTGGTATCCTTCACAGCTTTACTCCACACTTTCTTATCGGTAAGGTCAAAGAGAAGAATTCCGTCATGATATTCCTGCATGAGCGATTTAAACTCGGGATAGTTAATCTCCAACCGGCCTTCTTCAAAGGCAAGCACGCTTTGGTTTACAAAATCATTGTAGAGGTTATCGTACAAGGTGCGCAGAGGAATATTGGTTTTCTTCGACTGGTGACTGATGAGAAAATCCGCAAAGTCCTGCTGCGTATAATTTTTGTCAAGAAGAGTGAACATGGGCTTATTAAGATTGTCCGCTCTTTCCTTCAGCCATGTTGCCTGTGCCAGCGTAGAATCAATCACCTTGTAAAATTCTTCTTTGGCTTTTGAATACTCTTTAAAGTTGTACTTAGTTTTTATGCGCACCAGGAAAGATGTCTTGCTTAAATCGGAACGGCTGTCTTTAGAAACTCTTGACTTGAGTTCTGCCTGCATGCTGTCGAAAGGCGGAATGGTTTTTCTTTCAAGCAGCTTGATGATATGCCAGCCATATGCTGTGCGAACGGGCTGCGAATATTCGCCCGGGTTTTTAATAGCAAAAGCAGCTGCTTCAAATTCGGGCACCATTCGTCCTGTGCCGAAAGCAGGCAGCACACCATTGTTCTTTGCCGAGCCCTGGTCATCGGAATATTTATTGGCCAGGTCTTCGAATTTAGCACCGCCTTTTAACTGCTTGTAGATAGAATCAATTCTTGTCTTGGCATTAATAGAGTCGCCTGGGGTTGCGCCGGTGGGCGATTTCACCATAATATGCGCCACTTTCACCTCGCCCTGGTTTGACCTGGAGTCGGTTACTTTTATGATATGGTATCCGAAACGCGTGCGCACCGGTGTAGAAATTTCTCCTTTCTTTAATGTATAAGCAGTAGTCTCAAATGGGTAAACCATCTGAAGTGCAGTAAAGAAACCCAAATCACCGCTGTTATCTTTAGCCGAAGGGTCTTCGCTGGTTACTCGTGCAGCAAGCGCAAACCGGTCTTCGCCTGGCAGCGGCTTTTGTTTTGCAAGTTCGTGCAGCGAGTTGATTTTCTTTCTCGCTTCTGTAGAATCCTTTGCATAGCCGGTAGCTTTATGGTCCAGAGTTTTATTTACGGCTGCTTCGTATTCAGTAATTTTTTCATTAGAGACATTTTTTCCGTTAACGAAGTCGCGGATAATGCTCATGCGCAGCCATGCAGCAGCCGTATCCCTGGGCAGGGCGTCTTGAGCTACCATGGCAAGAATATGGCTGGCGCGGACATCTTTTTTCATGCGCTCGTATGCTTCGCGCAAGAGTTTTTCGGTCACTTCCTTATCGGTAAGGTAAGGTTGCGCAAGCTGCTTGCGGTAACCACCGAGCTCATCGGTAAAGCTCTTTACCGTATCAAGCCCTGAATCAAGAGCCTCTTTCACCTTTAGCTTGTAATTGATAAAAAGGTTGAGATACTCTTCCAGCGCCTTGCGGTCTTTCTTTTCATCGCGGTTGTTTTTCAGAAACACCTTCTCAAACTCGGAGCGCGAAACATTTTCACCCGCAACGGTAAGCATGACAGGGTCTGCGCTCTGCTGGGCAACCAGATTCCCGCAGCAAGTAAAGGCGACAATAAATAAAAAAAGTATTTTTTTCATGTGATAAATGTTATGGTAATAAGTGAAAATTAAACACTAAATTCTAAACACTAAACCCTGAACTTTTTTGAGGGGGCTGCAAATTTAACAAAGTCGGCAAATGAGCAAGAAAAAGTATGAATGAGCAATGAAGTCAGAAGACCAGCCTTCACCTTTAGGCATTAATAATGAACAGGATGGATTCCGGACGGAACTTTTAAGTTTGCACCATTATTATATTACCGGTGCAGCTAAGCTATTGGGAACGGAAAACGTACTTCAACGATGTAGATTTTTGCATCATCGGAAGCGGTATTGTAGGGCTGAATGCCGCGCTGTACCTGCGAAAAAAATTTCCAAAGCAAAATATTCTTGTTCTTGAGCGCGGATTTCTGCCCTATGGCGCCAGCACCCGCAATGCAGGCTTTGCCTGCTTTGGAAGCGTGAGCGAGCTGCTTCATGATTTAAAGAATCACTCTGAAGATGAGGTATTTGCTCTTGTTGCAAAGCGCTGGAATGGTTTGCAGCGCCTGAGAGCCAATCTAAGCGACCAAAACCTGCATTACGAGGGCCATGGGGGCTACGAAATCTTTACCCGGGAGCAAGAAGAACTTTACCTTCAATGTGTTGATGCTCTGGTATCATTCAACAAGCGTTTAAAAGATATTACAGGCGTAAGTGATGTCTACAGCGTGGCAGACAATCGCATAAAACAGTTCGGGTTCGGGAACGTTTCTCACATGCTTTGGAACAGGGCAGAAGGGCAGATTGATGCCGGAATGATGATGAATACATTATTAGAAAAAGTCAGGTCGATGAATGTAAATGTGCTCAACGGGTTAAATGTGGAACGCTTCACAGATGAGACGACCTATGCAGAAATTGTTCTTTCGGAAGGCATCATCATAAAAGCAAAAAAACTTTTACTCGCCACCAATGGCTTTGCGCGGCAGCTTATCCCTGAATTAAATGTCACCCCTGCGCGGGCTCAGGTGCTTATTACATCGCCCATAGAGAATCTACCTTTCAAAGGAACATTTCACTATGATGAGGGTTATTATTATTTCCGCGATGTGGACGGCAGAGTTTTGCTGGGTGGAGGACGTAATCTGGACTTTGAAGGCGAGCAAACTACAGCTTTCGGTTTGACAGAACAGATTCAAAACCGGCTTGAGAGAATGCTAAAAGAAGTAATTCTTCCCGGGAAAAATTTTTCGGTAGAAATGCGTTGGAGCGGCATCATGGGACTTGGCGAAAAGAAAACCACGATTGTAAAAAAAATTTCACCGCATGTGTATTGTGCTGTACGCATGGGCGGAATGGGCATTGCCATCGGCTCGCTGATTGGAGAAGAAGCGGCTGAAATAATGAGTGTCGATTAGGTTTCTGATTCACATTATATCTTTTTCTGTTGGCTTATCCGAAAAGTATGTTGACCAAAATTTTTCCTGAGTGCGAAATTTTTATTTAATTATGCGCCATAATCTGTAACAGATTTCTTTTCATTCATGGATAATTTCATTTTGATTTATTGACGAGATATGAAAATACGCTTTGTAAACCACGCCTGTTTTATCATTGAGCACAATGGTGTTTCCATCATCAATGACCCCTGGCTTGAAGGAAGGGTCTTTAATAACGGCTGGGATTTCATAAGCCCCACGCGGCTCAGGTACGATGAGTTCGGGAACATAAACTACATCTGGTTTTCCCATGAGCACCCCGACCATTTTTATCCTCCTAACTTAAAAAAAATTGACCCGAATCATAAAAAAAATATTACCGTTCTTTTCCAGAAAACCATTGACGGCAGAGTGGTTGAGTATTGCCGCAAAGCGAATTTTAAATCCATCATGGAGATGGAAAAAGGAAAGTGGTATACGCTGGCTCCTGATTTTAAAGTGCTGTGCGAACATTTTTCTGAGGGCGACAGCTGGATATGTTATCGTGTTGGCGGGTTAACCATTCTTAATACCAACGACTGCGGAATCCGTAATAAAGATGCGTTGGAATATATCAAGCAGCTTGTGGGTGATGTGGACATCTTGCTTACACAGTTCTCCTATGCATACTGGGCAGGCAACCGCGATGCCGTGGAATACAGAAAGCGCATTGCCGATGAAAAATTATTGTGGGTAAAATTTCAGACGGATAACTTTAAACCGAAGGTAACCATACCTATTGCCAGCTATATTTATTTCTGCCACGAGGAAAATTTTTATCTGAACGATTCAATTAATACAGCCCGCAAGACGCATGATTTTCTTGCAAGACATACGGATACCACCCCGGTAATATTATATAACAACGAAGAGTATGAGTTTGGGCAGGCGCACGACAATGAAAAGTCGATTAAAATGTATGAGGATGACTTTGCCGGCATTGCCGCCAGTAAGGACGTAAAGCAGGAATGGAATGTTAAGAAAACAATTGAAGAAATTACTGCAGCAGCTGAAAATTTTGTCAGCGACCTGCGCAACAACAACAGCGCTATTCTTAAATTTTATTTGCGCGACAGTTATATCTTCCTTTGGGACCATAATCAATCTTTTCGTTTTTCGCTTACGGATGGACTCGTTCCCGGTTCCAGATCCGAAGACGAGTGCGATGTTTCTCTCTCGTCAGAATCACTTTTGTTCTGCCTTAAGTTCCCTTATGGAATGGACACAACACAAATCAACGGGCGCCTTCAGAAACCTCGCGCAGGTAATTATAGCCGTTTCTATAATTTCTTCCGAATAAACCATCTCAAGAGCCGCGGCATAAAACTTAATCCGAATTACCTGTTTGGCTCAGTGCTTAATAAAGCATTAGTGCGGTTTAAGCTCAGGCAGGTGTGACGGAGAAATGTTGAACGGAAATATTAAGAACCTTTCAGTAACGATATTTATTTTTCCATAGCTGTTTTAATCGCTCCCTGATTTCTTTTTCGCGCGCGTTATCACCTGGCTCGTACAATTTTGTTCCGCTTATTTCTTCAGGAAGATATTCCTGCTCGGTAAAATTCTTTTCGTACGAATGCCCGTACTTGTAATCTTTTCCGTAACCGATATCTTTCATCAGCTTAGTTGGAGCATTCCGCAAATGAAGCGGTACGGGCTGGTCGCCGGTGCGCCTTACCAAATCGGCCGCGTCTTCAATTGCCATATATGAAGCATTGCTCTTTGGAGAAGCAGCAAGATAACATACCGTTTGCGAGAGAATAATTCTGCATTCGGGATAACCGATAGTGTGAACCGCCTGGAAGCAAGAGGTAGCAAGTACCAGTGCATTGGGATTTGCATTGCCGATGTCTTCACTTGCAAGGATTACCATTCTTCGAGCTATAAAAAGCGGGTCTTCGCCTCCTTCAATCATACGGGCAAGCCAGTAAACGGCAGCATTCGGGTCGCTGCCACGCATGGATTTGATAAATGCGGAAATAATATCGTAGTGCTGCTCGCCCTGCTTATCATAGAGTGCAATTTTTTTCTGGGCGATATTCATCACTTTGTCATCGGTAAATGTGATTTCGCTTTTGTTTTCTTCAATGGCAACAACCATCTCCAGCAGGTTCAATAATTTTCTTGCATCACCGCCGGAGAGCAGGAGCAATGCATCGGTTTCTTTGAGAATGATTTTTTTCTTCTTTAGAATTTCATCGTGCTTCAGAGCATGGTCAAGAATTTTCAAGAGGGAATCTTTGTCAAGGTCTTTCAGGATATAAACCTGGCAGCGGGAAAGCAGGGGAGAGATAACTTCGAATGAAGGATTTTCTGTTGTAGCGCCAATCAAAGTGACAATTCCCTTTTCTACAGCGCCCAACAAAGAATCCTGCTGCGATTTGCTGAAACGATGAATTTCGTCAATGAAAAGTATAGGCGATTTTTTTTGCCCTGAAAAAATACCTTTTGCTTTTTCAATGGCTTCGCGAACATCTTTTACGCCCGAACTTACAGCGCTAAGCGTAAAAAATTCTCTTCCGGTTTGTTCTGCAATAATTCCGGCAAGTGTTGTTTTGCCTGAGCCGGGCGGTCCCCAGAAAATCATGGAAGGAATATTTCCGCTTTGAATGGACTTGCGAAGCACGGCATTTTCACCTACAAGATGTTCCTGCCCGATATAATTTTCAAGCGTATGAGGACGCATTCGTTCTGCAAGAGGGGCCGGCATTTTAATTTGAAAATTTGATGATGTGATAATTTGAAAATGAAAGTAATTTTCTAAGCAGTTACATTACTTGTTCCTCGAAAGTACAATAAATGAATAATCAAATTTATTTTTTTCGTCGGCTTTAAAATGCTGAACGGTCTCTTCTTTCCATTCATTCATATTCAGAGAAGGAAAAAAAACATTACCGTCAATAGCCGCATGAATCCGGGTCAGGTAAATTTTGTCCGCCATTCCTAACGCTTGCTTAAATATTTCTCCTCCGCCTATGATAAATGCTTCGGGTTCATTTTTTTGTTTGACTATCTCCAGCGCTTCTTCAATGGAATTAGCTGTAATGATACCTGGAAAGGAAAAATCTTTCTGATGGGTAACAATAATATTTGTTCTTCCGGGAAGAGGTCGGAATTTATCAGGTATAGTTTCAAAATTTTTTCTGCCCATGATCACACAGTGCCCCATTGTTTTCTCACGAAAATATTTCATATCAGAGGGAAGATGCCATGGCAATTGGTTGTTCCTGCCGATGACATTATTTTCGGCTGCTGCAGCGATAAGGGAAATAATCATTACAATTTCGGATTTTAAATTGCGAAATTATTCTAAATCAGAAATCAACAATCCGCAATCCGCAATTTACACGGCCACTGCCGCTTTTATATGCGGATGCGGGTCGTAATTTTCGAGGTGGAAATCTTCAAACTTAAAATCAAAAATATTTTTTATGGCCGGGTTGAGCTTCAGTGTCGGCAATGCTTTTGGTTCGCGCGTAAGCTGCAGGCGCACCTGCTCAAAATGATTGCTGTAAATATGTGCATCGCCAAGAGTATGAATAAATTCTCCGGGCTGTAAATCACAAACCTGCGCTACCATCATGGTGAGTGCTGCGTATGAAGCGATGTTAAACGGTACGCCCAAAAAAATGTCAGCGCTGCGCTGGTACATCTGGCACGAAAGTTTTCCGTTCGCAACATAGAATTGAAAAAAAGCATGACAGGGAGGAAGTTTCATTTCTTCAATCTCTCCCACATTCCACGCACTGACGATATGCCTGCGTGACGAGGGATTTTTTTTGATTTGTTCAATCACTTTCGAAACCTGGTCAACCGTTCTGCCGTCAGCGGTTTTCCATGTGCGCCACTGCGAGCCGTAAACCGGTCCCAGGTTCCCCTCTGCATCGGCCCATTCGTCCCAAATGCTTACTCCATTCTCTTTAAGGAAATTAATATTCGTATCGCCCCGCAGCATCCACAGCAATTCTATAATGATGGATTTGAGATGCAGCTTCTTGGTAGTAAGAAGCGGGAATGTGTCTTTGAGGTTGAAACGCATCTGGTATCCGAACACAGATCTTGTCCCGGTTCCGGTACGGTCAGATTTTTCCGCACCGTTTTCCATAACGTGATGCAAAAGTTCGAGATATTGCTTCATTGTGAATGCAAAATTAATAAACGTGTGATGAATATAAATCTGACCTCATTGGCTATTTTCCCCACGCTTACCCCTTACCCCTAAGGGGGAATCAGCGCTTCTTAGAGCAGTAGGCGGTTCTCCCTTTAGGGAGTCAGAGGGTAGCGAAGGCAGGAAATACATTATCAAAACAAGTTTTAATTTTCATTTTTACCTGAAAAAGTAAATGTGATTCCTTTTTCGGTGAATACCAGACGGTACCGGAGCATTCTGTTATCTTGAAATATCTCACCGTGCGCCTGGTGGAATCTGTATCTGTCGGTTTGGGATTATACGTAAAGACAAGTGTGCTGTCTCTCAATTCCCACATTCCTGAAGCGTGAATATTTTCTAAAGCAATATCGTATTTGAAATTATTTTTTCCCTTATCACCCGTGAGCGATAAAATATCTGTTGCAGAAACTTTCTTAAAATCGTTTCCGTGCTCATCCCTGGCTGAAACATAATGCCAGTTTTTTTGAACGCAGTCATAAAGTACAGGTTTACTGCCGGTGCATGCTGCGAGAAAAAAAAGTACGGCAGAAAAAAATATTTTCCTCATTGCAGGTCGAATCGTTACCGCGGCTTTTTTCTTTTATTCAATTCATCGCGGATTTTGGAAGCGCGCTCGTATGCTTCGTCATCAATTGCTCTTTTCAAAAGTTCTTTCAGCTCTTCGGTGTCAGCTTTCGTTAGGTCCTTATCCGATACAGTTTTTTTTTCTTCGGCCGGTTCCATCACATCCTGCCCCGCTGCCTCACCTTCTTCCATGACAAAACCTATAGATGCCAGGATGTGTTCATAAGTGAAAATAGGGCAGCGGAAACGAACTGCCAGCGCAATGGCATCGGATGTTCTTGCATCCACTTCCATGCGTTCATCATCTTTAACGCAAATAAGTTTTGAATGAAAAACACCTTCTTCCAGCTTGTCGATAATCACTTCTTCAAGAGTAATCTCAAATGCTTTGGAGAAGTTTTTAAACAGGTCGTGTGTAAGGGGACGAGCCGGCTTCATATTTTCAAGCTGCATGGCAATGCTCTGCGCTTCAAAAATT
This sequence comes from Bacteroidetes bacterium 2013_40CM_41_45, assembly GCA_002215675.1. Classification (GTDB taxonomy): domain Bacteria; phylum Bacteroidota; class Bacteroidia; order AKYH767-A; family 2013-40CM-41-45; genus 2013-40CM-41-45. The sequence goes on along the minus strand of NGFH01000005.1, from coordinate 260,922 downwards.
CCGATAATGACCGGAATCCTGCGTTTGCCGCCTGTTTCACCCAACAACAGCACGTAGGCAGCCGTTTGAGTGTCGCTGTTGCGGAGGTCAATAATTTCGAGACGGACTTTTTCTGATTTCACCTGTTACGCGCGCTGAAAAATTTTTTTTAAAAGTAAGAATTTCTTTAAAATCTACGTTACTCTTTTAGCTGCAAATTCTCAATTCTGTCCTGCCTTAAATGCTTTAGCGGCTTCAATCAGTTTGGGAACCACGTCAAATGCATCGCCTACAATTCCGTAATCGGCAGCCTTGAAGAAAGGCGCTTCAGGGTCTTTATTGATAACAACGATAACTTTGGAAGAGCTTACCCCTGCAAGATGCTGAATGGCTCCTGAAATTCCGATGGCGATGTAAACATTCGGGCCAATGGTAATTCCCGTTTGCCCCACGTGTTCAGAGTGCGGACGCCAATGTGCATCGGAAACCGGTTTGGAACATGCAGTGGCTGCGCCAAGAATTTCGGCAAGCTGTTCAATCATACCCCAGTTTTCAGGCCCTTTCAATCCTCTTCCACCCGAAACTACAATCTCAGCATCAGGCAAAGATACTTTGGATGTTGACCGGACTGTTTCTTTCACGGTCATTTTAAAATCATCGTTATTTATGGAGGGAGATAAATTTTCTATGGCCGCTGTCTCCGGTTTTTCTTCCACTTTATATGAATTGGGAATAAGCGTGATAATTTTTTTTGCCGAAACGATTTCCACATCGGCAAATGCTTTTCCCGAATATGCTGTTTTTCTCACAATAAAATTTCCGACGATTTTCGGGAGTTCAACTGCACCTTCGGCAAGTCCTGCTTTCAGCTTTACAGCCAGGCGCGGAGCTATTCCTCTTCCGCCAAAGCTGGCGAGCATTACCACCACATCTGCGTTTTCTTTTTGAGCTGCCTGAGTGATGGCTGAAGCATATCCCTGCACAGAATAATTTTTAAATTGCGCATCAGAAATTTTCAGAATTTTTTTCGCTCCGTACTTTGCAAGCTTGCCAAGCTCTTCATCAGAAGCATCTCCAATGGCGGCAGCGCTTAATGAAGTATTTAATGCATCGGCAATTGCGCGTGCATACGTCACTGCTTCAAATGCCGACTTCTTAAATTTTCCTTCTGTGTTTTCTGTGTAAACTAAAACGGCCATATCAGATTACTTTTTTCTCGGTGTGTAATAACTCCAGCAGTTTTCCCGGCTCGGCAGCATCAACCAGCTTAACACTGCTGCGGGGGGCGGGCTTATCGTAACCGGCAACTTTTGTAAATGTTTCTGTTTGCACCGGCTCAACAACTACCAAAGGTTTGGTTCGTGCAGACATGATTCCTCTCATGTTCGGAATCCTTGGCTCGGCAACGCTTTCAGAACATCCTGCAATCAAGGGCAAAGCACATTCAATAACTTCTTTACCGCCTTCTATTTCCCGTTCAATAACAGCTTTCCCGTTCTCAACCTGTATGGTTTTTGAAATGGCTACCGAAGGAATTCCAAGCATCTCCGCAACCATGGACGGCACTGTACCACTGTTGAAATCAATGGATTCGCGTCCGCAGAGAATTAAATCGTAAGGGGTTTTCTTTATGTATTCTGCAATCTGTGTTGCGACAAAGAAGGCCTCACGTGGCTGTGCATTGATGCGAACGGCATCTGCTGCTCCAATAGCAAGCGCCTTGCGAAGTGTTGGCTCGGTAGTGGCTTCACCAACATTAATTACCGTCACGCTTCCGCCCGATTTTTCAGTCAGCTCAAGCGCGCGCGTCAGTGCGATTTCATCGTATGGATTGATGATGAACTGAACTCCCTGGGTTATGAGTGATTTATTATCGGGAGTAAAATTGATTTTGGTGGTGGTATCGGGAACGTGGCTGATGCAAACCAGTATCTTCATAGGTACGAATAACTAATCTTTACGAATTTACGAATGAAAAAAAAATAAAGGTGGGCAAAGGTAAAATTTTATCTATGTTTTAAATCAATAAAAAACCCTCTCATTTTTTTGAGAGGGTTTTAAAATATGATAACAGAGAGAGATTATTTTTCTCTACCCATTACAACCAGTTTGCTTACGGTTGATTCACCTCCAATGTTTAGACGAACAAAATAAATGCCCGGTGACAGTGTAGTCGTATTGAAGTTCATTTTATAAGCCGAACCTTCCGTTACACTTTCATTGAAAAGAACACTCATCAATGAACCGCTGAGGTTATATACATTAACGGTTGCATTGCCGGTGCCTGAAGCAAGGAACTCAATTGACGTTACATCGGTTGCCGGGTTAGGATAAACAACCATGGTGGTCGAGCCATCGAGAAGCGCAGAAGAAACCTCGTCCATGCGAACATTAAATCCGCTCATGAAACGGCAGGCATCAAAACCTTCGTTGATAGCAGTCAGGGCTGCAGTAATATCAGAGAAGGTCGGAGGGGTGCAGGTGCCAGTGCATAGAAGAGCAGCGCATGTCGGGTTACCGTTGCCGGTATATCCCAGCGCCCTGTTAGCAAGGTCGCGAAGCTTGAGAACCGTATTGTTCAGAGAGTTGCTTCCCAGGCAATTGATTACTGACTGAGGAATTGTTTTGGTCACAACATTGCTGGCAACAAAGCTTGTCGAGGTCGGGTCGCAATCTCCTGGCACGCGTCCATACGTAGTGAATGAAGAAGTGGTAATATGCAGATTGCCTAATCCCGCGAATAGACGAATGTTCAGGTTAAGGGCAATTGCTTGTCCGAGTAAAGTATTTTTTAACCTGTTTTGGTTATTGAGCCATGTGTTTCCGGTAGCATTGCAAATGTCAACCGAAGCATTAGGCAATGCAGAAGGACTGCCTGATGACGGCATCTTTGCATTAAGACATATTGCTGCTGCGGTGTTACAATTAACAGTAACCTTTCTGCTTCCCTGGCCAACCACAATAGGATTGCAGGTAGAATAAGGAGTGCTTCCCGTAGTAGTGCACTGGTAAGGGCATCCCAATGCTTGCTGTATTGCAGGAACTGCCGTTAATCCAATGCAGGTCATCTGGCCATTGGTGCTTCCATAGAAGCCTTGCGTGTAAGCACATTGTTCATGCACTTCGGTAGAGAAAGTAATTTCACATGTGCTGGTGCAATTGTAGGGCGAGTGAACAGTAAGCGTAAATGTTGCAGATGTACCGATAGGCCCTGCTGTGAAATAAACCGTAGCTGTTCCCTGTCCGCCTGTAATGGGCCAGCTAAGGTTAGAAGAAGACCAAACGAGTATGCTTCCGGGTTCTGCAATGTAGGTAGCTACTATGGAATTGTTAGTAGAATTTGCCACCGGAAGCTCGGATTCATCCCAGCTATTATTATTGTTTGCATCATACTGCAGCGGGTCAATTCCGCAGGTAGGATTCGGATGAATGGTAACGCTGACCGGACCTGCAGAAGAGGAACAACCGGTTGCATTAATGGTTCCAATTACAGAATAAGAATAAGAACCCGGAGCGCATACATCTACGCTTGCAGTGGTTTCACCGGTGGGGCTCCATAAATATGAATCAGCACCGCTTGCGGTAAGTGTAACACAATCCTGCGATTCGCAAGCCGATATAGGACCAGCCGGACCTATAGATACATTTGGGCGTGGATTAATGGTGACCGTTTGTGAGCACGTTGCAGAATTGCCGCAGCCATCGGTAGCAGTCCAGGTTATCACCGTAGTGCCCACAGGATAGCATGTTATAGCAGGGCTGTGTGAAACAGAGACTCCATTATTGCAGCCATCGCTTACCGTTGGTTGGGTAAGGGTTATACAATTGGAACCATTATCGCACTGTACAACGTCAGGAGCGCATGTAATGGATGGAGCATCATTGTCGACAGTATAAGTATAAACCTGGTCGCAAGTGGCATCCGGTGTGCAGTCACCGGTAATTGTCCATGTCCTGGTAAGAGTATAGCTGCAGCCAATGTTAGATGTTACATCAGTATATGTCGCTGTTGCATTTGTTCCTTCAAAAGTAGGGGTGATAACGGCAGGGGGAAGAGAAGTAGGATTGCATCCCAAAGTTCCACCGCCATTGCAAGAGGATACGCTAGGAGGAATACAAGTTATCTGCTGACAATCCACATCATTGGCGGTCTTAATACAACTGCCATCAAAAATTGCTGCGCGCAGGTGACCATCGTTTAAGCAATTTGCAGCCTTTGCACCAAGTCCTGAACTGCCATTGCAATCAGTTACACCATACCTCACAGGGTAGGTATTGCAGGCATTAGCGGGCATAGTGAATTCGAAAGTATAAACTCCGGCTACATAGGGTGGGAACTGATTAGCTACTATGTTGCAGGTGTTACCGTTATCGCTATTAATAACATTTACAAGAATGGATAAATCTGTTCCTCCGTTACCCACATCGGTTGCATTGGAAAGAGTAACCAAATAGATTCCGCCTTCCTGGATATCCCAAACCTGGTTTGGTCCGTCCAAAGTGGATTGAACGCAATGGTTGTTTTCTGAAATCACGCTGGTGATACATGCTCCGCCATCGGGAGGATTAACCGGAGGGCCATTGGGACCTGCATCTGTGAATTCTACATAAGCTCCCAGGCCGGATGAACTTCCCGTTGCCATTGCTCCGAGGACTGAATTCACGCAGTCATCCGTGCAAACGTGCCAGGTGGTAACAAAGTGACCGTTGCCGTCGGTCGTAACACTCCACGGCAGGTGGTCTGCGCCTGTGTCTGGTGTTCCGTCGGCATGATGAACCTGAACAGATACGCTTTCATTGGCCCAGAATCCTGAGCCGGTAATGGTGCAGGTAGAGCCAGGCTGATAATCGGCAGAATCGGTGGTCAGCGTTTGTCCATAGCCGACCATGCCCATTGATGTGAGAAAAATCAGAGTCAGTACATATCGAACCGACCTTGTTAGAGTTGTTTTCATGTTTGAGTTGTGTTTGGTTGCCTGTACACCAAAAGGTTTAAGTAAGGATTAACAATAATTAATAATGGATGTAAAAAAATGTCAGGAGGTATATATCAGGTAAATCATAATTGCAAACAGCATGGCAAGCACAATGAATTTCCATTGAAAGTTTTTAACACGAAGCATGTTTAATTCCATAGAACAAAAACAACCGTCACGTTATTTTTGCTGCAAACAAAATACTTGCAGGGCGAAAGGACAGGAATTATTATTTCCCCGTCAATTACCAAAAATGGTAATACTGAACTTCATGTTCAGTTAATGATTCCTTCTCTAAGTGCTCTTGAAACGGCTCCCGAAACGGATGATACCTGAAGCTTTTTATAAATATGCTTTATGTGAGCGCGCACTGTATCGTATGAAATCCGGAGCTCATCGGCAATCATTTTATACGATTTACCTTCGACCAAAAGAGTGAGCACCTGCGTTTCACGGGGGCTTAAAAAATATTCACGCGCTTCCGGGATCTGAGAAAATTTTCCTGTGAATAAATGCAGAATTTTTTTTGCGATGGGAGGTGATAACGGGGTGTGGCCGTTGTATGCGTCATAAATGCTTTTGATTATTTTTTCAGGAGACGCAGTTTTAAGCTTGTAACCGTTGGCTCCCGAACAGATAGATGCAATTATTTTATCATCGTCATCATATTGGGTAAGCATAATAACAGGAAGCTCGGGAAAATGCTTTCTCAGAATTTTCAGCGCATCGATTCCGTTCATGCCCGGCATGTCAATGTCCATGAGCACGATATCCGGCACGGACGATTTAATGTCACTGATGATATTGTTTGCATGAGCAAAAGTGCCACACAGCGAAAATCCTTTGTCGCTTTTGACAACATCACCTATCGTTTCAAGAAAAAACGGATTGTCATCAAATACAGCAATGCGTATTTTGCTTGGAGTGGTTTTCATGTAAAGACCGTGCAGGTAAAGGATTTGACAGGCGAATATAGATTTGGTTTAAAAAAAAGCAACTAATATTACTCCAAAGCGTATATTTTATTTGCTAAGTACCGGAAAGAATAGGTGAAAGCATCCATACGCCTTGCTTTAAGTTAACAAGACGTTGAACAAGGGGCTCAGGGATGCATGAAGCCCCGGAATTTTTTAATCTTTATCGTGGATAAACACCTCGATAAAAACCGGGAGAAAAACAATCAAGAGGGTAGAAGTAGTTACACCCAGCAGAATAGCATTGGCTACAAAGCTGTGGAGAGAAATAATATCGAATATAATTTTAGTTAACCCGGCAAGGCCGAAAACCAAAGATATATTACGAAGAATTACGCTTGTTTTTTTCTCGAAGAAAACAACATACACCATAAACACTACTGCCAACGCAGAGAAATTAATCAGCGTGTTGTTTATTACAGGATAATCAGCAACGGTCATTGCGATTACCGTATTCAAAAAAATTACTGCTAAAGAGCAGTACCATAACATCTTTTTCATTGGGGTATAATGAGGCAGATTAAACGGGCGGTTCTTAGAAAGGTTAACGGTCAATTAAGCTGCTTCAGGGGATTTTAATCTGGTACGCCCCGAAATTATTCGGAACCAGGATGCTTCTTTCGTTTGCTTAACTATTTTTGCCGCCCGGTAAGGAAAACAAATGAGAGAACTGCAATTCAGAGAAGCGTTGCGCGAAGCCATGAGCGAGGAAATGCGCAAAGACGAGCGTATTTTTCTTATGGGTGAGGAAGTGGCTGAGTACGATGGCGCATACAAAGTTAGTCAGGGAATGCTGGCAGAATTTGGGGTAAAACGAATAATAGATACCCCCATCAGCGAGCTGGGCTTTGCCGGTATAGGAGTAGGTGCAGCTATGAACGGCCTGCGGCCCATTATAGAGTTTATGACGTTTAATTTTTCGCTCGTTGCCATTGACCAGATAATAAATGGCGCTTCAAAAATGCTTAGCATGAGCGGGGGGCAATTTCCCGTTCCCATTGTTTTTCGTGGACCCACTGGTTCTGCCGGGCAGCTTGGCCAGCAGCACAGCAACCCGTTTGATTCGTGGTATGCCAACTGCCCGGGATTAAAAGTTATTGTTCCATCAAACCCAATGGATGCAAAAGGTCTTTTGAAATCAGCCATAAGAGATGATGACCCTGTCATATTCATGGAGAGTGAACAGATGTACGGAGATAAGGGCCAGGTTCCCGAAGGAGAATACGTAATTCCCATTGGTGTTGCAGAAATAAAGAAAACCGGAACCGATGTTACTATTGTTTCCTTCGGCAAAATGATGAAGATTGCTTTAAAGGCAGCCGATGAATTGGCGAAAGAAAATATTAATGCCGAAGTCATTGACTTGCGCACCATACGTCCCATTGATTACAATTCTGTCATTCAGTCGGTAAAGAAAACCAACCGGCTGGTGATTCTTGAGGAGGCATGGCCGCTGGGCAGCATTGCTACCGAAGTAGCTTTCAAAGTTCAGAAAGATGCTTTTGATTTTCTGGATGCGCCCATACGAAGAGTTACCGATCCGGATACGCCATTACACTACGCTCCTACATTGGTTGAGGCGTATCTCCCTAACCCTGCGAAAGTTGTGAAGGCGGTGAAAGATGTTATGTACTTGAAGTAGTAGGGAGTGGGGAGTAGGGAGCAAGTCAGAGTGTGTCAACACATTTTTTTTCTTCCTACTCCAAACTCCCTACTCACTATCGCTTGTGAATAACTAAACCAGCTTTCGCTCTCATAAAATCTCTGTTTGCATTTTCTTTGCAAGCAGAAAATGCTGAAACAGTTTTTTCAGAAAGGAAAAGTTGAAGCCGGCTGCGATGAAGCTGGAAGAGGTTCGCTGGTAGGACCGGTATATGCTGCTGCTGTTATTCTTCCGCAAAAACTTCCACGTGCGCTGCATACGCTGGACGATTCAAAAAAACTTACAGATAGAGAAAGAAGAGAATTGCGCGTGGTGATTGAAGAGGAGGCTGTGGCATGGAGCGTGACATCAGTAAATCACATCGAGATTGACAGCATTAATATCCTCAATGCATCCATACTTGCTATGAACCGGGCAGTGAGCCAACTCACCATAAAACCCGAACTGCTTTTAATTGATGGTAACCGCTTTAATCCCGAGACAGAAATTCCGTTTCAGTGTGTCATTCAGGGCGATGGTTTATATGCGAGCATAGCAGCCGCATCCATACTTGCCAAAACCTACCGCGATGATTTTATGCAGGAGCTTCACCTGCAGTTTCCCGATTTTGGATGGGACCAGAACAAGGGCTATGCAACGCTTGAGCATCGCAGCGCCATTCTCCGCCTGGGATATTCGTCCTTCCACCGCAAAACATTTCATATTGCCGAAGAGCAATTGATGCTTTCTGTTTAGTAGAGAGTGGGGAGTCAGGGGTTCGAAGACGATATTAAGTGCACTATTATTTTTTTCTCCGAACTCCGAACTCCGAACTCTGAACTCATAGCTCCTGACTTATTTTTCAGTATTTTCGCCCATGCACCAGACCATTCTTATTATTGATTTCGGTTCTCAATATACCCAGCTTATTGCGCGGAGAGTCAGGGAGTTAAATGTGTATTGTGAGATATATCCTTTTCACCATTTCGAGGAAGCATTAAGCAAGATTAAGGGCATTAAGGGTGTTATACTTTCGGGAAGCCCCGCATCGGTGCGCGACAGCGGTTCGCCACAAATTAATGTTGAACTCGTCCGTAAAAAATTTCCTGTGCTTGCCGTTTGTTATGGGGCGCAGCTCATTGCGCAGCAGAGCGGAGGAGAAGTTCGCCCTTCATCGCACCGCGAATACGGAAGAGCCAATCTTTCAACTATAAAAGACGGAGAACTTTTTTCAGGCATGCATACCGGAACCCAGGTGTGGATGTCTCATGCCGATACCATTACAAAAATTCCTGCGCGGTTTACACGTATCGCTTCAACATCCGATGTAGACATTGCAGCGTTTAAAATAGAAGACGAAAAAACTTTCGGCATCCAGTTTCATCCGGAGGTTACGCATACCACCGAGGGAAAAATCCTGCTGAAGAATTTTGTGTACAATATTTGCGGTTGCGCAGGCGACTGGACAGCGACTTCTTTTGTAGAGGATACCGTTCAGTCTCTGAAAGAAAAAATAAAAGACGAAAAAGTTATCCTCGCCATATCGGGTGGAGTTGATTCTACCGTTGCAGCGGGACTGCTCAACCGTGCTGTTGGCAAGAACCTTCATTGCGTTTTTGTGGATAACGGATTGTTGCGCAAAAACGAATTCAATACTGTGTTGGCAACATACAAGTCCATGGGGCTTAATGTTACGGGCGTTGATGCAAAGAAAAAATTTTATGATGCGCTCCGTGGAGTTGCCGACCCGGAACAGAAAAGAAAAATTATAGGCAAAATTTTTATTGATGTTTTCGATGAGGCGGCCCACACCATTAAAGATGTGAAATGGCTTGCGCAGGGAACTATTTATCCCGATGTTATTGAATCAATATCTGTGAAAGGACCATCCGTAACTATTAAGTCGCACCATAATGTTGGCGGCTTGCCTGAGAAAATGCATCTTAAAATTGTGGAGCCGTTGCGCATGTTGTTTAAAGACGAAGTAAGAGAAGTGGGAAAAGCGCTTGGCATCACCGGTGAGATTTTGGGCAGGCATCCTTTTCCCGGGCCCGGTCTTGCCATAAGAATTATTGGCGATGTAACGGAAGAAAAAGTAAAAATACTCCAGGCCGCAGACGATATTTTTATTTCGGCATTGAAAGAGAAAGACCTTTACCATTCTGTGTGGCAGGCAGCCACGATGTTGCTTCCCGTGCAAACCGTTGGCGTTATGGGTGATGAGCGCACGTATGAAAATGTAATTGCCCTGCGTGCCGTAAATTCTGTGGATGGCATGACGGCTGACTGGAGCAAATTGCCGCACGATTTTCTTGCCATGGTATCGAGCGCTATCATTAATAAGGTAAAAGGAATTAACCGTGTGGTGTATGACATCAGTTCAAAACCACCCGCTACTATTGAGTGGGAATAAAGTTTAGAGTTTATGGTTTTTCATTCGAAGAAAAAGTTGCGATTCATCATTCCGGTTTTGATTTTTTGTGTTACGCTTTTGTCATGCAAGGCAAAGCAAGTCGCAGTGGTGCAGGAGAAGCCCAAACCGGAGACAACGAAACCGGAACCACAGCAACAGAAAAAAGATACTACGGCTTTAAAGACACCGGTAAAAGGCGGCCCTTATAATTTTCTCCTTATGCTTCCCGCTGACCTGGAAGAATCTTTTGTCAGAGACAGCCTTTCGCCCGACAGCGCTGTCGTTAAAGAAAATTTTAATAAAGATTTACTCGATGCGGTTAATTTTTACGAAGGTGCGCTGCTTGCAGTAGACTCATTAAGGAAAGCCGGCAATGATATAAAACTGAAAGTTGTTGATTTGTCCGGCAATGAAGAACGACAGACAACAAAATTATGGATACAGAAATACGATAACGTGCAGGTTGTTTTTTCTATGCTCAAAGGCAAACCATTGAAAACGCTTAGCGGAATTTTAGCCGTGCGAAAAATCCCTTTGATATCCTGCGCACCCAATACATATTCATTCGTTGAAAAAAACCAGACGGCTGTTTGCGTACAGCCCTCATCGCTTACGCAATGCAATTTGATGGGTGCATACGCAAGAGACCATTTCAAGAGTGACAATCTTATCATTGTCAGCGGAAATTCTGACAAGGAAAAAGAACGTTCCGCTGCATTTCTTTCAGCGTTCCAGGATACAGCGCTAAGAGCGCGTATTAAAAAAGCAAATTTTTCTGTTGACAGTGCAGCGGGAGTTACAAAAGCATTATCAGTAACGTACACCAACACGATTTTTATCCCCTCTACTGATGAAGATTTTGTTACCACAATTTATTCATTGCTCGAAACCTATGCGGGGATGTATCGTTTTCGCATCATTGGTTTGCCGGTCTGGCAGCTCTTTGAGAGTATAGACCCGCGCCTGCTCGAAAAATATAATACCACACTTTTTGCTTCAGAATATTATTCGTACGATGAAAATGACGTGCTGCAATTCAGAAAAAAATTCCGGCATCTTTTCAGCACCGAGCCGGGTGATGAAGCGTATCTTGCATACGACTCTTTTTTGCAATTCGGTAATCTTTTCATTCATAAACAATTGCCTTTCGGTGCACCGGAAATAAATCTGAAGGGGCTTCGCAGTAAATATTATTTTAATTACGTTGATTCTATTGCTGCGGAGAACCGTTACATCAATATCCTGAAGATTGAAAACTTCAGATACGTGAAAATGAGCCTGTAAAATCCAATTTTTACTTCTTTCCGCTTGCCTACCTTTTATTAGTTTTGCCGCTTAAAATTTTTAATGAGCGAAACGCAGCTTTCCGCACGTGTAAACGAGCTTGAGGAATCACAAACCATTGGCATGGCAAAGCTATGCCGCGAACTTGCAGAAAAAGGTTTTGATGTTATCAATCTTAGTTTGGGCGAACCGGATTTCGATACACCTGCTCATATCCGCGATGCAGCTAAGAAAGCCATTGATGAGGGATATACGCACTATCCTCCCGTTGCGGGGTTCAGCGAGCTGCGGAAAGTGATTTCAGAAAAATTCAGAAGGGAAAATAATCTTGAGTATGCACCTTCTCAGATTGTTGTTTCCACAGGAGCAAAGCAAGCCATTGCAAATGCAGTTTTGTCGCTGGTGAATAAAGGAGAAGAAGTGGTGATTCCCATGCCGTATTGGGTAAGCTATATTGAAATTGTAAAACTTGCAGAAGGAAAGACGGTTTTTATTCCTACCACGATGGAGAATGATTTTAAAATTTCTCCGGAGCAGCTCGAAAAAGCAATCACTAAAAAGACACGGATGTTTATGTTTTCTTCTCCGTGCAACCCAACCGGTTCTGTTTACACGAAGGAAGAACTTGCCGCGCTTGCAAAGGTTTTCGAAAAACATGAAGGCGTTTATATTTTGTCTGACGAAATTTATGAGCACATCAATTACAACGGCAAGCACGAAAGCATCGCACAGTTTCCTTCCATCAATGAACGCGTGATTGTTGTAAATGGTGTTTCAAAAAGTTTTGCGATGACCGGCTGGCGCATCGGTTACATAGGCGCTTCACTCAAGATTGCACAGGCATGTGATAAAATGCAAGGGCAGTTTACTTCCGGTGCAAGCTCTGTTTCTCAGAAAGCTGCCGAGGCAGCACTTGCCAACGGGCTTTCTTCTACCCGCGAAATGCGTGATGCTTTTTTGCGCAGAAGAAACCTGATGCTTTCATTGTTGCGTGCTATTCCTAATATAAAGGTGAATAAACCCAGCGGAGCGTTTTATCTTTTCCCCGATGTGAGTTTTTATTTGGGGAAAAGTGATAGTGAAAAGAAAATAGACAATGTGAATGACCTTTGCATGTACTTATTATATAAAGCACATGTATCAACGGTGCCCGGTACTGCATTTGGTGAGGAAAAGTGCATACGTATTTCGTATTCTGCATCAGACGAAATGATTCAAAAAGCAGTGGAAAGAATTCATAGTGCATTAACAGCGCTTAAATAATTTCTTACATGGCAGGAAAAACCCAAAACATCCGTCAGCTGGTGAACGGCTTCAGTCGCTTAAGGGTACTTATTATTGGTGATGTGATGGTAGATTCCTATATGTGGGGCAGGGTAGAACGCATTTCTCCCGAAGCGCCCGTACCCATTGTGGCAGTAGATAAAAAGGAAATCCGTCCCGGGGGCGCTGCCAATGTTGCGCTTAATATTTTGTCTCTCGGTGCTACTCCGCTGCTTTGCTCTGTTACCGGCAATGACGAACCGGGAAAGCACTTTGCAAAAATGATTTCCGGATTAAAGATGGATACATCTTTTTTGATTTCAGATAATAAAAGAAGCACAACAGTTAAAACGCGTGTCATTGGCAACAATCACCAGATGCTGAGGGTGGATGAGGAGGAAGAAAATTTGATTTCGGATAAATCGTCTTCAGCTCTTATTTCAAAAATTCTTTCTGTTCTTAAAGCAAAGAAAGCAGACGTTGTAATTTTCGAGGACTACGATAAAGGAGTAATTACTCCCGAATTGATTGAGGAGACTGTGACAGCAGCAAACCGTTTATCTATTCCTGTTGTAGTTGACCCCAAGAAGAAAAATTTCCTGAATTACCGTAACATTACAGTTATGAAACCGAATTTGAAAGAGCTGCGCGAGGGTATGAAAATTGATATTGATAAAGACAATTTAACAGACATTAAAAAAGCTGCTGCAAAGCTGAAGCAGTCTCAAAAAATTGATACGGTAATGGTAACACTTTCGGAGAAGGGAATTTTTATCAGTAATTCCGAAGTTCAGGAAATTGTTCCGGCGCGTGTGCACAATGTTGCCGATGTTTCCGGTGCAGGCGATACGGTAATCAGCGTTGCTGCTTTATGCACGGCTCTTGAAATTCCTCTGGTAACTACCGCCCGCTTAGCGAATCTTGCCGGAGGACAAGTGATTGAAAAAACCGGAGTAGTTCCCGTTGACTTTGCTCAGCTTATTGCGGAAGCCGAAAAAGAAAAAATATTTTAATTCCGTCAGTTGATGGATAATTTTTTTATCGCTCTATGAATCACACTGTACCTTATCCCGGCGTTGAGCGTGATAAAAAACAGCAGGTGAGCGAAATGTTCAACCGCATCGCGTTCAGCTATGATTTCCTGAATCATTTTCTTTCAGCAGGAATTGACAAGCACTGGCGAAAAATTGCTGTGAGGATGTTCAGCCCTTCGAAACCCAAAACCATCCTCGATGTTGCAACGGGAACAGCTGACTTTGCCATTGAAGCAAATTCAATCCACCCTGAAAAAATAATCGGGGTAGACCTTGCTGAAAATATGCTTGAGATAGGCGAAAAAAAAATCAGGAAAATGAATCTTGAAAAAATTATTTCCCTGAAGCAAGCCGATTCAGAAGCCCTTCCTTTTTCCGACAATAATTTCGATGCCGTTACCATCGGTTTCGGAGTCAGGAATTTTATGAATCCAGTCAAAGGATTAACCGAGATGCACCGGGTTCTAAAGCCGGGCGGACAAATAGCGGTGCTTGAATTTTCAAAGCCAAAGAATTTTTTAGTGAAAGGAATTTTTAATTTTTACTTCAAAAGATTATGCCCTCTCATTGGCGCGCTCGTTTCGAAAGACAAAAACGCATATCAATACCTGCACGATTCTGTTAAAAATTTCCCCGAAGGGCGAGAATTCCTTAATATGATGGAAACAGCCGGATTTAAAAATACGTTTCAGAGAAAACTTACGTTTGGTATAGCGTCTGTTTATTTTGGAGCAAAATGAGCAATCAGAAATTCACTTCAAGGGCGGAGAAAAAAATATCTTTTCTCAGAGTGATTCTCTTTTGCCTGTTTTCATTCATGGCGATTGCCACTGATGCCCAGACAAAAAAAGTTCAGAATATTCCAAAGTACGATAAGCAAACCGTTCATTTCGGATTTGCCCTTGGTTTCACATCGCCCGATTTCAGGCTCTCACCAGACCCGAATTTCAGGACGATGGATACGGTATATAATGTAGAATCGCAGGCCCAGCTTGGATTCCTGCTCGGTATCGTTTCAAATTTAAGAGTGGGCGATTATTTTGATGTGCGGTTTGTTCCGATGCTCACCTTTGCGCAGCGTAATTTGCTCTACACGCTTAACTCCGGCAACTTAGGTGCTCCGGCAACCGTTAAGCCGGTGGAATCAACCTTTCTTGATTTTCCATTGATGTTGAAATACAAATCGGCGCGCGTAAATAATTACCGCGCTTACGTGCTTGCAGGAGGAAAATATTCCATCGACCTGGTTTCTCAGGCAAACGTTCAGAAAAGTGATAAAGAGCCGGTACGCCTTCAGCCGTATGATTACGGATACGAAATCGGTTTTGGATTTGATTTTTATCTCATGTATTTCAAATTTGCACTTGAAATAAAAATGTACAACGGGATAAATAATCTCCTGGTAAAAGATGAATTTATTTATTCGCGCTCGCTCGAATCACTTCACTCAAAGATATTTTACATATCGTTTCTCTTCGAGTAAATATTATTTCAACTTTTACTTATTAAGTTTATTGCGTTTTATTTTTTGAATGACGGCATCGTATGATTAAACGAATCGAATTGCTGATGTCTCCGCAGGAGGCCGTCCGCGCAGAGGCCCGCAAATCAATGGCTGCGCGTGCGCTGGGCACAAATATTTCCCGCATTAATTCGGTATTGATAAGAAGAAGGTCTATAGATGCGCGGCAAAAGCAAGTCGCGGTTCGTTTGCTGGCCGATGTTTATATAGATGAACAACCCGCTGATGAAATTATTTTTGAAAATAAATTTTCATACGAAGATGTTTCAGGAAAACCTGCGGCAATTATTGTTGGCTGCGGACCGGCAGGAATGTTTGCCGCGCTGCGGCTTATTGAGCTGGGAATAAAACCTGTAATCATTGAAAGAGGAAAAGATGTAAGAAACAGGCGGAGGGATTTGGCGGTCATTAGCAGGCAAGGCATTGTAAATCCCGATTCAAATTATTGTTTTGGCGAAGGCGGTGCAGGCACGTACTCTGACGGAAAACTGTATACTCGCTCGGGTAAAAGAGGAAACATAAGCAGGATACTGGAAAGTTTTGTTCTCCATGGTGCAAGCCCCGATATTCTTATTGACGCTCATCCGCATATAGGGACCAATAAATTGCCGCAGGTAGTAACAGCAATGCGCGAAAAAATTCTTAAGCACGGAGGCGAAATTCATTTTAATACACGAGTTACGGGTCTGATTTCTTCGGGAGAAAAAATAAAAGGAGTGAAATGCGTGGACATTGCGAAGGAAAAAGAAACAGAAATTTTTTCTGACGCAGTCATACTCGCCACGGGTCATTCGGCAAGAGATATTTTTTCATTGTTAAACGACAGCAAAATTTTAATCGAGGCGAAGCCATTTGCTATGGGAGTACGTATTGAACATCCGCAGCCGCTCATTGATGAAATACAGTATCATGCTGTAAAGCGCAACCCCTTTCTGCCGCCTGCGTCTTACAATCTCTCGTGTAACATCGGCAGCAGGGGAGTGTATTCTTTCTGCATGTGCCCCGGCGGAATTATTGCACCCGCTGCAACGGCTGCAGGAGAAGTGGTCGTGAACGGATGGTCGCCATCGAGAAGAAATAACCCGTATGCCAATTCGGGTATTGTTGTTTCCGTGGATGAAAAAGATTTTAAAAAATTTGCAAAGCATGGAGCTTTATCTGCTATGCATTACCAGGCAAGCGCTGAGCAGCAATCATTTGCAGCGGGAGGAAAAGATTTAAGCGCTCCGGCACAGCGGCTTTCTGATTTTATTTCGAAAAAAAAATCCGCTTCATTGCCTTCATGCTCTTATATTCCGGGCATAACTTCCGCATTGCTCGATGATGTTCTTCCCTCTGAAATTATTTCTCCTTTACGTGAAGGGTTAAAATACTTTTCAGGGAAGATGAAAAAATTTCTTACCGAAGAAGCCGTGCTCGTTGCCGTTGAGTCGCGCACATCATCACCGGTCCGTATTCCGCGTGATAAGGAAACGCTTCAGCATCCGCAGTTGTCAGGACTTTTTCCTTGCGGAGAAGGTGCAGGATATGCAGGAGGAATTGTTTCTGCTGCCTTAGATGGTGAACGATGTGCCGAAAAGTGCGCAGCGCTTTTACTGAAATAATAATTGCATCCCCTGCCAATAAACTTTTATTTTCGCCCCCGGAGGAATGGCAGAGCGGTCGATTGCGGCAGTCTTGAAAACTGTTGACCCTTCGCGGGGTCCGGGGGTTCGAATCCCTCTTCCTCCGCTCTCAACCTCCATAGCTTCAGCGAAGGAGGTCTTGGTTTAAATATAATTTGGTCTGCTCTTTCATATGCATTATGTCTATATTTTGAAATGTGCAGACGGAAGCTATTATACCGGATGCACAGAGGAATTAACTCAAAGATTAGAACGACATAACCGCGGATATGTAGAATCAACTCAAAATAAACTGCCTGTTGAACTTATTCTCTATTTAGCTTTTATGAGTAAATACAAAGCATATGATTTTGAAAAATACCTTAAATCAGGTTCAGGAATTGCTTTCAGAAATAAGCACCTCGTCTAATTTTGCTCCTTCGCTAAAGCTTCGGAGCACGAGGTCGAATCCCTCTTCCTCCGCAATGAGTCATACGTTTATATGTTATATGAATGACGCTGATTTTTTTTCGTATAACTAATAACATATAACGTATAACTTTTTATATGTCAAGGCACAATCTCAAAAATCCTATCAACAGCATTGTCATAGTAGCAGCGCTGGGATATTTTGTGGATATCTATGATTTGATTCTTTTCGGTATTGTGCGCATGCCCAGCTTAAAAGCCATTGGCGTTGCTGAGGACCAGTTGCTCGATGTTGGAATTTATCTCCTTAACATGCAGATGACAGGAATGCTGCTGGGAGGAATTCTCTGGGGAATACTGGGAGATAAAAAAGGACGTCTCTACACATTGTTTGGAACCATACTTCTTTATTCGCTTGCCAATATTGCCAATGGGTTTGTAACCACTGTTCCGCAGTATGCATGGATGAGATTTATTGCCGGCGTTGGCCTGGCGGGAGAACTTGGAGTGGGAATAACATTGGTAAGCGAGGTAATGGCAAAAGAATCGCGCGGATACGGAACCATGATTGTTTCGGGTGTTGGAATTGCAGGTGCAGCTTTTGGTTTCCAGGTGGCGGATAAATTCAACTGGCACGTTGCTTACTGGGTGGGTGGCGGCATGGGATTAGTGCTCCTTGTTTTACGTTTTATTGTAAGTGAATCGGGGATGTTTGAGAAAATCAGGAAGCATGATATCAGCAAGGGAAATTTCTTTACGATTTTTACCAGCCGGAAAAGATTTTTTAAATATCTCTATTGTATTCTCATTGGCGTACCGGTATGGTTTGTGATTGGAATACTGGTGATTTTTTCTCCCGAGTTTGCACAAAAAGTTTTCCATATTCCAGAAGCTATTAACGGGGGCAGGGCGCTGATGTATCATTATATCGGTGCATCGATTGGAAGCTTTGCCACCGGGTGGCTGAGCCAGGTTTTGAAGTCGAGAAAAAAAGCATTGGGGATTTCCGTTACTGCACTCACGGCAATGATGGTTTTGTATTTTACTTCATTCGGATTTTCTGCAACCATGTTTTATGTCATACTTTTTTTGTTGGGAATTGCACAGGGATACTGGGCCGTGTTTATCACTACGGCATCGGAACAATTCGGCACCAACATGCGCGCAACAGTTACCACTACGGTTCCTAACTTTGTTCGCGGCTCAACGGTGCTGATGACTTTATTTTTCCGGTACCTGAAGAGCGATGATGTAATTGGAATGTTGTATGCCGGCTGCCTAATAGCTGCCATCGTTATGCTGCTTGCATTTTTATCGGTGTATAAAATGGATGAAACCTATCACAAGGATTTGGATTACGTAGAAGGAGTTGAGTGAGTACCGATGGATGGATGCAGATATCAGGTAAATACAGATTTACAGAGTTATCAGAAAATCCATAATCTGTTATCTGCACCTCAACTTAAAAGACAGTTAATTTTTATATTGTAATTTGTGTTAATTGGTTTGAGTAAATGAGTGAAAAAAAGAAAACATTGGTGCTTGGCGCATCGCTGAAAACGTGGCGCGTATCGCACGATGCAGTGAACCGCCTGGTAAAATACGGGCATCCGGTAGTTGCGCGAGGAAAAAATAGGAGAGATAGATATTATTAAAGAACCGCCTGCAGAAACTGACTTCGATACGGTTACACTTTATCTCAACGCGGAGAACCAGAAAAAGTATTACGATTATATTCTGGAGTTAAAACCAAAGCGCATCATCTTTAATCCCGGAGCAGAAAACCCTGAGCTTGCGAAGCTGGCTCAGCAAAAAGGAATTGAAACTCTCGAGGCCTGCACGCTTACTACGTTGGCAGTGGGATTGTATTGAAATGATATTATGAAGAATTCTTCTTCATCTTCAAAAACATTTTATTTTTTCTCTTTCGGTTGTTTCATAAAAATATTTATCATTGCACAAATAAAAGTACTTTGATACGGTTAGTTTTTTCATCATCAAATCAAATTGAAAAATAATGATTAAACGTTTACTACTTTCAGCAATACTGCTCTTTGTTTATTCCCTTGCATCGGCACAGCCGCCGAACGATAATTGCGCCAATGCCATTGCACTTACGGTGACAACGGGTATGTGTAACTCTGTTCAATATGATAACACTCTTGCGACCGTAGAACCGCTCATTGACCCGATTCCTTCCTGCTGGGTTCCTGCTTCCATAAGCAATACAGTATGGTTCACCTTTATACCCGACAGCTCGCGTGTGCATATCAGCACTAACTTTAACTATTCCCTTGCCAATACTCAGTGTGCTGTTTTCAGCGGCACCTGCGGTGCATTTACCGAAATTGCCTGCCAGGAAGATATCTACACCTTTAACGGGTACCTCCATACAGATATGATTGTGAACGGGCTAACCATTGGCAACACCTATTACATTATGATTGACGGAAACGGAAACAGCACGGGCACCTATGGTGTTTGTGTTGAAAACCTGGGGCCGCCTCAGCCGGCAATTCTATCGGAGGATTGCTATACCGCCACCTACCTGTGCGATACATCCATGATTTCTGTTGCAACCAATACCCATTCCTTCGGTTCGGTAGCCGAGCCGGCATACTGTTTCCCGTTCAGCATCACGACCGACCCGGGCGCGTATTGGTATCAGTTTACCGCATTGACTTCGGGCAATCTTTGCTTTGATATTTATGCAAATGACGGAGTTACCGATTATGACTGGTATGTTGCAGATGTTACAACCGGCTGTCCCGGTTTTGGTATGGATTGCGATTACACCGCTTCTGCGGGCCTGGTAACCGGGCTTGGGTGCGGAAGCATTGCTTGTCATGGTGCATGCCTTAGCGTTGGTGCGGGTTCTACGTATGCCATTCTTGTTTCGCGAAGGACAAACAACTCTACCGGCTTCACTCTTAATTTTACAACTACCACTGCCTTATTTGGCGGAGTACCTATTCCTACTTTCACTCATGGTGATTCGGTGTGCGTAGGGCAGAGCGTTGCATTTACAAATACATCTACCACTCAAAACCAAAACTTGACCTTTGTCTGGAATTTTGGTGACGGCTATACCTCAACTCTTGCTAATCCAACACACGCTTATGGTGCAGCAGGAACCTTCAATATAACTTTGATTGCTACATGCGGTTCAAACTCCAACGTTCAAGTCAGCTCTATAACCATATTGCCGCCTCTTCCTGCATCCGTAACACCAACTGCAGCCACTATCTGTAATGGCGACAGCGTTACACTCATCGGGTCGGCTACATTCAACTCTTCGCTCCAGGTGCCGATGACTTTCACCAATAACACTGCAACGCCAATACCTGATTTTCCTAACCCCGGCATCCAGTCAGATATTGTAGTATCCGGTGTTTTGCCGAATTCATTTTTTGCAAATCCCCTGGTTTCAGTTTGCGTTAATATTACTCATCCTGAGGATTTCGATCTTAACCTTCAATTACGCGCTCCTGACGGTACGCAAATAGCCCTTGCATTTAATGCAGGCGGCTTTGGCTCTGACTACATCGGAACCTGTTTTGATTCATCTGCAACTCTGCTTCCGTCTATAACAACGGGGTCAGCTCCGCTCACCGGGCAATGGGCTCCCTATGACTATTTCTTACCGACATTTAACTTTACCCCTAACGATGGCACATGGTCTCTTCTTATTGATGACGTAGTTGGCGGCTTTGCGGGAACATTGAATGACTGGAGCATTACTTTCAATGTGCCGAATTATCTTACCTATTCATGGACACCTTCTGCGGGCCTGTCATCCACAACGAATGACACAACCATAGCGATGCCCGGTGTTTCTACCAACTATACGTTTATCGCCACAGATGCAACCGGCTGCCCGGGTTCAGCATCAGCGCAGGTGAATGTTACCAATACACCTCAGTCTACATTCTCTATCAACAGCACTACTTTATGTATCGGCGAAAATGCTACGCTTACATATACAGGAGTCGCCTCTCCTGCTGCGACATATAACTGGAACTTTGGCTCAGGCGATACCGTCAGCGGCTCCGGTGCAGGTCCCTATCTTATTACATGGCCAACTGCCGGAACCGATTCCATAACGCTTGTCGTTCAGGACAGCTCATGTACTTCGGTAACCACGGTTCTTTATGTTACCATCAATCCTAATCCAACTGTTTCTACAACGGGAAGCGATACGCTGGTTTGCGAAGGAGCATCCATTAACCTTGCCGCGACAAGTTCCGCTACCGCAACATACAGCTGGACAGGCCCAAGCCCATTTAGTTCCACGATACAGAACCCCGTTATTCCCTCTGCTACTCCTGCCATGACAGGATTTTATTTTGTTTTCGCAACCGATAACGGGTGCCCGAGTCCGACGGCAAATGTTTTTGTGCAGGTGATTACAACACCGGTGGCTAATGCTAACGGTAGCAGCCCTGTTTGTGACGAAGCAACCATTTCTTTGACAACCGATACTCTGCTTGGAGGTTCGTACAGTTGGTCGGGGCCTAATGCGTACTCATCAACGATGCAAAATCCTTTCATCTCGCCGGCAGCTTTAACAGATTCCGGAACATACACGGTAATTGTTACCGTTGCCGGTTGTCCAAGCGCTCCTTCCAATACGGTTATTGTAATGAATCCA
Organism: Bacteroidetes bacterium 2013_40CM_41_45; assembly: GCA_002215675.1. Taxonomy (GTDB): domain Bacteria; phylum Bacteroidota; class Bacteroidia; order AKYH767-A; family 2013-40CM-41-45; genus 2013-40CM-41-45. Next base: position 239,151 of record NGFH01000005.1, on the reverse strand, counting down.
TTGCCTGTTCCTCCCGTTGGGGGCAGTAACAGTCCTATCTGCGAAACATCAACACTCGACCTTTTCACAGACACAGTCGGCGCAGCATCTTACTTATGGACAGGGCCTAACGGATTTTCAGACCCTAACCAAATTACAACACGTTCCCCCGTAACATTTTCTGATGGAGGAAATTACATTGTTACCAGGACTGATTCCGGGACCGGATGTACAAGTCATGGTGATACGGTTGTGGTTCAGATTGACCAGAACATTGCAGCCCAGTTGCCGAACGGTGTTTCGGAAGTGCATACCTGTGCGCTCGATACTATAATTGCTGCTGTTGACCCCAACCCTGCTTTTGGAACCTGGAGTTTGGTGTCGGGAACAGGCGGCTTTGCAACGCCCAACAATTACATCACCGCTGTGATAGGTGTTGACACGGGAGTAAGCGTTTATCAATGGCGCGTGGTGAACGGCACTTGCAGCGACACGATTAACCTTACTGTTGTTCATGACGGCATTGACACCTGCGGCACATTTGAGACGAATGAACTTATTACTCCTAACAATGACGGGCTCAATGAACGTCTCATCTTTACGGGGTTGTACCAGTTTCCACAAAACAAGCTTGTAATTTTTAACCGCTGGGGAAGTGAAGTGTTTTCGCAGGACGGCTACAAGAATGAATGGAGAGGAAGAACAGAAGCAGGTACATCCGGCGATGAACTGCCCAATGGCACCTATTACTATGTACTTACCGTTCCGGGAAAAGAAGGCATGAAAGGATTTGTTGAAATAAGAAAATAAATTTCAGAAATAACCAGACAGAAAATATAAGATACGACATGAAAAAATTAGTACTCTTCCTCCTCTTATCTGTAGCTGTTCTTAATATAAAGGCGCAGCAGTTACCGCAGTATAGCCAGTATATGTTTAACGGGCTTGCCATTAATCCTGCCTATGCCGGAAGCAAAGACTATCTTTCTCTTACGGCATTGTACCGCAAGCAGTGGTTAGATTTTCCGGGAGCACCCGAAACGCAAACCTTCAGCGCTCACGGGCCTGTTTCGCAGGGAAAAATGGGACTTGGATTTTTATTTGTAAATGATAAGACCGGCAAATCGAGCAAGCGGATGGATTTTATGGCTTCCTACGCTTTCCATATTGAAACCGGGAGCGGAATTCTGGCTCTTGGAATACAAGGGGGCATATCACAGTTTTCAAATAAACTTTCTGAACTAAGAGTATTTGATTTGAATGATAACGTTGCCAACACCGATGAAACGGAAATATTCCCGAATGCCGGGGCCGGGTTGTATTATTATACTCAGACATTTTATGCCGGAGCTTCGGCGCCACAGCTCCTGAGCACCGACCCGAAGGCAGCGCCGGCACTGGTCAATCATTTCTACTTTACAACAGGAATTGTGCTGGGCAGCAGTGACAATTTCAAGCTGAAGCCGTCTGTGTTGTTAAAGTATGCAGCAAGCGCACCACTCAGTTATGATATCAACGTTAATGCTTTCTTTGGAAAGATGCTCGGCATAGGAGTATCATACCGCGCAGAAGATGCTATCGTAGGACTTTTGGAATTGCAGATTACTCCCCAGCTTCGCCTGGGATATTCGTATGATATAGTTCAATCTGCTATAAAGGACTTTGCTCCCGGCTCTCATGAAATAATGCTGGGTTATGACTTCGGTCATGAAGTTCCCAAAGTACGGGTGCCGAGATATTTCTGATAAAAAAAATTTAGACTAAGATTAGGATAAAGATTATGACAAAGTCAATTAATTCTTAAAAACCTTTTGCTTATTTAAAATGAAAAAAAATTATTTCTATTCCATCTTCTTCCTCGCAGCGGTTGCAATTATTTTTACCGGATGCGCCGACTCGATGTATAAATCCGGCAATAAATATTATAACGACCTTGCTTACAGCAAAGCAGCCGCTCAATATGAGAAAGCATTAAAGAAAAAGAATATTCCCGATGCACGATTTAAGCTTGCTGACTGTTACAGGAAATTGAATAACTCGGTTAAAGCAGAGGAGAATTATGCTATTGCCGTTACCCTGCCTGAAGCAAAGGCAATTCATAAGTTTTATTATGCACAGCAGCTGATGAAAAACGGGAAATGCGAAGAGGCAAAAAAATGGCTTAGCGAAAATCAATCAGAAAATATCTTTACCCAGGTTGCAAAGAATATGATTTCTTCGTGCGACATGCAGGCAAAGCTGATGATTGATTCGGCAAAATATGTGGTGGAGCAGCTTAACTTAAGCACTTCCGGAAGTGAGTTCAGCCCGGTAAAGTATAAAGACGGAATTGTATTCACCGGAGAAAAAAAGGACGGCAAGTCGAAGTATTCTCCTTTCACAGGTAGGCCATATTATAGTTTGTATTACTCCCGCAAGGATAACAACAAATGGGGAAAAGCTGAACCGCTCAACGAAGAGGTGAATACAAAATTTCACAACACCTCAGCAACATTTTCTTCTGACGGTAACACTATGTTCTATACAGCCAGCAATGTTGTCGGAAAGAAAACGATGAACAGCTCAGACGGCATTGTTAATTTTAGTGTGCATAAAGCTACACTTCAGAACAATAAATGGCATAGCGATGAAATGCTTCCTTTCACCAGCAAAGAATATTCTACCGGGCATCCCACGCTAAGTGCGGACGGCACCACTATGTATTTTGCATCCGACATGCCGGGCGGTTTAGGCGGCTCGGATATTTACATGGTGAAGTATGAAAACGGAACATGGGGAACGCCTGTTAACCTGGGCCCTACTATTAACACTGCAGGTAATGAAGTGTTCCCCGTGATAAGCGGCAATACTCTTTATTATTCTTCCGATGGTATTGTAGGCATGGGCGGACTTGATATTTACAGAACCGAAAACACAAATGGCACATGGAGTCCCCCGGTAAATATGGAGTATCCTATTAATTCTTTCAGAGATGACTTTGGTTTTATGCCGGACAGCACCAGCGCTATGACGGGATATTTTTCTTCCAACCGCAACAGCGATAATGGTACCGACCATATTTTCTCTTTCGTAAAAAAGGAACTCATTTTTGTTGTTGACGGCATGGCAGTTGAAAAAGACAGCGACAAACCGCTGGGTGGCGTTACCGTATCGTTACAGAATAAGCTCACCGGCAACCGCGACAGCGTTACTACCGGCGATGATGGAACATTTACTTTTAAGCTGGCTCCAGAGGCAGAGTTCAATATTGTGGGAACCAAAAACCGTTTCTTTACACAGAGCGTTGACGTAAGCACTGTTGACAAGCATGCTTCGGAGAATATGATGGTTCATTTGCGCATGGAAGTGGAGCCCGTTGTGGTTGAAAAAATTTACACCGTGCCGAATATTTATTACGACTACGATAAAGCAGACATCCGTTCTGATGCAGCCGTGCAACTCGATTCATTGGCAGGTGTTCTTCAAATGAACCCTAATATTAAGATAGAGCTGATGAGCCATACAGACAGCCGCGGAACAGAGGAATACAACATGAAACTCTCCCAGAAACGTGCTGAGGCAGCCGTTAAATACCTTGCCAAAAAAGGCGTTGATAAGACCCGAATGACAGCACAAGGATATGGCGAAAGTAAACTCACCAACCAATGCACCGATGGCGTTGCATGCTCCGAAGCCGAACACCAGGCAAACCGCAGGACAGAATTTAAAGTCACCGGTTTTGTAAACGACAAGATGTAAGCAAAAAATTTACTTAACAAAAACGCCCCGCTAATCGTGGGGCGTTTTGCTTTTATCACCTAAACCATAAACTCTAAACCTTAAACCGATTACCTTTGCGCCATGATTTCTTTTAATAAGCATACCCTTTCTAATGGACTCCGCGTGCTGGTGCACGAAGACAACACAACCCCGCTTGCTGCTGTCAATGTTTTGTATGATGTGGGCTCGCGCGATGAAAATCCCGAACGCACCGGATTTGCACATCTCTTTGAACACCTCATGTTTGGCGGCTCGCAAAACATCTCAGATTATGACGGGCCCGTTCAGCTTGCCGGTGGTGAGAACAACGCTTTCACCAGCAACGATATCACTAATTATTACCTCACGCTTCCATCTTCCAATATAGAGACCGCTTTCTGGCTGGAGAGCGACCGCATGATGCAGCTTGCCTTCAGCGAGCACACCTTAGAAGTACAGCGCAACGTGGTGATTGAGGAATTCAAGCAGCGTTATCTTAACCAACCTTACGGAGATATATGGCTGCTGCTGCGTCCGCTGGCATATAAGGTGCATCCGTATTTGTGGGATACCATTGGTAAAAATATTTCGCATATCGAGCATGCCTCACTTGAGGACGTAAAGAATTTTTTCTTCACCCATTATTGTCCCAACCGCGCCGTTCTTTCTGTCGCAGGGAATGTGAAAGCGGATGCTGTTTTTTCGCTTGCCGAAAAATGGTTTGGCAGCATTGACAGAAAATCTCCATACAAAAGAAATCTTCCCCCCGAGCCGGAGCAAAAAGAAAAGCGTACGCTTGAAGTGAAGAAAAAAGTTCCTGCCGATGCCATTTACATGGCGTATCACTGCCCTTCGCGCAACGACAAAGAATTTTATTCTGTTGATTTGCTCACCGATATTCTTTCGGGCGGAAAGTCATCGAGACTATATAATGCTTTGGTTAAAGAGAAAAAACTTTTTTCCGAAATCAATGCATTCACTACTGCTGAATTTGACAAGAGCATGGTAGTAGTGATGGGAAAAGTTCTTGACGGAGTGAAGCTTACCGATGCCGAGCGTGCCATAAGCGAGGAGTTGGACAAGATAAAAAACCTGAAAGCTGAAGAACGCGAAGTGCAGAAAGTGAAAAACAAAGTTCTAGCCAACCTTGAATTCTCCGAGATTGACCTTGTCAACCGCGCATTGAATCTTGCTTACTATGAGTTGACAGGCGATGCCAATGAAGCCAACCGCCAGCAGGAACGTTATCTTTCCGTTACCGCTGCCGATATACAGCAGCAGGCGCAGCAAATCTTTAGAGAAGAGAATTGTTCAGTACTTTATTATTATTCTGAAACATAAAAGGTTACTAATAACGAATCATTACGAATATACGAATGAAGGCATCAACCGAAGACATAATCCCCGACCGCACACGCATACCCGAAATAACTATTCCGGAGAAAATTACTATTCCGCAGGCCGAAAAGTTTACACTCGATAATGGAATAAAAGTTTACTCGGTAAATGCCGGAACGCAGGATGTGGTGCGGATTGAATTTGTGTTTACCGACAAGAGTACGAACCATAATTCTGCTCTCATCGCTGCCGTTAACAAATTAATTCGTGAGGGAACAGCGAAGCACAGCGCATTGGAAATATCAGAGATGCTGGATTTCTACGGAGCGTATCTTGAAACAGAATCGAATCCTGATTTTTCTTCCATAGTGCTTTTCACACTTGGAAAATATGTGAACGAGACACTAAATATTTTCTCTGAAGTTCTTTTTGAGGCTGCATACCCGGAGAAGGAAATCGATATTTACAAAACCAACAGCAAGCAATTCCTGCGCGTTAATAAAGAGAAAGTATCTTATATGGCGCGAAAGAAAATCAGCGAAGTGCTCTATGGCGCCCGGCATCCCTACGGTTATGATGAAACCGAAACAGATTATGATTCTCTTAACAGGCAAGCGTTGGTTGATTTTTACGGGAGCTATTATCACTCAGGCAACTGCATCATTTTTACTGCGGGAAAAATTTCTGATGCCATCATCAAATCACTTAACGAAATTTTCGGAAAGAAGGATTGGCTAAGAACAAAACCAACCAATGGAAAAGAAATAACTTTTTCATCTGTTGCTGAGAAAAAATATTTCATTCCTAAAGAAGGAGCGCTGCAGTCAGCCATAAGGATAGGGAAGAGAATTATAGACAAACGTCATCCTGATTTTCATCCGCTGATGGTTTTGAGCACCATCCTCGGCGGTTACTTCGGCTCGCGCCTCATGTCGAACATCCGCGAAGACAAAGGATTTACCTATGGAATCGGTTCCATGCTCGGCTCCATGCTGCACTCGGGATTTTTTATTATCACCACTGAAGTGCGCAGCGAGGTAACCCAACAGGCGATTGAAGAAATTTATAAGGAGCTTAAACGGCTCAGTGCCGAACCCGTTCCTGATGATGAATTGCAGATGGTTCGCAATTATATGCTCGGCACTTTTATGCGGAATATTGATGGCGCTTTCCATTTAATAGACCGATGCAAAAGCATTGTCCTATTCGACATGGATTATGATTACTTCGAAAGGCATATTGCAGCCGTCCGCAATACTACACCCGAACAACTCATGCAACTCGCGGGGGAATATCTTACCGAAGATTCCTTTTACGAAGTAGTTGCAGGGAAAAAGTAAAATCAATTAGCTTCGGTATACTTTCTGAAGTTATCCAGGATTGCCTGCCAGCCGCCTCGCTGCATTTCAACCGGGTTAATATTTTCAGTCTCGAAGGTTTCAGTTACTTTCGTTTTTCCGCCTTGGTCAGAAAAAACGATTTTAACTTTTCTACCATCCGCAATGTCATACCCAATAACTTTATTTAATTGTACGTTGGTGTAAACGCCTTCAAAATCAAAGCTTGCGCTGCCGTCTTTTGCTGCCATGGTAGTTTTGAATTTTCCGTTCGTCCTTACATCATTTTCGGCATAAGGGGCATGCCAATCGTCCGATGCCTGGCACCATTTGGTGATGTGTTGCGGTTCGGTCCAGTATTTCCATACTTTTTCTACCGGTGCGCTAATAATCGTTTCAACGGTTATCGCGGTTTTTAATGCTGTTTCCATTTTATTTTCTGTTAAAATGATATATAACTACAAAAATATAAATATGTTTTTCAATAAACAATCGATTCAACAATCAATTCAAAGCAAATTATATCTTTGCGCACCCTTTAAAAAAATTATTCTGGATTTTATTTGAAATTTTAATATAAAAATACATTGCGGGGTGGAGCAGTTGGTAGCTCGTTGGGCTCATAACCCAAAGGTCGTAAGTTCGAATCTTACCCCCGCTACAAAAAGAACCGATGAAAGCGGCTTCGGTATTTTTAAATTATGGTTTTTTTCGGCTCATATCCGTTAGTTGACGGACGTAAGTTCGAATCTTACCCCCGCTACAAAAAGAACCGATGAAAGCGGCTTCGGTATTTTTAAATTATGGTTTTTTTCGGCTCATATCCGTCAGTTGACGGACGTAAGTTCGAATCTTACCCCCGCTACTAAAAATTTGTAGATGAATCACAAAGCCGGCTTTGTCTGCATTGCCGGAAAGCCAAACGTTGGAAAGTCGACCCTGATGAATGCTCTTACGGGCATGAAGCTTTCCATTGTAACTCCCAAGGCACAAACTACCCGTCATCGCATACGAGGCATCATTAACGGAGAAGATTTCCAGGTTGTTTTTTCAGACACTCCGGGAATCATAAAACCGCATTACCTGCTGCACGAAAGGATGATGGATAATGTGCGCGCTGCATTTGCCGATGCCGATGTTGTTTTACTTGTAACTGATTTGGATGAAGATTATGATAATGAAGAACTCACTAAGGTATTTCGTGAATTGAAAACTCCGGTAATAGTTACCATTAACAAAGCGGACTTATCGGGCGAGGATGAAATAAAAAAATTAGTCAGCGGATGGAAAAAGAAGCTGAATCCCAAGGCAGTGATTCCTGTTTCGGCAAAAGAAAATTTTAATGTTGAAGAGTTAAAACGAATGCTGGTTGAATTGCTGCCCGAAGCGCCACCGTTTTTTCCTAAAGAAGAAGTTACAGATTTACCCGTTCGTTTTTTTGTAGCTGAAATCATACGCGAAAAAATATTCAGAAATTACCAGCAGGAAATTCCTTATGCCACGGAAGTAAAGGTGATTAACTATAAAGAAGAGGAAGGGTTGATAAGAATAAGCGCGGAGATTTATGTTGAGCGCAAATCGCAAAAAGGTATTATCATTGGCAGCAAGGGAGAGGCATTAAAGAAAACAGCCACACAGGCACGAAAAGACATAGAGGAATTTCTGGGTAAAAAAGTTTTCCTTGAAGTATTTGTAAGAGTAGAAGAGGACTGGAGAAATCATGAGAAGAAACTGAGAAGATTCGGATATGAATCAACCAATGACCAATAACCAATGACCAATATAGTAGCAATAGTAGGCCGTCCGAATGTGGGAAAGTCAACGCTGTTTAACCGGCTGGTTGGCAAGCGCAAAGCTATTGTGGATGAACAGAGCGGAGTAACGCGCGACCGTCACTATGGCGAAAGTGAATGGAACGGAAAAACATTTACAGTGATTGACACCGGAGGATATGTGAAGGGCTCGGATGATGTTTATGAAAAACAGATTCGCAGGCAGGTGGAAATGGCGGTGGAGGAAGCATCAGCGCTTTTGTTTGTGGTGGATGTGGAAACGGGCGTTACGGACCTTGATATATCGGTTGCAAGCGTGCTAAGGAAAAGTGGGAAGAAAATTTTTTTGGTCGCAAACAAAGTGGATAACAATACACGGATCAATGATACTCCTGAATTTTTTTCTCTCGGATTTGGCGAGGTATATTGCGTATCTGCTATCAACGGCAGCGGAACAGGCGAGTTGCTGGATGCTTTGGTTAAATCGCTTCCCGATAAAAGGGTTGAAAAAGACATAGAGATTCCCCGGTTCGCCATTGTGGGGCAACCCAACGTAGGCAAGTCATCGCTGCTGAATTGCCTGGTAGGGGAGGAGCGCACTATTGTAACCCCGGTTGCAGGAACTACACGCGATTCTATCGATACCCATTACAATAAATACGGGCATGAGTTCATATTGGTGGATACTGCCGGCATACGCAGGAAAGCAAGAGTGAAAGAGGATGTTGAATATTACTCGGTGCTGAGGGCGATGAAAGCGATTGAAGAATGTGATGTCTGCATCCTGATGATTGATGCTGAGAACGGAATAAGCGCGCAAGACCTGAGTATTTTCGGTGAAGCCAAAGAAAAAGGAAAAGGAGTTGTTTTGGTTGTGAACAAATGGGACCTTCTTGAAAAAGATAATTCTACTCTGTTGAATTACGAAAAATATGTTCACGAAAAACTAAAGCCTTTCACCGATGTGCCTCTTGTATTTACTTCGGTAATTAACAAGCAGCGGGTAATGAAGGTTATTGAAACAACCATAAAAGTGTATGAGAACAGGAAGAAAAAAATTACAACTTCTCTGCTCAACAAAACCATATTACCGTTTATAGAGGCAACGCCTCCGCCTGCTATAAGAGGAAGAATTATCCGCATTAATTACATTACCCAGCTGCCGACAGCGTACCCGCAGTTTGCTTTTTTTACCAATCATCCCACCTATATCAACGAGTCATATGCCCGGTTCCTGGAAAATAAAATACGAGAGAAATTTGATTTTACAGGGGTGGCCATAAAGATTTATTTCAGGCAGAAATAAATTACATCTTAAAAGATGTCTCTTGATAAAGCACAATTATATTTTATTGCCCTGGTTGTAGACGGGCTCTTATCAGAGAAAATACGGGAGATTCAGCTGTATTGCTCCGAAGAGTATAAGAGTAAAAAAGCACTGCGCTCACCCCCTCACATTACATTAATTCCTCCCTTCAGACATGATCCTTCCATTGAAATTATTTTAGAGAAAAAACTTACTCCCTTTTTCGGCAAGTACGCTTCGTTTATAGTTGAGCTAAATGGTTTCGGCAGGTTCGACAGCAGAACTATTTTTATCAGGCCTGAAAAGAACTCGCATCTTCAAACATTTCAGGAAGACTTGCGCAATTATTTAAGCGAAGATTTTTCATTTATCGAAAGCACGCTTTCGCGAGAATATAATCCTCACGTTACCGTTGCTTCAGGCGATTTGAGCAAAAAATATTTTCACCCGGCATGGCAGGAATTTGAAAAGAAAACTTTTAATGAAACATGGACTGTTTCTTCAGCGCATTTGCTAAAGCATGTCGGAAAAAGATGGAACCCCTTAATGGAGTTTACATTCAGTAGTGTGTAATTACAGGTACAACTAAAGCTACAAGTGGGAAAAAATTTCCACAAAGGATTTTCTCCTCTCTCGTATTTTTCCTTAATGTACCGCAACTCTTTGCTGCTGACAGTAAAGATTTTAAGAAAGCTAATGAGGTCTCCGGATTTTACAGGCATAATCCTTGCCAAAATATTATGTCCCTTAATTATTTTATTAATCCCCAAAACATTTGAATTATGAAAAACAAAAAGAAAATTGGATTAGGAGTAATGTCATTACTCGTTATCATGTTTGCAGTAATTGCCTGCAACAAAGAAAATTCAGCACCCGTCGGGAGCAGTAATCAAGCCGTAGACCATCCGGGTATTTTTAAAAGTACTGGTAACGGTGCCCCAAACGGACCGCACTATGACCTGAACATCATCGGTGTACCTCATGGTAAAACGGCCGACATGTCAGGAAATAACGGTCACCGTATTTTCGTTAACCTTTCTGGCAATACCAAAATCTATCTCAAACAGGGAGATTTCCAGGTGCTTGACGCCAACGGTACAGACGCCAACGGTGCATCATTTCAACTGCCGAATCCTGATTCCGCAAACTCAGGCACCACAACATACTCTGTGTATGCCCGCGCATTGGGCACCCCGGGCGGAAACGCAGTTATTCACCTTTGCGCACTGGATGCCTCAGGCAATCCGTTTTGCTCCGGAGACAGCGTGCTCGCTGTGAGAACACACGGTCATCAGACGTTCGACAATGTGACCAAACAATTGCTCTACATTTTTGTTGACCTCAATGGAGATGGTACGCTGGATCGTGTTCCGCTGTTCGACCCGCTGTTCCAGGATTATTTCTGGAGCTATGATAACAACGGTCTGAAGGTGCTTCAACTTCGGTTCTATCAGAATCCAACCACTGTACAGTAAAATCTCACTGACACAGAAAAAAAAATGCCCGGTGCAAAATCTGCATCGGGTATTTTTTTTTATTCGTGAGAAAGAGTTATAATTTTTCATAATAAATCCATAAGACTCAATTTAGGTTAGGTATGTTTGAAAACTTTATTCAGCTTTTTGAAAATGAATAAAGACCTGGCTTTAAACTTCTAACCTTTTTAAAAAAACTTTATGAAAAAACTAAAACCTCTTGTTCAAATTATTTTAATTGCAGCGTATGTTTTCTCTGTGAGTTGCAGCAAGGAAAAGGATAGCCCTCTTCCGAATGAAAATGCAGCTAAATCTCAGCTTAAATCAATTCTTCCACCATCTCCGGTTTCTGTTTACGGAGTGTGGCATGCAGGAAACGATTACTGCTCATGGGCGACCGTAAGAAACATGACAGATTTCGACATCAAGAATCATTGGCTTATAGACCGGGGAAACGGAAGCCCCTCAGTCAATTTAGTTGTTCTCAGTTTTGTTAATCCGCTCAGACTCCTTAATCAAACTACTGATGCGGGAACATTAAACGGAATTCCAAGAGGAATGACATCGGATGTTGTCAGCTATTTCACCAGCCACGGCGTCAGGGTTATGCTTTCTATAGGTGGCATTACCTATACCGCTGACTGGACACAGGCGCTCACAACCAATGCGACACAATTAGGTTTAAATGCAGCAGCGGTTGCAACCAGTTTAGGTGTAGGTATAGAAATTGATTACGAAGAAAACATAACTCCAAATCTTATTGGCTTGCAGGCCTTCATTGACGCGTACCGCTCACAGTTGCCTTACGATGCAACGGGAGCAAATGCGGCTGCACGCCTTACCATTGACTTAGGTGCCGGGGACAGATTTTTAATTGATATCTGCCGCAAAGCAACTGCCGATTGGCTCAATACTTCCAATCCTGTGCTCGACTATGCGAATGCAATGGTTTCGGGAACAAAAAATGGAAGCGCTAGTTCAATCCAGGGCGACTGGCAGGAACATGTGGATGGCAAACCTCAATATTCTCCGCCAATACTTCCGTTGTCTCCGGCAAAATTCACAGGCTCGCTTTTTTTGGTAGGCAATCATGTCATTGCTGAATGCAATAGTTTTAACAGCTCGCTTGAAAAGGCAATGGGAAATTATGTTCAATCCGTTCAGCCAAACGGAGCAGGAACTTCTGCCGGTATGCTTGGGTTCATGTTTTGGGCTGCTGAATGCTCAGCTACTAACCGCGTTTGCACCACTCCCAGTAACACATGTCAAAATGGTGTTGGCGCCGGAGCTACATTTTATAGCATTCCTGTTGCAATGTCTGCGCTGCGCCAGCAGTAAAAAGAAAATTATTTATTTGCAAATCCGTCTCTCAAAATTGGGGACGGATTTTTTTTGCTTGTGATAAAACGTAAGAAATTAAAATGCCCGATGCTGATTTTGCACCGGGCATTTTAATTATTCAACCCGTAAAAAATTATTCTTCTTTTCTCGCAACCATAAACCGTTTGGTTTGCTGGCCGGAAAGGCTGGTAATGCGTACCGTATATATTCCTGAGGCCAAATTCTGACCGGTGTTTACTGCAAAAAGCTTGTCATCACCACCGTAGTTTCTTAAATCAATAAACTCCTGCCACACTATTACTCCCATATCATTTACTATACGCACCAGCACTTCTTTCTCATCATAATCAGCGAGGTTAAGTGTAAACTGCTTTCCGTCATTCGGGTTAGGGGAGATTATAGGCATGTGGCCTGCATCCTGGTTATTGACACGTACTAATTTTCCCGGGTAGTGCACCTTGCCGTCAAAGTCAACTTGTTTAAGGCGATAGAACAATTCTTTTGCAGGAGCATGATTGTCATAGAAATTATAATCCTTGCTTACGCTGCTGTTTCCTGATGCAGATATGCTTCCTATAATGGCATACGTCATTAAATCTTCTGTACGTTCTATAGAGAAGTGGTCGTTGTTGACTTCGCTGGCTGTAGTCCAATTAAGCTCAACGCCTTGCTCACTTACCGTTCCTTCAAAAGAAACCAGTTCCACGGGCAGAACGAAGTTACAGTCGTTCATGTTAAGGAAATACGTAGAGCCTGGATCAGTTCCGTAAAGTACTGCTCCTGCACTTCCTGCCGTTGCACCCCAGTTTATATCACCGCAGTCAATACTTACGGCAACCTGTATACCGTTTGCTCCGCCCGTAACATTCGTAGTAACATTAGCAGGTGTTGAACCTTGAGAAAACCATAGAACACCGCCACCGCCACCGCCACCGGTTCCGTGACATGTATTATTATTGTGGTCACCGCCCTTTCCGCCTTTTGCCTGTATAGTAACGGCATTGGTATAGCTGCCCGATACATTCATTAAAATGCTTCCGCCCGCACCTCCGCCACCTGCTCCGTCACCTGTTGCAACCGTGGTTTGCGTTGCTCCGTTTGCCGTGATAGTGTAAGCGCCTCCGTTTGTTACGGTTGCAGCCTTGATAATTATGATTCCGCCTCCGTTTACTCCTGTAGTTCCTTGTCCACCGTCATCATGACCTTCGCCACCACCACCACCCATAAATATTTTACTTCCTGTCGGGATTAGCGCCGTGCCGCCATATCCTTTACGGACGGTTAGTGTTCCGGCAGTGCAGCCGGCACCTCCACCCACAACGTTAAAGGCATTGCCTCCCCATCCACCGGCGCCATAGTTACCGCCACCGCCTCCGCCTCCATTATGGTTTCCGCCGCCACCTCCGCCATTACCCCATTTTGCTTTTCCTAACTTAAAATATGCAACGTTGGCATTAGCAAACGTTTTTTTGAAAGTAAAAGACACAATGCCTTCGCCTCTAAAACCGGCTTGCTTCCAGTCACTGCTGCTCATTCGATTCGTTTGACACGGGGCAGCACATCCACCATAAGCAACTGCATCGGCATACCGGGTAGGGGAATCATCATAGATGTAACCGCAGGTTGTGCACGAAGCATAATTCCATATGGTGGTCTGATAATAAAAGTTAGTGTCCAAATCACATCCAAGGGGTTCCTTAAGATATGTTGCACCACTAAAACCATCACCATCAGCTGAAATATTTGCATTGAGTGTTAATGTTCCTGTTACGAAGAAAACAAGTACACCTCCTGTTCCTGTTCCTGGATTCCATGTTTGCGGAGTAAGCGTACCGTTAACGTTTGCACTTGCATAAACAGGAACTTTTATAAGCTGAACGTATGCGCTGTCAAGCATATAGGCATTAGTGAAGTATGTATTCATTAAAGGAACCTTTAAGGTTATAACATTACCCGCTATGGACGCAATAGTGTCGAACTCGTAATTACCTGCATCATACAGGTTTAAAATATTTCCGTGACTGGCGGAGTTACTGCTATCTGCTCTTGCACCTTTCATCTGGATAATCATCACAAGGTCGTTCGCAGCATATCCTGTTGAGGAAGTTACCGTTACCGTTGCGCAATTGGTAGAAGGACATGTGCAGCCATTTGAATATGCTGTTACCTTGACATAGGTATTTATTATACCACTGATGTTGGTTTGAGCTACAGCACTTAAACAAAGGGTGCTGATAAGGATGATTGCTGTAGTTAATTTTCTCATAGACTTTTTTTTAAATAATTTTTATTTAAAGCATCTCGAAATTTTACCCGAATCAATAATTAATGATTTACAATTCACTCTATTTTATTAATTTTTTGAAAAACTATTCTCTTTTCCCGTAACTAAAAACCGTCCGGTCTGCTGGCCGGAAAGGCCGGTAACGCGAAGCGTATATATTCCGGTATCAAAATGCTGACCGGTGTTTATAGAAACGAGTTTGTTGTCACCATAGTTTCTTAAATCAATAAACTGCTGCCACACTATTTTTCCCATATCGTCTACAATGCGAACCAGCGCTTCTTTGTCATTGCTGCCTGAAAGGTTAAGAGTAAATTGTCTTCCGTCATTGGGATTGGGGGAGATGACAGGCATGCGCGCTGCATCCTGGTTATTAATACGCACTAATTTCCCGGGGTAATTAGTTTTACCATCAATATCAACCTGCTTGAGGCGGTAAAATAATTCTTTTGCCGGAGCATGCTCATCGCGTAAACTATATTCATTGGCGATGGTGCTATTGCCTGCTGCATGTATGCTTCCTATTTCTGAGTAGGTCACTAAATCTTCTGTACGTTCTACAGTAAAGTGGTCATTATTAATTTCGCTCGCGGTAGTCCAGTTAAGCAATACTCCGTTTTCGTTCAATGCTCCGTTAAACGAAACAAGCTCAACAGGCAATGAACTTGGGCAACCATCGGTAATTGTAAATGCCTCAATACCGCAATCGTTAGGGAGCTTAACAACTATATTGAGGAAAAGCCCGCCTTTTAACATGCCGGGGTTCATTTCTCCGACAACGTCAATTACATTCTTCACGTCCCTGTCGCCATCGTCATTGGTGTCCTCCCTGAAGAATTTGGTTATAGGGTTTGCGAATAGCCTGTACCTTCCGGGAGCTAAGCTCACGTTAGGCGTTAGTGTAAATGTTTGACCGGCAGCAGCAGGGGTGCATGTTCCGGTCCAGTAGTTGGTTGTACCGGCTTCATTATCTATAGTAAGGGTGGAAAGACCTGCAGCGCGGGAATAAACCTGGAAGGAGTAAAGTATAAGTGTCTGGTAAGTTTCGAAGAAAGTGGTACCGATATCAGCACCTGCACCGCTCGCAGGAGGATTATTGGGGTTACCCGTAGTATATGTTGCAAGAGGTGCCGGGTCCTGCGCATAAATAGTGGCGGGCAATGGGCCGTTGTATGTATAGGTAGAGCCGGTTCCAAGCACCGGTGTTCCTGTGGGGCTGGTTGACCAGGTATAGTTAGAGGCGTTTGCTCCTGTTCCTGTCAACGTTACGTTAGTGTTAGGACAGGCATTTGTAGGAACTGAAACCTGCGCACCTGCACCAATAACAACGCTCGATGTTCCTGTCCTTATATTGCCGCATACGTCTGTTACTGTCACAACAACACTGTAAGTACCTGCAGCGGCATAAGTATGGTTAACTGTTGTGACATTGGTTGCCGTATTGCCGTCTCCAAGGTTCCAGGAACTGGTGACAGGGGTGCTTCCATATATAAGATTTAATGTTGCGGTACCGTTTTCGCATACGTTGCTGCTTGCTATACGCGGCACAGTAAGAAAAGACCTGATAACAGCAGGCAATCCTTCGCCAACAATCTTTGAACTGAAACGGATGGATTCGCTCAGGAATTCAGTAGCTGTCGGAGTTGGTGTAGTCCATTTAACATCCGGATTAGGAACAACATTCTCATAGGCAGGCGGATTGTTGGCAAATGCAGGGACATAAATCTTCGCATCGGGGCCTAATTGCAACTGCCCGAAGCGGATAATGCTTGCATCACTATTTGTATAATAACTTCTTGATGCGTTTACTGCCACATCGTTTCCTGCCTGCAGGTCAAACTGAAAAATTGTTTTTCTTGTGTTCAGTCCCGACTCGGTAACATACAGAAATCTTCCGCTGGGTGAAAACTCTGCGCCATAAACTTCAGGGTTAAGGAAGTTGGTAATGGTTTGCAACCCGGTGGCAGAAACAACTCCTGTGGTATTATTAAATGAAGCCACTTCAACTTTAGTCTTATTATAAAATACTGAAGCGATTTGGGTGAAGCAGCTATTTACTTTCATAAGCATGGTCGCCTGTCCGAAGGTGCCTACATTATATGTGGATACTGCACCGAAGCCGGTAACCGTTAAGGGATAAACATAATAGGTGTTTGCCATGCTTGCGTGCAGAACCACCCAGAAATCCGTTCCATTACTGTGCGGAATCACCTGGCATGATTCAGAAGCGTGCAATTGCAGAGTAGTGTTCTTTGATGCTGCGACCACATCGCCCAGTCCGCCATTCAAAGACATATCTACGATAGACCATTTTGTTGCCGAATCAATATCGGCAGGAGAAATAATATAATATTGAGTGGCGCTGCCAATCTTTGGAACAACAGTACCCGTTTGCATTGTAGTACCGTTTCCATACAACCCCGTTCCATTGGTCATGGCAACGTGATTCTTGTTATAAACTATATTTCCGTTTGTATAGAAGAGTAGGGTTCCGCTTGCATTACATATTGCTCCGACACCTTCACCGGTGAATGTATATAACCCTGCATTCCCATCCTGCAGAACGGTAGGAGGCACCGTTGCAAAATCTAACCCGGCTCCGTTGCCCACGTACCAAACGTTTGCCTGGCCTTGACCAAGCACTGACGTTGAAACAAAAGCACTTAGAAGAATAATTGCAGTAGTTAATTTTTTCATAGACTTCTTTTTAAATAATTTTTATTTAAAGCATCTCGAAATTTTACCCGAATCAATAATTTAATGAATTGAAATTCGCCTCTATTTTAATGGTGAAGCCGGCAGGCGGGGAAGCAATAACATTTAAAAACTTACTGAAATCTGACAAGAAAATTTTGACAATTGAGGACTCTTATAGCGTCTTTAGTCTAATTTGTTGTAAAAAAAGCATAGACAGAATACAATAAAAAAGCAGAAAGTATGGACAAAATAAATGGACAGTCAGCTCAAATTTGTCCGAAATAGAACAAATATGCTTAAATAATGCATTTTTAGTCGTTTTATAGAAAATTACACGTTCAGCCCTAAAGAGACTATAGCTTTTTAAAAACCTGACTGGAGTCACTCGGGATAAGGGAATATTGGTTTACTTTTTTAGAACAAGTACTAAGCATTGCACTGAAAAAGCTGAAAGACCTGTGCCCGGATGTTATCTATAATATTCTCTACATTCGCCGCTCAACAAAATCAAATATCATATGAATCAGCAAACAAATACCAAGCATCCCCGTGGTCTTTATGTGTTGTTTATGACTGAAATGTGGGAGCGGTTCGGCTATTACCTGATGGTCGGAATTTTCCTGCTCTATATGATTGACCCGGTTTCTAACGGAGGTCTTGGATTTTCATTAAAGAAAGCTGCAGATATTGTCGGGACATACGTGGCCCTGGTATACCTCGCTCCTTTTCTTGGCGGGCTCATTGCAGACCGCCTGCTAGGGTACCGGAAAGCTATTCTGCTAGGGGGAGTGCTTATGGCACTCGGCTACTTCGGCCTTTCTATTCACAGCGAAACAGCCATGTACCTTTCCTGCCTTTGCATTATCCTCGGTAATGGATTTTTTAAACCGAATATTTCCACCCTGCTCGGTAATATGTATAACGAAGAAGCGCTCAGGGCCAAGAAAGATTCTGCTTACAATATTTTCTATATGGGCATTAACATTGGTGCGTTTATCTGCAACTTTGTGGCTGCCTATATGCGCAACAACTATGGATGGGGTTATGCCTTCGCCACTGCAGGTGTCGGACTAATCATAGCTCTCGTCTGGTTTTTGTATGGAATGAAGCATGTTGCGCATGCCGATGTTATCAAGCCGGTGCAGCAAGGTGACATGCCGGTTTCAAAAGTTTTGCTCTATGTGTTTTTGCCGGCCCTTATTTTCGGTGCTGTAGGATGGATGATTCCCGGAAACCTGATGGGTTCTGATTCGAATGATGCGTTTATGCTTGCCTGCATTCCCATCACCATTTTCTTCGCTTCACTTTTTTTCAGGGCAAACAAAGAAGACAAGCGCGGCATAGGCGCATTACTTGTATTTTATTTTGTCGCAATTATTTTCTGGATTATCTATAACCAGAATGCAACAGGGCTCACCATCTGGGCAGAAACGTACACCAACCGCTCCATGCCCGAATCGCTTGTGAAAGTTGCCAAGCCGTTTAATCTTGTGCAGACCGTGAGCACAGCGCCCGACAGTTTCCCGCTGGTTGACCACTACTTCCGCGGGCAAACAAATGAAAAAGGCAATGCCATCACTGCTCTTACTGTAAATCCTTACTATCAAAACCTGCCGAAAGAAAAATGGCCCGCCGAAGGAGTGAAACAAAACTTAATCTCCACAGAAATATTCCAGTCGGTGAATCCTTTCTTTATTGTGATATTCACTCCGCTGGTGCTGGGCGTGTTTACCTTTTTTACGAGGCGGGGAAAGCCCATCAGCACTCCGCTAAAGCTGGTGTGGGCTATGGTATTCACAGGGCTGTCAGCGCTCATCATGGTTGCGCCGTGGTACCTGAGCGATATTTATATCACCAAATCTGCGGCCATCTGGCTCGTTTTGTCTTATGCCATATTCACAATCGGTGAATTGCTCATCAGCCCTATAGGGCTTTCACTTGTGAGCAAGCTTGCTCCGCCACGCCTCACGGCTTTAATGATGGGCGGATGGTTTCTTTCCACTTCGCTTGGAGGAAAGTTTGCAGGCATGTTGGCTTCCTCCTGGGATACGTTCGAAAATAAAGCAAACTACTTTTATATTCTCACCGCGCTTTGCATAGCTGCTGCTATAGGAATGTACCTGCTTGTGAAATGGCTTCGTGCCATTATTGTGGAGCGGACAGGAACCATTTGAACGCATTATGGATTGCGGATTGTCAATTTCGGATTACAGAATGTTTCTTATTTCATTTATAATCCCTAATTCCCCTAAGGGACTTTCCTGAGTGAGGGTCTCTTTAGGGAATTAAAGGTAAGCGAGGGAAAATCAATATAGGGTATGCATAATTTTCGATCCGTAATTTAAAATCCCTGCCTGCGGCAGGCAGGCGAAATTCACAATTCTATTCCCTTTCATCTGTTTTACATTGGAAAATCGGAAATTTGAAAAAATCATGCAGGAAAATTCCTGAACCATTATTAAACACACACGTAATACTTTACATGAATAAAATCATACTTGCATTTGTATTTGCTGCCGGCTTTATAGTGCCGTCATTTTGTTTTTCACAGGACGCTGAAATAAAATGGCTCACTTTCGAAGAAGCCGTTGAGAAAAATAAAACCGAACCGAAAAAAATGTTCATTGATGTTTACACCAACTGGTGTGGCTGGTGCAAGCGTATGGATGCGACTACTTTTAAAGACAGCGCTGTGGTGAGCTACATGAATAAAAATTTTCACTCTGTAAAATTTAATGCTGAAACAAAAGACACCATTCATTTCCAGGGCCACGATTTTATTTATCGCCCGGAAAACAGGGCCAACGACATGGCAATTTCACTTTTGAATCAAAGAATGTCTTATCCCACTTCGGTATACCTGGATGAAACAGCTTCAGTTCTTAGTCCTGTTCCCGGCTATTTAACGGCAGAGCAGATTATGCCTATCCTGAAATACTACGGAGATAATATTTACAAAACAAAATCGTGGCAGGATTACACGAATGAAATAAACGCTGTACCACTCGCAAAATAGAGCAAAAAAATTATTGCTCTCTGTGGATTTTTTCTGCAGACGCTCTCGGTTTAAAATAAGTAAGCTTAATAACTTTTGTTTTGTCGCGGAAAAGCGGCGGCACTGACATTTTCGCTTCCTCATGGCTGTTCGCCTCGATGATGTTATAAGCATGATGGTCGTTATCGAGGCATCCCCATTCAAAGTGAGTCATAAAAGAGGCGTGGTATTGCGCAAAATGTTTTGTCGCCATGCGGCATTCTTCTGCCGTGTGTTCTGAAATTACCATATACCTGTCCATAGTTGCCTATTTCTTAACGGAATCAAAAGTATAAATAAAAACGCACTTTGGTGATTAGATTAACATAGCGGATTTCGTCTAAAAAATTTAGGGATTAAAAAACTTTTAATAACATTTGCCTCGTAAATCATTTCAACATGAGAATAAAATTACTATTAGCGCTGTTGCTTTGCTCTGTAATTACCTTGCAAACTTCAGCACAGAATACCTGGACGCAAAAGGCAAACCTTACCGGTATTCAGCGCGCAGCTTTGGTTGCCTTTTCTATTGATTCGGTTGCTTACGTTGGGCTGGGATATAATTTCAGCCAGTCTCCTTCCCAGCAAACCGATTTCTGGAAATATAGTCCTGCTACTGATAGTTGGACAGCAATGACAAGTTTTCCCGGCCTTGGTCTTTCCGGTGCCAGCGCCTTTTCCATAGGAACCAAAGGATACGTGGTAGGCGGTGCTAATTCGTCTCCTGCAGTGGTAAGTGAGCTTTGGGAATACGATGCTGTGCTTAATACCTGGACACAGAAAACTTCCTGCCCGTGCGCAGGGCGCGATTATGCCGTTGCTTTTTCCATCAATGGAAAAGGATATTTCGGAACAGGTTACGATGCTTCTTCAATTAACTTCAATGATTTCTGGGAATATAATCCTGTAACGGATTCATGGCTTCAGCGTGCCGATGTTCCGGGGTTTCCGCGAAGCAGCGCGGTTGGTTTCAGTATCGGCAATAAGGGATATATCGGTACGGGGTATAGCGGAAGCGGGGTAAATGATTTCTGGCAATACGACCCGCAGAGCAATACGTGGGCACAGAAGGCCAATGTCGGTGGGCTGGGAACCAGCGATGCCTGTGGTTTTTCCATTGGTGGGGAAGGATACATCTGCACCGGATACGTTAACGTAAATACTTCAGGCCGGGTTCTTGAATACGATACGCTCACCGATACCTGGAACACCATGACAACATTAACCGGGCCCGCCAGGAGCAACTCCGTGGGATTTGCTATTGGGAATAAAGGATACATAAGCTGCGGAAATGATATTTCATTTTCTCCTCTTAACGACTTATGGGAATATACACCGAGCAGCATCATTACATCCGCAGGAAATCAAAAACAATCTATAAATATGTTATCGATTTTTCCGGCGGTTGCTTCGCGTTCAATTACAATTTATACCCCTGTCGTTTCAAATGACAGCCGGCTTGCTATTTTAAATCTCAACGGACAGGAAGTGATGGGAAAAATTTTCAGGAATAATGAAGCGATAGACGTTTCATCACTTGCAAGCGGAATGTATTTCGTTAGAATAAAAACTTCGGCCGGAAACTTGGCCGGAAGATTTATCAGGGAATAACCTGGAAATTGAAAATTGTTATGTTGAAATTTGAAAATAGTAATTGAAAGTTGAGATTAGAAAATTTCTGATTTCTGTTTTCCATTACCAATTTCCATTTTCCGTACAGCCAATTTCTGGTTTTATAATGGAATATTCCCGTGCTTCTTCCTCGGGAGCTTAGCCACTTTATTTTCCAGCATGGCGAATGCGCTAATCAGTTTCTGTCGTGTTTGTGAGGGTTCAATCACTTCATCAATAAATCCCCGCTCAGCCGCACGATACGGATTGCCGAACATTTCCTGGTATTCACTTTCTTTTTCTTTCCATTTCGCTTCAGGAACTTTTGCCTCGGCAATTTCTTTTTTGAAAATAATTTCTGCCGCACCTTTTGCTCCCATCACCGCAATTTCTGCTGAAGGCCAGGCGTAGTTCATGTCGGCACCGATATGTTTTGAGTTCATCACATCATACGCTCCACCGTATGCCTTGCGGGTAATCACCGTGATGCGCGGAACAGTCGCCTCGCTGAAAGCATATAATAACTTTGCTCCGTTGGTAATGATAGCATTCCATTCCTGGTCTGTGCCGGGAAGAAAACCGGGAACATCTTCAAACACCAGCAGAGGAATATTAAAGCAATCGCAGAAGCGCACAAAGCGCGCCGCTTTGGTGGAAGCATGTATATCGAGCACACCGGCAAGATGAGCCGGCTGGTTAGCAACAATGCCAATGCTTCTTCCCCCAAGCCGTGCAAATCCCACAACAATATTCTCTGCAAAATTTTTATGCACTTCAAAAAAACTATCAGCATCAATCACGTTAGTGATTACTTCACGGATATCATAAGGCTGATTAGGATTGTCGGGGATGATATTATCTAAATTGTTTGAGGTTTGAGGTTTGAGGTTTGAGGTTTGGAGAAGGGGAGTGTCATCTTCACAGTTCTGGGGAATATAAGAGAGAAGTTTTTTAATGTTGTTGAGACACTCGACTTCATTCGCACAGGAGAAATGCGCCACCCCGCTTTTTGCCGAGTGAACGGATGCGCCTCCAAGTTCTTCGCTCGTAACTTCTTCATGGGTTACCGTCTTTACAACATTAGGTCCCGTTACAAACATGTAAGAAGTATTTTCAACCATCAATATAAAATCTGTGATAGCAGGGGAATAGACGGCACCGCCTGCACAGGGTCCCATGACCGCGGAGATTTGTGGAATAACTCCTGACGCCAGCGTGTTACGGTAAAAAATATCAGCATAACCACCCAAAGAAACCACGCCTTCCTGTATACGCGCACCTCCGGAATCATTCAGGCCGATGAGTGGCGCCCCATTCTGCATGGCCAAATCCATGATACGGCAGATTTTTTCAGCGTGCGTTTCGGATAGTGAACCGCCAAACACGGTAAAGTCCTGTGAGAAAATATAAACCAGCCGCCCGTTGATTTTCCCGAAGCCGGTAACCACTCCGTCACCGGCATATTTTTCTTTGTCCAACCCGAAGTCAACAGAGCGGTGCGTTACCAGCATTCCTATCTCTTCGAAAATTCCTTCGTCCACCAACAATTGAATGCGCTCTCGCGCTGTGAGCTTTCCTTTTTTATGCTGCTGCTCAATTCGCTTTTTTCCTCCACCCTGAAGTCCTTCCTCGCGTTTCTTGCCCAGTTCCTGTATTTTATCTTTCATAAAATAAAAAATTATTCGGTGATAAAAATACTCTTAATCTGTAAAGTGAAAACAAAAAAAATCCGGGAACGTTACCTGTCGTTACCCGGATCCTGCTTCTATGGGAAGAAACAGCAAGCTCGTATCAGAAAGAAGCTATCCCAATCCCCACCGTAAACGGATACAGTATAGGTCCTTTATCTTTTTGAAACAAAGTGGTTAATGCCTGCTCTGCAAAAATGGTTACCCTGCCGTATCCTGCGCTTACACGCACCGATGCGCGAAACGGATTCAGGTTGAAATCGTCATATACTTTTGTCTTCACCGTTTTGCCTTCCGATTCATATTTCTGCTTGGTGTGCGAGCCGAGCTTATACCCCAGTAATATTCCCCCGGAAATATGAAATGATCTGTAGCGGTTGTTGCCGAAGAAAACTTCTGCCATGGCAGGAGCGATAAGATAACTTGCCGTAAGTTTATTTTTGGAATAGCTTACGCTGTCGTTGTTTGCAAGAACTGAGGAAGAATTCGGATTCAACGTAATGTTATTGCTGAAGCGGTAGTTATTCCACGTAAGGCCTAAACCGGTGTGAAGAAATAAATGCCGCGAGAAGAATTTTTTTCTGAAGTCAACAACGTTTAGGGAAAATGCAAAGGATTTTCCGTAGTCAAGGTCAAGATAATTGAGCCCCTGCGGAAGAGTAGTAGAGTTATCGGCATCCATATATCCGTTAATGCCAAGTTCAATGCCGGGCCATGACGGTTTATTTCTGCCGGAATCTTTTTTCTTCTTTTCATTAAAAGGAAAATTGTCACCCCATTTCCCTTCCCACTTGTCACCCCATTTATCCCATTTCTGTTCCCAATCTTTCTCATGCTCTATCTCCTTGTCTTGATCTTCCCCGTCTTCATCAGAGATGGTTATTTTCTTATTGCCGAAACGTAAGGAAGTTGTATCGCTGCCGTCGCGCGATTCGCGAACCTTGCCTATACCGCTTATACTTTTGGAAATGTTTTTGGGAGGATTAACATAATTAACGCTGCCGCTGCCGCTGATAGAAACATTAAGGTTATCGGTAACATCAACCGTGCATTTGCCGACACCGGAAATAGTTGCATTGCAGGTTGCAGTTTTCAATCCTGCCGCATCTATTTTACCCGAACCCGGAATATTGATTTCTGTAGTTTCTGCTTTACCGGAAACGGTAATCTTGCCAAGGCCGCTGATATCAGCAGTTAATTTTTTTACATCCGCGTCTTTAATTTCAATCTTGCCGCTGCCGCCAATCGTAAGCCGGAGGTTTTCAGATTTTATGGGCGATTCGCTCATGATGCTTCCCCATCCGCTTACGGAAAGCTCTTCTATTTCTTTCATCGAAATATAAACTGTAGCATCTGATGGAGCATCTATAGAAAGTGTATTGCCCGAGACGGTTGCACTTATCTTTTCACCCTTATCAGCAGGTTCGGTTCTTAAAGTGTGATTAGCATCTTGTGTCACAATTACTTTTCCCCTGCCGGTAATGTTGACGGAAGTAAACGGAGACAATTGTTTTACACCGGTGCCTTGCGAAAAGGCAATGAGCGGGCATAAGGTTGCAGTGAGAAAAGATAACGCGGTTATTTTTTTGTACATAAAGTTTTGCTTTTAATAATGGGACGGCTAGGTAACAGGGTTTGTTACAGACAGAAGAAAAATTTTAACACAGAGCGCCAGAGGTAACAGAGTTTCAAAGAGAACCCCTAAATCCCCTAAAGGGGACTTAGCATTATCTAAGGCTTCTTCTTAATACAAACTTAATTAGCATGTCCCCCTTTTAGGGGTCAGGGGTAAAATATGCTGCGAAAAATTATTTTCCTGAAACGTGCCGGACTTCAAAATTGCCGACTGAAAATGCAAAAACATCCTGCTGTTTTTCTTTGTCGGGAAGCAGCACTTTTACTCCTGTCAATTCTCCCAGGCGATTCATGCCTGCCTTGGCAAGCTGCTTCACCGTGGATGATTCTGAGGTCTTGCTCATATCTTGCAACTCTTTCAATTCATCTTCGCTAAATACATCACTAATGCCAAAAGTATTTTCTGAAATTGAATTGGATTGAATATTTTCCTTTACTCCAACTTGTTCTGAGAGTGAAACATCTTTAGCTGGTAATTTAATTTCATTCACAGCAAGCAAGGGCACAGAAGCAACCTGCTCTGTAACTTTTTCTTTTTGAATTTTCTCTTCCCGATTTAATTTTTTTGATAAGGATTGTAATACGGGTTTTTTGCTTTCTGCCAGCACGTTGGCTTTCTGATTTACATTAACATCGGAAGGAAGAGTTGTTGAAGGCAACGCGGGCATATTTTTTTGAGCAACAGTTTCATTTTGTTTTTTATCCGGAACGTTTCTAAAGACAATTGTTAAACCGATAATGAGACATGCTGCAACAGCGGCATAGCGCCACATGTACACTACGTTGCCTTTGCGCTTGAGCTTGTTTTTGTAAGGGAAGCGAATATTCAAATCGGGAACTAATTTTGTTTTCAGCAACAGTTCTGACTGCCCACGTAAATATTCATCCGATTCAATTTTCTTTTTCAGTGAAGCAGATTCTTGCGAAGTCAAATCTCCTTCCATTAAAGCAATAAGCCGGGTGACCGGAGTTAGTTCATCAGCGGATTTTTTTACAGCTGATTTATCTTTGAAAATAATTTTTTCTTTATTGTCAAGAGAGATGAGTTCATACTCGTCCAGTTCAATGGCAAGGTCAGGATTCGCAGACAAAAATTTCTTTAGCTCCATTTCTTCCTCATGAGAAAGCCGCCCCTCAATATGGTCAAGGAAAAATGCTTCGTAATTCTGACGGTTGATTTGCATTTTTAAATAATTTTTTCCGGGCTGCCGATATAATTTTTCAGAAACATCCTGGCGCGGTAGATATACACTTTCACTTTCGCTTCGGTAAGAGATGTAATCTCGCTTATTTCTTTGTAAGAATATCCTTCATAGTCGCGCAGCATAAGGACGGAACGCTGCACTGCAGGAAGCTGCTGCACTGCCTTGCTGACGATTTCCTTTGCGCCTGTATAATGGTTGCTGTCGTGAGGGATATCATCATTCTCAATATCAAACGGCTGCTCTCTTTTGTATTTCCTGATACCATCAATCATGCAGTGATATGCTGTTGTAAAGAGATATGATTTTGCTTTGCCCGCCTGAATATCGTCCACCTTTTTCCACATCTTTTCATAGGCATCCTGCACCACATCGCGCGCCTTATCTTCATCTTTTATGTTTTTTAAGATGAAGCGATAAAGCCCGTCAGAGTGTTCATCCACGCATGCGTTGAATTCTGAAACAGTCATTACAACTAGTTATTAATGGGACGGCTGGCTATCAGAAAAAGTTACAGCTCGCCCGGAACAAAAATCAGTCCAGCTTGAGCACGGCAAGAAATGCCTGCTGCGGAATCTCCACGTTACCCACCTGCTTCATCTTTTTCTTTCCTTCTTTCTGCTTCTCTAAAAGTTTCCGTTTGCGCGAAATATCCCCTCCGTAACATTTTGCAGTAACATCTTTGCGCAGCGCTTTCACCGTTTCACGTGCAATAACTTTAGAGCCGATGCTTGCCTGTATAGCGATTTCAAATTGCTGGCGCGTCATCAGTTCTTTCAGCTTTTCGCACATTCTCCTGCCGAAATCATACGCATGGGTGCGGTGTACGAGCGCAGACAGCGCATCCACCGGTTCGCCATTCATGCGGATATCCAATTTTACCAAATCGCTTTCGCGATAGGCGAGAGGGTGATAATCGAACGAGGCATATCCTTTGGAAATACTTTTGAGCTTGTCGTAAAAATCGAAAACAATTTCTGCCAGCGGCATATCGAATTGAAGTTCTACGCGGTCAACGGTAAGGTAATGCTGGTTCACAATGTTGCCCCGCTTGCCAATGCAAAGCGTCATAATCGGACCGATGTATTCTGACTTGGTAATCACTTGTGCACGGATATACGGCTCTTCGATGCGCTGCAGAAAATTCGGTTCCGGCATATCGCTGGGGTTGTGAATCTCGTGCACTTCTCCGTTGGTGAGATATGCAGTGAAATTTACGTTGGGCACCGTGGTAATTACAGCCATGTTGAATTCGCGGTCGAGACGCTCCTGTACAATTTCCATATGAAGCAACCCGAGAAATCCGCATCGAAAGCCAAAGCCAAGCGCTGCCGATGCTTCCGGCTGAAATACCAAAGCAGCATCGTTCAGTTGCAACTTTTCCACAGAGTTACGCAGTTCCTCGTATTCATCGGTATCTACAGGATAAATCCCTGCCCAAACCATCGGCTTCACGTCCTCGAAACCTTTCACTGCCTCGGAGCATGGACGCTCTAAATGCGTAATAGTATCGCCCACTTTTACTTCGCTGGCGGTTTTTATTCCGGAGATAATATATCCCACATCTCCACTGCTTACTACAGAACGCGGAATTTTATCAAGACGCAAAATTCCCACCTCATCAGCAAAATAATCCTGACCTGTGTTTACAAATTTCACGTGGTCACCTTTGCGGATTTCTCCGTCAAACACACGGAAGTATGCAATGATGCCGCGGAATGCGTTGAAGACTGAATCGAAAATCAGTGCTTTAAGGGGCGCCTCTTGATTTCCTTTAGGCGCAGGAATGCGTTCCACAATGGCGTGCAGAATATCATGAACTCCCAATCCCGTTTTAGCGCTGGCAGGAATAATTTCTTCGCGCTTGCATCCCACCAAATCTACCATCTGGTCTTTCACCACTTCGGGATTGGCGCTCTCCAAATCAATTTTATTCAGAACGGGAATAATGGTAAGGTCATGCTCCAGGGCGAGATATAAATTCGAAATGGTCTGTGCCTGGATTCCCTGTGCAGCATCTACAATAAGGAGGGCACCTTCGCAAGCGGCAATAGAGCGTGATACTTCGTACGAAAAATCCACATGCCCCGGAGTATCAATAAGATTAAGGACATATTTCTCATTGTTATACTCATAATCCATCTGTATGGCATGGCTTTTTATGGTGATGCCACGCTCGCGTTCCAGGTCCATATCATCAAGCACCTGCGCCTGCATTGCTTTGCCTGCAACGGTGCCGGTATATTCCAGAAGTCGGTCTGCCAGCGTGCTTTTGCCATGGTCTATATGGGCTATAATGCAGAAATTACGAATGTTCTTCACGGGTACGAATAACGAATAATTACGAATTTACGAATTTGGAGTGGGAAAAATGAGCGGCTAAAGTAGGGCTTTTTGCCGAGGGAAAGGCAAAAAAAATAGCCGGACGTTAGCCCGGCTATTTTACTCTAAGAGTACCCAGGAATTATTTAGCAACACTAAACCTGTACGTAGCAGAAGAGAAAGAATCGGATATCTTCAGGACATAAATTCCACGGTCCAGGGAAGAGACATCAATAAGATTGTCTCCTGCAACGGAGATTCCACACAATTTTCCGAGGAGGTTAAACACTTCCACTTTGGCATCCTTGCTGAATTTAACTCTTATAAAATCTGTAGCAGGATTGGGATATACCGGATGGTCAACATGTGTTGAAATATTGTCTACTGAAGTAGGTATGCAGCTGGGATTATTCGTGTAAGGAACCATGGCGCTGATACCGGCATCGGAGGCATCTGTTGCACTTGAATTCATAACCAGGTTGCCTCCGGTAACATCGCTGGAAAGAAGTGTTCTTCTCATCGTACCATTTGCAATGGCGTAGTGCATAGTCGAAGAAGTATTAATCACGTGATTGAACTGGTGAAGGTGTCCTAACTCGTGAAGCATCACCGATTCAATATCATACTGCGCACCGCCGGGACTTGCGGGGCCATAATTCCAGTTTGTGCCGTCATCAAGAGTAATATCCATCTCGGTGAGTTTCCAGTAGTTTTCCATGGTGCCGAAAGCATAAGACCAATAAGAACTGCCCATACCCAATACTCCGGCACCCAGCTCGCTGCCGTTGTCAAAACGAATTACATTTACTCCGTCAGAAGCGACTACATCCGTTGTGGTAGGAGTAGAAGATAAGATCCAGTTTACATTGGTAGCGCAGGTCCAAGTATCCATGGCGCGCTGAATAGCCGCAGTAGCTGCGGGTAAAGCGGCAACTTCGGTGTGAGGGGCAAAAGTGTAGCCGCCGGAAGTATTGTCATTATAAAAAAAAGTTTGTTCAAGAGCGGAATTGATTGCGATTTCGTAACGGTTAAAAGTTACGGTCAGCGTCTGAGAACTTGTTCCTGACTGAACGCTGTTGTTTGTCACTGTTACCGTTCCTGTTCCAACGGCATTGGCCATTACGTCACCGGGTACTATTACCTGTGCGGTATTGTCTGACCATGATATATAATACTTCGGATCGGTAACATTTACAACAGAACCTCCGCCGTTATCGGCATTTTTAAATGAGACATAGCCATTGCCTTGTGTTGTACCAAAACCTGAGCCCGAAATAGTAACCACCGTCCTGGTTCCTGCCGAAAGCGACAGCGGGTTTAAGTTCGTAATGACTGGAGGAGCAGTACGGTTGCTTTCTTCTACAGCTGCATCAACATTGAAAGGACGTACGGTTTGGTAATTGGTTTTTGTAAGGGCAGTTATTTTTTTATACAAGTTGCTCGTTATGCCCTGGTAGGTAGCGAATATATCTGTCGCTTTGTTTTCAGCAATGTCATATTGAATAAAGCTTTGGGGGCCGGCAGTGGGTTTCATCAAGGTTCCTTTTACCGGGAGACTAACAGTGTTTAATGCTGTAAGAAATATTCCGGTTTGGCCTTTTGAGAGCTTTAAAGCCGGCTCGGCAACAATTGCCATTCCGCCAATTACTCCGCCGGGAGTAATGACATCCACTTTATCTTCAGTAAAGTTCCCTTTAAATATTTTATATACCTCAACCGTATTGGCTGTGTAGATGTAGTTGTGCTGTTTGTTCCAGAAAGATTTTTTTGCAACAACTTTTCCTTCAAATACAGATTCCGCCTGTTCGACTCTTGCCGAAAGAGGAACTTCATAAACAAGGCATTGTGCCGAAGCAACGGCATACAAAATAACGGTTGAAATAATGAGTAGTAACTTTTTCATGGTGCGTTTTTGTTAAGGTTGTCAGATGATATTTAAAAAGATATGTATTAGATGATAGACAGAGTAAGAGCTTTCGCACGGAATTTAATCCGTGTCGTATTTATAATACTGATAAAATAGTATATCAGTTTTTTACCAGGCGAAGCCATACCGTAAAAATGAATAAGTACGCAGCACAGTAGTAAGCATAGCTGAAGATGCGTGCTATCATTTTTTGTGAACGGGTAGGTTTTTTAGTAGTTATATAGACCATTCTTGTTAATTTTCTGTGTGTAAAAGTATTGCCTGGGGCTTGCTTCGATTTTTTAAAACCCTTGTCACATTTCAGATGTAAGATTTTTTTAAAAACGTATTGCCCTCCGGGGGCTTCATGGATTTAACCGCACTAAATTTTGTAATTTCGCCCTTGTGATCTTAAACTATAAACTCTAAACCCTAACTCATCAATGGCTTTCGATATAGGAATGATAAAAAAAGTGTATTCAGAACTCCCCAACCGGATTTCTGCAGCACGAAAAGCGCTTGGGCATCCGCTCACGCTCACAGAAAAAATTCTTTACTCTCATCTTTCTTCTGCAGAAGAGTTGGGGGTAAAGTACCAACGCGGTAAATCGTATGTTGATTTCAACCCCGACCGTGTTGCTATGCAGGATGCAACGGCACAGATGGCTTTGCTTCAGTTTATTCAGGCGGGAAGAGCAAAAGTTGCTGTGCCTACAACCGTTCATTGCGACCATCTTATCACGGCCATGGCAGGCGCCCAGCAGGATTTGCAAGCCGCGCTCGACAAGAATAAAGAAGTGTATGATTTTCTTTCTTCCGTTTCCAACAAATATGGAATCGGTTTCTGGAAGCCGGGAGCGGGAATCATTCACCAGGTTGTTTTGGAGCAGTACGCATTTCCGGGCGGAATGATGATAGGCACCGACTCGCATACGGTAAATGCCGGCGGACTCGGCATGATTGCCATTGGTGTTGGAGGTGCAGACGCATGTGATGTAATGGCGGGTTTCCAGTGGGAACTAAAGATGCCTAAGCTTGTTGGAGTAAAACTTACCGGCAAAATGAATGGATGGACTTCAGCAAAAGATGTCATTCTTAAAGTTGCGGGAATACTTACGGTTGAAGGTGGTACAGATAATATCCTGGAATACTTCGGTCCGGGTGCGCTCACCATTTCATGTACAGGCAAAGGAACCATCTGCAACATGGGCGCTGAAATCGGAGCAACGACTTCTGTATTCGGTTATGATGAAAAGATGTCGCAATATTTAAATGGAACGGGACGGGCAGATGTTGCCGCGCTGGCTGATAAAATTTCGGCTCATCTTACGGGCGACTCTGAAGTGTATTTGAATCCTGAAAAATATTTTGACAAGGTCATTGAAATAAATCTCTCTGAACTGGAGCCGCACATCAATGGACCCTATTCTCCTGATAAAGCATGGACGATTTCTGAATTTGGCGAAGCAGTAAAGAAAAACGGCTGGCCGCGTTATTTTGAAGTTGGCTTGATTGGCTCCTGCACTAATTCTTCCTATGAAGACATTACCCGCTCCGCTTCGGTTGCCAGGCAGGCGAAAGAAAAAAAACTGAAAGCAAAAACAGAATTTACAATCACCCCCGGTTCAGAGCAGGTAAGGTTTACTACTCAGCGCGATGGACTTCTTCAGGAATTTGAAGAAATAGGAGGAGTGGTTTTGGCCAATGCCTGCGGCCCATGCATCGGGCAGTGGGCAAGGCACCGCAAGAACACCGAACCGAAAAATTCGATTCTCACTTCTTACAACCGGAATTTTGCCAAGAGAAATGATGGTGACCCCAATACACATTCTTTTGTCGCCTCTCCCGAAATAGTTACTGCAATGGTTCTCTCGGGTGATTTATGTTTCAACCCTATTACCGATTTTCTCACGAATGACAAAGGAGAAAAAGTTAAGCTGGATGAACCCAAAGGAATTGAAATGCCCTCTAAAGGTTTTGATGTGGAAGATGCGGGCTACCAGGAGCCGGCAAAAGATGGCAGCAGTGTGGACGTGATAGTATCCCCTTCTTCCGAGCGCCTTCAGTTGCTCGAGCCTTTCCCTGCATGGGAAGGTGTTGACCTGAAAGGATTGAAACTGCTTATCAAAGTAAAAGGCAAATGCACTACAGACCACATTTCTATGGCAGGGCCATGGCTCCGTTATCGCGGGCATCTCGATAATATTTCAAGCAATCTTTTGATTGGCGCTATCAATGCGTTCAACGGGAAAACCGATTCGGTGAAAAACCAGCTTACGGGAGAATATGATTCCGTGCCGAAAGTTCAACGGGCTTACAAAGCGCAGCGTATTGGAAGTGTTGTTGTGGGCGATGAAAATTATGGTGAAGGCTCATCGCGCGAGCATGCAGCTATGGAGCCGCGTTTTCTCGGTGTGCGTGCTATAGTTGTCAAATCTTTCGCGCGTATCCACGAAACCAATCTGAAGAAACAGGGAATGCTGGCTCTAACATTTACCGACAAAAACGATTACGATAAAATCCGTGAAGACGATACCTTAGATATTACAGGGCTCACATCATTCACGCCCGGTGTTCCGCTTACTATTGCGTTGCATCATTCAGACGGAACCACGGAGCAATTCAAAGTGAATCACACATACAACGAGAACCAGATTGAGTGGTTTAAAGCAGGAGCAGCGCTGAATATTATTCGTGGTAATGTGAGCGTTTAAAATAATGATTCACCACGGAGACACAGGAGCACAGAGTTAAAGCTTCTCTGTGTCTTTGTGCCTCTGTGGTTAAAATTCCAAAAACCAATTATATTTGTCCTCCGCAATCCCGTATAACCTATAACTTATAACATATAACGCAGTTCTTGGCACGATTTTGGTTTTGTGGCGCCAACTCTAAACCCTTAACCCCTAAACTCTAAACTTCTTCAAATGAAAACCAAATTACTCTTGCTCGCTCTTATTGCATTCGCCATGCGCGTATCCGCTCAAACCGGTAACCTTATTGTGTTTACTGAAGGCGGAGAAAAATTCTCCCTTGTTCTCAACGGTGTGCTTCAGAATGCTTCACCCGAAACCAATGTGAAGGTAACCGACCTCCCTGCGAGTCCCGATTACCCGACCGGGTACAAAATGAAAATCATTTTTGCCGATGCTGCCCTGGGTACAAAGGATTTCAATACCGCTGTTCAAAACGGCATAGAGCGCACGGTGACCATCAAGAAAAATAACAAAGGTGAATATGTGCAGCGTCCTATAAGCGATGTACCGCTTGCACAAGCGCCACCTACACCATCTACGCAAATTGTGCACGTCTACAGCACAACTCCTCCTGCTGCGACTACAACTTCCACTACAGTTTCAAGAAGCACTACAACCACTACTAACAGCACTCAACCAACAGGAGAAAATGTCAATATAAGCATGGGCGTTAATACCAATGAAAACGGAGGAGGAATGAACGTTAACGTATCGGGAATGGATAATGGCATGTCATCGGGAACAACTACCACAACCACTACGCATACCACTACAACTACTTCCGGAAATATATATCAAACTCCGCCTCCTCCGGCTCCCCGGCCTGATTACAGTGGCCCTGTAGGTTGCCCGGTTGCTATGAGCCAGAATGATTTTCAAAGATTAAAGTCAACCATTGATTCCAAGTCATTTGAAGACAGCAAGCTCACCATAGCCAAGCAGGTACTCAATAATAATTGTCTTATGACATCGCAGGTAAAAGACATCATGCTGCTCTTCAGCTTTGAAGCAACCCGCCTTGACTTTGCCAAGTATGCTTATGGTTATACCTACGACATCGGCAACTATTACCTGGTAAATGACGCTTTCACTTTTGAATCATCTATTAACGATTTGAATACGTACATTAGCTCATACAGACGTTAAAAATCTATTCTTAGAAAAGAGTCCGGAATACAACTCGGGCTCTTTTTTCATTTAAAAAATGTTTCATTCCGATATTCAAGATTCCACCGCAACTCTGATATGAGAATTATTTTTTGGTCGATTTTTATTGCTGCTTTAATCATCGGCTGCAAGCCCAAACAAAATGTTGTATCAGTGCCATCCGCACCATCTGCGCCGTCAGAAACGAGTGATGAAATGCAGGTAAAGAAGGATGCGCTTAACAACCTGGTGATTTCATTGTATTCCATAGGCGGAGGATCAAACTATAAAGCTGCGGAGGCCATTGAAAGTTTTCTCCAGGAGTATCCGTCAAAAATCAAGCGCCCTATTCCGTACAGTAAAATTGCATGGGGCAGGGAGGGGGAAACGGACTTTTGCATATCGCTGGCGGAACTGAACGCTGATGAAAAAAGAATTTTTACTGAGAGAGTACGTGAATTGATTAAGCCCTTTGAATTAATTCATTTTTATGAAAATCATCCCTGCAGGGAATTAAAATAGCAGCAGGGATTTTCCCACGCAACCCTTTAATTCCCTAAAGGGACCCCAGCGCGGGAAAGTCCCCTTTAGGGGATTTAGGGGTTGCATGATGAATTTAAACACTCTAAATAAATATAGCAGTTGATAAAAAGCTAAAAACTGTGGGCGAAAGACAGCAAATAAGATTGGGTGATTACCTTTTTTTCAGTTACTTTGTCCACTCATAAATTAACAGGAATATGAATGAATTTGGAGTAAAAGCAAAAAATACTTCGCTTGCCGATATAGGTTTAAAACATGTTGAAGACGCTTATTGGAATCTTTCGCCCTCTGAACTGGTTGAGGAAACCATAATACGGGGGGAAGGAACACTTACCGATACAGGCGCTCTTGCTGTCGACACCGGAAAATTTACGGGACGTTCACCCAAAGATAAATTTCTGGTAACGGATGATATCACCGCCGGAAGCGTTTGGTGGGGAGATATCAACATAAAATTTTCTCCGGAGGATTTTGATAATCTCTACAACCGTGTTGCTGCATATCTCACAGGCAAAACCGTTTATGTACGCGATGCTTTTGCTTGTGCCGACCCCAACTACCGTTTGAATCTTAGGGTGATTACGGAAAATCCCTGGCAAAATCTTTTTGCTTCTAACCTTTTTCAGCGCCCAACCAAAGAAGAAATCCTTAAAGCAAAATGGGACTGGACCGTGGTTGCAGCTCCCGGTTTCCAGGCGGACCCTGAAACAGACGGAACGCGCCAGTCGAACTTTGCAGTAATTAATATCACCAAAAAAATCATTCTCATTGGCGGCACCGCTTACACCGGAGAAATCAAGAAAGGAATTTTTACGGTGCTTAATTTCCTGTTGCCGCATAACCACGGAGTGCTTTCCATGCATTGCTCTGCAAACCTTGGAGAGAAAAACGATACCGCCATTTTCTTCGGCTTGTCAGGTACAGGAAAGACAACGCTTTCTGCTGACCCTCACCGCAAATTGATTGGTGATGATGAGCATGGCTGGAGTAACGATGGTGTATTTAATTTTGAAGGAGGATGTTATGCTAAATGCGTAAATCTTTCCAAAGAAAAAGAACCACAGATTTTTAACGCTATCCGTTTCGGAGCGCTGGTAGAGAACACCGAATTTTTCCCCGGCACTACAACTGTTGATTTCGACAATATCAAGAAAACGGAAAACACCCGCGTAGCATATCCTATTGATTTTATTGATAATGCCGTTGAACCCTCTGTGGGCCCCGAACCAAAAAATATTTTCTTCCTTACAGCAGATGCTTTCGGAGTGCTGCCGCCTATTTCGCAGCTCGATTCGGGACAAGCCATGTATCATTTCATTTCCGGCTACACTGCAAAAGTTGCGGGAACTGAAGTTGGAATTACCGAGCCGCAGACTACATTTTCTGCCTGCTTCGGCAAGGCATTTCTTCCGCTGCATCCAACCCGCTATGCCGAGTTGCTTGGAGAAAAAATAAAAGCCGGCAAAGTGAAAGTGTGGCTGGTGAACACAGGATGGAGTGGCGGCTCTTATGGAACGGGCTCGCGCATTAAGCTCCCGTATACCCGCGCGCTCATTACTGCAGCTATCAATGGCGACCTGGATAAAGCGAAATATGAAACACTTCCTGTTTTCGGACTAAGATATCCTGTAACGTGCCCGGAAGTTCCTGCAGAAATTCTGAATCCCCGCAACACCTGGGCCGATAAGAACGATTACGATGCCAAGGCGCAAAAGCTTGCCTCATCCTTTGTCCGCAACTTTGAGCAGTATGCCGAGTTTGCCAATGAAGAAATTTTAGCTGCCGCCCCTAAGGTGGCAATGGCGGTATAATTTATTTTATGACGTTGCACATTGAATACATAACGGACCGAACCGGTAAAACCAAATCGGTGATTATTCCGAATAATGAATGGGAGCAGTTTAAAAAGGAATATATCCGAATGAAGAATAAGCTTGAGGTTTTGTCAGGGTTGAAAAATGCTTTGGAGGAAGTCAGATTGATTCAAAAGCGGAATAAAAAAGTAAGGACGCTCTCTGATTTTCTGAATGAAGTATAGAGTACTTCTCACACACAATTTTGAGAAGGAAGCAAAACGCTTTGTTAAAAAATTTCCTTCATTAAAGAAAGAGCTTGCCGGGCTCAACCAGCAACTTTCAGTCCGTCCGTTTATAGGAACACCTATAGACAGCAGCTATTACAAATGCTGAATTGAAACAGCTGATTGAATCTGTCAGCCGAAGAAAAATATGACATCACTTTTTTATCGGGAAGATATTTCATCTTCTTCAGTGAATCTGGATAAGGACGAATCGCGGCATTGTATAAAAGTGCTGCGGCTTCATAAGGGAAGTATTATTCACATTACTGATGGAAATGGAAATCTTGCCGAGGCAGTAATTACAGATGATTCAATTCATCATTGCATTGTTGAAATCCGCAATCGCGAAAAGAAAGAAAGAGAAAGAGATTATAATTTATGCATCGCTATCGCACCAACTAAAAACCACGACCGCTTTGAATGGTTTGTTGAGAAAGCAACAGAAATAGGGGTGGATGAAATTGTTCCGCTCATCTGTGAGCATTCAGAAAGAAAAACAGTAAAGCACGAGCGGTTAAAAAATATCGCCATTGCTGCCATCAAACAGTCACAGAATGTTTTTCTTCCGCAGATTAGCGATGCCGTTTCATTCAATGATTTTATTAAATCAAAAAATGAAGAGCAAAAATTTATCTGCACGCTTGAGGTGTCATCAGGGCACTTAAAAGATTTGTGTAAACCGCGTTCCGGTGCAACTGTACTTATAGGGCCTGAAGGAGATTTTAGTAAAGACGAAATAAATGCGGCAGTGCAAAACGGTTTCACCGCTGTTTCATTGGGAAGCAGCAAATTGCGTACCGAAACCGCAGGGATTGTTGCCTGTAGTATGATTAATTTTGTAAACCGGTAATTTTGTATGAAAAGAAATATCTTAATATCAGCGCTCTGCATTTTTCTTTTCTCATCTTTTTCTGCCGAGCCAACGGTTCAGATTGCTTTGCTTAAATATGGTGGCGGAGGAGACTGGTATGCGAATCTTGAAACATCGCTTCCCAACCTCATCAAGTTTTGCAACGATAATATTAACACCAATATTTCTCCCGAACAGGCGATTGTGGAGCCGGGCAGCCCGGAGATTTTTAATTATCCTTTTGTGCACATGACTGGCCACGGAAATTTTGTCTTCAATACGCAGGAGGCGGAAAACCTGCGTAAATACCTGGTGGCGGGCGGGTTTCTTCACATCTCTGACAATTACGGATTGAGTCCTTACGTTAGGCCCCAGATGAAAAAGGTTTTTCCCGAACTGGATTTTGTAGAGCTTCCTTTTTCGCATCCTGTCTATCACCAAAAATTTGATTTCCCTAACGGGCCTCCAAAAATTCACGAGCATGACGGCAAACCGGCGCAAGGTTTTGGTTTAATTTTTGAAGGGCGACTGGTATGTTTTTTTGATTATGAATGTGATTTAGGCGATGGATGGGAGTCGCCCGAAATACATCATGATACTCCCGAGGTGCGGCAACAAGCACTTAGGATGGGAGCTAATATGATTCAGTATGTGTTTAATAAGCGATGAGATGTGAACGATTAATTATGAAGGTATAATCATTAACTATTTTCTGTTTCTTTTTGCTAGCAATTTAAAGTATTCATGTTATCTTATCACTTATCACTCATCACTCAAATCAATTATCTTTGCCCGCCAAAACTTAAAACAATCAATGCGGGCGTGGCGAAACTGGCAGACGCACCAGACTTAGAATCTGGCGCTTAACGGCATGTGGGTTCGAGTCCCTCCGCCCGCACGAATAGAAAATGACAGGAAAACTATACGCTTTAAATTCAAAAATTGAACGCAATAATAATATATTAGAAAGTGCAGACGCATCCCGATTGAAACATCGGGACGCTTAACGGCATGTGGGTTCGAGTCCCTCCGCCCGCACGGAAAAAATTATATGTTATACGTTACCAGTTATTAGAAATTCTCAGGTAAGCGCAGATAGCCGTATAACGTATAAACTTGTAACGTATAACTATTCAGACATGAATATAACCCAGGAAAAGAATACCGAACTAAGCTCCTTTATCAAGATTCATCTTACTCCCGAGGACTATAAACCCAACGTAGAAACCGAGCTGAAGAAAATCCATCGGAGCATTTCTATTCCCGGTTTTCGTCCGGGCAAAGCGCCTTTTGATATAGTGCGCAAGCGTTTTGGCAGAACGGTTCTTATTGAAGAGCTTAATAAAATGCTAAGCAATTCCCTTTACAAATTTCTTTCTGAGAATAAAATAAAATTTATCGGCAACCCTATTCCGAAAGATAATGACGCAACGCACGATTGGGATAATCCATCGGATTTTGATTTTGAATACGAGATAGGACACGTTCCCGAATTTGAAATCCGTTATCCATCAGAGCCGCTCACCAGCTATTCCATTAAAGCCAGCGATGCGATGACTGACCAGTACATCGAAGAACTGACGAGACGTTTCGGCAAGCATTCGTATCCTGAAACATCCGGCGAAGGCGATATTCTCTATGGTGATTTTAATGAGCTGGATGAAAACGGAGAACTGAAAACCGGTGGCCATCATACAACTACAACTCTTGCCAGTGAAATCGTAAAGAATGAGGAAGAGAAAAAGAAATTTATCGGTCTGCAAAAAGAAGGCACCGTAAACTTTAATCCGATAAAAGCATTGGACAATGAAGCGGAAGTATTGCTGATGCTAAACCTGAAAAAGGATGCTCCTCAGTTGAATTCTGATTACCGGTTCACGGTTAAAACTATAAATCATCTTGAAAAGCTTCCCATCGGGCAAGAGCTGTTCGACAAATATGCCGGCACACCGGTGAGAACAGGTGAAACGCTTACCGATTCGGCTATCACCAACGAAAAAGATTTCAGGGACAAAGTGAAGAGTGATTATGAAAAATATCTATCGCGGGATAACACCAGGTTTCTGAATCATAATGTGCGGCATACCATGCTGGCTTCAAACCCCATTGCATTGCCGGCAGATTTTCTGAAACGCTGGATGATGACTGCTTCAGAACAACCGGTAACTATGGAAACCGTTGAAAAGGAATTTGTTCAGCAAGCCGAGGAGCTCCGATGGAAACTTTTACGGGATAAAATGGTAGAAACGTATAACATAAATATCACTGACGAAGAAAAGAACGCGGTTGCACGGCAACTCGTGCTCAGCCAGTTTTCC
Organism: Bacteroidetes bacterium 2013_40CM_41_45; assembly: GCA_002215675.1. Lineage (GTDB taxonomy): Bacteria > Bacteroidota > Bacteroidia > AKYH767-A > 2013-40CM-41-45 > 2013-40CM-41-45. The sequence goes on along the minus strand of NGFH01000005.1, from coordinate 198,793 downwards.
CGTTATGGAATTTATGAAGTGCCCGAAGACAAAATGCAGGAACTGTCAAAGCAATACCTGAGCGATAAAAAGATTTCGGAAAATATTATCGAAAGAATCCTGGACGATAAAGCCATCGAACAATACAAAATGAATACCCCCGTTAAAGAACAGGAAATCGCGTACGATGACTTTCTCAAAATTGTAAACGAGCATCAGCACGAGCATGAACATGAACATAACCATGAACATGAACACGAACATGCTCATTAACGATGAGTTATGAAATATGAGAGATGAATGAGAAAAGAAATGTACTTAGAGATAAAACGTTTTTGTTTGCTATAGAAATAATAAAGAATCATAAAATACTAATCGAGAAGAAAGAATTTAACAGCTTATCGCAGCAGGCAACAGAACTTTTAAAGATCATTCGTTCATCCATTCTCACCGCAAAAGGAAAAATTAGAAATTCATAACTCATCATTAATCATTCGTCATACATCATTCATCATTCATAACCCACTTCTTATCATTGTAAAAAATATTATATGAATCTTAAAAGCGAATTCAGAAAATACGCTACCAAGCACAAGGGCATACCAAGCTCTACAGTTGACCAGTATGTAAAATCGGTTTATGGAGAATATATATCTCCTACCATTATTGAAGAAAGGCAGCTAAACATAGCAACGATGGATGTCTTTTCGCGGCTGATGATGGACCGCATTATCTTTCTTGGTGTGGGCATCAACGATTATGTGGCGAACATCATCCAGGCGCAGTTGCTTTTCCTTGAATCGGTAGATGCGAAAAAAGATATCCAGATTTATCTAAACTCTCCGGGCGGTTCGGTGTATGCCGGACTCGGCATTTATGATACCATGCAGTATATCAATCCCGACATTGCAACCATCTGCACCGGTATGGCCGCATCTATGTCTGCCGTGCTTTTATGTGCCGGCTCAGCCGGAAAGAGAACGGCATTAAAACATGCGCGAGTCATGATTCATCAACCCATGGGCGGAGCAGAAGGACAGGCATCTGATATAGAAATTACCGCCCGCGAAATTATGAAGCTGAAAAAAGAATTGTATGAAATTATCTCCTTGCACTCGAAACAGGATTTCGAAAAAGTTCAGAAAGATGGGGACCGCGATTTCTGGATGACAGCCGATGAAGCCAAAGAGTATGGAATGATTGACGAGGTTCTTGTGCGTAGCAAGCCGAAATAAGCTATACGTTATAGAAATAAAGCCTGATTTTTAATCGTAAAATAGTAATCATATTCCTTGTGTATTTAGCTAAGATTCGTATATTCGTGTCCATTCGCTAATGATAATTTATGAAAACAACCAAAGACATAAAGTGTTCTTTTTGTGGACGCGATAAAAACGAAGCGTTTGTTCTTATTGCGGGCATCACCGGGCATATTTGCGACCAGTGCATTCAGCAGGCGCAGCATATTCTCAATGACGAGCTTAGCGTAAAAAGCAAAACGAGTATTCAGCACCAGCTTTCGCTTCACAAACCATATGAAATAAAAAAATTTCTTGACCAATATGTAATAGGGCAGGAGGAAGCAAAAAAAGTTATTTCGGTTGCGGTATATAATCACTACAAGCGCATCTCCCAGAAATTTAAGAAGAAAGAAGATGTTGAAATAGAAAAATCTAATATTATTCTTGTGGGTGAAACCGGTACAGGCAAAACGCTGCTTGCACGAACCATTGCCCGCATCCTGAATGTTCCTTTCTGCATTGCCGATGCTACGGTGCTCACCGAGGCAGGATATGTAGGCGAAGACGTTGAAAGTATTTTGGTCCGCCTGTTGCAGGTAGCCGATTATGATGTTGCTTCAGCAGAGCGTGGCATTGTTTATATAGATGAGATAGACAAAATTGCACGCAAGGGTGACAATCCTTCCATCACGCGCGACGTGTCAGGAGAAGGAGTGCAGCAGGCGCTGTTGAAATTGCTCGAAGGTTCGGTTGTCAATGTTCCTCCCCAGGGCGGGCGCAAACATCCCGAGCAAAAAATGATTCAGATTAATACTCAGAATATTTTATTTATATGCGGTGGCGCGTTTGACGGGATAGAAAAGAAAATTGCATCGCGTCTCAAAGCGCAGACCATCGGTTATACAGCTTCACATCAGAATGCATCGTTCGAAAAAGAAAATATGCTCAAGCATATTTCCCCGGCAGATTTAAAAAGTTTTGGTTTGATTCCCGAGCTGATTGGCCGCCTGCCGGTTGTTTCGCACCTGCTTCCATTGGATAGAGAAGCGCTTCTTGCTATTCTCACCGAACCCAGGAATGCCCTGCTCAAGCAGTATGAAAAACTTTTTGAGATGGAGGGAATCAAAATTTCATTTGATAAACCTGTTCTTGAATTTATTGTCGACAAGGCAATTGAATTTAAACTGGGCGCACGGGGGCTGCGCTCTATTTGCGAAGCCATTATGCTTGATGCTATGTTTGAATTGCCTTCAGATAAAACTATAAAAGATTTTTCTGTTACTCTTGCATATGCGCACGAGAAACTGAATAAATCAGGAATGACAAAACTGAAAGTCGCATAGCTGTTCGATTCCTTTTATTTTCTCGTTTCAATAAAGCACTGCACCGGGTAGTGGTCAGAAAAATCTTTGTGAATTACCTTATATCCATATGAGGAAAACTTTTTGTCGTAGAGTATATAATCAATCCTGAACGAGGGAAGGTTCCCTGCATACGTTCCCGACATTCCTGTTCCGCTAACCATAAAAGCATCGTGCAACCCCTCTCTTACCGTGCTGTATGTATAGGATGAAGGCGTATCATTAAAGTCACCGCATACAATTACCTTGTAAGGAGAGTTTTTAATTTCTTTCTTTAATTCTTCGGCTTGCCTTGCCCTGCGCTGCGCTGCAATTCTGAGTTTTCTTAGAATGCGCTTCGAACTTTCCAGTTCCTGCGATTCTTTATCGCTGCCAAAGTTCTCCACAAATTTGTAATCCTCCGGCATAAACCGTATTGATTCCAGGTGCACATTAAAAATGCGAATTGTATCGCTGCCTTTGATAACATCTGTAGCAAGACACAAGTTTCCTCCGCGATATCCGATGCGAATAGTTTTGCGGTTTATAATCGGGTATATGCTGCATGTGGCAATGCCCCAGTGGTCGCGTATCCTCTCGGTGTGCGAATAATCGACATGGATATTTTTTGTACGAAGCTCTTTTTCCAACTTTGCCAGGTTATCAAATGGAGTTCCGTCCGACTGGTAAAATTCCTGAAGGCAAAGAATATCGGGCGCTTCTTTTTTAAGCATCCCGAAAATATTTTCGCGGGTTTCAAGATTATGCGTCCAGTTGTACAAGTCAAACAGGCGGACATTGTACGTCATCAGTTTGAGCGCGGAACTTGCAGTATCAGAATGAGCCGTACCGGAAAAATGAAATGCAAAAGTTGATGTTAGCTGACTGTAACCGGCAACAATCGCCACTAATGAAAGGAGAAAATATCTTTTTCTGAAGACAAGCCACCACACCACAAAAAAAATATTAGCTGCCAGTAAAAGAGGATACGCAAGCCCTGTAAATGCCAGCGGCCAAAATTTGTCAGGGCTGATTTTAGACGCGGCGTAGGAGAGCAGCAGCAAAAAAATAAAAACAGCATTCAGGAAAAGAAAAAAAGGTTTTATCAGTATTTTTCTGATTCCCCTTTTTTTTTCGGGTTCACTCATTTCTTGTTGCTGTAATTAAAAAGAATGTCTCGTTCTTCAGCCGTCAGGCTTCCGTAGCCCGAGCGGCTTATCTTATCAAGAATAGAATCAATTCTTTCCTGGCCTGCTTTTTTGTTGTGAAGGTATTCGTCATCGTTCAGCGGACGCTCTTTTTTTATAACCTTCATTCTCCGTGCTCTGAAAAGATTTTTTATTTTTTCTGCAAGCACATCGAACCAGGAAGAAATATTGTTACCCTTCTTCAGATTCATTGCAAAAATGTAACCGTACAGCGCGCCTCCAAGATGAGCGATGTGCCCGCCTGCATTGCTGCCACTTACACTTACTAAGTCGAGAAGGACGGATACAAGAGCGATGTACTTGAGCCGCACAGGGCCAATCAGGATAAGATGCACGGTGTAATCGGGGATGTACGCAGCAATAGCAATGGTGATGGCCAGCACACTTGCCGATGCGCCCAGCGCCTGCGCCGCAGATACTTCTCCTGCGAAAAGCGGAAACACATTGTAGGCAATGATAAAAAGAATCGCTCCGGCAATTCCCCCGATGATATACGTGCTTAAAAGTTTTTTCATTCCCAGGTATTCAGCAAAAATTTTCCCCATCCAGAAAAGCCAGAGCATGTTAAACAGAATATGAAAAAAATTGAAGTGCAGGAACTGGTATGTAATCAGCGTCCACGGTTTGATAAGTAATTTTGAAAGCGAAGCAGGAACTGCAAGCACACCAACCAGGGCGGGAACAAAAGATTCTACCGTTAATAATTTTAAAAATGCATCAAGAATGTTGATGAAAAGAAAGACAATCACATTGGTAAGAAGTAAAATATTCAGCGTATCACCGCTGCTCAGCGCTTGTCGCAGTTCATCACGAAAAGAAGAAGCCATGATTCAAAAGTAAGTCCTGTCGTTGTGCTTCCATAGCTGGATAAGGAGAAAGCCGCATATCAATCCCCCCAGGTGAGCGAAGTGAGCCACATTATCCCCTTTGATATTTGCAACACCTGAAAACAGTTCAACAAGCCCGTATATAATCACAAAATATTTGGCTTTGATGGGAAACGGAATGGGAATAATAAAGAGGTGCGTGTTGGGAAAATACATTCCGAAGGCGACAAGAATTCCGAAGACCGCACCTGAAGCACCGATGACCACATGGCCATCCAGCAGCAAGGTTTTCTGCTCAGCTATTTCGTTGAGCTGGCTTGGAGTAAGAGAGGAATCAGAAAGCATGCTGTTGATTTGCGCAAGTGCCGGTTGCAATTGATAATATACAATTGCATAATGAGCAGCCGCTGCGCCCAGCCCGGTAAGAATGTAATAATTAAGAAAACGTTTTGGCCCCCACATAGTTTCCACGGCACTTCCGAGCATCCACACGGCAAACATGTTGAAGAAAATATGCGCTACTCCTCCGTGCATAAACATGTAGGTTATGAACTGCCACACATGAAATTTTTCTGACTGAAAATAGTGCAGGCCCAGTATGTCAACAAGGTCAATACCCATTCTTTCAAAGACAACGGTGGTGATGAACATAATCACATTAATGATGATAATGTTCTTGGTAACCGTGGGCATCAGGTTCAATCGTGACGGGCGGTATTGTTCAAGAGCCATTTGCTGCGATAACTTTTAGTTCACTTATGCTTTAAATTTTTCTTCCAGCTCTGCATCGGAAATGACAACAACAGTTGGTTTTCCCTCGGGCGATTGAAAAGGCAAGGAGCAGGCGAATAATTCATCCACAATGTTTTTCATTTCGCGAACACTAAGAATTTTTCCGGCAGAGATAGAAAGATTTTTTGCAACGGAGCGGGCAAGGTTCTCGCGCGAGCTCATTTTGACCGGTGAATTATTCTTGTATTGCTCCAGCATGCGTTCTATGGTTTGCTGTTCTTTTCCCTGTTCCACATCCTGTGGTGTGCCGTTGAGGACAAAAGAATTTTTTCCAAATTCTCTTAAATCAAACCCGAGTGCATGAAGATGTGGGAGCAGTTCGCGCAGCACTTCGCTGTCGGACGAGGAAAATTCAAGCGTTTGCGGAAACAGTTCCTGCTGCGCTGTAACTTCTTTGCTTTCCATCTGCCTGGAATATTTTTCGTAGAGAATCCTGTAATGAGCCGCCTGCTGGTCTATAATGGCAAGCCCTGAACTTACCTGCGAAACAATATATTTTCTGTGAAGTTGAAAAAGCATCCGGTTGTCTTCGGCAAGCAATTCGCTGTTCCACTCCGGGTTAATAAACTGCTGCGAAGATGTTTCCCGTTGTGAAAAAACATCGCGCATAGATTCATTGCGGATGCCCTCAAAAACATTTCGCCATTCTTTTTGCTCGGCTCTTTTCTGGAGGAATGAAGGCGGAGAAATTATTCCGGGTGTAGAGGTGATGGAACTTACCGGTGATTTCCCACCAGCGGCCGATGTGTGCGGCTCAAAACTTTTCTCAATATCAAAATCAATAGAGGGGGCAATGCTGAATTGTCCGAGAGCATGCTTAACAGCCGCCCTTACAATAGCATATACTGAGCGTTCATCATCAAATTTTACTTCGGTTTTCGTGGGATGAATGTTGATGTCAATGCGTGCCGGGTCCATGGTAATATGCAGGAAGTACGAGGGGAAAGCATCACGCGGAAGAAGCTCTTCAAATGCATTCACCACGGCATGATTGAGGTAGCCATCGCGTATGAAACGGTTATTGATAAAGAAGAACTGTTCGCCTCTTGTCTTTTTTGCAAATTCGGGTTTGCCGATGAACCCCGTAATTTTCATAAGAGAAGTTTCCTCGCCAACAGGAACAAGCTTATCGTTGCTTGCCGGGCCAAAGAGCGCCACAATCCTCTGGCGAAGTGATGCAGAGGGAAGCTTAAAAACATCCATTCCGTTTTGCTGGAGCGAGAAAGCAATTTCGGGATGTGCAAGAGCAGCCCGCTGGAACTCGTCAATAATATGCCGCGCTTCCACGGTGTTCGACTTCAAAAAATTCCTGCGGGCGGGTACATTAAAGAAAAGATTTTTTACCGAAATAGTTGTGCCGGCCGCGCAGGCCGATGCCTGCTGGCTCACCACGTTGCTGCCCTCAATCACAATAAAGGTTCCTGTCTCGTCATCATGTCTTTTTGATTTCATTTCAACCTGCGCTATGGCGGCAACAGAAGCAAGCGCTTCGCCCCGGAAACCCATGGTGCGGATGGAAAGCAAATCATCGGCAGCGCGGATTTTGGAAGTAGCATGCCGCTCAAAACTCATGCGGGCATCCGTTTCACTCATGCCGCAGCCGTTATCCGTTACCTGGATGAGCGCTTTTCCTGAATCGCGTGTAAAAACTTCTATGGAAGTGGCTCCCGCATCAATAGCGTTTTCGAGCAGCTCTTTAATGGCCGAAGCGGGGCGTTGAATCACCTCGCCTGCAGCAATCTGGTTGGCAACGGAATCGGGAAGGATGGAAATAATATCGTGCATACAGCGAGCCGGTAAAAGTAGTCATTAAATGATTTTTTTACGCTTTGGATGAAAATAAAAAAACTCCCCGCAGGGAGTTTTTATCTGAACATTTATCTTTTACAATTACTTTACCATAAATTTCTGAATCCTGTTTCCGTTTTCAGTAGTAAGTTTTACAAAATATAATCCTGCATTCAGTCCCGAAGTGCTGATAGCTTCGTGATGATTACCGGCAGATTGTTTTTCATTCCTGGTAAGAGATTTCATTTCCTGGCCAATTGAGTTGAAGACCTGCAGTGAAGTGAATCCCGTTTCATCGAGATTATAAATAATGTTCAGCATACCATCTGCAGGATTTGGATATATGCTTAACGCAGAATAAGCAGTTGGCGCGGCGGTGCTGACACCGGTTATTAAATTCATAGGAGGGAAGTTGATGTTATCAATCCAAGCGCGGTCGCTGCCGGCAGCTAAATAAACGTCTTTCGAATAGACCCAGCGGAACACATGAACACCGGAGGTAACAGGGTACGAGGAATACGTCCATGCAACTGTTCCTGACCATTCTCCCATCATAGTATTGTCAATATAAAACCTGAGAAAATCATAGGTAGCTTCGGACGAAACACTATAGTAGAATGAAATGGAATCAGCGCTAAGCACGTTGGTAGTAACTTTCATTTCAGATGCCTGGTTGTCGGTGATTGCGCCGGAGCGTGCACTGTACGTTCCCTGGAATGGAGTGATAGAGGTGATAGTCCAGGGAAGGTCACCTGTCATTACCCATGGATACGCGCTAAATGTTCCCGTCTCGAAATCTTCTATCTGGTCTCCGGCAGTAATTATAAATGTGTACGTGGCAGAATAACCGCCTGCCGTTGTAGTAATGGTGAGCGGGAAAGTGCTTCCTATCTGCATGCTCGGAGACATGGTGACAGAGAACGAAGCGTTGGCAGAAGCGCTCGGATTAATTACACCAAGATTTGAATTAGGTGTATTGACAGTGATATAGGGGCTGGTGGTTGTAAGTACAGCAGTAGCCGCAACCGATGCGCTGTGCCCATTGTTAAGATTTGCGATAGTAAATGTGGCCGTTTCGCCCGGGTCGAGTATGCCATTTCCGTTTCCGGCAGCATCGTTGACAGACATATTTCCTATGGCAAGCGCAGGCGCATTCATTACATGAGAGATGTACGCATTCCATGTGTTGGATGCATTGTCGGTAATCGTAATGGTGAATGGAACAGGATGCTGGTCGACAACATTGTTAGCCACAGTATAAGCGAATGCATTATTGACTGTTGAAGAAGCGCTGGCAGAAATATTTCCGAACGTATTGGATGCACCGGTAATAGTTACATTCGGGTCTGCCGTGCTGAATGATGCATTAACACTGCTGGCTGTAACCAGTCCCACATTCTGAAGCGTAACATTAAGCGTTATGTTTTCAGAAAAATCAGCAGCGCCATTATTGTTTCCGGTGACATCAACAATAGTATTGGATGCCTGTATTACATAGGGGCCACTTGCGGGAATTATCAGCACCATTCCTTCATAAGGAACTTTATTGAAGGCAGTGAGTGTAACAAAAATAGTATCCACAGAACTGGCGGCAGGGAAATTAATGGTGACGCTTCCAGCTGTGACAATTCCGGTTCCGAGAATCTGCCCGTTCATGCTAAGGCAGGCAAGTGCGCCATTGGTGTTACTGGTAATGGATAGCTGGGATACACCAATCATAATCGATGCAGGATGGGTTGCCGTGATTGCGGTAGGAGGTGCCGTTCTTACATCGAGAGACGGATCGCCAAAAATGTGCCAGGTGTTTGTCATGTCAAAACCTGTGGAGCCATACACATCATTCATGTTCATGCATCCGTTTTCGCACAATCCGCCATACGTTCTTTTGATGTTTGTAGGATAAGTGCCTACCAGCAGGTCAACCATTTCATCCTGCGCACGCATCGGTTCATTCCAATACTGATTGATGGAAGACATAAAAGTTGCAACCGCTCCCGTGGGCTGATTGCCTACCTGCGCACGAAGAAATGTTTCTGCCAGGCAGGTGCCGGTTGTGAAATCGCCATTCACACATCCCACTGAGCAAACAAAAGGAAGCATGTGATAATTGGTCAACGAAGGAATATCGGAAACGGAAAAATTTGTTGTCACAAAAGCGGTCTGGCTTCCATGGCCTGTATAATTAAGTATGGACGCTCCGCTTTGCAGCGAGCTCATCAAATCTGTGTTGGCCGGGTCGCCTGCAGCATCTGCTCCGCCATGCGTGCCGTCATAGAGTTCGTCAACACCTGTGTAAGTAAATGCAAGCAGCTTTGTCCTGATGTTGCGCTCGTGCTCCCAATCCATTTCATTATCATCACCGGGACCGAGGTTGGATGCGACACCAATTCCGTGAGCATACCATGGTGCACCCGCCTGGGGATAACGTTCGTAGTCAATAACGCGCTGAACCTGTGTGTTCACATCGGCAATTGATTCGGCAGAAAACCTTCCCACAAAAACTTCGGGATAAGAATCACTGCCCACCAGGAATCCGTAGCTGGGGTCAGATGCGCCACCCGAAGCAGTAAGAGTAGGAACCTGCGCTGCATCGCCCACAAGCAAAACATATTTTAGAGGATTGGCATTATAAAAATTGCTGATGTAGGTCTTAATGGCTGTCGCTGTTCCGCCGGCAGTAGTAACACTTACCATGGTAACTTTAATTCCTTTCCTTATTTTCCAGTCAACAAGCGGCTGCATGGCGCTCATATATGAACCATAGGAAATAATAAGCATTTCTCCGGTTTCATCTACGGGAGTATAACGCAGCGTGTTGCTGTAGTTGGAAAAAAGGTTGGAATAAATTTCGTTGAATTCAGGTTCTATACTTTGCAATTCTTTGGAGCGGATAAAAACATTTTCACCTGCGCCAATATCTTCAGAAACTTTCAAAACAATTTCATCATAAACACGCAATGTTTTTGTTACGGGATTATATTGGAAGGGATAAATCCAGGCTGACTGCCCGCGATAGTCGCGCATGATGTACGGTGAATTTAATTCAGCAAGCTTTCCCGGAAAAAATTCATCGCGGTTGTAAACATCACCATAAAAATAAGGAACGGTGGCAGGGTCAATATTGCGATAAAGATGTCCTTTTGAAGGAGCGATATCAATATTGTGAACTTCGATGTAAGACGAAGAAACAATATCGACCTTCATTTTTGCCATGTCAGGAATGATAATGGATGCAGCAAATTTGCCAAGGTCTGGTGCGCCTTTTATAAGCATGGGAGCGGATGCTTGGGTCGAGATAATAAATGCATTTCCTCTGCCCGTTGTAACAGCTTGTTTAAAATAACCGGAAGCGGAAGCTTTTAAAACAGTAGTGCTTATATCAGAAGCAAGCATTTCAATGCCCGTCTTGCTGCCTGATTTTAGAGCAACCCACTCTTTTGCGGTTGCCGGAATAATTATAATCAGAATGAAAATGAAGGAGTATATTTTTTTCATGTTAGTTCATTTATGAGCGAAATATACAAAAATAAATGAATGGGCTGAACAGCGCTTTTAGAGAATATTTTAACATTATCATTATGTGATAAATTAATATTGGAATAATGCCTTGAAATTGCGGCTTCAGAAAAGTGAGGGAACCGCATTGTTAGCAAAGGAAAAGTTAACTTGCATGCAGCGTTTACCGGGCAATAGTTGTCTTACTACTGTCACTGATGCAAGAAGTTAAACCAAAAGCAATTTCCGAGGAAGAACTCGTCAAAGGATGCTCCCAGCAAAGCGGGGAGCATTACCGTTTGCTTTTTGAAAAGTATTACGGAAAGATGTTCAACGTCTGCAGGCGGTATGCAAAAAACCGCGAGGAAGCGCGCGATATGGTGCAGGAAGGTTTTATCCGCATCTACAGGAATATCCTCCAATACAGAAGTGAAGGTTCATTTGAAGGATGGATGCGCCGGGTAATGGTAACCACATGCATTAATTATTATCACAAGCACCACAGCAAAGAAACAGTCGAGTATATGGACCACCTTCATCTTACTTCAGTAATGAATGAAACGGATTTCGGATTTGATATAAACGAAGCGAAGAAAAATTATGATGCCGAACGCCTGCTCAAGATGATACAAAACCTGCCTGCCGGGTACCGCATAGTTTTCAACCTGCATGCGCTGGAGGGATACACGCATCATGAAATTGCTGAGAAGCTGCATATAACCGAAAGCACCTCGCGCGCTAATCTTGCCAAGGCTCGGCAAAAATTAAAACAAATGATACTCTCACCTTTTGCACAAAAAGTATAAACCATGAATGACGAAAAATTCAACAACGAAATGGATGATTTCTTCAGGAAAGAACTGGAAAATCTTCCTGAAGAAAAACCGTCTGCCGATGACTGGCAGCAGATGAATTTACGGATTAAGTCCGATGGCCTGCTTGGAAATAATTCAAACGGGAGAAAGTATTTTTTCCTTGTATTATTGTTTGCTCTTTTATCAGGATTCGTGTCGTTACCATTTTTAATGAAGAATAAAATTGAAAATGTAAAAAAGGAAACTATACAACCTGTTGCAAAATCGGGGAATGAAAATGCAACGAATAAAAATGTAACATTTGAAACAAAGGGAGTTGCGACAGCAGAAGAGAAGGGAATAAATTCCGGAACCGCTTCATTGAATGAGCCGCCGGCTTACCTGCCTGCAAGTAAAAATAAAATTACGGGAGCAATCAAAATGAATTCTTTCACAAAAACAAATGTGGAGAAAAGGGTCGGTGAGGAAAATAAATCAGCGCCTCAAACAGGGGAAAAAGAAATTACAGCCAATGATGTTGGAAAGAACGATGCTGTTGTGCCACTTCCAGGTGATAATATTTCTAAACCTGAAAGCAATGCTGCGGATGAAAAAATAAATTCTTCCGGAGTAACCACCGCTTCAACGCAAACAGGCACACCGGATGAAAACAATATTCCGTCAACACTTGCAACGGGGGATACGCTGAGTACGGCTTCAGAAAAGTCACTGGCTGCCGGTAAAAATGATTCAACCTTGTTAGCTGCGGATAATAAAATCAGTATCCGTGATTCCACGGCACGTAAGCGTTTCCGTCTGGGTATTTATGTTTCACTGGATTATAATTATTACTCGTTAAAAAAGAACACCAGTGCAGCACAGGCAGAATCAGACTATGTACGTCAGTCTGATTTAATGAAAGACAATAAATGGGGAGGACAGTATACCGTTGGAATAATAGGCGGATATTTATTCACGCAGAAATTATCTCTTGAAGCAGGCGTGTTTTATTCCCAGAAGAAAAAACTTCATGCAGATATATACACACCGGCGTACTCAGCGAATTCGGGAGAAGAAATATTTTCAGATTTTACGTACGACTACAAAGGCCGGTATGTCGAGATTTATGGAAGAGCAAAATACTATCTCAGTCAGAAGAAAAATTCTTTCTATGCCACGCTGGGCGCAGCGGGTAGTTTTAATTTGCCAGCTCACAACGACTCGAGCGATTATTTTTCGCGGACCTCGTATAGTGAATTTTCTAATCCAGAAAGAGAGCGTGTAAACCTTAATGCATCGTCTGCGAGCCTGGTGATGGTAATTTCTGCCGGAGTGGAAATTCCTGTTGGCGCGAAATGGAATGTATATATTGAACCTGCGTACAGGCATTCTTTTAGCCCGGTCACCAAACACCCTACTTACGACCGGATTCCGGTTGAACTTTTCCTGCGAAGCTTTTCTCTCGCATCCGGATTGATGTATAAGTTCTGAAATGAAAAACTTTTTGATAAAGCAGCAAATAATAATAAACCATTGTCTTAAATAAAAATCATAAGCCACAAAATGAAAAGGAGTAAAATAATTCTGCTGACAACTGTTGTGATGATTATAGCAGTGAGTTCATGTAAAAAAGATGTGCTCGAAACAACTGAACTTTCCCCTGCAGGAAAGTATCATTCGCTTCAGGATTTTTATGACCAGAATGGTGTTGCTACGCAAACATTTTTTATTTATCCCGATCAAAATAACATCATTGCGGGAGATAGCGGAACAATAATTGGAATAGCCCCCAATTCTTTAGTTGACAACAGTGGTTTTCCGCCATCGGGAGTGGTGAAAGTTACTATGAGGGAAATCTATGATATTAAAAGTATGGTGCTTTCGCATAGGCCGACTACTTCGAACGGAACAATTCTGAAATCGGGCGGTATGTTTTACCTGGAATTTTCCGCAAACAATGTTTCATACAAACCTGATACTGTTTTGGGTGCGGCTATGCCTTCGGACACCGGAATGTTGGGCATGAAGGTTTATTATGGCCAACCGGATTTAGATTATGGAATCAACTGGATAATTGATTCGTCTTCGGTTGTCATTGATACTCTGAATTCACATGCGTTTTCGTTTGATTCGTTGAGTTACGGATGGATGAGCGTCAACAAGGTTTTTCCCATTGTCAATCCGGCCGATGTAGCAATAACTCCCATAGTGAATACGGAAAGAGGAGAACCCGTTGACCTTGCTGTTTATTTATTGTTCCCCTCAGTAAATTCAGTTATGAATGTAAGTAATACTTCAAGCCAGCAGAGCGTTACAGCACATAATATTCCTATCGGCATGCAGGCGGTGGCAGCGGTTGTGGGTATAGGGAGAATTACAAACAAAGCGTATTTCGGGAAAACAAATTTCACCGTTACCTCTCCTCAAAATGTAAGCGTCAATGTTTCGCAGATGACAGACCAGCAGATTTTTGATTCACTTGCTAATCTTTAAACCCTACTACTTAAATATCAATGGAATAAAATTGGTTGGTTTTTTTGGTTAATAGTTGGGAAAAACTCCGCGCTCATCTGCGGAGTTTTTTTTATTTAACAGCATTTCCTATTAAACTTTTATATTTGAAAATTGTCTACAACTAAAAAACTATGAGAAAAATTACTACTCTTATTTTCCTGTTAACGGGCTTCAATGCCTTTTCACAAGGCCCTGAAGTTACTTCGTGGATTATAAATACCACCGCAGCCACAGGTTATGCCGGTATTCCCAGCAATGTTCAGCAGGTGCAGTATTCAGCGCTGAACGTTTATGTAAGCTGCACATGTATTCCCGCCTACAACATCGGTCCATGGCCGGGAAATCCCAACATTGCTTCGAACCAGAATTTTGTTTTTAAAATTACCCGCAGCCCTCAGCAAAATACGGGAACTCCAACGGCTGTGGGTCTTGGCCACATCGGGGTATGGTCTAACGGTGTCAGCATTTTTAATGTGTCCGACGGGCAGTCGTACAATAACCAGGGAGTATGGAACCGCAATGCATATTTCTGGGAAGGTTCGGGATTTGATAATTGCCTTGGCCATCCGCAACAGAATGGAGAGTATCATCACCACGTAAGCCCAAAATGTTTGTATGACGAAACGGATAGCACGGTGCACTCTCCCATTATCGGTTATGCCTTTGATGGCTTTCCTGTATATGGCGCGTATGCTTATACAAATACCAATGGCACAGGCCCTATTAAACGAATGAGAAGCAGCTATATAGTTTCAACTGCTACCGCAAGGACTAACGGGCCTAATGTTAACGCAACCTACCCGGCAGGATGCTATATAGAAGACTATGTTTATTCGGCAGGCTCCGGCGATTTGGATGCAAGCAACGGAAGATTTTGCATTACTCCTGAATACCCTTCGGGCACATACGCTTACTTTGTTACGATTGATGCTTCGCTGACTCCCGAATTTCCGTACACATTTTTCGGAACATATTACGGAATCGTGCAGCCGGGAAACACGGGACCGGGCTCCGGGCATAATGTTCCGTCAGAATCGGTTACAACCTACAACCCGACAGGTATGAATGAATTGGAAAATGAAATTAAGTTTTCAGTCTATCCAAATCCTGCAAATGAATTTTTGGCGTTGTTTATTTCGCCATCTTCTTTCAATGACAGCAAGGCAACATTTGTCAATTCACTCGGGCAGAAAATTTTTGAGCAGGAATTAATACAGCCGGCAATCACCTATTTCTTCGACATAAGTAAAGCTGAGCGGGGGATTTACTATCTTATTGTGCGCCACGGAAATACGGTGACCACCGAAAAAGTAGCTGTGGTAAAGTAGTTTTAATTTGGGGCAGCGGGAAGATTTGCTGAGAAGGGTTTTTTTATACTTTTACTATCGCCATTTGATTTAAAGCTGAATAACCCTATGGCTTGATTTTTGTTTAAAGGCATTGAAAATGAACCTGGTCAGATACTTCCTGGTGTGTTTTGTTCTGCTTGCATCAAGCAGTTTCTCCGAAAATGACATTTGCGAGGACATAGGCAACGCTATTCGTGCCGGTGATTCAAAACAGCTTGCTTCTTACTTTGGCAATACCATTGACCTGACGATTATGAATCGCGAAGACACATACAGCAAAACGCAGGCAGAGCTTATTGTGCGCGATTTCTTTTCTAAGAACCCTCCCAAGACATTTTCAATTCTTCATAAAGGCTCGTCAAAAGAAGAAACGCTTTATGGTATCGGGAGCCTGACGACTACTAAAGGAGCTGTTTTCCGGACTTCATATTTTGCCAGGCAGTCAGGAAAAAAATATTTGATTCAGGAACTCCGGTTTGAAACGGAGTAGCATACTAATTACGAATGGGTAACGAATGTTACAAATAGTAACAACTATCTGTGTTACTTCAATTCGTAATATTCGTAAAAGATTGGTTAATTAGTATCCAGTCTTGCAGATACCAGCTTATTCGGCCAGAACAATAATTTTATTCTTCTGCATTTCCACCACACCGCCATTCACATCAAACTGCTGAACGCCCTGCGATGTTTTGATTTTAATTTTTCCTTTCTTCAATGCCGAGATAACCGGTGCGTGACGGTTCAGCATCTGGAATTTTCCATTTTTCCCCGGAACAATTACCGATGACACTTCGCCTTCGAAAAGCTTTTTGTCTGGGGTTATGATTTCTAATAACATGGTTGCAATAATGCTTACTAATAACGAATGGTTACGAATATAACGAATGATGACAATTACAACTCTTAATTAATGCGATTCGTAACATTCGTAATAGATTAGTTAATTAGTAACCTATTTTGTTTCTGCTAAAAGTTTTTTTCCTTTTTCCATCGCATCATCAATTGTACCCACCAGGTTGAATGCCGCTTCGGGATATTCATCCATCTCTCCGCTCAATATCATTTTAAATCCGCGAATGGTTTCTTCAATCGGAACAATCACACCTTTAAGGCCTGTAAACTGTTCGGCAACGTTGAAGGGCTGTGAAAGGAAACGCTGAACCCTGCGCGCGCGGTGAACTACAAGTTTGTCTTCATCGCTCAATTCATCCATACCAAGTATGGCAATGATATCCTGAAGTTCTTTGTAACGCTGAAGAATTTCTTTCACGCGCTGTGCTGTATCATAATGCTCATTACCCAGGACGGCTGCGGATAAAATACGCGAAGTAGAATCGAGCGGGTCAACGGCAGGATAAATTCCAAGCTCTGCAATCTTACGGTTCAATACGGTAGTTGCGTCAAGATGAGAGAATGTAGTTGCCGGGGCCGGGTCTGTCAAGTCATCGGCAGGAACGTAAACCGCCTGCACCGATGTAATGGAACCGCGCTTGGTAGATGTAATTCTTTCCTGCATGATTCCCATTTCAGTAGCCAAAGTGGGTTGATATCCTACGGCTGAAGGCATACGGCCAAGTAGTGCCGACACTTCAGAACCTGCCTGGGTGAAACGGAAAATATTATCCATGAAGAACAGTATGTCGCGCCCTCCTGATTTCTCATCGCCATCGCGGAAATATTCCGCAACGGTCAGTCCGGACAAAGCCACACGTGCACGCGCTCCGGGGGGCTCATTCATCTGTCCGAATACAAGTGTTGCCTGTGAGTTACCGAGTTCTTTCATATCCACTTTCTTCAAATCCCAGCCGCCTTTTTCCATGCTCTCTTTAAATTCTTTTCCATAGCGGATAACATTCGACTCAATCATTTCGCGCAGCAAATCATTTCCTTCGCGCGTTCTTTCTCCAACACCTGCAAACACTGAAAGACCGGAATAACTTTTTGCAATATTGTTAATCAGTTCCATGATGATAACCGTTTTGCCTACACCCGCTCCGCCAAACAATCCAATCTTTCCTCCTTTGGAATAGGGTTCCAGCAAATCGATAACCTTGATACCGGTGTAAAGAACTTCAGCTTCAGTGGTGAGGTCTTCAAACCTGGGCGGCTCGCGGTGAATGGGTTTACCGTTCTCTTTTGAAACGCTCCCGATGCCGTCAATGGCTTCTCCCACTACGTTAAACAAACGCCCTTTGATGGCATCGCTGGCAGGCATGGTGATGGCAGAACCGGTGCCCAGAACTTCTATGCCCCGCATCAGTCCGTCCGTTGAATCCATGGCTATGGCACGCACTGTATCTTCGCCTATATGCTGCTGACATTCAAGGATTAACTTCTTTCCATCTCCACGGTCAATTTCAAGCGCATCATATATGTTGGGAAGGGCTCCTGTTTCTGTATTGAACGTTACGTCTACTACCGGACCGATTACCTGTACTACTTTACCTTTATTCTGCATTTTTTATGAATATACTTTAATTTTTCGCGGGCGAAAGTATTGCTTTTTTGCTTACGAGAAAGTATTGGTTTGAAAAAAGTTTTGAGGGAATGAGGAAATAAGTTGCAGTTTTGTGGGTGAATAAATAGATTACTTGAATGGAAAAACCAAAATGGGAAAAGACGGCAAATAGATTTGTTGCCTTTTTTGATATAATGGGTTTTAAGGATATGGTCATGCGAAATGACCATTCCTATGTCCTTGATAAAATTACATTTATAAAAAATGCCGCACACTCCGCTTTTGATGAATTTACGGCTGGGACTATTAAATCATATCAATTTTCTGATTCAATTTTTTCATTCACCATGTCTGATTCTATTAATGATGTAACCGGTTTATTTATAGCATCAATTGGATTTATGCACCGGAGTATTGCTCTTGGAATTCCTATTAAGGGTGCAATTTCCTATGGAAAAATTACAATTGATATTGAGAATTCAATTTTTGTGGGTCAACCTATTATCGATGCATACTTACTGCATGAAGAATTGGAAATGTATGGGGTTCTCTTTGATTTTAATGCAGAGAAAAAAATTATTGAGCTCAAACATGCAGGTGTCTTTGGGGAGGCATTCGATTTGGATTCAACAATGATTTCTTATAAAGCTCCGACTAAGAATGGAAAAATAAATCATTACTGTTTAAACTGGCTCTGGCTCAATTTGCCTTCTATAATGCCAAAGCCTAAAGATGGAAAGATTGATTTTAGAGAGAGAACTTATTCGCCAACACCATATGAAAAAGAAAAGATTAAAAAATTCTATTTATCTGTTTCAGGTAAATCGAGAAGATATGTAGACAATACTTTAGACTTTTATGAATATTTAATCAGCAGTCTAAAAAAGAATCCAGTTAGAGAAGATTATCCCGAAAAGTGAATGTAATCAATAAGCAGATTCCTCGTTCCGCTACGCTCCACTCGGAATGACAATAGCGGAGAGGGTCAAATATAGTCGGGCTTTAGCCCGACTAAGTTGCTCTCTACATTACACTGTCATTCCGAACGAAACGAAGTGAAGTGAGGAATCCCTAAGTGTTAAGAACAAATGAAAATATAATGTGACTATGCTAGGAGCGCAGAGAACCCTTCGGCAATAGGAAAGGGAATGACGATATTTAACTCTCTCGATAAAAAATTAAATCTCTCCCTGCAATCGGCAACACCATACGAGTGCGGCATAACAGTTTTAGTTTACGAGCCGGTAAAGAACTGACGCTTCGGTTATCTTCGTGCGATAAAACTCCCTCAATGAAAAAACAAAACCTGATTGCATGCCTGTTCGCATTTGTGTACGGGCTATCGCACGCTCAACCTGGCATGCCGTTTGTTCCGGGATGTGAGCTGCCGTTTCAATCCATTGCTGTGAAACATAGTATTGATGATGGATGCGGCATCAAAGGCAAGGGTACGAGCAAGAATGCGGCAGCCAATGAACTTCAGAATGCGGCCAAAAATAATTTTTGTGCAACAGGCACTATTAAAATGGTTTCGGTAATGAGCTTAAGAGAGCTGCACCAACGCGTAAAAGCCAACGGCATTACGTTTGGAAATTATCAGGCTGTGCCCGCAGATAGGAGCGGCTTGCAGACATTGGGGGAAGGCACTCGTGTGAGCTTCACCGGCTACATTAATGATGTAAAATATGCCAACACGGGCGATGGCGAAGGAGTGAATTGCAAGCATCCGGACGCAGAGAATAATGATATACATATAGAACTGGCGTACAGGAAAGATGAAGTCAATAAATGCAAAAGAATATCGGCGGAGATATCGCCACATTTTCGCCCTAACGACTGGAATGTGGATAAGCTGAAAGCAGTGAAAAACTCTTTGCTGAAGGTGCGGATTACCGGGCAATTATTTTTCGATGCTTCTCATACTTCCTGTGCTGACAACCCTGACGGGACCAGGGCATCCTCATGGGAGATACATCCTGTTTACCGCATAGAGGTTCATATGAATAACCAATGGAAAGACCTTCACGAAGTAAATTTTCCCGATGAGGACGAATGATTTTACTCAACCCAAAATAAAAAACCCCGCACTATAGCGGGGTTAATTTTTTGCGGAAGATTAACCGCCAAATTATTTTCTGTTCCCGAACAAACGCAGGAGCATAAGAAAGAGGTTGATGAAATCAAGGTACAGATTCAGAGCACCCATGATGGAGAGTTTGCCGGCGGCTTCACTCCCGTATTCAACACCCGCACCGATGCGTTTCAGTTTCTGTACATCATAAGCTGTTAAGCCGGTAAAGACAATTACACCAATAAAGCTGATGATATAGTCGAACGAAGAACTCTTCATAAACATATTCACCAGCGATGCAATAATGATTCCTATAAGCGCCATAAAAAGAATAGAACCGAGCTTGGTGAGGTCTGTGCTGGTTGTATAGCCTGTAAGAGCCATTACGCCAAACAAAGCAGCAGATATTCCGAAGGTCATGTAAATCTCGCTGTGCGCATAAACTAAAAAGATAAAGCTCAAGCTCATTCCCATAATTACAGAGTAGACGAGGAAGAGCACCGTGAGCATCATCTCGGACAACCGCTGGTAGCCGAAGCTCATAAGTAGTACAAAGCCAATGGGAGCAAACATGACAAAGTATCCAAAGCCGGTCAATCCGGTTTCGCTTACTAAATACCGCAGATAATTTGCATCTGTTCCGAAAATATAAGCGGTAATGGCGGTGATGGCTAGCGCAGCGCTCATCCATGAGAAGACGCTGGCAACAAATGTGCGCTTCATTACCAGGGGCGCCTGTTGGGTTTGTGAAAATGTGTTTTCCATTGTTGGTTTAGAGGTTATGATTAAGGTTTTTTTTATTCGTATAACTTATAACGGATAACATATAACTAATTTCGCGCCAGCAAAGTTACTATGCAAGTTTGGCAGAAATAAGGCGGATAAATTCTCCGCGTGTTTTATCATTTTCAAATTCGCCCGTAAAAGCTGACGTAGTGGCAACAGAGTTTTGTTTCTGAATGCCACGCATGAGCATACATAGATGTTTTGCTTCTATGACCACAGCAACACCCAGCGGATTCAGCGTATCCTGGATGCAGTCGCGGATTTCAGTAGTAAGGCGCTCCTGCACCTGCAGCCGCCTGGCAAAAACTTCAACCACCCTTGCAATTTTGCTCAAGCCAACAATACATCCGTTCGGAATATATGCCACATGCGCTTTGCCGAAAAAGGGGAGGAGATGATGTTCGCACAGCGAATAAATTTCTATGTCTTTTACAATAACCATTTGCTGGTATTTGTCTTTAAACATTGCCGATTTAAGAATATCCGCCGCGTTAAGGTCATAGCCATGCGTAAGAAACTGAAGGGCTTTGGCAACCCGCTCCGGTGTTTTCTTTAAGCCGTCCCGGTCAATGTCTTCTCCAAGGCTAGAGATAATAGAAGCATAATGCTCCGAAATCGTTTTAACGAGGCGCGGATTATACTGGTCAATCTTGGCATAACCGTCCATCTCGTTTTGTTCCAACATTTTTTTGTCGATGCTCATAGGTACATTAAAATTAGAAATCCGAATTTCGAAATCCGAAGCAAGATATAAATTAAGAATTATTATTTTCTGATTTCCTGTATATCGCTCCAAATATATTCATCAATTCTGTAGATTCCTGGATTAGGAACTTTCTTTCGATTTCAATTGAGTCAGGAATATCAATTAATTTTAAAAAGAATCGTGTTTCTTTTGATTCTTTCCTTGAAATTTTAACATGCATTAAAAAATCCTTTTTACCTAACGATTCGTTTGCCTCAATGTAGTTTGCTCCAACCGAAGCCGAAGCGCGGGATAATTGTTTTGAATCTTCGATGTTAGAAACTGTTTTAGGAACTTGTTTAATCAGCTTACGAACTCGTTGCGCAAAAATCAATGTTCTTTCTTCAAGGTCATAGACAGGTTTGTCAGGTTTTTCCTCGTCAGACATTTTTCTTTGAATTTAAAATTTCATTTTTCTTTCGTATTTCGATATTCGAATTTCTGATTTACTCCCCAAAGTATTCAACGTAATTTTTTTCTGTTTCCTGAACTTTTACGCAATGCAGCTTGCAGCCCAGCGCATTGATGGGTTTTTCAATCTGGCGCCAGATTTCTTCGGCAAGTATCTCGGTGGTGGATAATTTATCTTTCATAAAATCAACGTCAAGGTTCAGGTTTTTGTGGTCGACTTTATTAATGACTTTTTCCATGATGATTTTGCTCATATCAGAAAGGTTAGCCACAAAACCGGTCTCAGGGCTTTTTTCTCCCTTCACCGTTACCAGCAGGGTATAATTATGCCCGTGCCAGTTGGGGTTGGCGCATTTGCCAAACACTTCAAGGTTCTTTTCGTTGCTCCATCCCTCGCGAAACAACTTATGCGCTGCCGTAAAAGTTTCTTTTCTTGTAATATAAACCATAATTGTTCTAAGAGGCGGCAAAGATAATGCGTTTAAACTTTAGCTTTGGCGAAAAAGAAATTAGCCCCTTTCAAATAGTAACGCCCGGTAAGACGGCGCCAAGCGCGGTGTTATTTTGGATTTGCGCTTTTCTCATTTTCGTTTCAGCATGGTTCTATTCATGGAGACATGCAAGCGATAGATACTACATTATAGAAGGTGATGGAAAAGGATTTTATCGCTACCTGCAGAGTATTTTTATTGAAAACAATTTTACTAGGCAAAAACCCGATTCAAGATTCATTATAGAATTTTCAGGAAGAGGTGTCAATAAATATTTTGCAGGCACCGCCATTCTGCTTGCCCCTTTTTTCTTTAGCGCATGTGCCTATTGTTTTTTGACAGGCTCTCCGATAGACGGAGCTTCTCAGCCTTTCCAGTTTTTTACGGGACTTGCTGCTATGTTTTATTGTGTAGTCGGATTGTTTTTTGTGCGAAAAATTCTCCTGCATCTTAAATTTTCAGAGATAGAAACGGCCACCACCATTTTTTTGCTGGCATTCGGAACAAATCTTTTTACATATGTTGCAATAGAACCGTCCATGTCGCACATTTATTCCTTTGCGGCTATGGCTTGCTTCTTTTACATGGTTGTTTGCGGTACGGGAAGACGTGATTTATTTCTTGCAGCCCTGGCTCTCGGGCTTGTTGTTTTAATCCGTCCCGTAAATATTGTATGCCTGACAGCTTTGCCGTTTTTATGTGATTCTTTTTATAAGTTAAGGGAACGAATCATTCATCTTTCAGGAGGGAAAAAAGCATTGATGATAGCTGTAATAATTTTTCTCGCAGTTGTTTTTATTCAACCGTTGCTGTGGTACCTGCAATCAGGAAAGTTTTTTGTCTGGGGTTATAAGGACGAAGGGTTTTATTTTTTAAAGCCACATCTGTACGATATTTTATTCGGTTTCAGAAAAGGATTTTTTATTTACACGCCTCTTTTCTTTTTTGCTGTTATTTTTTTCGTAGTTCAGTTGCGCAAAATCACCCATGAAGCTCTTTTATTCTTTTTGTTTTTTATTCCTGCTATTTATGTTACGTCCTCATGGTGGAATTGGTACTATGGAGATTCATTCGGCATGCGCCCGCTGGTTGATTATTATTCCGTACTTGTTATTCCGGTTGCTTATACGGTTCATTTCGGGATGCACTCAAAAGCGAAATTATTTTTTGCGATACCCGCTATGGCCTTTCTCGCCTTCAACCAACTTCAGAATTACCAGTACAAAAACGGGATGCTCTCTGCGGACGGAATGAATTATGAAAAGTATAAATACAGTTTCATGAATTTTTCTCCCGGTTGCTTTGGAGGCAATGAGGATATACCTCCCTATCCTGAAAATAAATTGGAAGAGATATTTATAACGGTAAATGACTATGAGAAAGAATATGCCGGCTGGAGCAGTGATACTATAATTTTTAATAAAGAAATAAATTCACACGTATGTGACTATTCCGGCAGAGAATTTTGTACCCTTTACCAAGTAACCGGCAATGACTTATCCATGTACCGGAGATATTTTCTTACAACCAGTTTTGAAATTAATTTTGCCAATCCCATTCAATGTTCTGAGGCGAGGTTTGCGGTGGAATATAAAAATAAAGGTGATAGCTTGATGTATTATTATACTTTCAGAATTAATGAACTTCGCGTAACTGAACCCGGAAAATGGAGGGAAAAAAAATATACGTTAGACTTACCGCCACTTAATTCGCCCGGTGATGCGATAAGGATTTATTTGTGGAATCCCCAGGAGGAATCTTTTCTGCTGGATAATTTCTCACTTCAGTTTAGCGGAATTAAAAGGCATCAGGATTTTTAGAGCTGATTTCCGTAGTACCTTTACCTTTATCCCGTGAAAATACTTATTGCCGCTGCAACAGAAATGGAACTTGAACCGCTAAAAAAGGCAGTAACGAAAAATTCTGCGCTCAAAAAAAAGTTAGATTTCCTGGTAACAGGTGTGGGGATGACTGCAACTGCATATCATCTTGTAAAAAATATTTATAAAAATAAATATGATATAGCCGTTAACATAGGCCTTGCGGGAAGTTTTAGAAAAGAAATCCCAATTGGCAAAGTTGTAAATGTCGTCAGCGATCGTTTTGCAGATTTGGGAGCGAAAAGTCGAAATAATTTCCTTACGCTTGCTGAAATAGGATTGCATAAAAAAAATCAGTTTCCTTTCCGGGACGAAAAACTTCTTAATGCATGGGCAAAAAGGCACCCGTCTTTGAAACATATAAATCGCGTAAGCTCTATCACAGTAAATACGCTTCACGACAATAGCAGAAATTTGAAAACAGCAGCACGAAAATTTAATCCTGGTATAGAAAGTATGGAAGGCGCAGCATTTTTTTATGTTTGCATGCTCGAAAAGATTCCATGTGTTCAGCTGCGGGCGGTTTCAAATGCTGCAGGGATTAGAGATAAAAAAAAGTGGAACATTCCGCTTGCATTAAAAAACCTTACGGAAGTGACTTTTGATTTTCTCAAGGGGACATAAAATGGTTGATTTTATTTTATGAACGACAAACGACAAACGACAGACAACAAACTAACGTTCGGCTTTTCTCCCTGCCCAAACGACACTTTTATGTTTGATGCTTTAGTTCATGGTAAGGTAGATACAGAAGGGTTGCAATTTGATATTGTAATGGAAGATGTGGAAGCATTGAATCAACGCAGCCTTCGGGGAGATGCTGATGTCATCAAAGTAAGCTTTGCTGCGTTTACAAAAATCACAGACAAATATCAACTTCTTGATTCAGGAAGCGCACTCGGAAATGGAGTGGGGCCGTTGCTTGTTTCAAAAAGCGAAAGTTATAAACCACAAACTACGGGTATGGTAGCTATTCCGGGAATGAACACCACCGCCAATTTTCTTTTTTCATTTTTCTTTCCGCAGGTGCCTTATAAAACCGAAATGGTTTTTTCTAAAATAGAGGACGCTGTTCTCTCGGGCAAAGTAGATGCAGGAGTTATTATTCATGAAAACAGGTTTACGTATGAAAGCAGGGGGTTAAAAAAAATATGCGACCTTGGAGAACTTTGGGAAAAAGAAACGGGTCAGCCTATACCGCTCGGTGGAATTGCAGTGAGAAGAAACCTGCCCGATGAAACGAAGGAAAAAATAAACCGTGTGGTGCGGAGAAGTGTTGAATTCGCAATGGCAAACCCCGGTTCGAGCTACGATTATGTAAAACAGCACGCGCAGGAAATGGACGAAGAAGTGAGAAAAAAACATATTGCTTTATATGTGAACGGGCACTCTGTTGATTTAGGAACGGGTGGGCGAAAAGCAATTGAAATATTTTTTGATAAAGCATTACAATTCGGGATTATCCATTCCATTCCCGGAAATATTTTTTTGAATACAACAGTTCACGCATGATTATCATCACCGGCGCTGCCGGTTTCATAGGAAGTTGTTTGGTTGAAAAGCTGAACAACGAACGATATGTTGACTTGATACTTGTTGATGATTTTTCAAATGAAAAAAAGAACAGGAACCTGGAGGGAAAAAAGTTTACTGCAAAAATTCATCGCGATAATTTTATTGAATGGTTAAAACAAAATCACAGGTTGGTTCAGTTTGTATTTCATTTAGGTGCCAGAACTGACACTACAGAATTTGACAAATCCGTTTTCGATAAATTAAATCTTAATTATACCAAATCGGTTTGGAATGCTTGTGTGGAATTTGGACTACCTCTTGTCTACGCCTCTTCTGCGGCAACGTATGGAGCGGGAGAAAATGGATATGATGATACACACATACTCATCGAAAAGCTGAAGCCGCTTAACCCATACGGAGAATCAAAAAATGAATTTGATAAATGGGCACTGAAACAGGAGCGCGAGCCCTACTTCTGGGCAGGGCTTAAATTTTTTAATGTATACGGCCCTAATGAATATCACAAAGGCAGAATGGCTTCGGTGGTTTTTCACGCGTTCAATCAAATAAAGGAAACGGGAAAAATGAAATTGTTCCACTCGCATAATCCAAAATATAAAGATGGCGAGCAGCTTCGGGATTTTATTTATGTGAAGGATGCTGTTGATGTTTGTTTTTTCCTGATGCAGCACCGTAAAAATTCAGGCATATATAACCTGGGTACGGGAAAGGCGAGAACATTTATTGATTTGGTTCAGAATGTTTTTATTTCCATGGATAAAAAAGCGAACATTGAATTTATAGACACTCCTGCTGACATTCGAGACACATACCAGTATTTTACCGAGGCAAAAATGGAAAAACTAAGGAGCATCGGCTACGATAAGCCGTTCATCTCCCTTGAAAATGGAGTAAGAGATTACATAAAAAACTTTTTGCTAAAGTAACCGTTTTCGTTTCTAGCGCTGAACCGAAAACATTTTCCTTGAAGATTTTTCTCCCGCCTTCAGCTCGGCAACATACATCCCCGGAGAAAGCTTTGAAATATCAATCACAACTTGCTGTTGGCCGTTTGCCATTAGCTTTTGGCTAAAGAATTCTTCACCAATCATATTATAAATCTTTACAGCTTCAATTTTTAATTCTGATCCCGAGGCATCGGGATTAATTTTTAATTTATCAGAAGCGGGATTAGGATAAATGTTGAATTCAACTTTTTCAATTTCTTCTGCTGAAGTAGGAAGTGAAACCGTAAATGGATATGAGTCACTGGGGCCGGGCGCAATTCCCGGAGTGCAGGGTGGTCCGCCATGACCTTCATCCAGTTGAAATGAGAAAGTATAATTGCCCATTGGTAATATTCCCAGCGGAAAAGTGTCGGAATAGTTGCATATAGTTGCCAACGGGCCCAGGCAGTGAAGCGCCCACGCACCGATGCTGTTTGCAGTGATAAAAGAATATCCCTGTGTATGCGCGCTGCAACCGGAGCTTGTAAATTGACAATCTACCAGCATGTAAACAAAATCTGAAGTGGAGGGATTAGCAGGGACAGAATAAATATTATTAATGACCTGCGAATGGATTTGAAAACTAATCAGCAAAAAGAGAAACATTAAATTCTTTTTCATGAGTACTATTTTTTAAGAACGGTTATCTAAAAAATTCTTTTCACCAGGCGAAGGTGATGTGAATATTTTTTTGTGTCGGTATTGTAAATGCCATGATGATCGAGGCGGTCAATACGTACCCTGCCGCTGGCATGAATGATCCGCTCCCCGGGAAGAACAATACCGCAGTGCACAATTCGCCCTTCCTCATTATCAAAGAAAGCAATATCGCCCGGCTGTGCTTCTTCAAGTAAGTGAACCGTTTTGCCTTCCTCGGCTTGCTGGGCTGCATCGCGTCTTATTTTCATTCCGCAGAGCTTGTAAACCATCTGCGTAAAGCCCGAACAATCAATCCCGAATGGCGAGCGCCCGCCCCACAGGTAAGGCGCATTCAGGTACATGTATGCATTTTCCACAACAGATTTTTTATCAGTCACTTTTCCACTGCGCACGTTGCCTTCGTAAAAATAATCGGTTCCATTGATTGAAAATTTTTTGTCAACGAATCCGGGCAGTGAGCTACCTAGTAAGACGGGAATCATGTGGTTGCGGTTGTATACCATAATCTGCACCACATCAAGTGTTACAGAATACCCTGAATCGGCCATCACAAAAAAATCTTTTGCCGGAAGCGGAGTAATTTGCTTTACGTCCGTCCATCCCTCATAATTATCATAAGCAGTGCGAACCTTGCGCCACTGCGCATTTTTTTCAATCACTTCGAACTGTTCGCCAAAAAGAGCATGTGTAACCATTTCGCTTTTGTCCGATGGTTCGGAGCGCAACGGAATAACACTTAGAAGGGAAATGCCGTATTCCATTTTTGTATCAGCAGTTCTCAATAATCATAGCGCTTGCGCCACCGCCACCGTTACAGATTCCAGCAGCGCCAAGTTTTCCGTTATTTTGTTTCAGGACATTAATAAGCGTAGTCAGTATTCGTGCCCCGGAAGCTCCAAGCGGATGCCCGAGAGAAACGGCTCCTCCGTTTACGTTTACACGCGTTGGGTCGAGCGACATTTCCCTGTTGTTTACTATGGAAACTACAGAAAACGCTTCGTTGATTTCAAAATAGTCGACATTCTTTAAGCTGATTCCGGCTTTTTCAGCAGCCCGCGGCATCGCTTTGGAAGGAGCCGTTGTGAACCACTCCGGAGCCAGTTGTGCATCAGCATAAGAAATAATTTTTGCCAACGGCTTTAATCCAAGCTCTTTCATTTTTTCTCCGCTCATCAAAACCAAAGCAGCTGCGCCATCATTCAGATTTGAAGCGTTGGCAGCCGTCACTGTTCCATCTTTCTTAAAGACGGGCTTCAGCGTAGGTATCTTTTCAAACTTTACATTCTTATAGTCCTCATCTTCTGAAACCAACAAAGGGTCTTTACCACGCTGTTCCACCTTGACAGGAACAATTTCATTTTTAAATTTTCCGGCTGCAAACGCTGCTGCGCTGCGCTTATAGGATTCAATGGCATAAGCATCCTGCTCCTCGCGCGATATTTTACATTCTGCTGCACAAAGCTCTGCCGCGCTGCCCATGTGATAATCGTTGTACACATCCCATAAGCCATCCTTCACAAGTCCGTCCGTCACCGTCCCGTGCCCAAGGCGATAACCATTGCGCGCTTTATCCAGGTAATAAGGAACATTACTCATGCTTTCCATTCCGCCCGCCACAACTACATCATTGTCTCCCAGTAAAATACTTTGTGCGCCAAACATTACCGCTTTCATCCCCGAGGCGCATACTTTATTCACGGTTGTGCCGGGTATTGCCTGCGTTATGCCTGCAAAAATGGTTGCTTGGGTAACCGGCGCCTGGCCGAGGTTTGCCGATAAAACATTTCCCATAAAAACCTCCTGAACATGCGATGATTGGAGGAATATTCTTTCCAGCGAAGCTTTGATGGCCTGGGCTCCTAATTGTGTTGCAGAAAAACCGGACAACACCCCGCCAAAGCTCCCTATGGGTGTACGCACGGCTGATACTATAAATACTTCTTTCATAAAACGATTTAAATTATGCTGCAAAGTTACAGGAAATAATCTGCGAATGCGTGACCGTTTTTTTACAGATATTTACACACCGACTATGAAGAAATTTTTCATCTTACTTAGCAACTACCACGAGGAAATTTTTAAATACGTTATTATTCTTGGTTCTGTGGTGCTTATTGTGGCTGCGCTTCCTTACGACACGCAGTTTAATTTCGAAATCCGCAAAGGCAAGCCCTGGCCCTACGAACCGCTTATTGCCCCGTTTGACTTTGCGATTTATAAATCGGAGTCGGAACTGACGCAGGAGCGGATTGATGCCAAAAAATCCGTTCACCCTGTGTTTGTAATGGATACCACAATTGCAGCAGAAAAAATAGCCGGTTTTAAGGATGCCTACCAAGTGCAATTTCCTGATAATAAAACTCACGCACCGGGTGAGCTTGAATTTTGCGTTTTGCTTTTATCGAATGTATATGAAAAAGGAATTATGCAGTTTTCGGAAAAGCCGGAAATGCAGAGCTTTTCAACAGTAACCGTGCTGAAAAATAATTATGCCGAAGACAGGGATATCAACACTTTGTATACTGTAAAAATGGCTCTTGAATATTGTGCAAACGAGATACAGAAAAGTTTCCCCGCTCATAAAGACAAATTGTTAAACCTTTTCGAAGACCATACTGCCCACAATGTTTTCTTCGATAAAAACAAGACGGAGCAATTTCAAAAACAAGCGCTCGAAAACATTTCAATCACCCACGGAATGGTGCAAGCCGGAGAAAGTATTATCCGCAAAGGTGAACTGGTTGACAACGATAAATTTCAGAAACTCCATTCGCTTCGGGTCGAACTGCAGAGCATGGAACTTACTTTTTCCAGCCGGCTTACTGTCTTGTTCGGACATTTCATTATCGTATCGGCAGCTCTTGCCATGCTTATTATTTTTCTTGCCCAGTTCCGCCAGGAAATTTTTTCTGAAAACCGGAAAGTGTTTTTTTTAATGCTTCAGATTGTAGGTACCTGTTACCTGTATGTCTGGCTCCGCAAGCTTAACGTACCCAGCCATTACATTGCGCCGGTTTGCATACTCCCTATTATCGTCAGAACTTTTTTTGACACCCGGATAGCGCTGTTCACTTCTATTGTTGCACTTTTAATCATCAGCTTCATTGCTCCTGACGGATATGATTATATGTTCATCCAGGTTATCGCCGGAATGACGGCAACATTCAGCATAGTAAACCTCCGAAGCCGTTCGCAATTTTTTATTACGGTGGGGTTGATTTTCATTTCATATCTTATTACGTATTCAGGTATTTCAATTCTTCACCATGGAAATATTTATGAAGTTGAAACAGAAACCATAAAATGGTTATTTGTCAGTTCAGCACTGTCACTGGCGGCATTCCCATTGATATTTTTATTCGAAAAAATATTCAGTTTTCTTTCCGATGTGTCGCTTATGGAGCTTGCAGATTCAAACCGCCCTCTGTTGCGCGAGCTTGCGTTGAAGGCGCCCGGCACTTTTCAACATTCGCTGCAGGTTGCCAACCTTGCCGAGGCCGCGGCTTTCAAAGTAGGTGGGAATACATTGCTGGTGAGGGCAGGGGCTTTGTATCACGATATCGGAAAAATTGAGATGCCGCTTTATTATATCGAAAACTTAAGCACACAAAACAATCCTCACGATGATTTGCCGTTCGAGGAAAGTGCGGGTATCATCATCAGCCATGTTATAAAAGGAATTGAGATTGCGCGTAAGAAAGGTGTTCCCGACCAGGTTATTGATTTCATAAGGACACACCACGGCACTACGTTTGTCCAGTATTTTTATCAATCGTTTCTTAAAAATTTTCCGAAAGAAGAGCTAAAGGAAGAACGATTCAGGTATCCCGGGCCCCTGCCGTTTTCAAAAGAGACTGCCATACTTATGATGGCCGACTCTGTTGAGGCCGCTTCGCGCAGCCTTAAAAAAGTGGACCAGCAAACCATCGACTCACTGGTAGAAAAAATAATAAATAGCCAGGTTGCTCAGGAACAGTTTATTAATTGCCCTATTACGATGCGCGATATTTCTGATGTAAAAAAGATTTTCATAAAGATGCTTATGAGCATTTACCACGTCCGCACCGAGTACCCCGAACATTAGTTTGACAGGCAGGTGCTGATTGTTACTTTTGCACCTCATTTTTTCGGAGAGATGCCTGAGTGGCCGAAAGGAACAGTTTGCTAAACTGTCGTACCTCTAAAGGGTACCGTGGGTTCGAATCCCACTCTCTCCGCTAAAGCAAAATAAAGCCTCACTTGTGGCAATTTATTTTTTGAGCGTGGCAAGCTTGCTTGACTAAGTGAAAGAAATGAAATTGCCAAGGCACGAAGTGCCGGGCTTTATTTTGTTTAAGCCATGCCAACAGGGATCACCGTAGGTAATCCCACTCTCTCCGCTAAAACATTCTTGCCGAGGTTGGTGAAAAAATTTTTCGTTTATATTTTGCATTCTCATTCTGGTAATTGATTTTATATTGGTCAGTTAATAAATCAATTTATGGGGAAAATAATAAGTGAATCATCAAGTCATAATTAACCTATATATTTACACATATCAAAATCATCTCACATGAAAAAAATTTACTTACCGCTGGTAACTTTTTTCTTTTATGCTGTCGGCACTTTAGCACAATATCCTCCCGAACTAATTAATGGTGGCGCCCCGCACGTTGTGAACTTTCAGCAGCTTGCCGCTTTCGAAGCAACGCATCCACCTGCCGAAGTAAGGCGGGTTATTGAACAAGGTGAAGACAGGGAAGAAAAGTTTAAGCGCACTCCGAAAGCTGTAACCGGCAACGTATCTCAATTCGATATTACGCCTGGTGAAGAAAATACCCGTTCGGTTTCTCCTTCTCCAAACATAGTATTCAATGGATGGTGCCCTACAACCATTTCTCTTATTCCGCCTGATGTGAGCGGCAGTTGCGGTGACAGTTTAATTATGGAAACCGACAACCAGCGGTTTGATATTTATCAAAGAAGCGGAACGCATGTAAGTACTTTAACCATCAGTACATTTTTCAGCGCCTCAGGTGGCAGCGGTTATTTTGACCCGCATATTTACTTCGATAAAAATTATCATCGTTACGTTGTATGCATTGCAGGTAATGCTCCCAACGGAAACAGCGGTTTGTTCATTGCCATTTCTCAAACCAGCATGCCTACGGGTAACTGGTACGTTTATGGATTTGATGCCATCGGCAACGCGAACGACTTTCTCGATTACCCGCTTCTGGGGATGAACAATAAATGGATTGTGATGACCGGAAATGATTTCATAGGCAGCAGCAATAACGCGTACAGTAAAATATATGTGATGAGCCGTGCCACCCTTTACAGCGGAGGAATTCTTTCGGTAACAACATTCACAGACCAGCAAGCATTTACAATTGCTCCTGCAGTTACATATGATACAACACTTGCAAACGAATATATGGTAACGGACTGGATGGGTGACTCAGCAAACTACGGTTATGTGAGAATATATCAAATCTCGGGACCCGTGGGTTCTCCGGTATATTCTGCAGCAGGTTTCGTTGGAGTAAATCAGCCGTGGGATGAAAATCCAGTAGGGGCGCCACAGACCGGCGCGCAATCGTTGGAAGATGGAGATACAAGAATCGCAAACGCACAATTTATTAATGGCTCGCTTTGGTTTACGCATACCGTTTTTTTACCATCCGGAAACCCGACTCATGACGCTGTAGATTGGTACCAGGTAAATCCTGCATCACTCGCCGTTCAACAGTTCGGAAGAATTGAAGATGCAACGGCACAAAAATTTTATTTCTATCCGAGCATTGCAGTGAACACAAATAATGATGCGTTAATCGGATACTCGGTTTCATCTTCTGCCATGCATCCCAGCGCACAGTATTCTTTTCGCCAGTCCACCGATGCGCCCAACACGTTTGAAAGCGGATACCTTTTCAAAAGCGGGCTTAATACTTATTTCCAGGATTTCGGAAGCGGCAGAAACCGCTGGGGCGATTTTTCATTCACCTGTATTGACCCTGCGAATAATTCTTTCTGGACTTTCCAGGAGTGGGCAAATGCTACTGTGGACACATGGGCGACAGTAATTGCAAATGTTGCGGGCATTGCATGTACAGGTACTCCTGTTGCCGGAACAGTTTCTCCGTTAAGCGATACCTTATCATGCAGCGGACAAAACGCAGTGCTCACCCTGTCGGGATTCACTTCCGGTTTCACAGGAGTTGATATGAATTGGGAACAATCTCCGGATGGAGTAAACGGATGGACAACCGTTACCGGTGGCAGCGGTAATGGCACAGATGTGTACACTACGGCTTTGCTAAATGCAACAACATATTATCGTTGTGTGGTCAGTTGTATTAATTCAGGAGGGGCTTCAACTTCCAATGTTGTTGTTATCGTAGTCCCTGGTATAACTTCTGTTCTTGGCGACACGTCATGCTCAGCCCGGGCATTTACGCTTAATGCGTCAGGCAGCGGTACACTTAATTGGTACGATGCTCCGGTGGGAGGGAATCTTGTTCATACAGGCAGCACATTTATTACTCCTGCGCTTTCTTCAACAACAACGTATTACGTTTCAAGTACGATACCGGGAATTTCTCAGTACGTTGGCCCTGTCGATAACACTATCGGTGCAGGCAGTTATTTTACCAATACAAATGCTCACGCAGTTATTTTTGATGTGAATACAGCATCTACCTTGGTTTCTGTAGTTGTTTATTCCGGTGCCTCGGGAAACAGGACAATTAATTTGCTCGATGCTTCAGCCAATGTTTTACAAACAACAACCGTAAATATTCCTAACGGAACAAGCACCGTAACGATCAATTTCCCGTTAACTCCGGGTAGTGGTTATCAGCTAAGCTGCGGAGGCGCTTTGATAAATCTTTTCAGGAATTCTTCCGGAGCCGTCTTTCCCTATACAGTGGCAGGTGGAGCTGTTACTATCACAGGCAACGATATTCCCGATGCAGTTCACTATTATTATTTTTATCATTGGCTGGTTATGCCGAATGACTGTGTCAGCCCGAGAGTTCCGGTAACAGCATTAATAAATGGCCCCATACCATCGTTCACATATTCGACAACCAGCTTATCGGTGAACTTTACCAACACATCTGCAAATTCTACGAGCTGGCTGTGGACTTTTGGTGATGCAGGCCCTTCTTCCACGCAACAAAATCCTTCACATGCATATTCTGCGGCAGGGATATATATGGTTACTTTAATTGCCTGTAACGGGATTTGCTGTGACACAACTACTACGGCTATCACAGTTATTGATGTAGGTATTTCCGCTGCTGCTTACAGCAGTTTAGAATTCATTCCGAACCCTTCAACAGGATTGCTCATTATTCAGAATTATAAACCCGGAACAGGAGATGCAATTGAGTTTTACGATATGCTGGGAAAAATGGTGTTTAAGAAGATGATTGCAGATAAAAATGAACTTGATATTTCTTCGCTGCCAAAAGGAATCTATTTTGCCCGGCTCAACACTATGCATGGTAAGCTATTTGGAAAAGTGATAAAGCAATAAACCTTTGCGACTTACTTTTATATCACCTTAAAACCCCTGGGTTTAAAATATCCTTTTCTTTTTTGGGGATTTTATTTCTAAGCAAACATCAGAAATAATCTTTTATGTGCCCTTAAACAAGAGCGCATCAATCAAAATCATTTTTACCTTGTGCCCCTGTTTTAAGGCCTCATTATTGCCGGGTATATAATCGGAGAGGTCGCAGGAAAAAAAATTATCAGTTCTTTCATTCTTATAACAAATAACAAATAACATATAACGGTTATTTCGGGTGTAGTCCCGATATTTATCGGGATAAACTCCGTCCAGCTATCGCGCTCCGATTAGAATCGGAGAGGTCGCAGGAAGGTTAGTTCTTTGTATACTATTAATTACGGGGTGTAGCGTAGTCCGGTTATCGCGACAGCTTTGGGAGCTGTAGGCCGCAGGTTCGAATCCTGCCACCCCGACAATGCGATTGCGAATTATTGATTTCGGATTTTCCAATTCGCAATTTTCAATCCGCAACCCACAATGTTCCGGTCCCGTAGCTCAACGGATAGAGCATCAGATTTCTAATCTGAGGGCTGCAGGTTCGATTCCTGCCGGGATCACGAAAAGAGGCAACTCATTAATAGGAATAAAACTACAGGTGCTGACGTTGCGCAAAGTGCAAGTCAGCATGCTGATTGAAACATCAGCATTCGATTCCTGCCGGGATCACACGAGAAATAATGCTAAAGTGGTTCACTTCATCATCATCCCTGCAATAACTACAGTTAAGATGATGATGATACCGATAAGCACAGTGATAAGCGTTTTCTGCGAACGTCCTTTTTGATTCCTGCTGTTAAGAATATTGTTGATGATGATTTCCAGCCGCTGAAACGACTGCTGGTTTTTTACCACGTAATCATAAGCGCCATATTTGATAATGTTTGCCGACACTTCCGGCTTCTCCTGTGCAGAAAGAAAAATTACCGGCGAGGCGAACTGCTTTTTCAACTTGCCTAAAATCTGGATTCCGTTTAGCGCCTTCGGATTTTGTGAATCGAGTTGGTAGTCGAGAATAATAACATCGGGTTCAGATTTAGCTTCGCTCAGCGCTGCCTCACCCGTGTTGAAAACGGAGACATGGGCATTGCTGAACTTATGAATGATACTGTCCTTTATCATTTCAGACATCTGCTCATTGTCTTCAATGACAAGAACCTTCAGTGATTTATTGCTTGGCATATTACGGGTATCTAAGATTAAACGGGGTAAATATATGGCAAAATAAATATTTTATATGGAAGATCGAAGAAAACAACAGAGTGCCTGGCATACTACGCTGAGTTTCATTTTAAACTGACAATTGTTTTTATATTTTTATCGTACAACCATCCTAAAACCTTTAATTATGGAAGACAAAAAAAGCAAGCCGAACTTGTTTCTCAGCATAATAGGTTCCAAAGTTTTGGCTTACATCATCATTATGGCACTTGTTATTATGGTAGTTGCCAAGGATACACACCCGGTAACAGTTGTTAACAAATACGACCCTTGCGCCCCCAAAGTGGATGTATCACGTCATGCTGCAAACAAATATACCCGGCCCAATCTTTTGAATGATGAATATGTAGAATGTGGTGATTTGACGGTTCTGAAAGACGAGCTTGCACAATATATTGACGGAGCGCAGAAAAGGGGAGAGGCTACTAATGTTTCTGTGTATCTGCGAAAACCCAATACCATTTCATGGTTCGAGATTAATGGCAGTGAAATGTATATGCCATCAAGTATTATGAAAATCTCTATAATGATTCCTTACCTTCTCGAAGCAAGAATTAACCCTGATGCGCTGCAGCGTAAAATATATTTCGAAAAGCGTGACCCCGAACTGAACCGGCAGAATATAATCTCAACCCGCCTGCGCGAAAACAATTATTATACTGTTTCTGAATTGCTTTATGCGCTCATAGTCCATTCAGATAATGATGCTTCGTCCCTGCTGGCACGAAATATGGACCAAAAGCTTTATAAAAAATTATTCAGCGACCTTAATTTACCTGAACCGGATATTTTTCATTCTGATTATACTATGAGTGTAATGGAGTGCTCCAAATTTTTTCGTCTCCTGTTCTCTGCAACGTATCTGGGAAGAGACATGTCTGAATACGCTCTTGAATTACTTACTCACTGCGATTACAAAGACGGTATTCTAAAAGGATTAGACAACCCGGTAACCGTAGCTCATAAATTCGGAGAGCGCACGGGAAACGGGTTTAAAGAATTGCATGAAGGCGGAATCGTTTACGTTGAAAACCGGCCTTACATTCTTTGCATTATGACTCGCGGAACCGACTACGAAAAGCTTTCTGATATCATGGGGAATATTTCAAGAATAACATATGAGAGCTTGAAATAAATAAAGCTAGTCAATTTTTTGTTTGCCCACCCTGCCTTTTTAATTCATAATCAGCATTTTTTGAACGGGAACTTCATGCTGAAATATTGTCTTACATTTGTACATACGACTGACGATATTTTCAATCTCTCCCGCTATGACATCTAAACTTCTTTCTGCAGAACGGAAGATTTTTTTTCTTATCCTGTTTTCTGCTGTTGCATTTCATGGCTATCCCCAGCAAAGGGCAAGCGAAAAAACTGCGGGCGTCAATTTCTATGATGTACAGAAAAGATTTTATGAACGGCAGCGTGTAAAAGAAAACCGCGCGCCTTACGAAGAAAAATTCCATGACGGAGAATATGAAAAGTTCAAACGTTTGGAATGGTTTTCCGAACCCCGGGTTTATCCGACCGGGTATTTTAATCCCGGAATTTTGTGGGACGAATGGACGAAGTATAAAGCAAATCGTTTGCAAAATAATTCAACCCGGCAAACGCTCACATCAAACTGGACGCTCATCGGCCCGGCAACCCTTCCGAGTGGTGGCGGTGCGGGAAGAATAAATTGTGTTGAATTGGCTCCCGGAAATCCGAATGTGATTTATGTTGGCGCAGCAAACGGTGGATTATGGAAATCCATAAATGGTGGCGCATCATGGAATACAGCAACAGATAATATTCTTACCCTGAGCATAGCCGATATTGCCATTGACCCCGTGAATACTAATGTACTCTATATTGCTACCGGAGATGGTTATGGCTACGTTTACCAGGGCGATTTCTGGGGCGGAACATACTCTGCGGGAATTCTCAAATCGACAGACGGAGGAACAACATGGAATACTACCGGCTTTAGTTTCACGCAAAGTCAAAACAAAATCATCCATCGTTTAGTCATCGACCCTGCCAATCCTCAAATATTATTTGCGGCCACCGATAGCGGGCTATGGAAAACATCAAACGGAGGAACAACATGGTCTGCCGTTATTTCACCGGATAATATTTATGACGTTGAATTCAAGCCCATGAATTCATCGCGCATTTATGCTACGGCAGATTTTGGAAACGTTTACTATTCATCAGATGGTGGAAACACATGGAACATGATTGCACAATTTGGATTCTCACCCGGCAAGGCATCTCTTGCTGTAACCCCAGCTGATTCTGATTATGTTTATGTTTGGGTTGATGGAGTTGGTCTCTACAAGTCGGTAAACGGCGGAGCGCTCTTTACACCTGTCACTGACCCTGCATCTTTCGCTTCTTCTTATGGCTATTATAGTTGTGTATTAAATGTTTCACCAACAAATGCGAACACTGTTTATGCCGGCGGACTTAAACTTGCGAAATCAACTAATGGCGGAGGCACATGGAGCACTGTCGGTGATTGGCAGAATATGGGTAATCCGGATTATCTTCATGCCGACCAACATGATATTGAATTTATTCCCGGCAATAGCAATGTAATATTTTCTTGCAATGATGGCGGCATTTTCAAATCGCTAAATGCAGGAATCACGTGGATGGATTTGAGCAGCGGGCTTTCCATTGCGCAATACTATCGGCTCGGCGGCTCTGCGTCTGATGCATCTATTATTTACGCAGGACAGCAAGACCAGGGGACTGCGCAACGCATCGGGAATAGCTGGAACATGATAAGCTTTGGCGATGGAATGGAGACGGCTGTCGACCCGACTAATCCTGATAATGTTTATTACGCCTTGCAATACGGACGTTTGTTCTCATCCATTGATGGCGGATTAACGTCCCTTGAAATTACTCCGCCCACGGCGGGCTTCGGAGCATGGATTACACCATATGAGATTCATGCTTCCAATCCTTTTCTAATGTTCGGAGCGTGGGATGAGGTGATGGAAAGCCCTGATGGGGGATGGACATGGAATGCGCTCACGTCTAATCTTTCAAGCGGTGGCTCCTATACGGTGCTTGCTGCTGCGCCCTCCAACAGCAACGCCATATATGCAGGTACAAATACTGCATTGTTCAGCACTACAAATGGAGGCGCATCGTGGAATAATATTTCCCTGGGGTTGCCGTTTGCAAATAATGTTCCTTCTTATATTGCTGTCTCTGGCACAGACCCTATGAAGCTTTGGATAACATTTATCGGTTATCAAAGCGGCAATAAAGTTTTTAAGTCGGTTAACGGTGGCGCTACATGGACAAACGTTTCCGGCACGTTGCCCAATGTTCCTGTTAACTGCATCGTTTATCAAAATGATAGTCCTGACGCTTTATATATCGGTACTGACTTCGGGATATTTTATCGAGACAACACGATGAATGACTGGGCTCCATTCGATACCGGCTTGCCTAATTGCATTGTCAGCGAGCTCGAAATACATTATGGTTCGCAAAAAATACGGGCTGCTACGTACGGTCGTGGGTTGTGGGAATCAATGCTTGGTTTTGGAGTAGGAGTTTCAGAACAGTCGAAACCGGTTTCATTCTATCTGTATCCTAATCCTTCTTCCGGTAGTTTCGCAGTCGTTGCAAACGCTGCGCCCGGCGGGCTCAATTCGGGAAAACCATCTCAAATTATAATCACCAACCAGCTTGGAGAAAAAATATATGAGCGCGAAATTTCATCATCAAAGACAGAAGTCAATTTATCCTCCCAACCCAACGGAATTTATTTTCTTCAAATAAGAAACGGCACCGAAGTGCGCACAGAGAAACTTATTATCACCAGGTAAATTTTATAGGTGTCCGGAAATTGTCATTCTTCATTTTGAATTCTTAATGCCGCCCACCCGGAATTCTTAATATCATTCCTGGATTTGTGCCTCCACGAAGTACATATCTATTTCACCTTTATTTTTTGCCTGGATTTTTCCGCGGTGCATGCATTTAAATTTATCTTTTACCAGTTCAAAAGTAGCTCCGCTGATGTTTACTTTTCCTGCTTCACCGCTTGACTCCATGCGCGAAGCAATGTTCACGGTATCACCCCAAATGTCGTATGCAAATTTTTTGATGCCGACAATTCCTGCAACAACGGAGCCGGTATGAATTCCAATTCGTGCCTGGAAAGGGATTTCACTTTTTTCTTCTTTTTCTTTTTTTCGTTGAAGCATAAAATTCCGGATTTCAATGGCGGCATTAATAATATCAGCAGCATGAGTAAAAGTCAGTACGGGTAAACCGGCCACGCACATGTATGCATCGCCAACGGTTTTTATTTTTTCTACTCCATGCTTCTCAATGATGTTGTCGAAGGCGCTGAAACAATAATCAATTTCAGCAACCAATAGTTCCGCGCTTACCTTTTCACTTACCTCGGTAAAGTCCCAGAAATCAATAAACATAACCGTAACCATACTATAGGTTCTGGCCTGGGAGTGGCCATTCAGTTTTAATTCTTCGGCAACTTCAGAGGGTAGAATGTTAAGAAGCAATTTATCGCTTCGCATTTTCTCTTTAGTCAGTCTTTTTTTCTGGGAGAAAACAATAATTAAAAACACAAGTACCAGTGCAAATCCACCTATAAATGCATTTCTCATAACCGCCTGCCGCTTTATTTTCTGATTCTTGATTTCAATTTCATTATCTTTTTTTTCACTCTCATATTTCGTACTCATTTCGGCAAATTGTTTTTTGCTTTCCGTATTCAGCAATGTATCATTAAGTTTTGAAAACATTAAATGAGCTTGATAAGCTAAATCAAATTTTCCCATTTGTGCATAAAGCTCTGAGAGTACGTTATAGGATTTTTTCATGAGAGACATGTCATCCAACTCTTTCGCAACTGCCACACAACTGTCGAGATATTTAATTGCAGTTGGAAACTTTTCTAGACTTTTATATACCAGTGCGATATTGTGAAAAGTGGCAGCCATTCCTCTTTTATCTTTTAATTCTTCTGCCATCTTCAGGGAGCGAAGATGGAATTCCAGCGCTTTATTAAAATCTTTTTTCTCTTCATAAATCAATGCTACATTATTAAGAGCATCAGAAATTCCCTGTTTATCTCCTGCTTTTTCCATGTTAAACAATGCTTGCTGAAAATAATTCAGCGCCATGTCATAATTGTGTTGTGAATAGTAAATCGACCCAACCATTATCATGCTTACGGCAGTTTTGTATTTATCCTGAAGAGATTCAGCTATGCCTAATGCCTGCATTGAGTAATCCATTGCTTTATCGAAAATGCCTTGTTCATTATAAGCAATTCCTATGGACTGCAAACAATAAATGGTACTATTATCTAAATGCTTGCTTTCAAATATTTTCAGCGCCTTGAACAAATAATCAAGGGCCTGGATATATTTTCCGGAAATAGAATTTAAATTCCCTATTCCATTATATCCTTTTGCAATTAGTGTGTCATTGTTTATTTCTTCCGACAATTTTAATCCTGCCTCATAATATGCAAGCGCGGTGTCGGGAAGTAATCTTTCGTATTGGAAAGCTAAAGCGTAATTGGCCTTTATTTTTTCAATTGGCTGCGCCTGACGCAAATGGTCTTTCAAACTATCTATTTTGCTTTGCTGAGCATGGGATAAATTAAATAGCAAACAAAATATTAAAATTCCTATAAAATTGTCAGGCCGGGGCATTTTACAGCTATATATGCTGTAAAAATATGATTTAATATAAATAATGTTTATTATTGCTTAATTAAACCTGATTAGTTAAACAATTTAAAACTTAAAAACATGTCACAAGGTATCGTAAGAGTTACCCCGAGACCAGGCGTTTTGGGTCAACTGCAAATCACTATCGCAGATTCAAATCCTTTTGGAGTAAGGGTTGGCGACTCACTTAATTTCGCTGCACCCAGATTTACGGTGAACGTGGAAGATGTTGTTGAATGCACTATTGATTCTCGCACAGACTGCACGGTAACCAAGGTATTGATTCCGGCTCCTGTTCCTCCTTCTAAGGTTCCGGCAGACGCTTAAGCGACTGTAAGATTATTAGATGAGCCACCAGCCACAAGCCGGTGGTTTTTTTTGTGTGAAAGCGAAGCGGAAATGAAATAATGTTTACACAGAATTGCGCTGCAATTCTGCAGGATAGGTTTGTCTTTAGATTTGTGCCTCCACGAAGTACATATCTATTTCGCCTTTATTTTTTGCCTGGATTTTTCCGCGATAACTGCAGTTGAATTTGTCTTTCACCAGTTCATAGGTTGGCCCGCTGATGTTCACTTTGCCGATTTCGCCTGATGATTCCATACGCGAAGCGGTATTCACCGTGTCGCCCCAGATATCATAAGCGAATTTTTTAATACCCACAATTCCCGCAACAACAGGCCCGGTATGAATGCCGCACCGCAGCTCGAAAAACGGCAATCCTTTTTCAGTCCGCTCCTTTTTGTTCTGCGCAATGAACTGCTGAAATTCTAATCCGGCTTTTACCACATCCTCGGGATGCGACTGGTTAGTGACCGGCAATCCACCAGCGCACATATACGCATCGCCAATTGTTTTTATTTTTTCTATCCCGTATCGGGTTACAATCTTATCAAACTCACTGTAGCAGTGATTAATTTCCCAAACCAATTCTTCGGGAGATAATTTTTCGGATGCCTGCGTAAAGTTTTTAAAGTCGGTGAAGAGCACAGTTACAGAATCAAAGCTTTTTGCTTTGGCACTGCCGGTGGCTTTTAATTCTTCCGCGGTTTCTTCGGGCAAAATATTAAGCAGCAATTCATCACTGCGTCTTTTCTCTTTAGTTATCCTGTTTCGCTGCGTCAAAAACACTCCGGCAAACAAGAGCACAATGGCAAAGCCGCCCATAAAAGTGTTGCGCAACAGTTTTTGCCTGCCTATAACTGCCTGCTGCAAGTTTATTTCACTTTGCTTCTTTCCTATAACCGCGTGTTGCAGGTTTATTTCTCCCTGCTTTTTTTCTATATCGAACGCAAACAATTTTGTTCCAAGTTTTTTATCAACCTCAAGGTCATAGATTTTCTTCCTCACATCCAGAAGCGCTGTTTGCGACCTAAAGGCATTACCAAAATCTTTAAGTTCGGAATAAGCCACGACAAGCCCCTGGTAAACCTTTTCAAGATCATAACTTTCTTCGAGCCCGATTTTGTTGAATATTTTCTCTGCCTTTTTAAAGACAACTATAGCCGCCTTGAAATCCTTTTTTTCATTGTGTGTTTCTGCAGTATAGAGCAGCGCCTGTGCCATGTCTAGTTTCGCATCCAGCATTTTTGCTGTATCGTATGCCTGCTTATGGTACTGCAGAGATAATTTAAAATCTTTCTTTTTTTTGTAAATTCTGCCTATCGTATTAAGCGCATAAGGCAGGTTAGTAGAACCTATGTATGCCTCCCGTGACTTCATAAGATAAAAGAGAGCGGAATCAATATCTTTTTGCTTATAGGATTCACTAGTATCGACTTTCTCGAATTTATTCAGGTAAATTTCGCCAATGTTACCG
Source organism: Bacteroidetes bacterium 2013_40CM_41_45 (assembly GCA_002215675.1). Taxonomy (GTDB): domain Bacteria; phylum Bacteroidota; class Bacteroidia; order AKYH767-A; family 2013-40CM-41-45; genus 2013-40CM-41-45. The sequence goes on along the minus strand of NGFH01000005.1, from coordinate 155,130 downwards.
GCGCTTGTTCCTATAGCGTCCAAATCTTTGATGGCTTCACTAAGCGGAAGCGCCCTATGGTAATATTCAAGTGCCTTGTCGTAAGTTGCCGTCTTATTGCTGTAAACAGTTCCTACGTTTACCAGCGCGGTTGCAATTCTTAGAGTATCTTTAAGTTCCTCGGCAACCTTCAGGGATTTAAGGTAATAATCCTGCGCGCTGTCCTCAATGCTTTTGTTGTAATAAACTACGCCAATATTATTGAGCATGTTAGATGCGCCCACTTTTATTCCGTTAGCTTCAAAAACCGCAAGCGCTTCTTTCCATGCCTGCAATGCCTCTACATAATTGCCTTTTGTATTATACACCAACCCCACTTTTTTTAATGCATATCCCAACCCTCTCTGGTAGTTTAATTTTTCTGCCAGCGCTTTTGCATCGTTGGCATATTTTAATGCCTGGTCGGGGTCAGTGCTGAGGTGTTTGTTGCTCAGTTCTATCAGCAGGTTTACTTTATTGGTATCGTCCGCAGCAGTGGTAAGCACTTTCTTCAGGCTGTCAACCGGGCTTTGCTGCGCAAAGCATTCGAATGAACAAATCAGTAAAACAACGAGATAAATAATGAGCCGGGTTTTCATCGGTTCTGTTTTTGAGGCGTGCTAAAAGTATATATTTTTTTGAGTGGCATTATAGACGAGGAGCTGAGAATGTCTAAAAAAAAAGAGGGACCCGAAAGTCCCTCTTTTAATTCTGTACAATCAGAGATTTTATTCTATCACTACCAGTTTGGCAATGGAAATTTCTCCGTCAACAGCAAGGCGAACAAAATAAATGCCCCTGCTAAGTGAAGAGCAATCCACATCGACAGAATATAAGCCGTCTTCAGTTACCGTTCCGTCGAGAACCTTCGATACAACGGCACCATTGATGCCGTAAACATCCAGTGTTGCACGACTGCCTTCTGCGGCAACAAAAGAAATCGTAGTCTTTCCTGATGCAGGGTTCGGGTAAACAAACAGGTCATTAACATCACTGCCCGTTACATCGGTATTCTCAACCCTTGCACCTTGCGATGTTGCTGTGAATCCAGCAAAGATTCTGCAATGGTCAAATGCTATTACAAGGGCATTGCAGGCATTTGCAATATCGGTAAGCGAAGGAGCATTGTTTGCCAGCGTGGCTCCAAGCCCCTTGTTTGCAAGAACAACCAGGTCGGCAACTGTATTATTGGCGCCAAGATAGGTTACAACTGACGGCGGTATTGCGTACACCTGCTTTGTTCCGGCAACAGCAGTTCCGTTAACGCAGGTAGTGGCAGCATAGGTTGTTATGTAGTTGTTTGTAATATGCAGAGAGCCAAGCAATGGGCTGATGCGGACAGAGAGAGCAAGAGAAATTTCCTGGCTAAGGAGATAACTTCTGAATTTTCCGTTGCTCAGGTAATTATTCCCGGTCGCATTTACACAATTCACGACTCCATTCGGAAGCTGGCTGGCACTATTTCCTGAAAGAAGTTTTGCCTGCAGGCATGCGGCATCGCTCACGGCACAAATAACTTTTCTGTTACCGTCACCGCTGACTAAATCGGGGGTAAGTAGAGTAGGAAGCAGATTTACACTGGTTGTTCCATAGCAATCTGTTGCAGAAAGATTTGCCCAAAGAGTTTGCTGATAAGAACAGTATTCCGAGCAAACCGCTCCCATGGTCATTGTGCATGTGCTGATGAGGATTGTTGATTCGGGGGCGTATAATGTAAGTGTAAACACTCCTGAAGTTCCAAAGCCACCGGCAGTATACGTTACGGAGAGAGAATTGCTTCCGTTAGTAATCAGCCACCCGGTTCCGGTTACGCTCCATGAATAGGTATAACCGGCAGGTGCTGTAGCAGTAAGCACGTTGCCTGTTGAATTGCAGCCGGGCAGAAGAGAAGGAGAATTAATGCTGCACGAAGGAGGAGTAGCTACATTCAGCGTTCCCGGCACAAGAGTGATGGTATAATTCTGCGCCGAACCTCCTGCAAGCGTAATAGGGTAATTTCCGGCAGGTGAAAGCAAGACAGCAGTGGTGCTTGCCGTTGGTGCGGTAATATTTGACGGGCTATCGCTGCACTTGAATCCCGAATAAGAAATGGTGAGGGGAGGATTCGGGAATCCATACGGGCGCGATTTATTATCTGCTGTTGCTGTCAACGTTGCCGGGGTAACATTGAGTGTACCGTTGACATAAGTCAGATAATAATTGGAAGGTTGTACCAGCGACAAGCCCGATGGAACGATGGCATGATTTCCGGTATTCACATTACAATTTGAGGGGCTGAACGAGAGAGCGCCCGTAAGAACTATGGATGAGCTGTCATCATATTGCAAGCCCGTAATCGATGCTGTGTATGCAGGAGCAGTTCCGTATTGAACCGTCTTATTCTGCGCTTGAACCTTGAGTTCATAGGGGTTCACACAGAAATCTGCGGTGCCATAAGTCACTTCAAAGTTGGCAGTAATGAACGCAGCAGGAACTGAGTAGTGACATCCGGCATCGGTACCGGTAATCAGGTTAATCGGGTACCATTGCGACACGATTCCGTCTGAATCGGGTGCCACATCCGATTCATGAATAATAACCGCCACATTACTGTTGCTTTCTTCATTAAGCGTAGTGCTGTTTGCAAGAGGATGGCCATTGGCAAGCGGATGTCCGTTAGCAAGAGCGTGCCCGTTTGCGAGCGGGCGTCCATTAACAAGACCCCTGCCTCCGTTTGCGAGTGGATGGCCGAGTGTAAGCGTTGTGGAACTATCTTCAGTGTTGTATTGAACCAGCGACTGATAAGCCACGTCCATAATATAGGTAGTGTCAGGTGTAGTGCTATTAGCCAGAGCCCGTCCTCCGTTGGCAAGGGCGCGTCCTCCATTGGCAAGAGCGCGTCCTCCGCAAATCAGGGCAAGATTTGTTAAGTCGGAATTGGCAAGCGGATGTCCGCCAACAATGGTGTGGTCATTAATCAGGGCGACATTCAGAATAATAGCAGATTTATATTCGCTCTGCAAATTAGTAAGAAACGCTGGCCGCTCTGCAGGAGCAATGCCTGAACTATCGTATTGATACGTGAAATCAAAATTGGTTCCGTTAATCTGGTCGCCATAATTAACCGTCATATTTACAGGGGTAATCAGCAGCGGCATCCTGTTAATGGTAAGCAACCCGTTGGTGAAAGTATAATCATAAATCTCCTGCAGTCCAACGTCCGAAACATCTGCTACCGGCTGAATGAAATAAATACCGACATCACTTGTGCTGGTAGCCGGAGTGTTGAAAGTTAAACTGTCCAGGCCTAAATCTTGAAGTGTGTAACCCGAGGAAGCAAGGGGAACTCCGTTAACGGTGATGGTGGCAGTGAACCCGGGAACCACTGCTCCATAAAGTTTAGATGCATTATCTGCTGTAACCACAACATCAACCTGAACCGGTGAGAAGAAATACAAAGTGTTTGAACAGCCGCCATCATTCAGGTTAGGAACAATCTGCGGAGTGCAAACCCGTACAGGCGGATTGCCAAAGAAGGTGGGAATCACTGCTGACAGGTGATGTGCGTCTATCCATGTAGTAGGAAGCGTATCGTCACGGAAAACAATTTTGGATTGAGTTGTTATATAGTCGGCTGTTACGGTAAGAGTAAATGAAGGAATCGTATCGCCCAGCGTATAACCGGAGGGGAAATTATCAAGGGAAACCAGGAAAGGAGTTGGAGCTGCCATAGTCCTTAGAGCAGCATCAGCATCTATCAGTCCGTAACCGGACAAGGAATCGTAACCGGCACTGTACATATCAAGAGCAGTGTTTGTAACAATGGTTCTGATTTGAGCAGGCGTAAGCGTTGTCCCGTAGAACTTATTTTTTGCATTAAGCAGCAATGCCGCAATACCCGCACCATGAGGAGCTGAAGCTGATGTTCCGAAGAAATTCGGGAATGCATCCCCGTCAAAAGCAAAAGCCGGAGAACCAAGATATACAGAAGTGTTACCTCCGTTTGGTACGCACACATCGGGCTTGAATCTCGGTGAAAGTTCACCGTGAATTCTTGTTCCGCCAATAGAAGAGAACGATGCTTTAGTTGGAGTGCTGACACCAAGTGGCGGAGTGTTTCTGTAAAGAACCGCACCACACGTCATGGCACCGGCAGAATTTGCCTGTCCTACAATGGTTGAGTTTCCTGTATTAAATTCATTGATGACAAACATGTTATCAAATGATGTATTAGAATATGCAGGTGCGGGAGATGCCTTAAACACAACATATTTAAAACGCACATTGGTACCTGTTCCCGTTTCTCTTGTTACCAATATGTTAGTTGAAGTGGGCTGGGTAACAGTAAATGAAAGCATTTCAAACGGGTCGCGGTTAATGTTATTGGTATTAAAACCAAAGAGGGTTATACCGTTATCATAAGTCAGGTAAATGTCAAGGTCATTTTGAGTGCCCTGCGGAAGAGGCGCAATGGAATACGCGTCATCCTCCCATTGCAAAACAAGAAGGTAACTTCCCGGCACAAGAGAAATGTTCTGGAAGCGGTCTCCGCCACCAAAATCGTGAGCCGTGCCGATAATGCTTCCAGGAGCCGTGGTTGGTGTATAAATTCCTTCATAAGCCTTATTGCCAAAGTTTCCTGCGGATGTCCAATAAGACACACCCAAAGCGGTAACGGAGTCGACAGCCCGGGCTATCATTCCATCCGTAAAGAACGGCTCGGTGATGTGTGTAACGTCATCGCTGATAACATTACAGCCGGCGGCCTGCAGGTCTTTAATTCTTTTAGCCATGTTTCCGGGAGTAATAAACCCGGTTGCAAATGCGAGGTCTGCTTTAGGAGCAACATCGTGGACAATCTGTAGCATTGCTCTTCCTTCATCCGTCTGAATACCGTATGGATATTCCGCAACAACTTGCACGGGAGAAGTGTTGCCGTTAGGATTTCCTGTGCCCGGAAGGTCATCATTCAACACATCAATTTGTGCCGGATTGCCAAGAATAGTATTGTAGCTGTTCGAAACAATTCCAACTTTAATTCCTTGTCCATCAACCCCGAAACCGGCACGGGCTATATTAGATTTCTGTGCTACATCACAACTGTCAAACGCCACACCCGCAGTAGGTATTCCTTTGAAAACGGTCTGAGCATGGTTGATTAAATTGATACCCGTGGTTATGTTCAGGTTATTAAGATTCTGCAATTGACCCAGGTAAATAAATGTATAAATGATTCTGTTCCCCGTGGTATTCTCAGGAAATTCTGTACAGTTGAATGGAGGAGCAATCAGTAAATTATAAAGCTGCTGATACATTCCTTCGGTATAAACAATTTCGACCAGCACCTGGCACTGGTCGTTGATGATATATACATCAAGATTCGGGTTAGAGCAGTCGTTACCATTATTAATATAACGGTCATAAAGCGAAACCAAAGGAGTGCTGATAATCTCATCTGTCTTGCCATTATTTGGCGGGTCTATGCCGGGAAGAATACATGGATTGAAAGTTACCTTAGCCGTATCTTTTGCTGTACATCCGCTGGCGGGGTCGGTAACGGTGAGAATAAAATTTGCAGTCGTATCGAAAAAAGTTCCGAATACATTAACGGTTGGAGTTGCCGTATTGGCTCCCGCAGAAATATTTCCGGGATACCCGGCCGTCCAGCTGTATGAAGCGCCCGGTGTTGTGGAAGAACCGGAAAGATTGACAGATGTGGTAACACAATCGTGCTGCCCGTCTGGCCCCGCATTTACATTGGGAATAAGATTAACAGAAACTGCAACCTGGTCGGTAGCAGTGCAGCTTGTGGAAGTTGTGGTAACGGTAACGGTATAGTTTGTAGTTCCCACTGTTGATTTAGTAACGGTAGGATTTGCAACGGTAGAACTGCTAAGTCCTGTAGCTGGCGACCAACTGTATGTGTTGCCTGCAACAGGCGCTGAGCCAATCTGTGTGCTTCCTGCTCCGCAGAAATTTACATCCGTGCCTGCACTTGCAGCCGGGAGAGGATTAACAGTAACGGCAACCTGGGCGGTGGCTGTGCAGCTTGTGGAAGTTGCGGTAACGGTAACGGTATAGTTTGTAGTTCCCACTGTTGATTTAGTAACGGTAGGATTCGCAACGGTAGAACTGCTAAGTCCTGTAGCGGGTGACCAACTGTATGTGTTGCCCGCAACAGGCGCTGAACCAATCTGCGCACTTCCTGCTCCGCAGAAACCTACACCTGTTCCAGCATTTGCAACAGGGAAAGGATTAACAGTAACCGAAACCTGGTCGCTGGCAGTACAAGTTGTAGATGCTACGGTAACGGTCACCGTGTATACAGTAGTTCCTATAGATGATGCAGTAACGGTTGGATTAGAAACCGTAGAACTGTTAAGTCCTGTAGCGGGAGACCAACTATATGTGTTGCCTGCAATGGGTGCTGAACCAATCTGTGCGCTTCCTGCTCCGCAGAAATTTACATCCGTACCGGCATTGGCAACAGGAGTACTGCATTCAGAAAAATATGAATAAGTAAGTGTTACTCCCGTTTGCACCATGACTCGAACACGGCTAAGAAGTGTTCCGGTAAACTGGCTCGAACCGGTTCCCGAACCAATCAATATCCCGGCATTGTATGCTAAAATTGTTCCATTGAATTTAACTGAGCCGCTTCCACCACTGGAACCATTGGCTATAGTAACTGCATCTGAACCGCTCGAAGAACCCACTCCGGAACCATGTATTTCCCAAAGAATGCGGGTAGCGTTTCCGCCATTTATCATGGACGCATTGAATTTGCCCAGGAATGCATTGCCATGCACATAAATTTTAAAAACTCCGACGGAAAGATTCTGAAAGTTGTAAATGAAATTATTGTTTCCGCTTAAGTTCATGGAGTTAAAAACATAAACGCCAGGTCCATTTAGAGTAAGTGTTTTGTTATTGGAGAAAATTATATCACCATAGGAGCCGGGAGAAATAGTTTGAGTCGTTGTAAGATTAGTTGCGCCGGCAGCAGGGAAAACCGCAGCGGGAGGGAAAACTGGCAGAACAGGAAAAGAAGGAGTATTGGTAATAGGAAGGGTTGTAGGTGTCGGACCGGTATATGTTCCTGTTACGTGAACAGGCCCCGTAACTGTTCCGCTCTGAATATTGATGTTTCCATTCACGTCAATCACACCGGAAATCACTGCATTGGAACCGGTCTGAAAAATGTTGCCGGAAAGCGCAGCGGTATTTTGAGCAGTGACTCTTCCGCTAACTGAATTTCCGTTAGCGAGAATTACCTTCCCTCCGCTGTATATATTGCTGGTTAGTGTAGCACCTCCGGTTGTTTGCACCAGCACATTGCTACCAATAATACCGCCGGTGATAGTAGATGACGAGCCGAAAATAACTCCGTAACCCGCAGAGCCCGGTGCCGTTGTACCGACGCCCCCGTTTCCGGAGAACATTACGTAATCGGAAATAGTGGTTACCTGCGCATTTGAATTCGAGGTAGCCAGCGAAAATAAAACAGCAGCAATACAATTAAGGTAAATGCCTGCTTTTGAAAGGATTTGTTTCATGTTTGTTGAGTCAGATGGTTAAAAAAACGCAAAATGATACGTTCGCTAAATTTTGTCCGGAACTTAGCGGAAGCAATAGTAAAAAATTTGTCAATAGGATGCAATAATATTTTGTCAACTTGATTTTAATTAGGGTGATTTACTTTTTAAAGGGTCGGGTTTTGATGAAAGCATTGCGGCAGAAGGGTTTCATGATGGTGCAATTTTGTATGAATTTTCTGCTTCTTTGATGTTTTTGAATTGTTGATAGTTTAATCCTTAGTACAAATATGCCACCGGGTTAAAGCAGATTCTATTAGAATGATTGGTCTATTCATCCGGTTTATTATTTTGCTGCTTTGGCGGGGTAAAAAGCGTTGGGAGAGTGAAGCGCGTACGGATTCTTAAATATTTTTGCACTTACTATGAGCACTTCCGGTTCTAAGAATTCCTTCAACATACTTCTTTATTGTCTCATAATATTTCTTTCTTCCTGCAAACCCGATTTAGAGGTTCCTGTGCCCAAGCGGGGCGAGGCAGACTTTTCGGTAAGCATAGCTGTTGGCGATAATTTTTTAAGCGGGTATCAAGATGGTGCGTTGCACAGAAAAGGGCAGGAGCTTAACATTCCGGCTTTGCTTTCGCAGCAATTCAGTTTAGCGGGCGGAGGAAATTTTTCGCAGCCGCTTATGAGTGATGATTATGGAATTGGACTTAATCCAAAACCCTGGGAAGGAATATACCTGAGTAAAAAAGTGCTTGGCTACAGAACCAACTGCGAGGGCGTGACCGGTTTATTTCCTTTAAGTGCAGGCATTTCTCAGGTATCAGCTGCCGCATATTTATCGCCTGTTTCGGGAACGATGAATAATCTTTCGGTCCCATTTTTAAAAACCTCAGATATCTTCAATCCACAAACAGGAACATCTTCGGGAAATGTTTTTTATCACCGTTTCGCAAAGACGCCGGGAACTTCCACGGTTTTGTCAGACATTGATTCTGCAAATGCAACATTCTTTACCCTCTGGACAGGAATGGAAGACATTTACGATTACGCACGCAACGGAGGATATAATAAAACTATTCTTCCGCCCGCGCAATTTGAAATTTATCTTGATTCAGTTTTGCTGGCGCTCACTTCAAACGGGGCTAAAGGAATTATTGCAGACATACCGGAACTGAATTCATTTCCGTTTTATACACTTGTTCCTTTTAATGGGGCGAAGTTAAGCGCCAACCAGGCGGATTCACTCAACACTTTATGGAACGGATTCCCCCAAATACATTTTGCCGAAGGCGACAATGCTTTTGTCATTGAAGATTCTTCAGTGCCGGGAAATTACCGCCAGATGGTGAACGGAGAAATGATTACGCTCAATGCTCCCCTCGATTCCATGAGATGTAACCTGTACGGATTGCTTCTAACAGTTATTCACGACCAATATGTGCTCGATACTTCAGAAGTCGCTGTTATTTCAGAGCACATTCAGCAGTACAATGCTATCATACGGCAGAAGGCATTGCAATATAATTTGGCATTCGCAGACATGAACCGGTTTTTCAAGAATGTCGTTGCGGGAATAAAATGGGATGGTGCGGATTACAATGCAGAATTTATAAGCGGAGGATTTTTCAGCTTAGATGGATTTCATCCCAATCAAAAAGGATACGCGCTTATTGCTAATGAATTTATCAAAGCCACTAACGCGAAATATAATTCCACGCTGCCTCTTGTGAATTGTTTTGAATGTGACGGAATACTTTTCCCGTAGCTGCTAATCCCAAACGGAGCTTTTTCCGCTGCGAAAATAATTTTTCATTCTCAGCAAAAAAGCGAGGATAAGATATATGATGACGGGAGAACCAACGGCAAGAAAGGAAGTGTAAATAAAAAACTTCCGGATGTCAGACGAAGGAATCGAAATTTTTTCTCCCAGCCAGGTGCACACACCGAATGCCTGCTTTTCTGAAAATGCTTTTATGTCTTCAACAATATTAATCACAACGTAATGAGTTTATTTCCTATACTGCAAAATAAGCATTTTTTTTCGACACAATACTCATTCATCAGTTCCAGCAAGGCCTGTGAGCGTGATGCGCTGCCCGGTTTAATACCCAGCGATTCCCATTTTTTAATTATTGAATTATTTTCCGGCGGAATGCTTTCAAGAAATTTCAAAGCTGTTTCTTTAAATTTTTCTTCGTTGCGATGCATACCATAAGAAAAAATTACGGGGGCTGCCGTGTTAATGATAATGTTTTCTATCGCGTTCCTGCCAAGATTTTTCCTAAGTGTTGGAGAAGTTTTGCCGAATACATAATGTGTATCCCAGTATTCAGAAGCGGATACATCAAACAGTTTAACAAGCTGCTCTATGTTTTCGCATTCAAGAATCTTTGAAAACAAATGCGATGAACGGTGCACCAGCTGTGCAAACTGTGCGATGCGGATAGTGGGGAAATTCGCAGGACGCAGCCGCAAAAATTTCCACGGCGAATGAATTCCATCTGTAAACTTGAACTTCGCTTTCAGAAAATCAAATTCTTTTTTCAATGATGCAGGATATTTTTCGGTGTATTTTTTTGACAGAAGCCCTGCCGCACCAAAGAGCATCGCTTCGGCCTGCAGCAAGTTGTTCCTGTGCTTTGCCAGAACCGGCAGGGGGAGTGAGCGCGCCAGTTCCTCAAACGGCTGCGCATTAAGTTTGAAGCCGAAATTTTTTGCGAGCAGATGGTAAAATGTTTCTTCCCAGTTATTCTTGTTTTGTTTAAGCCGCTGAAGAATATCGCCGGATTTCCTTTCAAGGCGTTCAACAAGCATTCGCTCAAGCCAGCTATCAACGGTAAAGGAATTTACTTTTGAAATTTCTTCTTCGCACGGTATGCGGTGGCGGCTGCCAAGTAGACTTTCGTATCGCGAGATAAATTTTTCATTTATGATTCCCTTGAGCGAAAGGGTAGGGATATGTGAATTGTTTTTCCTCTTGAGCTCTGCATCGTTTTCAAAAACCACATGCAGGATAATAGTGTCATATTCTTTATCCGTATGGTGGTTGTGCTTTTGCCAGTCTGATGAGCGCAAATGCATTTCTACATTGCCTGCCCAAAGTGTTTTCCCGATTTTAATTTTTGCGTTAAAGAAATCGGGCCCTGAATTAATGTTGTGTGTGCCAACGCTTTCAATGGAAATTTTTTCTCCTTCCGTTGTTTCCAGGTTATTGTGCGAAAACAATTTATGTTTCCAGATGTAATGAAGAAAGTCCTCTTTCATAGGCGCGAATGACAAATTTACGAATAAGAAAATGTCAATTAAATTCTTTCAAGCAGAACTTCCATTTGCTGCTGCAGAATTTTTGCCTGCTCTCTTGCCGCTTCGGCAAAGTTTTTTCCGGAAGAAGCATAAATAATCTGTCTCGAAGAATTCACGAGTATTCCGCAGTAATCGGTCATGCAATAACGGGCAACGGTATGCAAGTCGCCTCCCTGGGCGCCCACGCCGGGAATCAGGAGAAAATGTTCCGGTGCAATTTCGCGGACGCGTTTCAGATATTCGTTCCGGGTAGCCCCGGCAACAAACATTACATTATCGGGATTTCCCCATTCTGAAACTTTCCGGATTACTTTTTCAAACACCATTTCTTTTCCATCGGTTATTGTCTGAAAATCTTTGGAGCCGTCATTCGAGGTAAGCGCAAGCACTATCGTGAACTTGCCGGGGTAATCGAGGAACGGCTTCACCGAATCTTCTCCCATATAGGGAGCAACCGTAACAGCGTTCACATTGTAATAATCGAAAAACGTGTCGGCATACATGCGCGAAGTGTTGCCGATGTCTCCGCGCTTTGCATCGGCAATCGTAAAAATATTTTCAGGAATATGCTTCAGGGTCTTTTCAAATGCCAGCAAGCCATCGCTACCCAATGATTCATAAAACGCAAGGTTGAGTTTGTAAGCAACGCATAAATCTTTTGTCGCGTCAATAATCTGCCGGTTAAATTCATACACAGGGTCATCGTAAACCTGCAGGTGAGTGGGAATTTTTTTCAGCTCCGTATCGAGCCCGATGCACAGAAAGCTTTTCTTTGATTTTATGTTTGAGAAAAGTTCCTTGCGGTTCATGACCTAAGAATGGGGAATCAAAAATAATTTAATTCCCGCAACCCATCAGTACCCGAGAATTTTCAGCATAGATTTCGCACTTTGCTCTTTGGCGAAAAGCCGTGTAACCACTTCTCCGTTTTCATCGCGGTCAATAATCACATGCTTGGGAGCAGGGATAAGGCAGTGCTGAATTCCACCATATCCGCCCAGCGATTCCTGGTAAGCGCCCGTATGAAAAAATCCGATATACAGAGGTTGCTCTCCCGCTTTTCTCTTGGGAAGAAACACCTGGTTCACATGGCTCTCGGTGTTATAAAAATCATCGCTGTCGCAGGTAAGGCCGCCCAGGTTTACGCGGGTATAATCATTGTCCCAGTGATTGAGCGCAAGCAAAATAAACCGCTGCTTGATTCCCCAGGTGTCGGGCAGCGTGGTGATGAACGAACTGTCAATCATATACCATTCTTCATTGTCGTTCTGTTGTTTGCGGTCGATAATAGAATACAGCATGGCACCGCTTTCTGCAACGGTAAAACTTCCAAACTCGGTGAACAGGTTAGGTTCCTGAACACCTTTCTGCTTGCAGGTAGATTTAATTTGCCTCACAATCTGTTCAACCATGTATTCATAATCGTATTCAAAACCCAATGACTTGCGAACAGGCATTCCCCCGCCAATGTCGAATGAGTCGAGAGTGGGGCAGACCTTTTTCAGTTCGCAATAAACGTTGATGCACTTATTTAATTCGCTCCAGTAATAGACATTGTCCTTGATTCCCGTATTAATGAAAAAGTGAAGCATCTTTAGCTCGAAGCGCTTATTCTTTTTCAGCACCTTCATGTAATAATCCACAATTTCATCGGAGCGGATGCCGAGGCGTGAAGTGTAAAATTCAAAATCGGGCTCCTCATCGGCAGCAATGCGGATACCGACTTTTACTTTGCGTTTTCCCTTGAGCTTTTTTTCGTACAGCGGCAGTTCGTTTTTATTGTCGAGAATGGGAATCATGTTGGTGAACCCCTCGTTGAGAAAAGAACAAATGCTGTCAATGTACTGGGGGCGCTTGAAACCGTTGCAGAGAATAAAATGGTTCTTGCCAATTTTTCCTCTCTGGTAAAGATTGCGCACGATAGGCAAATCAAATGCCGACGAGGTTTCTATATGCACATCGTGCTTCAGCACTTCTTCCATAATAAATGAAAAGTGAGATGACTTGGTGCAGTAGCAATATGTGTATTTTCCTTTGTATTCTGTCTTGGCAATGGCAACATTGAACATGCGTTTTGCCTTGCGAATTTGCGTGCCTATCTTGGGGAGATACGTAACCTTAAGGGGTGTGCCGTACTGCTCAATAATTTCCATCAGGTTTACCCCGTAGAAATGAAGGCAGTCGTCAATCACTTCGTATCCCTCCTGCGGGAAGTAAAAGGTCTGTTCAATTAAATCGCGATAGCGGTTTTTCATTCCGGTTTTATTTTGAGCAGCGCAAGTTAGAACAAAAATGTTCCAGGTAAGTCACGCGGATTGAAATAATTCTTGCAAAGTGGGCAACCCGGATATGATATTTAAAGTTGAAGGAAGAAAGTCAGGCATAGGAATTGTTTGTCAGTAGTTAGAAACGATTAAATATATTTGTTCAAGGTGGAAGTGAATCTTGTTTTATCAGGAGGCGGTGCAAGAGGCATTGCACATCTTGGCGTTGTGAAAAGGATGCATGAGTTTGATATCTCCATTCATGCCATTTCGGGAGTGAGTGCCGGAGCTATTGCCGGTGCTTTTCTTGCTATGGGAATGAAGCCCGATGAAATTCTGAAGGTCGCCCTTACGAATGCCGACTTTCACATAAGGCGCCCGCCGTTTACGCTTGGGTTTTTCAGCAGGAATAACCTGGAAAAAGCGCTTGTAAAATATTTCCCCGTGAATTCTTTCAGCGTACTTTCAATTCCTCTATACGTTGCGGCTGCAAATATCAATACCGGTGTTACAGATTTTTTTTCTTCGGGAGAGCTCATCCGCCCGCTGATAGCGTCTGCCTCTATACCGTTGGTTTTCCCTACAGTTGAAATAAACGGAAGCCAGTATCTTGATGGCGGGCTGCTTAACAATCTGCCCGTTGAGCCCTTTGTTGGAAATGATTACCCCATTGTAGGGGTTCATGTAAACCCGGTAGCAAAACATGAAAAGTACCGTTTCAATTTTCAAGTCATTGAACGCAGCATTGAGCTGGCAATAAATAAAAATATATGGTCGCGTAAAAAAGAATGCTCTCTTTATATGGAGCCGCCCGAGATGAAAAAATTTACCAGCTACGATTTTTCAAAAGCCGAAGAAATGTTCAGTATCGGTTATGAATATGCAAAAGAGCCGCTCGAGAAATTTATTGAGCAGGAAAACAACCCGCAGAAAAAACCCTGAATGGTTCTCTAATCAGACGGGGAATTTCTGCCCCAGGGGTGAACTGATATTATTTTTTGTAATTCATCCGCACGTCAATGGCAGGATGTAATTTCTTCTTAACCCGCTATTGCGTAAGGCAGTTTTTCTACCTGGGAAATAACGTGATACTTTTTTTTGTCGCCTATTTTATAGACGATAACCACATCACCGGTGCCAATCGGAACATCGCCCGGCAAAAATTTTTGCATTTGCTTTACCGCAAGGTCTGTGTTTTGTTCTGCGTCTTCCTTTAAATCAACGGACAATATCATTTCAGCATCGGTATTACCAAGGTGTACAGCAATGGCAGAAGAAGATAATGAGCTTACTTTGTAAAGCCGGTTTTTAATCCATACTTCATCAATAGAAATATTCTTAATGAATGCTTTGGGTGCAAACACAATCTGGTAGCGGATTCCGGCAATGCCGTTTAGCATCCAGCGCTGGGCCGTTGCTTTAATAATGTTCAGGTCACTGTGATTCAGCAGTATCGAGTAAACAAGTATGATGAAAGTTAAAGTAAGCACGGTGTGATTATTAAATTATATGAATGATTAATGGTCTTCGAAAGAAGTAACGGTTCCGTTTACATCGCCAATCAAATCCCATTGGCCGTTTTCATTAAGTCGCTCGATGATGTATTTCTCTACAGGAGTATTCCATCCGAAGTAGGGATTCCAGTGCAGGCGCACTCCACCATCTTCAAGCTTGTCTCCCTCAAGCAAAATGCTTGAACCATCATTGCTGATTATCGCCTGTATGTTACACACGTTAATCACATCAATGCGGTAGAAATAATTTTTAGAATGAACGTCAACATCATAATCCATGTAGTCGGTTTGCTGGGCGGGCACCGTTGCAACTTGAGCAAAGTTTATATTGTCCTCGGAACGGTACACATCGTACTGAATTACTTTAGTTGGTTCCACAACGGGAGGAAGCCATTCTGTGAGTATAGTTGTGTTCGCTACCACGGTTGAACGTACCACGTTAACCGTTTGGCCGAAGTACGTATTTATCGGGGTGCCGATAGCCGTATCACTGTTGGAAGTATAATTATTTCCGCATAGCGAAGTGGCTGTAATCCTGTAAGAATAATTATACGGACAATCCAATGTGGTATCTAAATAGGTAAGTGTGGTTGGAGAAACCGAAGCGATAAATTGCGAAGGAGTGTAGGGGCTGCTCCTGTAAACCTGGTAGCTGCTTACCGGACAACCGCCATAAGCATTCCAGCTTACCTGTATATTATTTGTTAGTGTAATGGCTGATACGTTGATGGTGGTGTGAGCTGTTAAGCTATCAAGGGGAATTGCATAACTGCAACGGTCAACAGTGAGAAGCTTATACGTGTAGGTATTCGATAGGGTATTGAGCCCGTTGTCTGTATAGGCCGAAGTAATATTGAAATTCGCGTTGTTGACGTTGGTATCGGTGTAAATGATATTATAATTTCCGGTTATCGGGTTAAGGCGGTAAAGAACATAAGCCATTAAATCCGTTGCCGAATTATTCTGCCATGTAATATCAACCGTTGTGTTAGAAGTAACGCTTACACTTAAAATAGGCGAGATGGCAGGAGGAATCGTATCATAAACATGGATGTAATTTTGTTTCACCAATGTGTCGGAACATCCATTTGCATTTGTGACGATAAGAGTAACTGTATAGAACCCGGGGTTGCTGAACGCTGCAGATGGATTTGCCTGCGTTGAAGTATTTCCGTTTCCAAAATCCCAGAAGAATGTTGCACCCACCTGGCTGGTTGACTGATTTATAAATATAGTGCTTAAAGGAGGGCATCCGCTGGTATTGGCTGCAATGAACGCCGCATCTGGTGTTTGGTACACCACAATGGGCTGCGGAGATATAGAGGTATCGGTGCAACCATATTGAGTAATGGCTATAAGCTTTACTGTATAATTTCCACCGGCAAGATAAACGTGCGCGGGATTAATTTGCGTTGAAGTATCTCCGTCACCAAAATCCCAGCTTAAATTATTGTACCCGGTTGATGTGTTGGTAAAAGAAACCGTAACCGGAGAGCACACGGTGGCTGATGACGAAGTAAATGATGCCTGCGGAAGAGGGTGAATTACAATGGGCTGCGGCAACGTATAGAAAGAAGAGCAACCTGTAGAATCCCACGTAATTAATGTAACCGTGAATGAGCCGGTATCTGTGTATGTGTGCTGCGGGTTTTGCGAAGTAGAATTATTTCCGTCACCAAAACCCCAACTCCATGCTACTGCATTAACAGACAAATCGGTGAAAGAAATGTTAAACGGATTACAGCCGCTTAAAGACGAAACAGAAAAATTAGTTATAGACCCCAGGATGGTGATATAATTTGGCTTGACAATGGTATCCTGGCATCCGTTAATATTTCGCGTGATAAGGGTAACGGTATAAAAACCCGGTTGGTTGTATATGTGTGACGGATTTTGCAGGTTTGAAGTTGAGTTGTCTCCAAAATCCCACAACCATGAAATGGCATTTACCGACAGGTCAGAAAAATTAATAAGAGTTGGTGCACATCCCGAAGTTGTTGGTGAGGTAAAGTCAGACGTAATCATATTAACGTTGACAAAATTGGGAGCCACAAGCGTATCGGTGCATCCCGAAGCGCTGGTGGCAATAAAGGTTACCGTATAGCTGCCGGCAGTGCTATAGGAATGCGAAGGGTGCTGCTGGGTTGAAGTTCCTCCATCACCAAAATCCCAAAACCATGAAACAGCATTATTGGATATATCATAAAAAAGAATATTTACAGGATTGCATCCCCAAACCGTTCCCATTGAAATTGCAACGTTGAAACTTGGAATAGTTACCGACGTGTCTGCTGTGCAGCCCGCTGCATTGGTAACCGTAAGCGTTATGCTGGTATCAGGCGAGGATGTATATATGTGTGAAGGATTCTGAAGAGTTGAAAAGGTTGAATCGCCAAAATTCCATTGCCAGCTTACAGCATTGGTGCTTAGGTCTGTAAAATTAACGGTGAACGGAAGACATTGTGATGACTGAGTTAAAGAAAAGTTTGCGACAACATTGGTAACATTAATATAGTTGGGCATGGTGGAAATCGAAGAGCAAATTCCTTTAAACGCCACAAGAGTTACCGTGTATTGTCCCGGAGAATTATAGGTGTGAACAGGATTTGCCGCAGTAGAAATTGTATTGTCACCGAAATCCCAGTAATAGTGGTCTGCACCGGTGGAGTTGTTTACGAAATGAGCCGTTAAAGTATCGCATCCGTTGCGCGTGTTGCTTGTAGTGAACGCAGCAACAGGATTAAATACATCCATGGGCACAAGGCTTGTGAATGTTTGTGAGCATCCTATATTATCCACCACAGTAAGAGTAACAGTGTAGGAGCCGGGCGCGGTATAAACGTGGCTCGGCGCAACCATAGTAGAAGTATTACCATCACCAAAATTCCACAGGTAACTGTTGTAGTATAAAAAACTCGTGTTGAAGTTTACGGTATCATTCATGCACACTTCCGGCTGTAACGTTATGATAGCCGAAACGAAATTCGATACCACCTGGCGAGAAAGCGAATTCGAACATCCAAGCGAATCGAATACCATAAGTGTAACAATGTTGTTTGAGAAACCGGCAGGGTAGAGGTGCGATGGGTTCTGAACGGTATCGGTGGTGTTGTCGCCAAAATTCCAGAACCAATGCGATGCATTGAATGATGAATCCGAAAAATTTACAACCGTGCTGTTGCAATTGGTATTCAAGCTCAAGCCGAACCTTGCCACAGGCCCGGATGCAAATACATAATTCGGGAGATATAAATAATGGGAATTACCCACTGCATCTATTGCATTTAATGTTACAGTATAAATTCCGGGTAGAAGATATGTATGAGTAGGAAACTCCAGCGATGAAGTATCACCATCACCAAAATTCCAGTCCCACGAAATCATTCCCGGAGGCGCATCATTGAATGCAACGGTAAAGGGAGCGCACCCCGCTCTGGGTTGCTGAGGCGTTGGTATTGGTAATACGGGTCCTGTAAGTGTATCGGTTCCGAAACTCAACGGAGGCGTGCTGTACGTGATTGAACAAGGTCCGTTGGTAATGGTAAGAGTCACGGTATAGTTGCCGCTAACTAAATATGTATGAGTAGGATTTTCCTGGGTAGAGGTACCACCGTCACCAAAATCCCAGAACCACCCCGTTGCTCCTACAGAATTAGCAAAGAAATCTACAGGAAGCGGGTAAGTGGTACCTTGTGGAATGCCTATATAACTTGCACCGAAAGGAGCAAAGTAAACGGCATTTGCCAGCATGGTTGTGTGCGAGCACCCGTTGTTGTCAGTTATGCTGAGAGTTACATTATAGTACCCGGGCGCAGGGTATGTATGGGTGGGGTTTTGTTGATTAGAAGTATTGCCGTCACCAAAAGTCCAGAACCACGAAACGGCATTATGAGACGTATCGGTAAAAGTAGATATGTACGGAGGGCATATTGAACTGCTGACTGTAAATCCTGCCTGGGCCCCGAGAATATTAAACGTACTGAAATTAGAAACGGTCTGCACACAGCCCCCATTAAATTGAATGGTAAGCTGAACAGTATAGAATCCGGGAGTTGTAAAAATATGTGTCGGGCTTTGCTGTGTGGAAGTATGGCCGTCACCGAAATCCCAGAACCAGGAAATTGCACCTGCTGTATTATCGGTAAACTGAGTCGTTAGCGGAGCGCATCCCGATGTTGTAGGCTGGGGCGAGAAAGAAGCCGTGGGGTTGTTGACCATTACATAATTAATTCTTGTAATGGTGTCCGAGCAACCGATTCCATCAGCCACTACAAGAGTCACATTATAATTTCCATATGTGTTGTAGGTGTGAACGGGGTTGGCAGAGGTGGAATTATTTCCATCGCCAAAATTCCAGAAATAAGTAAGATTGTTTCCGTAGGAGGTGTTAGTGAAAGATACGGTAAGCGGTGCACATCCGGCTCTTGGATAGCCGCTGAATCCCGCTATGGGCGAAGTTACATCTATAGCGGCATTCACCGTTGTTGTTCTTGCGCAACCCGAAGATGTTGTAGCCGTCAGCGATACATTATAAGTTCCGCCATTAACATAAGTGTACGAAGGATTTGTTTGTGTTGAAGTACCACCATCACCAAAGTTCCAGAAATAACTTGTTGCGTTTGTAGAGGTATTGGTAAACTGCGTGGTAAAAGGTCTGCAGCCGATAGTATCTGCTATGGTGAATGATGAGGTAGGCAGAGTGGAAATAGTAATAAGATTAGGATACACAACAGTTGCTGTACACCCGGTATTATTGGTCACAGTTAACTGAACCGTATAGCTGCCCGGGTAATTATACATGTGGTTGCCCGAAGCGAATGTTGCTGTGCCGTTGTCGCCAAAACTCCAGGCATAAGAAGTTATGTTTCCTGAAGTGATTGAATTGAATGATACAATCAAAGGAGCACATCCACCCGTAACGCTTGCGGTAACGGCAGGTTGGGGAAGAGAATTAATAGTTATAGTATTATAATTGGTGGTTAGTGTACACCCAAAAGCATTTCCGGTAACCAGTGTTACAAAAAAATTTCCGTACGCCCCGTAAACATGATTAGGGTTATGCTGTGTTGAAGTATTTCCATCGCCAAAATTCCAGAACCATGAAGTTATACCCGCACCTGATTCGTTAAAGCTGAAAACCTGGTTCACATTGCATGATGAAATCATGTTTGAACTTATTAAAGGTATCGGAGCAGGATTTATTATAATGTAATTGTTGTTAATATGAATGTCGCTGCAGCCGGCCGCGCTGTATGCAATTAACTGTATAGTATAATTACCTGAATACATATATGTATGCGATGGATTCTGCGCTGTTGATGTATTGCCATCGCCAAAATCCCACAGCCAGCTAACGCTGTTTACAGAATTATTGGTAAATGTTATTGAAGTTCCGGGACAGCCTGTAAGTGTTTGAGCCGTGAAAGCGGCAACAGCATTTTGATTTACAGTTATATACCCGGGAGATATAAGCGTATCACTTTGTCCAGGAGCAAAAGTTGCAACCAGGGTAACCGTGTAGTTGCTTGCAACCGAATAAATGTTTGATGGATTAACAAGTGTTGAAGTATTGCCATCACCGAAATCCCAGAAATAAGAAACAGCGCCTGTAGATGTATTAGTGAACTGTACATTTAAAGGGCTGCATCCGTTGGTAGGGTTAGCGGTGAAAGAAGCCACCGGCTGTGCCAGTGCCGAAGACGTCATAAGGACGCTTCGGCACAGACAGCAGACGCTAATGATTAGCAGAGTCTTATTAAACAGATGACGCAAGGTCATAGTTTTGTATTTTTAAAAGGTGCAGGTCAGTGAATAAAAATTTCTCAGAAGGAAGAGTTTACTTTACAAAAGCAACTCTTCCGGTTTTATCCTGGATGAGCGGGCTCGGTGCAGGAGTGTTTACCGTGCTTGAAGTACCCAAAGCGGTTACATCACCATCGTTGTTCACTCTTTTGATTCTGTAATAAGCCATACCTTCCATCGGCTTGGTATCAACCCAGCTATAGAGAAGTTCAAGAGGAGATAGTATGCCTTCTTTTAAACCCATGGGCTCATACTCTGTACCGTCTAAAGAACGCTCAATAACATAGATACAGTCAGGAGAATTTCCCGGAACCACCCAGTTTAGATACACTTTACCTGAATTATAAACCAACGTTTGCTTTACCAGCTTCAAGTCAGTTCCCGAAGAAGAAGGGGTACCGGTTGTTGAAGTAGGAGTGCCTGTAGTTGAAGCAGGAGTGACAGCAGGAGTAACGGTCTTTGAGGGAGTAGTTGTTTTTCCTGTCGGAGTTGTTACCGGAGTCGTTTTTACCGCCGTGGTGTTGCCCGGGTTAGTTGCCGGAGTCACCTTAGTAGTTTTGGTTTTCGGACCCGTTTTTGTTGTAGGGGTCGGAGCAGGCATTTGTGCATAGCTGCCGAAGGCTATTGAAATAGCGATGCAAAAGGCACCTGCAATTCTGATTGAGTTCTTTGAGTTCATGGGTTTTAAGAGTTAGTGTTTTTGTTTCTGATGCCAAAAGTATTTCCACCGGGCAGCAGCAATTTCAAAAACACCAGCCATGAATACAGATGTAAGATTTATCCCGGTTTATTTCATCCGGTCATATAGAAACAGAAAATTTATTGGAATAGGCCGTCAACAGCCAAAAAAGGCATGTAATAAAAATTAATATCCTGCCCTTTATACAGGAATAAGTAAAGAAATTATTGAGAAATGAGAAGAAGGAAACAAACAGGGTTAACTAGATTCTATCATTATAAGTAATAAATCAATTTGAAAAAACCGTTCAGTAACCATATTAACAAGGTACAAGTTGAAAAAAGTTGAAATGTAGTCCTTTCATAAAATGTCAAAAGATAATAATAGGTCTATATTTGCGAACCTTTGTAATATTAAGATAGTAAAATCACTATTAGATGCCGGAGCACATAGAGAAATTACCACAGGCACCCTTACAAGAGGTTATTTTTGAATTACATTGGCAACTCGATATAGAAAAAGAATCAGGACTTTCTTTTGATAAAGAATTTCAACTGGCTTCAGGCAGGTTTGATAGGCTAGCTTCTTCAACATTACCGTATTATATCTCACTCAAACCACCAATAATGCCGGATTCTCTTTTTGCCTATAAAGCAATCCATCAATATTGGAAAAGTGAAAAAGTGTATCCAGTAACTCAATTAGGTCCGGGTGTATTCACAGTCAACGAAACGGATAAGAACTATAAATGGAAAACCTTCAAATCGGATATTTTTCAGGGAATAGAATGGCTACGTGAGAGCTATCGCGATAAGCTTAATATCAATTTCATTGAAATAAAATATATTGATGCAATAGAAATTACTGATGAAGAGAGTTTGAAATTGCCAGAATATCTTGAAAAAAATTTAAAAACAGTCATAAGGAATAATATCAAATTGCCAAAAAATGTTCTCTCTGGGCTACAATTAGCCCAACGGTTTAAATTAGAAAATGGAAGTCATTTGAATCTTGTGTTCAATAATGGCGTTCGAAATATTGATCAAGCAAAAGTCATTATTTGGCATACCTCTGTTAACACAGATGGTTTGATTAAATTTGAAGAATTAGAAAAATGGATAGAGTATGCACATGATATTTGCTCAACTCTATTTAAAAATATAATTAGTGAAGAACTTTATGAACGATTCAGTAAAGCAAATTAACGAAGCCAATTTCAATATTGGTCTTGCCACAGCAGTTATTACTAGTTCTTTATTTGCGATCGCACAATCAAGGTCAAGATCAAGGAACAGTACAATAACTATTGCAGACAACAAAACTTTCCCTATACCAGAAAAAATTAAGATTGCAATTACAACCGTTGAATCATTTAAAGGGTTACCTGCTAATTGGAATGGATATGGAGCGAATCCTCCATCCGAAAACTCTATTAGAAATAGCATTGAGTTTTTGTTGCGTTTGTCTAAGAAGCAGAGATCACCATCATTGATAATTCCGACTCCAGATGAGGGTATTGTTGTCGAATTACAAGAGGAAAATGTTCGACTTGAATTTCTTTTCTTGCCTGATAATTCAGCAGAAGTTTCAGGCTATGTTAATAATGATATGAGGTTTGACCATCCTTTAACTGAAACAACAGAGTATTGTTCTCTTAAATGGCTAGTTTGTCCTGATGGAAATTGTGACAATTGGGAATGAAGATTACCTCCTTCGCAGATTCCCATTAGGCCGCCCAAATTATATTCGCCAAGATGGTTCTGTTTCCTCCTTCGCTTATTGCCCTGATAAAGAAGATACAGATGGACTGTCGGTTGATTTGGAAAAATTAACCAATCCTAAAAAGACAGTTGTTGATCCAAATGTATTTGGACTATTAAAAATTTCAGCGGGTAATGTACGTTCTGTACCTGAATTAGATTGCAATCATAATCCTATTAGCGGGAACGATGCTCACTCATTAATAACAGGGAACATAACCAAGGGAAAACGAAGTAAGCTAGTTGATTTATCAGAACGAATTCCGCAATCAGAATTGTTTTAATATTTTTTATACTTAGACTACTGCAGTTTGCCTTCTTCAATCTGCCGTACAATGCCTTCTATAACGGCATCTTCACCGTTGGGGTCATAGCGGGATTTAAGATTTTGTCCAAAAACGAGCGCAAAATTCTGCCAGAAAAACGCTTTTATAGAACCTCGCAAATCTTTAATAAGGTCATACGATGAATGCCCCGTTTCCCGGTCTATGAGTTTGGTGAAGACACGCCCCTGGCTTTCCGAAAAATTCTTAACGTCTTTTTCAAAATCTTTTTTCAGTTGTTCCTCCGCCTCCTTCATATATGTCTTTCTTTCTCTTTTGCTCTGCAATGTAGAGAGATGTATATTGATTTCATTGAGCTTCACAGCCAGCAATCGTGCATACGGATAAACCTTCAATACATTGTAACGAAGGCGGTAATATGCCTGCAGTTTTTTGTAATACTCGGGGTCAAGGGAGTCAATGATGGTTACTGTTTGCAGAGTGAAGATGGGAATGGTATCTCCATCCTCTATTATATAAGGCAACCGCAATGAGCTATCGCGACTTTGCGAAAATGACTTTCCTGCAAAGAAGAACATACATATAATATAGAGGAATAGAAATTGCCTGTTTATCATGGCATCCCCGTATTCAATTCGCATGCCATCAATCAAAAATCGAATTCTTCGTTGTATTTTCTGTTTCTCCATTTTGAAACGGTTCCCGCAGAAGAAATATTATTCGTTTCATTCTGCTGCGTTTCAGAGAAAGCTAATGCGGCAGCAATGGCAGCAATTTCTTCTTCCGCCTTATTATGCCGCTGCAACTTTTCATGAGAAAAATATTTTTCTGCAAAATGCGTATCAAACTTTCCGCTGGTGAATGCCGGGTGTTCCATTACAAAACGACAAAATGGAATAGTTGTTTCAATACCTGAAATAATATAATCGTTCAATGCGCGGTGCATGGCTGTTATGGCATTGCTGCGGGTGCTGCTGTGAGCAATAAGCTTTGCGAGCATAGAATCGTAATAGACGGGGATTTCCATTCCTGCCTCGTAACCATCATCAACACGCACACCGTTGCCACGCGGTGTTTTATATTGAATTAATGTTCCGGTATCAGGAAGAAAATTATTTGTTGCGTCTTCGGCATAAATTCTTGCCTCTATGGCATGGCCCCTGATTTTAATTTCATCCTGGCGAAACGAAAGTTTTTCCCCCTGCGCTATATGAATTTGCTCTTTCGCCAAATCAATCCCTGTTATCATTTCGGTAACGGGATGCTCCACCTGCAGGCGCGTATTCATTTCAAGAAAATAAAAATTATTTTTTTCATCCAAAAGAAATTCCACTGTGCCCGCATTGGAATAGCCGCATGCCTTTGCAAGCGTAACAGCACACGTTCCCATTTTTTCCCGAAGCAGCGGTGTGAGAACGCTGGAGGGAGCTTCTTCTATCACTTTCTGATGCCTTCGCTGTATGCTGCATTCGCGCTCAAAGAGATGGATGACATTTCCATGCGCATCTCCCAGAATCTGAATCTCAATATGGCGCGGGGAGGCAATATACTTTTCAATAAAAACGCTCTCATCTCCGAAAGCCGATTTCGCCTCGCTCATGGCGCGTGCAAGATTTTCTTCCAGCATTTTTTCGCTCTCAACCGTGCGCATACCTTTTCCACCCCCACCCGCAGCAGCTTTTATAAGAACGGGATAGCCGATAGCTTTCGCCTGCTTCTTTGCTTCGTCAATTTTATTCACTGCCTTGGCCGTGCCCGGCAGTATGGGAACGTTATACTTTTTTGCAATGGCTTTGGCAGCAAGCTTGTTCCCCAATAATTCCATGGCATCTGAAGAAGGCCCGATGAAAATAATTCGTGCGTCCTTTACTTTTTTTGCGAAGACAGAATTTTCCGAGAGAAAACCATAGCCGGGATGAATAGCATCTGCTTTCATTCTCTTTGCCGCAGAAATTATTTTCTCCATATTCAGATATGATTCCGATGCCGGTGAATCGCCTATGAATATGGCTTCATCGGCATATCTTACATGCAGCGCATTGCGGTCCGCCTGCGAATAAACGGCAACCGTACCAATTCCCATTTCTTTTGCAGAGCGCATAATGCGCAATGCAATTTCTCCGCGGTTGGCGACCAGAATTTTTTTGATGCGTTTCATAGGTTACGAATATACACAAACCCCCTTCTCTTTCAGGAGAAAGGGGTAGGGGGATGAGGTAAATGAGTAGCTAACTCTTTTCCAATTCTTTGTTGATTTCCTCCATCACCCACTCAATCCTATTGGTAATATCAGAATTAGAAAACCGAATTACTTTTATTTTATCAAGATTAAAAGTAAAAGTTCTGATTCGATCGTATTTAATAATATCGTCATGCTTGTGATATCTACCATCCGCTTCTATAACTAACTTTTTCTCGTGACAATAAAAGTCTGCAATATATATTCCCAATGGATGTTGACGTCTGAATTTAAAGCCTTTGACTTGTCTGCTTTTTAATTTCTCCCATAAGATTTGCTCCGCTTCGGTCATGTCATTGCGGTTTGCTCTTGCTTTGGAGAAACCTAATGGTGGTGCACTTCTGAATAAGTTCTTTTTGTAATCCACTTTACAAATATATGTTTTGTGCTTACTTTTTACCTCATCCGTCTCGCTTCGCTCGACACCTTCTCCTTTAGGAGAAGGGAAAAACGCAAACCCCTTTCTCTTTAAGGAGAAGGGGGTAGGGGGATGAGGTAAAGAGAATAAAAAAATTCCGCTTACTCCTTCACAAACTTTTGCGTAATAATTTTTTTACCCGAGGTTGCCTGCACAATATAATTTCCCGGAGCATACCCGCTCACGTCAACTGTAATTTTTGCCGAAGCCGGATTTAACGTTTCCAATAGTTGTCCCTTCATATCATAAATATTTATTAACGGGTCGGGTAAAATTAGGAAGATTCTTAATTCTTAATTCTGCATTCTCATCCAAACCTATGCTCGCTCTTAAACAATTCCTCGTGCGGCAGCTTGCGGAAAAAATCATAAGTAATTTTTAATCCTTCCTGCCGCGAAATTTTTGGCTCCCATCTTAAAACTTTTTTTGCAAGCGAAATATCGGGCTGACGTTGTTTCGGGTCGTCCTGCGGCAGCGGCTTGAAAATAATTTTCTGCTTTGTGCCGGTGAGCTTTATTATTTCTTCAGCAAATTCAAGTATGGTAATCTCATCGGGGTTGCCCAGGTTAACAGGCTCTGCATAATCAGAGAAAAGCAGTTTGTAAATTCCTTCAACCAAATCATCCACAAAACAAAACGAACGCGTTTGTTTTCCATCGCCAAACACGGTAAGGTCTTCGCCCCGCAATGCTTGTCCTATGAAAGCGGGCAGCACCCTGCCGTCATTCAGCCGCATACGCGGCCCATATGTATTAAAGATTCGCGCAATGCGTGTCTCTACTCCGTGATAGCGGTGGTATGCCATCGTCATCGCTTCCTGGAAACGTTTTGCTTCGTCATATACTCCGCGCGGGCCAACGGGATTCACATTTCCCCAGTACTCTTCAGTTTGAGGATGCACCAGCGGGTCGCCATAAACTTCACTGGTAGATGCAATCAGCATTCGGGCTCCTTTTGCTTTTGCAAGCCCCAGCAGGTTATGTGTTCCAAGTGAACCAACCTTTAATGTTTGAATAGGAATCTTTAAATAATCAATGGGCGATGCAGGCGAAGCGAAATGAAGAATGTAATGCACATCACCGTTGTGCCCGGTTTTGCGGTGTGGCACTTCGACAAATTTCGAAACATCATGAGGGATGAATTCAAAATTTTCATTTTGTAAAAGATGCTCTATGTTTTTTAACGAACCCGTAATGAGATTATCCATTGCCGTTACATAGAATCCCTCTTTCAGAAAACGGTCGCATAGATGTGAGCCCAGAAAACCCGCAGCGCCCGTAATGAGAATTCTCTTAGACATACGGGGCGAAGATAGGCAGAGAAAAATGTTATTTGTTATTCGAGAAAAATATCCCTGTGTGCACTAGCGGATAACCGATAACGGATAACTTATATGGGTGAAGACGAAATAAATATTTGGTGAATGGAAAAACTTCCTTCAAAAGATATAAGGCAGAAAAATAATCAGTCCCACAATACCTGCGGCAATGGCTGCAAATAGTACAGCACCGGCGGCAATGTCTTTAACTTTTCCTACCAAAGGATTATATTCGGGAGTAACTACATCCGTAAGATGCTCGAACGCTGTATTGATTAATTCTGCCGTCCACACAAAACCAATGCTCAAAAGTATCATGCACCATTCCCAGGCGAAGAGGTCATAATACCATCCGGCAAGCAAAGCAATTACAGCAACCACAATGTGTCTTCTGAAGTTAGGTTGCGTTGTTACGGTATAGACAATTCCGTACCATGCGTATTGAAAGCTTTTCAGGAATCGGGTGAATTTGTTCATAGAAATTTTTCAGGGAACAATCACATTAAGACATTTCGGAACAACCTCAACGCGCACCTCATTATCCAGCACCACCGGCTCACCGTCAAGATGCGCTTCAACGGGATGCGCAAGGTGAATCACAATTTCTTTGGCACGAAACATACTGTAATACCGGCTTCGGTCTAATTTACTTTTCATCAGCAAATATATTAAAGTGGGCGCAGCCGCAAAAGGAAATTTTTGAATGGAGCATACATCCATCACTCCGTCACGTACGTCTGCATAGGGAGCAATGGCAGCATTATTCCCGAACTGCGAGCCATTTGCGAAAGTGAGAAGAAAACTTTTTATATGGAGAGGTTTGCCGTCCACCATTAATTGAAACTCCACCGGCTTAAAAATATTGAACCTGCTTAACACAAGTTTTGCGTATGTAGCATATCCGCGCGCAGGCATTTTCGAAAAAAGGTTTGCGATATGCCCGTCAAAGCCGATACCAAAAACATTGACGCAGACGGTTCCGTTTACTTTCAATACGTCTGTCGTTACATGATGAGAACGATTAATGACTTCCAGTGCCTCATGCGCATGCATAGGAATTTTAAGATGCCGCGCAAAACCGTTTCCCGAACCTTTGGGAATAATACCGAGCAGAGTTTGGGTTCCAGCTGTTGCCCTGGCAATTTCCTGCACAGAACCATCACCTCCCGCACCCACCACAGCAAAATAATTTTTCCCGACTGCATCTGCGCTTAATTCTTCCCCGTGCCCTGCATATTGCGTCTGGATGATTTCAACATCAAAAATATTTTTGTCAACAATCCTGTCAATAATACCGGGAAGTTCCCTGCCTGCACGTACTCCGGCGCGGGGGTTTATAACAAACCGGATTTTTTTCTTCATATAAAATTATTCTGCTTTCAGCTTGTTATGAATCATGCCGCTGTTAAATTGTTGCACGTATGCCCGCAGTTTTCTTTCCATGGATTGCTGAACAGGAATATTTTTTTTCGAAAGGTCTTCTTTGAAAAGTGAATCGGTCTTGAAAAGATATAAGCTGATAGTATGAGAAGTATCCGCCAGAAGAGAGTAACCGTTTTCGATAATCTGGTAAACATTGTTATGCATGGTAATTGCAAAATGCGATGCCGCTGAATCGAAAACGCTGTTGCCGAAAGCCATGAAGGGTTCATCAAAATTAAGATAATGCAACACACTCGGAACAATATCACATTGCTGCGTGGTAACAGATGCAGTTGCGGCAGGCAAACCTGCAGGGTAATAATACAAGAGCGGTATAGCAAACATTCCTGCCCAGGTATGAAAAAACGGTTGGGAAGAAAGCGCAGTGTGGTCTGCTGTAATTACAAAGAGCGTGTTGTCAAACCAGGGATATCTCCGGACTGTTTCAAAAAATTTTTTGAGCGAATAATCGGCATACCCAATGCTTTCATGAATTGGCAGCGTTCCCTTTGGAAATTTCCCTTTGTATTTTTCAGGAACAGAGTAGGGATGATGTGATGAAAGGGTAAACACACTGGCGAAGAAAGGCGGTTTCATTTCATTTATTTTCCTCGCCGTGAATTGCAGAAATTCTTCGTCATAAATTCCCCATGTCCCGTCAAAATCCGCATCGTTATTATACTCCTTTCTTCCATAATATTTTTCGAATCCCGCATTGTGTATAAAATGGTCGAAGCCCATAGTGCCGTTATTTCCTCCATGAAAAAAAGCAGTGGAATATTTTTTCTTTCCCAGGAGCGATGCAAGGTTATCAAAGGCATTGGTGCTGTATGCAGAAGTGATAAAGGCATCCTGGCCGAGCGAAGGAATGGAAGCAATAATTGCCGGAATCCCGTCAATGGAGCGTTTGCCGTTAGCGTATGCATCAGGAAAAAAAAGCGAGTGAGAAATGAGCGAATCCAGAAAAGGGGTATAGCTTACTTCGCTGTTATTGACGCCTGTATATTCTTTTGAAAAACTTTCGAGAACAATTACAATAACGTTCAAAGGCGAAAAGGGTTTTCCGGAGCGATACCGGTGCACGGGTGAGAAAATTTCTGACGCTTCTTCAGCCGAAAAATATTTCAGCTCTGCCAGCTCTTTTTCCCCGATGGTTTTTATTATGGTGAACGGAGTATTTAAAACAAGCGGTGCCGCCTTGGCAGAATTAAATTGCCCTGCTGAAATAATGCTGAGCGGTTTTAGCTGGATTCCGCCGCGGAACCCGATGACAATTAATGCAAGGAAAAATACATGAAGCGCAATACGCTGTACACCAAAGCCCGGTTGAAATTTGTAACGGTCAAAATGATTTTTACTTATTGCAGAATAAAATCTGATAAGAAAAAATGACAACACAGTCCAGATGAGGAGAATGTACCAGAAATCTTTAATCATTACGGGAAGCGTATTAAAAATATCGCCTCCACCGGAGATAATTCCCAGTATATCAAAGGTAGTTCTGCGGAAGGTAAAACTGAAATAAGCAAAGTCGATGCAGTTGAGAAAAATACAGGGTATGTTGATAAGCATGAACACTGCTTTGATGAATTTCTGGTACGCAGCAGAATAAAAAAACGGAAGCGAAAAAAAATGAAGCAGAATTACGGGCAGATTAGTAATTATAATGGAGCTGATGTCGAAACGGATTCCGGAAGCAAAAGAAAAAATCAAATTTTTAAAACCGAGGTCAGAAAAATATTCGAGGTTGAAAACCAGGAACAGGATTCTGGCTACAGAGTAAAATAATAAAAGCAGTAAAAATCTTTTTACAAGAAGCAACAGGTTGTCTGCCTTTTTAAGCATGAAGGCAAACCTAATGCAATTAAATCAAACAATAAATTAGAAAATAAAATTCTGTGCAACCGTTATAAACGGCCGCCTTTTCATCTCGATAAAAAATATAACCTCTTCTTGTCCGTGCAGATGAGAATTAATATTTCAGCTTACTCTTTTCTGAAAAAAGGCATAAACGAAATACCCCGTGGCAAGCGCAAAAAATGCCAGCGCAAAACCGAAATTGCTGGGGGCAGCCATTGTACCGATCAGAACAAGTACGAGAGATAAAGAAATCAGGAACACTCTTTTCATGGTCACATAATACTTATACAGTCACAAATTTAATCTAGCTTCAGGTCGAAAAATTTTTGATTCACATCGTTTTATTACACTGTTCGATGTTAAAACAATTCTGGATTTTACGAGGCAAAGATAAGGGTAAAACCGCTAAAATCATATATACAATAAGGGCAATCGCATGGATTCTTTTGATAGAATTTCTGCGTTAGTTTTTAGGGTCGGTCAGGCATTCTAAAACATGTTTCCCCTGGTTAAAAAGAAGGTCGAGAATTGATAAACCGCTTGTAAATCCTAACTTTTCGGAGAATACCTGGCTATACGACCCAAAATTTTTTTGCTCATTATATTGATTAAAACTCTTAATGTCCGACATATTTCTTACGTCAGTCCATTGCGGCCCGGGATAATCCTTAACATACATTTTACTTCGGGCGGCGGGTATATCTGCCCCGCATAATCGCAACGATGTTTGAAGTATTTTTTCATTCAGGTCGCAAAGGAATTTTTCTTTATGGAAAAAGAAAGGAGCCATATCATCTTCCATAAATTCGAACCAGGCAGAATTCCGGTAAGCTGAAGTAATAGAGCGCCAGTGATTTTTTTGCCATCCGCCATCATAACTTATCTTGATGTCTTTGACCGCTGTCAGTTTTCCGCCGTTATGTTGAACAGGAACAATTAATGGTACTTTGCCGGCGGCGCTGCAGATGTAGGTACGGTTGCGAAGCGTTTGCTTAATAAAATATTCGTGGACATCAACAACAATATTCTTTGCCTTTACAAACTCGCTGAAAAAAATTATGGGAGGAAAATAGCAGGAAGAAGTAATTACCGTTTCTGCCATGCCGCGTTACCGGATTAAATTAAACAGCCGGTTCCAGCGTATTTTATTTAGAAATGTTCCCTCTGTATTCCACGACATCCAGATAAAAATCGCTTTGCCTACAATATGGTCTTCAGGAACAAAGCCCCAGTAACGGGAGTCAGACGAATTGTGCCGGTTATCTCCCATCATAAAATAATAATCCATTTCAAAAGTGTAAGACGTAGCAGGCTTGCCGTCAATCAAAATAACTGAATCATTCATCGTTAACGAATGGTGTTCATAATCGGTAATTATTTTTTTGTAGAGCGAAGTATTCTCAGGCGTGAGCGATATGGTTGCTCCCTTCTTTGGAATATACACTGGCCCGAAATTATCTACGTTCCAGTGATGGAGTTTATCGTAAGGATAAATATCGGGCTGGTCATTGTCTTTCGGATAGGTGAGGGGCTCCACGGATTTCACATTATACATCTGTTTCATTTTATCAACGGCTTCGGGAGTCAGCGTAAATGCAAAATCGCCTGATGATGAAGTAGGCCCGCCTTCAGACACATCTATTTTTTCGAGCGCAGCCGGGTTAAACCCACTTCCATCTGTTTTTATCCTGTAGGTAAACTGTGATCTGGGTGGAAGCGACACAATTTTATTATTGATGTAAACGATGGCATCCATAATTTGTAACGTATCACCGGAAATGCCGATGCAGCGTTTGATATAGTTTTCTTTTTTGTCAACGGGACGGCCCATATTTTCGGCAGGCCAGTTGAAGACTACCACATCGTTATTTTTAATTTTTCCTAATCCGGGTAGGCGATGATATCCTATTTTAATCCATTCAAGGTATGATTTTCCACCAATGAGCGGCATGGTATGATGCGCAAACGGAAATGAGAGCGGCGTGTTTGGAATTCGCGCACCATAGCTGATTTTACTTACAAAAAGAAAATCACCAACCAGCAGCGACTTCTCCATGGAAGGCGTGGGAATGGTATATGCTTCGATGAAAAATGTGCGGATAAGCGTGGCAGCAATTACGGCAAAGATGATGGCATCAACCCACTCGCGTGTTTTGGATTTGCGTTGTCCCGGTTTTGTTTTAAGAAGGAACCACACGCCAACCGTAAGTATGGCGAAGAAAATATCTTTTATGAGTTCCCAGTTTATCCTGAATTTTTTCATATGCTACATCATGTCTTTCATTCCATAAAATCCTTTTTTTCCCTGCAGCCATTCAGCCGCCATTATCGCTCCCGATGCAAAAGCTCTTCTTCCTTTTGCACCGTGAGTGATTTCTATTTCATCATCCTGCGAAAAATATTTAACCGTATGAATTCCCGGTACTTCATTTTCACGAACCGATGTTACCATAATTTCCTTTTCTGTCGAAACGTTTTTATTATCTCTTAGTTTCCACTGTGTCTTTTTACCTCCTGAAGCGATAATAGTTTCCGCCAGGGCGATGGCTGTTCCGCTCGGCTTATCTTTTTTATGAATATGATGAACCTCGTATATTTCCGGTTCGTACTCAGTCCTGTTGCGCATCAGCTCCGCCAGACGGCTGTTAATCTCAAAAAAAATATTTACGCCAATGCTGAAGTTGGGAGCATAAAATACCGCCCCGTTTTTCTCTCTGCATACCGATTTGATTTCTTCAATCCGCTCTGTCCAGCCCGTAGTGCCGCACACAACGGGAACTCCTGCGTTAATGCATCGCAATATATTTTCAAAAGCTGAAGCCGGTGTGGAAAATTCCAAAGCTACATCGGCAGATTTAAGTTCAGAGTCTTTCAATGAAGAAATATTTTCAACGTCAGCGCGGATAATAACCCGGTGATTATGCTGCTGGGCAACCTGTTCCAGTTCTTTTCCCATTTTTCCGTAACCCAGCAGGGCAATTTTCATATTTTTCAGAAAGAAAGTCTAAGAGATATTCCGCCAATGGTATTTCCTTGCAGTGAATTCATTATGAATGGCGCAGAACGAAGGGAAAGGTTATCACTTACATCAAAATAAAATAGTTCTGCATCAACATAAGCATCTAAAACATTAAGAACATAGAGCGTTCCTGCAAGAATGTAGGAGAGGTCCCGGTTTCGGCGGTAGTACTCAAACAGTGTACGTAAGTTGTCTGCGGTATAGCGGGGATAATTATCCGTAGTAAGTGCATTTGTATCTGTGCGCGCAATGTATGCATTCTTAAATGTCTTATAATTTTTACTGTTATAGTCAATGGAATAAATAAGAACACCTATGCCCGCGTAAATGATAGGGATTTTCCAATACTTTTTATTATAGACCTGCCCTGCGCCGGGAAGAACAGCAGAAAATAAAATTGCTTTTGTGGGAGAATGAAATTCTAAAGTATCTCTTGCCGGTTGCTGCGCAGATGTGTATGTAAAACTAAAAGTCAAAAACCAGAAACCGAGAACCGGAAACATCTTTGTTCCGGCTTTGTACCTTCCCGCATGATTCATCTGGTAATTTTTGTTCCCTCAAAAGATACTTCAGTAATTCAGTTTTTCGAGAATACGGTTTAAGTCATCAGTAGAATCGAAAGGGATAATGATTTTGCCATTATTTTTTCCGGAAAGTTTTATTTCCACTTTCGATTCGAGCTGGCTGGTAAGCACGTTTTGAATCTTACGAAATTCAAACGGTAAATTAGCAGTTGTAGCATCAGGATTCTTTTTTGTTTTTCTGCCGGAAGATTTTCTTGCTGCACTTTCAGTTTCCCGTACCGACATTTGCTTGCTCATAATCTCGTGAAAGATGGCAAGCTGCTGAACAGGGTCGTCTACGCTGACAATAGCGCGTGCATGCCCCATAGTAAGAATGTTATCGCGGACAGCAACCTGTATTTCAGGAGGAAGTTTTAGCAGGCGCATGTAGTTGGTTACAGTGCTGCGCTCCTTACCCACACGCTTGCTCACATCATCCTGCGAAAGACTGCATTCATCCACCAGCCGTTTATAGCTGATTCCGATTTCAATGGCGTTCAGATTTTCACGCTGAATGTTTTCCACCAAAGACATTTCAAGCATAGCCTGGTCATTGGCAATACGTATGTATGCGGGTATGCTTTGTAATCCTGCAATGCGCGATGCGCGGAATCTTCTTTCGCCTGAAATAATCTGGTACTTGTCGTATCCAAGTTTTCGAACGGTGATGGGTTGAATAATTCCCTGCTCGCGAATGGAATCAGCAAGTTCATTCAAGGCCTGTTCTTCAAAAGAGCTGCGGGGCTGAAAAGGATTGGCATCAATTTTTTCGAGTGCAATAGCCGTAATGCTACCTGCTACGGGAGCGGAACCGGGAACAGTTTCATTCTTCAGCGTAATATCCGTATTAATGTCCTCGAGCAGTGCGCTGAGTCCTCTGCCCAAAACGTTTTTCTTAGTCGTCATGATGCACAGGTATTTTTTTGTCCGACTCTTTCATTTTTGTCAGGTTATGTTTCTGAAGTATTTCTCTGGCAAGGTTCAGGTAGTTGGTAGCGCCTTTGGATGAAACATCATGTGTAATAATGGTATGTCCGAAACTTGGCGCTTCACCCAGCTTGGTGTTACGGTGGATGATAGTATCAAACGTCATTTGCTGGAAATGCATCTTCACTTCTTCAACCACCTGGTTGGAAAGACGGAGCCGCGAATCGTACATGGTAAGCAGGATTCCCTCTATGGTAAGATTCGGGTTGATGCGCGTCTGCACAAACTTGATGGTGTTGAGAAGCTTGCCAAGCCCTTCGAGTGCAAAGTATTCGCACTGCACCGGGATAAGGACAGAATCCGCAGCGGTGAGTGCATTGATGGTTACCAGTCCCAGCGATGGAGCGCAGTCAATGATAATGAAATCGAAATTCTTTTTCACTTTCTCCAACACGTTTTTCATTTTCTGCTCGCGCTGAGGCAGGTTTATCATTTCTATTTCTGCTCCCACCAAATCGATATGGGCAGGAAGAAGATGCAGATGCGGTGTCTTAGTAGAAAGAATAATATTCCGTGGATTATCATCATTGATGATGCACTCATAAATACTGGTTTTAATATTGCGCGGGTCAAAACCTACTCCCGATGTACTGTTTGCCTGCGGGTCGGCATCTACAAGCAAAGTTTTGTACTCGAGCACAGCAAGAGATGCGGCAAGGTTCATGGCAGTAGTGGTTTTTCCGACTCCGCCTTTTTGGTTGGCAATGGCTATAATTTTATTCATGAAGAGGGTCTATGTTTAGCTTGTTTCTTAATAACGTAATTAACTTTTTCTCAGTTTAAATTTATGGTTTCACCTATTTTCATCAGGATAAGTTCTTTTCCGGCGTGGGAAAATTTTTGTTTTGCTTCTTTATGGTCTATTTTGATAAAGTCCTCGGTGTCGTAATGCATTCCTATAACGCGGTCGCAACGAATGAAGTCTGCAGCAATAACGGCGTTATCTATTCCCATAGTAAAGTTATTGCCGATAGGAAGGAACGCCAGCGCGATATTTTTGTAATCGCCAATCAGCTTCATGTCATACGTCAGCGCAGTGTCTCCCGCATAATAGAAATTAATGTCTGACGATTCAATGAGGAAGCCCATCGGGTTGCCACCACTGCTTCCATCGGGCAGGGTGCTTGAGTGAACGGCTGCAACACATTTCACTTTCCCGAAATCAAACAAACGGTGTCCTCCAATGTTCATGGGATGGTAGTTCTCCACTCCTTTTTTCTTGAACCACATTGCCACTTCAAAAGAAGCTACAATGGTTGCACCCGTGCGCCTGGCAATGGCTTCGGCATCGGCGACATGGTCATTATGCCCGTGTGATAACAGGATATAATCAGCTTGTATCTTCATAACATCTACTCCGGAAGCAAGCGGATTACCCGAAATGAAAGGGTCAAATAATAGATGTTTTCCCATCACTTCAGCAGTAAAACAGGAATGTCCATAATAGGTAATTTTCATGCTGGTGGTTGATGACAAAAATAATTTAATCGGTTGTGGTCAGGGCTGAAAGTTACCAACATGATTTGCCATTTGTTAATAACATGAAGTACGTTGCGAACAGAGATGCTAACAAAAGGTTGGATGTTGGACGTTTGATAATGATGTCAGGTAATTTTCAACGTCTAACGTCTAACCTCAAACGATACATTCACTATCTTTGAGAGTATTATTCCGCGGTATGGAAACCTCTTTTCTCTCTAACGTATTCAGTACCATAACTATTATTCAGATATTTTCTTCCATATTTTTTGCGGTACTTTTTTTGCAGAGCGGCAGCGATAAAATTATAGACCGCATCGGGAATATTGAATACATCTCCAGGCAATTTGCCGGCAGCCCCATGAAAAAATTTTCTATCGAACTGCTTACGTTTCTGACTGTTATGGAAATGCTGTGCGGGTTAACATGTCTTGCCGGTGCGGCCGCTATTTTATTTTACCGCGTAACGGTAATTTCATTTTATGGGGTGATGCTGGCTGCAATAATCTTCCTGTGCCTGTTTGCAGCACAACGGATTGCAAAAGATTATGCCGGTGCTGTTTCTATTGTAAGCTACTTCATCCTCTCCATACTCGCTTTGTTTTTTATGGCAGTGGGATAGAGCCTCACCCCCTAAGCCCCCTCTCCATTTAGAGAGGGGGAATACATTGTGCCGTACCTCCCTTCTCCAAGTGGAGAAGGGATTTGAGGGATGAGGCGTTAAAACGGCATGCTGGTATCCTCATCGGCAATGTCATCCATGCGCGATGCTTTAATCACGTTGCCGGAAGGATAGTCAATAACTGAAGCTCCTGTTTCAGTTGAAGAGGAAAATTCAACCGTTTCGTAATCCACAAACTTGGCAAGGCGGTCTATGAAACGCACCTTAACATCGCGCAGCGCGCCGTTGCGATGCTTGGCAATAATAATTTCAGCAAGTCCGGCTGTAGGGTTTCCTTCTTCGTCCTGCGTAAGATTGTAATATTCGGGACGGTAAATAAAAAGAACCATGTCGGCATCCTGCTCAATAGCGCCCGACTCGCGTAAATCAGAAAGTTGGGGGCGCTTGGTGAGCCGCGCTTCCACGGAGCGATTCAGCTGTGAAATGGCTAACACCGGAACGTTCAACTCCTTTGCAATGCTTTTTAGTGAACGTGAAATAGAACTTATTTCCTGCTCACGGTTTCCCGAACGTGAATCAATTTCAGAACGCATAAGCTGAATGTAGTCTACAATAATCAGCTCTACGTTATGCTGCACTTTCAGTCGCCTGCATTTTGAACGCAAATCGAAAACGGACAAAGCAGGAGTGTCATCAATATAAAGAGGCGCTTGAGAAATATTTTTTACCAGTGAGTTAAGCTGCTCCCACTCGTGGTCGGCAAGCGCTCCTTTGCGCAGTTTGTCAGAGTTCAGTTCGGTCTCGGCAGAAATCAAACGGTGAGCAAGCTGAACAGATGACATTTCGAGCGAGAAGACAGCCACCGGTTTTTTTGCAAGCACCGCTGCGTTGCGCGCCAGCGATAAAACAAAAGATGTTTTTCCCATACCGGGGCGGGCTGCAATAATTATAAGGTCGGAGCGCTGCCAGCCGGCAGTAACTTTATCAAGCTCTGTGAAGCCCGAAGGAATGCCGGTGATTCCGCTTTCCTGCCTGCGCGCATGTTCTATCTGGCTTATGGACATGCTCACCAGGTCTTTCATCTCTATGTAATTGCTGCGGATATTTCCTTGTGCAACATCAAAAAGATTTTTTTCTGCGCGGTCGAGCAAGTCAAAAACATCAGACGTTTCATTATATGCTTCGCGGAGCGTTTCACCCGAAATGCGAATCAATTCGCGCTGAATATGTTTCTGCAAAACAATGCGCGCATGGAATTCTATGTTGGCTGCCGATGCGACAGGTCGTGTAAGCTGGGTGAGATAATACGGTCCGCCTACTGCTTCCAGTTCACCACTCTGCCTTAGTTCTGCTGTTACGGTGAGCAAATCAATGGGCTGCGATTTTTCGAACAGCCGCCTGATGGCTCCATAAACAATCCGGTTTGCATCTTTATAAAAGCAATCGGGAGTAAGGATATCTATTACAGAAGTGAGCGCATTTTTTTCAAGCATCAACGCACCCAGCACAGCTTCTTCAAGGTCAATAGCTTGTGGAGGCAATTTGCCGAATTGCTGCAGCAGCATGGCATCGGTTACCAGTTCTGCAGGTGTCCTGGAAGACGCACTTCTCCTGCCTTTCACTATCTCGGATTTCTTGGCCATGAAAAATTTACGGGGCACCAAAAATATTAAAACATCAATGCGATAAATCTTTTTACAGATAAAATATTTTTGAACAGAAAATAACTGCTGTCAGCATTTTGTGAAAAAGAATTTGTAAAAAAAATTGCGGGAGAAAAAAATTATAGTTAGGTCTCAGCTTTTTTATGTCTAAAGACCTCATCCGTCCCGTAAAATGCGGGACACCTTCTCCTGAAGGAGAAGGGAAATGGAATATAATTTCTTGAAATCAGCGGTTCAGGCTTGCTGCTTCGGCAGGAGTCATTTCTTTTTCCAGGTCAATAAAAACACCCATGGAAGAAAACCTGTTAATGCGTCTTTCTATGCGGGCAGCCGGAGTAAATTTTTTCAGCTCAGCTAATGTGTTTAGAATATATTCTTTCACAATACCGAACATTTCTTCGTGATTGCTGTGCGCACCACCCAGCGGCTCGGGAATAATTCCGTCAACAAGGGAAAGCGAAAGCATGTCGGTTGCGGTCAGCTTCAGCGCATCGGCAGCTTTTTCTTTAAAGTCCCAACTTCGCCAAAGTATGGATGAGCATGATTCGGGAGAGATGACCGAGTACCAGGTGTTTTCAAGCATCAGCACGCGGTCTCCGATGCCAATGCCAAGCGCACCACCCGATGCTCCTTCACCTATGATGATGCATATCACCGGTATTTCGAGCTTCGACATTTCATAAATACTTCTGGCAATAGCTTCACCTTGTCCGCGTTCTTCGGCTTCCAGTCCCGGGTATGCACCGGGAGTATCAATCAGCGTTACTACAGGCTTATTAAATTTTTCTGCCAGCTTCATAAGCCGCAGCGCTTTGCGGTAACCCTCCGGATTCATCATTCCGAAATTGCGGTATTGCCGCTGCTTGGTGGTGCTGCCTTTCTGCTGGCCGATGAACATAATCGTTTGCCCGTTCACCATTCCCATTCCGCCGACGACTGCTTTATCATCGCCTATGTTTCGGTCGCCAAAAAGTTCTATAAATGTGTTATCGGTAATGCTTTGAATATACTCAAGAGAGTAAGGGCGGTCGGGGTGGCGCGAAAGCTGTACCCGCTGCCAGGGCGTTAAGTTGCCGTAAATATCTTTTTTTGCCTGGATTAGTTTTTCCTCCAGCTCGGCTATCGCTTTACTTACACCCACCTTGCCTTTGCTGGCAATCTCTTTGGTTTTTTCAAGCAACGTAGTAAGCTCTTCAATAGGTTTTTCGAAATCGAGATAGTTCATCCGCGTGTTAAAAGAATCTGCAGCGTCAAATGTAGCAATTGACGCGGATGAAATAAAATGGATTTGGGAAACGGATTTATGGTTACGATAAGGATGTCCGTATCGTATTCAGGTTAAGTCATTTGAATAACTTCACCGTATCCTTTACTGAAACGGGCTTCGGAATTACAACCTAAAACCTATTAAAGACATATCTCAGCGTAATGGATGCATCAAGGAACTCGGGGCCTTTGTTAACGAATTCCATAAAAGGCTGCGCTTCTATTCCTACGGCAACAGGAAGCCAAACAATAGGGCTGAGGTATTCTACTCCTACCAGCACATCAACGCCAATGGCTATACAATTATCATTGTAATAATCAGCCTTGCCTTCAACAATTTTGTAATAGCGGTGAGGATAATAATTGACATGCCCTCCAATACCGCCAATTAAATCGAGAGGGAGCTGAATAATGGGGATATGAAACGGAATCTGGTTTTCATAGAAAGCCGTAGTAAACCATCCGCCTTTGGCAATTCTTGTATGTCCAAGCACAATCTCAAGGCCGGTAGCATTATCGGGCCAGAAGAAATATTTTGCTGTAATTCCTGAACCGAATTTGGCTCCTTTTACACCGATAGCGGCATGGTATTGCGCCTGTGATGAAGCTGCAACAAAAAGAACGAACAGCAAGAGAGTTGTTTTGGGATTACGAAGTAATTCTTTTAGCATGTGGGGTGGATTTTACGGTTTATTGTTTTACTATTCTTTCGGCAAACGATTTTACCTGTCCCTGTGAAAGGCATACGAAATAGATTCCTTTACCGGGCAGTATACCGTCTTTTATTTCGATAAAGTTTGTGCCGCGCATTGAATTAATAGTTTCAGAATAAAACCTTTTCCCTTCAGCATTCATAATTTCAAGCAATACCGGGCTTCGGTCTTCTGAATGGTATATGAGATAGAAATCGCCTGACGATGGATTGGGGTATATGTTGACAAGCGAAAGTGAAAAAGGCATTTCTCCGGTACGGACACTTACAGGGCCATAGGTCTTGCTGCCTCCGTCAAAGTCAGTTTGTACAAGACGGTAATAGCTTGTTCCGGCTGCAGGGTTTTTATCAATCCAGGAATAGCTGAGGAGTGTATTAGAATTTCCCGCCCCGTTAACTATGCCAAGCGGTTCAAAGTTTAAATTCTCTGCAGAACGCTCAAGAGTGAAATAGTTGTTGTTATATTCTAAAGCAGTGCTCCAGTTAAGCTGCACTCCCTGGGGAACAGTAGTTACATTAAAATTAAGTAATGTAATGGGCAGCGGAGGGGGAGGAGGACCGCCAACAATACCACCGGCAAGAGACCTGTCCTGGTTACCTGTGTTGGCAAGTGTCCAGTCCACAAGACGCATGTGAAACGGAGAGCCGCTTATGCCTCCTGCCGAATTAGCCCCGCCAATTGAATATCCCCAGTCATTTCTGCTCGCAATATGCCCGCCCCATAAAAGGACAGTTGTAGCAGCAGAAGGGGTAAACTTTACGGCAATACGTGTTTCAGATTGGGATGCATTTAAGTCTCCCTCGGTCACATAATATATGGTATCAATAGTTCCGTTGTAAAGCGTCATCAGGCGTTCCCCGTTCGGCAATGTGATAAAGCTGGTTACCGGCTGCCCTGCAATGGGAGACCCCGCGGCAGAAGGAATAGGAATAGGGTAAGTAGTGAAAGGTGTGTTTGCAGGCAGCCCTGTACCGCTCAGCGGGTCAATAGTTTCAGGGGTATTGTGAGCAGCAAAGTTGTGCGGAAGTATCCGGTTATATTGAGTAAGATAATCATAAGCATTTCTGCCGCTGTGCGTAATATCATAACCGATAGTTATGGTTCCCTGCACCCCTGCCGTTAAGCCGGTAAATACACATTGAAAAGGCGTGGACATTTGTTCATTGAAATGAGCGGTTCCGGCTCCAAGATTTCCGTTCACCCACAGCATGGGATTAATGGTTAGTGTATCTACACCATTTTTTGCCTGGTTAAGATTAACGTTAGGTGTAGCGCTTAACTTTCCGGAGCAAATGGTTAAGAAAGCATATAACCATAGAACAAATGCAGCAGGATTTAATTTTGTTTTCATGACTTACGGGTCTTGAAAATTTTATTCGTGATTGTCGTCAATTTAGTAAACATGACTTTTTTTAGCAAGTTGTATTTGACGAAAGGTTAACCCTTCTTGTGCAGACGTGGTAATTCTTTGGGCGAACAGTTGATTTTTCAGGATGCAAAATTTTTTTTCACAAACACCTATAAAAAATGCAGCCCGCCGCATTTTGTTTACATACATCTCTGAATTTTTAAGTTTTAAGCTGTGACTGTGACCGCGTGACGATAAAAATTAAGTCAAAATTATCCGTTGGATGCTCTGTCTCAGAAGATTTTCGATGTGATAAAAAAAGGAAAAGATGAAACGGTAAAAGCTGCGGATGCCTTGCAGGCAAAGGGGTTTAGAGAACAAATACGAAATTCCGATTTCGAAATTCGTATTTCAAAAACGTCTGGTGGATACAAAATACAAGATTACTTTACTCTCCTGCTACCTTTGCTGCGTTTATGCAATTGCAGGTTACATACAAGCAAATATGGCGGCTGGCGTATCCCCTCATCATCAGCAGCTTTGCACAGAGTTTCCTTAACATCATTGACACCATTTTCCTGGGCAGGGTAGGCGAGGTGGAATTGGGTGCATCGGTTATTGCGGGCATCTGGTATTTTACCATGGTGATTGTAGCCTGGGCGCTCAGCAGCGGAACGCAAATCCTTATTTCGCGCAGGGTAGGTGAGCAAAAAGAAAGCGAAACGGGAATTATATTCGACAACAGTATTTATCTTTTATTTTTTTTCTCCATTATTTGTTTTGTAGTGCTTCGTTTTGGAGCGCATCCTGTTTTTGCATGGACTATTTCCTCTCCCAGGATTCATAAAGCTGCGCTTCAGTTTTCAGACACGCGTGCATTCGGAATTTTCTTTGTCATGCTCAGCATGTCGTTTCGCGCATTCACTATTTCCATTGTGCGCACGCGAATCATCACCTATAGCATGCTGCTTATGGCGGGTATTAATATTGTGCTCGATTACGCTTTCATCTTCGGGCACTTTGGTTCGCCCGTTATGGGCATACGCGGTGCAGCTCTTGCTTCAGTTATAGCCGAAGCAACAGCGCTGGTTTTCTTTGTCACCCATGCTCTCACCCGTATCGATATAAAAAAATACGACCTTTTCCGTTTCGGCAAGCCGCACCTTGAAACCATAAAAAAAATTCTTACCATAGGTTATCCTGTAGGTTTGCAATACCTCGTTTCTATGGGCGGATGGTTTTTATTTTTTGTCTTTATCGAAAAAATAGGAGAGCACCAACTTGCCATTTCAAATATTGTTCGCAACGCCTACATGCTTAGCATGACGCCTATATGGGGATTATCGGCCGCTGCCTCAACCATTACCAGCAACATCATTGGCCAGGGAAAACACGATGATGTTTTTAAAGCGATGAAAAATATTTGTTCTATGAGCTTTGTCATCATCGGGACGTTTGCACTGATTAATTTTCTTATTCCGGGAGTTATCCTGAATATTTTTACATCCGACCCTGTGCTTATCCGCGATTCGTACGGCTGCATGCGCATCATGACTGTTGCCATGCTCTTTTTCTCTGTGGCTTTTGTTCTTATCACCATGGTGTCGGGAACAGGCGCTACGCGGGTTTCGCTCCTGATAGAAACTTTTGCTATCTTTATTTATGTAACATATATTTATTTTGTGGTGATGATTATGAAACTGCCGGTAGAAAGTGTCTGGGTCTCCGAAGTAATTTACTGGATGTTGATGGCAGCTCTTTCATACCGCTATCTTAAAAGTATGAGATGGAAAAGTATTAAAGTATAATACCCTTTTTCCCCTCTCCAAAGGAGAGGGGGTTAGGGGTGAGGCAAAATCATGAAAATAATTTACTACGGAACACCACAATTTGCAGTTGAGCCGCTGCGGGTTTTACTTGAGAATAGCTTTGTGCCCGCTGCCGTAGTTACTTCTCCTGATAAGCCCGCCGGAAGAGGGTTAAAACCTGCATCTTCGGAGGTGAAACAATTTGCCCTTGCACATGGATTAAAAATTCTTCAGCCCGAAAAACTTTCGGATGAAAGCTTTATCAGCGAGTTGAATTCAATCCATCCTGACCTGCAGGTGATTGTTGCGTTCAGAAAATTACCCGAAACCGTTTGGCGCTTGCCCAAGCTTGGGACCATAAATCTTCACGCGTCTCTTTTGCCGGATTACAGGGGAGCGGCTCCCATTAACCATGTTATTATTAACGGGGAAAAAGAAACGGGAGTCACCACATTTTATATCAATGAAAAAATTGATACGGGAAAAATTATTTTACAGGAAAAAATTTATA
Source organism: Bacteroidetes bacterium 2013_40CM_41_45 (assembly GCA_002215675.1). Taxonomy (GTDB): domain Bacteria; phylum Bacteroidota; class Bacteroidia; order AKYH767-A; family 2013-40CM-41-45; genus 2013-40CM-41-45. Next base: position 110,748 of record NGFH01000005.1, on the reverse strand, counting down.
TAGATGAAAATGATACTGCCGGCACACTTCACGATAAGCTTATGAATGCCGGCGCGGCGCTTTTGCTTGAAACACTCAGGCAAATTGAGAAAGGAACAGTTCATTCTAATGAACAAAATCAACCTGCATCAAGTCATACATTGCATACCGCGCCAAAGCTTTCAAAAGAATTCTGCCGCATCAACTGGAACCAATCGCCTGAAAAGATTTTTAATTTTATACGCGGCCTAAGCCCGGTCCCCTCTGCATGGACCGAAATTGTAAATGGAAGCTCCTCATCGAGGGTAAATATTTTTTCATCGCAAAAAGAAATAATGAATCATAATTTTGCACCGGGGAAAATTATATCAGATCATAAATCATTTTTGAAGGTGGCTGTACAAGGGGGTTATATTCTTTTAAAAGAACTGCAGCTTGCCGGAAAGAAACGATTACGCATTGAAGAATTTTTAAGAGGTTTCAATACAGAAAATTATTTTTTAAAATGATACAAAAAATTTTATTCAGGGATACGGAATTAAGTTACAACCGCGAAGGCAATGGCCCTGCCGCTGTTTTAGTTCACGGTTTCCCGCAATCATCAGAAGTCTGGAAAGATTTTACTAAAGAGCTTTCGAAGGAATTTACCGTCATCACTCCCGATTTGCCGGGGCATGGTTTGAGCGGGCTGCCTGAAAATCTTTCTACCATGGAAGGTTATGCTGATGCGGTTCATAGTGTTGTATCTCATTCGGGCATCAAGCAATTTACACTCATCGGTCATTCAATGGGAGGATATATTTCATTGGCATTTGCGAAAAAATTTCAGGGAGAAAATTTGCTGAAGGGTATAGGGCTTTTTCATTCCACCGTTTTTGCCGACAGCGATGAGAAAAAAACAGGCCGCAACCGCTCTATCGAAGCTGTGAAAAAAGACAGGGCAGGTTTCAGTGCAGAACTGATTCCGAATCTTTTTGCAAAAGAAAATATAACGCGTTGTGCCGAAGGGATAAATACACTGAAAAAAATTGCGCAGCAGACAACTGCAGAAAGCATGGTTGCTTCACTCACCGCTATGCGCGATAGAAGCGATTCTTCGGATTTCGCAAATGAAACATCACTGCCTTTTCTTTTTATCATGGGTAAAAATGACAATTCTGTTCCGTTTGATAAAAATTTTATAATCACTTCTTTCCCCAAAAAATCATTTACACTTTTGCTCGATAATGTAGGCCATTCGGGATTTTTTGAGGCAAGAGATGAAACACTTTTTGCAGTCAGAAATTTTCTGAAATTTTGCAACGGTGATTTTAAATAGCGATGCGTAAGCTTGTAGCATTTACCGGTTCAGGCATCAGCGCAGAAAGCGGGCTGAAAACTTTCCGCGACTCTGACGGCCTTTGGGAAGAGTACAACGTATATGACGTAGCCACGCCCGAAGCGTGGCACAGAGACAGGAAACTGGTTCTTGAATTTTACAATGCCCGCAGGCGGCAGGTGATTAATGCAAAGCCCAATGCAGCGCATACGGCGCTGGCAAAGCTGGAATCGAAATTTGATATTGAAATTATTACACAGAACATTGACGATTTACACGAGCGCGCCGGCTCGTCAAAAGTGTTGCATCTTCACGGTGAGATAATGAAAGCGCAGAGTACATTGTACAGGCATCTTGTATACGACATTAAAGGCAGTGAACTTAATGAGGGAGACACATGCGAGCGCGGCTCGCAGCTGCGCCCGTTTGTGGTATGGTTTGGAGAGGAAGTGCCCATGATTCGTAAAGCGGAAGAAATAATCTCGCAGGCAGAAATTGTAATTATTATCGGAACATCGCTCCAGGTATATCCTGCTGCAGGACTGGTTCGGTATGCTCCCCGTGATGCAAAAAAATATTATGTAGACCCGAATCCCGATTCAAATATTTCCCTGGGAAACACCGAATTGATAAACTCGGGGGCAGGAATTGCCGTACCAATGCTTGCTGAAAAACTGATGTTAGAAAAGATGTAATTATATGTTACAAGTTATAAGTTATTAGAAAATAATTGTGTGTAACAAATAACATTTCGTATAACAAATAACATATAACGTATAACCTATTAATGGCGCCATGAATGACAGTCTCTTTAAGTGGGTAATACTTCCGTTGCTGATTTTTATAGCACGAATGAGCGATGTGTCTTTAGGCACGTTGCGAAACGTTTTTATAAGCAAGGGGCTTAGAAGAGTGGTTCCCATCATGGCGTTTTTTGAAGTGCTTATATGGTTGATTTCCATTGGGCAAATAATGAAAAACCTTAGTAATCCTTTATGTTATATTGCTTTTGCGGGCGGGTATGCTACCGGAACCATTGTGGGCATGTATATTGAAAGGCGGCTGGCTTTAGGCACATTGGTACTTAGAATCATAACCTCGCAGGATTCGAGGGAACTGATACATGCCCTTACCGTAGCTAATGTGGGCATTACAGTCATTGACGGGCATGGGGCAAAAGGCCCCGTTAAGATTATCTTTACCATTATAAAACGCAAAGATTTGCAGCAAATTCGTGAAATAATTAATAAATACAACCCCAATGCCTTCTATACTATAGAGGATATACGGCATGCAAACCTGGGAGTTTTTCCCGAGCTTTCTGCCAGCCCGGGCAGCATGGACTATATAAGACGCATGTTTCCGGGGAGAATGAGCAAGTGATGTTGAAAAAATATTTGTAACGGGTTGATTACGAAATAAGAATTATTATAAGTTTGTACCCTGTTAATTAACATAACCAAACCAACCCTTAAAAAAAGAAAAAAAATGAAATCAAAACTTATTTTATCAGCGATGGTTGCAGGCGCACTGTTACTGAATTCATGCAGCAAAGGAGTTACCGAAGAAACCAAAACGGCTATGGCAACTTTTGAGGCAGCATGGGCAGAAGCCGGCACTATGGCAAACAACTGGGGAGCCGACCTCGCAACACAGTATAGCAAAACCAAAGAGCACGTTGACCACCAGACTGCAATGATGACAGAGTCTATGCCAAAGATGAAAGATGAAACCATGAAGAGCAAACTCATGGAACTGGATAATAACGACAAAGCAAATCTTACCGCTCTTGAAACTATGAAGAACGACTGGACAAAATTCCAGACAGATTGGGAAAAGAATACAGCTGATTATACCGCATGGAAAGAAAAAGTTGAAAAAGGTGAAGTGAACAATACAGAAGCTACTGCAGCTTTGACCGAATGGAACACCAAACTCGACAATGCAAAGAACACCCTCAACACGTGGAACACCGCTTATGCAACTACAAAAGCAAAATCAGAAGCTGATATGGCTGCATGCGATGCTGCAATGTCTACTCCGGCATCAACAACTCCTCCGGCAAAGACTACTAAAAAATAATTTTCTTTTTTCCATTTGTAAAAAGGTCTGAAATTTTTCAGACCTTTTTTATTTCTGCCGCACCCAAAAGCAGCGGAAATACTGAAGCGGAAAACTTATTGTAAAATCTTTTTTGATTAAAAGCACCTACCCAACGTATTCCCATGGAAATGTTGGTAAAAAATATTTCATCGGCAGATTGAAGGTCGCTTACAGACAATGACTTTTCTATACAGCCCGTGCCTTCTTGTTCCAGCAGGCGGATGATATTTTTCCTCATCACTCCGTCAATGCAGCCGTCAGACAACGGAGGAGTGATGGTCTGGTTATTTTTCCGGATAAAAACATTGGAAGTTATACCCTCGCAAATGTTTTCTTTATCGTTCAGGATAATGCAATCGTCCAGGTTATTTTTTGTTTTGAAAAGCCCCGCAAGCACATAAAGAATAGAGTTAGCCGATTTATATGGCGACAGAATGTTAACCTGCTTTTTCATTTCCCTGAAAATATCAATACGCAGCCCTTCGGGATTCAGTGAAAAATTTTCATCCGGCAGCGGCTCCGAATGAATGATGAAAGACGATTCACCGGTTTGCGGAATATATGTTCCCGCACCGTTGCGAAAAACGGTCAGTCGTATTTTGGCGCTGCCTGTAATCCGGTTCGCCTGCACGGTGGCATGAATATGAAAGCGCAGGTTGTTGGGCGAAAAATTTTCGTTGCCCCTTATACCGATAACATTCATAGCGCGCTTGAGCCGGTCGAAATGGTCTTCATAAAAAAGTATTTCTCCTTGAGAAAAACGCATGCTCTCGAAAATCGCATCGCCATAGCGAACGCCGCGGTTGTCGGCAAACAATACCGGAACCGAAGCATCAAGCAATTCACCGTTAAGATTTATATAATGCGTTTCCACCTTTCAGAATTATAAACGCAAAATTAGACTGAAACGTATCAGGACGTTTCAGCAGCGTGAAAAGTTTTACATCGATGTGTGTGCAAATATTTTCTTTACTTCCTCAAAAAAGAACGATTTGACCCTAGTCCCCAACCAAAAGGGGACTAAAATGTCCCCCAAAGGGGATTGACAGAAATAAAAACTATGTGGAATATTGAACATTGAAATTTTCAATGATTCTTTTTCTCTCTCCATAATATTTAACTCATTAAAATCGATTATCATGAAAAACGAAATGAAAATTTTTATTGCGCTGCTTATAGCAGCAATGAGCACATTTAATTTTAATGTAAAAGCACAACCACCATGTCCGGGTCTATTCGTAACCGGAAATTGCACCGATGGCAACTGTTTTATAACTTTTACAAGTGCGAATGCCACTCATCACGTACACGTATGTACAGGCACTGAATTATTTTTTGATATACAGAATACTTCAACTTGCCCTGACTGGTGGGTAACTACCAATGTAACAGGTGGATTTCCACCCTGTGCATCTTCATTTCCCGGAACCTCTTCTCCTGTATTGATGAGCTCCATTAGTCAATGGAGTTGCATTTTCAGTGTGCCGGGAACGTATCAATATATTTTTTGCATTCAACCTGTTACTCCTTCTCCTTCATGTCCCACGAGTTGCGCAGGTTGCGTTACTCTGATTATTGACGTTGCTGATGAAATACCATTTACGATAACCGGACCTAACAATAATTGCCTGGATGCTGACGGAATAACTCAGTATACACTTGTTCCTCCAACGGGGTATACCGGAACGCTCAGCATATCGAACTGGATAATAAATGGTATGTCAGGTTATTCGATATCCCAATCGGGAAATGACGCAGCTGTGGATTATAACGGTGCGACATTTGATAATAATGGTGCAGCTGCTGAATTATGTGCTGATATTATTACATGCTGCGGACCACAGGAAGTTTGTATTCCGATTTACCAATGCTGTACGTCCCTGCATGCTGCAAGTAGGGCACTCATCAATAATACTTCGGTATCTCAATTACCTAACGAACCGACAGTATCGCCTTACTTAACATATCCCAATGGAGTTACCACATTGGCTACGTCTGCCGATATTTACATTAACGGTACGTTTACTATTGACCAGTCTTTTACTTTTGAAGATTGCCCAAATATTAAGATGGGCCCTGAGGCTAAAATATTAATTAAGCCGTTATACACGCTTACTTTTTCGAGCCCTCAAATATATCATGCTGCATATAACCCTCCTTATCTTTTTCCTACTTCGGGTACTGGCCTGGCAACCGTAGTTGAGGCAGGATGCGACTTTATGTGGGACGGAATTTATTTTGACCAGAATAATTTGGGTACTCTTATTGTAAATCCTCCTCCGATTACAGGAACAGATAATTACACTACTTTCATGGATGCGAGAAATGTAATAGTATCTGATTATGGCGCCCCGTTTACTATTCGATGGGGACAATTTCAAAATAATAATAAAGATATTATAGTAAATACATTTACCGGGCAAGGGCCGCATCCGGGAACCATTGAACGTTCTATACTTACTACTGATATTCTTTCATTTCCCATGCGCCCCTACTATACGCCTAACACAATATTTGTAAACCCGGCACTGCAGCGCACTAATATTGGCATTGAAATAAATAAGGTTGAACAGATTCAAATCGGCAGCACTAATCCCCCTGACCTGAACCAGTTCTCTGATATGGATGTAGGTATCTGGAGCAAACAAAGTTTGCTGCTTGCCTATAACAATTCTTTTGACAACATCCACAGGATAAATCCCTGCCCGCCTAGTTTTCCCGGAGGGCCTGTCTGCCCGCCCGAAGGGATTTGCATTTTTGCACAAGCCCCGTATAAGATAGCGTCTGCTGCAGGAATCGGGATAGGCCTTGGACCGGGCTATTCAAACACATTCACTAATTCCGACTTTGGAATTTCTGTGCAAGGTAAGCACAACGTGAATGTCGCCTATAATACTTTTAACAACGTGCTCGTAGGTACAGATGTCTTTGGTTCTGCTGCAGCGCTGATGACCATTCATCATAACACGCTCGATAAATGCCAGCGCGGCGTAAGGATGTTGAACAACGCCAGCTCCACTATCAGCATTACCGATAACGACTTTAACCCCGCCAACACCATTATAACGCAGGGAGCAACAGCCATAACTGTGCAGGAGGCATTACTTAACCCTTCCATTTGCCCTGCAACCACTGTTAGTGCAAATACAATTAAGTATACACCTACCGGAATACAGGCAACCAATCTTTACCAGGCAAATATTGTAGGCATAAATGATATTTATTATCCGCAAAATCATCCTGACACGTGGCCCAGCTACGGAATAAGAGTGCAGAATAATAACAAGAGTCATGTGCTGGATAATTGGGTGTACCGCTGCAGCAACCTGGTTTCTATGAATCAATTTAACAATGGCTGCTTTCCCGGAACAGCTCCTAACAGCACGTATATTAACTCTACGTCAACCTTTTCGTATCTCTCCGGTATTTCTGTTGAGAGCAGCAACTTTACCAATGTCATTAATAATTACTTGGGATACCTTGGCTCTGGTATAAGAGGATTTAATATTCCCGGTAACAACACTTTCCAGTGCAATGTGCTGGGATATAACCGTGTTGGTTTTTGGTTTGATAACTCTGACCCGGGCGTACAGGGAACTTCCTCCTTGCCACAGGACAACAGGTGGAACATAGGGCCCACAAGCGGATATTCACCTTTCCAGGATGTTTATGGTTTTGGGCCTAACCTGGTTACAGGAAATATATGGTATGAACAAGCACCACCCGGACCTCCAAGTTATCCATGGAACCCTCCGCTTATTTCTCCTGGGGGTTTCATTCTTCTAACATCAACTTTTCCCAACACTAATACGAGCTGTACCTATACAATTCCTCAGTCTATGAGTAACATTGCATTTCAGAAAGCGCTGGCAGACATCATCAGGGCGACGGAAGACCCTGCCTGCACCCTTAGCCCTGAACGGATTTTCGAGTCGCAGCTCGATGTGTATAAAGAGCTCATGTATAATTCCAACCTTATGAACCTTAGCACCCCCGATGATGCCTACCTTCAGGATTTTTACGATGATGCCACCGGCACTGCCATAGGACAGTTGGCAAACGTGCGTTTCCTGATTGGTGAAGAAGATTATCAGGGAGCTGAAAACGAAAATTCGAATGTTACACCTGAAAATCAGTCGGCAGCGAATGAGCGAATAGCCAATGAAATTTATCTTGCCACCTGGGCGAAGGACATTTATACATTTACGCAAGCGCAGTACGATGCGCTGCTCAGTATAGCGGAGCAAAATCCGGTAAGCGGTGGCTCTGCTGTATATACGGCTCGCGTGATGCTCGGTTTGGATTTTAATGACATAGGACCGAGCGGAAACCGCATTGCCTCTGCAGAGAATACCGTTGACCACTATCTCCATGTTTATCCTAACCCTGCTGCTTCTGAAGTCACTGTTTACTATTCATTGGGCAGCGATGAAAAAGGATTGCTGGTGATTACCGATATAACAGGCAGGGAACTGCTGACGCAGGAGCTTGCAGGTGGTACTGATATTATCAGTATTTCGACTACAGGAATTGCAAATGGTATTTATTATTTACGTCTGTCTGCAGATGATGCCTTAATTGGACAGGAAAAACTGGTTATAATAAAGTAATTCCATTATTTTAATTATTAGAGAGCGGTACGCTTGAGACGTACCGCTCTTTTTGTATTTTTGAGTAATGAAAGTAATATTTACCTTCATAATTTTTGTAATAATTTCTATCAAAGTTCAAAGTCAGAACTTAGTACCTAATTACAGCTTTGAAGTTCATGATTCATGTCCTACATGGAGTGCGTTATTGAAATATGCTGTTCCATGGTTTGACCCTGTGCCGTTTTTAGGCGGAAGCGATTATTTTAATTCCTGCGCTGCCCCCCCCCCTCCGGATGTTTCAGCATCTGTTCCTTTTAATACTTTCGGGTTTCAATATGCCCGGACAGGAAACGCATATGCTGGGCTTATAGCATATTATATTGTTTCAGATTATAGAGAGTATATTGAAGTAGAACTACTCGATTCATTAAGAAAGGGAAAACATTACTGTGGAGGATTTTATGTAAATAACCCTGAATGTCTATATGCAGTAATACATGCGGTTGACAGATTAGGAATCCATTTTTCAAAAGATAGTGTAAGACAAACAACGCCACCATTTTGGACTGTTATACCTGTCATTCCGCAAATAGAAAGTACTGCGGGAAATATTATTTATGATACATTGAACTGGGTTTTAATTTCCGGTATCGTCAAATCAATTGGCGGAGAACGATTTATAACCATTGGTAACTTTCGTAATGACAGCCAGACAGCACATGACACTCTAGTGTATCCTCGTCCGTCATTTTGCAGTCCTAATGGTTTTGCTAATGCTGCATATTATTTTATAGATGATGTTTTCGTAGAAGAGATGCAGATAGATACTGCCAATGCGGGAACTGATAATATAATTTGCGAGGGAGACAGTATACAATTAGGTGTTGCTGCAGGAAGCGGCTGCATTTACACTTGGCAGCCGGCAACGGGATTAAGTGATACAACTATTGCGCAACCACTTGCTTTTCCAACACAAACCACAACCTACATTTTAACCGTGCATGATACAGGCACAGGTACAATATGTGACTGGACCAGTACCGATACTGTAACAGTTTTTGTTGACCCACCTTGCCCACCGCCTCCACCACCAGAACAGCCCATAGAAATCTATAACATCTTTACTCCAAACAATGATTTAAAGAACGATGTGTTTTACATAAAAAACCTGCCTGCTAATTCTTCGTTGCAAATATTTAACCGTTGGGGCAGCAGGGTTTACCAAAGCAGCAACTATAGCAACCAATGGAATGGAGGTGGTGCGCCGGACGGTACGTATTATTACATACTTGTGTTGCCGAGTAAAGAAAGTTATCATGGCTTTGTTGAGCTTCGCAGATAGCGAAATGCCGTAGTATTGCGGGATAGAAATACGCAGATAAAGTGGTATCGCTCTTTTTTTATATTTGTTTTATGAAAATGCAGGGATTAATCCTCCTTATTTTTGCAGTCTTGGTTCCTTGCAAAATTTTTTCTCAGAACTTAGTTTCAAATCCGAGTTTTGAAAGTTACAATACCTGCCCCACAACAACCAGTCAAATTTTTTACGCAAACTTTTGGTTTCAGCCGAATGTACCTTTTATGACGTGGCAACAACCTTCAGGAAGTTCTGATTATTATAATATCTGTGATACTTCAACTTTACATATTGCAGGTGTTCCGGCAAATTGGATGGGATTTCAATTTCCAAGAACTGCTAATGCCTATGCCGGTATTGCTTTTATCAATAATCCGGGTGGCGGATGGGAATATCTTGAAGTTGGTCTAACGGATTCTTTAAAAGCAAAAAAAAAATATTGCGGAGGTTACTATATTTCGAGAGGTAGCAACGGACGAAATGCATGCAATAAACAAGGAATTTATTTTGATGTGGACAGCGTGTTTTATTATTCTCCCAGTTACCAACCTTTAATCAGAAATCCGCAAATAGAAAACCAATTTGTTATAATTGATACCAGTAATTGGGTTTTAGTTAAAGGCGCCTTTATTGCCCAGGGGGGGGAACGGTTTATGTTAATTGGTAATTTCAGAGATTTAATTTCTACAACGGTAGATACTATTGGTTCTTCAGGTTTTTTCACATCATATTATTTCATAGATGATGTCTTTGTAGAAGAGATGCTAATAGATACTGCCAATGCGGGAGGAGATAAAGTAGTGTGCGCAGACAGCAGCACGCAGATAGGTATGCAGCCGTGCAATGGATGTATTTATACATGGCAGCCAGCAACGGGATTAAGTGATACAGCCATAGCACAACCGGTTGCGAGTCCAACACAAACTATAACTTACATTTTAACTGTACGAGATACCATTACGGGAACACTATGTGACTGGACCAGCACCGATACTGTAACAGTTTTTGTTGACCCACCTTGCCCACCGCCTCCACCACCGGAACAGCCCATAGAAATCTATAACATCTTTACCCCAAATAACGATTTAAAGAATGATGTGTTTTACATAAAAAACCTGCCTGCAAATTCTTCACTGCAAATATTTAACCGTTGGGGCAGCAGAGTTTACCAAAGCAGCAACTACAATAACCAATGGAACGGAGGCGGGGTACCGGACGGGACTTACTACTATATTCTTGTGGTACCTAACAAGGAAAATTATCACGGGTTTGTGGAGATACGCAGATAATCCAAATCCCAATTGCTCTTATCCGGCAATCATAGGAGATAATCCTTTGGATAGACAAAGACAGCTTGCAAACTTACTGGAATGGACAAGGGATGAGAACTGCACGCTTACAGAACAGGGAAAATTTTTAGCGCAGGTGGAGATTTACAAAGAGCTGCTCTACAATAATTCTCTTATGAACCTTAACACCTCGTATGATGGTTATTTGCAGGATTTTTATACTGACGAAGCTAACACCAATGTTGGCAGGATGGCTCAGGTTAAATATAATATGGATGCCGAAGATTATGAAGAAGCTGAAGATATCAATTCTACAATAACACCTGAAAATCTGGCAGCCGCTAACGAAAGGACAACTAACGAAATTTATCTTGCCACATGGGCAAAGGATATTTACACCTTAACAGAGAGTCAGTATAGCATGCTTTTGGATATAGCTGAACAAAATCCTGTCTCTGGCGGACCGGCTGTTTACACTGCGAGAGTAATGCTCGGGCTTGATTTTAATGACTATGGCGATATAGGAGAAAGGTTGTCAAAAGAAAAACAAATAAAGGAAAGCTTTATGCATATTTATCCAAACCCTACAAGCGATGAATTGAATATTGCATACTCGTTGGGTGAAAATGAAACAGGAATGTTTGTGCTTTGCGATGTAACAGGAAGAGAAGTATTTATACGAATTCTGAATTCAGTAATAGATAAAATTACCATTTCTACCAAAGTTTTTGAACAAGGAATTTATTTTGCTGGAATAAAGCAGGATAATGAAGTAATTTCAACTGAAAAATTGGTCATTGTAAAATAGCGAAGATTCCAAAAAGGAGAGGTAACTTTACCTCTCCTTTTATGTCATGAAATTTAATAGTGTTATTCTCTTTAGCTGTTTGCTGCTCTTTCTTAAATCGGAAGGACAAAATTTAGTCCCCAACCCAAGTTTTGAGTTGTTTACTTCCTGCCCAACAGACGGAGCACAACTTTCTCTTGCTATTCCATGGTTCAGTCCCACACTGAATACCCCGGATTTTTGTCACGCTTGTTATGTGGGTCCATCCGCGCTGCCTGTTGATGTACCATCAAATTATTTTGGATACCAATTTGCGAGAACCGGTAGCGGGTATGCTGACCTCGCTACATTTGCGACTCCAAACGTAAGAGAGTACATTGAAGTGAAATTAATTGACTCCCTAATACAGGACAGAAGCTATTGCGTAACATTTTATGTGTCAAATGCCGATTCTTGCAGGTTGGCTACCAGTAGAATTGGCGCTTACTTTTCTACGGATAGTATTTACAACTACAATACGGGACTTGTTTTAAATTACCTTCCTCAAGTAGAAAATCTTTTTGGCAATATTATCACTGATGCAATTAATTGGACAAAAATTTCTGGAGTGTTTACTGCGGGGGGGGGAAAAATTTATGACGATAGGTAATTTTTACAATGATGCTAACACGGATACTCTTACTGTTGGAAATTTCTGGTTAGGTTATGCTTATTTTTATATAGATGATATTTCTGTATATGAATTGCCAACCGATTCTAATAACTGTTTTGATGGAGTTGGGGTTAATGAAAGAGGAAAAGAGAATGAAATTTTTGTTTACCCAAATCCAGCAAGCAACCAAATAAAAATAAGGGGGCTATATGGAAAAAATGATGTTGCTATTTATAATTTGTTAGGAGAAAAAGTATTTCAATCAACCATTCAGCAAATCAATAATTCAACAATTAATTTATCCTCTTATCCCAATGGCATTTATTTTCTCTCCATAAAAAATAAAGAGAAAATCTTTTCACAAAAATTAATTATTAGCAGGTAAATGGTTAAGCGCTGACAATTTTCTTCACCTCCTCCAACAGATTTGCATTAGGCTTAATGAGGTATGGTTTTACCCCGCATTGCATGGCAGCTTCAGCATCGCGGGGTGCATCGCCTATTAAAAAGGATTTTGCTGGGTCAATTTTAAAACGGGCAATGGCTTTTTCAAACAAAAGGGGAAGGGGCTTGCGGCACAGGCAAAGTCCTGAATCGGGATGGTGCGGGCAATAGTAAATTTCTGAAATCTTTATCCTGCTTTCACTAAGCTTATCAATCATCTTTTGATGAAACCGCTCAATAGTTTCAATGTCGTATACTTTTTTTGCCACACCGCTCTGGTTTGAGATGACTACGAGCATAAACTTTTTTTCCCGGAGAAATTTCAATGCTTCAATTACTCCGTCATTAATAATAAAATGTTCGGGCAGGTAATTGTAGTCGCCTCTTTCTTTGATGAGTACTCCGTCACGGTCAAGGAAAGCAGCTCGGTTCATCGCATGAAACTGGTTATGGAATTGATAAAATTGGTGAACAAATCCGGCTTCATTGCGAGTGTGAACAGGAAGCCGAAAACCGCTCCCCAGAAATGCGCCTCATGATTAATATATTCTCCCGCGCGTTTTGCAGCGAAGAAAGAGTAAATGAGATAGAGAGCACCCAGCACAATTCCCGGCAAGCCGACGACCCCATAAAGATATAACGGGGTAAGGGGCTGAAAAAGTATGAATGCAAATAGCAAGGCAGAAATTGCTCCCGATGCACCCAAAGCATTGTAGTCGGGATTCTCCTTATTCTTTTTGTATGCAGGTATATTGGCGACAATCATTCCACCGAAATACATCACGAGAAAATAATAGGCGGCACGCTCGCCAAAAGTTTCCTCATAAAGCGTCAGCGTGGTATCTCCGAAAGAATACAACACAAACATGTTGACGAACAGGTGCAGGAAATCAGCATGAATGAATCCGCTGGTGATAAACCGCCACCATTCCTTGTTCTCATGTACAATATAAGGATTGAAAATAGCCCGGCTCATGAGCTCCTTCGAGGAAAAAGCAGCGATAGAAAAAATCACATTTGCCAGGATAAGCGCGAGAATCATAGGCGGAATATCGGTTTCAAACTTATATTTTCTTTACCAATAACAACATTGGCCCTATAATTTTTATCACCTGTTGACACGGGTTCAAAAAAAAGTTCTATTTTTAACGTCATAAATTTAAAACGGAACCAACATGAAAAAAATTACTATTCTGTTTTCTTTACTCCTTTTTGTTTCCACCATCCATGCGCAGCAGACATTTTACGGTGCAGGCGGGCCTATTCCCGACCTTACCACCGTTCAATACCCGATTTATGTTTCCGGGCTGCCTGCCTCAATCAATAGCGTATATGGCTTGGAAAATGTTTGCTTGGACATCACCCATACATACGATGATGATATAAGCATTCAGCTTAAAAGCCCTGATGGAAATATATTTATGCTCTCCGACCGTAATGGCGGTTCCGGTGATAATTATTCCGGTACTTGTTTCAGGGGTGATGGCTCCAGCGGGCCGGTAAGTATAGGCGCTGCTCCATTTGCTGGAACGTATATGCCTGATGTAAATCTTGCAACGGTCAATAACGGTCAGAACCCGAACGGAACCTGGTGGCTCATTGTTGCCGACCAGGCCGGTCAGGATACAGGCAATGTAAATTCTATGACCATTCGTTTCGGTAGTAACCCGACTCCTCCCAATCCGGCTACATCGCTGCCGTGTGCGGTCAACAATCCTTTGAATTGCTGGTGCCTTGATAGCGCGCAGACCGATTGTGATTTGCTTCCTGACATGATAGCTTCAGCAATGATTATTCAGCAACAGCATACTGAATATGGAGGCCCCAATCCACACATCACTCTTTCAAACGCCACTCCCAACATAGGACGGGGCCCCATGGAAATTCATGGTACAAATATTTGTTACTGTGATACGGTGCAGGTTCCTTGCACAACTACACAATGTCCTGACGGGTCTTTTCCGAAGCAGCTGGTGGACCAGACTATTTATCACAAGTCAGCTTCCTCGCCAACGCTTACAACATGGACGCACCCGGGAGGAACGATGACATACCATCCTACTCATGGGCACATCCACGTTGATAATTGGGCATCGTTTACACTCCGGCATGCAACGCCCAATCCTGATGCACGCACATGGCCTATCCTCGGCTCGGGAAGCAAAACTTCTTTTTGTTTAGTCAACCTTGGAAATTGTACAAATGATTTCGGTTATTGTATAGATTCAGGCGACACAGTTACCATGGCACAAATTGCGAACTCTCCGTTCGGAATGGTTACAGGCTGTGGAGTAGACCAGGGAATTTATGTTGGCAATCTTGATATTTATTCTGAAGGATTAAATGCGATGGGAATCGTTTTGCCTGTCAGCACGTGCAATGGTGATTACTATATTGTTTCAATCACCGACCCCGATAATAATTTTCTTGAATCGAATGAAAACAACAACTGGGTAGCTGTGCCGATAACGCTTACACTTCAATCCAACAATACTCCATGGCCCACTCCCGGAATGAGTTATATTTCGTATGGATTGGCGTTTGATTTTATCAATACTTCTGCCGGTTACGATTCTGTGTACTGGGATTTTGGTGACGGAAATACTTTAATGACTACAGCCGATACTACAACACATATTTATGCCGGTGACGGAATTTATATTGTTACCCTTACTGCTTACAATCAATGCGGCCCGCGTTTTGTGCAGGATACGCTGAACATCGTTACCACGGGTGTAAATGCTAATACGAATGAGGAACCATTTAACATCAGCGCATATCCCAACCCGTTTGACAACAGCACGCGAATCAAATATTATCTCGCTGCCGAATCGGAAATTACTCTTGAGGTGTTTAACTCTATAGGTCAGAAAGTGGAGACATTGTTTAGCGGCAAGCAACTGCCGGGTAAATATGAATTTATTTTCGGTGGAGATAATGCTAAAGCCGGCAACGGAGTGTATCACATTCGTCTTACTTCGCCTTCCAATGTTTCAACATTACGGCTGGTGAAAATCAGGTAAGCGAATAATTGTTGTTTGAAAAAACCGCCCTGCTACCCGGGGCGGTTTTTTATTTAATTTACTTTTGTTTCGGTATGGGTTTAAGCTTCAATAAAGTTTCGGCATCAGTTATCAGCGAGCTGCAAAAGATTTGCGGAAACGATAATGTTATAGTTCATAAAGAAGGAATTGAAAACTACTCGCACGATGAAACCGAAGACCTTACATATTTCCCTGAAGCTGTCGTAAAACCAAAAAGCGCGGAAGAAATTTCTGCAGTTCTTAAAATCTGCAACCGGGAAAAAATTCCGGCCACACCACGTGGTGCAGGAACAGGGCTTAGCGGTGGCGCTCTTGCCGTTCACGGGGGAATTATTATTTCTATGGAGCGCTTCAACAAAATTATTGAGATTGACGAGCGCAACCTGCAGGCAACCGTTCAGCCGGGTGTGATTACACAGGTTTTCCAGGAAGCGGTGATGGAGAAAGGTTTATTTTATCCTCCCGACCCCGCAAGCAAAGGCAGCTGTTTCCTGGGAGGCAATCTTGCTGAGTGTGCGGGCGGGCCCAAGGCGGTCAAATACGGAGTTACAAAAGATTATGTGCTGAACACCGAGGTGGTTTTGCCAACCGGAGAGATAATGATGACGGGGGCTAACGTCCTTAAAAATTCCACCGGCTATAATCTTACCCAACTTATCATAGGCAGCGAAGGAACGCTGGGCATCATCACTAAAATTATTTTCCGGCTTATTCCATATCCGAAAGAAAATCTTCTAATGCTGGTTCCGTTTAAAGAAGCGGCTAAAGCGTGTGAAGCCGTGTCGGCAATTTTCCGTGCAGGCCATACTCCTTCCGGTCTTGAGTTTATGGAAAAGGATTGCATTGATTTCATTGTTAAATATACCGGAATGCCCAACCCCGTTTCTTCAAGCACTGCGAGCGAGGTGAACGCCGTGCTTTATGTTGAAGTGGATGGAAACGATAAAGAAGTATTGATGAAAGAGTGCGAAAAAATTTCTGAAGTTCTTTACCGTTACGATTGCGGTGAAATTCTTTTTGCCGAAACTACCCAGCAGAAAAATGATTTGTGGAAAATGCGGAGGTCGGCTGGTGAAGCGGTGAAATCAAATTCGGTTTACAAGGAAGAAGATACTGTTGTGCCGCGTGCAGAGCTTCCCAAGCTTCTGAAAGGTGTTAAGGAAATAGGGGAGAAGCATGGTTTTCGTTCTATTTGTTATGGGCATGCTGGTGACGGCAACCTGCACGTCAACATTATCAAGGAAAATATGAGCGATGACGACTGGAACAACAAGGTTCCGCAAGGCATACGCGAAATATTTAAGCTCTGTGTCTCCCTCGGAGGAACTATTTCCGGCGAGCACGGCATAGGATGGGTGCAGAAAAATTATATGGGCATTGCTTTTAATACAGCGCAGCTTAGGGTGATGAAAGAAATAAAAAAAGTTTTTGACCCGAACGGCATTCTTAATCCAGGTAAAATTTTCCCGGATTAAATCATTCCTTCACAAATTTAGCAACGTTTATTCCTTCACTTGTTTTCACTCTCACAAAATAAATCCTGGAGGGGAGCTTTGAAACATTAACGGTTACGTATTTCTGGCCGCTGGTTACTTGCTGTTCGGAATAAACTTTTTCTCCAAGCACATCATAAATTTTTATCTCTTTAATTTTTAATTCTGGATTCTCGATTCTTAATTCACTTGTGGCGGGATTGGGGGAAATAAATATTGTATTATCAGTTGGATGTATTTTGTTGACGGAAGTAATATTGCTTAAGCAAATTCTCCACAAAAAGAAATCGTCTGTACTAACCGGCCCTGTATTATTCAACGAACCGGCAAAAGGAAACGATGCACTAAAGCCTGTGAAACCGCCTGCAATGGTGATACTTCCTGAATTATCGTAATAGCTTTGATACGTATAGCTGCTCAGGTCAGCGTTTACCCGGGTATGAGTAGAAATATTTCCGTTCATGTCTGTCTTGACAACAAACACATTGGTACCAACGGATGTGTCTATAGCGCTTCCGAAGACTCCCACGCCCGCGAAATTACCCACGATAAAAATATTTTGATTATCTGTTTGTGCACTTATGCCCCAGCTTAATCCGTTTGAAGCAAACAATTTTACCCACTGAGCTATTCCTGCAGAAGAGAATTTGGCGAGGAACGCCCGGCCTGAGTCGGCATTCACTAATGTAGTTCCAATCCGGGTGGAATCGGAAATTGTTCCGGTCAGGTAAATATTATCTGCATTATCTTTTGAGATTCCGTAGCCGCAATCGAAACCATTATGAATGTTTTGTCCTTCTGTTGTAAATCCTTTTATCCAAAGATTATTTCCGCTGGAGGTGAAGCAGGCAATATATGGCTTCAATTTACCGCTGCCCGATACGTTGGTAAATGATTCCGTGAAAATATTACTGTCAAATTTAAGTGAGTCAGAGTAATAGCCGGAGATAACAATATTTCCGCTGGAAAGAATAACTAAATCATTCCCCCGGTTTCTCAACGATGCAGCAGTTGTTCCGGCTTGTTTTGCCCAGGCAGTTGTTCCGCTGCTGTTGATGCGGGCAATCCATGTTTTATTATTGTTGGCCGTAAGCGTTACAGAACCTACTGTTAACATTCCATTGAAACGCCCCGTCAGATATATCCCTCCCGAACCATCCGGAATTATGCCACAGGGATAACTGAATATAGTTGAGAGATAATTATTTCTCCATACAAGATTCCCGTTTACATCCAGCTTCCAAAGAATTACCTGTTCTGAGTTAATGGTGTCAGGACTCAGAAGAAAATAAGATGTCTGGCATGTGACATAAATATACCCGCCACTCATCGTTATCGATTTCAGGCCGAAGGGCGCGCTCAAGCTCCCCAACGACTTGCTCCATACCTGGTTACCGGACGCATCATATTTATTAAAGAAAAAACCACCTCCGGCCGATGGGTCTGAAGTAAGCGTATCGTTACCAAAATATGCTGTATCTGCAAATACTCCGCAGGCATAAATATTACCCGAGGCATCTTCAACTACACCGCTTGCAAATCCATCAACGTTAATTCCACCACCGCCTTTAACAAAATCCACGCATTGCGAATAAGATCGTGGTATTAAAATCAGTGTAAACAAAAATGCTGTAACAACATAATGAATAAATATTTTTTTCATCTTATCAGGTTTTAAAAATTTTACTCCCATAAAAGTAAGCTATTCTAATCCAAATAAAAAAGTCCCGACTTTTATATCGGAACTTTTGTTCTGCATTCTTAACTCTGAATATTATTTAATTATGGAAACGTGTCCTATTTTACGGAGCGTTGTTGGCTCGGTGCACGCTGTCATGTAATCGCAAATCCAGATAAAAGTATTTTCACCCACATTACGGCCCTGGTATGTTCCATCCCAACCTTCGTTTATATCTTTAGATTCAAAACATAATTCGCCCCAGCGGTTATAAATACGCAAATCAAAATGAGTAACATTGGTACCCAGGGCTTTAAACACATTATTTCTCTGGTCCCGGTTTGGCGTAAATGCATTCGGAAAATAAATTGCTCCACCGCCAAAATCGATGGTTACTTCAACGGTATCAGAAGCGCTGCAATCTCCCGCTATCACATTCACCCAGTATGTTCCGCTTTTAAAAACTTCTATGGCCCTGGTCGTTTCTCCGGTCGACCAAAAGTATGATGTGCCTGTTGTTCCCGCATCCAGTGGAACGGACAATGATTCGCATGTAATAATATCCTCCCCAAGATTTACATTTATAATTAATTCCGAAATAACAATTGAATCTGTTGCATAGCACGAACCGTTGTTTACCGTCACCCAATAAATTCCGGGCGCAGAAATATTTATGCTTGAAGAAGTGTCGCCTGTAGACCACAGGTAAGACCCTGCTGTTGCTCCGGCATTAAGAGTTATCATATCACCATTGCAAATGGCGGTATCATTTCCAATGTTTACCGAAATGGGATTAATAGTTACCTGTATGGTATCTGAGGCGATACACGTGCCCAAACTGGCTCGCACCCAGTATGCACCCGATGCATTTACGTTTATAGTTTGCGTTGTTTGTCCTGTCGACCAAAGCCATAAGCTTCCGGCGCCGGCATCTAAGGTAATTACACTTCCATCGCAAGCCGTGGTATCGTTGCCAATATTTACCGAAAAGGAGTTGAACTGAACCTGGATGGTATCGGAACCGGAACACGCTCCGTTATTTACCAATACCCAATAAGAGCCGGCAGTGTTAATGGTGATGCTTTGCGTTGTTGCTCCTGTTGACCACAACCACGAAGTACCCGGTCCTGCGTTGACGGTGACCGAATCGCCCACACAAAGAGCGGTATCATTTCCTAAATTCACAGAGTATGAATTGAACTGAACCTGGATGGTGTCGGAACCTGAGCAAGGCCCGTTATTAACCGTCACCCAATAGGAGCCGGCAGTGTTAATGTTGATGCTTTGCGTTGTTGCTCCCGTTGACCACAACCAGGAGGTGCCCGGTCCTGCATTGACGGTGACGGAATCACCGACACAAAGAGAAGTATCATTTCCCAGATCGACTACATATGAATTGAACAGAACCTGTATAGTATCTGATGTTGTACAGGAACCATTGCTTACCGTTACCCAATAATTGCCTGCAGAAGTTACAAGGATGTTTTGAGTAGTATCGCCGGTTGACCACAGATAAGAAGCCCAGCCCGCACCGGCATTAAGGGGGTAAGAAGAAGAACAAACCGTAGTATCGTTGCCCAAATTAAAAGTCAGCTGGTTAAAATAACTCTCTATAAAATAAGGCAGGCCATGAGAGCTGCTGCTGGTAAGATTAATTGTACTAGAGACATAGTTGCATGCAAGCCCCGGAGCGTTAGGATTATTAATTACTGACAGGCTTGGGTGGACATCAAGGGCCAGGTACATTTTTCCATCCGGTGCATTTTGGAGTGCGCCAAAAAAGTTTTCAGTTGCAATATATGTTTTGGAGGCAATGATGGTGGCGGGAATTCCTGATGACAAATCATACTGGAACAATTGTTCCTGCGGGCAATATTCAAATCCGGTTACATAAAATTTACTGTTGTCGGGCGAAAAGCTTACAGCATAGTTGCAAAAATCGGGAGGAAGCGATATGGGGTTTGATACTACTCCTGTAAAATTATTAAAGTCGAAAAGCTGTACAACTCCGCCGCCGGAAGAGTTAGCCGAAAGCCCTATTTTTTTCCCATTAGGAGATGCTTTCATATATCCTTTTCCATTTGCATTTGCTGCGCCAACGGATGATACTACTGCAGGGCTTATCCCTCCCGCAGTTAAAAGGAAAGCATGAAACGAGCTATCGTATAGCTCATGCGCAATAACCCATGTATCCGTTCCGTTACAGTGATAAACACCGGTAAGTTTTTCGCAGGACGGGTTAAGCAGCAGGGTATTCTTAATCGTAACATCTCCTAAACCAGCATTCAAAGACATGTCGACAACAGAGTAATGCATTTGTCTTGCCGGAGCTGCTGAACCGGTTGTAGTAAAAATATAAAAGAGGTTTGGGCTTCCGGGCCGCGGTACAATCAATGCAGAGGCTGAAGAAAAATTATCTCCGAACAAACCGAAACCATTGGGCATCTGCAGGTGGTTTTTATTCCATACTTTTATTCCGTCGGTATAAAACAAAAGCAAGCCGCTTGATGCATCGCATGCCGTTGCGCAACCTTCATAAGCGTTAATCTGACCACCGGCTATTGCAACAGGGCTTCCTGAACTGAAATTGAGGCCCGAACCGTATCCGAAATACCAGATGTTGGCCTGGTTCTGCGCAAAGAGCGTAGAACCCATCAGCATGCTGAACAAAACAGCAAAGGATATAAACCTTAGAAACTTAAATAAAGGGAACATTTCAGTAAAATTTCTAGTCAGGTAGAATGTAACACCAAAGGTAAAAAATTATTTCAATTTTAATGCTTTTGTGATAGTAATAAGACGGTTTTATTCATGGATAGGTTGCTCAATCCTACAATAATTGCTTAGTTTTGATTCAGATTTCCGCGAGGCAGTTCTTTTGCAAGCGGAAGAAAAACCTGGCAATGAAAAGGAAAACTTATTTTTTACTGGCTGCGCTGCTCGTTGGGTACTCAGCCTCTGCGCAGACCAATGTAAGCGGGTTCATCAACGCCAATACAACCTGGAACCTTGCAGGGTCGCCTTATATTGTGGTGGGGAACGCACTTCTCTCAAATGGTTACACACTTACTATTGACCCTGGAGTAGTAGTTAAATTTGACCCGGCTAAGGCACTTCAAATTGACGGAGAACTTCATGCCATCGGAACTGCCGCTAACAAAATTACTTTTACTTCTAACCAAGTCGTTCCTGCTCCAGGTGATTGGGCAAAGATTCATTTTCCTGACCTCAGTATTGACGCAGTTTTAGATACTGCTGGAAATTATCTATCCGGTTCCATTATGAAATATTGTGATGTGATGTATGGTGGCGGCTCGGGGTTTGGAGAAATCCATTTGGTTAATTCCTCACCATACTTCAGTCATTGCATAATTTCCCATAGTGCGAATGATGGTATTTACTGCCAGGGCTCTTCATCCAGGTTAGATTCAAGCACGGTAAAAAATTGTAATGGTGCCGGGTTATCCGGAGGCGGCTTGACTATAGTGAGCGACAGTATTCTGAGTAATCTTAATGGAGGAATCTATTCTGGTTCTGCGATTCTTATCACAAAAAATTATTTCTCAGGGAACCAGCAAAACGGAGCTATTCTCGGAGTAGGTAATGCCAATGCAAAAATCATTGAAAACGTTTTTGTCAGTAACATTGCTACAGGTAACAGTGGAATAGTGAACGCTGGAGGGACCAACTGTTTAATTTCAAAAAATTATTTTTTAAATAACTCGGCCAACTTTGCGGGCAATGGTATTCTTCATGTAACCGGGTGGAATCAAGTTATTGAATGTAACCGGTTTGTTTCCAATCACACAGGAACGAATGGAAGAGGAGCTTTAGATCTTTATTTGAACGGTAACTCCTTTGTCAGAGGTAATCTTATTGAAGACAATACGGGCAATAACTATAGCGTTTGTGCTTCTTATATTCAGGGAATAACTGCAAGCCATATTACTTTTTCAGACAACATTATAAGAAATAACTCTTGCCCCTTAGGTAAAATAAGTCATTTTGAAGTGTTGACTTTGAGCGGGCAAGAAAAGTTCCTTATACACAACAATGCATTTACCAATAATACAGCTGACACTATCATCGATGTGTCAATTACTTTTCCCATAACAAGCACCGATTCCTTCTTTGATATGAAATTGAACCACCTGGATAATCCCGCTGCGAGTTATGAATTATATAACCGTATTCCTTATGGTTCTCCAAACTTATACGTTGACAGTAATTATTGGGGCAGCAACAGCACGCAGCATATTGACTCGGTGATTTACGACTATTTTGATGATGCGACTAAATCTGTAGTTTATTATCCACCATTTCTACCTGACCCTCCTGTAGTTGATACTTTATGCATTCCACCTGTAATTACCTCCGTAACTAATCTTATTGCCGAAACATTTACAAGCACAATTTTCCCCAACCCCTTCACCGCAACAGCCACAATAACTTTCGGTGAAGAAATAAGCGCGGGAAGGTTGTGTCTTTACAATATGTTTGGTCAAATGGTTCAGGAAAAGAATAATATTTATGGTGGAGAAATTATTCTCACCCGCGAAAACCTTGGCAGCGGTGTTTATGTTTATGAAGTGACAGACAAAGAGAAAAAGATTTGCACGGGTAAGGCGGTGGTATATTAAAAAAAGAATATATTTTCACACCCCACGAAAAGGAAAGCTTCAATTATAAATTTCATTGTTACATGATATTCATCATTGCAGGGATACTGAGTGCCATAGCAGGTGCGTTGGTTACGGCATGGTTGAACAAACGAGCAACAGAACGGCATACATATTCATTGCGTAGTAATAACCTGGATGGCGACTGGGAAGGGACGCTGCTTCAGGATCGCTTTAAATTCAAGGCAGAACACCCGGTAGAAAACGATGCCACAATCCCTATCCGTATGCACCTTGAAACATCAAAGCGCAGTATCAAGGGTTATTTTGTTTTGAAGATGCCCACCGACTCTCATAACTCCAGTCTTCGGTGCGAAATTGAAGGTGCTTCCCTTCGACAAGGATTTCTTACCATTAACTACCGAAGAGTGAACGAAGGACTGCAGCAATACGGTACCATGATGCTTGAGATTTCACTTCTTAACAACGAACTCAACGGCCATTATGTAGGATATGGCCCGGTAATGAAAACAATCATTCATGGACAAGTGGCTTTGCATAAAGCGAATTGAGTTTCTCTCCTGCGACTCTTTTCTTCAAAATTCTTCCGCTTTATTTACTTTTGAATTCAAAGAGGATTCATTAATGAATCGCTGAATTTATATTTACCTTTCTTTAACAATCACACATAATGAATGACATAACATTCACTTCAATCAATGGCAGTAAAAAAGTTATTTCTTCAAGCGCTATTGATGCATTCAAAGCTCAGTTAGCCGGTTCCGTTTATCCCGCCGGTGAACCGGGATATCAGGAAGCGCGTTCCCTGTGGAATGCAATGATTGATAAGCAGCCGGCAATGGTTGTCAACTGCTCGGGTACCGCAGATGTTGTAGCATGTGTAAAGTTTGCCCGTGAGAACAATCTGCTGACCTGTGTTAAAGGAGGAGGACATAACATTGCAGGCCTTGCCTCGGCCGATGGAGCTTTGATGATTAACCTCTCGCCTATGAAATCGGTATCGGTGAATGCATCAGGCAGAACTGCTAAGGTAGGAGCCGGTTGCACACTGCGAAATGTCGACCATGAAACACAAGCATATGGCATGGCTGTTCCGCTGGGCATCAATTCCACCACGGGCATTGCCGGATTAACTCTGGGTGGCGGCTTTGGCTGGCTTAGCCGCAGCTATGGATTAACGGCCGATAATCTTCTTTCAGCCGAAGTGGTTACTGCAGATGGAAAGATAACCCAGGCAGGCGAGGGCGGAGAAGCAGACCTCTTGTGGGCTTTGCAAGGCGGAGGAGGTAACTTCGGTATTGTAACTTCTTTTACATTCCGTTTGCATCCCGTGGGTCCACAGGTTTTGGCCGGGTTAATTATTCATCCTTTCAAAGACGCTCCAAAGGTTTTCAGGTATTACAACAGCTTTGTCTCCAATGCAGATGATAAGCTTACCTGCTGGTGCGTCTTGCGCAAGGCGCCTCCTCTGCCTTTTCTTCCGCAGGATGTTCATGGAAAGGAAGTCTTTGTTATTGCTGCCATTTACGCAGGAGGCATAAAGGAGGGAGAAAAAGCTTTGGAACCATTGCGCAAATTCGGTCAACCCATTGCCGATGTAATTGGCACGGTTCCGTTTGAAGGCTGGCAGCAAAGCCTGGACCCGTTACTTACGCCCGGCTTCCGCAATTACTGGAAGTCTCACAACTTCGTCACACTTTCGGATGAATTGATGGATACGTTGCTTGATTATACTACGAAATTACCTTCACCTCACAGCGAAATTTTTCTAGGTCAATTGGGAGGACAGATAAATCGCCTTTCCCCTGATGCAACAGCTTATCCTCACCGTGATGCAAACTTTGTGATGAATATACATGCGCGATGGCAGGACAAACCGGAAGATGACCGTTGCGCTGAATGGGCGCGCAAACTTTTTGACGCAACTGCAAAATATTCAACAGGCGGAGTTTATGTGAATTTTATCAGTGAAGGAGAACAATTAGTTTCCTCTGCATTTGGCAAAAACATGGAAAAACTATCCAGGCTGAAAGCTAAATATGATCCTGACAATTTTTTCCGGACCAATCAAAACATTAAACCTAAGGCCTGAAAAATTTTCGTTACGTAAAAGATTTATTCGGGCAAGGCGGTGGTGTATTGAATAAAAAAAATTTCACGCAGAGTTCGCAAAGGGAAACGCAAAGTTCGCCAAAAAGACAATAATTCTCTCAGCGACCTTTGCGGAAACTTAGCGTTCTTTGCGAGAACCATTTCTTGAAATGCTAAGTCTGTATCACCCCTACATTAAACGGTTTTGTAATAGGGGAGTGGTTTGCGGCTTCAATTCCCATGGAAATAATTTTTCTTGTATCAAGCGGATTGATGATTTCATCCACCCACATGCGGGCAGCAGCATAATGAGGGGAGAGCTGGCTGGTATATCTATCGGTAATTTTTTTGAGCAGATTATTTTCTTCTTCTGCAGTAATTGTTTTTCCTTTTGCCTTCAGGGAACTCACTTGTATCTGGAGCAATGTGTTTGCCGCCTGCGCTCCGCCCATTACAGCAATCTGCGCAGTAGGCCATGCAACAATAATACGCGGGTCATACGCCTTGCCGCACATAGCATAATTACCCGCACCGTATGAGTTGCCAATAATCACTGTGAATTTTGGTACTACAGAGTTAGCAACTGCATTCACCATTTTGGCACCGTCTTTAATAATGCCTCCATGCTCGGCACGGGAACCCACCATGAAACCGGTGACATCCTGCAAAAACACGAGTGGAACCCTGCGCTGGTTGCAGTTCATGATAAACCGTGTCGCCTTGTCGGCAGAGTCAGAATAAATAACTCCGCCAAACTGCATCTCACCCTTTTTTGTTTTCACTACTTTTCTCTGGTTGGCTACAATTCCCACCGCCCATCCTTCTATGCGTCCGTAACCGCAAACAATACTCTGGCCGTAACCATCTTTATATTCATCAAAGGCGCTGCCATCTGTAAGGCGGTGAATCACCTCGTGCATATCGTATTGCTTGCTGGGGTCGGAAGGAATGAGCCCTAAAATTTCTTCAAGGCTCAGCTTTGGTTCTTTCGGTTTTGCTCTGTCGAACCCCGCTTCTTCTTTAGCGCCAAGCATAGAAAAAATATTACGGATATGTTCAATAGCTGCTTTATCGTCTTTAAATTTATTATCCGTTACTCCCGAAATTTCACTCTGCGTTGTTGCCCCTCCCAGCGTTTCGTTATCAATGTTTTCACCTATGGCAGCTTTTACCAGGTAGCTTCCGGCAAGAAAAATGCTTCCGGTTTTATCCACAATCATTGCTTCATCGCTCATTACAGGAAGGTAAGCTCCGCCTGCAACGCAGCTTCCCATAATGGCAGCCACCTGTATAATCCCCATAGAAGACATGATGGCATTATTGCGGAAAATTCTTCCGAAGTGTTCCTTGTCCGGAAATATTTCATCCTGCATGGGTAGAAAGACTCCGGCACTGTCAACCAAATAAATAATGGGCAGGCGGTTCTCGATGGAAATTTCCTGCGCACGAAGATTTTTCTTTCCCGCCATAGGAAACCATGCACCGGCTTTTACGGTGGCATCGTTAGCCACAATCACACACTGCCTTCCGGAAACATAGCCAATTCCCGTAATGACACCCGCTGCCGGACAACCTCCGTATTCTTCATACATTCCATCCGCTGCCAGCGTGCCGAATTCAAAAAAGCGGCTGCCGGGGTCAATGAGTTCAGCAATGCGCTCACGGGCAAGAAGTTTTCCAAGCTCTCGCTGCCGGTCGGCATTCTTCTTTCCGCCTCCCGCTTTTATCTTCTCTATCTTTTCGCTGAGGTGGCTCAAAAGAAGCTTCATATGGTCTTCGTTCCTGTTAAAATCTGCGTTCATTTTGTGGAGTGATGGCGCTCAAAGATAATGAGATGAAGAAAACACGTATGAGACTAAAACTTATTATTTAATTTGCCCCTGGTTTAAAATGAAATTATGAAACGGCTTTTGCTAATTGCTTCTTGTAATTTTAAGAAATTTTTTTCATAAAAAAGGGTCATCCTGTTAAGGATAACCCCTTCGGAAAAACATGAACCTATGGTTATTTGTTGCAGACCATTTTCTTTGAATCTATGGTTATTCCATCGGCTACTAATGTATAGGAATATATACCGCTCGATAAATCCTGTGCATACACGTTCAATTGTCCCTGACCGGTTTGTGTAATTTCGACTTCCTTTAATACAGTACCTTTTGAATCTGTAAAGATGATTTTTACATCCCTTGAATCATCAGGTATGAAGTAGGTAATGATTGTTTGTTCCCTGAATGGATTGGGTTGATTCTGGTCAAGTACTATTGAGCCAGATAAGAGTGTAACATCAATTGCAGTTAACCTATTTGAACTATTATCCAGTGTAGATGAAACAGGATGTTGGCCCCGCAATTTATTAAGTTGATTTTGCAAAGATTGATTAGTGGAATCCAGAGTTTGCAATTTTGCACTGAGTTCCTGCACGGCTTTCACCAGGGGAACTACAAATTCTGACAAATTAATAGTATAAAGGTCATTACTATTAGCAGGCGCTCCTACTATAGATGAGGTAAAGTCACATTCTTTAGATGCCACTTCTACTTCTTGTGCAATAAAACCTGAATGAATTCTCTTAGTAGATTCTGTAAAATCATCATTACTACTGGTTACAACCTTTCCTAGGCTATCCTTATATTGTTCCTTGTTTGGATGAAGGAAATCATTAAGCTTTTTTGTATCATAATTATACGTTACGGGGCGCAGCTTGTTTATAAACTCCAAGCCCTTTACTTCTTCTTTCACATTAATTTTAAAACGTGCATCACTGTACATACCCCAGACACCTGTCACATTATAACA
Organism: Bacteroidetes bacterium 2013_40CM_41_45; assembly: GCA_002215675.1. Taxonomy (GTDB): domain Bacteria; phylum Bacteroidota; class Bacteroidia; order AKYH767-A; family 2013-40CM-41-45; genus 2013-40CM-41-45. The sequence goes on along the minus strand of NGFH01000005.1, from coordinate 82,485 downwards.
ACCGATAAGATTCAGATCCCCCATAAAAATTTTATTGCTGGCGGTAACCACAGTATTGTATCCTATGGCACCGCAATTGTTATAGTTATTCGCATTTGCGTCAGCAATAGAACCGATAAAGGTGTTCCTATACCCTGTTGTGTTAGCAAATCCTGCTTTATATCCAAGGGCTGCGTTGCTTCCGGCTAAGTTGGTTCCACCCGTTGTTGACCCTAAAGCCTGTAATCCTACGGCGGAATTACTATCCGCATCAGTTTGTGTGTACCCTGCGTCTAAACCTACAAAAGTATTACCACCGCCAGTTGTGTTTGCTTGTCCTGCACTGTATCCAACAAAAGAGTTGTAGGCACCTGAAGTATTAGCATATCCAGCTGCATAGCCAAGAAAAGTGCTATAAGAAGCAGTATTGGTATAACCGGCAGCAGCTCCGACATAAACATTAGATGTTCCTGTATTCGAATAACCGGCTTCGTGGCCGCAAGCTACATTGCCTATACCCGTGGCATTTGAACGGAGAGCATTGTATCCCAAAGCAGAATTATATCTGCCATTAGTTGAGGTGGTGGGTTGATTTGAATAAAGCGCGTAGTTTCCGACTGCGGTATTGTAGCTGCTATATGCAGTGTTAGTATTTGTGTATGATTGAGTATATAATGCACTATGCCCTACAGCAACATTGTCACTTGAATAACTATTAGCCTGACCAGCACTATAACCTAAAAATACATTACTGCCTCCTTCTGCAATGCTTTGTCCTGATAATGCTCCAAAAAATGAATTATAACTGTAACTTTTACCCAGGACACCAGACCCCGCGTTACTACCAACACAAACATTAAAGGAGCCTGTTTTATTAGAATGAACCGCTGCTGTGCCCAATCCGGTGTTACTATTTCCTGTGGTGTTATCCCGAAGCGCCTCTTCACCAACAGCAGTTAGGCCACATCCGATGGTATTGAACTTAGCCGCCCAAAAACCGACAGCGGTTGTACCATAAGACGTTGTAGTGTTAAGAAGTGCTTTAGATCCAACTCCTACATTGTAATATCCGGTTGTAATTGCATTTCCCACACTATCACCAATTAAAACATTAGCATGACCACTCATTCCTGTGTTGCCAGCCTGATATCCTACGAAAAGATCAGTGAGGTTATTGTTGTTCCAGAGCATGCGGTTGCCACCTATACGAAACGCGCTTGCGTTAGAAACTGCCAAATTAACATTGATATCCCCTTTGCAATCTATTTGGTAAGCGGGATTTGTAAAATTATTTGTGTTATTGAATCCAACATAGCCAAGGTTATTGTTGTAAATATTAACACCATTTGTTGTCCATTGACCTATAGCGTAACTTGTCGTTATCATCACTACAATTATTGTTGCAGTAAATATTTTGAGAATATTTTGTTTTATTTTATTTTTCATGTTAGTAATTATTAAATCTTTAAGAAATATTTTTTTATAAGCACTCGTGGATGCCTTGTGTTGATTGCGAAAAAAACATTATCGAAATCTTTTTCGGTTTAATGTAAGCTATGTCATGGCGCATCTCCTTTCTGTTTTAAATACCATTGCGGCAGATGGGAAGAATTATATTATTAAATGAAACGGTTGCTCGGTCACTTTGAAGAAAGAAAATTGTTTGTAGGCTGGTTAACCGCATCTGAAAGATTGTCGAGATGATGAGAAAAAAATAACCCATCAAAAATGGACAATGGAAAAACAGATATAGTCAGCAGAAGTACTATTCTTACCTACGTATTTCTGCGAATCTTTTTCTCAGGATTTGTACGTATAGAGAATACGTAATAGTGCGTAATGATTTTTTCTCCTAGTGGGAAATTTACCTTCAGTTTTTCTCTGATCGGCATTCAAATATCAATGCCGTTATAACAAAACATCTTTGCTTCCAAAATAGTATGGATAATAAGATGGAGGATTTCACAGTAGCCGTATGAAAATGCCGGAACATGAAAATTGATGGTCGCTTTTTTACGAAGAGGTTTTATAGCATTGGCGGTTCCATTCTCATATTTGTATTAAAAGCTACTGACCCCGCATCTTAATTATTGCAAAAAATAATTATGAAGTTACGTTAAAAAAGGTTCTTGTTTTATCTGAACTGTAAATACTTTATTTGGAAATTGCGGATTGGTTTTCTTCAATAAATTAAGTTTACGTGTTGTGTATATGCCACACAATGTATTGGATACACGATAAATAAATTGTCTTTTTTCAGGTGGAGCTCCGTCTATTATTCCGGCAATTACTTCGTAACGATTATCTTCAAAAGCAAACCCGCAGTCGTGAAAAATGATAATTGAAGATTCATCTTTTAACATTCTAAAAGCATTCTGTGTATCCGATTTTACACCTTCGTACGTATGGTCTCCATCAACAAATATGACATCAAACTTCTCATTAATACTGTCAAAATTAAAAGTCAAAGAGTCTGCTTCAATGTGCCTGACATTTTTGATTCCCTTAGAAAAAATCCGCAGGGAATTTGCCATAATTTTGTTGTTGAAACGGGACAATACCTGGTCTGGAGAAAAACTTATGGAAGTGCATTGAGAAACTACGGGTGCAATGTTAAAAAGGCTCTCGCCCCTCCAGGAGCCGATTTCCAAATAGTTACATCTTTCGTATTGCCGGCAAACAGCTTTTATGAATGCGATATCTATAGTGTGCGATGTTCCTTCGAGGAAAGTATAATTTGAAATTTCTTCTGTAAAATGAGGAACAATTTCCGCCAAATCAACAAGAGGAAGCCCCGTTTTAAAATCCAATTTTTTTTGAACGTAAATTCTTTTTTCCGCTTCGTTTGTATATTTTAAAAGCTCTTTCAATAAATATTTTGTGTCCGTAAAAAAAAGTTTCACGAACGACAAAAAGGCTTTTCCACGGCTCATTAAAATTTAGATTTGATAAAGTTTAACCAAAAGGAACAGAAGATAGCGCTAAATTATTTTTTCTGATTGGCATTGAAAATATCAACGCCATCATCGCAATACATCTTTGCATCAAGAATAGCATGGATGATAAAAAGATGCAGGATTTCGCAATAGCCATATGAGAATGCAGGAACATGAAAATTGAAAATCCCTTTTTTGCGAAGCGGGTTATCTCCGCTGAAACCGGAAAATGTAATGACATTGCATTTTTTCTTCAGCGCTTCATTGGCAGCATTAAGAATATTTACCGATTTACCCGAGCTGCTGATACAATAAAGCATATCGCCTTCCTCTCCAAACATTTCAATAGTTTTGGAAAATACTTCCGCAAAACTGTAATCGTTCGACACGGTGGTGAGCAGCGATGAATCATTGAAAGCAGTTGATTTGATATTCCCGTTCTTCCAATAGTCCACTGCCATGTGGCTGCAAATGGAAGCACTACCCCCATTACCCACCATCATTAATTTTTTGTTTTGCAACTGCACCTTCTTCAACATGGAAACGATGGTCTCCACTGCCTCTGCAAATCCAATTTTATTCTGTGCGCTGTCTGTAACGGTAATTTGGTTTACCGCTTCATCAAACGAAGTGAAATATTTTTTTGTGAATTCCTGTATGGTCATGTTTTCATTTTAAGAAATAACTGATATACTTTTTTAGTTTGTCTTTATAAACCGGGTGCTCATTGCCTATAACTTCCACGGCCTGTGCCCCTACACAATTCCCGATAAACGGAACCAGCAGCGCAGGCGTATCTTGCTTTGCCAGCAGCGATGTAACCGACAGCACCGCATCACCGGCACCCACGGAATCCTTTACAGAAGTTGCGAATGCGGGCACGCGATAAAAATTATTTTTATCGAAGTAAACGCATCCGGCCTGTCCAAGCGTAATCAGGATTTTATTACAACGAGTAATATCGCTGAGCTTTTTTATAAGTGTTTCAACAGAACTGTAATTATCCCCGAAGGGAAGACGCAGTTCTTTTTCATCAATGGAAATAAAACCGGCATATGTGTATTTTGTAATGTAATTAAAGCCGTAGTTATTACTGTTGGTCTGAGCGTTTACAGCCAGGAATTTCCCGGAACTTTCGAGAAACTTAATAATTGCCGGTGTAATCATTCCGTGCCCGAAATCAGCAACCACTATCATGTCTAAACCATCAATCATTGATTTCAGTTGTGCAATAATTTGTTCTTCCAATTCAATGGTGATTCGTTTATCATTCATGAACGTTACCTCGAAAAGTTTGGTGTCGAGATAAGTATCCAGGTATCTTCTCTTCGTATTGGTGGTTCCGTCTGCACGGTAGAAAAAATTTGTATTTATTTTTTTATTCAGCTTTGAGCGGATAAGTTCCTCCTGTGAATTTTCTTTTCCCAGGCAAGTAAGTAAGTCAACCTGTTCAGTAAACTGGCTGATGTGGTTAGCGATAGCAAGCACACCACCTGCAAAGGATTGCCCGTATTTAAAAATGGTGGAAATGGTTGGGGATTTTGATGATTTTCCCAAAGGCGTGCAGTAATGATACTCGTCAATAATGGTATCGCCAATAACGAGTGCACGCAAACTTTTTGCCCTTTCAATTTCTTTTACTACGTCATCACCCGAAAAATCTTTTTTAAGATTGCTGATATACGATTGCACCGAATCGTCCAGTTTGCTCATGCGTGCGCTGATGATTTTTGACGAGGAAAAAGTTTCGTCTTCGGTAATGTATAATTTCCCACCAACAGCTTTTACGGCATCCTCTTCCAGCCCAATGTTCCGGGTAATGTCCTCTTCCGGCCTTTTGTAATCGGGGCCCTTCACATAAAAATCGGGCTTCAGCAATTTTATGGTTTCAACGGCTGTCGGCCATTCATTCAGGGCAACATAATCTACCACTTGCAGGGCAGCAATGGATTCCAGGCGAAGGTTCTCAGGAAATACCGGTCGGCCGGGTCCTTTATTTACAAACCGGTCGGGAGTTACAGTTACAATTAAAACATCTGCAATCTTTTTTGCCGACTCAAAATGTTTTACGTGACCAATATGCAGCAAATCAAAACACCCATGACACTGCGCAATTTTTTTTCCTTGCTTTTTTAGCGAGGAAATAATTCCGGTAAGCTCTGAAAGAGAAACAATTTTAGACATAAGAAGACAGCTACAAATTTTCGATAAAATTAATCAAGCGGTGCATATTATTTTTCATGGAGAGTTTTTCCCTGATTCCTACTACATTTTTCTGTAATTCAGCATAATCAGCTGATTTAATAATTCGGGACAGCGCGGGTATATCCGCCTTGGAAAAAACAATTCCAATTTTATAACGCTCAACCAGCCACGCCATATATTTCATTTCCGAGGACATCAGAATGGGAAGTCCTGCTTCGAGGAAGTTAAAAAATTTCAGACTTGTTCCACGCTCCAATTTATCTTTAGATACGCTGGAAGATTCCTCTTTAAAATGGGGTGAAACTCCAAAATGATATTTTGAAAGCTCCAATGCCAGGTCTTTTTGCTTAACAGTAGAATGCATTTTTAAATACTTTGACTTTTTTGATTCCTCGATGTAATCAAAATAAACTTCAGGCTTGCTTTGAGGGCTTGGATAGATATTCAATTCAATTTGCTGCTCCTGCATAGAATCTATAAAGTCAAAAAAGTTTTCAATCCCGTGAGAGCTTTTGAGCATATGCCTGCCATAAATGCCTCCTGAATACACCAGGCTGATTTGTGAATTATCTTTCTTGCCTGGATTAATAAAATAATCATTATCGCAGTAATCGCTGAATAAAATATTTCTTTTTTTTTCCAGGCTAAAGATCTCTATGGATTTTTTTACTTCCAGGTTTCTTGCCAATATACCACTCGCATTCGCGAAACAATATTCTTCATCAACAATTTCCTTTTTCATCCAAGTCTGCTTCGGATTCTTTCCATAATAAACAACCCAGCAGTCGTAGGGGTCGAAGATAGTGCTGCAGCCGGCACTTTCTATGGCAGCTTTTGCATAAGAGGGTTTAGAAGCATACGCGTAAATTAATTTGAGCTTATTAGAAGAAAACAACAACCTTTTTAAATGAAATTTATTTCTGTAAATAATTTTTGAATGGTAAAAACTGCTTTCAAAATCATCAAACGAGTCGCTTCTATGTTTTAAAAGTAAAAGATTGTATCTGCCATTTAGTTTTAAATACTTTAGATTTTTTACAACCCGATGATTTAAGCTCAAGCCAATAAACACAATGGTTTGCTCCTGGTTAGGAAATGAATAAAGGGTATAATCTTTCTGTCCGATAAATAGCAGGAAACGGTCAAATAATTCTGATGATTTTTCATTAAGAAAGAAATTTAACTTTCTAAAAAAATTTACTAAGCGATAAAGATTGTTATTAAAAAAGCTCAACGTGAATCAGCTTTTAAAGCAAATGGCAAAATAGTTCCACGCGGTATTTTTATTCTGCGTACCAATGAGCTCGTCGGTTTGTGACAGCACAAGAACATTATCAAAGACTTTTTCCAGGGATGCTGTTAAATCCTCATACGTATACTCGTAAATGTGATATTTTTTTCTGTTCTCCGAAGGGTTATCAATTTTGCGCGGAGTTGAGATAAATGACACACCTTTATTTTTCATCTTACCATATATAAATTTCAAAAGCTCATCGCCTTCTCCCTTTGACATATGCTCAATTACTTCGAGGCAAACCACGCAGTCGTAAGAGTTATTTGCGGGCTCATAACTATAAGTGAGGTTAGCTTTTTTAAAGCGTGTTTTTGCTGCATCTAAAACCTGTTTGTCAAGCTCGCATGCGTTAATCGTAGCACAATAGTCGGCAAGAAAATTTGAACCGTATCCTGTACCGCAGCCAACCTCAAGCAAATTCCAGTTTTTTCGAATGAGCCGCGCAATATATTTATATCGTGTAAGATGATATAAAAAATCTTCCATTGCAAAATCCATGTCATCAATATTCACTCTTTTCATAACCGTAAGTTTCAGGTTTGTTAATTCACTTTTTCATAATCAGCATAAGATTGTATTCCCTCTTCCAGGTTAATTTCAGGAATCCATCCCAATTCGGTTTTTATTTTTGAGATATCAGCTAATGTAATTTTCGCTTCTCCTTTCCTTTCAGGAATAAAAATGTACGGATGATTAAATTTTTTTGCTATGTCAAGAATACTAAAACACTTTCCGAAGCCAACATTATACATACGGTTTGACAAGCCGGAAGTGGCGGCAAGAAAATTTGCATTAGCAATATCTTTAACGTGAACAAAATCTCTTTCCTGCAAACCATTACCTGTTATGGTCAGCTTTTCACCATTCATTTTTTGATGATGAAAAATTCCGATAACAGATGTATATGCATTGAATTTATTATTCGGATTAAATGACCGGGGCCCGTAAGCATTAAAGTAGCGCAATGTTACAACCGGAATCTGGTTCCTTTCTCCTAGAATGAGGCAATATTGTTCCGCTGCATACTTCTGCAGGGCATAAGGACTTAGCGGTGCAATCTGTTCTGTTTCGGGTGTTGGCGTAATTGCCGGATTACCATAGCAGGCGGAGGATGCTGAATAAACAAACTTTTTCAGTCTTTTACTTTCTTTAAAAAGTTCTAACAATCGTATGGTCGCAATCACATTTGCAAATTCATGTTCTTCGGGCGCAGTAAAAGATGGCTGGATTCTCGGTAACGCAGCTAAATGAAATACATAATCGAAATCACCAATTTCATTCGGTGTTACATCTTCAACATTTTTGAAGATATATTCAGCACGACTATTTTTATTGGCTTTAGTACCTGTCGATAGATTGTCAATAACAGTTACATCAAAAGAATTTGCTATCAAAAAATCAACAACATGCGAGCCAATAAAACCCAGTCCGCCGGTTACCAGAGCGTTCATAAGGGACAACTAAATTTAAGCTGCCAAAGATAATTTTTTCTTTCATCTAGGTTTGGAGAGGTTGTTTAAACCATAGCCGGCCAAAAATAAAAAAGGGGGATAAATAGACACCTATCCCTCTCCCCCCAAGTATTATCACTATTCTTTACCGCTGATAATTAATTTACCGGCTTTCATTTTTTTTGTCCCGGATGTAATTTCATATACATAACTTCCTTCAGCCAACTGCGCGAGATTGATTTTAAAATCTCCGGAATTAATTTTCGCTTTCAAAATAATTTTTGCTGTCATATCATAAATGCTGATATAACTTTCTCTGCCTGTTATGCCACTTATAAAAATAAAATCGTTCGCGGGATTAGGATAAATGGAAATATTATTAGCAGAATTTTTTTCATCAATTCCCGTTGTAGGGCAATAGCACCAGAAGTCTGCAAGAAGAGTTGGATTAGGAAAAAGAGTACTTGAGCCACCACCAATATATCCTCCGTCGAATGGGCTGCCTTTGCCATGATTGATAGCAAATGAAAAAGCATGCCATCGCTCAATTCCCACTAGATCAGGGATAGGGGACCAGTTATCTGTGGTTGCATCATATTCCCAAAAGTTTTTAAAGACCGTAACCTCATCGGTTCCTGTACCTATGAAACCTTTATTGTTAAAAACAAAAGATTCTGTAGCACCTCTGCCACCTCCGGGAAAATTTGCTTTCTGAGACCATGTGTCTGAAACAGGATCATAAGCCCATAAGTCATCATAATACCATGAGAATTGTGTATCCCCAGTTCCTACATAACCTGTTCCATTAATAACAAACTGTGAAGAAGTTTGACGAGCGCCTCCTGGAAAATTCGCTTTTTGTGTCCACGAATTTGAGGTAGGGTCGTATTCATAGAAGTCATTAAAATAAGGAGAAAACCCCAACCCTACATATCCTTTGTTTCCAATTGCAAACGCGGCTGCATCATACCTGGGTGCACCAATGAAAGTTGCAATTTGCGACCACGTATTTGTTAAGGAATTATATTTATAAAAAGTTGATGTCTGTGAGGGAGTCCAGCCCGTTCCAACATAACCATCCGCACCTATTACAAAACTGCAAGCGCCATTTCTTCCTGCGCCAATAAAATTCGCTTTTTGTGTCCAAACATTTGTTCCGGGATCATATTCCCACCAATCCTGGTGATTATAATCGATTGCAGAGCCGGTCCAGGTAACTCCGAGTCCTGCATAGCCTCTTAAACCAATCGAAAATCCAACGGGCTCGTACCGGGCTCCTCCGCCAAAATTCGCCTTCTGTGTCCATGCATACGTCTGAGCATTTGTTATAGCAGCGCAAAAAATAGCCGCAAGAAGAAGTAGAATTTTTTTCATAACGTCAGGTCCGGTTCAACAAAACTATAAAAATTATTGTCTCCTGCAAATGTTTTTCGCATCAGGTGTAAAATGTTTTCTGCATTTTTGTTCTCTGCCCCCTCGCGCCTCAGTAGTAAAAAAATAACCTACAGAGACTTGAGACACAAGCATACTAAAAACTATAACATGGCTTCGATGAAAAAATCGTTCAAAAACTTTTTGTGAAAGCGTGGTCAATATTAAGGCATCAAAATAAAAAGGCCGGGCAACTATAAGCCTGAAGGTTCTTGGTCTGCTGTAAAATGCTCGCCTGGAGTTTTCTTTAACGGAGTTTTAATGCCCAGTGCGCCAAATCCCAATTTCGTATCCCAGTGAGTGAGAGAAAGCGGACTAAAACCGGCTTCAAAAAACCACCGGCTGATTTCTTCAGGAGTATGGTAATACCTCCACCTTGGAGTTACTGAATCATAAATAGCTATAAGCAATTTATTTTTATTCAACCTTTTTCCGAGGAACATATATGAATAGTAAAGCAAAAACGTAATGCAATGTACCGACAGTTTTTTTATTCCATCAGGCATCCGGCAAATTATTACTCTTAAGAAATCAAAAACTCTCCGTTTAAATCTCAAAAAGAGGTTTCCTTTTCGCGAATAAAGCCACAAATACAATTTTCCCTGTGGCTTTACTGTTTTTGCAACACTCTTAAAAGTTGTTTCTGTATTCGGAGTATGGTGCAAAACACCGTTGGAGACAATGATTTCAAAAATTTCACTCCTAAATGGTGGAAACATTAGATCTCCTTGAAGAAAGCAACAATTATCTGAAGCGCGTCTCCTTTCTGCATCGAATACACTAGTTGAAAAATCTATTCCAATGGCCAGCAAACCCTGGTTTGCAAAATATTCGGTAAGCAAACCGTTGCCGCATCCCGCATCGAGCAAAACTTTTCCGGGCAGTTCTGAAGCCGTTGACTGTGTTTCATAAAGAAATTGCTCAAACCTGCTCTGCTGAGTCATGCCCCACGTGGTATTCATATCTCTTTCGCTATGCGCTTCCCACTCCAGGTTGAAACTCCAGGATTTATTTTCGAAGCTACTTTCAATTATCAGATTTTTAATTTCTTTTTTTACTATTTCAATATTATTCTTAAATGTATCCAGAAAATTTTTGGTGAACGACCCTGATAAAAAAACAGGGACTCCCTGGAATAACGGATAGGCCTTTCCTGATACAGCATTAACAAACACCCCGGAGATTATATTTTCATTCTTCAATTCAAAAGCAAAAAACTCTAGCGGTTCTTTGGTAAAAGGATCACAGAAAAAATTAATGAATTTTAAATGCATATTATTAATACATAAATGACCAGGGTAAATTTAATTTTTATTCTAAGAAGAACTACAGCTTTGTTTTTAAAGGTAAAGATTCTCATATTACGATGTTGAAAACCTTTGCTATTTCGTTATAATGTTTAAAAATGTTTTCTGCATTTTTGTTCTCTTCGAGTCTGGGACGCTGGGCACGGTGTTCTAAAAATCATAAAGCGGCAGTGATGAAAAATTTACATATTATTCTCACGATTTTTATTTGCTTTATTCTATCGTGCAGTAGTGAACCAGGTAATCCGCAAAGAAAGATTGAAACCAGAATTTTCAGGAACGATACCATTCCCAGCTCAAACCTTTCCGGTTTCGGTTACGATATACTTGTTGATGGCAAGCTGTATATCCATCAACCACACATTCCGGCAGTAAGCGGCTCTGTGGGATTTATGTCTGAACAGGATGCCCGTAAAACAGCAGAATACGTTTCGGAGAAACTCAGGAACACCAACACTCTTCCGGCTCTTAGCAAACAGGAATTGGACAGATTAGGAATCAAATACTGATTTTAAATTTTGACTTTTAATTCGCATTAATGGGTATCATTCAGCGGCAGGGAATACGTAATGCGGTAATCACGTATTCGGGGATTATTATTGGCTTCATTAACCTCATTATTATTCAGCCGCGGTTTCTGACACCCGAAGAACTCGGGCTTACACGCGTATTATTTTCTTTCTCCGCCCTGATTTCTTCTTTTCTTCCGCTGGGAATTCAGAACATCACGCTCAAATATTTCCCTTATTATAAAGACCCTTCGAAAAAACATTCCGGCTATTTCGGCTTCATGCTTTTATTCCCGGCTATAGGATTCCTGCTGGTATCGGGGATACTTCTTATTATTAAAAATTTTATCATCGGAATTTACATCGTTAACTCAAAGCTTTTCACCGACTATTTTAATTACGTTTTCCCCATGATATTGTGCCTGAGTTTTTCGCAGGTACTTACCACGTATTCTTCTACATTGTTCCGAACCACAGTACCGTCTTTCATTAACGATATCCTGATAAGGATTTTTTCCATCGTAGCGGTGTCGCTCTATTTTATAAAGGTAGTTACGCTCGACCAATTTGTTTTTCTTTTTGTGATGATTTATGTGCTGCAGTTTGTGCTAATGCTCTTGTATGTATTATTGATTGACAGCCCGAGTCTGCGTATGGATATGGAAAAGTTCAGCAGGGGAGAGGTGTTTACTATGCTCCGTTTTGGTTTGCTCATGTCGCTGGCAGCAGTATCGGCGCTGGGGCTCAAATACCTCGATGTAGTTATGCTAGGTAAATTTCTTCCACTGCATTTTGTGGGCATTTATTCTGTTGCAGTTTTTATTCCTGCGCTTATTGATGCACCGCTCTCTGCTCTTGATAGAATCACCTATGCAAAAATCGCTGACGCCTGGGCAAAAAATAACCTGGAAGAGATTAAAGAAATCTATACAAAGTCGTCCCGTTATTTATTTATGATTGGCGGGTTGCTGTTTCTCGGCATTAACCTCAACACTACATCGCTCATGAAACTTTTGCCTCATGATTACAGCACGGGAACCACGGTGATTTTCATCATCAGCATCAGCTCGCTGTTTAATCTTGCTACGGGTGTCAACGATTCTATTCTTTACAATTCCGCAAAATGGATTTACGGATTTTATATGCTGCTGGTTTTATTCTCCTCAGCACTGCTTCTTAACCTGTTTTTGATACCTGTGCTGGGGATGAATGGCGCTGCACTGGCGACTGCCATTTCATCATTTGCATTCAATGCACTGAAATTCTTCTTTATCAGGAAAAATTTTTCACTTCAGCCGTTTGACGTGAAGACTCTGAAAGTTCTTTTAGTGATAGCTCTAACGGGACTTGCAGTTTATTTTATTCCTACAATGATTTCCCCGCTTGCTGATATTGTACTCCGCTCTGCGATTATACTTTCATTATATAGCGGAGCCATTTACTTTATAAAGATAGCCCCAGAGCTTAAACCTGTAGCTACGGCTTATGTGAGAAAAATATTTTTCAGAGAGGGTAAGTGATAGAAATAACTGTGCATTAACGTATTTATTTAATCCAATGTCAGTGTGTATTGTATAGTCACTTTTTTTCTAAATATTTTTCCAGGCAGTCCGCTAATGCGTTCACATTTTTTTCTCCCATTTTTTTCATCATCGGAGAAAATAATTTGAAGATTCCTTTGGGAATCATTATCATTTCGTGGTTAACCCGGGTTTCATTCTCGCCAAGCTTTTTGAAAATGAAACGGTGCCCGCCACCGAGCATTTTAATGTGCGGCACAATCATTACTTGCTTGTTTTGTTCAAATTCGTCAAGAGTTTGTTTCACCATTCCGAAACCACGCACCTTCATCTCAAACTCGCTCCCTTGCCTTGGTTCTCCACTGCTGATTTTCCTGGTAACAGGAGTTGTAGGGTTCCACTTCGGAAAATTTTCAATTTCGGTTATAGTTTTAAAAACTTTTTCTATAGGAGCTTTTAGCACCTGCGTTTTTTTGTAAATTATTTCTGACATGAATTTTATTTTTTAGTAACTATTTTATTACACCGGAAGGCGCATTTTTTTTAAGCTTTTATTGGTGCCAGATTTTTTTATTCAATATTTTGAGATGTCGTTTCAACTTCCAATTCAATTCCTCCTGTCCACCTTGTGACTAGATTATAAACCAAACAGCCAATTGCTGTCATTATGAAGGCAACAATTCCATAAAGAAATGGTATGAGAACAAAAAATATTCCACTGTTAAAAGGGAAGCCTGGGAACATATCGCGGCCAGGTATTAAGCTCATAATAATTCCAAAAGGAAATGCAAAAACCGCGGCAATTAAAAAATATATTACCGCTGAAACTTTTGCAGTTTGGTAGACTCCAAATCTTTTAATTCTTTTCATGGTTTTTTGTTTTAAATGGTTATAATTCAGTAACTAACTTTTTCATTTCTCCGCCTTAGAGTAGATTGCTGTTTCAAAAGTAAAAACTTTCGCTTATAGCCATTGTGCCAATCAGCATTAGTATTTTTATATTTTTGTCGCCCCTTGATAATAGCCCTGGTGGTCCCGATGTAGCGGGATAAACTCCATTGGTAGGCGCATCCCGAATTGTTTCGGTGCGCCTTTATGGGCAAACGAGTTCTTTGATTAAGCGATAATGCCCTGGTGGCGAAATTGGTAGACGCACCAGCTTGAGGGGCTGGCGCCTTTACGGGTGTAGGAGTTCGAATCTCCTCCAGGGCACAAAGAAAAAATTATAGATTATTTGTTATCCGTTATACGCATATTTAATGAACAATCTTTTCGTATAACTAATAACAAACAACGTATAACAAAGGGACGTGCGCGTTTGCCACTATTTCGGGTCGTATTCGAGATGAAAGTGCTCGCTCTCGGTCCCTGTTGCTTCCAACAGCACGTCAAAGTCTGCAGTCAAAGCACCTTTTACCTGTTTTAATATCCGCTGCTTTTCTTCTTCTGTTGAAATGTGTTTGCTCCTGAAATCGAAAGCAGCATCGGAATAGTGGAGTGAGTTCAAACTGTGTGTGCCATCATTACACGAGGTTATTACGCATGCATACCCGGCCTGGTGAAAAATATCATTCACTGCAGTCACGGCAAACGCTACGGCTATTAATTGATTTCCGAATTTTACAGAATGTTTTAGTTGCATGCTTTAGTTTTTTAAAAAAAGAACGGGCGGCTCTGACCCCGCCCATCCCATCATCAAACGAAAGAAAAGAACGTAAATGAAAACAATGCAAAAGTACCGTGCGGAGAGATGCTCATAAAAAAAAGCAGCGTCTTGTTATCCCTGATTCTTAACCGTTGCAGTGTGGATAAAAAATATTCTTCCTTGACTTTTATTTTATGTTTCATTTACTCCCCATCTTTTAAATCGCCAACAATCTGATAGAGGTAATCGCGTAGGAATTTGTTTTGCTCGTTGGTCCAGATAGACACTCTCTGAATTTCAGTAGGGTCGCCTGGCTTGTGAATGTTTGTTTCTATCTGAATGATAGAAGAAAGAAAATACCCGATGTTTAATCTCTGGCTTGTCTTGTTAAATCCGTTTGCTGTTTTCCCTAACTCGTCCAGTTGCTTTACAACGGCTCCAGTGCTTATAGCAGTGTTCATATAAACAGTCTCCAGCTTTTGCACTTCGGCATTAATCCGCTGTTTTTCCCTGCGGAGTTTTTCTATTTCTTTTTTAAATTCTTCAGTCATATAAATCCAAGCCTACGAATGCAAATCATCATTCTCCCTATAGTCATTTACTGGCGGCTTCTTCTTTTTTTAAACCGCCATAATTCGAGAAATAAAATAAAAATTAATCCGAAGAGGATGACTAAAAAACCGTAGCCCATATCAAAGTATGCGATTGCGCTTCCCGAAACACCGACTATAAGCAGTTTAAGAGTCATCCATTAAAATGTTTCTTCGGGTATTGCTACATCAAACTTGCCGTTGTCATATAGCTTGTAAGTTCTGTATTTTACAGAGGGCTGATGTTTCCAGACACCTTTTGCTATTTCTTCAGGTTTGCACGGACAAACTGCCGAAATGCTATGATGAACAAAATCATGGTCTGAAATAAGATGCAGCGACAGAATTTTTTTTCCTTCCATGACTCAAAAGTTTATTTCATTTTATCAAGCCACCCACGTACCTTTTTAAGAATCTTTCCGATAGCTTCATTCACCTTATCGTAATTGATAAGATACAGCAGTAAAGTAGAACCCAGCGGGGTGGAACGCACAATAAATTCCCAAAATGGACTGAGGTCAATAATTATGTTCGCTATTATTGCCGATACCCACGAACAGGTAAACAGCGCTCCGTTAGTAACGTTGTGTTCCATCATTACAAGTATATTAATTTGGTATTGCGCATTCGTTCCAGTCCCAGCTGACCCAAACTGTAATATTCATGCTCCATCCTGCAACTTCTTCATCAAACCGATCTGCATAATTATCCAGCACCACATCTGGGTCTTTCAAATGAAAACCATGAGTTCCGTTTACAGCATCCAACCCATTTATATAAATATCTGCAAGCACGTCGAGGGCAATCTGGTGCGTGTCGTTTAATACATCAATTAAATTGCTTTCGTCTTTTCGTGCTAAATCCATGATAAGGATTTTAAATCTGAAACCTACCTCGCCGCGCTTTGCAATGCTTCCGTTCGGTTCAACCCACATCAACGCATAGTCAATGCTTCCGGAAGTATTGATATGTGCCAAATCGCCAAAACCAAAAGAATGAATCTGCTTATGATTGTCTGCTATGGTTTTCAGCGCATCGGTTATGTTGATGAAATTATTTTCCATTTTTCTTTTGCTTGGTCAGGTAGACGAGTAGCTTTTCTTCATTCTCTATATTCTTGGGTGGCCTGCCTTGCTTTTTTTCCGTCTTGCGCCTGGATTTATTCCGTTCCATAAGTTGCGGGAAATTCTGCTTTAATAAAATCGGGGACGGATTCATGCGATTCGCCGAGATACCAGCCACAACTGTATGAATCATGTTTCGGGTGAATAACATCAATACCGTTCCCCGGATTAGAGTACAAAGGATAATCAGATTCATTTTCCACCAGGTATAATTTAAGCCGCTCGGTGTACCATTGAGCTATGTTGAGGAATTTATCTTTGAGTGCAGTGAGCTCCTGAAAAGTTACTGGCTCCGAATTTTCGGAATTCTTTTTTACAACAGATTTATTGGTGAACTTGTACGTCATGGGCTCGGCCAATTCATATAAAGCGCAGTAACGTAATGCCGGCACAATATAGGCTCCCAAAAGTGTTGTGTTAAGGGCGGTTAATGTTGATGCACCAATTTGTGTTTTGAGTTCATTATAAATTCCCGTGCCAATCATGGGGAGAATGTATAAATCCTGTGCAATGGCGATAGCGTTGGTTATTAGTTTATCGTCTGCATTCTCATCAACGTAAGCCGTTGCCTTTATTTCGTTAGGATGTATAAAATAGTTTGCCATGGGTGAAAGTGTTATATGTTATATGTTATATGTTATATGTTATATGACAGTGTTACATTTTCCTCGTATAACTTGTAACTTATGACATATAACTTTTTTTCTCTTATGGTTGAAGCCCTATTGCTTTTCGTCTTTCAGGGCTAGTCAAAATATTCCAGGCGTTAGAGCTGTTCACTACATCCAATCCTATGGGTGCTAGTTTCTGCAACTCCATCTTTTCGTTTATTCCGAAATGACATAAGAGCTTTGTAAATACGGTTTCAAAAATTTTTTGCTTCGGAGTTACAAACACATTCTGAAAAAGCTCATGAGCTTCTACCAATTCTGTCCGCCCGCCAAGCTGCCCGGGAGTTTTAATACCGAAAAGCATGGGTGATGTGATGCGGTGCCCTGAAAATATTTCCTGCTGCACGGTATCATTGAGAATTTGAAATTGCTTATCCAAATCCAGAGGAGCAATGTTGGCGATTTCGCTGCCGCCTCTTTCTTTATTCTGCGAAAAGTTGAGGATGACTCTGCCAGCCCTATCGGTTCCGGTAAATTTTTTGGTGATTCTTTCTTCTAATTTTTTCTGTTCCTCCTGGGTTCCCGGGTCGCCATAAAATGTAATGATATGCGAAGCGGTGAATCCATTCTTCACGGCGTTATACCAATAGTTGGCAATTTCAAAATCAATCTCGATAAAAGGAATCGCCCCGATATAGTCGGGTAGAGGATATGTATCGAGGTTGGGGCGATAGGATTTGTAGTAGTATAATTGTTTGCCCGATTTATTTTCCGGGTTAAATGCTTCCCAGGTTACAAAATCCTTGTTCTCCTTTGCACTATAAATCGGCAGCGACATTTCGTTATCATTCTCATCATAATATTTACGTGCCCATTCCTTTGTGAAATAAAATTTTGAATTATCCTCATTGCTTCTGACATGAGAATAATTGATGTGCCTCAGTTCTGCCAGCTTACCTCCGAATGCCCATATTACTTCCACAGCGAATCCGCCGAAGAGTTCGTAATCGAGTATGACTTTTTTTAATACATCATTCAGTGTTTCGCAATCTTCATTCACTTTAAAATCACCACACGTGAGACTGCCGCCACCAAAAATGTAAAACGATTTTTGATTGATGATGGCATTGTGTTTTGCGCTGCGGTCATATAGCTTTAGCAGATATTCAGGATAATCATTGTTTTTTCCGAAGAAAATATAATCCTCTCCACGCACCTCCCTGAACTGTGGAACTTTGTGCTCATTCATTTTAATGACCACAACATTGTCGGATATTTTTTTCTTTTCTTTTGCGTTCATTGTCCATAGAATTTATTAGTTGTTCCACTTACCTCATTAAAATATGTATCTGCAGTTGCTGGGCTCTTTACCAGCATCACCCCAGTTTCAATAGGTTTTGCATTCGTTGCTAATGCTTCAGCAAGATTTGTTGAAGAGAGTTGTTCATAAATTTCATAGTCCCAGAAGCCGGTTGGTTTTAATGTTACCGTACCGCTTGTTAATATCTCCGCACTGTCTGTTTCAGTAACCGTAAACTTATTATACCTGGCTACCGATGCACTTTGGTCTGAAGGAAGAATAAATCGTTTAAGATTACGTCCACTGCGGCTGGTCATCCGGACCAGGAAATAAGGAATTGACAGCGTCCGTTTTTCTTCGAGCGTAAAGATTAATGTACTGTTTGTTCCGCGTGTTATTATGTTCATGGCTCAACAAAAAGAGCAGAGCATTCTGCATAGCTCTGCTCTTTTATTATTTTCATTTTTTATAAATTCTTTTATGTTACCAGTGTATCATAAACTACCTGTGTCATGGACAATACAGGCGAAGGTTCTTTTCCTGTAAACCTGAGCTCGTATCCCGAACGTTCTTCTCTTGCCGCGCCCGTTGTGCCTATCGTACACGTTAAGTCCATCCCGTTATCCTTGCCCAGTAACCAATGGTTGTTGTTATAATCTTTAACCGCAATCTGCACTGCCGTTTGCCCTAGCACTTCAAATTCATTACGCATTTGAGCACGAAGCTTATTGACAACGATTCTCAGCTCGGGTTGGTAAAAAACAGTTCCGTTCTGAATGTTAAGGTTGGCGTTCTCATTCATTGTCGCTGTTTCTTTTTCGATGTAATACCTGTACCATAACGAACGAGAGCCGGCAGCTATTACAACGTCACCGCTGGTTACAGTGAAGTTGGTGGCAACGGTTGCTACGGACTGGATTGCTTTCAATTTAATCTCCTTGATCCCGCCAATGCTGTCGTTGCACCCTTGCGTTATGCTTCCTATGAGTGCACAAGGCATTTAATTTTTTATAAGACAGAACCCTGTTGTAGCAGGGCTCTGTCGTTTTAGAATTATGAGTTGATATAAGAAACTACTAAGTCAGTATACTTTACTGCAACACCTAAGTGGAAGCGCATCATAAATTTCAGCACCTGGTCGTCTTTGGAATACCATACGTCAAAATCTTTTATATCATCTTCGGTATTTAAGCCGAGCAATAAATTATCCTGGAAGGTTGCAAAGACGCGATTCTTTACAGCTGTTGGCAATGCTCCGCTATCCACTGCATTATCGTTATTCAATCCGGGTAATCCGCACAGCTTAACATTGGTTCCGAAAATATTGGTCACATAAGTGTCCTGCTCTTTGTTTGACGGGTCATAATGATAGAGGTTATCTACCATAAGTTTTTTCATATAGATATTGAATGCATCCTGGCCACAGACAACAATGGGATTGTGATTACGAATTTTTGCCGGAATTTTATCATAAGCGATTTCTTCCATAATGCCGCGCACCGTTGATGTGGAAATAGATACCTGCGAAGTAGCAGCAACTTTATCCCCGGCGTTATCAATCTTTTGAATCCATCCGTTGAAAAGTTTCAGATGCGTTGCGTTAGTATACGATGTGTTTCCCTGCCACAAAGCAGATTCAATCTGGAGAGCACACTGTTCCAGTTTGCGTCCTACCCATCTGTCAAGCAACTGAAAGGTTTTGGGCCTGGAATTGTTCGGCAGTAGCGATTGTGAGAAATAGGTTTCCAAATCCTGCAAGCAGATTTGTTCCTGGATTTTAATTGGTGCAGCCGTGAGAGAAACCTGAGTAACGGTTGTGGTTCCCGAGGTAGTAAACCCGCACGATGCCCCCGCCTGCCAGGGGGTTGTGGATTCAAGAGTTGGAATTTTTTCGGTAAACCCGGTTATTCCTTTGCGCTTGTCAATGTCGCCCAGTGACTGCAGGGTTTTCGCTGCAAGAATTGGTTTAAGAATGAGGTCGGCTTTGTTGCCGAGCTCGTTGGTCCATGCGCTTATCGCGCTTACATCAAATGCCATTTGGTTTTGGTTTTAGTTTGAAAATACTTTTTGGGATAATGCTTTTGCTTCCTCGAAAACATTTTTTGGCTTTGCCGAGGGTTCTCCGTCTTTCTTTTTGAAATCACTTGGCAGAGTAGGGGAGTTTGCAATTTTGCCAATCACATCAAACATTTCCTTCAGCATTTTGTTTTGTGATTCTGTTGATGTCTTGAGTGCTGCAGCCTGTGTGTTGAAATTTTCTTTCAGCATATGAATTTCCTTTTCGAAGTATTCTTTTTGCCACGCCAGTTTTTTTTCGAAATTTTCCCTCAACGTTTTGAGCTCGGATGAGTAAGGGTTCTGCTCCGGGTTCTTTACCGCCTGCCCGCCATCTTGTGGCTTTGTCGCAGCAAAGCCCGCGGACATGGTAGCCGGCTGCACATTAATCACTCTTTTCAGCAACTCAACAAGCTTTGGTATTTCGAGAATTGCCTGCTTTAAATCCTTTAAATCTGCCATTGGTTTTTCATTAAGTATAGTGCCGTAAGAAAATGGACAAAATGTTCTTCGTTCTTAGAAGAACTACCAGCAGAAAATTATAGCGCTCTAACTAGCAGGTCAAAAAAGTGGAATGGCAACATTCAATTATAGAATGCCCGGCACGATATGCAAATAATGTAAATAAAAAATGGAGGTTTAATTCTAAACGTGGATATCTTTTGTCTACCCCTCACGCCTTACCGCACTTTTAGGCTTTATCGAGGAATGTACAAGGTCAGCTAAAACGGCTGAAGTCATTGAGAATCAAGCTGTGCGCGAGAGGAGAGTCGAACTCCTACGAGTGTTACCCCACAGGCTTCTGAGACCTGCGCGTCTGCCAGTTCCGCCACTCGCGCTTTTTATTGCTGCGTGCCTTAGGGCACTTAAATTAATCTGTCAGGATATCCCTACTGTGTTTATTCGGAAAAAATCCTGACAGCACAGAAATTTAATTTGAAGTGGCAAAACTAAAAATTTGTTTTTAACCGCAGGGCGTACTACTGGTCTGTTTTTTATGCAGGTTTTATTGCCTTATAAATTTCTGCCTGCTGATTTTGTTGTCCATAACTATTTGAATGATGTATATCCCGCTTGCTAAAGTTGAAACATCAATAACAATTGGCCGTTGGCGGTTAGCTCTTAGTTGTTGGCTAAAAATTTTATTTCCAACCACATTAAAAATTGTAAGCTCGCCCTTGTCTCCGAACTCCGAACTCCTGACTACTAACTCACTTGTTGCAGGGTTTGGAAAAATGCTGAAGGATGAAACGTGCTCGTCATTAACCGGAATTCCGGTGACAGGTGAACAACCGGAAGTATCAATCGGCATAAAGGTCACCAGCCCGTAGCTTATGTTATCATATCCGTCATAAATCGCTGCAGCAATCTGCAATGAGTCAGTGGTACACCAATAATTATTTGTCACACTAAAATTGGGTGACGAATTCATTTGTAAGCCATAAGAAATATTGTTACAGATTGTATTACAATAAATACTTGCAGCACCGAAGATCAACAGGCCCACCGTGTCATTTTCAATAGTACAATGAGTGATTACAGAATTGCCGGATTGAACTCCGACTCCTGTACCATTATATTTTATTTCGCAATCCACTATTGAATCATTGGTTTGAATATAAGCAGCAAACCCGGTATTGAAATTCAGCACACAATGATGAAGCGAAGTACCTCCAATGGGCCCGGCAGAGATTAGACCATCGTGGTTATAACTGATGCTGCAATTATAAAACTTCGAGTTGTTCGCATACTGGCCTGTTACTCCTCCAAATGCCCGGTAATTTGAATCAATGGTACAATTATTCCATATTGATTTAGACATGAATTCAACGGCAGAATTATTATTTGATATCGTACAAAAATTAACAAGTTCATTAGCTGTGTTTCCTGTTAAAGAGCCTATGGCGGTTCCGTTATATTTAAAAACACAGGAATCAAGAGGAGTTTGTGTAACCAGGTTAATTGCTCTTTGATTATAGGAAAAAGTCGAATTTTTTATATAGGGATTATACTGCGTGTAATCAATAGCTGTAACTGCATACGATATATTCCAGTAATTAATTAAGGGCAAATTTGAACCGTTAAAATATATAGCACCATAATTAGGGTGTCCCCAGATTCCCGGTGTCGGAGCCGGATTATTACTTGTAAAAGTGATAGAATCTGTAATGGTGCCTGTAGCTACCAGGGTAGCCTGTCGTATCTCAAGATACTGCTGGTCATCAAACCGCACTGTAACACCCGGATCAATAGTAAGTGTATTGCCAGGGAACACTACTACATTACCGGTTACTATGTATGGACTGCCGGCAAGCGTCCAGGTTGTGTTTGTATAAATTCCTCCGCTTACATTTGTTTGTGCGTTAACAGCGGAAGAAATAACAGTTATCAAAATAACTGTGGCCAGAATTTTTTTTGTAGTATTTCTCGTCATGATTTGGTAGTATTAAATTGTTCACTGATATTGATTTTACCGGCATAACGAAAAACCTTAAATTTTATTATCGGGTTTGCAAAAAATATTAAAGCACCGAATTAACCGACCTTCAATTTCAAAAAACTATTTCTTCCAACAGCTTTTTACTGCCTGCCTTACCGCCCTTTATGTGAAGTTTCTTCTCTATGTTTTTCAATCGCTCTTCGGCAAGGTTAAGGCGTTTTAAAATTTCGGGACTGCCGAAACTGTTGCCAACACCCAGCAACAGCCAGTCAGCAGAGACACTGAATTCTTTGCAAAGAGTTATGCAGTTCTCCAGGGTAGGATGCCCGCGATGTTTTTCCCAGCGGCTTATGGTTGGAGGAATGGTATGAATGCGCTTTGCAAATTCTGTACGGCTGCGAACTTCGGGATGCGAACTGATGATGCGTTTCATCACCAGCACCATGCGCCCGCGAACGCTGTCGCTGTCATTTAATTTATCCCGCTTGCGATTCATGGCTGATTGTTCTGATTATTTTTAGGCAGCAGGTTTTGCCGATTGCGAATATAAAGTTTCCCTTCAGAATTAAACTTTCTTCAGCACACGAGTAACAAAGTATGCTTTCTTGATTGACTTGAGAGGAAGTGTCGTAGTTCCGTACTCTTTGTTGTGTGAGTAGAAATGTGCTTCATTGCCATCGATGGAGTCAAAATATTTTATAATCAACCCGTCAATAGTCTGCAGCACATAAGCACGCCCGCGAACAAAATGGTCGCCCGATTCCTGTGCGCTTGAAATAGCCCAGTCACCTGGGGAGGCAAAATCGTGCATGCTCATGCCGTCAACTTCAAAGGCATAATGTTCACCGGTGACTCCGGGCAAAAAAAATCGTTGAAGCTTACTCATAAAAATCTGGTCTGCATAACCGGTAAGAAATCCTCCGAAAACATAGAGCGGAACAAAAACTATATTTCCGCCCACCGGATATTCTTCCGCCAGCGGCACAGGAAGTTCTCCATAATTTTTTGTTTCGTAATCAAGGTCGGTTCCCAGCAGTTGTTTTATCTTGGTACGGTAATCGTTTTTTATTTTTCGCTTATCAAAAAGTGAAATAAGGTACACCCTGGAAATGCTGAGTTTCTTTGCGAAATCTTTCTGAGTGATTTCTTTTTCGCGCAATAAACGCTTTAGGTTTTCTCCATGATGAATCATGTCGCTCGTTTGATGGGGAGAACAAAGATAATAACATGGTTTGAATTAAACAATACATTGTCTTTACATTGAGCTTATTTGGTTGATTTTCAATTAATATTTTACAATTCTTAATAGTCTTTACTTATCCATTATTTACATCCACACCCTTGACCCACCATCCCATTCACACCAACTTGTATGATTATTACAATCTGCTTTATTGTATGGTGAGCAACCACACGACTTAGTAGTCGGACAATTATCACCTGTTTCACAAGCAATAATCAGGCTTAACAATGATAGGAGAAACACCAGCCCAACTGCAAGAATATTTTGTCTTGACTTCATGATATCGTTGAAATTAAAAAGGTAACTTAGGTACAGTAGACACCATAAAGGAATACAAAAAATTTTTCATTTCCACTAGGGTTTTCCCTAGTTTTTTATGCTGCAAAAAATTTAGGGTTTTCCCTAAATTGTATTAGGGTTTTCCCTAGTATTTCTTGAGGAAGAATTATTCCCACTCCTTACCGACACTTAGTTACTGATTTTTTAAAAGCAATAAACATCTTAAGTGTTAATAACTTTTTAATTTATAATGTTTATAATGTAATGTACATTATGTTTACATTTGCCTCCTGATTTGAGAATAACCACATGACCTCAGAAGAAGAACTTATGATTCTAAAGCGCCTCGAGAAACTGGAGTTGGGCATAGCAAGAATTGAAAGCCTTGCATTGAGTCCTATCAAAAAGAACAGGCGGATAAAAAAAGTTTTGACGAAAAAAAATTATTGAAATGAGCCCGCTAAACATTGCAATCGTTATTGCTTTAATTCTGATAAAAATTTTGTTCCGGAAAAGATCAGGCAATGAAACAACATGAAACGTCCGCGTCTGCAAATAACAGAATCCGGCCCTGAATGGGAACAATACGACAAAGAAATATATGCCTATGAATGCGCACAGGATGATACTTCTGAAAGGGAAAGAGAAGAAAACGCAGATACGCAATCCCAGAACTCGGGAAAATAATCATATGAAACAACTCGACATGAATCCCACACAAATTATTAATTCAAAACTGCAAAAGCCCTGGCTCCTTATAAGCTGTTACGATGTATCGTTCGACAATTACATAAACATTCAGAATAGAATCCGGAGACTATGTAAACAAATAAGCGACAATAAATCTGTCGTATCAACAAAGCTGCAGGACACTATCGCCAACCTGCAAGACCAACTCGATGGCATTTCTCAACATCTAAGAACACTCGATGAAATGATTCACCTCTATATTAAAACTCACCAGGAATGAATGACAACTTAAGCCGCTTTATAGATAATACAGTCAGGCAGTTTGTGCAGAAAGAATATACAGCCGAAGAAGTTGTACGCAAGCTGAAAGAAGACGTAAGTAAATTATCGGAATATCTTATGTACAACGAACCTGACACCCAAACGTGGCGCGAAAAAGCAAGACGACTTAAGGAGAAAAAAGAAGAGCTGGAGGAAATCAGGAAAGAAAATTCAACGACATAAAAACCAAAAATCAAATTACCATGACTCATGTTAAACAAAAACCTTTTTCAATTCAACTAACAACTGTACCGGTTATTGACAAGTTAATCCAGGTTGTGGAAATTAAAAATGATGCGATGCCTGATTTAAATAAAGCTAATGTCGTCTCTGTCGACCTTGCTTCTGATTACTGGCAGCCAGTTACGGCCGGGGAAAGCAAGCGTGTTGTATTCGACCGTATTGATACATGCAAGGCGCGCGACTTCAATAACCCTGATGTTCTTATCGACTTGGTGTGCGTATTTTTCTTTGAGCGTGTCAACGGAAAAATTAAATCCATTAGCAATGGAAGCAAGCGGTTGGTAAGTTCCATTCAAAACCTGATGAGCAGCCCTCATTCTCCTTTTGAAATTGTACACGGCTCTCTTTTGGAAATCACTTTCAAAGGAAAAGTAAAAAACAAAACCAATTCATTCAGCTCCGACCGCTGGGGAATTCGCCCAATAATCTTAAACATAAAATCAAATGACAACGTACAGAGAAGACATCAAGGGAATTGATATTCCCGACATGAGCACCGCCGCAGTAGAATGCGAGCTTGTGCCTGATATACAAGACTTGCTTCGTTTCATAAACGGCCGTAGGCGCAGCAAGCGCGTGGGATTAAAAAATAATTCGGTGAATGGAATTATTGCAGAAGACACTATTGTAGATTATCTCGCCAGGCGACCACATATTGGTTCGGGTGATTTAAAAGAAGTGCTTAAATCACCGCTGGCATTTTATTTCTCCCAGCGCTGCGAAGAAAAAAAACTAAGTAAAAGTTTTGAACTTGGTTCATTTGTGCATAAGGCGTTCCTGGAACCGGAAATGTTCGACCGCCTCATTGTAGAACCCGAAGCAAAAATGAATGAACTAAAAGGCGTTAACCATCTTATTGATTTCTGGACCGCTAAACTTTCGTCTTCACGTCCCGATGCTGGAATTATTTTTTCCGGTGCTGCCATGCACGTGAAGCAAATGGAACTTGACATAGAAGGAATCAGCGGGAAGAAAGAGTACCTCGCCTACCTGAAGCAGCATAGCGGAATGATATCCGTTCCGGAAAATATTAAATCGGCGATTGAGCAAATAAAAGCTCAGTACAAAATGTATGGAGGAGGAATTATTCCGCAGATCCTGAAGAACGCCAAAAAGGAATGTTCGTTTTACGGCACCGACCCTGACACAGGGCTTCCTGTAAAAGTGCGTCCTGATGCTTTCAACACTGAAGAAAATATAGGTGTGAATGCTATCATCAGTTTTAAAACTACCAGCGCTGAAACGCTTGATAAGTTTATAAGCGATACGGCAAAATACAAATACGAGGTGAGCGAGGGAATGTACCAGGATGTGGTTTCGAACGTAACAGGCCGCAACTTCAGCGTTACTATTATGATTATGCTGCAAACCGTTCCGCCATATAGCCCAGCTGTATTCTGGTGGACACCTGAAGATATTTTTTATGGAAAAGAAAAATACCGCAGCGCGCTGCGCCAGATAAAAGATTGCTATGATAAAAAAGTGTTCCCGGGTTTCGATGTATTTGCAGGAAGCGGCTGCCGTGGCATCCTGGAAATGAAACAACCCGAATGGGCTCATAAAATGAATATGCCTGTAGAAACAGAGCTTTAATTAAGAATGCAGAATTAAAAATTAAGAATCATCCCCTGCTAGTTTCAGGTGAGAATGATTTTCTAACTCTGAATAATTGCTGTAGTTCCCAGCCCGATAAATCAGAATATCATCGACCTAAAACATAATTTATGGACCAACGAGAACTTTTATTGGCAGGCGAGCCGCTCACCGAAGCCGGCATACGCCTTGCATTGGAAAGAGATAAAATAAAAAACGACTGGACGAAAAAAGCATTTGAACTGCTACAGGAATTTATTCCGGTTCAAAAACAATTTATGTGCGAAGAGTTCAGGAACTATTGCCGCAGCAGGGGGCTTGCGTTACCCTCAAGCAACCGTGCCTTTGGCGGAATAATATTAAAGGCCATGCGCAAGGGATTGATACGAAGAGTAGGGTATGGTAGAGTAAAAAACCCAAAAGCACATGCAGCTAATGCAACGGTTTGGCAAACTTGCATCCAACCAGCAACGAGCAACTAGTAACGAGCAGCCGATAATGCCTTTAATCCGCGACTATACATACTCTGACAAAGTGCAGCGGCTAAGCACTGCAGCCGAAGTACTATTTGTCCGCCTTCTACTAAAGGCGGACGTTGCCGGAAATTTTTATGCTAATCCCGAATTAATTAAATCACTTTGTTTCCCCTTAAAAACAAATGTCAGAACTGCCGACATAATGCGCTGGCTGAAAGAGTTGTCAATGCCTGCTCCCGCATCAAAGGAACCGGGCACGCACACCTCTGCTAAGAACACTGCATTGCTCCGCATGTATGAGGTTGACGGAAAACCTTACCTGCACATTTATGGTTACGGGCAGAAACTAAAATACAGTAAAGCAAAATTCCCTCATCCGCCTCCCGAAGCTGAAGTAGAAGAAGAAGTAAAAGAAGAATATGGAAGTGAAAGTAAGAACTCACGCACACAGGGTTTTTCAAAAACTGTTAATACTGAAAAAGAGTTGACTGAAAATATTGGTTGGCTCGAAAAGGTTTGCAAGTCGCAACGGGTAAAAAGCGTGGATGCCTGCTGCGCCTGGCTCAAAAAATTTATTGATGAAATGAAGGCGAAAGAAAATTTCAGTGCGCGCCCGCTTGATGATTTGAAAAAACATTTTGTGAGCTGGCTCAAAATAGAGTTGTCTAAACCAAACAACAAGACTTCAACAACATTGCTTTCAGAAAATCCCTTCTGGAATTACTGCCCCGATACCTGGGATGAAATATTTTATAAAAGAATCCAGAATGAAAACTATGCCGACAGAAAAACTACGGCCTATGAACAAAAACTTAAACGCAACGGCTATCAGAAGCAGGGAAATGGGTGGGCGAAAATATAAGTGAAGGAGTAAGAAATTTTGGAAATTATTACCGCAAGTGCTATGCTTGCGAGCGCTCTGTGCAATGAACGATTTGTTACGCAGCTATTCTATTACACCTCTGACCTCCCGAAATATCGCTTTTTGATTTTCATATCCTTTTCCTCTGGGTTTGTAAACTATTGTCATTGTTTTAGAAAACGGGCCTATTCGCCCTTTTGTATGGAAAATATAAAACATCTCTTCGGATTCTTTCTGCGCTAATAATTCTTTATAACCTAAAATAACTAGTCCGCCATCTCCAGATGTCGCAGACACGTCTAAGGTATAGTTCAACAAATTCGTGACAATAAATTTAAAAATTACATCCTCTCCATGTTTGAATTTAAAACCTTTAAAGTCATCAGTAGTTGTTGTGTCATGTATAAACAATGTATCTAACACAATGGTATCTGTAGCATTTTTAAAATCTGATACGGTTATATAACCCGTAGCTATGTCTTGAAGTTTAAAGCTGTGTAAGAAAAAATAAGAAGCAGACAGAATGAAAATTGATCTCATAGTTTTAAAATTTTTGAAATTATCATAGCAAGAGCAATACTCGCTAACGCGCGATGTGACTGATATAGACAGATTATTCTTTAGTATATCCTACAATATTAATTATTAAAACTTTTTTTAAGTCCACATTTACGTTTTCCTTAAAGAAAATTAACATTTGTTTTGAAAAAGCACCTATAGAATTATGATAGGCAAAATCAAAGTATAATTTTTGCTGCGGATATAGTGTAACGTTACTCGTTTTAGAAGTTACAGGATACAGGCCCCCCGTCGTTGTAGTCATCCCCCATATAATTAAGGAGTCCGCTGCTGAATTTAATATCGATGTTTTCAAATAGGCGATACCCTTTTTCAATGTATCTAAGTGCACAACATATGTCGTGTCTTTTAATTCAAAATTTCCTATCCATAAAGTATCAACATGCTTTTTGGTGACATCTTGTTCAGAATCACCTCTCTGGGCAAAACACTCCGAAATAATAATGGATAAAATTATAAAGGCAAAGATTTTCATAATAATCTATCAGCGTTCAATCCATCCTCTTAATGTTACCAGTAAGTGCTTATTTTCACCATCAGCCGTACCAATTTTTTTGTATGCAATGTCAATAGATGTATTTACGTGTCCTTCGTGGTTTTTAGCTAAGAATTGGTATGAAATTCCCGAACAACCGTCGGGATATATTATTCTCTTAAAAACTGGAGCAACCCATCCTGCACCTGCTCGCGCATTCAATTCTAAAGTATCAGTTGTTATATTATAAATGATTTGTTTGAAAAGAATTTGTTCAGATTGTGGTTTTATTGAAAATGGTTTTGTAATAAACCTGTCTTTGATATTATCAATAAATAAGGTATCTAAAACGAGTGTATCTTTAGAATCTCCAAAGCATGATGAAATTATATAAGCGGTAGATGAGTACTGAAGCTTAAAGCAGTATAGTAAAAAACAAGTTATAAATAGGATAAAAACTCTTATCATAGTTTTGAAATTTTTGAAATTATTACCGCAAGTGCTACGCTTGCGAGCGCTCTGTGCGATTGATATAAATGGTCAATAAAATCTTCATTTTGTTTTAATGAACCTAAGCCGCCTTTCGATACTTTATCCTTTTAACGTTCTATCCAACCGTTTAAGGTTAATCCCAAGTGCTTACTCTTTTGTTCAGATGCTCCTCTTCTTTTGTAATAAATGTAAATAAAAGTTGATACCTTTCCCTCTCTACCATCGATCAACAATGTATATGAAATTTTAGACGAACTTTGCGGATATACAATTTCTTCATATCTTGGAATTACCCATCCTGCACTTGCCATAACCTTTAAATATAATGCATCATCCGTTGCATTATAGATAATTTGAGTTAAAAGAACTCTATTGGATTGTGGTTTGACCAAAAATGGCTTGGTGATATATTGCTCTCGAATACCATCAATAACCAAGGTATCTAACGCAATTGTATCTGCAGAATATTCATAATTTGACTCAGGAGATTGGAATTGAAAAGCGTTAAATAAAAAATAAAATCCCAACAGAATAAGGAGTGGTTTCACTGTTATGAAATTTTAGAAAATTATTATTGCTAATGCAATACTTGCTAAATCTCTACTCAATTACACCACTAACCCCTCTTAATATCACCTTTTGATTTTTGTAACTTTCTCCTTGAGGTTTGTAAGCTACGGTCATCGTTTTAGAAAATCCGCCTTCCCGGCCTTTGGTGTGAAAAATATAAACTATTTCTTCCAATTCCTTTGGCTTCAATATTCTTTTTGTATAATGATCAATAATTAGTCCACCATCTCCAGACGAGGCTGAAATGTCCAATGAATAGTTTAACAAATTCGTAATTATAAATCTAAAAATCAAATCCCCTCCACGTTTGATTTTAAAGCCTTGAAAATGATCGGTAGTTGTTGTTTCGTTTACGAATAAGGTATCTAATACAATTGTATCTGTAGGATTTGTAAAACCTGATACTTCTGCAGCTACCTCTTGATTGATAAAACTGTATAATAAGATGCATGTCGAAATCAGAATGAAAGTGGATTTCATAGGTTTGAAATTTTAGAAATTATTACAGCCAGGGCTATGCTTCCGAGCGCTCTATGTGATTGATATAAGTGGTCGATAAAATCTTCGTTTTGCTTCAATGAACCTAAGCCGCTTTTCGAAACTTTATTCCATGTTGCTTCAGTATCTTTGACATCGATATGTCTATCTGAAGGTGTTCCATCCGGCTTTGTACCTGTTGCAAAAAACAGAAAATTAGAATGTCCAGTAAACTCATGGATAAGTAGGTTTAGCACAGGAGATAATTTGAACACCCCAAAAGAATTTTCTAAGGCTGCGCTCTCGGCATATTTTTCAGTGCGATAATGCCATGTAGCACTATGAACAAATACAATTAATTTAATTCTATTTAATGATTCTTTAGTAAGATTCTGTAACCACGCAGCTTCCGGTGAATTTTTTGCTGCTGTTTTCAACACGAAGCTCCGAAGATTGAGGAGCTCTGATTTAACTTTTATCAAATCATTTTCATCTAACACTACTTCACCTGAGTCTCCCACAAACCTATTTAATAAAGGGTCTCCTTGCCATGTTTCTTCGTAGTACGTTGATAAGGTTGGAGTAATGGAATTTTTATCTTCCATAAACCAATCGTAACTTAAAGGTAATATCAATACCTCATCAAAAAAATTAGTTGTCTCATTAACCTTTGGATTATAGACATCACTCAACACTTTTTGCCACGTAAGAATGGTTGCTGGTTTGTCATTCTTATTAAGTTGTAAACTTGAGTTTAATTTTATCAGTCCATTGTCAATTTGTTCTTTGGTTAACAACTTTTTTGAAAAATCTCTTATTGACTTTATTACCTTATCGTACTCATCTTGTTTTTTCTCATAAGATGAAATTCTGCTCAACAAGTGTTCAACATCATTTTGTAAAACTTGTCCAGAAAGTTCCGTTATAATATTGTTATTCTTTCCCAAACTACGCTCCGGAAAATCTTTTTGATGGTAACTACCTTCCCACCAATAAACGCATGGTGTGTTTTCATCCGTCTCGCTTGCCGGTTCCAGCCGGATTAACTTTGCTCCTGCCGGTAAATTATTATCAGAATCCTTCTTGCGCGGAGCAAAAAAATCGAATATCTTTAGCTTTCTTTTTTTAACATCAGGATTCATTAACCAAACTACAATTCTATCTTTATCAAACCCCATAGGGTTTTTAAAAGCTTCTCCGGGTTCCTCATCAGGCGGAATGGATTCTCTTGAAGCAGGAATATATGCGGTTTCTGTTGCAGAAAGATAAAATGGAGCAACTGTATTGGTATTTTTATTTAAGAGATAAACTAGCTGCGGCACGGCACTTTCATCTGCAACTACTTTATAAAGAGCAGCACTTTTCTGTGAGCTTACCGGCAGCAAATTATATTTGAACGATAAAATTTTTCCTCCGGCGCTTAACGTAATTTCAATTCCTCCGTTTATCAGGTTTGCATACTCTGTTCTTCTTGTTATAGGATTTTCGTATGCGGGTATTTCAATTTTATAAACTGCCGTCCAGGACACAACCGCTTTTACAGCTCCCTTGCTGTTATAGTTTGGTGAAGCTGATATGGGTTTCATATATGCCCTGGGAAAGAATTGAGTTTTAATTTTCTGATTTGCAAATGCATCCGTGATTGCCTGGTTTGTTTTATTAAAATACTCGTCAAGCTTTTTAAGAAAATCATTCTTGTCTTTAATTCCGGCATTCGAATAATTAAAGGAATTTTCATCACTGAGCTTTGTAAATTGAAAACCTCCATTATCCACAAGCGACACTGAAACGCTTTTGTTATCGATGGGGTTTACGCCCGTTACCAGGTAGCAAAGTCGCGGCAGGTTTGCTTCAATAAAACTTTGAGGTTGTGTAAGGATTACTTTGGTAATAATGTTTGGTTCTTGCATGGCTTTTGGTTTTATAACTGCAAGCAACTTTTCTATCCTCAATTGAAAAGTAAAGAAGCTGCAATCAGATGAATCATTAGTGAGGTCAATTTTATTTATGTAAATACAATATTCAATTTCGGTGCGCGATTGATGGTATGAGTGTAAACAGCATATCGCATGGCATCGCAGGCGTCATCAAAAAATTTAACAGGCATGTCGAGGCGGTTTTGATTTTTGTCTTTGCTCCATACATACGTTTGCAACTCCTTCAATAAATCTCCGCTGTCAGAAATAACATATAGCTGTTTCGATTTAATGGTGTCTATTCCTTTCTTAATGCTATCCTTTCCCTTATTAGCCGGCAATGCATTAAACCCTGCGCGATACAGTTCTTCAATGCGTTGCGGTTCGGCTGCATCGCAGTAAACGGGGCTTCGTCCTATGGTTAAATAGCGCATGCGGTCAATCAAATCAGAATTGGTGAGCTCCTTCTGGTAAATGATTTGCTGAACGTAAATATCATTTTCCTTCAGTCCAACTCTCACCAGGGCTGTGGGATGATTAAATCCAAAGTCGAGCCCGTAAATGATTTCGCACCCGGCAGGCATTTCATTCGCAAGTTGATAATGGGTGTAGATGAGTCCGTCCATACCTACGCCCCATTCGCCCAGCGCGGAGAACTGGTACATATTTTCATCCATATCTTTTAACCGGTCCATTTCCTTATCATAATCAGGCGAACGAAATTTATTATCGAGATACGTGGTCTTGATTATGGTTGCCGGAAATTCTTTCTTCACAAAAAAACTTTCGTAGGTCCAGTTGCCCCTCGAAACCGGGTTAAAAGAAAACACCATCTGGTTATTTGCCCTGCGGGTACGAATGCAAAGGTTGAGCTGAATCATATCGTGCTTGCCAAACTCGGTAGCTTCTTCGCACCATACATCGGTGATTTCCTGGATGGATTTTATTTTTTCCATGTCATCCATTCCTGCTGCAATCATCTTGTTACCGTTGATGCAGACGATTTCCATACCGGTTTCTTTAACGGTGAACAAACCGGAAAGCCCGCCCCGGAAAATAAGGTCCTTAAAAAGCTGGAACTGCGAGTTGCGTATGGTACGCGCTACTTTGCGACAAAACAATAATCGAAAGTAAGGAGCGGATAAACACTTGTATAAATATCGCTGCGCAATGAAAACCGACTTTCCGCTTCCCCGGCCACCGTAGAATACCATAAACCGTTCGGAAGCGTTAAGGTGAGGCAGGTAGACATCGTTAAAATCTTTTCGGTTAAATATTACTTCAATTTGTTTTACGTCTTCCATGCGGGAGGCCTGCCTGCCAATGTTTTGGCTATGGGGTGGCAGGCAGGTTTATTGTTCTGGTGCGGTGTCATCGTTGAATCGTACGTTTATTTTTAAGGTGCCGCTAAAATTCTGGTCAATGATTTGCCTGGGTGTGCCGTAAACTCTGTTCAGCAAAGCTTTCACAGATTGTAAGCTGCCGCTCTCCAAACTTTTTATCATAGCTCTTGCGACTGTTTTTTCAAGGATGGTTGCCTCGGCATCTTTTTCAACCGCTATAAGTTCTTTCATATCCATTGCCATCATGGCTTGAATGCAATCATTGATTTCAGAAACCGTGTAACCCTGCTCTTTCAGCAGTGAAACATACTTGCGTGGTTTAGGCGGTTGATTTGATTTTCGCTTTGTCATTTATTGTACTATGTACCTATTTTGTTTTTTCTTTTTCGAACTCAATAATTAAAAGATATGCATCATTCAGCGCCTCTCTTTTATTCCCATCACATGAGTAACACAATGGTCTGCATCCCTTACTCTGCCTTAACTGGTCTATCGTTATCATTCCGCTGCCGTTGTAGTTTCCGGTTTCTTTCCACCTGAAAATTTCTTCGCGATGCGGCAGCAGTTTTTCATATTCTTCTGATGACAGCATATTCTATTGAAGCAGCGAATGATGTGAGTAATGCAAAAATGAAGGTCTCTGTAAAAGATATCGCGCTGATATTATTAAGGTAGACCATTTTAGCTGTGCAAAAAATTAATCCTATCCAAAAACCCATACACTTCTGGCAGTTGAATGGCTTGCGCGGTTTTATTTTTTTCTGCCAGCATACGTCAATGTATCCATCCACAATGATGCACGCAAGCCAGCCGATAGCTATAATTTGACTTATCATTCTACAGAGAAAAATATCATGAATGCAGAATTGCCCGCATTTGAATTCGTTTCCTGGTTAATGCGTATTCCCTGGTTCTGCCTCAACACAAGCCCTTTTCCCGTGGTCTCAAGAAATTGCGGTAAAACATTTGTCACAGAAAATACACCACCTTGTAATTGATTTCCGGCCAGTGTTTCTTCTGAATTAGAATACCACCATTTTAACGATGTAGACGCTGTGGCTCCGCCCGTAGCTTTTGTACGCGCTGTAATATCAGAATCAAGTGCTGCGTCATTAGTATCTGCCAGCCACGCTGTTAATGATGTGCCTCCCGTTCCGACTGCCGTTGTCCTTAGTAGCTGCCATTCAAATCCGATTCCTGTTACGGCTGTTTCAAGATTAACAATATGCTGAATGGAAAGGATCCGTACGACCAGTGCTGCATCGGCATTAAACATGTCAAGCATCAATGTTGATGCTGCAGCCACGTGGACGATGCTTCCGGTGTGAAAACAATATATGGGTGTTTCTTTTCCAAACTCCGGTGCAACCCATAACGAACCTTTCCTGCTTGTGGTAAGAGGAATGTAATCATTGTCTGCTCCTGCTGCCGAAGTGTTTGCATCTCTGCGAACAGCAAGCGCCATGATTCCTTTGTCGCCAGAGGAGTGTGCTGCATCTTCATCCTTAATCGCTGCATCGCTGATGACATTAGTGGTGGCAATTGCATCAGCGTGTTTTACGTACAGCTCTCCTTTGCCTGTTGAATTAAGTGCGGTAACATCGCCATCAGTTGTTGTTTCAGTTGACAGCGTATCTCTCCGTCTTGCCATTAATTGGCCGCCCGCAGGATTAGCTGCTGAAGCTGCATCTTCTGTATATTCTGTTGCGCCTGCGCTGTCAGTGGTTTCTTCTATTGCGTATCCCATGTTATATGATTTTATAAGTAATATATTTCTGCATAAACAGCCAGAGTAGGAGCAGTGGTTCCTGAATCTTGCATCTCGGTTGTAACTGCCATTTTCAGACCGGTATTCACAACCATCTGGCTTTTGCCTCGAGCTGTGCTGGTGCCCAATACAACAGTACTGGTTCCCGGAATTAATAACGTTTTTACGACGGCAGTGGTTCCTATTGTAACCGGTCCGGTTGTGTCATAAAATTTAATGTATACGGCAGTTGAATTCGGATTGATTATGTTCCACCCGTAAAGGTCCGCCGGTTCTGAATTAACTGTAACCGCGCTCGTGCGTAGGTTGTCGTCCCTATATACATTAGGGCTGCTGAAGTCTCTTCCTTTTCTTGTTGTTGCCATTTATCGTTTATTTTTTTTATTAGATTTTTCCATGTGTGCTTTTATCTTATCAGCCGTTGCTTTTCCTTTCTGGTATGCAATGATTAGAATGACTGCGGGAACAGAGAACAGTGACCCGATTCCAAGTAGGATTAAATAATACAATCTCTTCATAAATATTTATTTTGAAAGTATGGTAATATCATGTTTGAATTTTATTTTTGGCATAAAAGGAATGTCATTAGATTTGATGTAAATACAATACACATTCCACCCGTCGCTTATATTTCCCATTGCTGCATCTTCGCCCAGCTCAATGATTTGATATCCCTGGCTCTTTGCAAGTTGTTTATACATTTCCTGTGTTGTGTACCAGAACCCGTGCTCCTTCCAGTTTTCTGTTTTTGGATTCTGACGGATGATAATGCCCCCGTACTTTGTTAGGTCGTGAAGTATTTTAAAAACATTATATGCTTTCCGTATATGTTCACCTGTTCCGAAGTCTGTGACTAAATCAAATTGTTTTTCAGGCTTATATTTTTTTTCAAGGTCAATTTGTAGCGCATTATTTTCTCCATTCAAATCAATACAAGAATATTCTATTCCCTTTGCCAGGTAATATTCTGATGCATACGGCTGCCCCTTAGAAACCCTTGACGGATATTCCTTATCATAAAGATTCTGCGCACCAAGTTCCATGACATTTTTTACGGGAATGACTTGCAGCGCCCGCTCAATGAGTTCCAGCGATGTTGATGTTATTCCCATTAGTTCATTCCTTTATTTACAAAATAAATATCATTGCCATAAGTCAAATCAATATGATGAGGCGGGTACACCAGCTTGCCATAAGGAAATAATTTTACTTTATGTTTCCAAAGTAACCCGCTCAATACTGCCTGGTCGTGCCGGTGAGCCCGGAACCCTTCGCGCACACTTGGTGCATCGCGAAATGATTTTCCGTCTCTTGCCTTAATGACCCATTCATCAAAAATTATATTGGCTTTTGTCTTAGTGAAATCAAACCCAATTACGCACGCCATGATTTGAGGAATATCTTTTAATTCTTCATCAGAAATTTTCAACTCTTTTTGTGCATCATCTGAAATCCAATTCCAGAGCGGATGGCCCGTATTCTCAAACGCCACTACTCCCGAATCTGATTGCTCAAACAGCAGAAGCGGGTCTTTTAAAACCCTTACAGTAGAATCGCACCAAAACACCTTTGTATGCTCTTCTTCTTTTGCGATTTGAAATAATGCCGGTTTAAACTGATATGGAATTTCGGAGTGATGATGCGCCTGCCATGCCTTCGGCTGCGGGGTTTGAAAGGAATTGCACAAGCGTATTTTCACACCCATATATTCATCAGCATATCCGTCAAAGGAATATAGTATAGTATCGCCTCGCCACTCGATTTCTTTTATCGAAGAAATCAATTTTAGCATGGCTGCGTTATAATTCTCGCGCCCGTGCGAAGCGTATGATATAAGACAGCTATCTGCCATAAATTAAATTTTCTTCATTACCGTGAATTAAACCCATTCCGAACGCATTGAAATAACCATTAAACATTTTCACTTTTTCACCGTTGTGTTCTATGCATACCAAGTGACAACCCAGCGCCTGCAAATCCATCTGCCTTATTATGTTCCAGTCCATTCCTTCGGCATCGAGTGTTATGAAATCAAATTTCTTTTCGGGGCATGTCTCCAGAAATGTATTGAAACAGACTGTTTTAGTTCTTACAATCTCATATTCAGTCGTACCCTTCCATTTGTCATAATCTCTTTGAGATAATGTACTCAGCAAACCGGTATCTCCATTATTCAGATGTGTTCCTGATTTATAAAAATCCATCTCACCATCTTCACTGGCAATAGCGATATTGTAGCAGATTACTTTTTCATTTCCTTGGTGCAATGCAATTAATTTTTCAAAGGCATCAGCATCCGGCTCGATAAGCACAGCCTTCCATCTACGCTCAATCAATGCAAGAGAGTTGCTAAGGGTTCTGCCGTCATTAGCTCCGATATCGAGCAATGCTCCGCTAAAGTTGGAATGCTTCTTTTCAAAGTACTCCAGAATTATTTTTTCCTCTGCGTTTTGGCTATACATATGTTTTGTTAAAATGAGAATACCTATAATGGTAAACAGGAATATCAATTTTGATTTCTGTCTTCAACCTCTCTGAAGTTCTAACCGCATCTGCCCATACCTTATCTTCAAAATTGCTTTGGTCGGGAAATTTTATGTCGCGTACCAGCTCGGTTTTCATTGGTGTAATATGATTGGGATAACGCAAATAAATTTCTCGTCCGTCTACAAACTGCGCTTCATAAGGATTTCCTAGTGCTATAAACCATTGTTTTTCATTTTTTCCTTCTGTAGTCATGATCCCGTTTATAGCCATTACATCGCAATCGGTTTCGGCTGTGTTTAATATAGCTTCAATCGCTCCGGGAAGAACCATATCGTCATCATCAACAAACCAGAAATATTTTCCTGTTGCTAGTTGAAGAAGACGATTTCGTTTTTCTCCCGTTGTTATTACTCCGCGGCCTGAATCGTCATCCAGAATTTCTATTTTTCCAATTGCCAGGCAGTCATGCACTTGCTGGTATATGCATTGCCGTAATGCATGAAACATAATTTCTCTCTCCGGAAGTGTAGTTATCAGTATGGAAAGAATCATTTCAGAATTTTATTTGAGCCAATCCTGTATGAACCCGCGTTGCATTTAATTCACTCTGCCATTTTAGCATTTCGGATGGCGGATATTTAAATGCGTTTTCAATTTGCTCTACAGGCAAATCATAATTTCTTGACTTTCTTTCCAGCAGCGTTTTTAAATCCTCTCCCCACACATCCAGGTTCTCCGAGGCACGGTATTGCTCATCATATTCTGTAAATCCCCAAGCAGGATGTAGATGCCTGAACAGAATTTTTTCATCACCCATGTACTGATGCCTGTTAAGCATATAAGCCACTTCGGTTTGCTCCACATCGCACCAGACGCTTTTGTACGAGGGGTGATAAACATATCCGGACCGTTCATAATAATTTCTTCCCATGATAGCCATGGTCATTACGTTGCTCTTTTGGTTGCCATCATTGTAATGTAATACTCCGTCTGTGTCAGGAAAATTTTTTACCATATCTTTTCTGATGATGTCATCAAATCCATTTTGTGTAAACATCATGTCATCAGAAGTATTTACAAGAATATCCCAATCGTGTATCCTCTCAATATCTCTGTTGATGGCATCTACTTTGTTTTTCGATTCCTCTCTTACTATAACGATATTTCTCTCTGGAGTGTGTTCTGATATTTCTTCTTTTATCTTTTCCCAATCCATGCTTTTATCATCTTCATCGCAACTTACCAGTATCTTATAATTCACTTTATCTGATATCATTGACAAAATATTATCCAGGCAATTAAAAAACTTGCGCGGGCGCGAACGGGTAGCGAACTTGAAAAGAATTTTCACAGCGGTTGAGTTACAGTCTGAATATCTTGTAAATAAATTTTATAATTCTGCTCTATATATCCGGGCACATTGCTAATTTCTTCTGCCATAGACGAAGCATGTTTCACTTGTTTATTGAAAGACAAATGAAAATCGTAATCCATGGCATAGACGTATTCTTCGGTTCCAGAAGGACAGAGGTACATTCCCATTGACGTTAACCCGGCATGGTGAATCCGGGTAGTGAATCCTGCATGCTCATAACCATAGTATCCATAACTCTTGTGATAGCCGCCCACTTTTTCAACGGCTTCTTTCGTAAGAAACATAAAGCAACCGCCACAGTTATCATATTCATTTATCTGTAGTGTTTCTGTTGCCAGCTTTGCAGTATGTTCTCTTATCTTTCTTATTGTACCGGTTTCTTTCAGGTATAAAAAATGATGCTGCCCGCTTCCTTTATGTGCTTCAATAAAAAAATTTGTCCAACCGTCATTCACAGGAAAGCAATCATCATCAAAAAGAAAAATGTAGTCACAGTCCTTCAGGGCCTTCAGGCATTCGTTCTTCCGATATGCTATTCCCCTTCGTATGTACGAATCTGAAGCAATAAAAACTTCGCACGCGTCCAAGTTAGTATGCTTACGAACTTGCTCCTGCCACAACTTTATATGAGCCGGGCGATTGTATGTAGTTGCTCCTATTCCGATTTTCATATCAGTGATTGCAAAAGGTAGTCGCGTTTTTTATTGTGCTCGTCCATATTAAAATTTTCCCGGATAGTTTTGTGCAGCGCTTCTCCTAATTCTTTGACAAGGCCGGGATTGAGAATTAATTTACGAATAGCTACAAACCAATCTATAAAATTTCTATCAGGTTTTACGAGTATTCCGTTTACACCGTCTTCAATCCATTGATTGTATGGCAGAACATCAGAACAGATTACAGCTTTTTTCATCGTGCCCGCTTCAACAATTTTCAGCTCAGATTTACACTCGTTAAAAGTGTTTTTTATCAGAGGCACCAGGCAAACGTCCACATCATTGTACATGCTTCCGTAATTCCTTACGTCTTTTCCCCATAGCCTGCGGTATGGCTTATCAAAAGCGATGTGTTCCATTGCAGGAGTCTGCTGCATTAGGTAATTGAAATAGGATGCATCGTAATTTTTGAAAGAATAATTTGCCGTCAGTATTTTTTCAATCTCATTAAATTCCGGATTGGGATTGTATCCTCCAAAACAAATCTGCCATCGGCCCTGGAGCTCAGTGCTTTCATACAACCGCTTTACAGATGCCTCCAGGAGTTTTATGTCCGCCTTGTGAAATACTCCGCCAATCCAGCCCAAGCGAAGCCGGGGTAAAGAAATATTCACCTGCCTGAACTGCAAATCATCGGGACTGATACAGTTAGGCAACACGGTAACGTTATGATTGTATTCCGAAATAATTTTAGCAAAATTGTGAGTAGTGGTTACTACGGCATCTGCTTGTTTTAGAGTTGTAATTACCCCTTCGTCAA
The DNA here is from genome assembly GCA_002215675.1 of Bacteroidetes bacterium 2013_40CM_41_45. Lineage (GTDB taxonomy): Bacteria > Bacteroidota > Bacteroidia > AKYH767-A > 2013-40CM-41-45 > 2013-40CM-41-45. The sequence goes on along the minus strand of NGFH01000005.1, from coordinate 41,423 downwards.
CTTTTTGCTCTTTATATTTTTTATACCAATAGTGCTCTTTAGGTAGCTTCCAGTAATCATCAATGTCGAAAACCATTTTAAGGCCGTTCGATTTTATCCGGTCAATCAACGGCTGAATTTTTTGGATGTCGTGCGAAACTTGCCGTAAAACATAAATGATATTGAACTCTCGCAATTGTTCATCGGTTAAGGAATCAAGGGGCGGCTCATATGCCCTGCCATTTTCAGTCACCCCGCGCAACATTTTCACCTCGTGTATTCCCGGGTTGGTTTTCTGCAACCGTTCAAAGGGCATCAGCAGGCGGTGATAATCCAGCCCGGTAACGTTGTACTGAATAGGCAATAATGTTTTAACGGGATATTGTTTCATCCTGGCTTTTATTTTTTGCTTTGCCTGTGCAACGGTTCTCTGAAGTGATTTATAAGGGATGTGCAACTTTTCTGAAATGCCGGCAGCGCTGCCTGTCTGTGCATACAGTTTAAGAATTTCTCTGTCGTACCAATAGAGTGAGCGGAATGCACTGTTGAACTCTTTATTTTCTTTCTCTCTTTTCGAGCAGGTTCCCATATACTTCCTGGCTGTTTCTTTATCAACGGTATGCCGGTATGTTTTGTAAAAGGCAGATGTAGAGGAGCACGCCATGTTTTTAAGAATCCTGAAAAGAAAAGCATCAGGCTGGCGGACCTCAGATAATTTATATTCATCGTACTCGAGCAACACCAGCATAAACTCCTGGAACAAATCATCGGCAAGTTGGTGGTCTTTTGCAAGACGAAGACAAATGGCCTTGTATTTATCACCGGAAGCATAATGAATAATCTGGTCCCTGGCATGCATATGGTTTGTTATCTAATAGATAAAAATTTTAGCTCAAAGATAATTTGAAAAACGAGGACGATATTCAGGAATTTTCAACAGGTAGGTTGTTAATTCAGATTAGTTGCTATAGGAAGCGGCAGAAACAATAATGTACAATTTTTATATTTGTCTCCGATGGAAAATATATCGTACCATAAAGCTACTCCAGACGATATTGAAACTTTGGTTGAATACCGCACCCGTTTTGCAATTGAGTTAAAAGGAGAAAGGCCTTTGGAAGAAATCAATAACTTAAAAAAGCAAATGACAAACTATTTCGCAAAAGCTACTGCCGATAATACCTGTATCTCATTCATTGCAAAATGCGGTTATGAAATTGCAGGCATAGGTTCTGTTCACATTCGCGAAATGCCAGGTAACTTTAAAAACCCGTCCGGCAAATGGGGTTATATTATGAACATGTATACCGTTCCAAAATTTCGCAAGCAGGGAATATCCACTCGCATTCTAAATGAATTAATTGAAGAAGGAAAAAAAGTTGGTATTACTGCATTTGAATTACATGCTACTCCCGCAGGTGAACGTGTATATATAAAAAATGGATTTGAATTTCATAAAGAACCTACTTTAAGAAAATATATGAGTTGAGTTCTTCTTTTGCTCTTTTTCGTGAGCAAAAAAATAATCCGTGAATAAATACAGAGCCGTTTATACCTGTACTTCTTTTAGGATCTTTAAATAATAATAATGATGAGCTGAAGACCTCAACAGAATACCATAAGCAAAGGTTATTAACTTCTATTTCCTTTTTAGTTTTAGTATCCTTATCACTTATTTGTTCTGGGTCTTTATCTGTTTTGAAATAATCATTCATGTTACGGGGAGTGTCGCTTTCTGGTTTTCTTGATTCATTAATCTGAGCTATTCCGAATTGTATTGATTGAGAGGCAATACTGTTATCTAAAAGAGGACCACCTAGTTTGATTTTGCTGACAAATTGCATTTTACCTGCCTCATTAACAGGAAGCAGATAACTTGCTATCTTATGTTCGGATTGAAAATATTTTCCCCATCGCCAATGTAAATGCGCTGCATGATATGCTCCGGGAGTAGAAGGTAATCCATCGAAGGTCATTCTCACTTAATCAATTCAGGGATAGTATAATCATCAAGAAGAAAGGCTGTTGGGAATAAAGTGGTCAAGGACAAAACGTGCTCACTTAAAAAGCATACATATAAATGATTATTACGTTTGTACCTGACCAAGAAATAACCACAGGCATTATCTGGTTTAGTAAGTACCTGAAAATTATTTCCAAAAAATAGCTCTAACTTATCGTTCATATTTTTGACTATAACTGTCTGAGAAACTATTTTCCCGTAATTGGGATTCCATTTCTGATCTATCACATCAAAAATTACCGATGTATCTTTATTGCCTCCTGATAATGATAGTAAAGTGTCATGAATTCTGATATCGATAATTATATTTTCAAGTCCTAATTTTTTCAGGCTATCTGGAGAAACTTCATAGCCAATATCAAAAAAATTAATGTGTGTTTGTGCATTACAAACTGAGAATAAAATGTAAAAGCACCCTATCAATAATAATTGATTAATTTTCATTATGTCTCAAAAATAAAATATTTTAATTCAGTATGGCGAATTTCTCCATTATAATATATAATAACATATTGCCTGAGGTTCATTTTTAATTTAGCTAATTTTTCGGTAGAAGGTAAAAGTAATGAGGTTACAAATGTAATTTCACCCAAGCCTTTAATAAGTCCTAAGATGCCTAGAATTAATTCACCCCCTCCCTTCAGTTCTTCTGCAATTGCTCGTGGCGCATCAATATCATGAGAAGCATTAAATTTTGATACCCCATGAATTATCTTTTCACTAAGAGTACCCGATATATCTAAATATTTATTGTGATTTTTCAAAATCAATTTTCCCGAAGAGAAGCTTGCACTACCTGTATTCTCCAAATCAAAAATATTTTTATCAAGCTTATCTGCGATATCACCTCCAGTTGCTTCAGTGTATCTGTAAATATAGTCACCTTCTGAAATATCCCCTTCACCGTTAATATGGATTTTCACAATATAATTGTAATCCCATGCACCTGCATCAGATTCCGGTTCAGTTATATTATGCTCCTTTGTATCATTAAAACCCGTCCAACTAACTTCAATATAAACAGTAGTCCTTGCTTTGCCTTTGCTATCATAGGTTGTTTGCACAGCAACATTTTCTATGTAATAAGTAAGAATGTGCCTGTTTGGATTAGGAGCGACATCATCCTCAGAATCTGTAACTGCCACTTCTTTAATAGGAACCTGAGATTCATTTCCTGCTTCGTCTAGGTTATTATCTGAAATGCTTGGTACATTATTGTTCAAGGAAAGACTCTCTTTAGACGCCGGAATAAAAGGGCCGACATAAGCAAGTAAGTTGTTATCTCCATTTATCTTATCAGGATTTTTTTTTGCTCCCTGAATTGCATAAAATGGCGCAACTAGTCCTAAACCAGCATCCGCTTTATACACAATATCAGTTTCACTTAAAATTGGATTAGCATCTGGTTTGTATACTTTTAATCGCTCCCTGCTTTCAGACCCTTTCAAAGGTCTCATGTAATAATCAAGTCCTACAATATTACCATCTCCTCCAATAAGAACAGATACTTTAGCCCCTGTAACAGGAGCCTTTTGAGAATTATCTCCTGAAAAAAGATATGGCTGGAAATTACATTTCCAGTATTCTACATTTTTAATATTATCAGTTATTGAGTTAGCCGAAATAAAATTTAAATTGTCAAAAAGAGCAGGAAAATTATCCTCCTTAAAAGCTTGTTGAGATTGAATTATTGAATTGGATTCCTTAAAAAAAGATTCAGCCTTATTTCTTGCTTCTCTTTCATCCTTAATACTATTTTTTTTTGAAAGTTTATTAAAATTTCTATAATAAAAATACGATGTTGTTTTATCAATATTAAATTCTATACCATCTGACGATGGATCTATTTTAAGAATACGTTTCTTTATACTTTCCACCTTATTGGAAATTATTGATGGATCAACAAATTTATATATTCTTACCAAATCCATTTCACTAAACGCCTTATTATCCTGTTGAAACTTATGGAACTATTATCTGTGCACTAAAATCAGGAAGCGGTGGATTCTCATTGAGAGATTGCAGGTAAACCAGGTTGGTAGGCATTTTACTTATCCATGGTTCGCCTTCCTGGTTTCCCCCGTTAAACTGTCCGTCTGCCTCTTTAAGCTCATCAATAATGGAAACATACAGCGGGTCGTTCGGGGAGGGAACATCGCCTCCGTTCCATATTTGCCCTGTGCTTAGGTAATGAAGCATGGCTTTATCATAAGCCGGTCGTATAGATAGGCACTACAATAGATGCTGCGCCTGTAGGAAGTAAAAAAATATGCTGAAAAGAAGTAGATTTTTTATGAGAGTTTAAGTTCAGAACCCACTTAATCTTTTTTTGGTGATTCCTCCCAGCCTTCCATTTCACAAACACATCGAAAGCCAAGCCAATCTTCCGCTTTGGAATATGTTCTGATATGGTCAACTGGGAAAGAACCTACAGAATCTATATAGGTTAAGCCGATTGCTTTTCCCTTTTCTTCCAGCATTTCGGCAATAACATAACTTGGCACTACAAACTTCTTATTTGCTTTGTCCAATAGATAACTTCTGTACCTCCAAGGTGTCGGTCTAAAATACAATATTTTATCTTTAAATTTTTGCATTGCCATTTTCATTTCTTCTTCTTTGGGCAACCTGCAATGAATATTTTTCCAGTATTTTCTCCTTTCTTTTTCCGATTTGGATTCGCACGTGCTTTCTATTAAATAGTCATCTTCTCGAAACCGGCAATATTCCATTGCCTGTTCATACCCTATCTTGACGACAGGTGCATATTGAGTTTGTGGATGTCGAAAATAGTACCTGTAGCCGACTCCATCTTCACCTCCAACCCAATCATACAACTCATGCTCGGGGGGCTCTATAAATTTATAATAACTGCTGTCACATAAGCGAAGAATGTTTGATTTATTTATCTTAATTTTATAACAGCAATAATTATCACATTCATAATTACTCTCTTTAAGAATTGCTCTAATCTTATGGCTGATGGTGGAATCATAGCCCGATTCAGCGCGGAGTAAGAAATTTAAATAGTGTTGATTCAGTACCGGGATTCGTTCAATAAAAACATTACCGTAAAGATGAAACATCCATCGTGGAGCTTTATATTTTTTTTGTTCCTTTTGGGGAGGAATAAAAAGCAGAAGAAAAGAAAGAAAATAATTTATCATTTTTATCAGGTTATTTTTCTTCTACTTGAGGTAAAATATCAGGGTAAAGGTACTTAATTTGAAATTGTAATCTGAAACTTGAATTTTCAGGACGGTCACTATGCACCTTAAAAAAGAATTTTTTTGAATATAAATCTTCAATCGCAAAATTGTAGACGTTAGGAAGTGGCCCATCTGAAAAAACTGAATCAGGAGGAGGAAGAGTCAACACTTCAAATTCGTTTGATTGGTTCCCTTCATAAAGTGTAACCTTGTCTGCAATATTATATTGATAAAGAATTATACTTATTATGCCATACTTCAAATGATTAAAACTTTTTGCCGGATGACTGAGCAGAGGATAAATTTGGTCGAAATCTATGGATATGTCTAAAGGTCCTCCACTCAAGTTCGATTCAACATCATTTTTATCAAGGATTTCTTGGGGTTTTAATTTTCTGATATGAATATATTGAGCGTATCGGAAATTATTAAACGGAAATATCTTAACCCCCTTTATTGGTGGAAGTTTTTCATAAGGCTCCACTTTTAAATCCTCCTGAAAATGTGCATTTAGAACTTTCTTAAACCATCTTGGTTTCGATTTATAAAACTTCGTCGCTAAATCATCTAATGCCTTATTCATTAAAGTTGAAATTTCTTCTTCAGACTTTTCGTTATCCTCTCTAACTGCATCTAGAAAACAGGTTCTAATTTACTGGTAATATTTTTATACCATTCGTCCGCATATTTCTCCCTGGGATTTTCTTCCAGTAAAGTTTGTGGTAATATCGAGTTATTGCTAGCAGGAATTAAAATACTGCTTTCGCTGGCTCCTGATGTATCCGTTCCTTCTTTGGTTTTAAAATAAAAATATGGAGCTATGGTTTCATTTTCCCAATCAGACAAGTATACAATTGAAGGATCATCTGCTTCATCCCCCTCGCTTATAATTTTATTAGCTGAAATATTTTGTATTGACGTAATCGGAAGCAGATGATAAGCCAAACCAATAATGTTTCCCGAAGAGCCGATTTTAAGTCTTACTGCAGCATCTTTTACCGGTGACTTCTGAAAATTTTTTGAACCAGAATCCAATAGCGGAGATAGTGTAATTTCCCAGTGGTCGTCCCATAGATTTTTTGGATGAGTAATAATCCTTGTAGAAACAAGAGCAAGATACCTATCAAACAATGGTGGAAATTTTCTCTGCTTCAAATAAATATTAGCCCTGGTTAATGTATTAGACTTTGCTAAAAACTTTTTTGCGGCCGTAAGAGCTTCGCTTTTATCTTTCGGCAAGTTGCCTTTTTTACTTTCAGAAAATACCTCTTTTGTATCCACGAATTCAAAGTGCCCATTACTAACGTCAACATCAAAATAATATTGTGAAGTATCGGTAAGCTTTATGCTTAATGCTAGTTCGATAAACAAGCCCGCATTTTGGGCAATGGGAGCTACCGGATAAGTCTTGAAAACGTTAACTGACTCCATTAATTTAGAATGTATTAAGAAACAAAAACTTTAGGGTACTATCAGTTGCGCGCTAAAATCTGGAAGTGGGGGACTTTGATTAAGTTGTTGCAGATAAACCAGGTTGGTAGGCATTTTGCTTATCCATGGTTCGCCTTCCTGGTTGCCTCCGTTAAATTGCCCGTCTGCTTCTTTAAGCTCGTCAATGATGGAAACAAAGAGCGGGTCGTTGGGAGCGGGAACATCACCTCCATTCCATATTTGTCCCGTGCTCAGATAATACAGCATGGCTTTATCGTATCCCGGTCTTACCGGAACTACAACGCGGGCTGCGCCTGCCTGAAGAAAGCTTGTAAACAATGGGTCGGTATCCTGATGATTAATCATTTCTGCCCACTTACTTTTTCTTCCCCAGAAGTAAGGATAGTATAGATATGTGACTTGCTCCCATTCAAATGCCTGCTCAAAAAACTGAATATACTTGCCTTCTGCCGATGCTTCTGTAAAAGAAATTTCGCCAGTATCTGCCATAGCATTAAATAAATCAAACCGCTGCCCGGTAATCATAGAAATGCAGTACTTTTTGAATTCACGTTTTTCAATTTTACGGTTCTCACCAGGATTTACACCCTGTATGACTACGCCCTTCGATGCAAGCCACTTTTCATATTCAGCTTTGCGTTGATTATAGGCTTGAACAATTGCGTTAAATGTTTCAACCTGCCATTTTCTAAATGCTTCTTCCGTTCGATTGCATACTAATTCAACATTTATTCCGTAATGGTCCGTATGAATTTTTGCTACAACTCCAACAGACCCCACATAATCAATATCGAACGTTAATGAGGAATATGGATCCGTAGTGGTCGATACAATTTGGTGCCCAATATAAAGTTCAAGGTAATTGCCATACCCATCCGAGGTTCCGGGGCTCATCACGATGGAACATTTAGCGTGAATAGCCCTATATCCTGTGGGGATGTCTATCACGGTATCCCAGTTGTCCCAGTATTTATTGTCACCTGTCTTCAATTTTGATACATTTTTAACAACATGCTTAAATTCTTCAGGCGGAGGTTGAACATCGGCACCGTATTTAGCTGCAAGACCAGGAAAATTATTCGCGGTAATATTATCGGCTGTGAAGTTAGAGGGTAAAGTTGCTGGTGGCTCAGCATGAGGGATTCCATCAAAATTGCCTAGACCAGTTTTAATATAATAGCAAGCGGGTTCGGGAACAATAAATTCAAACATGAGCCGCTTACCATAATTAATTACTTTGTTGTAATAATACTTATCAACCCAACGATAAACACCTGCCACATTATTGGCTGAAGGGTCGTCATTGATAAATGAATGCTCGGCTGTATCTTCAAACTCAATAATAGTTGTAACGGTTTTCTGAGTTCTCTTCCTTTCTATCACTCTACTGAGTGCCCGCTCCATCACATTTTTTGAATAGTTAGAGGCGATACGGTTTGATTCAGTTTGCGAAGTGGAGTTAGAATTATTCTGGCTATAATCGGCCCCTATAGAACCAAATGTAAAACCGAAGCTTGCTGAAATGGAAAATCCTTCCTGCGATTGTGAATCTTCCTGAACTACTTTGGAAGATTCTTTCTGCATTTCAAAACGCTCTGTGGTCTGGGTTTCCTTTTCGTTTTCGGTTGTGGTTTCTTCTTCGGTAAGTAATGTTGTTTCTGTGCGGTTAAAATTTCTGAAGGTCCGTTTCTTCACTTCACCTTTAAGTATGTTTTCAATATGTGCTACTTCTCCCAGCTCATATTTCAAAAGCTGCGATTGAACAACTTTAAGGTCCGCTATTCCTATAGGTTTAATAATTCCAACGCTTTGCGGAACTGAAGGCGGAGAATTACGTGTACGGGATTGATCACCCGGAGCAGGAATAGGAGCGGGTGTTAAACCGAATTTAATAATGGAGCCACGATAAACAACTGCCAAAGAATCTTTGCTATCCGCACGAGATAATTTATCTTCCAGGCCGGTTAATTCCCTTTCAATGTTTTCAATAACCCAAGGAACGTGTACGAAATTAAGTTCCACACCCAGGTCTTTTAATACAGACTTTGTCTCATTGCTCAGCTTGGAAGCGGTTTGTTCCTCAATTACCAAAGGGTCGTGAGGAATGCCGACATCACTGAGAACTTTTATTTCGTTTCCATCTTTGTCTTTAAGAAATACTTCTTTGGGTGGAAGCTTTTTAAGATACTTCATATGCTGCAACCGAAATGCTTTCCTGATTTCTTTAAGAGCATTATTAAGAGACTCCATTCTTTCCTCCGCATGCACATGTTCGGGATTGTTAGGCAAAATAGGAGTAGTGATTGGTCCGGCCGTTGCGTTAACAATTGGTTCAAGCGGAAAAATATTTTCCGGTAAAAGCACGGTTGCCAGCGATGCTTCATAAATTACCTGACCGTCATTAAGGCTTTCATCACCCTCGTTGATGCGTTCCATCAAGCGCAGAATTCGTATAACTTTAATGAGTTCTTCTATCAAAGCAAAATTTTCGGCAAGTATGGTTTCGGCAAACAAGTTATCCCATATACGAAGCTTTAGTTTTAGATAGTCGTAATCATGGAGATACGTATTGATTGTCTGGCTAATTTTATTTTCTATCAAGGTTTTCAAATCACTTAATACAGCATTTTTGCCTTGCTTATAGAGCCATTCACTTATTTCCTGAAAACCTGGAAAAAGTTCATACAGTTTATTGATTGAATCAATGTAATGTGTACTACTCTTGAAAGCAATACAATCATTAAACATTAACTGCCTCGAATTCAACGGGGCGCTGCTGAAATTCGCAGTAGCAGGAACTAAATCTCCCGGTGGGGTAGTGTAAGTTCCCTCAAGGCGATGTGTTGCCAGTGTATTATATAGCGAATGAGTTGGGATTGAATTAATATCGACAACAGATGCCGTGAAATTAATAAATCGCCTTACTAATGCTATTGTATTATGCTTTTGCGGTGTTCTCACGTGAGCAAACCTGAAAACATCAAATGCTGCAGGAGGATTCTGCATCGGAGGAGGAGGAGGAACTGTTGTTGCCATAAGATTTTTTTTTATAATTGTTATTGTAGAACCTTAAACAATTTGTGTTTGTATATTTATAATAATTAGAGAACCGAGATTTATCTTAAACCCATTATCCATACGTTACGATTCGGATTATTTCATCAAGAAGTGTTTCATCAGCTTGGTTTATTTTTTCGTAACTAAATAATCCTTCAATGCTGAATCCTTTAAGTTCACCAGTTTCAATAAATCGCTCCCATATTTCATCGTTGTCAACTTTTACTGTACAGAGCCAGCTGCCTTGCGAAAGGTCTTTAAATGCCTTGGGCGCTTTTACACCGCGTGAGTCATCTATAATAAACGATTCTATTAAGTACACCCCGCCCAAACTCGCTCCGCGGTGCATGATGTTGAAATTAGAAGTGAGTTTGTTGCGAAAAAATTTCTGAACTATTTTGTAGACCTCTTCCTTCTCAAAGACAACATAATATTCACCCATCTTTTCATCGCGCCTGTATATGGGCATGTCGGCTACCATGAGTGCACCCATGATAAGCCGTCTTTGGTTATCGGAAGAGAATTTTACTTTCTTATCGAACGTAAGCCAGTTAAGCTGAATAGCAGGGTCGTCAACCAGCCCAATATAATCCACAACGAGCGGACTTTCATCATCTTCACTTACTCTTAATTTGTAAACAGGTAATTTTTTAATAGTGTCCATTTTTATAGATTTAGGATATTTTAAAATTCTGCTCGTTCTTCAATACCTTTTAATCGTTTCTGTATTTCTGTTATCTCAGCCTCGACCATATATGTCTCTAATGGCTGTTGCTGCTTGTTATATTCTATCATACAATCCTCCTTATTAGTTCGTGCCGGTATAGCAGTAAGCCCTGATGGCTGTATTGCGCGAACCAATGATATTTGATCAGAGCAGAAATCCCTTCCATCTCTGAAGGTTATTCTAAAAGGTAATTTTTGTACCATTAGCTATTAGTATAAACTTCTATTCGTATATGAGTTGAGGTCAAAAGCCCGTCTGTTAAAGTTGCGCCTACCCCGGTTGACACACGAATTTCGTTACCAGGTCTAGGATAAGCAGTAATAGTATCTCCCAACCCAGGAAGATGTTCTATTGTTGTTACGACTCGATTAGTCCCAAATTCATTGAGAAGGGTTCCGATATAAAGCCCTGTTGAATTTCGAGTCCATACGAGTGTGCCGCTTAATGTATTTTCCTGAACGACAGCCGTCGGATCATTTGTTCCTGTTTGCGAAAGCCACGCATCATAAACTTTTACGGCACTCCGCTTTGTCTGCTTAGTATTAAATTGATAAACTGCATTTGACTCCAGTACAGTTATTCCTGAACTTTGAAGAACAGTTACATTTTTTAATCCTCCTGCCACAATTACGCCAGAACTCTGAAGCACGGCTATATTCTGAGCCATTTCACCAACTATATTCTTATCTCCGGTTATCACTACTCCTGTCGCCGATTCGGAAACATAATTATCATTGCCTATAATTGTTCTTTCGGTAGTTTCTTTCGGGATTTTATTTCCTCCAGTAGCCAGTATTGGGGGTATAGATGGACCAGCCTCTACTCCGTCAAATGTAGAATCGCGTCCGCCAACCAAGAGCACCGTTGAGTTTGTAAACGGTTGGATGGTTTTGGTCTTTATGAACTCACATTTAGTAAGTCCTTCTTTCACAGGATCGTAATCATAAATTTTATTGAGCCGATAATTCTGGAATTCAAAACGATATAAATGCCGGAAGTCAATCACGGCAATATCGGCAGGAGTTAATCGAAACCATCCTGTTACAATTGAGGAATCTTTGTCTGCTATTTCCTCAATAAACTGCCGCCAAAAGCGGTTATAAAGATTATTGTTCGTGTATGTTGCTGCCCAGGCGGGGGTGTAATAAATTTCTTTAGGCACTCCAAAACATAAGTCGTATATGGGTGATGAAGGATGATCTATGTGTCCGCAATAAGGGTACTTCGTATGGAATTTAGCATTGTTAGGAGTGATGTCGTAAAATGTCCATTGCTGGCAATCTAACTCCCCTCCATAATATAATATTCTTAAATTGGCGTTAATGGTACTAGGAGTTTGTATATTGGGGTCTGTCTTTATAACTTTTGGAAACACCCTGTCAGAAGAAATATCTGAATATTGAGGTGTTGGAGAAAACATTGACTCCAATACAGTATCATTTTTAGGAAAATCATTGTCAACTATTTTAACTTTTATGCCGTAGCTTTCTTCTTTTACTTGTTGATATGATGCCTGATACTTTTCGTTAAGCCAATCCTTGTCTCGCCTATATTTAAAGATGTAACGTTTTACATCAAGTACACCTATCGGTTCTATTAATAAACTTTTACTTGTATCAAACTTTTTGCTCCAGTCCTGAATAGTAGTATTATAATAATCGTTTCTTGGTTCTATGTAAATCTTATTAGAGACGTCTTTGTCGTATTCAAAATATAGGTTAAACATTTTTATTATCGCTAATAAAAAGTCTTCCATTTTTATGTTCTGTGGAATTGCGGTTGAATAAGGGATGCTTGTATTAGTGACAATTTCAGGGTTTAAAGAATTATAAAAGAAGGCGTTTTTCGCGATAAAATTATTCTGTGTAGACGGAAGGGCAGAAATGCTCGAGTAAATAGTTGGCTGAATCGTTTCTCCGGCAAAAAGAAAACCTGTCCATGAAACTGTCCTGGTTTCATTAGCTCCTGACGGATATGTTGCGACCGTATACGGAATGTTTATTATATTAGAATAAGCCAGTTCGATTATTGTATTCTTCATTAGACGGACGAACGCTTGTATCGAAGCTGACACATCTATTTCAAAGTGGAGCGTTGCCTGAACAGTAAATGAATAGACTCCGTCATTAGGAGCCGTGAATTTATATGTGCCGACAGCATTATAATTATTTCCTGCATCACTGCTTGGTGGCGTAAAATCATTATCGAATCGTATTGGGTCGGTAACCGCGTTTGCCCATCCGATGCCTGTATAATTGAATGTCTGATTATTCGAAAGATGCGCTCGGAAGATTGCATTCCTGATCACCGATTCCTTTTGTGAAAATTTTTCCGAAGTGAATGGTATTATCAGCCGCTTGAAAAATTCAGTGTTTAAAAATGTACTTGAATATTGAAATCCAGCAAAGCTGAAAATCCTATCCCAGATTTCTTTTACATAAGTTGCCGGACGAAAACATTTTACTTCCATTGTGTTTGGAGGCAACCCGAAGCCATAGTCAATCCAGGGATAGACATATCCAGTCCCCACTGTTGCTGACCAACTATTTTGAATACTTGTTTTATTCCATACATGGTCCAAATGCACCCAGGAAATATCCGTCAGCAGTTTATCTTTGATAGACATGAACAAATCATCCAACCTTCCTTTTAATTCCAGCTCATATTCAATTTTATTGTTTCGTAAGGCATTGATCCTGGTTAGCCGCAGTATGCCTTTCATCACAGGTATCTTGGCAACCACTATTTGGGCATTTATTTTTTTATTCGGGTTGAAAAGACGGTCTGTAGCTATCTCAAAAATATGGGCGAGGAGTTCGTTATTAGTGTCAGTACCTGGAACAATAATGGTTTTGGAATAATCTGCATTGCGTTTTTCAGGCGAACGTATATTCGCTATATTATAGTTGAGCGAAAGAGGAACGTCATCATATAATTCTATGACCCCCGACGACGGTATTACAATTTGTGTTTTCATCCGCGCTGACGGTAACGGTTATAGGTGGGCTGAATATTTATATGGAGGTTAAAGATTTTGTCAGTGATTCGTTGTTTGCGGATGTACCTCGGCTCGGTGATAGTAACCGGGCTTAGCGTAACTGTTGCTCCGGATTTTCCATATGTAACATTCTCTGCATAAATCACCGGGCTTGTAACCAATTCTTCCAGCCACAAACACGTATCTTCATTTATCCAATCGCTGTTCAGGGATATGGTATCTTTCTCTTCGGTATAAAAAATTACATCCTGCTGGTCAATACCCTCGTACATATAATTATTTGCCGCGATAAATTTTCCAAGAGACTTTGCATATTTCTTTCTTTCTTTTATGTTAGTCGAAAAAGACGACCCGCGATTAAAGGTGAAAGAATCAAACGCTCCATGTTCATTTAAAAAATGAAGACGGTATTCTTTCTGATTGGTGCATTTGGCCTCTTTCCTGAATGTAAATATTTCGCTCACCCGGTTGTTGGAAGTGTCAGTCATCCATATTTTCCAATAGGCGACTGCAGCCACATCCACAAAGGGAACGGTACCGCTTATAATATCTGCTGAACGAATATCATCAATGTTATAACCAACGGGCACGATGATTCTCCTGTCTGTTATATTTGAAAGGGTGTTGTAAGTGTTATTTACAACAAGCGTTGCCTGTAAAACATCAGAAGAACTGTAAGATTCATAATGCGCTCTTGCACTATTATTGCTTGCTTCGTTATTAATAATTCCAAGCCATTCGTTTTCATTATTCCTCACATACCTGGTCTTAGGTGAATTGGTTAAGAATCTTTTTGTTGTAGTGGCAGCGTTCAAATAAATGCTTCCGGATGTACTGATGAAATCCATGTAATCCAGATGGTCAAGTATACCGTTATAAGCGTAATGGTTATCGGTGACGGAAAGGTCGGGAAATGCAGTTACCGCACTGCTTGGTCCATACTCTTCGCCAAACTTTAATACGTAGCTCATTACTGAATTAGACGCTTGCTTAATTTGTTCCTGGCTGGCTGATGCAACGCTTATGTCATAACTTAGGTAACGCTCCAGAATGGTGTTAGGATTAAATACGCCTTTATTATTGGTCGGATCAGGGGAGACTTTAAGCCGCAAGTACGAAGCGCCTGCAAACGTCTGACCTGAAATATAGATGTCGCAAATGAATTTAAAATTCGATTGTGCTACGGCCGTTGACTGGACAACCCACCATGCCGGGTTGTAAACAAATGTTTGCAGAGGCGCTCTCTTATCTATGGTGATTGCCATTTGCTTTTATTATAAGGGTACCTGTTATTATTAAGTATAGAAAAATGATTGGTTTAAAAATCTCATTGATGCTATTAATAAAAAAGGAAGTCTTGAGATTTTTTACATATAAGTATGTGAAACCTCAAAAATGGTCTTATCCTAATCCAAGTACTTGGGATTAAGAATTAATAATTAAAAAATTGAAGTGGAGACGAAAAAAGGTAATTAAGCTACTGCCATTACCTTAAGCTATTTTATTTGATTTCATAATTAAGCGTATGGTATTTCATGATTGGCTCTGTGAAAAGTTTCAATGTAGACACTGCAACTTTTTTGTTTTTCAGAATCGCTTTAATTCTATCGGCACAAATTTTAACATAATCAACCGGATGAACTTTATGCAACAAAATATCCTCATTTTTTTCTATACCTATAAAATTTCTTCCCTCTAAAATTGCAGAGAGTAAAAAACTCCCGGAACCACAAGCATTGTCTAAAACAATATCACCCGGATTCGAGAATGTTCTTATCAAATATTGCCCTAACTTGACTGGCTTCTGAGTAGGATGCAAAACTTTCCCCTCTGATTCTGCTGTTTTGAAATAAACATAATCTTCAATGTTTTGCTCTTCATAAAACACAACATCATTTGGATATCGTTCACCGTTGCTCTTCACATGTCTGGGCTTAAAATCTCCGTAGCTGCCGGTATATTGATCTTTACGGACACCTTTATCATAGGGCTCTCCATTTGTCATTTGTGGATGGTATGTCGGTTGCTTCCTGTAGAAAATGCAAATATCCTCATGCTTCCTCAACGGCTGAATTTTAGCGTTAAGAAAATTTGTTGGCTTAGATTTTATCCAAATGATTTTATATTTAAAGAGTTTTTCGTTGCTCAAAATTAATTTCGCAGTAAAAAGCCCTTGCGATGTCAACGCGATGCAACCTTTACCCTTAATTACTCTTTCGTATTGTTCCCAAAGTTTTTCAAGGTCAATTATGGAATCCCATTTGTTTTGAGTTGAGCCGTACGGTAAATCACAAAGAATCATATCAACGGACTTATCGGGAAAGCTCTTCATCACTTCAAGACAGTCGCCCCGGACTACTTTATTTACGTATTTACTTATAGTCATTTTCATTTTTTACTTTTATAAAATGGGCAAATGTGGTTTCTGATTTGGTCAAAAGCCAAAAAGGTTTTAACAAAGGTAGAAACACTTATTACTCAGATGAAAGAAATCATCTGTCCCGGTAAAATAAAAAAGCTGCTCCTGTGGAGAAGCAGCTTTTACTTTTAAAAGTAAATTTAATTACCGGCTAATGAAACCGAATACCCCATGGTCTTCATGATCAGGACCTGCGGTGAAATAGAGTCGGTTGCGTACATCCATATATACAGGATTTCCTGATGGTGGATATGAGATTGACCACAAACCATCTATTACAAGAGGTTGGCCTTCATGCATCAATTGTCCTAAAAAGTTACCATTCTCATCAAACGCACTGATATGGCCGTCACCGAAATTGCCTATAAGAATTGTAGTGTGCTCTGCATTGCTGTTCTGACCTGCCTGAGGTGCGACACCATTATTTTCTCTTGCCTTTTCAATTCCCCACGGAGAATTCAGCATTCCCTGTGAAGCAAAACGCTGAACAAATGAGCCATCAAGATTGAAAACATTTACGTAACCATTACCCGGGCCCGCTTCATCATCATGGTTATCGGGCGCTAATTGTTTTGCATAAGCAACATAGAGGTGGTCATTAATCCTCCTGATGTTAAACGGTGCAAAGCCGGCAGGCATTGTAGCATCTGCAAACATGCTGTTGCCAATGAAATTAAAATTCTGGTCGAACATATCAACCTTGTTGTTATGAAAATCGGCAGCATAAAGAAACCACTGGCCTGAGTTATTTACAATTTCCACTCCTTTGTAAACGGCCCCTGCAGCAGACCTGTCAGCCACAGTAATTGCAGAATTTCCTGAAGCCCACGCAGCGATAGTTCCGTTCTCGGTAACAAAAATAAATTTGCTCACCTCTGAAGTTGAAGGGATAATAAATGTTGAAGAAGAATTAAATACCTGACCGGTTGGATTTGCGCCATCGGTTTCAAATGGAATGTATACCGGCGGATGCAATGTAATTCCATTTTTATTATACACAGCAGAAACGTGGGTCTCATTAGACGAAATCCATACACCACCTAGGGGGCTAAAGGCAAGGCCCCATGCGTTTACCAAATTGGTGTCAATTATTGCAGGGCTATATTCCGAAACATCAGAAACAAGATTTGTCGCCATGTAACTGGCCGATACCGGAAACCGCTGAGTATTGTCTGCACTGTTTGTGCCGACATTTGCAATGTCATCATTCTTTTGACATCCGGCAGCTATCATAAAAAGGGCTGCCACCATCAAAGTTTTCATTGAAAGTTTGCTTTTCATTTTAATAAATTTTTGATTGTTTATATACTAACTGCAATGGGATTCCCTTTTGCAGATTTTAAAAAAACAAAGTTAGTTTCAGTGAACGGTGCTGAAATAAATTTTCGACAAGGCATTAATAATCACCCATAGAATAACATTAATAAAAGATGGATGATTAAATGATTACGATTGTGGGTGGAAAGCAAACCCAAATCTATCCTTCTGAATTGTCAGGTTTGAATTAAAACTCGGAAACAATTTTTGTCACTGTTTTTTTTTGGATGCAGGTTTATCCCTTCAATTCTTTCTTCAGATATTTTCCTGTAATACTTTTTTTATCAGCGGCAACCTGCGCAGGGGTTCCTTCACTAACCAGGTATCCTCCTTGTTCGCCTCCCTCAGGCCCTAGATCTATAATCCAGTCCGCTGATTTGATTACATCCATGTTGTGCTCTATGATAAGAACGGTGTTTCCCTTATCGACCAATTTATTAAGCACTTCAAGAAGAATTCTCACGTCTTCAAAATGCAAACCGGTTGTAGGCTCGTCAAGTATGTAAAACGTATTTCCGGTATCGCGCTTGGAAAGTTCTGTTGCAAGCTTAACGCGTTGCGCTTCTCCTCCTGACAATGTTGTAGACTGCTGGCCAAGCGTAAGATAACCAAGGCCGACTTCTTTCAACGTTCTTATTTTATTTAAGATGGAGGGTATGTTTTCAAAAAACTCCACGGCATGTTCAATGCTCATATCAAGCACATCGCTGATGGACTTTCCGCGATAGTGTACTTCAAGCGTCTCGCGGTTGTAACGTTTACCCCGGCACGTTTCACATTGCACATAAACATCCGGAAGAAAATTCATTTCAATCACGCGCATCCCTCCACCAAGACATGTGTTGCACCTGCCGCCCGGAACATTGAACGAAAATCTTCCCGGCTTGTAGCCACGAATTTTTGATTCGCGCAGTGATGCAAACAGATTTCTGATGTCAGTAAAAACTCCTGTGTATGTTGCAGGATTTGAACGCGGAGTTCTTCCAATAGGCGACTGATCTATTTCAATCACTTTGTCAACGTGTTCTATTCCGTCTAACGCCGAGTAGGGCAGAGGTATTGCAACGGATTTATAGAAATGTTTGTTGAGAATTGGATAAAGCGTTTCATTGATAAGAGACGACTTGCCGCTTCCGGATACGCCGGTAACGCAAATCAATTTTCCGAGAGGAAATTTTACAGAAATATTTTTCAGGTTATTTCCAGCCGCGCCTTCAATCTCAAGAAATTTTCCTGTGCCTTTTCTGAACTTACTTTTTGCAGGAATCTCCAGGGTACCTTGCAGATACTGTGAAGTGATACTTTGCTGTGAAAAAATTTCTTCAGGACTTCCTTCTGCAACCACTTTGCCGCCGTGAATTCCAGCACCCGGCCCGAGGTCTACAATGTAATCAGCGCTAAGCATAGTTTCCTTATCGTGTTCCACTACAACCACCGTATTACCTGTATCACGCAGTTGCCGCAGCGAATTAAGCAACCGCATATTATCACGCTGGTGAAGGCCAATGCTTGGCTCGTCTAGAATATATAGCACACCCACGAGTTGCGAACCAATTTGCGTGGCAAGCCGGATGCGTTGCGTTTCTCCTCCTGAAAGTGATTTCGAGCCTCTTGAAAGTGATAAGTATCCAAGGCCGACATCGAGAAGAAAACGGATTCGTTTACGGATTTCTTTAATTACTTCCGCCCCGATTTGAAGCTGCCGTTTAGTCAAACGCTCTTCAAGATTTTCGAACCAATGATTTAGAGCGATAACATCAAGAGCAGAAAGCTCGGCAATATTTTTATGATCAATCTTAAACCAAAGCGATTCTTTTTTGAGGCGGGTTCCTTTACACTCGGGGCAGTTAACGGTTTGCATAAAACTTTGCACCCAGCGTTTAAGTCCCGCTCCCGCAAATTCTGTATCCTGGCTTATGATGAAATTGATAATGCCTTCGTAGGTAAGAGTGTAGTTATGCGAAAATCCTGATGTGAATTCCTGCTCCACGTGCAGCACTTCTTCAGACCCATAGAGAATTGCATTCAGCGCTTCTTCACTTATTTCATTGATAGGAGTGCTGAGTGAAAAGCCATACACTTTTCCCAGCGCTTGGATTTGTTTGAATATCCAGGACTCACGGTATGGGCCAAGAGGAGCAATGCCTCCGTCTTTGATGGTACGTTTTGGATTAGGAATAATACTTTTAATATCCGCTTGTGTTATAGTGCCAAGCCCGTTGCATTTTTTGCAAGCACCATAAGGAGAGTTGAATGAAAACGAATTCGGTGCCGGCTCATCATACGATATTCCGCTGGTGGGGCACATGAGATGGCGGCTGTAATAGGTATCTTTTTCCTTATCAGTATCCATGATAATTACAGAACCTTTTCCGACCCGCAGAGCAAGCTGCAATGATTCTTTCAAACGTTGAACATCGGCTTCTGTAACTTCGAGACGGTCTATAACGAGCTCCACATCGTGCGTTTTATAGCGGTCGAGCTGAAGTCCTTTGCGCAAGTCAATGATTCTTCCGTCTGCGCGCACACGCAGGTAACCCTGCATGGTAAGCTGCTCAAAGAGTTCGCGGTAATGCCCTTTTCTTCCCTTTACCTGAGGGGCAAGCACAGCAATTTTTTTGCGATTAAATTTTTCGAGAATAATTTTCAGAATCTCATCGTCAGAGAGGCGCACCATTTTTTCGCCCGTTACATATGAGAATGCTTCTGCCGTGCGCGCAAAAAGCAACCTCAGGAAATCATAAATCTCAGTTACCGTTCCTACCGTGGAGCGAGGGTTTAGGTTAGTAGACTTTTGTTCAATGGAAATCACAGGACTAAGCCCGTTTATTTTTTCCACTTCTGGGCGTTCCATACTACCCAGGAACTGTCGCGCATAGGCCGAAAATGTTTCCATAAACCTGCGCTGCCCTTCGGCATAAATGGTATCGAAGGCGAGCGATGATTTTCCGCTGCCGCTAAGGCCGGTAATTACCACCAGCTTATTGCGCGGTATGCGCACATCTATGTTTTTAAGATTATGCTCTGCCGCCCCAAAGACCTCTATGAATTCTTCTTCCTGTATAATTGGTTCCGTTTCCTGCTTCGACATGATTAGGTGAAAAGAAAATAAAGCAGTAAAAGTAGCAGAGAAAAATGAATTAAAGTTAATTACTATTTTGCCGTTCATTATTTTAAAGCATAAATGACTTTTTACGTTTCGGCAATCATTCTTGGCTTGGGATTTTCGCTGTTGGCGCTGGGCATTTTTCTTTCACTCCGTGTTTTTAATTTCCCTGATATCACCACAGACGGCAGCTTTACCCTTGGCGGAGCGGTAACCGCGGTAATGCTCACTTGGGGCTACCATCCATTAATGGCTCTCGTTGCCTCTATGGTTTTTGGAGCAGTTGCCGGTATGTGCACAGGTATTATTCATGCCAAACTAAAGGTAAACCCGTTGCTCGCGGGCATACTGATGATGACAGCGCTTTATTCGGTAAACCTGGCCATCATGGGGCGTTCCAATATTCCGCTCATTAACCAGGATAAAATTTTCGATACATTATATATGAGTGAATTTTCAACTATGCTTTCATTCACCATTGTGTTCTGGCTCTTGCTTTCACTACTGCTAAAAACCGATTTCGGACTTGCTATGCGTGCCACCGGAAACAACGAGCAAATGATACGTTCATTAGGAGTAAATACGGACAGGATGAAAATTACCGGGCTTGCCATTTCAAATTCTCTCACCGCATTGAG
This sequence comes from Bacteroidetes bacterium 2013_40CM_41_45, assembly GCA_002215675.1. GTDB lineage: Bacteria > Bacteroidota > Bacteroidia > AKYH767-A > 2013-40CM-41-45 > 2013-40CM-41-45. Next base: position 20,498 of record NGFH01000005.1, on the reverse strand, counting down.
TGGATACCTGATTACGCAATACCAGGGCTTTGCCGATATCAATATGGGAATAGGAATTGTGATTCTGGGGCTGGGTTCGGTAATGATTGGAGAAATTTTTGTCCGCTCTTCCGTTACAAATATTTTTATCCGCCTTGCCGCAATTATTCTGGGAAGTATTCTTTTCCGGCTTGTACTGGCAGCCGCGCTTGCATCGGGAGTGGATGCTGGTTACCTGAAACTAGTTGTTGCCCTGATTGTGCTGGTAGTAGTTGGAATTCCTAACCTATTAAAGAGAACATGATTCGCCTCGAAGAGATAAACAAGACATTTAATAAAGGCGAGGCGAATGAAGTTTCTGCCCTTAAAAATATTTCTCTTGAAATAAAGGAGAAAGAATTTGTAATGCTGGTGGGAGGAAACGGTTCAGGAAAGTCAACGCTGCTCAATGTTATATCAGGAAAAGTGAATGCAGGTTCAGGAAAAATATTTCTTGATAATATTGATGTTACCAGGTTTGAAGAATACCAGAGAAGCAAATGGATTGCACGTATTTTCCAAGACCCGCTTACCGGCACTGCGCCCGATTTATCTATCCTTGAAAATTTCCGTTTGGCGTCTCTCCGAACCCAAAAGAAAAATCTTTCCATCGGCACAGGAAAAAAATTTCAGGAATTTGTAAAAGAAAAAATTGCTGTGCTTGGACTGGGGTTGGAAACCCGGCTTAACCGTCCCATGAACTCACTCTCAGGCGGGCAGAGGCAGGCGCTCACACTTGTGATGGCGATTATGTGCGAAGCAAAAGTGATACTTCTTGATGAGCCATCTTCTGCATTAGACCCAAAGACAGCCGTACTTGTAATGCAATCGGCGGAAAAAATTATCAGGGACTATGGACTAACGGCAGTACTTGTAACACACAATATTAAAGACACCTTGAGCTATGGAAGCAGAATCATCCAGATGGATGAGGGAAGGATAATGCGCGATATGAGAGGTTATGAGAAGAGCGCTCTGAAGGCGGGCGAGGTTGCCGAATGGTTCGGGTAAGTCAATTTTCATATTTTTGACGACTTCATTATAAATTTTTATTTAAAACGTAATCTGCAAGCTCAACATCATTGACTGTGAAAAATAATTTCAGGAATTTACTTCTGTTATTTCTATTATCTGGTTTTCATTTTGCGCAGGCGCAAATTCTGGAGCCCTGTAAATGGTCTTTTTCTGTAGAACAAACCAAGCCGGATGAGGCTGTTTTAATCCTGACGGCTAAGCTGGATTCGGGCTGGCATTTGTATTCCCAGCATATAGCCGGTGATGGTCCGATTCCCACTCATTTTACTTTCAATGCCTCACCAAATTATAAGCCTGCCGGAAAAACGGAAGAGGGAAAACCAATCAGTGAATACGACAAGAATTTTGACCTGGAGTTGAAATATTTTGAACACGAGGCAAAGTTCAGGCAGAAAATTAGTGTGTTGAGTAAAAATGATTTTTCAGTAAGCGGAACTATAGATTTCATGGTGTGCCTTGACCAATGCATATTTCCACCGCCCGAGGAATTTTCTATTAAAGTTAAGGGAAACCCGAACGGAAAAGATTTTGGAATGGCTCCTGCGGTAATTAAGCACGACACATCTGCATCGGTTACGCCCGCGAACACTTCAGACAAGCAAGTAAAAGAGGATACTTCCACAACAAAAAACTCTCTTGCCGACATGCTTGCTGCATTGGAGCCAGGGTGTGGAGAAAAGATTAGTTCCGGAGCGGATATGTCTTTCATCGGAATATTTATTGGCGGAATGCTTGGCGGATTTCTTGCGCTGCTGACTCCTTGTGTGTTTCCCATGATTCCGTTAACCGTAAGTTTTTTCACCAAACGAAGTAAGACCAGGAAAAAAGGGATTTTTAATGCCGTTGTTTATGCTGTTTCTATTATTGTCATTTATATTTTGCTAGGACTTATCATCACCGTTTCATTCGGTTCTGATGCGCTTAACGAAATGGCGAGCAATGTGTATTTCAATATGCTGTTCTTTATTATCTTTTTTCTTTTTGCTCTTTCGTTCTTTGGTGCGTTTGAAATTACACTGCCAAGCAGTTGGGTAAACAAGGCAGACGCGGCATCGGAAAGGGGAGGGCTTGCCGGAATTTTTTTCATGGCATTTACACTTTCACTGGTTTCGTTTTCATGCACAGGTCCAATTATAGGTACATTGCTTGTGGAGGCAGCGCAGGGAAGAAGTTATGTTGGCCCGCTGGCCGGCATGGCAGGATTTTCCTTTGCACTGGCATTACCGTTTGCTTTGTTTGCAGCCTTTCCGGCATGGCTTCATTCGCTGCCTAAGAGCGGCGGGTGGTTAAACAGCGTTAAAGTGGTTCTTGGTTTTCTTGAGCTTGCGCTCGCTCTTAAATTTTTATCCAACGTTGACCTTGCCTATCACTGGGGTTTTTTGAAGAGGGAAATTTTTATCTCTCTCTGGATAATTATTTTTGGAATGACAGGATTGTATTTGTTGGGTAAAATAAAATTCAGCCACGATAATGATGTAGCGCATCTTTCTATTTCACGCCTCATTCTCGCCATCATAACATTGTCATTCACTCTGTACCTGATTCCCGGAATATGGGGTGCGCCTTTAAAACTTATCAGCGGATTTCCTCCTCCTGAATTTTACAAGGAGTGGACGAAAGACCAGGTGCATGATTGCCCTCACAATCTGAATTGCTTTCACGATTTTGAGGAAGGCATGGCATATGCCAGGCAGGAGAAAAAACCCGTGATAATTGATTTTACCGGGTGGAGCTGCGTAAATTGCCGCAAGATGGAGGACAACGTATGGAGCGAGCCGAAAGTTTTAAAGCGCCTTTCTGAAAATTATGTTTTGATTTCTCTTTATGTGGACGACAAAACACCGCTGCCCGAAGCGGAACAACGCATTTCGCAGTACACGAAGAAGAAGATAAAATCAACGGGTAACAGGTGGAGCGATTTCCAGGCGGGATTTTACGGAACTAATTCTCAACCTTATTACGTGCTGATTGATAATAAAGCAAACCTGCTTGCCCAGCCGCGTGGATACACACCCGATATTTCTACATATCTCGGTTTTCTCGATGAGGGACTTTGCAGATTTGAAAAACGGAAAACACTTGCTGCTGCTTATTAAGCTGAAAGGTAATCAATTTAGTTTTTCGTGAGGCAGAATATTATTACTGTCGTTATAATCCATAATAAAATTATCGAGGTCGTCTTCTTCCCGAAGACTTAGTTTTTTCTTCAGGCGGAAACGCGTTTTACGCACGCTGTCGGGAGAGATGCCGAGAATTTCAGAGATATCTTTATTCTTAACAGAAAGTTTTATGAGTAAAAACATTCGCAGTTCCGCATCTGTAATGTGTGGAAAGGAGTCGCAGATGCGGTTGATTAACCGGGGATAAACTTTAATGACATTGGACTGGAATTTTTCCCAGTCGTCATGCGTAAGAATACGAATCTCTGAAATAGCTTCCAGGTTTTTCTTTGCCGCTTCGGCTGACTGGTTGAACAACGGGTTAGAACGGATTTTTCTTTCCAGCTCCGCAATGACTTTGTTTTTATCCAGGATGCGTTGCGTAAACCCGTCCACCAGCTTTACGTTATGATGAAGGCGCGTTCTGGTTTCCTGCAGCTCATGTTCTTTTAATTTTTTTTCTGCTTCAATTTTCTTTCGCCTTTTTTTCTGATGCGTGACGATGACATATATTATCACAAAGCTGACTAAAGCAACAGTAACGGTTAGTGAAGACCATAACTTTGCCTGGGCGTGTTCTGTTTCTTTGATGTCTTTGAGCAGGGCAATATCTAAATCTTTTTTTGCTGCAGCACAACTTGAATTAAGCCGGCCGATTTGTTCGTGCAAGGTTGCATGCTGTGCTGCATTTTTTTCGCCCTGAAAATTATTTACCTGTGCGCGTAGTGTGCACGATATCAGCATAAAAACACATACGGCTGTCAGGGCGCTGTAACGCATTTTGCAATGATATATCAAAATATGAATTGACCAAATGTGGGGGTTGTGATTTTCTTAACAATAGAATGAAATTCTAGCAGAAATTTTGTTGCCAAATACCTTTATTCACTGCATTCACTTAATCACAATCAGCTTCTTCCCGGTGCTGTTTGATTTTGCCGCCTGCAACTGGTAATAGTATGAACCCACAGCCAAATCTGCTGTGCTTAATACAAGATAGCTGAATGTTCTGTCAACTTTATACCTTTTTATTTCATTGCCTGCTGAATTATATAAAACAATTTCGCCTTCATTAGCTCCTGGTGGAAGCTCTATAGGAATGTTGGTTTGGGAAGAGGAAGGATTAGGGTAAGGATTATTCAGCTGATAATTATTTGAAACGGGTTCATGTATTCCCACAAAATTTTCATCGCAGGGATTGAGGCAAGGTAAAGAGCCGGGGAGAGAATAGATTTCATAATGGGTAAGGGAAGGATTTGCTATTGGAAGCATCAACTTTGTTCCGCTGTCAGTAGCAACAATATTAGAAACAAAATAGCCATTAGTTGTTATTCCCTGATATCTCATAAATGCACTATCACGTGCAAAGAGAAGCGTACTATCCTCGCGGTAAATTCTTACATAGCCAGGTTGTCCCAGAATACTGAATACCAGATATTCCAGGTTTGTGCTGTCATTATCAAACAAATCCTCGGTCACATAGAAAACACCATATGTTGAATCCTGCTGAGGGATTGTTATTTGTTTGTAGAGTGAATGATTTAAATTATATAATTTGATTTCATTATTTATTAGGTCAATCGTCATCCATTTGGGACTTGTGTATTTAAAGTATATCATAAAAGGCCAAAGACTATTGTAAGTATGTTCCAGCGTAATCTGCGCTATAGAAACAAAGCCCATCAATAAAAAGGTGACAGCAATAAAAATCTTTTTCATGGGTCAGGTTTTTAATTTAATGTAAAAGTATTATAAGATTTTTAATGCATTAATCAGCGGATTTAATAATTTTCATCTATCGCACCACAGCATACATCTGCGATAAAGCTGAGAATGTCTAAAAATAATTTAGACTTCGTTAGAATATTTACCTTTACAACCCTTCGAAAATTAACTGCTCGAATTCGAATTCCAAACCTCAAACCTCAAACTCCTTATCATGAAAACCATTAAAATTATTTTACTTGCTGCAACCATACTGTTTATACAGGCAGCGCAATCTCAGACGGGCGCTCCGCCCATGCCCACCAAAGGTGCAACCGTGGAAGGCATCACCCAATATAAGCTTGGCAACGGAATGAAAGTTCTTCTCTTTCCCGACCAAAGCAAAGCTACCATGACTGTAAATATCACCTATCTTGTCGGCTCGCGCCACGAGGGTTATGGCGAAACCGGTATGGCGCATTTGCTGGAACACATGGTGTTTAAGGGTTCTACCAGCCATAAAAACATTCCCCAGGAACTTACTTCTCACGGAGCGCGTCCTAATGGCTCTACATGGTATGACAGAACTAATTATTTCGAGACATTTTCGGCAACTGACGAAAATCTCAAGTGGGCCTTAGACCTTGAAAGCGACCGTATGGTAAATTCTTTCATTGCTGATTCAGCGCTTAGAACAGAATTCTCTGTAGTTCGCAACGAGTTTGAAATGGGAGAAAATGATCCGGGTGGAGTTTTATCAGAGCGCGTCATGTCGACCGCTTATCTCTGGCATAATTATGGTAAATCAACCATCGGCTCTAAAGAAGATATTGAAAAAGTTCCCGTTCAAAACCTGAAAGCGTTCTATAAAAAATATTACCAGCCCGATAATGCTGTTCTCCTGGTTGCGGGGAAGATTGATGAGGAAAAGACAATCAAATTGGTGAACGAGCGCTTTGGAGTGATTCCCAAGCCGCAGCGTGTTCTTGAGGAACCGTATACAGTTGAGCCTGCACAGGATGGCGAACGTTTTGTAGAATTGAAACGGACAGGCGATGTGCAGGTATCTGCATGCGGCTATCATATCTGCAGCGGCTCTCACGATGATTACGCCTCAATAGAACTTTTGGTTGACATCCTCACTAACGAGCCATCAGGACGCTTGTACAAAGCACTGGTTGAAACCAAAAAAGCTACATCAGGTTACGGTTTTTCATATGAGCTGAAAGACCCCGGCTTTATGTATTTTACTTATGATGTGCTTAAAGACAAATCGCTTGACGATGCAAAGAAGACCATGCTTGATTTGCTTGACAATCTTGCAAAAAATCCCGTAACGCAGGAAGAAGTTGACCGTGCTAAAAATAAGTTCATGAAAAATTTTGAACTTACCTATAACAACAGCAACAATGTAGGACTCACGCTTAGCGAATATATTTCGCAGGGTGACTGGCGCCTGTGGTTTTTGCTCCGCGACAGGGTTGAAAAAGTTACGGCAGCCGATGTAAATAATGCAATTGCAAAATATATTAAGCCGGCAAACCGCACGGTTGGTGTTTTCATTCCTGATGCAAAACCGGACCGTGCAGAAATTCCCGCACCTCCTGATGTTGCTGCATTGGTAAAAAATTTCAAGGGTAAAGCTGCCCTTGGCGAAGCTGAAGCATTCGACCCTTCACCTGCAAACATTGATAAAAGAACAAGTACGGGAAGCATTGCAGGCGGGGCAAAGTATGCGTTGCTGAATAAATCTACGCGTGGTAACTCTGTGAATGCACAAATCACACTGCGCGTGGGAAGCGAAGCATCGCTGCAAAATAAAAGCATAGCGGCAGACCTTGCGGCAGACATGCTTAACAAAGGAACCAAGACAAAAACCCGTCAGCAGATCCAGGATGAATTTGATAAGCTGAAAGCAAACGTAGGAATTTCAGCCACCGGGCAAACGGTTAACATATCTATTCAGACGGTTAAAGAAAATTTTGTTCCCGTGCTGAAGCTGTTGACTGAAGTGTTGCGCCAGCCGGCTTTCCCTGCCGATGAGTTTGATAAGCTTGTCCAGGAAAATCTCAGTACTATAGAGGAGCAAAAAAGCGAACCGCAAGCGATTGCCTCACAGCTTTCGCAGCGCATTCTTAATCCGTACCCGAAAAATGATTTCCGCTATAACATGACGTTTGAAGAAATGGCAGCGGCATACAAAGCAGCAAAGATTGACGAGGTAAAGAAATTCTATTCTGATTTTTACAACAGCACCAATGCAACGGTTGGAATCGTAGGAGCATTTGACGATGCGGCTGTTAAAGCAGAGCTCAATTCCATGCTTGCAAACTGGGGCTCTTCTCAAAAATATGAGCGCGCAAAATCGCCTTATTTTGATATTGCGGCAAAAACAGAAAAAGTCAACACACCCGACAAAGCCAATGCTATGTTAATGTGCGGATATAATATTGAATTACGCGATGACGATGCAGATTATATGGCGCTCATTATGGGCAATTACATGCTGGGTGGAGGATTCCTTAACTCTCGTCTTGCAACGCGTATCCGCCAGAAAGAAGGAATCAGCTATGGAGTGGGCTCATGGGTGCAGGCATCACCGCTCGATAAGACCGGCTCTTTTGGTTCATATGCAATTTACAATCCTGATAATTCAGACAAACTTGTTACCGCATACAAAGAAGAACTCGACAAAATGCTGAAGAGCGGTTTCACTGCCGATGAATTAAAAGACGCGCGCTCCGGCTACCTGCAGGGACAAAATGTTTCCCGCGCACAAGACCGTACGCTTGCTTCAAAACTTGCTTCAAATCTTTTCCTCGGACGTACGATGCAATGGGACGAGAATAACGAAAAGAAAATTACTGCTCTTACTGTTGACCAGATAAACAGTGCGATGAAGAAATGGATTGCTCCTGCAAAAATTACTTACGTACAGGCAGGTGATTTTGAAAGAAAGAAAGCAGCACAATAATTTATTTTAATGAAATGCAAAGCCCACCGTTTAAACGGTGGGCTTTTTTATTTTAGAATTTTGAAAGCCTCGCCAGGCGTCCGTATGGAAGCATCGATTTGATTTCATTTCCGTCTCCATCCAACATCAGTAACGAGGATTTTTCTCTTCTGAATTGTATTTTGCTTTCTCCATATTCAAGCTCGATAATATTTTTTTCACGCTGAATCCATTTACCGCTGTCAATAACTATGTGGTCGCTGACGGGCTCCTTATAATAAATCTGCCGCAGGAAATATGTACTGTCTGCCTGCAGGTAGAGCGTGTATTCAATACCCATGCAATCAGCACATGGAACAATTCCGCTGTAAACTCCGGCAGCAGGTTCTTTTTCTTCAGCTTTTTCAGAATGGCATGAATAAAGTGCAATTGTCATTGCTGCGGCCAGCAGTTGTTTTTTCATATGGGTAAATATACCTTATTATATATGCCCGTGTTCAGCAATAATGAATTGTTACATTTGTCTCAACAGTAATCCCTCAACAACATGCTGGTCAAGACTTACGGAAGCGCGGTGTTTGGTGTCAATGCTATCACCATTACTATCGAAGTGAATGTTGATACCGGCTTCAATTTTTTCTTAGTTGGATTACCCGACAGCGCTGTTAAAGAAAGTCACAAGAGAATTGTAGCCGCGCTTAATAATAACGGCTATTCTTTTCCACATAAAGAAGTCGTGGTGAACATGGCTCCGGCAGATATCAGGAAAGAAGGTTCGGCTTATGATTTGCCGATTGCGCTGGGAGTTCTTGCCGCATCGGAGCAAGTGAATGCAGAAGAAGTCGGAAAGTATATTGTGATGGGCGAGCTTTCGCTTGACGGAAGTATACTTCCTATAAAAGGTGTTCTGCCCATTGCTATCCAGGCGCGCAAAGAAGGATTTAAAGGATTGATTATTCCGACAGCCAATGCGCGGGAGGCAGCCATTGTGAGTGAGCTGGAAGTTTATGGAGTTGAAAACATCACCAATGTGGTGGAGTTTTTCGAAGGGAAAAAAATTCCGGAGCGTACCGTTGTAAACACACGCGAAGAATTTGCGAACAGCCAGGATAGATACGAGTTCGATTTCAGTGAGGTGAAAGGGCAGGAGAACATAAAGCGCGCGCTTGAGATTGCTGCTGCCGGAGGACATAACGTAATTATGATTGGCCCGCCCGGTGCCGGCAAAACAATGCTGGCAAAACGGCTGCCGTCTATACTTCCACCGCTCTCGTTGCACGAAGCGCTGGAGACTACCAAGATTCATTCTGTAGCAGGTAAGATGACAAACGGCTCATCGCTCATCAGCATACGGCCGTTCCGTTCACCGCATCATACTATAAGCGATGTGGCGTTGGTTGGAGGAGGCAGTTTTCCGCAGCCGGGAGAAATTTCTTTGGCTCACAACGGAGTTCTTTTCCTTGATGAGCTTCCCGAGTTCAAGCGCACGGTGCTGGAAGTGATGCGGCAGCCACTGGAGGAAAGAAAGATAAATGTTTCGCGCGCCAAGATGAGCGTGGAATACCCTGCCGGGTTTATGCTGGTGGCGTCTATGAATCCCTGAAGTTGCGTGGACTATTTCCGGTCTTTTGGAATGAGTTAGGAAGATAAGCTAATGAAAAGGAAATGTCTTCTTTGCCCACCGTTATTTTATCGGTTATGACCTCTACTATAGTTCGTTTTTCTTCAAATGGTAAAGTAAGCCAGCGGTCATAAAGGTCTTTGGCTTCTTTTAATACTGTATCGGAAGATAGGTATTGAATCTTCAGAAAGTCTACTTCCGCTTGTAGCTCGGGTAATTGATTCTCAATTTGGGTAAGCTGTTCTTGAAGTGGCCTATAATGCTGTGGGAAGCTTTCAGAGGGTATTTCCCTGCTTAAACGCATGCTTACTAGCTCATCCATCTTTTTTCTCAATGTGACAGATTCTTGAGTAATAAGTTCTAAAAGCTTTTCCTTTTCCTGCAAACGATTATCAGATTGTTTCAGATATTCGGTAACATCTGTATCGGTTAAAAGGAATGTTTTTAATTGATTGTGATAAATTTCGTCAATGTCGCTAATGGCAATTCTCACTTTGCAAGTTTTGCATGCATAAATTGGATTCTCATGAAAAACATACATTTTTTTGCCGCAGTTGCTGCAATGGATAAATCCGGCAAGTAGATGTATCGTTCGCGGTCCTGGTCTTTTTCTTTTATTCTCCTGTTCATCTAGCACCCGATTACATTCATTCCAAATATCTTCTGTAACAATAGCAGGGCATGGACTAATTACCCATTCTTCTTCTGGTTTTACTACCCATTTTTTGCCTTCACCTAAACTCTTTGTGTAGTTAGCTCTTCGTTCTCCTTTAGCTGATGGGTCACGAAGCAAACGACTTATGGTAGTGTCAGAGAACATCGAATTATTGCGCGTCCTATATCCCATCCGGTTTAATTCATCAGCCGTTGTTTTCTTCCGTTTGTATTTGAGGAATAACTCATACATTAATTTGCGTACTGGCGCTTCCTTTTCGTCAACAATGAATTGCTTACCGTCCCACTTATATCCAAAGGCTGCTTGACCTCCTGTTGGTTTACCGAGTTTGGCTCTAATAGGAACTGAGGCAGCCACGCGCTCAGAAATTTCTTCACGTTCCCACTGTGCCATTGCCGCAATCATAGTGTAAAATAATCGTCCTGCCGGAGTGCTGGTATCAATGGCTTCTTGAAGCGAAATCAAATCAGCGTTGTAACTTCTGAAAATGTCAGCAAAGTCCAAGAGCTCTCTAGTGTTTCGGGCAAGTCGGGCAAGCTTGGAGAAAATGATGCCTGTAATGTGACCGTCTTTAATCTCTTTAAGCATTCTCTTGGTTTCGTCATGGTGCATGACGGATTTGCCGGATACCGCTTCAAGATGATACACGGTTTGCACCGTCCATCCTTTTGCTTCGGCATACAAGCGGGCACGTTTTTCATGGTGTTCCGGTGATTCACCTTTGACCTGATCTTCGGTACTGACTCGAATCCAAATGCCTACTATTTTTTTTGATTCCATGAGAGTAATGTTTTGATGCAAAAGTTCAAAAATACTGCGCTGTTACGATTAACGCAATTTAGAAGATATTTAATTTTTAAATGCATTTTTTTTAAAATGAAAAACCAAATGCGTAAGCACCTCTGAAAATTCTTTGTGGCTTTGTCAAGGTTTTTGAAAAATATTTTTATCCTAAAAGAAAAAAGGGTGCTTCAAAAAATATTTATCAAAATTCATCTCGACCTTGACAAAGATGTGCGCGGGCGCATTGCGAGAAGAATTTTATTTTTTGGAGCATTTGGTTTTTTGAGAAATGATAAATTTAAGCTCAATTTTATTAATGATAGGCAGTAACAGGCAGGGAAATGAAAGTAAACTTAATGGAGTAAGCAAAAATAATTCTAACTTTAATTTAAATATCTGTGATGTTCATTTATTAAAACATTTCGCCAATTCAAACCATACTTATTGGTAAAAAAATGAATATCTAAATCGGGAACTCTAACACCCTGCTGCAAGATAATTCCCTTTTCACCTTCAATGTTGATTACTCCTGAATAAAAATCCAACTCATTTTTTGCTGACGAAAAATGAAAAGTACCATTGCTAAACCCTTTGCATAAATGAGGATTGTAAAATTCAAATTCGTTGGAACATGAACGATTTCGAATATCAACGCGAAAATTCAGAGAGCGTGTGATGTGATTATTGAGACGATAAGGAAAAATATCGAAATCAGATTTTTCTGGATTGAATCGAATTTCTGCAACAGACTCAGAAAAAAAATTTTCTTTATCACCTGGACAAGTACATTTCATTAACCAATACCCTTCAATATGATTACTTTTGAATAAATAATTTCGCACCCTTTTACTTTTCCATATTAGAAGTTTTACTAAACCGTCAGCAAATTTTAAATTTAAAAAAATAATAACAGCAAGAGATCCCCAAAATTTGAATGACATATCTTCAATCGATAAGACTTTGAGTTTCAGTGATACGATAATTAATACCAAACTTTGGATAAAAGCTAGCTGATATTTCAGATTCTTAACCCGTTCCATGATGCATCTACTTTAATGAGTACATGCGCCATTTAAAAAAACGGCTAAAATCTTTTCAGTAAAAAACCTAAATGTAAATTTTTTCATTTCATTTGTGATTAAATTTACCCGGTACCTCGCGTAACAAATATAATAAAAATTTGATAGAGTACTTTAATTTTGTGTAAACAGTCTAAGTTTACACAACAAATAAATTAAACACACAATAGTGCATTTTTAACTTATTCAGTAAAATAGTAGGAGAAAACCAAGTGGTACCTCGCAGTTTCATTTGTGTTTTTGGGTTAGCAACTTAACTGTTTGCTAACCTTTTTTATTACCCTTTTAGGCAATGTCTTTCAGATATCGACCACCATTAGCCACGTTCATGCGATTAAAAGTATTATAAAAGGGTTTGAGGTTTGACCTCTTTTCTTTGACCAATCTTATAGTTGGAGAAAATTTCCTCCTCAACTATCTCTCGTTTTCTCCCATATATATTATGTGAATGTTTTATCAATTCCTCTTTAAACGATTGTTCATGTTTTTTGAGGGCTTGAGTATCTGCACTAAATCCCCTCGATGTTGCACCATCGATCATTAGCTTTAAGTACATCGAATAGCGCGGCAAGTTCACGAAATCAGACTTATCAAATATCGGATGGAATTCTTTAGCAAGAAATTCCGCATCAGTTACACCTATACGAAATGAAATGATCGTGCCGACATTGCCGAAAATAGCTGCACGGATTTTCTCATGCAGTTGATCAATGTATTGGTGAGCTAAAAATAATGACAGCCCATATTTTCTTGCTTCCGCAAGTATATCTGTAAATGATAAGGAAAGAAATGAGTGCATTTCATCTACGAAGAGAAAAAACGGTTTACGCTCCAGTTCTTTTTGTCGCGCCCTATGTAGTGCTGCAAGTTGAATAGAAGTTACAAGCATACTGCCTAAAAGCGATGAAGAGTCCTCTCCGATTTTTCCTTTTGATAAATTGGCAATTAATATTTTTCCCTCGTCCATTACCTGTTGCATCTTGAAACTGCGCTCTTTCTGGCCGACTATATTTCGGATAGGGATACTAGTCAGAAATAGCCCGGTCTTATTAAGTATCGGTGCAATGGCCTCTGCTCTGAATGCCGGAGGATATTTATCAAACTCATTCTGCCAAAAGGAAGTGATATGCGGATTTGTTACATATGACAAAGTATGACTTCTAAAATCAGGATCGGTTAGAAGCGGTTGTATATGAAGCAAGGTTGCATCGGGGAATGAAAGGAGTGTCATAAGGGCAAAGCGAAGAATATATTCTAGCCTTGGGCCCCAAGAGTCGGCCCATATCCTCTTAAACGTGCCTATAAGCCCTGAGACAACGAGATGATGATAATCAGGGTGTATTCCTTTAAGTGGATTAAAAGCTATCGGGTATGCTAAATCTGCGGGATTAAAATATATAACATCGTTGATTCTCTCCTTAGGAACATAGTTTAAAATCGTTTCTGCCACATCTCCGTGCGGGTCAATTACACAAAGGCCATAGCCATTTTGGATGTCAGAAATTGCCATGTTTATAAGCAAGGTGCTCTTACCTGTACCAGTTTTTCCGATAACGTAAAGATGCCCTAACCGATCACGCAACCGGATGCCAAAAGGCTTCCTCATATTCCGCCAATTTGTTATTCCAATGGGGGTGATCTTGCTGTCATCATAAATTTTTTTGTCCATACCAAAACAGCATATAGAAGACTTCATGCACTTTGTAGAAGGGAGAATTTACCAGAGATATGTATTTCTCCTCTCTTAGTTCCTGTGACACTACAAGAGATAATACAGCTATACAAGACTTAACAGATATGTTATTATGAGTGAGCTACACAAAATCAAAAGAACTACTAGAGAAAATATAGATTCTAAAGAGGAGCAGCGTATGGTTTTGTGTAGCAACAATACCAGTAGTCGCTGCTCCTCTTTGGGTTTTATTCATAACTCAAAATTGGTGACGGATGATATTGCGATGAGTTACTTGGCAAGTATTCTCGTCAGAGTATTTCTGCACCGCAAAAAATATGAACGAAATAGCGAACAAAAAAGAAAATAAAAAGGCGGTAATTTATTGTCGTGTGTCAACTAAAGAGCAAGTAGAAGAAGGTAACAGTCTTGTCTCTCAGGAAAAGACCTGTAAAGAATACGCGTTTAAAAATGGATATGAAATCGCTCATGTCTTTATCGATGGAGGTGAGAGTGCAAAGACTCAAGAACGAAAAGAGTTGAAAAATCTTCTTGCTTATTGTGCAGATAAGAAAAATAAAATAAGCGCAGTTGTAGCATATAAGATAGATCGAATTTCACGTAACATGGATGACTATAGCCAAATTCGGATTATTCTGAAAACACATGGCGTAGAAATCAAATCAACGTCAGAGCATTTTGAAAATACTCCGGCTGGTAAATTCATGGAAAATATCATTGCCAACGTTGCCCAATTTGATAACGATGTCAGAGCTGAACGTTGCATAGGTGGAATGCGGGAAGCCACGAAAGAAGGACGCTACGTTTGGATGGCTCCGGTGGGTTATAACAATGTCAGAATAGGAGGGAAGGCTACGATTGCGCCTGATATTAAAATGGGACCGCTTATCAAAAGAACTTTTGAATTAATTACCCAAACAATTCAGCCAATTGAAGTCATTAGAAAGCAAATGGTTGATGAGGGTTTGAGAAATAAAGGCGGCAAACCACTTTCCAAAAGCTACTTCTATGCTTTGCTTAGAAATGAATTATATACTGGCTGGATTATAAAATTTGGAGAACGAATCAGAGGAACTTTCGATGCAATTATATCAGAGGAAACGTTTGCTCAAGTTCAAAGAATTTTAAAATACAAGGGACACAAACACTCACAGCACATTACAGACAATCCCGATTTCCCATTGAGGCGATTTGTTGTTAATGAACATGGCAAAAAACTCACCGGAAGCTGGTCAAAAGGGCGAAGTAAAAGGTATCCCTATTATCGCTTTGGACTCAAAGGTTCAAATTATAAAAAAGATGAACTTGAAAAAGCATTTATATGTTTCATGAATTCGTTTGCACTTAATGAACGTCTTTTCCAATCACTAAAGAAATATGTAAAAGAACATCTTGTCAAAGCGCACGCAAATGAATCTAAAGAATCAGATCGCCTGAAAAAATATGTCAATGACCTTACTGAAAAACAGACAAAGGTTATTGAACAAAATCATCAAGGGATAATAAGTAACGCAACATTAAAAGTACAACTCGCTATCATTGAAGATGAATTATTCAGAACGCATTCAGCATTAGCACAAAGTTCAATTGAAGAAATAGATTATGGAGGTATACTAGAAACGTCAAAGGAATATTTAAAAAACCCAGGTAAAACATGGGTAGATGCACCTATTGATGCAAAACTGCTGCTCCAATGGTTCCAATTCCCGTCAGGATGTACCCTGAAAGGAATTTTTTTTGGAACCGGAGAAGTAGCTAGCTTTTTCAAGGTAAAAGATGCCATAGCTTCTTCTAATTCCTTTATAGTGGACTCGGGGCTTAAAAAATGGAACCACACAGAAGTCCCAAGTCATGAGCAATATTCTAATGAAGTTTCATTTATTAGTCAATTGCGTAAGAATATTGTTAGGCTTTCAGAAATTCTGGAAAAAGAATCAAAAGCTTAAATGTTAACCAACATGTAAAATCTAAAGCATCTTTAATGAGATTATTTATAGCCAAGAATAATCGCATTGCATAAAATTCCTAATTACTTTTTCTTCTTTTTGAAATACTTCCTTTTATTTTTTTTGTCTTCTTTTCTTCCGTCATCAATTTCCCAATTCTTCCATCGTCTTGCATACTGAATTTTATTTCGCGTAATAAAATAGTGAGATTTGCATTCAAAACCCCAATTACCGATAGATGGGCTTAGTGATACTGTTTTACCATTAAAAGTTAACTCCCAATCTGTAGGAGAAAATGGGGTTACAACTTCATTTCCGCAACCACATACACATTTGTGAATCGCCGTGCAGTACTGTACGGAGATATATAAAACACCCTCCTCGATTTCTTCAGGAATAAATTCGACAAACTTGTGAGTTATATTCATTTACTACCTTCCTCAAGTTGCTTAATTCTTTTCTCTAATTCTACAATTTTTAAGTCCTTCTCTTCAGACTCTGATTCAAGCCTACTGGCTTTCTTTTGTTGTTGTGTTGCATAATCATCAAACTTGTTTCCTAATAATAAAGTCATCTCATCTTTGTAAGGCATTATTGGATTGTATAACCAATGATATGCATTTCCAATTGCTCCATTAAATAGTCTAGGTTTAATAGGTTTATCTCCAGAAGACAAAATATGCTCATCAGAAATTCCGGAATAAGGGTCAATGTAGTAAATGACTTTTATTCCTAACTGGTAGGCTTTTTTAGCACACAGTTCGCAAGGACTAGCAGTGGTAAACAATTTACCATTCTCAATGCCAACACCTCCATATTTCGTTATTTGCAAGAAAGCATTTTCTTCAGCATGCAATGAACGAGTATGAACTTGGTTCTTTCCATCGGAAGATGAATTTTTTACATCTTTAAAACAAAAACAGACATTTCTCCCTTTTAAATTCCCGCTATTTTCTTTAATTTGACTTCGAAAGTTATCCTCCAAAGCTTTAAAAAATTTACTATCTTTTTTTTCGAATTCTGTAAAGGATTCTATATCATTTTTATGTTCCAATAAGTCTTCAGCATTTCTTAAAACACATGGCACTTGACCGGATGGCGTATTATTCCAACCAATTGCTTTTATTGAATAGTTCTCATCAGTTATTGCGGCACCAACGTGTCTTGAAATACATCCTGAGTTATGTTTAGCAGTATATGCCATTTGCATACATCGTTCTTCAGGAGATGGTGTTATTAATCCAGGGTGGCTTATCAATGATACATATTTAAGAAGCTGCATCTTCCAACTAAAATATGGAGAAGTTTTATCTATTGCTTTATTTTCAACTGAATTTATTTTTTGAATCTCTTCATTTTTGTAATCAGCCTCCTCCTTTGTTAAAAACGAAATATGAATATCCGCTTGCTGAATACACGCCGATATATTTGCTTTATAAAACTCATGGCTTTTTCCGCCTTCGTATTCTTCTTTACACAGTAGTTTAGCAATTCCATGAGAGTCAGGAGATTTATATTTTTCTACAAGAGCTTTATTTCTTGACTCGTCATATCTATTTATAGCAATTGTATAAAATGCCGCATATCGTTGTTTAAAGTACATTATTTCAATAGGACTCCTCAAATCATCTATTACTATTTGAGTCCGTTCATCCTCTGCAGAAGACTTTCTATGGCTTTTAATAATATAGTTTATTAATTCAACAATTGTAAAGATGTTGTCAGCTGAAGGTTCAGAGAGTTCAAATGGATTTCCAGATTTCCGCAAGTTAGTAGAAATAACTTGTAAAAGTTTGTTACGTTTTACTCGTGATTTCTCCTTTAATAGGTCATGAATTGCAGAACAAAACGAAAGAAATTCTGATTTAAAATAAAACTCATATAACTCTTTCCAATTATTATTTTTTTTTATGTCCTCAATTTTAATCAACCTATATTTTTCTGATAGAGCATCGAATTGTGTTTTTAGTAGACTCAATCCTTGTACTTCATAATTGAAGTCAGCATCTTGCCCTATGCCCGCGAATTCTTTATTTAGTATTTCAGATGATAAAAAATCAACAAAATTTTCAAAGGAATTTTGAAGCAGAAAAATTATAAGAACATCCTTATAATTAATTGTTGAATAGCTCTTGAAATTATCCTTAGCATAATCGTATACAATTCGATATTTTCTATATGAATTATGTTTAATCTTTCCGGTCTCAGGGTCAATTCCTACCTCACGCAGTGTTTCAAAATCCTTATTATTAAAACCTTTGGATAACTGAGCGGCAACTTCTGAGCAACCTGAACCTATCTGACCTGTAAGTCCAATTATCGTAAAATTATTTCTTAAACTGTAAATGTGCGATAGGTCTGTTGGTTTACTCATATCATATTTATTCAATGAAATCTTCGTTGATTAATTGCGACGTATTGACTGTGTAAGTTGAGTTGAACTCTTGCTTCAAATCTTGATAGAAGCCGCTCAACTTTTTCCATTTAATGACTGCCATTAATGCATTCATTGCATTAAGGTCAGCAATCTGAATGTTTGAAGCATACACATCATCTTCATTTGTCGCAAATCCTATCCTACGTGTAATATGGTCAAGCTTTGATGGCGTTCCAGTCGTAACCCTTAAAGTTCCAATAAGATTGTTTTCACCAACATTTACACCAAGACCAGCATCGATAAATGTTACTCCAAAACTTCTAAGTTTTGTAATTATGTGGCTCTTTGCATTATTACTATCAATGCAAATGAAGGCATACGTTACTCCTTTCAAGAGATCAATGTTCGCTTCAGTAACATTTTCGGCATAAGGAGTGATACCTTTTCGTAATTGAGAATATATTTCAGTGAAATAGTACACCTTTTTTAATCTTCTATTCAAATTTTCAACAGACACCGCACCAGGAGACCGAAAAGCGTTGTGCTGAAGAAACTCATCTGCATCAAAAAGTAAAATCTCATCTACCGGAGTTTTAGCCACGAAATCTAAAATGTAAGAGCCAGTTCCGCCTAAGCCAACTATAGCGATTTTTTGTCCCTTGAATTTGGAATTAAGTTGGTAAATATTGGCACGGCTGGAATTAGAATCTATATAATTAAATACAGCTTCATCTTCGCTATCAACAATAACTTTAAATGTTTTTGCTGTAGCACTTTTATCAATTGACTTTGCTGGAGCTGAAATTATTTCAACATATCGAGTGACTTTCTCATAATAATCACCATACCCCTTAGGTGGTTTATTAGAAAATGAAAAGTTAAAAATGATTCCATTAAATAATTGTTGGTTTAGGGCAGTGTGTTGAATTGCAGTAATGATTGAACCATCCCTATTGCAAGGGTGTTCGCCCATAAAATTTATAACATGATTATCCGGTTTAATAGTGACATCGTTATTCAAACTAAGTGTAGAGATTAATTTTCCAAACTTCATCTCTTTGTTACTATTTACATATGGGATATGATGGACAATGAGGTACCCCCCTTTTACTTCTATCTCATATCCTTCATCCCTAAGCCGCTTTAAATCAGGACTACGATTTATCTGTTGCTGTAACATTAAATATCATTTTATCTTTTACAAAGACCTTGTCACCCTTAACCATAGAGCCTTCTTTATTCTCATGTGGTCCTTTATCATAAGTTACAGTGTACACCTTATTGGGATTAGGATCATAAGTTCCAAAAGCTAAAATAACGATTTGTTCAAAGGTTATCGTTTTTTCAGTCCACTGTTTGGGCCTCCCATTCACTATTAGAGTTACATTAAATTGTTTGTCCTTGGAGTAGAAGTGTTCTATTTCAGGACGAGCAAGGTTTACCTGCTTATCATCAGGAATAGATTCATCTTCCCATGGTTTTTTAATGGCAAGGAAAATTTCATCTTCAGCTGGTATGCTACCGAGTTTTCTAATTTCAGCACCGGTGATATATTCTTGATGCCAGTCGTAATTTTTTCCATTTATAGTAAGCTTTAGAGTTGGCCTACCTTCTTCATGCTTTTGATTTTGATTCTCTTCCATTTCTTATCAGATTCTGTTTTATTTTTTTTCTACTCCTCTTTCACATGGCTAATTTTCCTTACGCCTCATGGTACGGCAAATGTAATAACATTTATAAAAAACGTCTGGGTATAGACGAATAGTTACCATCCGAGACGATAATATTGTCGTCATAGACTTTTCCGCAAAATTAACCGGAAATGGAAACTTCTTCCCCCTTATTTTTTATTAGTTCTTCTTGCTACCATTTTATTAAATGGTACAAGGTCGAACACATTTTCATAACAGTTTAAGAAAGCATCGTAAGATGATGGGTTACACGCTTAAAAAAGTTGCGTGGCTTCTGAATTTGAAAAGCACTAACCGACTGTCTCAATGGGAGCATGGTATTGCCAAACCAAATCTTATCAATGCGCTCAAGCTTTGCATCCTCTACCGGACACTCGTTGATCAGTTGTTTGACGAGTATCGGAGTGAGTTGCGAGTCAGCCTTATAAAGCGTGAGCAACTGTTAACGGCAAAGAAAAAAGAAAGTAATGATTGAGCTTTTACACCGAGCACTTATTGGTGAATACGCTCCCTGCTCTTTTTGTTCTTTGAATTATTAAATCAATTGGAATCATTGAAGTTTTTTAAGTGCGTGAAAATAATTTTTGTCTGTGGATTCATCTGTGGAAAACAGGAGCAAAAGTCAGAGAAAAATTTTCAAAATCAGATATCGAACGTTAACGATAATAATTAATAACGTACGTTCCGGTAACAAAGTTTCTATTAAAAGATAATCGCAACGAAAGTTGCCAAAAAGTATGTCAAAAGAAAACAAGCTTGCTTT
>NGFH01000009.1:237500-719146 GCA_002215675.1 Bacteroidetes bacterium 2013_40CM_41_45 | reverse complement strand
GAAAACTATTACGAAGACATTGTGTTCCGGGAATCACATCGGTTAGGAATGCTTCTTAACTCCGGTGAGCTTGCAACCTTAGTGCATCTGCCAGGGGCTTCTATTGTCTCGGAAAAACTTGAACGTGAGGTGCGGAAAACAAAAGCTGCACCTGCTATAACTCAAGGTCACGAATTAATTCTTGGCATTAACCGACATCAGGGTAAAGAAAAAATGGTATCGCTGTCTACTAGCCAGCGAATGAAACACACTCATATCATTGGCGCAACGGGTACTGGCAAATCAACGCTTGTTCTTAATCTCATTATGCAGGATATACAAGCGGGTAAAGGTGTTGCAGTTCTTGATCCCCATGGAGATTTGATCGAAAGTATTCTCGCACAAATGCCAAATGACCGCATTGATGATGTTATTCTCATTGACCCTGCTGATGCGGAGTATCCGGTAGGATTTAATATTCTCTCTGCGCATACGGAGATTGAAAAGGACATTCTCTCCTCTGACTTGGTTGCCGTCTTTCGCAGATTGTCCACCAGCTGGGGTGATCAGATGAATTCAGTTTTAGCCAATGCCATTCTTGCCTTTGTTGAAAGTGAGCAGGGCGGATCGCTGATTGACTTGCGAAGGTTTCTGATCGAGAAAAGTTTTCGGGATGCATTCTTAAAAACCGTTACCGACCCCAACATTGTATACTATTGGCAGAAAGAATTTCCCCTTCTCAAATCAAGTTCCATTGGTCCCATTCTTACCCGCCTGGATTCTTTTCTCCGTCCAAAACTTGTTCGCAACATGGTGGCGCAAAAGAAAGGGGTAAACTTTGACGAAGTGATTAATAACAATAAGGTACTACTGGTGAAGGTGTCGCAAGGGTTAATTGGGACAGAGAACAGTTATCTTTTGGGAACCATCATTGTGTCAAAACTGCATCAGGCGGCCTTGGCACGGCAAATAAAGCATATAACGAAACGAAACGATTTTTATCTTTATATTGACGAGTTTCAACACTTCATTACACCTTCAATGGCTTCGATATTGTCAGGCGCACGAAAATATCATCTGGGGTTAATCCTGGCACATCAGGATATGCAGCAATTGTTAATTCACGATAGTGAACTTGCTAGCTCTGTGCTATCCAATGCAGGGACTAGAATATGTTTTCGTGTGGGTGATGCCGATGCTAAGAAGTTTGAAGATGGGTTTTCTTTCTTTGAGGCAAAGGATTTACAGAACTTAGGTGTTGGAGATGCTATTGCAAGAATTGACCGCCCTGAATTTGATTTTACTTTCCATACAGTACCTCTACCAGAAACTGATATTGCTGTGACAGAGGAATGGAGAAATAAGATTATTGAGATTTCACGGTTGAAGTACGGAACAGCTAAACAAGAAGTAGAAGCATCATTGGAGTATCTCCGGGAGGAAAAGAAAGCAGTAGAGATAAAGCTAGGTGTACCATACGTTCCTGTTGAGGAAAAGAGAAATATTGAACCTTTGCCTCAGGTCATGGCAACTTCTGTGCCTCATCCTATTCCCTCGGAGAAAGAAACTATTAAAGCATTTGTCCAGAAGAAGGAGGAAAGCCAACATAGGTATTTACAAACACTTATTAAGCGCATGGCAGAATCACGAGGCTACAAGGCAACGCTTGAAGAGCCAACACCGGATGGCAAGGGTAGGGTGGATGTAGGATTATTGCGGAACGGAAAACGGATTGCCTGTGAGATTTCTGTTACTACAACTGAAACCTGGGAAACACACAACATTGAAAAATGTATTACTGCCGGTTACGAAACCGTTATTGTTTGCTCAACAGACAAGCGGAACTTGGAACGAATTGCGAATCTGGCCAAAGAAAAGCTGGATGCTGTTTCATTCTCAAAATTGCTGACCTTTGAACCGAACGCACTGTTTCTTTACTTGGATCAAGAAGTCGCCAAAGAAGCAAGTACAGAGGAACGCATTAAGGGGTATCGGGTGAAAGTGGAGTACAATGCCGTTTCGCAAAACGAGGCGGAACAAAAGAAGGAGCACATTTTAAAAGCGATTGCTGATTCGGCTAAGAAGAAAAAAAACGTTGATAAATAAACTTTTAATTAGTATAAATAACATGCCATGAAACCTCTGAACTATTACTTCATCCTATGTGCGTCAATAGTTAATTCCCCCTCAATAGGGCAAACACTTGACCTCGTTACTGTGACCAATCAAAGTATCACTATTCCTGGAATGTTGACCGTAGGAGTCTGGGAAAAGGATCATCAAAATCAGACATATCCATACCCAAAAATGTTTTATGCTTTCGCTGATGGAGATGAAATTATTATCGACTTTTCTACAGAGAATAAAAAGGGCACTCAAACGCTAAAGATAAAGGAGTACGATTCGCCATCGGTTGTATACTCCAACAACTCTTTCCAAGCGCTCGATGGAATAAAAATAAAAGTTCCGAAAACGGCCGTCTATCAATTTGAGTTTGCTACCAACCACATCTTTGACAGAAGCTGTAAGTTAGTCATTAGACGCATTCCAGCTTCTGAACAGACTAAAAATTATAATCCAAATATCGTATGGAAGGACTTGAATGATACAAGTTATACTTCCACAACGGAGCAACACCTAGTTAAAACAGACACAGTAATAACTAATCTTATTGATCAAGTTGCGAAGGTACATTCGTCTACGAATAACTATGGTAATCGGAATACTATAGATTTTCAATTGCCTTCAAACACTCTCGCCTGGAGTTATTACATTGGCGTTAATCAAGAAGGCAAAAAGCAATTTGATGCAGCATCTCAAAGTTTTTTATCCGGTGCTGCTGAACTTGCCTCATCAATTTCAGGTTATGGTATGATGGCGGCCCTTGCACTTAATGCGGTATCGTTTTTTTCTCAAACCAGCGCTGGAGAAAACGTTCATTACTGGTTTACGAATAGCTCACAGGTAACCTTAAAAAATGGTGATGTCGTTAGTGACCATGGAAGAATGACGGACCAATCTAGCGGTAAAAATTATTTGATATTAGTCAATGATAATAGCTTCCAAGCTATTGATGTTATGGTAAAGATCACCGCTGTATCTGTAAGTCAGGTATGGGAAAGCCGACCCGCACAGAAGATGAGCATTACCACTAGAAAAGTTCCAGTTTCCTCAAACTGATTGGTTAAGACATTTGTTTAATTGTTCCAATGTTGCGGCTCTAGGAACTGATTTATTTGCTTCCCAACTGCCAACAGTAGAAGCGTCCACTTGAAACAATTGGCCGAATTTTTTGTGGCTTAATCCGTACAAGTGACGGTAATATTTTACTCTGCCTCCCAGCGTTTCTTTTTCAATGGAGTAAGGATTATATCCAAGAAACCTAATTATCCCTGGTGCATTATAAACTTTCGGTTTGAATCGGTTGTTTTCCCAAAAGGTCACTGTATCGGCACAGACCTCTAATTGAAGAGCTGCAGTTTCTTGGGTCAATTTTAGTTCTATTCTCCGCTTGCGAATGTGGTCCCCAATCGTCTTTAGTTCTTTATTCCAAAGATTGAAAAATGGGTTTTTAAATGAAAATTCAACATCAAGGAATCTCAACGCAGGTATGTCCGTGCGGATACTACAACCACCCGGAGAAAGAATGTGTGTGCGGTGCGGGCGTGGTGCAGAAATATCTGAACCGCGTCTCCGGCCCGCTGCTCGACCGCATCGACATACACCTGGAAGTTACACCCGTGCCGTTTTCAGAGCTCACAGCCGAGCGCACAGCCGAGCAAAGCTCGGACGTGCGCAGCCGCGTTATGGGAGCGCGCAAAATCCAGGAAGAGCGTTATGCTGATAGCAAAGGAATATATTGTAATGCGCAGATGTCGTCAAAGCTGTTGCGCAGCGTATGCAAAATCTCACCCGAAGGCGTGCAGCTTTTAAAGACAGCCATGGAACGCCTCGGCCTCTCGGCCCGCGCGTACGACCGAATCCTCAAAGTATCGCGCACCATTGCCGACCTTGCCGCAAGCAACGAAATCCTCAACGAGCATCTTGCCGAAGCCATCCAGTACCGCAGCCTCGACAGAGAGGGCTGGGCGGGGTAGGGTAGAGAACGCCTCATCCTAAATCCTTCTTGCCTCATCCGGCACTTCGTGCCACCTTCTCCAAAGGAGAAGGGAAAAGGAACGCAATTTATTTGGAGAAGGACTTGCGCTTTTTGGAGCTGAACATTTTCTCTCTCACAACTTACCGTCCCGCTTTCGGGTCGCGGGAGCTCCCCTCCATCGGGGCTAGCTGTGAGCGGTGGGAACGGCTGTTTTGGTATATGAAGTTGTTTTTTTATAAATTAGTGATTTTTTGTAATATTTGCCCAAAAATTAATTAGGACTTCATTAACCAATAGGTTAACTTTGCAATGCAACTAAAGAACGCTTTAAGGCATAACCTTGAAAAATTAGCGAGAGAAAGTCCAAAGGACTTTGAGGGGATAGATATTAACTGTGTTAAGATATATCTTGATGTTGATACAGACCCAGATTCAGTATTAAAGATTATTAGAAAGAGAAAAAATAGAAACAAATTCAGGTTAATTATCAGAACAATATTGCAAGGGCGTTATGATGATGCACTATACAAAAAGGAAAGAAACAATATCGCAGCGATGAAATTTAGCGGACTTATCAATTCAAGGATTTATTGTTTGGAAATGGCTGGGGATAACGGTGAAAAGAAAATAGTAATTATGTGTAGGGGTATTGAACATAAATCATCGCAAAAAAACGACAAAAAAATTAACGCAATAATTGATTCAGTAGAAAATAGTACATACATATTTCATGAAACGTTATGAAAAACTATAAAAACATATCCAAAAAGCTTGATTCAATTCTTGATTTTGACAGTGATAAACAAAAGCTTGAATTCGAGGAAATGATTCTTAGTACTGATACTATGCGAGTAGTTCAGGAATTAATGGATAGTAGTGATGTGAATACACGTACTAAACTTGCAGAAAAATTAAAAATTAGTACTGCGCATTTATCAAAGTTATTTTCAGGGGATAAATATTTTAATGTGAAATTGCTGGCAAAAATTCAGAGAATTTTTAATATGAGATTTAAAGTAGTTGACAGCAGGTCAATTATTAAAGTAATCAATACGAGGAATGTATTTATTTCATTCAACATTGTCCCGCCAACGCAAAATGAAAGAGTAGAACAACCCATTTTGTCCTTTGGTGATGTAAGCAGACCACTCAACTTAACTTCAAGTGGAAGTTGCCATTACAATGATTTAATTCAATAATTATTATTCGTATGGAACAGCAAAAAACAGAACCTTTAAAATTTGAATTTCAGATAAAACATATCCAAGTCAACGAGGTTTTTTTAACACCACTACCTACGATTAAAGAAATTCCTCGCGATGGATTTACTTTCAATCTAAATATTGTAAATAAGGTAGAATTTGAAAAATCGTGGGGAGTAATAACAACCAATATTGATATTGGCATTAAGGATCTTACTAAAAAGGCGGGTTCAATAAGTGTGATTTATGTTTATGAAATAAAAGATTTAGCCAATGTTGTTACAGAAGTAGACGGAGAAAAATATTTACCTCAAGATGTTGCCCAAATATTAAATATGCTTTCAGTAACAACCACTAGGGGGATTATGTTTGGAGTTTTTAAAGGCACACTTTTGCACAATGCCATATTACCAATGCTAGACCCTAATAAATTTATTCCTGATAAAATTATTCCCAAAGAACCTCCTCAAGAAGAAACACACGCATAAATGGAATGGTAACGGTAACTTGAGGAAATGAGAGTTACATTTTTATTTTTGAAATATCAAATCAACATACAATGGCTAAGAAAAAAACAGTTATTAAAAGTGCGAAGGATGGACAATTCAAATCAAAAGCATATTTGAAAAAGCATCCGAATATTGCTTACAGACAAAGAGTGTCAAAGGGCAAATAATCAGATTATTTGACGGCTTACGTCAACCCATGGTGGCAAGTGCGTACAGGGCGGTGTTACCGATGAATTACACTTTGACCATGATGTTCCGTACTCCAAAGGTGGCTCAAGTATATTGGTTGAAAATGTCAGAATACTTTGCGCCAGACACAATTTGGAAAAAAGTGATAGCATAGAATAATGCATACAATATTCTCAGAAAAATTACTTGGATTGCCTTTTTGGTTCTGGCAATTTGTTGTCTTTCCTGTTACTATTTCTGCTTTTTTACTATTGGTGAATGTAGCTCGTGACAAATGGAAGGCATACAAAAATTTTAAATTATTAAAAGAATATTGTGTAATATGGCTTGAACAAATAATTGCAAATGGAAAATTTCGACTAAGCTATTACTCAGAGATGGCTAAAGCACTTCAGGAGTATGACGATGATGATTTAATACATCATAAATATCCTATCAACTGCGAAAAGATTTTAAATTTAAAAGTTGAAGATTTATTAAGTTTATTTATAAAAAAAGTAGAATTTAAGGACACTGATGAAAAATATTTTTATAAAAGTGAATCAGGAAATTATGTTGCATTGATTGAAAACCTTCAAGGAGTTTTATTACTGGAACAGATGGCAGATGATAAGATAAAGAATTGTCTTGCTTTAGTGGAGAAATATCAATCGGTATTGGAAAATGAATATAAAACATTGATACAGAAAATGGATTTTCACAAAGGAGATTTACAAAAGGCTGATGCGAGCATTGTTACCGATGAGTATTTTGAATTTGTTGATGATATTTTCTCTGCTTCAGCAATTGAAAAAAATGAATCTTGGAAGAATAAAGAAATCATTGCTAAAGTCATTGATCCGTTGATAGAGACTTCACGAGAGTATTTAAACCTTAATCCATTTGATCAACATCTTCTGCCTATAATTCAGACAGGTTTAGAATATAAGCGTGTCCACAAAATTTTTTATGATACATTGAAATTTGATTCAGGTATTTTTAAAGATTTTTTTAATCAGCTCAATGATAAGATAGACTATATTGAAAAGTATCTAGAGCGATATAAACAATCTAAAACCAAATCATGGTTAGATTTTTAGCCGGTTAACAGAATTCCCACCGCTCACAACTAGCCCCGATAGAGGGGATCCGCCAGTTGGCGGAGACCCGAAAGCGGGACGGTAGGGTGGGAGAGAGAAAATGTTGGGCTCCGTCAGAAGACGGACACGTTCAAAACGCCTCATCCTACTCTACGCTTTTGAATATATTTGCATCTAAATTGAGAAGGGCGCAGAGGCCGGCACACATATTACACTAACAAATTATTGAATTAGTTAATTTGTTTCACAACAGTCCTTTCAGAAAGTTAATCATAAGGCTGTTTATCATCAGCCTGTTTTTTCATTTGCTGGCAGCGTTTTTCAATGTGGGCTACCACAATCCTGATGAGTACTTTCAGATCATGGAGTTTGCTTCTTATAAATTAGGGATAACGCCTGCCGCTCATCTTGCGTGGGAGTTTAATGCCGGCATACGGCCTGCACTGCAACCGGCAATGATTTATGGCCTGTGTAAACTAACGAATCTCTCCGATCCTCTCATGATTTCCTTTTTGCTGCGTCTCATCTCAGCCCTTGCAGGATGGGGCGTTACGGCCTTATTTGTTTTGGTGTGCATAAAGCAGGTTAGATCAGATGAGATGAAAAAGATGATTCTTTATTTGTCTGTCTTTCTTTGGTTCATGCCTTATATTCATTCGAGATTTAGTTCGGAGAACTGGTCAGGTATTTTTTTCTTTGCAGGGCTTTCCGTCTTCTTGCTTTCATATAAGGAAGAGGATGCAGAGCAAAGGCGGGGGGAAGATGGGGAGAGGAAAACACTTCTCCGCAGATTTTCAGCCACTTCATTTCCATATCTGCTTTGCGGAATTTTGATGGGCTTATCCTTGGTCGTTCGCTTACAGTCCTCACTAATGATTGCGGGATTTTTATTGTGGTTGCTGATTTATGGAAAGGAGAAGTATAAACATCTTCTTCTGTTAGCGTTGGGAATTTTATATTCACTTTTTATTGGCATATTGGCCGACAGGTGGTTTTACGACAGATGGATTTTTACAGCCGTTAATTATTTTCGCGTGAATGTTCTTGAAGGCAAGGCCTTGGATTGGGGCATCATGCCGTGGTTCGATTACTTCAGCATGTTGTTCATCAACCTGATTCCTCCGTTCAGCATTCTTATTATCCTCGCTGTTTTTGTATTTTTCTTCAGGCATTATAAAAATATCCTGGCGTGGGTTTGTTTTCCGGTTCTTCTTGTTCATATTATTGAAGGGCATAAAGAACTAAGATTTCTTTTTCCGTTAGTAATTGCTTTGCCTGTGATTGTTGGTTTAGCGTTTGACGGGGAAACAAATATGAGCCTGATCACGAAATTGAAGAATCTCTTTTCGCATAAAGCAGAAAGAATATTGGCACGGGCGTATATCCTCATCAATATTGGATTAATGCTTGTGGTTTGCGTGAAGCCGGCTAATGAAGCATTCTCTCTGTATGCCTTTATTTATTCTAACTATGATGACAGGCTGGTAAACCTTTATACGACTTCTGAAAACCCCTATGTACTGGTTGGGGTGCCCGTGGATTTTTTCAAGCCGGTAAAATTAAATATCATTACCGTTTCCAATAATTCTGAATTGAACCGGATTGTATCATCTGGTGATACTGTAAATTTGTTTTTTCAAAAAGGTCTTCATGCTGATGAAGGTCTTCATCTTGGAGATAAACAAGCTAAACTTGTTTTCCAAAACATCCCTGCATGGATTGAAGTCTTTAATTTTAATAATTGGCTTAAGAGGACAAAGATCTGGCGGGTGTATGAAATACAGAAGATGAAACCCCCGCCCCCCGCTTCGCAGGATTTATAATCCTGTGACTTATTTTACCTTTACGTAAACGTGGCGGATGTTTTTCTTTCCCGTTTCGCGCTCGTCAATTTCGAATTTGTCGATGCTTTTGATGAGGGAAACCAGTTTTGTAAAACCATAATTGCGCGAGTCAAAGTCGGGCTTCTTTTTTAATATGAAGTTGCCCAGCTCGCCTAAGAACGTCCAGCCGTTTTCATCGGCAAGGTCAATGATGCTGTCGCTTAAAAGCTTAATTAAGGCATCGTCAACTTTACTGATGGAGACGGTTGGCTTTGCCGGTGATTGTCTCACGGTTCGGCCGGTGTGCCCCTGGGGAGCGGAGGGAGTGGCGGCTTTAAGGATTTCGAGGTAAATAAATTTGTCGCAGGCGGTGATAAATGGTGCGAGTGTTTTCTTTTCGCCTATGCCGATGACTTTCATGCCTGCTTCGCGCAGACGGGTGGCAAGACGCGTAAAATCACTGTCGCTCGACACGATGCAGAATCCATCTACCTTACCTGAATACAAAATGTCCATGGCATCGATAATCATGGCGCTGTCGGTGGAATTTTTTCCGGTGGAGTAGCTGTACTGCTGTACGGGAGTAATTGCGTTTTGGAGCAGCACGTTTTTCCAGCCCGTTATGTGTGGCTTTGTCCAGTCGGCATAAATTCTTTTAAAGGTGGGTGTTCCGTATTTTGCAATCTCTTCGAACATCTCCGTCACGTTGGTGTAGGGAACATTGTCAGCGTCAATCAAAACGGCAAGGCGAAGGTCTTTTATGTGGTCCATTATCCGTCAAAGGTCTTAATAATTTTTTAAGAGGGTTTTTGAGAATTTAAGCCGCAAGGGTGGCTCCATTTTTTTTCAAACTAAAAAAGGAATTCTCGCATAGAAAAAAACTGAAGAGGGATGTTTTGCCGTTCAAAACAAAAGCCCTCCGAAAAAATCGGAGAGCTTTTTTGTTAGGATGGTTGAAATGAAATGTAGAGTTAAGCAACTTCCTGTTCCACGTTTGGCTGCGGCACAATGCGGAGATATGGTTTGGCCGCTTTCCAGCCCTGGGGAAATTTTTCTTTTGCCTCGGCATCGCTCAGAGATGCGACAATAATTACATCTTCTCCATTTTTCCAGTTTGCAGGAGTAGCCACTTTATAACCGGCAGTAAGCTGCATGGAATCAAGCACGCGAAGCAACTCTGAGAAGTTACGGCCGGTTGTCATAGGATAAGACAGCATTAGTTTTATCTTTTTGTCAGGACCGATAATGAATACAGAACGCACCGCTTGGTTGGTGGCGGCAGTTCTGCCTTCTGAAGTACCCGCCTCTTCTGCCGGCAGCATGCCATAAAGTTTTGCAACAGCCAGGTCGCTGTCGCCAATCATGGGATAGCTTACCGCTGCTCCTTGTGTTTCAAGTATATCTTTTTGCCATTCTATGTGGCTGCTCACAGGATCAATGCTTAACCCGATAATTTTGCAGTTACGTTTTTTAAACTCGGGTTCCAGCTTAGCCATGCTTCCCAGTTCGGTAGTGCATACAGGGGTGAAATCTTTTGGGTGTGAAAAAAGGATTGCCCAGCTGTTACCCATCCATTCATAGAAGTTGATGGTGCCTTGTGTTGTTTCTGCCCGGAAATCCGGAGCGGTGTCATTTAATCTGAACATTTTGTTTTGGTTTTAGAAGGTTAAATAATTAATTGATGATGCAAAGGTGCAGTGTCAAAAAACAAAAGTCAGTAACCGGGGTTACAAATCTCTGTAACAAAGGTTACTTTTCTCACAGCAGCTTTATCTGGTTGCGATAGAGCAGAAGCATTTTATCATCTTCCATCCTTTTGAGCAGGCGCGAAATAACCACCCGGTTCGTTGCCAGCTCATCGGCTATCTGCTGGTGCGTAAGATTGATGAGAGCCGAGCCCGTAACTTTCGACTTTTCCTTCAGGTATACTTCCAGCCGCTCATCCATTTTTTTAAATGCAATGCTGTCAATTACTTTCAGCATCTCCAGGAAACGACCCAGCATTGTTTTCATCACAAAGCTTCTCCATCCCGGATATTTTGTCAGCCATTGCTCAATCATCGGAAGAGGCACGGCAACGAACGCGCCATCCTCTTCAGCAGTTGCTTTTATCACGCTTTCACTTTGCGCCACGCAGCACGTAAATGTCATCGCACAGCTTTCGCCCGGGTTCACATAATATAAAAGCATTTCCTGCCCCTCTTCATTCAGGCTGCATACTTTAAAGACTCCCCTCGTCACCAACGGGGTTGCTCTCACTGCCTGCCCTATGTTCATCAGCGTGTCTCCCTGCCTCACTTCCATCTCCATAGAGTTAGCTGCCATTTCATTCAGCAATTCACGTTCAAACACGGTAGAGAAATCGAATGGAGCCGGCGCGGTTTTGGGCATGATACTTTGTGTTGAAAATCGTGTTTTGTCAAAGATAAATTTATTTCAGCACCGTTATGACGCAGTGGGACGGCGGGGTGGGAGAATGGAAATGTTGGGCTACGTCAAAAGAGGGATATGTACAAAAACTTCATCAGAAATAAGTCATAGCTATGCTCCCGCAGATTGCTTTTGCCAGCATGAGACCATCAATAATGATGAGGTAATACAAAATAGATTTTCGTTCGTGCAATGAGTAGGCCACGGCAATGAGCATAAGGAAAGGCAGCACGTTTAATGTAATCTTTATTGGAGAAAACCCCCGCGTGATGCCGTATGTAATGAAGGAACCTAGCCCTGCCACGCACAGGGGAATGATGATGTAGAAAATGGTTTTGCGCAATCCCGTTTTCACAACAAATGTTTTAAGCTGATGGTTATAGTCCATCGAGTAATCTTTAATGTCGAACATGATGCACAGCACGCTGACGAACATAAAATTTTTGAGTGTGAGCAAGCTTCCCACCAGCGTAACCTGGTAGTGCTGGTTATGCTCCATATTATAAAACAGGATGGGGTAAACGGTGACGGTTCCTGCCCACACAAAACCGATGACAAACGGCTTAAGCCAACCAATGTTGCGCAGGTTAACCCTGCTTAATGTTTTGCTGTTGATACCGTAATAAAAAGCAGCCACGGAGGGAAAAGAAAAAAACAAAACCCTTTCGAGCAATGAGGTTGCAGCTACTGCCTGGAAATTTTTTGAAACGAAAAGAGTTAAGCC
This sequence comes from Bacteroidetes bacterium 2013_40CM_41_45, assembly GCA_002215675.1. GTDB lineage: Bacteria > Bacteroidota > Bacteroidia > AKYH767-A > 2013-40CM-41-45 > 2013-40CM-41-45. The sequence continues at coordinate 707,112 of NGFH01000009.1, read as the reverse complement.
AAGAACCACCGCTGCTGTGAAAAAAATCTGGCTAGCCACTACAAATTTCTTGTTTTCCCTGTACCATATTAAACGGATGTTGGAAGTGAGAGCTGACGTTTCGGTTATGTACGCGTTGGTGTAGAATAAAATCACAGACGAAAACAGCAGCGTATACCACAGCATGCTGTTAAGCGGAAAGCTTTGCTGCAAGCTAGCTTCGACAGATAGCGCTACAGCGCAGATGCCATAAAAGTAATTTCCGAAAAAGAAAAATTTTACAAAGGAAGCGCCGGGAACGGATGACATGATTGGCTGATGTTTTTCAAAATGCGAAGTTAGGGACCAATCTTCCATCAGCAGAAATTAATCCTCGCAGGATTTTGTGGAGAAGATGGGACTCGAACCCACGACCCCGAGTATGCCATACTCGTGCTCTAGCCAACTGAGCTACATCCCCATATGCTTGCAAAGTAAACAAAAAGTATTGCAGGGAAAATGCCGCAGTACCTTTAAGCCGGAAAAAAATAAAAGATAGAATTAGGCAACAGCGGGTACATCATTTTTCGGCTTTCGTTTTAGTATCAAAGCGCTAATAAGGGTAATAGCCAACCCGATTGGAAGAATTTCTGCGTAGGTTAAGAGTATTACGAACAATGGATTCTTATACATTTCTTTGTACGTTGCCATTTGCGACAGCGTTTTAGCTAACTCTGCTTCACTGGCTCCCGATGCTTTTGCCTGACTTATCATGTGCTCGGAATATTTGTCCATAAAATCGGGGATGAAATAGTAATAATCTATCATCCACACCGCTACATAAATGGTAGAGGCAATAAGCGTTATAAAAAACCCTGTTTTAAATGCCTGACCGAAAGAGATAACTCCGCCATTGTACTTATCCCTTTGATTTTTTATTCCGACAAATACAAATGAGAATGCAATAAGCATAGAGGCATAACCGATAAGCATGCCTTTTTCAAAGTTCTGCGTATCGTAGCATTTAGCCATGGAAAAAAACATCCATGCCGATACGATAATTCCGGATATCAATCCGAAGACAATTACATTTTTTTTCATGTGTTTAAATTTTCGTTGGTTAGTATGCCACAAAATAAATGTGCTCTTCTGCGGCAACATTCATACTTAAAGCTGATTTTCTTTGCAATGTTTCACTTTCATACTAAAGTACGAAGCATTTTCAGGGTATGAGGGAAAGCCGCTTGCCTTTTTCTATAGCTTGCGTTCTGCGTTTTACATCCAACTTTTCGAAAAGCCGTGATGTATGCGTTTTCACTGTGCTGAGAGAAAGAAAAAGCCGCTCTCCTATTTCCTGGTTACTCAGCCCTTCTGCCATTAATTGCAGCACTTCAAGCTCTCTCTTACTTAAGCCAAGCTTGTTTAATTCCTCTTCATTAACTTTAAAATTAGAGGCGCTGCTCCGGTAAATTTCTTTTTCAACAACAACAGTATTTACTTTAGGTTTTGAAAATTTAAGTGCAAGCCATATCCCGAGCAATGTAAAAATAAGTGCAATGCTCCCAATATAAATTTCAAATGCACGGTCGATAATAATAAAACGTAATTCTAACCATTTTAGCAAAAACAACATTAATGCTAAAAACAGCCCGTAGAACAATATGATTCTATTTCTCGATACAAATCCCAAGAGCATTTTCAGATAAAGATTTTTTAGGTATAAAAAAGTGAACAAATTTAAATTGATTTTTCAAATGCAGTATACCGGAAACTGCAAGGCACCCTATGCGTGCGCCTACATTTTTCTTATAGTATCGTGAAGAATGGTGATAGCTTTTTCTGCTTCTCGAAGATTCATCCAGCCAAAGCCCATGCGTGTAGAATTTAATTTTCTTCCTGCCGAAGCATCATGAAGCCGACCGGGCGATAGGATAATTTCCTTTTTGAAAAGTTGTTTTGAAAGCTCAGGCACCGAAATACTCTTATCATATTTTGCCCAGATGGAAAGCCCGCCCTGCGGGATATTAAAATCAATTACGTCCGCAAGTTTTTCTTTAAGTAAGGCGCACATAAAATCTCTTCGTTCGCGGTACACTTTCAATGCCTTTTTCATGTGCCGTCTTATTTCCCCTTCCTCCAGAAGTTCTGCAATTACCTGTTCCATCACCGCTTCTCCCTGTGCATCTACCAGCATTCTCAGCTTTGTCAGTTCAAGAATAAGATTTGGAGGAGCGGCAACATAACCCATGCGGATTCCCGGTGTAACCGTTTTGCTGAATGAACCTATGTAAACAACCATTCCGCTTTGGTCCGCACTTGCCAGCGGAAGAATAGGGCTGCTTTCATAATGGAATTCGTAGTCGTAATCGTCTTCGATGATGATAAATTTATATTGCTCGGCAAGCTGAAGTAATTTCATTCTCCGCGATGCGCTAAGGGTAACGGTAGTAGGGTAGTGGTGATGCGATGTAACGTATAGCGCTCTTATTTTTTTCTTCCTGCAAACAAGCTCAACGGCATCAACATCAATGCCCTCATCATCCACAGGGACCCGGACAAATTTTACTCCTGCCTGCATGAATGTTAGTTCTGCATAGCGGAAACCAATATCGGCACTAATCATTAAGTCATCCTTCGAGAACAGAACATGAGTCAATAAAAACATAGCCATCTGCGTGCCCCGCGTTATTAAAATATTGTTTTCATCCGTCTGCAATCCCCGCGATGAGTTAAGATAATCTGAAATCGCCGTTCGCACGAATGAAGTACCTCCAGCATCTATATAAGAAAGCAACAGGCGTCCTGTTTTCCGGGCAAGTACACTTTTAAATCCCCTGCTTAATAATTCGGCCGGAACCAGGCGTACATCGGGTCCGTCATGGAATCCCGTTATATTTCGGTTGGGCGCTGCTGGATTATGAATAGCAGAATTTATTTTGAATGAGTATCCTGTTCTTCCTGACAAAACCGATTCTGTTTTTTCGGAAACAAACCGCCGGGGCTTTACTTCGGGCAGATGCTCACTAACAAAAGTTCCTTTTGATTTTACCAGTTCGAACCAACCTTGCGAATACAATTCGTCATAGGCCTTCACAACAGTCTGGCGGTGCAGGTTTAGCTCCTTTGCCATGATTCGTGTGCCGGGCATTTTGGTTCCCGGTTTTATAATACCATGTTTTATTTCTGTGATTACCGCATCAGACAATTGTAAATATACAGCGCGTTCGGAGGATTTTTGTATCCTGAACATAGTTTTCCAGGGGAGGGTAACCGGACTACCTGACATATAAAATCTGGACTACAAAGATAGTCCATTATGGATATACTTTTGACCTGTCAAAATAAAATTATTAACTGTTAAAAAAAACAAGTCATGAAAAACCATATTCTTCTCATTGCATTGCCGGTAGCATTGTCAATGAATGTGCTTGCGCAAAGCAACACTATTATTACTGAACCGAGAACTTCAGCACCCTATCATCATCTGCACATTAAAGGTGAAATGAATGTAAAGCTCATTCAGAACGAGGTGCCAGGCGTTACGGTTGAAGGAACTTCTTATCAAACAGGCAACACTATTACCATGCTGCGCAACGATACGCTGTTTGTTTACCAGACCAACATCCGCAAAAGAGACCGCAAAACATCTGTAACTATCAATGTCGATGGGCTTGTTTCACTTGAAGTGAGCGGGAAGACCAGGGTGAATTGCTCGGGGCTTGTCAATACAGATTATCTTACCATCAAGGCCATTGAAGGTGCACAAATAAAATTAGATGTGCGCGCGCTTAAAGTGGACAGCAGAGCGGCCGCCTGCGGCTTTATTGATTTATCAGGGAGCACTGTAACTAAAACAGAGAGCGCAGACGAGTGCAGCATTATTGATTCACATTTATTGGATGTTCTCGACAAAAGGAGCGTTATCAATTATCTCTGCTATGATTGCTGAGATATTTAAAGGCTGAATTTTCAGATTTGCTGCTCCCCGGAAGTCAACTACGAAAGTAAATTTTTAATTCCTTTATCATTCAATACTTACAGGGCTTTCAGGGGAACAGATATTTTTTTAATTTTTTAATTCAGAAAACAATCTCCTTGTACTTTTCTCCAGCTTGATGTAATGTTTTTTATTTTATTGCGCAGGAAAGGATTTAGCGTCCGGTAATAGTTTCCGGGTTCTTAACTTGCTTTAATTGGAAATCCTTGCACTTATTGCAGCAGGCCCGAGCGGCTATTTTCCACAAATCCGCTTTTTGTTTCTGTTTTTTGGTTAGTCAACAAAAATTTTCCTCCGCACCTTACATATGTAAGGTGCCCTATGTTTGGCTAAAGTGCGCGAATACGAGTCAAAATACATTTGGCACATGAAAAAAATTACTAACATGATACAACATACGCGCATCAAGTTTTCGCAGCGCCCGCGCATGAGAACTTCGACCAAACTTGTAATGGTGTTTGGCATTTTCTCGTTCATCAGCATCTTCTGCCTGGTATTTTTCTTTCTGAACGTTTCAAACAAACAAACCCTCGGTGTGGACATATTACCTGCACCCGTTGTGATTGACGGAAAGCAGGAAGTACTCCAGAAAAAATTGTTATCTGACTTTGAAGTAAAACAGCTGGATACAAGGAGCTACACGGCGGTAAACGACACGGTAGTGTTATTCAAAAAAATAAAACCTTGATTTATCAGAGAGTCTGTAAGAATTATTTCTGACAACCCGAAAAAGCTGAAGTTATGAAATTAAAAAACTATCTCTCCTCTCTGCGCAACGCTGTGGTTTTGCTGGTAATGCTGGCCGCATACGGAGTCAATGAATCGAAAGCAACTACAAAAACGGCAATCTTACCCGGTGACTGGTCCTCAACCCTCATATGGTCTCCTCTCGGAGTTCCTCAGCCGTCTGACGATGTGATAATTGTTACAGGAATTACCGTTACCATCAGTAGCAATCAATCCGTTAATTCAGTTACTGTAAATGCCGGTGCAACGCTTACATGGAGCAACAGCAGCATACTGACTATAGATGGCAATATGTACGTGAGCGGATTAGTTAAGATGAATGGCGGAAACATCACTCAGACAGACAACAGTGCAGTGTTTGCTATCACCAACAGCGGAACATTTGAATGGCAGCCGGGAAATAATACCGCATCGGGCGCTACGCTGTTTACCAATTCAACAGAATATTTTTCAATGTACAGCACTCTGAAAATAAAGCAATGGTATGATTATGTAAACACGCCCCTTGCAAATGTGGTGAGCGGAAATTTCGGAAACGTGTACATGAGTTCGAAATCAGGAAACAATGTGATTGAGTGGAATCAGAATAACCAGTTTCAAGCACACCAGATTCTTGGCACACTTACCATAGTTGACGGATGGGTTACGCTGGACAGGTCCGGGTCAATTTCCAACACAACCATCGGGGGTATTTCGCTGCTCAACAGCAATTCCACATTTTATGCACATCGCGGAAATGACCCGAGCGGCTTTACATTGAATACTAATTCTATCTCCAATGCGGGAGGTGTATTTAACGGAATTCTTGATGGCAATGGAAACGTTACACTGAATGTTGATGGTGATATTACCAACACCGGCGACTTTAAAGTAATTAATAATGATGGTGTGCCCAATACAAGCAATGGCAATGCAACGCTGAATGTTACCGGAACTTTTTACCAGATGGAAGGTGACGCACGTATCATATACAATATAGCCACTACCAATTCCGGTGTATTTACTGCAACCATTGGCAATATTGAATTTGACGGTGGAATATTTATGGGACAGTATGCATGTCATGCTGCTGCTCAAACCTGTTCACTTGTCGTTAACAATAATATTAATGCTTCTTTTTCTCACGGTAATGAAAAGTTCAGAGGGCTTGGTCTTACCTCGTTATCGGGCAATAACAATACTGCGCAATTCTATTTCTATGTTGGCGGAAACGTTACCATAGCTTCTACGAGCAATGGTGCAGAGTTTACAACTTCGGCAGGTACCGGGTTTGAATCTGACCTTATCAACGGAACTTTTTCAATTAGCGGCGGGCAAACAAGCATCGATTATGGCACCGGCCAGGCTTCGCATAATTCAACTCTGACTGTCAACGTTAATATGATAATTCAGAATGGAATCATGAATCTTTCCCGTCTCAACGGAACAACTGATATCACGGTGGGCGGAAACGTTACTGTCACGAACGGGACTCTTTCTGTGAAAGGCGGCACCGGAACAGCTAATATGAATATCCTGGGAAACTTTACGCAAACAGGCGGCACATTTAACCTCCATGCGAACAATTCAGTGGTATCCATGTCTCCCGTTTCCGTTACGGTTAACGGTGACTTCACACAAAGTGGCGGTACCATAAATTTTGATGCAAACGGTTCAACTGTATCGGCAGAAGACCAGCTTATTATAAAAGGTGCAAACTTTAATCTTACCGGCATTGGTTCTGCAGTGATGACCCAGGCAGGTGCAGGAACCAATCCCATATTCGGCTATCTTAAATTTTCGAGGCAGGGAACCACTACATTCAACCGCGCAAACGCCTGGCACAATATTGCGCAGATAAAAATTGTTATCGGCAGCGGAACCACCGTTAATGTTTCGGGCGGAAATCTGCAGATTGCCTCTCATGCAACCGCAGGTACCGATTACCTCACCGTGCAGAATGGCGGCACTCTTAATATGAACGGCTACCAGATTTATTCGAATGCCTCCTATGCAAACAGCGGCATGAGAGTGGAAAATGGCGGTACGCTGAGTATAAAAAACCTTTTTGGATTGTATGACGGCAGCGCTTCTGCTGCTATTAAATCAACAGGCAATTTTAATTTTTACCTCGGTGGAACGAGTACAGTTGAATACGCAGGATTGATTAACCAGATTGTTACCGGAATCGGAGCAGGGGTAGCAACGACAGACAATCATAAATACGGAATACTTGCAATTAATTTTAAAGGAGCAGGTAATATCAATTATGTTTATCCTACTTCCTCCAATGTATATGCCAGAACCCAGTTGCAATTGGCAAGCGGTGAATTATTTCTTAATGGAAACACTATTACCATTGAAAATGGCTCTCCTGATGCTATAACAAGAAGCGGTGGGTATATAAAATCAGAATCTCTTCTTGCCAGCAATAACAGCTACATCAAATGGAAGAATATTTCATCGGGCAACTATGTATTTCCTTTTGGAAAAAACTCGAATTACTATCTTCCTGTCATATTCAATCCTTCGGGCAGAGCAACGGGTGATGTAATGATTCGCACCAGGACGACGGGCATAGATAATCAACCAACGCCTATTGACCCTCTTAATTTATCTGCTATTTCATTGACAGGCTCTCTTGACCCCATAAATAATGTAATTGATCGCTGGTGGGACATAAGCGCACCCGGTTTTACGGCGGACGTTACCATTACATACGCCGGTGACGAAAACACTCTTTTATCCGCTCTGCGAAACGGGCCTATGAGCATCCAGCAATTTAACAATGGCTCATGGAATACAATAAACAATGCGGGCACAGGGGTTACTTCGGGTACGGGAACAGCAACTGTTTCGGGAACCAACTTGTTTACTTCCTGGACTGTTTCAACACAAGGCAGCTCACCGCTTCCTATTCAGCTTACAAATTTTAAAGCGACTCACCAGAGTGCTTCAGTGCTTCTTTCATGGACGACGGCAATGGAAGTAAACAATGATTATTTTACTCTTGAAAAAAGCCGCGATGGGTCTTCGTTCTCTTTCCTTGCAAAGGTGAAGGGCGCGGGCAACAGTACCAGGCCTATCTATTATAAGTACAATGATAACAACCTTACCGAGGGAGTAAGTTACTATCGCCTTATGCAGACCGATTTTGATGGCAAGTTTACGTACTCCAAAATCATCAGCGTTAATCTCGGAAATATTTATAACCCAAGTGAAATCTCATTTGAGAGTGTATTTCCTAATCCATTCAACAATCAGTTCACAGTGAAATACAGTTCTTCAAAAGAACAGTCGGTGAAAATACTGGTAACTGACATGACAGGAAAAGTAATTGTATCTCAGCAAATGGAGAGCATAGCAGGAAGCAACAACTATCAATACACCGTTCCGAACCAATTGCCAAGCGGAATTTATTTAATTAAGCTAAGTACTCCGTCACAATCAGTCATCCAAAGAATTGTCAAGAAATAATTTTAAGACTATAGCCATGAATCAAAATTCAAGATTTCCGTTACGCCCCAGCAGAATGCGGCTTGTGCCGCAGGCAAGAACACGCACTATTTCAAGGCAGCGGATTTTTGCTTTTGTGTCTATAGGGGCGGCGCTTGCAATTGGTTTCTTGGTGATGTTTAACCTCATGGGCCGCAAGGACGCTATGGCAGCAGCTACGGGTGATTACCGGTCTGCTGCAACAGGAAATTGGAACAGCATTTTAACCTGGGAAACTTATAACGGAACAATATGGGTAGCTGCAATTGCCACGCCTACTTCAGCAGATGGAGTAATCACAATTCAAAGCGGACATACAGTGACCGTTACAGCTAACGTAATGGTTGACCAGGTTGTTGTTGCCTCCGGTGGGACACTTGCCAATAGCGCTGCAACGCTTACCATCGCTAATGGAACGGGTTCTGATATGGATGTTTCAGGAACAGTTAATTTAAATACAGGAGGAACCGTTGCAATTAACTCAAGCGCGGTAATTACGATTCTGAATGGAGGTATATGGAACTACAATGGTGGAACAGAAACCACCGGTGCCGGATGGGTTGTAAACAATGGCGGAACGTATGTTCACAATGTAGACGGAGTTGCTGTACCCAATGCAACATGGGGAGCATCATCTACCTTAAAAATAACAGGTGTTATCAATACAGACCCCGATGTGCAAAGCCAAACGTTCGGTAATGTGATATACGATTGCCCGAATCAAACAACCAATAATGATTTTAGAGATAAACTATTAAGTATTGCGGGGAACTTCACCGTGGCGAATACCGGCAGCGGAGTCATTAAATTCGATAAAAGTTCTACCAATCAAATATTATACGTAAGCGGAAATTATTCGCAGACAGGCGGCACATTAAAAATGACCAACCAGGGTAACTGGAACGTAGATATTGCAGGAAACTTTTCGTTGAGCGGAGGAACTTTTATACAAGCCGGTGCAGATGGTGTTCCAACTCTTTATGTGCACGGAGATGTGACATTGAGTGGAGGAACTTTTGATATGAGCCAATACACGGGAAATACTTCCGGTAAAGGAGTTGGTACAATCAATCTTTATGGCAACCTTTCCCAGACAGGCGGCACACTTACCGAGACGGCAACCAACGTAGGGAGAGGAGAAATTTATTTTGCCAAGAGCGGAACGCAGACCTTTACTTCGGCTGGTGCAACCATAAGCAATGTTGTTAACGTTACTGTAAACAGTGGCGCCATCCTGGATATGGGTACTTACATTATTCCCGGCTCGGGAACATTTACTCTTACAAGCGGTGGTGGATTAAATATCGGTTCTTCTGATGGTATTACTTCATCCGGGGCAACCGGCAATATTCAGAATACCGGGGCAAGAAATTTTGGTACAGGTGGTAATTATACATACAACGGCTCCGTGGCACAAGTCACCGGCAGCGGCCTTCCATCTCAGGTAAATAATTTTACCATGAACAATTCATCGGGACTTACCCTTACTAATTCTGTAATCGTTGCGGGTACTCTTACTTTTACTTCAGGCAACATTACAACCAACTCCAATGTACTGACTCTCGGCACATCGCAAGCCAGCTCCAATCTCGGGACTTTGGTACGGACTTCGGGGCATGTTATCGGTTATATAAAGAGATGGATTTCTTCTTCTATCACCAGTAATATTTTATTCCCCGTGGGAACCGCTACATATTATGAAGGTGCGAACGTGAGCGTTACTTCAACACCTTCGGGCGGAACCGTAACGACAAAATTTGTAATGGCTGTCAACTCTTACCTGGGCTTACAGATTCCTGATGGCGGAGTTATGGTTGGAAGTGTTGCTGACGGGTATTGGGAGATGACGCCCGCAGACGGAATGTCTGGCGGTGCATGGACGCTCAACTTATACGCTAATAGTTTAGGCGGAATAATTTCGGACTACCAGCAAACACATATTATACGCAAGGCATTGCTTACTGACCCCTGGACGGTAAACGGCACTCAAGCTTTAGGCACGGGAAGTAATGCTGCCCCGGTTGCCAACCGCACTGCACTTACCATGTGGGGAATTTATGCTGTTGGCGGTGGCGTTGGTAATGCATTGCCTATTAACTTGGTTTCTTTTAAAGCCGCCCTGCAAGGAGGTGTTGTTAATTGCTCATGGCAAACCGCATCCGAAACCAACAACGACTTTTTTACGCTTGAGAAATCGACAGATGGAAAAACATTTTCTACCGTGGCAGTTGTAGACGGGGCCGGTAACAGCGCCGTCACAAAAAATTATTCTGCGCAGGACGACAATATTTCTACGGGAACTATTTATTATCGCCTCAAGCAAACCGATTTTGACGGAACATTCACGTATTCAAAAACTGAAACCGTTGTAAATGGCGGACCAGGATCAGGAGTAGTAGTAAATGCGGTATATCCCAATCCGTTCACAGATAATTTTTCGTTCTCATATACAGCAGCGCAAAACCAGCCGGTTGATGTAACCATTCTGAATACATCGGGGCAGGAAGTGGACAGGAAAACCCTGCAGGCGGTAAAGGGAAACAATGATTTTCTTTTCAATGAAACCGATAACCATCTTGAAACGGGAATTTATTTTGTAAAAATTAAGGTCGATAATGTAATTCATACTCAAAAAGTTATTAAAAATTGACCTGAAATTAGAGTATAGATGTAACTATAAAAGTACCTGATTATTAAAATAATAAATAAAGATTAAGAAACGTTAAAAAATGATGTTTTTAAGTTCGTTTTAAACCCATTATTTATTTGTCGTTCATGAAAGATTTTACGAATAATTTCTGAAGTTCAAACTATAAACCAGTAAATTGCACTTATATGATAGGAATGAAATTAAAACAACATATTCATCAGCAAATCAAATCGCGCCTGAGCGTAAAATTTGTTTTGCTTTCGATTGGCGCTGCGTTTCTTTTCGGAACCACAGTTGCATTTCTCATAGCTATCAACACAGGAATGTGGGGCGACAGCACAGCAGGAACAGGCAACGACAATTCCCTTAACAATGGCGATATCATCAGCATGTTTACCTGGAATGATGGAGAACCCACTAAAGCAGAAATTGGCCCCGATGCAATTTCAGTTTCTAAAAATGCTTTTGTTTCGGGAGGAGGCAGAAGCTCAACCGATGCATTGAACCCCGGAAAGCCCGGTGCCCCGGTAAATCTTGTTCTTCCCGGCAGCCCGTATTTCGATACCGAAGGTATTGATATAGCCATTGACTTTCGCAGAAGTGAGGGCTCGGGCAATTTTTTTACCCGTGGAAACGCATTTAACTTTGGTATGGATAAAGGAAATATTGTGATTCAATACAGAATTGAAAACGGTAAAAGCGGATATACTTCCGTAAGTGAAAATACCGGTTATAACATTGCTCTGGACGAAATCTGGCGCAACTACCGTTTCATTTATACTCCGTCAACAGGTAAGGGAGAAGTTTTTGTAAACAGCGCTATTGTATGGAGCAACCAGGCAGCTCCTAATACCAAGCTGTACTGGAAAAATTCAGGAGATGTGATAATTGGAAAAGACATGGACGGCGGTGGTGCAAGCGACCGCAGTATTTTTGATAACCTTGTTATCCGTTCTACAGGATACGTGGAGTCAACCCTGCATGCGCTGCTTGCGTTCTCTGCTGTTCCGTATGATGATAAAATGCTTATCAGCTGGTCAATGATTCCTTCTGTTAACGACCATCATTTTGCTGTTGAGCGCTCGGTAAACGGAGTTGATTTCACCCGGATAGGTGTTGTAAATGCAGTGCCCGCAAGCAATATGGTAAATGATTATCTCTTTACCGATGTCAAGCCGGTTGCATCAGGCATTACGTACTACCGCATAAAATACTATTCGCATGACGGGCAGTTTGTGCAATACACTGCAACAGCGGTAAGCACCAAAAATAAATTCAGTAACGAATTAGTTATAGATAATATAGAGCCACAACCCTTTAAGACGTCTATGGATGTTTCCTATTCAACAGCCGTTTCAGGCGAAGTGCTTTTACAGCTCATCGATAAGGTGGGAACGGTTATCTATTCAGAAAAAGTGCAGGCAGCCAAAGGAAAGAATATTTGCGTGCTGCGCCCTGATTCAGAATTAAACTCAGGTACCTATGTGCTTAACCTTACGCACAATAACAAAAGCGTATCCAAAAAAATTGTAAAACTCTAACGGTTTTTAATCCCGGCAAATCGAAAGAGGCTTAAGGTTTGAGGCTGAAGCGCTACTACCCAAACCAAACTTCAAACCTCAGACCTCAAACCTAAAGTCTGCATTAGCCGGTTCATTGTTTTTTCGTCCGGCTCAAGCAGAATTTCATCAAGTGCTCTTACGGCATCTACAATTTCTTTATACTCGTTTTCAACAAGCGGGTCGCCATCAATGCTATGTTGAATCAAAACGGTGTCAGTCAGTTCCGTTTCGTTGTAAGCATAAAGAATAAGGTCTTCTCTGGAGTACATTTTTTTCATTCAATGTTTGGTTTTGGGGGTTCATGCCATTCCTAACGCAGCTATCATTACTTTATTATAAATATTTTAAAATATTTTTTACCCCTTTTTAGATAGAATTAATGACATTTCTTAGGCCTATCTTTGTGCACGATGCACACACAGATACCACCCGGGGAAAACTTTAAACATATCACTAAGGTAGAAGTCCGTTTTGCCGATATGGATTCATTCGGTCATGTTAACAATGCATCCTTTCTCACCTATATCGAGCAGGCACGCATCAAATATTTTGATGACATCGGCAGCTGGCATTACGATGTAACAACACAAGGGGCTATCCTAGCACATGCTTCGCTTGATTTTATCCGGCCGTTGCATTTCAAAGAACAGCTTTCGGTGCTTACCACGTGCACTCACATAGGAACAAAAAGTATTACGCTTGTTCACCGGATTATTACAGGAGAAAAAGAAGAAGTCGCAACGGCAGAAAGCGTGGTGGTTGCATTTGATTACAGCGCCATGAAGTCAATTCCGGTTCCTTCGAAATGGAGAGAGGCAATTGGAAAATTTGAAGGAAGGAATTTTACGGTCTGATTGAACTGTCTTTATAAAACTTATAATCTTTCATCACCCGGAATCCCAATAAGCCGTCTTCAAATTTATAAGCTATTTTGTTTGCATCTTTCATTGAGTTAAAGTCAGCAAATATTCTGATGCCGCTGTAGTCGCGGTAGCGGTTGTTTTCTAAATTAATGTACGCTAATTTTCCTTCCGCATTATTTCCCTGGTGAGTAAAAGAGTAAATCTCCCAGCCGGGGTTAGCAGAGAACAAAAAATTTATTGCGAGTAAAAGATTTAATATAAAAGGGCAATAACAAAATGAAATAACTGCCGAAGACCTTGCCTTTTTATTTAACTCAAAACGGGTAAAGAAAAAAATAAAAGCCATCGTAAGTCCGAAAGCCCATATCAATGTAGTGAATGGGATGAGTGTCTGAAATCCTACTTTCAGGACAATAAATAAATTGAGAATGGATAATATAAGAACAGATACGTCCCTGGTTTTTGTAACAAATGCAACAGCGCGAAAAAACTCTTCAATGTTTATAGATGACCTTGACTTTATAGCTTGCCTGATGAGTGGCAGGGTAATAAACATTATGAAAAGACTTATTATTACACCACTTAATCCGTAAAGTACAATTAGGATTACCGGCACGGGAATTAAAATACCAACACCAATGAAAAAACCAAGATGTTCAAAGATTGTACTTAACGAAGTGACCGTCTTAAAATAATCGGAATTAACGAACTTCTTGTAATTTATTTTTGAAAAATATTCTGCTCTATGCTTTGCCCGCGCGGCTGCATTATCCTGCCAGCGCTGAGACGATGCAAAATTTTTGTCTTTAGTTGTGTTCTTCTTCTGATTGATTAAGTATTCGTATGCTTCTAACAGTAAGATAAATTGCTCATGAGCGTTTTGATTTTTGTTCACATCAGGATGCAATTCCTTAGCCCTGTTTCTGAACGCCTGTTTAATTTCAAAAACTGATGCATCATTTGATAGTCCTAAGATTTCATAATATTTGTTAAGCATTAAAAAATCACGATATTAAAATCAGCTTCAAATTATCCGTGCATACCCACAGCTTTTCCATAGTTGGAAATAATCTTTGCTTCGTATTCGAGAAATTCCTGCCACCTTTTATCAACGATTTCTCTGTCAATATATTTTCTCGCCAGCGAGATAAATAATTTGTAATGTCCGGCTTCGCTTGCCATCAAATTGTGATAAAAAGTTTTTAAATCGGGGTCAGAAAAATTTTCTGAAAGGATACGGAAGCGTTCGCAGCTTCTTGCCTCAACCATAGCGGCAAACAAAAGCTTATCCAAAAGCACGTTTTTTTTGTCACCATCTTTGCGGACAAAATGGAGCAAGTCATTTACATATTCATCTTTGCGTTGGCGGCCCAGAACTAATCCCCGCTCTGTTAATTTTTCTACCACCATTTTAAAATGCGAAAGTTCTTCCTGCGCCAGTTCAATCATAGCATTCACCAGTTCAGTATGGTCAGGAAAGTGGACGGTAAGAGAAATGGCATTGCTTGCCGCCTTTTGTTCGCACCAGGCATGGTCGGTAAGAATTTCGGCAATATCTTTTTCTACAATATTCACCCACCGGGGGTCGGTTGCAAGCTTTAGTCCCAGCATAAATCCTGTTCTTGGAGATTAAATTATTTTCGCCTCAAAGTTATTTTCTTTTAATGAACCTAGTTGAAGTAACAACGGCCACGCATAAAAAGGATTTCCTGCAATTTCCTTTGTCCATTTACAAAAATGAGCCAAACTGGATTCGCCCGCTGGATAAGGACATTGAAGCCGTCTTCGACCCAAAACAGAATAAATTTTTCAGGCATGGAGAATGTACCCGTTTTTTGCTTTACGATGATGCAGGGAAAGTTATCGGCAAGATTGCAGCGTTCATCAATGACAAAACTGCGGGAAAAGAACCGCAACCAACTGGGGGCATTGGCTTTTTTGAGTGCATCAACAGCAAACCCGCAGCGCACAAGATGTTTGACCGTTGCAAACAATGGCTGCAGCAGAGAGGAATGGAAGCCATGGATGGGCCCGTCAACTTTGGCGAGCGCGACAGCTGGTGGGGATTGATTGTGGAGGGATTTCATTCTCCTCAATACAAAATGAATTATAACCCACCTTATTACAAGGAACTTTTTGAGAGCTACGGGTTTCAATTGTATTATGAGCAATGGTGCTATTCACTTCGCATTGCCGACCGTGTGAATGAAAAATTTTACCGCAGGCGCGAAGAAATAAATCCTGATTACCATGCAGAGTTTCTCAGGAAAAATCATTTGTCAAAATATGCAGATGATTTCTGCGTCATATATAATAAGGCGTGGGCAAAGCATGGAGGGGGGAAGGAATTGGAGCGCAAACAGGTGCAGCAGTTTTTTAAAACAATGAAACCGGTGATGGACGGGGAAGCCGTTTGGTTTGCTTATTGGAAAGACGAACCGGTGGGCATGTGGATAAACCTGCCTGATATAAATCAATATTTCAAAAAGTTTAATGGGAAGCTGGGGCTTATTGAAAAGCTCCGCCTTATTATTATGCTTAAAAGAAGGGTGACGCGAAAATTAATTGGGCTTGTGTTTGGTATTGTTCCGGAGCACCAGGGAAAAGGCGTGGATGCGCTGATGATTGTTGAAGGCCAGAAACATTTTGTGAAAAATAACC
Organism: Bacteroidetes bacterium 2013_40CM_41_45; assembly: GCA_002215675.1. Lineage (GTDB taxonomy): Bacteria > Bacteroidota > Bacteroidia > AKYH767-A > 2013-40CM-41-45 > 2013-40CM-41-45. The sequence goes on along the minus strand of NGFH01000009.1, from coordinate 691,200 downwards.
TCTACGAGGAATTCGAGATGCAATGGATAGGCGACTTCAATCCGAAGATGGTGAGCATTGCAGAAAACCTCGGGACAAAAAAAAGCCGCGTGCTGGTAACGTACCGTTTCCTGTTCGACCGCACCAAGGAGTTTAAGCGTCATCCGATTCTTTAATCAGAATCTTTTTGAAGATATGGTAATGAAATTATCTTTGCGCCCCTTGATTAGTTCGGAGTAGGGAGTAGGGAGCTCAGAGACAAATGGTTTCTCTGAACTCCCGAACACCTGACTCCTGACTAAAAAGGATTCCGTAGCTCAGCCGGTAGAGCATCACACTTTTAATGTGGGGGTCCTGGGTTCGAATCCCAGCGGGATCACAATAAATTAAAATATTTACATTTGCATCCTTATTCTATTGAACAACTACACTAAAGAAAACAGAGATTCAACATGACAACCAAAAAGTTAACCAGCGTATTTATTGTGGAAGACAGCGCCATTGAGCGCTCTATGCTAACGGACCATCTTTCCAAATATCCTAACCTGGAAATAAAAGAATTTTCGAGCGGTGATGCCTGCCTCAAAGAACTTATTTTGGGCAATGTACAAGAGCCCGACCTAATCTTTATGGATTACTTTTTAGATAGCGCCATAGGCAGTTCAAAAGACGGGCTTGAAATTCTTTCCAAGCTCCAGGAAATTTGCCCTAATACCAAGGTGATCATGCTCACTTCTGTGACCAATGAAAAGGTTAAGGAGCTGGCCAAGCAGAAAGGTGCCCTTGACTACGTAGTTAAGAGTGCCGTCAGCTACCAGCAACTCGATTCTGTTTTGCAAAAACATTTTGAATTACAAGAGCAGAATTAATACGGATAACTCAATTACAGAGCCCTTTTGAAAATTCAGAAGGGCTTTTTTATTTTGGAATAAATTTCCCCTCCGCTCACCCCTGACCCCTAAAGGGGAACCATGCATGGAGTGATGGCGGTTTTCCCTTTAGGGAGTAAGAGGGTAACAAAGGCAAAGATATTCTGGAGCTGCGTTTATGGAATTCTCCTGTTCGTGAATCTATTCTGTAAAACCCTTAAATCAAATCATTATGAAAACCATTAAAATAACCTTCATCGGGTTTGCAGCAATAGTAATGACAGGAATGTTCATTATCATTTTTCAGAGGCCCGGACCGGCAAAAGCAAATACCCCGAAAGGATGTGTGTTCCGCACTGTCTTCGGAGAGGATTCTTCTGAGGGTATGTACTTAGTTAACACGCCTGAAAATGTTGCAGCTTCCATTGACCATGCGCTTCATTATGTTGTGAAGGCACAACACGAAAATGGCGGCTGGGGTGCAGGCACCCATGCTGCACAAAATATCATGGACCCTCATGCCGTGAAGGCAGACCCTGCAACAACCAGCATGGTATTGATGGCAATTCTTCGCTCGGGCAGCACGCTTTCTTCAGGCGAGTACGCTGAAGAGCTACGAAACGGGTTGAATTACTTACTGGATGAAGTGGAGCATTCGGATGAAAACAGCAGCACTATCACCTCGTTGACCGGAACCCAGATTCAAGTCAAGCTGGGAGCAAACATAGATGTGGTTCTTGCATCGCAATTCCTTTCCAATATTCTTGATTATGTGAAAGACAAAGAAATAACTAATCGCGTGAAAAATGCTTTGCAGGTTTGTGTAGATAAAATTCAGAAAACACAAGCTACCAACGGAAGTTTTTCCGGCAATGGCTGGGCAGGTGTTCTGCAGTCATCGTTTGCAACGTCTGCACTTGAAGCCGCCAAAGACAAAGGCATAGAAGTAGATGGTGATGTGCTGGAAAAGGCGCAGGATTATCAGAAAGGAAATTATGATGCAAAGACAGGCAATGTTAATACAGACCTTGGCGCAGGAGTAGTTTTGTATTCGGTGTCAAGCTCGGTGCGTAACACTTCTGTGGATGCTAAAAAAGTAAAAGAGGATTTGAAGCGTGCTGAGAAGGAAGGAAAAATTGAATCCTCTAATACAGAAGTTACTCCCGAAACCCTGCGCGAAATTGGTTACAATGATGCCGAAGCAGAAAAATATTCAACTGCATATAATGTTTACAATGCTGCCAAAGTCACGGCTCAGCAAGAAAGAGTGGTGAACGGCTTTGGAAGTAATGGGGGAGAAGAATTCCTAAGCTTTCTGCAAACCGGTGAATCCATGATTATCAATAAAGACGCCGGCTGGAAGGATTGGTACGAGAATGTTTCAGGCAAGCTGGTTTCCATACAAAATGAAGATGGAAGCTGGAACGGGCATCATTGCATTACCAGCCCGGTATTTTGTACCGCAACATCGCTGCTTATTTTAAGTGTGAATAATGATGTAGAGAAGTTGATGAAAGTAGGGGAGAACTAAAGCCTATGAACCTGGCAAGGTTTTAAATCCCGGCTGTTAGTCGGGATTTATTTTTTGAACACGCTTAAAAATTTTTACCACAGGGACACAGTGGCACAGAGAATGCCTTAACCCTGTGTCCCTGTGCCTCTGTGGTGAAATGATTGAAAAAATAATTAATCCGCTCTTCTATTTTTCGCGCTTATCTTTGACGCCTGTTTTTATTTCATGAGCGGACAAAAAGTTATTCTCGTAATTCTTGATGGCTGGGGACACGGGCCCGATACGAAAGCCAATGCTATTAAAGCTGCTCACACTCCGTTTGTAGATTCCCTCTATAAAAAATATCCCAATGCAGAGCTTTTAACATCAGGGTTGAATGTCGGCTTGCCCGATGGGCAGATGGGAAATTCGGAAGTAGGGCATCTCAACATAGGAGCGGGTAGGGTGGTTTACCAGGATTTAGTTCGCATCAATAAGGCGGTTGAAGACAAAACCTTTTTCAGCAATCCTGTTTTGCTCAACACATTTAATTACGTAAAGAAAAATAACTGCAAGCTGCACCTGATGGGATTGGTCTCCGATGGAGGAGTTCATTCTCATATCAAACACCTAGAAGCGCTTTGCACGGCTGCGCACGACCATGGATTGAAAAACGTTTTCATCCACGCTTTTACTGATGGAAGAGACACTGACCCTAAAGGCGGAATAAAATATATTACAGAGTTAGAGAACTTCCTTTCTAAACCCCTCTCCTTTGGAGAGGGGCGAAGGGGTGAGGCGAAAATAGCCTCTGTCGTTGGCAGGTATTATGCTATGGACAGGGACAGGCGATGGGAGAGAGTAAAACTGGCATATGACCTTCTTGTTCATGGAGAGGGAAATAAAGTCGCTTCCGCTGAAGAAGGAATCAAAAATTCCTATGATGCAGGAGTAACGGATGAGTTCATTAAGCCGGTTGTTGTGACAGATTCGGGCGGAAATCCGCTTGCAAAAATTTCTGAGGGTGATGCCGTGATTTGTTTCAACTTCCGCACTGACCGTTGCCGCGAAATTACAAAGGCCCTTACCCAAGCCGATATGCCGGAGCATAGAATGAAAACATTGAAGCTGCATTATGTGACCATGACTAACTATGATGACACATTCAAGAATGTTCACGTCATGTTTCAAAACCAGGATTTAAAAATGACTCTGGGCGAAGTTCTTTCAGTAAACAAAAAAACACAGCTCCGCATTTCAGAAACAGAAAAATATCCGCACGTTACTTTTTTCTTTTCAGGAGGCAGGGAAGGAAAGTTTGAGGGAGAAAAAAGAATTCTTATTCCATCTCCTAAAGTTGCAACGTATGATTTGCAGCCCGAGATGAGCGCACTGGAAGTTACGGATGCGTTGGTTAAAGAAATCAACACTTCAGAGATAGACTTCATCTGCCTCAATTTTGCCAACGCAGATATGGTTGGGCATACGGGAGTATTTTCTGCCGCCGTTAAAGCGGTTGAAACTGTTGACGCCTGCTTAGCGAAAGTTGTGGACGCGGCTTTAAAAAATAATTGCTCGCTTCTCATCACTGCCGACCATGGCAATGCCGAGTTCATGATTAATGATGACGGAACCCCCAACACCGCACATACCACCAACCCGGTTCCGGTTTTTTTGATTGACAAGAACCATCATTCTATAAAAAACGGGCGTCTATGCGACTTGGCCCCAACTATTCTTAAACTCATGGGTCTTCCCGTTCCCGGGCAGATGGACGGGAAAACATTGGTTTGAAGTGGCATTTATTTTCACTTTAGCACTCTTCATTGTTGGATTATCGGAAATGTTTTATACATTTGCCACCCCTTAAAAAATCAAATATTTGCATGAATAACCAGTATGAAACGGTTTTTATTATGAATCCTGTACTCTCCGAAGAACAGGTTCACGATGCCGTGGCTAAGTTCAGGAAGTACCTCGCTGACCATAAGGCGGAAATTATTTTTGAAAATAATTGGGGTATGAAGAAGCTTGCCTATCCTATCCAGAAAAAAAAATCGGGTTTTTATTACCTGATAGAATTCAAATCGTCATCCCCTGAAATGGTATCGAAGCTTGAGCTTGAATACAAGCGTGACGAGCGCATCATGAGATTTTTAACTGTTGGATTAGACAGACACGCCATTACATACAATGAAAAACGCAGACGCCTTGCTGCAGAAAAAGCTGCTGCTGCAAAACAAGAAGAACAAGTTGCATAAAGCGAAAAAATGAATCAACAAGAAATACGTTATCTCACACCGCCTACGGTTGAAGTAAACCGGAAAAAATATTGCCGTTTCAAAAAGAGCGGCATCAAATACATTGATTACAAAGACCCGAATTTTCTTTTGAAGTTTGTAAACGAACAAGGAAAATTATTGCCCCGCAGGTTGACCGGGACGTCTTTAAAATACCAGCGCAAAGTTGGTACGGCTGTAAAACGCGCCCGCCATCTTGCCCTGATGCCTTATGTTGGCGATTTGTTAAAATAAAATTAAGCAGACAGAGATTTGAGAGATGAGATATGAGACGTGCAAATCTCAAATTCAAACTTCAAAACTCAAACTATTAAAAACATGGTTGAAGTTATCTTAAAACAATCGCTTAAAAATCTTGGCGATGTCGATGAACTGGTAAGAGTTCGTCCCGGCTACGCGCGCAACTATCTTATTCCCCGCGGCTATGCTATTCTGGCAACGGAGCCGGCAAAGAAAGTTCTCAACGAAAATCTAAAGCAGCGGGCGCATAAAGCACAGAAGATTAAAGGCGATGCAGAAACTATTGCAAAGGCTTTGGAGAGTATTGTATTAAGCATTCCTACCAAAGTCAGTGATAAGGGAACCATTTATGGTTCTATTACTCCGCTCCAGATTGCTGATGCCCTTACCAAAAAAGGTTTTGAAATTGAGCGCAAGCAAATTTCTGTTGATGAAGACAGAATCAAAACTCCGGGAACATATACAGCTACCGTTAGCCTTCACAAAGACATAAAGGTTATTTTGAATTTCGAAGTCGTAGCGGAATAATTTAATTGATAATTGATATTGGAAAATTAAAACCAATTTCAATTTTTTTATTTCAATTATCCATTATTCATTTTCCATTTACTCGTACCGGAGCGCCTCAATCGGGTCAAGGCGTGCCGCTTTAGATGCGGGGTAATATCCCGAGGCGATTCCCACTACAAAGCACAACACGATACCTGCCATTATCCAAAGCCAGGGAATAATAAAACCCTCGCCCATGGCAAAGGAAATGAGGTTGCCTATAACAATTCCAAGGAAAATACCGAGCGCCCCGCCTATTTGGCAAATGACAACAGCCTCGGTGAGGAATTGGATTTTTATTTTGTAAGGTGTCGCACCGATTGACTTACGCAACCCTATTTCCCGGGTTCGTTCGTTTACGGAAACCAGCATGATATTCATCAGCGCTATAGCAGCCCCGAATAACGTGATGAAACCGATAAGCGTTGCAGCAATAGTTACATACTGTATATCTTCTATAAGGATGCTTGCAAAGCTGTCGCTTTTAATAACCTCAAAGGTATTTTCCTCTCCCGGAGCAACCCTCCTCACTTTACGCATGGTGCCTTTGGCTTCTTCAATGGCTTCTTCAAGCTGCGCTACATTGCTTACAGTTACGTTAAGTCCATATGACATCCCGGCAAAGCCGAAATTATTTTTTGCATTCATAAGGGGAATAATGCTGATTTTATTTCCACCGAATCCAATGGATGTCCCGCGGTCTTTAAGAACACCTACAATTCTATAACGCGAGCTTCCCACAGAAATAATTTTATCAATGGCGCTTTCCGTATCAAATAATGTTTTGGCAATTTCACTCCCTATGATGACAACATTGGAACCGTGCTCTGTTTCCTGCGATGAAAAATTTCTGCCTTGATTAATATCGTACGAAAATGTACGCAAATAATTTTCGTCACCGCCCCATACATTTGTATTTGGGTTGGTTTTTTTCGACTGGTATTTTAGCACCGCCACCGGTGTGGCCATAAAAGAAAGGCTGACCGTTGCATTGGGAAACGGGTAATTATTTTTGAACTGCATGGCCTGTGCAAAGTCAATCTGCTTGAAACGCTTGGCACGCTTGCCTCCTGTGCCAACACGGATTCCTATGCCATAATTTCTGATTGCAAACGTGTTCGCACCCATAAACGTAAAGTTTGAATTGATGGATGTCTTGATGGCTTCAATTGCAGTGAGAATGCCTACAAGCGCCATAATGCCGATAGCAATTATCAGAGTGGTGATAACAGTCCGCAGCAGCTGCGCCCGGATGGAACGAAGCGATTCTCTTATGTTTTCAATTGAGTTCATTTAACAGGGTTCAGCAGCATGAAGAAAAAATTCATTTGATATTCAGCGGATAAAAATAGCTTTGAAATCTTAATATTAAAACTAAACACTATGAAAAAGCTTGCAATCATATTTTCACTTGTATTTTTTGCCTTTATAATTTCTGCTTCGGCACAATCATCTGTTTCTGCTGACAAGAAAGCCCCCGCTACCGAAAAAGTAAAAAGCGATGACGGTGCAAAAGCACACGGATGCTGCGCTTATTCAAGCAAAAGTTGTAAAGCCGGCTCTATGAAATGCTGCTCAAAAGACAAGAGCGAAGCAAAGAAATCATCAACAGAATCATCTTCAAAAACAGAAGCTGTTATCAGCGAACGTAAAGCGGTTGCCGAAGCAGCGCGCAAATAATTTTTTCTTGGCGTTGAAAAAACACTCCGGCATTTTTCGGGGTGTTTTTTATTTATAACCATTCTTAATTAGAAACCGGCGGTTATATTATCCATTTAGGAGCGGGAAACGGGGCTCGAATGCAGACGTTTCAGTCTGCATGCCGACTTCCGATAAAATCGTAACGTCAGCACCCGCGATTGAATTCAGTATTATTTAGGAGCGGGAAACGGGGCTCGAACCCGCGACCTACGGCTTGGGAAGCCATCACTCTACCAACTGAGCTATTCCCGCCTGTTTGGTGAACTCCTTGTGAACACAGCAAAAGTATTAAATTCCTTTTCACACTAAATTCACTGCATTCCTGATATTATTGCATCTAAATCTAAAATACTTCGTAAAGAATTTTACATTTGTAAAAAAAAAATCAAGCCATGAAAAAAATCTTTTTAACGCTCACTCTCGTTTCTTTCCTGTCTTATATTTCTAATGCACAAGAAAATAAGCCAGCTACTGCTGCAACAAAACCTGCAGTTGCAACCAAGCCAGCAGTTACAGCACAACCTGCTACTGCAAAACCAACTGTTACAACAGCCCCGACTGTTCCGGCAACACCTACTACAGAAGTTAAGGCAGCAGATAATCCCAATGCTCCTGAAATTACTTTTGAAGCTGATGTTCACGATTATGGTACCATTAAGCAAAGCGCTGATGGAGGTTGTGAATTCAAATTCACCAACACGGGTAAAGAGCCGCTTATCATTTCTAACGCTGTAGGTTCATGCGGTTGCACAGTTCCTACGTATCCTAAGGAGCCCATCCTGAAAGGACAAAGCTCTGTAATTAAAGTTCACTATGACACCAAGCGCGTTGGCGGATTCACTAAGAACGTCACCATTACTTCTAATGCAAAGACAGGAACTAAAGTGCTTACTATAAAAGGTACTGTTGAAGCCACCGATCAAGCCGGTGACCAGACCATGCCTCTTAAGAAAGATAATGGAGCAGCTCCTCTTGAAATCAAATCAAAATAAACTTTAAACCACCAATTATAAATTTAAACCCACACAAATGAAATCAACACTGTTCATCACCGCTATGTTTCTTTCTGCTGCATTTGTTTATGCACAAGACACGAAAGTTACAACTACACCAAACCAACAACCTGCAGTGAGCATGACTGCTCCACCCGCTGTGGACAACAAAAATGCTCCCGAATTTAAATTCGAAGAAGAAGAATATAATTTCGGAACCATTAAGCAGGGAGAAGTTGTAACCCATGAGTTTTCATTTCTCAATACGGGAAAAGAACCTTTAATCATTACCAGCGCTTCCGGCTCATGCGGATGTACCGTTCCGGTATGGCCCAAGGAACCCATTAAAAAAGGCGACAAGGCAACTGTTAAAGTAACCTTTAATTCTGCCGGTAAAATGGGAATGCAGGACAAAACCGTTACCATTCAGTCCAACGCAAAGACCAATCCTAAAATCATACACATAAAAGGAAATGTTGAAGCTCCCCCAAAACAGGATGCAACCCCTGTTGCCCCAACTACTCAGCCGGGTGGAGGAAAATAATTCTTCTGAATAGTTTTACTTTTACAGCCCTTCACATTCATGTGTGAAGGGTTTTTTATTTAGTTGTATTTTACGTAACGAAGAATCTATCATGCCCCGCACATCCGATAAAGGAAACCGCATGCCGCCTTCGCCCATCAGGAAACTGGTGCCCTATGCCGAAGCAGCGAAAAAGAGAGGAATAAAAATCTATCACCTCAACATCGGCCAGCCCGATATTGAAACACCCCAGGTAATGTTTGACGCCGTTCGCAATTATCCGAAACGCGTAGTGGAGTATTCTCATTCGGCGGGCAATGAATCGTACCGGAAAAAATTAACGGAGTATTACAGGCGTTATAACATTAACCTGGATTATACTGAAATCATAGTCACCACGGGCGGCTCCGAGGCCATTGAAATTGCCATGATGACTTGTTTGAATGCAGGGGATGAAATGATTATTGCCGAACCGTTCTACGCCAATTACAACGGCTTCTCTGCGCAGGCAGATGTGGTGATTAAACCCATACGCTCTACGATTGAAACCGGCTTTGCCCTGCCGCCTGTGAGTGAGTTTAAGAAGATGATTACTCCGCGCACCCGCGCCATTATGATTTGCAACCCCAGCAACCCTACCGGATATCTTTATACAAGAGCCGAGCTGGAATCGCTAAGAGAACTTGTTCTGAAACACGACCTGTGGCTTTTTTCTGATGAAGTCTACCGAGAATTCTGTTATGATGGAAAAGAATATGTATCGGCAATGCACCTGGAGGGCATTGAACAAAATGTTGTTTTGCTCGATTCCATTTCCAAGCGATACAGCGCCTGCGGTGCCCGTATTGGTGCTCTCATTTCAAAGAACAAAGAGGTAATGAGCGCTGCGCTCAAGTTTGCACAGGCGCGGTTGAGCCCCCCTGCTTTCGGGCAGGTAGCTGCTGAAGCCGCCGTGGATGCTCCTGAAGAATATTTCAGTAAAGTGAAAACCGAATATGTGGCGCGAAGAGATTTTATTGTAAATGCATTAAATAGTATTGAAGGAGTATTTTGCCCTAAGCCAAGCGGGGCTTTTTACTGCATTGCCCGGCTGCCTGTAGATGACGCAGACATTTTTTGCCAGTGGCTGCTCGAAAAATTTTCGTACGACAGCCAGACGGTAATGCTTGCACCTGCTTCGGGATTTTATTCTACAAAAGGAGCAGGTAAGGATGAAGTACGCATTGCGTACGTGCTTAACATTAATGACCTGCGCAAAGCCATGGAATGCCTGGCGCTTGGCTTGTTGCAATATCCCGGGAGGACGTTGAAGAGGGAAAAGGAAAAGCAGGCAGCGGAATAAGTTAAACACTCTCCTTTTTTAACTTCTTCCTCAGAAATTTTCCCGTAAGAGATTTCTCGCTTTCAATTAAATCCTCGGGCCTGCCTTCAAACACAACGTAACCGCCTTGCTCCCCGCCTTCGGGGCCAAGGTCAATCACCCAATCGGCACATTTGATTACTTCCGGATTGTGTTCAATAACTATAAGAGTATTGCCATGCTCGAGCAAAGCATCAAAAGCATACAGCAGTTTACGTATGTCGTGAAAGTGAAGGCCGGTTGTAGGTTCATCGAAAATAAAAAGTGTGTGCTGCACCTCGCTGTCCTTGCGCAGGAATGATGCCAGCTTTACGCGTTGCGCTTCGCCACCGCTCAATGTGCTGCTGGGCTGTCCCAATTTTATATAACCGAGCCCCACGTCAGCCAGCGGTTGTAGCTTAGCAACAATTTTCTTTTCGTTGCCCATGGAAAGCAAGGGCTTTTTGAAAAACTCTATGGCTTCGTCAACCGTCATCTCCAGCACATCAGAAATATTTTTGCCTTTGTATTGCACATCGAGGATTTCTTCCTTAAAGCGTTTGCCATGACAGGTTTCGCAGGTAAGATGTATGTCAGCCATAAACTGCATTTCAATGGTAACTTCTCCTTCTCCTTCGCAAACTTCGCAACGCCCGCCATCCACATTGAAAGAAAAATGAAACGGTTTATACTTTCTTGCTTTGGCAACAGGCAGCTCAGAAAACACACCGCGTATTTCATCGTATGCTTTCACATACGTAACAGGATTGGAGCGTGTAGATTTACCGATAGGATTCTGGTCAACAAATTCAACAGCAGCAATGCGGTTGTAATCTCCGGAAAGTTTATCATACTGCCCGCTCTCGTCACTGTAGCCGCCCGTAATTTTTTTTATGGCAGAATGAAAAACTTTTTTTACAAGCGATGACTTCCCCGAGCCGCTCACACCGGTTACAACCGTCATTACCCCAAGAGGAAACTTAACCGAAATATTTTTCAAATTGTTTTCGCGTGCGCCTTCAATCTTTACAGATGAAGTCCATTTTCTCCTGCGCAGGGGCAAAGCAATTTCTTCCTCACCCGAAAGATATTTTGCGGTAAGCGAATCACTCTCTTTAAGATTTTTTGCCGGCCCCTGGAAAATGATTTCACCACCGTGAACACCGGCAAGAGGCCCCATATCAATCAGTATATCGGCCTGCCGCATAATTTCCTCGTCATGCTCCACTACAATTACTGTGTTGCCCAAATCGCGAAGGATTTTCAAAACTTTAATTAGTCGTTGTGTATCGCGCGGATGCAAACCGATGCTGGGCTCATCAAGTATATAAAGTGAACCCACCAGCGCGCTGCCCAGTGAAGTGGCAAGATTAATGCGCTGCGATTCTCCTCCCGACAACGTATTGGAAAGCCGGTTCAGTGTAAGGTAACCAAGGCCTACATCTTCCAGGAAACCGAGACGGCTGGTTAGCTCGGTAAGAATTCTTTTTACAATGTGTTTGTCATGTTCGTTTAACTGAAGCGATTTAAAAAACTTCAGAGCCCCGCTTACCGGCATCAGCACAATTTCGGTGATAGATTTTCCTCCAACCTTTACATACGAGGCATCTTTTCGCAGCCGTGTTCCGTTACATTCCGGGCAAAGCGTTTTTCCCCTGTAACGCGAAAGCATAACGCGGTACTGAATTTTGTAGCTCTGCTCTTCCACAAATTTGAAAAAGGCATTAAGTCCTTCGAAATATTTATTGCCTGTCCATAAAAGCTTTTTCTCTTCGGCAGTTAAGTCATGATAAGAGCGGTGAATGGGAAAGTCAAATTTGTATGCACTTTTTATTAGGGCTTCATTCCACTCTTTCATTTTTTCCCCGTGCCAGCAAACGATGGCTCCATCATAAATGGAAAGTGATTTATCAGGAACTACCAGGTTTTCATCAATGCCAATTACATTTCCGAAACCCTCGCACCTTTTACATGCGCCATACGGATTATTGAAGCTGAAGAAATGAGCAGAAGGAACTTCAAAAGTCATTCCGTCTGCCTCGAAGCGGTTTGAAAAAGATGTTGTAGTTACCGAGGCATCTTCTGCAACGAGAGCAATATTGCAGTATCCGTTGCTTTCACTAAATGCAGTCTGAACTGAATCGGCAACGCGAGAACGGAAATCATCTTCACTGCTCACGCTTATTCTGTCAATAACAAGCTGAAGTGTTTTGTTACCTGAAGGGATACCGGCTTTCGCTTTTTTTGTTTTCGTCTTTGGGGGAGAAAATAAATCAACAGGTTTGTTCTGCTCCGCATCTTCAAGCATTAAAATTTTTCCGTCAGAATAATATCTCGAATATCCTTTCTGAATCAGCCACCGGATGTTTTCATCGGCCGGACGTTGTGGGTTAAGCGGAACGGGGGAGAGGATATAAAACCGGGTTCCTTCTTTATGCGAGGAAATAAAATCAACCACATTATCCACGCTGTGCGCTTTTACTTCTACTCCCGAGATGGGTGAAAATGTTTTTCCGATGCGCGCATAAAGCAGTTTCAGGTAATCATAAATTTCCGTGGTGGTGCCAACGGTAGAGCGTGGGTTCTTCGTGTTTACTTTTTGTTCGATAGCAACAGCAGGAGAAATACCGGTAATGTAGTCGACATCGGGCTTGTTCATTCTGCCTGTAAACTGCCGCACATAGGCGCTCAGTGATTCCACATACCGTCTCTGCCCCTCGGCGTAAAGGGTATCAAAAGCCAATGAAGATTTGCCCGAGCCCGATACCCCTGTAATCACAATCAGCTTCCTTCGGGGTAAGGAAACATCAATATTTTTGAGGTTATGCACCCTGGCACCCTTGATGAATATGCCATCCTTGGCTACAATTGCTTCTTTCGGTAGTAACATCTGCGGTAAGAAAAAGAGCAAAAATAACATTTAGAACACTTGCTTAAATGATATTAGCGTCTTATATTTGCATCAACAAAATTTTTCTTCACACTAAAATAATCTAAGGAGGACCCAAACCATAAGATAACATCTACTACTTTCTGTAATTATTATTAATCAATAATTAAAAGTAGATGCTATGGTCACACTCCGCCAGATGAGCGATACAAAGCTCATCGCCCTTTACAAAAAAGGAAACGATTCAGCAATGAGGGAACTGCTTCACCGTCATAAGCAGCATCTCTACACATCGCTGTTTTTTCTTGTGCACGACAAGAAAACTGCCGATGACCTTTTCCAGGAAACATGGATACGAATTATCCTTGCCATACGCGAGGGTAATTACTCCGACCAGGGATATTTCCGTGCATGGGCTGTGCGCATCGCGCATAACCTGTTCATTGATAAAGTGCGCGTGGATAGAAGGATGAAACTGCTGCGTGACACCGAAGAGTTCAGCATCCTGAACACTATTCCTTCAGAAACGGAAACAAAAGACTCACAAATAATCAGGACGGAAGAGGAAGAAAAAGTAAGATGTCTTATTGAAAAGATACCGGTCAGGTTCCGGGAGGTACTCATCATGCGCCATTACGGTGATATGAAGTTTGAAGAAATCTCAAAGACGCTAAACATAAACCTGAACACCGCCCTTGGCAGGATGCGCTACGCGCTTCAATATCTAAAAAAGGAGTTTGAAAAGGATGAAATTCAAGACCCGGCGGTCAGAATTTTGAGGAAAATAAATCAATAAAGCGCCAATTATTAAGCGCTGATTAATTCCCTGGACAAGGCTGCATGCCTATTTCAGGGAATTCTTATTTTTGACCGTTTCTATACAAGTTGAGAGTTATACGTTACACGTTATACGCGATAAAGTAAAGCCGTATAACATATAACTTATAACGTGTAACAATTAATTAATGAGATGAAAATTAGTGCGAACATATGGCAGAATATCAAACAACTATAAAAACAGAAGTATCAGTCAGCGGAGTCGGGCTGCATACAGGTCAAAACGTAAAACTCACCTTTCGTCCTGCTCCTGAAAATCATGGTTATGTTTTTCAGCGAGTAGATTTAAAGGATAAACCGATTGTTGAAGCGGATGTAGATAACGTTACTGATACCGAAAGAGGTACAACTATTGCAAAAAACGGAGCAAAAGTTAGTACCATTGAACATGTGCTTGCGGCTCTTGCCGGCATGGAACTGGATAACGTACTCATGGAAGTTGACGGTCCCGAAGTGCCGATACTTGACGGAAGCTCCAAACCTTTTATGGATGTGCTGGATAAAGCAGGGAGAATAATGCAGGGCGCAGAGCGGAAGTATTATTACCTGAGTGAGAATATTACTTATGAAGACCCGAAGCGAAGGACAGAAATGCTTGCAGTGCCGAGCGATGATTTCCGCCTTACGGTAATGGTAGATTACAACAGCGACCTTATAGGCACGCAGCATGCTACTATTTATAACATCAACGAATTCAGGAGTGAAGTTAGCGACTGCCGTACGTTCTGTTTTATTGACGAGCTTGAACTTCTCCTTCAGCATAATCTGATTAAAGGCGGAGACGTTAACAACGCCATAGTGGTAGTAAACAAAATGCTTCCTGAAGAGCGGCTTTCAAATCTTAAAAAGGTTTTTCATAAAGAAGAAATGGTGGTGGAGCGCGGCTTCCTTAATAACGTTAAGCTGCGGTACCAGAACGAACCGGCCCGTCATAAGCTGCTCGATATTGTAGGCGACCTTGCTCTTGTTGGCGCTCCTATTAAAGGACACATCCTTGCTGCGCGGCCAGGTCACGTGGCTAATGTTGCATTTGCCCGATTGATAAAAGACATGATGAAACGCGACCGTTTCCGGGCCCAGGTTCCCAAGTACGACCCGAATGAAAAACCGCTTTACGATACAGTAGCCATTCAGAAACTTTTGCCGCATCGCCCGCCGTTTTTATTTATTGAAAAAATAATTGAGCTAAGTGATAAGCACGTTGTGGGAGTGAAAAACGTTTCGATGAATGAATGGTTTTTCCCGGGACATTTTCCAGGGGCGCCGGTAATGCCGGGTGTCATACAGATAGAAGCCATGGCACAGGCAGGCGGGGTGTTGGTTTTAAGTTCAGTTCCGGACCCTGAAAATTACCTGACCTACTTTTTGAAAATAGAAAGTGTAAGGTTTAAGCAGGTAGTGCTTCCCGGTGATACCCTCATATTTAAGCTTGAACTTGTAACCCCGATACGAAGAGGAATCTGCCATATGAAAGGCGAAGCATACGTTGGAGACAAAGTGGTGATGGAAGCAGAAATGATGGCACAGATTGTGAAAAAAGATAAACGATGAATCAGCCGCTCGCATCCATACATCCCAATGCCGTTATAGGGGAAAATGTTTCCATTGACCCTTTCACGGTCATTCATGACGATGTGGTTATAGGTGATGATACATGGATTGGCTCGAACGTTACCATTATGCCCGGGGCGCGCATAGGTAAGAACTGCCGCGTTTTTCCGGGGGCTGTCATAGCAGCCATTCCCCAGGACTTAAAATTTTCAGGAGAAAAAACTATAGCTGAAATTGGTGACAACACTACTATACGCGAGTGTGTTACTTTTAACCGGGGCACTAAGATGGCGGGAAAAACTTCCATCGGAAAAAACGGTTTGCTCATGGCGTATGCGCATGTGGCGCATGACTGCATTATTGGCGACAACGTAATTATGGCCAACTGTGTAAACCTTGCAGGGCATGTGGAGATAGAGGACTATGCCATACTGGAAGGAGTGGTTGCTGTTCAACAGTTTGTTAAAATAGGTACGCATGCCTTTATTACAGGCGGCTCATTGGTGAGAAAAAATGTTCCGCCTTACGTTAAAGCCGCTCGCGAACCGCTCGCTTATGCAGGCATTAATTCTGTGGGGCTTCGGAGAAGAAAATTTTCGGATGAAGTAATTCGCAGTATCGAAGATATATACCGCATATTATTTATCAGGGAAAACAATGTGAGCCGTGCACTTGAAATGATACGGAATGAAATTACTGCTTCTCCCGAGCGCGACCGCATCATCCAGTTTGTTCTTGACTCTCCTAAGGGTATTATGAAGGGCTACGGTCAAGCGGAGACAGAAGAGGAGCAAGTAAGCTGAGCATACTAATAACGAATTTTTTACGAATGTTACGAATTACTAATACATAGATGCGAACTCTGCTTGCATAACTCTATTCGTAATATTCGTTACCATTCGTTAATTAGTATCCAATATGCCAGGAATAAAAATAGCATTCGACAATGTTGGAAAGAAATTTAACGGCAGGCATGTGCTGCGTGATTTGAATTTTACAATCAATCCTTCTGAATCGATAGCAATCCTGGGAGCAAATGGCTCGGGTAAGTCAACATTGTTGCAGATGATTGCCGGATACATTCAGCCTTCAACAGGAAAAATATCTTTTTATAATGACGATGTTTTGTTGGCTCCCGAAAATGTGTTCTCTCACATTTCGCTTGCGTCTCCTTATCTTGAGTTAATTGAAGATTACACTCTCTATGAAATGGTGCAATTTCATTTCGGACTAAAAAAAATAATAAATGGATTAAATTTTAAAGACGTCATCGAACGCAGCGGATTGGGTTCAGAGATGGATAAACCGGTTAAAAATTTCTCTTCCGGAATGAAGCAGCGCTTAAAACTTACGCTGGCTTCAATGAGCGATACTTCACTTCTTCTGCTTGATGAGCCCTTGACAAACTTGGATGACGCGGGAACGGTATGGTATAAGCAAATGGTGGAAGATTTTTCTGCTAAGCGAACTGTAGTTGTTTGCTCTAATATGAATGAACCGGAGTATAATTTTTGCCAACAAAAATTGTCACTCTCCCACACAAAAGTTTCCGTTAGCTGAAAAAAAAAGTAAAGGCGGATAAATTTTTACTTTTGCCCCTCATCAAAAAATGGAAAAGGAATTTTTTGCTCACCCAACTGCAGTTATTGACGAAGGCAGCCGCATAGGTAAAGGAACCAAAATCTGGCACTTTACTCATGTGATGCCTAAAAGCGTGATTGGCGAAAACTGCAACATTGGTCAGAACGTAGTCATTTCTCCCGATGTTGTTTTGGGAAACAATGTAAAAGTTCAAAACAATATTTCTCTCTACACCGGAGTGATTTGTGAGGACGATGTTTTCCTGGGGCCTTCTATGGTATTTACCAATGTCATTAATCCGCGGAGCGCTGTAGTGAGAAAAAGCGAATACAAAAAAACGTTGGTTAAAAAGGGGGCAAGCATAGGAGCAAACGCAACCATTGTATGCGGAATTACGCTGGGTGAGTTTTGTTTCATCGGGGCAGGTGCTGTAGTTACAAAAGATGTAAGGCCGTATGAGCTTGTCCTGGGAAACCCGGCACGTCATGCAGGGTGGATGAGCGAATTCGGGCACAAGTTGAAGTTTGGTGAAGACGGAATAGGAGTGTGTCCCGAAAGCAAGGAGAAGTATAAATTGGAAAAAGGGGCTGTCAGGAAAATATAGTTACGTGTTACTTGTTACAGGATACGAGTTAATACAATGAAGATAAAATTTGCGGTAATAGGTCAAGGGCACATCGGCAAGCGCCATGCAGAAATGATTCGTGCAAATTCTGCTGCGGAGCTGGTTGCTGTGTGTGATATTCTTCCCAAAGCAGCCCTAGGGTTGGATGGAATGAAGGAAAAATTTTATTCATCGGTTACTGAGATGCTCAATAACAACTCGGAAGTGGATGTAGTAAATGTATGCTCTCCTAATGGATTGCATGCAGAGCACACGCTGCAATCTCTTTCTGCGGGCAAGCATGTTGTGATTGAAAAACCGATGGCGTTGAAGAAAGAGGATTGTGAATTGCTGATACATAAAGCGATGCAGGCTCACAAGCAGGTGTTTTGTGTGATGCAGAATCGCTATTCGCCGCCCGCTGTCTGGCTAAAAGAAGTTGTGGAGAAAAAAATTATTGGTGATATTTATATTGTTCAGCTGAATTGCTATTGGAATCGTGATGAAAGATATTATGCAGGAAAAACCTGGAAGGGAACCCAAGCGCTTGATGGAGGAACATTATTCACACAGTTTTCTCACTGGATTGATTTGCTTTATTGGTTGTTTGGAGATATCAGAGATGTACAGGCAAAGTTTGCCGACTTCAACCATAAAAACCTTACGGAGTTTGAAGACAGCGGGCTGGTTAATTTTCGTTTCATGAACGGCGGAATGGGAACAATTAATTATTCCACTTCTGCATGGGATAAAAATCTTGAGAGCAGTATCACTGTTATCGGCAGCAAGGGAAGCTTGAAAGTAGGAGGGCAGTACATGGATAAAGTTGAGTATTGTCATATTAAGGATTACAAAATGCCTGAGCTTTTGCCGACTGCTCCCGCCAACGATTACGGTGCATATAAGGGTTCGGCAAACAACCATCATTTTATAATCAGCAACGTAATTGATACGTTAAAAGGAAACGCGTCCATGACTACCAGCGCGCTGGAAGGAATGAAAGTGGTGGAAATTATTGAAAGAATTTATTCGTTAAGAAATGAAGACAGAAAAAGCTAACAGAACAACAAACAGCAAACGACAAACATTAGAATGTATCAAGAACTTATTAATAAGCAAAAAAAACTCTCCGTCATTGGGCTTGGCTATGTGGGGCTTCCGATAGCTCTTGAATTTGCCAGGCATATTAATGTTATTGGATTCGACATTAATGCAGAACGGATTGAGAAAATGAAAAAAGGAATTGACCCGAGCAACGAACTGGATTCAAAAGAATTCACGGGGCGAAATATTACATACACTGCTAATCCCGCTGACCTTAAAGAGGCATCCTTTTATATCGTTACCGTTCCCACTCCGATAGACGCACACAACCTTCCGGATTTAAAACCACTCCTTTCTGCCACGCAGACTATTGGGAAAGCGCTGAAGAAAGGCGATTACATTGTGTATGAGTCAACCGTTTACCCGGGCTGCACCGAGGAAGATTGCATTCCGCTGCTCGAAGAACTTTCAGGATTGAAATGTGGGGAAGATTTTAAAGTTGGTTTTTCTCCCGAGCGGATTAACCCCGGAGATAAAGAGCACACCATCACTAAAATTCTGAAAGTAGTTTCGGGCTGCGATGAAGAAGCGCTTGAAACCATTTCAAAAGTATATTCCATAATAGTAAAGGCAGGCATTCACAAGGCTCAATCCATAAAAGTTGCAGAGGCAGCAAAAATTATTGAGAACACCCAGCGTGATGTAAACATTGCGTTGATGAATGAGCTTTCCATTATCTTTAACAAGATGGGGATAAACACATACGATGTTTTAGACGCAGCAGGGACAAAGTGGAATTTTATAAGGATGATGCCGGGACTTGTTGGCGGACATTGCATTGGTGTTGACCCGTACTATCTCACGTACAAAGCGCAATCGTTAGGATACCATGCGCAGGTAATCAACTCCGGCCGGTATGTGAACGACAGCATGGGATTTTATATTGCCAAGCAGGTGGCAAAAAAAATTATAGCGGCAGGCAAAGATGTTTCAAAATCAAAAGTGCTTGTGCTTGGAGTTACTTTCAAGGAGAATGTTTCTGATATACGCAATTCAAAAGTTGCCGACCTGGTTAAAGAGCTTGCATCGTATGGACTTGCCGTTGATGTAGTGGACCCGCATGCAGATGCAATAGAAATCCAGAACGAATATGGTTTTGAAATGTCTGCTAAGGCCGGGAATGATTATGATGCCGTGATTGTCGCCGTCTGTCACAAGGAATTCATAGACTACGATGAAAAATATTTTCAATCGCTTTGCAATGGTGATTCACTTTTTGTTGATGTGAAGGGAGTATTCAGAAATAAAATCAAGGAGCTTGCGTACTGGAGCTTGTAGATTGGTCATTGGTCATTGGTCATTGGTCATTAGTCATTGGTCATTAGTCATTGGTCATTAGTTAACGGTCATGAACGTTTTAGTTACAGGGGGAACCGGCTATATTGGCTCTCATACGGTTGTTGAACTTCAGCAAAAGGGTTATGATGTTTTCATTGTCGACAATCTCTGCAACTCTCACTTAGGAGTTATCGATGCTATTGAAGCAATCACCGGGATCAAACCACATTTCAGTAAAATTGATTTATGCAATGCCGCCTCAGTAAAAGATTTTTTTGTCAGGAACAGAATTGATGCTATCGTTCACTTTGCTGCACTTAAAGCTGTAGGCGAATCTGTTGAGCAGCCGCTTAAGTATTATCATAATAATATTACTTCGCTCATAAATCTTTGCCAATACGCCGGCGAGTTTTCGGTTAAGGATTTTATTTTTTCTTCTTCATGCGCAGTTTATGGTGAGCCGGATTATGTTCCGGTAGATGAAAAGCATCCGGTAAAAAAGGCGCAGTCTCCTTATGGAGCCACCAAACAAATCTGTGAGAGAATTCTTAGCGACATAGCTGTGACCGGGGCACTTAGTACAATTTCGCTACGATATTTTAATCCATCGGGTGCGCATCCCTCAGTTTTGATTGGAGAATTGCCTCTTAGTGAGCCAAATAATCTTGTCCCGGTAATCACACGTACTGCAGCAGGCAAGCGGAAGGAGATGGTAGTGTTCGGAAATGATTATGATACACCTGACGGCACCTGCATACGCGATTATATTCATGTTAAAGATATAGCAGTCGCTCACATCAGTGCCTTAGAGCGCTTGAGAGAGAAAAAAAACAAGGAGCGCTTTGAAGTTTTTAATCTTGGAACAGGAAGAGGTTACTCTGTCTTAGAAGTGATAAGCTGCTTTGAAAAAGTAACAGGCAAAAAACTTAACTACAGAATAGGAACAAGAAGAGAAGGTGATGTAAGTAAAGTGTATTCTGACAATAAGCTATCCAATGCTGTCTTAAACTGGAAGGCAACTGAACCGCTGGAGCAAATGCTTTTGTCAGCGTGGGAGTGGGAGCAGAAAATTTAAAATGAATCAGGGAGACGGGGCGGAACCTACATTGCCTTCAGTTCTCCTACAAGTTTGGTAAGCACATCTTTAGCATCTCCAAAGAGCATGCTTGTCTTCGGATTATAGAATAGCTCATTATCTATACCTGCATAGCCGGCATTCATGCTTCGCTTGTTTATGATGATGTGATGTGCATTATCAACATCCAAAATCGGCATGCCGTAAATAGGAGAGGAAGCATCGTTTCGCGCAGCAGGATTCACCACATCATTAGCACCAACCACCAGCACCACATCGGTATTGGGAAACTCAGGATTCACTTCTTCCATTTCCGCAAGCTTATTGTAATCCACATTACTTTCGGCAAGCAGCACGTTCATATGACCGGGCATACGACCCGCAACAGGATGGATGGCATATTTAACTTCCACGCCATGGTCTTCCAAAGTTGTTTCTAATTCATGAATTACATGTTGCGCCTGTGCAACAGCAAGACCATAACCAGGAACTATAATCACCTTCTTTGAGTAATTCATCAGCACAGCAGCATCGCTCACTGAAATATCTTTCACCGTTCCTTTAGCGCTCTTTCCCGCGCTATCACCTGCTGCACCTTCTCCAAACGCACCGAAGATTACATTGCTCAGCGGGCGGTTCATCGCTTTGCACATTACCAGTGTAAGCAGCGTTCCGGCTGAGCCCACAAGAATTCCTCCTGTCAGCATTACCTGGTTGTTGTAAAGAAATCCGCCCATGGCCGCTGCAACGCCAGTAAACGAGTTAAGCAGCGAAATCACTACCGGCATATCGGCACCTCCGATGGGAATTACAAAAAGGATTCCATATGTCAGCGCCATGGCAAATACCAGGTATACTATTGCCGGGTTGTCTATTCCTGCAGCAACAATATAAACAGCAACTGCTGCTGTAAGAAGAAACCAGCCATTATTAAGGATATTATATTTTGGAAGACGGATACTTTTTTTCATCGTTCCGTTCAGCTTCGCAAAGGCGATCATACTACCGGCAAATGAAGTGCTGCCGATAATCAGCCCAGCCATCACAGTGCTTAAAGAAGCTGTATTTCCAATGTGGTGAGGGAACTCTGTTAAAGAAATCACTGCAGCACATAACCCTCCCATACCATTGAACATGGAAACCATCTCGGGCATGGCTGTCATCTTTACTTTTTTTGCAGCCACCCATCCTACAATGGTGCCCAAGGTAATGCCGCCAATAATGAGGCCAACTTTTGTTACAGTAAGCTCGGTGTGATGATGCAGAACGATAGTTCCTACAATGGCAAGAAACATTCCCAGCGCAGCCCAGAGATTTCCGCTTCGCGCAGTGTCAGGATGGCTCAGCATCTTGAGCCCAATAACAAAAAGCACCGATGCAATTAGGTAAAGTATGTAAAGAATATATTCAGAGTTCATATTTATAAATTTGAAGATTTGAAGATGAGGTAATTTGAAAATTAATTTTCAAATTTTCAAATTCTCAAATTATTTTTTAGGTTTCTTCTTAAACATTTCAAGCATCCTGTCGGTAACCACAAAACCGCCAACTACATTCAGTGTGCCAAGCACCACGGCAAAAAAACCAAGCGTTAATGCAACGCCTGAATCAGCTTCAAGCATAACAATAATCGCCCCTATAATTACCACTCCGTGAATTGCATTAGCACCCGACATAAGCGGAGTATGCAACACAGACGGCACATGCCCGATAACTTCCACTCCCACAAATATGGAAAGGATGAGAATGTAAATCATCTGAATGTTTTCCCCGATAAAATTTATCGCTTCGTTCATACTGAATTATTGAATGATTGATTTGTTGACGTATTGATTACAGCGCTCACGCATTGACAGTTTTCTTCAGCGGTTCATACACCACTTCGCCTTTGTGAGTGATAAGCGAACCCTTTGTAATTTCTTCTTCCATTTCCCACTTGAATCCGTCCTTGGTTGCAAGGTGCAAAAGGAATGTTGCAATATTCTTGGCATATAAATCACTTGCATTCATTGGCATCAATGAAGGGAGATTCGATTCACCGATGATGATGACTCCGTGTTTGGTAACCGTTTTATCTTTTTCACTCAGCTCGCAGTTACCTCCTTGCCCTGCTGCCATGTCGACAATTACAGAACCGTGGCGCATATTTTTCACCATGTCTTCAGTAACCAGGACAGGCGCTTTCTTTCCGGGGATAAGTGCAGTTGTAATTACAACATCTGCATCAGTTATATGTTTGTACAGAACTTCTTTTTGTTTCTGCAGGAATTCAGCCGAGACATTTTTTACATAGCCGCCTTCCATCTTTACCGATTCATCTGCTTTCACTTCAATAAATTTTCCTCCGAGCGACTGGACTTGCTCTTTTGTTTCAGGACGGATGTCAGATACTTCTACAATGGCGCCAAGACGTTTTGCTGTAGCTATCGCTTGTAGCCCTGCAACACCCGCACCCATGATTACAACCTTGGCAGGCTTGATGGTTCCGGCAGCGGTCATCATGAGCGGAAATATTTTTCCAAGTGCGTTGGCAGCAAGCAAAACTGTTTTGTAACCGGCAAGATTGCTTTGTGAGCTTAGTACATCCATCTTTTGCGCGCGTGATATACGGGGAATAGCATCCATCGAAAAGCTGCTGACACCTTGTTTTGCGCATGCTTCAACCAAAGCGGCTTCAGTAAGCGCAAACATTAAAGAGATAAGAACGGCATCACGCTTCATCACTGCGATGTCGCTCAATGCAGGCGCATTAACCTGGAGAATCACATCGGAAGTCGAAAAAACTTCGTTGCGCGCCGGGCTTATTTTGGCGCCTGCCTTTGTGTATGCGTCATCGCTGTAATAGGAATTTTCTCCTGCTCCTTTTTCTACAAGTATTTCAAAACCTGCTTTTACAAGCTGACCGGTAACGTCAGGAGTCATTGCCACGCGGTTTTCCCCTTCCTTACTTTCTTTCGTTATGCCTATTCTTAATGCCATGATTTTTTTGCGGCTGCAAAGGAAAAAATATTTTACTAACTGACAAACTAAGTTACCCGTTATTCGCTATTAGTTATTAAGTATTCATCAACATTTGAAGATTAACTCTGAACCCTAAACTTTAAACTATTTATCTTTGCGCCGTATGATTAAATACACTCAAAGTTTTCTGGATAAAGTACAGCATTTGCTCGAAAGCCATTCCTACCAAATAAGGTATGAGAAAGGTAATTTTAAAACCGGGTATTGCCTGAAAGGCGAATCGCGGGTCATCCTTATCAACAAGCTTGCACCTATTGAGGCCAAAATAAATTTCCTGTGCGATGTTCTTCGCAACATTGAGATTAATGAATCATTGCTTGACAAGGAAAGCAAGCAGTTGGTCGAGCACCTGAAACAAACCGAACTCAAGCTTTGAAAGTTACTTTTTTAGGTACCGGCACATCGCAGGGAGTTCCTGTGATTGCGTGCCCTTGTGCTGTTTGTCAATCTACTAATCCTAAAGACAAACGCCTGCGCTCTTCTATTATGATTGAGGATGGAGGTAATGTTTTTGTGATTGATACCGGCCCCGATTTCAGGCAGCAGATGTTACGCGAAAATGTAAAAAAACTGGATGCAATTCTTTACACACATGAGCACAAAGACCATACTGCCGGCATGGATGATGTGCGCGCTTTTAACTATGTGAATGATTTACCCGTAAATCTGTATGCTACCGAAAGAGTTCAGCAGGCATTAAGAAAAGAGTTTGCCTATGTATTTTCAGGAGAAGATTACCCCGGTATTCCTAAAATAAAATTTCACACTATTATTTCAGAACCCTTTGAAATAAACAGGACACGTTTTATACCTATCGAAGTTTTTCATATGAACCTGCCCGTGCTTGGTTTCCGGGTGGGAAACTTCACCTACATTACCGATGCAAACAAGATTCCGGAAAAGGAGATAAAAAAAATTGCAGGCTCTGAAGTGATTGTACTCAATGCGTTGCGCAGGGAAAGGCACATCTCGCATTTCAATCTTGAGGAAGCCATTGCCATGCTTGAAAAGCTTTCGCCCAAAAAAGCGTACTTAATTCACATCAGCCACCAGCTCGGACTGCACGATGATGTTAATAAGGAACTTCCTGACCACATCCGCTGCGCATATGACGGATTAAGCATTGAAGTTTAAATTAAAAGCAGGAAGCTTTAGTGATGCCGAAGATTATGGCAAGCCATATCAGTCCTTTAATAAGGAAAAATAAAAAACCGGCAACACCCAGCCTCTTGAGCCATGATATTATTTTTTCTTTTCTCGAATTCAATGCGTTCAATCTTTCCAGTCGGCAATAAAGAGGTTGGTATCATGCGAATGTGTCGCATTTCTTCCTGAAGAAAATATAAGCTTCTTTCCATCGGGAGAAAAAACAGGAAAGGCATCGAAGAAAGCATCAAATGTAATTTGTTCCAGACCTGTTCCATCGGTATTGATGGTATAAAGATTAAAAGGGATACCATGTTCAGCGGTGTGATTAGAGGAAAAAATAACTTTGTTTCCGCCAGCACGGATGAACGGAGCCCAGTTGGCATTGCCAAGTGTTGTAAGTTGCTTCAGGTTACTGCCATCGGCATTGCAAATGAATAATTCCATTTCAGTAGGCATAACTTTGTCTTCTTTTAAAAGCTTGCGGTATGTTTCTTTTTGCTCTTTTGTTTTTGGGCGCGATGCTCTGAAGATAAGCTGGTTTCCATCGGGAGAAAAGAATGCACCGCCATCGTAGCCAAGCTCGTGTGTGATTTGTTTAACACCCGTGCCATCAATATTCATAGTATATAATTCTAAATCACCTGAGCGCACGGAAGTGAAAACAATCTTATCGCCCTTTGGTGAAACGGTTGCTTCGGCATCGTAGCCGGGTGTGTTAGTAAGCCGCTTTTTAATGTTACCGTTTAAATCGGAAATAAAAATATCAAAGCCGCTGTAGATGTGCCATATATACGGGTCGCCTTTTTTGCGGGGCGGATCGGCAGGGCAGGAAGTATCGGCAAGATGCGTAGATGCATACAGCACCAGCGTATCGCCCGGGAGAAAATAAGCGCAGGTAGTTCGGCCGGTTCCATTGCTGATGCGTGTGGGTTTAAAATCAGCAAGGGATGACCAGTAAATCTGGTCACAGTATCGGCCTTCGGCTTTATTGCGTGCCTGGAACACAATTTTTTTCCCATCACTGCTGAAGTACGCTTCGGCATTGTCTCCGCCAAAGGTTAGCTGCCGCATGTTGCTTAAATGTTTTTCGCCGGGATAGAGAAGGGCAGGAGTAGTGTCTTTCAGTTGTGCCTGTTCTGTTGTGGTTTCTTTGGATTGCTGCGAGCAGGAGATAAAAAGAAAGTTAGATAAAAGAATAATCGTGACAATGAAGGAGTTGCGGTTCATCAGAATTTTATTGTGAGCCGCAAAGAAAATAAAAACTGATTTAGTGTCCTGAAATTTTTCTGAACAGCCAAATAAGGGCTGTAATGCCTATGCTTATGAGAAGCATGCTTGCCAGCGGAGCATAGAATTTAAAGTTTTCCTTCTCTATTCTTATATCTCCCGGCAAATGCCCGAACCATGAAAAGCGGTTTCCGAAAAACAGGACAATCACACCAATAAGAATAATAACGGCACCGATAATTATTACCGTTTTGCCAATTTGTTCCATTGTTACAAAGTAATTTCACTTCACCCTGATGGAAAGCAATTTCTGGGTTCCGATAAAACCCTCCAACACATCGTCTTTCGCAATTTGTGCCACACCTTCAGGTGTTCCGGTGAAAAGCATATCGCCCTGGCGCAGTGTAATGTAAGACGATACGAAAGCAATCAATTTTTGAGGAGTGAAAATCATGTTGGCCGAAGAGGAAGATTGAGCCGTTGTTCCGTTTTTTTCAAGATGAAAGGCAATATCATTTAAAGAGTCATTCTGTAAAGGAATAAATTCCCCGATGGCAGCCGATGCGTCAAACGCTTTTGAGAGTTCCCAAGGCAGCCCTTTGTCTTTTAATTTATTCTGAAGTGAGCGTGCCGTAAAATCAATGCCGGTGGTAACGGCATCGATGTATGACGAGGCAAAACGTTCTGCGATATTCTTACCGTCTTTGCAGATACGGAAAACCAGCTCGCATTCGTAATGGATGTTATCGGTGAAAGAGGGAAGAAAAAAAACCGAGTTATTGCGCAGCAGGGCGGTGTCGGGCTTCAGGAAGACGACTGGCTCCTCGGGAGGTGCATTGCCCATCTCCCTGGCATGAGCTGCATAATTTCTTCCGACACAAATAAATTTCATGCGAACTTGAGAATTACGAATACGTCTAACGTCTAACGTCTAACAAATAATAGCAGGCAGCCACCTTCACTTCTTATTAAATTCTTTAAGCCGCAGACGTGTAATAACGGTTTTAGTGTTGGTTGGAAAATCACCGTTCATCATCCAATCGTAATAACCTAATTCGGTACGGAACACTTCTGCCACCGGCTTTCCTTTAAACCTTCCGAAGTTGAATATCTCCACTCCGACTTCATTATATATAATTCTTCCTGCAAGGTCAACATTGCGGTGTTGTGCACTGAAACTGTGCAGCGCTGAAATATCCTTCGGAAGCGTTTCATACCGTTCCAATTGTGCCATAAATACTTCAAACGTTGCATTTGTATCTGCCTCAGCACTGTGCGCATTAATAAGATTCTTATCGCAATAAAATTTATAAGCGGCAGAAAGCGTACGCTGTTCCATTTTGTGAAAAATATTCTGGACGTCAATGATGGAACGGCTCTCTGCATCAAAATCGCTGCCGGCACGGGCAAACTCTTCGGCAAGCAGTGGCAAATCAAATTTAATGACGTTATAGCCGGCAAGGTCGCAGTGTTCCAGAAAATTACGGATCTCACCTGCAAGTTCTGAGAACTTAGGAGCGTCTTTTACAGCCTCATCAGTAATGCCGTGTATCTTGGTTGCTCCAGGTGGAATGGGAATACCCGGATTTATTCTCCATGATTTGAGCTCGCGGCTGCCGTCTATATTCAATTTAAGAAATGAAACTTCAACAATGCGGTCGCTGCCCACATTAGTTCCTGTGGTCTCTAAATCAAAAAAAACCAGAGGGCGCTTGAGCTTTAATTTTTCATTTTCAACGGGCATGACGAGCTGATATTTTTGCACTGGTTAATAAAAATATTTTTTACCACAGAGGCACGGGGACACAGGGTTAATATCCTCGGTTAAGCCCTTCCAGGTTTCCCTGTGCCTCCGTGGTTAACCTTATTTTGAGCGATGGTCATCTGGTTTTTCTAGTGGTGGTGGACTTAACAAGCGGAGTCAGGCGGATTTCATCCACTACATTCTCAATAGAATTTTCCGGTATCACTACTTGCTTTCTGTAAGGCGAAAACCCATCGGCATTTACGGTAAGTTCATACTCTCCCGGCATCAGAGATACCAGGAGCGAACTTCCGATATACTGAAGCTTGGTGTCTATGATAGCGCCCTTCCCGTCTTTATGAGTGAGTGAAATGCTGCCGTATTCAACCTTAGCACCTGGCTGATTTATCATTTTTGCTTTGTACAAAACATATCCATCGGTCTTTTCAAAGACAAGTTCATATATATCCTGGTCGCCCAATCCTTCCGGACGTACTGCCGTTACGTAGGCATATTTGCCGTTACCTGTGAGAGAGTAATACAAATTGTCATCAGCATTATTAACAGGGTACCCGATATTTTCCGGTTCAGACCATTGTTTTGTCTCTTCATTCCAAACCGATTTAAAAACATCAAACCCTCCCATGCTGTTATGGCCTTTGCTTGAGAAATAAAGTGTTTTGCCATTGGGAAAAATAAACGGTGCGTCATCATCATATTTTGTGTTGATAACGCTGCCCAAGTTTTCTGCAGGTCCCCATTCTCCTTTTTCATTTCGTCTTGACAAATAAATATCGCTTCCACCCTGCGAGCTCTTGTCTTTTTCTTTCCTGTCGCTGGCAAAATACAAGGTTAATCCATCGGGAGATATAGACGCACCTGTCTCAAATGATTTTGAATTTATGCCTCCGCCAAGTGCAACCGGTTTCTGCCATGTCTTCCCTTTTATTTTGGACGACATTATGTCAGCATAGGCAATTTCGTTATCAAAGAATAAAAATATCTCATCACCGGCAGGATTCATGCCGATGCTTTCTTCATCAAGCGGGCCATTCACCGCTGCACCGCATGGCTTTGATTTGCTCCAGGCAGTATCTCTCCATGTAGACCAGTACACATCGGCTGTGTAAAAACCAAGCTCCTCTAAAAATCCTCCAGCGTTTCCTTTCCTGCGTGAGGAGTAAACCAGGAGCGAACGGTCGGCAGAAACAAAAGGGTTGTAGTCGGGATAAGGACAGTTGATAATCTTTCCGGGATTAACAAACTTAACAGCCACCGGATGTTGCACCAACTCTTTTGCGTTGCGGCACATTTCTATCTGGCGGTCGGTATCAAGCAGGTCGCGTATAACTTTTGATTTGCTGATAGATTTATATTTCTCAAACGCCGTTATGGCATCGTCCCATCGTTCTGCATACTGGTATGCCTGGCCCAGGTAATAATATGCTTCGTTCTTTACGTTCTTTTGTCCCGCAGCAAATTCAAGATATGGAACTGCTTTTGTTTTGTCAGTATTTGTAACAATATAACAATAACCCAGGCGGTAATTGTAATCAGCATTGTTTGGGTCCGCCTTCTGAAGCGGGATGTATGCTTTAAGCGCACCTTCATAATCACCATAGGCAAAAAACTCTGCGGCATCTTTCTTTACCACTTTTGCTTCATCGGCAGTAAGGGTATGTTCTTTCTTCGGTTTGCGCGGACGAGGCATTTCGGCTTGCGCGTAAACTCCGCTCCAATAACTAACGAAAAATAAAAATAAAAATATTTTTTTGAGGTGATTCGATGAAAGCATTTCCAAAGTATAATCAGGTTATTGCCGTAGCAAAATAGTTTTTGATTAATTAACTTAATTTCTCAATAACTTAATAACTGCTAAAGGGTACGGCTTGTATCAAATTGCTCGATGTAATCGGCAACTCTCCGGAGGAAACTTCCTCCCAAAGCACCGTCAACAACGCGGTGGTCATAAGAAAGTGAAAGGAACATCATGCTGCGTATTCCAATAGTGTCGCCTTGCGGCATTTCAATCACCACAGGTTTTTTCTTGATAGAACCGGTAGCCATAATCGCCACCTGTGGCTGGTTAATGATGGGCGTTCCCATCAGGTTTCCGAACGTGCCCACATTGGTGACGGTAAATGTGCCACCCTGGATTTCATCGGGCATAAGACGGTTTATGCGCGCGCGGTTCGCTAAATCATTCACAGCCTTTGTAAGGCCAAGTAAATTCAGATGGTCTGCTTTTCTGATTACAGGAACAATCAGGTTACCCGAAGGCAATGCCACCGCCATGCCGATATTGATGTCTTTCTTCACGATGATTCTGGTGCCATCAACCGAAACATTTACCATCGGAAAATCCCTGATAGCTCTTACAATGGCTTCGATAAACAACGGAGTATATGTGAGCTTTTCCTTTTCGCGCTTTTCAAATTCCTTTTTCATTTTTTCCCGCCACGTAACCATTCCGGTAACATCGGCTTCCACAAAAGAAGTCACATGCGGGGAAGTATGCTTCGACATAACCATATGCTCGGCAATCAGCTTGCGCATACGGTCCATCTCTATAATCTCAACATTTTCTCCCGGGGAAGGAACGTAAGCAGGAGTCGGAGAGGGCTGCTTGAATTCTTGTGGTTGATATGGTTGAGGAATGGGAACAACAGGTGGTGCCGGTTGCGGCTGTGGAGAAGAAGCCGGCTGTCTTCTCTTTGTAAGATGATTCAGCAGGTCATTTTTAGTAAGGCGTTGATTGAGGCCCGAACCCGGAATAGTTTCCAGTTCAGCTGTAGAAATGCCTTCCTGCTTTGCAATATTTCTTACGAGAGGAGAAAAAAATCTTCCTCCGACCGAACTTCTCGGTGCATCTGAAACGTGAACGCTTTTTGGCTCAGCGGGAGCAGCAACTTCTTTAGCAGGAATTTGTGATGATGTATGTGTACCATTATCAGGAGCTTTAGAGGGCTGCTCCACTTTAGCTTCCGTCTCAGTGTTAATTACGGCAATCACTGTTCCCACCTGCACTACCTGTCCTTCCTCAAACATGCGCTGTGTGATAATACCATCAGAAGGTGACGGTATCTCTGAATCCACTTTATCTGTAGCAATTTCAAGAACCGATTCATCGGCTTTCACTTTGTCGCCAACGTTCTTGAGCCATTTAAGAATGGTTGCTTCAGTAACGCTTTCGCCCATTTTGGGCATAATTAACTGCACCTGAGCCATGAATTGAAATTAAATGTTTCGGTTTTTAAAACAGCAGCAAATTTATACAAATAATCTGTCTCTTCGAGTGATTAAAAAAGCTCTGCTAACATGCACCTGGCACCACCACCTCCGCAAGTCTCGATTACGTTGAGCTCCGGAGTTATGATTTGGGAGCAAAATAAACGGATTTGTTCCTGCTGCTTATTATTAAGAGCCTTCCATCCGCGCAATGAAATTACAAACACCTGCTCTCCTTTATTATTTTGTAATGCAAGGGCGTTAGCACAAAAATTATGCATTTGCGAAAGAGATATTTCGATACGTGAATTTCCGTTTTCCGTAAGAGAATCTACAACCAATTTTCTTTCATGAGCATTCTTTAAAGACTCAAGGCAAACAATTGCAAATCCTTCTCCTATACACAACAGTACATTGGTGTGATAAACAGGATTTCCGTTTTCATCTTCTGCATGAAAAACTATGGGCTTGTGTTCCATCCCACTGCTCCATTCATAAAACAATGATTCATTGGTGCGTTGCGACAGTGATGCGTACGCTGTTTTGTTTTTATGGCTAATCACAATACTTCCCGTTCCTTCCAGAAATTTATCATGCTTTTCGTTTTCAGAAAAGTCAATTACTTTTTTATAATGACTCGTTAAGTATTCTATGATTGCGGGATGCCGTTCACTTCTTCTTGACGTGGATTTCATGGGATAAAAAATAACTTCTCCGGTCGGGTGCGTGGAAAACCAGTTATTTGGAAACACTGCATCAGGGCACGGAACAGAATACTTAGGGGAAAAACGTATGACCTCAATTCCTGCCGATTCTAAAAGATTTTTGAAGGTGAGAAATTCAGCTTGTGCCCCGCTTTTAATTTCTTTTTCGGTTAACGGAAAATTTTTCTGAAAAAAATTATCAATGGCGGTATCTTGATTAAATCCGAAATCATCCGGGGAAATCATCAGAACTTTTCTGGCAAGCATTTCGATACTGTAAGTTATCTCAAAATGTTTTTTTAATCTTTTTTCCCAACGCTGACCCCTTACCCCTAAAGGGGAATCTTTCGCACCGAAAAAGAGAAAGCGGTTCTCCCTTTAGGGAGTCAGAGGGTCGCGAAAGCAAAAAGAACATTTAGAGATGGATTCTAAACTGCAGCCGTTTTATTTCGTAGCAAGTGGTCCGCTAAAACTAATGCAGTCATTGCTTCTACAATTGGCACAGCGCGCGGAAGCACGCATGGGTCGTGACGCCCTTTGCCGGTGAATTCAACTTCTTCTCCTTTTGTATTAATGGTTGTCTGTGCTTGCATTATAGTTGATACCGGCTTAAACGCTACCCGGAAATAAATATCCTCGCCATTGGAAATTCCTCCCTGAATACCTCCTGAAAAATTTGAATTAAATACCGGATGTATTCCCCTCTCCAAAGGAGAGGGGTTAGGGGTGAGGCCATCATTATGTTCGCTTCCCAGCATCTTCACTCCCTCAAACCCACTGCCAATTTCAAACCCTTTCACAGCGTTAATGCTCAGCATTGCTTTTCCCAGGTCAGCGTGTAATTTATCAAACACCGGCTCGCCAAGCCCGGCAGGAACGCTTTGTGCAACGCAAGTAATTACTCCACCGATGGTGTCTCCTGCTTTTCGAACTTCCTCAATTTTCTGAATCATTTTTTCTGCAACGGCAGCATCAGGACATCTTACTATATTTGAATCTGTCTTAGCCAAATCCAGTTCAGAATAATTTTTCCTCACTGAAATTTCGCCTACTTGTGAAGTGTAGGCATAAATCTGTATTCCTGATTTCTTTAAAAGAAGCTTTGCAATCGCCCCGCCAACAATGCGGCACACGGTTTCCCTGGCCGATGCTCTTCCGCCTCCACGATAATCTCTAACTCCGTATTTTTTGTCGTACACAAAGTCTGCATGGGATGGACGATAAATATCCTCCACGTGCTTGTAATCCTGTACTCTCTGATTTTCATTTTTTATAATGAATCCGATTGGAGTCCCTGTTGTTTTTCCCTCAAAAATTCCTGACAGAAAAGTCACATTATCGCTTTCCATTCGCTCTGAAACAATACCCGATTGTCCCGGTTTCCTGCGCCCTAACTCCAATTGAATAAAATCTAAATCAATTTCAAGACCGGAAGGGCAGCCATCAATCACACCGCCCATGGCTTCGCCATGCGATTCACCGAAAGTGGTCAAACGAAAAATAGTTCCGAAAGAATTTCCAGCCATAGCGGACAAATTTAGTTATTAGTTATAGTTATATGTTATACGATGAGAAAGTACAAACTTTTAATGCCGTATAACTTATAACCTATAACGATTTCCATCTTTACTGATTTGCTACTTTCGGGCGTTGAAAAAATATGAGCATCCTGATAACCAATATAAAAAAGCTTATACAGGTACGAGGTGCTTCTGTGCGAAAAATTTCGGGTGCAGAAATGAAAATACTGCCTTGCATTGAAAACGCTTTCCTGTTTATTGAAGGCGAAAATATTTCGGCATTTGGAAAGATGTCAGAATTAAATTCAAAATCTGAAATTCGAAATTCGAAATTGGAAATAGATGCAACCGGCAAGCTTGTTTTCCCTTGCTGGTGCGATTCACACACTCATATTGTTTATGCCGGCTCCCGTGAACAGGAATTTGTTGACCGTATCAATGGGTTGACGTATGAGGAAATTGCAAAACGCGGAGGAGGAATTCTTAACTCCGTAAAAAAACTGCAGGGTGCTTCGGAAGAAGAATTAATCGAAAGCGCTATCCGGCGCTTGAACGAAATCATGAAACAGGGAACAGGAGCAGTTGAAATAAAAAGCGGCTACGGGCTGACGGTAAAAGATGAAATCAAAATGCTTCATGTCATTCAGAAACTGAAACCGCATTCTCCGCTTGCTATCAAGGCAACCTTTCTCGGGGCCCACGCTGTTCCACCAGGAACGACAAAAGAAAAATATATTGATGCCATCATCAATGAAATGCTTCCTTCAATTGCAAAAGAAAAACTGGCGGACTATTGTGACGTATTTTGTGAGAGAAATTATTTCACTTCAGATGATACAATAAAAATCCTTTCTGCCGCAAATAAACTCGGGCTTAAAGGAAAAGTCCACGCAGAACAGTTGAGCAATTCGGGTGGAGTGAAAGCAGGGGTTGAATGCGAGGCTATTTCTGTAGATCATCTTGAGTATTTAAATGACGAAGATATTTCTGCTTTAAAAAATTCTGACACCATGCCTACCATCCTGCCGGGGGCACAATGGTTTTTGCAATTGCCGCATCCGCCTGTACGAAAAATGTTAAATGCGGGCCTGCCTGTTGCAATTGCAAGCGATTATAACCCGGGCAGTTCTCCGAGCGGAAATATGAACTTTGTTCTCTCTATTGCCTGCGTCCAATATAAAATGACACCGGAGGAAGCCATCAACGCAGCAACCATAAATTCTGCGTATGCAATGGATTTATCAGTAACCCATGGAAGCATTACAGCAGGGAAAAAAGCAAATGTGTTCATCACAAAAGAAATCCCCGATTATTCATTTCTTCCTTATTCCTTTGCAAACGATTTGATTGATATAGTAATAATTAATGGGAAATTGATAATTGATAATTGATAGTTGACAATGGAAAAGGAGAATGTATTGAAAAATAAGAGCTATCAGTTTGCGATTAAGATTCTTCGTTTCAATAAGTTTCTTATTGAGAAAAAAGAATTTGTAATTTCTAAACAAGTTTTAAGAAGCGGAACATCTATCGGTGCAATGGTTGAAGAAGCAAACCAGGCAGAAAGTAAAGCAGATTTTATTCATAAACTTTCCATTGCAAATAAAGAAGCTAATGAAACGCACTATTGGCTTCGGCTTTTAAGAGACAGCGAAGTAATTGTCGATGAGGCAATAATTTTACTAAAAGATTGTGAAGAATTATTAAGATTGTTGACGGCAATAATTAAATCAACCAAAGCTAAACTTGAGCAAGTAATTATCCATTATCCATTATCCATTGTCAATTATCCATTATGTCTAAGCTCATAGAATGTGTTCCTAACTTCTCTGAAGGAAATGATGTAAGCATCATTAGGCAAATTACGGATGAGATTGAAAAAGTTGAAGGCGTAAAGCTTCTGAATGTTGACCTGGGCAAGGCAACCAACAGGACCGTTGTAACTTTTGTTGGAACTCCGGATGCAGTTATAGAGGCGGCGTTCAACGCGATTAAAAAGGCGGGAGAGCTTATTGACATGAGCAAGCACAAAGGCGAGCATCCGCGCATGGGCGCAACCGATGTTTGCCCGTTGATTCCTATTAGCGGTATTACGATGGAAGAAACAGCAAAGTACGCCCAAAAGCTTGCGGAGAGAGTGGGTAAGGAATTGAAGATTCCGGTTTATTTGTATGAGTACGCGCAAAAAAATCCTTCAAGAAAAAATCTTTCCGTGATTCGGGCAGGGGAGTATGAAGGGTTTTTTAAGAAGATAAAACAGCCGGAATGGAAACCCGATTTCGGCCCGCAGGAATTTGACGCTAAGCGTGGCGCAACGGTAATTGGCGCTCGTGATTTTCTGATTGCATACAATGTAAATCTCAATACTACATCGGTGCGAAGAGCAAACTCTGTTGCATTTGATATTCGCGAAGCAGGAAGAAAAATTAAAAACGAAAAAGGCGAAGAAGTGGTTCAGCCGGGCGCATTGAAAGCGGTGAAAGCAATCGGGTGGTTTATTAAGGAATACGGAATAGCTCAGGTAAGCATCAACCTCACGAATATTACCATCACTCCCATGCATATTGCGTTTGATGAATGTGTGAAGAGTGCATCAAACCGCGGACTTAGAGTAACAGGTTCTGAACTTGTGGGTTTGATTCCGTTAAATGCGATGCTCGATGCAGGAAAATATTTTCTTAAAAAGCAAAAACGCTCAATAGGAATATCTGAAAAGGAATTGATTCGCATTGCTGTGAAATCGCTTGGGTTGGATGAGCTTTCTCCATTTAAACCGGAAGAAAAAATTATTGAATATCTACTTAAAGACAAAACGAAAATGAAGCTTCTCGAAATGTCGCTCAGCGACTTTACTGATGAAACAGCGAGTGAAAGCCCCGCTCCGGGCGGTGGAAGTATTTCTGCTTACATCGGTGCGCTTGGAATATCTCTCGGAACCATGGTAGCGAATCTCTCCTCGCATAAACCAGGTTGGGATGACCGTTGGGAAGAATTTTCAGGTTGGGCCGATAAGGGTCAGCAAATAAAAAATGAACTGCTGAAACTGGTAGATGAAGACACGGATGCTTTCAACAAAATCATGAACGCCTTTTCGTTGCCTAAAACAAGCGATGAGGAAAAGAAGATGAGAACAAGAGCTATTCAGGAGGCGACAAAATATGCAACCGAAGTTCCATTTAAAGTGATGCAGCTTGCGCATCAGTCTATGGAAATTATAGAAGCGATGGCGGAAACAGGAAACCCAAATTCTGTGAGTGATGCGGGAGTGGGAGCGCTATGTGCACGAAGCGCGGTAATGGGCGCATTTTTGAATGTGAAAATAAA
This sequence comes from Bacteroidetes bacterium 2013_40CM_41_45, assembly GCA_002215675.1. Lineage (GTDB taxonomy): Bacteria > Bacteroidota > Bacteroidia > AKYH767-A > 2013-40CM-41-45 > 2013-40CM-41-45. The sequence continues at coordinate 654,379 of NGFH01000009.1, read as the reverse complement.
TGCTGCAGGACTGATAGATAAAGAATTTGCCGGCTCTATCATTCAACAAGGGAAAACTATTGAAGAGGAAGCCGTAAAATCGGAAACAAAAATATTATCCATCGTAAACAGAAGGATGCAAACACTCTGATCACTGATGCCGCGCCTTCTTATACGAAAAACCACTCCTAAACTTTTTCTTACCCGTTTTGTTTTTTCATTTCCCTTACAGCTTTTTATTGTTCTGCTGAAGAGAAACCAATTGCTCCTTGCATATTGGGTTGTGCTTTTCGGTTGTGTTACAGGCAATATAGCAAGCCGCATGGGCATTCATTATTTGTTTCTCGACCCCGAATATTCGGGCTCTGTCGGCTGGTGGTCTTTTTTTGTGATTGGCATGATGTGCGGAGCATTCATTATGGTGTTTAACATTTCCAGTTACATCACAAATGCTACTACGTTTCCTTTTATCGCATCTCTGGCACGGCCATTTATGAAGTATACGGTCAATAATTTTATTGTGCCTGCGCTGTTTATCCTCGTGTATTTTTATGAACTCTGGCAGTTTCAGAGGCACAGCGAATTTGAGACTTCCGGAACCATCCTGCTCCAATATGCGGGGTTCATAATGGGAATGTCGGTCATCATAGCTGTCACGTTAATTTATTTTTTCAGAACCAACCTCGACATTGTACGCATGTACGGTGTTAAGGCGGCAGACACCGATGTTTCTGTTCCGCTTGCAGAGCATGTTGGAAAAATAACTTCGCTCCGTCAACTATTCAAGTTCAAAAGAAAATTACCGTGGAGAGTTGATACTTACCTGAGCACACCCTTTAAAGTAAAGCTGGTAAGGCATACGGGGCATTACTCGCGCCAGATGTTTGATTCTGTTATCCGCCAGAATCACGTGAATGCAGCGCTGGTAGAAATATTTGTGTTCGTCATGTTCATATTGCTGGGTTTATTCAGAGAGTATAAAATGTTCCAGATACCGGCAGGCGCCAGTATCTTTTTGCTCTTCTCCATGTTCATTATGCTTACCAGCGCTTTCCGTTTCTGGGTCAAAGAATGGGCTGCCACGGCATTCATTGTGTTGTTCATACTGCTCAATCATTTTTCGCAGTTTGATTTTGCGGGGCGGCAGAATAAAATATACGGACTTCAATATCCGGAGATAAAAAAAAGTTATAAGCCATTCGGAACAAACCTTTTTCCTGACCAATTAAGAGTTAGTGCCGATTCTCTGTCAGAAGTTGCTTCGCTCGAACAATGGAAGAAAAAATTTTCTAACAGTAATGTTAAACCGAAACTTATTCTCATCAACGTTAGTGGTGGCGGGTTGCGCGCTGCCATGTGGACTTTTAAAGTTCTGCAGTTTACCGACAGCATTACTTCTGGCGAAATGTCGGAACATGCACGCCTTATTACGGGAGCTTCGGGCGGAATGATAGGCGCTGCGTACTACAGGGAACTTGCCCGCCAGGAAAAATTAGGTATGATTCCTACGCTGTATGATAACAGGTATATCGAAAATATTTCATCCGACCTGCTGAACCCGGTGGCCGTTTCGCTGGTCATCAACGATTTGTTTTTCAATATGCAGAAATTTTCTCTCGACGGGCAACGCTATAATAAAGACAGAGGCTATGCGTTTGAAAAATATCTGAACGAAAGCACCGGCGATGTCCTGGATAAAACTATTTCTGATTATTTAGAAGAGGAGAAAAATGCCGTGATACCGATGATGATTTTTACTCCTGCTATTGTCAACGATGGTAAACGGGTATTTATTTCACCTCTTCCCGTTTCATACCTTCTGGCAGAGCAGCATAAGCAAGATTTTAATTACACTAAACTCAGTGATTGTATCGAGTATTCATATTACTTTAAAGATTTTGATGCAGGCCGGTCAAGATTTACTTCGGTGCTCCGAATGAATGCAACCTTCCCTTATATTCTACCTGCTGTAACACTGCCCACAGAGCCTCCTGTGCAGGTGATGGATGCAGGAATGAGAGATAATTTCGGATTGAAGACAACGTTTCGTTATCTCTTTGAGCTTCATAAGTGGATTGAAAAAAATACTTCAGGGGTTATTATTTTTCAAGTGCGCGATACGCGCAAAGAACGCATCCGCGAAATCCGTTCACGGGGAACTATACTCGAAAATCTTGTTTCTCCCATTGGAAATTTTTACGGCAACCTGCTTACCATACAGGAATATGAAACAGACGAAGAAGCAGAATATCTTAAATTATTTGTCGATGCGCCGCTTGATTTGATTTCCATTGAGCTGCCTTCATACGAGGAAGAAATATCCATGAGCTGGCATTTAACTACGAGTGAAAAGAATTTTATCCGCCTGGCGGTTCATCTCCCGGTCAACAAAAAAAGCTTTGAAAGAATGCAGGAACTGCTGAAGAATAAATAGCTGCCATGAAGATTATTGACAGATATATCATTCGTAAATTCCTTGGTACTTTTTTTTATGCACTGGGATTGATGATACTTATTGCAGTAATTTTTGACATGTCAGAAAAAATGGATGATTTCATTGAGAAGAAAGCGCCTCTGAAAGCTGTGGTCTTTGATTATTACCTGAACTTCATTCCGTACTTCGCTAATCTTTTCAGTCCCATGTTTGTTTTTATTGCGGTGATTTATTTTACGTCTCGCATGGCTTCCCAGACGGAGATAGTTGCCATCCTGAACGGAGGGATGAGCTTTAACCGCTTGATACGCCCTTATTTTATTGCTGCTGCATTTCTTGCACTGCTTTCATTTTACCTGAATGGCTGGGTGATTCCGCATGCTAATAAAACACGGCTCGAATTTGAAAACGCATACATACGTAATCCCTTCACATTAAAGGAGCGAAACATTCATCGTCAAATCAGCCCGGGCACGCTCATTTACATGGAGAGTTACAATGCGCGTGAAAACATTGGCTTTCGTTTTTCACTCGAAAAAATTAAAAACGGGCAAAGAGTTTATTTCCTCAATTCAGACCGCATACAATGGGACAGCACCAGCGGGAAATGGACCATAGAAAATTATTTTATCCGTACCATTAATGGAATGGCCGAACATAGCGAACGAGGGCTGAGAAAGGATACAGTTTTTGATTTTGTGCCTTCAGATTTTCGTATGCGTGTTAACGCAATAGAAGCGATGGACAACCAGGCGCTGAACAGTTTTATAAAAGAGCAACAGTTCCAGGGCAGCAGTTCCATCGATGCTTACCAGGTGGAAAAATACCGCAGGTTTTCATTTCCGTTCGCAACATTTATTCTTACCGGCATCGGTGTTTCACTTGCCAGCCGCAAAGTGCGCGGAGGCATTGGCTTTCACTTAGGCGTCGGCATTGCATTAAGTTTTGCCTACATTGTGTTTATGCAGATAGGCACTACGTATGCCTCGAAGGGAGAGTTCCCGCCTTTGCTTTCAGTCTGGATTCCCAATATAATTTTTGCTGCAATAGCATATTACCTTTTCAGGAAAGCGCCTAAATAACAAAGCCTCAAAGCTCAAATTTATACCCCACTCCTTTAACAGTGCGAATATAATCTTCGCCAAGTTTTTCGCGTACTTTACGAATGTGCACATCAATGGTGCGGTCACCAACTATTACGTCATTGCCCCATATGCGGTTCAGGATTTCATCGCGTGTAAAAACCTTACCGGGTTTTGAAGCAAGCAGCGCAACAAGTTCAAATTCTTTTTTTGGAAGATTGATTTCCTCTCCTTTTTTCACTACCACAAAACGCTCGTTGTCTATCAATAATTCTCCCATCTCGATCGAGGTTTCAGGGGTATTACTTTGTCTGCGAAGCAGCGCTTTAATGCGGCTAAGAAATACTCTCGGCTTTACAGGTTTGGCAATGTAATCATCGGCACCGGCTTCGAACCCGGCAATCTGTGAATAGTCTTCGTTGCGCGCAGTAAGAAAAGCGATGAGCGCATTTTTCTGGTTGGGAAGCTGGCGTATTTCACGACACGTTTCAATGCCGTCAATGCCGGGCATCATTACGTCAAGGATAATGAGATTGAGCGGCTCCTTGCGGGCGATAGCGATAGCATCTTTTCCGCTGGCAGCAGTATAAACCTGGTAGCCTTCCTTTTTAAGGTTGTACGAGATGAACTCGAGAATATCGGGTTCATCGTCTACCAGGAGGATTTTGGTTTGCAGCGTGCTCATTTACGGGGGACAAAAATATTCTATTGGAAACGATAAAAAACAGTTTTGCTACATTGTTAACATTTAGTTAACATAACCGAAACGTAACCATATAATTGCCGCATCTCTGTAATTTTAGCCCCAAATGGCACGGGTTCAATTCACCACTGTTATTCAAAGGTTTGCCAGGCAAGGCGAAAAGACCGGCTGGAGCTATATCGAAATCTCTGCTGATATAGCACGCAAATTATGCCCCGGTAACAAAAAAGGATTCCGGACGAAAGGAAAGCTGGACAGCTATAGCTTTTCGGGTAAAAGCTTACTGCCGATGGGCTCAGGAAATTTTATAATGCCTTTAAATGTTGCCATGAGAAAAGCCATCGGCAAAAGAGCAGGCGCTATGCTGAAAGTGGAAATTGAATTCGATAAATCAAAATACGAGTTAAACGCCGAACTTATGGAATGCCTTAGAGATGACAGCGAAGCATTTAAGTTTTTCAATTCCCTTACCCGCTCACACCAAAACTATTTTTCCAAATGGGTGGAAAGCGCGAAGACCGATGAAACAAAAGCAAAAAGAATTGCAATGGCGCTTAATGCTTTTTTGAAAAAGCAGGGATTCCCGGAAATGCTGCGTGCACAGAAAAACAGCAGGTAAATTTATTTACCTCGTAACAGCAAAGCTGCCATTCTTAATTTTCTGATGTTCTGAATTTTGAATAGAGTAGAAGTAGACACCGGCATTCAACTTTGAAATATTTAATGCTTCGTGGTCAGTATCTACGTTCACAGTTTGTACAATTTTTCCAAGTGAATTATAAATAATTATAATTCCATTTTCTGCCAGGCCGGTAACATATAATTCTACGTCAGCCGGGCTCGGAAAAACATTCAACAGCTCTTGATGCTGCATGGCTTCAACCCCTGTAGGGCCGCAAACCGTTTCACCTCTAAGCCATGACTGAACAAAACCCGGCAATCCAAGTCCTGAAGTCACGCCATTAAACAATGGGTCCAGGTCTATGCCGTTGTCAGAATAATTGCATCCAAATCCTGCTACCTCGGGGTTGTTAATTACTCCAAGCCATTGGTTGAATGATTTGCAAACGTATATTTTTTCATTGCGCGCAAGTTGAAGCCCATACGTATCGGGAGTGACTGAAAGATGTGTTTGCGAAGCAATAATAGTTGCAGGAATTCCGGAGGTTAAATCAAACTGGACAAGTGTTTGCCCCGGGTCGTATGTGCTGGCGTATAGCATGTTTCCGTCATGGGAAAATTCAATTCCGTAAACATGGTCTGTCATGGGAATGGTTACAAACAAGGAAACAATGCCGGTCGCAATGTCAAAATGAAAAACTTCAACAGTATTTAAATATCCCGCTGCCAGGGCAAGCTTTTCCCCGCAGGGAGAAAATTTCATTTGCCCGTAAGTATTCTGAATCTGCGCATTTGAATGAATGATACCGGCATGGCTTACCACAGCATTGGTATCTAACCCGCTCTGGGTTAAAGAATAAACATTAAATGTATCTGTACCATTTTCATGAACCGCAATCCAATAATCCGTACCGTTGGCCTTGGCAACTGCCGTCAGTTTTTCGGTAAGATTATTCCTGACAAAAATATTTTTTTCAGCCGTCACATCTCCCATTCCTCCGTCAAGAGTCATGTCAATCACCGAATACCGCAGGCCATTCAGTCCACCTGTGTCGTCAAGAGTAAATTCATAAAACAAATTGGTGCTGCCGGGTTTTGGAATGATTAGTGCCGCTTGAGTGCAAGTGACTCCGGCCAATAACCCCGTTCCGTTGGGCATAGGCACATGAATCCGGTTCCATACGGTTTGGCCATCAGAATAAAATAAAAGATTTCCCGCGCTGTCAGAAATAGACGAGCATCCTTCTGATGTGTTTAATGCTCCATTGGTAAGCGCTGCGGGTATTGCGGGGGTGAAATCTACCCCTGCCAAGACACCAAAATACCATTTGTCGGTTTGGTGCTGTGCAAGTGTCCTGATTCCGGGAGAAAGAATGATAAATAAGAGTATAATTTTTTTCATTTAATATGCGTTTCTTTCAAAGATAATAATAAATAAAGTTAATTATGATGATAAATCCGTTTCATTATTTTTATCCGCTCAATAAATCCATACTCCGATGAAAAAATTTTTGTTCTTCCTTTTCCTGCTGCCATGTATTGCGTTTTCTCAGAATAAATATACTCCCGAGCTTTTGTGGAAACTGGGCAGAGTAAGCGAACCACAGCTTTCTCCCGATGGCAAGTATGTGCTTTACAGTGTAAAGACGTATGACCTTACTGCTAACAAAGGGAACACAGATATCTGGAGAATAGATGCTACAGGTGCAAATGCGGTGAAGCTTGCCGGAACAGCCAGCGATGAAACTTCGGCGCGGTGGTTAAATCAGAATAAAATAATTTATGTGTCAGACGAATCAGGAAGCAGCCAGCTTTGGACCATGAAAGCGGACGGTTCATCCAAAAAACAAATTTCAAAAATTGATGACGGCATTAATGATTACGGCTTCAACGCGCAGGGAAATCTGCTCTGGTTTTCGAGGGATGTGAAGGTGATGCAGGATATGAAAGAAAAATATCCTGACTTGCCGCTTGCCACCGGAAAAGTATATGATGACCTTATGATGCGCCATTGGAACCAATGGGCTGATGAAAGCTTCAGCCACATTTTTGTTGCACCCTTTAATGGTGATTCTTTGGGCGCATCTCTTGATATCATGCCCGGAGAAAAATTTGATTCTCCTATGAAACCGTTTGGAGGCAGCGAGCAGATTGCATTTAGCCCGGACGGCAAGATGATTGCCTATTCCTGCAAAAAACTTTCCGGAAAGGAATACGCGGTAAGCACCAATTCCGAAGTTTATCTTTATGATATTACCGCAAGAAGGGCAAGGAATATTACGGAAGGCATGCAGGGGTATGATATGAATCCTGCCTTTTCTCCCGATGGAAAGCAACTCATATGGCTAAGCATGAAGACGCCTGGATATGAATCAGACCGCAACAGGATTTTTCTTCAGGATTTTGCTGCGAATACAAAAAAGGAAATTACTTCCGGTTTTGAATACAGTGTTGAAAAAGCAATGTGGAGTCCTGATGGAAAAAAGATTTATTTCCTTTCGGGCATCAATGCAACGCAGCAGCTTTTTTCGTACGACCTTACCGCAGCCGCTAAAGCTTCTCTGCGGCAAATTACAAACGATGTTGGCGACCACACCGATTTCACCGTTGCAATGAATGGAAAAAATCCTGTCATCGTTACTGCCATGATGAGCATAACACTTCCTACAGAGCTTTTTTCTATAGATGAAAAAACTGGCGCTTCAAGAAAAATCAGCAGTGTAAATGATAATATTTTGAAAAATATTTCATCTGCGAGGGTTGAGAAGCGAATGATAAAGGCAACTGATGGAAAGGAAATTCTTACATGGGTGATTTATCCGCCCGATTTTACTCCCGGCTTCAAGTACCCTGCCTTGCTTTATTGCCAGGGCGGGCCGCAAAGCACGGTAAGCCAGTTTTTTTCTTACCGGTGGAATTTTCAATTGATGGCGGCAAACGGATACATTATTGTTGCACCCAACAGAAGAGGGCTTCCGTCTTTTGGCGAAGAATGGAACCGTGAGATTTCAGGCGACTGGGGCGGACAGGCCATGAGAGATTTGTTAAGCGCGATTGATTCGGTTTCGAAAGAACCATACATAAATCAAGATAAGCTTGGCGCTGTCGGTGCTAGCTTTGGTGGGTATTCAGTCTACTGGCTTGCCGGAAATCATAGCAAACGTTTCAAGACATTTATTGCCCATTGCGGGGTGTTTGACCTGGAAAGCATGTACGGTACTACAGAAGAACTCTGGTTTCCTGACTTTGATATTGGCGGGCCGTACTGGAAAATTCCGGAGCCGATAAGCTATCTAAAATTTTCACCGCATCTTTTCATTAAGAAATGGGATACTCCGATATTGATTATTCATAATGAAAAAGATTTTCGCGTGCCGCTCGGGCAAGGCATGGAGGCATTTACTGCAGCGAGGGTTCAGAATATTCCCGCACGGTTTTTATATTTTCCTGATGAAGGACATTGGGTTTCGAAGCCGCAGAATTCTGTGATGTGGCAGCGAGTATTTTTTGAATGGCTGAATAAGTATTTAAAGTAAGAGATGAAGTGCCGGATAAAATATAGTAGCTACAAGCTCACAGATTAATTATGAATAAAAAAATCTGTGTAACCCGCTGGCGATTTTTTTTCCTTTTATTTTTTTGTTCACCCTCAGTTTTTTCGCAGGACACATTAGCTCCGGTTCCCAAACTACCGCCGCAGCACATTTCCTTTATAAGGGAAAGTGAGGCGGACAACCTCAACACAGCGCGGGAGGAAAACATAGATAGTTCGCTGTCTTCCTTTCATCGCACGCGGGGGTTCCTATATGATATTACCCTGGAGAAAAATATTTTCAGGGAAGAAGAAAAAATTCCCGTGCGAAATAATATTGTAAATTTTTCTCATGATATAATGTTCCCTTACAAATTTTCTAGCCGCACCATTCGTTATTATAACTTAAACAGGCGGTTCACCGAGATAACGTATTTACTTGGAAGAAAAAAAGAGCAACTGCTGAATGTAGTGTACACTCAAAACCTGTTTAAAAGATGGAATGTTGGTCTCGACTTCAGAAGAGCCGGTGCAGATGGATTTTTCAATCATCAGCGGTTTTATCAAAGCTCGTTTGATGTGTTTACTCATTATCAATCCCCGAATGAGCGCTATAATTTATTTGCTTATTACTTGCGGAATCACCTGGAGCAGCAGGAAAATGGCGGAGTAAAAGATTTTGACCCCAAAGAAAATACAGTTGCGCAGCCCACGTATCTTACTTCAGCAGAAAACAAGCAGACGGATAAGGAATTTTTGCTGAGACAATCTTTTGCCTTGCTAAAGCAAACGTTTAATTCTGCCTTGCTGCCCGATACGGGTAAGCTTACAGTAGGCCACAAAGTGCGTTACGAAACAAGAGGCAATGCATATTTTGATAATCCTCTTGATAGCTTTTACAGGAATACATTTTTAGATTCGATGACTTCAGATTCAACGTGGTATCAAAGGTGGAATAATGAGTTGTTCCTGGAATTATATGGCGCTGATTCTTCGGGCTCATTGTCACTTTCGATTTTGGGAGGACATGAGTATTTTATTTTCAAATATGGCGACCCTGAAATACTTTTCACTTCGGGACAGAGAGAAAATTACTACGGTGGAGCAGCGATAGAGTGGAAGAATAAGAGAAGTTTCGTAACCGGAAAGATGCACCGGTATTTCGGAGACTATGAAAAAGATTTTGATGTGGTTTTATCATTTAGCAGGACTCTTTTTAAAGACCGATGGAAATTTTTCATTAACGGTTATAAAAATTTAACGCACCCCCCTATTAGTGATATAAGAAGATATTCAAATCACTTTATCTGGTTCAATGATTTTTTTCCTGTCGCTTCACAAACTGCCGAGGCAGGCATTGCAACCACGAATCAGAAATTTCTTTTCTCAGGCGCGTATTCAGAAAAGAAAAACATGATTTATTACGACTCGATTTCCGTTCCCCGTCAGCTTGATGGCACAATCAGCTTCATTAAATTAAAACTACAGGCAAATTTTAGATGGCGCAATTGGATATTGGAAAACACAATAGAGTATCAAAAAGCGGATAATGAAAATGTAATTCATATTCCTGAATTTAGTACGGGGCACTCACTGAGCTTCGAAAAATTCTTTTTTAACAGTGCGCTTTTTGGAAGAATAGGGATGGATGTCCGCTATGTGTCTTCTTATTATGCAGACCGTTACATGCCTGCGCTGCAGGAATTCTATTTGCAAGACAACGAAAAAACGGCGGGATTTGCGCTGGCAGATTTCTTTATCACATTTAAAATAAAATCATCGCGCTTTTTTGTAAGGATGGAAAATGTGTTCAACGGAATTTCCCCGGAACCGTATTTCTCCAGGCCCGATTACCCTGTTACACCACGTGCTATCCGTTTCGGATTGCAGCTAAGATTTTACGATTAAGTTTTTTGTTTCTTTTTCTTCGCAGCCGGAAACAAAATATTGTTGAGAATAAGCCGGTACCCGGGAGAATTTGGATGCAGCGCTAAATCGGTTGGCGGGTCACCCACCATGTGTTGGTAATCTTCAGGGTCGTGCCCTCCGTAAAATGTCCAGGTTCCTTTACCGTATTCACCGTGAATGTAGCGTGCTTCTCCTGCTGCTTTGCATTCGCCCATCACCAACACTTCCGGCTTCACCGTATAATTGATAAACGCTGTTGTCTGCCCCATAAAACCTTTTATAACTTGGGTGTGGTCCTGGCAAAGCATAGTGGGCACGGGGTCCCATTTAGCGGAGAATTCAAACAGCGTAAAGTAATCATCATTTTTAGAGATGTTACGCCTCGGCGGTTCGTCATCAATGTCAGAAAATTCGTACTCAAGCGGATTGGTGATCAGCTTAAAATCTTTAAAGGCAAAACATTTTGAGTAATCCATTTTTTTGTTCATGTCCGGGTCAGCAGGGTCACCGTCAAACATGCTTTCACAAATGTCAACTCCTTCGGCTGCTAAGGCAATGTCGTACGAATCGGTAGCAGAACACATCGCAAAAAGAAACCCGCCTCCCGCCGTAAAGTCACGTATTTTTTTTGCCACAGCAAGTTTCATCTGCGACACTTTCTGAAAGCCGAGCCGTTTCGCCATAGCTTCCTGCAACTGCACATCCTCTATATACCAGGGAGCATTGCGATATGCCGAATAAAACCTTCCGTACTGGCCGGTAAAATCCTCGTGGTGAAGGTGCAGCCAGTCGTAAAGCGGAAGCTTGCCCGCAAGAACTTCTTCATCATACACCACATCGTACGGAATTTCTGCGTAGGTGAGCGCCAGTGTTACTGCATCATCCCATGGCATTTTATTTTTCGGGGAATACACGCAAACTTTCGGAGCCTTCTCCAGCTTCATGGCGTCCATGTTTACCTGGGGGTCGGCTATTTCCTGCAGAATCGTTTGCGCCTGCACATCGGCAATCACGCTATACGAAACTCCACGAACGGTACATTCTTTTTCCAGCACCGGGAAATCTTTAAACATAAAACTGCCTCCGCGGTAATTAAGAAGCCACTGCACCTCAGCACCCTGCTGCAAAACATAATATGCAATTCCATATGCCTTGAGATGATTCTTTTGTGACTCATCCATGGGAATTAATATATAAGCCGCATGAACGCGTGATGCAACCAGTGAAAGAAGAAGAAAAGAAATTATTTTTTTCAAGTGATGTGGAAATAGTTATATGTTATAAGTTATATGAAAAAAATCATGCGCCCTGTATAACATATAACGTATAACTTATAACAATGTTTTATTGTCTAAAAGTAGGCAAGACTGAATAAATAACAGATGAACTCTTTTTAAATCATTTCTGTATATTTGTCCGCAAGGGGTGCCCTCCGGTTAACGGGGGGCTGAGATTAAACCCAATGAACCTGCTCAGGGTAATGCCTGCGAAGGGAGTGTTTAACAATATCCGTGCATCCTGACCCCATGTGTGCACATTGTTGAACCGTTAAATTTTATTCCTATGAAAAAATTATTTGTTGTGCCGCTCTGGCTGGCATGTTCTTTTGCTTTTTGCCAGACGTATTCTTTAATCGGAACTGTTCAGGATGAAAGTTCAGGCGACAAAATACCGGGTGCTTTTATCCAGATCGAAAATTCTTTTTCATCCGCTATTGCAGACCATGAAGGAAAGTTTGAGTTGAAGGATATTAAACCGGGAAATTATCACCTTGTCATTTCTCACATTTCTTATGAGAAAACTTTTGTTGATGCGGTGATTCCCTCTGCTCCGTCATTGGAGATTAAAATGAAAAGAAGAATTTATTTATCCGATGAAGTAACCGTTTCTGCAACGCGGGCAACCACACACTCAGCTGTTGCATACACCAATGTTAATAAAGAGGACCTGGAAAAAAATAACATGGGGCAGGATGTGCCTTACCTGGTGAATCTTGTTCCGTCTGTTGTGGTTACCTCAGATGCAGGAGCAGGAATTGGCTATACCGGCATTCGGGTTCGCGGGAGCGATGCCACACGCGTGAGCGTTACGCTCAATGGGGTTCCGGTTAATGATGCTGAAGCGCACGGTATGTACTGGGTTGACCTACCTGACCTTGCTTCATCGATTGAGAACATTCAAATTCAGCGTGGAATAGGAACATCTACAAACGGTGCAGGAGCTTTCGGTGCGAGTGTAAATATCCAGACGAGTAAATTTTCTTCTGAGCCATTCGCTTCTATAAACAGTTCCTATGGTTCGTTTAATACCTGGAAGAACACAGTGAGCTTTGGCACCGGCTTGCTCAAGAATGATAACGAGAGTAAACCCTCCGGATTTTCTTTTGACGGGCGTCTTTCCAAAATTGCATCTGACGGATATATTGACCGTGCCACTTCTGATCTTAAATCATTTTACCTGGGCGGTGGATATTACAGCAGTAAAAGTTCACTGCGTTTTATTATCCTTTCGGGAAAAGAAAAAACATACCAGGCGTGGTACGGAGTTCCCCAGGATTCATTGAACACCAACAGGACATTTAATCCCGCAGGAATGTATTTTGATAACAACGGAACGGTTCATTATTATGATAATGAGACTGACAACTACCAGCAGGATTATTACCAACTTATTTATTCGAAGCAACTGCGGCACAACTGGGATTTAAACCTGACTGCACATTACACCAAGGGTAAGGGTTACTATGAAGAATATAAAGCGGCTGACGATGCAAATGGCGAAGGTCTTTTAAATTTTTACCAATTGCCTGACGTTATACTCGGCTCGGATACAATTAAGTCTACTAATCTTGTCAGGCAAAAATGGCTCGACAATGATTTTTACGGAGCGGTCGGTTCATTTAATAAAACTGAAAAGAGGTGGCAGTTAACTTTAGGCGGAGCGCTAAATCAATACGCGGGAAAACACTTTAATGAAATTACCTGGGCGCAACATTTGCCTGACCTGGTAACAACAACACCCTTTGTATATGTAAACAGCACTTCGCCCAAAAACGATGACGGCAGAAAGGCAGATATGAATGTCTTTGGAAAATTTTTCTATGATGCAGGTGAGCGTACGCATCTCTTTGCTGACCTGCAAATTCGAAGCATAAGCTATCAGTTTGTCGGTTGGGTCAATGACATCGAGCAACGCCAGCAGCAAATAGATTTGAGTTTCTTTAATCCAAAAGCGGGTGTAACCTTCGATATCAGTAACAAGAGTACGGTTTATGGTTTTGTTGCGAGGGCAGGGAAGGAGCCCGTGAGAAATGACCTCGTTTACTACAAACCGGGCCAGCGTGGCAAGCCGGAGTATATGACCGATATAGAAGCCGGATATAAATTGAAATTGAATAAAGCTACTGCCGGGATTAATTTTTATTTTATGAATTACAAAGACCAGCTTGTATTGACAGGACAGATTAATGATGTAGGTGAAGCGCTGCGCAAAAATGTTGATGAGAGTTATCGGAGAGGAGTTGAAGCTGAGGCCGCGTTTATTTTTTCACAAAAATTAAATGCAAGTGTTAACGCCACTTTCAGCGACAATAAAATCAAAGCTCACACAGAATATATTTTTGATTATGATACGTACACCTATGCACAAAATACATTCGGTAAAACAGACATTGCTTTTTCTCCTGCAGTAATTACCGGCGCAGCGCTTAATTATTCTCCTGTAAAGAATTTTACAGTTTCACTGCAAAGCAAATATGCAGGCAAGCAATTCCTCGACAATACCTCGGATGAAAGTAAAATTATTGACTCCTACTTTGTCAACGACTTGCGGCTGGGATGGAAAATTAGTTCACGTCTCTTTAGAGAATTCTCTCTTACGTTGCTCGTCAACAATATTTTTGATGAAGAATATGTTTCAAATGGGTACACGTATAGTTACATTTATGGAGGAGAAAGTATTTCGCAGAATTATTATTACCCGCAGGCGGGAAGAAATTTTCTTGGGGGAATTACTATGAAGTTTTAAAAAAATCACCACGGAGGCACTGGAAAATTCACCTCAGCGAAACTCAGAATGTGATATTGAGTCCCGCACTGGGAAGTATGGGAAGCTGGTCAACGCGTTTGTTGGTGACCCGGTCTACGTAAAAAATATTCTGGCGGTCGTAAGTATTAATTAAGCTTACATTGGCTTCCATTGTACTGCGGTCTGAAAGAACAAATGTTCTTGTCAGCGAAAAGTCGAGGCGGTGGTAGGTGGGGAGTTGTCCTTTATTCAAATCACCATAAAGCGTTCCCAGGCTGCCGTTGGCAGTGGTGTAATCGCTGTTAAGGCCATTATTAAAGGTAAGCAGTTCATAAAAGCCGGCCGTGCGTGTAAATGGAAAACCCGAGCCGAAATTCCAGCGGGCATTGGCTTGCCAGTTCAACTTTTTTCCAAATACATAAGACGCGACAAGATTAACATTATGCCTGCGGTCGAAGTGAGGAGTATAGGTGCGGATTCCATCAAAGCGATTTACATAGCCCAGGGAGTACACAGCCCAGAAGAAAAATTTCCTGTAGTCATACTTCAAAAGAAAGTCTATGCCTTTAGCTGTTCCGGTTTCGATGATAAAATCTTTTTTCAGCTCATCAGGCTTACTGCTGTTTTCAGGCGTGTCATTGTAAAGTTTATCGCGGTTCAGGTTTTCAAGCTGCGTAAAATCTTTGATGTATGCTTCCACGTTGAGGGATAAATGATGCGGGAGGTCCATCTCAATTCCTGCTACTGCATGTCTTGCAGCTTGCAGCTTAGAGGTAACATCTTTTCCATCGAATTGCTTTGGCAGATTGTCGGAGCCCGAAAGAAAGCCGTAGAAAAGATTTACTACATCACGGTCTGACGAAGCGCTAAGCAGGTTCTGCGAATAGATGCCGGCTGCCGCTTTAAGACGGAGCTTGTCGCTTAGGTTATACTTAATTCCCAGCCGCGGCTCGGCAGAAAATTCAGAAAGTGAAGCGTAGTAACTGGAACGGAATCCCGGTTCAAGTACAAATTTGCCTGCTATTTTTTTCCAGCGAAGAAAACCGGCAATCTCCGAGGTGTTTTCAGTTTGACTGATGGCGCGGTTAAGCACATTATAGAAATCAAAGTCGGTACGAAAGCCCTGCACTTCAAAGCCATACTGAACTTCATCCTTACCGAGGAAATAATCGAAACTCAGTGTTCCGTTAAAACCCTTGATACGGCTTGAGCGCGGTCTTTTTAATACTTCATCGAGCGTAACTTTATAATCTGAATAAGCGAAATTTCCCTCGAGCAAAACGGATGAAGCCGCAGGCACCAAAACAAAATTGGCTCCATAGCCATTGGAAATCCAATCGAGCTTTGTGATATCGCTGTAATCAACGTTGTCGGCAAAGCGGAAACCAAAAAGATTAAGCTTGCTTCCGCTTGTATTGTTCATGGAAATTTTTCCGTACAAATCATTGAAGTTGTATGGCAAACCATTTTCGTTGATGTATTTATAAAACACCTTGGAGCTTTGCTGCATGTACGATGTTTTACCAGAAAGAATAAACGAAGAGCTTCCGCCGCTTTCTTCGTCCAGCTTGCTGATGGGGCCTTCAAGAATTAATTTTGAAGTGAATGTATTGATACCTGCTTTTCCGCTAAAGCGTTTTTTGTTTCCGTCTCGCGTGGTGATGTCCATCACCGAAGAAATTCTTCCGCCATATTCAGCATTGAAACCGCCTGTATAAATGTCAACACCGCGGATGATGTCCTGGTCAAAAACAGAAAACAAACCTATAGAGTGAAATGGATTGTAAATAACCATACCATCGAGCAGCACTTTGTTCTGCACGGGAGACCCGCCACGTATGTAGAACTGTCCGCCCTGGTCGCCGGTAAAAACAACCCCGGGAACTATTTGCAGGTACTGGGCAAGGTCGGGCTCACCGCCAATAGCGGGAACCTGTTTTATCTCCCGGGGAGTAACACGGGTAACAGAAACCTTTACATCGGTTTTGGCTTCTTCTTTTTCTGCCGATACTTCTATTTCAGGAACCTGGATAACCGATTTTTTAAGGTAAAGTTTTTTTGTAATAATATCGTCTTCTTTTATCGTTATGGAAACATTAACCGTATCGTATCCCACAAAAGTTACCATAAGCGAATAGTTGCCCGGCGGAACACGCGAGATAGAAAAGAAACCATTCAGGTCTGTTGTGGAGCCGTACGTGGTGCCTTTAAGATAAACGCTGGTATAAATAGCCGCCTCTGCATTTTCGCTGAAGTATACAAAGCCGCGTATGTCTCCTGTTTGAGCAAATGCGCTGCCGCACAGCAAAGAGAAAATGAAGACGAAAATTACTTTGAATCGCATTTTTTAAGGGCGGACAAATGTATTATTTAAATGATATGTGAAACATGATTTGGTCGAAAGGGAAAACAGGTTGGTCGAAAAGGATGATTAGGAGGAAGGTTATGTTTTTTAATTACCAAAACGTGTTATTACCTGCTCTGCCTGATTTTTTTAATTATTACTTTTGCTCTTCAATTCATATAATTTATGAGCACTATAAGCGGTATACATGCAAGGCAGATTCTGGATTCGCGCGGCAATCCTACCATTGAGGTAGATGTGTATACGGAAGCCGGAGCAGTGGGAAGAGCTTCTGTTCCTTCGGGCGCATCCACCGGTGCACATGAAGCTGCGGAGCTCAGAGATGGAGATGAAAAAAAATATCTCGGCAGGGGAGTGCTGAAAGCAGTTTACAATGTGAACACTTCTCTCAATGATGAGCTGCGGGGAAAATCTGTTCTTGACCAGGCAGCCATAGACCACCTGATGATTCAGCTTGACGGGACAGAAAATAAATCGAACCTCGGAGCCAATGCCATTCTTGGCGTGTCGCTTGCTGCAGCAAGGGCAGGGGCCATTGAAACGTCTCAGCCACTGTACCGCTATGTTGGCGGAGTAAATGCTTCAACGCTTCCTGTTCCCATGATGAACATTTTGAATGGTGGGGCTCATGCCGATAACAGTGTGGACATACAGGAGTTTATGATTATGCCAGTTGGCGGAGATACTTTTTCTGATGCGTTGCGCATGGGAGCTGAAGTGTTTCATCATCTTAAAAGTGTTTTGAAAAAGAAAAAACTTTCAACCAACGTTGGTGACGAGGGTGGTTTTGCACCGAATCTCAAATCAAACGAAGATGCGCTTCATGCCATTCTTGAAGCAATTATTAATGCCGGTTACGAACCGGGGAGGGATATTGTATTAGGACTGGATGCGGCTGCTTCGGAATTTTATGATTCGGAGAAAGGAAAATATGTTTTTAAAAAATCGACAGGCGAAGAACTCTCTCCCAAGCAAATGACTGATTTCTGGGACGACTGGGTGAACCGTTATCCCATAGTTTCCATCGAGGATGGCATGGCCGAAGATGATTGGGATGGCTGGAAGATGCTTACAGAAAAGACAGGCAAACGTATCCAGCTTGTGGGCGATGATTTATTTGTTACCAATGTAAAACGCCTTTCGCGTGGCATCAAGGATGGGATTGCTAACTCTATTCTCATCAAGGTAAATCAAATCGGCACGCTTACCGAAACCATAAATGCGGTGGAGATGGCGCATCGCAATAGTTACACTTCTGTTATGAGTCATCGTTCTGGAGAGACAGAAGACAATTACATAGCCGACCTTGCCGTTGCACTTAGCACAGGGCAAATCAAGACCGGTTCAGCTTCACGCTCCGACAGGATTTCAAAATACAACCAGCTTCTGCGTATAGAAGAAGCGCTCGGCGACACGGCACATTATGCAGGCGCTGACTTTCCTTACAGAACATCTTTTAAAACTGTTTCACTCTGAATAAAAAAATGATGGATAACAAGGATGAAATAGTTGAGTACAGCATATCACCGCGCACGGGAAAAATCAAAAAGAAAATCCGTTACCGTAAACGGAAATCTATCTTCTCAAAGAAAAAAATGAAAAAGTATTTTGAGTTCTTTCTGCTGATTCTCTTTTTCGTGATATTTATAGTAAGCGTAGTTCTGTTGATTCGCCCCGGAGGACAGGATAAGCAACGGATTGACTACATAGAAAAGAAAGGCAAGGGAGGATAAGTTTATATGAAATTCAAACTAACTTGTTATTTTTACGGATTCAATTTTAAGTACTCAATTTGTGAAGGCTGACAAACTCAAAGAAAAATTTGCCGCTGTTGCGCTCCCCCTGGCAGCAGACCAGAAAGAATTTCTGAAAGAACACGGGAACATGATGATTGCGCAATACACCATTGAGCAGGTATACCATGGAATGAAAGGGATGATTGGCATGGTTACCGAGACTTCCAAGCTCGACCCTGATGAAGGAATTCGTTTTCGCGGGTATTCCATTCCTGAACTTCGCGAAAAACTTCCCAAGGCGCCCGGTGATAATGAACCGTTGCCTGAAGGAATTTTTTACCTGATGCTGATAGGAGAATTACCGACTTACGATGATGTGGTTATGGTAAGCACGGCATGGGCGCGCAGAAGCAATGTTCCCAAGCATGTATTTGATATGCTGGATGCGCTTCCAAAGAATACACACCCCATGACACAGTTCAGCGCTGCTGTGATGGCATTGCAGACTGAATCGGTTTTTGCCGCAGCTTACAGGAAAGGAATCAATAAAAAAGATTACTGGGACCCGATGTACGAAGACATCATGAATCTTATTGCGCGGCTGCCCAGGGTAGCTGCTTACATATACAGGCGCACTTACAAAAACAGCGAGCACATTGAACCCGACCCGAAGCTGGATTGGGCTGCCAACTTCGCTCATATGCTTGGCTTTGATAAGGATGACTTTAAGCGCCTTATGCGCCTCTACCTGACCATTCATGCAGACCATGAGGGAGGAAACGTTTCAGCACATACAACGCACCTTGTGGGCTCTGCTTTGAGCGATGCATACCTTTCTTTTTCTGCAGGAATGAACGGATTAGCCGGCCCTTTACATGGACTTGCCAACCAGGAAGTTATTAGATGGATATTTGAGCTGAAAGAAGCCTGCGGGGGAGTGCCCACCAAAGAACAATTGACGAACTACATTTTAAAAACACTTAAAGAAGGTAAAGTGGTTCCCGGTTATGGCCATGCCGTGCTTCGCAAGACAGACCCACGCTTTATTGCGCAACAGGAATTTGCAAAAAAGTATATGCCCGATGATGAGAACGTTAAAATTGTCAGCATGCTATATGAAGTGGTGCCCCCCATTCTTGAGTCGACCGGAAAAATAAAAAACCCCTGGCCTAATGTGGATGCGCATTCAGGCTCGCTGCTTATTCATTATGGAATGACTGAGTATGATTTTTATACGGTGCTTTTCGGAGTATCACGTTCGCTCGGAGTTCTTTCTTCATTGTTGTGGGACAGGGCACTCGGTGTTCCTCTCGAACGTCCCGGTTCTGTTACCAGCGAGTGGATGAAAGGATTTACTATGAAGAAAGCAATGGCGTGAGGCTACTAATTAACTAATCATTACGAATGTTACGTATAACGAATCTATAAACTACATTCGTAATATTCGTATCCATTCGTTATTAGTAACCTATTTCGGTTTCTTAAAAATATCCTTCAGCTTATCTCCGGCTTGGTTCTTTAGTTTGTCTTCCGCTTCTTTTTTCAGTCGGTCAGATTCAACTTTCGCTTTAGCTTCGGCTTCTTTCTTAAGCCGGTCTGCTTCTGTTTTAGCTTTGTCTTCTGCCTGCTTCTTCACACGGTCAGCTTCGGCTTTCGCTTTATCTTCGAGTTCCTTCTTTTTCTTGTCAAGCTCTTCTTTGGCTTTGGCTTTTAAATCGTCCATTGCTTTTGCAGCCAGCTTATTCAGGTCGGTGCTCACGCTTGGATTGTTTACCGTTCCTCCAATTTTCATTTCAACGGGGATTGTTTCACCGGCACTCACGCCTGTTTTTGAAGTAAGATTGGTGAGTACCGAACTTGCAGCGCCTCCGAAAGCACCGCGCGGAATCTCGCTGGCAATGGTATAGTCAATGGTCTGGTCGAAACCGTTGGAGCCACCCACCTTGCTTTTGAATCCTCCCAACGAAACATCAAACGGGTCAACATGCACCCTGCCCTTGGCGAATTTGAACGTGAGATTCACCGGCTGCACATCCATCTTTTTCAGTTTTTCCATCTTCAGTGCATCGGCAACTTTAACAAGCGGAGGAAAATTCTGAACGGTGAGCGTTGATGTTTTGAGGTTGCCATACCCGTTCAGCGATTCCATCACAGGACTCATGTGCTGGTCGAATAATCCCTCTGCTTTCATGGTTGAAGAAAATTTTCCCGAGCAATTCTTCACGATGGGCGCCATCTTTTGCACGGTGACAAATGTTGCTCCAGTTTTCTGCACATCAAAATCATTGATGGCCATGTCAAACATAAACGTGGGTTTCTTTGGCTCCTTCGTATCATATTTTCCGTTCATCACCATGCTTCCCTCCAGCAGTTGCATGTAAACATCTTTCATGTTCACGGCTGAATCTCTCACAATCAGGCTTCCTTTCACATTTTCCATCGTCATATTCTCATATAAAAGTTTTTTCACTGCAGCGCTGAAAACGAAATCAACGTTGCCGGGGATTTCAATTACACTCATTGCTGCCTTTGCAGTGTCCTTCTGTGCAGTTTGCTGCGCAGGTGTTCCGGTCATCCATTCATTGAGGTCAATCAATGAAGAATTCATTTGTAAATTTCCTTTCAGCGTTTCGCCTTTCAGGGCGTATGCAATAAAATTCTGCAAAGAACCGCTGGCATTGAAATCACTTGCCCCGACTTTTGACGAGAATGAATTCAGCGCCACTTCCTTCGGATTGAACGTAAGATTCATGGTGCTGATTGTCGTCTTCGGCTTTCCTTCGCTTGCATAGGTCAAGCCGCTGACCTGGATAGTACCGTGCGCATCAAAATCTTCGTAGCTTTTTTTCTGTGCAGTGGAATATTTTCCTTTCGCAGAGAAATCTGCCGCAATCATTCCGTTCAACTCTGTTCCTTTTTCGAGCGGAACAATTTTCTGCATATTGGCGAGATTGATTTTACCTTTTATCGCGGCGTCAATGTCAGGGTCGCTAACCGGAGTTTTCAGCAGCAGGCGCGCATCAAAAGCATCTCCGGCAACTTCAGCATGCAGATTCGAGAGGTTGACAACAGTATGGTCTTTCACTCCATCGGGATTCAGAATTTTTAAATCAACATTCACATTATTCACGGCGGCGGGAAGTGATGGATACTGAAACATTCCCTTCTGAATTTTAAGGTTGATGCCGAAACCCGGAATGGTTTTTTCAGAATAAGTTCCCATTGCAAAACCATCGAAGGCAAGCGTTCCGGACGATTTCAAATCTTTTGTTCCTGCTTTATATACAGCGGGAATCATGGAGATAAAATTTTTGAAGTCGCTTTTGGCTACGGCAAATTTCAAATCCATGTCAATATTATCACCCGGCATGGCAAGCCATCCATTGAACGAAAGCTCCAGTTCATTGATGCGCGCTATATTGTCTTTGAAAGTAAACTTCATGTTTTTCATATCCATGTCAAGGTCAGCGTCAATATCTGCTTTGGCATTGCTTAGGTAATTTACTCCCCCATAGTTTACAGAAGTTTTTTCCGAGAGGGTTTTTGTTGAAAGCGTGAATAAATCCTGGGTGAAGTCACCGCTGCCGGTGTGATTTACTCCCGTCATCTGAAGGCGGAAGCCGAGAGATTTATCATCATAAAGGACGCTTCCGTCAGAGACGGAATATTTTTTCAGGTTCACTTTAAACTGTGATGGTTCAGATGGTTTTCCGGGTTCTTCCTTCTCCTTTTTAGCAATGTCCCAATTGGCTTTTCCTTCCTGTGTGACAAGGAAATTCATAACAGGATTCCCGGCACTTATTTTACGGATGGAAATTTTATCTCCTGATATCACGCTCATCAAATCAATAACCACATTAAGGTCTTTGGCATAAACAAGAGTATCACCGGCAAAAGGTTCCACGTTGATGATGCTAAGATTTTCAATCTTCAAGCTAAGGTTGGGAAAATTGCGAAGCAACGATAAGCTTGCATCGCTGAATTCCATTTTTGCATTCATATTTTTATTGGCTCCGTCCTTGATTGCCTGGATTATTTTTCCTTTAAACATAAAAGGCAACACTATGGCTGCAATAAGAATCACCAAAACCACGATGGCAATCCACTTAAGAAGTTTTTTCATAGAAAAGATTTTACCGGTAAATAATCAACGAGATTAGAAAAGCGAAATTACAAATTGAAAATTATATTTAGTTTATTTTAATGGTGATGGATATTCTTGTAACCATTAATGTTTAAGCGGCCTGCGTTTTATCATTCCTCCCCGGGTATCTTTTACGCTGTTGGTAACCACAAACGCATTCGGGTCTATCTTTTCGATTTCGGTATTGAGCTTGCTGACTTCGAGACGAGTAATGACGGTATAAAGAATATCCATTTTGCGGGTTGCACCGGTTTTGCCGTAGCCGCCTTTGCCCTGGTAAATAGTAACACCTCTGCCAAGAGTATTAATAATCATTTGCCGTATTTCCTCATTGTGCGCTGAGATAATAGTAACGCCTGTATATTCCTCTATGCCTTCAACAACAAAGTCAAGTGTTTTTGATGCTGCTAAATATGTAATGATAGAATACAATGCTTGCTCAACAGAGAGAAGATATGCAGCAAAAGAAAATATGATGATGTTGAAAATGATAATAAAATCACCAATGGTGGTATGCATTTTCCGGCTAAGAAAAATCGCGAGTATTTCAGTTCCGTCAAGCACGGAGCCGCCACGAATGGAAAGCCCTATTCCTGCACCGAGGAAAAATCCTCCGAAGACGGCAACGAGCAATTTATCGTGAGTAATTTCGGGAAAAGGAACTACAGCAAGCACGGTTACGAGACCCAGAATGGAGATGGCCGATTTAATTGCAAACTGCTTTCCTACAATCTTGAAGCCGAGCATTACAAAAGGAATATTGAGTGTTAGAAGCAACAACCAGAGCGGTGCGCTGGTGACTTCAGTGGTCAAAAGTGAAATACCGGTAACACCACCATCAATAAACCTGCTTGGGAGCAAAAAACTCTCCAGGCCAAATGCAGCACACGTAACACCCAGCGCCATCAAAAAAATATCTTTGATAAAACTAACGATGCTTATTCTTAACTCTCGAGAGCCCTTGGCAATTTCGTACGGCGAAAAATCCTGCTGCTCCGCAGGAATCGTCTTGTCCCGCAGAAAGTTAATGATTAATCGCTTCCAGAGTCTCTTCATAGGCAGGCAAGGTAAAAATTAAACTTGCCAAAAACTATTTTTTGAAGACGACTTTAAGTAGTTTAAAGAATCGTTGTCAACATCACATTTAAAATTATTTAAGCGGCAATGAAAAATAAAAAGTAGCTCCTTCGTTTAGTTTTCCTTCTGCCCAAACGCGGCCCTTATGCTTTTCTATAATTCGCTTTACAATGTTTAACCCTAAGCCATTTCCGCTAAACTCATGCGAGGCATGCAACCTGCTAAAAGAGGCAAAGAGCTTATCATAATGTTTCATGTCAAAACCAGCACCGTTATCTTTTACAAAATATATGGTCTCTTTGTCGTTAACGCGGCCGCCAATTTCTATTACCGGGTTTTCTTTTTTCGAGGAATATTTAATTGCATTGGAAATAAAATTAGCCCACACCTGCCTGGTCATAGAAGCATCGCTGAAAGCATCGGGTAATTTTTCATCAACTTTAATACTTACACGAGTGCTGTCATATGTTGCTGAAAGCTCTCGCAGAATTATCTCCACCGTTTGATTCATATTATTTGTTGAAAGATGAAGTGGCTGCTTACCTAATTTTGAAAAACGAAGCAGGTCTTCGATAAGAGTGGTCATTTTTTTTGCACTCTTGGAAATCGTCTCGCAAAGCTCAGAAGCATCTGCCGGCAGCAGGTTTATGTAGTCTGTTCTAAGCATTTCGGCAGCAATAATCTGATGCCTGAGAGGAGCGCGCAAGTCATGCGATACAGTGTAGGCGAATGCATCCAGCTCTTTGTTTACTTTTTCTACTTCGGCAACTTTATTTTCAAGATTACTGTAAAGTTCACTGATGAGCACTTCCTGTTCTTTTCTCTCCTCAATGTCTCTCACTATGCCATTGTATCCTGTAATGTTTTCATCCTGGAACCGCAATGTAACCGTCTGTTCTATCCAACAAGGCCGACCGTTTTTGCAAAGAACCTGGAATTCAAAAATTGATTCAGGGCTTTTGTCTTTGAACTGCTTCGTGTAAAATGCAACTACTTTTTCTTTCCATGCCGGCGCAACAATTTCGGTATAATGTTTCCCGATGAGTTCCTCTGGTGAATATCCAAGTTCTTTTTGCAGACGCGAATTAATATACTTAAAATATCCATACACATCGGAAGTATAAAAAATATCACCGGCATATTCAATCATTCGCTGAAAACTGGCTGTGGTTTCCTCTTTTGCATACCTGTAAATTCTTTCCGCAGCTATGCCAATAATATAACCTGCAGCCATAAGAACAGGCGGAGCAAAGCAGATGATGATTAATAATGGTTCGGAAATAAGTTGCCTGAATATCTCTTTAGCCGAAAAAACCAGGTTGTGCTCGTTGAAGTGAACAAGTAAGCCCAGTACCGGAAATACGAACCCAAATAACATTCCGTACAGGGAATATCTCAGCGTAAAGTTTTTTCTTCCGTTTATAGTACTCGTCCGTGTCATAAATATTATTCAGTGAATAATTTTATAAGAGGTTTTAAGTATTATTATTTCTCACTGATTTTTTTATTAGGCAGTTCTTGAATATGATTTTGGCTTTAGGTCTTGTAACACTGACAATGCAATTTCAATATTATTGAAAGTAAGGGGCTTAGTTATAAAGCTCAACACATGCCGATTTTGTTTTGCCCGCTCTATATCTCTTGAATCTATGGAAGATGACAAAATGAAAATGTTGCACTCCGAATGCACGGAGGGTGGAAACTTTTCAAATTCGCGAAGGAAATCGAAGCCGTCCATAGACGGCATGCGGATATCGAGTAAAATAATTTCTGGCAGAGATGAACTATTTTTCAAGCATGCGGTAAGATAATCCAGGGCATCTTCAGCAGAATTTTTGCTGATAATTTGTTTTGCGATTCCAAGCTTATTGATAATGCTGCTCGAAACGAAATTATCAATCTCATTATCGTCAACAAGCAGTATGCTGCTAAAAATATTGTGCTCAAAGTGCAAGGGCTCACTCATGTTGTGCAATCTTTATTTATTCGGAATGGTTATTTTGAAAACAGTTTTTTCACCGACAACGGAATCTGCGTTAATATCTCCACCCAGCTTATGGGTGGCTTCTTTTACAATGTATAATCCGAGCCCGGCCCCCGGAGCAATGCTCGAAACGCGGTAGAACATTTTGAAAATTTTATTAAGATATTTTTTATCAATGCCGATTCCGTTATCTTCAACAGTAATTCGGGCCTCGTTTTCCGTAGTAACAATATCAAGAGAGATGTAAGAATCATTTTTATTTATGTCCTGGTATTTAATTGCATTTGAAAAAAGATTATTAAAAATAATGGCCAACCTCATGCGGTCGGAGCGGAAGGGAATAGCCTGGTTGATGTGTGCTTTGATTTTCATGCGCTCCGTTCCCTTAACAAATTTCAGGTTTGCCCTGATTTCTGCAAGAAGTTCGATGAAGTCAATCGGTTCGGAAGTAATTTCTGACTTGGCATTTTTTGAATAAGATAAAATATGTTTAATAAATGAGTCGAGGCGGTTAATGCTGAACTGGATCATTTCCAGGTATCGCTTCTGCTGTTCCGTCTGGTGTTCAAGTTCTGCAAGGTTGATGATTCCCATAATGGAGGTGAGGGGAGCGCGCAGGTCATGCGATACACTGTAAACAAAACGGTCCAGCTCGTAGTTGGTTTTTTGCAGCGCGCGGAATTGTTCTTTAATCTGCTCATCTGCTTCCTTGCGTTCAGTGATGTCTGAAATCACACCATCAATTCGTATCGGACGTTTTTCATTGTTAAGCGTTGGAGTTATTTTGTTTTCTATCCACCGGATGGTCCCGTCTTTTTTAATGATGCGGTACTCTGTTGCAAAAGGAATGCCCGACTCAATATTTTTATCCATTCCGTGAACAAGATATTTGTCTTCGGGATGGATGACTTCGCTCCAAAGATTTATGTTGTCGTAAAATTCTTTTTTCCCCCGGCCATAAATATTTCCATGTGCAGGAGAAATCTGCAATATTTTGTTGTTAACCAAATCGACAGAGAAAAAAGCTTCGTGAACATTTTCGAATAATATTTTAAGCTGTGCATTGGCATCTTCAAGCTGCTTTCTCTGAATTTCCCGTTCGGTAACATCGCGCGAGTTGATGATAATACCATTGATTCCCGGCATGGCAAGGTGACTTGTGCCGTGAGATTCTATGCAAACCCATGAACCGTTTTTGTGAAGGATGCGGTGTGAAATCAACGGGCTCGTTTTTCCGTCCCTCGAAATTCCGTTTAACAATTGTTGCGATACTCGGACAGAATCTTCGGGATGAATAAAATCAATAACGCTTTTACCGCTCAGTTCATACGGAGCAAAACCGGTTATTTTTTCCAGCGCAGGCGACTGGTATTTAATGATTCCCTGGCTATCTATAAGTGTTATAACATCGGTAGAGTTTTGGATAATAAGGCGATACTTTTCTTCAGTATCCATGAGCTCTTGTTTGTGTTTTGCTTTACTGTGAAAAAACTTTGCAGCGTTTGATGAAAACTTTATACCAATAGCCTGTTCTTTCCCGGTTTTTGAAACGAACGCTAAATGATTTTTCCTGTACCTGCTCTTTTCAACCAACAGGTATACCATTAAGGAAATTATGGCCGATACCATGAAGATATCCCTGTAACGCAACGCTTCACCGGGCACTTGCAATAGTTTAGCGGGCATAGCAACTGCAATAAAAATTAAGGGCATGGCTGCAGCGTAAAACTTTTTACCACTTGGTATTTTCATATATTTTTTCGAGGAGGTCGGTTAGAGATTCAAATTCTGTTGTCTTGTCAAGAAAATAATCTGCTCCCAAATCGCTGCATAGCTTCCTGTAATACGCATCGGAGTGATTGGTAAGCATAACTATCTTAATGGAAGGATAATATAGTTTTACATGTTTCAGAACATCAATGCCGCTTTTCACTGCCAGGTTTACATCAAGCAAAATCACATGCGGCTTCAAGGCATCGGTGAACAGCACGGCATCATTGTAATTTTCTGCATGCCCCGAAAACTGAACGTACTCAAGCTCTGATAATAAATTCCGGAGCCGGTTGCTGACGATAAGAGAGTCGTCAACGACAAGCACTTTCAATTTTCCGGTTATTAATGGTAACAAAATCATGGATAAAAAAAAGAGAATATATTTTTAGTTTTAGTTAATTTTTTTTCTTTTCCCTTTTGTGAAAAGAATATCCTTTCCGGAAAAGATTAATGTTGTGCCGCTCGTATTCATACAGCACCTTTGCCTTGAGCAGAATAAGGTCTGTGTCGGTAAATACCTCAAGTTCCTGCATTGAACGTTTTGGGTCCAGGCGAAGAATTGCTTTAATCAGGTCTGGTCTGCTGCTCATTTTTTTTTGTAGCTTAAAATTGTATCAGTTATTCTATAACAAACAAACGTCTTTTGTTTAATGAAGTAAATAGTAGGGACTTCCTTTGACGCGTCAGCTAAGGCATTGAAGTCTTGTAGTGGTTTGTATGACATAGACCGGGATTTTTTAAGAAACCTCTCCGTGCCCTTATTGTTAAGTTCTGTTTTATAAGGGCAGGAGAGGGACACAGTGCAATCAAGTCAGAATGTTTTTAAGCCGCTATCTGGTACCCCAGAATCATTGCTTTTATAGATTCGGGAAGCGTTGATATGGAGTGTGACCTATGGTAGTAATAATCAGCGCCCAGCAGTTCGCACATGTTGCGGTAATAGGGTTCCGGGTCGCGGGTAAAGAGGATAACTTTTGCTTTTGGATACTTCATTTTTATTGCCACCAGTAGCTCTATACCATTTGGAGTGGGTACGTTATCGTAGAGCACTACTAAGTCGGGAGAGGTTTGAGTCTGGGTAACTATATCCCAGCCGTCTGTAACATGTTTAACGGCTACATAGTCGTTGTAATGGTTCAGAAGGCTGCGTATGCCATGCGTATGAGTGGGAGTGTTATCAGCCAGTAATACGTTGAGTTTCTTGTTCATTTTTTTGCGTGTTGATTTGTTTTTGTTCTATCGATTTGATAGTGCAAACAAACAAAGATGCGCCCCCTTGAACAATAGTAATGACGCGGATTACAACGTCATCGCAGACGAGAAGTATTTGTAGTGATTAGTACTACAAGTCCCTGAATATGTTGGGTTTATTGCAGTTCAAAAAAGATAGCCTTGAAGTCATTTTAAAAGACAAAAGGTTGAAAACCCCTGTAATAGCGGCTGTTTAAGGGCTCAGAGCGGATGGGAGAGGTGCAAAGGAAAAAAGTCCTCTTAAAGGTCAGGCACGCATTTCAAAAAAGAATCTCAGAGTGTAATTGTTTTGCAAAAACTAGCGGAGAAAAAACCAAGGAAACCCTAATGCGATTTAGGAAAGACCCCAGTATTTTTTAGAAAGAATTAATGATAAAAAGTTAAAAAAATGTTTAAGGATGGGAAACATTTAGACCACTGGAAATATTATGTGATTGCTATTGTATTGTTAAGATTTCCAATTTCTCTTTATCGAGCGGTTTATTAAGGAACCGGGTGACGAATTTATTTTGCTCAGCTCTTTGATGGTCTTCAGGATTCAGTGATGAAGAAAGCATCATAATGATGCAGGTTTTTTTTACAGTTTCCGGAAGCTTTTCGTATTCATCGAGAAAAGCAAAGCCGTCAATATCGGGCATGCGGATATCGAGAAAAATATAATGTGGCAGGTTGCCGGGCATTTCGGCAGATGACCTCAGGTATTCCAACGCACTTTTTGCCGAATCTTTTAAAATTACTTCCTCGGCAAAGTAATGTCTTTTGATATTATACGATGCAACATAGCGGTCTGCTTCGCTGTCGTCAATGACCATTACCTTTTTATAAATGTATTTTCCGTTTAGCTTGCTCATATCTTCTTTGATTAGTTTAAATTATTTGGAATGTGAATATTAAATATGGTTCCCTGCCCTAATTCGGATTGCAGTGCAATGCTTCCTTTAAGCTTTTCAATGCTTTCCTTAACGATAAATAATCCCAACCCGGAGCCAACGGAATTTTCTGACACGCGATAAAACATTTCAAAAATTTTGGGCTGATGTTCCTTGCTGATGCCGATGCCGTTATCTTTAACTACTATTTCGGCTGCATGTGCAGAAACATTTACCCGGATGTCCACATAAGGGGTTTCCGCACCGGGATCCTGGTATCGGATAGAGTTTGAAATTAAATTATTCAGAATTACGTTCAGGCGGCTTTTGTCTGATTTAAAAAGTACTCCGTTGCTCACGCTGCACCTGATATCAACCGTACGATTGGTGCTGCCAATGAATTTAAGATTATTCGTTATATCGTTGAGCAATTCATTAAAATGTATTTCTTCTTTCTTCACTTCCAGCCTTGAATTTCGGGAGTAGGCAAGAATGTCGAGGATAAATCCGTCTAATTTGCGGATGTTTCCTTTTACCATGCCTAATTGCTCGCGGATAATATTTTGCTCTGTAATGGACTCAGAGATTTCAACTATACCGAGCATAGAGGTGAGGGGGGCACGCAGGTCATGTGAAACGCTGTAGACGAATTTATCTAATTCAGTATTGGCTTTCAGCAGTTCTTCTTTCTGCGCTTCTGCTATTTGCAGACGTCCTATTTCAAATGATTGTTCTATATGGCTAATCGTGTTTTTCCTAAACCGGTATCCCCACAGTCCGCAAATGAAAAATACGACTGCTGCAAGCAAGGCGTGTATGATAAAGGTTTGCAGGCTCATGTAATCGAGCTGGGTAAAATATATTTTGTCGTAACCGATAAACTGGAGATAACCAAACGCGGCATGATGCATAACTACAAACAATGTGATAGGAATCTGGAGCTTCCAGTTTTGATAAGCGATAAGCATGGCGCTGCTGATGAAAGCAATAAAGTGCATCTCGAACAGTCCGTGCATCTGGTAAATAAACTGTGCCATAAAAATTCCAAATACTACACTCACTATATATTGATAAAGATTTGATTCAGGTAAAAGATGTCTTGAGGAATAATATGCTATCAGTGACAATCCGCCCACGCCAATAGCTACAAGCCATGTACTGTAAAAGAAGGCAAGCAGTAAACCCACAATAAAATAACTGATGAGAAAATAGTCCATCAGACGGTCGGATTTATGTCTTATTTCATCAAGAACCAGCTCCAGGTGTTTTTTTTGTTCCATTTTTTGCTGAGTGTTTTTTAGCTTTTCTATTTTTATTTTTTGCAGTTAGAAGGCAGCTCGCATCCGTACGCCTTTAATGCTGCCTGGCTGAATTTTGGTTCGGGATTATTTGCCAGCAGCGAATCCATAGCCATCTGGGCGTAATTACTTTTTTTCTCGGTGCAATAGCGGCTCTTATTATAGTTGCCCCTGAAATAAAGCTTATGCTCCCCATCAAGAATTACTGCCTGCGGAGTAGAATACACTCCGCATGAAGCTGCTAAAGATTTATCAAATAAGACCGGTATCGTTAAATCAAACTTATCTTGAATTTCTTTCTCAGTGTAATTATCCTTGCTTACAACCGCTACGGCAAATGTTGCTTTGCTGCCATATTGTTTTACTAAGGATTTGAAATGAGGGATATTAAATTTTGAGCAGGGACAGGAAGGATTAAAAAAATGGAGAAAGACGGGCTTGTTTTTTTCTGCTTTTAGTGCCTGGTCAATGTCAATGTAATCTCCCTTTTCAATGTTGCGATAATTCTTGGGAACAGGGGTAGGTAAGCTGTATACCCATTCGTTATACCAGAACAATAAAGATATCCCGGTGAAAATAATTACCAGCAGCGAGAAAAGAATAATCTTTCGTACTCTTATTTTTTTCATTCAGTAATTTAAAAAGGTCTCTATGTACGGAGTTTGTCAGTTCTTTGTTGTCTTTGGATTAAAAGCAAGATGAAAGATTTACCTTGATAAATCCTTTTGTTGCAGAAACCAACTGCAAATAACCTTTGCACTACATGGACAACAACGGGACAATATTAGATAGTTCGACTTCCGGCCGCTGCTAAACTAGCCCCGATTGAGTGGCGCCTTGCGCCACGAAAGCGGGACGGAAAGAAGTACGGGTAGAAATGTGTGGCTACTAAAACATCCACCCCATCCTAAATTTTTTCCCAAAGGGGGAGCGCCTTTTATGACATGGCTCGATAAAATGAAAAAGCCCCCGAGAGCTGGGGGCTTGCAAAGTATAAGTATGCCTTGTTACAGCACAATTATTTTCTTAAGATATTTGTTGGTTAACCCCGAAGCACTAATAAAATATGTGCCTGTGGCAGGAAATTTTTCAGTTACAAAACGTATCATATTATCCGATGCGTTTTCCTTTTCAATAAGCTGTGAAAATATTTTTTTGCCCTGAGCATCCATAACGGATACCTGCAATGTATTTTCATTTTCTGCAGGTATCTGTATCGTTGCTGATTCTCCTGTAGAAACCGGGTTGGGATAAACCACCAGCTCGTGCACAGGATTTAGATTTACTGAAACAATCCTGAACGTTTCTGATTTTCCGTCAAAGTCAACCTGCCTGAGGCGGTAATAAGAAACGGGGCTGTGCGGGTTGTCGTCAATATAAGAATACTGCAAAGCAGTAGAACTGTTTCCCCCGCCTTTAATTTTAGATATGCTCTCAAAGTCGCTGCCGTTAATAGAGCGTTCTACGGAAAAATAATCGCAGTTAACCTCGCTGGCAGTTTGCCAGGATAGATTTATAGTTCCGTTGTTTGCGCTCTCTGCTTTAAAATATGCGAGCGTTACCGGAAGCACCGTGGAGCCAATCTCCATAGGCCCTGCGCCGGGCATCGCACCATCCCATGCGGTGACAGCGCATATATCAACCATGCTTCCTCCATTATCTCCAACGATAAATCCGCCTGCCATTACATCAATCATTCCGTTACACAATAAAAGTTTTTTTCCGGCGGTGATGTGAAGCGTTCCGTATACAATAATTTTCATGTTAGTATACACCGCTGTAGAAGTAGGTATAGTTACTGTATTACCTGCCGTAATGGTGACCGTATCATTACTTGCAGGAACTCTGCCTGCTGTCCAGGTGGAAGCTGCATTCCAATTGCCTGAACTTCCATCCAGCATCTGGCTGGCACTCGATTTATCCGTTTTTATAAAAAAGAAATAAGCAAACACCAAAGCAGAATTCAGGAGCAGGGCGAATCCGCCTATTATTAACTTACGCTTTAATCTCATACGTAGGCGGGGGCGAAGCACCATCCTGGGCCGCATGCTGCTCCTGTACATTTGTCTTCTCATTGAGTTCATTTGTTTTAAGATTATTATCAGGTTCATTTATTATTTACTTGGATGCAAATCAACGGCAAACGATACCCCGGGGACAATAGTATTTATATGAATTATGATGTCATGATTTGTATGACAATCCCGGCAAATAGTTGCAATTCCTTTTGTTCAGAAGAGCGAGAAATACTAAAAGAAGATAAAACGGAAGAGTCTCTTAAAATTTTACAAGGAATTCTTTAATGCTTTACAGCGCGAGTTGTGTTTATTTTTTTAAGTAATTTTTTCTTTCAAAAAACCCCCATCGCCCGATGTAAGATTTTAATTCATTTTGACTAAACGGGCCGAGATTTTCTAAAGTATAATTGCGCTGCAAATATGTTTACTACCCATGTATCAAAGACCAAGGATTCGCCTTATTTATCGCCAGAGAATGACGCTGAAGATGCGATTGCTAAAGGCTATGCGTCAAAGAGGATTCATCTATAGCGCAGCTTCAGTTGTTGCCTTTATTCT
Source organism: Bacteroidetes bacterium 2013_40CM_41_45 (assembly GCA_002215675.1). GTDB lineage: Bacteria > Bacteroidota > Bacteroidia > AKYH767-A > 2013-40CM-41-45 > 2013-40CM-41-45. The sequence goes on along the minus strand of NGFH01000009.1, from coordinate 621,021 downwards.
CTTTTTCGGGTACTTTAATTTAATGTCGCCCACAGGGGTATACGCTACTTCTGATGAGACCTTATCGAGCGGCTCATTTATTATTAATATGGGTATTACCCCGCAAACATATGCCAATGGCCTAAAGCCATACGGTATGTTGTATGACCTTATTTATAATTACAACGTGCCGGTAAAATGGGTTATTAATTCAAGCAAGGTAAAAGACGGTGCGGATTTTACGTATAATGGAATTGATTATAAAGGCGGCACATTTATAATTCGCGCTGAAGATATTACGTCTAGCGTGACGACACGCATCACATACTGGCAAGGCCAGGGGGTGCAGGGAGTTTATACAGCAGGCGCTATTACGGTTCCTGTGTATGCTACATTAACCTATTTTCCAAAGGCTATGATTGATAACCTGTCGAACAATCAAAATATTATCACGGGTTATTATACTAACGCAGCTCTACCGGCAACTTCTTATGATATAGGCGACCCGACACAACTTACTTCCTGCCACGACATTTGGATAAACCCGCATGGAGACCCCCTATGGAGCACTCACTCTCCTCTCTACAATTTTGTAACGGCTCAAAAGTCATCTATCTGGTCAGAGTGTCATGCTGTAAGCGTGATGGAAGGCGTTACCAATACGTCTTCTCCTTTTCAGCAATTAGATTATCTCTCCACCAACGGGCTTCAATGTTATAGCAGTGGTAAATGCGGCGCTGGTGTTACACAAACGCACGCAGGTAATCCTACTGCACCGTATACACATAATTATCCGACTGACCCCGTAATGCAGTTTATGGGTACGATGGACGGAGCTACAAACGGAGGTTCTGAAAAGTGGTACATACCGCAAACAACGGGAGCATGGAGAGGCACAACAAAAAGATTAGTAACCACCTCGGACGGAGCTTCACCCAACGAAGGGGCATTAATGGTATACGGACGAGCATATGGTAACGCAAACAACGGATATGTAATGTATGAAGCCGGGCACGACATAGATGGAAACGGAACTACAGCAGAAAAAGTAGCAGCCCAGCGCGCATTTTTTAATTATTTATTGGTGGCAGGAAGTTTAAAGCAAGTCGTTGTGTTGAATTATACTATTCCGTCTTCGTTAATCGGTAATGAAACATCGCAGGTATTGGTGAATGTAAATTCAGGAACCCCGCCTTATACATTCGCATGGACTTCCACCGTAGGCGGAAGCTTTGCGAATGCTGCGAAAGATACCACCAACTTTACCTCGCCAATTGTCGCCTCTCCCACTACAGGGGTGCTTAAATGTGTGATTACGGATGCATGCGGAAGAAAACAAATTGTGAGTTCCATTATTACAATCGGTAGCTCTGTATTACCTGTTACATTAATTGATTTCTCAGCCAAAGAATTCAGCCACTCCGTGCAGCTTGAGTGGGCAACAGCATCAGAGGTTAATAACAATTATTTTACCTTGTCAAGAAGTAACGATGCTCTTGAGTTTACCGAGCTTGCAAAGATTAACGGAGCAGGTACCAGGACAACAAAAAATGCTTATTCCTATTGCGATATGAGCCCTGCTGTTGGTAATAACTATTACCGCCTTTCGCAAACCGATTATGACGGAACCACAAAAGTCATCGGTGTTAAGATGGTGAACATTAAAGAAAGCGCTGATGAGATTTTTATTTATCCCAATCCTTTCAGTGAAAAATTAAATATACGTTTTGAGAACACTATTTCACCGGCGGCAATTTCTCTCACCAATATAGAGGGAAAATTATTTTATGCAGATAATATAAAAATAGAGCACGTAGGGTATGAGTATTCTATAAATGCTCTTACAAAAATTTCTTCGGGGATATATTTTGTTTCTGTTTCGCAGAACCAAAAGAAACGAACCTGGCGCGTTTTAAAAAGATAATTTGTATTTACCTGCGTTTACGCGAGGTACTCTTTTAATGATTTACAGCGCGAATTATGTTTTAACCTTTGTAGCGCTTTTTCTTTTATAGGCCCTATTTGTTCGGGTGTGTATCCCAATTGAATACTTATTTCTGCAAAGGTCATAGGTTGTTTGCCATTCAACCCAAAGAAAAGGCGCAACACATTTCCTTCGTCAGAAGGTAGCGCAGAAAGAATAGTTTCTAATTCTTTTTTTAGTGATTCATTGAAAAGTTCCTGCTCGGCATTTTTGCTGTTTTTATCTTCTATCACATCCGAAAGAGTAAGGCTGTCACTCCCTGCTATCGGCGCATCTATAGATACTTGCCTGGCCGGGTTATTCATCAGGTTGCCAATGGTTTTTGCAGGAAGAGAAATTTGCATTTCGACTTCTTCGTATGAAGGTTCACGCTGAAATTTCTGTTCCAGCTTCATAGAAGCCTTCCGGATTTTTTTAATCATATCCGATTTAGCTGAGGGCAGGCGAACCAGGCGGCTATGCTCGTCAATGGCATTCTGAATGGACTGACGAATCCACCATACGGCATAAGAAATTAATTTAAACCCGCGCGTTCCATCAAACTTTTTTGCTGCTTTTACCAGGCCAATATTTCCTTCATTGATAAGGTCGGCCAGCGGCAAACCCTGGTTTTGGTATTGCTTGGCAACGGAAACTACAAAGCGCAGATTTGCCTTGGTAAGTTTTTCCATAGCTCTCTCATCTCCCTCTTTTATTTTTTGTGCAAGCAGGACCTCCTCCTCAGCGGTGATTAAATCCACGCGGTTTATCTCCTGCAGATATTTATCGAGCGCTGCAGATTCTTTGTTGGCAATTTGTTTTGTTATATTTAACGGACGCATATTATAGGGTGCCTGCAAGAGCAAAGAACCGGAATCATACATCTTAGAAAAATAGTAACGACATGAATAATAATGTAGTCGCAATAAAGGAAGAGCTGTAGTATTTTGCATGACAAAGGCCTGGAACTGTTAAAGGGCATGACTTTTAGCGTTCGTCAAAGAATAATTTCTTAATTTTGCCGTTAAGTATTTTACAAATGAAAACCATTTTATGTCCTCAAAACCATACACTGTTGACGATTTTAAAGTCGGGGACAGTGTTGTTCCGTTAAATCAAAAGGAGCTGACTTTGATGGTGGTCAGCATTGACAAGGAACGTAACGTAATTATATGCAGGTTGCCGGCCGAACGGTCTGTGCGTGCGTATTTTCCTTATGAGCTGGAAAAAGAATCTGTTGTGCGGCCTCCAAATATTTTGGACACACCAAAGCCGAAAAAAGATGATTCAAAAGAAATGCAGGAAGATTAAATAACTTTCCGCATAAATTGAATTACTGAAGGGGCTGCTATACGATATGAAAATAATACTGGCGATAGGAACCGGAAGTTTTATCGGGGGAATTTCTCGCTACCTGCTTTCGCAATCGGTACAGTCAAAATTTCTTTCTTCTTTTCCGTTCGGTACTTTAGTTGTAAACCTTACCGGCTGCTTTATTATCGGAATTGTTTTCGGCTTGAGTGACAGGAGCAGCATGTCGCAGGAATGGAGATTATTTCTTGCCACAGGATTGTTAGGAGGGTTTACAACCTTCTCGGCTTTTGCAAATGAAACTATAAGCATGCTTCGCGATGGACAATTCGTGTACGCTTCACTTTATATCGTTGCAAGCGTGGCAATTGGATTGCTCTTAACATATGTGGGATATTCACTTGTCAAACTTATTTAATAATGGAAAATGATCCTGACGCAAAACTTCTACGCATCTTCATTGGGGAGAGTGATAAAGTGGGGAATAAAACGCTTTACGAAACGATTGTGTACGAGGCAAAGAAGCAAGGGCTTTCAGGAGCTACCGTTACCAGAGGCATGATGGGGTTTGGCGCTAACTCAAAGGTTCATACAACAAAGTTGTTTGAAATTTCCTCTGACCTTCCTATGGTGGTTGAGATTGTGGACACGGAAGAAAAAATCCGTACGTTCACAAAAACGGTTGAGCGTTTATTTGAAGAATCAAAATCGGGCGGGCTGATAACTATTGAGAAAGCAGAAGTTATCAGGTACAAAGCGAGTAAAAAAAATTAAGAGAATAAAAGAACTCTTGAATTAATTTTTTCTAAATTAGACCTACAGAAATTTTATGGAACAACTTACCCTTCTTTTCACCAGCTACGAATGCGACATTTTTTATAATGAAACGCTTGGTGTTATACAGACAAAATGGAAAGGAATTTTTGTAAGCGGAGATGACTTCAGGAAAATTCTGGATGAAATAATTAATGCCTTGTCGATGAAGCAGGCGTCAACCATAATTGCTGATGCCCGCGAGATGAAAATTATTTCGGAAGCAGACCGCCAATGGATTGTTGATGACTGGTATCCGCGCGCACTTGCTGCAGGTTTCCGCTGCCAGGCGCTGGTGGTAACCAGGAATTCGTTTAACGAACAAGCCATTAAACTCATCGTGACAAAATACAACGATGAAGATGTGAAGACGCGTTATTTTATTTCGCTTGAAGAGGCAGAAGCCTGGGTGAAAAACGGAGTGCCCCAGGTTTAAGCTTTTTATGCAGCAACCGTTTGAAGAGTTTCTTTTTCTTTAACAACGGGCGCCTTGGGCTTAAATGCCTTATGAATATTTTCCATGGAAGAATTGCTAAGCCGCAGCGCTTCGGGAAGTTGGCGTGCAAACGTGTACAACAAGTTGTCGATATTTTCCTCGGTAAGATGATTGGTAAGCGTAATTCTTACTCCTGTGTTTTTGTAAGGCACGCTGGGGAACACAGAGAGGTTTACATAAAACCCGAGCTTGATAAGCATTCGCACCATCATATAACCGGTTTCGGGTTTGCCTACTCCAATGAACTTAATCGGTGAGCCGGAAGGTGCAACCAAAGGAAGCCCGTAATCCGCCGCCTTGCTGTTGAAGAAGCCTATTTTCTTTTTTAGTTGATTCTGCAGCGCATAAATTTCTTCTGACAAATGAATATGCGCTGATGCAACCGATGCCCCAAGCACAGGCGGCTGAATGGGTCCGGAGAATATCATGGTCTTCCCGCAGTTTCTCACCAGCTGTCTTATTTCAATGTTGGGATAAATTAATAATCCGCCGGCAGTACCAAAACTTTTAGCAAGTCCGCAGACAAGAAATAACCTGTCCGGAAAGCTACTATTAAGCTGGCTCATAACATACCCCGTTCCATTGGGGCCAGTCCAGCTCATTCCGTGCGCATCATCAACATAAAGATGCAGCTGCGGATATTTGTTCATCAGCCCAACTAATTCTGTGACGGGGAGTAAATCTCCATACATGGAATAAACACCATCTGCCATGAACCATATTTTTTTATGACCTGAAGAAAGCTCTTTGATTTTATCTTCAAGAATATCGAGCCGGTTGTGGCGAATAATTTCTGTGTGCACCTTACGAACTTTCAGCAAATCAACAGCTGTTTGAACCGAAGCATGCGCCTGAACATCCATTATAACGGCATCGTCATCTCCAACCAGAACGGGAATGTTCGCAATGTGGCCAAGAGTTACCGTGGAAGCAAGTATTACCGGCTGCCCGAACATTTGTTCAAATAAATTTTCAAGTTCGCTATACAGCCCAATGGAAACATAAGCGCGCGAAGAAGAAAATTGCATTCCGAATTTGTCGATTGCTTCTTTGCCGGCATCTTTCAGTCGCTGGTCAAGCTCAAGCCCCAGGTAGCTGCACGAGCCAAAATTAATGAGTTCCTTGCCATCGATGTGAATATGGCTGCCGTCAAAACGTTCATCTTCGGTGACGAGGTGAGTAACTCCGAGCCGTCTTGAGTTATTGAGAATGGTGTTGACCGACTCAAGCATCTGCTCGTGCCTGCTTTTGTATTCGCTAATGTCGGTCGAAGCGTTTATCATTTCCGGTTAAAAATATTTTGAATGCAAAACAACGGACTGGTCAAGGGTGTGAAATAGTTTGAAATACTTTTTACTTGTCGTAGTTTGTATTACAAAAAAAAATCAGGAAAAATTCTTTCATTCTGTTAATCGCATTGCAACTAATAAACATGTCAGCCGCACCCATAGACACTTCTCGCAATCTCAGTGCAAATGTTCGGGTTAGTATGTTACTGCGCAATCCCCTTTGGGGTACAAAACAGTCCCCAAAAGGGGACTACCCCCCTTAACAGGGAAAATGGGATAATGTCTTAAAAAAGTCGATGGAAAGGCCTAAAATGGCCCGTATAAAGGGCTATTAAAGAATAGGGTAGTTCCTTATACCATTTTATTATCAAGCGCGTAGCGCGTCAATTCCGCATTGTTCTTTAAGTGGAGCTTTTCGAGAAGGCGTGTGCGGTACGTGCTGATTGTGGCGACACTCAGGGAAAGAATTTCGGCAACGTCTGAAACAGTTTTTCCCTCTGCAATAAGTTTCAGCACTTCGAACTCGCGGTCAGAAAGTGTTTCGTGCAGCGGCTTGCTCGAATCAATATCAAGATTCTCCGCAAGTTTTTCGGCCACCGCAGGTGAGATGTACCGCTTTCCGCTTGTAATCTGGCGGACGGCTTTCACCAATTCATCGCCCGCGGTTTCTTTGTTAAGATAACCGGATGCGCCGGCGCGCAGCACGCGAATGGCATACTGGTCTTCGGGGTGCATGCTTAGAATAAGGACGGGTTGCTTGGGAAATTCTTCTTTCAGTTGTTTGAGTGTATCAAGCCCTCCCAGTCCGGGCATGGAGAGGTCGCTTATAACAACATCGAATTTTTGTTTGCGGATTTCTTTGAGCAGTTGGTTTCCGTTTTCCACTTCAAGAATTTCTGCCGAAGAAAATTCTTCGAGCAAAATCTGCTTTAATCCTTTACGGACTATAGCATGGTCGTCTGCAATAAGGATTTTCATACAAATAAGTTTTTATAGTTAGGCTTCCGTTTTATTAACAGGTACCAATAAAGTCACAACCGTCCCACCTTCGGTGCGTGTTTGTACCGTAAGATTGCCCTTCATCATTGCCGCTCGTTCTTTCATGCCTACAATTCCCAAAGTTTTTTTTGATTTCATTTCTTCTGTGTTCAATCCTTTTCCATTATCTGCAATAGACAGCTTAATAGCTCCGCCATCAAAAGTTACAGCTGCATCTACTTTGGTTGCTTTTGCATGGCGTGCTACGTTGGTAAGGGTTTCCTGGTAGATGCGAAAAATTCCTGTGGCATTTGTCTGAGCTATGTCCGGCAATGTATTGTTCGAAGTAAAAAGACATTTTATCCCGGTGCGTTTTTCAAATTCGTTGCTCTGCCATTCAAGAGCAGGAATAAGGCCGAGGTCATCCAGGATTCCCGGGCGCAGCTCGCTTGCAATTTTGCGTATGGTTTTTACCATTTCATCGGCAAGAGAAAGCATCTCGGTAAATCGTTTTTCTGTGCTCTTGTCTTTATCTGTGATTTTTTTCTTAAGCCAGGTCATATCCATTTTCAACCCGGTAATCTGCTGCCCCAGCACGTCATGCACTTCACGCGCAATGTGAGTCCGTTCTTCTTCGCGTATAGTTTGCAGATGGGCAGTTAACTCCCGCAACTCCTTATGCGATTCCCTTATTTTTTCTTCTGCTTTTTTTCGTTCGGTAATATCTCTTGCATAACCGCGTATTATCGGGGCCTTAACTCCGTCTGTTTTTAATGTGTTCAGGTATTCCCAAATGCGTATTTCACCTTTGCTGGTTTGCACTTTCATTAGCCCCTCAGCGTGTCCTTTTTCTTTTATAGTAGCAATATACTCATCGAAGGCAGCTCTTCTATCAGGAGAAAGGATATCTTTGATATTCCAATTGTTTTCAGGGCCAAAGCTTAAGCCCACAATTTTTTCCGCTGCTTTATTCGCAGACAGTATCCGCCCATTCAGGTCGTGCGTACAAATAAGGTCAGTAATGTTTTCAACAAGGTCTTTGTATTGTTCCTCACTTTTAATTATTTTATCTTCAGCTTTTTTGCGCTCGTTAATTTCATGGAAGAAGGCGAGTATTTTTTCTTCCCCGGCTATGGCAGCTCTTTTTAAGTTCACTTCATACCAGGAGAGCGTTCCGTCTTTCTTTTTTCCCAACCATTCGAAAAGCTGCGGTTCTCCCATGGCAGCTTTCTGAATATAATTTATGGCATGCTCGAAAGTATAATCGGGATGACCGGACATAAACTCATGCGGGTCCGTATTAAGAAGTTCTTCTTTTGAAAAACCTGTTAACTCCGTTGCTCTGTGATTTACTTGCAATACTCTTCCCGTTTCCATCTCATGAACATAAATGGCATCGTTTGCTTTATCAAACAGTTCGCGGTAATTTGTTTCAGCAAGTCGAAGAGCGTCTTCTGCTTTTAATTTTTCTGTGACATCATTGGCAAGAACAAGGCGTGCTTCCTGGTTATCAATAATTATATCATGGGTTTTTATTTCCACGTCAATAATGGTCCCATCCTTTTTTATATGTCTCCAGATGCCTGCATAATTTGAGCCCTGTTGTGCAGCCCTGCGAAGCCGAATGTAGCGTCCCTTTTCAGCTTCAGGCCTGATGTCTATGGATGTCATGGAAAGAAATTCTTCACGGGTATATCCATAATGTTGTAACGCGGCTTCGTTGACATCAATAAACGCAAGATTGTTTTTGTAATCAATAACCCACATAGGCATGGGGTTGTCCTTAAAAAGCAGTTTGTATTTCTGTTCCGATAGCGTTAGGGACTCATTGGCCCCTTTAAGTTTGTTAATGAAGTTGTGCCTTTCCAGGGAATAACGGATTGCCTCTTCCAGTTCATCGCTGTCAATTTCTCCTTTTACCAGGTAATTCTGTACGCCTTCGCGTAGAGCATTGGTTGCTGTCTGCTTATCATCAAGGCCGGTAAGTACATTGAGCGCAGTGTCAGGAAAATGTTTACGTATAGTGCGTACGCTTTCCATTCCATCGCTGTCGGGTAAGCCGAGGTCCAGGAGTATGAGCCGTATTTCTATATCTGTGGCACTGTACTTCAGCGCTTCTTTTAATGTAGAAGCTGTGAGCAGTGTAGCGCTGCTGAAATCGGATGCCCGGAGCATTTGCTGTATAAGAAAAGCATCGCCCGGGTTATCCTCTACAAGTAATATGTTGATATGACTATGCATTTATTGTTGTTCCATTTTCGGTAGCTTGACAATAGTGAACCAGAAATCCTCAATGCTTCTGACAACGGTTGCAAAAGCATCGAACTCTACGGGTTTCGTTACAAAACAATTTACATGCAGCTCGTATGATTTAAGGATATCTTTCTCTGACTGCGAAGTGGTGAGAACCACAGTTGGTATTACTTTCATTTGCCCGTTTGCTTTTATTTCAGCAAGCACTTCTATGCCCCCTTTCCTGGGCAAGTTTAAATCGAGAAGTATTAAATCCGGAGTAGGGGAGTTGGCAAACCTTCCCCGCTTCTTGAGAAAATCGATGGCTTCAACACCATCAATGGCCACATGCAAGTTGTTGGTGATTTTACTTTCTTTTAATGCTTCCTTGGTGAGTCGTATGTCACCCGGGTTGTCTTCTACAAGAAGAATTTCTATGTTTCTCATGACTGTAAATTTTTAAGAGTGAAAAAAAATGTTGTTCCCTTTCCTAATTCCGATTCGAACCATATTTTACCTCTGTGCCGTTCTACAATTTTTTTTGCGATGGCAAGGCCAATCCCGGTTCCGCCATATTTTGCCTTATCATTCAGCCGTTTGAAGATGACGAATATTTTATCAGAATATTCTTTCTCTATTCCGATGCCGTTGTCGCTGACTGAAAAAAACCAATGCCCATTTTCGTTAATAGCTTTAACATTTATAACGGGCGCTTCATCCTCTTTCCTGAACTTGATGGCATTAGCGATAAGATTCTGAAAGAGCTGCATCATTTGTGTGCGATCTGCTTTTATTACAGGCATGCCGTTGTGATTTATTTTAGCATTGCTTTCCATGATGCTTGTGGTAAGATTCTTTTTTACATCGCCAAGTACTTTAGCAATATCCACTTCTGTAATTTGCGTTTCGCGGCTTGTGCGCGAATAATTCAGCAGGTCGCTGATGAGTTGCTTCATACGGTTTGCACCGTCAATGGCAAAGTGAATGAACTCATCTGCGTCTGCATCTAATTTGCCTTTGTATCTTTTCTCAAGCAACTGCACATAGCTTCCCACCATGCGGAGGGGTTCCTGTAAATCGTGCGAGGCGATGTAAGCGAATTGCTCGAGCTCTTTGTTAGAGCGCTCAAGGTCGTGGGTGTATTTTATTTTTTCTTCTTCCGCTATCTTGCGTTCAGTTATATCGCGCGAAATTTTAGAAGCCCCCGTAATATTTCCCAGCGAATCTCTAAGCGGAGATATGGTTAGCGATACATAAATAATTTTACCATCCTTCCTTATTCTCTCTGTTTCATAGTGGTCAACACCTTCCCCTTTACGTATTTTTTCCATTATTTCATTTTCTTCATTCATAAGCTGGGGCGGAATGAGAATGGAAATATGCTTGCCGGTAATTTCCTTTGCTGAATACCCGAAAGATTTTTCGGCCCCGTGGTTCCAGCTGGTAATAATTCCATCCAGCGTTCTACTGAAGATGGCATCGTCAGAAGAATTAACAATGGAGGAATACAATGTTTGCTTTTCTTCCACCCTTCTTTCCAGTTCCATATTCATTTTCCTGATTTCTTCTTCGGCTTCTTTTCTTGCTGTAATATCTATTGCAGCCGTAAGAAAACAATCTTTGCCATTCAGGTTAATGATATCAATGTTTGTCGACACCCACCTGGTTTTTCCGTTTTTCGAAATCGTTTGTGTTTCCGCATCTCTTACAAAGCCATCCTGTTGAATTTTTTTTATGATGAGTTCCCGTTCTTCGGGGCGAGAAAGTATATTTAATTCGATAGATGATTTTCCGAGCATTTCTTCTTTCGTGAAATCAAAAAAACGTGCGAATGCATCGTTGACTTCAATATATTTTCCTGTCGATGCTTCGGAAATAGCATTCAGAACAGGGCTACTGTGAAAGAGCGTTGAAAACATGTGTTCACTCTCCTTGACTTTTTCTTCCGCTTTTTTTTGCTCTGTTATGTCTCGTACAAAGCCAATGAACTGATATTTTTCCTTTACAATAACCGGTGATATGCTAAGGGCAACATCAAGCTCCTTATTACTTTTATTCAACCCTTTTATCTCTATAGTCTTGTTCAATACAGGCCCTTCTCCCGTTTCAAGAAAACGCTTCAACCCTTTTTTGTGTGCTTCACGGTAGCGAAGAGGAATGATGACAGAACTCAGCAACCGGCCCGCTACTTCGTGTTCCTTCCATCCAAAGAGGATTTCGGCTTTATCATTCCACTTGAGAATTTGTCCCTGGTCATTTATTACAATCACTGCATCAGGCGCTGCTTCAAGCAACGCGCCGGTATAAGAAAGAAACTCTTCGCGCTTAACGGTTGCCTTCTGAAAAAGAAGTATGCACATGGTGAATACCAACAGGGCGGCAAAGAAATTGGCAATAGCAACTGGTGAATAGGGTATGGTGATTGCTCCGGCTATATGCAGCAGAACTGCTAAAATGCATCCGCTGAAGAGAGCAACTACCCAGTGCATTACCGTATGCCTTTCGGTAAGGAAGAATGCGTAGGGCAGATAAGCAAAAGGCCACAGGTAGCCGGTATTTTCCCAGCCGCCTGTTGTAAATAGCGAAACAACAACTACAGTTCCTGTGGTGAGAATTACATTGGTAGCACGCTTAAAATTTTTTGTGCGCAGCAGAACAAAATAGTTGGTAACAACGCTAAGCAGCGCCAGCAAATGAACAGCGCTTAGGAAATAATTACCTACTACGGAAAAGAAGAGAATGGAGGAGGAGATGCAATAAACAACCGCAATCAGAGTGAAGGAATTAATGATTGCTAACCTTGGTTGAAGAACCTTTTTTACACCTGGTTTTTCTTTTTTTTTCCTGCCAACAAAGCGTGTATTTTCTTGTATCCCATTATCTGGCATAAAAAACGGGTTTGGAAGAAATTATGTCTAAGTTAGTAAAATAATTTAAACCTGCAAGCATAAAATTGGCAAATGCTAAGCGAATGTGGGCGAACAAGGCCTGATTATATGCGAAAGCCCGGGTTTTAAACTCAATCATAAACTTCTTTCTACGCTTTTATAATGCTTTTTATAGGTTTCTAAATTAGTATGCAAATTTTTTCATTTGCTTTCAAACCATCAATCCCCTTTGGGGGATAAAATAGTCCCCAAAGGGGGATTACATTTGTATGGACAATTGCGGTATAAAAATCTTCTGAACTACTAGTATTTCTGCACATTTCACTATATTCGTCCACGGAACAACGGTTTGTATCCGTTCTAACTCAACATGAAAACCAAACCCAAACCGGGAATTGCGGTATTAGATAAAAATCGCCTGCAAAAGGAAATGATGCATCATTTGCTTGAAAGGCAGCATTACGAAATTTTGTTTTCGTGCACCGATGTGAGCGACCTGATTAAAAATTGCTACTATCATCAGCCCGATATTGTTTTAGTTAACGGAGAAAAAAACAGGCAGGGAATAGAAGAATTTTTAGGCAAGCTGAAAAGAAAAAAGCACTCGGTAAATATTATTTTTTATAACCTGGAAAGCAATACACAGCTCGAGTGGGAATTTTCAGAGCGGTTTAAGACCAAAGTTTATTTTATAAGTGAAGGATTCAGCCGCCTTACCGACCTCCTCGATAATCTTACCGAGCCCAAGAAACCTGTTTTGGCCGATACAACCAAGGCTATATTTCTGCTTGCAGACAATCCGTTTTTTAAGATTGCCGATAACAAAAATTACATCAGCATACTGGAAATGCTCAAGAGCGGTATGTCTGTAAAGCATATTGCCGATGTGCTTGGTTTATCAAATCAAACTGTTAAAACCTACATTAAAAAGATGCGAAGCATTTCGGGCTATTCCAACACGCTGCAAATGGTTTACCAGGCCCGCGAGTTTGGAGTAATTTAAGTCATAAAATTTTAACCCGAAAAAATTCGTTAGACCTTATAAATCGAAGCGGCAATATTTTCGACCAGCTTCTTAGGCATAAAGGGAATTACTTTAACCGAAAACCAGTTTATAAAACCGGGAATAATTTCTGCTTTCCTTTTGAACATGCCGCGCACAGCAATACGTGCAACACTTTCAGGTTTCATAGCAACTTTCTCTGCTTTTTTCTTCAGCGCCTGCTGGCCGGCACGGTCCATAAACTCTGTAGAAGTAGTTCCCGGACTAAGGCAGCTTACAGAAACATTGCTTCCCTTTAGTTCGTGCCGCAACGCTCTGCTGAAATTCAGGACAAAGATTTTGCTGGCTGCATAAACTGCCATTGCCGGTATTGCCTGGTACGCTGTTGTACTTGCAACATTGAGAATATACGAGTGCTCATGTTTTTTTAACAAGTCAAGAAAAAGATAGGTGTTCCGCACAATGATTTCGTTATTGAGGCGAAGCATATTTAACTGGTCATCCAGGTTTAGCACATTAAATTTTCCCCATAAGCCATAGCCGGCATTGTTGATTAAAATATTTACAGGTAAATTTTTCCCGATACAGAAGCTATAAAGTCTTTGGGGAGTCGCGCTGTCAGATAAATCTGCAGGGAAAATATGAACTTCGTTCTTGTACTTATACGTAAGCTCCGAAGCCAGCACATTGAGAAGATTCTCGCTGCGGGCAGTGAGCAGCAGATTGCAGCCGCGCTTTGCAAGCTCATGAGCAATGGCTTTGCCAATACCTTTGGAAGCTCCTGTTACAACTGCAAAATTTTTCATGTCGCCCTTTAAAAACAAAAGCCGTCTCACAAATTTGCAAGACGGCTAACTATGAAAACAGAAATATTATTTAACAAGTTTCTGAAAGTGGTGATACAGCGGTGTGCGGCTTTGCTCACTCTTGGGCTGATAGGCGCCAACAATAATAGGCACATACATTACCCGCCTGCGGCTTGCCTCTCCCAATACTGGCGCCATAGCTACACGGTGCCAGATACGGCCATCGTGAATCACAAGGTCGCCTGCCCTGGCATCTACCAGCATTTCGTTCTTATCCCTGCCGTTATTGAGGAAGTATGCCTTGCGGAACATCATGCTCATAATGTTTTGGCGGTGGGTACCTGGCAGTATCCTTAATCCTCCATTGCTTTCTGACGAATCGTCCAGGTAGAGGCCAACATTAAGCATGGGCATTATTTTCTTTCCGTAGAAGATATCGCGCATACTGTCTGTATGCCATCCCATCTGGCGGAAATTGCTGCTTTCCGTATTTACATAATGGTTGAAAATAACACCGTCTTTTTCGTTCTCGGCTATACGTGCTCCTTCCGGCAGGAGTCTCTTCAACTCCTGGAAATGGGAGTCCTGGATGAACCTCTTGACCGGTTCGCTGAATTGTGACGTGAAAGGGAACCGGTGAACAATGGTTTGACCTGTTACGTCCACTCCGTATTTAATGGGAACGCCTTTAATTTTTTCAACCTTATTTTCAATCCAATCCTTCTGAAGATTTTCGGTTGAACGCAGGATTTCATCGACTTTTTCGCGGGTTGTAAATCCCTGAAAATGAATAAATCCATTGCGATTAAAAAAAGCAATCTGTTCATCAGTCAGATGCTCTCCGAATGTGAACTTTTTGTATTGCGTCTTACTCATTTATTGGGGTTTAAACGGACTTAAATGATGGGTTAAATGCTGTTTCGTGTTGGCAAATATAAATCCATTAATTAACCCGCAAATATAAAATTTTATTTATACTGCAAATTTTATCTTCGAAACCTGTTTATTAACAATGTAAAGTGTTAATATCTTGATAAACAGAAAAATTATTTTTTAGAAGATTCTGAAGTTTTCTCTTCAGAATGGATGGGAAGGCTCTGGGAAGACGAAGTCTTTTTAACACACTGCTTTTTGCCCGAACAGCCGGGAACGCACTTCACATTCTTCTTATTGGCACCTGAATGCTCGGCATCTGTCTTTACTGCCGGAGCCGGGGGATTGTAGTCAACCGTTGCCTCCTGCTTTGCCGATGGATTCATTGCAGCAGGAATCACCTTAACATCCTGCGCAAGCAATGCATAGAAAGGAAGCGTGAATAAAATAGAAAGTATTAGTTTTTTCATCCTCAAAATTTTGAAACAAAAATCCTACTAAGGCGGTGAAATTAATGTGAAGTAAAAATGCAAAAAAATATTACGGAAATACAATCGAAAACGTGCTACCCTCGCCTTTTACGGACTCTGCCTCTACAAGGATACCGTGAAAATCGGCAATGGTCTTCACAATAGGAAGGCCTAATCCGTAGCTGGCACCATCATCGGCATGGAAACGCTTAAACCGCCCGAAGATGTTTTTCAGGTTTTCTTTTTCTATTCCCATGCCGGTATCAGAAATTTTAAGCACGTATTTACCATTCTCGTTGAATGAGCCGTGCAACATTATCTTGCCATTCTGCTTGTTATATTTAATGGCGTTATTAACAATATTCAGAATCAGTGTATGCAGCAGCGATTTGTTGCAGTTATGGAAAATGTATTCAGAGTTCCATTCCTCTTCAACCACTATTCCCTTGCTGATAAGCCGCTCCGAAATTTCCATCAGCACGTCCTGCGAAAGCTCCCTGATATTGGCAGATTCCTTCTTAAGATACTGGGCATTTTCAATTTTTGAAATCAGCAAAAGCGCCTTTACCGTTTTACTCAACCGCATCAGCGTTTTCTGCGATTCAACAATTTTATCTGCGACATCATCGGGCAGGTTTTGCTCGGCTATAAGGTTTTCAAAACGCGTCTGCAACACCGTTACAGGTGTAAGCAATTCGTGAGAGGCGGAGTTGATAAATTCCTTTTCCACCAGGAAAGCGTCTTTAACTTTTTGCATCATCTCGTTGATGCTTTGGTTGAGATAACTGAATTCATAGGTGTTTGTTTTTACCTGCGATGGCTCAAAGAGAGTAGGGTGGTTTATCGTTCGCAATTTCCGGTTGATAATAGAATAAAACGGGCGCATCAGGAAACGGCTGAATCCAAGGTCGAGAAAAATCGAAATTCCAATCACCGCAATTAAAGACCAGAGCGTAAAATACCAGAGGGTATTATTAATTTGCTCAACAGCGATAAGGCCTTCTCCTATTTCCAAAGCGTACAACTGGTTATCGAATAAAAATGCTTCCGAAAGCACCCGGTGCTTAAGGATTTCTCCTTCAAAATCACGTTCAGTATTCTCTATTTTTATGGTGCCTATGTCATTCACCATCTGGTGCAGCGGCTCTATGGAAACAAATTCTTCCTTGAAAATATTGTAGTTGCCAAAGCTGCAATCCTCATCCAGCATAATTTCATTAAGCCCGCCCAGGCGGATAACCTTGAGAATTTTGTCGGAGCGGGCAAGCAGCCGGTTGTCGATGTGATTGTATACTACCCGCTGGGTAATAATGGGAAGAAAAGCCCCGATTGCAAGTATAATTACCGCCTTGGAAATTGCATTATATAAAACAAACTTTAGCTGGAGTTTCAAGGGTAATTGTTAAATTGCTTTATGGTTCAATAGTAAACAATCAAACCATTCAGAAAAATCTTTGCTGACGGCAGCCTGCATCAAACATTCACCCTGTAGCCGATGCCGCGCACGGTTTCAATCCAATCTACGTTGGTAAATGCGGAAAGTTTTTTCCGTAAATTCTTGATGTGAACATCAATATAATTCGACTCATAATCATCCTCCAGAATGTCGCCCCATATATGCTCGGTAAGCTGCATGCGCGTAAGCACGCGGTTCTTATGAAGGATAAGATAGTTAAGAATATCGAATTCTTTTTTGGTAAGCGGCACGTTTTTTCCGCTTTGTGTTATGGTCCGGTTCTGGATGTCTATTTCAAAATCGTGAACCTTAATGGTATTTTTCTGCAACCCATGTTTCCTGCGAAGCACAGCCTGCATGCGCGCCTGCAGTTCGAGCAGTGAAAACGGTTTAGCCAGGTAATCGTCTGCGCCCAGTCCAAGCCCGGCAACTTTATCTTCCACCGAGCCGCGTGCCGTAAGAATAATAAAAGAAGATTCGCTGTTTGCTTCTTTTGCTTCCCTTAAAATATCCAATCCGTTCATGTCGGGCAGGCCTATATCCAGCAGAATGAAGTCATAATTATTTACGTAGATTTTTTCAGAGGCGCTTTTTCCTGTAAAGGCCACATCGCAGTTAAATCCTTCGCGGGTCAGAAAAATCTCTATTTCGTGCGATAAACTTTTTTCATCTTCTACTATAAGTGTGTTCATAGTTTTATTTTAATTTTTTATTTGTTCTATCGAATTCATAATTATTTCAGAAGATAAACGAATATCTTCTGCCGAAATATTGAGCGGAGGCGCAATTCTCATTTTATTCGGGGCAAAAAGAAAATTATCCGTTACAACCCCGCTTTTAATACAGTCATTAATAATTGATTTACACGTGTTTTCATTCTCAAATTCAATGCCAAGAAGCAACCCTTTGCCCGTAATGCTTTGTATATGCTTATGAACGAGGTATTTCCTGAAAATATTTTCTTTTTCTGCAATAGTATCTAATAATTTTTCTCTCCTCATAATATTGAGGGCTGCAAATCCGGCAGCGCACGATACGGGGTGTCCGCCAAAAGTAGTTATATGACCAAGAGAAGGATTAACGGTTAATGAAGACATAATTTCCTTTGACGAAATAAAAGCGCTTAGGGGCATTCCGCCTCCAAATGACTTTCCTAAAAGAAGAATATCGGGCACGATTCCGAAATGCTCAAAGGCGAACATTTTGCCTGTTCGTCCGCAGCCAACCTGGATTTCGTCAAGCACCAGCAAAGCACCCGATTCGGTGCAGCGATTTCGAAGCTCTTGTATAAAAGATTTTTTGGGAACAATGGCTCCTGCTTCTCCCTGTATGGTTTCGGCAATTACGCATGCCGTGCGCGATGATATTTTTTCAAGTGAATTGATGCTGTCAAACGGAAGAATAGTAACATCAGGAAGCAGGGGACGAAAGGAATTTTTCAGGGCTTCATTCCCGGCAACGCTTAGCGCTCCATGCGTGCTCCCATGATATGCATTCTGAAACGAAATAATTTCTGTTCTTCCGGTAAACCGTTTTGCAAGTTTAAGGGCGCCTTCAGCGGCCTCGCTGCCCGAGCTGACGAAGTAGGTGCAGTTTAATTTTTCAGGAAGAATAGTTGTCAGCAATTCTGCCAACATTACCTGCGGCTGAAGTATAAATTCTCCGTACACCATAAAATGCAGCCCCTGGTCGACTTGCTTTTTTATGGCATTGTTGATTTCAGGATGGTTGTGCCCCAGCGCACTTACCGAAATTCCGGAAATCAAATCGATATATTCTTTTCCGTTCACGTCTTTCAACCGGCTGCCTTTTGCGCTGATAATTTCAAGGGCGGCAGGAGCAAGTGATGTCTGCGCGATGTGGTTAAAAAAGATATCCCGGGTTCTCATATCGAAACAAAAATAAAAAAGCCCTGAACAAAGCAGGGCAAATTAATTTTCAGGAGGCAGATTTTGCAATCAGATAATGGAAGCCATCACCTCAACAATACGGTTTTCGGCTTGAGCAGCTTTTTTATTGTTCCTGAAAAGAATACCTTTTGCAGAAGCTGAAACGGTAACACGTATATTTTTGTCGTCCATTTTGTTGATGTTCAAAATCGCTTCCTGGCTGGGAATAAAAAACAAAAAATACTTTCTGAACTTGATGAACCCGCTGCTACGGTCGCTCTTAATTATAGAAAAACCCTTGTTATGCAAAACCATTTTTGCACCCTTGTAAACATGGTCGTATGAATATTGGAAAACGATGGATTGCATTTGAGTTGTAAAAACTTGAACTCAAATATATGAATTTAAATCAGTTGAGCAAGGGTAAATAATCTTTTACATGAATTTATTTTGGTCATAGTTTAAAACCTTTCCTTTTCGCCTTTTCGCTCACGAATCATTTCAAGAAGTTTGCGCTTAAAATCTTCCTCGGTTTTATAAAGCAGTGCCACTTTACGAATGGGTAAAACCTGTTTAAATTGCGGGTGATACTTTTTAAATATATCCAGTTCATTCTGGCGCTGTATAATTTCTGTGTCAACCATTTTTTCAACTTCGTTGTCACTCATGTCGTCAAAATTTTCTTGCGGGTTACGGAATGTTTCGCGCCTCTGCTTCCGCACTTTTTCCAACTCATCCTGGAATTTGTTGTAGACCGGCCAAAAGTTTTTCGCTTCGTCGGGAGTTAAATTCAGGCGCTTAGTAAGGAACCCGATTTTAAATGCTTCCACTTTTTCGCGGGGCGGCTGCGCAAATAAAAAGAATGGAAGCAATGCGATACATACAACAATTAGTTTTTTCATAGCTCTTCGGTTAGTGTATAAATGTCTGTGTTTTCTTCTATAAGATAATTTTCAAATTGCGAAGTGTTTGAATTCAATGCTGTCGAGTCTTCTATTAATCCGGCCAGCTCATTTTCGTCAAGGTCCGTAACGTAAGTGGAGTGGTAAATGTCGTTGAACGAAATATCTTTTTCAGAAACGGAATGACCTTTGCGGTTCAGTACAATAAATGTAACGGTGCAAGCGGCTATAACAAACAGCATTACAAAAACCCTAACGAAACTCGGACGCAGATAGAGTGGGGAAGAAGCCTCTCGCTCTATCGTCAGTGAAATTTTTTCACGGACCGAATTTTCAAGCTCTGTGAAATATTGCCCGGGAACGGCAAATGGATTTTCACTCTTGGTTGTATACAGGACAGGAATGCGGCTTACTTTTTCCTGTATATTATTTTCCAGTATTTGGAAATAATTTTCAGGGGTTGAAAATCCTCCATTATTAGCTGCTGTTTCGGCAGGAAGAAAGCTGTTCAATTCTTTGTTATTTTCCTCGGTTTTCATTGTAATGTTTAGATATAAGCCGCCTGTAATGGTTTAATTTCCTGTAAGATACTTTTCAATTTTTTTCACCGCATGATGGTATGAAGCTTTTAATGCGCCAACCGTTACGCCAAGCACCTCTGATATTTCTTCATATTTCATGTGGTCGAAATATTTCATGTTGAAAATAATGCGCTGCTGTTGCGGCAGCTTCAAAACAGCCTGCTGAAGTTTTCGCTGTATTGTATCTCCGCTAAAAAGCGGGTCATTGCTAAGCCGTGTGGAAAGCTCATTTTCTACATCCACCAATGGAAGAAAAAATTTTGTGCGCTTGCTGTTTAAGAAGCTGATAGATTCATTGGTTGCAATCCGGTATAGCCAGGTGTACAACTGTGAATGTTCCCTGAAGCCCGAAAGATTTTTCCAGACTTTTATAAAAATATTCTGCACCACATCATTGGCATCGTCATGGTCAATTACAATTCTGCGGACGTGCCAATAAACACGCTGCTGGTATTTTTTTACCAGCAGGTTAAAAGCATAATGACATGTATCAGGATTTCGAAACTTTTCTAAAAGCTCACTGTCCGAAAAGTCTGTCATGAAGAAAAGTTATCTGTAACAGGTTATACATTGTATAATCTGCACGCAACCGGCAACGGTTTTATTTATCATTTACTATTTCGTCCACATCAATATCATCCAAAGCTTTGTCCATTAATTCCTCGTCCTTGAAAGTCATATTGGGATTGTCTTTCGTCAACTCGCTGTCAAGCTGTGCATCCGTGGGATTATCTTTTCCCGGAGGCGTATTTTCATCAGCCGAAAATTCCCATTCGTTTTTGGGCGTTCCTTTATTATCCTTGATTACCATGAGCGCAAGCATTCTTGCTCTGCGGGAATGATGAATTGCGCTGCGGAAATTACCGCGTATGTATTGTCTTTTTGCAAAGCGCTGATGAGCAACCGCCCTCGCAAAATTACCGGTGAAATGTTTATTAATCTTTAATTGCTGATGTGCGAAGTGAATGACTACAGCCGTTTTGCGGATTACCTTATTAGCTTTGAAACGCATCCGCGCCTGCGCATTCAATTCAGAAATTGCTCCGCTTAGCAGGAGAGATAGGGTGAATAACAAGAACGTTTTTGCCTTCATAATTTTTATTATTTGAAATCTTTGACGGGCAACCATGCTATAGGTTTAAAACGCTGCCAATTCTGTGCGTTTCCGAGCCATTACAAGCTCTACAGCCGAAATAATATCGGGAGAATCGAGTCCGTATTTTTTCATAAGCTCTTCCGGCTTGCCGCTTTCTCCAAAGCTGTCTTTCACCCCGACAAATTCAATAGGAACCGGAAAATTTTTAGAAAGCACATGCGCAACAGCATCGCCCAACCCGCCATTCACCTGGTGTTCCTCGGCTGTTACAATGCATCCTGTTTTCCGTGCAGAACGGATAATGGCAGTCTCATCAATCGGCTTAATAGTATGAATGTTGATTACTTCGGCTTCAATTCCTTTTTCTGCAAGTGCCTCGCATGCTTCCAGCGATTTCCAAACCAGGTGCCCGGTGCAAAAAATAGTAACGTCTTTCCCCTCGTTAAACATAATTGATTTTCCAATCTCAAAAGTTTGTTCGGGTGAAGTAAAGTTTGGAACCACAGGCCTTCCAAAACGCAGGTAAACCGGGCCAACATGTTTTGCAATAGCAATGGTTGCAGCTTTCGTCTGGTTAAAATCGCACGGATTAATCACAACCATTCCCGGCAGCATCCGCATCAAGCCGATGTCTTCCAATATCTGGTGCGTGGCGCCATCTTCTCCAAGTGTAATTCCTGCATGCGATGCACAGATTTTTACATTCTTATGTGAATATGCTATCGACTGTCGAATCTGGTCATAAACTCTTCCGGTAGAAAAATTTGCAAACGTTCCCGTGTAAGGAATTTTTCCTCCTATGGTAAGCCCCGCAGCAATTCCCATCATGTTTGCTTCGGCAACACCGCACTGAATAAATCTTTCAGGAAATTCTTTTTGAAAGGCATCCATTTTCAGTGAGCCGCCTAAGTCAGCACAAAGCGCAACAACGTTTGGGTTTGTTTTCCCTAACTCGAGCAGCCCCGCGCCAAAACCGGAACGGGTGTCTTTTTTATCTATGACTGTAAATTTCTTTGCCATCTGTGTGTGAAGTTATACGTTACTAGCTATATGTTATACGATAAAATGAAGTTTACCAAGAATCCGTATAACGTATAACTTATAACATGTAACATATTGTTTCCGATTAATTAATAGTCAATGTAATAGATGTTCCTGAAGTAATCCGAAATGGTTTGTTCAGTGTAAACTCTGAACCACGGGAATTTTTAGGGCGGTAAACAACCCTGTAATTTCCGGGCTGCAGCACAACGGTTTCTTTGGTCGCGTATTCGTTCATGGTATAAACAAGCGACAAGATATTATTTTCTTCCAGCATAATGGAACCATATCCCGGCCCGTTGGTAAGCAACGTAACCAGCCCCGGCTGCGGAATCTGTACCGTTGTGGTTTTGCTTTGCGATATGTCTATGTCATCGAGATAAATTCTGGGAGTGGTGAAAATTTCCAAATCGTATTTACCTATAATATATTTCTCTACAGAACCGAATTCCTGCACATTCAATGTGGCCATCTCATTTTTTTTGCGGACAATGCATTCCAGTTTTTTGTATTCATTGTTCCCTTCAATTTTAAGATTGAGAAACCCCTGGGGAACATCAATGCCAACCGTATTGTGTTTGCCCGGAGTTAGAAAAACAGAATCCTTCCTGACAGAGGGGATAGTATGCACCACAATATTATAAGCGCTTAGCGGGTCAACGCGAAGTGTATCGGGCACACCGCGCGAGTTAAGCGTATGTGTGAAATGATATTTCATGGCCCCCGTAAGCCGATCATAAAAGGTCATAGCCACATTGGTCTCGGTGGGCCTGCTATAAATATCAAGCAAGTTCACCTGGAGTGTTGTAGAATTCAATGCCTGTGATATGACAATCCGCAATGCATTTTTGAATTGTACTTCGTTAGTGGCATCGAAGAAACTTCCTACGCAGTCAAAAGTTTTTTTCATTTCATCGGTAAGCCCCAGTCCAATGATGAATGGCTTTAGTACAATCCCTTTCTTCTGCAATGCCAGCGAAACCGCGCATGGGTCGCCCTGGCACTCTTCAATACCATCGGTGATAAGTATGATAATATTACGCGTAGTGTCTGATAAAGGGAAGTCATTCGCGCATGCTTGCAGGGAACGCGCGATAGGTGTTGTTCCTTTGGGAATCAGGCTTTTTATTTTTGCTTTCAGCTTACTGAAATTATCCGGTTCAAATGGGACTTCCAGTTGTGTATCATCACAATCCTGCGGTGGAAATTTTTTGAGATGCCCGAAAACCCGTAGCGCCATTTGTACATCCGGAACGTCTTTTAAACTGTCCGTGAGCTCGGTCATAAGCTTTTTGGCAACATCCATTTTAGTGCCGCTCTGCCATTTGCCAAACATGCTTTGCGAGGCGTCAAATAAAAATTCAATCCGGGTAAGAGGGGGCTTTATTGGTGGCTGCGGACGTTGTGCAAGAGAAGAAATATGAAGGAAAAGGGAAGCGAATCCCGCAAGGAAAAGTGATTTGTATTTAGAATTTACCGGCACAATTACTTTTTACTATCAAACGTAAAGTTGCTTCATTAATTATCAGTAATCCCCCAACGTCTCTTCAAGCTGCGACAATGCAGTTTTTGCCTGTTCATCGTTGGGAGCTACGCCATGCCATTTGAAATTGTTCCTCATAAAATCAACGCCATGCCCCATTTCTGTTTTCATCATGATGGCTATCGCCTGCTTTTTCCCGGTTAGGGATTTTGCTTTGTCAAGAGTCTCAAGAACTTCGGCAATATCGTTTCCGTTCATCTCCAATACCTTCCATCCGAAACTTTCAAACTTAGGTTTCAACTCTCCGTACGGCATTACATCCTCAATCTTGCCGTCAATCTGCTGCCCGTTTACATCTACAGTAACAATGATATTGTCAACTTTTTTTGCTCCGCCAAACATTACCGCTTCCCAGATTTGTCCTTCTTCCATTTCACCGTCACCGCAAAGGCAATAAACCAGCTTGTCATCGTGATTTAATTTTTTTGAAAGCGCAGCTCCCATCGCAACCGATAATCCCTGCCCTAATGAGCCGGTGGCTACTCTTATACCGGGCAGGCCTTCGTGTGTAGCCGGATGTCCCTGCAAACGTGAATTGATTTTTCTAAAAGTTGACATTTCTTTGGTATTGAAATATCCCGAGCGCGAAAGCACGCTGTACCAAACCGGTGAAATGTGCCCGTTGGAAAGAATGAATATATCCTCATTAATTCCATCAATTGAAAATTTTCTCGGATTATGCTGAAGGAGGTTAAAATAGAGCGCAACAAAAAATTCAGTACAGCCCAAAGAACCTCCGGGATGCCCTGACTGCGCGCCATGCGTCATGCGGATAATATCGCGCCTTACCTGTGAACAAATCCTTTTAAGCTCTGTAATATCGCTGATTCCGCTCATTTCTACATAAAAACTTTGTGTTCAAATGTAGCGTATTTCGTTTTTAGGAAATGCCTGATGAGAAGACGACTTCATGGTTTTTTATCAACAAAAAATCCATGTGAGTTTAATAAACAAGAAATACACAGCCCACCATTAAAGTGGTGGGCTGCAAAAGAGTACTTTAAGAAAATTACTCTTCTTTCTTTTTCTTTTTTGCAGTTGCTGCCGGCTTCTTCCTGGCAACTTTCTGTTCTACAGCAGGTGCTGATGCAGTAGTAACTGCTGCCGGTGTGGATTTTTTGCGCTTGCGCGGACGGGTTTTCCCGTAGGAGCCCATAAATATTTTTCCTTTTCTTGATTTGCGGTCGCCTTTGCCCATAAAAAAATTTTTGCCAAATATAAGGGGTTGATTGAAATAAGAAGAATGGAATGACGGAATAGCGGAATGATGGAAATAATTTAATACACCACGGCTTTACCGCGAGCAATGCTTTTGTCCTTTTCTCTCACCTCAAAAACATAGACACCGCTTGGCAGATTGCTTCGGTTAAATTCAAAGCGTTCTCCGTTGATGCCTGTTGCTTCCGTTACTTTTTCTCCAAGTAAATTGTAAAGTGAGAACGTTGCATTGTATGCTAAGCCGCTAAAGCTAATTACTGCGCTTGACGTGAATGGATTGGGAGAAATGTTATAAGTAGAATTATTGCTTTCTTCTTCTATACCCACAAACGAGGAAAGTTTTACTACCCAAAAATCAACATTGCCATGAGAGCCAGTTACGTCTCCGTCAGTATATTCTGCATAACCTGCAATAATAAAACCTTCATCAGCGGTTTGTCGAATATAATATGCTTCTTCATAACCTGTTCCTCCAAGACATTTTTGCCATTGAAGATTTCCCGCACTGTTAAGCTTAACAATCCAATAATCATTGTAGGAGCCAGTTGTATCGTGATTGCCTACAACATTTCCATTATTAGAAAGAGTAGAACCCGCCACAATATAACCTCCGTCAATAGTTTGCTGGACAGAATATGCCACATCCCAATCCGTTCCGCCAAGGCATTTCTGCCATTGAATATTTCCGCTGCCATCCAATTTTACTATCCAATAATCTCCAATGCCAGCGTAATGATTGCCTGTTACATCCCCGTCATTGGAGCCAGCATAACCCGCAACAATATAACCTCCGTCAGAGGTTTGCTGAACAGAATATGACTGATCTTCATCTGTTCCGCCAAGGCATTTCTGCCACTGAATGATTCCGCTGCCGTCGAGCTTTACTAGCCAATAATCAGAATAACCCGTAGTATCATGATTGCCCGTAACATCTCCGTCATTGGAGCCAGTATACCCTTCAACAATATAACCTCCGTCAGAGGTTTGCTGAACTGAAGTGGCCCCGTCATTCAACGTTCCACCCAAGCATTTGTGCCACTGAATGGTTCCGCTATTATTCAGTCTCACTATCCAAAAATCAAAACCACCATGATTACCCGTTACATCGCCATCGTTAGAACTTGTAGAACCCACTACTATATAACCTCCGTCAGTAGTTTGCTGAACAGAATATGCATCATCCCAACCAGTTCCACCAAAACATTTCTGCCATTGAATATTTCCGCTGCCGTCCAACTTGACTATCCAACAATCAATGCTGCCATGATTGCCCGTAACATCACCGTCATTGGAGTTAGTAAAACCCGCAATAACATAACCTCCATCAGAGGTTTGTTGAACAGCTTGTGCCTCATCATTATTTGTTCCGCCAAAACATTTCTGCCATTGAATATTTCCACTCACATCCAACTTTACTAACCAATAATCTTTACCACCATGATTGCTTGTCACATCCCCATCATTGGAGGTCGTAGAGCCAGCAACAATATATCCTCCATCTGCTGTTTGCTGAAGAGAAGTCGCATTATCTTCATCTGTTCCGCCAAGGCATTTCTGCCATTGAATAGCGGGTTGTGCGAATGAGACATCAAGAATTAAGAACAAAGACCAAAGACATAAGAATATTTTTCTCATACTGTCAGGTATTAAAGTCTTAACAAAGATAAAAAATAATGGATACTTAGGCTTATCCATTAACGCGAGTAATTAGGCGCCTCCTTTATAATAGCCACATCATGAGGATGATTCTCGCGGATACCTGCAGCAGTAATGCGGATAAACTTCGCCTTCTGTAGCACTGAAATATTCTCTGCACCGCAATATCCCATCGCAGCACGTAAGCCGCCAATCATCTGGAACACTTCTTCTGAGAGATGTCCTTTAAACGGAACGCGTCCTACAATTCCTTCAGGCACCAGCTTACCGGCATCGGCATCGGCCTGGAAGTAGCGGTCTTTAGAGCCCTCACGCATCGCTTCAATGGAACCCATGCCCCGGTATTCTTTGTATTTTCTTCCCTCATTTATAATCGTTTCACCGGGCGATTCTTCAACTCCTGCAAAGAGAGAACCAATCATTACGCTATGAGCTCCGGCAGCAATAGCTTTAGCTATGTCGCCCGAAAAACGGATTCCCCCGTCAGCAATTACCATGACACCGCTGCCTTTAATAGCTTGCGCTACAGCATACACAGCCGTAAACTGCGGAACACCAACACCAGCAATAACACGCGTAGTACAAATAGAACCCGGGCCAATACCCACTTTCACTGCATCGGCTCCTGCTTTCACTAGATAACGGGCAGCATCTGCTGTTGCAATGTTTCCGGCGATAATCTGAACTGAGGGAAATTTTTTCTTTACGCGTTTCACCATTTCTCCAACGCCCCGCGAATGTCCATGAGCGGTATCAATTACCAATACGTCAACACCCATGGCGACAAGAGCATCGGCACGCTTCATAGAATCTTCTGTAATGCCTATGGCAGCGCCAACACGCAAACGTCCCAATTCGTCTTTGCAGGTGATAGAAGGCTGTTTGGATTTCTGAATACTCCTATACGTGATAAGACCGATAAGCTTATTGCTCCTGTCAATTACGGGCAGCTTTTCAATCTTATGCTTCATTAAAATTCTTTCAGCTGTTTTCAAATCTTTCACCCCCGAAATAGTTACAAGATTGTCTTTCGTCATGATTTCAGTAACCGGGCGTCTGACATTTTTTTCTGATTTCAAATCGCTGCTGGTAACAATGCCTACCAGCGTTTGATTACCATTGACAATAGGGATTCCTCCAATCTTAAAATCTTTCATCAGCTTCAATGCCTCGCCTACGCGTGCTGTCTGCGGAAGCGTGATAGGGTCATGAATCATTCCGCTTTCGGTGCGCTTCACTTTGAATACTTCCTCCGCCTGGTCATCGATGCTCATATTTTTATGAAGAATGCCTATGCCGCCTTCCTGTGCCATTGCAATGGCCATAGCAGAGCCGGTAACGGTATCCATGGCTGCAGAAAGCAACGGGATATTCAAAGTGATTTTTTTGGTGAGAACAGAGGCTACATCTACCTGGCTTGGAAGCACTTCGGAGTATGCGGGTATAAGCAATACATCATCGTATGTTAATGCATCTCCAAGAAAACGTGTGCTGTTGCTACTCATAGGTTCGAAAGAAGTAGCGGGCAAATGTAGAAAAATAGTTCAATGGTTTAATAGTTCAGGAGTTC
The DNA here is from genome assembly GCA_002215675.1 of Bacteroidetes bacterium 2013_40CM_41_45. GTDB lineage: Bacteria > Bacteroidota > Bacteroidia > AKYH767-A > 2013-40CM-41-45 > 2013-40CM-41-45. The sequence goes on along the minus strand of NGFH01000009.1, from coordinate 592,968 downwards.
AATAGTTAAAAATTTCGAATGAAAACCACTATTTCATAATCTCTTAATTTCATAATGGATTTCGGATATTTTTGCCAAAAGAAAAATTCCTTCTATTCGTAAATTCGTCCGTCAACTGACGGATTCGTTATTCGTACCCACATGAAATTCTTTATCGATACTGCCAATCTCTCCCAAATAAAAGAAGCCCACGACCTGGGTGTTCTTGACGGAGTTACCACTAACCCTTCCCTTATGGCAAAAGAGGGAATTAAGGGACAGGAAAATATAATGAAGCATTATGTTGACATCTGCAACATTGTAAAAGGCGATGTGAGCGCAGAAGTAATTTCTGTTGACTTTGACGGAATCGTGCGCGAAGGCGAAGCGCTTGCTAAGCTGCACCCGCAAATAGTGGTTAAGGTTCCCATGATTAAAGAAGGAGTAAAAGCAATCCGGTATTTTACGGAAAAAGGAATCCGCACTAATTGCACGCTCGTATTCTCTGCCGGGCAGGCAATACTTGCCGCCAAAGCCGGAGCCGCTTATGTTTCCCCGTTCATCGGAAGACTCGATGATATCAACGAGGATGGAATAGCGCTCATACACCAGATTGTAAAAATTTATCACAATTATAATTTCAGGACGCAGGTGCTTGCAGCATCAATCCGCCACACGCTGCACATTACTAAATGTGCAGAAGCAGGAGCCGATGTAGTAACCTGCCCGCACCAGGTGATTCTTGATTTACTGAAGCATCCGCTCACCGATAGCGGCCTTGCAAAATTTTTGGCTGACGCTAAAAAATAATTCTCCGCATTTTCCCAGATGAAACAGGATAATAAGCAAGGCAGGAAAAACGCCCCGCAAAAGAAGGCTACGCCAAAGTCTCCGCCGCCGCCTGTTAAACAAGAACAGGGATTGCTTACCCGGCTTGATAAATATTTTTTCAGCAAGAGAAATTTCTGGTTCCTGGTTTGTTGCGCGCTGTGTCTTTTCTTTTCCGTTTTATTGTTCGATGTAAAGATGAGCAACGCTTACGATGACTCTATGTATGTCCAGGCCGGTTATAAGATTGCGCACGACATGCATAATATTTACGCGGCCAATGCACCGCTTTATCCTATGTTTCTTAGCATTCCCATCGGTATCTTCGGATTAAAGATAATTCTTCTTAAAAGCATCAGTGTAATTCTTATCCTGTTGAATATCGTGCTTCTTTACCTGGCGTTCAGAAATCGTGTGAACGATTCGGTACTTTTTCTTATGATGCTTACCGTATCCGTTAATTCGTACTTCCTCTATTTTGCCAGCCAAACTTTTAATGAGGCTTTCTTTCTTTTTCTCCAAGCAATACTTATTTATTTCATTGCTAAGAATTACGATTCGCTCGCTGCAACTACATCGATTAAGCAAACCTGGAAAGGATGGCTTCTCATTGGGTTCCTTGTATTTCTTCTTTCTATCTCTAAGAATATAGCTTTACTTGCCATTGCAGCCATCGTTTTATTCTTACTTATCGACAGAAAATTTTTGCAGGCCGTTTACGCTGCGGTTTCATTTTTGATTTTCCGGATTCCATTTCAGCTTATTGGTAACGCACTTGCCGGTAAAAGCCAATACACATCGCAGTCGAGCATTATCATGCAAATCGACCCGTACAATCCGTCAAAAGGAATGGAGACATTCGATGGATTCGTGGGAAGATTTTTCAGGAACAGTGCACTTTACTTATCAAGAAGGTTTTTTCAAATCCTCGGTTTTCAGTCGGAAGACTCCAATAAAGTTAACGGAGCGGTCTCGGCTTTCCTTGTATTGATTTTTATTATAGCGCTTATATTCGTTATTCGGAACAGAAATAAAATTTTACTTTTCATCAGCGTTTACTCTGCCGTTATGCTTGTGGGCACGTTCACAGCGCTGCAGGTGCAGTGGGACCAGCCCCGATTTGTGATGGTGTACGTTCCTTTTATTTTGCTTGTAATTTATTCGGGCTGGTATTATATGTTTAGAAAAAGCAGCACAGGGCAATTCTTTCTGGCAGCAATCGCATTTATAATACTCGGCGCAGGAACTGCGGCAACTCTTGGTAAAGCGTCAGATAATTTTCCGATACTGCAAAGGAATCTGTCGGGCGATATTTATTACGGCTACACACCCGACTGGATTAATTATCTTAAAATGAGTGTGTATTGTGCAGACAGCTTGCCTGCTAATTCACTGGTTGGAGCCCGTAAAGCTCCTATGTCTTTTATTTACGGCAGAGGGAAGGAATTTTACGGAATAGCCACTGCATTTTCAGACAATGCCGATACCATCCTCACAACTTTTAAACAGAATAATGTTACTCATATCCTGGTGGCGAGCTTGCGCAGAAACCCTAAGCGCAACGACGGATATGTAATCAATACCCTTCAACGGCTTTTATATCCTGTAATTCAGAAGTATCCTCAAAAGCTGACGTTGGTCAAACAAATAGGTGAGTCAGAGCCGGCCTATCTTTATAAAATTAATTATTGAACGCCATGAGCCGTATTGATAATGAAATAGCTCATGGAAAAAAGCTGGCATCCGGGGGAGCGGAAGAAATCTGGAACTGGTCAAGCCCGGCGGGGCAGAAGCGGGCCGACCGCAGGGCGAACTATTTTATAGAGCTTGCAAAAGTGAAGCAAGGAAATAAAGTGCTGGAAATAGGATGCGGAACCGGTTTGTTTACTCAAAAATTTTTTGATGCAACCCAAGCTGAAATAACGGCTATCGACATTTCACAGGATTTACTGGACGAAGCAAAAAAAAATCTTCCGCAGGTAAATTTTAAAAAAGATGATGCCATGAATTTGAGTTTTGCAGACGAAACATTTGATGTGGTATTTGGCAGTTCCATTCTGCATCATCTTGACTTTGAGCCGGCGCTAAAAGAAATTTTCAGAGTTATGAAAAAAGGGGGCAGAATGATTTTTGCGGAACCCAACATGCTGAACCCTCAGATTTTTGTTCAGAAAAATATTCCATTCATAAAAAAATGGCTTGGCGATTCGCCGGATGAAACAGCGATTGTGCGCTGGAGCTTTCGAAGAAAAATGGAAAAGCAGGGATTCACTGCTGTTAAAATATTTCCTTATGATTTTCTTCACCCATCCACTCCTGAATTTTTAATTCCCTTGGTGCAGGGAACCGGCAAAGTGGTTGAAAAAATTCCTGTGCTGAATGAAATCGCCGGGTCTGTAATTATCTACGGAGAGAAATAGACTCATAAATTTGAGAAATGGTAAGTAGAGAAAAATACTTTTTCAATAACGTAGAGGACAGGATTAAGTCGCGAAAGCGCCATAAGTACTATTGGAACGACATAACGCATTACTGCAATTATTTTTCTCACCCTGAATATTCCATTCTTGAAATCGGGGTCGGCACCGGTGAACTGCTGAACGAAATAAAAGGAAAAAGAAAAGTAGGAATTGACTTCAGCGAAAAAATTATTGAGCGTGCAAGAGAGCAGTTTCCCTCTCTTGAATTCCACGTAATGGCAGCCGAAGAAATTTCCCTCAATGAAAAATTCGACTTAATCATTGTCTCCAACCTTATCGGGTATGTGGATGATGTGCAGATGGTTTTTGAACAGCTTGAAAAAGTGTGCCACGAGCGGACAAAAATCATAGTTACATATTATAATTTTTTATGGGAGCCGCTTATAAAGTTTGCCGAGTGGACAGGGTTAAAAAAGAAAGCGCCCAACCTCAACTGGCTTTCACAAAACGATATTAAGAATTTATTGTCCCTGGCAGGTTTTGATGTTTACCGCAGAATGAATACGCTCATGTTTCCCTTTTATGTTCCGCTGCTTTCAACAATACTTAACCGCTATCTTGTACGTTTGCCGCTTTTAAGGCTGCTCGGATTAAATATGTTTTCATTCGCCACGCTAAAGCCGGTTCCTCATGAGAGTGTTTCAAAAAAATATTCTGTTTCTATTGTAATTCCGGCGCGCAATGAAGCGGGTAATATCGAAAATGCCGTTCTGCGCCTTCCGCAATTCGGCAAGCACCAGGAAATAATTTTTATTGAGGGAAATTCTACCGATAATACCTGGGAAACCATTCAGCAGGTAAAAGAAAAATATTCTGCAACGCATGATATTAAAATTGGCCGGCAGGATAAGAAAGGAAAAAATGATGCAGTAAGAAAAGGATTCAGCATAGCGAGCGGAGATATTTTAATGATACTGGATGCTGACCTTACTGTTCCCCCGGAAGATTTACCTAAGTTTTACAACGCAATAGCTTCGCATCAGGGCGATTTCATCAATGGCTCGCGGCTGGTTTACCAGATGGAGAAACAAGCCATGCGCACTCTCAACCTGCTTGGCAACCAGTTTTTCTCTATGATGTTTACGTTTCTTCTTAGCCAGCCGCTGAAAGATACCTTATGCGGTACCAAAGTTATTTTCAGGAAAGATTATGAAAACCTTGAAGGTAACCGGAAATTTTTTGGCGACTTTGACCCCTTTGGCGATTATGATTTACTTTTCGGAGCATACAAACTAAACCTGCGCATTGTTGAAATCCCCATTCGATACCGCGAGCGACAGTATGGTTCTACTAATATTTCCCGTTTCAGGCATGGAGCCATTTTGTTAAAGATGTGCATCTTTGCAGCGAGGAAAATAAAATTTATCTGAAGAAAATTTGTGATGAAGAAGGAAAATAAAAAGAGAGTTGCCTTTCATACACTGGGTTGCAAGCTGAATTTTGCCGAGACCTCGACTATTGCACGTCAGCTCATCAACGAGGGGTTCACAAAAGTTTCTTTCGATGAGCGGGCAGATGTTTATGTAATTAATACGTGCTCGGTTACGGATAACGCAGACAAAGAGTGCAGGCAAATTATTCGCAGGGCGTTGCATCATTCGCCTGATGCGTTTATTGCGGTCACGGGTTGTTACGCACAATTGCGACCGGATGAAATTGCATCCATCGAGGGAGTGGATTTGGTTTTGGGAGCAGGGGAGAAGTTTAATATTTCAAAATATCTCCACAACATTCAAAAAAAGGAGAGAGCAGAAATTCATTCATGTGAAGTCAACGAGTTAAATGCGTTTAACAGTTCGTGGTCTTATGGTGACAGAACAAGGGCATTCCTGAAAATTCAGGATGGATGCGATTATACCTGTACCTACTGCACCATCCCCATGGCAAGAGGAGGAAGCAGGAGTGCAGAAATTTCTGAGATGCTGAAACAAGCAGTATCTCTCTCAGAGCAGGGAATCAGAGAAATTGTATTGACAGGAGTTAACACAGGTGACTTTGGAAAAAATAATTCAGAAACATTTTTTGGCTTAATTAAAGAGTTAGATAAAATCAATGCTGATATTCGCTTTAGAATATCTTCAATCGAGCCCAATCTTTTAACGGACGAAATAATTTCTTTCGTCGCGGGCTCTGAAAAATTTGTTCCGCACTTTCATATTCCTTTGCAATCCGGCTCGGATAAAATTTTAGGGTTGATGCGCAGGCGATACCGGAAATCACTATACGAATCGCGTGTGTCAAGGATAAAAGAACTGATGCCTTATGCCTGCATCGGCTGCGATGTTATTGTAGGTTTTCCGGGTGAAACGGAAAATGATTTTCTGGAAACATACCGGTTCATAAATGAACTTGACATTTCGTATCTGCATGTCTTCACTTATTCCGAGCGCCCTGATACTCCTGCTATTCATCTTGAAGGCGCAGTGCCGGTATCAGAAAGAAAAAGGAGAAATAAAATGCTTCGCATTCTTTCAGAAAAAAAGCAACATGCGTTTTACAAAATGAATGAGGGAAGAGTTGTTCATGTTTTGTGGGAGCATGAAAACAGAGATGGAATGATGGAAGGGTACAGTGAGAACTACGTGCGTGTTAAAGCAGAATATGATTCTGAATTGGCGAATACAGTTACTGAATTAAAACTTGAAAATTTTCAGGATGGAATTTATTCGATTTCAATTCCGCAATATCCAAACCTGAAAATGGTATTATCCTGATGTGAAAAAAGTTCTGGTAATCACGTACTACTGGGCTCCCAATGGAAGCAGCGGTGTTCAGCGGTGGTTAAAGTTTGCGAAATATTTGAAGGAGTTTGGCTGGGAGCCGGTCATTTACACTCCCCAAAACCCCGAGCTTATATCTTATGACGAATCACTTCTGAAAGATGCCGAGGGTTTGCAGGTGATTAAAAAACCGATTTGGGAGCCGCATTCTTTCTATAAAAAATTTACCGGTCAACCTGCAGGAGCTACTATTAACACCGCTTTCCTGAAGGAGAAAAAAGTTGTTTCACTGCCGGAAAAAATTTCTGTATGGATACGCGGAAATTTATTTATTCCGGATGCAAGAAAATTCTGGATTAAGCCTTCGGTTAATTTTTTGAGCGGCTGGCTGAGAAATAACCATATCGATGTTATAGTCTCTACAGGCCCGCCTCACAGCATGCACCTGATTGCAAAAAGAGTCAAAGAAAAAACAGGCATTCCCTGGCTTGCCGATTTCAGAGACCCCTGGACCAACATTGATTTTGCGGGTGAGTTGATGCTTACTTCTCTTGCAAAAAGAATTCATAAGAAAATGGAAGTATCGGTATTGAAACATTCCGATAAGATTGTTGTAATAGGAAATGAAATGAAGAAGGAATTTGAAGGGCATGACGCAAGTTTATTATCCAAGGAAAAAATTTCTGTGATTACGAATGGTTATGATGAGGAGGATTTGCCTCCTGCGCGAACCGACCCGGATAAAAAGTTCAGCATGGTAAGCATTGGCGCGCTTGTTAAAACGCGCAACCCGGAAATTTTATGGAAAACGTTAGCTGATATCATCAATGAGAATAAAAAATTTGCAGAAAATCTCGAGGTAAAACTTATTGGTAAAACAGATTATGTGGTAAAAGAAGCCATCGCCCGCCATGGCCTGGAACAGTTTGTAAATCATATGGATTATTTACCGCATGAGAAAATTATATCTTTTCTTCAGGCAGCGCAGGTATTATTGCTTCCCCTGAACAATACCCCTAATGCCAAAGGAATTGTTACCGGAAAATTATTTGAATACCTCGCCGTGCGAAGACCGATTTTGTGTATCGGCCCCGAAGATGGAGATGCAGCAGGTATTTTGAAAGAAACTAATTCAGGAACCGTTGTAGATTTCAACGATGAAATAAAGATGCGAAAAACTATTCTTGAATATTATAATTCGTATGTATCAGGCACTCTTGGCTGCAACAGCAAAGGCATCGAAAAATATTCAAGAAAAAACCTGGCACAAAAATTATCTGAGGTGCTGAACCGGTTAACTCTAAACCATAAACTCTGAATGTGCGGCATAGCAGGATTCATCGACCCGAAGCTCTCTAAAGAAGAATCGCAGCATATGGTTACAGCAATGCTTGAAAGTATTGCACACCGCGGACCTGATGCGCGGGGACTTTGGAATGAAATGCCCGTTGTGTTCGGTCATAATCGCCTTTCCATCATTGACCTTTCTGCAGAAGGCAACCAGCCGATGGAATATTTTGATTCGGTGATTATTTACAACGGTGAGATTTATAATTATATAGAAGTAAGGAATGAGTTAAAGGCGAAGGGATATATTTTCAAAACACAATCAGATACTGAAGTTATTCTTGCTGCATACCGTGAGTATGGAGAAAATTGTGTTCAGCGTTTTGTGGGCATGTGGGCATTTGCATTGTGGGATAAGAAAGAGAAAATTCTTTTTTGCTCGCGTGACAGGTTTGGTATCAAGCCATTTTATTATATACACGATGGCGACCGCTTTTATTTTGGCTCCGAATTTAAAGCGTTAAAAAAAACGCCTCTCTTCAGTAATGAATTGAATCTTGCGCAGGTAAACCGCGGACTTCAGTTGGGTTGGGTTTGTTACAGGGATGAAACATATTTTAAAAAGATAACGGCGCTTCCTGCTGCATATAATCTGAAATTCAATCCCTCAAACTCAAAGCTTGAAATAGAAAAATATTGGAATATTGATTTGACAAAAAAATATAGCGGGAGCGCTGAAGAAAAAAAAGAAAAATTTTATCAACTGTTTGCTGACAGCATTAAATTTCACATGCGCAGCGATGTTGAAGTGGGGGGCTGTCTTAGTGGCGGGCTTGACAGCTCCGCTATCGCGTCAGGTGTTTCGACCTTATTTTCCGAGGCAAGGTTCAAAACATTTACCGTTTATTACCAGGGAAAAGATGAGGTGGACGAGAGGCCGTGGGTAAGCCACGTGTTGAAAAAATATCCATCACTGACTCCGTATTATTTCACTCCAACCGATGAGCAGATCAGAGAATCATTTGCCCGGTTTATTTACCATGCTGATGTTCCTGTGCCGGGCTCTTCACCTTTCTCACAGTATTTCCTGATGCAGCTTGCGGCAAGCGAGAAAATAAAAGTTTTGCTTGACGGGCAGGGAAGTGATGAAATGATGGCGGGCTACATGCATTCGTTCTACCGCTTGCTGGGAAGCTATATTTCCTCGTTCAGGGTGCTGAAATATGCGAGGGAAATTTTATCGCTTTCCTTCAGGCAAAAATATAATCTGCTGAAAATTGCGAATGTAAAACTGAAATCGCTGCTTACCATTTTTCTTTCAGAGCAAAAACTTTACGAGCTGGAATACAAAAATTATTACCCGTTTCTTTCAAAGGATAATTCCATTAATTTTTCACTGGACAGTGTTGACGGTAGCAGGCTGAATAAATTCCTGTACCATCTCATATTCACCACCAGCCTGCCCACGCTTCTTCAATACGAAGACCGAAACTCCATGGCATTTTCCATCGAATCGCGGGTGCCGTTTCTTGACCATCGCCTGGTTGAATTTGTTTTTTCCCTGGATGATGGAGATAAAATTTCGTACGGATGGACAAAGTATATTTTACGGAAATCGCTTTCAGGAATTTTGCCTTCAGAAATTACATGGCGTAAAGACAAGAAAGGTTTTGTAACTCCCGGAGAAATGAAATGGCTTCGCGGGCCGCTGAAGCATTTGCTCGATGCTGATTTCGGAGCAGTGAATGATGTTCTTGATGGTTCGAAAGCAGAAAAAATAATTTCCAATTTCAAAAACGGTGAAAACAAAACAGCCAACCTCGTTTGGAGGCTGGCTGTCTTGAATTACTGGCTCAGTCAGAACCGGTGAGCTTAAATCAGAGCTTTACAATTTTGTAGAAGTCTCGTTTTTCTCCCACAATGATTTCAACATTGTAAACACCCTTGCTAAGGTCAGCGCCAAGTTCAATGTTGTCGGTAAGCTTCATTCCCGAAATAATTGCTCTTCCCGTTACGTCATACATATTCATTATAATATTTTCCCCGTCCGGATTGTCAATGCTTACTATAAATGTATTGCTGAATGGATTAGGATAGAGCGTAACTTTTAGCTCATCATCCATTGGGGAGCTTGTACGCTGATAGTATAGTGAACAAGGCCCGAGACAATCGTATTGATGATGCTCCAGGTGATGAGGAATTGCCGAAGGTGCAAGGCATAATGTCTGCGGGTTACCGGGGTTTCCTTCCGGAACGTGGCAGAGAATAATTTTCTTCAAACCATGCCCGCAACGGATATCAATAACGTTAATTGTTATTTGGGACTCTGGTGTTTGCGGAGACGGGCAACCGTTAACATCATAAGCAGTAACACTGTACGTGCCAGAGGTTGTAACAGAAATAGATTGTGTTGTTGCGCCTGTAGACCATAAATATGATACGGCAGTGCTGCTAACAGCAGTAAGCGTAATGCTTTGAGGACCGTAACCAATATAGATGGTGTTTTGCAGACATCCAAAAGCCGGAGGGCCTACAATAACTACATCAGGACCTAAGCCTTGCATAACCTGCACTTCCTGTGACAGCGATGTGCAGCCGGCTGCATCTGTAACGCGTACAGAATACATTCCTGTAGTTGAAGTAGAATATTGCGCATTAACAGCGCCGGCTATTGGATTACCATCTAAGTACCACTGGTAAGTATACCCGGGGCCGCTGTTAGCAGTAAGAGTTGCAGGATTATTTGAACAAATCAAAATAGGCCCGGCAGGAGAAATAACTGCAGGAGGCGGAGGACTGGCTGTAACATTTACTGAAGTTGAACTGATACATCCGTTGCTATCGGTTACTGTTACAGTGTACGTTCCGCTGGTATATACAATTATGTTTTGTGATGAACTGTTGTTTGACCACAAGAAACTTGTTCCGCCGCCAGCAGTGAGAATAGCAGAATCGCCCTGGCAGAATATCGGAATTGCAGGCGAAATGGTTGGCGTTGGCAACGGGTTAACTGTTACACTGACCGGAGCAGAAATTCCTGAACATCCATTGGCATCGGTAACGGTAACCGTAAATGTTCCGCTTGCGGTTACATTAATGATTTGTGTAGAAGCAGAATTGTTCCATACATACGTTCCGGTCGGAGTTGCCTGCAGGTTAACTGAACCTCCTGAGCAGAAAACCAGGGGCCCTTGCGGAATAATTACAGGAACCGGGTTCGGGTTAACAGTAACTGTAACGGTAATGCTTGCAGAACATCCTTCTGCTGAAAATCCTGTTACCGTATATGTGGCGGTTGAAGTCAGAGTAACTGTAACGCAAGAACTGTCAGGCCCGGAAGCGCTGGTGATTCCGCTTTGTGGTTGCCAATGATAGGTCAGTGCACCTGACATGCATATTTGCACTGAGCTGCCGGAGCAGATGACTGGGGCAGGAGGCGTAGCAACGAGCGGAAGCGGATTTACTGTAACGGTGATGGAAGCCGTGTCTGAACAGAGTGTATTATTATTCTGCCCGATAATCGTATAGGTTGTCGTTACCGCAGGACTTGCCATTACGCTGCTGCCGGTGGTTGCGCTCAATCCTGTTGCAGGAGACCACGTATAGCTGTCGGCTCCAGTTACACAAAGCAAGGAAGAATCACCAACGCAAATAGAAGTATTGCTGCAGGGAGTTACAGTCGGCAGAGGATTTACAGTAACAGCAACCGTTGCAACAGACACACAATTGTTTGAATCTGTTATGCTGATTGTATATGTGGTTGTTGCAGTTGGTGTAGCGATTGCCGATTGTGATGTGGATGAACTCAGCGTTGCCGAAGGAGTCCATGAATAATTATATGGAGGAGTTCCTCCTGTTATGTTTGAAGTGATAGTAGTGTTTTGACCCATACAAATCGGGTTTGGCCCGGTAACCGATGCACTTACATTAAGTGAACTTGTTGAGTTGACAACAACCGTAGAAGTTCCTGTGCAGCCGTTAGCATCAGTAACAGTAACCGTATATGAACCCGCAGCAAGTCCCGTAGCAGTTTGCGTGGTTTGAATCGGAGTGGTGCTCCATGCAAAAGAAAACTGTGGCGCTCCACCCGTGATGGTCACAGATGCTGTTCCGTTGTTTCCATTGCAAATCGTGGGTGTGGAAGTTGTTGCGAGGGAAAATGCAGGATTTACAGTAACGGTTGCTTGAGCACTTACGGTAACCGGTCCGCCACAGGCATTGTTTACCAACTGAGCAGTATACGTAGTGGTGGCGCTGGGACACACGGTAACAGTATCATTACTGCTTATAAGATTACTTCCCTGGTACCATCCAAATGAATATTGAGGCGTACCGGAAGGAGTAAAACGCCATGCATCATTTGTTGCAGTCCAAACGGAGGGATAATTTCTTCCGGGAACCACATAGGCCTGGGTGCCTGTATTATCCTGGATTCCTTCAATGGCTGCGGCAGCGTTCCACGTAATACAAATGGGTTTATCCTGAATATAAATTTCTATGATATTGGTTGTTTCATACAATACAATCTGGTGAGTAGCGATAAGGTTATTGCATTGAAACATTGGAACGTGATACCATGAAACCACAAGCCGCCTGCATGGAGCCGTTCCCTGCAGCTCATAAAATTGTACGGTATCCGTAGTAACACTTGGGTCGACATCGTGCCAGGGGCCCATAATCGTATTAAGCATGTCGGCAGGAGTGATGGATGGGATAGCAGCATTTATGGGCCAGGTATTATAGGTGTTTGCATTAATAATATTAAACCCGATGCATCCATTGGAGCCGACAATGCACTTCGTGTAAGTGGTTCCGAAAAAATCAAAACAGAAAGGAAGCGGAATAGTGTCAGACCAGTGGTCGTCAATGCCAATAAGAAGCGGGGTCCCCGAATTGAATGAAAACGGTGTATACGGAATGCTATCTACAGCATACGAAGTTGTAGCAACGGTTCCTTGCACGGTGGCCGAAAGCATAGTGCAGCCGCTGCAGATTGAAACGTTGGTCGGCGCAACAGTTACATTAGGGCAACCAGGCTGTGCAAGTAAAACATGAAATGGGAAAATCAAAATCAAAATTGTTGCGAGTAAATTTTTCATGGAGCGATACGGGGTTTGAAATTTGTTGTTTGAAGTTTAGAATTTAAGGTTGATGAGAAGTTAAATATACAAAAAAACTCCTCTCACCAGGAGAGGAGTTTTTCATCGTTATAATTTTACAATCTTATATACAGCAGATGTTTCACCCGAAATAATTTCAACATGGTAGACACCTTTACCTAAGTCAGCGCCAATTTCTGTTTTTTCCGAGAGAATATTTTCTGAGTAAACCATTCGCCCTGTCACGTCAAACACTTTCAATTGAACCGCTTCACCGGAATGCATATTGGTGGTTATGGTAAACGTGTTGTTAGATGGATTCGGATAAATCGAAACCAAACCGTTCAAATCGTCCTCATTCATATCTGCCATTCTATAGTATAGTGAGCAAGGGCCGATGCAATCATACTGGTGCAATGCCAGGTGCATAGCTACGGCAGTTGCAGGAATGCAAATGGTTTGAGGATTACCGGGATTCCCTTCCGGAACGTGACAGAATAAAATTTTCTTCAAGCCATGCCCGCAGCGGATGTCAATTACGGTAATAGTGATTTGCGAATCCGGGGTTGAATCTGACGGGCAGCCGTTAACATCATAAGCCGTTACACTGTAGGTGCCTGAAGTTGTTACAGAGATAGATTGCGTTGTAGCTCCGGTTGACCAGAGATACGATACAGCAGTAGAGCTTACTGCAGTGAGCGTTGCACTCTGCGGGCCATAACCAATGTAAATGGTATTCTGCAAACAGCCTACCTGGGGCGGTCCCAGGATGGTAACCACTGGTCCCGTTCCCTGCAGAACCTGCACCTGCGATGAACTTGCAGAACAGTTATTGGCATCAGTAACAATAACAGAATACAATCCTATTGTGGAAACGCTTAACTGCTGGTTGATTTCACCGGTAAGAACAGTATTATTCATATACCATTGATATGTATAACCCGGGCCGCTGTTAGCAGTAAGTGTAGCGGTATTGTTTGAACAAATCAAAACAGGGCCTGCAGGAGAAATTACTGCGGAAGGCAATGGATTAACCGTTACAATTTGTGACGTGGATGCGGTACAGTTATTTGCAGTAACGGTAACGGTATACGTTCCCGAGGCATTGACCGCGATAGTCGCTCCGGTTGAATTATTTGACCAGAGGAAACTTGTTCCACCGCTTGCGGTGAGATTAACAGAACCACCGGCACAGAATGAAGTAGGGCCATCGGGTGTGATGACCGGAACGGGAATAGGGTTAACAGTTACGGTTACGGTTGTCGTTGCAGAACAGCCCTCAAGCGAAAATCCAGTAACGGTATAGGTTGTGGTAGTATTTAATGTAGCATCAACAGAAGTACTGTCAGGGCCATTGGGATTGCTAAGTCCTGTTTGAGGGGACCAGCGGTAATAATCTGCCCCTGACATGGTTATCGTCACCGTTCCGCCCGCACAAATTTCCGGTGAGGGAGGTGAAGCAACCAGCGGAAGCGGGTTTACCGTTACCGTTATGAAAGCAGTATCCGTGCAGCCTGCAAGGTCTGTTCCTATAACCTGGTATGTAGTAGTAACAACAGGATTGGCAGTAACAGAACTTCCCGTAGATGAGCTCAACGTTGCAGCCGGCGACCACGCGTATGTATTTGCACCTATAGCAGAAATTGTTGTCGACTGTCCAACGCAAATGTCAGGGGGAGTTGCTGACGTCAGCACTGTGGGAGGCGCTGAAGAGTTTATAGTGAAGCTTGCCGAAACCGTACAGCCATTTGCATCAGTCACAGCAACCGTATACGTTCCTGCAGCAAGATTGCTTATAGACGCAGTGGTCTGAACGGGTACCGTATTCCATGAATAGTTATAAGGACCAACGCCTCCTGCATAGTCAGGTGAAATGGACCCGTTATCATTTCCGCATGAGGTGTGAGAGAAATTATTGAATGTTATGGTGATTTGTGGCGGCTCGGTAATTTGAACAGATGCAGTAGCCGTGCAATTGTTAGCATCAGTAACTACCACCACGTAATTTCCAGCCGGCATGTTTGAAGCTGAAGCAGAAGTTTGTACCGGGGAAGTGTTCCATGAATATGTAAAGCCGGGTGCGCCACCGCTGACAATGGTAACGGATGCATTTCCTGTTGAAAGGCCGTGGCAAAGAACGTTGGTACTTGTAGTGCTCAGCACCATATTGCCCGGGTCGGTTATTACAACGGAGTCCGTAGCAGAGAAGCAACCCGATGAATCGGTTACGGTAACGTAGTAGGTTCCCGCTCCAAGATTTGTGGCTGTAGCCGTGGTTTGAGGAGGCACTGTGCTCCACGAATACGTATACGGAGGAATTCCTCCCGTAGCAGTTACAGTGGCCGAGCCGTTATTCTGTCCGCAGTTTGCATTCTGGTGCTGGAAGCTTAAGCTAAGAGGATTAGCAGGAGTGCAGGTAACACAAGTAGTTGTCTGGTAATACAATCCCATTACTCCCCACGAATAGCAATCACCGGTGTTAGGGGCAATTCCGAAATCGGAAGTTGTCTGGGCAGCAAGAATACTCGCTGATGCCGTGTCAAAATTCCAAAAGAGATTCGGGAAAGTTGTAGCTATGCTGTTAACCGTAATATCATGTGTGGGAGGAATAACATTGTCCTGATTGTCTGACGTAATTGTAAATCCATTTCCATACGATGAGTTTGCACAGGCAGTAAAATTATTTATGGTTTGAGTAACAGCGTTTCCTATGCCAGTAATTAACCCGTCATGAATAATCAGGTTGCCCTGGTAGATTGCAAACGGGTCGCGGTAAATAATCAGAAGCGTAATACCATCAGTTTCGTAAACTGTGTTGCCGGTAATGTTAAGCACATAATTACCGCTGCCGCTGATGTTGGTAGTTACATCGGCTCTGAAAATGCGCGTGCCTATTTCGCCCCAGCATTTTGGGCCGGCTGTTCCGGCAAGAGTTGCGTTGTATGTATTGGTTTGTGAATTAGGATTTGTAATGGAAAGGGTAGGAGTAAGAGACGAAGCTGCATCGTAGCTTACAATCCACCAAACATATGCTTGCAGAATATTCATTCCGTTGGGGCCAACACAGGGAGGAAGCGTAATAGGCAATGTTGCCGGAAGCCCTACGCCCGGTGCAGGCGTGTAACGCTGCGTTACCATAGTCGATGCAGCGGTATAATTCAATCCGCATAAAGTTTGGTTGTATATCTGCCCCAGTACGCCATCGCCATCGCGCGAGGCGTCGTGCGCCTTCGACATTACGTTCAGGCATTTTCCTTCGTGGCATCCCGAAGCAGGTAACGGATTTACAGTTTGAGCAGAAATTGTCGAAATGATAAAAAAACATCCCAAAAGAGTACGTAGTGTTTTCATGGTTTGCGGGTTAGATTTGATAGTTCAAAAATAGAATATTTGTATATAGTAAGTCAAAAATACTTTCCCGGATTTTGGTGAACACCATGTATTGAAGGGTGAAACACCAAATATGTGATACAAGAAATTCTTAAACCGGAAAATTATCCGGCACATCCGCTGTAATTACCGCCACCACTGCCTTTTGATAAGACGCTATTATGCCGATTTTGGTTGCACCGATGGGGACAGATAAAAGCTTAACAAAGTTTTAAAAGGATGTTATAAGGCGTCACAGTTCTCTTTTCCTTTTCTTGATTGCTCCATAAATTCGTTTTCTATTTGATTGATAGCAGAGTCTTTTTAATATTTTCAATTTCATCTGCTCCGTCTTTTATAAAGACTATTTTTTTTTCGTTGTCGAAGAGGATAAAAAAAGGTATTGAATATACATTATAATTAAGGCATAAGTTCCCATAGAAATTATCCTCTTCCCATACCGAATGCCAAATGATTTTATTCGTTGTTTCAGAATTCTTCCACTTGTCTTTTTTCTGATCCAATGAGACTGAAATAAATTCAATTTTCGAAGTGTCCACCGCTTTGTACAGACTTACATAAGCATCCATTGATTTTATACAGGGCCCGCAGGTGGTAGCCCAAAAATCAAGCAGGATCCATTTATTTTTGATTGTGTTCGAATCAAAAAGAGAATCATTTTTTTCGGGCAGTGCAAATTCTTTAAAGGTATCTCCAATGTTCGGATATTTACGCCCGGTGATATCAGCTTTCATCTGGCGGTATTCCGGATATGTTTTTAACCTTGAACTTAAGCTTTCTAAAATAGGCAGATTTTTCTTTGGATGGTTTCTGTTCAACCCATGTGAAACCAACCACAGTGAAAAAAATGAATCGGGATGCCTTGCAATATAGGCGGTCGAAACACTGTCTGATTCAGTTCCATCTTCTTCACCATTAACTAAGAGCAATTTTTCCAAAACCTTATCTGTTTCATTTCCGTCTTTTACAGTGGCAGTGCCTTTCGAATAATTTATAATTAATTCCTTGTGTAAAATTGTAGAATCAATCCATACCCGGGTAAACCATCTTGTTCCAGCGTCAATCACAATAAAAAGGCATTCTTTTCCGGTGGGTGGAACATTGAATTGTATGGTTGAATCGTTCAACCTTTCAGGTATTTGATTTGGGTCATCCATCAGTGTTAAGGCAGGCACCGTGTCTGTATTTAATCCTACCTGTCTTACTGCAAGGGTCCTCTGAGCATTGGCAATTTGAAATGTATAAAAAGTAAGAGTCAGGAGAAAAAATGATCGTTTCATTCAGCGTTTGATTTTACACTTGCAGATACGCGGATAACCGTTCTGTTTTCAGAAAAACTTTTTACAAATGGTTCCCAGCTTACCCAGCCGGTTAAGCCGCCCGGCACAAGCACAATAGGCCTTCCGCTGCCTGTAACTTCACATTGCATTTTCATATCGGATAGGGTTTGACGAAGTTAAAGACGATATTTATCAGGTTTTATTTTTTAGAATTGGTTTTATCTAATGCTGTTTTTAAACCCGCGGCTAATTTTTCGGGAACATCAACCGCCCAAAAGTGAAGCATGAACAATCGCGGGTTGTCAAAGAGCATGTGGTTGTGAATTGCTGTCACTGTAATTCCATTTTCTGTAAGCGCTTTCACAACCGGATTCACTTCATCGGCCAGTAAAACAAAATCGCCTGTGATGGCTGCCCTGGCGCTGTCCATTTGAAAGTTAATCCCGGTTGCCATTCCCATGTAAGCGGGCATTTCCATTCCGCTTTCAGTTAACTTTTCGTTACGAGGAAAACTGTATTGAAGAAGATTGCCGTTGTGTTTTCCTGACGTGCCAAGAATGGCTTCCACTTTTGACCAATCAGGATTTAGGGGTGGTGTTTGAGATTGAGGTTGTCTCAGCGGTGTTGCTGTAATGGCAATCACTGATTTTATTTCTAGTGCAAGTTTCACCGCATCGCCAGTACCTGAAAAATGAATGTATTTTATTGCCGGAGTTTCGTTAACGAGATGATTATGCAGTGCGGTAACCTGGAGATTTTCCGAAAGTAATTTTGAAATTACGGCAGCAACTTCTTTGTCGAGCAGAACAAGGTCGCCCATCATCATTGTGGCGCCACCCATTTTCATCATGCCAATCCACGAGGTGAGCGCAAGTCCCGGGGCAATGGGGAAGTCACCGATTTTTGCTTTTATATCAGAACGGGGAAATGTGATTTTGAAAACATCGCCCTGCACATTCCCTTTTTTGCCAAAAACTTTTTCAACCGCTGACCAGTCCTGCGAAAAGGCATTGGCGGCAAATAATATTATTACCGTGAATGAAAGAAACTTTTTCATAGGGAGAATAAGGAATTTATTTTTCTATTATTTCTTTAGCCCGTTCTAAATCATTGGAAAAAACTTTCAATTCCACGCCACCCAATGGGTCCAGGCCAACGGCATTTTCGTTTTCTAAAAATGATTCTATGCCATTTGCTTTCAACTCGCTTTTTACGACAGTGGCAGTGGCTAAATCATCATATGTTTTAAGTGTAACAATTTTATCTTTTTTATCTGTTTTCATTGTCTCTTGTTTTATTTTATTGGTGAAAGGTTAAAATTGCTTTCTTTCCATTGTGATTTTTTATTTTACTTCAAAAATCAACAGTGAAGCATTGCCGTTGAAACCCGAAGGCGAAGCTACGATTAATTGATTCAATTCAGGAATGAAAAGAGAAGTTCTTGCTCCAGGATGAGTGGAAATTTTTCCACTCGCTGTGTATGTATCCGAATCTGCTTGCTTGAACACATCAATATATCCTTCGCCACAACTTAAATAAATTTCTTTGGCGATGCTGTTGTAAAAAATGTCGTCCACATCGCTGTCAATTTCGAAAGATGAAATTGTTTTTCCGGTTTGGCTGTCTATCACCAGAAGTTTCGCGGAGTGACGGCAACCAATGAATAAATGGTGGGTTGCTTCGTCTAAGCACATCGGGAAATTTGATGTTGCTTCTGTCATTTTCCACTTGCCCGCTACGATGTTTTTTCCCAAGTCAATAACTTCAATTTGCTTTTCATCCGGAACATTGACATAAATTTTATCTGCTGCCTTATCCAACTGAAATGATTCAGGATGTCCTGAAAGTTTTATTTCGTTAATCAGCTTGAAATTTGTTGCATCAATGATTGCAATGCCACCATCACCGTAACCGACATAAATTTTTTTCTTCGTTGCATCGTAACGAACATTATCCGCATCGCCCGATAATTTTATCGAACCGATTTTTTTAAATGAACCTGTATTGAAAACATCACACTCACCATTATCGCCATTTGTGACAAAAAGAGAATTGCTTTCCGGAATAAAAGCAACTCCCTGCGGGTCGTGCAAATCTTTTATTGAGTGGATTATTTTTTTGTTTTTCAGGTCAACAGCTTCAACTGTGTTGTTGCCCAATGCCGCAATAAAAATTATTTGATGCTTGCTATCGAAACTGAAATGGTCAATCCGTCCGCTTACGTTAGGCAAAGGAATAGTTTCAATTAATTTCAAAGAATTATATTGAGTGGTTGGTTGCGCGTTGACAACATTGAGACAGAGAAAGCTGATTAGCCCCGCACCAAGAATTACGAATACAGGAGTGAGCTTTGCCTTGAACCTGTATAGTACAAAAAGCGACACAGCAAAAATGACGACAGTAAGTAAATCAGTAACAGTGGTTCTGAAAAGCTGCATGGCTGTGAGTGCAATTAACCCGATAACACCAGCGGTGACACCATCAAGAAAATTATGGAGCGCAGTGTTGTGAATTATTTTTTCCATCAGGTTATGACCGATTAAGGTAAATGCAAAAGCCGGAAGAAATATAGCAACTGTCATAATGATTGCTCCTAACCATCCGCCTCCAAAATACCCAACAAAGGTTGAAAAGATAATAAGTGGTGCGGGAAGTATTCCTGACAGAGCAATGCCATCAAGAAATTGCTGGTTGGACATCCATCCATAATGCGCTACAGCATCCTGCTGAATGAAAGGTATAACTGTATATGCACCTCCGAAAGTGAGTAATCCACCTTTGAGACCTGTAAAGAAAACTACAATGAGCGAAGTTTGGCTGGCAGTTCCGGTTGAAATACTTGTCGAAACGATAGTTTGCAGTTTGAAAATTTCCGGCGTGAATAAAATGACACAGGAAACTACTAACGCAATGCCGATGAGCGCAGTTAAAACTGTTTTGCCTTTCATCCATAAAACATAAGCAAGCCCTGCGAGGGGAAGGGCAATAAAAAAAGTTATCCCGAAAAAATATGCAATGAAAGAACTTATACCGATAATGAATAATTTTTTATTAATGAGAGCGTGTTTGCCTATTCGGTAAACTGCTGTAAAAATGAGGGCGATAACGGCAACCTGGAAGCCGGTGAAAACGGCTTGCAATGCGGGCGACTTAATTCCGAACTGAAGATAAATCCATGTGAACAAAAGCATGAAAAGAAAACCGGGCAGCATAAAACCAAGTCCTGCAAGAAATCCGCCCCATCTGCCGCCTGCAAGCATTCCGAAATAAACACAGAGCTCGTGGGCTTCAGGTCCCGGTAACACCTGGTAAACTGAAAGTGCCCTGTTGAAGCGTTCCGTTGAAATCCATTTTTCTTCCTCGACAAGTTCCTGTTTTATCATTGCTATTTGCGCAACGGGTCCACCCCAGGCAAGCAAACCAAATTTAAGAAAGCGCAAAAAAATCTGCGCTTTGGTTTGATGAATGGTCAAATCCTCTTTGGGGCTTATGCTTTCAGGACGGGATTCCATGCGTGTCGCTCAAAAACAAATTTAGTCCTTCAAAGATAAAAACTTGCTGCATAAAATACTTCGTGTTTTCATTTTGCTAAAGGATAAACTGTTCAAGCACAGCAATGAAATTGCCGGTTGAGTGCATTGCCATTGAAGTGTAAATGGATTTCGTGTTGAGCCGTGCATACGCATAAATGCAAGCATCAATAAAACCTTGTGCAATACCTATGTTTGATGAAAGTGTGTTTTGATACGTAAATGAATGAAGGAGAACAAAAACCAGCGCCTGGATTAGAACTGCCCAATGTTTGTTTAGTTTCCATTGAATTAATTTATGGAGAAACAAACCGCGGAATAATAATTCTTCTGCTACCGGAGCCAGAACTATAATGCCAAGCAACCGGATTACAGATGAAGGCAGGCCATGATTCCAGGGAGATACTTCCAGCACTCCTAATCTGAAAAGTGCGACTTCGGTGAGAATGGTAAACAACAAAAAAAGGCCCCACCAAAGAAAAAATTTTTGATACGAGATAGGAGAAGCAATACCCATGTCTTGCGCTGTAAATCGTTTCCGCCTTATGGCAATTCCCATTACCAATGGGATTATCAAAAACGGGACTACTCTTAAAAGTGCATGTTTAATTTCTTCCGTCATCAGGATTGCTGTAAAGGTTTTTTGCTAGCTCAGTTATCCGGGTAACAAATTCTGTTTTTGCATTGGTGTAATCTTCCCTATCATATTTGTGCTTTGTCGCCAGCTTAATTTTAAGTTGCTCATATTCTTTTGCCACTTCGTGATTTTGCTTCAGGTAATCACGGAAATATAACCTGTCCCAAAGAGGATGGTCTTTAGGCGCAGCGTGAATATGATACGTTTGTTCTTTTTTTCCATCCGCACGGTATCCTTTTGCAAACATCATATAGGGTGGAGGTGTGTCGGTTCGCCAGATGAAATCATACCGTATAGTTTTCATTTTTTCAATCATGAAAGCTTTTTGTTTTTCAGTAGAATCAATCTCCATTAAAATGTCAATAGTAGGTTTAGCGGCAAGACCTGGAATTGCAGTGCTGCCGAAATGTTCAATTCGCAATGCAACTTTGTTACTTAATGTTTCTGCCAGCAGAATTTTTTCATTTTCAAAAAGCTCAAGCCATTTTTCATCCGATGGAAGAATCTCGATAGGGAAGAGTAATCCAATCTCTTCCTTGGTCATATCGTTTATTTCTTTCTTCACAATTTGTAATTGCTGAAAGCTCAGTTTAGTTCACCGAACGGTTTGCGCGGATTCATTTTCATTTCCTCATTGAGCCGCTCGGCAAGCCATTCAAAATACTCATTGAGAAAAGGATCTGACACCTTTTTGCGACTATCCACAACCACTTTAGTGAACCTTTCCCATGAAGTGACTACAAATGCACCAAGTGTTTTATCCACCAGGTCAAGGTCTATGAATTTCTCTGCAACAAGAAGGCCGAGCGATTCCATTTCCTGTGAGAAGTGTATGAACATGATGCGGTCTTGAGCCGGCATTTTCTGCCATCCTTCAAAAGTGGGCGGAATATCCTTTGTGGTGGCAAAATAAATGAGCTCTGCAAAGTCGCGGGTCTGAAATCTGCGAAGTGTCTCGAGGGTGAAACGCTCTTTACGGTCGCGCTCGGCTGCTCTCACTTGCGCAATACCAAATATAAGCGCCACTATAAAAGATAAAGTAAGCGCAAGGTTAGCGGTGAAGGTGATGATTTCGGATGTTGACATATATGTTTTTTTTAAAGTTGGTTGGTTTCCCGGTATCAACATTCAAAAGTAAAAGAACTATTGCTGTAAAAAAATGCATGCAGAAAAGTCATTATTCAGTCAACCTTTTTACCTGAAACTGCATCTAATACATCAGGTACTGAACGATTTAATGAAACAGGCGGATATTATGCAATCAGTTGAAAAAAAGTTTCTATATTAGGGGCTCTTAAATCATTTTATGCCTGATGATGCAGACTACTCACATGAAGTGGATTTTCCCGATAGCTTACCTGGCATTTCAACTGCAGGTATTCTCTGCCGGTGCAACGCATATTGTAGGCGGAGAAATGAATTACAGGTACCTGGGAAATAATGATTATGAAATCCGCCTGACGGTTTACCGCGACTGTTTCAATGGTATTCCTCCTTTCGATAACCCGGCTGCTATAGGAATCTTTGATGTCAATAACAACCTGGTAAACACATTGTATGTTCCTTTTACTTTTTCTGATACAATGCCGCCAAGTATCCTCAGTCCCTGCCTTATTCCTCCAATCAATATTTGCTATGAGAGAACAACCTATATAACTACCACAAACCTTCCACCCATTGCGGGTGGTTACCAGCTTGTGTACCAAAGATGCTGCCGGAATACAACTATAATAAATATTGTAGCCCCGCTTAATGCAGGGGCAACGTATATTGCAACTATTCCCGACCCTTCGCTTACCACCACAAATAGCAACCCCGTCTTCAACAACTGGCCGCCAACATTCATTTGCGCCAATGAGCCGTTCACCTTCGACCATTCAGCTACTGATATTGATGGCGACTCGCTGGTATATGTTTTATGCGACCCTCTTGATGGTGCATCAACCTTGAACCCTATGCCCCAGCCGCCATTCAATCCGCCGTATGTTCCTGTTACCTGGCAGCCGCCTTACGGGCCGTCAAATCTTTTCGGGGGAGTTCCTCTTACCATTGACGCGCATACTGGATGGATTACGGCAACGCCCAGTATAACAGGGCAGTTTGTTTACGGAGTTTGTGTGCAGGAGTATCGCAACGGGAATTTACTTGGACAAACAAGGCGCGATTACCAAATGAACGTAGTGAACTGCCCGCAGATTGTAGTTGCATCTATTCTTTCCCCTACGCTTGCCTGCGGAACACTAAATGCCACGTTTACCAATAACAGTTTTGGCGCTGCATCTTACTATTGGGATTTTGGAGTTTCCAGTTTATCAAATGATACATCTGATCTCGCCAATCCCAGTTATATGTATCCCGATACCGGAACATATACTGCCATGCTTGTTGCATATTCATCGATAAATCCCGCCTGTAACGATACCAATTGGGGAACAGTGATTGTGTATCCACCGCTCACGGCAACTTTCAATTACCAGGGTGTGCCGTGCTCCAATACCGTCATGTTTACCGATGCGTCACCATCTACCAGCGGTGCTCCAACCGCCTGGCACTGGAATTTCGGAGATAACGCTACTTCAAATCTGCAGAACCCATCACATACATACAACTTACCGGGAACCTATGTCGTTACCCTTATTGTACACACCAATGCAGGATGCGTGGATACGGTGAGCATGAATGTGATTGTAGTGAATGTGCAGCCGGTGGCAACATTCAACGACAGCAATATTATATGCACGGGCGAATGTGTTTTCAATAACCTGTCACAGTGGTCCACAAATTTCAGCTGGAATTTTGGCGATAACACTTCATCCACTGCCGCAAATCCATCGCATACATACCAGCAACCGGGTACATACATTGTCCATATGATTGCATACGACAGCAATGGATGCGCAGATACCGTTTCGCAAAATGTGAACATCGTGTTTCCTCCTGCGGCTTCCTTTACTTCTAATGTTCCACCGTGTTCTCTCGCCGGGACATTTGCAAATACATCTACGGCCGGTATTACTGCTTACAAGTGGGATTTTGGAGATGGTGATTCTTCGGCA
This sequence comes from Bacteroidetes bacterium 2013_40CM_41_45, assembly GCA_002215675.1. GTDB lineage: Bacteria > Bacteroidota > Bacteroidia > AKYH767-A > 2013-40CM-41-45 > 2013-40CM-41-45. The sequence goes on along the minus strand of NGFH01000009.1, from coordinate 568,682 downwards.
GTTCAGAACCCTACGCACACCTATCAGCTATCGGGAACATACAACGTTACTTTAATTGTGACGGATAATAACGGATGTGTAGATACTACAACGCAATCCGTTTCACCCTTTATATTTTCTCATGCCGAATTTGCTTTTACCATTGATACATGCGCTGCGCAGGTGATGTTTACAAACGGTTCGGTGAATGCCGAAACCGTGCTATGGAATTTTGGCGATGGCAATACGAGCCGGGATTTTTTACCTCCCTTGCATGCTTATTCCCAAAGCGGAATGTATCCTGTAGTTTTAATCACCAACCCGGGCAGCAGTTGTGCCGATACCATGCAAACAGAGCTTAATTATGATTTGGCCGCCGTAGGAAATGTGTGGGTGCCTAATGCATTTACTCCTAACACAGATGGAAAAAATGACGTGTTTAAAGTGTACGCCTATTATCCTTGTGATGAACTAACGCTGGTTATTTTTAACCGGTGGGGACAAAAAATTTATGAGACCAAAGGCAGCAGCATTACATGGGACGGATTTTTTGATGGCAGGCCTGTGGAACCAGGAATTTATGTGTACCTGCTGAAAGGCACGTATACCGATAAGATTGGAAGCGTTGCCGTAATAAAGTGAGGATATTTTTTCCTCAACTCCACAACTTTTATTCAGTAAAAAAGATAATTAATGCTGCGCAAACTTTGCCGACTGCAATTGTTTACCGTTGGATAGGGTAACAAAATAAATTCCCTGGTTTAATTCAGGAATTTGAATTTCTTTTTTGTTCATTCCCCGCACAGCTGTGATATCTTCCTTATAAATTATTCTGCCCGGAACATCGTATAGCTCCACGCTGCACTTTTCATATGTATCATCTGTGAAGAGCAAATTCAGCGAAGAATTTACACCGGTAAACGCACTGATTATGTTGAACGAATATTCTCCTGAATAAATTACCGTCACAACGGGAGAATAAGAAAACTGCCCGTCAAAGTCGGTTTGCTTGAGGCGGTAATATGAAACACCATGAACCGGGTTATAATCGGGATAAAAATAATCAAAAGTAGAAGAAGAATTTCCCGCTCCGTCAACCTCAGCAATAGGAGTGAAGTCCGTTGCATCGGCAGATTTTTCAACGGTAAAGAAGTCGTTATTAATCTCTGAAGCAGTAGCCCATGAAACATCAACTTTATTTCCATTTGGTTCTGCATTAAAGTACAGCAGCGAGATAGGCAGAGGGTTGCCTGCCTGCAGTGTGTCGGGGCCATACAAATCTCCCATGCCGGCATTCCACAAAACCTCCGAACAAATTTCTATGAAAGTAGAGTTGCCTCCTCCTGAAGTTGCCTTCTTTACCAATCCGCCCGGCATTATGTAAACCACAGAACCACAAGGCAGGGCTAATTTATTTCCATTGGTAAACTGCAGTGTGCCCCGTATATAAATAACGAGTGGCTGTGTGCAGGCGGTAAGGTTTTCCTGGCTGTTTACAGTAACGGTTACAAGCGTGTCGACAGTGACCGTATCTCCGCACGTAGGCACGCGTGGTATCCCGGCAAACAACCAAGTTGAAGGGTTGCCCCAATTACCGGTTGCATTTGAATTGCCGCTCGCTGCCAGCGTATTTATGCTGAAACAAATTGATACTGAATAAATAAAAAATAAACCGATGATTCTTTTCATGTTATGATGCTATGACTTGATGCTTCCTGTGGTAGTTTAACGGGGTGCAAAATAGGAGGAAGCAGCCCGGAAGGAAATGTTTATTTGGTGAAACGCCTGAAAACAGGGGCGTACAGCAGGTAGGGCACTGACGGCTTAAGCAGTGATAAAATTCCGCTGCCTGGGAGTCCTTGAAGAAAAGAAATAAAAAAACGCTGTAAAAACTTTACTAAATAGACGTAAAACGTTTACAGCGTTAAAAATTACCCGAATCTCATCAGGCATGTTGTTCCTGCATCAGTCCAAGCTGAGCCATCATCCCGGCTAAATCGGGGTAGGAACTTACCTCGGTAACCTTTCCGTTACTGAACCTGGCAAAGTAACTGCCTTTGTTGGCACTTACCTTCCTGTTGGTGGCAGGAATCTGCTGCTGGCCGGGCATAGTCAGAGGACCTGTGTTGGTTCCTGAAAATTCCAATTCGCAGGCGATACTGGTTTCGTTGGCAATGGTGTTGCGCAGCGTTAATTTGAAATCAGGAAAACCATTATCCCACATTTCAAAAAACTGTTTCGCACCTTCCAATCCCCGGAATGGTTCAGGGCTTGCAGTGTCTTTCCATACAATATTCTTGTCGCAGAGAGACAAGAATTTTTCCGTGTCATGGCTGTTCCATGAATCTATCACGGCTTTGTTCAGGTTGATTACTTCCTGGGTTGTCATGTTGACCTCCTTTTTTAAAAGTTAATTAATTAGTGAATAAAAAATTTTAATGATGTAAAGGTTATATAAAAAAAATTGATTCAAAAGCAATTCGGCATAATTAATTATCAACCGATTTTAAATGAAGCCGTAAAATATTCCCTTGTTCAGGAATTATTTTGTTAGCCACAATACATATTCGTATTACAAATCATCCTGGTGCAACAAGTGGAAATATTTTCTCATTTTTTTTAAAAAAACTATTAAAAAGCCGCTAAAAAAACATTGGCACGGAATTTTCATAATGAACATCAAATCAATATGAATTACTAACTTTTAAAAACTAATGTTATGAACCTGTTCTTCAATCCTTCGATAAGCGAATTCAGAAAGTTGCTTGTGAAAACTCAAAATGATTTGCCTGTGCATGACATCGTCATTGATTATGACGGAGAGGTATTGATAGACCCACAGTTAAACCAACCTGAACTTGACCTTGATAAATTTAAAGTTCATGTACAACTGCGCGGACACAACCACTTCAGGAAGCTGTTTGATTTTATTTTGCGCGCCTGGCATAACCGTTCGCGCGTACGCATGGTTCTTCAATAAAACATAAACGTATTTCATTTAATAAACTTTTCGGGAGTTTGGGCCTTCCTGAACTTGGGATTTTAAATATGGCGAGCTGATTTTTTTCAGCTATTGTTTCCTGGCCTTATTACTTTCCAATCATAATTCCTGTTGCAAACCTTTCATCCGTCAGGATTAATGGGATTTAAATTGAATTTTATAGGGAAAACATATACCTCGCAGGCAACGTAATAATGCCATATTGCATCTATTTAGTATATTGCTGCTCTGAACTTTATCCCTAAAGTTCAGAATTTAAAATAGGGCGCCTCACATGAAGAAACTACCTCGCCTCATTTTATTTTCTTTTTTGCTGCTGAATTCTTTTCAGAGTTCGGCGACTCACGTTGTTGGAGGTGAGTTGAATTACCGTTGGATTGGCGGGAACAATTATGAAATCCGGCTGACCGTTTTCCGCGACTGTATAAACGGAGTCCCGCCTTTTGATAACCCGGCTTCAATAGGAATTTTTAATTCGGCAAATAACCTTGTAAATATAAACTACAGCTACACCGGGTTTTATCCTGACCCATACTATAACGTAAGCCCGCCATACTATAACAATGCAACGTTCAATAACCAGACATACGGTTTCCTGATTCTTCCGCACGATTCTGCAACGGTTCCCAACACGATATCTTCTCCGTGTGAAATTCCACCGGCAAATATTTGTTACCGTGTGTGTCATTATATCGACACCATAACCCTTCCTCCGATTGCGGGGGGATATCATCTCGCTTACCAGAGGTGCTGCAGGAATTTCAGCATAGCTAATATTGTTAACCCGCTGAACACCGGCTCAACGTATGACGCATGGATACCTGCTTCTCCTAATAACTTTGACAGCAATCCTGTTTTCACCTATCTGCCTGCCACATACATTTGTGTTAATAATCCTTTTGTTTTCGACCACTCTGCAACTGACTATGAAGGGGATTCGCTGGTCTACCAGCTTTGCGACCCTTTGCAAGGCGCCACCAACGCTAACTCTGTGCCGCAGCCTCCCAATAACCCTCCTTATGCTACTATAACCTGGCAGCCACCTTACTCGCTTGCCAATATTTTTGGAGGAGTTCCTTTAACCATTAACCCGCAAACCGGGTTGCTTACAGCAACACCAAATTCAATTGGCCAGTTTGTGTATGCAGTTTGTGTCATCGAATACCGGAACGGAGTTCCGATAGGGGAGACGCGAAGGGATTTCCAGGTTAACATTGTGGCGTGTGCAAACATAACGGTTGCATCTCTTTTAGCTTCAACAGTTGCGTGCGGGAGTCATACGGCAACATTTACAAATAACAGTACAGGTGCTTCCACGTATCATTGGGATTTCGGTGACCTCTCAACGAACGCTGACACATCCAATTTATTTTCTCCGTCATACACGTATCCTGATACCGGGTGGTACAACGTAACGCTGATTGCATACTCATCGGTGAACACGGCATGTAATGATACGAGTCACGCTAATGTTCACGTCCGTCCTCTTCCTGTTGTTACAGTAACCTCACCTCCTCCGATTTGTATCGGGCAACAATCCGCTTTAATTACTGCGAGTGGAACGTCAACGTCATATACATGGAGTCCTTCTACCGGATTAAGCAATACGACCGGCTCATCGGTAACTGCAAGTCCGGCATCGACAACCACTTATACTGTTACCGGAACTTTAAACGGATGCACTGCATCTGCGCAGGTAACCGTGACCGTTAATCCACTTCCTGTAATTGCTGTGACTCCGCCTCCTGCAATTTGTATCGGTCAGCAGAGCGCAACACTGACAGCCAATGGCGCATCAACTTATTCCTGGACTCCGGCAACTGCATTGAGCGCAACAACCGGTTCAACCGTTACAGCGAATCCGTCATCAACAGCCACGTACACGGTTACGGGTACAGATAATAATGGATGTACAGCATCAACACAGGTTACGGTTACAGTCAATCCGCTTCCTGTAATTGCTGTAACTCCGCCTCCAGCAATTTGTGTCGGTCAGCAGAACGCGACACTGACGGCTAATGGCGCATCAACGTATTCGTGGACTCCGGCAACTGCATTGAGCGCAACAACCGGGTCAACCGTTACAGCGAATCCAACATCAACAACTTCCTATACAGTAACCGGCACAGATAATAACGGATGTACGGCATCAACTCAGGTTACAGTTACGGTGAATCCGCTTCTTGTAATTGCTGTAACTCCGCCCCCGGCAATTTGTGTCGGTCAGCAAAGCGCAACACTGACGGCTAATGGCGCATCAACGTATTCGTGGACTCCGGCAACTGCATTGAGCGCAACAACCGGTTCAACCGTTACAGCGAATCCAACATCAACAACTTCCTATACAGTAACCGGAACAGATAATAATGGATGTATAGCATCAACACAAGTTACAGTTACAGTCAATCCACTTCCTGTAATTGCTGCGACTCCGCCTCCTGCAATTTGTGTCGGACAGCAGAGCGCGACACTGGTAGCCAATGGCGCATCAACGTATTCGTGGACTCCGGCAACTGCACTCAGTGCTACAACAGGTTCTGCCGTTACCGCAAATCCAACTTCAACTATTACTTACACAGTAACCGGAACAGATAATAATGGATGTACAGCATCAACACAGGTTACGGTTACAGTCAATCCACTTCCTGTAATTGCTGTCGCTCCGCCTCCTGCAATTTGTGTCGGACAGCAGAGCGCAACGCTTACGGCCAATGGCGCGTCAACGTATTCATGGACTCCGGCAACTGCATTGAGCGCGACAACAGGGTCTTCCGTTACTGCGAATCCGACTTCAACAACAACCTATACAGTAACCGGCACAGACATTAACGGATGCACGGCATCAACACAAGTTACAGTGAATGTCAATCCACTACCGGTGGTCACCGTTTCTTCAGCATCAATCTGTAATGGACAATCAACAACTCTTTCCGCAAACGGAGCGAATACATATTCATGGAGTCCGGCAACTTCACTCAGCGCCACAACCGGTTCGACCGTTACGGCAAATCCTGCTTCAACTATTACATACACGGTGACCGGTATAGATAATAATGGCTGTACTTCAACCGGGCAGGGAACCGTTTCAGTTACAACTGTTGCAGTTACTGTTTCACCCAACACTGCCATATGTAACGGTTTCCCAACTACGCTTTCAGCAAATGGTGCGACAACGTATTCATGGTCGCCGGCAGCTTCACTAAGCAGTTCAATAGGTTCAAGTGTTTCAGCAAATCCGAATGCAACCACCACCTATACCGTAATTGGAACTACAAATGGATGCACGGCTTCCGCCCAGGTAACTATAACTGTGAATGGAATTATACTCGCGGTTTCACCTGCAACAATATGCCAGGGCCAATCAACTACATTAACTGTGAACGGAGCTACTAATTATTCCTGGAGCCCATCAAACACGTTGAGCAGCTCTACGGGCGCATCCGTTACAGCTAATCCGGCTACGACAACGACTTACACGGTGACCGGAACTTCAAACGGATGTTCGGGTACCGCGCAAGTAACAGTGACGGTAAACCCTTTACCTCTTGTGGCAGTTACCCCGCCTCCGGCAATTTGTGTTGGTCAACAAAATGCAACCATAACTGCAAATGGCGCTTCGACTTATTCATGGACTCCTGCAACTGCATTGAGTGCTACAACCGGTTCAACGGTTACAGCCACTCCGATTTCGACAACAACCTACACGGTTACAGGAACGGACAATAACGGATGCACAGCATCGACACAGGTTACAGTTACGGTGAATCCACTTCCCGTAATTGCGGTAGCTCCGCCCCCGGCAATTTGTGTTGGTCAACAGAGCGCAACACTGACAGCCAATGGCGCTTCAACGTATTCCTGGACGCCTGCAACTGCGCTAAGCGCGACAACAGGTTCTTCCGTTACAGCAACACCGGCTTCAACGATAACATATACTGTGACAGGAACAGATAACAATGGATGCACAGCATCAGCACAGGTTACGGTTACAGTAAACCCTCTTCCGCAACCATCATTTACTTTCCAGGTTGCTACGTGTTCCCGCCTTGTAACGTTTACAAACACATCTTCAAACACGGTAAGCTCTTCATGGAATTTTGGAGACGCATCTATATCAAACCTTGCAAATCCTTCACACACATATTCTGTAAATGGAAACTATAATGTAACATTGATTGTCACTTCATCTTATGGATGTACAGACACTATCGTTAATCCGGTAGTGATAAATTATGTTCCTGTTGTTGCAGCATTTAACCCTGCAAATACATTGTGCTCTTACGATTTCAATTTCACAAATCAATCGACAGGAGCAAGCAGTTATAACTGGAACTTCGGAGATGCAAACACTTCGACACAAACGAGCCCATCGCATACGTATGCGGCATCCGGCAACTATACTGTAACTCTTATTGCAAATAATGTGAACGGATGCGCGGATACAACTTCACAAAATGTTTCTATGCAGCCGCTGGCACAAGCAAATTTTAATTACCAGACTGACACATGCTCTCTTACGGTTACGTTTGCAAATAATTCTGCTAACGCAAGTGCTTACTCTTGGAACTTTGGTGATGCTACTACTTCTTCGCAGCAGAATCCTGTACACACGTATTCCTCAACCGGAAATTATAATGTTACCCTTATTGCAACCACGGCGGCGGGATGCAACGATACGGTTGCGGTTGCGGTTCCGTTGTCATTTGTTTTACCTGCCGCGGCGTTTACGATTAACCCATCTCCCTGTTCATTCAACATCAGCTTGAATAACCAGTCGACAGGCGCAAATAATTACAGCTGGAATTTTGGAGATAATACAACTTCAACCGCGCAAAATCCTTCGCACACATATTTACAGCCGGGAAATTATACCGTAACACTCAGCATTGCAGGAGTTGCAAGCTGTGCGGACTCAATAACACATAGTGTAACCATTGACCCGTTACCTGCAGCATCGTTCACACAGTTGCTTGACACCTGTACATTAAGTGCAACGTTTAATAATACATCACAAAATGCAATATTGTATTCCTGGAATTTTGGAGATGCATCCACATCAACCCAGGCCAATCCTTCCCATACATATTCCGCTGCGGGCAATTATACAGTAACTTTAACTGTGACGGATGTAAACGGATGCACAGCTGCTGCAACACAGTCATTTGCATTTTCTCCGCTTCCGGTTGCTGCATTTCTCGTCAATCAGTCACCGTGTTCATTCAGTATTAGTTTGAATAATCAGTCGGCCGGAGCAAATACGTACCACTGGGATTTTGGTGATAACACAACCTCCACGCTGCAGAATCCTTCACACACATACGCATTGCCTGGTAATTACACTATTGCCCTTATCACTTCAGGCGTTGCAAGTTGCGCGGATACGGTGAGCCAGAGCATTATTGTAAATCCTCTCCCGTCAGCAGCATTTAATTCCATCCTTGATGTTTGCTCACTCACTGCTTCGTTCAATAATAATTCACTAAACGGAATTTTGTATTCATGGAACTTTGGCGATGCCACAACCTCAACTCAGCAAACCCCCGTACACACCTATTCCTCTTCCGGCAATTACACAGTGACACTGACCGTAACCGATGTAAACGGATGTACTGCCACAGCCATTCAATCCTTCTCTTTCCCTGCGCTTCCGGTTTCAGCGTTCAGTCACCAGGTTGATTTATGCTCGCGCCTTGCAACGTTTGCTAATAATTCGGTTAATGCAGTTTCGTATATATGGAATTTCGGAGATGCGACTAACTCTTCGGTTCAAAGCCCGACACACTTGTATGCAGCTAACGGTAATTACAACGTAACACTGATAGCAACTTCTGCCAGCGGCTGTAGTGACACTCTCACAATCCCGGTATCGGTTAATTATGTTCCGGTGATTGCGGCATTTAATTTAGTCAATATTCCTTGCACATTTTATGTTTCGTTCGCCAATCAATCTACGGGTGGAGCAAGTTATTACTGGAGCTTTGGAGATAATTATTTTTCAAGCCAGCTTAATCCCAATCATTACTATTCATCTGGTGGAAATTATACCATAACTCTTGTCAGTACTGATGCTAACGGCTGCAGTGATAGTTCATCACAGAATATTTCCCTGCCTGTTCCTGCACAAGCATCGTTTTCTTTCGTCACCGATTCCTGCACACGGCTGGTTTCTTTCACCAACAGTTCAATAAACGGAAACTCATATTACTGGAACTTCGGAGACGCCGGCACTTCATCGCAAATGAATCCCGCGCATACGTATAGCACGAACGGAAATTATAATGTATCGCTGGTTGCAACATCTTCGTCAGGCTGTGCAGACACCATGGTTATCCCGGTTCCTATAACCATTTCACTTCCTGTTGCTGCGTTTACACCCGCACCTGATGTTTGCAGTTTTGACGTGAACTTTACGAACCTATCTGTCAATGCATCGACATACGCATGGAATTTCGGAGACAATACAACTTCATATTTGGCAAACCCAACACACGCCTATCAGAATTCCGGCAGCTATAACATTACACTTGTTGTATCCACTACTGCAGGATGTATTGATTCAACGGCAAACAATGTTGGAGTGGCCCCCGTACCGGTAGCTTCGTTCACTTCGCAGATTGATACGTGCTCACTTGTAGCACAGTTTATGAATAATTCACAGAACGCTGCAAACTACTATTGGAATTTTGGAGACAGCACAACATCTGTCTCGGGAAATCCGCCCGCGCACACGTATCCTGCCACAGGTTCTTACAATGTGATGCTTGTTGTTGAAGACAATAACGGATGCAGGGATACCATGACAAAAACGTTGAACCCTTTCATTTCCTCCAAGGCAGATTACACATATTCTATTGACACCTGCGCACAACAAGTAAACTTTTTTAACCAATCTGATTTTGCTTTCTCTTATCTCTGGGATTTTGGTGACGGGCAAACAAGCTCGGAAGTTTCACAGTCGCACCATTATCCATCGGATGGCAATTACCCTGTGTTGCTTATTACCAATCCGGGAACTGTATGTGCTGACACGGCGAAGTACACAGTCGATTTCTCGCTTCTCGGCATCGGAAATATTTATGTGCCCAATGCATTTACTCCGAACAGCGATGGAAAGAACGACATTTTTGAAATTGTGGGTTACTATCCGTGTGAGGATTTAACGCTGTACATTTTCGACCGTTGGGGCGAAATGATTTATAAGGCATCAGGAAAACACATAACCTGGGATGGAAATTATATCCGCAACAGGGTGAAACTTGAGGTCTATGTTTATATTCTGCAAGGAACATATTTCTATCAGAAGGGAACTATTACCGTAATCCGGTAACTTTTGCAATTATTGGTATGATGCAATAGTACTATAGCGTAATATTCATCATTAGCTGCAACCAATTCTTTCATTATCCCGTCTTCAATATGTCACAAGGCTCGGTTAATATTTTTTATTTATTCGAGGGAGATTTCAGGATTGTATCATCGAAAATTTTTAACATTGCAAGTAATGTTAAAGCAAATATTTTTATTGGCGGTATGCTTGCTTTGCGGTTGCTTTTTGGTTTTTGCTTCGGGCGACAACGCATTTATTAAGTTCACCGAGAATAAAGGACAGTGGGATTCTAAAATTTTATTTCGCGCCGAGTTAGATGGAGGGGCTTTGTTCCTCGAAAAAAATTGTTTCACGTACAATTTTTATGAGAAGGACAAGCTAAGAAAAAACCATATACGCTCTTCTGATTCCGAACTAACCAAAGAAGAGCTTGAAATAAAAAGTCACGCCTTTAGGGTAACATTAAAAAATGCGCTGACACCACAATCTGTTCTACCTCAAAAGCGCAGCGCCAATTATTCAAATTTTTTTATCGGTAATAATCCTTCAAAATGGAAATCGCATGCGTACGATTACCAAAAGGTTTATTATAAAAATATTTATGCCGGAATTGACCTGGAAGTAAACGGTAAAGAAAATTCAATGAAGTATAATTTCATTGTTTACCCCGGGGCAGACGCATCAAAAATCTGTTTAAGCTATGAAGGCATAAAAAAAATTACGGATGAAAACGGTTCCCTTAGAATTGAAACACCTCTTACTACCATTATCGAATCAAAACCCTACGCTTACCAGGAAATAAACGGAACACAAGTTGCTGTTCCGTGTTCATTTGTGGTTGATGGAAATGAAATTACTTTTTCACTTCCCGAAAATTATCGTACAGATGTGCCTTTGATTATTGACCCAACACTTATTTTCTCAAGTTACTCAGGCTCATTTGCTAATAATTTCGGAATGACTGCAACATTTGACAACCTCGGTCATTTATATGCCGGTGGAACAGCATTTTCTCAGGGATACCCTACTACTCCTGCGGCTTTTGATACAACGTATAATGGTGTTGTTCAGTTTGGGCGGACGGATGTTGTCATTTCGAAGTATGATTCCTCTGGCAGCAACCTTGTGTATTCAACTTATTTGGGAGGAGATTCCAGCACAGAAATTGTCACAAGCTTAATTGTAAATTCAAATAACGAGCTGATGCTTTTCGGAATGACGGGCTCGGCTGATTTTCCTGTCACACCTAATGCCTTTGATACAGTTTTCAAAGGTGGAACTGCTTTTACACTTTATTACAATGGAACGTATTACAATTACGGAACGGATATTTATGTTGCTAAATTCAGTTCAGATGGAACACAACTGCTTGCTTCCACATTTGTTGGAGGAACAAAAAATGACGGGGTAATCGATAGCGCTTCGACACTTCAGGTCAATTATGGGGATTATTACAGAGGCGAAATACAGACGGATGCGGCCGGTAACTTTTATGTTGCAAGCACTACTAAATCTATCGATTTCCCTGTTACAGCAGGAGCTTTTCAAACAACGCCCGGGGGTGGCGTAAGTGACGGTTGCGTTTTTAAAATGTCGCCCGATTTATCGCAAATGCTCTGGTGCTCTTATCTTGGAGGCGCCAGCGATGATGCCGCTTTCGCTTTAATACTTGATAAAAATCAAAATATATATGTAACAGGTGGAACAAGGGGGGCAGGTTTTCCCTCAACTCCATCAGCAATTCATACTGCATTTATTGGCGGTACAGCCGATGGGTATGTAACAAAGATTAAAGCCGATGGAACAACAATACTTCGTTCAACTTTTGTTGGAACAACTTCGTTTGACCAAAGCTATTTTATCCAGGCAGATACCCTTGAGCATATTTATATTTTTGGACAATCCTTTGGGAATTTTCCGGTCACAGGAAATGTTTATTCCAATCCGGGCAGTAAACAATTTATTGCAATACTGAGCAATGGATTGGATACCATGCTTTATTCTACGGTCATCGGCAATGGAACAAATACTATACGGTTGTCTCCAGCCGCTTTTCTTGTTGACCGTTGTGGAAATATATATATTTCCGGGTGGGGTGGGAGGATAGGAGGTATAACTAATACAATGTTCAACATGCCCGTAACATCCGATGCTTTTCAACCGGAAGCGGCGAATATAGATGGGCACAATTTTTATTTTGCTGTTTATAGCCCTTACTTGCAATTGTTTGAATACGCAACATACTTTGGCGGTCCGTTAAGCCCCGAACATGTAGATGGAGGGACAAGCCGTTTTGACCCTCAAGGAATTCTTTATCAATCAGTATGTGCAGGGTGCTGGGGGAATTCTGATTTTCCTACTACGTCCGGAGCATGGTCTAATACCAATAACTGCAGTTTGTGCAACAATGGAGTTATTAAAATGAATATGAATGTTCAAAACACCAAAGCTAAATTTACATCTTTCCCAAAAAAAGCGTGCCCGCATATAGATGTAACGTTTACGAACCAAAGTATTGCAGGGTATAATTTTTATTGGGATTTCGGAGATGGTTCTCCCATCAGCAATTCGGTTAATGCAACCCATTCATACAATACCGGCGGAACATATATTGTAAGTTTGGTCGCAAGTTCTCCTTTCTGTGGAATTGATACCGCCTACGATACCATAAACGTTTATATCCCTCCTGTTGCCGATTTTACACACAGCGGTTTGTATTGCGCAGCGGATAATAATGTTCAGTTCAATAACACTTCTGTCAATGCTGATTCAATCCTGTGGCGGTTTGGTGATGGGGATTCATCAACGGCAATCAGCCCATCGCATATATATTCTTCACAGGGAAATTACACGGTATCACTTATTGTGATAGATACAGTTGGCTGCAGCGATACGACCACTAAGAATGTTATAATATTTCCTGAACCGAATGCTTCATTCGTATATTCTTTTAACGCCTGTGAGCTTGACGTTTCTTTTTTGGGAAATGCTATCCCCGGAGCAACATACAATTGGGATTTTGGTGACACTACTTTAGGCGCCGGGCAAAGTATCTCGCATACATATTCACAAGAGAAAAGCTATACAGTAACCTTGATTGTTACTGACGGAAATGGATGTACCGATACAACGGTTCAAACGGTTTCTCCTTTTGCATCTTCGCAGGCGCAATTTGCATTCACCATAGACACGTGTTCATTACTGGTTATTTTTAATAATCAATCTGCTAATGCATTATCCGATAGCTGGGATTTTGGAGATAACAATTTTTCAACCATTGTGAGCCCGGTTCATAACTATCCGGGAAGAGGAAATTACACTGCAACATTAATTGTGAATCCGGGAACTGCATGTGCTGATACCATTGCAAAGGATGTTATTCTTGATGAACATAATTTTGCAGATTATTTTATCCCCAATATTTTCACTCCGAACGGAGATTCTTACAATGCTCGTTTCACACTAAGAGGATTAGACTTCTGCGATGATTTTATGGTGCAGGTTTATAACCGCTGGGGAGAGCTTATGTTTGAATCAACAAACATACTTGATTCATGGGATGGAACCTATAAGGGAAAAGACGTTCCCGATGGTGTTTACTTTTATATCATTAAGGGAAAAAAAGTAAACCGTGGCGGTACAGTAACGGTTAAAAGAAAATAGCAGGTAAATTTTCGGGAGTATTGTTCATTTAATTCATAGCGTTATTTAAACAGCACGATGAATTATCGGATACTTTTGCTTTATGTCTGACTTTTTTCATTCTCTTTCAGCAGAGCAATGGCTTCTCGTTGGCTTCGGTGTTTTCATCATCGTCTTTCTATTCATTGACTTAGGAATATTTCAAAAACGCGCTCATAAAGTCGGACCTCAAAGGGCGCTGCTGCAGGTTTTGTTCTGGATTTTTATGGCGGCATCGTTTGCATTTCTCATCGCCTTGTATAAAGGAAAAGAAATGGCGTACCAGTTTGTAGCCGCCTACATTACTGAAGAATCACTCTCGGTAGATAACATGTTTCTTTTCATTCTCATTTTCCGTTACTTCAGAATTTCGGAACATCTGCATCACAAGGTTCTTTTTTACGGAGTGCTGGGAGCCATAATCTTCAGGGGGATTTTTATTTCCGCAGGTAGTTTGCTTATCGCGCAGTTTCATTGGATACTCTATGTGTTTGGAGCCATACTGGTTTTTACCGGAGTAAAATTATTCCTTACCAAAGAGGACATGAAGTTTGAGCCGAAAGAAAATCTTGTTTACAATTTCCTGACGAAAAACCTGCGGTTCACTCCCTTGGCTCCCGAAGATAAATTTTGGATTTTTAAAGGGAAGAAAATTTATTTCACAACGTTGTTTCTCGTGGTCTGCCTGGTAGAAACAACAGACATAATTTTTGCAGTCGATTCCATTCCCGCAGTGTTTGCTATTTCGCAGGACCCGTTTGTAGTTTACACGTCTAATATTTTTGCAGTGATGGGATTAAGAGCATTGTATTTTCTTTTGAGTGATGTCATGAAGCGCATTCATTTTCTTCAGACGGGGCTTGCTTTTATTCTTGCTTTTATAGGAGTGAAAATGCTTTTGGAAATTGCAGACATAAAATTATCCTCAAAGTATTCGCTCATCGTTATTGCAATGATATTAACTGTAACGATTATTGCGTCTGTAACCGTTCGCCAGAAAGAAAATAAATCTTAAGGCGTGGGTTTTATATTTTTCAAAGCTCTTCGCTTGAGCTGGATATTGGTAGCCGGAGAAATTACAATGGGTATTTTTTCTATTACCACATCGCTGGTGTCTAAGCCGAAAGCGCGGGTGTCGGGCTGTGCAAGCTGCTTGATGAAAAAGTACGTATTGAGCACGATGCCTTCCTTCGCTGCAAATTCATTTTCGACAGAAAGAAAAGTTTCAAGAATTACAAACTTGAAATCCGCCTGCAGCTTATACCTGCCCAGCGATTCGTAGCGGCTGGTGATGTCCAGTTCTCTGCTTGCTACAAGCTCTTCTACCACTTTTCTGAAAAAAACATTTACTCTTGGCTGAATGCGGAATCCTAATTTAAAATCTATCCGAATTACTTTGTCGTTCACAAGTTCCTCAACGGTATATTCCATCGTGTACGGTTCATCGGTACGGTCAATGTGAACAAACCAGTAAATGTCTGCGCGTTTGGGATTACGGCTGAAAATGGAATACATAATTCGCTGTTCAATTTCATGACGAAAATTAGCCTTGGTAAGGTAAATAAGGTGCGAAGCATATTTAGGAATACTCTGGTCGTTGCTGAGCCCGATGAGTTTTTGTGTGTAGTTATCGAGAGAGATAAATTCAATAAAGCGGTTGGTGATTTTTCTTGCACGGTACCATACATACATGGTGAAAATAATTCCGAATTCAAAAATCAAAAACATCCAGCGCTGTTTAATCTTTGCCATGTTGGCAACGAAGAAAGAACCTTCGACCGTTACAAAAACCATAAGAATCAAAACCACCAGCCATACGGGAAATTTTTTAATGTAGAGAAGAAAATAACTCATCAGCAATGTGGTCATGAACATGGCAATGGTGATGGAAAATCCATAGGCAGCTTCCATATTACTGGATTGTCCAAAATATAAAACGGTGGCAACGCACCCTGCGTAAAGAATCCAGTTAACGCTTGGAATAAATAACTGCCCCTTAACAACCGTTGGAAACTTAATAGTAACGCGTGGCCAGAAGTTTAAACTCACCGCTTCGCTGATGAGCGTAAATGAACCGCTGATTAATGCCTGGCTGGCGATAACGGCTGCCACGGTAGCTATTATAATTCCGAACAATACAAACCATTGAGGCATTATTTCATAAAATGGATTCAGACCCTGCAGGTATTTATTTCCTCTCGTTAAAAGCCATGCGCCCTGGCCGAAATAATTAAGTATCAAAGCAATTTTAACAAAAATCCATGCCACCTGTATATTTTTTCTTCCGCAGTGGCCCAGATCGGAATAGAGCGCTTCAGCACCTGTAGTAGCAAGAAACACTGCACCCAATAACCAGAAACCTCTCGGATAATTCACAAGCAGGTCAATACCATACGCAGGGTTAAAAGCTTTAAAAACATTGGGGTAAATTATCAGCTTGCTTACTCCTAAAATGGCAATCATCGAAAACCACACAATCATCATTGGGCCGAATGAGCTGCCGACTATTTTAGTCCCGAGACGTTGGTATATAAACAGCAGGGTAAGAATAATAAGCACGATAGGAATAACGGGAATTTTAGGATTCAGAATGGTTAATCCTTCAATAGCAGATGATATGGAAATGGGGGGCGTGATGATACCATCGGATAGCATGGTTCCTGCTCCCACAAACGCCGGAAAGTAAAGCCACTTGCTATATCTGCGAACCAAGGCATACAAAGAAAAAATTCCACCTTCACCGTGGTTGTCTGCCTGGATGGTTAGTAAAATATACTTAAAAGTGGTTTGCAGCGTAAGCGTCCAAAAGACGCATGATAATCCTCCCAATACTAATTGCTCTGTAATTTCATTATCGCCAATAATGGCTTTCATTACATACAGCGGAGAAGTACCGATGTCACCAAAAACAATTCCGAGGGTAATCAAAACTCCCGCAGCGGAGAGTTTCTTATGAAGGTTGGACATCTGTCAATCGAAAAGCAGGTGCAAGTATACTGACGGAAATCCATTCTACGAATTTTTTAATGGATTTCATCAGTATATGCTGATATGGACGATTCTACGAATCGGCATCGTCAGCATATAATTCAATTTTAATGACGACGGTGCGGCACGCTACGCATAATATGAAGGAGTTTTCAATTCTTTTAAAAGATAACTGTATGCTTTACTGAGCACTTTTCCGTACGACTCTCCTTCAAACAATTCTTCCTTGCCGGTTTGCTTGTCTGTAAGGATAAGTTTGAACATGCCTTCCTGCGTTATATCGAGCAGGATTGTGTATTTAAGAAGCAGTGTTTTTAATTTCGTGCTATTGCGCATATTAATTAATAATTGACAATTGATAATTGTCAATTTCTATTTTACCTACATTTCCTGCAGATATTTTCTTACAAACCTGATTGCCATTGCGCCTTCACCTACTGCCGAAGAAATACCTGCCAGCGCTCCGTATCTTACATCGCCCGATGCAAAAATTCCGGGTATGCTTGCTTCTGATAAGAAGGGTTCTCTTTCCAGTTTCCAATGTGTGAGGAATGATTTTTCTTTAAGCAGTTCCCTTCCTGTAATGATAAATCCTTTATCATCTTTCAGTAAAACATCATCGAGCCACTCCGTACCGGGCTTAGCGCCAATGTAAATGAAAAGTGCTTTTGAAGGAACAGTCCGTTCTTCGCCCGTAGTCATATTTTTTAATGTCATTGTTTCCAGGACTTTTTCTCCCGATACAGCAATTACCTCGGTGTTGCCGTGAATGTGAATATTGGGTGTCTTGCTGATTTGCTCCACAAGATAATTTGCCGCGGTTTGTTTCAGCACGTCTCGCCTGATTAAAATGTTTACTTCGCTTGCAAAGTTGCACATATACATAGCTGCCTGGCAGGCCGAATTTCCTCCGCCAACAATATAAATTACTTCGTTGCGGCAGGCGCTGGCTTCAATAGCAGCAGAACCGTAATACACTCCCGCTCCTGTAAAATTTTCTATACCGGGAACCAGTAGCTTTGCGTACGCCACACCTGTTGCAACCACAATACTCTTTCCATACACGTGCGAGCCATCGGTAAACTCTATCATTTTATATCCATCCTGCAGCCCAATGCTTTTCACTTCCTGTGGCGTAAGAATTTCTGTTCCCAGCCGAAGCGCTTGTGTAATAGCTCTGCGCGTTAACTCTGCTCCTGATAACCCTGCCGGAAAGCCAAGATAATTATCAATGCGCGCGCTACTGCTGGCCTGACCGCCCGGATTTTTTTTCTCTACGAGTAATGTTTTTAGCCCTTCGCATGAACCATATACCGAGGCAGCAAGGCCTGCCGGTCCTGCACCTATAATAAGTACGTCATACATTTTTTCTGCCGCCTTCTGGCGTAATCCTACACGCGAGGCAAGTGCCGGTAGCGATGGGTCGGCAAGAAATGCTCCGTCTTTCAAAACTACAAGTGGCAAATCTGATTTCGGAACTCCCGAGCTGGTGATATATTTTTCTGCATCCTCATGGCTTTCGGCATCGAGCCACATAAACGGAACAAGATTACCTGAAAGAAATTCTTTTAGCCGGTGCGATTTAGGCGACCATTGGAAACCAATTATTCTGATTCCCTCGTGGTCAGGTTTATAAATAGCGTGCCAATCGTCAAGCAATTCATTCAGCACGGGATAAAGTTTTTCTTCGGGAGGATTCCAGGGTTTGAGCAAATAATAATCTAGCCTTACCGTATTGATGGCTTTGATAGCAGCGTCAATGTCTGAGTAAGCTGTGAGCAAAACTTTTTTACAATCGTCATAAATTTTATTCGCTTCTTCCAAAAACTCAACGCCTTCCATCTCGGGCATGCGCTGGTCAGAGATAATTAACGCCACGGCTTCATTCTTCAGCTTTAATTCTCCCAACAGCTCAAGCGCTTCCTTTGCCGACTCTGTTGCAGCGATGCGATAGTCCTCACGATAGTGGCTCCTTATATCGCGCTGAATGGAACGGAGCACTTGCGTGTCGTCATCCACGATAACTATAAACGGTAACTTCATTTCATATAAAAATTTCACCACAGAGGCACAAAGGCACAGAGAAATATTTTAACTCTGTGTCCCCGCGTCTCTGCGGTAATTTGTTTCTGCACTGTAGTTTCATATTAGTGCTCCTGCTTTACAGGTATAAGTGGAATACAGATGGCGAACTCTGTTCTTCCGGGAACGGAGTTTACTTTTATTTCTCCGTTGTGACGTTTCACAATCCTGTTGACAAGGTCTAACCCGATGCCGGTTCCTTGTCCAACTTTCTTGGTAGTAAAAAACGGGTCGAAGATGCGCGACATAATTTCTTTGGGAATTCCGTGACCGTTATCAATAATGCGCACGGTAAGATTTTTACTGTCGCACTCTGTTGCAATCGAAATCTCCCCGTTTTTTGGTACGGCAAAAATGGAATTGTCAATAAGGTTCGTCCACACCTGGTTCAGTTCTCCTACATAAGCCGGAACATCAGGAAGGTTGTCGCAGTATTTCTTTTTCACCGTAATATTTTTCTCGCGTAGTTTGTAACCGAGCAGCGTAAGCGTGTTCTCCAAATCTTTATGCACATTAGTTGCCTGCATCTCGTTGGTACGGTCCATGTGAACATGGCTTTTGATAGCTCCTACCAGGTTAGAGATGCGGCACGAAGCATCATCAAGGTCTTTAATAATTCGCTGGCTGCCTAATAAGTTATCGAGCCAGTTCAGGATGTGAACGAATGCATCATTGCCTGCATGAATGCGGATAGCTTCTAAGTCGGCTGTTGAAAACCCTACCTCGGTAAATGTTTCGCTGATTCCTTTGCTTGTGTTGAAATTATTTTTCTCCAGCCAATCTGATAAGGAGTCTTCTTTTTCAATTCGCTCCAGTGCGCTCATCCTCGCTTTCTTTTCTGATTCTTTTTTTTGAACTGCGTTATGTATTCCTTTTATCTGCAGCGGGCTAATGCTGTGCTGAAGAAGTTTTTCTGTAAGCTCATAATTTTGTTTGATTCGCTTTATAAGCTCCGCAGAGATTCGGTTGATGGCAGAAGCGGGGTTGTTAAGCTCATGCGCAATGCCGGCAGCAAGCTGGCCGAGAGCATTTACTTTTTCCTGCTGAAGCTGCTGCGTTGCAAAGTGCCTTGCCCGTTCTGTCATATACCCCACCAGCCGCTGAATGAAATCGGGGTTGAGATGCTCCAGTTCCTGGAAATATTTTTTGTGAAGCGCAAGCCCGCGCACTTTCCCTACGGCATAAGAAAATCCGGGGGCAGTCTTCATGCGGGAGTAGGGAAGAAGGCCGCCAACGCCGCCGGTTTGAGTATCGTTTTCGAAATTGAAATAGTACACCAGCTTTCCATTGACATCGAGGTAAAAAGAAACCCTTCCTGCAAGAAGAATCCACATTACATCTACCGGGTCGCCCGTTCTGAAAAGCACGGCACCGTCTTCGTATTCCCATAATTCTGTATGGTCCAATATCCACTGCAGGTGTTCATCAGGCAGGCCCGTAAGAGCTATTACTTTTTTCAGTTCCTCGATAGTGGCAGGGGGAAAGTTTGGTCCGGTATTCATTTGCCGCAAAAATACGATTTGAAACAAGGATGCATTTCAATAGAGAATAATTTAAACTGTCTTTCTTTTTGTTCATTTACTGTTAATGAATAAAATCAGGCCATCTGCCCTCTCCAACATTTTCCCTATTTTTGCCACATAAAATTCAAAATGAAAAGACAAATTGTAATAAATGCTTTGAAGGAACTACCGGGTGAGTTTCCTCTTGACGACCTGATGGAACGTTTGGTTGTTATTGAAAAAATAGATAAAGGGCTTCAGGATGTGAAAGAAAAGCGAACAGTGAGTCACGCAAAAGTGAAGCGGGAACTTGCGAAATGGCGGAAATAATCTGGACTCGCTCTGCACTTAAAGACCTCCGTGATATGCATCAATTTATTTCATCGGATTCAGTTTATTATGCAGACCATTTAATGCAGTTCTGTACGATAGAGTTGACATATTAGCTCGTTATCCAAGGGTAGGCAGGATGGTTCCGGAAAAAGAAGATGTGACCATCAGAGAATTAATTGAAGGAAATTACAGAATATTCTATAAAGTATATTCAAACGAGTTAATAGTTGTTTTAAGAATTCACCATTCTTCAAAGGAAATTAAATAAAAATTAGATGGACCTTTTCGAAAAACTATTACAAGACCGCGGGCCTATAGGCCAGCATGCCAAGGATTCTCACGGATATTTTACATTTCCAAAGCTGGAAGGCGATATAGGGGCACATATGATATTTCGCGGGAAGCAATGCCTGGTATGGTCGCTTAATAATTACCTGGGACTTGCCAATCACCCTGAAGTGCGCAAAACCGATGCAGAAGCCGCAGCCCAATATGGCATGGGCTCACCCATGGGCGCACGTATGATGAGCGGCAACACCGACTGGCACGAAAAGCTGGAAGCCGAACTTTCTGATTTCGAAAAAAAGGAAGACACTATTCTTCTCAATTACGGCTACCAGGGAATGGTATCGGCAATTGATTGCCTGGTTGACAGGCGCGATGTTATTGTTTATGACAGCGAAAGCCATGCTTGCATTATTGATGGTGTTCGTTTGCATATGGGCAAACGGTTTGTTTATGCGCATAATGATATAGAAAATTTAGAAAAGCAGCTTGAGCGCGCCACCCGCCTTACTGATGAAACGGGCGGAGCTATTCTTCTTATTACCGAAGGCGTTTTTGGTATGAGCGGAGATATGGGTCGCGTTGCAGATATTGTTGCTTTAAAAAAGAAATATCAATTCCGTTTGTTTCTTGATGACGCACACGGATTTGGCACTATGGGAAAAACCGGGGCAGGCGCACATGAAGAGCAGGGAGTTATGGATGGCGTTGATATTTATTTCGGAACGTTTGCAAAATCTATGGCAAGCATTGGCGGTTTTATTTCAAGTACAGCACAGGTGATTGAATACCTTCGTTATAATATGCGTTCACAGATTTTTGCCAAGAGCATGCCTATGCCTTTGGTAATGGGAGCTTTGAAACGCCTTGAACTGCTTCGCACTCAACCTGAACTTAAAAACAATCTGTGGAAAATTGTCAATGCGCTTCAAAATGGATTAAAGGAAGCAGGGTTCGATATAGGTAAAACGCAATCGCCTGTTACGCCCGTATTTCTAAACGGAACTATAGGAGAAGCTACCAAGTTGATTTATGATATGAGGGAAAATTATAACATTTTCTGTTCTATGGTAGTTTACCCGGTAGTGCCAAAAGGAATCATTTTGCTGCGTCTTATACCTACTGCCGTTCATACTGTTGAGGACGTTAACTACACTATTGATGCCTTCAGAAAAGCATATGTTAAACTAAAGGCAGGAGAGTATGCCTCTGATAAGATAGCAAGTTTTTAATAACTTTTTTAGGTAATACTTGCAAAACATCAAAATTATTCACTTCTTTGTTGAACTAAAATATTTAAACCCATAAATTTTAAGAACATGAGTAAATACGATGACTTAAAAAATATCCTTGCTGGTATGGAGCCGGATATTATTAAATTTTATGAAAAAGGAAATCATGCTGCCGGAACTCGTATCCGCAAGCAATTGCAGGACCTTAAACGCGCTGCTAATGACATGCGCGTTGAAATTCAAAATATGAAAAAAGGCCCGGGAAATTAATATTCTCTTTTAAAAGCTTAAAAAGCTGCTACGTTCTGCCAACACGGAACAAGGCGGCTTTTTATGTTTAGTAGTTTTTATAATATTTTAATAAATAAGACGTTGACTGTGGCGCTTAACTCTTTCCGTCGGCTCATGAAGAAATTTTTATTTCCCGCTCTTGTCTTTTTTTTCGGATACTTTTCCTTGTACGGACAGGAAAATCATACTAACCTGGTTCAATTTTCAGGGGTAGTGGTTACGGGAGATTCGCTAAAGCCAATTCCTTATGTTAATGTCATCATTCGCAATACCTGGCGGGGAACTGTTACAGATTATTTCGGTTTCTTCTCTTTTGTAGCCCGGATGAATGATACCATAGAATTTTCTTCTATGGGATTCAAAAAATCCACCTTTGTTATTCCCGATACTTTAAGGAACAATCGCTATTCACTTATACAAATGATGCATGGCGATACTGTTCTTCTTAGAGAAACCGTAATTTATCCGTGGCCAACCAAAGAGCAGTTTAAAGATGCTTTTATGAACCTTCGCATTCCTGATGATGACTACGAGCGTGCAAGAAAAAACCTGGCACAAGCCGACCTGCAAGCTTTGTATGAAAATATGCCGATGGATGGCAGCATGAATTTTCGTAACCAGATGCAGCAGCAATCAAGCCGCCTGTACTATGCCGGACAGCTTCCACCTAACAACCTGCTTAATCCTATTGCGTGGGCAAAATTCATAGAAGCCTGGCAAAATGGCGACTTCAAGCGAAAAGATAAGAAGAAATAGAACTAAAATCTCAATGGTTTTAAGGAATATCTTCATCTCTTCCCACAAACTCCTTTTGGCTTTTGGCTTCTGGCTTTTAGCATTCAATGCATTATCGCAACAAGCCACTATTTCAGGAACGGTAACCGACTCCACGGGTAAGGCACTGGAGGGTGCAAGCGTTTCTGTTTTCGGTTTACCTGTTGCAACAGTAACCAATACTGAAGGAAAATATTCTCTGTCCGTTCCAACACAGGCAATTAAAGTGGTTTTCTCTTTTGCGGGATTAAAAGCGGATACTTTAAATATGAAACTGAAGAATGGTGAATCGAGAACCATTAACCGCTCGCTGCGAAGTTCTGTTACACAACTTCCTGTATTTACTTTCCAGGAAACTTCAGTTACCCGTGTTAATATGACTCCCGTTAATCCTAAATTAATCAGCTATATACCCACTCCCAATCAATCGGTTGAAGATGTAATTAAAACGCTGCCGGGAGTTTCTTCTTCAAATGAATTAAGCTCAGGGTATTCCGTTCGCGGCGGGAATTATGATGAGAACCTCGTTTATGTAAACGATATAGAAATCTATCGCCCGTTCCTGGTGCGCTCCGGGCAGCAGGAAGGATTGAGCTTTACCAATACCGATATGGTTTCGTCTATTTATTTTTCTGCAGGCGGGTTTGATGCCGTATATGGCGATAAGATGTCTTCCGTGCTCGACATACAATACCGCAAACCGAAAAAGTTTGGCGGCTCATTTAATTTCAGCTTGCTCGGTGGCGGCATTCAGCTTGAAGGGGTAAACAAAAACAAAAAACTTTATGTCACCGGTGGATTCCGTTACAAAACATCTTCCTATATCCTTCGCGGGCTCGATACAAAAGGCGATTATAAACCATCGTTTTATGATGTGCAGGTTTTATCCGGTTACAGCATCAGCAAGAAAACGGATATGGAAGTCTTTGCTAATTATTCACGCAATAATTACCTCGTAATTCCGGCAAACCGCGAAACAGAATTCGGAACGGTGAAGCAGGCATACAAGCTGAAAATATTTTTTGAAGGACAGGAAAATGATTTGTTCGAAACCGGGTTGGGAGCCGTTTCATTAACGCATAGGCCAAGCCAGAAAGTAAAGCTCAAATTTATCGCCTCGGGCTTTAGAACATTTGAAGAAGAACGGTTCGATATACTGGGACAATATTTTCTGGACCAGCTCGAAAGCGATATTGGCTCAGAGAATTTCGGCAACTCCGTGTTTAATTTAGGAATCGGTTCATTTCTTGACCATGCCCGAACGCGCCTCGAAGCAACCGTATGGAATGTAGAACATAAAGGCGATTATGTAAACAATAAAATATTGTTGCGCTGGGGACTTAAATATCAAAGCGAAACTATCGCAGACCAATTACGCGAATGGCAGTACCTTGACTCTGCCGGGTTTTCAGTTCCTACCGTGCGCGATTCTGCAAATCCTGTGCTCGGCCTGAAAAGTTTCACCAATACAAAAATCAATATCTCATCAAACCGTTACAGCGGGTACTTACAGAATACATGGACGATAACTGACACCACTCGGATTATTCTCGCAACAGGAGTTCGCGCACAGTACTGGGATTTAAACCAGCAGCTGATTATCAGCCCGCGCGCATCGATAACCTATAAGCCGCAATGGAAACGCAATGTGAATTTCCGTTTTGCAACGGGAGTATATTACCAGCCGCCTTTCTACCGCGAGCTGCGGGACCTGGACGGAATTGTTCATACCGATGTCAAGGCGCAGCAATCTATTCATGTTGTGCTGGGAAGCGATTATAATTTTCTTGCCCTCGGCAGAGAGTTCAAGCTCGTCACAGAGCTTTACTATAAGTATCTCGACAATCTTATTCCTTATAAAATTGACAATGTACGCATCCGCTATCTAGCTGACCAGACTGCAAGAGGATATGCGGCCGGCATTGATTTCCGCCTCAACGGAGAATTTGTTCCCGGCACAGAATCATGGGCAAGCTTGTCGGTGCTTACAACACAGGAAGATATAAAAAATGATTTCTACTACGATTACTATAATTCTGACGGGCAAAAAATTATTCCCGGTTATTCTGTCAACGATATCCCGGTTGACAGTGTGCGCCATGAGCCCGGATATATCCCTCGCCCTACAGACCAGAGGGTAACCTTCGGCATGTTCTTCCAGGATTATCTTCCGAAGTTTCCCGCATACAAAGTGCATCTGAATTTTCTCTTCGGAACGGGATTACCGTTCGGCCCTCCCGGCAAAGACCGTTACAAAGATGTGCTGCGCATTCCCCCGTACCGCAGGGTAGACATAGGTTTTGCAAAACAAATTATTGGCGAAGACGTGAAGCGCCCGCCTAAAAAAAAATTGCTCCGCAAGTTTTCAGAAGTATGGATAAATATAGAAATATATAATCTGCTCCAGGTAAACAATACCGTTTCATATATCTGGGTGCGCGATATATCCGACCGCCTCTATGCCGTGCCCAACTACCTCACTTCTCGTCAAATCAACGGGCGGCTTTCGTTTAAATTTTAATTTGTTTTAAATTTTTTCAATTTCTCGTTTTGCTTTTTTCATTGCTTTCTTTGTTTGCATACTAAAAAGCATTTTGAGAATTGGCAATGTAAGTTTCACCGCAAAAGTTCTTTTGAAAATAATGGAATTAGTTTGTTGCCACAGTGTTTTTCCATTTTGTTCTTCGTAAATCCATGAGCCGCCTGCCGATTCAATAAGTGGCGAGGAAATTTCCTTTACAACCAAAGATGTTTTATACGGGCGCTCGTCCTGCTTATAAACGAACGTCATGGTAGTGTTTCCTTTGGTTCGGAGTTTTACTATTCTGTTCGGTGCTTCCTGCAAAACGGTTGCTTCCAGAACTGCATCGTCCCACTTTGTGCGGTGGTCATAATTTTGAGTGTAATCCCAGACCAATTCCCTGGGCTTGCTTATAAAAACGGAGTGCTTAATGGTGATGGAATTTTCTTTCATTCAGCCGGTAAAAGTTTGAGGCATCGTTTGCTTGTTATGCATCAGGTATGATGTAAGGTGTTTGATTTTTCCTTTTTCAAAATGAAACACATCACAAAATACAGCATCTAACATTCCACCATTTTTCATTTTGCATTTCACTGCTCCCTCTGCCACTATGATATTACCTTCTTCAACCAGCCGAATAGTAGTAATCACGGGCTTGCCATCAGAAGCATCACTCTCTATTTCTTTGTCAAACTGTTCTTTCCCTTCGAGGTGAAAAAATCCCGGCATGTCCCACGTGACATCATCGGTAAGGCAGGATAAAATTTTTTCATGGTCGCTGGCATTAAACCCGTCCATGTATTTTTCTACTACTTGCTTATTGGTCATTGGACGGCAAAGTTACAAGCGATGTGTTTAAACTTCCGATTTGAAATAACAATTTTATTATTAACATTGTATCTCTAAACTCCTGGCTCATGAAAAAACAATTACTCGTTATTCTGATCTCTGCATTTTTTGGGCTATATGTTCATGCGCAAACCCAGCTTTGGGGCACGGCAATGGCAGGCGGAGCATCCGGGCACGGGACTATTTTTTATGCAGATGGTTCCGGAAATAATTTTCAACAGGCCGCGAGCATTTACGAGCCCGAGGGCAGTACACCTTTGGGAATAATGGTTCTTGCTGATAACAATTCATTATATGGAGAATGCCTGCATGGAGGTGCCAGTGACAGTTGTGTGATTTTTCGCTTCGACCCTTACACAGGAGTTTATACCATGGTTTACGATTTCTTTACCAATCCATCCAACGGTGTCGGTAACTATGGCGGCATGGTGAAAGGGACGGATGGTATGCTGTATGGATTAGGCGGGAGTGGAGGAACGGGAAGTGCCGGTGTCATTTATAAGGTTAACCCCTTGACGGATACATACACAAAGATTTATGATTTATCAACTTCCACGGGCAGCAGTCCATCGGGACACCTGGTTCAATTAAGTGACGGAAAGCTTTATGGCATGACATATGGTGGAGGCGCCAACTCTTCAGGAGTTATTTTCAGTTACGACCCTGTGACTTCTAATTACAATATGCTATATTCATTCGATACGCTTACGGGCGGGCACCCCGTGTATGGGAGTTTATTCCAGGCATCGAACGGAAAGTTATATGGTATGACTCCGGCAGGTGGCCTATACCATCAGGGGGTTATTTTTAGTTTCGACCTCTCTACATTGACTTATGATGCATTGCATCATTTTGATGGGCTTACAGGTTCAAAGCCGCAGGCAACTTTTGCACAGGCGTCAAATGGTTTGTTGTATGCAGCAACATATTTCGGAGGAACTTACGACAAGGGAGTGCTTTTCAGTTTCAACATACAAACCAATACGTATACCTCTCTTGTAAATTTTGATAGTATTAATGGCGAATACCCAAGGCGGGGACTTACAGCGAGCAGCAGCGGATTGTTGTTCGGAACAACAACGGGCGGTGGAGTAAACGCTATGGGGGTGGCTTTCAAGTTCGACATTGCGACCAACACATTTACCAAGATTCATGACTTCTGGGGATTGACTACCGGTAATGCTCCGGATGCTGAATTGCTTGAAACGCCGGTGCTTACCCCGGTAATAACTTCTATATCCTGCGCCAATCCATCTGGCAGATTAAATGCGTATCCGAACCCGGCCGGTTCTATCATAACTGTTGATGCTGATGATTCTGAACAAGTCATTTCATTTTTTGATGTAGCCGGAAGGAAATTGACTTCGATAAAAACTTCTTCGCTTCAGCGTACCAGCGTTGATGTTTCCGGTTTCCCGAATATCTTCTTTTTGAAAACACAAAGTAGAGAAGTGAAAAAGATAGTGAGGAATTAAAAATGACCCCACTGTAAAATTCAGTCCGAATTCCAGTGCTGACCATTAGCCCCCGATTGCAAAGTTTTTTAATTTTCAACTCCTAAATCTCAGGCAAAAAAACTACTTTTACAGTTATCAATTTTAATCAAAAAAATTTTCAGTCATGATTTTAGTAAGAGATATTTTTCGGCTCAAGTTTGGCAAAGCAAAAGACGCAAAGGCGTTGATGCAGGAAGCAAAAAAACTATTGAAGCAGGATGAAGTTGGAAGAAGCCGCGTGCTGTTCGACCTGGTTGGCCCCTCGTACACGATGGTATGGGAAATGACGCATGAAAATCTTACCGCATGGGAAGCGGAGATGAAAGGCGGCATGGATGAAGGATGGCGCGAGTGGTACCAGAAATTTGTTCCGCTTATCGAAAGCTCGCACCGCGAGATTTTCACAGTGGTTGAATGAGCTTGTCGACCGTGCACCTCACAAGGTGACTCAGCCGTAAATTTCCAGTCGGCTCTTCACTTGTGTCAAAGCCCTGTTTCTTAAAATCTTTGAGGAATTCAGTCAGGGGCGTCCTCAATCCTCGGGAGCAGACAGACCCCTAAACCTGTTTGAAAAAATAATTTTAGAAACATTTGGAAATTGATAAATAAAATTAACTTTGCGTCCCCTCAAATTTGGGGGTTGTTATATAATTGTCTAAAAATCAGGAGAATAAAATTTTTATAAATGCCAACAATACAGCAGTTAATAAGAAAAGGACGCGAAAAGCTGAGGTATAAGAGTAAATCGCCTGCGCTTGTAGCAAGCCCTCAGAAAAGAGGAGTATGCACAAGGGTATATACCACTACGCCAAAAAAGCCGAATTCGGCATTGCGCAAGGTAGCCCGTGTCCGCCTCACGAATAAGTATGAAGTAACTGCTTACATACCTGGTGAAGGACACAACCTGCAGGAGCACTCAATCGTGCTGATTCGCGGAGGCAGAGTGAAGGATTTACCGGGAGTTAGGTACCATATTATAAGAGGCGCTTTGGATACATCGGGAGTGGAAGGAAGAAACCAGAGGAGAAGCAAGTACGGAACAAAAAGGCCAAAGGCGAAAGCATAAGTAAGTTGATAATTGAAAATTGATAATTAAGAATGCGGAAATCAAGAGCAAAAAGACCAGAGTTAACACCGGATCCTAAATTCAACGACCCGTTGGTTACCCGTTTTGTAAATAACCTTATGTACAGCGGAAAAAAAAATACTGCCCTCGAAATATTTTACGATGCAATGGCATCTATCGAGGAGAAAATAAAAGAGCCGGGCCTTGATACATGGAAGAAGGCGCTGACCAATGTAACTCCGAGTGTGGAAGTTCGCAGCCGCAGAGTAGGTGGAGCAACGTTCCAGATTCCTACCGAGGTGCGCCCCGACAGGAAAATATCGCTGAGCATTAAATGGCTGATTCAGTATTCGAGAGATAGAAAAGATAAATCTATGGCGGAGAAGCTTGCAGCAGAAATTATAGCAGCGGCAAAAGGTGAAGGCGCAGCAGTGAAGAAAAAAGAAGATGTACACAAAATGGCGGAAGCGAATAAAGCATTCTCGCACTTTAGGGTGTAAACAACGGGAATAGATATACAACAACATCATCAATGAAATCGACAAGTTATATGTTACATGTTATAAGTTATACGACTGTTTGCTAAAGCGTTATTCCGTATAACAAATAACTTATAACGTATAACAGCAAAATAGAATTCAGAAAGATTAAATAGAATAAGATAGAAAGAGAGCAACAACAGATGGATTTAAAGCATACAAGAAATATAGGAATTATGGCGCATATAGATGCGGGTAAGACAACTACGACCGAACGCATCCTGTATTACACCGGTATTACGCATAAAATGGGCGAGGTGCATGAGGGTGCTGCAACGATGGATTGGATGGTTCAGGAGCAGGAGCGCGGAATTACAATTACATCTGCTGCTACAACTACGTATTGGAGTTACGATAACGATAAATATAAAATCAACATTATAGATACTCCCGGCCACGTTGACTTTACTGTTGAAGTGGAACGTTCGCTTCGCGTGCTTGATGGAGCTGTCGCTTTGTTTTGCGCAGTAGGAGGAGTGGAGCCACAATCGGAAACGGTTTGGAGGCAGGCGAATAAATATAAAGTTCCCCGCATTGGTTTTGTAAATAAAATGGACAGGGCAGGAGCGAATTTTATCAGTGTAGTTCACCAGATAAAAGAGCGCTTGCATGCACGTCCCGTACCTCTTCAGCTTCCCATTGGTTCTGAAGAAATGTTTAAAGGCGTGGTTGATTTGATTTCGAATAAAGCGTTCATCTGGGATGAAGCAACGAAGGGAATGACTTTTACCGAAATCCCTGTGCCGATTGATATGAAAGCAGATGTGCTTCACTGGAGGGCGCAGCTTGTTGAATCGGTTGCGGAATTTGATGACCACCTGATGGAAAAGTTTTTTGAAAATCCTGATTCCATCACTGCCGAAGAATTGCGCACCGCTATTCGTAAGGCAACTATTGCATTGAAGATTACTCCTATCCTGTGCGGTTCAGCATTCAAGAATAAAGGAGTGCAAGCCATGCTCGATGCGGTAATACAATATCTTCCCGCTCCCTTTGACCTTGAACCGGTGACAGGAGTAAATCCTGAAACAGGAAAAGAAGAAACAAGAAGCCCCGACCCGAAAGATAAGTTCTCAGCGATTGCATTTAAAATAATGACCGACCCGTTTGTTGGCCGTCTTGCATTTTTCAGAGTGTATTCAGGAAAGCTGGATGCAGGTTCTTATGTTCTTAATACGAGAACAATGAAGAACGAGCGCATATCGCGCATTATCCGCATGCACGCTAACAAGCAAAACCCGGTTGACAGTATTGAAGCGGGAGACCTTTCAGCAGCCGTTGGTTTCAAAGACATAAAAACAGGAGACACATTGTGCGACCCGGATCATCCGATTCGTCTTGAGACCATGAGTTTTCCCAAGCCGGTTATCGGTTTGGCTGTTGAACCAAAAACGCAGGCAGATGTTGACAAGCTTGGAATGGCTTTGGCAAAGCTGGCTGAAGAAGACCCAACATTCAGAGTTCATACCGACCAGGAAACAGGACAAACTGTTATTTCAGGAATGGGTGAGCTTCACCTCGAAATTATTGTTGACCGCCTTAAGAGGGAATTTAAAGTTGAATGTAACCAGGGTGCTCCTCAGGTTGCATATAAAGAAACACTCACGCACACGGTTAAGCATCGCGAGGTTTATAAAAAGCAAACGGGTGGTCGCGGAAAATTTGCGGACATACAGTTTCACATCGGCCCTGCCGATGCAGAATGGATTGCAAAAGAACATGGCGGACTCCAGTTTGAGAATGAAGTTACGGGCGGAAATATTCCGAGAGAATTTATTCCTGCTGTTGAAAAAGGATTTGCTTCGGTTATGAATACAGGAGTGCTTGCCGGCTACCCCGTTGACTCGATGAAAGTTGAGTTGTTTGACGGCTCGTATCACAGCGTTGACTCCGATTCGCTCTCGTTTGAACTTTGCGCCAAGATTGCATTTCGCGAATCTGCACCTAAGGCAAAACCGGTGTTGCTTGAACCGATTATGAAAGTAGAAGTTGTAACCCCTGATATTTATATGGGAGATGTGATGGGAGATTTAAATAAACGAAGAGGCCATCTTGAAGGAATGGATACACGTGCAGGTGCACAGGTAATCAAAGCGAAAGTTCCGTTATCACAGATGTTCGGATACGTGACCACGTTGAGAACAATTACTTCGGGCCGTGCAAGTTCTACGATGGAGTTCTCGCATTATGCAGAAGTTCCACGCGCGCTTGCAGACGAAGTCATTGCAAAAGCAAAAGGCATAAAAGAAAAAGCAGTATCATAATAATCATACGTTCTTTAAATACTTCCCATGAACCAGCGAATACGCATCAAATTAAAATCATACGACTACAACCTGGTTGATAAGTCGATTGAGAAAATTGTTAAGACGGTAAAATCAACCGGGGCATTGGTTAGCGGACCAATTCCATTGCCTACCAACAAAAGGATTTACACGGTGCTTCGTTCGCCCCATGCTAATAAAAAGGCGCGCGAACAATTTCAACTGTGTTCATACAAACGGTTGCTTGATATATACAGTACGTCATCAAAAACTGTTGATGCGTTGATGAAGCTGGAATTACCGAGCGGAGTGGAAGTGGAAATAAAAGTGTGATGGAGAAAGTACAAAGTATGAAGTACGATGTACAATGAGAAATTAGGAATCATAATACTTAATAGATAAGACACAATACTCACAATAACATGTCCGGATTAATAGGAAAGAAAATAGGAATGACCAGCATTTACAGTGCAGACGGCAAGAATGTTGCCTGTACGGTAATCCATGCCGGCCCTTGTGTGGTTACGCAAGTCAAGACAAAAGATTCTGACGGATATTCTTCGCTGCAACTTGCCTTTGATGAGAAGAAGGAAAAGAGAACTACCAGCGCATTGAAAGGTCATTTTGCAAAAGCAAAAACAACACCGAAAAGAAAAGTCGCAGAGTTCAGAGATTTTGCAACCGAACATAATCTTGGTGATGTGTTAGATGTGTCCTTGTTTGTAGAAGGAGATTTTGTTGACGTGATCGGAACATCGAAAGGAAAAGGATTCCAGGGCGTAGTAAAACGTCACGGCTTTGGTGGAGTGGGTAAGCAAACACACGGTCAGCACGATCGTCAGCGCGCACCGGGTTCTATTGGTGCATCTTCTTTTCCGTCACGGGTTCTTAAAGGAATGAGGATGGCAGGAAGAATGGGTGGCGACAGGGTTAAGTTACAAAATCTTAAAGTGGTAAAAATTGTACCTGAGCAGAATCTTCTTTTGATATCAGGAGCGGTTCCCGGTGCAAAAGGTTCATATGTATTGATTGAAAAATAATTAAGGCGATGGCAGAAAGTAAAACCATAAGTGTAGCGGTTGTAGATATCACCGGCAAAGACACCGGCAGAAAGGTGAAGCTGAGTAAGGAAATATTCGGCATCGAACCGAATGACCATGCCATTTACCTTGATGTGAAACAGCACATGGCGAACCGCAGGCAGGGAACGCACAAGTCGAAACAGAGAAACGAAATTGCCGGCTCAACAAGAAAACTTCACAGGCAAAAAGGAACCGGTGGCGCTCGTAAGGGAAGTATAAAAAATCCGCTCTTCAGAGGAGGCGGAAGAATTTTCGGACCGCAGCCGCGTGATTACGGTTTCAAACTCAATAAAAAAGTTAAGACGCTTGCACGGTTGTCTGCACTTACATACAAAGCAAAAGATAAATCGATTCACGTGGTGGAAGATTTCAATCTTGACCAACCGAAGACAAAGGAATTTTTAAACGTGATGAAAGGGCTGAAGCTTGAGGATAAAAAAGTCTTATTGCTGACTGCGGAGCTGAACAGGAACCTCCTGTTGTCATCGCGGAATCTTAAGAAGAATAAGGTAAGCCGCGCGGCAGACCTTAATACCTACGATGTGCTGAACGCACAGGATTTGGTTCTGGTTGAAAGCGCAGTACCTGTTATTGAAAAAACATTATTGAAATGAACATACTTAGAAGGCCTGTTGTTACCGAAAAAATGACGGCTCAGTCAGAAAAGCTGGGACGTTATGGTTTTATTGTAGATGTTTCTGCAAACAAGCTGCAGATAAAATCGGCAGTAGAAAAAATGTACAGCGTTACCGTTGAAGACGTGCGTACCATGCGCTATTCAGGAAAAAGAAAGTCACGCTCTACCAAGTCAGGTGTTATAGCAGGAAGAAAAAATAATTTTAAAAAAGCAATCGTGCAGTTGAAAAAAGGAGAAACGATAGATTTCTATAGCAGCATATAAAAGTAGAGAATTGAAAATTGAGAATTAAAAAATAAAATTGGATTGCATATTAAGGATTTTAAATCCGAAATTTTAAATCCGAAATCCGAAATAAAGAAATGGCAGTACATAAATTAAGACCCATAACACCATCGCAGCGGTTTATCATCCGTGACGATTACAACGATGTTACTACTAATCGTCCTGAGAAATCTTTGGTGGTCAAAATAAAACGGACCGGAGGAAGAAATGCTTCAGGGAAGATGACCATGCGCTACATTGGCGGAGGCCACAAAAGGATGTACCGCATTATTGACTTTAAGCGTGAGAAATTTGGTGTGGAAGGAATAGTGAAGACGGTTGAATATGACCCGAACAGAACATCGCGTATTGCATTGGTGTTTTACCAGGACGGAGAGAAGCGCTACATCATTGCTCCGAACGGATTGAATGTAGGGCAGAAAATTATGTCGGGAACCAATGCAGAACCGGAAATCGGAAATGCGCTTTACATAAAAGATATTCCCCTCGGAACATTGATTCATAATATTGAATTACGTCCGGGACAAGGCGGAAAGATGGCTAAGTCAGCCGGAAGCTATGCGCAGCTTTTAGCTCGTGAAGGAAAATACGCTACGCTGAAATTGCCTTCGGGTGAAACAAGAATGGTGCTTACGGCATGCCTCGCAACCATCGGTACGGTTTCAAATCCTGACCATAACCAGGAAAGCTTAGGTAAAGCAGGGCGCAGCCGCTGGATAGGCCGCAGGCCAAGAAACCGTGGTGTGGCCATGAATCCTGTTGATCATCCCATGGGCGGAGGAGAAGGAAGAGCATCAGGAGGACATCCGCGCTCGCGCAAAGGATTACTTGCTAAGGGATACAAGACAAGAAGAGGAAAAAGACAGTCAGATAAATTTAT
This sequence comes from Bacteroidetes bacterium 2013_40CM_41_45, assembly GCA_002215675.1. Classification (GTDB taxonomy): domain Bacteria; phylum Bacteroidota; class Bacteroidia; order AKYH767-A; family 2013-40CM-41-45; genus 2013-40CM-41-45. The sequence continues at coordinate 533,588 of NGFH01000009.1, read as the reverse complement.
TGTAGAAAGAAGAAGAAAAAAATAATCTGAACTAAACGAATAACCAGTAACAGATAACTGATAACTATTTTACATGGCACGTTCACTTAAAAAAGGTCCCTACATTGACGCATCACTAGAGGCAAAAATTCTCAAGATGGGCGGCTCAAAGAAAAAGACCGTTATTAAAACCTGGTCAAGGAGAAGTATTATCTCTCCTGATTTTGTAGGGCTCACCATTGCAGTTCACAACGGTAAAACGCATGTTCCCGTTTATGTTACCGAGAATATGGTTGGGCACAAGCTCGGAGAATTTTCACCTACACGAATTTTCCGCGGACACAGCACGAGAGTGAAAGAGGAAGAAGCAGCGGCAGCCGCAGCACCGTCAGGTGGAGGAGTACCGCAATCGCCCGGAGCAGCTCCGGCAGCGGCCCCTGCAGCAGCGCCTTCAACACCTCCCGCTAAGTAAGTTAATAGTTATTCGTTATAAGTTATACGAGAAAAATAGAAGTAAAATATAATAAGCGATGGGAGCACGTAAAAGAAATTCGGCTGATGCACGAAAGGAGGCAATGAAAAATGTTGCCGTTGCGCGGCTGAAAAATTATCCGTCATCACCAAGAAAGATGCGCCTTATTGCGGATTTAATTCGCGGCAAAGAAGTCTTTAAGGCATTGAACATTCTGAAATTTTCTGATAAGCTTCCTGCAAGGCCGCTTGAGAAACTTCTTCGTTCTGCAATTTCAAACTGGGAAAGTAAATCGGGCGCTAAGATTGACGAAGGCAAAGCATTTGTGCAAACCATTTTTGTAGATGGAGGAAGACAGTTGAAACGTTTAAGGCCGGCACCGCAAGGAAGAGGTTACCGCATCCGTAAGCGCTCGAATCATGTTACTTTAATTCTTGATTCATACGAGAAGAAAGAACAAGTTCAGGAAGTAGAGCAGGAAGAAAAAGAAGCAGTTACAGCGTAAAAAAATTATAAGTCAAACGAAAAAATCAAAGTCAACTTAAAAAAAATTAATGGGACAAAAAACTAATCCAATAGGCAACCGGCTCGGTATCATCAGGGGATGGGATTCAAACTGGTATGGCGGAAGAAATTATGCCGACAAACTTGTTGAGGACGAAAAAATCCGCAAGTACCTGAATGCACGTCTCGCAAAAGGCGGTGTTTCAAAAATAGTTATTGAACGTACCCTGAAGCTGATTACGGTAACCATCAATACCGCTCGCCCGGGAATTGTGATTGGAAAAGGAGGGCAGGAAGTTGACAAGATTAAAGAGGAGTTGAAAAAAATTACAGGAAAAGATATACAGATAAACATATTCGAAATAAAACGCCCGGAGCTGGATGCAAAATTGGTTGCAGACGGAGTTGCACGGCAGATTGAAGCGCGCATCTCATTCCGCAGAGCTATCAAGACTGCAATTGCATCTACCATGAGAGTGGGCGCACAGGGCGTGCGTATCATGACTTCAGGACGATTGGGAGGAGCTGAAATAGCACGGAGAGAGCAGTATAAAGAAGGAAGAATTCCTCTTCACACGTTCAGAGCTGATATAGATTTTGCAATATCAGAAGCGCTCACAACGTACGGGCTCATAGGAGTGAAAGTATGGATTTGCAGGGGAGAAGTTTACGGTAAACGCGACCTGTCTCCGAATATTGGAATGACCGGTGCAGCAAGATTTAATAAGCCGGCATTCGGGCAAGAACAGGGAAATGAAAGACCTCGCAGAGGGGGACGCGGTGACAGAGGCGACCGAAGAGGAGGTGAACGCGGTGGTGACAGAGGGGGACGATCAGACAGAAGAGAAAGAACATAATAAATTTAATGTAGAACGAAGAATAAATAAAATGTAAGGATTGCGAATTGCGGATTTTAAATTGCGAATTATAAATCCGAAATCCAGAATCCGAAATCCGAAATAACAATGGCACAACCGAAGAAAACCAAGTTCAGGAAGATGCATAAGATGCTTGCCAAGGGCAATGCAACACGCGGCAATACACTTGCTTTCGGTTCGTTTGGAATTAAATCTCTCGAAACGGGCTGGCTTCCCGAAAAGCAGATTGAAGCAGCACGCGTTGCGGTTACGCGGTACATGAAACGCGATGGAATGTTGTGGTGTAGAATTTTTCCGGACAAACCGATAACGAAAAAACCGCTTGAAGTACGTATGGGAAAAGGCAAAGGAGCTCCTGAATATTTTGTTGCCGTAGTAAAACCGGGTACGATAATTTTTGAAGCGGAAGGTGTAACTAAAGCAATGGCTCGTGAAGGCCTGCGGCTCGCAGCTCAAAAGCTGGGAGTGAATACTAAGTTTATTGTGAGGAGAGATTACGGAGGAGAGTAAACCTCAAATTTCAAATATCAAATTAACAATGATCAAACAGGACGACATAAAGGAATTATCGACTGGTGAACTCAAGTCACGCCTTGCAGAAGAGCGTACGCTGCTTATTAAATTAAGAATGAGCCATGCTGTTTCGCCCGTTGAGAACCCTATAAAAATCCGCAGCGTCCGCAAAGGGATTGCACGGATGGAAACAGAACTGACAAAAAGAAAAGATAAATAATTAAAATTATCAATGACTGAAACCGCTGAAATAACCCAGGCAGAAACAAAGCCGTCACGGAACTTCCGCAAGGAAAGAATCGGGATTGTGGTGAGCAACAAGATGCAGAAATCTATTGTTGTTATTGTAGAGAGAAAGCTGCGCCATGCCAAATACGGCAAGTTCATCAAGAGGACTAAAAAATTTATGGCGCACGATGAAAAAAATGAATGCTCTGTCGGAGACCGTGTACGCATTATGGAAACTCGCCCGATGAGCAAGAATAAAAACTGGCGGCTGGTTGAAGTTATTGAAAAAGTGAAATAAAGTTAGTGTTTAAAAAAGTCAATAACTCTACACAAGTATATGATACAACAGGAATCGAGATTAACAGTAGCCGACAACAGCGGAGCCAAGGAAGTGCTGTGTATCCGTGTTTTGGGAGGAACCAAAAGACGCTATGCTTCTTTGGGAGATAAAATAGTTGTCACCGTAAAGCATGCTATTCCCTCGGGAAGCATAAAGAAGGGAACCGTTACCAAAGCCGTGGTGGTGAGAGTAAAAAAAGAAGTGCGCAGGAATGACGGTTCGTATATCCGCTTCGATGATAATGCCGTAGTGCTTCTGCAGGCAAATGATGAGTTGAGAGGCACACGTATTTTCGGACCGGTTGCAAGGGAGCTTCGTGAAAAACAATTCATGAAAATTATTTCTCTCGCACCCGAAGTGTTATAAGAAATTAAGAATTAAGAATGCAGAATTAAAAATTAAAAGAAAATTCGTTATCCGTAAGATGGAAAGAAGAAAAAATAAACAACCGAAATTAAATATCCGCAAGGGAGATATTGTAAGGGTAATTGCAGGTGACTATCGCGGGCAGCAAGGAAGAGTTCTTTCTGTTGTACCGGCAGAGAGAAGGGCATTTGTTGAAGGAGTGAATGTTGCTACAAAGCATACCCGTCCTACCTCGCAGAATACACAGGGAGGAATTGTAAAAAAAGAAGCTGCAATCCATATCTCGAATCTTATGCTGATTGATGCGAAAGGAAATGCTACCCGCGTTGGAAGAAGACTGGAAGACGATAAACTGGTACGTTATTCAAAAAAATCAGGGGAGGTAATTAAGTCATGAGCTACACGCCAAGATTAAAATCAAAATACAAGGACGAAATTGTTCCTGCTCTTAAAAATCGCTTTAAATATAAAAGCGTAATGCAGGTTCCGCGTCTTGAAAAAATCTGCATTAACCAGGGAGTAGGTGGAGCAACTGCCGATAAAAAACTTATTGAGTCAGCACTACTGGAAATTACGGTTATCACGGGACAGAAACCGGTTACAACGAAATCGAAAAAAGATATTTCGAATTTCAAGCTGCGTGCACATGTGCCGATTGGAGTCCGCGTAACGCTGCGCGACAAAATGATGTACGAATTTCTTGACCGCCTTATTGCCGTTGCATTACCCCGCATCCGTGACTTCAGAGGCATCAGTGAAAAAGGATTTGACGGAAGAGGCAATTATACGCTCGGCATCAATGAGCAAATTATTTTTCCTGAAATTGATATTGATAAAGTACCAAAGATTACCGGTTTGGATATAACATTTGTTACCACAGCAAAAACAGATGAGGAAGCGATGGAATTGATGAAAGAATTTGGAATTCCATTCAGAAAAAATTAAAATTAAAAATTAAGAATTAATAATGGCTAAAGAATCAATCAAAGCAAGAGAACTGAAACGCATCAGGACTGTTGCAAAGTACGCCACTAAACGCGCTGCTCTAAAGGCGGCAGGCGACTATGCCGGGTTAATGAAACTTCCGCGCAATGCATCACCGGTGCGCGTGCACAACCGCTGCAAATTATCGGGCAGGCCGCGTGGCTATATCCGCCAGTTTGGAGTATCAAGAAACTTCTTCCGCCTCATGGCCCTGGAAGGAAAGATTCCCGGAATAACCAAAGCAAGCTGGTAATAAAAAATTGTAAACCGAAAAAAAAAGATGACTGACCCAATAGCAGATTATTTAACACGAGTACGCAACGCAGTGCGGGCAAATCACCGTGTTGTTGAAATTCCGGCTTCAGGATTAAAGAAAGAGATTACACGAATCCTGAAAGAGCAGGGATTCATTCACGATTACCGCTTTGAAGAAGAGGGACACCCCCAGGGCATGATTAAGATTGCATTGAAATATAACCCCGTTACCAAGATGCCATCTATGAGGCAACTGTCAAGAATAAGCAGGCCGGGCTTGAGAAAGTATGCAGATGCTGACAATCTGCCACGAGTTTTGAATGGCTTGGGAATTGCTATCCTGTCGACTTCAAAAGGAGTTATGACGAACAAAGAAGCGAAGAGACAGAATGTGGGGGGTGAAGTAATTTGTTATGTGTATTAAAAAGTACAAGGTATAGAGTATCAAGTCTTAAGAAAAGAGCATTAAACTCTAAACTCTAAACTCTAAACACTAAACTCAGAATTTAAAATGTCACGAATAGGAAATCTTCCCGTAGCAATTCCGCCCAAGGTTGAAGTATCTGTGGATGGAAATAATACGGTCACTGTAAAGGGGCCGAAAGGAAATCTTACGCAGAAAGTAGACCCATCTATTAAAGTTGAAATTGCTGACGGAAATATTAAAGTATCGCGCGGTGGAGATGATAAGAGAACCAAAGCGCTGCATGGATTGTACCGCGCTCTGTTCAATAATATGGTGAGCGGTGTTTCGAAAGGATTTAAAATTGAGCAGGAACTTGTGGGCGTTGGTTACCGCGCATCGAGCCAGGGACAAACACTTGACCTAGTTCTTGGTTATGCACACCATATAGTGTTTGAGCTTCCGGCAGAAATTAAATTAGTGACCAAGCAGGACAAGGGACAAAACCCAATGATTATTCTCGAGAGTGCAGATAAGCAATTGCTTGGACAGGTAGCATCGAAAATCCGTTCGCTGCGCGAGCCCGAGCCATACAAAGGAAAAGGAATAAAGTTTGTAAACGAAGTGTTGAGAAGAAAAGCCGGAAAGTCGGCAGCAAAACAATAAAGTGATGAAAGCAAAAAAATCATTACGCAGAAATAAAATCCGTTTCAGGATTCGCATGAAACTTAAAGGCACTCCCGAAAGGCCGCGCCTTGCAGTTTACAGAAGCAATAAAGACATCTATGCACAGATTATAGATGATGCAAGCGGAACCACACTGGTTGCTGCATCTTCGCGCGAAAAAGGATTTAAAACAAAAGGAAAAAAAGTTGAGATATCAACTAAAGTGGGAAAGCAATTGGCAGAAAAAGCCATCGGTGCAGGAATCACATCCGTTGTGTTCGACAGGGGAGGATACTTGTATCATGGCCGCGTTAAAGCGCTGGCAGACGGTGCGCGCGAAGGTGGATTAAAATTCTGATTTAAAAAGATAAGGTATGTCAATGATAAATATAAAACGAGTCAGGTCAAGCGAGATTGAATTGAAAGACCGTTTGGTGAGCGTACAGCGCGTTACCAAAGTAACCAAAGGAGGAAGAGCATTTAGTTTTTCCGCCATTGTTGTTGTGGGTGATGAGCACGGTGTAGTAGGACACGGTTTGGGAAAATCAAAAGAAGTTGCAGATGCGGTTTCGAAAGGAATTGATGACGCCAAGAAGAACCTTGTACGCGTACCTGTACTTAAGGGAACGGTTCCTCATGAGCAATATGGAAAGTTTGGAGGAGCATTAGTATATCTTAAACCGGCGGCTCCCGGAACCGGTGTTATTGCAGGTGGCGCTATGCGCGCAGTGTTGGAAAGTGTTGGAGTTACAGACGTGCTTGCAAAATCAAAAGGTTCATCGAACCCGCACAATGTGGTGAAGGCAACTATTGATGCATTGTTGAAGATGCGCGATGCAATAGGAGTTGCACAACAGCGCGGAGTAAAAATGGAAAGAGTTTTTAACGGTTGAAATATATTTTGAAATGAGCACGATTAAAATCACGTTGACCAAGAGTGGAATTCATTGCCCTGTCAGGCAAAAGAAAACCCTTCATGCACTGGGGTTAACTCATCTGTATAAAACGGTTGAACATAAAGAGACACCTCAAATCAACGGGATGATTTCAATTGTCAGGCACCTGGTTACAATAGAAAACACTAAGAGCAATTAAAATGAATCTGCATAGTTTAAAGCCGGCAAAGGGCTCGGTTAAAAAAGAAAAACGTATCGCAAGGGGCGAAGGTTCCGGTCACGGTGGAACTTCCACCCGCGGGCATAAAGGTGCCGGGTCACGTTCGGGTACAACCATTAAGCGCGGCTTCGAAGGCGGCCAGATGCCCTTGCAGCGCAGGGTTCCCAAGTTCGGATTCAAAAATCCTTTCCGTGTCGAGTTCAGCGGAATCAATTTAGATACTCTGCAAAAGCTTGCCGACACTCATAAATTAAAAGATATAGATATTGAATTGCTGGTGAAGCACGGGTTGGCAAGAAAAAAACAACGGATAAAAATATTGGGCAGAGGCGAGCTTACTTCAGCGTTCAATGTTAAAGCACACGCATTTTCTCAATCTGCAAAAACAGCAATTGAAGCTAAGGGAGGCAAAGCAGAAATAATCAAATGAAGAATCTTATAAATACAATTCGGAATATCTTCAAGATCGAAGACCTGCGTTTCAGGATATTGGCAACGCTGGGCTTCCTTGTTATTTACCGTCTTGGAAGCCATATTGTTTTGCCCGGAGTAGACCCTGAAAAATTAGGTCAGCTGCACAGGCAAACTTCCGAAGGAATCCTCGGCCTCCTCGATATGTTTGCAGGAGGAGCGTTTTCAAACGCATCCATTTTTGCGCTTGGAATTATGCCGTACATCTCCGCTTCTATTGTTGTTCAGCTTTTAGGAATTGCTATCCCTTATTTTCAAAAGTTGCAGAAGGAAGGGGAGAGCGGCAGAAAAAAAATCAACCAGTTTACCCGTTACCTCACCGTGCTTATTTGTGCCGGCCAGGCGCCCGGGTATATTGTGAATTTACGCGCGCAGGTTCCCAATGCAATTATCTCCGTCACAAATCCCGAGTTAGTTTCCCCGTTCACCTTCTGGTTTACGTCCATCGTTATTCTTATCGCAGGCACCATCTTCGTGATGTGGCTGGGTGAACGAATAACGGAAAAAGGAATCGGTAATGGAATTTCTCTCATCATCATGGTGGGAATCATTGCTCGCCTTCCGCATGCGTTGCGTGACGAATTTCTTTCACGACTCGATTCAGGTGGTATGGTTGTGTTCTTAGTTGAGATATTATTACTCGGTGCCATCATTGCGGGAGTGATTATGATGGTGCAGGGAACCCGAAGGATACCCGTTCAGTTTGCTAAAAAGATTATAGGCAACAAGCAATATGGCGGAGTGCGGCAATATGTTCCGCTCAAGGTGAATGCTGCCGGTGTTATGCCTATCATTTTTGCACAAGCTATCATGTTTATTCCGGCAACGATTGCCCAATTTTTCCCCGACGCGTACGCTTCGCAGGGAATCATCACCACGTTTGGAAACATTACTTCGTTCGGTTATAACTTCACGTTTGCATTTCTCATCATCATCTTCACGTATTTCTATACAGCAATCTCTGTTAATCCAACCCAGATGGCAGAGGATATGAAGCGCAATGGAGGATATATTCCCGGAGTTAAACCCGGACGCAAAACGCATGATTTTATTGATAATGTAATTTCAAGAATTACGCTGCCGGGTTCATTCTTCCTTGCAGCTATTGCTATACTTCCCGCATTCGCTATCATGGCAGGAGTCACCAATAATTTTGCGCGCTTCTATGGCGGAACATCACTGCTGATTCTTGTAGGTGTGGTTCTGGATACGTTGCAGCAGATAGAAAGTCACCTGCTGATGCGCCATTACGATGGATTGCTCAAATCAGGACGAATAAAGGGAAGAAGTACGCCTGCTGCTGTTGCTTCATAATTTCTACAGTTGCAGAATTAAATTAAACGCTCTTTGGTTCAGCATGAGATGACAAAATATAAGAGTGACGAGGAGATAGAGTTAATAAAACAAAGTTCTTTACTTGTTGGAAAAACAATTGCAGCGGTAGCCCAGATACTTAGACCGGGAATAACAACGGCAAGTATGGATGTGATTGCAGACGAATTCATCCGTAGCCACGGCGGGATTCCTGCCTTCAAGGGTTTTAAAAATTACCCTGCATCTATTTGTGTATCTGTTAATTCACAGGTGGTGCATGGAATACCGGGAAATTATGTGCTGCGGGAAGGAGATGTTGTTTCAGTTGACTGCGGGGTTGTGATGAATGCGTATTTCGGTGACTCGGCATATACGTTTATCATCGGGGAAGCAGACGAAAAAGTGAAACGGCTTTTGAAGGTAACGAAAGAATGCTTGTACCGGGGGATTGAAAATGCAGTAGCGGGGAAAAGGATAGGCGACATCAGTCATGCTGTGCAGGAGCATGCAGAAAGCAATGGGTTCTCTGTAGTGCGAGAATTAGTGGGGCACGGAATAGGAAAGCAATTGCATGAGAAACCGGAAATACCGAATTATGGTAAGCCCGGTTCGGGAAAAACGCTGCTGGAAAATATGACTATCGCCATTGAGCCGATGATAAATATGGGGAAAAGAAATGTGACGCAAGATAAAGACGGATGGACGATTCGTACTTCAGACGGAATGCCTTCAGCGCATTTTGAGCATACTGTTGCGGTGAGAAAAGAGGGGGCAGAGATTTTATCAACGTTTCAATTTATTGAGGAAGTATTACAAAAAAATAAAGAAGTAACAATATAGTAGGGAGTAAGGGGTTCGGAGTTGGGAGACTAAATATTAAATAACTTAAAACAACCAGTTGGCGAAACAGGCAAACATAGAGCAGGACGGAACCATTACCGAAGCATTGTCGAATGCCATGTTCAGGGTGGAACTTGAAAACGGGCACCAGATTATTGCGCACATTTCGGGAAAGATGAGGATGCACTACATAAGAATTTTGCCGGGAGATAAAGTTAAGATTGAAATGTCGCCTTATGATTTAACAAAAGGAAGAATAATATACAGGTACAAATAGATTTGAGAAATGAAAGTAAAACCATCTATAAAAAAACGCAGTCCTGAGTGCAAAATTGTCCGCAGAAGAGGAGTGCTTTACGTCATCAATAAAAAGAACCCACGCTTTAAGCAGCGCCAGGGTTGAACTATAATTATAAAAAACACATAACTTAAACAATGGCACGCATAGCAGGAGTAGACCTTCCCAGGCATAAAAGAGGAGTAGTAGGCCTTACGTACATATTCGGTATAGGCCCCTCTACCGCAAAAGAAATTCTTGACGAAGCAGGAGTCGACCAGGATACCAAAGTGGAAAACTGGAACGATGACCAGCTTACTAAAATCCGCTCTATCATTACTGAAAAAGTAAAAGTGGAGGGAGCGCTTCGTTCTGAAGTTCAGCTTAACATCAAGCGGCTTATCGACATTAATTGTTACCGTGGCTCACGTCACAGACTGGGGCTGCCGGTAAGAGGACAACGCACAAAAAATAATAGCCGCACCCGTAAAGGAAAACGCAAGACAGTAGCGAATAAAAAGAAAGCAACTAAAATGTAAAACAAGTAATCAGTAATCAGTTCGGAGTAACCAGTTTAAGACCGAACGGAAAGCTGAAAACTGAATACTTAAAAAAATGGCACAGCAACAACAGCAAACAGCACAGGAAAAAAAAGTAAAGGCAGCCCGCAAGCGCACTGTGAAAGTTGACGCAACCGGAATAGCATACCTGTCTGCTACGTTCAATAACATTATCGTCACCTTGACGAACGAGGCAGGGCAGGTTATAAGCTGGTCATCGGCAGGCAAGATGGGTTTCCGCGGTTCAAAAAAGAATACGCCTTATGCAGCGCAGATGGCAGCAGGTGATTGCGCAAAGGCAGCATTTGATTTGGGATTGCGCAAGGTAAAAGTATATGTTAAGGGACCCGGTGGCGGAAGAGAATCAGCAATACGGACTATCAGCCAGGCAGGGATTGAGGTTTCTGAAATCATAGACATAACTCCAATACCTCATAATGGTTGTCGTCCTCCTAAAAAGAGACGCGTTTAACAAATCGTAAATCTAAAATCGTAAATCGTAAGTAATAAAAATGGCAAGATATACAGGACCCCGTTCACGCATAGCGCGCAGATTCCGAGAACCGATTTTCGGAGCCGATAAGAGCTTTGAAAAGAAAAGCTATCCTCCGGGACAACACGGCATTTCGAAAAAGAAAGGCAAGCAAAGCGAGTATGCAGTTCAGCTAATGGAAAAGCAGAAAGTAAAATATACCTATGGAATTTTGGAAAGGCAGTTTGCAAAAATATTTGACCGCGCTTCCAGAAAGACGGGTATAACGGGAGAAACCCTTTTGCAATTAATTGAATCGCGGCTGGATAATGTGGTGTACCGTTTAGGAATTGCCCCTACACGTATGGCAGCCCGTCAACTTGTAGGGCACAGGCACATTACGGTGAACGGAAAAGTGGTGAATATTTCTTCTTACACATTGAGACCGGGAGATATTATTGCCGTGAGAGAGCGTTCGAAATCACTTGAAGTTATTGTAAACACTGTTCTTTCACGTTCAACAAAAAGTTCGTGGCTTGAATTTGATAAAGCAACGCTGACCGGAAAATTTATCAGCGTTCCCGCACGCGACCAGATTTCAGAAAATATAAGAGAACACCTCATTGTCGAATTATATTCTAAGTAAAAAATTAATCATAAACCCTAAATTCTAAACATAAACACACATGGCAATATTAGCATTTCAGAAACCGGATAAAGTAATAATGGTAAACGCTAATGACCGGGTGGGACTATTTGAATTCCGTCCTCTTGAACCCGGTTATGGCATCACAATAGGTAATGCGTTACGCAGGATACTTCTTTCATCGCTCGAGGGACACGCAATCACCACTGTAAAAATACAGGGCGTTGACCACGAATTCTCTGCCATCAAAGGAGTTGTAGAAGACGTAACCGAAATTGTTTTAAATCTCAAGCAGGTTCGTTTCAAAAGACAAATTGAAAACACAGACAGCGAAAAAGTAAATGTAAACTTTTCGGGCAAGAGTCAATTTACGGCAGGAGATATCAGCAAGTTCACTAATGCATTCCAGGTATTGAACCCGGAACATGTAATATGCAGTCTCGAGGGAAATGTAAAGCTCCAGATGGAACTTAGCATTAATAAAGGACGCGGATATGTTCCTTCCGAGGAAAACAAACCGCTTTCGGCACCAGTTGGTACCATCGCCATTGATTCCATTTTCACCCCGATACGAAACGTAAAATTTCATATAGAGAATTTCCGCGTCGAGCAGAAAACCGACTACGAGAAATTAGTGATTGAAGTAACGACTGACGGTTCCATTCATCCCAAAGAAGCATTAAAAGAAGCAGCAAGTATTCTTATTCATCACTTCATGCTTTTCTCTGACGAAAGGATTTCACTCGAATTCAGAGATAAAACTCCTACTGAGGAACTCGATGAAAACACATTGCACATGCGCCAGCTTCTGAAAACTAAATTGGTTGACATGGACCTTTCTGTACGTGCCTTAAATTGTCTTAAGGCGGCAGAAGTAGAAACGCTCGCAGACTTAGTGAGTTTTCAGAAGCATGACCTGTTGAAGTTTCGCAACTTCGGAAAGAAGTCACTCACCGAACTTGAAGAGCTCGTTCGTTCCAAGAATCTTACTTTTGGAATGAACGTTTCAAAATATCTTGAGGAGAAAAAAGTATAATTCTCCGAACTATTAACCGAATACGAAAATGAGACACGGAAGGAAAATAAATCACCTGAGCAGAACGCACAGCCATCGCGCGGCACTTATGTCGAACATGGCTGCTTCGCTGATCATGCATAAACGAATCAATACAACCGTTGCAAAGGCAAAGGCATTGCGCGTCTACGTTGAGCCCATCATTAACAGGGCAAAGAAGGACACTACGCACAACCGCAGAATGGTATTCAGGTACCTTCAGAATAAATATGCGGTAACGGAATTATTCCGTGAAATATCTGCAAAGATTGCTGAACGCAACGGGGGATACACCCGCATTCTTAAAACAGGAACACGCAGGGGAGACGTTGCTGACATGTGCTTTATCGAGTTGGTGGATTACAATGCCAATATGATGAAGACAGGAGAAGTTGCAAAGGCAAAAACTACGAGAAGAGGAAGAAGGCCAAAGGCAAAAGCAGAAGGCGCGCCGGCAGCAGAAGTTGAAACAAAAAAGGAAAGCGATTCAGCAGAAGACAAAAAGGAATAAATCGTGAATAACTTATTTTACAAAGGGATAAAATCTATCATGCTTTTATCCCTTTTTTATTTTTCTTTGTGATGTAAATTAAACACCAAACCGTGAAGCAGATAGAACGTTCTCCCGCCATACTTCTCCTCGAAGACGGAACTGTTTTTTATGGTAAGTCGGCAGGAAAAGTTGGCACATCAACCGGGGAGATTTGCTTTAATACGGGCATGACAGGCTATCAGGAAATTTTCACCGACCCGTCTTATTACGGGCAGATTCTTGTCGCTACTCACGTGCACATAGGTAATTACGGAGTGCATCCCGAAGAAGTTGAATCAGATTCAATAAAAATTTCTTCGCTTGTTTGCAGAAATTTTAATGTGAATTACTCAAGGAAAAAGGCACTGCAATCTATTGAAGAATATTTTATAGAGCAGAACATTCCTGCCATCACTGATATTGATACGCGCGCAGTAGTAAGACATATCAGAGATAAAGGAGCAATGAACGCTGTCGTATCAACAGAGATACAGGATTTAAAAGAGCTGCGGGAGATTCTTTCCGGAACGCCTTCCATGCAAGGGTTGGAACTCTCGTCAAAAGTAACAACCAGGAAAGCGTATACCGTTGGAGATAAAAATGCAAGATTCAGAATTGCCTTGCTTGACATTGGCGCCAAAAAAAATATCATCCGTTCACTGGTGGAACGCGGATGCCTGGTGCATGTATATCCTATGGCAACACCTTATGCTGAAATGAAAAAGTGGGAGCCGGACGGTTACATGATTTCCAACGGGCCGGGCGACCCTGCAGCCATGCCGGGCGTTGTTGAAACCGTGAAGCAGATTTTAAATGATAATATTCCGCTCTTCGGAATTTGTCTCGGTCATCAAATCCTTGCGCTTGCGTGCGGAATTCCTACCTATAAAATGTTCAACGGCCATAGGGGAATCAATCATCCTGTAAAAAATATTTTGACAGGGAAATGCGAAATAACTTCTCAGAATCATGGCTTCTCTGTGAGTGAAGAAGTTATTCGCAAGGACAAAGGTGTAGAAGTTACCCATGTTAACCTGAATGATGGGACCATTGAAGGTTTCAGAGTAAAAAATAAAGCGGCTTTTTCTGTACAGTATCATCCCGAAGCAAGCCCGGGGCCACATGACGCTCGTTACCTTTTTGATGAATTTATAGGATTGCTGAAGCGCGAAAAAGTGACAGCGTGATTTTTCAGAACGCAATTCCTGCCAGGTGGAATTCTTTTCCTTTGTAAGCCGGAATCACCAGTAAATTTTCATCTACCTGCTTTGCAGCAGATGGCAGAATAAAAATATCCTGCGCCTCATTGAAGAGCTCTGATATTTTTTCATTACCCATGGCATCAGTACCAGCAAGCATCACTTGTGTTTTTCTTTTCAGGTAACGGTTAAATACGCAACGAAGCTTTCCTTTTCCGGTCGCAAAAGCATAAGACACATACGCATCATCGCTGTTCTCTGAAGTCTGTTCCTTTTTAATAACATCAGACCAGGTCATGGTGCCGTCTTTATTTACAGAGAGCTGGATAATGTTATCGTTGTGGTAGTATCTTCTATTGATAAATGTGCGCAGGTAATAATCATAGTAAGAATATTCGGTGGTGTAAACTGCTTCGGCAATAATTACAGCGCCTCCGTCATTTCTCAGAATAATTCTGTCAATGGAATAGTTAATCAGCTCGCGGTTATAATTTTCTTTCTGTTCGCCCAAAAAATTATAGAGAAAAGAAGGTGCAAAGGACGAATAGCTGATAGTGTCGGCACTGCCCGTAGCCAGACTTATATCATAGTAAAATACGCCTGCTGTTGAATACGATGTTTTATCAGAGTAAAACCCGGCCACCACAATTTTTTGATTCATTTCATCCGCTGCAATTCCGGCATCGGTGAGAAATTTTTCCGGGGTCCGAACCATGTATTCTTTCCATTGTTCCGTTCCGTTGTTGATGAAAAGCGTAAAATAATTCCTGTCGGGGTCGCGGCTTTTTTTTTCTTCATCGGTTTTAACCCCGAACAAGAGAATATGGTGGTCATTGGTGAGCAGGAACTGCGAAGCATTAAAATATTTTTTAGAAAGCGGAATCGTAAATGAACTTTTTTTTACCAGCGCAAATTCGGCATTACAAATAAGAGATGTAAAACGCTGCGCCGAACGCTCATATTTATTTTCATAAGCGATTAAAAAACTATTCGCGTCTTTAGAGGATGTAATTGTAAAGGCTGCATCGTCATCCACAGCTGAAATATCGTCTTCGGCCAGTAGATTATACAAGGTGTCTGCAACCCCGTATGAATTATAATAACGCCATAAGATGTGAAATTTACTTTCCGGTTTACTCCATTCAAGAGAAATTTCGGCAAGTTTATCTGCAACGGGAATGAAGGTCAGAATCCTCGCATCCCTTTTTAATACATCCGGAGTTTTCTCCCACAACAAGTGCATGTCATAACTATAAAAAGAAACAAGGAACCGGCTGTTGCGGTAGGAGTAATACTCATGCCTGCTGCTGATGGGATGATTGCTGCGCAGAACGTAAAAACCATTGTCATTCTGGCCGATGACTTTAATATAATCTGTTTTTGACGACTCGCTAAGAGGGGGAGACCAGTTGACTTTCTGAGCCATTACTGGCCATGGAGCCAGCAGGTAAAAGCAGGCAATTATTGCTAGAATTATCTTCATTAATTCAAAAGTAAACAATATGCGAATGATTTTATCGGCATCTAAAAGTATTTATCTTTGCGCGCTCATAAAAAATTTGGGAGCATATCCGTCAGCTGACGAATGGTTCAGAGCGCTCTGATACATCAGAGGGTTCACAGGTTGGGAAGGAAAATAGTTCTTTACGCATATTCATGGGAGCATAGCTCAGCTGGTTCAGAGCATCTGCCTTACAAGCAGAGGGTCACAGGTTCGAACCCTGTTGCTCCCACAAAGCAAAAAGCCCATCGATTAAACGGTGGGCTTTCTTAGTTTAATATTTTGAGTTTTACCTCTGAACTGCGTCTGCCGGAATTCTCATTCTGTAGAACGAACGCCATACAAAGAACATAGAAATAAGCACAAAGATTACTGCCAGTGCCGTTGCTGTCGAACCGTTTCCATCAGCGCGCATTCCCACTGCCATACTTACTGCAAGCAAGCCAAACAGCGTGGTGAACTTGATAATAGGGTTCATAGCAACGGAAGAAGTGTCTTTGAATGGGTCTCCAACGGTATCGCCCACAATGGTTGCTTCGTGGATAGGGGTGTTCTTCATGCGTAGCTCTGTCTCCACAACCTTCTTTGCATTGTCCCAGGCGCCGCCTGCATTAGCCATAAACACGGCCTGGTATAAGCCGAAGAGCGCGATTGAAATGAGATAACCGATAAAGAAGTAGGGTTCAACGCATGCAAAGCCAAGCGTTCCGAAGAATACGGCAAGGAAGATATTCCACATTCCTTTCTGAGCATACTTGGTGCAAATCTCAACTACCTTTTTACTGTCGGAAACAGATGCTTTCTCCACACTATCGAGCCGGATATTTTTCTTGATGAATTCCACTGCACTGTATGCGCCGGCAATTACCGCCTGCGTGGATGCACCGGTGAACCAATAAATCACAGCGCCCCCGCTGATCAATCCAAGCAGGAAGGGAGCGTATGTTAAAGACAACTTTGTCATTTCTGCGGGGAGAGATAAGCCGTGCGTAAGCTCCATGATGATGGAGAAAATCATGGTGGTAGCTCCCACAACCGCTGTACCAATCAGCACGGGCTTGGCGGTTGCCTTAAATGTATTTCCGGCACCATCATTTTCTTCGAGAAGCTCTTTAGCTAAACCGAAATCTACATTCTCAATATTATAATCTCTCTTGAGCTCTTCTTTAATTCCGGGAATCGTTTCAATAGTTGAAAGCTCATAAATAGATTGCGCATTATCCGTTACCGGGCCATAGCTGTCAACGGCAATCGTTACAGGACCCATTCCAAGAAAACCAAATGCCACCAAGCCGAATGCAAACACAGCTCCCATCGTGGCAGCAATATTCGGGTCAGCATTCATCACAGCGCCAACACCCATGCCGCTGATGAAATAAGCGATTGACATTAAGCCTACAATCATCATCCCGATCCAGTATGCGCTGAAGTTTCCGGCGGTAAGACCCGAAAGAATGTTGAGTGATGCGCCACCTTCGTTTGAAGCGGTAACTACTTCGCTCACGTGTCTTGATTTTGTTGAAGTAAATACTTTAACCAGCTCGGGAATGATTGCCCCGGCAGCTGTACCGCACGAAATAATTGCGGAAAGTTTCCACCATAATGTGCCGCCACCAAGGTTTGGAATAAGTAAGTTTGAAATTACGAAGGTGAGAATAATAGAAACTATAGATGTCACTACAACCAGCGAAGTAAGCGGGTGCTCGTAATTGAACTTCACTTTGTTTTGGTAGCGGGGTTTTGCGAAAAGATATTCATTAAGCCAGTAGCTGCCGATAGAAGTAAGAATCATCATAATGCGCATCGCGAAAATCCAGACCAGAAGAGAAACCTGAAGTGCCGGTTCGGTAATGGCAAGCATGATGAAAGTGATAAGAGCTACTCCCGTTACACCGTATGTTTCAAAACCGTCTGCCGTAGGGCCTACAGAATCACCGGCATTATCGCCCGTGCAATCCGCAATAACTCCCGGGTTGCGGGCATCGTCTTCTTTGATTTTGAAAACAATTTTCATCAGGTCAGAACCTATGTCGGCAATCTTGGTGAAAATACCCCCGGCAATACGAAGTGCAGAAGCGCCCAGCGATTCACCAATGGCGAAGCCGATGAAGCACGGGCCAGCCAAATCAGACGGTAGGAACAGCAATATAATAAGCATAATGATAAGCTCGGTGCTGATGAGCAGCGTGCCGATAGACATCCCCGCTTGCAGCGGAATTGCGTAGCACGGGTATCCTTTTCCCTTTAAGCTTGAAAAGGCAGTGCGGCTGTTGGCAAACGTATTAATGCGGATTCCGAACCAGGCCACTCCGTAACTGCCCGCGATGCCGACTAAGCTGAATAGCAAAATAATTGCCACCATGTAGGCAGGATAACCGCTGGCAGTAACACCGGTAGCCGGGTCAGTAAATTTGGCTATAAATCCAAAGTAAATCACCATGATAGCGCCAATAAACAGTTCTAGAATCAGCAGGAATTTGCCTTGGTTAAAGAGGTAGGTTTTGCAGGTTTCATAAATCAGCTCACTCATTTCGAGCATAGATTTATGCACTGGCATATTCTTTACATTACGGTAAATCATAAGCCCGAACAGCAAACCGAGGACGCAAATAAGAATACCCCATATAAGCAGGTTATGCCCCGTCATTCCGCCAAGGAAACTGGCTATGGATGAGTCGTTTAGGTTGGGTAATTTAAGTTGTGCTTCACTGGCAAAGACAGCCGCGGGAAGGGTTAATAATAGGGTAATTAAAGAAAAAAAGATTCTTTTTAACATGTTTTTAGGGTTTTGTGAGGGATTTCTTAGCGCGCGCAAAAATAGAAAACAAATGTTTGTTTCCTAATCCTGAATAAGAGTTATGCGAAGGAGGATGTTAACAAGGATGTCTGAACCAGGATTAAATGCCTGCCTGCCTGTTGCGGAGCTCACACGTTGGCAGGCAGGGATTTGTAGATTAGTGGGATTAGTTTTTGAAGCCAACCATTAGGGTTCTCACTATTGACCGTCCCGCTTTCACCTGCGCTACGCTCCGGTTCAATCGGGGCTAGCTGTGAGCGACTGGAAGCTAATCTTGCCATCTGATAAAAGAACATCATAAAATGAGATTAATTGGAAACGGTATATTTGAAAAATAAACATAAGTAATGCCAAGCAGGGGCGAACTAAAAATGATCTCGAAGACAAGGTTTAGGGAAGTAGAAGTCCTTTACCGTCACCGACTATACGATGGAGCAAAATACTTGTCGGGTTATGTCATAGAGACAGCCTTAAAAGCAAGAGTTTGTAGAATTCTTAACTCTAACTATCCCGAAACTGGAGAAATTTCAAAGTCATTTCTTACGCATAAATTTGATACATTAGTAAAACTTGGAGGATTACAAAAAACTCTAGACAGTGAATTAAACTCAAATGTGAACTTCAAAACAAATTGGTCATTAGTTACAAGTTGGACAGAAGAGTTCCGATACAAACCAATCGGAACAAGCTCACAGAGGGATGTTGAAGACATTATCAGCGCTTTGCTAGACATAAACGATGGTATTTTCACCTGGATAAAAAGACGATGGTAGAAACTCAATTCATCCATACAATTCTCAAGCGACTTGAGAGGTATCTAATAAAAATAAATCATTACCATCTGCTTGGAGATACTTATGATTTGATTTTGTTTGTGCCTACCGATAAATATCTTTCTGATGTGAAGTATTCACTAATAATAAGTGCGAAGAGTTTAAATAATTTTTATCAGAAGGATGTGATCCGAGAACTACTTAATGATTTTAAAGAAGTTTTAAAATTTGAAGACTACAATTCTATCTCACGCCTGAATATTATTCATTCTGAAGACCCTTTCGTAAAAAACTTGAAATTTCTTTTTGGAATTAGACAGGAACTAATTGAGGTAAATGAAATTCTTATTAGTGGGGTAAGGATTGACTATGCACTTTTAGTAAAGTCTCTCGTACTTGATAAACTTGCTGAAAATAAAGCATTAACAGTTGAGATAATGACGGAGAGCCACCAAACAGAAACAATAAATATGGGAGTAATGCGGATTGAAAAAAATTTTGATGTTGTTTATTATACAGGTAAAGGACTTCGTGAAATGTGGAAACTCGACATGATGACAGAAGAGCAAAAGAAAGTAGCAGCACAACTCAAACAGAAATCTGAGGAATATTTAATGCAACAGGATTATGTCGATAAAAGACCGCTAGATAACATTTTGAAAGTAATATGATGGCATTCCTTGGCTCAAAAGTTAATTTCGCTATAGCAAAATATCATTCATGAAAAACATAAATTTAATTTTCATTCTCTTATTGCTTGTTGTTAGTTGTGCTTTAAAAGTTACAACCTCTGAACAAGGAGCATCTCCGAAACCTTTTATTATCGGCACGTATGCTTCACCGCCATATGCACCTGATAAAACGACAATATTGTACGACTCCTTAATCAGTCAATTAAAAGATTTGCATTGCAATGCATATACCTGGCTGATTATGCCAGATAAAAAAAGCTTTGAACAATTAAAAGAATTTTTACCCATAGCAAAGAAAAACAACATTGAAGTGTGGGCTATGCTTATTCCGCCCACCGAACTTGCCGGTAAGCCCGACCAATATCCTACAAACGACATGCATAAATGGGCTGCTGACCTGGCTACGTTAAGTCTCACTAACTCTAATTTTAAAGCCTGGTCAATTGACGATTTTGTGCATAATATAAAACTCTATACACCTCAATACGTTAAGGAATTTCAAACTGTGGCTAAAAAGATTAACCCTGATTTTAAATTCTACCCCGTTTGTTATTATGTATCCATCGGTAAAAATTTTGCTGTTGGTTATGGTTCAATCATTGATGGCATTTGGTTTCCTTACCGGAATGAATCTGTTAAGGCCGACCTGGTTGACGACTCGCATGTGGCTGATGAAATTAGTACACTCAGAGGTTATCTTGGCAAGCTCCCGATCTTTCTTAGTGTATATTCCTCAGGACACGGCGAATATGGTAACCCCACAACGGAATATATTTCTAATGTCATTCAATCAGCTATTCAAAATGCTGACGGGCTAATGGTTTACCGGCATCCCAGCCCCAAATGGGACGCTGAAAAATATAAAACGGTGAAAGCAGCTATTGCAAAAGGATTGGCGGAAAAAAAATAACCCGATAGGCGAGGTTCCAGGCTTGGAATTTACATCTGTCAAACCGTATCTTTGAGATTCAAATTTTACGTAATGAAAAAAATAATTTTTGCTGTTAGCATTATCCTGGCAACATTCTTATTCGACCGTTGCAATTCAATTAACGGCAACGCAGCAGCGGCAAATATTTCCTTTTATGATGTGCCGTTGGTTTGTGGCGCTGACCCTACTATCGGTTGTGGAAGCAGGATAAAGCCGCTGTTCATTGAAGCTGCAAAACAAAAAGAGATTAAAGAATCATGGGTGAACAGAGAAGGAACAGTAATTGCTTTTGCATGGGCAGACAACAAACCAAGCAATGACCTTGCTCAAAAGCTTTTCAAACAATTCGACATTGAAAGTTCGCCCATCACTGACGAAAAACAAATCAATGAACTCACCGCGGGTATGCACGGAAAGCAAACATGGTATCAGGGAATGGCAGTTGACAGTTTGAGTTTGCACGAAGCAGGAACAATTGCAGGTACACTTACTCAAATGGCAGGAGAAAGCGGCTTAATGACAGCGGATGAATTAGCGGAAGTAAAAACCGATGTAGAAGCATACTTTAAAACTGAATTAGTAAAAGTGAGAACACACGATAATTTAGAGAGCGCAGAAACACAGGACAAGTGGCAGCAAGATGCTTTTGATATCCTTGTTTCGCATGTAGGCAAAGAACGGGGGAAGAAAATAGCTGATTATGTAAATGAGAAACGAATGGCTAAACAATGTGAGCAGCCTGACAAAAAATCCTGTTGTGATAAAGACGACAAGAAAAAAGATTGTTGCAAAAAAAAATAATTTCTCCCTTTGGTGAAGTTGCCCGGAACCTGTTTCGTGGTTCTGCTGTCAGTCGGAATTCAATGAGTATATGGTGATTATGATTTTATAAAAGCGCTGAAAGACGCTTTTATTTTTTCAAACATAATTATTCCGTGATTATTACTTTGATAAAGTAAACCGCATCGTTTAAAGCCGTACGTTTGCCGCAATTGTTCCGGTCTTTACTTTTTAATCCATAATAATAAGAAAATACGATACATGCGCCAGCTAAAGATAACCAAATCCATTACCACACGGGACACAGAATCACTCGAAAAATACCTGCAGGAAATAGGAAAAGAAGGATTAATAACCGCAGAAGAAGAAGTAAAGCTGGCCATACGAATCCGCCAGGGTGACCAGGCAGCTCTCGATAAATTAACCAAAGCAAACCTGCGGTTTGTTGTTTCCGTTGCCAAGCAATACCAAAACAAAGGACTGGGTTTGCAAGACCTTATTAATGAAGGCAACGTGGGACTCATTAAAGCGGCAAAACGTTTTGATGAAACGCGCGGCTTCAAATTTATTTCCTACGCCGTATGGTGGATTCGCCAAAGTATTTTACAGGCAACAGCAGAGCAAAGCAGGATGGTTCGCCTTCCGCTGAACCAGGTGGGAGCGATGAATAAAATTTCCAAAGCAGCTGCGCAGCTTGAGCAGGAATTCCACCGTGAACCTACACCCAGAGAGCTTGCAACGTTGCTCGAAGTTCCTGAAGAGCGCATTGCCGATTCACTTAAAGTAAGCAGCAAGCACGTTTCTTTCGATGCACCTTTCGTTCAGGGAGAAGAAAACGGTTTGCTCGAAGTGCTTATCAATCCCGATTCTCCAAGAGCAGACAACGGACTGATGTCAGAATCGCTGCAGCAGGAAATTGCCCGTTCGCTCAGCACATTGCCCGAAAAGGAAAGAGATGTTCTGAAATTATTTTTCGGAATAGGAGTCAACCATCCACTAACGCTGCAGGAAATAGCAGTGAAGTTTGACCTTACCCGCGAGCGTGTTCGGCAAATCAAGGAAAAAGCTATCCGCAGGTTACGGCATAAATCGCGCAGCGGTTTGCTCAGGTCTTACCTGGGATAACGATATACTTTCTCTCAAAAAAAAATCCGTCTTGTTAGGACGGATTTTGCACTGATGATAAAAGTATGTTTATGCGGATGTTCTTACATCCACTGCATTTAAACCTTTTTTACCTTCGGTTACTTCAAAAGTCACCTCATCGCCATCGCGAATCTGGTCTTTTAAACCGCTAGAGTGAACAAAAATATCTTGTCCAGTTTCATTGTCATTAATAAAACCAAATCCTTTGGTGTAATTGTAAAATTTTACTTTACCTTTTTTCATTTAATTTATTGTTTTTTAAAATTATTTGAGCGCAAGATAGGCATTAAATGATTGCTAAGACTCTCAATGTGAAATAATTCGTATTTAGGGGTTAATTTTAGCTCGTATGTCGAAAAGTTTCCCTATGTTTACCAAAATATAAAAAATGATACAAGCAATAGTAATTTTGACAATTTTCAGTGTGGGTTTGGCATATTTGGCGTTTCCGCGTTTCCTTACCTATAGAAAGATGAAAGCAGCAGCCGTTAACGTATACTACTTCTTTCAAAAACGTGCGTAATCCATTGAGAATAAACTAAGAAAACCTGGTTAATTCACTATAAAACAAAGCAGCAATGAGTGACTTAAATGTTTATCAACCCGTCTGGAAAAAATTTCTGCCTGTTATCGCAATCAAGATAAAGTCAGCGGTAAAAAAAGGGGAGAAGCAGCAAGTGGCAATGGACCGTTTGGATTTTGAAAAAGCCAGCACCAGCAAAAACCGTAAATACCAGTTCGACCTTGAGCTTAACGAAGGCCGTACCTTAAAAAGTAAACAAACATCTGCTATCGCTCACGATTTTGCCCGCGCTTTGAACGATTACGAAGTCACCAAAGAAATTATCCGCACACGCAATTTCAAGTTTAATCTTGACAGTAAATTTATTTTGAACATTTATTTGAATGTTCCTGAAACAGTAGCACCCGCTGCTGAATCTCCTGTTGCGGAATCACCTGTCGCTGAATAGGCAGGCTGCGCTTTTTCAAAACCAACTTTCATTACATGCAGGTGCCTGATAAAACCTGCAAAGAGAAGGAATGCTCCTGTTTGATGCAGCAGCGCTGCATAAATATTTACAGCGCTTAATAAAGTAATTACTCCGAGCAAAAACTGAAGAAGAATAATCACCAGTAAAGTTGTGGCGCTTTGTTTCAGCCATAACTCTTTCCGGCATCTCCACCATAAATAAATAACGCAAAGCGTAACGGTGTAGGCCAGCATGCGATGCATAAATTGAACTGTAGTGATATCGTCTGTTATGCCGTTGAGGGATAACGCATCAGGAAAAAATTTTCCTTCCATAAGCGGAAAGGTGTTATAAACACGCCCTGCTTTTAACCCTGCAACAAATGCCCCGTACATTATTTGCAGAACAAGAAAGACAAACGTTAAAATGCTGAAGCGGAAAATTTTAAAGTCTCTTTCCGCCGGAGAAATTTTACCTGAAGGAGTGTTGGCTTGTTTGTATTCCAGAGCTGTCCAAAAAATATAACCGAATACGGTGAATGCAGCAAGCAGATGCGCGGCAAGCCGGTAATGACTGACATGCGGGTTATCTACCAGCCCGCTCTTCACCATGAACCATCCCAATGCTCCCTGCAAACCGCCCAACAGGAAAATAATAAACAGCCTGCGCATTAAAACAGGGTCAAGCTTTTTGGTCAACCAGAAAAATAAAAACGGAACTATAAAAACAATTCCTGTCAACCTGCCCAACAGACGATGGATGTATTCCCACCAGAAAATATTCTTAAAGTCAGCGAGCGTAAAATCATAATTTACGATCTTGTACTGGGGGCTTTGTTTATATAGCTCAAACACATGGTTCCAGTCCGTATCGTTTGTTGGAGGAATCGTTCCATGCCACAAATCCCACTTAACGATAGACAAGCCCGAACCGGTGAGGCGGGTAATACCGCCTACCATAACCATGGCAAATACCAGGAAGGAACCTGTAAGGAGCCAGTAGTAAACTGATTTGTTGAATTGCGGCACGAACATTAATGGATAAAAAATTCGTTCGCAAAAGTGTGAAAAGATTTAACGATAACACCTGAAATGTTAAAGCATATTTATTCCTTTGTAATTCATGCAACCCGACAAAAAACCATTTGCTTTCCTATTACTTTTTATCCTTGCCGTTATCTGGGGCAGCTCTTTTATTCTTATGAAACGTGGGCTGGAGCATTTTCCTCCATCACAGGTAGCAGCCATACGCTTGTCCGTTGCTTTTATTTGTCTTTTCCCGTTTGTCGCCAGGCATTTTAGAGATATAGAACCAAGCCGGTGGAAATTTATTGCCATCAGTGGTTTTTTAGGAAACGGTATTCCTGCATTTCTTTTCACCGAAGCGCAAACAACAGTCTCAAGCTCTGCTGCCGGAGTATTAAATTCTCTCACACCAGTATTTACCGTTATAACAGGGTATCTTCTTTTCAAATCAACTTTTTCGGGACTCCGGATTTTAGGAGTATTCATTGGTTTGTTAGGAGCGGTAACTTTGATTACGATGCACACGGGAGGAAATTTTTCAGGAGATGCTTATCACGCATCTTTAATAGTTATCGCCACTCTTTGTTATGGATTAAGCGTCAACACCATCCGTCATAAATTACCGGATATCAGATCAAAGCTTATTGCCGGCTTTGCTTTAACATTTGCCGGGCCTCCTTCCTTAATCTATCTTTTCACAACCGATTTTCCCCATCGCATTACAGGAGGTACTTCGGTTCTGATTAGTTTTATGTACATATGCCTGCTGGCAATTTTCGGCACCGCTGTTTCCATAGTGCTGTTTAATTACCTCATCAAAATATCGGGTGCATTATTCAGCACATCGGTAACGTACCTTATTCCCATAGTGGCTGTTATCTGGGGTTTGCTCGATGGTGAAGTGTTGGGTATAGGACTGATTGCCGGAATGCTCCTGATACTTTCGGGTGTATATCTAATAAGTAAAAAATAGCCTGTTTCCTCTAAAAGAAATATATTTTCTATTTTGGGAATCATAATAACCAACTGTATTCATCGTTAAGAAATGAAAATCATAATCATCAACGGACCTAACCTGAATCTTTTGGGCAAGCGCGAAACTGATATATATGGTTTGGAAAATTTTGAAAGCTATTTTGAAAAGCTTAAGGCGGAATTTTTTAATGTGACATTAGAATACTACCAGAGCAATATTGAAGGCGAAATCATAAACAAAATCCAGGAGAAAGGATTTACCTATGACGGAATAATTATCAACGCTGCAGGTTTTTCACATACCTCTATTGCAATAGCAGATGCAATTGCTGCTGTTACAACCCCCGTAATTGAAGTTCACATCAGCAATATCTTTGCTCGTGAACAGTTTCGGCACAACCTGGTAACGGCAACTTCTGTGAAAGGAGTGATAGCAGGTTTAGGACTTGAATCGTACCGGCTGGCCATCATACAACTATCAGGGAACACCAGGCACTGAAGATTAAACGATGTATAATTATTCGCTTGTTGACTTTATTGTAACGCCTATTTTCCTTGCTATTATTTTTCTTCTTGCCAAGAGAATAAAAGACAGGAGAATAGAAGCGGAGCCATATTATAAATATTTTGTTCCTGCGTTATTCATCAAAATAGCGGGCGGCATAGGAGTATGCCTCATTTACACGTTATATTATAACGGCGGAGATACCGTACTTTATTTTGATAATGGCAAACTGCTTGCAAAAATGTTTATCGACAATCCTGATAAGATGCTCGATATACTTTTCAGAGATGATATATCATACCGCGAATGGTTTATATACGATTACCAGGCATCGGTTTACCCGGTTTATGCACGCTCTTTCAATTCATTCTTTGTATTAAAATGCACCTGGTTCCTGACCATATTTGCATTCAACTCTTTTATAGGAGCCACTATTCTTCTGAATGTAATAACCTTTCCGTTTGTATGGAAATTATATAAGGTTTTTATCAGGGAATTTCCAACACTTCACAAAGAATTTGCCATTGCGGTATTTTTTATTCCTTCTGTTGCATTCTGGGGCTCCGGCTTGCTCAAGGACAATATAACCTTTGCGGCTGTCTGTTTATATACACATGCTATTTACAGCATGTTTGTGAAAAGGGAAAAATACCTGGTGCATTCGTTCCAGGTGTTAATCAGCTATTACGTACTCACATCTATTAAGCCATACATATTTTTCGCATTGCTGCCCGGAACTTTTATCTGGCTTGCCGGAATTATGCTGGGCGGAATTGATAATAAGCTTGTGCGCAGATCTACGGGGCCTATCATATTGGTCGTTTCATTATTATCCGGCTTTGGAGCGCTTAAACTGGTGGGCGCCAAGTTGGGAGAGTACAATATTGAAACGGTCTTGAATCGAGCGGTGGATGTGCAGCAAGACCTTAAACAGGAATATTATGGCGGCTCTTCATTTGATATCGGTGACTTTGAAGCTACTCCCATAAGTATGTTATCCAAGGCGCACCTTGCCATTACCGCTGCCTTATTCCGGCCTTTTCTTTGGGAAGCGGGTAATATTGTAATGCTTGTTTCTGCACTTGAAAATTTTCTGCTTCTTGCTTTTTCTATATACCTCTTAATCAAAGTACGAGTTATTTATCTCTTCCGGCTGGTGCTGAGGCATCACTTGCTGGTATTTTCGCTCACGTTTAGTTTGTTTTTTGCTTTCTGTATAGGGCTAACTACGTCAAATTTTGGAAGCATGGTGCGATATAAAATTCCTGCCATGCCTTTTTATGTTGCCTCACTTATTATAGCAAGAAAACTGCTGGTTGAAACGAAAAAGGAGGAAGAAACGGAAGAAAAAGTGGAACATTTTACAGGTGCAGTCGCTTAATTTCATCGTTCATAATTTGCCCGGGATAAAGAAAAAGTCCCTGCCCGATTCACTACTTTTGCACTTCAAATTCATAAGGTGAAAACACGCATAGGAATCCTGTTTGGCGGCTCATCGCGCGAGCGTGAAATTTCTTTTGCCGGCGGAAGAACGGTTTACGACAATCTCAATAAATCTCTCTTTGAGCCGGTTCCGCTGTTTATTGACAGCTTTGGAAATATTATACTTCTTGAATGGAAATATATTTATAAGGGAAGTATCCGGGACTTTTATCCCCCGGTCGAGTTTATTCCCGAATCAAAAAATGAATTCCAGGTTTATGCCGAATCGGTAACAGAAAAAAATTCCGGTTTATCTTTCGAAATGCTTCACAACCTCGGAAAAATAATTACACCCGGGGAACTGAAAAATCATATTGATTTTGCATTCTTGTGCCTTCATGGGTCTAATGGAGAAGACGGCCGCATCCAGGGTTTGCTGGAGTATTATGGAATTCCCTACAGCGGCTCCGGAATTTTTTCTTCTGCATTCGGTATGAACAAAGCCATGCAGAAAAAGCTGATGGCTGCGGCAGAATTTCAAAGCCCGAAATATCTTACATTAAGAAGAGAAAATGTTTTTGAAAAGAATTTTTTCAACGATGTTATTGCAGAAATTAAATCACAGGTTGGGTTTCCTTGTGTAGTTAAACCGGCTAACCAGGGCTCGTCTGTGGGGGTGTCTATACTTCAAGAGCAAAGTGCCGATATTATAAAAGATGCTCTGCTCAAAGGTTTTTTTATTGTTGAACTGACGTTTGAACAATGGAATTCAATACAAGATTCCGAACGAGCGGATTATTTACGCAGGTTGTCTGATATCCGCGAAGGAATCGGAATGCCGGTCATGGTTTCAAGTGAAGCTGAAAAAGGCATTCATATTCTGCATCCTGAAAATTTATTTTCATTCATAAATAATTATTTTTCAAAAAATAAAAACCCTCTTTGGATTGAAGGAGTTGATTCGGAAAGTGAAGTTCTTATTGAGCAGTTTGTTACCGGCCGGGAATTTTCATGCATCGTGATAAGAAATGTAAACGGTGAAGCAGTTGCGTTACCACCAACTGAAATAAGGAAAGGAAATTCATATTATGATTACCGTTCTAAATATTTGCCCGGGTTATCACGAAAAATAACACCCATCGACCTGCCGGAAAGAGATATTGAAAATATAAGGAGCGAATGCGAACGGCTCTTCAATGAATTTGGATTTAATGTGTATGCAAGAATAGACGGGTTTATTACCGGCAACGGAACCATTCTCCTGAATGACCCTAACACTACTTCAGGTATGATGCCGTCATCTTTCTTTTTTCATCAGGCAGCAGAAATCGGTTTGAATCCTTCGCAGTTTCTCACATACATCATACGCACTTCCGTCAAGGAGCAAATTTCACTTCAAAAAAATATAGTTTCGCTCCCTGCCTTACTGGGTAAGATTGATGCAGATATAAAAAATTCTTCGGAAGCAGAGAGAAAAAAAATAAAAATAGCCGTTCTGCTGGGAGGGTATTCATCGGAAAGGCATATTTCTGTGGAAAGCGGCAGGAATGTTTATGAGAAATTATCCTCGTCAGAAAAATACCAGCCCGTTCCGGTTTTTCTTACCGGCGATAAAAACGCACACCGGCTTTTTATTATTCCCGTAAATCTTTTGCTGAAAGATAATGCTGATGATATCAGTGATAAAATACTTCACTTTGCTGCTCACCCCGTAACCGAGCGTATTAAAAAACAATGTGAAGAGATTACAAAGAAATATGCAGGCCTGAAAAATATTTTTGAACCCGAAGAAATTTCGTATGCCCAGCTTGCTGAATTGGTGGATGAGGTTTTTATTGCATTGCATGGAAGGCCGGGAGAGGATGGAACAGTACAGAAGCAGCTGGAAAAAATCGGCCTCACTTATAATGGTTCCAGCCCTGCTGTTGCTTCGCTGACAATCGATAAATACCGCACCAATGAATTTTTAGCATCGAAAGGGTTTTTGGTTTCAGGGCATGCATTGGTCGAACATGAGCAATGGATTTCGAATCAGGAAAAAGTGATGGAAAGCATTCGGAACAGGTTTCCATTTCCATTTATCGCCAAGCCCGTTGATGACGGGTGCAGCTCTGCCGTAAAAAGAATAACATCCGCTGAAGAGCTGGTTTCTTTTGCCGATACCATATTCAGGAGCGAAGAAAAAATTCCCGCCTCGGCTTTAAAAATCCTTAACCTGAAACCTAACGAAGAATTTCCCGGGAAAAAAGAATTCTTCCTTGTTGAAAAGCTGATTGAGAAAAAAGATGCGGGACGTTTCCTAGAAATTACAGGAGGACTGCTCACTCACTTTACAGATGATGGTAAATGTGAGTATGAAATTTTTGAACCGTCAGAAGCGCTGTCAGGGGGCGATGTATTATCGCTTGAAGAAAAATTCCTGGCTGGCGAAGGGCAGAACATCACACCGGCGCGATTCTCTGCCGACCCTGCTGAAAATAAAAAGATATCATCCTTCGTTAAGGAAGAACTCTTGCGCGCCGCGATGGCGCTTAATATTGAAGGATATGCGCGCATCGATGCTTTCGTGAGAATTTACCCTGATAAAAAACCCGAAGTGATTTTCATTGAAGTAAATTCTTTGCCGGGCATGACTCCCGCTACGTGTATATTTCACCAGGCGGCTATCAACGGATATAAGCCATACGACTTCATAGACAGCATTCTTGATTACGGTAAAACAAGCGGAAGAAAAAAACACGCAGAAGAAAAAGTAAACTGAATGAAAGACGTTTTAAATTTTCTGCGAAGCAAAATTTTTCTGCTCAATGTAATTCTTGCTGCAGTGGTTGTGGCTTCAGTTTTCGGCTTTACATACAAATGGCTGAATAAATACACCAACCATGGCCAGAGCATTGAAGTGCCTGAGCTTAAAGGATTAAATATTGCCCAGGTAACGGTTCTTCTTGAACGTTTGCATCTGCGCTATGCTGTAGTAGATTCAATATACCAGCTTGAAAAAATGCAGGGAACAATTCTTGAGCAGGACCCGGCGCCTACGGCGAAAGTGAAAGAAGACCGGACCATTTATCTCACCATCAATTCCGGTATTCCTCCAAAAGTTAAAATGCCCGACCTCACCGATGTTTCCCTTCGTCAAGCCGAAGCAATACTTGAAACTTTTGGTTTAAAAGCCGGTGCACTTTCTTACAAACATGACCTGGCAAAAAATGCGGTGCTCGAAACAAGATATCATGGCAAACCCATAAAGGCGGGTACATCTGTAAACAAAGGAAGCGTAATTGACCTTGTTGTGGGTGACGGCATAGGAAGTGAAAGAGCTTCTGTTCCTGATTTGATGGGCCTTACCAAGGCAGAGGCATTGGCAGTCCTTAATGTTGCAAATCTTTCTGTTGGAGCCATTATTTACGATGAAAATATTAAAGATTCTTTGTCGGCTGTGGTCTATAAACAATTTCCTTTGCCCTCGGACAGTTTGCGGATAAGCCAGGGCGAGCCGGTTGACATCTACCTGAGAAAATAATTTATATTCAATAATGAAATTGGTTCTATGAGTCGAAGAATAATTTGTGTCGCTTTTGCCGGAATGCTTTGTTTGTTTTTCCGGAAAGCGTACGCGCAGGAAGTGCTGGTGCCGCTGCAGTATAATGCTGTTATAAAACAATATCTTAAAACACATGATAACACAAATGCAGAACGAACGGTGGTTTGCGACACCCTTGTGCTTCCTTTTGTTGATGATTTCTCGCGCGGGGGAATTTACCCTTACGAGTGTTTCTGGACGGACAGCGATGCATTCATCAACGATGATTTCCCGGTTAATCCTCCAACCATTGGCGTTGCAACATTTGACGGAGTAGACAAGGAAGGTAATCCGTATTCCCCTTCTCCCACTTCCTACGGCCTTGCTGATGCACTTACTTCCAAACCGATTGACCTTTATCTTCCCGGAGATACAACAGTATGGCTGAGTTTTTTTTACCAGCCGCAGGGAATCGGGTACAGTCCCGCGGGAAAAGATTCTCTTGTTCTTGAATTTTTGGGTAATGATAGCACGTGGCATCGCGTATGGAGCAAACCCGGTTCGGGGAATACTCCTTTCAAACAGCAGATGATTCATATCAACAACTCGCTGTATTTGTATCGGGGATTCCAATTCAGATTCCGCAACTATGCATCGCTTTGCGGAATGCTCGACCAATGGAATGTTGATTACGTGCGTTTGAACAATGGCCGTTCTGCAATAGATACAGTTATTGTAAACGATGCAGCTTTTGTAAAAAGAGGTTTGTCTGTCCTGAACACTTACCAATCCATTCCATACAATCATTACAAAGTGAATCCCGGTGCAAACATGTCTGCACAAAAAACCATTTCAATCAGGAACCTCGCCAATTCTTCAACAACATTTCTTCACCAGATGAATTTCCTGCGGGAAGATTTCTCCCTGGATTACTCAACTGGAGTAAACAGCATCCCGCTCAATGCAAACGAGAGCAGCGCGAGTACGCAAAATATTTCCCCGCCATTTCAATTTCCATCGTTTCCCGGAAACAGTTTAATATATAATATACTCAATGTAAACCTTACGTCTGACAGCAATACGAGCAACGATACGCTTCACGAAGTGCAGGAGATGTTTAATTATTATGCGTATGATGACGGCACGGCAGAAAACGGCTATGGAATTTCCGCAGCGCTTGGAAGAATCGCATATCGTTTTAACAACTTGATGACAGATACTTTGGCAGGAGTGGAAATGAATTTTGTTCATATTGATGACGACGTGAGCTTGCAGTTGTTTCACATCATGGTATGGGATGGCGCTCTCCAGGATACGCTTGCCATTAAATACAACCAACATCCGCAGTACACTGACAGCATCAATGGGTTTTATTATTATCAGCTCGATAACCCCGTGGTGATCCCGCAGGGAAATTTTTACATAGGATGGTTTCAATTCAACAATACACTCCTGCGCCTTGGGTTTGACCGGAACATCAATTCAAATCCAAATATGCTTTACAACGCAACGGGCACATGGCAAAATTCAACCATACCCGGCTCATGGCTCATGCGACCGGTGTTCAGAAAAGAAGCTCGCAACCCAGCTAATTTTATAAATGAATTAAATGCTTCTGCGGGTGTTTCTGTTTTTCCTAACCCCGCTTCGGACGTGATAACCGTGCATCACAATCTGAAGACACTTCAAAAACTTTTCTATACAATTTACG
Source organism: Bacteroidetes bacterium 2013_40CM_41_45 (assembly GCA_002215675.1). Taxonomy (GTDB): domain Bacteria; phylum Bacteroidota; class Bacteroidia; order AKYH767-A; family 2013-40CM-41-45; genus 2013-40CM-41-45. Next base: position 500,767 of record NGFH01000009.1, on the reverse strand, counting down.
ATGTGAACGGAAGAATAATTTCGAGCGGTGAAGTTTCCGACAGGCAGATTTACACAGCCAATATTATACCGGGATTGTATCACCTTGTTTTAAAGGATGAAAAGATGATTCCGGTTGCCACCCGCAGGATTCTAATATCCCGCTGACGCACGCATGATTGAAAAAGAAAAAATTCCTGAACCATCGCAGGGAGAGAGCGAAGAACTGTATGAACATTTTCGTTTTACAGTTGACCCGGGACAATCGCTGCTGCGTATAGACAAGTATCTTGTCAACAAGATTGAAAATGCTTCGCGAAGCAGGATTCAGAATGCTGCAGCAAGCGGGGCTATTCTGGTAGATGGCAAAGCGGTAAAACCAAATTATAAAGTAAAGCCGGGAAACATTATCAGCATTGTTCTTCCTGAGCCGGTACGGTATTACGAATTAACTCCCGAAAAAATTCCATTCGATATCGTTTACGAAGATTCTGAACTTCTTATCATTAACAAACGTGCGGGAATGGTGGTGCATCCGGCACATGGTAATCTTTCGGGTACGCTGATGAATGCGCTGCTGTTTCATTTTGAAACCATAAGGCATAAGGAAAAAAATCTTTTGGCTGTTCCGGGGTTGGTTCATCGCATTGATAAAAATACATCGGGGCTTATGGTGATTGCCAAAACTGAGCCCGCGCAGATTTCGCTTGCGAAACAATTTTTTGACCACACCATTGAACGGAAATATCTTGCTTTGGTATGGGGCGACTTAAAGGAAGACAAAGGCACAATCACCGGGCACATAGGACGAAGCCTGAAAAACCGGCAGGTAATGGATGTGTTTCCCGAAGGCGAGCATGGCAAGCCGGCTGTTACTCATTATAAAGTAGCCGAAAGGTTTGGTTATGTTACGCTGGTTGAATGTAAGCTGGAAACCGGGCGAACACACCAGATACGCGCTCACTTTAAATATATCGGTCACCCGTTATTTAATGACGAAAGTTACGGAGGAAATAAAATTCTGAAGGGAACAACGTTTACAAAGTACAAGCAGTTTATAGAAAATTGTTTTACTCTTTTGCCGAGGCAGGCGTTGCATGCAAAGACACTTGGATTTATTCATCCCGTTGGGAGAAAAAAAGTTTTATTCGATAGCGAGCTTCCGCAAGACATGAAAGTGGTGATTGAAAAGTGGAGAAAATATGTGGTGGCAAGAAAAGAATTGAATTAAATAAATCCTCTCGCATTGCTTTATAACTTTGCACCATGAAATTATTTACAATTGATACGGGATTTTTTAAGCTTGATGGCGGAGCTATGTTTGGCGTAGTTCCAAAAAGCATTTGGAACAAACTGAATCCTGCCGATGAAAATAATATGTGCACATGGGCGATGCGTTGTCTGCTTGTGCAGGAAGGAAACCGGCTGGTGCTGATTGATAATGGAATAGGTGAGAAGCAGGATAAAAAATTTCTGAGCTATTATTATCTCCATGGTGATGATACGCTTGAAAAGTCGTTGAAGAAAAATGGCTTTGCCCCTGAAGATATCACCGATGTATTTCTTACGCATCTTCATTTCGACCATTGCGGTGGAAGTGTGAAGTGGAACAAAGACAAAACCGGTTATGAGCTTACTTTTCCCAATGCAACCTACTGGAGCAACGAAAAGCACTGGAGGAGCGCGGTGAATCCGAATGCGAGAGAAAAGGCATCGTTCCTGAAAGAAAATATTTTGCCCATTGAAGAAAGCGGGCATCTGAAATTTATTGATGACGGGGAAGAATTATTTCCCGGCTTCAAGGTGTTTTGCGTTTACGGGCATACGGAAGCGATGATGCTTCCGCATATTTCTTTCAATGGAAAAACACTTGTCTATATGGCTGACCTGATTCCGTCAGTCGGTCACATTCCCGTTCCTTTCGTGATGGCGTATGACATGCGCCCGCTGGTAACTCTCGAGGAAAAAAAGTTATTTCTTGAACATGCTGTCAAAGAAAATTATATTTTATTTTTTGAGCACGACAGAATCAATGACAGCTGCACTCTGAAAATGACGGAGAGGGGAGTGCGAGAAGATAAAGTGATGCCGCTGGCTGATGTACGATTTTAGATTTACGATTTATGATTATGTGTATAGTTTATCGTTATTTCCGTATAACTAATAACATATAACTTATTTACTATGCGAGTTCACTTTATCGCCATCGGAGGAGCAGCCATGCACGGTATTGCTATTGCGCTGAAGGAAAAAGGGTACACCGTTACAGGAAGCGATGATGAAATTGTTGAGCCGTCACTTTCGCGTTTGCGTGAGCGCGGACTGATTGGACAATATTATGGATGGGACGAAGACAACATTCATGAAAAGCTTGATGCCGTTATCCTTGGCATGCATGCGCGTGCAGATAACATTGAATTGCTGAAGGCACAACAATTGGGGTTAAAAATTTATTCGTTCCCCGAATTTATTTACGAGCAAAGTAAAAGCAAGAAGCGCATTGTTATTGGCGGAAGTCATGGCAAGACGACTATTACCGCCATGATACTTCACGTACTTAAAAGCAAGAATTACAATTTTGATTTCATGGCCGGAGCTGCGCTTCCGGGTTTCGATAACATGGTGCGGCTTACTGAGAAAGCGCCTTTTATTATTCTTGAAGGCGATGAATATTTGTCTTCCCCGCTCGACAGGAGGCCGAAGTTTCATCTTTACAAAGCTGACATTGGCCTGATAAGCGGCATTGCATGGGACCATATCAATGTGTTCCCGACTTTTGAGAATTATGTTGAACAGTTCAGGATTTTTGCACAGCAGATTCCTGAAAGCGGAACGCTGGTTTATTGTTTGGATGACGCAGAAGTAAAAAAAATTGCGGAGGACACGAATGTACGCTGTAAAAAAAATTTTTATTCCATTCCGAAATATGAAATCAAGGACGGGGTTACTTATTTAATCTACAAGGAAAAAATTCCACTTGGTGTTTTCGGAGAACATAACTTGCGCAACATTGAAGGAGCAAGAAAAATTTGCAAGCTGCTTGGTGTAAGCGATTATGATTTTAACAGGAGTATCGGCAGCTTTGCAGGTGCGGCTAAACGGCTGCAGCTTGTAGCCAGGAATAATTCAACAGCTGTTTATAAAGATTTTGCTCATTCCCCCTCAAAACTTATTGCCACCATTGATGCGTTGAAAAAACAATTTCCTGAAAGAAAACTTTTTGCATGTATTGAACTACATACGTTCAGCTCGCTGAATAAAAATTTTCTTAGCGAATACAAAGGCACGATGGCATCCGCTGATGTTCCTATCGTATATTTTAATCCTCACACCGTAGAGCATAAAAAATTAGAAGCGCTCAATAAAAATTTAATTGCTGAATTTTTTGCTGATAAGCGGATAAAAGTTTTCACTGATTCTGCCGAGTTAAGAAATTACCTGGCCGAGCAGGAGTGGGAGGGAAGCAATCTTTTGATGATGAGCTCCGGAAACTTTGACGGGCTTTCGCTGGAAAAGCTGGCGGAAGAAATTGTCTGAACCTTGGATTTATTTTCTTGATTAATTGATAAATCCGTTTAATCATAGTTTAGATTACTTCTTCTCCAGCACAATATCCTGAGGCATAAAATAGATAATGATAATAAGTACAAAGATGGCGAGAGAAATGTAAATTGAAATATACCCGGCAAAAATGGATAGGAAATAAAGCCCTACCGTCATCATAATTTTTGAGCGCAGCTTTTTTCTCATTGCGTGCGATAGATTTTCGATGAGGAGATGCTCGCTCCTGTGGACGTATTCGCGCATAATTGCAAATGCCAGCGCCACCATAAACATATTAAACCCATAAACCGCTGTGGCTTCCGGCATGTGAATATGCCGCCCTAAAAAGGCAGTAGAGACAGGCAGAATACACATCCAGAAAAGCAGATGAAGGTTATACCAGAGAAGTTTTTTATCAAGATGTTTGAGCTGGTGAAAAAACTGGTGATGATTAACCCAAAGCACTCCAATTATGATAAAGCTTAGTATGTAAGAAATAAAAGAAGGAAGAATATTAAACCACTGCTGCCAGGTTTCTATGCCTGACGCATCGTCCGCAACTTCAGGAATTTTTATTTCAAGAATCATCAGCGTGATGATAATTGCGATCACACCATCGCTGAATGCTTCAAGACGGTTGACTGGGATAGGGACCTTTTGCTTTTCCATTCTTTCGGCGAAACTAAAGTTATTGCGCTTTCAACGGACTGACAAAAAAATTACAAATACATTGCCCTTAGAGGCTTTGACTTTTTATAGCTTTTCTTCGAGTACAAAAAATTATCTATCAATCTTCTTAGATCTTCGAGGTTCTCAGACATATTATTTTTTGAAGGAGTTCCTGAATGACAATCATTCCAGGACACGTATTTCATTTTTCCGTCAACAAACACAGTTAGATTAAATTGTGCGCACGGTTGCTTTAAGCCAATTAATTTCGATGTGTCAGCGCTTTCAAATTTGTATACATCGGGATAGCTGAAAAAATTTATGGATTGAACCTTTTTTAAAATCTCTTCCCTTTCTTTTTTAGTTAGCTTGATTATTATTTTTTGAGGAGGGTCGACAACCATATCCCTCAGGTAAAGATTATCTGCGCTGCTGTAAGTGCTGGGAATTTTTCCCGTCCTTTCAGATAAAAAAAATTTAAACTTTGCAGGTGGTTGTGCTGAAGAAATAAAAGATGAGAAAATTAAAATCAAACCAACGAATTTTCTCATATCGTTTATTCACCTACCCATTCATCGAAACCAAAAATTCTTCGTTGGATTTTGTTCCTTTCATACGGTCAAGCAGAAAGTCCATGGCCTCGAGCGGGTTCATGTCGGCAAGGTGATTACGGAGTATCCACATTTTCTGAAGCATTTCTCTATCAAGCAGCAAATCTTCCCTGCGCGTGCTGGATGCAACCAAATCAATAGCGGGATAAACGCGCTTGTTCGATAGCTTGCGGTCGAGCTGCAATTCCATGTTACCGGTTCCTTTGAACTCTTCAAAAATTACTTCATCCATTTTGGAGCCGGTGTCAATTAACGCTGTTGCAATTATAGTGAGCGAGCCGCCCTTTTCAATTTTACGTGCCGCACCAAAAAATCTTTTTGGTTTTTGAAGTGCATTAGCTTCCACACCGCCCGACAAAACTTTTCCTGATGCAGGAGAAACAGTATTATATCCGCGAGCCAAACGTGTAATGGAGTCAAGAAGAATTACCACATCGTGACCGCATTCCACAAGGCGCTTCGATTTTTCAAGAATGATATTGGAAATTTTTACGTGCCGTTCTGCCGGCTCATCAAATGTAGATGACACGACTTCTGCTTTTACACTGCGCGCCATGTCGGTTACTTCTTCGGGGCGCTCATCAATCAAAAGAATGATGAGATAAACTTCCGGGTGATTTGCTGCAATGGCATTGGCAATTTCCTTAAGCAAAACAGTTTTACCGGTTTTGGGCTGTGCCACAATCAAACCGCGCTGACCTTTTCCGATAGGAGTAAACATATCGATGACTCGCGTTGAAGTGGTGCTTCCCTTTCCTGAGATGTTAAGCTTTTCATGCGGGAACAATGGCGTGAGGTAATCGAAAGGAACGCGGTCGCGCACTTCGGCAGGGTCACGTCCGTTTATTTTTTCCACCTGAACCAACGGAAAATACTTTTCACCCTCGCGTGGCGGCCGGATGCTGCCCTTTACGGTATCGCCTGTTTTCAATCCGAAAAGTTTTACCTGCGATTGCGAAACATAAATATCATCGGGGCTGGGCAGATAATTGTAATCGGAAGACCGGAGAAATCCATAACCTTCGGGAACAGTTTCCAAAACACCTTCACTTACTATGTCTCCATTAAAATCATAAATTATTTCCTGTGGGCGGTTCCCTACATAGGGCTTGAACTGCCTGTTTGCATCATTGGCAGGCGGCGCCCAATCGGGTGCCGGAGCCGTGCCGGGAGTTTTTATTTCAGGTGGAGCAGGGGAGAGGGCTGCTTCATTATTTTCTTCAACAGGTTCAGCAATGGTGCTTTCTCCTCCATTGCTTTCAGAAGAAGTTTCCTCCTCCGTGTCGTTAATAATTTCTTTCTCGCCTTCTTCTTCTTCTTTTTTTGTCGGGCTGATTCGTTTACGCCTGGGGCGCATGGATTTATCGGAATCGTGCATAGTGGGTTGATTGTTTTTTTCTTTTGGAATTAATTGTGGCTGTGATGCCTGTACGTCAAGAATCTTGTAAACAAGCTCTTGTTTCTTAAGAGAATTATAGTCGCCAATGTTGAGTTCTTTTGCAATTTCTTTAAGCTCCTGGTGGCTTTTTTCATTCAATATAGAAATATCAAGCATTAATAAAATAAATCATTAGCGGTTAAATGACTTGCATCATTAAAAATACCGGGGAATATCTTCGATAAAATAAAATAAAAAATAAAATAATATTGTGTTTGAATCAGTCACCAGCCAGGCAACTATCCCTGCTGAATGATATATGCTGAAGAAAAATTAGTCTGTGGGTTGGAATGGTAATGTGTATCCGGGTACAATGTTAGGAAAGATTTATATTATGAGCAAATCGGGGCATATTAATTCATTGTTGCGGCTCATTACCGTCTAAACGGCTTAATATTGCTACATTTACCGCCCTTCAGAGCTATATTTATGAAATTTGGAAAAGCCAAAAGAATATTTGTTGTTGACGATGACGCATTCATGCGCGAATCGCTGAAAGATTATTTAACGCGCGATGTGGCGCATCAAATATCTGTTTTCAGCACGGGAGAAGAATGCCTGAAACATATTGTCGAAAAGCCCGACATTGTAATTCTTGATTACTTTCTTAATTCACAATCAAAAGAAGCAGCTACAGGAATGGAAATTCTACAGGCGATTAAAAAACACTACCCAAAAATTCCTGTGATTATGTTATCGAGCCAGGAGCGATATGCTGTTGCCATGCAAACCATTCAGAAGGGAGCAGAGCAGTATGTTGTAAAAGACAAAACGGCTTTTGAAAAAATTGCTTCGATGGTACAGGAGCTAAATTAGTTTTCCGTCTGCCCAATATTTCACTTTCATTTTCCTGCGCTCACCCCTGACCCCTAAAGGGGGACCAATATTCTGTAGAGGGTAACAAAGACATCATTTTTTCTCCATAGCAATTTTTAGTCCCGGCAAAATCAAAACGAGGACAGAGAATTAGTCAAAGTGTTGCTAAAGCAAATAACCGGAAATTATTAATATCGAGCATGTTATAGCTTGGTTTTCCAGTGATTATTTTTTTTGTTAAACGTTACGGATTATAAAATCAAAGTTATTTATTTTTTATTTTCGCCTCTAACTAAAATCTACTTATATGAAAATCTTAAAGTACCTCCTCATCGGCATTATATGCCTTGTAGTTGTTATCTGCCCGCTCGGATTAATTCTACCAAAAGAATATACCGTAGCGCGTTCCACAGTTATAAAAGCACCCAGGCAGATTGTGCTGGAGCACGTAAAAAATTTAAAGACCATGGATAAATGGTCGCCCTGGTCAAAGAAGGACCCCAATATAAAACAGGAATTCGGAGGCAACGATGGCGAGGTTGGTTCATGGAGTAAATGGGAAGGCAATAAAGATGTGGGCAAAGGCAAGCAGGAAGTAACTGCTGTTACTGATAACTCAGTTGACTTTAAACTTACATTCCTTGAGCCATGGCAAACAGTGTCGGATGTAAACTTTACGGTTAATGATTCCGCAGATGCATCTAAAGTTACCTGGACGATGAAAGGTAAAATGCCGTTTCCGTTCAATGTCTTCGGCTTGTTCATGAATATGGATAAAATGATTGGTAATGATTTTAATAAAGGCCTTGCCGGTTTAAAGACAATGGCCGAAGAAGCTGCTGCTCATAAAACCTATCGCGGCTATGAAATAAAAGAAATAGGTTTAACTCCGCGTGTCTATGTTGCTAAGCGTGCCACGGTAAAGTTTAATGATATCGGTCCGTTCTTCATGAAGAATCTTCCCATGCTCATTGAAGCCACAGGAAAAGCAGGACTACAGCCCGCAGGTGCGCCCAGCGGAATTTATTTTAATTGGGAACCTGAAAAGCAGCAGACAGATATGGCTGCTGCTATACCGTTTGCTGCAGGACCTGCAATTCCTATAATTAAAGGAACTGAGCAGGTGAAAGCTTCGGGCAAAGCATTGCAGATTATTTACTATGGCGCATATGAAAAAGTGGGAGCTGCGCACGATGCAATGGACGATTACATGAAAGAGAAAAATCTTACTTTGAATGAACTGGTAATAGAAGAATATATTAGCGGCCCGAAGACAGAAAAAGATACTGCCAAATGGCAGACCAATATTTATTATTTAGTGAAGTAGAGACTAAGAGAAGAGTAATAACTAAACGGCCGGGCAAATGTCCGGCTGTGTTTTTACCACTTCGGTTTTATAAAATAAAGCTGCGTACCGTCGGGGTCGGTGAAGTGAAGGAATTGCCCGCCTTCTTCGCTTCTTGGTTCCGCTTTAATGGAGTGCTTGCTCAACATAGTTATTGCATCTTCAAAATTGTCTGTTGTAAAACCAATGGAAGTATTGCCGGAACCTTTAGCGGTACTTTTCTCAACGGGATGTAGCCCAATAGTTACTCCGGGCGCTGCAAGCTGCGCATAATTATTTCCCCAGCGGTTTTTTGTTGTGAATCCGATGGACTCATAAAAGGCAACCGATTTGTCGATGTCTTCTACCATGATGGTAATGTTTGAATCTTTGATGTTCATGATATTTGAATTTTAAATTTCACTCACAAAAATGCGAATATTTTTTTTCAAAGAGAAATATACCTTTGAAGGATGTTCGACCCTCAATTCATCATCGACAAATTAGAAAGCAACCGCCGACAGTTTCAGCAGGCGCTTTCAGGATTGACAAAAGAAGAATACACTTGGAAACCATTGCCTGAGAAATGGTGTTTGCTCGAAGTGGTTTGTCATCTTCATGATGAGGAACGCGAAGATTTTCGCGCGCGGTTAAAACACGTCTTAGAACATCCGGAAAAACCGTTGGTGCCGATAAATCCTGTGGAATGGGTTACAGAGCGCAAATACATGGAGCAGGATTTTGAATACATGCTTTCGCAATTTCTCACCGAAAGGGGAGAGTCCATAAAATGGCTGCGGCAATTAAAAGAACCTAACTGGGATAATGCTGTGGTGCATCCCAAATTAGGGCCGCACAGCGGTAAGCTTTTTCTAAGCAACTGGCTGGCTCATGACTATCTTCATTTCCGTCAAATCCTGTCGCTCAAATACGGCTTCCTTCAAATCCAATCCGGCCAGGACTTAGGGTATGCGGGGAAGTGGTAAAAACTCCTGGCCGGAGTTTCTTGTTGTCCAAAATCAAAAAATATAGTACTTAATGGTACCAGGGGTTAGGGTTCCTGTACTACATGTATAAAGCTGTTTTTCAGTCAAAAGTTGATTCCTGGTCAAAATTAATTGATCCTTCTGTCCTATAATTAATATTATGTTAAATAGTATTTTTCTGCTTTAGCACACTTCCCATTTGAACCTGAATACTAAAAGTTATAATAAATCGAAAAAATGATAAGCACTATGTTCTCTTCCACAGTCAACTCCCCTCCCGCTACAATCACTATTGATGATGGCACAACGAAGGCATTGCCTTTTTGTATCGTATTAGCGGAAGATCATGTAGCGAATATTGTCACAGAAATAAAAGCAGTTGCAGATTCAGGCGAAACATATTCACATGTTATCAGGAGAACTGTAAAAGGCATTGCGGGTAATCCACCGGGTGCAATTGTACCTGTGGGAACTGCGCAGGAATTAGGAATTCCTTACACTAAAGGATTAACTTCTTTTGGAATTGATTTTACTATGACAAACAATACAGGGCACGTTCACTTCAAAGGGGAAGCCGGCAAAACAATTACCATCACTATGCAAGAACAAACCTACTAACATGAATTATTATTCTGAAAGATTTCGTGGCGGCTATATTGTTAATGGCTGGTCACCGGCATACAATGCAGGCGGTACACAATCCTTTTTCATGAATGTGCCTTCCGGTTCAACGGAAAGAAGAAGTTTCCTGATTGCATCGCGTCACGGTGCTGCTCCTAATTTGACTCTTACTTTACAAGGTCAGCCGTTTACGTTCAGTGCGGCAAATCAAATCACTTCCTATAATGATCCTACATATGGAGGCATTTCCGGTATGCATGTCATTGAGGTCACAGGTATATTCAATATTAATATAAACAATTTTGTGCTGAATATTCCTGTGCAGCCCGGCCCAAGTAATAGGTACAGTGACTTTGTGCTTTATCGCTCATTTGACCGTCTAACCAGTTCATTCATCAATGTCCGTATAGAGTTGAATCAATTCAACATTCAGCCATCAAGCCCCACATGGCAAATAAATTTGTCACCTCCCCTGTTTCCTGTTAATACGGCATTTCCGGTGGCTTTAGGTTTAATGTGCGGATATGTTTGTGACTGTACTAATGATTGGACGAGAGTATTCGTAAATAGTTCTCTGCTCGGAACTATCGGTGGCCATCACTCAAGTTTCGGAACATGCGGTGGTCCGCTTGGTGCTCATTTATATTATGACAATACGTTCACTGCGTTACTTGGCAATAACGTAAACACTCCCATGGCTTGTGCTGACGCTTTAAGTAACCTGGCACCGCTGCTGCCCCTTAATGCTGTATCCTTTACATTAAATTTCACTCACGCAAGCGGTAATTTTACCAACCTTGAGGGCGCAGCTTTTATTGGGTATCATGACGGCGAAGGTGGAACACCATTTGAATGTGCCGGCTGTATTGATTTAGCGGTTACCAACCTGCAGCCAACATCAGCACGGCTTAACTGGAATGGTTGCGCAGGAGGAAATGTTGTATCGTTTGTAAACCAGATAAGATACCGCATTGTTGGCAATCCGAATTGGACTACCATCACTGTAGGCACACTGTACAATCGCATACCTAATGTAATTGATGTGCAAAGCACACCTCCGGGAAGTCCATTGATAAATGACCGGTACATTGTGGGTCCTTTTGCCACGGGTGCATGGACGGGACAAGACAACAGTGTAGCTCAGTGGACCGGTACCATGTGGTTTTTTATTCCTCCATCGCTTAACCAGGGAGTTTTTGCAACAAGTACATCAACAAGATATTTCTTTAACGGAACCACCTGGAACGTATTTACCCTGGTAAACTTTGTTGACATTTTCGGACTTACACCCGGAAGCAACTATGAATGGCAAGTGGTCAATGTTGATACTGATGGTGCGCAATGTGCCCCCACACCTATTCAGCTCTTCACAACTCCATAAAACATAGTATTATATAGAGTTGACCTGAAACCCGGCTCACGCAAGCTGTTGTAGAGGGGTGCTATATGCATGAGAAGAATATTTATTATCATTGCATTACCAATTCCTCCACCATGAAGACAATTGTAAAACTTCTGTACACGCTGGCTGCGTTGCTTTGGGTGTCCTGCGAAAAGGAAACTCAACCTTCGGTTAGTGCAAATTGTGAATCCGCTCAACAGAGTGATTATAAAGGAATCCGTAACAATGGAAATCATGGGAATAATGGAAATCATGGTAATGGGAATAATGGCAATCATTTTGGCAACGGCCCGACTTCACAAGACAGTGCATTAGCGGTTCAACCATTTATTATATATCCTCCTTTAGCATCTGACACCATTATGTTTTTGCAGCTGCAGTATATTACCGGAACATTTGCAACGCACAATACAATTACAGGAGGGTTCACAGTAAATGTTTCGGGTAATTATGATGTAGATGTAACTGCACTTCGCGACATACCTGCTGAGGCATCAAACCTTATGCTGTTCGTAAATGGCAGTATGATTTTCGATACCGGCCCGGTTTTCGGAGGAACAGTATCACTGCAGCAATCACTTAATCTGAATGCTGCGGACGAAGTGTACGTCCGCACACTTGATGGAGGACATGCATTGTTCCCCGGTGGCGGCTTTAAGCTGGTTAGAAATTAAAATAGCATTAATCTACTTCTTCTCCAGCGCTTGGTACCGCTTCTTCATTTCGGCCGACTTTTCCAACTGTCCTGTTTTGGCATACAGCTCGCGCAAGCTTAGCAGTGTTCCGGAATCGTTCGGGTTTATCTCTAACGCTTTTTCAAAATACGGCTGCGCCTGCCCGAATTTCTCTTTAAATTTTTTCTGCGCCTCGCTAAATTCCTTTTGAGCGCTTATCGGCAGCTTGTTTGCTTTGTTGGCAATCTCTGCGCCCTGGTTAAAATACAACGCTCCTAAATTATAGTTGGCTTCAAAATAATCGGGCTTCAGCTCTATGGCTTTTTTGTACGCGGTTTCTGCCAGGGCTAAATAATCATCCGTCTCTGCAGTGCGGACTGCATTTTTTGAGCCGCCCAGGTTATCATACGTTGTTCCAAGGGCAAAATGCAGACTCTCGTTCTTCGGGTCTTTGGTGATGGCTTCTTTTAATAAATCTATAACCTCTTTGCTTTTTCCCTGCATTAAATAAATATTGATTTCGGACAACAACAGGTTTAAATCATCCGGAAAATTTTTCCGGCCCGTGTGTATTACTTCAATCGCTTTTGCAGTATCTCCTTTTGCTTTAAGAACATTTACCAGCAGCGCATACACTTTCTGGTCTTTCGGGTTCCATTCATTTACTTTTGTGTAATACGAAACAGCTTTCTCATAATTGCCTCCCTTGTCGGCTGCAAGGCCGGCATTGAATAATATATTCGTGTCATTAGGAATTATTTTAAGAGACGTTTCAAAAGAAGCCACCGCCTCTGAATAATTTTTTGCGTTGAAATCTTCGATGCCCTTGCTCATGTACGAAACCGCAACAGCTTTGAGCCGCGCATTAATGTCATCAGTAAAATCTCCTTTTGGTGCAAGCGCAAGCGCCTTGGAATATGAATCGAAAGCGACTTTGAGCGGATTCGGGTCCAGCTTGCCAAACTTTTCGTGCTTATACAACTTCTCGTAAACCAACCCGCGGTAATACCATGCTTTGTCGCTATTCATCGTTGACTCTGTTGTAACGGCAGCGTCAATGGCTTCTTTTGCTTTATCAAGCTGGTCGTACTTCAGGTAATTATATGCCGACTGAATATTGGCCTTCTGTGCATATCCAAATGTAGCAGACAAACACAGAAATAATATTGCTAACCTTTTCATACTTTTAAATTTTAGGCTCACTGTCAGGTTCATTTTCATCCGTGCCGGGTTGCTCATTTTGTGGAGCGTCATTATTAATGCCAGCTTCTCCATTCACGACAGGATTTTCCTTTGCTTCAACTACTTCCGGCTCATCATCCACTTCCACCTTAGCCACCGATGCAATGCTGTCTCCTTCTTCAAGACGGATAAGCCGCACACCCTGCGTTGCACGTCCCATTACGCGAAGCTCTTCAACCGGCATACGGATAATGATTCCCGATTTATTAATGATCATCAAGTCATCTTTTTCTCTCACCGTTTTAATGGCAATCAGCATCCCGGTTTTGTCTGTTATGTTAATGGTCTTCACTCCTTTTCCACCGCGGTATGTAATCCGATAGTCTTCCAGGTCAGAACGCTTTCCAAATCCCTTTTCCGAAACTACAAGCACCGTTTCATTCTGCACGTCTGTTACAGAAACCATGCCGATGACCTCATCATCCTCACCATCAAGCGTAATTCCGCGCACTCCGTAAGCTGTTCTTCCCATATCGCGCACATCTTTTTCATTGAAGCGAACTACTTTTCCTTTTCTTGATGCCAGCAGAATCTCATTGGTTCCGTTGGTCATTTTTGCTTCGAGCAACTGGTCGCCCTGGTCAATATTGATAGCACGTATTCCATTTGCACGCGGCCGTGAATATGCTTCGAGCATCGTTTTCTTAATGGTGCCCTTGCGAGTGCACATCACGATATAATTATTGTTGATGTATTGCTCGTCTTCAAGATTCTTTACATTGATGAATGCCTTGACTTTATCGCCATTCGGAATGCTGATGATATTTTGTATGGCCCTTCCCTTCGATGTTTTTGTTCCCTCAGGAATTTCGTAAACTCTGAGCCAGTAACATTGTCCCTGCTCGGTGAAAAACAATAAATAATTATGTGTGGATGCAATAAATATGTATTCTATAAAATCTTCTTCGCGCGTGCTGCTGCCCTTGGCTCCCTTGCCACCCCTTCCCTGCTTGCGGTATTCATTCAGGTTGGTGCGCTTAATGTATCCCATATGCGAAACGGTGATGACCACATCTTCATCGGGAATAATATCTGTAATGGATAAATCATCGGCAGCATAAACGATTTCTGTTCTGCGTGCGTCTCCGTATTTCTCGCGCATCTCCGTCATTTCATCCTTGATAATGTCCATCCGCAAATCTTCATTGGAAAGAACATCGCGGTAATAATCGATGAGGTTCATCAGCTCCTTATATTCATCTTTGATTTTATCTCTCTCCAACCCCGTAAGCTTTTGAAGGCGTAAATCCAGAATCGCTTTTGCCTGGATTTCGGTGAGCCCGAAATTTTCCATCAGTCCCGTCTTTGCTTCGTCAGGAGTTTTGGATGCACGGATTAAAGTAATGACAGCGTCAAGGTTATCGAGCGCAATTAAAAGTCCTTGAAGTATGTGTGCCCTTTCCTCTGCTTCGCGCAGCTCGAATTTTGTTTTGCGAATTACTACATCGTGCCTGTGGTCAACATAATGTTTGACAAGGTCTCTAAGATTCAGTAACATGGGCCTGCCATGCACCAGCGCAATGTTGTTTACATTAAATGTATCCTGCAGTTCGGTGTATTTGTAAAGAGAATTAAGAACGATGTTGGGGATTGCATCTCTCTTCAATTCATAAACAATACGCATTCCGTCACGGTCCGATTCATCGCGGATATCCGATATGCCTTCGATTCTTTTATCGTTTATCAGGTCTGCCGTTTTTCTAATCAGTTCTGCTTTGTTAACCTGGTATGGAATTTCAGTTACGATAATAGTTTCTTTACCGTTCTTCTGCATTTCAACCGTAGCTTTTGCGCGTACTACAATTCTTCCTCGGCCGGTTTCGTATGCTTCTTTTACACCCGTATGTCCGTAAATGATTCCGCCGGTTGGAAAATCGGGAGCGGTAACTATTTTCATCAGTTCGCCAATACTGATTTCTTTATTATCAATGTATGCAATTACAGCAGTGATTACTTCGGTGATATTATGCGGAGGCATGTTGGTTGCCATACCAACTGCAATACCGGATGCACCGTTAATGAGCAGGTTCGGAACCCTTGCCGGAAGCACTGTTGGTTCCTGTAAGGAATCGTCAAAATTCAGCGTAAAGTCTACCGTTTCTTTTTCAATATCGGCCAAAAGCTCTTCAGCAATTTTCCTTAAGCGGGCTTCGGTATAACGCATTGCTGCAGGGCTATCTCCGTCTACGGAGCCAAAGTTTCCTTGCCCGTCTATTAAAGTATAGCGCAACGACCAATCTTGTGCCATTCTTACCATCGCATCATAAACTGAGGTATCTCCGTGTGGATGGTACTTACCCAGCACCTCCCCCACTATTCTTGCTGATTTTTTGTAAGGACGATTGGATAAAACGCCTAAATCGAGCATTCCATAAAGGACTCTGCGATGCACCGGCTTCAGCCCATCCCTAACATCCGGTAACGCCCGTGACACAATGACCGACATCGAATAATCGATGTACGCGGTCTTCATCTCTTCCTCTATATTGATAGGGATAATCTTTTCGGTTTCAGCCATATTAAAATCTATAATTTAGGAGTGAAAAATACGTTCCGAAGGTAACGAAAAGTGTGGAATGATTATTGGAAGATATCAACAAAATTATGTCAGCAAAATCAGGACAAAGTCATTATTCTCATGTATCTATCTCGGACAATTGAAAGCGTGTAATAAAGAATAGTATTAATTGTAATTTCGCTCTGTAAAATCTTAAAACTTATTTCTGCTGACCAACGTTACAGCATCATAAATTAACAAAACTATGGACTTAAAATTCTCTCCGCGTGTAAAAGATGTTCTCACATTTTCCAGGGAAGAAGCTTTGCGCTTAGGCCACGACTATATCGGCCCCGAGCATTTGCTTCTCGGTTTAATCCGTGAGGGCGAAGGAATGGCTGTGCGCATTCTTAAATCGCTTGGAATAAATATGGCAGAGCTTCGCAAGCTGATTGAAAGCTCTGTGAAGAGCAGCGCCCACTCTACCAACAACCTTAGCAACATGCCTTTGACCAAGCAGGCGGAGAAAGCAATTAAGCTGACTAATCTTGAAGCCAAATATTTCAAGAGCGAATATATAGGCACAGAACATTTATTACTTTCTATTTTAAAAGACGAAGACAACACTGCAACACAGATATTGAATCAGCAGGGCGTGAATTACGAAATTGTGAAAGAAGAGCTCGATATGCTTAAGTCTGCATTTCGCGGTGAAGCCCCGCACAATCCTGCAGAAGATGACCCGTTCAGCAAAGAGGAAGAAGGCGGAGGTGGTTTCACGCAAGGCAAAAAATCTGCCGACAGTAAATCACGCACTCCTGTTCTCGATAATTTCGGACGTGATTTAACCAAGGCAGCCGAGGAAGGCCGCCTCGACCCTATTGTAGGACGTGATAAAGAAATAGAACGCGTATCACAGATTCTCTCCCGCAGAAAGAAAAACAATCCTATTCTTATAGGTGAACCGGGTGTTGGTAAATCGGCTATTGCTGAAGGGCTTGCACTGCGCATCGTTCAAAGAAAAGTATCCCGTGTTCTTTTCGGAAAAAGAATTGTTACGCTTGACCTTGCTTCTCTTGTAGCCGGAACCAAATACCGCGGACAATTCGAAGAGCGGATGAAAGCCGTGATGAATGAGCTGGAGAAATCTCCCGAAGTAATTCTTTTTATAGACGAGATTCATACTATTATAGGTGCAGGTGGTGCATCAGGTTCACTCGATGCTTCCAACATGTTTAAGCCCGCTCTTGCACGCGGAGAAATCCAGTGCATTGGCGCCACTACTCTTGATGAGTACCGTCAGTATATTGAAAAAGACGGAGCTCTTGACCGCAGGTTTCAGCGTGTGTTGGTTGAACCGGCATCCATTGAGGAAACCATTGAAATCCTTGTCAACATAAAAGAACGTTATGAGGAACATCACAACGTTACATATACTCCCGAGGCATTAAAAGCGTGTGTTACATTAACAGCACGTTATATCACCGACAGGTTTTTGCCGGATAAAGCTATTGATGCTTTGGATGAAAGCGGTTCACGTGTTCACATCACCAATATTCATGTGCCGGAAAATATTGTGAACCTTGAAAACCGCGTTGCGGAAATCAAGACGGAAAAAAATAAAGTAGTAAAGAGCCAACGATATGAAGAAGCTGCGCGCCTGCGCGATTCTGAAAAGCAGCTCATCGAACAGCTTGATACTGCAAAGCGCGCCTGGGAAGAAGATACCAAGAGCCAGCGCTACACTGTAACTGAACAGGACGTTGCAGCCGTTGTATCTATGATGACGGGTATCCCCGTATTCCGCATTGCACAGGCAGAAAGTTCGCGCCTTGTAAAAATGTACGATGAATTAAGCGGTAAAGTTATAGGACAGGAAGAAGCAATTAAGAAAGTAGTTAAAGCTATTCAGCGTAATCGTGCAGGTCTTAAAGACCCTAACAAACCCATTGGCACCTTTGTTTTTCTCGGCCCTACCGGTGTTGGTAAAACAGAGCTTGCAAAAGTTCTTGCCCGCTATTTGTTCGACAACGATGACGCGCTCGTCCGCATTGATATGAGTGAATACATGGAGAAGTTTGCCGTGAGCCGTTTAATTGGCGCTCCTCCGGGATATGTTGGATATGAGGAAGGCGGACAACTCACTGAAAAAGTAAGACGCAAACCTTATGCAGTTGTATTGCTTGATGAAATTGAAAAAGCACATCCTGATATTTTCAATCTCCTCCTCCAGGTTCTGGATGAAGGAACTCTTACCGACAGTCTTGGACGTAAAGTTGATTTCAAGAATACTATAATGATAATGACTTCCAACATCGGTTCACGCCAATTGAAAGATTTCGGACAAGGTGTTGGTTTCTCCACCAATGCACGGCAAAGCGCATCTGATGACCATGCAAAAGGTATCATTGAAAACGCGTTGAAGAAAGCTTTTGCGCCTGAATTCCTGAACCGTATTGATGATGTAGTCATTTTCAATTCTCTCACCAAAGAAGATATTTTCAAAATCATTGATGTGGAGCTGGTAAATGTTTACAAGCGCATTGAAGGACTTGGCTTTAAGATGACGCTGACTACGGAAGCAAAGGAGTTTCTTGCGGAAAAAGGATTCGATGTAAACTTCGGAGCCCGCCCGCTGAAACGTGCGCTTCAGAAATATCTTGAAGATGCAGTAGCAGAAGAAATCATTAAATCATCTCCTGTAGAAGGCGATACGCTTGAAGTAACTTTAGACAAGGAAGCTTCTGCGATAAAAATCAATCTTATAAAAGCAGCGTCCCCCACTCCCCCAGTTAAGACAAGGAAAAAGAAAGAAGAAAATAATCATTAATTTTTTCCTTGATGCTCTAAAAGCCCCTGGTACCAATGTTTCAGGGGCTTTTTTCTTTTGGAGGAAAGAGCAAATAAATCTGTGGTTGTGATTAAATAATTTTTTGGGAAATATTTTTCAAGAGCAGCTCCTTACCGGGCTGCTCTTTTTTTATATGACTCGCGCCCTTGGTTCACAGGAATAAAGTCACCACTTTTGTGAACAAGCTAAATGCAGTGCTGAAGAAATTACAAAAGCCATTGTATGTCGGAATAATTCTGACCCTAATTGTAATTACAATTACAGGGCAACGTTTTCTACTTGGAACAAAGACATACCAGGGCGAAACAAAGTATACAGGTTATAACAACTATAAAATCTTCAGCTTATCTTATTTTCATTTGATTGAAAATAAAAACCTGTACGAACTTTATCCCGATGAGCACTGGGATTATTATAAATACAGCCCAACGTTTGCCTTGCTTATGGCTCCGTTTGCCTACATGCCGGACTCTTTAGGACTGCTTACCTGGAACTTATTAAACACACTGATTTTGTTCATCGCGCTCTGGAAATTGCCTCTAAGCTCCGATGGAGCGCGACTATTTACAGTAGCATTTATACTTATAGAATTGATAACATCTTTACAGAATTCTCAAAGTAACGGGCTGGTTGCAGGTCTTATCGTGGCAGCATTTGTTCTTTTAGAAAATAAAAAAATTGCTCTGGCATCGCTATGCATTGTGTTAACAGTGTTTATCAAGCTCTTCGGGCTTGTGGCTTTTACTCTTTTTATTTTTTATTCTCATAAGCTTAAAGCTATTGCTTACAGTATTTGCTGGACTTTACTGCTTGCATTATTACCCTTAATTGTCGTCACCCCATCTCAGCTTTATTTTCTTTATCACAGCTGGTTTCAACTTTTAATTCATGACAGCAGCTTGTCGTATGGATTATCCATTGCAGGATGGTTACATAGCTGGTTCCACCTCGATTTTTCTAAAAACATGATTGTGATTATTGGCGCTGTTTTACTTTTAGTTCCCTTATTCAAAGTCAAATTCTACCACGACTTAAAATTCCGCCTGCTCTTTTTGTCTTCTCTTCTTATTTGGCTGGTTATATTTAACCATAAGGCAGAGTCGCCAACATTTGTAATAGCGATAACAGGAGTTGCTGTCTGGTACTTTTCGCAGGAAAGAAAAATTGAAAACACAGTGCTACTGATACTTGCCTTTATGTTAACGGTACTTTCTCAGACCGATTTATTTCCAAAAGAATTCCGGGTTTCTTACGTGACTCCTTATGTTTTAAAAGCTGTCCCGTGCATTACAATATGGTTCAAAATAGTAGCTGACTCAATACTGTACGGAGAAAAAAATATGACCCCTGCCCCTGGGATGCAGAATTTATAATCTACAATTGCAGGAATCTCAAATATAGCACATACGTCAAATGCCCTAACCATGCGGGTTTTATCATGATGCTTTGAGAACCGCTCAAAAAAAATATTTATAAAAACCTTACACGAGTCTTACAAAAAGCAATTAAATTTTAAAGCAAAAGGTTATTAACCACAGCACATTAATAGTTTGTGTTTTTTTCATTGTAATTGCTTCTCTTCTTCTTTATTTTTGTTTTAATACTTCCAAAAAATTTAACACATTAAACACAATACCATGAAAAGGAAAATTACACTCATCAGCATTTTTGCAATGTTCTTATCTCTGTCGCAAGCGCCTGCACAAATTCTTACCAATGGAGGATTCGAGAATTGGTCGGCAGGGCCTTCCACTTTTCTTGACCCCGATGGCTGGACTACGAACAACGGGGTAGTACCGTCGGCTGCGACTGTTGTCCAGGGCGCTCCCAGAACCGGCAGTCATTCGGTCTCCTTGATTTCGCGGGCCGATAGCTTAGGGGGATTTGAAGGCGGCTCTATACAAATTAATTACAATGGCGTTGCAAAACCGCTTTCGCTATCGGGATATTGGAAAGGAACTTTTGATGCAACACCCAATGATGGAATTACTATTGACATAAACGTAGCAGACACCACTTCAACTATCTGTGGAACCGGTTCTCAGACTACACCTTCAGCCATTAACCTTCCCAACTGGACTGCATTCACCGTGAATGTGAACTATACAAATTCATTGACGCTGCTGTATACATCCGTGAACATAGCGCTTTCATCCAATTCTATCAACACCAACGGACAGCTCGATGATTTAGCTATGACTTATGCGGTTGGCATTGATGAAATTATCGAGGCACATTTTCCATCGGCGGTGTTGCGCCCTGATGCGCAGTCATTAAATCATATTCTTTATGTTGACCTGCTGGCACCTGCATCGTTCCGGATGAGCATCTACAATATTGATGGTAAAAGAGTTTATCTGCGCGACTTTAATTTACCGGGCGGGCATCATGAGTTTCCTGTTCCGACTGAAGATCTTTCCAAAGGAATGTATCTCTGCAACATCACCGGCAATGGTATGCAGCGCGGGATTAAGTTTGTGAAGTGAACTTATTTACACAGACTGGCCGCTTATAAATCTCTTCTTTCCGCTTAGGTCAGTATGAACTTTTACATCTGAAAATTTTTTCCTGCGTACCAATTCGCCTACATCATCGGCACGGTCTTCATCAGACTCGAACCAAAGCGTACCTCCGGGTTTTAATCTTTTAGATGCTAAATCTGAAATCGCATCATAAAACATGAGCGGTTTATTTTCCGGTACGAACACCGCCACTTCCGGCTCGTGGTCATATACGTTGGGTCCCATGCTGTCCTTTTCAGAAGGCAGCACATACGGAGGGTTGCTTACAATTAAATCAAACGAATATTTCTCCAGCTCTGCCGAAGGGTTAAAAACATCGCCGCGGATAAAATGTATTTCGGTATTATTGAATGACGCATTTTCTTTTGCTGTGCGAATGGCTTCGGGCGAAAGCTCAAAGGCAGTAACCGATGATTGAGGGAAATATTTTTTCAGTGCGATAGCGATACAACCGCTTCCCGAGCATACATCCAGTATTTCAGATTTGGGATTCGAGATTTGAGATTTAATTAATTCAACCAGTTCCTCCGTTTCAGGACGAGGGATAAGTACCGAAGGATTTACTTTTATTTTTAATCCGCAGAATTCTGTTTCGCCCATGATGTATTGAACGGGTTCATTCTCGTGCAGCCGCTGCAATGCGCTGCTTAGCTTTTCAGCATCATCAGCCGATAATTGCTTTCCGTTGCTAAAAAAATTAGTTTTATTAATTCCTGTATAATGATGAAGGAGTAAAAAGAAGATGGTATCGGTTTCACCTTCAGGATATTTTCCTGAAAGTTCCTTCTGAAATTTTGTTCGCAGCTCCGATAAGCTCATAAAGGAAAGTTCAAATTAAATGAATTATTCAACGCAAATCACGGTCAATATTTGTTGGTAACTCACTTCCCAATCATTTCTTCTTAACCGCTTTTGTATAATCTTTGCAACAATGGCAAGAGAAAATAATTTTTTTCACATAAAAAAATTCGCCCTTGTAGCTTTTCTTTTTTTGTTCAGTGCGTGGGTCAATGCCCAAAGTATTAAAAGTTTCACTCCCGATGCCAATAAGTTTATTGAGGAGCTGAAAACTTTTTTCAAGGAAACAGCCAGCGAGCAATCAGCAGATGTTCTCGATGAATTTATTCCATATTGGAAAAAAGGACGGCTTAGCGCTGCGCAGCAGGATGCCGTTTACCGAACAGCAAACCAGATGTTGAAGAAGCGCATGAAAGCAGAGCCTGATTTCAGAAATTACCTGACGGCTCTTGCAGCTTTTATAAACAGCGGCCAGACAGAAAGTGTTTTTGATGCGTGGCAAAAATCACTTGATGCATTGTTGCAGGGAAAAAATTTGGTGTTTGCTTCTTTCATCCTCGTAAGTAAAAGTTTGTTTGCCGATAACTCTCTTTATTCATCGCAATATGTAACGTGGCGTTCAGATAATAACAACTATACTTTTTCTGTCGACTCGCTTCCTAAAATAACTTTTCCGGCGCTTACACTCACCTGCAGTGCCAAAGGAGACTCTTCTATTATCTATAACACTAAAGGTGTTTACTACCCGACCACCGAAACATTTTATGGCAGCGGGGGAAAAGTGAATTGGCAGCGCGCCGGCTGGGATGCAAATAAAATATATGCCACGTTAAAAAACTATTCGCTTGATGTAAGCAAGGCCGAATGTTCTGCTGATTCAGTTACCTTTTACAACCCTCACTTTTTCAAGCAATCGCTTACAGGAAAATATTATGATAAAATTCTGGCAAGTGTAACTTCTGAAGATGCAACTTATCCTCGCTTTCAGTCTTACGATGTTTCGCTTGAGATAAAAAATCTTTTTGGTGATATTGATTACCGCGGTGGATTTTCATTGCAGGGAAGCCGCATGGTAGGAAGCGGAACTAAAGAGGAGCCGGCAAATATTTATTTCCATCCGAAGAATAAATTGCAGATGGTCACTTCTTCGCTCGGATTTATTATCCGGACTGACCGTGTTACATCGCAGCACGCTTCGGCCACCATTTATTTTGAAAATGATTCTATCTATCATCCCAATGTTGAAATGAAATACATTGACAAGGACAGGGAAGTGGCTCTCATCTTGGGCGAGGGGCAAACCAACGTGCCTTACTTCGATTCGTACCACCAGGTGTTCATGTATTTTGATGCACTCTACTGGAAAGTGGACGACCCCCTTATGGACCTGAAGATGATTGCAGGCAAGGAAGAAAGCCGCCTTGTATTTGAATCAGCAGATTTTTATCGCGAGAGCCGCTTCAATCGCATTCAGGCAACCAGCGATATAAGCCCGCTGGCAACCATAAAAAGGTTTGCTGAAAAAAACCAGAGCAAGATTATATATTGCGAAGACCTTGCAAAGTATATGCGCCTGCCGGTGAGCGATGTGCGCATCATGCTGATTAATCTTTCTGCGCAAGGGTTTGTTTCTTATGATGGCGCGGAGGACAAAGCTGTCATCAAAGACCGGCTGTACTTTTATCTTCTTGCCCGCTCGGGGAAAACCGATTATGATGTAATCGCCTTTGAATCGGTCATCTCAAAAAAATCGAACGCCAGCATCAATCTTCTCAACTTTGATATCAACATGCGGGGCGTAAGCCGCGTTGCTGTTAGCGATTCGCAGAATGTTTTCATCTATCCGAAAGAGCAGGAAATTACGCTGAAGAAAAACCGCGACTTTACTTTTGCCGGCAGAGTGCGTGCGGGGCGTTTTGATTTCTACGGAAATACTTTTGCATTTGATTATCAAAACTTCAAAGTCAACCTGGACCATATTGATTCGCTGCGGATGAGGGTACCCGATGATGCGGGCGAACCGGACATTTACGGAAACAAACCACTGACAGCAGTAAAAACTGTTCTTGAAAACATAACCGGCGATTTGCAGGTTGATTACCTCGGAAATAAATCGGGGTTAAGAAATTATCCCCAGTATCCTATTTTCAACAGCAAGAAGGACTGCTTTGCATACTATGACAAGCCGTGGATTCAAAGCGGAGCATACCTGAAAGAGAATTTTTATTTCCACCTCGACCCGTTTACAGTTGACTCCCTTGATAACTTTAACAAAGACGGACTCCGATTCAGTGGTGAATTTGTATCCGCACAAATTTTTCCCGACTTCAGAGACACGCTTCGCCTGCAGCCCGATTATTCACTTGGTCTCACACGTATTACTCCTGAAAGCGGGATGTCTACTTATTCCGGCAAAGGAACATTCTATAACACCATCAACCTAAGTCATAACGGGCTTATTGGCTCGGGCAAGCTGGAATACCTTGCTTCTACAACACGTTCTGACAAATTTATTTTTCTGCCCGATTCTACCAATGCCGATGCCATGGATTTCAACCTGAAAAAGGGGCCTTATAATGGTACGGAATTTCCATCGGTGCGTGCGAATGAAATTTACATGCACTGGCTTCCCAAGCAAGACCAGATGTTTGTGAACAAGAAAAAAGACCCGATGATAATGTACGATGCCATTGCAAAGCTTGATGGCAATCTTCTTCTTGAACCTAAAGGACTTTCGGGCAATGGGCTCATCAGCTTTGAGAAAGCAGAAATGGAATCCAACCTTTACGCTTTCAAACAAAATTCTTTCCGGGCCGATACCGCCGATTTGCGGCTGTTATCTGACCGCGAAGGAGAGTTTGCATTTGCCTCGAAGAATGTAAACTCCATGATTGATTTTGAAAAACGCCTCGGTGAATTTCGCTCAAATGGTACCGGCTCTTATGTTACTTTCCCTGCTAACCAATACATCTGTTACATAGACCAGTTCCGCTGGTTTATGGATAAGAAAGAAATTGAAATCGGAGCGCCGCAGGTGGCTGAAGCAACCGGTGGCGGTTCAGAATTTATTTCAATCCACCCGGTTCAGGATTCGCTGCGGTGGGTGGCGCAGAAGGCGGCATACAACCTGAACGATTACATAATTAAAGCAGACGGAGTAAAAGAAATTAAAGTTGCGGATGCGAGCATTATTCCCGACAGCGGAAAAGTGGTGATCGAAAAAGAAGCGAAGATGCGCACGCTGGAAAAGGCAGGAATTGTTGCCGACACGCTGCATAAATATCATTCCATCTTCAATGCAACAGTAAATGTAGGCGGAAGAAAAAAATATGCGGGTACCGGCGAATATTATTTTGTTGACCAGTCGAAGGAAAAGCACCTCGTAAAATTCAGTACGATTGGAGTAGATGCAGGCGGACAAACCGTTGCAGATGGAACGGTGGATGAAGCCGCAGGCCTAATGTTCAGTCCCCGCTTTAAATATAAAGGAGGTGTGTCACTTGCGGCCTCAAGAAAATATCTCACGTTCAGCGGCTATACAAAACCTGTGTTCAACTGCACCCAGCTGACTGCTAGCTGGTTTGATTTTAAAGGAGAAATTAATCCCGACAGTATCCGCATTCCTATCACGGCTCCTGTGAATGATAATGGGGTGCGGCTGTATTCATCCATTCTTTTTGCAAGCGACTCTGCCCGCGTCTACAGCACATTCCTTACTCCTAAAGAAAGAACGAAAGACAAAGAAATAATTTCTGCCGTAGGATTCCTCACCTTCGATAATGAGACCAACGAATTCAGGATTTCTTCGGAAGAAAAACTTAAGTCTCCCAATAGCGCCGGTAACTATGTGAACTTTGATGACCGCAAATGCATTTCGTATGGCGAAGGCAAGCTTGACCTTGCAGTTGATTTCGGTCAGATAACATTAACACAAATTGGAAATGTTACCCACAACCTGAACAACGACAGCACCGATTTTGATTTAATGCTCGGTGTGGACTTCTTTTTTGCAGATGACGCAATGAAAATGTTTTCGGATAATATATTGGGCACAGGCATTCTTACTCCTACCCAGGATTTAACCCGCGGCACTTATCTGAAAGGGCTTCCTGAAATTTTAGGAAAAGAAAAGGCAGACAAGATGATTAGCGAAATGAGCTTATATGGAACCGTTAAAAAAGTGCCGGAAGAATTGGCAAAGACTATTTTCTTTACCGACTTAAAAATGCGCTGGAACCCGCAAAGCGGTTCCTACCGTTCTGTTGGCGAAATCGGAATCGGTTATATAGGCAAGGAGCAAATACATCGTAAGGTGAAAGGCAATGTAGAGCTTGTACGCAGGCGCAGCAGTGATGTCTTGAACATGTATTTCCAGGTCGACAATTTTACCTGGTACTTTTTCAGCTACCAGCGCGGATTGCTGCAAGCTATTTCTTCAAACACTGCATTCAATGATTTCATCAATAACCTGAAACCCGAAAAGAAAATTCAAAAACCGAAGGACGATAAACCCGGTCTTGAATTTATGCTCTCCACCGACCGCAGGAAAAATGATTTCCTCAAACGCCTTAACCCGGAACAAGAAGGGGACGGAGAATAAAATTCCTTCGCTTAAAATACGGCTGAACTTCCTATCTTCGCGCTGCGAAAAAAGATTTTTATGGCTTATGATTTAATAGTAATAGGCAGCGGACCGGGAGGATATGTTGCTGCCATTCGTGCATCGCAGCTTGGTTTAAAAACAGCTGTAGTAGAAAAAGCAGAACTGGGCGGTATCTGTCTTAACTGGGGTTGTATACCCACCAAGGCGTTGCTCAAGAGCGCACAGGTATTTGAATACATCCGTCATGCTGCGGACTACGGAATCAATGTAAAAGAATCGCAGGCGGACATAAAAGCAATGGTAAAGCGCAGCCGCGATGTGGCGGACGGGCGAAGCAAAGGCGTTGCTTTTCTTTTTAAGAAAAATAAAATTGACCATATTCCCGGCGCAGGAAAAATTCTTGCCGGTAAAAAAGTGGAAGTAACCGGCGCCGATGGCAAAAAAAATGTGCATGAAGCAAAGCATATCATTATTGCAACAGGAGGGCGTTCGCGCGAGCTGCCTAACTTAAAGATAGACGGGAAAAAAATCATTGGTTACAGAGAAGCAATGATTCCCGAAAAAATATACGGCTCCATGGTTATCATTGGCTCAGGAGCTATAGGAAGCGAGTTTGCATATTTCTATAATTCACTCGGAACAAAAGTTACGCTGGTGGAAATGCTGCCCAACATTGTTCCTGTTGAAGATGAGGAAGTGAGCAAGCAACTGTCTCGTAGCTTTAAAAAACAGGGCATAGAAATAATGACGGAAGCAACCGTGGAATCGGTAGATACCTCGGGAGAGCAATGCAAAGTAACTATCAAAAGCAAAAGCGGCAGTGCAACGGTTGAATGCGATATAGTGCTTTCTGCTGTCGGCATTTCTTCGAACTTAGAAAATATTGGATTGGAAGACGTAGGTATTATTACGGATAAAGGAAAAGTCCGCGTCAACGAATATTACCAGACCAACATTCCCGGTTACTACGCCATTGGCGATATTATTCCCGGCCCGGCATTGGCGCACGTAGCTTCCGCAGAAGGAATTATCTGCGTTGAAAAAATTGCGGGGCAAAATCCCGAACCGCTCAATTATAATAACCTCCCTGGTTGTACTTATTGCCAGCCGGAAATTGCTTCAGTAGGTTATACGGAGAAAGGCGCGCGCGAAGCGGGGTATGAAATAAAAATTGGAAAATTTCCTCTCACAGCTTCGGGTAAGGCAAATGCTGCCGGAGCCAAAGACGGTTTTTTAAAAGTAATATTCGATGCCAAGTACGGGGAGTGGCTGGGCGCTCATTTCATCGGTGACAATGTCACCGAACTGATTGCAGAAGTTGTTGTGGCGCGCAAGCTGGAAACTACGGCTCACGAAATAATTAAATCGGTTCACCCCCACCCTACTATATCAGAATCGATTAAAGAGGCCGCTGCCGTTGCTTACGGGGAGGCGGTTGACTTGTAATGGTCATTAGCCATTAGTCATTAGTCATTGAACATCAGCAATTGATTCTTATTGCAAAATTACAAACTTCCCTGCTGCTGATTTTTTCCGGTCGTTGTCAGCAATACGATAATAATAGATTCCGTCCTCAAATTGTTTTGCGCTGAGTATGGCAGAACGGTTTTTAATTTCATAGTTGACGTTCAAAGATTTTCCCCGGTTGTCATAAACAAAAAGCGCTGCGGGAAACATTCGGAGCCTTTCGACATCAATAACAATATTACCCGAAGCAGGATTAGGATATAAGGAAACCATTGAGCCGTTTTCATATTCTTCTATTCCTGCACAAGGAGTAATGGTCATATCGATGGCATTAGAATTATCATTACCCATCGGGTTACAATTTACATAACACCAGACCATGGTATCGTTGGTTGATAAAGTAGTAGTCCATGAAGTACAGCTGTTGCAGGAATCATGAATCAAACCGTTTATAATCCAGTTAACTTTATATGCCAGCGTACAACCGACAACATTTACTGTGAAAGTCACAGGCATTGTATCACATACCGTTGTTCCAGGGCTGACGGTCAAGGTTGCAGTAATCTGCGCATGACCCCTTAAACTGACAGCAAATATCGCTGCAAAAAGTAAAAGCGTAATTTTAATTTTCATGGGATATTATTTTATGCGGTTAAAAATAATTGCTTTTTGCAAACCGGCGTTCAGTATTTATAATACTAATTAACAACAGGGCACAAAAATTCTTAACATCGCACTCATGTGTGGCATTGCAGGTATTGTTTCATTTTCAGAGGCAGGTAACATTACTCTTGAGCGCATAGAGGAAGCAACAAAATGTATTGCATTACGCGGCCCTGACGGGCAGGGAATTTTCAGGCATAAAAATGTTGCACTTGGTCACAGGCGGCTTGCTGTTATAGATACTTCCGCTGCCGCCAACCAGCCCATGCACGATGAATCGGGGCGGTATACGATTATCTTCAATGGTGAATTTTTCAATTTTAAAGAGCACCGCGAATTTTTAAAAAGTAAAGGTGTAGCGCTTCGTACTGAAAGTGATACCGAAGTGCTGCTTTATCTCTATATCCTCGAAGGTGCGGAATGTCTCAAAAGGGTGAACGGCTTTTTTTCCTTTGCAATTTATGATAGTGAGAAGCAAACCGTTTTCCTTGCCCGCGACCGCATGGGAATTAAGCCGCTTCTTTATTACATGGACGATGAGAAATTTTTATTCGCATCGGAAATGAAGTCGCTTATGGCAATGGGAATTCCGAGGGAACTTGATTACGCATCGCTGCTCCAGTACCTGCAATTCTATTATATACCTGCGCCGGGCAGCATTTTTAAAAATGTCAGAAAACTTTTACCGGGAACTTATGCAGTGTTGGATACAACGGATAAAAATTCATTCAGGGCTGAAAAATATTATTCTGTTCCTAAACTGGAAACAGGAAGTCATTTTAAAGGAACGTATGAGGATGCACAGAAGGAACTATTTAAACTTATGGAAGGTTCTGTGGAACGCAGGTTGATTTCAGATGTTCCGCTCGGTACATTTCTAAGCGGTGGAATTGATTCATCTGTGGTAACCGCATTGGCTGCACTCCATAAGCCAAACATTAAAACATTTTCCATCGGCTTTAAGGACAACGCTTTTTATGATGAAACCGGTTTTGCCGAAGCCGTAGCACGCAAATGCAAAACAGACCATTCTGCTTTTCGTCTTACTAAAGACGATTTGTTTGCCAACCTTCATTCGGTTCTTGAATACCTCGATGAACCGTTTGCAGATTCATCTGCGCTGCCTGTGCATATTCTTTCCATGCATACGCGCAGACACGTTACCGTTGCATTATCGGGTGACGGGGCGGATGAAATCTTTGGCGGCTACAACAAACATTTTGCCGAGATGCTTGTGCAAAAATTTTCTTCTTCAGCGGCTTTGCTTAAGTTTTCTTTGCCCCTTTTTCAGAAACTTCCTTTGTCCCGCTCCAATAAATATGCAAACAAAATTCGCCAGGCGCAACGTTTTATAAAAGGCGCTTCACTACCGACGGATGAGAGGTATTTGTTTTGGGCATCATTTAATGAAACCGGTGATGTTTTATCGTGGATACAGAAAGAAAATCATTACCACCCTGCTGTTGCTGAATTTGAAAGAAGAAAAAAGGAATTCTTCGGCGAGTTAAATTTCACCGGCAGTATGAACGATATTTTTTATGCTGACACACAACTTGTTCTTCCCAATGACATGCTTACTAAAGTGGACCTGATGTCGATGGCAAACTCTCTTGAAGTGCGAGTACCTTTTCTTGACTATGAAGTGGTAAATTTTGCATTCTCACTTCCTGAAACTTTTAAAATTGATAGCAGCCGGGGAAAAAAAATTGTGAGAGATACATTCAGAAATTTACTGCCGCAAGAAGTTTACAGCCGCGGTAAAAAAGGATTTGAAGTGCCGTTGCTCGACTGGTTCAGAGAAGAATTAAAGGCAATGATAACTGAAGATTTGCTGAGCGATGAGATGCTGGAACGCCAGGGTATTTTTGAAAAGTCTGCCATAAAAAATATTCTTCAGCGGCTTTATTCTTCCAGCCCGGGCGATGCTCCATTGCAGGTTTGGGCGCTGATTGTATTTCAGTACTGGTGGAAAAAATATTTGGGAACAGAAGGCTCATGAGATTCTTTCTGAAAATATTATTGTGGTTAATGGCCACGGCAATATTATGCTCTTTGGCGGTTTCGTTTATAGCCGGATATATTACCTCGATGACTTTTCTGATTTCGCTGATGCACGAGGAGACACGAGCAGATAAAATATTGTGGCTTGTTACAGCGAATAAATTTTTACTGCTTCAGGGAATTCTTCTCATAGTTTCAATTCTAATATTTTTCTTACTGATAAAATTTAATATTGTATGGCAATTCATCCGAAAAAATTTTATCGGTTTCAAAGAAACTTTTAAGCAGGTTTTCAGGGATGCGCTGCACTCTGAAGCACGGTTCATATTAGTCTTGCCCATTGTAAGTTATGTCTTTTTTGCCTTTTACCTTCCCGTTGCCTATGACGAAGCATCAACTTACCTGAATTTTACATCGCGCTCCCCATTGGTTTCAATGCTTTACTATCCAGCGCCCAATAATCATATTCTGCATTCGGTAATTACAAATTTCACGAAATACATTCCTTTCCTGGAACCGCTTCAATGCATGAGAATTTCCAGTATCCTCGCTTCAATACTTACGTGCATTCTATTATTCTCATTCGTCAGAAAATATTATTCATTAAACATCGCCTTGATGGTTACCGGAATTTCATCGGTGCTTTATTTGTCTGTCTATTACAGTTTTGTGTCAAGGGGTTACGCACTTGTAAATTTATTTTTTGTCCTGTCCTTGTCTTGCGTTTATAAAATAGTTTTTGAAAATAACCAGGCAAGGCATTGGTTCTATTTTTCTGTTTTCAGCGCCCTGGGTTTTTATGCTATGCCTTCTTTTTTATATCCTTTCTTTACATTGAATCTCGTATTACTCTTAAATAATTTCAAGGGACTTTCAAAGCAGCTGCTTTCCGGATTTGCGACTGTCATTATGGTTGCGATATTATATATGCCTGTAATTGCAGTGAACGGGCTGGAGGCACTAACAAACAATAAACAACTTCAATCCGCAACGCGGGCAGGAGTATTAAATTTATTTCCGGCATTTGCCTCCGACTCTCTCTCCGAAATAACTGGAATCAGCTTTTGGATAATTGCACTATTATTACTGGCAGCGCTCCTCCTTCTGGTTATTCAAAAAAGGAATCTCGAAATAAAATTAATGGCAGCATTTGTCATAGCACCTCTCCTCCTTATGCTCATACATCCGGTAATTCCATTTGCAAGAACCTTCAGTTATTATTGTATCGTGCTGCCTTTTCTTTGTGCGATTCCGGTAAACGCTTACCTGGATAAATTTTCACATACAAATATTACCATGGCTATTATCTTTATTCAATTCATATTTCTCTACAGCTTTTTTATAAAAATGAAATCGCACAAGAGTGAGAATATGAGTTACGCTGAAATAAATAAAAATATAGCCGGAAACCACAGCTACTACCTGAATTGCCGATGGTACGATGCGGTACTTTCTTTCGAACTTAAAACCCGCAACTTTAACAGTGCTATTGTAAAATATAATAATCCATTGGTAAAAGTAAGCGCAGATACAATCCGTAATTATGATTATATCATTATTGATAAAATCTTCGACGAGACAAAAACGCTTACTCTTTTATATTCAGATAAGATTACCAATGTGTACAAGAGATAATGTTCTTAAAAAACATCCCAGTCGCCCAGCGTTGCAAACCAGTTAGAAGAATTCATAAGCAACGATTCTTCCTCTGATATATTTTTTACAAGAAGATTAACAGGGCGGGGATTCAATCGCTTAGGGACTTTTACAAATCCATATTTTTTATTTTTCAAAAACCTGTTGCAGCAAAAAGCGGTGAAAATTAATCCCACCTGTATATTAAAAACCTGCAGTGAATTTGCTTTCACATAATGAATCAATTTTGCAATGTCCCTTTCATTCTCAAATGCGAAGTCAAGAAGGAGAGCAGCATTCACTCCAAAAATTTTATCACACTTAAATACGGCTGCTGCACTTATTTTATTGGCAGATGAAAGAATAAGTATAAAATATTTTGTACCCGGTCTATCAGAATATCGCCACTTTAAATATTCTTTGCTTCGCGTCCTTGAAATTGGAAATGAAGCAGCGAAGCGGTTGAAAAAACCTGCTGTGTCATCATCAAAATCCTGCCACACGGTAATCTTTTCTTCCTGCGTTAACCTGAAATTTCTTTTGAAAAAAATGTCAGCCACGGAACCGATAAGTTTCTCAATACCCGCCAGTGAGATTCGTGATTTAATAATTTCAGAGAATTTTACGGGAAGCAAAAAAGTGTCGTACGAACAAACTGTTTTGTACCCGTCATACTTTAGAAATGTATGTATGCTCTTGTCATTTGGAAAAGTATAAATAAGGTTTGCTCCTGAAGCCAGAAGTTGAGATGTGGAATATTCAGCAAGCTTCCTGAAGACACCTTTACCACGCAATTCATTTTTTACAGCAACATCCTGCACCACTGCGAATAGCTTTTTCTCCCCTTTAATTTGCCC
The DNA here is from genome assembly GCA_002215675.1 of Bacteroidetes bacterium 2013_40CM_41_45. GTDB lineage: Bacteria > Bacteroidota > Bacteroidia > AKYH767-A > 2013-40CM-41-45 > 2013-40CM-41-45. The sequence goes on along the minus strand of NGFH01000009.1, from coordinate 467,569 downwards.
TTCATAAAAAGGGGCATGATAGTATCCTGCAATTTTATTTTCCACCATGCAAGTGAAAACACCAGAGCGGTTTGCCGGCAGGCTTTTGTACTGCCAGTTCCAGTGCTCCCTGCTGAACAAGTCAGCGTTATGAGAGCCGCCTTCGGTAAGTATTTCTTTTATACTCCGGAGCAATTCTTCAGAACCCACGCCCGATTCAGTCGCGGAGAATGTCAATTCCGATGGTGCGGATTCTGTTTTGCTGTTCATAATTTTTTACCGTGTTGCTCACCGTATCAAACGTAAATTCATTCAGCAGCTTTTCTGTATTGAGAAAAGTTTTTTTTAAGCGTGCATAATGCGTGAGCATTGCCTTTCTCTCGAACTTAACTCGTGGATGCTCCGCATCATATTCCCAGGGATGAATATAAAACATGGAGGGTAAATTAGCTTTATCACGATAGCGCAAACCTTTTGCTGTAAAAAAATACGGGAAGATTCTGAAGTACGCTCCTCCTACCGCCCAGTTTTTTCCAAGCAAAGAAAATTTCGATACAGGAAATTCAATCAAATTATTTTCTTTTATCCTGAATATTTCGTCAGGGCATGTAGAAATGCCATACCTCCATGTCTTGATAGGTGAAACAGAGCAGTCAATTGTATAACCTTCTTCGGCAAGAACATCCAGCGCCCACAGGCATTTTGAGGTGATGGAAAAAAATGGAGAGCGATGCGTAACTATTTTTTTTCCGGTAATATTTTCAATAATATTTTTTGTTCTGTGTATCTCCTCTCTGAATTCCTGTGCAGTTTGATGATACACTTTTTCGTGAGAATAGGTATGCGAGCCAAGTTCGTGGCCTGCAGCGTCTAATTCCCTTACAAGGTGGGGATATTTTTCTGCAATCCAGCCCAGCGTGAAAAAAGTCGCCTTTACATTTCGTGAAGCGAGCAGCTCAACAACTTTGTAAAATCCTTTTTCAATCCTGGGCTCATACGAGTGCCACAGCGAAATAGGAATTTCAATTCCCTGGTACCAGTCCTCAAAGTCAACGGTAAAACAATTTGCCTGCATAATATTATATGGCGTGAAATTAGAAAACAGAAACGAATAGCTCAGACCCGTGGAGAAAGAGGAACCTTTCCGTGAGTTTCGGCTTGAAATTCCCATTATTATTGCCGGTAAAATTCAGAAGTAATTTTTTATGCCCCGCATCGTTAGAATTATAAATCGCTTGAATCTCGGAGGCCCTACCTATAATGCCGTTTATCTCACAAAATATCTTGCTCCTGAATTTGAAACGATTCTTATTGCCGGGGTAAAGCAGGCAACGGAAGAAAGTTCAGAATTTATCCTTAGAGAACTTGGTGTGGAACCGGTAATCATTCCTGAAATGAGCCGCGACATCAGCCCGTTCAAAGACATAATATCATACAATAAAATCAATTCCATCATAAAAACGTTTAAGCCACATATCGTACATACTCATGCCGCCAAGGCAGGCGCATTAGGGCGTGTTGCTGCAATAAGAAATAAAGTCCCTGTTTTGGTGCACACTTTTCACGGACATTTTTTTCATTCGTATTTCAGCTCATATAAGACAAAAATTTTTCTGAAGATAGAGCAATATCTCGCCGGGCGCAGCGATGCCATCATAGCACTGAGCGAAACACAGAAAAAGGAACTAAGCATAGATTATCCCGTCTGCAGCCCGGAAAAAATCAGGGTGATTCCATTGGGGTTCGACCTGGCAAAATTTTCTATCGACTCTGAACTGAAAAGAAAAAAATTCAGAGAAAGTTACCGTTTATCGGACCATACAATTGCAATAGGTATCATCGGCAGGATTGTTCCAGTTAAAAATCATACTCTTTTTCTTAACGCTCTGAAAATTGTTCTGGAAAAAACGACTTCCCCTGTCAAGGCATTTATTATCGGGGATGGAGAAGACAGATATAAAATAGAATCCGTTGCCTCCTCATTACGCATTCCTTTTTCAACTCCCGAAAAAAATAACCCTGATGCTAAATTGGTTTTTACTTCGTGGATTAAGAAAATAGATACAGCCATTGCGGGGCTTGATATAATTGCAATGACTTCATTAAACGAAGGCACCCCTGTAAGCATTATCGAAGCCCAGGCGGCGGGAAAGCCCGTAATTGCCACTTCGGTGGGAGGTATAGATGATGTTGTAATAAAAGGAGAAACGGCCCTACTTTCAGCTACCGGTAATTCGCAGGCTTTTGCGCAAAATATGCTGCTGTTGATACAAGATGAAGCGCTAAGAAAAAAAATGCAGGCTAAAGGGAAGGAATTTGTTAGTGAGCGTTTCAGCTATAAGCGCCTTGTAAGGGATATGTCTCTGCTTTACAATGAATTACTTTCGAAGAAAACTATCCAAGTTTGATTATTGACTTGTATTCATTTATATTTATTTTTGCTTTGATAACTCGACCCGATTTATGAGAAGAATTGTTCTGCTTTTTTTTACTATTTCAATATTTTATTCATGCAGAACATTCAACCCAAGTGTAATGTTCAAGACTGGAAAGGGCTATGAATTTACTCAGCCCGATTCCGTCTCAAAACGTGTTCAAAGTGAATATAAACTTGCTGAATATGACCAACTTGAACTGCTTATTTACAGCAACAATGGATATAAGTTAGTTGACGTTACCGGCGGCCAGACTTCTGCACTTACCAGTACGGTAAAGTATATTATTGAAAAAGACGGCTTTGCCAAGTTGCCTCAGCTTGGAAGGGTTTCATTAAAAGGGTACTCGGTAAGGGAGGCAGAAAAAATGCTTGAGGAAAAATACAGCGCTTATTTTAACAACCCGTTTGTTGTACTTAGAGTTGCAAATCGCAAGGTATATATTTTTAATGGTGAGGGCGGAAGTGGTTCAATTGTTCAGATGAATTCAGACAATATGACGCTCGTAGAGGCCCTGGCCCAGTCAGGAGGTATAAAAGAAACGGGTAAAGCATATAAGATAAAGCTTATCCGGGGCGATTTAAAGAACCCAAAAATATATCTTATAGACCTTTCAACCGTAGAAGGAATGAAAGCTGCAGACCTTCAGCTACAATCCAATGATATTATTTATATTGAGCCGACCAGAAATATCGGGCAAACAGTGCTTGTTCAGCTATCACCGGTTGTGGGATTGCTCACTACCATAATTCTGGTTGTTGCTCTTGTTCGCAAATAATTTAAGATGCCGAAAAAAAAGATATCGAACCTGAATGAGGATTTTGATCTGAAGCTCTTTCTGCTTATTGCAAGAAAGAATCTTTTCTGGCTCTTTTTCTTTCTTACTCTCGGAATCACAACAGCGTATCTCTACCTGCGTTATACTCCGCCTACCTATCAATCAAGAGCAACACTAAGAATAGGTTCCGAAAATAAAGCGAGCAGTATTCTTGATATTTCTACCAACCGCGCCTACGATGAGGCAACCAACCAATTTGTTGGCGATATAGAATTGCTGCGCTCTAAAATAATATTGGAGCGCGCGGTGAGAACACTGCCGTTGGAAATAAGTTATTATGCCAAAGGCACCGTGTTGCTTAACGAACTTTATGGCAATTGTCCTTTCAAGGTGGAAGTAAGAATAATTGATTCTTCGTTTTTCGGTGTTCCGGTATTCGTAGATTTTCCGGGACATGATTCGTACCACATTAATTATGTTTTTAACGGAGAACGCTACAGCGGAACGTTTCATTCTGAAGAGTGGCATTCGTTTCCACAGTTCGATATTAACCTGAGCATTACAGACATTAAGTCGGTGCTGGAACAACAATCTCTCTTCAAGCAGGACGCGTTTTTCTTTGTGATGAACACCCCCGAATCTAACATCCGCAAGTATATAGGAAGCGTAACGGTTCAGCTGTTAAATCAAAGCGCGCAAACCATTCAGATAGTGGTGAGTGATAAAAATCCGAAGAAGTGCGCAGACCTTGCCAATGCCATTGCAGAAGAATTTATTAAATATGACCTTCAGCGCCTGAGTCAGAGTGCCGAAAATATTATCGGCTTTATAGATACTTCTTTGCTCAATATTAATAACGAGCTTACTCAATCCGAACAATCGTTAGAAAATTTCAAGACCTCTAACATGATTATGAATCCCTCTGCAGAAGCAGAGTTTAACCTGGGTAAAATAAATGAATTGAATTTACAAAAGCTTAATGTTGATATTGAGCTTTACAATATTGCGAGACTCGAAAAAAACATTTTGGAAAAGAATGACTTGACGCAGTTTGTTCCTTCGCTTGCCGGAACCACTCTTGATCCAACCTTAAGTGTTTTGATTTCCGGACTGCAGACGCTTCAAAACCAAAAAGACCAGCTCCTTATGGAAGCAACGCCTGAAAACGAAGTAATAAAGCAGCTTACCATGCAAATGAATGAACAGAAAAACTTATTGCTAAATGCGATTGTTAATGCCCGGAAGGCTGCAGAAGACAGGAAGCAAGCCATTCAGAACAGGATAGTGGCGCTACAGGGCGAGTATCTTAAATTGCCCGCGCTACAGGGAGAATATACGCGGCTCGACCGGTTGTACACTATCAACCAGAATTTTTACACAACGCTTCTTCAGAAAAAAGCAGAGTTTCTTGTTACCAAAGCGGGAATCGTTTCGAATAATCTCCTGATGGAGCGGGCAAGCTTTGCCAATTTCCCGGTAAGCCCTAATCGTATGCTGGTAATCAGTTCAACGGTGCTGGTGGGCCTTGTAATCGGGTTCATCATTATTTTCCTGCGCTATCTTTTTTATAACGAAATAACATCGCTGGATGAAGTGAACTTATATACCGATGCCGCGCTGCTGGGAATTATTCCCAAATACAAACATGATATCCCGGTCTCACAGCTTCTCGTGGATAAAAATCCAAAGTCGGCCATATCGGAATCGTTCCGCTCGGTGAGAACCAACCTTCAGTTTATTTCCAACGACCCCGGCCCAAAGGTTATTGCCGTTACTTCAACCATCTCTGCAGAAGGCAAAACATTTATAGCTATCAACCTTGCAGGGGTTATTGCATTTTCAGGAAAGAAAGTTATCATCATAGACCTTGACATGCGCAAACCTAAAATCCATATAGGGTTTAATGTTGAAAATATAAACGGAGTAAGCACCATTCTTATCGGAAGAGACACTCCCGACAATTGCATTCTGAAAAGCAGTTTAGCTAATCTTGATTTCATTACGGCAGGGCCTATTCCTCCCAATCCGTCAGAGCTGATTATAAGCGGCAAGATGAACGAGCTTTTAGAATATCTAAAGGCCCGTTACGATGTTATTATTGTTGATACTCCCCCCGTGGGTATTGTAACCGATGGTGTGGATATGATTCAAAAAGCCGATTATCCCATCTATATTCTGCGTGCTGGATATTCGAAGCGGATGTTTATTCAAAATCTTAATAAGCTCCTTGAAGAAAATAAAATTAAAAAACTTTCTGTCGTTCTCAATGGTGTCGAACTTTCGAGATTCAGGTATGGGTACGGCTATGGATACGGCTATGGATATGGCTACGGCTACGGATACGGATATTACGATGATGAATCGAAGAAAAAACTTTCGCGATGGGAAATGCTGAAGGAAATGATTTTTAAAAGTTGAACGGTATCTAAATGGAAGTAAAAACTACTCCGATAGAAGGCTTATTGCTTATTGAACCAAAAGTATTTCCGGACAGCCGCGGTGATTTTTTTGAATCGTATGCCGAAAAAGATTTTTTGCAGGCTGGAATTTCGTACCTCTTTGTTCAGGACAACCAGTCACGTTCTCATAAAAATGTGCTGAGAGGAATGCATTTTCAAATAGCTCCTTTTGAGCAGGGAAAACTGGTTCGTGTGGTAAATGGTTCAGCTCTTGATGTCGCAACGGATATCCGTAAAAATTCTTCCACCTATAAAAAGTCATTCAGCATAACACTCAGCGGAAAGAATAATCTTATGTTGTGGATTCCCCCCGGGTTTGCGCATGGCTTTTTAGCGCTCGAAGATGATACGGTGGTTGTTTACAAGTGCACGGCTCCGTATAATAAAGATTCTGAAAAAGGAATCCGCTGGAATGATTCGGACCTTAATATTAATTGGGGAATTTCTAATCCCATACTCTCGGAAAAAGATGCCCGGCTTCCGCTGCTAAGGGAGTTTGAAGCTGGTTTGGTTGAAACAAAAATGATATAACATGATAACATTAACGCAAAATCAGTATCTCGTTTTGGTTTACAGCGCATTCTTTGTGGGCTGTGTCATCTTATCTTTTCTCATCAACCGCCTGTTCCTGCGGTTTCTTTTCACTCTCGGCATCCGTTCTCACGATAAAATTATTCGCTGGGGCTCCAGCTCAAAACCGTCGGTGGGCGGCTTTTCTTTTTTCATCATTTTTCTTTTGTCCGTTGCATGCTATTCTATCTTCTTTGATGTGAATAAAGTTTTTCTCAATAAAGAATTTTTCGGATTGCTGGTTGCGTGCATTCTCGGATTCCTGCTCGGCCTTGCCGATGATGCTTACAACACACAGCCGTTTCTTAAATTCAATGCACAATTAACCTGCGGCATTCTTCTTATGGTTTCGGGTATACAGATTAATATAAGTTCGTGGATGCCGCTGAATTACTTCCTGACGGTATTCTGGGTGGTCGGAATTATGAATGCCCTTAATATGCTCGACAACATGGATGCTATTGCATCCTCATTTTCGGTTACCGTAATCCTTGCTGCCATTTGTATCATGATTCTCGGCGGTGATTTTTCGGGTATTTATATGATTATTCTCATCGGTATGCTGGGCGCCATTATCGGATTTCTTTTTTACAACTGGCATCCTGCCGTTATTTACATGGGCGATACGGGAAGCCAGTTTCTCGGCGTGTTTCTCTCGGCCGTCGGAATAAAATTTTTCTGGCAGGCTGGCACCGTTCCTCCGTCAGAGCTTATCGATTTCCGCCAGGTAATAATTCCTATCCTTGTGTTTATTGTACCTATCGTTGATACCACAACTGTATTCATTAACCGTATACTTCGCAAGCAGTCACCCTTTGTAGGCGGGAAAGACCATACCACTCATTCCCTTGCTTATATCGGCTTCAGCGACCGCCAGGTGGCACTCACGTTTATCGGCATTTCCTTGTTTTCAATCCTGCTTGTTCTTTGCATCGAAAAATTTATTCCGGTTTGGACGGCGGTGCACACTTTTATTTTTACCGCTTACATTCTTATTGTGTTAGGAATATTATTCTCCATAACATTTTTTAAAACGAAATCGGGATAATTTCGCGGCATGAAATTATATTGGTTATCGATGCCTTTCGGTTCCTATTGATAATTGTGTTAATCAGTAAGTTATGTTGATAAGTTCTATATAACATTTTCTCTAATTTTTGTTGCTTATTAATTTTTTGTTGTTGATTTGTTGCTCAAAATCTTCAAGCAACAAATTAGCAACATGAAAGTTACCCTCAGGAAAAGAAAAAACGGTACAGGTAAAACCAGTCTTTACTTAGACGTTTACAATAATGGTAAGCGTGAGTATGAATACTTAAACTTGTACCTGGTTTCACCAAAAACTCCAATTGATAGGAAACAAAACAAGGAAGCTTTACAACTTGCCGAAGCCATAAAAGGTAAACGACAAATAGATTTACAGAATGGAACTTATGGCTTCAAAAAGGTTGGTGAAAATTCTAAGAAAGATTTTCTAGCCTACTTTAAACTACTTACAGAGGGACATTTTGAAAGTAAGGGCAATAATATTATTTGGCGAAACTGTTTTCGTCATTTCAAGAATTATGTAAACAACAAATGTTCAGTTCAAGATTTGAACGAAAAGTTAATAGAGGGTTTTAAAGACTATTTGCTTCACGGGGAAATTTCACAAGCCAAAAAAAAACTAGCTCGAAATTCCGCATTTATTTACTTCAGTAAATTTAAAGCTGTACTCAATAAAGCGTATGAGTCCAGATTTCTCGATTACAACCCGGGAACTCGAATAAAAGGAATCGAACAAGAAGAATCTAAAAGAGAGTATTTAACTCTTGAAGAAGTAAAAAAACTTTCTGCAGCAGACTGCAATTATCCTTTACTTAAACAAGCTTTTATGTTTAGTGTACTAACCGGATTAAGGTGGTCTGATTTAAGTAAATTGCTGTGGTCTGAAATTGAATATTCTGAAAAAACTGGTTGGAAAATTGTTTTTAAGCAGAAGAAAACTAACGAACAGGAATATTTGCCGATAACCGCTCAAGCGAGAGAGCTATTAGGAGAAAGTGGAAATCCAGATGAAAGAGTATTTGCGCAACTAAAGTATTCAACTGGCATGAATCTGAAACTTTCCCTTTGGATGATGAAAGCAGGAATAACTAAAAACATTACTTTTCATTCTGCCAGACATACACATGCAACATTATTACTTTCGAATGGAGTTGATATTTATACTGTCTCCAAATTACTAGGTCATAGGCAAGTAAGGACTACTGAAATTTATGGAAAAATCATTGACCAAAAGAAAATTGAAGCAGTAAACCTATTGCCTAAAATTACGTAAGTTTAAGCAGGAACAGCATTTCAGAAAAAACTAGGGTTTTCCCTAATTCGTATTAGGGTTTTCCCTAGTTTTTATTTTTTCCATAATTTCTAAAAAGCGACTGAAGTTTTTTATTGACAATAGTTTGACAAACTATTTCGCGACCGTTTTTTTCCGGAAGTGCTTGCCGGAATTTTTAGCCGTATGTAATTCCTGAATACTTTAACCAAATATATAAAGTGAGAAGAAAAATTATCTCCCCTGAATATTTTTTAATTAAAATCTTAATCATCATGAAAACAAAAATTATTTTCTCTATTTTATTTTTTGTTGCATTTTATTGCAAGGCCCAAACACAGGTTGCCGTCATTCGCGAATGGGTAAAACATTTTGCTATCCAAGACAGCATTATGGAAAGCCCTTCTGTAAAGGATGCGCACCAGAACTACTATGTGGCAGGTTATACTTGGACTGATAGCACGGGTGCAGATATTGTTGTCGTCAAGTATGATAGGTACGGTAATGAAAAATGGAGTAACCAATTTACAGGAAGCGGTTACAATCGCGACCAGGCAACTGCCATTTGTGTAGATCCGGATTATAGTGTGTATGTCACGGGAATCACATTTGTCGATTCATCTCATGGGTTTGATTATGTAACTATAAAGTATGATTCTTCAGGTTCTCAGCAGTGGGTAAAATTTTATAACGGTAATTATACAGGTGGATATGATGTACCTGTTTCAATTGTTCCTCTTCTCGGATATGTCTTCGTAACAGGTACTAGTCAGGATAGCACAGGTCTTTTAGATATAGTCACAATTAGATACAAAGGCAGTAACGGAAACGTAGGTTGGACAAATCATTATGATTATTCTGCGCATCTGTATGATGTTCCAAGAGCTATGAAAGCGGGTGGAACAAGAATTAATGTAACGGGTGGAAGTCAAAACTCATATCTCGACTGGGATTATGTATCGCTCATGTATGATACTTCAGGTTCGTTATTGAGCGCAACAAGAGTTAACAATACAGGCAGCTCTTTTGACAGAGCCAATGCCGTGGCCCTTACGGATTCAGGAATCGCTTACATTACTGGAAGAGCGTTTATTGGAGGCAATGATTACGACATACGCACCGTAAAGCTGAATCCATCTGGCTCTATACAATGGATTCGAAGCTACGATTACAATGGTCTTATGGATGAAGCCACAAGCATTGATGTTGACGCGGAAGAAAATATTTACGTAACAGGATATGGTACAGCTGATTCGGCAAACGAAGATTATATAACCCTCAAATACGATTCTTCGGGAGATTTGCAATGGATTAAATATTTTAACGGATCTGGAAATGGAAAAGATATTGCGTGGGATATTGATGTTGATTCCATCGGTACGGCTTATGTTACCGGAGAAACGTACAATGGAGCCAATTCTGACTTCTGCACCATTGCTTACCAAACTTCTGATGGACTTTTGCTGTGGAAGGATATTTATGACGGCATAGGACATTGTAACGACAAAGCAACAAATGTTGTGTGCGATACTGGAGGAGTAGTTTATGTAAGCGGGCAAGGATGCGTTAATGATTCAACTTATGAATATGTAACAATTCGTTATTATTCAAGGCACGTGCTGATACCTCCTTCCGATTCGACCGATACTCCTACCTCTGTAGGATACTATACAAACTTTGGACAAATAGTGGATACGGATGATTCGGTGAGAATGGACATAAAATATTATTCGGTAAACCATTATCCGTTCCTATACTTTTTTGAGCCGGACACAAGCAATGATTATACGGTAATGTCGTACGTATTTTCTCACGTTGATAATGATACTGCAACCAACGATACTTTACATAGAGTTGACTTAACGTTCGAAAGTTATGACAAAACATTTGAGCCAATGGTGCAAAAGACACACGCACTTGCTGTGGACAAATCAGAAAATGGATTGATGAATTATTATTTGCATCAGTGCCCTAATGGAATCACAGGTGTGGAGGGATATAAAAGAATTTCTTACCCCGATGCCTTCTTTAAAACCGATATTCAGTTTTATGGCAACGGCAGCGGAATGAAAATATACATCATCGTTAAGCCGGACGGTGAACCCGATATTGATTTAAAGTTTACCGGGCAGGATAGTTTAATAATTACAGATTCCACGCTCACAATTGTTACGAGCCTTGGCAACTATACTTACGTTAGGCCAATAGTTTTTCAGATTGATTCTCTTGGGAACAGACAAGATGTTGCATGGGCACCGGAATATGTTGACTTAGATAGCGGACGCGTGGGGTTTGCTTTGCAAAGCTATTACACCGATATGCCGCTGGTGATTGAAGTGGGAAGATATGTGCCGGAAACACCTCCTTCGTGCACGCAAGATAACTTCCAGTGGAGCGCATTGCTTGGAACATTTAATGGCATGGCTATGGATAATACCAGTGATAATAATGGAAATGTTTTTATATGTGGAAACACATGGAATGCTAACAATATCGATTTTCCTATTAATAATGCTGCAGCAATCTCTCAAACATTTGGGGGAGGACTGGAAGATTGCTTTATAGCAAAATTTAAACCCATCAATTCAACTCAATTGACATTTCCATATAACATTGCCTGGTGCACATATTATGGCGGAACTCTCCGGGAATATGCCTCATCTATTGCTGTGAACAATACAGGAGACGTTTACGTGGTGGGCAATACAGAAGGTTCCTTGCCTGCTCTTTCTCTTGTTCAAAGCCCCACAGGTAATTTTAACTACAACACCTTCCAAGGTGGAACTAACGATGGATTTATTTTGAAAATAAGTGACATCACTGCTGTCCCTTCTATAATCTGGTCATCTTATATAGGGGGTTCTAATATTAGTGGTGATTTCCCCATGCAGGTAGAAGTAAACCAAAATCTTTCAAGCCCGAACTACAGACATGTATATGTTGCAGGTCTGACATACAGTTCTGATTTTCCGCTTCAACCGTCAAATGGTTCGGGCACTCCTTATGATCAAACAGCATTCAACGGGAGCTTGGACGGATTTATTATGAGATTCGATGACAGCGATATTTTAAGATGGTCAAGTTTTTTTGGTGGAAATGTTTTAACTACTTTTGGGAGCATTGCCATTGCAAGTGATGATAAAGTAATAATAGGCGGTTTTACCGAAAGCAATAATCCCAGCAGTCCCGGTCCGGGAAATCCAGGCGTGCAGACCGCAGCCAATGCAAACAATAATCATACTTTGCAATTAGCTTATCCATCAGGGTCGCCATATTTTGACGATACACCTAACGGATATGACGATGCTTTGTTGGTTTCCTTCAATGCAAATGATGAATTAATCTGGGCTACCTATTTCGGCGGCTCGGTAGATGACTGGATATATTCAAATAGTATAACTGTAGCCGGTACGAATTTTTATGTGCTGGGTCAAACTGACTCTCCTCCCGGCACTCCTCCGGGTTCTGATTTTCCATTACTATCAGGGCCATTTTATCAAAGTACCTATGGCGGGGGGTCTTTCGATTGCTTTATTGCCGAGTTTAAAGAAAGTGATTTCGGACAAAACTGGACTACTTATTTTGGAGGCAGCGGTAATGAAGGTGTGGCACAATGGACTCCGGGAGGAGGCCCTGGAACAGGAGCTATAGCGGTAGATAATACAACAGGCATCATCTATATTGCCGGAAACACGACCTCCTCAAGCTCGTCAAGCAGCTGCACAGCATTAAGCAATGGCGACTTTCCACTTTGTAACAATTTGTGCATACCTTCTTATACCTGCTCCTTTGGGGGAACGGGAGGGTATCCGGATGCTTTTGTAGCCGCATTCAGTGGAGATGATTTAATATGGTCAACATATCTTGGAGGAGATAACAGTTGTATTACGAGCTTGAATATTTCCTCCGCCAGCGGACCAACCTGGCTTAATTTTGTGTCATCAAACACCACAACATTTGCAAACCCCGGTTATGCATTCCCCACATTTCTTTCGAACAGCGGCAACTATATTTTTTATAACAATTCATTAATTAGTCCTAACCAGCTCCCGCCAGTTGACGGAAGGTTTGATATCTCTTGCATTACAGGAATAGTCGATGCTGAAGTAAATAATCCCTCGGGTGAAATTTTAATTTATCCGAATCCGACAGAAGGCGAACTGAACATTGCTTTTAATCTTGAAACTGCCACCCCGCTGACCATAAATATCTTTGATGCCATTGGAAGAATTGCTTCAAGCATTAAATTACGAGGTAATAAGGGAATAAATAAATTCTCCCTATCTTTATCTGGTCTTGTAGAGGGGATTTATTTCGTACAGTTGAAAACTAAAGATTTGGTGAAAGGTAAAAAGTTTGTAATAGATAGATGAAGAAAAACTGTTTCATACTTTGTATTTTCTTTTGGTTTAGTGGTTATGCCTATTCTCAAAGCTGGATAAATCTTGGAAGCGGATTGGATTTTCATGGTTATGTATTATTTTCTGATAGTGTTTCTGATAATCTATTCATTGGCGGGAGTTTCAGTACAGCCGACGGGCATCAAAGTAGGTCTATAACAGCATGGAATGGGATGATATGGGATACCCTTGCAGGAGGATTACCCGGTAATGTAATTACTATAACTCGATTCCAAAATTATATATATGTAGGAGGCGCTTTTATTTATTTACACTGGTCTCCGTATTCTGTAAAAGTTAATGGCTTTACAAGATGGAATGGAGTAGGTTGGGATTCGCTTACTATTGGATTTCGGGGTGCACCTTATGAATGCTTAGAATACAATAATTTACTTTATTGCACGGGAGCTTTTGACACGGTAGGAACTTTCTATTCTCCGTTGGCAGTAATTTGGAATGGAAATAATTGGATGCCTATTGGTTTACCGCAATATTTAAGTGGAATTACTGAAGTTGGATGTATATATCAGAATGAATTATACATAGCTGGTACTTTTACAGATAGTACCGGAACTGTAAGCGGATGTGCGAAATGGAATGGAAATACATGGGTAGATGTAGGTGGAAACTTTGGGGGATTAATTCACGCAGCAGCGGTTTATCATAATGAATTATATTTTGGAGGCAATTATTTATCGGGGCCCAATTCTTACCTTGTAAAATATGATGGGACCAATTTTTCTCAAGTAGGAACTGGTTTTCATGGAAATGTTTGGGGTCTTAGAGTTATTGATGATAAATTGTTTGCTGTTGGTATCATAGACACAGCTGGAGGTATTCCCGTCAGCAATATTGCAATGTGGGATGGGAATACCTGGGCTGCTTTTTCTAGCGATGTTTTTAATGGCGCAATTAATGATGTTGCTGTTTTTAACGGGGAGCTTTACGTTACAGGTGGCTTCAATATGATAAACTCTGATACGGTAAATTATATTGCAAAGTATGATGGATGGCATTTGGGAGAAGAACTGCCTGCAAAAAAAATGGATGGGATTAAAGTTTATCCTAATCCAACTTCAAGTAACATAACAATAGAGATTTCTACTTCTATAGCTGAAAAAAAACATTTGAGCATTTACAATGTGTTGGGAGAAGTAGTTTACAAATCGGAAATCACAAATCAGAAATCCGAGATTAATGTTTCCGGTCTGGGGAGTGGGATTTATTTTGTGGAGGTAAGAACAGAGAAAGAAGTTACAAGAAAAAAGATTATCAAGCTGTAGTTTACAAGGGCGAAGCTGTCTGACGCTTTTGCTTTCGCACGAAGCTTACCCAACAGGGGGCTATCCGTTTATCCTAATCCCGCTACGGATGAAATAAATATAATCATTAATTTAGAAAAACATTCTGAATTGAAACTCATTATTTATGATGTATTGGGAAGGATTGTGTTTAGCCAAAAGCTCCAGGGAAGCAGGGGCGCAAATAAATTCTCCGTATCTTTATCAAACCTTCCCGAAGGCATTTATTTCGTGCAATTGAATGCAAAAGATTTAAAAAAAGGTAAAAAATTTATAAAAGAGAAATGAAGAAAGTTTTCTTCATGGTAATCATAAATTGGTGGCTTTGTGCTGAATTAAATGCGCAGGCTTGGATGCCTCTTTTGGGTGGATTAGATTTTCAAGCCAGAGTATTGCATTCAGATAGTATTACGAATAAATTATTTGTTGGAGGAAACTTCGGTTCTGTTGATGGGCATCAAGCTCTGGGAATTGCCGCTTGGAATGGTATTTTGTGGGATACCCTTGGTGGTGGGTTACCCAACATTGTGCGTTCAATAACTGGTTTCCAAAATTACGTCTATGTCGGAGGCGATTTTATTTATTTAAACTCTCCTAACACCGGACTGGTCAACGGCTTTACAAGATGGAATGGTTTCTCCTTTGACTCAGTGGGGACATTTCAAAATGATAACAATGGCATACTTCAACTCTTTGAACATAATAATCTGTTGTATTGCATTGGAGGTTTTGATAGCGTGAATCATATTCATTCACCAATGATCACTTCATGGGATGGCAACAATATTTTTCCAATAGGATTTCCTAATTGGGCAAGTGGTTATATGCTTGGTTGTTTTTTTCAGAATGAACTTTATATAGCTGGAAATTTTTATGACAGTTCGGGTACTTTATATGGATTTGCAAAATGGAATGGTACAAACTGGATACAAATTGGTACTGTAGGGGGATTTGTCGGCTCAATGGTTGTGTACAACAATGAACTCTATATTGGAGGCAATTATTTGACAGGCCCTAGTTCACACCTTGTGAAGTATGACGGAACAAATTTTTCCGCTGTCGGCAATGATATTCATGGGGCTATATTTAATTTAAGAATAATTGATGATAAGCTCTTTGCTGTAGGAACAATAGATACAGCAGGGGTCGTTCCTGTCAGCAATATAGCCGTTTGGGATGGAAATAACTGGTCTGCTTTTTCGAATGATACTTTTGACCAGACCGTTTCAGACATTGCTGTTTTTAATGGTGAAATGTACGTAACAGGGGGATTTAGATACATTAATTCAGACACAGTAAATTACATTGCAAAATATGATGGATGGCATTTGGGAGAAGAGTTACCTGCAAAGCGTAATAAAGATATAGTTAAAATTTATCCGGATCCAGTTTCAGATAATTTAATTCTAGAATTTTCTTATGCTGATGCGGAGATAAAGTATTTGAGCATTTATAATTTACTTGGAAAAAAAGTGTTGGAAGCAAACTTTGATTCACAGAAATATTCTGTCGATGTTTCTGGTTTAGCAGATGGTCTTTACATAGCTGAAGTCAGAAACAGTAAAACTATTTTGAGAAAGAAGATAATCAAAGAGTAAAAAATCTTGTCTTATCTGTTTCGTTTTATGCTCATATCGATTATCATTGGTTACAACATGAAACAGTTTTACCAAATTAGCTCTGCTTCTCATTAAATTGTTTAAAAAATTCATCCATATCAATTCTTAGCACATCACAAATTTTCTTGATAAGATAAACGGATGGATTTACGCGCCCTTTTTCAAGACGTGTTAAGTTGGGTTGGTCAATAAAAAGTAATCGCGCAAATTCAGCACCGGAAAGCCCCTTCCCTATTCTCATCTTTTTAAGGTGAGCACCAAAGGCTTTCAGCCATAATTGCCTCTCTTTTCTTTCCTTATCTTTATGAGTCATTACAAAGCATCAAAAACTCTGACAATGATTCACTTTTAATCAAAAAAAGCTATTATCAAATATGATATATATTTAATTATTTTTAATATTGCATTGAAAACAAAAAACAGAAAAGAATGGCGAAATTCTTAAACACCAAAAAAGCAGTTTCTGAGATTGAAGATTTAATCAAAGAAGCTGGACAAACTTTGATTTTAATTTCACCTTATCTTAAATTCTCAAATGATTTTAAGGAAATGTTATCATACAGAAATGACAAAGAGAAAATTACTACAGTAATATGTCGAGAATCTAAACTTAAAGCGGATGAAATGAAATTCTTAGAAAGCCTTCGCTTTGTTATCCTAAAATGCAAAGATGAAATACACGCAAAATGTTATGTAAACGATGATAAAATAATAATAACGTCTTTAAACTTTTACGACTTTTCAATGATTAACAATAAAGAAATGGGTGTCCTAATAGAAAAGTCAAACCCACATGACCAGGAGCTTTTTGAAGATGCTTTCAAAGAAGTTGTTTACATTAATACAACTAGTAAACGTTTCGCGGACAAAATTCAGGACGTGCAACAATCGGCTCCTATGCCAATCGAAAAACGAAATGATAAAACAACAAGTAATAAACAAGAAGTCAAATTACATTTACCGAATGGTTATTGCATTAGAACCGGGGGGAAGATTCCTTTTAACATTGATAAACCCTTAAGCCATGATGCCTATAAAGCATGGAGTAAGTATAGTGATGAAGATTATCCTGAAAAATTTTGCCATTTCTCAGGTGAGCCTTCCAATGGTGAGACCTCATTTGCAAAACCAATCCTCAAGAAGAATTGGAAAAAAGCAAAAGAGATTTTTCAATTAACCGACTCTACGATTTAAATAGAATTACTTAAAAGGAGCTAATTTTTTTTAATTTTGGTCGCATGGAAACAACTATGCCGCCAATTAATCTTTCAAAGGAAAGGAAGCACCAGGTTTTGAGTGAGCTTTCAGATGAAGCCAATAAAATCTCGACAACATTTTATACTGAACCAAATTTTAGTAGCTGGAAAGTTTCAGTTGAAATAACATTGAAAGAGGTATTCGGTGAAAATTCCACTCAATTAGCTGCATTCAAGAAATTAAAGTTTTATTCTCTATCAAGTTTTTATCCGTATGAGGGGAATGAAACGGCACATCAACACACCGAAGCATTTAAAAGAGATTTCGAGACTGCAAAATTGTTTTTAAAACAATTCAAAAATACTATTGATAAACAAACAGAAGTTCCGCTAGCAGTTACAAAAGCATATTTACCAAAAATTCAGTGGCAAGGAACGCAAAAGGAATTAGCTGAGTTATTTGTTGAATTACATGATAAAGGATGGATTGATGGAATTAATGCTAATCTAATAGCAGATTATTTTTCCCACAGTAATACAATTCATCAAATTTTAAAACCGCATCTCGATAAGCAAACGAATGAGAAACTGTATTCGGAAATAAGAACCAAGAATTTTAAGTCGAAATTCAACCAAATAAAACCAAACAACAGAAAAAAAACATAATAGATTTCAACCAGTTATAACTAAAAGTCGTTACTGAGTCATTACCTGTAACGACTTTTTCTTTTTCATCTAAGGAGTTTTGCACTGTATTTAAACTGATAACAATGCAAGATTTAATCTTAATTCAAGTTTCCAAGCAAGAGTTCAAAGAAATGATAAGAACCTTCATTACCGAAGCTTTGAAAGAACAAAGTCCCGGAGATGATATGAGCAGTTCAGACAAGCTGATGTCAACTATAGAAGCAAGCGTATTTTTAAATTTGGCAGTACAAACCATTTATGGAATGACTTCTAAGAATTTAATACCTCACATTAAGCGAGGCAAGAAACTTTATTTCTCGAAAGCAGAGTTAACCGCTTGGCTTAAAGAAGGTAAACAGAAAACTGTTTCTGAGTTTATGGAACAAGCAAACAAATATTAGCAACTTTTGTAGTCTATCATATCACTCTTAGTGAAAAATTGTCATTTTCTAAAAACCCCATTTTTAGGTTATCTCAGTCCGCATGCGGACTAAATAGGCTATGTTATAAACTAAGCCTCTAGAATCGTATGCTCTGCCCATCTGTTAAAATGACAGACAAATTCTTTGACCAAAAACCCTTACGCAAGGTATCTCTATAAAATTCATTTGTCAATACCCAAATGTTTTGAATGGTTCACTTCATGTAACCTAACAAAACATTTGCCCTCCGGGTAACAAAAATTTTACCCCTATTTCTCTTCACTGCATGTCCGAAAAAGAGAATTGAACACACCACTACGCTGGACCCGTGAAGAAAGCACAGGAGCTTTCCTAATTGAGTTATAGGAGCGCTTTCTTCACGGGCCTCGGCTTCGTTTTAAATGATTTGCTTGCTACATTCCACTTCGTTCCATTCCGACAATCAAATCATTTTATGATTCAATTCACTTTTTCAGTCATTCCGTTGAAACAGCGATAAAATTTTTTGCTTAGATATTGACAAATGAATTTTATTCCGCTGATAGGTGCTTACGGGTTTACTTTTATGCACTTTTTCTTCCATGCAAGAGAAAGATATTAGAAAATGTTGTTGATTTGTTGCTCATGATTGAGAAGTAGCTATCATTCAGACTATTGTACTTTTGCGGCATGAAAATGCTGCAACGTTTTTTCTTTTTGCTCCTCGCACTTATTCCTCTCGCGTTATTATTTCTTTATTTTTCTCCCCGGTCGGACGAAGCACTTAGGCAGAAATTTTTAACAGAGTACCAGATATTTTCGCCACCTCTCCCCGATTCGCTCGATTTTGCAGGTGAACAAGTTCCTCTTAACCAGTTCGATGTGCGCGAAAGAATTGAACGGGAATTTTTAGTCAATACCTATTGGCAATCCCAAACTATTCTTTTGCTGAAGCGCTCGGCGCGATGGTTCCCGGTTTTAGATTCCATACTTATAAAAAATAACATCCCGACTGATTTTAAGTTCCTGGCTGCAGCCGAAAGCGGACTCATCAATATAGTTTCTCCTGCAGGGGCGGTGGGTTACTGGCAGTTCCTGAAAGCAACAGGAAAAAAATACGGGCTCGAAATCAATGATGAAATTGATGAACGCTATCACGTAGAAAAATCAACCGAGGCAGCATGTCAGTATTTCCGTAAAGCATATGAAACATTCAACAGTTGGTCGCTTGTGGCGGCATCATACAATATGGGAATGGATGGCCTGGAAAACCAGATTGAAAAACAGAAAGTGACTTCGTATTACGACCTGCTTCTCAATGACGAAACATTCCGCTATGTGGCGCGCATCATTGCCATGAAAGAAATTCTTACTTACCCTGAAAAATATGGATTTCATATACGCAAAAAAGATTTGTATTCTCCTTATCAGTATTCTGATATTTGTATCGATAACTCTGTGGATGACCTTGCAGAACTTGCCCTTTCGCAGAATATAAATTACAAAAAGCTAAAACTCCTGAATCCGTGGCTTCGCCAGAATACGCTAACCGATAAATCAGGGAAATCTTATTTTATTAAAATCCTCCAGCAAGAATATACGGGCATTCTTAGCGAGTGAATGCTTTTACCTGACAGCAATAAAATCAGAATCAAAATTAATTTGGTAGAGCTTTGCTTGCCCCGCATTGTAAACCTTTCGCCTCACTTTTACAATTTCCGGTTTCAGTCCTTCGGTTGATTTTGATTTCAAGAATTGCGCTGCCTGCATCCCCGCCTGGTGGCCCCATTGATACATGTCAGCGCCAAATGCGGCAAGCGCGCCCCGCTTTACCAATCCTTCTTCACTTGTGAAAACAGGAACCTTTTTATCACCGCAGCTTTTTGCTATCACTTCAAATGATGCAAAGACAACATTGTCGGGCAGGGCAAAAAATGCATCAATGTTTTTATTCAGCAATGCTGCCACAACCAATTGCGTTTCGGACGAATTGTTCACCGGCTGGCTTACGATTTCAATTCCGAGTGCTGCACACCTGTTTTCAATTTTCTTTAACGCCATCACTGACTGTGGCTCTGATTGATTAAAAGTTGTTCCTATTTTTTTTACCGATGGTAAAACAGAATGAATAAGCATTACAGATGTGTCAATATAATCCAGCGTTTCATATACTCCGAAAAGATTTGCAGGAGCATTTCCTTTCTTATCCGTCAGCCCTGATAGGTCAGGGCGCGGAGACACCATCATAAAAACAGGAATTGCTTTTGTCTTTTGCACTGCAACAATTGTTGGAAGTGTTGGGTTGGTAGCAATTAAATCAGGGCTTTGAGATACCAGGTAATCGCATGCCTGCAAAAGCGTAGGTTGGTCGCCATGTGCATTGCGGTAAATGATTTTTAAGTTATGCAGGCTATCGCTCAAACCATTTTCTTTCAGTGCAACAAAAAATCCTTTGCGCGCCTGCGCCAGGGTTTCATCTTCAAGCAAATCAAGAAAGCCCACAACTGCAACATTGCCGCTCCTTTGCTGTGAACATCCAGTCAATAGAAGAAGAAAAAAATACTTTAGAAAACGCATGTAATGTTTGAAGTTATTTTTCAATTTTTTAATTCTGCATTCTTAATTTCTAATTCCTTACCCTACCAGCTGCCGCTTGCACCTCCCCCGCCAAAACCACCTCCCCCAAATCCTCCGAAGCCGCCACCACCACCTCCGCCGAAACCACCACTGCCTGAAGAAAAATGTCCCCATGAGCCGCGTTGCTTATTTCGTAACTGCGCCAGGAGAAACCAAGCTGCCCAGAAAGTAATATGATTGATGTGAGCATAATTACGCGTGCGGTTTACCTGCGCACCCATGCTGATGATTATTATAAAAAGTATTATGAATATTATAAACCATGGAAACTGCCCTCCTCTTTTTACATACTCATCCGCAGAGAATTCTCCTTTTACAAGTGAGATCAATGTATCAGTTCCTTTATCGAGTCCTGCAAAAAAGTTTCCCTGCTTGAAATAGGGAATCATGTCATTCTCAATAATCCGTTTGGCAAGCACATCGGGCGCTGCGCCTTCAAGTCCATAACCAATCTGGATGCTCACACCATGGCTTTCCATAGCAAGCAAAATCAGGATACCGTTGTTTTTACTTTTCTGCCCTATACCCCAATTGTTTGCAAGCTGCACGGCATAATCATTAATATCATATCCGCCAATGGATTTCATAATCACAATCGCTATTTGTGTTGAGGTAGCATTATTAAAATCCACCAGCTTATGTTCCAGTCGATTTTGCTCTTCGGGTGAAAGTGTATTCGTATAATCTGTTACAAGCCGGTTTGAACGCGGAGGAAAATCATCAGATGCTAAAGCAACTGAAGCAAAAAATATAAGAAAGAAAAATATTTTTCTCATCCTAAATCGTTCTAACCCAAAGTAATTTCATCCGGCAACTCATTTGTATCGTTTCCGTTATGAGGAAAATATTTTTTTAACGCTTCTCCCGTCTGAGTAATTCCTTTAATAACCCCTTCTGCAAATTTTCCTTCGGCAAAATGCTTTTGCATTTCTTCTTTT
This sequence comes from Bacteroidetes bacterium 2013_40CM_41_45, assembly GCA_002215675.1. GTDB lineage: Bacteria > Bacteroidota > Bacteroidia > AKYH767-A > 2013-40CM-41-45 > 2013-40CM-41-45. The sequence continues at coordinate 445,852 of NGFH01000009.1, read as the reverse complement.
ATCCTGTCCCAGAAATTATTTTGAACGGCAGAATGTATTCCTGCATCACCTATAATGGCAAATTGCCTGTCATCATGAGCTATATAAAACAAAACTCCATTACGTTTTTTTGTGTTGTGAATGCCCAGCTTCTTAAAGATGAAAGCTGCCCTGTCGAGCACATCACCTTTAGAACGCTTCTCTATAAATAAACGGATTTCTCCAGAAGTTTGCTTCTCCGCTTCTTTTATGGAAGCGATGATTTTGCTGTGTTCCTCTTTGGAGAAAAATCGGGTCATCAGAAAAAAATCAGTAGAACACTGATGACACGGACATTACAAATGAAAGCGGATTATTTATTCGCGTTAATCAGCAACATCAGTATCACCTGTGTCTTTTATTTGAACTGAACCTTAGGTGCTTTTTCTGCGCCCTGTTCAGATTGGAAATACGCGCGTGATTCAAAACCAAAAAGTCTCGCAAAGATTACCCGTGGAAATCTTTGAAGCCCGGCATTATAACCTTGGGCTGCTTCGTTGAATTGCCTGCGGGCTTCGTTAATTCTGTTTTCAGTCCCCTCTAACTGCGCCTGCAAGTCGCGGAAAGCATCAACGGCTTTAAGCTGCGGGTAATTTTCCGCCACAGCAAGCAATCGCCCGATGGCTGTGCTTAATGCGCCCTGCGCTTGCTGGAATTCCTGCAGCTTTTCGGGAGTTAATTTATTCGGGTCAACCTGTATGCTGGTAGCGCGTGCTCTTGCATCCACCACAGCTTGCAATGTCGATTTCTCAAAATCGGCAGCGCCTTGCACAGTGCTTACTAAATTAGGCACAAGGTCGGCTCTTCGTTGGTATTGGCTTTCCACATTCGCCCATGCCCTGTTGACATTTTCGCGCATGCTGACCAAACCGTTGTAAAGTGAAATAAGATAAATGACAAGGAGCGCTACGACTCCCCAGACGATATATTTTCTCATAAAAAAATTTTATGTTTTAAGTTACACAGAAAAATTTCGCCTCAAAGGTAACCTTCTTTGTCATTTCATCTGCCTGTCCGAAAGTTCCTCATCGCGAAGCCGGTTTTCAATCATATACAAATAACTTTTGGCTTTCTTATTTCCGTAATCAACATACGAGCGCGATGCCCAGTTTTTTGCATCGGCTGTATTTCCAAGCACCTCGTTCGCCACAGCTATATTGTAACTTAACCGCGCTGCATCTTTTTGTATTGCGCCATTCATAGCGCCTTCCCATGTAGAAAGCGCCCCCTGCCAGTCATTCACTTCTGCCCTTCTTGCACCTGCTGCAACCTGTATTGCTTTCTTTCCTTTACCATAATACTGCCGCGACAACCGCACCGGCATGGGAGCAATCTTATAAGCGTAATCGCTGCCCGCCATGCGGCTTACCTGCATCGTTGCATCGTTCCTTTGAATTAGTTTAACAATGGCATCGGTGATACTATTGCCGGTGGCTTCCCATTTTTTTGTCTTCGTGAAGAGTTGCTGGTCAACAATGCTTTTTGGCTTGGGGTCATATAGCCGCATCCCGATTTTAATTTTGGCGACACCTTCGGCATAAAACTCGTCCACGTCAACTTCTTTTTTGACACCGTTTTCCTCGACCTGCTTCTTCTTTACGCGCTGCCCTTTAGTAACAATAAAATTACTGTCGAAAATTTCCAGCGCCACCACCGCTTCCGTTTTGTATTGTGAGCAAAGACCTTCAATTACATTCCACGGAATTGCATCAGGAAATGCCTGGGTAATGCTGTTTCCTTTCAATGTTTCAGAAGCGCGTATTACCTTAAAGCGCGGCGATTCCATAAGTGTTTGCTGAAGAGAACCGAGCGCCTCCTGTGCAGCCGCCTTATCGGCACCCGGCATTTCTCCGGTGAGCACTCCTTCAATAATGTTCACTGCATTGCTTTCAAACTTTGTGCGGTCTACAAGCAAGAGAGTATTAACGTAGGATGGAAACGTAATTTCTGCCGGGCGCATGGAATTGATGCCGACACTTCGCATGGAGCCGCACTGTGCAAATAATAAAACGGTTATTCCTGCAAACAGGAAATAGAGTACTTTTTTGATTTTCATGGGAATAAAGTTTTTTGGGCGTGCATTACAATAGTAATGCCAGATAATACGAAAGACCCTCAATTAAGTTTTTGTCAGATTTGTGTCTCAAAAACAGCAAATTGCGCTTCATAAAGCTTTTTGTAAAGTCCGCCTTTGCGCAACAATTCAAAATGGGTTCCTTCTTCAGCAATTTTACCGTGCTCCAGTACAATAATTTTATCCGCTCTTTGTATGGTAGCGAGCCGGTGCGCAATTACAATGGAAGTCCGGTTTTGGGTAAGACGGGCAGTGGCCTCACGAATCATAATTTCGGTTTCTGTATCAATGCTTGAAGTCGCTTCATCAAGAACCAGGATAGATGGATTGTATACATAAGCACGCACAAAAGAAATCAGCTGCCGCTGCCCTGTCGATAATGTTGCGCCTCTCTCCCCCACTTCGTAATTATACTTGCCGGGAAGCTGCTCTATAAAGCTGTCAACGCCCACCGCTCTTGCGGCCTCTTCAACTTTTTCTTTTGTAATGGATGAATTGTTGAGCGTTATGTTATTAAAAACGGTATCGGAAAAAAGAAAAACATCCTGGAGAACCATGGCAATATTTCTCCTTAAAAAAGAAAGTTCGTAATCGCGGATGCTTCTTCCGTCAAGAAAAATATTTCCTTTTTGAAAATCATAATGCCTGCCGATAGTATTTATGATTGATGATTTTCCCGAACCGGTGGCTCCCACAAGCGCTGTCATTTTTCCTGCGGAAATTTGCAGCGATAAATCTTTCAGAACCCAATCTTCATCCTTGTAAGCAAACCATACATTTTCAAAACTAATTTCTCCTTTCACTTTTATGTTGCTTATTGTTCCGGCATTCGGGATAAATTCGTTGGTATCGAATAGCTTAAAAATTCTTTCCGAGCTCACCATGCCAAGCTGAAGCGTGTTAAACTTATCTGCCAGCTCGCGTATAGGACGGAAAAGAAGATTAATGTACATGATAAAGGCAATGAGATTGCCCAGCGTAACTTCGTTATGAAGCACACCTCGCGCGCCCCACCATACCAGCAACGCAATAGAAGCAGACGACAGCAATTCAACAACAGGAAAAAAGATTGAATAATACCAGTTGGATTTAATGTGCGCATCACGGTGCAGCGCATTAATGTCTTTAAATTTTTTGAACTCAGTTTCTTCGCGGTTAAAAATCTGCACGATGTTCATTCCTGTAATATGTTCCTGCACAAAGGCATTAAGATGGGCAACTTGCGTGCGCACTTCGCGGAATGCTTCCTTGATGCCATTTTTAAAAACGTTTGCAGCAACTATCAGCAAGGGAATCGTGCTTAAGCTGATTAATGTCAACCGCCAGTCAACATAAAACATAAAGCCGACAATAAATACCAATGTGAGCAAGTCGCCAATAATCACGATGAGCCCTTCAGAAAAAATATCGGCAACCGTTTCCATATCAGAAACCGTGCGTGTTACAAGCGTTCCCACAGGAGTATGGTCGAAATAAGCTGTGCGAAACCCGACAATATGACTAAACAGTTTTGAACGCATATCGCGCACTGCAACCTGACCCAAAAGATTAGTATACCATGTATGAGCAAATTGAACAACGCCCCTGAACAGAAGCAATGCAATCATAAGCAGAACCATATTCGTAAGCCCGTGTGCATCGCTTTTCATAATGTATCCGTCAACAGTGAACTGAACCAGCCACGGCAGCAGCGGTGACAACACTGCCAGTAAAAGCGTAAGCGCAACGCTGAAATAAAAATATTTTTTGTACGGAAACGTGAATGCAAAAACTCTTTTCAGAACCGGAAAATCAAATGCGCTTCCTGATATGCCTTTTGCCATTTTAGTTCGGAGTCGGGAGTCCTGACGCTTCGGTCAGGATGCTGACATTAATCGTCAGCATTCGGAGACCTTACTTCAGAACTGAGTACTAATTACTTTTTATATACGGATATTTTACATCGCAAAGATATAATCCGCAGGCGGGAACAGACATACCTGCTTCACTTCGGTTTTTACTCTCAAAAATTGCTTTAAAATCATTTTCAGAAATTTTGTTCTCCCCTGCTTCAAGAAGGGTTCCTACAATCGCTCTTACCATGTTGCGGAGAAAACGGTCGGCACTGATTCTGAAAATAAGTTTGTGCGCTTCTGTTTTCCATGCTGCTTCGGATACAATGCATAACGTTGTTTTTACCTGCGTGCGCGATTTGCTGAACGAAGCAAAATCGTGCTGGCCTATAAATGTTTTTGCAAAATAATTCATCCGTTCAATATCAAGTGGATATTCAAACTGAAAACTTAATCCTTGCAGCAGTGCATCTTTTCTTCTTGTTATAATGTATTCATATGTTCTGGATGTTGCATCAAAACGTGCATGCGCTTCATCTTTCACATGATGAATATTAATTACAGAAATATCTTTAGGCAATAAAGAGTTTAGGTGATGGATAAAATGCGAATAGTTATCAATACTTTCTATTACATCAAAATGACAAAAGAATTTTCGGGCATGAACGCCTGTATCTGTTCTTCCGCAGCCGGTGGTTTCTGTATCACGCCTCAATAAAATTTTAAGGGCATTCTCTAATTCCTGCTGAACAGCATGAGCATTCTGCTGCCGCTGCCAGCCGTGATAGTTTGTTCCGAGGAAGGAAAGTTCAAGAAAGTAACGCATGCTAAGGTGATAAAAAAGTTATGTGTTATACGTTATACGACAGTGTAAAGCCCAGCAACCTTCCGTATAACATTTAACATATAACGTATAACTGTTCATCCCTTTTTAAGAGTAAATGAGAACACAGAGCCGGCTCCCTCTGTGCTAAGCACTTCAATGTTTTGCCCGTGCGCTTCTATAATATGTTTTACAATGGACAGGCCGAGGCCCGTGCCTCCATGCTCTCTTGAGCGGGATTTATCTACGCGGTAGAATCGTTCAAAAACTCTTGGCAGATGTTCTTTCGAAATCCCTATTCCGTTATCGGCAACTTCAATTATAATTTTTTCCCCGGTATTGCTCAGCCTCACAGATGTTTTTCCGTTCTGCTTTCCATAGCGGATTGAATTCACAACGAGATTCACCAGCACCTGCCGTATTCTGAAACGGTCGGCAAAAACATAAACCGGCTGCGATTCATCATTTACCAGTTCCAGGAATATGCCGGTTTCTTTTGCCTTGAGCTCCTGCGAATCGATAACATCTTTTGAAAGAGCTACTGCATCAAAACGTTCTTCGTCCAGTTCCAGTTCCCCTTTTTCAAGTTGGGTTATGGTCTGAAGGTCTTCAACAATTGCAATCATGCGGTCAACACTTTTGCCGGCGCGTTGCAGGTATTCGCGGTTTATATTTTTATCATCCATGGCTCCGTCAAGCAGCGTATGAATGTAACCTTGTATGTTAAAGATGGGTGTTTTTAATTCGTGCGAAACATTACCAAGCAGTTCCTTCCTGTAGATTTCAAGTTTCTGAAGGCGTTCTATCTCATCTTTGCGCTCCACTGTAAGTGTATTTACATTTTGTTGCAATCCTTTGAGAAGACTTGAGGACGGTGGTTGCTGGTTTGGATGCAGCTGTGAATTAACCTGGTTAAACACCGAACGGATTTTCCGGAAAACAAAAACTTCAAGAATAACCCATGAGCAGTCAAAAATTATTGCAAATAATCCCAGGTGAAGCATTATCCACTTGACGGAAAAGTCAATTCCAAAAATGAAATGCTCAAGGAGGAAAGCAACAACAACGCACACTGCTGCAATGCTTAGCGAAATACGAAATGATGTACTGAACTTTTTATTCATCAGGAAAGTTGAGTGATGTTCCCTACGGGAAACAACGGGCAAAGATAATCGCTGCGGCTAAGACAAAACCGATTAACCCGGTTAAGTGAAGTTTCTGAAAATATAAAAGATAATTGCCGCGATTAATGCACTGACCGGAATGGTAAGAATCCATGCTATGAGCAAGTCGCGGGTAACACCCCAGCGAACGGCAGCAACTCTCTTCACCGCGCCCACTCCAATAATAGAACCGGTAATTGTATGCGTGGTGCTCACCGGAATTTTAAAATGCTGCGTGCCGAAAAGCGTAAGCGCTCCGGCCGTTTCAGCACTGAAACCTTCAAAGGGAGTAAGCTTGGTTACACGCTGACCCATAGTCTTAACAATTCTCCATCCGCCGAAAATTGTTCCGAGAGCTATAGACGTATAGCATGCAACAGGCACCCACGGCGGAATATGTTTTATATCTGCTATTAATCCCTGCGACAGCATTGCAGCAGCAATAATGCCAATGACTTTTTGCGCATCGCTTCCGCCATGGCCTAAACTAAAAGCAGCAGAAGAAAGCAACTGCAACCGCCTGAAAACATTATCAACTTTTGAGGGTTTGGATTTACGGCAAATGTTTATGGTAATGATGTGAATGATGCCGGATATAACCATCCCGATAACGGGAGCAAGTACAATAAAATAAACTGTAGGCATAATTTTAGCGATGTTCACTCCATCTATAGCTCCCGCATTAGCAATGCCCGCTCCCGCAAATCCCCCGATAAGGGTATGAGACGAGCTTGAAGGAATTCCTCTCCACCAGGTAAGAAGATTCCACGTAATGGCAGCGATAAGTCCTGAAAAAACGACAGGCAGAGTGATGAACTCCGGCTTTACTGTCTTAGCAACAGTATCGGCTACTTTTAATTCAAATATCCAATAAGCAAGGAAGTTAAATGCCGCTGCCCAAAGCACTGCCTGGAACGGTGTAAGCACCTTGGTTGATACAACCGTGGCGATTGAATTGGCCGCATCATGAAACCCGTTGATGAAATCAAAAACGAGAGCGAGCAAGATGATGATTAGCAGGAAACTCACTTAGTGACGTATGGTTTATGAATTACGACTTACGATTTTCACGTCAGGCATTTTTGACTATGATGGATTCCAGAACATTAGCGGCATCTTCGCATTTGTCTGTTGCTGTCTCAAGGGCAGAAAGGATTTCTTTAAGCTTGATAATCTTTATGGCATCTTTTTCATCCTCGAATAACTGGGCAATGGTCATATCAAAAATATCGTCAGCATGGTTCTCAATGCTGTTTATTTTAACGCAGGCTTCTTTTACGGCATTAATATTTTTCATCCTGCGCAAGCCGGTAATGCCTTTGTGAAGCTCTTCGGAGCCCTGGAGAATAAGTTCTGACAGCTTGCTTATGGAAGTATTCGTCTCGGTAATTTTATACAGCTCCATTCGTTTGGCAGAACCGTGGATAAAATCAACAATATCGTCAACAGAAGAAACAAGAGCATGAATGTCCTCGCGGTCGAAGGGAGTGATGAAGTTGGTGCTGAGTTCGTTGAAGATTTCATGCGTAACGCTGTCGCCTACGTGTTCAAGATGTTCGATTTCCTTGATAAGCTCTTTCCGTTTTTCCGGGGCTGTTGTATTTACCATTTCTACCAGTACTTTTGAAATATGCAGCAGGTTACCCGATGCTTTTTCGAAAAGGGGAAAAAACTTACTGTCGCGTGGAACAAGAAAGTTAATAAACTTTAACATGAGATTTTAATTTGGCGCAAAGAAAGTCAATTTTAGAAAAGGCCTAATTTATGTTTCTTTTTTTAACATAAAGTTAACACTGCATTAACTGCATGTTTATATGATAACGGCACGTTTGCAGAAATAAATATTAAAACCCGACCATGAAAAAAACACTTTTACTCTCTCTCATTGCTGCTATGACAATGGGATTTCATTCTTATGCGCAGGAAAGCAGTGGCGATACTGTCGCTGCTACCTTGGCACGCATTTCTTCAGATATAGATGTTATCAAGCGGCTTAAAATATCCGGCTATCTGCAGCCGCAATTCCAGGTTGCCGATTCGGCAGGCATCAACTCTTTTGCCGGAGGTAATTTTGTAGGACCTACCGGTTCTGCTACTCCCCTGGATAAACGTTTTATGCTTAGAAGAGCGCGGATAAAATTCCAGTATGACACCCCGTTAAATGACAAAGGTTTTTCTACTTCACAATATCTATTTCAAATTGACGTAACTGAAAAAGGACCCACTATAAAGGACTTATATGCAAAAATCACTGACCCATGGACAGGTTGGTTTTCTATAACTGCAGGAATGCAGAACCGCCCCTTCGGATTTGAAATCGGGTATTCATCCAGCAATCGCGAGTCTCCGGAGCGCGGAAGGATGTCTCAAATCATTTTCCCCAACGAAAGAGACCTCGGTGCGATGCTCACCATACAAGGGCCAAAAACATCAACCTGGAACTGGCTTAAGCTGGATGCCGGAATGTTCAACGGTACCGGAGGACCCAGCGCTCTTGCCAACACCAGCGACTTCGATTCGTACAAAGATTTTATCGGGCACCTTACTGTTAACCGCACCAACAAGTCAGAAAAAGTTGCATGGGGCTTAGGGGTTTCCATGTACAATGGCGGATATAGAATAGATACGGTTAATGTTTATACTTCTGCCGCTGACTCTGCAGGAACAAGAGGGTTTATGCAGGAAATAAAAAAGTCTGACAACCTTCTCATCACCGATTTTCATAATCGGAAAGAAGCGAAGCGAGAATATATTGGCGCTGATGCGCAAGTAAGCATTGACTGGGCCGCAGGTATTACAACACTCCGTGCAGAATATATACAGGGCAACCAGCCGGGAACTTCTTCTTCCACCGCTTCACCGTCCGGAGTTGTTACTTCAGATATTTATAAAAGAAAATTCAACGGGGCGTACTTTTATTTTATTCAAAGCATAGCGCAATCAAGATGGCAGGTCATTGTAAAATATGACTGGTACGACCCGAATACCGATGTGGAAGGAGACCAAATAGGAAAGGGCGTGCAAAGCACATTTAAAAAGACAGGCGCTACCGATATTAAATACACCACTACGGGACTGGGCCTTGCCTACCGCTGGGATTCTAATGTGAAAATAACGGCGTATTATGATATGGTGAAAAACGAAAGCAGCGCTAACCTTTCAGGATACACACAGGATTTAAAAGATAATGTGTTTACCCTTCGCATCCAGTACAAATTCTGAAACTTAAAACAGATTTAAAACATACTTAACAATAGAAACAGACTTTTACAACAAAACAAAACTTAAACCATGAAAAAGAATTTTATCAGGTTAACATTGAGCATTGCAGTGGTACTTTATTCGGTAACTGCATTTTCCCAGGAATTAAAAATAAAAGGAAGTGACACGGTGCTTCCACTTTCACAGAAAGAAGCAGAAACCTATATGAAGCAAAATGCTTCCGCGAAAATTACGGTTATTGGCGGAGGCAGCGGAGTGGGGCTTGCCGCATTTATTGATGGCACCACAGACATTGCTATGGCATCGCGCAAAATAAAGATGAGCGAAAAACTTAAATTACAGGATGCAGGAAAATCATACAAGGAAGTTACCATTGCTTTCGATGCGCTTTCAGTAATTGTAAATCCCGCAAACAAAGTAAGCCAGCTTACCAAGGAACAGCTTGAAGGAATCTTTACCGGTAAAATAACCAACTGGAAAGAAGTGGGCGGTGACGATGAAAAAATTATTACCTACTCACGCGAGTCCAGCTCAGGAACATTTGAATTCTTCAAAGAGCATGTTATGAATGGAAAAAATTACGGCAGCGCAATTCTTATGATGCCCGCAACGGGAGCCATTGTGCAATCTGTAAGCCAGACCAAAGGGGCCATTGGCTATATAGGGCTTGCGTATTTGGAAAAGAACGTAAAGGATATAAAAGTTTCTTACGACAAAGGCAAAACTTACGTGGGAGCATCTATGGAAACAGCAAAAAATAAAACGTATCCCATCATACGTCCGCTGTTCTATTATCATTTGAATAAAGACGAGGCGAAAGTAAAGCCATTCATCAGCTATGTTCTTTCTCCTGCAGGACAAAAAGTTGTGGAGGAAGTCGGTTACGTACCGCTCAACTGAGTATTACAAAGGCCTGTTAAGGCATTCAGCGGAAATCACATTTGGTTTATCGTTTCCGGTTTTAAATCGCTGAAGCGCCTTAACTTTTTAGTATATCTTAACGCACCGAAAATGAAAAGCGGTTGATTGGATGAGAAGGTTTTTTAAAAAGCTTTTCGAAAAGATTATTGAAGGAATTTTATTCCTGAGCAGCACGGTTACCAGTTTGGCAATCGTGCTGATTGTTATTTTCCTGTTCCGTGAAGGGTTTGCTTTATTCGGGCGCAGCCCGGTAGAAGAAGGATTTGTGATTGCAGTGAACAACAAAAACCCGGTTTCGGAAATCAAAGCATCTCAAATCAAAGACATTTTTGACGGGAAAATAACTTCCTGGAAAGAACTGGGAGGAAACATCGAAGACATTGTTCTTTTCCGGACGGACGACATCTCAAATTATTTTTCCGAAGAAGAACTGGGGGAAAATCTTGAACACGTTCCGGCAAAAATCAGTGAGTTGATTAATAAAACACCGGGTATCATTGCATTCATTCCCGAAAAATTTACGGAAAATGATTTTGCAGGAAAAATTATTACAACCGATAAAATTACGGCTGGAAAATTCCTGGCAGAAAAACAATGGTATCCAACCGCGCAACCTGCTGCACAATTCGGAGCGCTGCCGTTGATTCTCGGAACGCTTTGGGTAAGCTTCGCTGCTATTTTATTTGCACTTCCGCTAGGGCTTGCAACAGCTATCTACATGGCAGAAATTGCCAATGAAAAAACAAGGAGAGTCATGAAGCCGCTCATAGAGCTCCTTGCCGGAATTCCCTCTGTCGTATATGGCTTCTTCGGGCTTATTGTAATTGTTCCTCTTATCCAGAAAGTATTTAATTTACCTGTGGGAGAAACGGGCCTGGCAGGAAGCATTGTGCTCGGCATCATGGCGCTTCCAACTATCATCACCATTTCTGAAGACGCTATTCGCACCACACCGCTCTCTATGAAAGAAGCAAGCCTGGCGCTTGGAGCAAACAAATGGCAGACCATACACCGTGTCATTATTCCGTATGCAATTTCGGGAATAACAGCAGCAGCAATTCTTGGTATCGGCAGAGCGGTAGGAGAAACGATGGCCGCTCTTATGGTTACGGGTAACGCGGCTGTCATTCCGCATGGATTACTTCAACCGCTGCGCACCATACCGGCAACCATTGCAGCGGAGTTGGGAGAAGCGCCACAGCAAGGTTTACATTTCAAAGCATTATTTGCATTGGGATGTATTTTATTTTTAATGACATTGGGAATCAATCTTCTTGTTGAATATATTTCGTCAAAAAGAAAAAACATTTCGAGGTAACTTTACAAAGTGAAATCGCAGCCATTGCCCGAAAAAAGTATTTTGTTTGTCTGCATAGAGAATTCAAACCGCAGCCAGATGGCGGAAGCATTTGCAAAAATTCACGGACGTGGAATTGTAAATGCTTTCAGTGCAGGTTCGCGCCCGTCAGGAAAAATAAATCCTAAAGCGATTGAAGCTATGAAAATGCTGGGTTATGATTTGACTAACCACGCATCCAAATCTGCTGATGATTTCAGGAACAGTGAACCGGATTACGTGATAACAATGGGCTGCGGGGATGAATGCCCTTATCTTCCTGCGAAACACCGGGAGGATTGGGATATTCCGGACCCAAAAGATTTACCGTTGGATGAATTTATTGTAATCCGCAATTTGATAGAGATGAAAGTAAAAGAACTCCTGTGCAAGATTGAAAATAAAAAATGAAAACCGACAGGAAGCTCCATCTGGCAAGACAACGCAAACAGGTAATTGCATTCAACCTGTTTCGCATATTAAGCATAACGGTTGTCGCCATACTTTTTATCATTCTTTCATTTATTATTTTCAATGGCATAAAAGTTATCAGTTGGGAATTTCTTACTGCTATGCCCAAGGAGGGAATGACAAAGGGAGGAATATTTCCAGCTATAGTAGGGACCCTGTGTTTGATTTCAGGAAGCATGCTGTTTGCAGGCCCTGTCGGAGTGCTCTCTGCAATTTACATCAATGAATATACAAGAGACGGAGTGTTGAAACGCTTTATCAAGCTCATGACAAATAACCTTGCCGGCATCCCCTCTATTGTATTCGGGTTGTTCGGCATGTCGCTTTTTGTAAACACATTAGGTTTTGGCGACTCCATCATTGCGGGTTCATTTACACTTGGGCTGCTCACACTTCCTGTCGTAATCCGCACCACAGAAGAATCGCTTAAATCGGTGCCCGATTCCTTCCGCCACGGAAGCTATGCACTCGGCGGAACAAAGCTTCAAACCATACGCAAAGTAGTGTTGCCTATTGCATTTCCCAACATTATTACCGGGCTAATTCTTTCCATCGGAAGAGTTTCAGGAGAAACCGCACCAATACTTTTTACAGTAGCAGCATATTTTCTTCCCAAACTTCCCCATAGTATTTTTGACCAGGTCATGGCTCTCCCCTATCATCTCTATGTAATTTCAACCAGTGGAACCAACATCACCGAATCGAGGCCCATGGCATATGGAACTGCATTAGTGCTTATAGCCATTGTGCTCATAGTAAATATCAGCGCTAACGGCTTAAGAAAGTATTTTGGAAATAAAGTAAAGATGAACTAATCGGTCATTAGCCATTGGTCACTGGTCATTAGAAATAAAACAGAGAAAAATTTTAACACTGAAACAAAATGAAACTTGAAGAATTAAATACGTACAATTTATCCATGGATTTAGGAGAAAAAATTTGGGACATAGTTGCGAAATGGGATTATTTTGCTAAGGACACCGTAGGAAAACAACTAGTAAGAGCGGCAGATTCTATCGCTGCAAATCTCAGTGAAGGGTTTGGAAGATACCACTTCAAGGAGGCAAAAAATTTTGGATATTACTCAAGAGGTTCATTGTTTGAAACCAAAACTTGGCTTACAAAAGCACATAACAGAAAGTTAGTTGACACTTCCGAATTTGAATCATTTTTGTTATTGATTGAGTCCATAGGCAAAATGTTAAACAACTACATTAAGTCAATTGGAACTACAAAAGCTTCTGTTGCAATGACCAATGACTAATGTCCAATGATCAATATTTAATGACTAACAATTTATCAGACATCATAAATAAACCGGTCAGGACTGACCTCGTAATTGCCACGAGGTATGTGAATTTATTTTATGGCGACTTCCAGGCATTGAAAGGAATTACGCTGGAGATTTTTCCCAATACGGTTACGGCATTAATCGGTCCATCGGGCTGCGGTAAGTCAACATATCTTAGATTGTTTAACCGCATGAATGATTTGATTGACGGGGTGAAAATTACCGGCAACATTATTGTGGACGGAGAAGATATTTATGCACCGGAAACGGATGTAGTGGAACTTAGGAGAAAAGTAGGAATGGTATTTCAAAAACCAAACCCGTTTCCAAAAAGCATTTTTGAAAATGTTGCATATGGATTGCGGGTAAACGGAGTAAATGATAAAAAATTTATCCAGGCAAAGGTTGAACAGTCCTTAGTGCGTTCCGCACTATGGGATGAAGTGAAAGACAAATTGAAAAAATCCGCATTCGAATTATCAGGCGGACAGCAGCAGAGGCTTTGCATTGCGCGCGCTTTGGCAGTAGAGCCATCGGTCGTTCTTATGGACGAACCTGCTTCGGCACTTGACCCCATTTCAACCGCAAAGATTGAAGAACTCATTTACGAACTGAAGAAAAATTACACCATCATTATTGTGACGCACAACATGCAGCAAGCGGGAAGGGTGAGTGATACAACGGCTTTCTTTTACCTGGGAGAACTTATTGAATACGGGGACACGAAGGAAATTTTCACCAACCCCAAAGACAAAAAAACGCAGAACTATATCACCGGCAGATTCGGATAATTCATTCTATATCTCACTTCTAATATCTCATTACAATGACTCATCTCGATACCGAGCTTCAGCAGCTTAAAACGGAGCTTATTTCCATATGGACGCTGGTCATCTCCCAGCTAAAGAAAACGCACGATGCATTAATAGCTTTTGACAAACCGCTGGCTAATGATGTAATCACCAATGAAAAGCACGTTAACGCTTTAGAGTTAAAGATTGACCGCGACTGTGAAAATATTTTTGCACTTTTTAACCCGGTTGCCGTTGACTTGCGCTTTGTGCTTGCCGTTCTTAAAATCAATAATAACCTGGAACGCAGCGGGGACATTGCAGAGGGAATTGCCCAGTACCTGGTGCATGCCAATAAGCCATTTGATAAATTGCTGGTGGAGCGGACAGAAATTATAAGCATGTATGACGAAAGTATAGGAATGCTGCAGGATGTTTTGGATTCATTTCAAAGCGAGGATACTTCTCTTGCACGAAAAACATTTGTACGTGATGAAAAGCTCGACCGCATTAACCTGCAGGCAAATTCAGTTGTTGCCGATTACATCAGGAAACATCCCGATAATGCCGAAGAAGCATTATACATTCTTTCTGCCATCCGCAAACTGGAACGCGTAGGCGACCAGTGTAAAAACATTGCTGAAGAAATTATTTTTTATTCCGAAGCAAAGGTGATGAAACACAGTGCTTCTAAGACTTCTTAAGATTTCAGCTTTTCAATGTCCTCTTTAGGTGAGTAGTTATCTATAAACTCCCCTTCCCACCTTGCAACAACAATGGTAGCAAGGCAATTACCGATAACGTTCACCGATGTACGTCCCATATCCATAAGCGCATCAATGCCAAGGATAATAAACACCGGTTCTACAGGCAGACCGAAGGAAGTGACGGTGCCAAGCAAAATCACCAATGCTGCCCGTGAAACGCCCGCCACGCCTTTACTTGTAAGCATAAGGGTGAACGCTATTATAAGCTGCTGTGCCAGGCTTAAATGAATGCCTGCCGCCTGAGCAACGAAAACCGAAGCCAGGGAAAGGTAAAGCGTAGAACCGTCAAGGTTAAAGCTGTAGCCGGTAGGCATCACAAAAGCGACAATCTTTCTTGGCACTCCGATTTTTTCCATCTCTTCCATGGCTCTCGGCAAAGCAGCTTCTGAACTGGTTGTAGCAAACGCAATGGACACCGGTTCAATCATCGCCTTTAAAAATCTTTTCAGCGGAACCTTTACAATCAGGGCAACCGGGAGTAAGATAAATAACAGGAATGCCAGCAACGCGCAATAAAGGGTTGCCAGCAGCTTGAAAAGGTTTTCCAGGATATCAAGTCCCATGTTACCGACTGTGTAAGCAATGGCAGCGCCCACACCAATGGGAGCAAAATACATGACGATGTTGGTAAACTTGAACATGGTCTCTGACAGCGACTCGGCAAAGTTTAGCATTGGCTGCCTCCTCACGGGATTGACTAAAGCAAGCGCAATACCAAAGATGATGCTGAACACAACGATTTGCAGCACTTGTCCTTCTACGATGGACTTGGCAAAGTTCTCGGGAAATATGTGCATGATTACATCGTTGAAATTTTGCGGAGTAACGGCAGGAAGTTCTTCATGATGTTCTTTAGGAAGTACAATTCCCTCTCCTGCATGGCTTATATTGATGGCAGCAAGCCCGATGAATAAAGCGAATGTTGTTACTATCTCAAAGTAAATGATGGACTTTAATCCCATTCGTCCAACTTGCTTTAGCCCCGAATGTCCTGCTATGCCGACTACCAACGTTCCGAAGAGAAGAGGAGCAATAATGGTTTTTATAAGTCGAAGAAAAACCTGGCTAAGCACACGCAGTTTGATTGCAACCTCGGGAAAATCATGACCTACTTCTGCGCCAACAACCATGCTCACCAATATCCATGTAGCAAGAGATTTTTTTCTTACTGCATATAATAGAAGCCCTGCTATGCCCGCCCAGCGAAGGGTAAAAAGCACCGAGCCATCAATTGTGACAAAGTAATGACCCGCTATATGTACCACCACAGCAATGGTTATTAATACAAGAGAGAGAAACGTCAGGATTTTTTTCATCAGGTTATCAGGTATGAAATAATTTTGGTGAAAAATAGTTAAGTGGAGTTAAACGAGGAAATTTCCATCGCTTACCCCTTACCCCTAAAGGCAAAGGTGTGAAAACGTCTCTATTTGCAAACAACTTTTAATTTGG
The DNA here is from genome assembly GCA_002215675.1 of Bacteroidetes bacterium 2013_40CM_41_45. GTDB lineage: Bacteria > Bacteroidota > Bacteroidia > AKYH767-A > 2013-40CM-41-45 > 2013-40CM-41-45. Next base: position 429,691 of record NGFH01000009.1, on the reverse strand, counting down.
CACAAAATATTTCTTGTTGAAGCGAATCATTATTTCCGTTACTACCGACCTTGTTACCGACCAGCGTGTTCACCGCACTGCTCTCACATTGCAACAGGCACAGTTTGATGTGCTGGTGCTAGGGCGAGAACTGAAAGACAGTTTAGCGCTTCCTAAACTTCCCTATAAGACAAAACGCTTTGCTTTGCTTTGGGAAAAGGGACCTCTGTTCTATGCAGCATTTAATATCCGGCTTTTCTTTTTCCTTTTGTTCAATAAAGCAGACATCTTTTACAGCAACGACCTCGATACACTTCTCCCGAATTATATTGTGTCAGGATTGAAAAGGAAAAAATTGTATTACGACTGCCATGAATATTTTACCGGCATGCCCGAACTGCAAGGAAGGAAACTTCCGTACACTATATGGAAAACCATAGAGCGATTGATCTTTCCTAGACTTAAAACTGTTATTACGGTCAATGATTCTATGGCAAAACTTTATTCTGATGAATATGGCATCCCTTTAAATATAATCCGTAATCTTCCGTTAACTCTCAATGAAAAAGATATTCTGCCAAAAACAAAAGAAGATTTTCAACTGCCTGATAAAAAGTTAATCATTTTTCAAGGCGCAGGAATAAACGTTCAGCGCGGTGCCGAGGAAGCATTGTTGGCCATACAATATGTCAACGATGCCGTTCTGGTCTTTGCAGGTGGCGGGGATGTTATTCCGAAACTAAAAAGTATGGCGAAGGAACTAAAGCTTGAACAAAAAGTATTTTTCACCGGCAAACTTCCACCTGCTGAATTAAAAGCGCTTACGCGTCTTGCGCATCTCGGCCTCTCTCTGGATAAAGACACAAACATTAATTATCGTTTTTCACTTCCCAATAAATTATTCGATTACATCCACGCCGGAATACCTGTGCTTGCCTCTCCCCTTCCTGAAGTTTCCCGAATCATTTCAGAATATGATATCGGGATGCTCATCAGCAATCATAACCCTGAACACATAGGTGAAAAAATTAACGGCATGTTGTCTGACGGAGCGCAGTATATGAAATGGAAAGAAAACCTAAAACACGCTGCCGCAGAATTGAACTGGGAAAAAGAAAAAGAAAAGTTTCTCCGGCTTTTTTAGCTGTAACTTACGATTCTTCCAATCTTGTAAATATCAAATAAGAACACGAAAGGATTTTCTGACAGCAAATTTCTCCTGATTTTTTTTTGAAATAAATTAAAGAAGGCGCGAATTATTTTGTCGCCGGCTATTTTCTTCAGGGAGAAATACGTTTTCATCAAAGGAATTTCTTTTAATTCGCCTTGAGATAATCTTTTATTCTGATAAATATACCACAGGTTTTTTGTCGCATTATCTGTCTTGATTAAAAACTCTTCAGCGTCTTCAAGCCCAATGTGCATCAGAGGATTGTCAATATGAATGACTGGGATATTTTTTCTTCTTAACTCAAATCCAAACAATGTATCCTCATGCCCATAACCAGAAATGATTTCGTCAAATGGATTTTTAAGAATAATATTCTTCGGGGTAAGAAAATTATTCGTCATAAAAGAGCGGTAAGAGTTCCTGTTTCTTATCGCTGCTTTAATTTCCTCTTTTCTTTTCCCGGTTTTCCAGCGCAGAAGTTTCTTTTTATCTGCGGGAGGATGTGTGCTGTAAGCCCTGCCTCCACAGATTACCCGGTTGCTTCCGCAATGGGCAATATATGCTTTAATGTAGTCGTCACTTACCACTTCAGAATCGCAATCCATGAAAAGCAGGTTTTCAAATTTTGCTTCACGGGCCATCAAGTTCCGAATGCGGGCACGCCCATGATTTTTTTCCAGCTGTTTATACTTTACATTGCTTAAAACACTTGCCTCACGGTTAATTAGTCTTATGTTTTCATCCGAGGCATCATCGCACAAAAAAATTTCATAATCAATCCCGCAGCCGTCACACTGGCGTTTCAACTCGTGCATCAAAACAATTACATCAAAATTATAAACAGGAATAAGGATGGAAAGCATGCAAGAGAAATTCAGGCTACTGGCTTTACCATGGGATAAACTTTTCCGCCTTCAAACTTTATAATGCGCCCCGGAAACCTTTCTATGATGGGATAATTATGCGTTGCCATTACCACCGTTCTCCCGGAGCCACTTATTTCAAAAAGAAGCTTCAACACCTCTGTGCTGGTTTCGGGGTCCAGGTTTCCGGTGGGTTCATCGGCAAAAATAATTTCAGGGTCGTTTACAAGGGCACGCGCAATAACAAGTCGCTGCTGCTCCCCTCCCGATAGCTCATAAGGCATTTTAAATCCTTTGGTCGCAAGCCCTGCTCTTTCCATCACCTGCTGAATCCGGTCTTTGATTTCATTTTTATTTTTCCAGCCGGTAGATTGTAAAACGAATTTCAAATTATCATTCGCACTACGGTCCGGCAGCAATTGAAAATCCTGGAAAATCATTCCGAGCTTTCTGCGCAGGTATGGAATTTTTTTTCGAGGCAGTTTCTTCAGGTTGAACCCTGCAATGGTGGCTTCGCCTTGCTTTAGCGGAATCTCTCCATACAACATTTTCAGCAGCGTGCTTTTACCGGTTCCTGTTCTTCCTATAAGGTAAACAAACTCACTGCGGTTAATAGTTAACGTAACATCACTCAGGATAAGATTTTTATTCTGAAGGATTTCGCAATCCTTAATATCGATAATCGTTTCAGAGGTTGTCATGCGTTTTTATACTCATTCAAAATTCTACGTGAGTAAGTTTGCCATAAGGAATCTCTTCAATTTTCTTTTTCAATTTATCTTCAATTCCCTTCAACCCCAGGCGCGCCAGCTCTTTTTCGGGGCGGTCGGCGCGGAAATAGGCAATAAGCGTAAAGCCATCATCCCGTATCTGAACATAGTCAGGAATGCGCGCTGTGCCTTTTACTTTCATAATGTACATAGCCCAAAACAGCACAAACTTAGTAAAGATGAACTATATGCATTTCCTTCATTCAGATTTTTTTTGGTAATTTGGTCGGGTAAAATAATCCTAAAAAATCATCACATGAAAAAAATTTACGCTCTACTCTTAATACTCGTTGGAATAACATCAAACTCGTTCGCCCTCTCCGGAGGCCCTGACGCTTACGGGTATACATGGCGCGATATTAATGACCCCAACGGGCCGGTCTATAACTGGATTGATATTGCGGGCATTACCGGTGCTGTTGACGTAAAACCGCTGGGCGATGATAACACCGTTGGGGCTTTACAAATTGGCTTCCCGTTTCACTTTTATTGGTACGATGTAACACAGGTATGGGTAGGTTCCAACGGGTTTATAGCATTTGGTAACGATAATCTTGCATCACCTTTTTATACCATTCCCAGCACCACTCAGCCGAATAATTTTGTTGCTGCCATGCTGAGCGATTTAAACTTTGACGGAGTTGGAAACCTGGCGCAGTGTTGGCTGTGGAGAAGCCCTACCAATGATACCTGCATTATTTCATGGATTAATGTTCCGTTCTGGCAGGTGAACGCACCCTATTATACAGGTTCTAATACTTTCCAGATTATTCTTAATAATAATGACAGTTCCATTACCTTTCAGTACCAGCAGCAATCGGGACTTAGTTCGGGAGCAGTTAGCAATTACATGACTGTCGGGATCGAAAATATTTCCGGCTCTGTTGGATTACAGGTTTTGCACGACCCATTAAACCTGGGAGGGTATTACCTCACCACTCCGTATGCGATTAAGTTTTATTATCCGCCTTCCACGACATACATTGCTAACGATGCGGAGGCGCATTGGACGGGTAATGCTATTTCAGGGGGAATATTTCTATCGCGCAATAGTCCCACGCCATATCAGATGGTTGCTGCCATAAAAAACACAGGTAACATAAACACCAGTCCCTTCAATACAAACTGTAAAATTCTGAATAGTGTGAATACCACGGTGGTTCAGGACAATGCAACAGTCAGTTTGCTTACACCGGCACAGGTGCAGGTTCTTACTATGAGCAATACTTTTAATCCCACAACTTCCGGAACCTATAAGATGATAACCACTACATCCTTAGCCGGTGACAGTGTTCCTTCTAACAATATCGACTCGCTGGAAATTGTAGTTGTCGACACATCACAATTAAATATACGTTTGTCTTATGACGACAATACCGCCAATGGGCCCGGCCTCAATTGGAACGGAGGCAATGGCGGTGCCGGGGTTCAGTTTGTCCCCCCGTTTTTTCCATGCCGTGTTAAGCAATTACATTTCTACATTGTATCTAATGCATCAAACGTAGGATTTGCCGCAAAGCTCTATGAAAGCGGTGGCCCCAATGGGTTGCCCGGTAATATGCTCGATTCTGTCTGGGTTCCTGCCACTTCGGTGGTAGCCGGAACATGGAACAATGTAATTCTCTCCGCGCCTATAATGATTGACTCGGGAGGTTTCTTTGTTGAATGGCAAATGGGCGGTGCGAATATTATTCTTGGCGAAAACATCAGCAAGCCCATCTCAAACCGAACCTTTGAAGTGCTTACCAATCACACATGGGCAATTTATCGCTTCCGCCAAACCAACGACCTGATGATAAATGCCACTATAGACCGCGACCCGAATACTGCTGTTGAGCCGGCGAATTTCCTTAGCAATGAAAGCTATGTTTATCCTAATCCGGCTTCAAAAGAATTACGAATTAAGAATGCAGAATTAAAAATTGAAGTGGTTGAAATTTATAATTCTTTGGGTGAAATGGTCTACAGCAGTATTCCCCAAAGCCACGAACTTACTGTTGATGTTTCGCAGTTTGAAACGGGAATGTATCTCTGCCGCATTAAAGCTGGAGAGGCAATTATTACAAGGAAGATTTCCGTGGTGAGGTGATGGATTTATCTACCTCCACTCCAACGTATTAATCAGCCGGTCTATATCTTCGGTAACAAATTTTTCCGCAGGTGCAATAGAATCAGGATTAGGTATTGCATAAAAGTAAAGCGAGCCGCGCAGGAAATGATGCAAGCTGTCGGTGACATAAAATTGCAAAGGTGATGCTGCGTTTCCTTTTACATGTTGTATTACCCCGTAAACATTTTTTTTACGGTCGGTGAGCGTTTCCTCGTTAATGCCCGATGCCATGGAAATATGTTTCATGGTGATTTTGTGGTGGTCTTCGATTAATGCACCCAGGTTGCCGTTTACTTTTTTATAGCTCAGGTATAACGTGGCATTAAGTTTACTGAACTCAAGATTGAACCAGCATGGTTCAGTTTCTTTGGAAGTGTCGGGAACAAGCGTTGAATAAACAGGTATTTCAAAAACATAGGGGCAGTTGCCGGTTTGGGCGCGCTCATATTTTTTCTCCGGAAATTCCATCCTGAAATAGCCGCGCGGGCGAGGTGTATAGTTTTCCTCACATCCTGCAAATAAAACTGAAGCGATGAGCAGCAATGAATACACAATATTATCACTGCCACCGGATGCTGAGGGTGAAGACGAAATTGTATCCGGTTCTTTCGGCTCGTTAATACTAATCTTTACCCGCTTAATTCTTTTCTTACCCATTGATTCAATGGTGAAGCTCATGTTTTTAAATTGAATCACTTCGTTCTGCGCAGGCAATGTTCCTTTCAGTTCAAGAACCAATCCTGCGAGCGTGTCCACTTCTTCGTTTCCGGTATCAAATAACTTACGTTCTAAATTCATTATGCGCGCCACATCATTCAGTAATGCCTTCCCTTCAAAAACAAAAACCGTCTCGCTCAGCTTGGAGTATTCCACCTGTTCATCGTCAAACTCATCGCGCAGGTCACCAATGATTTCTTCCAGGATATCTTCCATGGTTACAATACCCGATGCACCACCGAATTCGTCCACCACAATGGCAAGATGTGTTTTCTTGTCCTGGAACTCGCGCAGCAAATCATTTATCTTTTTGCTTTCAGGAACAAAATGAGCCGGGCGTATTATTTTTTTCCAGTCGAAGCCGGCATCTTCTTTATGTTGGGCAAACGGAAGCAAATCTTTTACATGCAGGATACCTTTTATATTATCGAATGTATTTTCATAGACCGGCATACGGGAATATCCCGATTCGAAAATCGTTGAAAATATTACCGGGAACTTCATGCGTATGTCAAGCGCAACCACATCGGTGCGCGCCGTCATCACCTGTTTCACATCAATGTTGGTGAAGCGGGCAATTCCTTTGAGAATATTTTTTTCGTCTGCCGGAGTTGACTTATCGGCAGTGATATCAATGGCATGAGCCAGCTCTTCGGACGTAACTTCCAGGTATCTTTTGCGAGTGATGCGGTCAATCAAAGTGGAAGAACGCACAAGAAGGTAGCTAAGCGGGGTGAGTATTTTATCAATTATAAAAATGGGAATCACAAAAAAGCGGGCTGTCTGAAGTGCAAAACGCTGAGCATAAATTTTGGGAATGGTTTCGCCAAACAAAACAATCAGCAGGGTAACAATAACAACCTGCAGTAGAAAAGCAAGCACAGGACTGGTATCGAGGTAAAAGGCATGCTGAATTAACACGGTAGTAAGCACAATCATGGAAATGTTGCACAGCATATTGAAAATAAGAACCGAAGCCAGCAAACGCTTGGGATGGGTAAGCATAGTAAGAATAAGCTGGTCTGTCTTGTGCTTTGATTTTTTGAGAAGCCCCAGCTCCGCGGGCTTCAGCGAAAAAAAAGCCACTTCTGTAGCCGATACAAATGCGGAACAGAAGAGAAGAAAAATAATGATTAAGAGTTCGGCAAATACTCCTGCAGAAAGGGGTGTGCGGATAATTTCGAGGAGTATAAATAACAGCTGCGGGCCGCTTTCGGGAATATCCAACGTTCAGGCTTTAAATTGACAAGTGCTAAAATAACAAGAGTGCAGAGTTTATCATACCCTGCACTCCGCTATTATAAATTTAATCAGAATGGTAAGTCGTCGGCAGGTGTGGGACTGGTCTCTACTACAGGAGGTTCAGATGCATGGCTCGTATCGGCAGGAGTCGATGCGGGTGCATCTGTTTTTCTTGAGAGTATGCTGATGTTATCGCCCATTATTTCTGTCATATATTTTTTAACACCTTCCTTGTCAACCCATGAACGGGTGCGGATTCTGCCTTCCACATAAACCGTACTTCCTTTGTGCAGCGCTTTTTCAGCAAGTTCTGCAAGGCCGCGCCACAATACAACATTGTGCCATTCGGTCTGCTCTACTTTTACGCCCTCTTTATTTTTGTACGACTCTGTTGTTGCCAGAGAAAACTTAGCAACGGCAATACCTCCTTCGAGATAGCGGACTTCCGGGTCTTTTCCAAGATTACCCAAAAGAATTACTTTGTTTACACCAATCATAGTTTTAGGTTTTAGTGATTAATAGACCGTCAAAAATAGAAAAAAAATAACACCTTCCAAGATTTATACCATCACTTTCATGGTATAATTCAAGCCCGATAAAGCGTCAGATAACCTCCTCGTTTACATATCTTTCAATAAGCCGGGGGAAAGGAAAGCTGCCGAGTGATTTAAGGTTTGTCTTAATTACGCCGGGGATTTTTATTTCAGAATTACTCCCCTTCAGGTTCACATTCCAGAACCGTACATTAAGCGTTTGATGCGAAAGCTTGTGAAGATAAACTCTGCCACCTCCGGAAACATCAGTAAGGGTAATATCTTTTAATACTTTTTCGGTCGAAAGACTTTTTATCAATTGTGTCAATGGCAGGTGTTTATTTGATTCTACCAATGGAAAATCATATAGTGATTTCCATATGTCGCTTGTCGTTCTTTTCCTCAGGTATACAGTATTTCCTTCGCTGATAATGAAATAATCAAAGTACCTGTTCCTGATTTTTGGCTTTACCTTTTTTACCGGAAACTTACTAACCTTATTGCTGGCATACGCCACGCAGTTTGCGCGCAATGGACAAAGAGAGCAGGACGGGCTAACGGGTACGCATTGCAATGCTCCGAATTCCATCATGGCCTGGTTAAATTCCGAAGGCGAATGCCGAGCCATCAGTTCCGTTGCCAGCGCATAAAAATTTTTCTTTCCACCTGGGGAATGAATATTTTCTTTGATTCCAAAATACCTGCTTAAAACGCGCTCCACATTTCCATCAACTACAACACGTTTTTCATTGAATGCTATCGAGCTTATAGCAGATGCCGTGTACTGCCCTACTCCTTTTAGATTTATCAATTCAGAATATGATGAAGGAAACTTTCCATTCAAATCTTTAACAATAAACCTTGCAGCGGTATGCAGGTTTCTTGCGCGTGAATAATAACCAAGCCCTTGCCACAATTTAAGCACGGTCCTTAATTCTGCTCTTGCAAGTGAATGGACGTCAGGAAATTTTTTAACGAACTTTAAATAATACGGCAGCCCCTGGTTTACTCTTGTTTGCTGAAGTATAATTTCGGACAGCCAGATTTTATACGGGTCCTTCGTTTTCCTCCAGGGTAAGTCGCGCCTGTTTGCCGCGTACCATCTTAAAAGCGGTCGTGAAAAATTCTTGCCTGGCGATTTCATAAAAATAAAAAGTCCCCCGTAAACCGGAGGACTGAAAGAATACTAAAATACTTTAACGAACAACACTGAATTTGCCCGAAGCAACCACTTTATTATTCTCATCATACACACCGTAAAAATAAATTCCGGGGTTCAGTATTTTTATATCCATTTTTAAATTAGAACCAGACACTGCTTCTACCGCAACCATCTTACCGGTTATTTCAAAAAGCTTCACTCTATCCGCACTTACAGGGAGTGATGAAAAAGAAATCAAGTCTGCAGCGGGGTTAGGATAAAAATGCAGCGGTACATTATCATTGGTTAAATCGTTAATGCCAACGGTACAATTTGTGAATGAAATATCATCAACCCTGATTATGCTTCCTGCTGTTGGATTATTTGGAAAACTTGATGAGATGTACACGCTTGCTGTATCCGGATTACCCGATGTTGTAAATGGCGAGACATAGATAAAGGTTGCCATTTTACAGTGATAAACCGAATCGGTAGTTTTCACATAAAATTCTGCGTGAGCAACATCCTGCGGCTGATGAGTTGAATTATTCCATTTGTAAAGTTTCATTTTCACCTCGGCCGAATCCACTCCCTGCGGCATATATTTTACCCAAGCCGAAAACAATGTAGGCCTTTGCGTATACTGAAATCCATTAGGCCCGTTCTGATAATTGGTTCCTGTTTGCGCTAACCCTACATCGACCAGGGGATTGTAAGGAGGGAAAGGATTAGTATACCCAACTGTTCTAACTTCAATAGCCGAATTGCCATTATGGCTATCGGCTGATTTGTAAACAAATACCGGGTATCCCTGGTTTGAAAAAAGATTGTAAGAAGTCCAGCTACAGGGCTCTTCATACTGAGGTAAATGCGTTGTATCCCAACACTCAAAACTCGGATTAGGAATTTGCGCCTTAAGGGAAAGATTTACCATAAACAATATAGCAACAGTGAGTAGCTTTTTCATTGGTCGGTTCTAAAATTTTCCCAAAAATAACAATTAGTTGCTACTAACAAAAAAACATTCCGTCAGCAGGTATTTTCTTCATGTAAAAAGATGAAAACCTTACACCGGTAATAAAACCGGCTTTAGGATAAGAACAATCAATAGTACAGGTGGGTTAAACATCCCGTATTCAGAACCTGGATTTAAAAGCATAAAGATACCCAACCCCGTAAGGTTGAACTTAAAAAGCGACTCTGCCCCGTAAGGCACGGTTGCTTTTCTGTTTTTAAGGTGTTTGCGGCGGCGTGTTTTCCGAATGCTTCTTTCTCCAAAGGTCACGGAACTTATCAAATTCAACACGGTAAAATATTCCCACCCCTTGCGTGTAAGGCGAATTGTTGGTGATAAGCGTGTTATTATTAGTGCGGTTAAATGCCTTGAGCCTTATTTTTCCATCACCGCTTACTTTGTATTCAGCATTAAAGTCACCAATAATTGTATTGCTGTTTTGAGAAGTATTTTGTGTCGTTGTTTCTCCTGCATAGCCAACGTTCACATCAAAAGTCACCCGCTCGTTAAACTGCTGAGTTGACAAAGCAAGCTCAAGTTCCTCACGGCTCAACGCGTCTTTAGGCCGGTAACTGACTCCGATATTTACTTTACTGTTAAACTGGTTGAGCCAATTGCTTACCTGGTTAGAAAGCAATTCACTTCCGCTGGCTTTTGCGCTGCCTTGATAATTACCCACTGTGGAACTGGTTGTCTGAAGCGGAGCAAACCGGCTTAGCACAAGCAAGCTGATTACCTGCCTGCTCATTTCTTCTTCGGTATTAAGCGAATTCTTTACCAGGCTTTGCGTAGTTGCATCAGCGCCCGGAAGGTCAACATCGAATTTCACATTAGGATTGAACAGCTTGCCTGAAAGGATTAGACGGCAGTCTACATTAGTGCGCCCCTGCGAGCCCGAACTGGACACCGTATCACCGGGGAAAAGCTCTGAGAGATAGGCCCGCGTTTTATAAACAGCATCAAGGTCAATGTTTGCATCATATGGCGAACCGTTAAAGCTTATAACACCTCCCGGCTCAATAAGGAACTTTTTGTTTATAATATTTTTAAGAGTAAATAAATAATCTCCTTTTTGAATAATGTAGTTTCCGTTTACAAAAAATTCTCCCGCGGGTGTAAGCGTCAGCTTCAGGTTTCCGTTCCCGTTTCCTTTAATAACGTCACCGATTTTTTCATCAAATATCACTTGTATTTCTGCATCGGGTGTCAATTCAATATTGCTTGTAATAGAGACTCCGGCTAAGTTCACCGGTTTTCTCACTTCAACAGAAGCGGTGTCATTTTTATTGACAAACGTGATAAAATTATTTTCAGAAATTACTGCGGTTGACTCAAGCGGAAAGAAAATCCGCGTTCCTTTATTCGAAGTAAGATTTAAATCAATGGCAAGTGATTTCACCGGCCCGCTAAGTGTAACAAATCCCGTAGCTATTGCCGTACCGTAATAAATTTCTGTTCCTGTATACCCGGTGTTCAGACATTGAAACGAATTGGTTTGCATAACTAAATTAAGAGTCAGCTCTTTAAAATTATTATGGAGCAGCTTTCCGTTCAGCGTTGCTGTCTTTCCGTTTTCGTCATTCAGCGTAAGGTTGTTGAAACCGAAATAGTGAGGCGTTACGGTAACTTCATCCGTAAAGCTGTAGCGCGTATTCAGGAAATTAAGAACAAAATTTCCCTTGGTAATTTTCATCTTACCATTAAGTTCAGGGTTGGCAGGAGTTCCTGTCAAAGTAAGGTCGGCAGAAAGTTTTCCGTACAGGTCGGAGAAAACATCGTCAATAAATTTTTCAAACGGATGAAGATAAACATCACTGAGGCTGACTCTGAAATCAAAATTGTTATTCTCTGACCGCACAAAATATTTGCCTTCTATATCAATTATCTTTTTCGTTCCCTTTACCACGCTCACGTCAGCATCGAGCTGTTGCTTTTCATCATCCCAAACCGACCGGATATCTGCGTTGCCAATTGTATCGCTGTTCACAGCCAGGTTTCCAATGGTAGCTGAAGAAGAGATATTGAGCTTAGACAGAAGGCCTGCAATGGAAAATTTCCCATCCATAACTCCGCCAAATCCGAACCCCGATTCTGAAATAAGCGGATTGATATTTTGCATGCTGAAATTGTTAAACGAAAGTTCCAGCCGGTCATCAGAATTCTTCGAGATAATTCCGTCAAGGCCAAAGAGCTGACTACCGCGCGAAAGAGTAAGCCCGCTGATTTTAACTCTGGACGAATCTACTTCAATAAAATTTCCACTGCTCATTTCCCACTTTTCATTATTGAGATATACGGAAGATTCATTAATGACGAAACGATTACTCCACGGAGAATTAATAGTGCTGGTACCTTTAAGATTTAACCTATTGGGAAAGGTATCGGCATCGGAAGCTGAGATGTTAAACAAAACAGTATTGTTTTCGGCCCTGGCATTAAAGCGAAACAGTGCAATAGCTATCCCCTGACCGATAGTAACTTTTTCCACGCTTAAGTTCGAGATAAGCTGAGATGAATCGTTGCCCATCGTAAAATCAAGGCCCGACACACCAATGTTATGATATTTTGCTGCCTGAGATTGAATATGGAACGAGAAAATATTTTCTGTAGTATTCAGCTTGCCATACAGCTCTGTTCCTGCTTCCACCTCTACTCCGGGCGCAAAAAGACGCGTAAGTAATTCCGGGTTTTTAATTGTAAAGTGGAATGAAGCATTCTGATTGTAGATAGTAAGATTCTTATTGGTGTATGCATTAGGAATATAACGAGACAGGTATGTTTGCACAGAAGGAATAAAGTTTTTTACATCGAGCATTCCGCTTATTTCTCCATCAAGAAAATCAGAACGGATATATATGGTGCGCCCCTTACCGAAACCGAAGGTAGTGAGAGAAATATTGTTTACATAGTAAAGTGTTTTTTCATAATTGTAATAGGAATCGCGGATTAAAACTGAACCTTCCAGCGTTTGCAGTGAATTGCCCGAAGCGTTAATACTGAGCTTTGTGCGAAGCCGCTGCTCCTTGCCTTCCTTGACAAGCTTTAAATTGTCAAGGTTCATATACCCAATGGTCGCAATAAAATTATACTCGGGAATTTTTCCTCTCATATCAACCGTTCCGTCAAAATCAACATCAAGATTGGTTTCATGAACCGAGAGAATTCCTTTAAATAAACTCTTCTCCATGTTGCCGCTAACAACAATGTTATTGTAATTATATCCTTTGTATTGGAGCTGGCTTATGGTTCCGCTTGCAGTTTCTTTCATCTCGTTGAACCGAAAGCCGCTGCCTTCCACTTTAATGTTCAGTGAAACCTTGCCGACTTCATTAACTCCGGCAAACTTTCCTGCATCAAAGTTGCTCAGTGACAAGCGCCCGCTATAACTTGTTTTTTTACTTTCTTTATTCGTCTTGAAATTAATATCAGTGGATGCATAGCCCAGTGCAGTGGAAAGATTTCCAAACGCAACAAAGTCATTATAAAACCCTGAAAACTTTCCATTGAAGGAAAACACTCCAAGCTTACTGACGCTTTCAGGGAGGACTATTAATTTTTTTTCTGTTGAATCATACAGCGGAAGAGTTGCAATGTCAGAAGATGAGCTCTGAAATTTTTCAATGCGGCAGTCCATGTAAGCTGTCTTAAAATCAGGTAAGCCATTAATGCTTACATCACCATGGAGCTTTGTATTCTTTCCATATTCAAAAACCATCTCTTTAATCTTGAGTGCACTTAGTGTACCTTTAAGTTTCCCCTGCATGGTGAATTTGCTTTCGCTTTTCGCGATGCCGTCTGTAAAAAAAGCTGCATCATTGAACGCTATCGTACTTTTACTAAGCGTAGCATTCATCGTAACTTTTGAAGCAAAATCATTAAAGGAATCGAAGGATGCATATTCAAGCTTAGTATCAGAATGTATTTCACTGCCGGGTGTTTTCAGTTCAAAATCATTCAGGGTAATTTCTGAAGGATTCATTTTAAAGGAAGCGCGCATATCATCAATCTGGAAACCTGACTTATCTTTCATGCGGAAATTTTTGATGTCCGCCGAAATCGTGTCTCCATTGAATTTGATACCGCTAAAATCGCCACCGATGCCGCTCAAAGACAAATTATTAAAATTCATGGTCTTTGCTTGCGGCTCTATATTTTCGTTGACAAAATTGAATCTGCAGTTTGTGAGCTTCACGTTTTCAATGTCCGTTTTTCCGCCGGATGACGTTGTATCGGAGGAGGCAAAATGACGAAGTATGAATGCCATGTTATTTTCCTTTTCACCATGATAAATCCTGATGTTGAATTGTGCATCGGTCATGCCGATAATATGCAGCAGAATATTTTTCTCTTTAAAAAACAATTTCCCTGCTGAAACGTCCAAACGGGGAATATCCGCAAGCGTATTTCCGTGCAGGTCGTCAACATGAAAACCTTCGAGCACAAATGAACGTGGAAATGAAATGCTTACTTTTTCAATTTCCACCCGTGTATGAAGCGCTTCGGCAAAATGATTCGTGAACCGCTTAACAAGCCAAGTCTGTACAAACGAAAAATTTACCAGGAAATAAACGGCCAGGAAAAAAATGGCAAAGCCCGTGAATGCCCACAGAACTATATTGATGCCTTTTTTAATAATTTTGTTCACCTGCCATTATTTAAGTTATTGACCCCCAAAGCTGTCTGCCAGCACAAGGGCAAAAGTAATGCCAGCAAGTATAAATGAATATTGCAGAGGTGAATTGGCTATGAATGATAAACAAATAAACAATGTTATTCTCGGTATAGAAACATCGTGCGATGAAACATCGGCATCTGTTGCTATGGGAAACACGGTGCTTACTAACGTTATTGCAACACAGGAAGTTCACAAGAATTTTGGCGGAGTAGTTCCCGAACTTGCCTCGCGTCAACATCAGAAAAATATTATTCCCGTAGTCAATGAAGCCATCCGTAAATCGGGTTTGTCAAAGAATCAAATTCAGGCGGTTGCTTTTACAAGAGGGCCCGGCTTGCCCGGTTCGCTCATGGTAGGGGTTTCTTTTGCAAAGTCGCTTGCGCTTGCGCTTGGAGTGCCCCTCGTTGAAGTAAATCATATGCAAGCTCATGTACTTTCGCTGTTTATTGCCTCACCCCCTAACCCCCTCTCCAAAGGAGAGGGGGAACAACATCCCTCCTTTCCTTACCTGTGCCTTACTGTATCTGGCGGGCACACGCAAATAGTTCAGGTAAAAGATTACCTGGATATGGAAGTGATAGGAGAAACACTGGATGATGCCGCGGGCGAGGCCTTTGATAAGGCAGCAAAGATTATGAACCTTCCCTACCCCGGAGGGCCGCTTATTGATAAATACGCACGTGAAGGTAACCTGAAAAGATTTTCTTTTCCCGAGCCACAGATTCCCGGGCTCGATTTCAGCTTCAGCGGATTGAAGACAGCGTTTCTTTACTTTGTAAGAGAGCAATCAAAAACCGATAAGGATTTTGTGGAGAAAAATAAAAATGATTTATGCGCTTCCATTCAGGAAACCATCGTGAATATTCTTGTTAAAAAATTACAGAAGGCATCTGAACAAACGGGCATCAAAGAAATTGCCATTGCCGGTGGAGTAAGCGCCAACAGCGGCTTGCGCAATGCTGTAAACGAAGCAGCTAAAAAATTAGGCTGGAATATTTACATCCCTCCACTCCGCTATTGCACAGATAATGCAGCTATGATTGCCGTAGCGGGTTATTATAAATTCTTGAAAAATGATTTTGCCCCACAAACGGCTGCGCCTATGGCAAGGATGAGTTTTTAGAACATTGTTTAATATTGGAAACTTTTTCACTGATGAATATAATCCTGTTTGAAGACCACACCCGCTCTGCGCTGCTACCCTTTACGTTTACGCGCCCGGTAGCAGCCATACGATTCGGCATTTTAACCATGGGTGAAAAATGGGAAAAGCATCTCGGTGTAAAAGTGTCTTTCCTGACGCAGGATTATCTTTCTGAAAAATTCCCTCTTAAAACCGCATCCGATAACTTGCTCATCAATGGCAAAGTGCTGCCTGACAAGCGACTCGTTGATAGTATCGGCAAGCTCAAACAAGGCGAGCGCCTCGTGAATGAAGGCGAAGTCATCGCCATTCGTACAGCAAATAAAGAATTAAAAAATATTTCTTCAGTTGATAATATCCCGTTTAGCAATACCATCACTTACAAGCCGCAGGTGATCAAGCTCCTGCACCTTTGCGACATCTTTGCAAAGAACGGCCTAGCCATACGAGATGATTTTACTGTGCTTACTGCAAAAAAAAAATCAGCAAAAATCAGTTCGACCAATCATATCATCAACCGCAAAAATGTTTTTGCAGAACAGGGAGTTAAAATGGAGGCCTGCATTATCAATGCTTCGGAAGGGCCGGTTTACCTGGGAAAGAATGCTGAAGTAATGGAAGGCAGCATCATCCGCGGGCCGTTTGCGTTGTGCCATGATTCGACCGTGCGGCTGGGAACAAAAATTTATGGCGATACTACCATTGGCCCTTTCAGCAAGGTGGGTGGTGAAATTTCCAACTCTGTTATTTTCGGCTACTCTAATAAAGCGCATGACGGATTCCTGGGTAACTCCGTTATCGGTGAGTGGTGCAATCTTGGAGCGGGCACCAATAATTCGAACCTTAAAAATAATTATTCCAATGTAAAGCTGTGGGATTATGAAAGCGAAAAATTCATCAGCACGGGCTTGCAGTTCTGCGGGCTTATGATGGGCGACCACAGCAAATGCAGCATTAACAGTATGTTCAATACCGGAACAGTTTCTGGGATAAATACAAATATTTTCGGAACCGGCTTTCCTCCCAAATTCATTGCCAGTTTTTCATGGGGCGGAGCGCAGGGATTTTCTACGTTCAGAATTGAAGATGCCCTCGAAGTTGCGCGCAGGGTTTTTGAAAGAAGAAAAATGAAATTCAGCAAGACCGAAGAAAATATTCTTCGTCACGTTTTTACTATTTCAACGCAGCACAGGGCGTGGTAATCAAGGCATAAATTTTTTCATTACCTCTTCGCTTACACCGGTAAAAGAAAATCCTCCATCGTGGAAAAGGTTCTGCATAGTAACCATGCGGGTTAAATCAGAGAACAACGTAACACAATAATCTGCGCATGAATCCGCTGATGCATTCCCCAAAGGAGACATGGCTTCGGCATAACTGATGAAGGCGTCAAAACCTTTTACGCCACTCCCTGCCGTGGTGCGCGTAGGCGACTGCGAAATTGTATTGACTCTTACTTTTTTATGCTTTCCATATTGATAGCCGAAACTGCGCGTAATACTTTCCAATAATGATTTCGCATCTGCCATATCATTGTAATCAGGAAAAACTCTTTGCGCAGCGATGTAGGTTAGCGCAACTACACTTCCCCATTCATTTATTGCATCGTGCTTCATGGCAGTTTGCAGTGTTTTGTGAAGAGAAATTGCAGAGATATCCATGGTCTTATGATAGAAGTCATAATCCAGGTCTGTATACGGTTTGTTTTTTCTGACGTTGGGAGACATACCGATGCTGTGCAGGATAAAATCAATTTTACCACCAAGGATTTCCATCGATTGCTTAAAAAGATTTTCGAGGTCCGGTAATGCCGTTGCATCGGCAGCTATTACCTGAGCCGAAGTTTTTTCTGCAAGCTGCCGTATGGTTCCCAGGCGTAATGCAACCGGTGCGTTAGTAAGCGTAAAAACCGCTCCTTCCTGATGACAGCGCTCTGCAATTTTCCATGCAATGCTGTTGCCATCGAGCGCTCCGAAAATAATTCCTTTCTTTCCTTTCAATAAGTTGTGGGACATATTAAAGTTTAGAGTTTAGAGTTTAGAGTTTAGAGTTCAGTGTTTAGAGTCAAGATTATCCAATCAATTCTTTTGCGTTTTGTATTGCCGCCTGCGATGGCTTTCCGCCCGCAATCATTTTTGCAATTTCAAGAATATGGTCCTCTTCAGATAATTGAGCCAGCGAAGTAACTGCTTTATGGTTAACTTGTTCTTTAGTCACTATAAAATGAACATCGGCCCTGCAAGCAATTTGCGGCAAATGCGTAATAGCAATCACCTGGTGGTTCAGTGCAAGCTCTTTCATGGCATTCCCTACTTTCAAAGCAACATCGCCCGATACACCACTATCTATCTCGTCAAAAATCATCAGGGGTAGTTTCATTTGTTTTGCCGCGGATGATTTAACTGCAAGCATCAGCCGGCTTAATTCTCCGCCCGAAGCAACTTTACCAAGCGGCATAAGAGCAACTCCTTTGTTAGCAGAGAATAAAAAGGCAATTTCATCGGTTCCGTTTTCATTCGAATCTTTTTCTGACTGCTCTATTCTGAAAACTGCATCGGGCATTTTTAATTCTGCGAGCAAACGCGTAATTCTCTTTTCAACCGAAGGAATAATTTTTTTTCTTGAAGCGGATAATTTTTGCGCAAGGGTTTTCAATTGAGCTGAAAGCTTTTCGACCTCCGTCTTCAGAAGTTCAATCCTCTCCCCTGCTGATTCTATACTTCTTATTTTTTCACGAAAAGATTCTTCAAGTGCCAGGAGTTCATCTGTTGATGAAACCCGGTGTTTATGCTGGAGCTGGTTGAGTACATCGAGACGGTCATGAAGCGTTTGGATTTTTTCAGGGTCATATACAACTTGAGATTCCGATACTTCCAACTCATCAGAAATATCTTTCAGTTCAATCACAACACTGCTGAGGCGTTCTGCAAGCGGCTTAAGATTTTCCTGGTACCTGGCAGTAGTTGAAATTTGGTTTTGCGCGCTGCGCAGCCGGGCAAGAATTCCGTCTTTCTCTGCACTTATACTCTGTATCGTAGAATTCAGAACTGATTTTATCTCTTCACTATGCTGTGCTGTCTTCAGAGTTGATTCGATATCGCTCTCTTCTCCTTGTTTAAGTGAAGCATTTTCAAGCTCATTAAGCTGGAAGCTGAAATAATCGAAGTCTGCCGCCGATTTTTTTTCTGCTTCTATGAATTCAAAAAGCTCTGCCGAATTTTTTTTCCATGAAGTAAATACTTCGCGATATTCGGTGAGCAATTTTTCATTTCCTGCAAAAACATCCACCAGCGAAAGTTGAAAAGCAGGATTAATTATTTGTAACGTTTCATGCTGCGAGTGAATATCCACCAGCATAGCGGCAAGCTCTCTAATTGTTGAAAGATTAACCGGAGTGTCATTAATAAATGACCGCGATTTACTATCGGGAGTAAGTTCGCGCCTTATGATAGTTTGATTCTGATAATCGAGCGCGTGTTCAGAAAAAAAATTGCGCATATTCGCGTCATCAATCCTGAACTCTCCTTCCACAATGCATTTGCGCGATTTATCGAGCAGCGCCTGCATATCTGCGCGTTCTCCCAAAATAAGAGACAACGCACCCAGAACTATGGACTTTCCCGCCCCCGTTTCGCCTGTAATAATATTAAGTCCGTCAGTAAAATTTATTTCCAGCCGGTCAATAAGCGCATAATTCTGAATATGGAGCCGGGTTAACATTTTAGGAATACCTTCTTTTGCTCTGATTTTTGATAAAAGGGGTCAGGCAAATGTAAGCGATTCTGTTTACCATTCGATTTAAGAAACATTTCAATTATCATTTTTTATTCAGAACACTATTTCTTCTTTTGCAACAAATAATTTTTCAGAATGAAAAAAATATTCCTCTTTACCGGCCTGCTGGGTTGGTTTTCGTCCTGGGCGCAGCACCAGGTTCCGCACGATACCTTGTTTGCACAAGACCGTGAAACTGCCGGAAGGCAATACGTGGTTATCTATGATGAAGACGGTAAAATAATGGCTACCGGTTCGCTTCAGAACGGACAGTATGACGGCACCTGGCGGCAGTACAGCGATTTTGGACTTACCATCAGAATTACCGAATACAGAAACGGTGCCCGCTATGGCCCTAACATTGAACTGAGCAACAACGGAATGGTGGTTCTTGATGAGACCTATGAAAACAATTTTCTCAATGGCCACCGCAACGTTTTAAACAGCTTCGGCAGGCCGCGAGTCACAGAGTTCTACCTGAAGGGAAAGCAGGAAGGCGCCAGCAAAAAATTTTATGATGACGGCAAATTGCAGGAAGAAACTTTCTGGATAAAAGGTCTGAAGCAAGGAGACGCAAAATGGTATTTTAAGAATGGAAAAATTTCTACGGAGTATACATACGATAATGGAAATCTATCAGGGCCTGCTAAAACCTATGACGAAGAAGGATGCCTGATGAATGAAGGTAATTATGTGAACAACGAAGAAGATGGTGAATGGAAGCAATATGATCCGACAGGAAAACTTGTAAAAAAAACTATCTACAAAAACGGGAAAATCATAAAAGAAATAAAAGTAAAATAATCTATTGCTTCAATGTCTTCGTTATTTCTGCGCAAACTATTGCAGCCGCTGTGGCAACATTCAGTGAATCGGGTTGATGTTTTCCTTTTTTTACTTGTATCGGAATAGTAACAGGATGTGTAATGAAGGGCTTCAACTCTTTACCGATGCCCGTGCTTTCGTTACCCAGCAAAATAATTGCGGGCGGTTTAAGATTACTTTCATAAATATTTTTTCCATTCAGCACTGTGCCGTAAATGGGTAATCCATTTTTAACGGATGTAAAAACTTCATCAAGATTAGTTTGAATAACATTTACAAAAAACAAAGAGCCCATTGCTGCCTGCACAACTTTTGGGTTGTAAATCTCAACACATTGTTCGGAGCAGATTACTGTTTCAATGCCAAACCAGTGAGCAGTCCTTATTATGGTGCCGAGATTCCCGGGGTCGCTTATATTATCGAGAGCCAGCGTAACTGTTGAGGCCATCAGCCGGAAATCAATTTTGCGTTCCGGAATTTCCACAACGGCCACACATTCTTGCGCTGTTGTAAGTGTGCTTATTTTTTGCAATTCTTTTTCACTGACAATGGATACTTTCCCCTTGGTTTTATCCGGAAACCGTTTTACTAATTCTTCTGCGAAATCGCCTAACGCATAAATGGTCTTTACATGGTAACCGGAGAGTAACAATTCCTCCATTGTTTTTTTTCCTTCGGTGAGAAAAAGGTTATTCCCGTGCCTGAATTTTTTCTGGTGCAGGGAGCGGACAAAACCTATTTCTGATTTAGATGGCACTATAGTTGAGTTTAAGGACACATTATTAACAACAACCCACGCATAACGAACTCGTTATCCGATATTGCGCACAGCGAATGTATTATTTTTGCCCGATGCACTGCATTTCATTCTTCCGGAAGCTGGTTACAGCAGCGGCTATCGGAACCCTGTTCGTTCTTTCAGCGTGCAGCCCAACTAAAAATCTTAAAGACGGCCAGTATTTTTTTACGGGATATAAAATCAAACACGACAATAAATCCATTGACAAAGAGGCGCTTCACACCTACATCCGTCAGAAACCAAACCGGAAATTTTTCTTCCTTTTTCGCCTTCAAATGGGATTTTACCTGCTGGGTGAGAAGTTAAATTCTACCTGGCTTAAAAATATCGGTGAAGAACCCGTTGTGCTTGATACCTCGCAGGTTGACCGTTCTACGAACCAGCTGAAGTTTTTTATGAACAGGAAGGGTTACTTCAATGCAATGGTGAAGGATACGGTGATTTATAAAAAGAAAAAAGCAAAAGTGATTTACACTATTGTTTCCGGAAAACCGTACAGGATAAAAAGTATTGAATATGCATCCACCGACCCTAATGTTTATCCGCGGCTTATTGAAGAAGAAAAAAATTCCCTCATTCACCAGGGAATGATTTATGACGAAGATATTTTAGATAGAGAGCGTGAGCGTTTTACCGAGGTGATGAAAAGCAACGGGTATTATTTTTTTACAAAGCAATTCATCAGTTACTCTGCAGACAGCGCTTTGCAAACAAACGAAATCAACCTGAAGATGACGGTGAGCCGCCTGAAGGAAGACTCCGCTGCGGGCGCAGGCAATGGAGAGAATCACCACAGATATTATCTAAACAGAATATTCATCAGAACAGATTACGACCCAAAATCTACTGCAGCGCCGGTGTACGATACGGTGAGCTATAAAAATTATTTTTTTCTGGTTAACAAGGCGCACCCTGAACTGAGATACCGCAGAGATGTTCTGCTGCGCGCTATTTTTATTTCCCCGGGCGAGTTATTTAATATTAAGGATGTAAAATATTCATACTCGCGCCTTACAGACCTTAATGTTTTCCGTTTTGTAAATATTCGTTTTGATGAAGTACCGCGAACGGACGCCCAGCAACAATATCTTCTTGATGTGGAGATTCTCCTTACTCCTCTTCAAAACCAGGATTTTACTATTGAAACCGAAGGCACGCACAATGCAGGTAACCTTGGAATTGCAGGCAATATCAGTTACCGTAATAAGAATGCCTTGAAAGGCGCTGAGCTCCTCGAGTTAAAGCTGAAAGGGGGACTTGAATTTCAGAGAACTTTATCAGAAGAGGACAACCGCACGGCTTTACTATTTAATACATATGAGATTGGCCCCGAAGCTTCGCTGAACCTGAAAAGATTACTTTTAATAGACCCGGTTTTCAGGAAGTCTTTGCGCAAATGGAATCCAAAAACAAGAGTTTCAATCGCTGCAAATTACCAGCAACGGCCCGACTACAACCGCTCTGTCGGCAATTTGAATTTCAGCTGGCAGATTAAAACAACATCACCCCTTAAAGTTTCTTTCGACTTTTTTGACATAAATTTTGTTAATGTGCAACTGTCACCATCATTTGTAGATAAATTAAACAAGATTGATGATAAAGGATTGTTCTACAGTTACAATGACCACCTTCTAACTTCGGGGCGCCTAAATTTTATTTACAATAACCAGGAACAATCATCCAGCAGGAATTTTTATTTTATCCAGTTCTACTGGGAATTTTCCGGATTGCTTCTTTCTGCTATTCGCAACGCGTCTTTTATAGAAGAAGATTCATTGGGATTCAGGAAAGCATTCGGGCTTACCTATTCGCAGTACCAAAAATTTGAACTGGATATCAGGCATTACCAGAACTTTGCGGCGAATAATATTTTTGTCTGGAGACTTGATGCCGGAATAGGTTTGCCGTATAGTAATTCTATTGCGTTGCCTTTCGAAAAAAGTTTTTATGGCGGAGGCTCTAACAGTTTGCGCGCATGGAAATTCAGGTCGTTAGGCCCGGGCTCTTATGTTAATACTTTTAATATTGAACAAACAGGAGACGTAAAAACAGAAGTGAATTTTGAACTTCGTTCTCCGCTTTTCAAACGACTGGAAGGCGCTGCTTTTGTTGATGCAGGTAATATATGGCTTCGCCACCCTGATAATGAACGAATTGGCGGGGAGCTGAAAATAGATAAGTTGCTTTCGGAATTTGCCGTAGGAGCGGGATTGGGAATCCGGTTCAATTTTACATATTTTATTTTCCGTATAGATGGCGCTGTAAAACTTCGCGACCCATCGCGTATTGAATCAGAACGCTGGGTTTACGGCAATCAAAAATTTTCTGCCACCAATATCAATTATAATTTCGGTATTGGTTATCCGTTCTGAATTGACCCGTTCAAAGATTTATTTTTAGTTTTGTTCCTTACAGAAATCATTTTTACCGAGTATGTCCATATCTAAAATTACATCGCTGCTGGGTTCGCAGGCAGATTATTTTCTGAACCATCAATGCAAAACCGTACCGAAAGAAAAGCTCCACAAGCCGGGAGGTGATTTTGTAGAAAGAATTTTTTCAGAAAGTAACCGCAGCAAAGCCGTTCTTAACAACCTGGTTGCAATTTATAATCACGGCCGCCTTAGCGGAACCGGTTATGTTTCCATTCTTCCGGTCGACCAGGGTATTGAACATTCTGCAGGCGCCTCGTTTGCTCCCAACCCCGATTATTTTGACCCTGAAAATATTGTTCGTCTCGCTATTGAGGGAGGATGTAATGCCGTCGCGTCTACCTTTGGCGTGCTTGGAGCCGTTTCAAAAAAATATGCTAAGAAGATTCCGTTTATTGTCAAAATAAATCATAACGAATTTCTGACTTATCCCAATAAGTATGACCAGATTCTGTTTGGCACCGTGAAAGATGCTTACAATATGGGAGCTGCTGCAGTAGGAGCCACCATTTATTTTGGGTCTGCTGAATCGGGCAGGCAAATACAGGAAATCTCACATGCATTTTCTATTGCACATGAATTAGGCATGGCAACCATTCTCTGGTGCTATCTGCGAAACAGCGCCTTCAAAAAAGATGGGGTTGATTATCACACTTCGGCAGACCTTACGGGGCAGGCGAATCATTTGGGCGTGTCCATTCAAGCCGATATTATCAAGCAAAAACTCGCGACAAATAATGGCGGTTTCAAGGCGTTGAACTTCGGCAAGACCAATGAAAAGATTTACACAGAACTTACCACGGAACATCCAATTGATTTATGCCGTTACCAGGTAATATCGTGCTACATGGGAAGAGTAGGATTGATTAATTCGGGAGGAGAATCGAAAGGACAAACTGATTTGGCAGATGCCGTTGCCACTGCAGTCATCAACAAAAGAGCCGGAGGGCACGGTTTGATTTCAGGCCGAAAGGCTTTTCAAAAACCGTTGAAAGATGGAATTGAACTGCTGAATGCTATCCAGGATGTGTATCTTGCGAAAGAGATAACGATTGCATGAACCATTGCGAATTGCGAATTATTGATTGCGGATTGAAGTAAATCCGAAATTGCAAATCCGAAATCCGAAATCCAAATGTCTTGGTTTAAGAGAATAAAAGCCGGTATCACTACCCGCACCCTGGAAAAAAAGGAAACCCCAGAAGGGTTGTGGCATAAGTGCGCATCATGCAAACGCATTGCCCCGATGAAAGACCACATTGAAAGAAATTATGTGTGCGAAAAATGCGGCTACCACGAGCGAATCGGGTCCAAAGATTATTTCAAAATCCTTTTTGATGAGAATCAGTTTACCGAAATAAATGCCGGGCTGGTTTCTGACGACCCGCTGAATTTTTCCGACACAAAAAAATATACCGACCGGCTTGAAGAGGCCATAAAAAAAACACATCTCAACGATGCTGTTCGCACGGCATACGGAAAGATAAATAGCAATGATTTAATGATTGCCTGTATGGACTTTTCATTTATCGGCGGCTCGATGGGCTCGGTGATGGGAGAAAAGATTTCACGCGCTATTGATGAATGCATCGTTAAAAAAACTCCGTTGCTTGTGATTTCAAAATCAGGCGGAGCGCGAATGATGGAAGCCGCTTTCTCGTTGATGCAGATGGCAAAAACGTCATCCAAGCTTACGTTACTTTCGAAAGAAAAAATTCCATATTTCTCGCTGATGACCGACCCTACAACAGGCGGTGTTACCGCATCGTTTGCCATGCTGGGCGATGTAAATATGGCAGAGCCAGGGGCGTTGATTGGTTTTGCAGGGCCGCGCGTGGTGAAAGAAACCATTCGCAAAGACCTGCCGAAGGGATTTCAAACCTCTGAGTTTGTGCTGGAGCACGGCTTCCTCGATTTTATTATTGACAGGCGTCAGCTCAAAAAGCGCCTCACTTCGCTTATTACATTTTTCAAAAACTGAAATATTATTTCGGGGATGAATTTTTTCAGCGCCCTCCTGTATTACCTTTTTCTTTTTCCTCTTTCCCTGCTGCCGGAGCGGGTCATGTATGCATTCTCTGATGCGCTTTATTTTATTTTCTATCACTTGCTTGGCTACCGGAAAAAAGTGGTTGTCGGCAATTTGAAAAAATCACTTCCGGAAAAAACAGATGCCGAGATAAAGCAAATCATGAAAAAGTTTTACCGCCATTTTTGCGATATATTCCTCGAAGGCATTAAGACATTTACTGCATCAGAAAAATATATAACCGACCGTGTACAGGTGGTAAACGGTGAGCTTCTTGAAAACTATTATCATCAGAACCGCAGCGTAATTCTTGCTACGGGACATTATGCAAACTGGGAATGGCCGGCCCTGGCTTTTATCCGTCATAGCTCGCATCATGCTCTGGGCATTTACAAGCCGGTCAGTAATAAATTCTTCGACAAAAAACTTCAGCAAACAAGAAGCAAATTCGGGCTCACGCTTATGGCCATACGCGAAGTGGCAAAATATTTTGAAGAGCACAAAACGATTGCCTGTTCGTACGGTTTTATTTTTGACCAAAGCCCCTCTAATCCTGACAAAGGACACTGGGTGACTTTCCTGAACCAGGATACGGTTGTTCTCACAGGCGTTGAACGGTATGCAAGGCAGTATGATTTCCCTGTCATTTATGGCAAAATCACAAAGCAAAAAAGAGGGATGTACCGAATAGAATACGAGTTGGTAACGGATACTCCTCAACAAACCCGCAATGGAGAAATTACCGAAGCTATTATGCGCATTAATGAAAAACTTATTCTTGCTGCTCCCGAGTTTTATCTATGGACGCATCGCAGGTGGAAGTATAAGCGGAATACAGTTTAAAACGGGCATTTTCTGCCCACATCTTCATTTCATAACTCATAATGTAAGTTGCAGGCATGTAAATTATTTGTTGTAATTTTGAGGCAAATCCACATGGAATGAAATTTTCTGCAGATAAGCATGATAGTTATATTGTTGTAAAACTCAACGAAGACAAACTCACCAGCGCAATTTCTTCGGAGCTGAAAACAGAATTTGTAATGTTTAATTCGCAGGATTTTAAAAACATTATTCTCGACTTGACGGATACAGCTTACTGCGACTCATCGGGACTTAGCGCTATTCTTGTCGGCAACCGCCTGTGTAAAAATTCAGGGGGAAGTTTCATCCTTACCTCGCTACAAGACCATGTTAAAAAACTTATCTCCATCTCCCAGCTCGACAACATTCTTACCATCATTCCCACCACCGGCGAAGCGGTAGATTATATTATGATGGAGCAGATTGAAAAAAACCTTGATAAAGAACAATAATCATTTAATTATTTACACGCTAAAACGAAACGTATGAAAAAGACAATACTCCTGCTTGCCGTCATTTTAACTTGTGGTACGTTCAGAACTATTGCCCAGTGCTCACCCGATTTATCTATAGTTACACCCGGTGTTTATCCTGACAGCTTAACAAATCTGGATACAGGAATGGTCTCTGTGTTCTATGCGGATACCATTCAGTTTAAAGTATATTCATCTGTACCTCCTGTTGTTGTTGACTCTGTAAGAGTTATGAGTATTTCAAATTTGCCCGTCGGTTTTACAACATCATCTAATCCGCCAGGCATGTTATTTCCGGGTGGAAGCAATGGCTGCATCCTTATCTCGGGGATTCCTCCATCACCTGCACAAACTTATCAGTTAGTAATTCACTTAAGATTTTACGGACATATACCTGTGCCTCTCACTCCCGTTGTAATTGATACAGCAGATGACGATTACAGGATTGTTGTTCAGCCGTTTTCAGGAATCCAGGTTTTCAATTCCAATTCGTTTGATGTTTCCCAGAATTTCCCGAACCCATTCAACTTGCAAACCGAAATTTCTTTTGCATCTCCATCAGGGGGTAAAGCGGATTTCAGTGTGTATGATTTGCTGGGCAGAGAAATTATCATGCGAAGCATAGATGTGGTTAGCGGTACCAATAAAATTACTCTTTCTTCAAAATATTTTAAACCTGGGATTTATTTCTATAAACTTAATTTCAAGAATAAGTCGATTACGAAAAAGATGATTGTCACTGCCAAACCATGACTTTTGATGTGACGATTCTTGGCAGCAGTTCTGCTACTCCCATTTACAACCGTCACCCTTCCGCTCAGGTACTTAACGTGCATGAGCGGTTTTTTTTGCTTGATTGCGGAGAGGGTACCCAAATGCAGCTTCAGCGATACAAGATTCGCTTTAGCCGCATCAATCATATATTTATAAGCCATTTGCACGGAGACCATTATCTCGGGTTGATGGGCTTGCTCTCTACCATGCACCTGCAGGGGCGTACCAGCGAGATGCATCTCTTCGGCCCAAAAGAACTTCAGCATATTACTGACCTTCAGCTTGAATATTCGCAAACCGTGCTGCGCTATCCGCTTACGTTTCACGCGGTAAACACTTCGGTTAAAAAAATTATTTTTGAAGATGATTCTTTAGCTGTTTCAAGCATTCCTATGAATCACCGCATTGATTGCTGCGGGTTTTTATTTAATGAAAAAGAAGGCCTTAGAAAACTGATTCCCGAAAAACTTGTCCAGTATAAAATCCCTTACACGTTGTACCCTGACCTGAAGAGGGGCGCTGACTATACGGATGAAACAGGAAATACAATTCCGAATCATGAGCTTACGATTCCGCCCAGCCGTGCACGCAGTTATGCGTATTGTTCTGATACCTTGTTTGATGAAACCATTTCTAATTATGTCGAAGGAGCTGACTTGCTTTATCATGAATCAACTTTCAGCGATGAATTACTTGACAGGGCGAAAGAAACGTTTCATTCAACCGCTTCGCAGGCGGCAACCATTGCTAAAATGGCAGGGGTAAAAAGTCTACTTATAGGCCACTTTTCAGCGCGCCACAAAGATGTTTCTCCGTTGCTGGCAGAAGCAAAAAAAATATTTCCTTCAACTGCCCTGGCGCTTGAAGGCGAAAAATTTTCTATCTCTTCAGATTAACAATGATTCTGATTGCAGACAGCGGAAGTACTAAGACCGACTGGGTTCTTGCAGATGAAAACCTGGAGCGGCACTCTTTTTCAACAAGCGGTATCAATCCTTTTATTCTTTCCGCCGAACAGATTGAAAATATTCTCGTTACCCAGATTCACATAGGAATTGACCGGAACAGCATAAAGGAAATTTATTTTTACGGTGCCGGATGTTCTGATGAAGTACGGTGCAATATGATAAAGCAGTCGCTCAAAAAACTTTTCAGCAATGCTGCAATAGAAGTCAATCATGATTTGCTGGGCGCGGCGCGGGCGCTGTGCGGAGGTCAAAAAGGTATCGTTGCCATACTAGGAACGGGTTCCAATTCCTGTTTGTATGATGGCGAAAAAATTACAGAGCATATTCCATCACTCGGATATATCCTGGGCGATGAAGGCAGCGGAGCGTACATAGCAAAAAATTTTATTGCTTCATACCTCTATAGGGAAATCCCGAACGATTTGAAAATTAAAATTGACGCGGAAAATATCATCAACAAAGAAGATATTATTCAAAACCTTTACCATTCCCCTGCTCCTTCGGCATATCTTGCCGGCTTTATGACGACTGTTACAAAATATATTCAGCATCCGTTTGTATCCGCACTTGTTAAAAATTGTTTTACTCATTTTTTGGAACGTCATATTTGCCGTTACTCCGGTTTTAAAGAAACATTAATGCACTGCACGGGTTCTGTTGCGTACAATTTTTCGTATTTGCTGAAAGAAGCCGCCTCTGAAAAAAAAATAACTGTAGGAAAAATCATAGAGAAACCGATTAATGCTCTTGCCGATTTTCATTTACTCTGATTATCTGTGAAAAATATTTTCATGCACCTGGTCGGGCACCATTTCAGGCAGGAATGGAAGCAGCGCCACGCATTCTTCGGACTTGTGCTGTATTGTGCCGCCACTATCTTTATTGCTTATCTCGCTTTCAGGAATTCAATTGACACCGTTACATGGAATGCGCTGTTCTGGATTATCATGCTGTTTGCTTCGGTAAATGCACTTGCAAAAAGTTTTCTTTCAGAAAGCCGCGGAAGGCAGCTGTATTATTACTCGCTTGTTTCTGCTCCGGTATTTTATCTTTCAAAACTTTTTTATGGAATTATTTTAATGCTGGTGCTTTCAATTATTTCTCTCATCATTTTTTCAGCTTTGAACGGAACTCCCTCGTGGAATTTCACATCATATTTTATTTCCATGATAACAGGAATTACAGGGCTTGCCATTACTCTTACAATGATTTCTGCAATTACCTCCCGAAGCGGCAGTCATACATCTATGATGGCCATTCTTGGTTTTCCGGTTTTGATTCCCATGCTTATTATCATTATCAAGGCTTCTGCAAAAGCAATGGACGGTTTTTCCATTGCCGCAATGCCTAAAGATTTTATTCTGCTTTTATCTCTTATGGTTATGGCAACTGCTTTATCCTACATCCTGTTTCCGTACATTTGGCGCGATTAAAAATGTGTTTCCGTAAATGAAACTTCAATGGTGGAAAATACTTGCGATTCTGTTGCTCGCCTATACTATAGTTGCGGGTTTTCTTACTGATGTACCACGCCTCGCTATTCTTCACGAGAGCATCCGTAATCTTTACTTTCATGTAACCATGTGGTTCACCATGATTATTGTCATGCTCATTTCTCTCATTTACGGAATAAAATATCTCGGCAGTCAAAAGGCAGAACACGATATTGTTGCTGAAGAAACAGCAAAGACAGGAGTGGTTTTTGGAATATTGGGATTAATTACAGGAAGTGTCTGGGCAAAATTTACCTGGGGTGCCTGGTGGGTAAATGATGCAAAGTTGAATGGAGCGGCCGCAACGCTGCTGGTTTATTTTGCTTACTTATTCCTAAGAAGTTCAATCGAGGACAGTGAAAAACGCGCCCGCATATCTGCAGTGTACAGCATCTTTGCTTATTCTATGATGATAGTATTTATAATGATTCTTCCCCGCCTTACCGATTCGCTTCACCCAGGCAACGGAGGAAATCCGGGCTTTAATACGTATGATTTAGATAACACCATGCGCATAGTGTTTTACCCTGCCATTATCGGCTGGACGTTGCTTGCCCTGTGGATTGCAGAAGTCCGTGTTAGAATTCACAAGCTCCGGTTAAAGCAAGATGAAAAATAATTTACATCAATGAAAAACATTCATAAATTTTTTCTCTTCTTTTCAGCAATTGTGTTTTCATCCCTGCCGGCGTTTGCAGAGCAGGAAGAAATTGAAATGGCAGACCAACTCCGCAGCAGTGGAAAAATTTATATAGTCGTTGCCGTTCTGCTCATCATTCTCATCGGACTTATTATTTTCATGATCCAAATTGACAGGAAAGTAAGCCGTCTCGAAAAAAAGAATCAAAATAATTCTTAATCGGGAATTCTATTTGTTACTCCCGAAAACCCGTTTGAGCAAATCGGTAACACGCGCTACAGGGTCTTTACGAATTTTTAATTCTTCCTGCGCAACGAGATAAAAAAGTCCGTCCAGCGCTTTTTGAGTTATATAATCCTCAAGGTTTGGGTCTACTTTTGTAACAAACGGAATACGGTTATACGTGCTCGCCAACGGATTCCAGTAACTAGTGACCTGCACTTTATCAATGGCGCGTTTTACAATGGGTTGAAATTTACTTTTCAACTCGACTGAAGTAGAACGTTTAAGATATTGTGTTGCCTCATCGTCTTTTCCTTTCAGAATTTTTACTCCATCAGTAATGGTCATCTGTTTCACCGCTTCAACAAAAACGGGAGCTGCCTCTTTAGCAGCTTCTTCTGCAGCGCGGTTCATGGTGAGCACAAACTCATCCACTTGTTTATCCATACCTATACTGCGGAGCTTTTGTTCCATGTCTCTTGCCTCTGGAGGAAATGGAATTTTTATCACAGGATGCTTAAAGTAACCGTCCACTTTTGAGGCGGCGCCGGCTGAGTTATTGCTGCCTATGGTAAGCGCTTCCTTCAGGCCTTTGACAATTTCATCGTTGCTCAATGGCTTGTTGAAACGGGTATTATCCTTTATGGTCTTGTTGATTTTGTTGAGGTCCCACTGCGCACAGGATGCCAACGGGAAAAGAATAAAGGCAATGAAAATTTTCTGAATTGAAGTTTTCATAAGTTTGGTTTTGCGGTGCTTTACAAATATTCTGCCAAGACAAAAATAGTTATAAGTTATGCGTTATTTGTTATTTGTTTAGCCGAAATCTGAACAGCCAGATAACCGAAAGCTACCTTTCAATGTCTTATTTTTACCCGATGATTAAGGCGCAAATCATAACCATTGGAGACGAGATTCTTATCGGGCAAATAACGGATACAAACAGCACTTTTATTTCTCAGAAACTGAATGAAGCAGGAATTCATGTCATAAAAAAAGTTACCGTGGGTGATAAAGAGGATGAAATTATCCGCGCCATGGATGAGGCGCTTAAAGAATCGGATGTCGTGCTGATGACGGGAGGTTTGGGCCCTACAAAAGATGATATCACCAAGGCAACTCTCTGTAAATATTTTGGTGTTTCACTTCGGTTTGACAAGGTATCGTATCAAAATATAGAAACACTTTTTAAGTCTCGCGGAAGGGAAGTTACAGAGTTGAACCACAAGCAGGCAGAAGTTCCTGAAAATTGTAAGGTAATCCCTAACATTATAGGCACCGCTCCGGGAATGTGGTTCTATATTAGGAATGCAGTCCTCGTTTCTATGCCCGGCGTTCCGCAGGAAATGAAAACCATGCTGGATGAAAACATTATTCCCCTGCTCAAAGAAAAATTCAAAACACCTTTCATCTTCCATAAAAATATTCTTACACAGGGTATCGGTGAATCGATGCTGGCAGAATTAATTGAAGATTGGGAAAATAAACTTCCGCCTGATATTAAATTGGCTTATCTACCCTCTGTCGGGCAAGTGCGGCTGCGCTTGTCTGCCAGCGGTTCCGAAAAAGATGAAATAATTAAAAAAGTAAACGAGCAGGTCGAAGCATTAAAAAAAATTGCCGAAAAATTTATTTACGGATATGATGATGACACGCTTGAAAAAATTATCGGGAACCTTCTTCGTAAAAAAAACAAGACCATTTGCACGGCAGAATCCTGCACGGGCGGGTTTATTGCTCACAAAATTACTTCTGTTCCCGGCAGTTCAGATTATTTTAAAGGCTCTGTTGTTGCCTATGCGAATGAGGTGAAAGAAAAAATTCTGAATGTTCCGTCTCAGTTAATTCAAAAGCACGGAGCCGTGAGCGAAGAAGTTGTAAGGCAGATGGCAGAAAATGCACGCGGGGTTTTGAAATCTGATTTTTCCATTGCGTGCTCCGGTATTGCCGGGCCTGACGGAGGAACAGATGAAAAGCCTGTGGGAACCGTATGGGTTGCAATTGCATCTTCTTCAGGAGTAAAAACAAAACTCCTCCGGCTTGGCACCGGGAGAATGAAAGTAATTGAGGAAACTGCGCTTTATGCCTTGAATATGCTAAGAAAAGAGTTGGATGCATAAGTCGGATTAAATTTTTAATTTTGGATTGTAAATTATTTTATGAAAAGAACCTTAGTCACGTCATTTTTATTTCTGATTTCTCTCTTGAATTTGTTTGCTCAGGAAACGGCAAAAACAAAATCATTTACGATTGAAAAAGGAATTTCTTTAACCCTCGATGAAAAAAGCGATGCATGGTCTCCCCGCCTGCTTAATCATCAGCTACCAAAGCCGGACCAGGGCGCCGATGAGAAATATGCAAAACATATTCAGGACAGCTTAACGCAACGCTTCCGCAGAAATAATTTGCCCGAACTTTCATACAGAACTTCTTCTGTTGATACACCATTCCTGCTCCGCAATTTTACGGGTAATCTTTATTCCAACTCTGTCCCGAATGATAATGACCTCGCTGTTTCAAACAATGGAGTTGTTGCTTCCGTTACCAACGTTACCATCTGGAGCAAAAATCTTGCTACCAACCAAATTCATGGCTCGTACAATCTTCACACCCTAACCAATTCCCTCGGATTACAGCAGGAAGAATTCGACCCGAAAATAATTTATGACCCTGTGGCAAACCGTTTCATCACTATTATGCTTAATGGATTTACAGATTCAACCAGCAATGTGCTGGTGGGTTTTTCACAGACTGATTCTACGTATGGCGCATGGAATTTCTACGCTCTTCCGGGCAACCCCCTGAATGATACATCCTGGACTGACTTCCCGATGGCGGCAGTCACAAACCAGGAATTATTTATCACTGTGAACTTGTTGTATAACGATTCTACATGGCAGGCAGGATTCAAGCAAACGGTTGTGTGGCAGATTAAAAAGAGTGAAGGATATGACGGCACGCCTCTTAATCCGCTTCTTCACTATGGACACAATTATGGCGGAAGGCCGGTGCGGAATTTTTGTCCCGTAAAAGGCGGCAGCCAGCCATATGGGCCCGATATGTATTTTATTTCGGACAGAAATTTTGCTGCTGCCAACGATACTTTCTTCATCGCGCATATTACCGATACCATTGGCGCCCCGGGATTAAACGATACAGTGGATGCATTTGTAGCGAACCGAAGCTATCATATGCCCGTGAATGCGCTTCAACCATTTACCGATTCACTGCAGATAAACGATGCGCGTGTTATGGGCGCTTTCATAGAGAACAACCAGATTCAGTTTGTGCTGAACTGTCTCGATACTGCATCGGGAAATGATTGCGCATATCATGGCATTGCAACACCAGCATCTCCGGGATGGAATATCACAGGCAATCTTGTAGTTCAACCTCCCATAGATTTAACGTATCCTAATATTTCTTATGCGGGAAATAATTCTTCCGACAACAGGGCCATTATCGGGTTGCTTACTTCTTCTTCAACATTGTATCCCGGAACAGGTGCATTGATATTTGACGGAATAAACCAATACTCTTCTGTGGCAACAGTAAAAGCAGGACAAAGCTATATTAATCTTTTAGCGGGAACTGAACGCTGGGGCGATTACACCGGCAGCCAGCGCAAGTACAATGAACAGGGAGTTGTATGGGTTTCGGGCGGATATGGTTTTACTACTCTTAGCAATCATTACAACAGGACCTGGATTGGAGAACTATCTGTTGATGCTAATGTTTCTGTAAATGATATCAGCGCTTCTTCTGATAAAATGGAATTGTTTCCTAATCCGGCATCAGACCGAATCTCTGTTGCTTTCACTAATCCGCAAAACCAGTTCCTGAGTTTTGATATTTACGATGCCTCAGGAAAACTGGTTAAGCATCTTTACAGGGGAAGCCTGGTTAAAGGAGACAATGAATTTACTTTCTCCACCTCCGCACTAACCACCGGGCTTTATGCTTTGAAGATTACTGCCGGAAATAATTTTCTTCTGACAAAAAAATTTATCCGTAACTAAAGCAGAATTTCCCGCGATAGCTCAGGAATTCTTTTTCTTGCAAGTTCAAATCCTCCGAACAGTATTGCAGTAAATGCAAGGTCGCCAATTATTTCATTCCTGAAAAATGGCAGAGCAATGGTGTAACTTTCCATTGCCCCCTCGAAATTCCATAAATACGTGTTGCCGAACCAGAATGGAAGATTCGTTACAAGAAAAAATACTACGGATGAAGTAAGCGAACCTACCGCCACCGTAAAAATATTTTTTCTATTAGCAATCATTGTCCCTATAAATACTGTAAAGACAAAAGATGCATATACAGGAATCATTATCTTATGAAATCCTAAGATGAGGTCAGTAAGAAACATAGTGATGAGCGGCATGGCATACGCAAGTTTTTTATTTTGAAAATATGCACCGGCAAAAAGAGCCATAGCTCCTACCGCATGAATATTAGGAGCAATTTTTATTATTCGTGATGCGCCTGCCACAACTATTAACAGTATTACAAATACTGCCTGAGGTGTAAGTATCTTTTTCATGTGATTAGTATTTTACAATTTTTTTAGTGAAAGATTTTCCGTCAGCCGTCACAGAAAGCACATACACTCCTCGATTCAAGCCGGAAATATCAATAACCGTTTGAGGTTTGAGGTTTGAGGTTTGAGGTTGAGAAAAGACTTTTTGTCCCAATTCATCATAAATTTCAATTGCAATTTTTCTTAATGACCAATGACCAATGACCAATAACTCATTCGTTGCCGGGTTCGGGTACACAGAAAAACCATTCTCAAATTTATTTTCATTTACCGATGCTGAATTACGCACATCAAAAGCAATATTGCCCGGTGATACACTTACATTAAAAGAATCTACCGCAGTTCCGTTCAACTGGTAAATAAAAATCTTTCCCCATGTGAGAAAATCTGTTTCACCTGCATACAGCAAATTGTTGACCGCATCGTGAGCCAAGCCATAAAAGTTTTTATTGATGGCAACGGTTCCTGTATTCGTCAAGGTAGATGTATTGAATTTTCTCAAGTCTACGTTACCCGATTGCTGGTAAAAAATATCATTAAGCGCAAGCGCAGAACCGCCGCAACCGCTGGTAATGCCAAGGTCAACCGTTGTGACAGCAGATGAAGACAAATCAACAGCGCTGATGCTTGCCGCTGAAAAGTCGCGGTTGTTTACGGTGAAGAGCTGGTTATTCTTCAACGCCATGTATTCAGGATTTTTTCCCGTTGGCCCCAAATCAATTTCTCCGAGATATGATTGCGTCTGAAGGTCAACCATTCCAATTAAACCTTTTTCATTTCCCCATTCAAAGCCATTGTTAATAGCAATGTATGCTTTGTCATTCGTCACCACAATTCCTTCTGAAGCATACTGCGGGCCCGCATTAGCAGTGGCGGGCAAGCTGTAAACAGGAAGCAGCGTGTTCTTATCATACACTGAAAAATAAGAGTTGTATGTTACCATATATTCGCCCCGCGAAACCAAAAGCTGGTTATTCCATATAGCCAGCTTTCTCACGCCGGGCAACGTTGCCGTGGCAAGAACCTGGTACGTATCTATATCATAGCGAACAATAAAGCTGTCGGCGGCGGCATAGATGGAAGCGCCGTCTGTAATCACATTCGTTGCAAACCGCGCATTGTTAATCACACCAAACTGGCTGTAGATTTGTGTTGCCGGGTCATACGCGCCAATGGTCACCGGAACCGTCTGCACAGCGTTTACATAATCGTAATGCCCCTCGTTCAAAATAATCACACGATGGACGGTAAGCTGTGCAAAGCACAACTGCGCTGCTCCTGACATTGCCAGGACGAGCAGCATTTTTTTCATTTTGCTTTTCATTGTTTTTGTTTTTGTGCCTGCCTCCGATGTTCCACCGCAACGGAAATACAAACCGTTTACAAATAATTTTTACCAACCATACACGGGAAAAAGAAGATTGAAATAGCAGGGAAACAATTCCCTTGCGTTTCTCCTTCGCCTTTTTCCCGAAGCGTAAATGGAAAACTGAATGTGGGTTCAGCTTTTCTTGTTGTGGCAGGTCTTCTGGCTTGTCCGTTTCTATGGCCCTTCCCGTGGCGCCTTAATGCGGCACAGTGGCAAATGCAACAGAAACATTTCAATGGACTCACAGCAGCGGGAACTGCTCCGGATTTCAACCGGATTCCCTTTTCATCCGACTCAGTCGGAACCAAAACAGTTGTAAAGGTAAAAAAAGATTTTTATTTACAAAGGCGCACTACACACCCGTTACTCTGTTCGCTTGTTTTTATGTTGTTTTTTTACTTATCCTTTACAATGAACATTTAGATAATTGGTTTCAACGGGAACGTCTCCCAACATTTTTATGCCACGTTCAACCTTTGCACAGTATTGACAGTGAGAACAATCATCAAAAACATCAGCGTAAGATTTACCCATTTTATATCCTGATTGAAATACCCTGATATTAATTGGGCAGTCATCAACTATTATTGGATGGGTATTTATATCTGTATATCTTATCTTTCTTATCATGGGAATTTCTTTCATCTGATTTCTACTCAAACACTTTTAAAAAATTCAACAGCGAAATCACAGAACTCAATAATAGTGTTCTTGTCAAGTTCAAATTCTTTTCTACTTCCTAGATAGTTTCTTGATGTAGGTGTTATTTCCTCTCCCTTTTCAAGTTCTCTGAATGAAACACACTTTATGTGTTTCTTAGAGACTACAATAATGTAGGAGTTTTCCCATGCGTAATCTTTTGGTAAATCTTTTCGAGTGAACGTTTCATTTGCACGAAATTTTACTTCTATAAAATACACTTCGTTGGTTTTCGGATTCTGAATAACAAAATCAGGCATTCTTCTTATTTCATTTGCCACTTCGCTTCTCACTCCCTTTAAAAGTTCCATAATTCCGGGAATCGTGTTTTCCATTCCATAACGAAACACATTATATTTAAGAGAGAGAAATAATTCCTGAATTAATGTCTCAGCAATTCTCCCCTTAATCATGCTGTAATGGAAATTATATTCCTTATCACTCAACCCTTCCTCATCGTCTGGAATAAATACTTCTGTTCCTTTTGTTTTCATTTCCCGATAATGAACTGCGCAATAGCCGCCTTCAAATTTTGTGTAATCACCACATACAATGCATTTTGCCATAGGAATTTATTTTTTCTTTTTTTCTTACCAAATGTACCACCCACCCATCACTCTGTTCGCTTGTTTTTATGTTTGGATTCTAGTTTTGTTATTTTATCTCAACAGTTTTAATTTACTCACTCTTGCGTTAACCCATCGCTTTGAAAATAAAATACACGTTTAGAATAACGTAACACACCAACAAGACCTTTCTTATAATTCCATCAAACCTATTGGCTGCATTTACTTTATTTTCCTTAATAAGCTTCAGAGCATATATAGTGGATGCAATCACAGCAAAAATAAAAAGCAGGGTGAGCCCGTGCAGCGTATCAACTAATGTTGGAGAAGCCGAATCAGGCAGCGCTGAATCAATAATGTATTTGTTACCTATTGCAGCGAACAGGGAACCCACACTCAGGTTAAAACGCGATTCAATACTATCAGCATGAATGTAAAAACAAGCAAAGGCAATCATAAAAGCAACGTACATTCCTAGGAATATTTTCCAGAACGATGTCCAGATTCCTTCCCGTATAATTCTTATTTTTACTCTGAATGCGCTGTAGGCAGAATATGGCTTATCATAGGAATCATCACCAAAGGCTGTTTTGTACGGTTGGTTCCTTACTGAAATATTAAAGCTGTCTTTGTCAATACTCCATCCGTTTAAAGTAAAGCGGCCGTAATGTTCACCAAGCGTATCAACTACAAATACTAATGATGTTGAATCGAACTGCGAGTTTTCAATAGTCAGCCGCAATGTCTGGCGGTCGAAAGGAAATTTATTTATCCTCCATGAATCCTTCATTACACATTGCAGTTTCATCAAAACATAAATCCTGTTATTAGAGGAATCTACGGTGGAGAAAGACTGCGTAAAAGACTTTGCCTCCGGTATTTCCAGGTTATGCAAAAAATCAAAATCCTTATTTTTATATTTCAGCCACAGCCAAAAATTAATCGTGTATTCCTTTTGCTTGAAATCAATATCATGAATGCTGGTAATATAAATTCCTGTTTTAACCGTATCGGGATAAGCACTCTCAGCAAAAGATTTGAAACCAGAGAAGAAAGAATTTAAAATGCAGAAAGCAAGAAGAAGAAGATTCTTTTTCAATTTAGGCATTGCAGCGAACATTTCATTGTCCACACTTCAAAAGTAAAAAAGTTCGGTAACTAAAGGATTGGGAGAGTTAATTCCCTTTATGCATAGACCCGATTGAACCGAAGCGTAGCGCAGGTGAAAGCGGGACAAGAGGTTGTGAGAGATACAGCGGAGGGCTTCAAAAAATTTAAGACCTCATCCCTGCCTGCGGCAGGCAGGCGTCCCGATAAATATCGGGACACCTTCTCCTGAAGGAGAAGGAAAAAATGGAACATTATTTTATTTAATTATTTACTCCTCGTTTCGGGCAATACAAAAGCGCCTGCATGTTTGCCCTGAAAGACCCGTGATACGGATGGAATAAATCCCTGTTGTGAAATATGTATTTGTGTTGACGGAAATAAATTTGTTGTTTCCATGGGCACGCAAATCCATAACTTGTGACCAGAGCGAGTTTCCGCAATTGTCAATAACGCTTATAAGTACTTCTTTGTCTTTGATTGCTGAAAGGTCGAGAGTGAAGATTCGCCCGTTATTGGGATTAGGAGAAATTACAATTGCCGCATCATCGCTTCGGTCTTTTATGCTTATAGTTTTTCCGGTGAAACGGACGTTACCATCAAAGTCAACCAATTTTATCCTGTAATATAAACATGAGGACAATGCCTGCCTGTCTTCGAAACTATATTCTTGCCTCACATGGCTGTTGCCTGCTCCTTTCACCTTTCCGATTTCAGAAAAAGTTATTAAATCATCAGAGCGTTCTACCGAAAAATAATCACTGTTTGTTTCGCTTGCTGTAGCCCAGTTCAATTGTATATTATCATTGATTATAGTTACCGTAAAAGACAATAATTCAACCGGCAGCGCAGGGTCAGAGATGATTAAAGGTCCTGTTCCCCCGTCTGCACCGTCCCAGGCCGGGTTGCCGCAAATGTCAACCTTGCTTCCCGAATTGTCTGCTTCCAGCTGCCCGCCTGAATTAACTATTATTATCCCCTCGCACATGTGGAGCTTTTTTCCACCATTAAAATGCAGCACACCGTTAACAATTATTTTCATACTTACATACTGTAATGTTATGACATTCAATGAAACGGTTGTGCCGCTCGGAATAGTAATAGTATCGTTATCGGCAGGGGCTCTTCCTGACGACCATGTTGAAGAATTATCCCAATTGCCGTTAGCTGAAGCTGTGTAGGATGCACCAAGGCAATGCAATGTCAATATCCCCTGCAAAAACACCAGGTAGATGATTAAAGTAAACCTTGATTTATTTTGAGATAAATTCATGGCTTTTGTTGCTTTAAGGGATAGATATAATATCCCTACATTATATCCAATACTAAGAAAAAAATACAATGGTGATTTCCCAAAATGCCATCAAATATTACATTCTGAGATGGCCCTTTTTATGATAAAAAACTTTGAATTGCAGAATTTAAGAAAATAACATCACCCAGGGTGCAACCCGGGAGTTGCAGCTAGCGAAACAGGGATTAAAAGAAGTTTATTTCCTCGTATCAGTTTTATCAAACTCTTCTTTGGTGAGCCATTTTAAGGGTGGTGTGAGCTGCACGTATACTTTTTCATTCGTAAGTTTTTTTACACTGAGGGATGCGTTAATGGCGGTAATGTTTTTTGTCCAGAGGTCGTCTGCTTTTTTCTTTTCATCGCCAAACTCTTTGTCAAGAGAGCGCATGCGCTCCAGCTGCAAGTCGGTTGGCTTGCCGAGATAACCGACCACGTTTGCAAAGAGGTCGCTGAGGCGCTCGCGTATGCGCTCCTCGCCTGTTATGGCAGTGCCACCCTTGGTTGCAATGAGCCGCTTGCGTATGCTTTCGAGCGAATCTACGGCAACGGAAATTTTCTTCTTCAGCGTTTTATCTGTGAGCAGAGTATCGCGTTTATGCAGCGTGTCTTTCATGGCGACAACACGCGCAGTAAAATAAGCAAGGTCTTCCACCATGCCATACAGCTTCATGGAGGTGCTTCGCTGCAATGCCATGTCCTCGGCGGTATGAGTAAGCAACGGGTCATCAGCCAGCTCAATACTTCCATCATATTTCTTGTCGCCTACCAGCAACTTTACGGTATATGTTCCTTTTTCAACAAGAGGAGAAACAAAGCCTGCATAATCAACGCGCACACCGAGAGCGGTGCGCGGAGGGCGCATGCGCATGTTCCATGTCAGTTTGTTGATGCCTTTTCTCCTGGTCCCTGCCAGGGATTCAAGGCGGGTCCCGTTCTTATCATAAATTTCTATTCTCACGTCTCCGCTGGTTACGCGGTCTTTAAGATAATACAGGATTACGGCTTCTTCGGGCGGATTGCTGCCCACAAATCCACCGGCGCCGGGAAACGCTCCGCCAAAATGCCCGTTACTCAATGGCACCGGGCGCGAAGGAAGCAACGCAGCATCGGCATTAATAATTTCGGGAGTAAGTTTTCTCAGAGGAGAAATATCATCCACTATCATGATTCCCCTGCCGTGAGTGGCGAGCACCAAATCTTGTGTGCGGCTGTGGATTTGTATATCGCGCACAGCAACGGGCGGCACCTTGGATGTAAACGCAGCCCATGAAGCGCCTCCATCAAACGTTACAAATAATCCTGACTCTGTACCGAGGAAGAGCAAGTCCTTGTTCACGATGTCTTCTTTAATTTTATGAGCGTATCCTTTCAAGTCAATAGTGGCAAGGGCTTTCCATGTTTTACCGAGGTCGTTGGATTTAAAAACATACGAGTGCATGTCACCATAGGCATGGTTGTCGAAGGTGGCGTATACAGTGTTTTTATCGTAGCGGCTTGCCTCTATGCTGCTTACCCACGACTGCGCAGGCATTTCTTTAGTGGAAATATTGGTATTGACTTTGGTCCATGTTTTTCCGCCATCGGTTGTAACCTGCAGGTTGCCGTCATCGGTTCCCACCCATACTAATTTTTCATCGAGCGGTGACTCGCAGATGGTAAATATGGTGCAGTGATTTTCTGCCGCAGAATTATCTGTGGTAACTCCGCCCGATTCTTCCTGGTTTTGCTTTGCAGGATTATCGGTAGTAAGGTCGAGCGAAATGCGTTCCCATGATATACCTTTATCATAACTGCGATAGAGATACTGGGCGCCCGTGTATAATGTTTTAGGATTCGTGGGACTCGAATAAACAGGCGTATTCCAGTTGAAGCGAAGTTTCTTTTCACCCGTCAGCGGCTGCGGCTTAATGCTTGCGCTCTCATTTATTTTTCGGTTATATCTCGATGCCTCTCCGCCCTGCGATTCAACATATACAATATCCTTATCTACTCTATCAGGTTGCACCCAGAAACCGTCACCGCCGCCTACGTTTTCCCAGTCGCGGTTTTCAATGCCGTTGATGCTCTGTGAAGGGCCCATCCACGAGCCGTTATCCTGAAGACCTCCATAAACGTTGTAAGGAATTTCATTATCCATCTGCACATGATAGAATTGCGATACGGGGAGGTTGTTGAGGAAAAGCCAGTTGTTGCCTTTGTCCATCGACATATATAAACCGCCATCGGTTCCCAGGTACATCTGCGATGTGTTGTCGGGATTAATCCACAGGGCATGCATATCACCGTGCACCCATCCACCCGCCTGCGATGCCTCGGTAAACGACTGCCCGCCATCGCTGCTTATAGAAAAAGAAAAAGCAGGGCGGTACACGCGCTTTGCATCTTTCGGGTCTACTTTTATGACGCTGAAATAAAACGGGCGCGCATTTACATTGAACGTGGAACTCTGTTGTCGCCAGGTTTCTCCCCCGTTATCTGAAAGATAAAGTCCCGTGTTCTTAGCTTCTACAATGGCGAACAATTTATCCGGCTCACTTGGCGCAATATTAAGCGCAATACGTCCGAAGTCACCATCAGGCAAACCGTTCTGAATTTTTTTCCAAGTCTTTCCTGCATCGGTGCTTTTATACAATGCGCTTCCCTTTCCTCCTGAATTAAAAGAGTATGGCGTTCTGCGGAACTGCCACATGCTTGCATAAAGTATATCCGGATTCTTAGGGTTCATTATGATTTCTGCGCAGCCGGTTTTTTCATCTGTGTAAAGAATTTTTTCCCACGTTGCGCCTCCGTCTGTGGTTTTGTACAAACCGCGATGTTTGCTGTCGCCCCATAGTGCACCAGGCGCTGAAACATACACCACATTACTATTGCGCGGGTCAATCACAATGCGGCTGATATGTTCGGTGCTGTCTAATCCGACTTTCGTCCAGTTCTCGCCTGCATCCGTGCTGCGGTATAATCCTGTGCCAACCGAAACACTGTTTCGCATATTGCTTTCACCCGTACCCACCCATATAGTATCGGGATGATTCTGGTCAATCGTTAATGCACCTATGGATTGAGTATACTTTTCAAAGATGGGTTTCCATACTGTTCCTCCGGTGAGCGACTTCCACACGCCACCGCTCGCAGCTCCCACATAAATAATGCGGGGATTCGTATTAACTGCATCAATGGCTGCGATGCGGCCGCTCATAACAGCCGGGCCAATGTGCCGTGCTTCCATCATGCCGAGAGTGGCGGAAGTAATTTTTGTCTGCGAAAATGCTGAAAGAGTGCAAAGAGTTAAGACCGTAAATACTGATACATTTTTCATAGAATTATTTGTTAAGTGCCGGATAAAAATACTTCTTTTTATTACCCTCTGACTCCCTAAAGGGAGAACCGCTGACTGTCTTATGGAGCGAGGGTTTCCCCTTTAGGGGTAAGGGGTCAGCGGTGAGAGTAAAATAAGTCAAAACCATTTTTTAAAGCACGAAAACTAACCAACACTCATATAATCAGAAATAAATTGAGACGTAACTATGTTATGAAACGGCAAACGCCCGCTTATGAAAGACGAAAATAAAAACCCTCTGTGATTAGCAGAGGGTTGCTGAATGAAATAAAAATTTATTTAGCTTTCGGTGCCGGCATTTTAAAAATGCTGTCGTCCACCTTGGGATTCATTTCTACGTTATCAACAGTCATAATCTGCCCGGTGCT
Source organism: Bacteroidetes bacterium 2013_40CM_41_45 (assembly GCA_002215675.1). Lineage (GTDB taxonomy): Bacteria > Bacteroidota > Bacteroidia > AKYH767-A > 2013-40CM-41-45 > 2013-40CM-41-45. Next base: position 385,758 of record NGFH01000009.1, on the reverse strand, counting down.
TTCGCCAACCTTCCGTATTTCGACTGTAAACGGAAAATTAATTCCGTCAATCACCTTGTAGTTAGATAAAAGTCTTTCGCTTTCTTCTTCTTTGTCCTGGAATTTTTGCTTCGATGTTTCTTTCAACAAAAGATAACTGGAAGCGTCAATGTACTGGTAGCTTACATCGCCCGTTGGACGCGTGATTTTAAGCTTATAAACATCTGTGCCTTCCAACTCCTCCTTGCCGGTAAGTTCAACTTTATTTCCCTTCTCTTTATAGTTGTACAACGGGCCGCTAAGGTCTCTTTCTTCTTTAGCTTCTTTAATCATTTCTTCGTTTGCCTTTTCAGGATCCGTTTTTCCCTGGAACGGGCTGATGTACCATCCGCCATCTCCCTCGCTTACCAGTATTTGTGTCATTCCCTGGAATGTCACTTCTGTACGCGATGCCTTCCCGTCAACGATGGTGCTTATCACCGGCATTTTCATTCCCATCATATCTATGCTCGAAGTTATTTTCATGGTTTTAAGAGCAGCGAACTTGGCACTGCCACCCATTGCCTGGATATGCTTTGCAATGATTTCATCGGCGGTTTGCGCACTGACGGTTGAAGCAATGAACAACAAAACGAAAATTAATTTTGACAATACTTTCATGTTATTTGGTTTTGATTTGAGCCGGCAAAGATGGGAAAAAATAATTTACCTTTATTCCTTTTTCTCTCCAACTTCATTTTCTACAACATTAGCCATCTTCACAAACAGCATGGCAGAAGCGTAATCCAGCAAGTTGCGCCCGTCTTTTTTGTTAATACGCAGTTCTGAAAAAACAACCTTAGCTTTCCATTCCTTGTTATCGCTTTCAATAGAAAAATCAGATAGATGAACGCTGTCAGATACAAATGGGTAAACCGCGTCCAGAACATTACCTATTTCAAGTACCAGCGGCTCTATATTTTTGTATGATATTTTGATTCTTCTCGTATTATCAGAATACCATAAATACAGCGTATCTTTTTTCAATATAAACTTAGTGGAATCCGAATGATAATATGAGTTGAGTACAAAATCAGAAACAAAATCATACCCGATAGAGCTTGCCATTTCATTGGCTGCATTTTTAAAATAGTGGCTCGATTCCCGCGTGCTGTCTTCTTCAGAATAAATTTTGTTGAGTTTCATTAAGCTGATAATAATGTCGCTGTTGCTGCTCCATTCGGGAACACGTTTCTCATCCTCGGGTGGAATAACTGAATCGAGCTTGAAAGCAAAGAACGGCTGCAATATTTTGTAACCATGAACCCTGTCAATGTATCGTACAATGTCTTCAATGCGCTCGTAATCTTTAGACTGAATATTATGAGTTATCGTAGTATCAACCATGCCGTTTTTAATGACATGATTACTGTCGAGTATGGCCGTTAGCTCTTTCACCTGGCTGTTGCGCGAAACATTAAATGCACCCCACGGGCCGAATGATGAAAGAAATGCAATGATGCAAAGCGATACCGGAATGGTGCGTATGTTATTGCCTCCCGTAACAATAAGATACACAGAAATAAAAGCAAGCCAGCAAGCCAGCAGAATTACAAAGTACCGTTCCTCTGTAATACCATACATATTGACTCGCTTAAAGATTGCCACGAATAATAACACGATAAGTGGCGCAAGCAGAAAATAAAACAGGCGCGAATAAGACCGCACCCATCGTTGCGATTCATCATTGCGCAGCGGGTAAATTAGCAGGAAGGAAAGTATTCCGAAAATAGAAAATGCAATGACCAGGTATGCAACCCAGCCCACCGGCCATTGAGCGGTAACTATAATTTTTCCGCCATAGACATAAAGTATTGCAAGATAAATGCAGACGAGCGGCAGCAGCACATACATCGTAAATATTTTAAGACCTTTAGGATAGGATGTCTCATCTTCAAGCGATGGAAGATTTTCCGGAATACCTGCCAGGAAAAACCATGTATTGAATATTCCGGCAATGACAATCCATAAATCAAAATAGTACCTGTCTTTAATATTTACATCAAACAATTTTTGTATGGCTAACAATGCAAGCGCAAGCCCCACGAACAACACACCCGAATACAAAACAGCAGTGAGAATGCGTATGAAAACATATTTATTAAACTGCCATAAACCATTCATTTCTCCTCTCACCAGATACGGAATAAACGCAACCAGGAAATGCAGGCCGGTAACGAAAAGTGCAAAGCGCATTCCGGTTATAACATCTACCTTTTCGGGAAGAGAATAGAAATAAAGAACACCCAAAACAATTACAGCAACAAATGAAATATTTTTTTTCAGCGCAGAGAAAGTAAACCGTTCGGCATACAGCGAAACAGAAACAGATAGCAGCATGACCAGGTAACAGCTCATTACAATCTTGTAAAGGAGATGCGGCTCCGGTTCCGGATAGCCGTGATGAGAAACCATCACCATTACAACCGTGCCTGCAAATGCGGCAATAACAGAAAGCGGGAAGCGCAAAAATGTTTCACCCGCTTTACGGCTCAGTGATTCCAGGGAGAAAAATTTCATGCTGCTTTATTTCTTAGCCGATAAACCAAATTTCGTTTCTTCCCCCTTAAGTAACCGCTTTATATTTTTTCTATGCGTAATAAGAATGATAGCTGCTACGGTAAAAGAATATAAACTGAGCTCTGTGCCTGCGCCAAACCACGCACCAAAGATGACCGGAAGCATGAGCGCTGTGGCTATGCTGCTAAGAGAAACATATTTTGTAAACGAAAGAACCAGTGAGAAAAATATAATGGCAATAACCGCCGCAGCGGGGTTAAGAGCGAGGAGCGTGCCCGTCATGGTGGCAACGCCTTTGCCACCTCTGAATTGCGCAAAGAGCGGAAAGATATGCCCCAGTATAGATGCCACTGCCAGCATAGCCCGAATGCCAAGCCATTCATCGCTTGCAGGAGAATATTCGGTAAGCCACGAAAGATTTACGGCTACAAATCCCTTCAGCATGTCCATGAACAAAACAGATATGCCTGCTTTTTTTCCAATGGTGCGAAGAACGTTGGTTGCTCCCGCATTTCCGCTGCCATGCTGCCGCACATCTATTCCATAAAAATATTTTCCCACCAAAACCGCCGAGGGAATAGAACCAAGTACATAAGCGAGTAGTACGGCTACAACAAGCATGTCAGTTATTTAATGCGAAATAAACAAATTGAATGTGATAACTATTCTGTTGGCTCATTTCTTTTTTTACTTCCGCTATACAATTCAAATTTCATAAAGCGGCATTCCAGCGGTCCGTTGTAGACTTGTATTTTCTTTGACGAATGTAAACCTATTTGTTTTGCCGCTTCGCGGTTGGCGGTGAGTATCCATGTCACATGCCCTGTAAAATTTTTCTTCAGGTGATTGCCGATTTCTTTGTAGAGCAAACCAATGTCTTCCCGAGGAGAACTCATGGCGAGCTCCCCTCTCCGCTGGAGAGGGGTTGGGCCTGCCTGCCGATGCGATGGCGTAGACGTGGCAGGCAGGGGTGAGGCGTCAAGCCGCCCGCCATACGGGGGATTAATCATAACCATACCTGATTCTCCTTGCGGCATGAAATCATTAAAAGATTTTTTCTCCACGGAAATAAATTTTTCGAGCCCCGCATTTTTTATATTGATGTTTGCCGCTCTCACCGAGCCTTCAGAAATATCGGCGCCACAGATTTTAATATCCAAACTATTTTTAATTCCTGACTTTGCTTTAGCCAGGATTCCGTTCCAGAGCTCTTCTTCAAAGTTTCTCCATCGTTGAAAGCCGAAGCCCTTCCTGTACATTCCTGAAGGAATATTCAGCGCAAGCATGGCGGCTTCAATCAAAAATGTTCCGCTGCCGCACATGGGGTCGTAAAAATTTGTGCTTCCCTCCCACCCGCTTAATAAAATCAAGCCGGCGGCAAGCGCTTCATTGAGCGGTGCACCCGTTGCACTTATCCTGTATCCTCTTTTATGGAGCGAGCCGCCAGAGCTGTCTAACGACAACGTGCATTTATCTTTTTCAACATACGCATGAATTGCATACCGGGGGTTCGCTAAATCCACCGATGGGCGCTTACCCGATTTTGCCCTGAAGCGGTCGGCAATGGCATCTTTTATTTTCTGCGCTATATATAATGTATGGTTCAGTTTTTCGTGCGATGAAACCGCCTCGATGGCAAACGTGTCATCCGCTGTCATCAACTCTTCCCAACTGATTTCTTTACATTGTTTATAAAGCTCTATTTCATCATTCACCTTGAAAGTGGAAAATGGTTTTAGAATCCTGAAAGCGGTACGGCAAAAAAGATTCGCTTTATACATGATTTCAGTATTACCCGTAAATTCCACGGCGCGCGAAAGAGTTTTAATTTCACCCGCTCCAAGCGCTTTCAATTCTTTCGAAAGAACTTCTTCGGCTCCTGAAAAGGTCGTTGCAACTAAACGGAACATCGTGAGTGATGAGTGATGAGTGATGAAAAAAATTTGAGTAAATGTAGAAGATTATTTTTGCCTTGCAGGCAAGCCTATGAATTCGTAATTCGTAAATTCGTAAAGATTAGATATTCATAACATGGAATGGTATAAATCCTGGTTCGATTCACCGTACTACCATATTCTTTATTCGTACCGAGATGAGAATGAGGCGAAGCTTTTCCTGGATAATATCATCTCGCATCTTGAGCTCAAAAGCGGGATGAAAATACTGGATGCTGCCTGCGGGCGCGGCAGGCACTCTGTATATCTTAACCGGAAAGGATTTGATGTAACGGGCTATGATTTATCCGCCGTAAACTGCGCTTACAATAAAAAGTCTGAATGTAAAACACTCCACTTTTTTATTCATGATATGAGGAAGCCATTCCGCGAAAATTATTTTAATGTAGCGCTTAATCTTTTCAGCAGCTTTGGATATTTTGAAACCGAAGACGAAAACCGGCTTGCCATCCGTTCTCTCGGTAAATCACTCATAAAAGGCGGGCGGCTTGTTATTGATTTTATGAATGCAGAACGGGCTGTGAAGCGGCTTCGGAAAGAGGAAATCATAAAAGTGAAAGGTATTGTTTTTAAAATCAGCAAGCATACAGAGAGTAACTTTATCATTAAAACCATAGAAGTTGAAGATAATGCCTGCATTCATGAGCATTCAGAAAAAGTAATGCTTCTTGGCCGCAGCCACTTTGAAAATTATTTTAATGAAGCCGGATTAAAGACAACATCCGTCTTCGGCAATTACAACCTTGAACCATTTGACCCAGCTCATTCCGAACGTCTCATTATTATTGCAGAAAAAATAACCGGCTGATGAGTTTTTTTTCGTACCTGCTTTTATTCGGAAGCGTTCTCCTCAGCGGTTTACTTGCACTTCGTCTTAAAAACATTAATGCACTTTGGCTCAAGGTGCTGCTTGCCTTCAGCGGCGCATACCTGTTTGCCCTGTGCGTGCTTCACCTCATTCCCGAAACCTATTCATCAGGCAGCAGGCAAATCGGTCTATTCATTCTTGCCGGTTTTATACTTCAGCTTTTGCTGGAGTTTTTTTCTGAAGGTATTGAGCACGGGCATATACATATTCATAAAACACATCAGCACACATTTCCATTTGCTATAATCTTCAGCCTGTCATTGCACTCATTCCTCGAAGGAATGCCGCTGGGCGAACCGGGTAGCGGACAAGATTTACAAAATTCTTTGCTTACGGGAATCATTCTTCATCACGTTCCTGTAGCCATAGCTTTAGCTACTATGCTTAATGCGTCTGAAGTAAAAAGGTACATAACTATTACTTGTATTTTGCTGTTTGCCGCAATGGCTCCTTTAGGAGCGCTGACATCTGTTTTACTGGGAGAAAACAAAACAGGATTTCTCGCTCAATATTATCCTGAAATTATGGCGCTCGTTATTGGAATATTTCTGCATATTTCAACAACTATACTCTTTGAGTCTACAGAAGACCACCGGTTTAATTACTACCGTTTTGTGGCCATACTTGCAGGAGTGGGCGCCGCAATAGCGATTTTATAAAGAGGCCAAAGTTTTTTTAACCGCATCCAGGTTAGGGAAGTCTCCCTGGACAGGCAGAATTTCTATAAACCGGATGATACCGTCCTTATCAATTACAAAAGTGGAACGTCTTGCTACATCCTTATACCCCCATGAAAAATCATGATGCACCACGCCATAAGCATTAATGGCTTCTTTGTTAAAATCACTAAGCAATAAAATATTGTGTAACTTATTATCCTCTGCGAATCGCTTTAGCGCAAAGAGTGTATCCACTGATATGCCAATAACTACGGCATTCAAATTCTCATACGCTTTATAATCATCCTGCAGCGCACACATTTCTTTAGTGCAAACGCCTGTCCAAGCCATGGGAAAGAAAAAAAGCACCACATTCTTTCCACTAAATTCAGAAAGCGTGCGTTCTTTTTTATCTGTGTCGACTAATTTTAAGTCAGGGGCTTTTTGTCCTACGGTTAAACTCATGATGTACTCTTTTAAAATTATTGATGTACAAAAATATTAAAGTATAACTACATAATCCATTTTGTAAATTATTAAAATATATTCCTGACCTTTCGCTCCATAACCCATCGCATTTATTTTGCGTAACAAAGAAAAAAAATTGCTTATGAAAAAACTGATTGTAGAATTTACCGGAACATTTTTCCTGGTCCTTGTAATTGGAATGGTGTCGTACCATCAAGTGCTTTTCGGCAGTCCGCAGCTGCTGGCACCGCTGGGCATTGGCTCCATCCTTATGGTTATGGTTTATATGGGAGGAAATGTTTCAGGCGCTCACTATAACCCTGCTGTAACATTGGGCCTTATGTTAAGGAAAAAAATCTCCTCGGGTGATGCATTTAAATACATGCTTGCCCAGCTTGCAGGCGCTATAGCCGCTGCCCTGATATTCTATATCATCTTCAGGATTGCAATGGCCCCTCCATCACCGGTTGGCGGCTTTCATTACAACATAAAACCATTAATCATCGAAATGCTTTTCACGTTTGCTCTTGTAAGCGTGGTGCTTCATGTGGCCACAACACAAAAAGCAGCGGGCAATTCGTATTACGGGCTTGCCATAGGCTTTACCGTGGCTGCCGGTGCAATTGCTGCAGGGCCCTATTCAGGAGGGGCATTTAATCCGGCCGTAACTTTAGGACCCATGATTATCGATACTATTACTGGCGGTTCTTCTCTTGGCAATGCCTGGTTTTACCTTGTGGGGCAGTTTGCCGGGGCGGTGGTTGCTGCCTGGGTATTCGGGCTGACAAATCCTGATGAAATTTGATGTAACCTCTGTATTATTTTTTAAGTTGAAAGCTCATAGTAATTATTTTCGCACCTTAATAAAATCAGAATATGTTTAGGAAATTTCTTGCCGTATATTTCGATGCCAGGCCCAGCGGAGCGCTTTCGCTCTTGTATTTTATCGGAATCTTAGGGTTCCTGCTCTGGATTTTTTACTTCACAATTTAAATCCCCACAAATAAAAAACGCCCTGGTTTCCCGGGACGTTTTCATATTTTGTTAACGCAGAACCCTATTTTTTGCGTTTTTCATCAGATACTGTAAGTTTTTTGCGGCCCTTTTTTCTGCGCGATGCCAATACTCTTCTGCCATTGGCCGATGACATTCTATGGCGGAAGCCATGCTTATTGCTTCGTTTTCTCCTGGAGGGCTGAAAAGTACGTTTCATATCCTTAATTTTTTAGCGTGCGCAAAGGTAATTATGTTTTGTTGCGATGCAAATTGATAACCGTTGGTTAAACTGACATAATTTACAATTGATTCTCTATAAACCCCCGAAGTTTATCTCCGGGGGTTGTGTTTTGTAAGGACGAATACTTTACTTGGTTTTTAACATCCTCTTGGTATCAATAGTAACTCCGTCTGCGACAATCGTGTATGTGTAAACACCGCTTGATAAATCGGCAGCGTAAACATTTAACTGTCCTTTTCCTTTTTCGGAGATTTCAACTTCTTTAAGAACATCACCCTTATTATCCGTGAAAATTATTTTCACCTGTGTTGCATCATCAGGAATAAAATACTCAATGATGGTTTGTTCCTTAAATGGATTGGGAACATTTTGATTGAGGACGACAGTTTTGGATGAAAGCGTTACATCAATATTGCTGCCGCTATCATTACCACTGGGGTTTTGGTGCATTTGCGGCGGTTGTGAATTCCCAATAACTTCTATCAGAGAATCTATCTGCGATTGCTGGTGTTTCATTCCCGCAACGAGGAATGGAATAAGTTCAATATAGTTGACAGCTTTATAATTTATTGAAGGATAGATTTCATTACCAAGTGTGTCGTAGCGTGCAGGATGAACGCATTCTTTGGTTAATTGAGGCAAGACGTTATAAACATCTTGGGCAAGCAATCCAAAATGAGTATTCGATGCTAATATCAGAGATTGATTTGACTGCTGGTCAAAAGTGTACGATTTAGGTTGCAATTGATTAATAATATTCATTGGATCTGAAAGGTCCTGAATGTTTTGTTTAAGGTTTGCATCTGAAACTACATAAATTGCACTTGTTGATACAAGGTCTCCATTAAAATAACCAGCAAAATTAGCAGGGCCCGTGGGAGCGACACATGGAGGAGCAGCAACAAAGCATGGAGGAGGTATGCCAAATAAATCACCATACACAGCAAGGTTTACGGGAGCATTATTGGCGATACCATTTAATCCTATATTATACATATACGAGGGCCCAATTGCCGTTCCTCTTGCACCAATGTTTGTAGTGGTTTGACTGGCATAAAAATCGCCTCCAAGGTTAGAGCGTTTCCCAATAGGTGGTATAAGATCTATTACGTCACACTCGGCACGCACACCAATAAAATCATCATTGCCTGATGCCGGAGGTGCTTTATAGTCACCCGTTTCAAGGAATTCGCCCGCAATTGTATGTGTAAAATTATAAGCAGCGGTTGTGGTAGTTAGGCTAAGCACACCCAATTTTGGTGATATTGGCGCTATTAAACATGCAGGATAACCTATTGCCAATGAATTATTTCTAGTAGCAGGAGGGAAGGCAGGATCTTTAAATAAAACATTAAATTCGTTGAAGTCCAATCCAACATCACCCGATAAAACAGGGGGCCCAAAGGGACTGCATAAACCAAAACCTGTATTTCCATTTTGTGGAACATAAATCACATCTCCATTGACATTAACACCGAGAACTCCCGGCCCCGGGTTACTTGGAGCCGTGGAACTTGCTGAAGTCAAGTTACTGAACCGCAGTCCACTGGGTTGGGGCGAAAGGGAGGTGGAAAATATTTCTAATGTATTATTTGGAATAGATGTATTGATTCCAACAAAATGTTCCACCGGTGAGCCTGTTGCATCACTGCTGGGGTGAATATATAAATCACCGTTTGCTGTTGTTTGAAGGTCGGTGTGGAGACCTAGTAAAGGATTTGCACTTGGTACCTGGGCATATGTAAGACGAAGTTGCGGGTTATTAATGTCTAAAATATCCAACTTTCTTTGCGGCCCAAATGCTATGGCTGAAAAACCTATCCCAACATTGGTGGTATTAACACCTAATATCATGGTATTTGCTGTCACTACCTGCGCGTCACTTCCAATTGCTGTTTGATAATCCAGGCCGGATGTTCCATAAGCAAGTTGCCCGAGATAAGTATTATGATTGCCTGAGGTTTGCCCATCACCCGCGTTCTCACCAACGTAAGTATTGTAATCGCCAGCAACATGAACGCCACCTGCAATGTGACCAAGAAAAGTATTACGGTTACCTGTTGCAAAAAGTCCAGAACGATAACCCAAGAAAGCATTGTAATCACCCGAAACATTTGTATATCCTGATTCATGACCTAAGAATGTATTTTCATGTCCATCATCATTGTTACGTCCTGAATATTCCCCATAAAAGCTGTTGCTATAACCAATTGTGTTATTAGTTCCTGAGTGATTGCCAACGAAGGTATTGCTTCCAACCGTGGTTGATATATTGGCAGCCCCGGCACCAGCGCCAATAAAAACATGGTTATCTTGACTCCCTCCGGCAACCCCACCAGCGCCATTTCCTATAAATACATTATTGCTACGAGTATTAATCATGCCTGTACCTGAGCCCACATAAACATTTCCACCGCCGGTTGCTGTATTACCTGAAAGATAACCTATAAAAGTATTGCTGCTACCATTAGTATTGGTAGTAAGCCCTGTACCGGCACCGGAACCAAAAATTGCATTGTTCATTGACGTAGTTATTGAGGTTCCGGCTTGGTACCCTACAAGCGTATTATCATTGGCTAAACCTATATTTGGAGCTGTCTGATTTCCTACAAACGTATTATCAACTCCCGTTGATGTAGCATTACCCGCAGCCACTCCAACATAAATTCGGCTTGTATTGCCATTATGCCAGAGAACAGGAGTATTGGCAGTTATTCCAAAATAATTATTGGCATTTGTTAGACCGATTGTAAAATTTCCTAAGGGGTCAATGCTAGCATGCTGTAAACCACTCGTCCAAAAATTTATTGGAAGACCAGCGGGGTTGTTGTGCATAATGTCGAGAGGAATTCCCACTCCAGCTGCCCAGCCGAGATAATTAACACCTGGTGCAGGGGTATTAGGGAACGCCACGAAGGCAGGACCCGCAGTAGTAGATTGGCAATAAAGTTTGCTTGTACCGCAAAGCATTGTTATAGACAATGCAATTGCAAGTAATATAGTTTTTTTCATTTTGATTATGTTTTTAAAAATCAGTTAATGATTATTTTTTTTGTAATAGTTTTATTGTCTGTCATAATTTTTACGAAGTAAATTCCTTCGCTTAAATCGTTAAGATTAATTTTATTTATGAAAGAATTAGTTGTAATGTACTTATAGTATTGCTTCCCTAGTAAATCAAAAACCTCGATAGATTTAAGATTAAAACCCTCGATAATTATCCAATCGTGTACGGGATTAGGAAAAATTCTCAGAGATTTATTTTCATGCATTGAAAATATTCCTTCTGTAATGCAGCAGTTGGAATCTGTGGAGAGCACAACATCCTCAATATAGTAATAAGCAGTGTTTGATGTAGAATCGAAAGCTGTATGCGAGGTTAATGAATCTACGAAAAAGTTTCCGATGCTCAAATAGCTATAAGCCGAATCAGCTACAAATGAACCAAATATCCGTACCCAATTCAATGTATCAGTGACTATGGAATCGCTATAGATATGAGCAAGGTTGTCTGTTGGTGCGGGGTTGCTAAACGAAAATGGAACGGTTGATAGTCTCATTCCTATTTTATTAGTCGCAATATTTATGTACGGAATATGGCTTACAGGTCTATTAATATAAAAGGAACCATAATATGTCTGACCAATAAGAAGAGTCTGGCTCAATTGAATTCCTATATACTCTCGGATATTTGTTACTGATGTTGAATATGTGACTGCTCCTCCATAGGCGGAGCCAGTTCTTGCGTATTGATACCCCCACTGATTATATGGAACGGATAAACTTGGAATCGCACTTGACGGGGCACAAGAATTGAAGTAGTCTGGCGATTGTCCATAAGAACTCCACCCCACAGCTCTATCAATTTGAGAAAGTGCATTGGGGCAAGCAACTGTATCTTCAAAACTCGGGTTAGGCACAAGATTTTGCGCAGTTACAGATGTACTTAAAAGCAGAAGGAAATATCTCCAAATCTTTTTCATAATAAATATTTTTTTAAGGTAAAAATAGCTACAGCTAATGTAGCTATAAAATGCCGGAAGTATGCCGCAGGTTAAAAAAGCTGCGGCAAGGTTTATCTCCTGCATCATTACCCACAAATGTGTTTTGATTCAGGTTTATGGTTGAACTGTTTCCCGCCCCCACACCCGCATAAATGTTTGTAGTGTTAGCGTTCTGACCGCCAATCCAAAGCACATGGTTGTGGTTAATCTGATAACCGGCTGTATTAAGGGCAGCGGCTGAGGATGGTCCCACTACATTTATAATCCCCGTAGTCGTAGAACTGGTAGGGTCGTAAACTTCTAAGCGCACATTCGGACTCGTTGCCGGAGTAGATGTACCGATGCCCACCTGCCCGTTACTGAGAATTCTCATCCGCTCATTAGCTCCGCCTGCTTCAAATATAAAATCTCCGCTTACATTTGGCGCTTGAATACGTAAATGATTTTCTCCTGTCTTGTTATAGAAATAACCAAAAGGAGAAGCATTTCTGTATAACCGCCAGTACTGGTCATTGCCACTTGGACCATCTGTGCGAAATACTTCGCCTGTTGAATTATTCGTTCCATTAATATGCAAAAGAGATGCTGGAGATGTAAAGCTTTGACCTATTCCCAAATAACCAAGATTAGTTGTTCCATCAAGAATCATGTATTGTGTTGGACCCGTGCCGATTTTAAAATCAAGATTATTAGCGGTGTTCCAACCCAAATAAGGAGTTCCGGTATACGTATTATTTGTTGTTGCCTGTCCAAAAACAGAATTGAATTTTGAGCTGACGATTAATGCTGCGATTATCATCAGCAGTTTTATTTTAGTTTTCATTATAGTATTTTTTATTAGTTAATTAATCTATTTTGTCAATATTAATTTTGCTGTTTGCAAAACTTTATTTTCGTTCTGTAACCTGAAAAAATATACTCCTGAACTCAAAGAGCCTTCTTCCAGTTTATATTTTTTTGTTATCCCGGAAATTTCTAACATCCGCACTTTTTGTAACGATGAATTGAATATTATGAGTTCATATTGGAGATAATTGCTTGGTAAATCAAATTCAAAGTTAATTTCGTTGCTTGTGGGGTTCGGAAACACTTTCATAAAAGATTCTTTATATCCGTTGCTTTCAATTACAGCGTCAGGCAAGGAGCCGCATAAGGAGAAAACATCAACCGTAAGTATATTACCTCCTACGTTTCCCTTGCCTAGAAATAATACTGCTCCTGATGGTGTATTAACAATTGGTCTCACATCATACGAAGCATTATAGCAGCCAATGCAGTACGGAGACAGAGAGCTGTCTCTTTGAAAAATTAATGTACCATCCTCCCTATAAACATAGAATCTGTTAGTAGCAGATGCTGGAAAAATTCCATATTCAAACATATTTGTGTCACAATCAAATAAGGATTTTGTAACATAACCTATGTTATAGGTTTGGGGACTAACCAAAGTAATTGGAACGGTGAGATTGGAATATGGACTAAAGTCCAAATTGAATAACTTTAATTGGTTAGAAGCATAATCAACATAGAAATATTTATACTCATTGTTTCCAAGGTTAATTATTGTAGATTCCGCATACGTATTGCTACTTGGTCCGGGAAAAGTATGTTGATAAGTAATCTGAGCATTGATATTAAGAGCAGGCAACAGCAAAGTTGCAATAAGGAATTTTTTCATATCGATAAGTTTTTAGAAATGATTATAAAAATAACTACAGCTAATGTAGCCATAAAATGCCGGAAGTATGCCGCACAGAAAAGGTGCAGCGAAATTATGCTCCAGGCAGTAGAAATACGTGGAGTTTGTTACGTGTTTCTGGTATTAAATTTTCGTTGCCGCTGCTGTATGGTTTATACACTGCACAGCAATGAGTTTCAGAAAAAATATTTTGTAGTGAAAAACGAAGCATACTAAGCGAGTGCTCTGTAGATTTATTAAAAAGCAGAGTGATAAAAAACACGTAAACAAAAAACATTAGCATGCAACTATTTTTAGTGAAGATAAAAGGATAAATATGATATGAAAGACTATTTGCATGTTTTGACAATCCGTCTTTTCGGAAATGATAGCCGCGAAATAACCTATGAAACTGCCGCCAGTAAAGGAGTTCAGCTGGTTTTCAGGAATAACCGGAAAAATAAAAACTAGGGAATACCCTAATACGATTTAGGGAAAACCCTAGTAATTAGTGAAAGTTGCCGCTGAGGCAAGTGGCGAGGCACTAAAAAAGTTTATTCATATTTCGGTTTAATAAACCAGTGGTCGGTGAAGGTGAATCCGATTGAGATGCGGACAAAGTCTTCTTTTATCAGGTTGTTATCTGTTGTACCGCGTGTTCCAAGCATAGCAGCGAGCTGAATGGCGCTCAACCCTTTTCTGATAGGCAATCCCAACCCTGCTGTTATGCCATACTCATTAAGTTTGGTGCCTCTGAGTTGCAAATAGCTTTGATTATAAAACGCTCCCAAACGGTACTGAACGGTTTGCCAGTAAGATTGAATCCCCCTGTCGTTAGGCGTGTACTGAAAACCCGAAGACACCCTTAAGCTATTTCGCAACGAATCTTTTTGCCCGAAGTATGAGTAATCTTTCCAGTTCTGCATGGAAGCTTCTGCAGCAATCAACCACCGGCTGCCTTTTTTAAGGGATACTCCAAAGCCCAGCGTAAGTGGAAGCTTGATATTTCCTTTATCTCCGGTCTTGTCAAGTATAGTATCTCTGACAATAATAAAATTTCCGGTGCTCTGGTATAATTCAGTAAGCGAATCCTGTGAAGCCGAAATGTTGCCAGGCACAGAACCCGTTAACCCGAATGATAATGACCAGTCTGATTTTACTTTAGAATTAGTAGTATCATTTTTTGGATGATGCGCTATACTATCAAAAACATATTGCAGCCCGTAGTCAAAATAAAAGTCGTGTATCAATGTATTGGAAGTGAATCGGGAATTAAAAAAAGAGCTTCCTGAAAATTCTGCTCTGCTGATGCGGTCGAGTGAGCCGAAAAGGTATGAAGCATGAAACCCTGCTGATAGATTTTTCTTTATCGTGAACCCGTTACCGATAAACAAACGGTTTATGCCGCCCGTTCCCTCGTATGTATACAAAATGTCTCCTGCATTGGCATCGGTTCCAGGGGAAACGATTTTGTATCCCACGTTGCTGAAAGGCACAAGTCCAAGCGCTGCTCCCCATTTTTTGCTCACTACAGGAAAGCCAAGAGCGAAATAGGAAAAAGTTGTTTCTGATTTCTTCTGCGATAAACTCGAAGTCGACATCCGTGTAAATGATGTTGAAAGGGCAATATCGAATTCTGTGAGCAGCAGCGCAGAATATGATGCAGGGTTTGAAATATTCAGGTTAAAATTTGGGCGCAGAGCAATCCCTGTTCCACCCATGCCTATGTTCTTTGTAAAGCCGCTGAATGGGATATCCCCTATTCCGTAACGCGAATATGGCGAAACACTTTCGGATTGAGCCCATAACTGAAAAGTCAGAAGCTGAAAAATCAAAAAGAATATGGCGGAGAAAAATCTTTTCTCAACGCAAATTATGGAGCAAAATCTCATTCAGACCAGTAAGTGAAAGTTCGGAGACGGCAAAGATGGAATTTTTAATTCGTCCTGCAAATAAAGACGCATCGCCACCCGTGAGAATTACTTTTAACGCAGGGTATTGCCCCTGATACTGCAAAATAAAACCTTCCACTTCATGAACTATTCCCAAAATAACCCCGGTAAGTATCGATTCATCTGTAGTGCGGCCTATTAAAGTTTTTACCTGCCTGGGTTTTACAAGAGGTAAACGTGCCGTAAAAGCGCTAAGAGCTTTAAGCCGCATTTCCATGCCCGGAGATATGCTTCCGCCAAGATATTCTCTCCGCGTATTAACGAACTCGTAGGTAATACATGTTCCCATGCCGATGACCAGAACGTTTTTTCCGGGAAAATATTTTAGCGCACCTGCGGCCAAAGCAATTCGGTCGGTACCAAGTGTTGAGGGTGTTTTGTATTTGTTAATAAAGGGAAGCGGTGTTTTGCTATTAAGAAAAATGACACGGGGAATTTTTGCGAATGCACTTCCTGCTTTTGATTTTTTTTCGGCAACATCAGAAACAATGGCGCTTTCAACGGGGCTGTTTTTAAGCAGGCCGAAAATTACCCGCGGACTAATTTCAGGCACGGAAAGGTTCCACAATAGTTTGTGCCCTTTAAACAGGCCGATTTTAGTTTTTGTATTGCCTATATCTACTGCAAGGTTCATGATGGATTATTTGCGCGTGCAAAAGTGCTTATAATATCTGTTCCCGAAATAACGCTTTTTTCTGCTAGCAAGTGTTCTAAAAACTAGGGAAAACCCTAATAAAACTGTCTGAAAAAACTAGGGTTTTCCCTAATGGAAATGAAGTTTATTATACATTACTTTGTGATATTGTCATTTCGCCCCCGCAAAAGAATCCGGGCGGTCTGGAGTAATAAATTCTTCAGATAAAAATATTGCGTTATATGAAATCGAAACTTTCCGTAATTATCGTGGACGATGACAGAGCATCAACTCATTTTCTTTATGAGGAGCTTAAAAAAATATCCCATATAAGCATTGATTGGGCCCTGAACGGAAAAGAGCTTATTGAACTTTTGGCGAAAAGAAAATATGATATCGTTATTCTCGATTACCTGATGCCTGTAATGGATGGGTTGGAAGCGACAGGAATTATCAAAGAAAAATTTCCGGAGACCAAAATTCTTTTTCATACGGCAATTTCAGACCCCGAGATTGCAAGGCTTATTCTTAACGCAGGGATTAATGGTTGGTTGTGGAAAGATTTTAAATGTCATGATGCAAAGCGCGCATTAGAAGTGGTACTTGATGACCGGCATTTTTTGTCTGAAGAAGTTAGAAAAATAATTATGGATGAGGATTCTTCGGTCATCCATAATCGAGTACTCAAAGAGGAAGACAAACTTTCTGAACGGGAACTTCAGGTAATGCTGATGGTTATTGCCGGGCTTACAGCAAAAGAAATTGAAAAGAAATTATCCATTAGCCAAAAAACGGTAAGTAAGCACATAGAACACATTCATGATAAAACCCGAGAGAGCACCGTTTACGGGCTTATCCGGTACGCATTTATGTACAGCATCATTCCCTCTGCTTCCTTTTTTACTTCTGATAAGGAAAAAGAAAAAATCATTACGCATTATTACGTATCACCCATACGCACAAATCCTGAAAAAAAGATTCGCAGAAATACGTAGGTAAGAATAGTACTTCTGCTGACAGCCCCTTTTTTTCTATCGCCCACTTTTGACGGGCGATTTTTTTTTCATATCATCTCAACAACCTTGCAGATGCGGCTTACTCCCTTACGGACAACTTTTTTCTTCTTCCATCGGCACCAATGGTGCTCAAACAAGAAAGGAGATGCGCCATGACTTAGCTTACATACTGCCTACGAAAAAGAGCACTCGATAGTGCTATTAAAAAAATCATTTTTTAAAACTTTCAAAAAACTACTAACATGAAAAATAAAATAAAACAAAATATTGTGATTTGTATGCTATTAACCTTGATATTGGGATTATGGAGTATGAAGTCAAATGCTCAGTCCACAGCGGCAACTAATGTTTGTAATGTGAATAATTTTTTAGGATGGACCACTTCATGTGACTTGCCTTTTAAAATCAACGGCACACAATACATGACCCTTAGAACAACAGGAGATTTGAACTTAAATGTCTCCACGACCGGCTACCAAATTGGTGGCAACAATATTCTCTGGCATAATGGCAACACTGCCGACATTTTTGTAGGTGTAAGTGCGGGAAATGCAACTATGACGGGGCATAATAACACTGCAGTGGGTAACAGTGCATTTCACTCCAATACAGCCGGAATAGATAATGTCGCTGTAGGATACCAGGCCGGGTATGGTAGCACCTCTTCTTACGGAACTTTTGTAGGTTTCGGGGCGGGTTCAGGAGCCATAACAGGCACCTACAACACTTTTGTAGGTTATATTGCTGGCAGTGCAACCACTTCAGGAGTCGGCAATACGTTTGTAGGCTTGGATGCAGGCTATACCAATATCATATCAAGCAACAATACCGGTATAGGGTTACAGGTATTGGGCCTCTCAACAGCCGGTAATAATACTGGCTGTGGATACAAAGCAGGATATACTAACACAACCGGCACCAGCAATACATATTTGGGTTACCAGGCGGATGGAGCAACCAATGCTTTGAGCAACTCCTCCGCAATAGGTAACAGCGCCTCTGTTTGCGCAAGTGATGAAATGGTATTCGGTAATAGCTCAGTTACAAGGTGGGGTTTTGGAGTATGTCCCGCTAGCGGTCATGCTATTGAAGTAGGAACTTCTACAAGCAACGGCAACGGTGCATACCTGACAAGTGGTGGAGCATGGACCGGTGCGTCTTCCAGGGCAAAGAAGGAAGATTTTCAAAAGCAGGATATAAATGTTATGTTGGATAAGGTCCGTCAAATGGAAGTCACGAAGTGGAAATATAAAGGCACCGAAAATGAGTACCACTATGGACCAATGGCTGAAGATTTCTATCAACTTTTTAATGTGGGAGATGGTAAATCAATATCAGATATGGATAAAACAGGAGTACTGTTCCTTGCCGTGCAGGCGCTTGATGCATCAAACCGGGAATTGAAAGCTAAGCTTACTGCTTTACAAGACCAGGTTAATGGCTGCTGCAATACTCAGCAGGGCAATAGTTCAGATGGAGCAAGAGCAACCGCTGTTGACGTTGCACTCTCATCCAACTCCATAGTACTTGACCAAAATCAACCCAATCCATTTAAAGAACAAACAACTATTTCGTACTTTATACCCGATGATTCAAAGGATGTAAAAATCATCTTTACGGATTCAAAAGGTACTGTATTGAGAGAAGTTGAAATTACACAAACCGGAAAGGGACAATTGAATGTGTTCGCACAGGATTTATCAAGCGGTGTTTATACCTATTCCATTGTTGCAAACGGAATAACAATTGATTCCAAGAAAATGGTTTGCACCAAGTAACTTTTTTCTTTTTAAAACTCCTCTCCGTATGCCGGGGAGGAGTTTTTATTTTAATAGGTTCAACACTATTAAAATCTCCCCTTCCATTATTACAACATTCCATTATTTTTGCCGCTTCTATAAAATCGGTGATGTAGCTCAGTTGGTAGAGCATCGGACTGAAAATCCGTGTGTCAGTGGTTCGATTCCACTCATCACCACAACCAAAGTTGTGCGTTATACGTTACACAACTAACATTAAGTCAAATAATGGCCGTTCCCCTACCCTCAGGTTACCGTTTTAATCGTGTGATGCTCATTGATGATAATGATATTGATAATCTTATCAATTCACGAATCATCACATCTCATAATTTTGCCACTATTGTAGACGTAAGGACCACTACGGAAAGCGCTCTTGAGCACTTGCGCGCACTTGCTGCCGACTCCCCTAACATTCCTTCAGTAATCTTTCTCGACCTTAACATGCCCGTAATGGACGGATTTGCGTTTCTGGAAGAATTCGAGAAAATGGCTGAATTTATACGGACTACCAGTAAGGTGGTAGTGCTATCATCATCTATCAGTCCCGATGATATTAACAAGGCATCTACCAATGCCTATGTAGTCAAGTATATCAATAAACCGTTGAGCGAGTTGTACTTAGACGCGATTAACTTTTAATCGGGTTCGCAAGTTTCCTGATAAGAGCTTCATCCATTTTAACAAACCACAATAGCTGATTTACCCCGGTATTTGTAGCAGTAAACTGCTGCCATAAATCGGTAATGCGTTTTATTTTTCTGCGGAGCTCTTCTGCCTTGAGTGCCGCCTTCAGGATTTTCATAAATAGTTCTGCCTGCTGAAAGCGGTCTCCCTCCTCTGCTATCTGCCTGCGGATGCTCTGGATAATCTGGTTGCATAATCCGTCTTCTCCCATCATGCAGTACTGCAGCGCCTGGAACAGCTTACATTCAACATCGGCATACAAATACTTTTTCATAGAGAGCTCGTTGCGCATTTCATTGATGGTCTTTGCCGCTCCGTTGAAATCGTGGTGGTAAAACCTGCAAACAGCAAAAAACATTTTGACAGATATGAAGTGAAAGTCCTCACCTGAGTCCGCTTCAAGCGCATGCTCAATTTCTTTATTGATGTCCGTCAATTCAGCAACATTACCATTCGAAAGGTAACGCTCAATCTTTGCCTGCAGGTAACGGATAACATAAAACGCCAGTATTTTCTTTCCCGCAATTGACGGGATTTCTCTGTTCACACGGTCATAATGGTAATCGGCACGGGCTGTATTCTCAGTCTTTTGATAATACTCAAAATAAAGTAGGTCGGGCAGCAGGCGTATGTTCTGGTAAAAAGTATCTATAGGAAAACGGTCGAATATTTTTTTGATTTCCTGGAGCACCGTATCCAACTCCACTTCCATCGATTTAAGGTTTTCCCGTCTTGATGTAAGTGCGCATAAATAATAGGTTCTCACAATGTTATGCAAAACGAATAATCTATGCGAAGTGTATAATTCTGCAAAGTTGGTTATTTCACGAAGGGTGGTTTTTACTTCCTCCAGGTCTCGCTCCTCACGTGTAAGAAGGTAAATACCCAGTCGTTTTGTAAACTCGAAAAACAAATCCTCCGCTTTAACCACGGCAAGGGAGAATGCTACGTGCTTGTTATATAACTTCTCGTAGAAATCATAATCGGGAGTGTAAAGGTGCAGCCGGGCAAGACTCTTGTAAACTACTATCAGTTCATTCGACAAATCATAATCCAGCAATTTCTTTTCAAGGTCGGTAAGAGCGCGGGTAGTTACCTTGCGGTTCGAGGTGAACAGCATGGCAGGCACACGGGCTACCTCTTCTTTAAGGACCGAAATGGGGTTATCAACTTTCTTTGAAAAATAAGTAGCAATCTTCTGGTTCAGGCGAGACTTCATGGTGTAATAAGCGCTCTGGTTCACCTCCAGCTTTTCCATCATCTCGCTGTCGTTGTAATTCTGGGTGCGCGCGGCATCCAGTAAAATGTAGGGCTTGCTGCTCTTGCCTCCCGCCACAGCATTGCGGAGGTCTTCATATTCCTTATCGTTAAGCTTTTTAATGGTTTTGTTGAATGTCTCCATAAAGTGAATTCAAATGTTATCTGATGAGCAATAATAATGAAAATTACCCTGCATACGTAAGAACGGAAAAGAACGTTATGCACCTGCTTGTAGGCAGGTAGATTTACGAATTGCCTTTGCTTGTTTAAAACTTTGTAAATGTTTGCGGATGGTCATTGATTGAAAAAAGCTAGCTTTGTTAGTAAAGTTAACTTATTGAATAAAAGATATGATAAGCAAGAAAAATATACCTTTTGATCTCCTAAAAGTAATAGAAGAGATTGTTCAACGCAACTTAGATGTAATTAAATCAAACCCCGAAGACAATACTTATTATTCTTTTATTGAAGTCGATAGCAACTCTAAAAATTATTTTAAAATTTTTATTGATGGCACAAAACAAATTGGTGATTATGATAGAAAATATTTCGTTTATGAATGGAAGCCAGGAAATACTTCTGCGATAAATAGCGCTGTATCTAGGGGAATGATCCAAAATGTAATTGAACAACTTGAAGCATGGATAAAACTAATTCGAGATTTTAATAACACTGTGAGCATATATGATGACCCTTTGGTAAAAAGGTATCAGGATGAATTTTATAACGAGTATAAACTAACTGATGAAGATGCTGATTATGCTCCATTTAGTTTTGATAAACAATTATTACTTGATAATTATTTGAACGAAATTATTGATCAGTCAGAGGTTTATCGTGACGAAATAAATACAAAACTCATTGATTCAATTATTTCTGACTCAAAAAATCTCAAGCAAAAAATTACTTTGGATTCAAAGAATAAAAGTATTAAATCGCTAAGTCTGATTTGGGCCAAAATGAGGAAAGCAGGATTACCAATGATAAAGTTCTTTCTTAACGAAGCAGGCAAGTATGGATTAAAACAATTATTCGATTACGGAATGAAACACATTTCCAATTAATATAAATTAACTTCTATTTTTTCATCGCATCATAAAACACCTGGTGAATTTTGGTGCGCACGTTAAGCTTCACCAGCTTTTCGTTTCCGGCATTGGGGTATACGCGGTTGGAGAGAAAAATAAAAATAAGGTTGTTCTCGGGGTCTGCCCAAACATAAGTTCCCGTAAACCCTGAATGCCCGAAAGATGAAGCGGAAGCGCTGCTGCATACAGGGCTTGCTTTGGTGGTATCCGTTTCAGGCTTATCAAAAAACAACGCCCGCCGGTTTCCCGTTTCAGGGAATTGTTGGCGTGTAAATTCCTCCACCGTTTCTTTCTCAAAATATTTTTTTCCTGCGTACTCGCCTTTGTTCAGCAGCATTTGCATAATCACTGCCAGGTCTGTTGCAGTGGAGAACAACCCTGCATTTCCGGATATGCCTCCCTGCATGGCCGCTGCCGGGTCGTGCACATAGCCGCGGATAATTTGCTTGCGGTAAGCAGTATCATTTTCTGTAGGAGCAATCGAAGTAGAATCATATTCTTCCAATGGAAGAAAAGAAGCAGTTAAGCCCAGCGACCGGTAAAATTTTTTGTACACAAGAGAATCGAAGCGTGTGCGGGTTAATCTTTCCACCACCTGCTTCATAAGGATGGGGCCAAAATCGCTGTACACATATTTACCCCGTTCACCGAGAGGCGTTTCAAGCAGCCATTTGTTAAGTGAGTCCTTATAATCATTTCGCATAAATAAATCCTGCGCTACCTGCACAGAATATTTTTTCGACTGAACATTTTGATAAATAGATGGGTTGGGGATATCATCCTTCATCGTCTTTTTCCAGAAGGGTTCCCATGCTTTCAAACCTGCCTGGTGCGCCAGCACATCGCGAACAATCATGTTTTTTTTGTTCGAATTCTTCAGCGAAGGAAGATAGAGAGACAGCGGTTTATCGAGGTCTATTTTTTTTGATTCATACAACGACATCACAGCAAGCGCAGTAGCAGCAACCTTTGTTACCGATGCCACATCGTACAGGGTGCTATTGTTTACTTTCTCCAGTGAATCGTATGTAAAATACCCGAATGACTTATTGTAAAAAACAATCCCGTTTCGGGCGGCAAGCACGCGACAGCCGGGGAATGCTTTTGCTTTAATTGCCGCTGTAACAATCGAATCAACCTGCGAAAGTTTTGCGCTTTGCATTCCCGCATCTTCGGGCAAAGAATATTTTAATCGCAGCGGCTTTAAGAATGTAAAACCGGTGTGCGCTCCCTTGGGAAATTCACTGCTTACCTGCACAGGAAGCTTTCCTCCGGGCACTTCACCTCCGAAAATTGCCTGCGCAGCAAGTTCGTGCATTAAAGGCATGTCCTCGTATGCAAGAATAAGAGCCTCAAGTGATTCAATATTCTCAAGTCTTGTGATTGAATAGGGGTTACCAAAAACACAGAGAATAACTTTTTTATTTTTAGCAAGAGTCGAAATAAAATCAGCTTCATCCTTGCCGATGCCATAACCCTTTGCCGCATTCATCATCACTTTGTGTAGCCCGATAATGACCAGGTTATACGGTTCGAACGAGCCAAGTAAAAAATCAAAATACTCTTTCGTAGCATTGGATGATGACGTATAGCTTTTCACAGGCGCATAGAGCTTCAGCTGAGCATCAAATGCATTGTTGATGGAATCTCCCATCATCACCGATGCAATGGAAAGCGTATCGAGGTTTTGAAGAGGGAGAATTTCTTCTTTGTTTTTCAATACCGTTACAGCCGACTCATAAATTTTACGGCTTAGCAATAATGCTTCGGGAGTATTCAGGTCGCGGTAAAGATTGGTGGTGTCAACCAACTGGCATTCGCTGAGGCCCGCCCAGTATTTCGCCAGCAGTATTTTTTTTACCCTCCCGGTGATTTCCTCCTCGCTGATTTTTTTTTCTTCGATTGCTTTTTTTATCGCTTCAACAGCAGCAGGTACATTTTCAGAATAAAGGAGAACATCGTTACCTGCAAGCAATGCTTTCACTTCAAGTTCGCCCGGAACATTATAAGAAGAAACTCCCTTCATGTTCAGCGCATCGGTGAATATCAATCCTCCAAACTTCAGAGTATCTTTTAATATCCCCGTTACGATTTTATTTGATAATGTAGATGCTGTATTTTCTGACGAATCAATGGCAGGCATAAAAAGGTGCGCCACCATAATGCTTGCCACGCCCTCGGAAATTAATTTCCTGAATGGAATAAGTTCCAGTGTATCGAGCTGCGAAAATGTTTTACGGATTACGGGCAGCGACAGGTGTGAATCCGTATCCGTATCACCATGGCCCGGGAAATGTTTTGCGCAGGCAAGAACGTGGTGGTTCTGCAGCGCCTTCATATACAGCAGTGATTTGTTGGTGACTGAAGCAGCATCATCTGCAAAAGCGCGGCTGCCTATAATCGGGTTCAGGGGATTGTTGTTGATATCTGCAACAGGAGCAAAATTTATATGAACGCCAAGCCGCTGGCACTGGCGTGCAATCTCTGAACCCATATTGTAGATGTAAGAATTAAGTCCTGCTGCAGACACTGTCATTTGCCTTGGGAAACGAATGGTACTGTCGATTCGCATGGCAAGCCCCCATTCCGCATCCATGCCTATGAGTAGCGGAACCCGCGACAACCGCTGGTATTCATTGGTAAGAAGTGCCTGGCGCACAGGGCCGCCCTGGAAAAAAATCAATCCCCCGATATGATTGTTTATGATTTGTTCGCGGATGCGGTTAGTGTGAACCGTGTCCTTATCCGACCATGCGGCAGCCATAAAAAGCTGGCCTATTTTTTCATCCAGAGAAATTTTTGACAGAATAGAATCTGCCCAAACAGACGCAGGATATGTATAAAACGGTGGCTTCTCTTGTGCATAAAGAGACGCAGTAAAGAATGAAAAGAAAAAAGAGACTGCTAAAAATCTTGTCATGCGCTTCAGGAATATCATTTCTGCAAATATCTTCTGCCGCAATTTTAATATTCAGTATGAAAATTACATTTATCAACATAAAAGTTTGAGCATATATCTCCCTATTCCCCGTCTACCACCCTTTTTCTTACTTTTGAAACCTCAAAACGAATCTCATGAAAAAACTTATTCCGCTTCTGTTGGTTTCACTCATCGCATCTAAGACAACTTTTTCGCAGGTCATCAGGATTGATACGTTGTGCGCAGGATTGCTAATGCCTACATGCATTCAAAACACTAAAGTTCCCGGCGATAACAGGTTATTTATTAATGAAAAAAGAGGAAGAATAAAAATTGTTAACCGGTTGACCGGAGCCGTGAATGCTACTCCGTTTCTTGATATATACAGCAGGGTTTCTAATGTAACAACCGTAAATGATGAGCGGGGGCTGCTCGGCCTTGCCTTTCATCCTGACTATGCAAACAACGGTTATTTTTATGTTGATTATACAAATACAAGCAACAACACGGTAATTGCCCGCTACCAGGTAAGTTCTTTTGCTGATACAGCTTTAACAAACAGTGAACAGATTCTCCTGACCATTTACCAGCCCTTTACAAATCATAATGGCGGCAACCTGGTGTTTGGCCCTGACGGGTATCTGTACATTAGCATGGGAGACGGTGGCAGCGGCGGTGACCCTCAGAACAACGGGCAAGACATTGATTCGCTGCTCGCCAAGATTCTCAGAATTGATGTGAACAATCCTAATCCTCCCTATTATTCCAGTCCTCCCACCAATCCTTTTTATGGACCTACTGCCGGCCGTGACGAAATATGGGCATATGGTGTGCGCAATCCGTGGCGCTGCAGTTTCGACCGGATGACAGGAGATTTCTGGATTGGAGATGTAGGTCAGAATGCGTATGAAGAAATCGATTTTCAATCACGGTGCAGTTTGGGAGGAGAAGATTACGGGTGGAGATGTTATGAGGGAGATTCCACCTACAATACAACGGGATGTTTGCCGGCGTCATCTTATGTGTTTCCTGTAACAGCTTACCCGCATTCCCTTGGTTGTTCAATAACCGGCGGGTATGTATATCGCGGTGGACAGGAAGGAGGGCTTTTTGGAAAGTATTTGTTCACCGACTATTGCCAGGGAAGAATATGGGCAACCGTTCCTAATGGCAGCGGTGGATGGACCACTTCACAACTTTCACAAGCAACTACGCAGATTAACAGTAACTATAGCTCGTGGGGAGAAGATATTTACGGAGAACTTTACCTGGCAGGCGTTGCATCCGGGCGTATTTACCGTGTACACGATACGGGTTGCGCTCCCACAGCTTACATAAATTCCCGTGACACCCTTATTAACTGTACCGGCAGCGCCATGACGTTTAATGCTATTTACGGAACGGGGCTTACATATCAATGGTATCATAATGTTGCTCTTGTATCGACTGGTCAGTCTTACGGCTTATCGAGCTTTAGCAATGGCGACTCAATATATGTTCAAGTTTCAAATGGCAATTGTACAGCTTCATCAAATACCGTTCATATTTTTACCAATGCGTCTATCCTCGGACTCGATTCACTTTATTGTGACACAGCGCCGGCGGTTGCATTAACCGGTATCCCTGCGGGCGGAATATTCAGCGGGCCGGGCATGAGCGGCAATATGTTTGACCCGAATGCAGCAGGTTTAGGTGTCCATGCAGTCGTTTACACTCTCGCTGATACCATTTCAAATTGTTATTATAATGCATCGGGCTGCATCCTTACCGATACGCAGTATGTAACGGTTGATGTATGTACAGGCATCGGGGAAAATGAGTTCGGCAACGTTTCTGTTTATCCAAATCCCAATCATGCAGAGTTTAATGTTGAGTTTGCTCTTTTCCGATATACAAAATTTACAATGCTTGTAACCGATGCATTAGGTAGAACTATTTATGAAAAAAATATTGAAGCGGAAAGAGGAAAGAAAAATATTCTTGTAAATCTGTCCGGCGCTTCTGAAGGAGTTTATTTCTTATTTATGAAAACGGAACGGGCGCATTCAGTGTTTAAAGTGATTGTCCAGAAATAAATTATTCCTGCTTAGGGCAGGCAGGCGTTATAAGTTATATGTTATATGCGAGTATTGGTAGGTTCACTGCGTATATTTAAATGTTATGCGCAACCGTTTGGGGGGCTACCAACTTGAAAGTGTGTCCAAGAAATTAACTTTGAAAAACTAAATAAACGGAGATGCTGAAAACCGAATAGAGTAAGCAACAATCAAAAAATAAATTACAATGAAAGCAACTATGAAAGTTTTAGTAAGTGTGTTACTCATTGCGATGACAGTAACACTTGTATCATTCACTGTTCCCAACGGTTGGGTGAAAAAAGGTGACGCTCCTGAAAAATACGATGCAGGCATTGACAAAGGCGCAGGACAAAATGGAATCAATGCTGCAACAATTAAATCAATTGCCGAAGACATTGGAGGCATGGATGGTTTTGCTTCTCTTGGGCAAAGTTTTAATCCGAGTAAGTATCTTGGAAAGAAAATTAAACTTTCAGGGTATATTAAAACGAAAGATGTTACAAGTTGGTCTGCACTTTGGATACGCATTGACCAACCAACAAAATATTCTCTTGAGAATATGAAGAACAGATATATGAGAGGAAATAGCGATTGGACAAAATGTGAAATCGTTTTAGATGTTCCTTCGGATACAAAGAACATTGCATTTGGTGGACTGCTAAATGGAACAGGACAAATGTGGTTTGACAATTTGAAAATAGAAGTTGCAAGCAGTTCAGACAAAGTATTAGACAAGTTGGAAGTTGGAGAGTATGAATACAAAGCGCCTTCTATTCAAAATGCAGAACCAACAAACCTTAACTTCTCAATGTAAAGTTTAAACAAAGTGCGTGCGAACTTGCAACTGTATCGCTTCGTGGCGCGGAGAGTGGTGATGCGCATAACACTAAGATTAAATGCAATTTAAAAAAGAAGAGTTGTGGAAGTCACGATACTGTATGCAAGTAACAAACATTCTGCAAACCAAAAATATTGCAACGCATATCAGCGGTGAAATATTTCTTCTCATAATAATCCGTCTTTCTTTGCTGTACTGTCAGGACTTCCGTCCTGACAGTGAAAACGAGCAAATGAAAGTGCAAAGTCGAAGGACCTGACACCACAGACAATAACTTACAACATATAATTATTTCCATTTATTAAAGTGAAATTTCTCCTCGTAATACTCTGTCTTTCTTTTTCACTTCTTGCCAGCGCACAGCAGCCATTTGCAGTAACTATTGCTGATGAGCCCATTACAGCTATGCCGGGCATTCACTCGTTTGCATTTGCACAGAGCAACGACAAATGGCTTTTTATAGGCGGACGAAAAAACGGGCTGCATGGTTTCCTCACCCCTTTTGCTTTTGAAACCATGTACGCCAACGATACGATTACAGTTGTCGACCCTGTTGCAAACACAAACTGGGCCGCTTCAACAATAACTTTACCCGACAGTATCCGCGAACCCATCACTTCAACCAATATGGAATATTACCAGGATGGAAATACACTCTATATGGCTGGAGGGTACGGTTGGAAAACCAGCATCAATGATTTTATCACCTTCCCTACCCTGACTGCCATTGATGTGAACGGTTTGATGAATGCTGTGATGGCCGGCGGAGTCGTTAATACTTATTTCCGGCAAATCACTGACACCAACCTCGCCATTGCAGGCGCACATCTTGAAAAAATGGATTCAACATATTACCTCGTTTTCGGGCATCGCTTCAACGGCTCTTATCACCAGGTGGATAATTTGAATGACCAGCGCTACAGCAATGCCGTGCGCACGTTTCGGATTAACGATGACGGTATCAATATTTCCATCACCAACTTTCAACAATCTGTTGATACGGCAAACTTTCATCGCAGAGATTATAATCTTGTGCCGCAGATTTTTCCTGACGGGCAATTCGGGTTCACTGCTTTCTCGGGAGTGTTTCGCTATGGCATCACCGAACCGTTTGTAAACAGCGTTGATATAAAGCCGATGCTTTTCACTGTCAACAATAACTTTACTCAGAATCTTAATAATTACGAGTCGGCGGTGATGCCGGTGTATGATTCACTGAACAATACGATGCACAGTATTTTCTTCGGAGGTATGAGCTTGTATTATATTGATTCCGCTACCCAGGCGCAGACGCTCGATACGCTGGTGCCGTTTGTAAAAACGATTAGCAGGGTTACGCGTGCTGCCGATGGCACCATGACCGAATATCTTTTGCCCATCACTATGCCGGGCTTCTATGGTTCCAATGCTTTATTTATTCCGCTGCCGGCAATCAGCACATACCACAGCCGCATCATTAACCTGAATGCGCTGAGTGGAGTTACCAAGGTGGGTTACATTATAAGCGGCATCAGCAGTCCTGCACGCAACATCAGTTCAACAGCGCCTGAATCAAGTACAGCTAGCACAAGAGTATTTGCAGTTTATATTGATATGACGGTGTCGGTGCCTGAAATAAAACTGAGCAGTGATATTTCAGATTTTATTGCATATCCGAATCCTTCTGACGGAAAAATAAATCTTGAATTTTCAGTTCGGACAAAAGGCAATGTGAAACTTGAATTGTTTGACAGCAGCGGAAAATTAATAGCCATTGTCTTTAATTCGAATGTTAATGCGGGACAGAAAAAAACGGTTACGGTAAATCTGAGCGACTATGCTTCGTCTGCTTTCTTTTGCAGAATCAGCAAGGATAATTTTTCCAAGACGTTACGGCTTGTGAGCGGGTATTAGTCTGCACCTTCCAACTCTTCAAAAATTTTTTCCCATTCTTCAGTCGTCTTCTTCAGTTCTTTTTCAATTGTATTGAACTGCGACAGCGCCTGCTGAAATGCCTTTTGGTCACTATAAATTTCGGGTAGCGATAATTGTGTCTCTGATTTTTCTTTTTCAGATTTTAAAGCAGCGATTTTTTCCTCCAACTTCTGAAACTGAACGGTGAGTTTCTTTTTTTTCTTCTGCTCTTCGGCATGAGGTTTCTTTTCAGGCTTTGATTCCTTTAATTGAACTTTGGGAATTGTTTTTTTCTGTGTTGTTTCAACCATTTGTGGTTGCTTTGAATATTCATACTCTTCATACGTTCCTGGGTATTCCTTCATCGCATGGTCTTCAATCCACCATATCTTATTTGCTATTTTAGAAATGAAAAACCTATCGTGCGAAACAAGAATAAAAGTCCCTTTAAATTCCTGCAGCACTTGTATCAGTATGTTTACTGATTGAAAGTCTAGATGATTCGTTGGTTCATCCAGGATCAGGAAATTCGCCTTGCTGAGAATAAGTTTCGCTAAAGCCATACGTGCTTTTTCTCCTCCTGAAAGCACTTTTATTTTTTTCTGGATATCATCACCTGAAAAAAGAAAAGCGCCCAGTAACGCCCGCAGGTTGGATGTCTTTTCCTCGGGCGCAAAATCCTGCAATTCTTCGATGAGATTTTTGTCAAGGTTCAGCGCTTCAAGCTGGTGCTGCGCATAAAAGGATTTGGTTACGTTATAACCGTCCTGAATTCTTCCTTCAAAAGGTTCTGTTCCGTTAAGCATCCGCAGCAATGTTGACTTACCTTTTCCGTTTGCTCCAATCAATGCAATTTTATCTCCACGGTGAATCTGCGCTTCGGTACTTCCGAAAATGCGAAGTGTATCGTAGCTTTTTTCACGTATATAAATTTTTGAAATAACCTTTCCGGGCTGCTGAGCTATGTCAAATTTGATATTGATGACGGGTCCCGAAGAAGCCACTTCTTCAACACGCTCCAGCTTATCCAGCATTTTAATTCTCGACTGTGCAAACCGCGCCTTGGATGCTTTGTACCGGAAGCGGTCAATGAGCTTTTCCTGCGACTTAATATAATCCTGTTGGTTTTCGAAACGCGATTGCTGTAATGAATCGCGCAGCGTTTTTTCTTTTTCATAGAACGAAAAATTGCCCGGGTAAACGGTAATCTTCCGGTTGGCGATTTCTACGATTTTATTCACAACACGGTCCAAAAAATACCGGTCGTGCGAGACAAGAATAATGGTTCCCGTGTATTCCCTCAGGTATTTTTCAATCCACTGAATGGAAGGTAAATCAAGGTGATTGGTGGGTTCATCGAGCATGAGAACATCGGGACGCTGCAGCATAATCTTTGCAAGCATCACACGCATTCTCCATCCTCCCGAAAATTCACTAAGCGGCCGTCTTAGGTCGGCAGTGGTGAATCCTAATCCCTCTAAAAGTTCTTCGGCTTTATGTTGAATAGTATATCCATCCAACGATTCATACAAAACCTGTTTGTCATGAAGCTGGTGAAGGAGTTCATCATTATGCTCATGCTCCAGCCGTGAAAGAATCTTTTCAATTTCCTCGTGAAGCCGCAGTTGTTTTTCAAATGCTTCCAGGGCGACATCCAGAATATTTTTTTCGCTGTCGTACGAAAGCAAATCCTGGTTAAGAAAACCGATGGACAGATTTCTTAGCTTGGTGATGTTTCCGCTTTCAGTTGAATATTCTCCATTGATAATCCGAAGCAGCGTGGATTTACCGCTTCCATTGGCTCCTATCAATCCCGCCTTATCACCGGGGTTAATTTGCCAGCTTGCATCTTCATATAGATACCTTCCTCCGAATTCAAAACTTATTTTGTTAAGCGATAACATTCGGCAAAGATGAAATAAGTAGCGTTAGGTTTATAGATTCAATGATTATTTTCATCTTTGCCAGATGCTGACGATAAATGTCAGCATCCTGACCGTAAGCGTCAGGATTCAAAAACCCGCAGTGAACACCAAAAAAGAAATCGTAAATAACTGGCTTCCCCGCTACACCGGGACTCCCCTGGAAAGTTTCGGGAAATATATTTTGCTTACTAACTTTCAGAATTATGTGGAGATGTTTGCCTCGCTGCATAGCGTAAAAGTAAAGGGCAAGGGCAAGCCCATGCCCAATGCCACAGCCAAAGGAATTACTATCATTCATTTCGGAATGGGCAGCCCCAATGCAGCTACAGTTATGGATTTGCTTTCCGCTATCGCTCCCAAAGCATGTTTGTTCCTGGGAAAATGCGGCGGGCTGAAAAAGAAAAATAAGCTCGGAGACCTGATTCTACCCATTGCCGCCATTCGGGGCGAGGGAACATCCAATGATTATTTTCCTCCCGAGGTTCCTGCGCTGCCGGCATTTTCGTTGCAGAAGGCCGTGTCGACAACGATTCGCAATTACAAAAAAGATTACTGGACCGGAACAATTTATTCTACCAACCGCAGGGTGTGGGAACATGACAGTGATTTCAAAGAATACCTGCAGCGCATACGATGCATGGGGATTGATATGGAGACAGCGACTATTTTCATTACCGGTTTTGCCAACAAAATTCCGAGTGGCGCTCTCCTGCTGGTTTCAGACCAGCCCATGATTCCCGAGGGAGTGAAGACTGAAGCAAGTGATAAAAGCGTAACCTCACGTTTTCTTTCAACGCATTTGCGCATTGGAATTGATTCGCTGAACGAATTAATTAATAACGGGCTTACAGTAAAACATCTCAGGTTTTAAATTTTTTTGGACTTGTCCGCCTACTGACAGAGTCAGTCACCTCCGCTCTTTCTACGTCTCGGTCTGAAGGGCTCGCTTCCATTTTGGTTCCGTTGGCAATTTTTATCAACTGAACAAATTGCTTATTAAAATTAAAGTTATATTTGCTGTATGCTTGACAATAAAAAAACAAGATCTCATGAAAAAAATTACTTCACTTCTCATTCTTAATTTTCTCCTGGCTGTTGCCGGAATTAATTTCTCATCAGCCCAAACCCCTGTCCTTTTTGGAACCTGCTCCCAGGGAGGACCTGCAAACGGAGGAACTATCTTCCAGGCAGATCTGGACGGCAGTAATCTGCATGCTGTTCATTCATTCGTTATGGCTGAGGGATTATGGCCCTGGGGAAAAATAGCGCAGGCATCGAACGGAAAAATTTATGGCGTAACTTTTTTGGGTGGATGTTCCGATAGCTGCACGCTTTATGAATATGACCCCCTTGCCGGCACATGCACAGATGTTTATGATTTTTATTGCAACGCCCCTATTGGCGAGCCCTCACAAGGCGGGTTGATTAGATTGCCCGATGGAAACTTATACGGGCATCAGCAAAATGGAATCATTTATAAATTCGACCCCAACACGCATGCTTATACTTTACTGAATCAATCAAGCGCATATTATTATGGAGGTTTAATGCAGGCATTGGATGGAAAACTTTATGGAGTTTCATACAGTGGAGGGGTAAATTCCCAGGGTTTTATTTTCCGCTATGATTTAACAACACAAGTTTATTCTATTCTGTATAGTTTTAGCTCCAGTCATGGGGCAAATCCTTATATGGAAAATTTAATACAAGCCACCGATGGCAAATTATATGGAACCACTTATACTGGCGGAGCTAATAATGTGGGCGTTATCTTCAGCTATGATGTGTCGGCAAATGTTTATACCAACCTGCATGATTTTAATGGCGCACAGGGCAGTACTCCTTATAGTGGCTTAATACAGGCATCAAACGGAAAATTATATGGAATGGCCAACCAGGGAGGAACAGGTCCTTATGGTGTTATTTTCAGCTATGATATTTCCGCCTCGCAGTATTCGGTGATTTATAATTTTGACGGATCCAATGGCTCTCATCCTCAGCGAGGTTTAACGCAGGCGACTAATGGTAAACTGTTTGGAACGACTAATGCTGGAGGAGCAAACAGTTTGGGTGTCGCTTTCAGTTACGATATTGCAACCAACGTTTACACCAAATTAATAGATTTTGATGCGACTTCAGGTACTGGTCCGCAAAGTGATATTCAGCAAGCGGATTTATCAATAGCAGAAGGAATGACTTCCGCCAGCGCTTCACCGCTTGCAATCTATGTTGATGCTGCTTCGCAACATTTAATAGTTCAAAACCCGAAGTTTAAAGAGCATGCGGAGTTAATTATGTATGATGCGGTTGGGAAAAATATTTTTCAATCCGAAATCAGAAACCTGAAATCAGAATTTAATTTATCCCTGTATCCCGCAGGCATTTATCTTATTCAACTTAAAACGGATGAGAGAGTGGTTGCCCAGAAAATCGTTCTCTCTAAATAATTTTGTAGATATCATTCCATGGTGCCGGGTGTTCTTTTCATCCGGCACTATTTTTTTAATTAAACCTGTCAGCAGGCGTCAGGACTTTCAATCATCGTGATAAAGGAAGTTGAAGCATTCATTACTTTTGCCTTTAAATATCCTCCTATCAAAATCGTATATCGTAACTTGTACATCGTACATCATCCATGACCTTCAGCCAAATAATTTCCGACCTTAAAGCAGGTAAATATGCTCCTGTCTATTTTTTGCACGGAGATGAATCTTATTACATTGATAAGATTTCGTCCTACATACAGGAGCATGCACTTGATGAAAGCGAGAAAGCATTTAACCTGCATGTGCTTTATGGAAAAGATACTGAGAAGCGGGCACTTCTTGCCATGGCAAGACGCTTTCCGATGATGGCAAAACGCCAGGTGGTAATTGTGCGCGAAGCGCAGGACTTAAAAAACCTTATTCCAAAAAGCGAAGCAGAAAAGGAAAAAGATATTTTGATGGATTATATCGTTAATCCCGTTCCATCAACGGTACTTGTGCTTTGTCATAAGTATAAAACCATTGATAAGCGGACGAAGCTTGCAAAAGCCATTGAGAAAAATTCTGTTCTTTTTGAATCAAAGAAACTATATGACAATAAAATTCCCGACTGGATTACGGATTATATTCATGGAAGAAAGTATAAGATTAACCCTCGCACTGCAGTGATGCTGTCTGAATTTTTAGGAAATGATTTGACTTTAATAAGCAACGAACTTGAAAAGCTGATGCTGAACGTAAATGCAGGAGCAGAAATTACAGATGCGCACATCGAAATGTATATCGGTGTAAGCAAGGACTACAATAATTTTGAATTGCAAAACGCACTTGGAAATAAAGATGTGCTGAAAGCCAACCGTATCATTTCATACTTCGCCTCAAATCCCAGAAACAATCCGCTGGTAGTTACGCTTGGAACGTTGTTTTCATACTTCTCAAAAATTCTTGTTTATCATTCTCTGAAAGAAAAAACCAGGGCATCGGTTGCTTCTTCTTTGGGCATCAATCCATATTTTGCTGACGAATATATGAATGCTGCAAAAAAATATCCACGCGAAAAAGTTCACTTGATTATTTCCGACCTTCACCAGTATGATTTAAAATCAAAAGGCGTTGACAGCAATGCCGAAGATGGAGAACTTCTGCGTGAACTCGTTTTTAAAATCCTCCATTAGTTTTCAACCTCAAACCAAAATGAATTACTGGCTCATTAAATCAGACCCTGAAACGTACGGATGGAAAGAATTTCTAGCCGACGGCACCACCCGCTGGGACGGAGTGCGCAACTATGCCGCACGTAACCATTTGCGCGGAATGAAAAATGGTGACCTCGCACTTTTCTATCATAGCAATACACCGGATGGCGTGGTAGGTATTGCTGAAGTAGTCCGCGAACATTACACAGACCCTACGGCTAAGGAAGATATCTGGTCAGCGGTTGATATTAAAGTTCACAAGCCGTTGAAAAGCTCCGTGTCGCTCGAAAAAATAAAGGCAGACAAGCGCTTGAAAAATATGCTGCTCCTTAAAATCGGGCGTTTGTCAGTAATGCCTGTAAAGCCGGAGGAGTATAAGGTAATTATGGAACTTGCAGGAATGGAATAAAATTATTGATTTATTGATTTATTGATTTATTGATTTTGAAGTGCTCATTTGCTCTTTGTAAGTAATTCCGTAATCACCGTTTTTTATCCCATTCTGGCGGTGCACATAAACCTGGAACATAATAGTGATAAATAGTTGAGCGATGATTATTCCTTTAAGCAGCCTCTCCTTATCCTGAAATATTTTAGCAAGAAAAATATATACAAAAGGAAAGGCGCATATTAAATAATGCGGATGAACGGTGAATCCGCTGAAGTTCATAAATACTCCCAGCCCCAGCAGAATAGCCAGAAGGTAAAACTTTGTTACCGAAATATTCGCGAACAGAAAACTAGAAAATGTTTTTTGCTTCAGGTTTAAATAAAATGTTTTTGCATAACCGCCAATCTTTTTTAGCATAAAAATCCCTGCTGCAACTAGAAATAAATGTGCTGCGGCAATAAGGTAAAATGGTATTCCAAAAATTATTGGCTCTTTTATAAATTCCCAGAATTCCTTTCTCATAGAATACATGATATTGAGACCGAGCGCATCAAGAAACCAGTAGAGGTAAAAATTAAATTGCAGCAGATGCAGAATATTAAAACGCGTAAACTGCGGATGCTCTAGTATATACAGAAGCCAAAGCATAATGGGGATGCTTCCTAAAAGCGAACCGGCAATCCACGGCAGCCAGTTGAATTTTATTTTATTGTAGCGGTCATGCAGTAACGTAAATACAAAAATTCCTGCTGCAAAAAAGAAACCGCTCATATGAATCTGCCCGATAAGCGCTCCGCAGAGTCCCCATAAAAATGCGCCCCATCCTTTACGCCTGTAATAATTTTCGAGCAGAATTAAGAAAGAAAAGAATGGAAGTAAATCCTGCGCCCATATTTTCCGGGCAAACAAAACTGCGAGTGGACTTACTGAAGCAAGAGCAATTCCATACAGCCAAACCCGCCTTTCCTGTGATTTTATTTTTGTCAATGCAAACCACATGAAGCAAAGAATAGCCGTGATATTCATTAACTGAACAACCCTGTTCATGGCAAGCG
Organism: Bacteroidetes bacterium 2013_40CM_41_45; assembly: GCA_002215675.1. GTDB lineage: Bacteria > Bacteroidota > Bacteroidia > AKYH767-A > 2013-40CM-41-45 > 2013-40CM-41-45. The sequence continues at coordinate 349,133 of NGFH01000009.1, read as the reverse complement.
GGTCGTGGGTGAATGAGGCAATCAATGCAAAGATTCCTAAGCTCAGCCCCGGGTTTACAATCCCTCCCCCGCTCTGCATTCCGGCGGCCGGAAATGTACCGGAAACTGCTGTCTCATGCGCCTTTTCATATGTCCACTGTTCGTCCGCTTTCCACTCCATATCGCTGTTCCAGTTAAGGCGCAGAAAAATTCCTGCCGCTATGCAGAAGAAAAAAAAGTATTTGCCCAAAATGTTCTTTATCACAGCGAACGAAAATATAATTTAGTTTTGTCCGTCATGTCAGTTAAAGTAGAAAACATTACCAAGTTGTACGGCACTCAAAAGGCGCTGGATGATGTGAGCTTTGAAGTAAAGGCCGGGGAAGTGGTCGGGTTTCTTGGCCCCAACGGAGCAGGTAAATCAACTATGATGAGAATTCTTACTTGCTTTATTCCGCAAACATTGGGAAACGCAAAGGTGTGCGGGTATGATGTAACCGAGCAGCCGCTGGAAGTAAGGAAAAGAGTGGGTTACCTTCCTGAAAATAATCCCATGTATACCGATATGTATGTGAAGGAATATCTTTCATTTATCTGCGGAATTTATCACATCAACAACGATAAACAAAAGGTGGACGAGATGATTGCTACAGTAGGGCTTGGCGATGAACAGAAAAAGAAAATAGGCGCGCTCAGTAAAGGATACAGGCAAAGAGTGGGGCTTGCGCAGGCGCTTATTCACAATCCTGAAGTTCTTATTCTTGATGAGCCAACTTCCGGGCTTGACCCTAACCAGCTCTCTGAAATCCGTGCGCTGCTGAAACAAATCGGCAAAGAGAAGACGGTGATTCTTTCTACGCATATCATGCAGGAAGTGGAAGCGGTTTGCAGCAGGGTAATCATCGTTAACAAAGGAAAAATTGTAGCCGATGATTCCACCACCTTGCTTCGCCAAAAATCCCGCGCGGGAAACATCATTATGGTGGAGTTTGCCGCGCCGGTATTGCGGGCTGACCTGGAACAAATCCGTGGAGTTTCGTCTGTTGAGAATGTATCGGGCAATACATGGAAAATCCTCTCCAAGCAGGAAACCGATATACGAAGCGATGTGTTCCGGTTTGCTGTTGAAAAGAACGTATCGGTATTGTCCATGCAGAAGTCGGGTCAGAATATCGAAGAAATCTTCAGGGAATTAACCCGTTCCTCATAAATTCCTTTTCGCGGAATATGGAATGATGATTACCTTTGGCGGCAGTTTTTAATCTCCCAAAACTTAATCTTCTTCATCAACCTAATCTATTTAACTATCTAAAATCAAATGTCTTATCTATTCACTTCCGAATCCGTTTCCGAAGGCCATCCCGATAAAGTTGCCGACCAGATTTCTGATGCCGTGCTCGATGCTATGCTTGCCAGCGACCCTGATGCCAAGGTTGCCTGCGAAACTTTTGTCACCACAGGGCTTGCTGTGGTGGGCGGGGAAATAAAAACCAAGAGCTATGTTGACCTGCAGAAAATCGTTCGCCAGGTAATTGAGCGAATCGGTTATACAAAATCAGAATACAAATTCGATGCATATTCCTGTGGAGTCATAAATGTGATTCACGAGCAAAGTGAGGATATACGCAGAGGGGTTGTGCGTGGAAAAACGGAAGAGCAGGGAGCCGGAGACCAGGGAATGATGTTCGGTTATGCATGCCGCGAAACAGATAACTACATGCCGCTATCCATAGAAATTGCGCACCGCATCCTTCAGGAACTTTCAGCCCTCCGTAAAGAGGGAAAGCAGATGAAATACCTGCGCCCGGATTCAAAGTCGCAGGTTACCGTGGAGTATGACGACCATCATAATCCGTTGCGGATTGATACCATTGTTGTCTCTACCCAGCACGATGATTTTGTAAAACCAAAAAGTAATTTGCCCGATGAAATTGCAAAGGCCGATAGCGAAATGCTTGGAAAAATTGCTGATGATGTAAAGACAATTTTGATGCCGCGCGTAATTAGTACGTTGCCAGCCCGCATTAAAAAACTTTTCGGAAAGGATATTAAATACCACGTTAACCCCACAGGTAAATTTGTAATTGGCGGCCCGCACGGTGACACGGGACTAACGGGAAGAAAAATTATTGTAGATACGTATGGTGGAAGAGGCGCGCACGGCGGTGGAGCGTTTTCAGGAAAAGATTCATCCAAGGTTGACCGCTCTGCTGCATATGCCACACGGCACATCGCGAAAAATCTTGTGGCTGCCGGTATTGCAGATGAAGTGCTGGTGCAGGTAGCTTATGCTATCGGTGTTGCTGAACCCGTTGGCGTTTATGTCAATACCTATGGCACTTGCAAAGTGAGAGACAGAAACGGCAAGCTTTTAACGGACGGTGAAATTTCAACCCGGGTAAAAGAAATTTTTGACATGCGCCCTGCTGCCATCGTAAAACGTCTTGGTTTGCGTAACCCTATTTTTTTTGAAACAGCTTCCTACGGACATGTGGGACGACAGCCCGGCACAAAATTGCTGCACGGAAAAACCTATGAAACATTTACATGGGAAAAGCTCGACTATGTTGATAAAATCCGTAAGGCATTCGGAGCCGGGAAGAAAGAAAAAGAAATGAGCGTAGCGCTCTAAACTTATTTTTGCTTTTTGAGTACTTATCTCAAAAATATTTTCAGCTCTTTTAATTCCCCGCACTTACCCCTTACCCCTAAAGGGGAATCTACCCGCTGCAAGAGAAAGCGGTTCTCCCTTTAGGGAGTCAGAGGGTTGCGATGGAAAAAAATATTTTCGAGATGGCTGTGGTACTTTGACCACGTCACTTGTGATTCCCGTTCAGCTTTTTCCGGTTTTTCCAGAACACGTATATCAGCATGATGATGGTTGCCTCCACCACGGTAATTACCATAATGAGCAAAACCAGCATATTGTTTCTCCAGTGGTCGCCGGAAATGATGGAGAGGCCCAGTTTAGCGAGCCCCGATAAACCAAAAATCACCGCAAGCGCAAAAGGGAAAGTGGTTACTTTGTGGTGAGAAAAAATCAGGTAAAACATAATGGTGGTTGAAAGAATTGAAAAGCTTACCAATATGTTATTGAAAACATTATAAGTGGGATATATCAATCCCACCAACAGGTTCACGAGGACTATACCCAGCCCTGTAACAGAAATCAGCAATCCTCTTTTCATTCCCGGATAAACGGAGTGCAAAATAATTACAAATGCAATAAGAGAAAAAAAAATTATACGAACTCCGTTTATTCTTACGCCAACGGCTCATGACACGGAGGAAAAGATACTACCGGTAAACAGCAGCATTCCTGAAAATACAAGTGGAAACCCCTGTGAATATCATACCGGTGACTTCATCCGCAAGACACGGCAATAACACTATTTTCGGCATTAAATTTTGTATGAAAATATTTCATGTAATCATTTTCCTGCTCGGCTTTGTTTTTGCCGATGCGCAGACATACGTGGTGCACAAAGGCGACACCATGAACAGGCGGGACGCAAAAGGATTGAAACAGGGTGCGTGGAAAAGATATTATGAGAACGATACTCTTCTCTCTGAAAGATATTTTAAAGACGGCAACCCGGTAGGAGTTTTCAAAACGTATTTTCCCGGCGGGAAACTTTTATCGCAATTAACGTTCAGGAAAAATTCTTTAAGCAGCGATGCCATTATGTATCATGAAAATGGAAGAGTAAGCGCAAGGGGAAAATACAACGAGCAGAAAAAGGACAGCATGTGGTATTACTTTAACGAGGATGAAAAAAATATTTCCATTGAATATTATATCAACGGTGTGAATGAAGGGGCGTGGGTTAACTATTACGAAAACGGAAACATTTTAAGAGAGCTTACCTGGAAGAACGGTAAAAAGCACGGACCTATAAAAGAATACTTTGAGAGTGGTAAAATGAAATTCTCATCCAATTACAAGAACGATGAACTGGATGGCATGACCATTATCTATCATCCGGAGGGAACTATATGGATGAAAGGGAAATATATTAACGGGCTAAAACAGGGTGCCTGGAATGTTTTTAAACCCGACGGAAGCAAGGATGCTGATGAATTTTACAAAAACAGCAATCTCGTCCCTCCACCTAAACCCGAGGGAAAGCAGTAACTTTGCGTTTAAAATAGTCATTGGTCATTAGTCATCGGTCATTGGCTGAAAACCGAACTTCAAATCCCAAACCTCAAACTACGATGAGCAAGCACGGACGGGTATTAGTAGCCATGAGCGGAGGCATTGACAGCTCCGTTACTTCCGTATTGCTGCATGAACAAGGGTACGAAGTGGTTGGGATTACTATGAAGACGTGGGATTATGTTTCATCGGGCGGGGGAAAAAAAGAGACGGGGTGTTGCTCTCTCGATTCTATTAACGATGCACGGAGCATTGCTGTATCCAAAGGATTTCCTCATTACATTCTTGACATACGCGGTGAATTTGTAGAGCACGTGATTGATGATTTCGTAGGCGAATATCTTGCCGGCAGAACTCCGAATCCATGTGTAAAATGCAATACGCACATTAAGTGGGAAGCATTGCTTAAACGTGCCGACATGCTGGAATGTGAATTTATTGCTACAGGTCATTATGCCAACATCAGGGAAGAAAATAACCGCTACGTAATTTCAAAAGGGCTTGACAACACTAAAGACCAAAGCTATGTTTTGTGGGGAGTTGCGCAGGAATGTTTGAAGCGAACCATGTTTCCCATTGGTAATTTCAAGAAGACAGAAATAAAAAGAATGGCGATTGATATGGGTTTCATTGATTTGGCCAAGAAGAGCGAGAGCTACGAAATATGTTTCATCCCCGATAACGATTACCGCTCCTTCCTGAAAAGGAAACTTCCTGAAACGGAAAAGCTTTCGGGCGGATTTTTTGTGAACCGCAGCGGTAACGTACTTGGTAAGCATAAAGGTTATCCTTTTTATACCATAGGTCAGCGTAAGGGGCTGGAAGTTGCGGTAGGGCATCCTCTGTACGTGACGGAAATACATCCCGAAACCAATACTGTGGTGTTGGGAACAGAAGCTGAACTGGAACGTCATGAAATTTGGGTCAGGGATATTAACTTAGTTAAATATCCATCGTTACAAGAGCCGACCAAAGCCGTTACACGAATCCGCTACAAAGACCCCGGCAAGCCAAGCATTCTTGAACAGCATGGAAGCAAGATGAAAGTTACATTTCATCAGGCGGCAAAAGCAGCGGCACCCGGGCAAAGCGCTGTCTTCTATGAAAGCGATGATGTGATTGGTGGAGGATTTATAGAGAAATCTTGAAGCATGAGTAATAAAAAACTTATGACAGATATAAGTAATTTCGAAATGCGAATTTTAAATTGCGGTTTAATCCGAAATCCGAAATCCGAAATCCGAAATCAATACTTTTTAGTTGGGTTAATCTTATTCCTCTTTCTATCCTCTTGCAAAAAAGATGAAGTAATTCGTACGGCAGGCCCCGCCTACCAATATGCACCTATTGATACGGGCAGGTGGATTCTTTACGATGTGGACTCAACATATTATTCTGTTTTCACCACACCGCCGGCAACCCGTTTCACATTCCAAATCCTGGAGCGGATTGACTCCACTTACATCGATAACCAGGGCAGGCCTACGCAACGACTCCAGCGTTTTAAAAGGAACTCGGCCAGTGCTCCGTGGCAGCCGGAAGTTAATGTATGGAATTCCACTCTTACTCTTGCACGATATGAACGTGTGGAAAACAACGTGCGCTATGTGAAGCTCGGATTTCCTATCAACCTGAATACAACATGGAACGGCAACGCGTACAACTTTTTTGGAGAAGATATATATGGATATGATGATGTCCATGTTCAATATTCTATCGGCACATTTTATTTTGATTCGACATTGATTGTACTGCGGGGGCCATTGCCCAATGCGATTGAGCGTAAAAACGGTAAAGAAATTTTTGCCAACCATGTTGGAATGATTTACAAAGAATATTATGATTTGGATATTCAGAATTTCAGCGACACGACAGGCGCAAAATATTTTTACTCCATTGCCGCACATGGGTTGCATAATGCTTCGGTTCCAATTCCACACTAAATGAGAGGGATTATCACTCTGTTTTTTTTTATTCCCCTGTTAAGCATCGCACAGATTGCCCCGGGTAAATATTTTGTCAGGTTCACGGATAAGAATAATAACCCCTACTCTGTTTCTTCCCCTCTTGCTTTTCTATCCCAGCGGGCTATCAACAGGCGCAATGCGCAGGGTATAAGCATTACCCCCCAGGATTTGCCGGTAACGCCGGCTTATATCGACAGCGTTATTGCTCACGGTGCAACCGTGCTGAACAAAAGCAAATGGCTCAACGGTGTGATTATTCAAACCACCGATACCAATGTATTGAACTCTGTTGAAACGCTTCCGTTTGTTTCAGGCGTTAAAAGTTTGCCTAAAAGAAACACGGTATCGAAAGAAAAATTTGTTTTCACAGATAAGATGGAAGAACTGGCGGCAGAAAAAATGCTTGCGACTGAATCAGCCGGTGAATACGGGCCGGCGCTTCATCAGCTGCAAATGCTTAACGGTGATTTCCTGCACAGTCTTGGATACAGAGGAAAAGGAATGTTAATTGCCGTAATGGATGCCGGCTTTAATAACGCAAATACTATTCCAGTATTCCAGGACCTGATTGCTGACAACAGGATTCTTGCCACGCATGATTTTGTGCAAGGCGACAGCAATGTTTATGGACATCACTTTCATGGCACAGCCGTGCTTTCATGCATGGCTGCTCATTTGCCGGGTTATATGATTGGCACTGCTCCTGATGCAGAATATATTTTGCTGCGCACCGAAGATGCAGCCACCGAATATATTATTGAAGAATACAATTGGGCTTGCGGGGCTGAATATGCTGACAGTGCCGGCGCGGATGTTTTTAATACCTCGCTTGGATATACTACGTTTGATGACCCGCTGTACAATCATACCTACGCTGACATGAATGGCGACAGTGCTGTTATCACCATTGCTGCAGACATTGCCGCGTCTAAGGGAATATTGGTGGTGAACAGTGCGGGCAACTCGGGCGGCGGGCCATGGAATTATATTGGCGCTCCGGCTGACGGAGACAGTGTGCTTACAGTAGGTGGTGTCGACTCGCTGAAAGTGATTTATGCCCAGAGTTCTCACGGACCTTCTTTTGACGGAAGAGTGAAACCCAATGTATGTGCGCAGGGACTTAACGCATACCTTGCTTTCGATAACGGAGTTTTCGGCTATGGCAGTGGAACTTCTTTTGCAAGCCCTATCATGGCGGGCACTGCCGCTTGCCTATGGCAGGCGCGCCCTTCTTTCAGCAATATGCAAATACTACATGCCATTGAACAAAGTGCTGACCGCTATCTGAATCCCGATACATTGTACGGTTACGGAATTCCCGATATGCGGCTTGCCTGGATTTTACTTAACGGAAATGAAACGCCCCCGGAAGATGTTATTCTAAGTGTGTATCCCAATCCGTTTACAACATCGTGCACCGTGACGTTTTATGCCACTCAGGCCGGCAACGCCCGGATAGAAATTTTTGATGCTGCCGGTAAAAAAGTTTTCGATAAACAAAATTCTTCAGATAGATATTATCAGAGTTTAAGCATATCTAACTCTGTATTGCAGTCAAAAGGAGTGTACATACTGCGCTTTACAACCACGCAAAAAGTTCTGTACAGGAAGATTGTGCGGCAGTAAGAGTATTCAATATCTTAGACGAAAATTTTACCATGAAAGACATTGTTTACCTGACAATCTTTGCCGCCGTATTTTTTTCATGCTGTTCAAAGAACGAAGAGCACCCTGCCCCTTCGGCATGTTTTCTTGTTGACAAAACCGCCACCACTGACCCAACTCATTATTTTATTTTTACCAATTGCTCTAATAATTACAGCACTTCTTCATGGGATTTTGGTGACGGGCATTCTTCTTCCGATCAAAGCCCGTCTCATCACTTTAATCAAATTGGGCAGTATACTGTTAAGTTAACAATAAGTAATTCGGATGGAGTCACCAGCACAAACACAAGAACTATTATAATTGGTCATAGTACATTAACTAAAATTATTTACAACCATTTAAATGGAACTGTTAATTATCCGAAGCATGTGTTCCTTTCTCGTTATACTTCTTCTTATCAAATGGAATATAATAACGATGCATCTCTCAGCAGCGCTTCGCAGTTGCCTTTTACCGTAACACTCCCGGATGATATAATCTATGACAATAATTATTCTTTTTATTATCGTTTTTCTGAAAATGATTTTGTGGGGCATACCTATACTACACTATATTTCAACATAAGTGATTTGGAAATTGTTAATGGCCGCCTCGATAAAACATTTAATAATTCTACTGATTCTGCCAAAGTTTCCCTCTACTTTACCATTGTTCCGAGATAAATAATTTTTTATTTACCCTCTCTTTTTCTCCGGGGAAAAGGGTGAATTGGAGTTAATTTTTTTTATAGTTACTTTTGAATGACGATTTTTTTCGCCATGAAAAAATTTCTGTGTGTTTTATTTTTTGCTGCCTTTGTTAATGCGCCTGCATTTTCACAAGGGTATTATACTGCCGATTTCGATACTTCTACATCGCTGCCCTGGAGAATAGATACATCCCTGGCAGGTAATATCTGGCAAACGGGGCCTCCGCAGAAAATAATTTTTGATAGCGCTTATTCTGCTCCTAATGTTATTGTTACCGATACGTTAAATCCTTACCCTGTAAATAATCGTTCGTCTTTTATAGTAACGGTCACCAATGCAATGGTTTTTAATTCCTGGAACGCAATATATTTAATGGTTGACTTTACTCATAAATATGATACAGATTCATTACATGACGGATGTTTCATTGAATTGTCTCTCGACGGCGTGACGTGGCAGAATATCATCAACTTTCCTTTTCTTCAGTCAGCTATTAACTCGTATTCAGCAACCGATACAATTACAGGCGGTATACCTGCCTTTAGTGGCTCGTCAAACGGATGGCAATTCGTGCAATATGATTTCATGCTCTGCGGTTTTCCTTTTCCAATAGATTCCCTGTTATTCAGATTTACCTTCCAAAGTGATTCAATAAATTCAAATAAAGAAGGATGGATGATTGATGACATTCATGTATTTCCGAATATTTGTGAGGGCTTTAACGAGCATTCGCGCGACTTTGAAATATCCCTCTTCCCCAATCCCGGTTCCGGTGAATTGATAATGGATAATGGAAAATGGAAAATTGAGGTAATTGAAATTTATAATATGCTAGGAGAGAAACGGCTCACCCTAAATCCCACTCCCAAGGGAGAGGGGCTTCGCGTTGATATTTCTTGGCTTGCACCCGGAATTTATTTCGCCCGCATTGGAACAGAAAACGGAATTATTACTAAAAAATTTATTAAACAATAAAATCACTACTATCATGAAACAAATTACTACACTTTTTATTGCGCTCACAATGACATCTACACTTAGCGCGCAGTTAATTCGATTCCAAAAAACGTATGGCGGTGCAGGAACCGATTACTGCTGGTCTGTAGCGCAAACTACTGATGGTGGCTACATACTTGGCGGAGAAACCAACAGCTTTGGTGCCGGCAGCTATGATGCGTATCTTACCAAGACCGATGCGTATGGCACGATTCAGTGGACGAGAACTTATGGCGGCACCGGATGGGACCGGGTATATATGGTAAGGCAAACCCCTGATGGCGGATATGTTGCTGTTGGATTGACTGAAAGCTCCGGTAACGGGCTGGGAGACATTTGGATTTTTAAAACCAATAACATCGGCATCATTAGCTGGCAAAGAACATGCGGTTCTGTGAATGGCGACAGTGGTAATGATATAATCCCGACCTCTGATGGCGGATATGCAGCTGTAGGGCTCCAGAATGGCGGTGTAGCCACCAACGACAATGCGTGCCTTTTAAAATTGGACGGCTCCGGCAACATTCAGTGGGTGCATAGCTATTCGGTTGGTTCTGATGACGACTATGGTTACTCTGTTGCCCAGACCAGTGATGGAGGATACATTATTGGAGGAGAGAATTTTAATGGTGTAAACAGCGCTGCGCTTGCAATTAAAACTGATGCGAGCGGCAATGTGCAATGGGCAAATACGTATGGCGGTTCCAATGACCATTGGATAAACGGCATTATAGTACAGCCGTCAGGCAATTATATGATTGCCGGAGTTTCGTCACAGTTGTCTCCCGTCAATGCATGGCTTGCAAAACTCAGCCCGAACGGAACACCGGTATGGTCTAACTCCTATTCGGGCCCCGGAACCAGCGATGACAATTGCGTCGGACTTGCTTCCACTTCTGATGGAGGTTATGCTCTCTGCGGGCGCACCAACAGTTTTTCTGCCGACTACGGAGCATTTCTTATTAAAACCGATTCTTCAGGTGCCCCCGAATGGAGCAAGGAATATGGTGGTATTGGCAATGACCAGGCAAGCCAGGTTATTCAGTCGACCAACAGCGGATATGTGCTTGCATGTAGTTCGTTAAGTTTTGGCAACGGTCAAAGCGCATACGTTATAAAGACCGATACTAACGGCAGCAGCGGCTGCAATGAAAGCCTTCCCGCCTTCCTGATGACTGCCTATACTTTAACGGCAACTTCAATTAATGTTATTGATTCGTCTTTGACAAATGTTGCCGCATCATCGCTTTCATTTACTTCTCCAACCCTGACAGAAACTTCTCTTTGTTTTACCGTGGGTGAAAACGAGTTCATTGCAGATGACGATTTGATTTCCATTTATCCAAACCCGGCAACAAATCAAATTACGATTTACGATTCAGGGTTTACGATTGAGAGCTTTGAAGTTTATTCTTCTCTTGGAGAAAAGATTTATAATCAAAATCAAACAGGTGATAACCAACAACAGAAGATTCATATAGATGCCCATAGATGGAGTGCTGGAATTTATTTTATCCGGATTAAAACTTTAAAAGAGACTGTCATTAAAAAATTAGTTAAGCAATAATTTATATAGAAGTTCAGAAGTTCAAGGGTTCAAAAGTTTATCGTACTTAACTATTGAACTATTTAACTGCCACGTTTCATTACGGTACGGATTTTAGCACTGTAACTTGAGTCCTCGGCATAAATATTTCCTAAGAACTGAAGGTAACGTTCGCCCAGGCGGAAATATTCGTCCTGCCAGAACTTATAATCTTTTACGGCATCCTGCCAAGTGGCATATACGGCATAGTTGTTCTGCTTCGCATACTTTTTCAGCGATAGGGAATTACCATAAATAATGGTATCTTTTTCAGGAAGGTACAACCCGCTTGCAGTAGTGGTTCTGCGGAACGGAAAACGCATTCCAAGCATGTTGTTGGCGCGCCTGGTAAGGAACGATGAGAGATTTCCTGATTCAAGCATCATTTGTGCATACGCTTCACCGGGGCAAACCAACTGGAGTTCTTCAATTTCATTGCGCAGCGATTCAACGCTTAGCAGCGGACGAAGCTTTACCAGCATTTCCTTCTGATGATTGTTTACAGATGCTGAATTTATATTGGAGAAATCATTAGAAGTAAATACGACAAGGAATGCGAGTAGCCACATTGCAGTAAGAAACCGTTTGGTCCTGTTTTGTTTTACCAGGGTGGTATGGATAAGGTATTTTGAGCACCCCTCGTTTATACAGATAACCGAGGTTTCGTTCTGCAGGTAATGATTGGTATTGCAACATATTGTCTTTTTCATCTTTTTCGCTTTCTCCCGGCTTACTTAGCATAGGTTCACCTTTCTTAATTGATAATACTCCGGGAATGTTTATGACCCAAATTTATCATTTTATGCGAAAAAACGCTATTTTAATTTGGTGAATGACTGGGGGTACAGGGTTAATGGCTCACCCTATTTGGCGGAATAAAGAACCCTAAAAATGATTAAAAAAAGGGCTTTATTTTTGTACGAACATCGAATATTTACGAATTTACTAATGCCACCATACAAAATTCGCAAATTCGTATGGTTTCGTTATAAGAACCTAATTTCAGAGATTAACCTTCTTCTCAATCAGGTAATGGTTCCTGTCATTAGAATTGCGCGAAATTAGCTCGCCCAAAAAGCCGGCAACAAAGAGCTGGGTGCCCAATATCATAGCCAGCAAGCCGAAATAGAAAAGCGGGCGTTCAGTCATGCGATATTCGAGATGGACAAATTTTCCATACGCAAGGGAAGCAGCGATAATAAATCCGCACAGGAAAAATAGTGTGCCGAGGAATCCAAACAGGTGCATGGGCTTTTTTCCAAAGCGGGTTACAAACACGATGGAAACCAAATCGAGGAACCCGGTAAGAAATCTTTCAAAGCCGAATTTAGTTACTCCATACTTGCGCGGATAGTGTTCTACCGGCTTCTCCCCTATTTTCAAAAAGCCTGCTTTGTGTGCAATCACCGGAATGTAGCGGTGCATTTCGCCATACACTTCAATGCTCTTGACCACATCACTGCGGTATGCCTTTAATCCGCAGTTAAAATCGTGAAGGTTTTTTATTCCTGACACCTGGCGTGTGGTCCAGTTAAAAAATCTGCTAGGTATTTTTTTTGAAAGCGGGTCGCGCCTTTTTTTCTTCCATCCTGAAACCAAATCGTATCCATCTGCGGTAATCATTTTATACAGCGCGGGAATTTCATCGGGACTATCCTGCAAATCGGCATCCATGGTAATTACCACATCACCCGTACTTTCAGCAAAACCCGAATTAAGCGCGGCAGACTTTCCGTAATTTCTCCTGAAGCGTATTCCTTTTACATTGGTATTTTCTGAGGCAATTTTCTGAATCTCGTTCCAGGAACCGTCATTGCTTCCGTCATCCACAAAAATTATTTCATATGTAAGACGCTCGCGGTTAACGATACCTGTAATCCAGTCGGCCAGCTCGCGCAGCGATTCGTTTTCGTTGTAGACGGGGATTATGACTGAGAGGTTCACTAATGACTATGACTAATGACTAATTATCAATTATCAATTATCAATTATCAATTATCAATGCCTAACTAACCTGCTCTTCAAATGGCGGTTTGGTGCGTTTGAAGATTGCGCCAAGAATCACGGAATAAATGGCATAAAAAATCAAGCCGTATAAATACCCGCGTATCTGGCCGAAGACGGTAAACCGCTCTGCAACGTCACCTGTTTTCTCCATGGCTTTATCAATATCATCTTGCGATGCGCCGAAACTTTCCATCATTTCGGCAGTCTTTTGGATACTCTTCTCGGCAAGAAGCTGAGGATATTCCTTATCAATAAAGTTGTAAAGAATTATAGTAAAGGCAGTTGTGATTAATCCTCCAACAGCAAGTGTAAAAAAGGTAACCATAAATCCTTCCTTCAGTGTCATGAATCCGCCTGCGCTTTTTCTGAATTGAATAATTGAATAAGTAGTATAGCCCACCGTAAGCAGCAGCATTAAAACACTGAACAAAATCATGTTTGACGCAATGAAATTTACGCCCGCCATGTAAGATGCCACGGTAATGATGATTTGAATAAGCGCGTAAATTATTCCGAAGCGGATAAAATGCCTGGTCAGATTATTTTCCATACGAAAAGGTTTTGAGGCAAATGTAAATAATAGTAGGGAGTTGGGAGTAAGGGGTTTGAAGACAGAAAAATTAAAAAATTTTCTCCCTACTCCGAACTCCTGACTCCCGACTGATAAGAATAAGTATTTTCGCCCGCAAGGGTAAGCCCTGTACGACCAGCTCCCGTGAACTTCCCCAGGTCAGGAATGAAGCAAGGATAAATGGTTGAGCGGTGCGATGCAGTAAGCTTACCCCTTTTTTATGTTACGAATAACCCTGCCTGCAGGAAGACAGGGAATCTATACCCATATACGAATTACGGATTGCGTTTTTATAATTGTTAACTGGTAACTCATAATTCATAATTCATAACTCTGAAATTATTCAGATATTTGAAAAATAAAATCAAACCGCAAATGGCTCTTACCGATGTGCTGATGTATATTCTTCCTGCCTTTATTGTTATGATGGCAATGTTTTTTGTGACCAAACGTTTCCTTGACCGTGACGCAAACATTCGTATGACAGAAGCACGGAAGGAAGCGCATAAAACACTGGTGCCGTTAAAACTGCAGGCATACGAGCGGCTGTGTATTTTTCTTGAGCGCATTTCTCCCATTTCTCTCTTACCCCGCACACTTACCCATGGCATGAGTGCGGCAAGGCTGCGGTCAGATCTTGTTAATGCCATTAACTCTGAGTTTGAACACAATGTTTCGCAGCAGATTTACGTTACTGCCGATGCATGGCAAAGTGTACGTAACGCAAAAGAGGAAACCATTCATCTCATCCATAATGCGTATGACAAAACTCCTGATTCATCTAACGGCATTGAATTAAGCAGAAGCATTTATGAACTGATTTCAAAGTCGGGAACGGTTCCTTCTGAAAGCGCCTTGAACATTTTAAGAGCTGAAGCCGGTAAATTAATTTGAGTACAAAGTACGATGTATTATGTACTATGAATAGGTTAGACATGGACCCCAAACCTCAAACTGCAAACCTCAAACCTTTAACCACCGACAGTGGTGTAGAAATAAAACCTGTTTATACCGCTCCTGCTCCGGAGAGAGAAGCACCGGGAGAGTTTCCTTTTACCCGCGGCATTCAGCCCGACATGTATCGCGGCAAACTCTGGACGATGCGTCAGTATGCGGGTTTCTCCAGTGCAGAAGAATCAAACAAACGTTACCATTATTTATTGAAGCATGGCACCACCGGCCTTTCGGTTGCTTTTGATTTACCCACGCAGATGGGTTATGATTCAGACCATGAGCTTGCGGAAGGTGAAGTGGGTAAAGCGGGCGTTGCTATAGATACGCTGCGTGATATGGAAATTCTTTTTGACGGCATTCGCCTCGACAGCATTACCACTTCAATGACTATCAACGCAACAGCATCTATCCTGCTTGCGATGTACATTGCAATTGCAAAAAAGCAGGGATGTGATTTGAAAAATATTTCAGGCACCGTTCAGAATGATATCCTTAAAGAGTATGCGGCAAGAGGAACATACATCTATCCTCCAAAGCCATCCATGAGAATCATTACTGATATTTTTGAATACTGCATCAGGGAAGTCCCGAAATGGAATACAATTTCTATTTCAGGCTACCATATCCGCGAGGCGGGAGCTACCGCGGCACAGGAACTTGCATTCACTCTCTCGAACGGGAAAGCATACGTGAAAGCTGCTTTGGAAAAAGGACTCGACATAAATGTTTTTGGAAAGCGGCTCTCGTTCTTTTTTAATGCTCATAATAACCTGTTCCAGGAAGTTGCCAAGTTCAGGGCGGGGCGAAAAATGTGGGCTCAGATTATGAAAGACTTTGGCGCAACGGATGAACGCGCACAGATGCTGCGTTTCCATACACAAACAGGCGGCTCTACACTTACTGCACAACAGCCGCTTAACAACGTAGTGCGCGTTGCAATACAAGCCTTGTCTGCTGTGCTGGGCGGAACACAATCATTACATACTAATGGTTATGACGAAGCTTTAGGACTTCCTTCGGAAGAAGCTGCAAGAGTTGCAGTGCGCACACAGCAAATTATTGCTCAAGAAAGTGGTGCACCGGACACAGCTGACCCTCTAGGTGGTTCGTATTATGTTGAATCGCTCACTGATGAATTAGAAAAAAAGGCGAAAGAAATTATAGAGAAAATAGATAAGATGGGTGGAGCCGTCAGCGCTATTGAACAAGGATATATTCAGAAAGAAATTGCAAACTCATCCTACCGCCACCAACAGCAGGTGGAAAAGAAAGAGCGGATTATTGTTGGCGTTAATGATTATGTCATTAAAGAAGAAAACCAGCGGCAGGTTTTTAGTGTGGATGAATCTGCAGCAAAAATTCAGAAAGAAAAAATTAAAAAGGTTAAGCAGGAAAGAGATGCTCAAAAAGCTTCTTCTGCTTTAGCTGAAATTGAAACGTGCGCAAAAGAAAACAAAAACCTGATGCCTGCCATTCTCAATGCCGTGGAATCTTATGCCACGCTTGGAGAAATCTCACAGGCGATGAAAAATGTTTTTGGAGAATACAGATAAAAAAAATATTCCCGGCACCTGCTGGCAGACAGGGAACAAAGCCCTTCTTTTTTACTTGTCCGTCCATTGACGGATTTCTTTTAATCCTGATGTTATCAGCCGTTTTGCTGTTCATTAGAATTCGTGTCGTTCAAAGTTAGCAATCCTATTCCTTAGCATCTGGAAATATTTCCTTAGTTCTTTTTTCCATCTCGGCAGCAATCACTTGTCCTGCTTCACCTTGTTCTTTGAGCCGAACTTTTATATTTTCATAGCTTTTAGCATCTCTGTCCTGGCTTAATTTGAAAACAGTGTCCATTTCTTTTACTTCAATTTCAAAAGCCACAATTGCCATCATTAATTTTTGTGTGTACTCTGATGAAAGGTTATCATAAATGGTGGTGGACTGTTGATTATTGTTTTCAAAATGAAGTGTAGTCATTCGGAGTGCTTCTACTAATGCAGCATCATCCAGAAACCGGATAATGCCTTTCGCATGAACGCTCATATAGTTCCAGGTGGAAGGTGTATGAGGATTACTATACCATGTGCCGCTTACATAGGTGTGATGCCCTGTGAAAACCACAAGCACATTCTCGTTATACAGGAAAGCTTTATGATGGTCGGTATTTTTCATGATATGCCCCCTTAATATTTTTTTGCCATCCTTTTCTTCAATGAAAACTGGCACCTGTGTAGCAACGGGTTTGTTTTCTGCATCGCATCCCAATAAAAAAGCAAATGGATATTTCCCAATAAACTCTTTAATTACCTTTTCATTTTTTTCTTTGTGATACGGGAGGTCGTACATAGTTTGTTAGAGTTGACTGCTTGATATTTGCAGACTGTTTATACGGAGCGTAAAATCGCTGATAACATTTAAATATACGCTACAAATCTAAAACTTACTGGATTAACGCAGATATTCTGCCGGAAATAATTCATCACTAATAATCCCCCTTTCCTTCGTAAATTTGCTTTCTTTACTGCCACATCAATTAAATTATCAAATGGAAAATACAGCTGAACTTGAAAAAAAATTCCAGGAACGCATTGACCACGGTGAAGTGATTGAACCGAAGGACTGGATGCCGGAACGCTACCGCAAGCAATTAATCCGCATGATGAGCCAGCACGCACACTCGGAAATTGTTGGCATGCTGCCCGAAGGAAACTGGATTACCCGCGCCCCGAGCCTGAGGAGAAAAGTTGTTCTGCTTGCCAAAGTTCAGGACGAAGCAGGACACGGTCTCTACATTTACAGCGGAACAGAAACGCTTGGCGTTTCGCGCGAGGAAATTGTCGGAGAGCTTCTTTCGGGCAAAGCAAAATATTCTTCCATCTTCAATTACCCTACTCTTACCTGGGCTGACATGGGCGCTATCGGTTGGCTGGTTGACGGTGCAGCTATCGTAAACCAGACTGCGCTTGCAAAATGTTCTTACGGCCCTTATGCACGAGCTATGGTGAGGATATGCAAAGAGGAAAACTTTCATCATAAGCAGGGTTACGAAATTCTTGCCACACTAATGAGAGGAAATGAAGCACAGAAAAATATGGCGCAGGATGCTGTAAACCGCTGGTGGTGGCCTTCGGTAATGATGCTAGGTCCCTCTGACAAGGATTCACCCAATACTGCCGAGCTGATGCGCTGGAGAGTAAAGCTTCATACCAACGATGAACTGCGCCAGCGTTTTATTGACCGTTCTGTTCCGCAGGCGGAAAATATCGGCATCAAAATTCCTGATGATAAATTAAAGTTGAATCCTGAAACCAAGCATTACGATTTTGGAGAAGTGAACTGGGAAGAATTCTGGAACGTGGTAAAAGGCAACGGCCCCTGCAACCGTGAGCGCATGAAAGCAAGGCGCGATGCAGATGAAAGAGGGAAATGGGTACGCGAAGCGGCAGAAGCACACCGCGAAAAGAAAGAGAAAAAAATTGCTGCATAAATTATGAGTGATAAAAACACGCAGTGGCCGCTTTGGGAGGTCTTCACTCAAAAGAAAGCAGGCGAACCGTTTGAGCATGCAGGAAGCGTTCATGCTCCCGATAAGGAAATGGCGTTGCAGAATGCACGCGATGTATACTCCCGCAGAAATGAAGCAACCTGTATCTGGGTGGTTCCTTCAGAGCAGATTACTTCCAGTACGCCCGAAGATGTCGGTGCGTTTTTTGACCCGGCCAATGATAAGATTTATCGTCACCCTAATTTTTACAAAACACCAGGGGTGAAATTTTAATTATCAAAAATCAAATTCCGATTATCAATTAAAATATAGTCGAAAATAATATGAACACTGAACCTACTTTTAAGGAATATGCGGCTTTTGATGAGTTGGTAATCGCATCGTTTGAGGGTGAAAAAATCATTTATGATTTAGAAGAACGGACTTTTCAATTTGCAAAAAGAGTCAGAGCGGTGCTCAAGCTATTGCCAAAAAGTATTTCTAATGTTGAAGACAGCGCACAGCTTGCTAATTCTTCCGGCTCTGTGGGAGCAAATTATATTGAAGCTAACGAGGCAATTAGCCCGAAGGACTTCTTGTATCGCTTGAAAATATGTAGAAAAGAATCCAAAGAAAGCAGGTACTGGCTTCGGCTTTTAGATGTAGGAGAAAATGCTTTTGCCGAAACCGAACGTTCATTACTCATTAATGAAGCGCGTGAATTGGTTTTAATATTTAATTCCATTGTCCGGAAAAACGAAGCAAAGACGAAATAGATTTTTGAAATTTTCTTTGTGAAAATTAATTGATAATTGACATTTGTTATTTGGTAATTACTCTATATGGCCTCCGTGAATAAAAATGCATTAAGAGATTATTGCCTTCGCCTCGGAGATACCAATTTAATTTTGGGACACCGCCTAAGCGAGTGGTGCGGGCATGGACCAATCCTTGAGGAAGACATTGCGCTTGCAAATATCGCTCTCGATTTGCTGGGGCAGTCGAGGATTATTTTGACCTATGCGGGAGAAGTAGAAGGAAAAGGCAGAGACGAAGACGCACTTGCATATCATCGTGACGAACGCGAATACAGAAATTTGCTGCTGGTTGAACAACCAAATGGCGATTACGGGCAAACAATTATGCGGCAGTTTTTATATAGCGTGTACACTTTCTTTTTATATTCAGAGCTAAAGAACAGTAAAGACAAAACGTTATCTGCTTTCGCAGAGAAATCATTGAAAGAAATTACATATCATCTTCGTCATTGCAGCGGCATGGTAATTCGTCTCGGTGATGGAACGCAGGAAAGTCATCAGCGGATGGTGAATGCCATTAATGAACTATGGACGTACACCGGTGAAATGTTTGAGATGGATGATGTTGGCGCGGAATTAATCAAAGCGGGAATTGCTGTTGACGTGAAAAAAATATTTCCCTTGTGGGAAAATAAAGTCAAGGAAGTTTTCAAGGAAGCAACCCTTGAAGTTCCTCCGCAGAATGTTTTTATGCAAAGCGGCAGCCGGAAGGGGATTCACACAGAACATCTCGGGTATATACTTGCGGAGATGCAGGTGCTGCCGAGAATGTATCCCGATGCGAAATGGTAATTATCCTTTCGCTATCTTTTCTACAGCACTTACAAAATAATTCAAATCATTCAGCGTAGTGTAAACGTGTGGCGTAATGCGTATGCCTTTGAATTCATCGTGCGTTATAGGTGTGGTGAAAATTTTATAATCGTTAAAAAGTTTTTCCTGGAGAACTGCGGGTTCCCATCCTTCAATGGTGAAATTACAGAGTGCACAACTAAATTCTTTTTTCAATGATGTATTCAGTTTCACTTTAGGAATTTTTACCACTTTTTCAGCCCAGTAATTTTTCAGGTAGCGCAAGCGCTCTTCTTTTCTCTTTGCACCGATACCGTTGTGAAAATTTATTGCCGTACCGATGCCAAGCTCAATGGGAAATGACCGTGTACCAAGGGTTTCAAACTTACGTATGTTTTCACTCTGCGGATTAGGGTCAGCAAGAAGAGTCCAAAGGTCTTTTATTTTTTCTTTTTTTACCCACAACATCCCGCTGCCAAAAGGTGCAGACAGCCATTTGTGCAAGCTGGTGGCATAATAGTCACAGTGCAAGTCAGGGATTTTAAAATCGAGATGCGCAAAAGCATGCGCGCCATCGCAAATCACTTCTATACCTTTTTCATGAGCCATATCTGCAACTCCACGCACGGGAAGTATCTGCCCGGTAAGATTAATAACCTGGCACATTAATATGGCTTTTGTTTTGGGTGTGATTGCTTCGCGAAAGCGCTTCACAATTTCCTGCGGGTCTTCACACGGAACAGGAATTTTTATTTTAACAACTTTAATTTTCTCTCTGAGTTCTCTTTGATGCAGCGCACTCATCATGTTCGGATAATCCTGCGTGGTAGTGAGAACTTCATCTCCCTCTTTTAAATTCAACCCAAGAATAACTGTTTCCAATCCTTCGGAAGAATTCCTATTGATGGCAACTTCATCAGGTGAAACGCCTCCGAGTTCCGCCAATTGCCTGCGCACATTTTCACGTGCATCGCCCAATACTTTCCACATATAATACGCCGGGCCTTCATTGGCTATGCGGTTATAACGGTCCAATGCATCCTGCACAATTTTTGGCTGCGGACTCACTCCCCCGTTATTCAGGTTAATGATGTTGGGCGAAACGGTGAATGCCTGCTGAACAGTAAACCAGAAATCCTCTTCCGCGGCCGCATCGAGCGGAGAAAGAGCTTCAATTTTTTTTGACGCATCTTCGATGGAGTCAATGTCAGCAAACGAAAGAGCAGGTATTGCTGTTGCACCAGCAGTAAGAACAGCTGCATGGCGGATGAAATCTCTCCGGGTTGAAATCATAGCTGAAATATTTCTTTCAAAAATAACAAAAGAAAAATAAGAGCCGGCTTTGAGAAAGCCGCACCGAAAATTTTCAAATCAGCTAATTCTCAAATTCTCAAATTGGATTACTTCGCCATCACCGAGTACGGAAAAGAAAGCAGTTCGCTTTTGTAGACATATGTGAACAGTAAATCGGGGACAAAAAAGTTAACATATTCTAAGGTGTTTAAATCAATGGCGGTCAAAAAACCGTTCCTACCACCGCAACCACCGGGGTGATGCGGTGCCGGGCCAGTGGTACTGTAATTTAAGCTTGCGACAAATGCCATTCCGCTTGTTTCGTCTACGGCAATGCCGTGCGGCTGGTACACGCGCGTTAAGCCAAGTGTATTGGTATTGTTGATAGGAACTAATTGTCCAAGTTGATAATTGTACACAAAGACGGAGCCTTTTTCAAGGCCGGGCTGAACCTGTGAAGAGGTGCTGTCTTCCTGGCAAGTAATTAACAGATAATGATGAGCAGGAGCAAGCACCATTTCCTGCGGAAATCCTCCCACAGCAATTGAATCAATCAAAGTGTCATTCACAGCGTTGAATTTGAATATTCTGACCTCATTAGATTTTTGACAGGTAACAAAATATTTAGATTCATCGGGAGTAAAAATCACTTCGTGCGGGTCGAAAGAAGAATTAGTTGTTACCAGCGCTCCTGGCTGCATGGTAATCTTTGCAGGGTTGTCAAGGAAAGTATAATTCGGGTCGGTAGAAAAATCAAACTTGTAGATAAAGTTTCCGAGCTGAGCTGTTACGTACAGAACGTTTTGTGTTTGCATAAAATACGCTCCGTGCGGACTGTCCATAGGAGAATAATAATTTACCGTCATAGTTTGCAGATTCACATGAGCAAGTCGTCCCTGAGGGGCGGGATTGAAGTCGGTGATGAAAGCATGGTTGCCATCGGGAGTAATAACCACCGAATTCCACGAGCCGAAACCGATGTTGACCTCGCTTATAAACGAATCATCCAGGGTGCTATATTTTTGAAGAAACGGCCCGTTACGGAAAACTACATACCAGAAATTTCCATCGGGAGAAATCCTGATTTGATGCGGTTGCTCGGTAACGGAGGCATCGTGTCCAACGCTTACATAGCGCATGATTTGCCTGCTTGCCGCATCAATCACAGCCACCTCATCGCACCCGGAGTTGGCAACATAAATTTTTTTGCGGGCAGGGCTGTCAGGGAATTTAAAATTGCCGTCTTTATCCGGTGCCCCGGTGTTTATCCAGGTTTGAATTTTTTGCACGTCATCATGAGAAAGCACCGCGGCCGGAGCAGGCGGCATGGTGTTTCCTATGCTAATATTAGTGACTCCCAAATCTGAATATGAATTAATGAAGTAACAGAGGAAACTGTATTTGGCAGCGAAAGGCACCACAGGACTGCCATTGCGCGCTCCGCGAAACATTGCATTCCATGAGCTAAGGTCAAGTCCGCTTGCAAGCTGGTAATCGTTTGCTGTATGACAGCCACTGACGGCACAGCGTGTCAGAACAATTTTTCCCACGTCATCAGGATAGCCGGCAAGTCCAGATGTTGTTGCAACATCTAGTTTATCGTAGCGGCACGATTGCAGATAAGAAAGCGCAGTGAGAATGAATATGAACCGGTAAAATTTTTTCACAGACAGAAAGATGATTATGATTATTCGCTTACAAAAACTCTGTCGTCAATAATTCCGCCGGCAGCAGAAGAATCGCTTATCACCACGGGCTTATATCCTATTACCGTAGCATAAAATACGGGGTCCCATCCCTTTACATATAAATAATAATTGCCATACTCTAAATCCCTGAACTCAACATTTCCTGCCTGGTTGGTTACCTGGTACGTGTCGTACAAAGTGGAATCCTTACCGGGAAAATCTATCACATTTTTTTTAAGGTATACCGCAATATTGGGAATCGTCCAGTAATGATGCAGCACCTGCACATCAAGCGTTGCCTTTTTAGGATGAACCGGAATGGGCATCTCCGCCTTTTTCTGGCACGCATAAAAAGTCATTCCCACCATCAGGGAGAAAAACATAAAAGAGAATATTGTTTTATGCCGATGTAAAACTTTTTTCACCCTTTGGTTTTTAGTTTAGCAAATATATGAAACGGCAGCCTCATCAATGTGAAGGAAACAAAAAGACATTCGTTAAAGTAAAGCATATCCTTAATGAATATAAAAAAACGCCCTCCATGTATGCAGAGGACGTTTTTTAGACGGGGGCTAATCGTTTTATTTTTTTACAATTCTTATTGCTTCCGTTCTGTTTTTTCCTTGCGAAAGAGCTACAAAATAAATTCCGTGAGACAGTTGTATCTTGCTGTTAAAGTCGTATACATTAACTCCCGAACCTGACTTGAGTGCTTCAGAATACACACGCTTTCCCTCGGGATTCAGTATTTCAAGAACCGTGGTCGTCTTTTCATCAGAGTGATAGGTAAGAAGAAAATCTCCGTTAAACGGATTGGGGTAAACGTTAACGACAGAAAGCGATGAAGCATCTTTGCCACCGGTAACGCTTATCGGTTCGAAGGTTCTTTGTGAACCATCAAAATCAGTTTGGCTTAGGCGATAGTAATTAACCCCATTGTCGGGGGATTCATCCACGTAAGTGTACTGAACCGTATGCGATGTATTTCCTGAACCATCAATGTTATCAATGGCTTCGTAATTGATTCCGTCAGAGGAGCGTTCAAGAGTGAAATAGTCGTTGTTCGTTTCTTCAGCCGTATTCCAGCTGAGCTGAATTCCATGGGGCACTGCAATTCCGCTGAAGCTGATAATGGTTACCGGCAACGGTGCCGGCGGACCCAAAACAGCGCCTCCTGCAAGCCCGCGATCCTGGCTTCCCAGCGAGCCATAGCTCCAGCTTTTCAAACGCATGTGAAATGGTGAACCACTTATACTGCCGGCAGAATTAGGACTGCCGCTTGTATATCCCCAATCAGCGCGGCTGCCTATATGCCCTCCCCATACAAGAACAGCAGTAGCTGCAGATGGTGTAAACTTAACAGCAATTTGAGTTTCAGATGTGGCTAGAGCCAAGCTTCCTTCTACAACATAATATATGGTATCAATAGTTCCATTAAATAGTGTCATTAATTTTTCGCTTGAAGCTAAAGCATTAAAGCTGGCGGTTGGTTGCCCGGCAACAGGCGAACCTGCCGAAGAAGGTGCTGGAATCGGATAAGTAGTGAAAACAGTTCCGGCTGATAAGCCGGTACCAACGAGAGGGTCAATGGTTTCAGGAGTGTTGTGTAATGCAAACATGTGCGGCAAAATGTGGTTGTAATGAGTGAGATAATCGTAAGCGTTCTTGCTGCTGTTTGTTACATCATACCCGATAATCAAAGTCACCTGCGCGCCAATGGGCAAATCAGTCATTATACATTGAAACGGTGAGGACATCCCTTCAACATAATGCGCCTGGCTTCCGCCAAGATTTCCATTCACCCAGCTAACAGGACTTGTGGGAGCGGCATCTGTTCCGTTTCTGGCCTGGTTAAGATTGGCAGACGGAGCGGTAGCACGCGACTTCTTTTCATTGCCAAGATTGAGATAAATAAAAGCAATCGAGAAGAACAGGATGGAAAGCCCCGCACTTGCCACCAGAATCCTGGTGGCTCGTTTCTCCCTCATTTTGGGAGTCGGCTGAATCTTAAGTTTTAATCGCATACCCGTATAGTTTAATCAGAAACATTCACGGGCAATTATACTTAGATGGGCATGCCCTGTTAAAAAAATCAGAGCAGATTTCTTACATAAAATATTACATCAGGTACTTCACACAACAGTGGTCTGTGTTAGCGGATAAAAGAAGGCAGAATACCTATGGAAACGGGTGTTTCACAAGCAGAAAAACATAATGCCTGAAACCGTTGGAACGGTTTGATGTTTTTTATTTTGAGTGCTTAAAGGCAGTTTTATAATACTTTTTTAAAAAACCTTACGTAAGTGAATGTAAGCGTAATTTAAGTTCTGCTGAAAATTATGGGGGAAACGGAATACGTTTTCAATTACCGGAACGCAGCGGCATCAAATAAAAAACCCCTTCGTCAAAAAGCCGAAGGGGAGCAAAAAAAAATTATTCTTTAAGCGTCTTTATCTTTCTTTTTAGCAGCGGTACTTTTTGCAGCGCGGCTCTTGAATTTATCAACGCGTCCTGCCGTATCAATCAGCTTCATCTTACCGGTGTAGTAAGGGTGTGACATGTGAGAAATTTCAAGCTTCACCAACGGGTATTCTTTTCCATCGGTCCACTTGATGGTTTCTTTGGTCTGCACTGCCGAGCGGGTAAGAAAAGCATAATCGACAGAGATATCTTTAAACACAACGAGGCGGTATTCCTTAGGGTGAATTTCTTTTTTCATGACTTAATTTGGATGCTTGAATTTAATAATAAATTATGATTCTACTTCTTCTTCGATACGCGATTTCTTTCCAACGGTTTTGCGCAGGTAGTAAATACGCGCCCTGCGAACTACACCTCTTTTATCCAGTTCAATCTTATCAATCTTTGGAGAGTACAGGGGAAAAATACGCTCCACGCCTACTCCATTAGAAATCTTACGAACCGTAAAGGTCTGGCGAAGCCCCGCACCTTTGCGCTGCAGCACCGTTCCCTGGAACTGCTGAATACGTTCCTTGTTACCTTCTATAATCCGGTAGTGCACAGTAATAGTGTCACCGGCTTTAAAATCAGGGTACTTTTTATGCTCTATCAGCTTTTCTTCTGCAAATTTCACTAAATCCATGACCGAGAGTGAGTTATATGTTATGAGTTATTTCGTTATACGCTTTAATTATTGCTGATATAACGGCTTTTTTCGGGACGGCAAATATATACAATACCTGATAACTGCCAAGCCCTCAAAAAAAGAAAATTAATGCTAAAAAAGACTTACCACAGAGGCACCGGGACACAGAGATAAAAATTTTCCTGTGCCTCCGTGCTTCCGTGGTGAACATTTTTTAACTATTTCATTGCCTTTTCTACACTCTTCCAAAGCAAATCAGCCGTCTTATTCCAGGTAAAGTTCTCACTGCGATGAACCCCCTTTTCAATAAATGATTTACGCAATGCCGGGTCTCTCCACATTTTCTGCAGGGCTTCGGCAATGGCGCTTACCGAGTCAGGCGCCACCAGCAGGGCAGCGTCTCCGCATACTTCAGGAAGCGATGTCGTATCTGAAGCAATGACAGGAACATGGGAGCGCATGGCTTCAAGCACCGGCACTCCGAACCCTTCAAACAGGGAAACATAAACCATTGCTAACGCAGACCCTGTAAGCTGTTGCAACTCATTGTCAGAAATTCTCCCGGTTAAAATAACATCATCTTTATGCTGCATCGAAGCATATACCTGCTCCATAGAAGCTGTCCACCATTTTTTATTACCGGCAAGAATCAGTTTCACATTCTCACTTACACCGTTGCGGAATAAATCAAACGCCTTTAAAAGATTCTGAATATTTTTTCGCTCGTGAATAGCACTGGTAAAAAGAAAGTAAGGCACTCCGTCTGAATATTTATTTTGTGTTTGCTGAATGGACTTTTCATCAAGGGGAATGAATCCCTCACTTACTCCATTATAAACCACATCAATCTTTTCAGGGTTTATGGAATAGGTTGAAGCTATATCTCCTTTTGAAAATTCAGACACCGTAGCAATACGCGCTGCCTTGCGTGCATAGCGTGGAAAATAATATCGGTAATACCTGCTGAAGGTTGAGGGAAGTGAATCAGGATAATGCTCGAAGTTTATATCGTGAATCACAGGAAGCGAACGGACGTTTGCTTTCAGTGAAAGATAACCGTCAGGCGAAAGAAAAAGGTCGGCCTTTACATTTTTGAAAAATTTAGGCAGCGAATGTTCGAACCACCAGTACCATAGCAACGGGTGCCGTGCCGGCGGTGAAATAATTACAGGATTAATGTTAGAGGAATAAATAAATTCCTCGTCAAACTTGCGGTCGAACAGAAAAATAAATTCGTGCTCTGGATGAGCTACGGTAATTCTTTTCAGCGTTTCATGCGCAAACCTGCCTATGCCTTCCAGCTTATCCTTGAGCAATAACCTCGCGTTAACCGCTATAACCACAAAAATGTTTTGGTCAAAAATAATTATTCGCTTCAAGGAATAGCTCTTTGCCAATTTCTCATGTATTCATCTGAAAAAAAGCGCCTGGCTTAGAAAAAAGCAACATATAAAGCTTTTGCTTATTTAAAAAAAACATTTACGTTTACACAAACCAAAAATCAAACGCTATGGAATACCTGATTCTTCTCCGTTTCATTCATATAGTAAGCGCCATCTTTTGGGCGGGCTCTATCATGTATCTCGCCTGGTTTATAGTTCCAACCGTAAAAGCGCTGGGTCCTGATGGCGGTAAATTCATGCAGCAGCTCTCGCGCACCAATAAACTTCCCATTGTAATGATGGTAACAGGTGTGTTTACCGTCCTTGGCGGAATCCTGCTGATATATCAGCTCTCGGGCGGGTTTCAGTCTTATTGGTTCGGCACACCGCACGGCATCATCATCAGTACCGGCGGAACGTTTGCACTCATTGCATTTATCCTGGGGCTTGCCATTAATCTGCCAACCGTAAACCGCATTGCTGCTATCGGCGCATCGGCTGCCGCGTCAGGAACTCCGCCCTCTGCCGAGCAACAGCAGGAATTACTGAAGCTGCGCAATAAATTGTTTAAGACAACAAACGTAATGGCGGGGTTTGTTTTCCTGGCCGCTATCGCAATGAGCATCGTCAGGTATTTCTAAAAATTGTAACCCGTAAATCGTACTTCAGTTCTTCGCTCCTGCAAGCAGGTAAAGCACTGCCATACGCACAGCTACACCGTTTTCTACCTGTTCAAGAATGATGGATTGAGCGGAGTCGGCAACATCGCTGGTAATTTCAACTCCGCGGTTAATGGGCCCGGGGTGCATGATGGTGATTCTTTTTGAAAGTGAATCAAGCAATTGTTTGTTGACTCCATAAAGCATAATGTATTCTCTCAACGAAGGGAAGTACCGTATGTCCTGACGCTCGAGTTGTATGCGCAGCATATTGGCTATGTCGCACCACTCGAGAGCTTTTTTAAGATTGTGTTCAACTTTTACTCCCAGCTGAGAAATATATTTCGGCATCAAGGTGGTCGGCCCGCAAACCATGATTTCAGCTCCTAATTTTTGCAGGCAGAAAATATTGGACAGCGCCACGCGTGAGTGCATGATGTCTCCTACAATGACCACTTTTTTTCCTTTTACCTTACCAAATTTTTCGCGGATGGAATACGCATCGAGCAATGCCTGAGTAGGATGCTCGTTGGTGCCGTCTCCTGCATTTACAATTCTTGCTTTAATATGTTTAGAAAGAAACACAGCCGCACCGGGGTTGGGATGGCGCATTACCACCATGTCTACTTTCATGGCGAGAATATTATTTACAGTGTCAATAAGCGTTTCGCCTTTGCTTACCGAAGAACCGGAAGCAGAAAAATTGATGACGTCAGCGCTCAGGCGTTTTTCTGCAAGCTCAAAAGAAAGCCGTGTGCGGGTGGAACTTTCGAAAAATAAATTGGAAATGGTAATGTCACGAAGCGAAGGAACTTTTTTAATCGGTCGATTGATAACTTCTTTGAAATTATCGGCAGTGGTAAAAATTAATTCAATGTCTGAAGCATTCAGGTCTTTAATTCCGAGCAGGTGATTTACACTTAGCTTACTTTCCATTTAAAGGAAGTTATACGTTATATATGCTTATCCTTATTTGAAATCATTACAATGCCATCCTCTCCATCTGTTTCTTTCCAGCTTACTTTTACTTTTTGTGAAACAATTGTGTCCACCGCTATGCCTACGTAATCCGGTTCAACAGGAACCTGGCGGCTGTAGCGCCTGTCAACCAAAACAAGCAATTCCACTTTTGAAGGCCTTCCGAATGCAAGCAAGGCATCGAGCCCCGCACGAATCGTTCTTCCGGTATACAGCACATCGTCAACCAAAATCACTTTTTTATTTTCTATCAGGAAATCAACATTCGTGGCGCTGGGAATAATAGGCTGCTCATGGTGCCGGAAATCATCGCGGTAAAAAGTTGTGTCCAGTTCACCAAGCTGAATATCTTTTTTAAGAATGGCCGAAAGTATTCCCCGTATTCTGCGCGCAAGATAAATGCCGCGTGGCTGCAAGCCGATTAATGCCGAGTCTGAAAAATCGTCATGCTCCTCTATAAGCTGGTATGCCAGCCGTTGCAGCGTGATTCCGAAAATATTTTTATCCGCTAGTTCTTTCAACCTGTTGAGTTATTATGCTTGCTAATTAACGAATGGTAACAAATATTACGAATCAGATTTAGGCACACATTTTTATATTGCAGTATTCGTAATTCGTAACATTCGTAATCATTAGTTATTAGTAACCTTGTCAAAGATACATTCTCCAAATTTATTCCGTCAAAAAAAATCCCCCGTCAGCTGACGGGGGATTCATTAATTGCTTTCATTTTTATCTTCAGAAGAAGCGCCCGATTCCTCGTCCGGGCTTTCTGCCGCTGCCGAATTATTTGGTTCCGTCTTCTTTACTTTGGCCGGAGCATTTTTTTCTGTTTGTTCCATTTCCGATTTCAGGTTGGATAAAACATCAAGGTCCCCAAGCGTTGTTTTCTCGATAGATTCTTTTATCTTCTTCACTGCCCTGCTGCCTTCATCCCTATCGTGCTTTCTTTTTTGCCCTTCTTCATCGCGTGTCTGTGCTTGCTTTTCTTCGTGCAGGCGCGAGTGTGAAACAACAACACGGTGGTTTTCTTTGCTGAATTCAATCACTTTAAACTGCGCCTTTTCATCGGCCTTCAGCGTAGTGTTGTCTTCTTTTATAATATGCTTGGAAGGAGCGAATGCTTCAATTCCATATTGCAATCCCACGATGGCACCTTTGTCAGTTACCTTAAGCACGGTTCCCTCATGAATTGAATCAAGAGTAAAAACAGTTTCAAATACATCCCAGGGATTTTCTTCGAGTTGCTTGTGGCCCAAACTCATCCTGCGGTGTTCTGCATCCACATCCAAAACTACCACTTCCATTTCGTCACCGACTTTAGTAAACTCTGAAGGGTGTTTCACTTTTTTGCCCCATGTAAGGTCAGAAACGTGAACCAATCCCTCTATGCCTTCTTCCAGTTCTACAAATACTCCGAAGTTCTGTACGTTGCGTACCTTGGTTTTATGTTTTGAACCTACAGGATATTTTTCCATGATGTTCAACCATGGGTCAGGCGTAAGCTGCTTGATGCCGAGAGACATTTTGCGCTCTTCGCGGTCAAGGGTAAGAATTACCGCTTCAATCTGGTCGCCCACTTTCATAAAGTCCTGCGGGCTTCTCATATGCTGCGACCACGACATTTCAGAAACGTGAACCAATCCTTCAATGCCGGGAGCCACCTCTACAAATGCACCGTAATCGGTGAGCACCACAACTTTGCCTTTAATTTTATCGCCCGGTTTCAGGTTTTCATCGAGCGTAGCCCACGGATGCGGAGTAAGCTGCTTTAACCCAAGTGCAATTCTTTTTTTCTGGTCATCGAAATCAAGAATTACAACGTTGATTTTTTCATCGAGCTTTACAACCTCTTCCGGATGAGAAATTCTTCCCCACGAAAGGTCGGTGATATGAAGCAATCCGTCAACGCCTCCCAAATCCATAAACACTCCATATGAAGTAATGTTCTTAACTGTACCTTCAAGCACTTGTCCTTTTTCAAGCTTGGAAATAATTTCTGACTTCTGCTGCTCAAGCTCCTCCTCTATCAGTATCTTATGCGAAACCACAACATTCTTGAACTCATTATTAATCTTCACTACTTTAAACTCCATCGTCTTGCCTACAAACACATCATAATCACGAATGGGTTTTACATCAATCTGTGAGCCAGGCAAAAATGCTTCGATACCGAATACGTCTACAATCAGTCCGCCTTTAGTGCGGCACTTTACAAATCCCTGGATAACTTCATTATCGGTCAATGATTTATTGACACGCTCCCATGATTTCTGGGCGCGCGCTCTTTTATGTGAAAGAATCAACTGCCCGTTCACGTCTTCCTGGCTTTCTACAAACACTTCAATCTTATCGCCCACTTTCATTTCGGGCAGGTGACGGAATTCTGAAAAGGGTATCAAACCGTCTGATTTGAAACCAATATTCACCACCACATCTTTATCTGATATGGCTACAATTGTTCCTTCAATTATCTGATTTTCTGATATGGATGTCAGTGAGTTACTATACAGGTTTTCGAGGCGCGAACGCTCTTCGGGACTGTAATCGCTGCCGGCTTTTGAAGCGGCATCCCAATCAAAATTATAAGGTTTTTTAGGTGGAGTTGATTCAGCAACTTGCGGTTGCTCTGAATTTGGCATTTCTTCTGTTACTATCATGCAATTTTTAAAGGGTTAATAACTAATTTTCTTGTCAAAAGGGACGCAAATGTATTAATAAAACTGAAGAATGAAAATTATTCCTAAATCTAATTTAGCTCTTAAAATGGCTGGGTACAGATAGCAAATCTTTACAGATTTACAGATTTATCTGTAAATCCGGAGCTATCTCTTATCTGAAGCCAGACTTAAATTGTCCCGGTAAGAGACTCAAAGAATAATTTCTACTCCTTTTTTCCTGCTCGCTACGGGCAGGTCCTTTAAATCTGCCACCTCATCGGTAAGAGCCAGTTCAAGGACTTCTGTCATCTGCTCTACGTAATGAATGGTCATGCCTTTTACATAGTCCTTTTTAATTTCTTCAATGTCCTTGCGGTTATGTTTGCATAAAATTATTTCATGAATGCCCGCCCTGCGAGCGGCAAGAATTTTTTCTTTGATACCGCCAACGGGAAGCACGTTTCCACGCAAGGTTATCTCACCAGTCATGGCAATTCCTTTTTTAACTTTTCTTTTGGTGAAAGCTGAAGCAAGCGAAGTCATCATGGAAATACCGGCCGAAGGCCCGTCTTTGGGTGTTGCTCCTTCAGGCACGTGCAGGTGAATATCCCACTGGCCGAACGATTCTGTATCAACATTCAGCAAGCCGCTGTGCGCTTTAAGAAACGCAAGCGCAATGGTGGCGGATTCTTTCATTACATCGCCTAAGTTTCCGGTAAGCGTCAACGTTCCTTTGCCCTTGCTTAAACTGGTTTCGATAAACAGAATTTCTCCGCCTACCGGAGTCCATGCAAGACCGGTGACTACTCCCGGCACATCATTGCCCTGGTATTTTTCTTTCTGGAAAACAGGAGCGCCCAGTATACGGATAACATCTTCCTCGCTAATTTTCGGATTATGTTTTTCCCTCATGGCCACATGTTTGGCAATACCTCTCACCAGCGATGCAATTTTCTTTTCCAGGTTACGCACTCCCGATTCGCGGGTATAATTTTCAATCATCAACTCAAGAATTTTTTCATCAACTTTGAAATGATGCTTTTTCAATCCATGCGCTTCAAGCTGTTTGGGTACAAGATGCTTCATGGCAATCTGTATTTTTTCTTCAACCGTGTAACCTGTAATCTCTATGATTTCAAGACGGTCAAGCAATGCAGGCTGAACGTTGCTCAGCGAATTTGCCGTTGCAATAAAAAGTACGTTGGATAAATCGTATTCTACTTCCACGTAGTTATCGTAGAAAGCGCTGTTCTGTTCGGGGTCAAGAACTTCCAACAAAGCTGATGATGGGTCTCCATGAAAATCTCTTCCCGTCTTATCTATTTCATCTAAAACAAAAACAGGATTGGATGATTTGGCTTTGCGCAGGTTCTGAATAATTCTTCCCGGCATAGCTCCTATATATGTTTTGCGGTGGCCGCGGATTTCCGCTTCATCGTGCAGGCCACCCAGTGACATACGCACATATTTTCTTCCCAGCGCTTCAGCCACCGATTTTCCGAGGGAGGTCTTTCCTACTCCCGGAGGCCCATACAAACACATGATGGGCGATTTCATATTGCGCTTCAGCTTAAGTACTGCCAAATACTCAAGTATGCGGGCTTTAACTTTTTCTAATCCGTAGTGGTCGCGGTCAAGAATATTCTGAGCGCGCTTCAGGTTGAAATTATCATTGGTAAATTCATTCCAGGGTAAATCAAGAAGCAACTCGAGGTAACTTGTAAGCACTGAATGTTCCGCAGATGCCGGGTTAAGCCGGCTCAGGCGGTCGCATTCTTTATCAAAAATTTCCGCAACTTCCTTACTCCATTTTTTCTGCTTGCCCCGTTCGCGCAGTGCGGTAACTTCTTTTTCGGGAGTGTTACCACCTAGTTCTTCCTGGATGGTTTTTAATTGCTGGCTCAGAAAATATTCTCTCTGTTGCTTATCAATATCGGAGCGTACTTTGGTTTGAATTTTATTTTTCAGTTCAATCATCTGAAGCTCTTTGGTCAGGTGCTCCAGCACAAGATTGGCTCTCTCCCTAAGGTCCGCAATTTCCAACAGCCGTTGTTTAAGGTTGACATCGGCATTCATATTGGAGGAAATGAAATTGACGAGGAAAGAGTGGTTCTCTATGCTGCGTATGGCGAATGCCGCTTCAGAGGGAATATTGGGAGATTGATTTATGATTTGAAGCGATAAATCTTTTAAAGCTGAAATGAGCGCTGCAAACTCCTTGTCATTTTTGTCAGGACGAATTTCATCGAATGGTGAAACGGTACACTTAAAATACGGAACCGATTGCACCACATCTTTAATCTCAAATCTCCGTTTTCCCTGGATAATCACTGTAGTATTTCCGTCGGGCATGCGCAGCATCTTGAGCATTTGCGCCATGGTACCTATTTTATTCAGGTCGGTAATGGCAGGGTCTTCAATGCTCATGTCCTTTTGCGAGACAACTCCAATCAGCTTGTCTCCTTTGTTTGCATCGCGGATAAGCCGGATGGATTTATCGCGCCCTACCGTAATGGGAATTACTACACCGGGAAACAAAACCGTGTTGCGCAATGGAAGAATCGGCAGCACATCGGGAATTTTTTTTGAATGGATGGAATCCTCCTCTTCATTGGTCATCAGGGGAATAAACTCAGTGTCTTCTTCTCCCGGGGTGGATAATTCCAGCGGCAGAAACCGCATTTTTACTTCTTCATTATGAAACATACTAATCGATTTTTAAATAAGCCAATATGACAGCAAAGGTCTGTAAACTTAACGGAAGTTACTATTGTCAATAGTTATGCCATAGTAATCCGTATATCTTTGCGCGCCAATTTTTAATTCTTAATTCTCAATTTTCAATTTCTAAGGCATGGGTTTGCAATGTGGTATTGTTGGGCTGCCTAATGTAGGCAAATCAACACTGTTTAATTGTCTTAGTAATGCAAAGGCACAGGCGGCTAATTTTCCTTTCTGTACAATAGAACCCAATATAGGAATGATAAATGTTCCTGATGAGCGCCTGAACAAACTTGCAGAGTTAGTACATCCGCAGAAAATTGTTCCAGCTACTATTCAAATCGTTGACATTGCAGGATTGGTGAAAGGAGCCAGCAAAGGCGAAGGACTCGGCAACCAGTTTTTGGGAAACATCCGCGAGACCGATGCTATCCTGCATGTGATTCGCTGCTTTGAAGATGATAATGTTGTGCATGTTGACGGTTCGGTAAATCCCCTGCGCGATAAAGAAACGATTGATTTCGAACTTGAAATGAAAGACCTTGAAGCGGTTGAAAAAAAAATCCAGCGCTTCAATGCTATTGCAAAAGCAGGTGTTGACAAGGAGGCAAAGAAAGGCCTTGAGGTGCTTCACGTTTACAAAAAACATCTTGAATCGGGAAAGCCCGCACGCTCGGTTCCCGTTGCTCAAGATGACAAGCGTTTTGTCGCTGACCTTTTTCTGCTCACTGATAAACCGGTTTTGTATGTGTGCAACGTGGATGAGAAATCTGTTCTTACCGGCAACAAATATTCTGATGCGGTTAAGGAAGCCGTTAAAGGCGAAAAGGCAGGAGTGCTTTTGATTGCCGCGGCTGCCGAAGCAGAAATTGCACAGCTCGATAATGAAGAAGACCGCAAAGAATTTTTAAGTCACATTGGCCTGACCGAACCGGGAACTTCAAAGCTGATACGGGAATCATACCGCTTGCTTAACCTGATAACTTTCTTCACCGCCGGAGAAAAAGAAGTTCATGCCTGGACTATTCATAATGGTATGACGGCACCCCAGGCAGCGGGAGTTATTCACACCGATTTTGAAAAAGGATTTATCCGCGCAGAAGTGATTAAGTATAATGATTATGTGCGGCTTGGTTCTGAAGCTGCTTGCCGCGATGCAGGAAAACTTTCCATTGAAGGAAAAGAATATGTTGTGCAGGACGGTGATGTAATTTATTTCAGGTTTAACGTTTAGCGGCCGGCAAAAAATTTTCTTAGGCAGCTAAAAAATAAAACTCCGGCCTGCAGGCCGGAGTTTATGTACAATATGCATTGTACGTCCCCGTAAGGTTTTCTTATCGTCTCAAAGGTGAAAGTACCTAAGAAGGGTATTTCCTGCCAAAAAAATTATGTAAAGGATGGGATTTTGAGGGCGAATAAACTCTTTAACCTTGTCAGACCGGCTGCAAACAAAGGCGTTCAGAGCGCATTATGCTGTACCGGCATTTATTTATGAATCTAAAATCAAAATAAAGAGGGCAAAAAATTTCCCGACCTTGCAGCGGAGCCACATGCTATGTTTACCTGACGAGATGCATGCTATTTAAATAAGCTCGACGCTGCAAGTGCGGGAAAAGAAAATTTTCAGCGGGTGAAAGTACAACTGTTTTTATGATTGCAAAATGAAAATGATTTATGAAGTTGTGACTTTTATGGATTCTATTGTGATTTATTGTGTTACGGTTTGTTGCAAGACTGCTTTTCTCTTTCATCCTACATTTGCGACCACGGAAATATGACAGAGCACGAAAAATACATGCAACGCTGCATTGAACTTGCAGCAAACGGACTGGGTAATGTTGCGCCCAACCCTCTTGTGGGAGCTGTGCTGGTAAAAGATGAAAGAATTATTGGTGAAGGGTTCCATCAGCAGTATGGAAAGGCTCATGCTGAAGTAAATGCTGTCAACTCATTTTTGAACCGGTCTGGAAACGATGCTACAGAGCTTAGCAAGTCAACTCTTTATGTGAACCTGGAGCCTTGCAATCACAAGGGCAAAACACCACCATGTACAGAATTAATCATCCGCTATAAAATTCGCGAAGTTATTATTGGCTGTGCCGACCCGAATAAGAATGTGAAATCCAACGGCTCAAAGACGCTGACAGATTCCGGTTGCAACGTGATAATGGGAGTACTTAAAAAAAAATCCGAAGAGCTTAACAGGCGCTTTATCGTATATCACACAAAAAATCGACCATACATTATATTAAAGTATGCGCAAAGCAGAGATGGCTTCATGGCACCTGAAAAAAATTCAGGCAAGGAAACATGGCTCACCAATAAATGGTCGCGCAAGCTGGTGCATAAATGGAGAAGCGAAGAACAGGCCATTATGATTGGAACAAATACAGCTTTAACAGATAACCCTCTCCTTAATGCGAGATACTGGAATGGAAAAAATCCATTGCGAATTTTGATGGACTGCAAACTTCGTGTGCCTGCGTCACTGAATATTTTTAATACCGATGCGACAACTCTTGTATTTAATGAATCAAAAAATCAAATTGCAGATAATATTGAGTTCGTGAAAATCAACTTTGATGATTCACTTGTTGAAATGCTTCAGATTCTTCATTCAAAAGAAATTCAATCTGTGATTATAGAAGGCGGAGCTAAATTGCTTCAATCATTCATTGAAAAAAATTTGTGGGACGAAGCGAGAGTTTTTACAGTAGATAAATATTTTGTCGAAGGAATTAAAGCGCCCGG
This sequence comes from Bacteroidetes bacterium 2013_40CM_41_45, assembly GCA_002215675.1. Classification (GTDB taxonomy): domain Bacteria; phylum Bacteroidota; class Bacteroidia; order AKYH767-A; family 2013-40CM-41-45; genus 2013-40CM-41-45. Next base: position 312,229 of record NGFH01000009.1, on the reverse strand, counting down.
TATACCTGGCGGTCAAATTTCTGAAGAGAATATTGCAGGAGACGAATTGGCTGTATTCAGAAATATTTCTTCAGCTTCCCTGTAACAAAATCAGGAGCCTGGCATGGCTTGTTTGTTTTTCTGTCAATGAAAACAAGAGTAGTGCTTGCCGTATTTACCAATTCATTTTTCTGATTGAAGACCTCATAGTGAAACACAATGCGCGCCTCGGGCATTGAGGGTATGGTTGTGCGAATGGTAAGCTCATCGTCATAATAGCATGGCTTATGGAACTTAACATCATAATGATAAACGGGAAGGAGCATGCCATCGTCCTCCATTTCTTTATATGTTATTCCAAGTTCACGTAACGCTTCCACGCGGGCAACTTCAAAATATGTTGCGTAATTGCCGTAATAAACATAACCCATCCGGTCCGTTTCCGAATATCTTACACGCACTTTTATTTCCGAACTAAACACAATTTTAATTTTATATCGATGCTAAAGTAGGCGGATTATTACTTAATGTTATCTTTAACATTCATTTGATTCTCCGTGCATCATGTGCGTACGTTTTTATGCAGCCCTCTATGAAATCCGCTGCCGGCAAGGCGAAGCGATGCACGTGTGACCAAAGAGAAATGATGCAGTGCAAAATTGTGAAGATAATTTATTACTTTTAAGTTTCCTACAACAAAAAAACATGCGTGCGTAGTAAAGTTAAAAGTTTTGATAAAGTCAAGAAAAAATAAAAAAATTTTTTTCTTGCATTTGTAAAAACATTTGCAGACGTTTATGCCGAAATTATTTTTTCAATTGTTTCAGAACTCAAAAATCTTTCTAAATATACACACTGCAATTTTAATCATGAGCGAGCGCAAATCAGAGAAGACTCACGTTACTGTTTGGAATAAATGCCTTCAGCTTATCAAAGATAATGTTACTCCGCAAAGCTTCAAGACGTGGTTCGAACCGATACACGCTGTAAAACTCAGCGGTCATGTTCTTACCATTGAAGTGCCCAGCCAGTTTTTTTATGAGTGGCTGGAAGAACATTATATCGGGCTGCTGAAGAAAACCATCAAGCAGCAAATGGGCCGCGATGGAAAGCTGGAGTACAGCATTATGATGGAGAATTCCAACGGCAATGCATCTCCGTACACAATAAAAATTCCGGCACGCAATGCACATAACCTGAAGAATGCACCGGTAAGTATTCCCGTTGATATTCCAACTTCTATACGCAACCCGTTTATTATTCCGGGCCTCAAGAAGATGAATATAGACCCGCAGCTGAGTGCGAGCGCTACGTTCGAAAATTTTATTGAAGGAGAATGCAATCGTCTTGCCCGCTCTGCAGGTTATGCAGTATCCGGTAACCCGGGAGGCACTTCATTCAACCCGCTTCTTATATATGGTGGTGTTGGCCTGGGTAAAACACATCTTGCACATGCCATCGGCATCGAGGTGAAAAACAAGTATCAGAACAAAACTGTGTTGTACGTTACTTCCGAAAAATTCACCAACCAGTTTATTGACGCGGTAAAAAATAATTCGCACAACGACTTTGTTCAGTTTTACCAGATGATTGATGTACTGATTATAGACGACATCCAGTTTTTTGCCGGTAAGGAAAAAACACAGGATGTATTCTTCCATATCTTCAATCATCTTCACCAGATGCAAAAGCAGATTGTGCTGACCAGTGACAAAGCTCCTGTTGATTTGCAGCACATGGAACAACGGCTGCTGTCGCGCTTTAAATGGGGGCTCTCTGCCGACCTTCAGGCGCCCGATTTGGAAACACGCATTGCCATTCTTGAAAAGAAGATGTACAATGACGGTATTGAACTTTCAAGAGACATCGTGGAGTACATTGCATACAGTATTACGACCAATGTGCGCGAACTTGAAGGCGCTTTGATTTCAATTCTTGCACAAGCATCACTGAACAGAAAAGATATTACGCTGGATCTTGCCAAACAAATGGTGGACAAGTTTGTGCGCAACACCACGCACGAAATATCCATCGATTATATTCAGAAAATTGTGTGCGACTATTTTGAAATGGGCATCGACCTTTTGAAATCGAAGACGAGAAAGCGCGAAGTTGTTCAGGCGCGGCAACTTGCAATGTATTTTGCCAAGACATTTACCAAGTCATCTCTGTCAATTATAGGAAGCCAGTGTGGCGGTAAAGACCATGCCACCGTTTTGCACGCGTGCCGCACGGTGAACAACCTTATAGACACGGATAAAAAGTTCAAGCAATGCGTCCAGGAGCTTCATAAGAAAATTTCCATTACCACTCAATAATACCCTTACACCTAACATGAAAACCGTCCCTTCCCGCAAAAACGGGAGGGGATTTTTTGTTTTATTTGCTTTATGAAAATACTGCTCGTTTGCCTCGGAAACATTTGCCGCTCACCTATTGCCGAGGGCATCATGAGAAAAATTGCAGCAGAAAGAAAACTCGATATCGAAATTGATTCTGCGGGAACATCATCATGGCATGCCGGTGAGCATCCCGATGTGCGAGCTATTCACGTGGCTGCAAATCATGGAATAGATATTTCAAAACTAACCGCAAGGCCATTTACCAAGGAGGACTACAAAATCTTTGACCATATTTATGTAATGGATGACAGCAACCTGGAGGATGTGATTTCACTTGCGCCTTCGCAGGCAGACCGCGAAAAAGTGAAATTGTTTCTCGAGGAAGCGGGAGGATATTTTTTTACGTCTGTTCCTGACCCTTATTATGGAAGCCCTGATGGCTTTGAAAAAGCATTCTCCTTGCTCGAAGAAGCCGGGAGAAAAATACTTGACAAAATTCGACCTAAATGACCGGAACGCTTTTCCTTATCCCTACCCTGCTCAATTATGATGCACCTGAAAATATTCCGCAGGCTGTCACGGATATTATTAATTCAACAGAAAATTACGTTGTTGAGAATGAAAAATCTGCGCGGCATTTTTTGAAAATTGCCGGGATAAAAAAGTCATTTGACTCGTTAAACTTCCAGGTTCTGGATGAACATACCACTCCTGAAAATATCAGTGAACTTCTGAAACCTTTGTTTGAAGGAAAAGATATAGGGTTACTTTCAGAAGCCGGACTCCCCGCAGTTGCTGACCCGGGAAGTGATTTGGTATTACTGGCGCACGATAGAAATATTACGGTGAAGCCTGTTGGTGGAATGTCATCCATATTGATGGCGCTCATGGCATCCGGACTAAATGGACAACAATTTACTTTTCATGGTTACCTGCCCAAAGAACAAGAAAGGCGAATCAGTAAAATAAAAATGCTGGAGCAACAATTAATGAAAGACCATTACACCCAAATATTTATTGAAACTCCTTACCGCAACTCTCATCTTCTGAAGGATATTTTGAAGGAATGTAAACCCGAAACCCTTTTATGCATTGCTGCATCTATTACAGGGAAAGATGAAATGATAAAAACGAAATCTATTTCAGAATGGAAAAAATCCGTGCCGGATATTCATAAGGTGCCTGCTGTGTTTTTGCTGGGAAGGTGAAATTATCCCGTACTCACCCCTTACCCATGAAGGGGAAATCCTTTGCACAGAAGCAAAAGCATTTATTTGTGTCCCCGGAGGGAATCGAACCCACGGCCCACTGATTAAGAGTCAGTTGCTCTACCATCTGAGCTACGGAGACTTTTTAAGGTCGGCAAAGTTAAAATTTCAAGTGTATTGAGTTTAGATAAGAACATTTTATCTTGCGTCCCATTATGAATGGCAAAAAACTTTCCCATAAAGAAAAACTGAAAGCCAAAGGCAAGAGTATTGCTTCGGCAGGTCTTTCCGCCGATTCTTCCCTGCTGAAATTGAAGCGGCAGCTAGCTGTTGCGCTCGCCATAATTGCCGTTGCCCTTTACATCAATACCATTAATCATGGTTTTAATCTTGACGATACTTCGGCCATCACAGAAAACTGGGTTGTTAAACAGGGAGCTAAAAGCATTCCCACCATTTTCACAACGCCTTACCGCTATGGCTATTGGGTAAGCGAAGATGAATTGTATCGCCCATTACCGCTTGCGCTTTTTGCAGTATTGTGGACCATGTTTCCGAACAATCCTCTGCCCGGCCACTTACTTAATATAGCGCTATACGCTCTAACGGCTTATTTTCTTTTCATGCTGCTTGCGCGGCTGATGAAATCATATAATATTATACTTCCTTTTATTGCTGTGCTGTTTTTTATCGTCCACCCTCTGCACACCGAGGTGGTCGCAAACATTAAGAGTATTGATGAAATTATTTCTTTTCTCTTTGCGCTCGTCACTCTAAAGCTGGTTCTTGATTATCTTGAACAGAAAAAATTCAAGCAGATTCTATTTGCTATGTTTTGCTTCTTTCTTGCTTACTTGTCAAAAGAAGGAACCATTACTATGCTGCTGATTATTCCTCTTGCAATTTATTTTTTCACAAATATTCCCCGCGGTAAAATATTAACTGCCTCGCTGTGGCTTCTTATTCCCACAGCGGTTTATCTCGGATGGCGCGCGCATGTTCTTGGTAATTTAACAGGAGGGAAAAAATTCGCGATGATTGACAACGTACTCATGGGCGCTCATTCTGTTGGCGAGCGCTGGGCAACTGCATTCAAAATACTTGGAAAATATTTCCTGATGCTTATTTATCCGCACCCCCTTTCTTCTGACTACTCGTACAGGCAATTTAATCTTAACGGTTGGGATAATCCGTGGGCTGTCCTTATGTTTTTCGTTTGTGCGGGGTTGCTTGTGTATGGAATTATAGGATTAAGAAAGAAAAAAATTTTAGCATTCAGCGCTTTGCTTTTTTTAATTTCTATTTCTCTTTATTCGAATCTTTTTGTGTTGATTGGTTCGGCTTTTGCTGAAAGATTTGTATATGTGGGCGTATTGGCATTTGCATTAGCACTTGCCTGGGTTTTGCTTAAAGCAGCCGGTGTAAATTTAGCACCCCAAGATTCTTTATCCATAAAAAAATCCATTCAGGATAAAAAAATTATTCTGCTCTCATTGATTTTTGTTATTCCCTTCAGCATACGCACGGTTACCAGGAACCCCGATTGGAAAACATATCTTACACTATATGCAGCCGACACCCAGAACACGCCCGACTGCGCCCGCATGCATTTCTTCCTCGGAAATGAAATTCAAAAAGAAAAAGCAAAGAAGACAGAAGATAAACAGCAAAAAATATTTTATCTAGACAGCGCTATTGCAGAATATAAACGCGCTGTTACCCTCTACCCCGGCTTTGCCGATGCGTACGGACAAATGGCGATGGCATATATGCTTAGGGGAAATGACTCCATAGCATTTCAGCTTTATAATAAGTCATTACAACTGAATACAACCATGGCCATGAACTATAGTAATTTCGGAATGTATTTTTTTAACCGTGGTGATTACAAAACAGCGCTCGATTTATATACCCATGCGGTAACGCTTAATCCCCGCTATGCTGATGGATGGAGAAATCTTGGAAGCACGTACGGCGCTATGAAACAGTATGAAAAAGCCATTGATGCGTTTCTTAATTCGCTCAAGTATGAACCGGATAACGCGGATGTACTGTACTTTTTGGGAATCACATACCGCAGTATGAACCGCCCCGACCTTGCTGAATCCTATCTTAACAAAGCCGCACGCCTCGGAAGAAAATGAGGGTGTTATTTTTTGAGTGGAGGATGAAGCAATCCCATAATGACAGCTATAGTATCGCCCCTGCTTATAATAGTAATGCCTTTGAAATTAGTAGTGCTCAATGGAAAAAATTCGTTCTTCGTGTCCAGTGACCCGTTCACTTCTTTTATCATCTTGTGCTCGTCATAAACGACTGTGTCAAACCCCAGGGATAGCTCATACGGGTTAAGAGCCACAATTAAACTGTCTAATTGATGTTTATTCATTTGCGGGGTTATATAAGTGAACTCCGGCAAGGGTTTTAGAGGGGTTCCCTGCCCGGCTACCCAGAAGGGAGCAGTAAATAAAGCAAAAAGTATAAGGCGTTTCATAGGAATTATATAGGGAAGCGAAGATACGTAACTACAGGAATAGATGTATTTTTACGGGGTGCTCGTACCTGGATGTCCTTGCATATATCAGGAGTAATTAAGAATTTTGACAAGTGAAAAGTAAATTTGTAATTTTAAACTCGTGAAATTAATATTGCATTGTCTTAAATCTATGAAACAATGAAAAAGACAAAAAAGAAATTAAAAAAAAGTAAATCCTCAAAAAAGAAAACATCTTCTTCTAAGAGCAAAAAAAGCAAGGCGAAGAAAAAAGCTGCAAGGAAAAAAGTTGCAAAGAAAAAGCCAGCGGCTAAGAAAAAAGTTGCAAAAAAACCGGCAGCAAAAAAGAGCGTGGTTAAAGCAAAAGCAGTAAAGCCGGTGCGGTCTGCTCAAACGTCTTCTCCGGCGATGAAATCCCCGCCGCCGGCAGAGCCAATAATGGACGAAAGAATTATGCCTCCCCCGCTTGAAGACGGAATGGAGCCGATTGAAGACCTGTCTTCCCTTGAATCAGGATACAGTGGTTTTGATGATTCGGTTGATACCGCACCCTCTGCTGATGAAGAAGAGGAAGAAGAATAATTTTTATCGGAATTGATATTCTGTAAACGCCCTGGCAAACGGGGCGTTTGCATTTACGGGTAGTAAACGGCTCCGCTTATGCTGTTGCGTTTTGCGCCTGTTACGGACTTTAATACATTAACTTCATTTCGCATTCTTAATACACCAAGAAAAGCAAACACAATTGCTTCTTTGAATTTTATGATTTCCGCCTCGGGAAGAATAACTTTGTGATGCGTTTTTTCCTTAATCAATTCAATTAAAAATTTATTGAACGCTCCGCCCCCGGTCACCAGAACACTTTTGACGGGGCTGCCTTCGGCATTGATTGCTTCTGCAATCTGTTGGGCAATATGCTCGGTGCAGGTGCACAGTTTATCCTGTATGCTGCATGGCGATTCGTTAAGGATGGGAAAAAAATATTCTGAAACGTTTTCATTCCCCAAAGACTTTGGAAATGTTTTCCGGTAATAAGAAAAGTCATTTAGTTTTTGGAGGAGGTCGTGATTTAAATTTCCCTTGCGCGCAAGCTCGCCGTCTTTGTCATATTCAAAACCAAGACTTGTAGCAAGTCTATTGACTAGCTGGTTTGCAGGACAAATATCATACGCAATGCGTTCATTATTTATTTCTGTCGAGATGTTGGCAATACCCCCGATGTTTAAACAAAAATCATATTCGCCAAAAAGCAGCCTGTCGCCCATAGGAACCAAGGGAGCGCCTTGTCCTCCTAATGCAACATCAGTGGTTCTGAAATCACACACTACAGGCAATGCCGTTTCGGCGGCAACCGCTGCTCCATCGCCAATCTGAAACGTAAATCCCTTTCCCGGCTGATGAAAAACGGTATGTCCGTGCGATGAAATAAAATCTATTCTCTCATTGCCCTGCTGAACAAACTTTTTAACAAGTGTTCCCATGTAATGCCCGTATTCTGCGTGAGTACGTATTAATTCTTGCCCGGCCATAGAGGGCGCATCTTTAAGTCTTTGCTTCCACTCTGTTGAATAGGGAATTATGCCGGAACGAATCATTGAAAAGGACCAGCTGCCCGTTTTGATGAAGCGGCATAATGCCAGGTCAACCCCATCAAGCGATGAGCCCGACATTATTCCGACCACTGTGAATTCACCCTGGTATTTTTCCATATTTGGATTACGAACCTGTACGAATATACGAATGACAGTATGATTCATACCGTTTAATAAAATTATAAATCAACCTCATAAAAGTTGAAAACAAAATATGAGCCCGAGATAGAATGTTATCTGAAAAAAATTAGTTTTGTCCACCCCCTTCATACATGGATTTTCAACTTAACGAAGAACACGAACTCATACGCAAATCTGCGCGCGATTTTGCCCAGAATGAATTAAAACCTGGCGTGATTGAACGCGATGACAAGCAAAAGTTTCCTGCCGAACAGGTAAAGCGCATGGCTGAGCTTGGTTTTTTGGGAATGATGGTGAACGAAAAATATGGCGGCAGCGGGCTCGATACCATTTCATATGTGCTTGCCATGGAAGAAATTTCTAAGGTAGATGCATCATGCTCGGTGATTATGTCGGTAAATAATTCTTTGGTTTGCTGGGGACTTGAAACCTACGGCACCGAAGAACAAAAACAGAAATATCTTGTTCCGCTTGCCAAAGGAGAAATCATTGGTGCATTTTGTTTGTCGGAGCCCGAAGCGGGTTCTGATGCTACATCGCAGCGAACAACAGCTATTGACAATGGGGATTATTATTTGCTGAACGGAACCAAGAACTGGATTACAAATGGTGGAACGGCTGCGGTTCACCTGGTGATGGCGCAAACTGACGTAAGCAAAGGCCATAAGGGAATTAATGCTTTCATAGTAGAAAAGAATTGGGAAGGATTTTCATTAGGACCGAAAGAAAACAAGCTGGGCATACGCGGTTCTGATACACATTCCATCATGTTCACTGATGTAAAAGTGCCGAAGGCGAACCGGATTGGCGAAGATGGTTTCGGATTTAAGTTCGCCATGAAAACGCTTGCAGGCGGAAGAATCGGAATTGCTTCACAAGCGCTTGGAATAGCATCGGGAGCTTATGAACTTGCGTTGGCATATTCAAAAGAACGTAAGGCATTCGGAACGGTAATCAGCAATCACCAAGCCATCCAGTTTAAGCTTGCCGATATGGCGACAGAAATTGAAGCGGCTCGCCTGCTTTGTCTCAAAGCCGCATGGCTCAAAGACCAGCACCTTGATTACACGCTTGCCGGTTCCATTGCAAAACTATTTGCTTCTCAGGTGGCCATGGAAGTTTCAGTCGAAGCGGTCCAGGTGCATGGCGGATATGGTTTTGTAAAAGAATATCATGTGGAACGAATGATGCGTGACGCAAAAATCACCCAGATTTACGAGGGAACTTCAGAAGTTCAGAAAATTGTTATTTCGAGACAGGTGCTTAATGCAGCATTGTAATTTAATATTTGAGGGATGAAAATTGTCGGGCGCTGTTTTTTTATTGTAATGCTTTTTTTCTCCTGTACGCCGCAGAAAAAACTGGTGTACTTCCAGGGAAAGTTTAATGCAGTTAATGACAGCACATCTGCAAATTATTTCAAGCTGAAAATTATTCCCGGCGATATTCTTATGGTAAATGTTTTTACCATCAACCCCGAAGCATTTCCTTATTTTAATATTGTCTCGGATAAACAATCGTCCGATACGCGTTCGCCATATGAGAAAGGTTATACAGTAAGCGACCGGGGAACCCTTGAGATGCCGCTTATCGGGGAAGTAAGCGTGGTTAATATGACCATGACAGAAGCATCGGATGCCATTAAGAAAAAGCTGCTCAAGTTTATGGATGAACCGATGGTGACGGTGAAGATGCTGAATTTCAAAATCACGGTGCTGGGCGAGGTAGCCCGCCCGGGAACATTTAATATCTACAGCGAAACCGTTACACTTCCCGAAGCGCTCGGATTGGCCGGAGATATTTCACCCTTCGGGAACCGGACCACTCTCAAAATTATCCGCAGTAATGCCAAAACACCCCAGGTGCTTGCTATTGATATGACCCATGCGGAATCTCTGACACTCGAAAATTATTATCTATACCCCAACGATATTATTTATGTGGAGCCGCTGAAAAGAAGAGCGCTGCAAAATATCAGCCCTGCCGTTACGTTGCTTACCTCATTGCTGACAACAGCGGTTGTTGTACTAACACTTATTCTTACTAAAAAATAATTTTTTAGAAAATCATGTCGGACGCATTAGAGCGAAATATGGATGGAGAAGAAATAAATCTCCGGCATTTGTTTTTAAAACTTTTCAGCCGTTGGAAATATTATGTTATCTCATTTGTCATCTTAATTGCTGTCGGTTTTGGTTACATGAAATTTTCGGATCCCATTTATGAAGCGGAAACGAGCATACTGATAAAGGACAACAAATACGGTACACCGGGCAACATAGAAGATTTTCTTAACGCTGATCTTTTCAGCCCTGCAAGGAACCTCTCTTCTGAAATAGGAATTTTACAGTCACGCTCGGTTCTCTTTGAAGCCGCTTCAAAAATAAAAATGGACGTAAGCTACTACGGTATAAATACGTTTAGCCGCAAACCATTATTCAAACCTTTACCCTTCACTGTTGAATACGAATGGATTCATAGTGATTTTTATGATAGCCCTTTCAAGCTGAACATGCAGAGTGACGGGACATTTGATTTGCAAATTGAAACTGAAGCTAACAATCATGAATATAATGGCAGGCATCATTTTGACGAAAAAATTTCTACTCCTTATTTTATCTTAAAGATTTTAAAAAATGATTCCTCCGGCGTATTAAAAGAATATAATGCGTATGAATTTATTATTCATTCTCCCGAAGAGTTGATGACCGGAATCAAAAACAATCTTCGAGTCGCGGCTCTCAATAAGGATGCGTCCATTATCCGCGCTACATACAGGGACAATATAAAGCAACGCGCAATAGAATTTCTCGATGCGGTAGGGTCAGAATATATCAACCGCGATATAAGAGATAAATCTTCCGTAGCCACTCTCACTCTTAAATTTGTTGACGCGCAGCTCTCCGATGTCAGCAAGGAGCTCAATAATATTGAAAGCAACTTACAGCAGTTTAAGGAGCGTAATAAAACTGTAAACCTGAGCGAGGAATCAAAAGGTTACCTGGAACGGCTCAACGAAGTTGATAATGACCGGGTGAAAGCAGAAATTGATTTGCGTTCACTCGATTATCTCTATGATTATGTTTCTTCCAATAAAGATGCGGAGAATCTTTCACCGTCAAGTATTGGAACCCCCGACCCGGTGCTGGTTCAACTGATAACGCAGCTACAAACACTGCAGAGCAAACGTAAAAATCTTTCATACGGAGCAACAGAAAACTCGCCCGCACTAAGAATTATCGACTCGCAGATAGCTGAAACCAAAAGCTTGCTGGTAGAAAACATCAACAATATCCGAAGCCGCGTCAGCGTGAATCTTAAAGGCATTAACAAGGAGCTGGGTCAATACGAAGAAAGCATCAAGAAAATTCCTTCTGTAGAGCGTGAGCTGCTTGGCATTCAACGCGGCTTTGATGTGAACCAGAATATTTACCTGTACCTTTTGCAAAAGAAAGCTGAAACAAGTATCGCCCGCGCAACTGTAGTTTCAGACAATAAGGTATTGGATGAGGCGAGCGCAAACGATATTCCTGTGCAACCGAAACTTAAAATTGTAATGCTGATTTGCGTCTTGCTTGGACTTGCATTGCCAACGGTATCTATACTATTGCTCGATTTTATACAGAATAAAATTACTTCCCGTGAGGAAATTGAAAAACTTACTAAAATTCCCGTTCTGGGAATCGTCGGGCATATGAGCGAAAGCAGAGGACGGCTTGTGGTTCATCATAAACCAAAATCGTCTATAGCCGAAGCATTCCGTTCCATCCGGACCAACCTGGTATTTTTCGGAATGAATGAAAAAAATAATGTCATCCTGATAACTTCATCTGTGGGTGGTGAAGGAAAATCATTTACGGCTATTAATCTCGCTTCAGTTCTTGCCTTGCAAAATAACCGCGTTATTATTGTGGCGCTCGACCTTCGTAAGTCGCAGCTTAATGTTGACTTTGGCTTCGATAATAAAAAAGGAGTAAGCACTTACCTAAGCGGACAAACGGGCATTGAAGAAATAATTCATACCACTATGATTGAGCGCCTGGATTTCATTTCATCCGGGCCGGTGCCTCCCAATCCTGCAGAGTTGATTTCAAAACCTGAATGCGGTATGCTCATTTCAATGTTAAAGGAGCGGTATGATTATGTAATTATTGACACTCCTCCTATTGGAATAGTTGCGGATGCGCTGCTAATGATGAAGCACACTGATATCAATATTTTTATCCTGCGCCAGAATTATTCACGTAAGGAAAACCTCAAAGTTCTGAACGAATACCAGCGGAAAGATGCTTTGAAAAATATTAGCATACTTTTTAATGATGCCGGAAAGAGCCACACTTATGGTTACGGCTACTATGACGATGAAAAGAAAAAGAGCAATTTTGCCGGCAGGATTTTATCAAAAGTATAAGTCGCCTATTCATTACCGGAATTATCCGGCTAAAAACAGTAATAGAAGTTACCGGCTTTGATGAATAAAAATATTTTTCTGTTTCTCTTCTATTTTTTTTCTGCTGCTTTTCTTTATCCATCCCTGAAATATTATATCGACTCTGCCGATACGTTGCAGTACATTACTATAGCAAAAAATTATTCCGAGGGAAATTTTGCTGATGCAGTAAATAGTTTCTGGAGTCCGTTGATTTCATGGCTGCTTGTTCCGTTTATTCGTCTTGGCAGTGAGCCTGTATTTGCATTTAAGGTTCTGCAAGTCATCATTGGTTTTTTTACGCTTAAATTATTGTTTTATTTTATCGAGCAGAGCAATTCCGGAAAATTTATCCGCATTGCTCTAAGCAGCGCATGCGTTCCACTGGTTTTGAGCTATGCGTATTTGTTTTCTACTCCCGATTTACTTTTACTTACATTTTACTTATGGTTTGTTTCGCTCCTGAAAAATAAACGCCCTTATCTGCTCATCGGAATTTGTGGCGTAGCGATATACCTGACAAAAGGATTCGGTTTTGCTTTTTTTATTGTTGCTTTTGCAATTGCTATTTTATATAAAGCCTTCGAGGGAGAAATTGAGAAGAAAAAAATTGTAGCGATTTTGGTTCGGGGTTACGGTATTTTTTTTCTGCTTTGCGCTCCCTGGATTTATTTCGTCAGTAAAAAAGAAAACCACCTCGTTTTTTCGACTGCCGGTGAGACTGCACTAAATCTTATCAACCCTAAAATTAATCCCGACCCATTTGATGATATTCATTATCCCTTCGAAAATGGGATGTTAAGCACACCCCCTCCACATGCTATTAGCGCCTGGATATATCCGAACCATTTAATAGAATCGAGATGGAATCCGTTTGTTTCAGCCGAAAATTTTCAGCATTACTTGAAAGTAATTTTAAGGAATATTATCAGCGTGGGTAGTTTTCATTTTGGAAAAGATACCGGTACAATATTGGTACTTGTATTGATTTTACTTTTCGCAGTACGAAAGGCAGATTGGAAATCGATGCTAAAAGAAAATGCATTCCTGCTGATAACCTGCATTACCTGCACCGTACTTTACACTTTGCTTATAACGATTCACCGCTATTTATGGATAAACGATGTCGCCATAATTATCTTATTCAGCGCTGCGGTTCAGAAATTATTTTTGTGGAAACGTTGGGCAGGTTTTGCTGCTCTCACCACTTTCATTTTTCTTCTCCTTTATTCTCCTGTAAAATCCATCAAGGAAAATATAAATGAATACAAAGAGATTTATACTGCTTCACATGTGCTGAAAGACAAATATCATTTTGAAGGAAACATAGTTTCCCTCATTGATAGTTTTCCGGACATGAATCACCGCCTTAGCCACTTAGTCTGTTATTACACCGGTTCTCGTTATTACGGAATGGCGGGCGAGCACAATGTCAGTGAGCTTGAAGCGCAAAAAATAAATTTTGTTCTTAGCTGGAGTCACCCTGTGGCATGGCTGGAAAAAAATATTCAAATTCTTAAAGTGATTCAGCTTCCTGAAATAAATTTAACGGTATACCAAATCAATTCCGGAGGCAACTGATTCAGGCATTCAGTCCAACGAAAGGATTGAATTTTTTCTCGTAACCGATTGTTGTTTCAGGCCCGTGACCGGGATACACAACAGTTTCATCAGGAAGATAAAAAAGTTTTTGCCGAATGCTTTGCATTAGTGTCTCATAATCGCCACCCGGCAAATCTGTTCTGCCGATGCTTTCGCGAAACAGTACATCTCCCCCAATGATAAACGCCTGGTCTTCGCTATAAAGACAAATGCTTCCGGGACTATGCCCCGGGGTGAAAAGAATTTTCAACGATGAATTCCCAAATGTAATCGTATCTCCCTCATCAATAAATTTTCCGGGTGAAGGAGAAGGATAAACAGCAATGCCCCAATTTGCGCCTATTGCCGGTGCCGCTTCTAAAATTATCACTTCATTTTTGTGGAGCACCGGTTCAAGGTTATATGTTTTGCAAACAAAATTATTTCCGAGCACATGGTCAATATGTGCATGAGTGTTTACAAGCATTTTAGGGGTAAGATGGCTTGACGAAATAAATTCCTGTAATGTTTCTTCTTCGCTTTTTTCAAAACATCCCGGGTCAATGATGATACATTCTTTAGTCTCGTCATAAAGTGCATAGGTATTCTCGTAGAAAGGATTAAAGCAAAAACTTTTTATGGTTATCATACTTCCTACGGCTTCAATGTAAACTGCTGCCTGGCAATTCCTTTTTTCAGAAAGACCAATCCAATCGTAAATACATCAACAGTTACGGTTACAGAATTATGTTGCTTGATTTTATTCCATGCCGTTTCCATATCAGCGCTCCAGTGAATATCGTCAAAAATAAAAACGGCATTCTCATTAGCTTTCGCAAGGCATTCATTAAAATAATCAAGCGTAGGTTCGCTGCGATGGTTGCCATCAATATAAACCAAATCAACCGATGGTAATTTTTCCAGCGCGCCATGAAGCGAAGAACTAAACTCACCGGTTATTATTTCAACATTCTTCAATCCGTTAAAAATAAAATTCTCTTTTGCTATTGATGCGGTTTCGGGGCACCCCTCGAGAGTAATAATCTTTGCTTGCGGAAAACCAAGAGCAAGAGCGGTGGTTCCAACGCCGAGTGAAGTTCCAAGTTCCAGTACGGCAGCAGGTTTGAAGTAAGACGACAACCGGCAAAGCAATCCGGCTTTGAATTTTGAAGAGGAATAATTTCTCGCGATGTACTGTACGCTCAACTTTCTTGAAACGGTTTCTCCCTCTGCTGTTCCGTAATCGGTAACGCTTAACGTTCTTTTATCGCTTTGCATTTTAACAATAAGATCGCGGAGAATTCCTGAAGCGCTTTCATCTGTCTTGCTCTTAATACATCGCGTGTATAAATCAAACACAAATGGAGAATGAATGCTGTGTGCATTAACAGCACGATACGTGTAACGAATATAACGAAGAAGCAGAGAAATCTTTCTGAGCACCGGGTAAAAGTAACCGATAGAAAGAATTTGTTTACCATTAATTATAATCCGTCTGCATAAATAAAATTTGCGGGGTTCGATATTTTTTTAACTTGGCATTAAATAAATTTTAAAACCTGATGCGATGAAAAAATTCTTTACAATAATAACGGTAGGAATTGTTTGTTCCTCTGGCTTCCCATCATTAGCCCAAATGGCTTTTAGTAGGTTTTTTCTTCCATTATCAGAAACAATTTCTATAAACGCAATCAATCAAACCTCAGATGGTGGTTACATACTTGCCGGCAAAATCACGGATATAACTTCCGGGGCGCTCAGTGATTTTTTCATGGCAAAGTTTAACTCCATTGGAGACACTGTGTGGACGCAGCGGATAGGCGGAAGCGGCACTGACTATGCTACTTCAGTTCAACAGACTAATGATAGTGGGTTTATTGTTGGGGGAAGCACCAACAGTTATGGCGCGGGAGGATATGATATACTATTGGTAAAAACCGATGCCACTGGGAATGTTCAATGGTCCAAAACCTATGGTGGAACCAGCTCTGATTATATTTACTCTGTAAGACAGAATACTGACAGTGGCTATGTTCTTTCGGGCTCGATTGTAGACTCCAAGATGCTGGTAATAAGAACCAATGCATCGGGAGATACTTTGTGGACCCGGCAAATGGCGAACAGCGCAATCAATAGCCATGCCCAGGCATACTACTCAGAACAAACGCCGGACGGAGGATTTATTGTTACAGGACAAATAGATTCATTGCTGAATTACACAGCTCACATCATAGTAAAATTAAATGCAACGGGCAATAAAGTATGGTCAAGGTGCAAAATGATTCTTTATTTTACATTGGCGGAAGATTCTTATGCCAAACCAACGCTTGATGGCGGATATGTTGTGGTCTACAGACACGAGCCGGATGAGATTTATCTTTTTAAATTTGATTCTGCCGGGAACCTGCAGGTAGTTAAACAATATAAGTTTCCTTTCATGGCTTACAATTTGGATGCCGTATGTATAAAGCAATTGCCTGATAATACTTATTCAGTATTTGCTTCCGGACCAAACGCCCCTGAATCTGTTTTAATGAAGCTAAATGCAACATGCGATACCATGTGGACTAAAAAACTTGACGTTAACGGCAGCGATGCAGTATTTGGGGCTGATGGGAGTTTGGCCGTATCTTTTTCAGGTAATGGCTCAGGAGGAGGAATACATAAATTGGATACATTATTTAATTCAGAATGCATGGTTTCAAATTCATCTTCCTGTATGTATGGTATATACAATTTTCCCGGAAGTATTGATGTTGCCAATATAGGAGGAGGAATTACTGTCAGTGAAATTACGGTTGGAAATGTTGCATATTCTGCCCGAGAGTCGCATTCACCTTGTGCAACAGGTTTGAATGAAACCATGGAGGAAAGTAGCGTTTCTATTTTCCCTAACCCTGCTACAAACCAAGTAGAAATCCGAAATCCGAAATTCGAAATCCGAAATATTGAATTTTACAATTTACTTGGAGAAAAACTTTTTTCTAATTCAGTAACTAGTAACCAGGAACACGTAACAGTCAACGTTTCAAAACTTTCTCCAGGAATTTATTTTGTGAAAGTAAAAGGAGAAAAAGTAGAAAGTGTAGGCAAGTTTGTAAAGCAGTGAGTCAGAGAATTAAGAAAAACGGAAAATTGAGAAAATCAGTTTTCTAACCTAATAACCTAATTTTCTCAATCGACTTAGTTATCTAATTCTTCTACTTAACCAACGTAACGGTTCCGTTATAAGTATAATCGTTTCCGTTTTGCCCTTTAGCAGTAATACAGTATCCGTAAATGCCTTGCTGTACGGGGTTGCCTTTATAGGTTCCGTCCCAACGGAATTTTATATCATTAGAAGAATAATAGACTTCGCCCCAGCGGTTGAAAATAACTACATTGATTGAAGCAATATTCTGCGCTCCTATAGAAAAGTAATCGTTTACTTCATCGCCATTGGGAGAAAATGCATTAGGCACAAATACGTTTTCTCTCGCGCGCACGCGGATAGGTCGTTGAGCAATATCAATGCATCCCCAGTTGTTTGCAACATAAAGACGAATCAAATAATCACCGGCTGTATGGTATACATAAGGCGGTTCAAAGGTATTTGAGGAATCGCCCGTACCAAACTTCCAGGTATATTGGTTTCCTCCCGAAGAGGTATTGGTAATTATAAGTGTGCTTTCGTCTACATAATAAATGTCGTCATTAAAGTTGTGGGTGAATGAAGCATCCGGCACATTGTAAACATTAACGACCCCTGTTGCAGTATCCGAGCACCCGGTAGCATTAGATGTAATGAGAATAACATTGAAGAACCCGGAGACATTATAGACGTGAGTGGGATTGGCGCTGGAAGAGTACAGCACATCTCCGAATGTCCACGAATAGGTTTGCCCCGAAGCAGGATTGTTACCCGTAAAGGCTACTGTTAGCGGAGGACAGCCGCTTGCTGTAGAGGGTTGAACTACGGGTGTTGCAAGAGCTCCAATATTCACATTAAAAACAAGAGTGCTGTCGCAGCCGGTGACTGTATTAATAACTCTTAGAGTAACTGCATTGTTTCCGCTGCTGTTCCACAGTACGCTGATGGAATTAGGACCGTTATATCCCATAATCGTGCCGCCACTGACATTCCATATGAAATTAGTATTGGCAATCCAGGGAGAAGAATAAGCAGCAGGAATGTTATTAATGCAGCCTATATTGCTTCCGCTAACAGCAGGAACAGGCCTTACAAGAATAACCACGGGAAGAGTATAAGACTGCGAGCATGAAAAGCTGTTTGTTTCTGTTACAGAAATACTTGCGTTACCGCAATTATTCCATTTCACATTCAATGTATTAGATGTAGTGTTTCCTATCACTATCCCGCCTGTGACCGACCAACTATAGGTGCTTCCGGGAGCAGTGTTTACACTATAGGCTTCCGTATTATACTGACAAACGGATGAGTTTCCAATAATAATAGGACTAGGTTGTGCAACCACCGTAACATTCATGGTAGCAGAAGTGCTGCAACCATAACTATTGGTTTGAGTAACGGTAACAGATGCCGTTCCACCGCTTCCCCATGTTACATTAACAACGTTTGAAGTTGTCGAACCGTTAACGGTTCCTCCTGCTACAGACCAGCTATAGCTATCACCCGGAATAAGCGATACAGAATAGGTTGAGTTGCTTTGCGCACATAGCATAGTTGTTCCCGAAATAGAAGGAGAAGGCATCTGGACAATAGTAATGCGCATGGTATCGGCATCAGCGGGGCAACCTTGATTTCCGGTAGTAGTGAGAATAAGCTTTACAAAGCCGCTGGCAATTTCAGTGCTCGTGGGAGTATAGGAGGTATTCAGTGTTACATTATTAGGATTGAAAGTTCCGTTTCCACCAGTCCATACTCCTCCCGTAGCAACCTGGACGCTTCCATTTAATTGTACGCTCGGTTGGTTGGCGCAAACGACCAAGTCATTTCCGGCATCAGCAACAATAGGCGCCACTGAATTAAAGGTAGCGGTACCGGTAGCTGTTGAGCAGCCCGCAGAATCGGTAAGCGTTACGGTGTAAGTTCCTGAACCTACCAACACACTTTGTGTGGTTTGCCCATTGCTCCATAAATAATTATAAGGCGGAATTCCACCCGAAGGATTAGCCGTTAAAGTTGTGGTGTTTCCTGCTCCGTTACAAAGCGTAATGTTTTGGGGAGAGATAGCTACGGTTAAATCATTAATAAGATACATCCGTACTGTATCGCAAAGAAATCCGCTGGTACAATTTCCATAAGGTGTTCCGCAAACCTGGTAATCTACATAAGCAGGAAAAGCGCCCTGGGGAGTTACAAAGACTGAATCGCAGCCGCTGGTACAATTCAAAAAGCTATTATATTGTGCATTAGGCGGAATTGAAGTCCATGTAACCGTTGGTTTGTTTAAACCCAGCTCACTCATCACGCCCGGGCAGGTGGGAGAAGCAAAACTTGAACCCTGTGCATTTAGGAATGGTGCGGGAATAGAAGTAATTGAATATGAATTAGGATTATTTCCCGGTTTACAAAAAGTTACTCTGTGAGGGCCCACACCCGATAAACAAATAGGTTGTCCAATGGGAACAGGTGTGCCGCAGTTTACCTGGTAATAGAGTGCACCCGGAGGAACGGCACCGCTGACAATGTTAAAATTGATACCTGTAGACAGAGGGTCAAGCGTTACATTAAATTCTATGCAGACATCAGAACCCGATGCCGTGCAGCAGAGACCACTGCGCTGGATAGAAGGACTTATCCAAGCCCCGCTGGGATTGCCCGTCAGGTTAACAGTAAATGACGGTGTACTGGGGTCGCAGGGCTGGGCGAATAAACTAATCGCAGTCAGCAGCATGGCAATAAGAGCAATCCCCACTTTTAGAGGGATTCGCTTTATGGCTGATAAAAATTTTTTCATGGCAAAAAGTTTATTGGATTGAATTCAGATATAATTCAGGTATTATTACGCGGAAATAAAACGCAGCAGCCCTTCAGAGGTTTAATAAACCTGCACTTAATCTTACAGGAGCAGCAAATACCTAAAATGAAAAGCGGGCAAAAACTGCTTAACGAATGGCTTGATTTACGTCAACGAAGAAAAAAAAGGGATATACCTTACAATCCTAAAAAAAGTTTTTCGTAAAGATTTTCTTTGAAACTTTTTAAAATCAGTACAAAAAAAAATTAAACCGTTTGCTCTGAATAAGCTCTCATCAATTCCTCCGCTTTGGTCACCATCTCAACGGAACCAATAAAAAGCGGAGTCCGCTGGTGCAATGCTGTGGGGACAATGTCCAGTATCCTTTTCTTTCCGTCCGATGCCTTCCCTCCTGCCTGCTCAATAATAAAAGCAAGCGGGTTGCACTCGTACAAAAGGCGAAGTTTTCCTTTCGGTGATTTTGCCGTGGAAGGATAAATAAAAATTCCCCCCTTCAAAAGATTGCGATGAAAGTCGGCAACCAGCGAACCTATGTACCGCGATGAGTACGGGCGTTTGGTAGATTCATCTTCTTCCTGGCAATATTTTATATACTGTTTCACTCCTTCGGGAAAATGAACATAATTGCCTTCGTTGATAGAATATATTTTTCCGGTTCCCGGGCATTTCATATCAGGATGCGATAGACAAAACTCGCCAATGCTTGGGTCGAGTGTAAAACCATTTACACCTTTTCCCGTGGTGTAAACGAGCATGGTTGAAGAGCCATAAATTATATATCCCGATGCGACTTGTGCCGTTCCGTTTTGCAGAAAATCTTTTTCGCTCAATGCGCCATCTAAATTCGCTCTCCTGTAAATTGAAAAAATAGTTCCGATAGAAACATTAACGTCTATGTTTGACGAGCCGTCAAGCGGGTCAACACAAACTAAATATTTTGCATTCCTGGAGACATCAGTTGTAACCGGGACAAGCTCATCATTTTCTTCACTGGCTATTGCACATGTTTCACCTCCTGCGCCAAGAGCAGAAATAAATTGCTCGTTTGCATATACATCCAATTTTTTAACTTTCTCACCATGTGAGTTCACCGTTCCATGCTCTCCCAAAATGTCCACCAGCCCGGCTTTATTCACCTCTCGGTTTACAATCTTAGCTGCAATACCTATGTCACGTAACAGGCGTGAGAGCTCTCCTTTAGCATACTGAAAATCTGCCTGGCGCTCAATAATAAACTGACCAAGTGTGGTGACTTTTTTCATGTTGAATTATTAACCGTTTGCAAATATCTTAAAATCTGTGGTTGGCGTTGCATACTATGTTCAGAAAGTTATTTTTGTCTCTGTAAAAATGAAAATTACCGTCAGAAAAGGAGAAAAAAAAGATATTCCGCACGCGTTAGAGCTTGTGAAGGAACTGGCTGTATATGAACGTGCGCCAGAGGAAGTTATTACATCGGTCGCACAAATGGAGGAAGACGGCTTTGGTGAAAATCCGGTTTACAGGTTTCTGGTTGCAGAAACAGCAGGAAAAATAATAGGCATGGCACTTTATTATACGGCCTACTCTACCTGGAAGGGGCGGTACATTTATCTTGATGATTTAATAGTGACAGAAAAACAGAGACGAACCGGAGCGGGAAAACTTTTATTTGATGCTTTGCTGAAGGAGGCAAAACGAGAAGGTGCAAATCAGCTGCGGTGGCATGTGCTGGAGTGGAACACACCGGCAATAAATTTTTATAAAAAATACAATGCTTCTCTCGACCCCGAATGGATAACAGGAAAATTATCAAAAGAACAAATCGAAATTTTTAATACTGAAAAATGAGAGTTTTCAAATTCGGTGGTGCATCCGTAAAAGATGCCGAAGGCGTAAAAAACCTCTCCGGCATTCTCGCTTCCTTCAAAGATGAAAAGCTGGTAGTGGTCGTTTCTGCAATGGGAAAGACAACAAATGCACTGGAAAAAGTTGTTGATGCTTATTATAAAAATGATAACAGCGCTTCTGAATATTTGAAGGAAGTGAAAGGCTTTCACCTGGAAATTATTTCCGGTTTAAAATTCAAATCGTCTGATGAAATAAAAAAAGAAGTTGATGCTGTTTTTGTCGAGATGGAATGGGCGATGGAAGAAGAAACTGCCCGTTCAAAAGGATATGCCTTTGCTTATGACCAGCTTGTTTCGCAAGGGGAAATATTATCTACAAAAATTATCAGCCGGTGGTTGAATGAAAACGAAGTGGCAAACCGATGGATGGATGTTCGCGATGTTCTCGTGACAGACAATACCTATCGCGATGCAAAAATCAACTGGGCCGAAACAGAGAATTTGACTGAAGAAAAATTTTCTGAATTGTTTCAGAAAAGCAGAATTGTCATCACGCAAGGATTTATCGGGACAACTTCAGAAAATTTCACCACCACGTTAGGCCGCGAAGGTTCTGATTACACGGCAGCGATTCTTGCCTATGCACTCAATGCAGAAGAAGTGGTTGTATGGAAAGATGTGCCCGGCGTTTTAAGCGCAGACCCAAAATATTATTCTGATGCGGTGAAACTTGAAGAAGTCAGTTACCATGATGCCATTGAACTTACGTATTATGGCGCTACGGTAATTCATCCCAAAACTATTCAACCCATAGAGAATAAAAATATACCGCTGCGTGTGTGCTCTTTCAAATCTCCGAAAGACAAAGGAACATTAATCGGCAACTTTCAGGAAACGCGCCCCCAGGTTCCATGCTTTATTTTCAAGACCAACCAGATTCTTATCAGCATCTCTGCAAAGGATTTCTCTTTTGTTGCCGAAGAAAATATCAGCGAAATTTTTTCAGCTATTTCGCGTCATAAGGCAAAAGTGAACCTGATGCAGAATTCTGCCATCAGCTTTTCTGTTTGCGTAGATAACGACTCCTTTAAGATTCCTGCCCTTCTTCATGACCTGAAAAAAAAATTCGAAGTCTTATACAATGATGGGCTGCGACTTGTAACCATCCGTCACTATCTTCCTTCAACCATTGATTCGCTTATGAATGGGAAGCATGTTCTGCTCGAACAACGGAGCCGGCATACGGCGCAGCTGGTAATGAAGGACGAGAAATAAATTTTTCTTTCTTGAAAAAAGTAAAAGCGAAAATTCGTCCGCCTGTAGTCCGCACTGATGCCGGAAAAATTCCGGAAAGCAATCAGAGGAAAACTATATTCAACGCAGGAATTATTCTTATTCTTTTACTTGCGTTTTATTCTTTTTTTCCCTGCGTGCATAATGGGTTTACCAACTGGGATGACCCTGCGCTGATTACGGATAATCCGCTCATCAAGAAAATTTCGGCCGACAATATCAAAAGAATTTTTTCAGAAGCGTATTTTGGAAACTACCAGCCGCTGCATTTATTTTCTTACATGCTCGAATACAGATTATTCGGACTCGACAGCACAGGTTACCATTGGGTCAGTGTTATTCTGCACCTTATTAACATTTTCCTGGTCGCGTACCTGGTACGTTTGATTTCAAAAAATAATTTCATTTCGCTCTTTACTGCGTTGTTTTTTGCTGTTACTCCCATGCGTGTTGAATCTGTTGCCTGGGCGGCAGAACGAAAGGACTTATTATATAGCATGTTCTTTTTTGCTGCAATGATTTCTTACGTCCATTATCTTCAAAGGAAATTTAATTTAAAATTTTTCCTTCTTACATTTTTCCTTTTCATCCTCTCGGTCTTTTCGAAAACCATGGCGGTGTCGCTTGTGCCTGTCCTGTTCCTGATAGATTTTTATTTCAATAGAAAGTTCAATAGAAGATTGCTTTTTGAAAAAATTCCATTCCTGGTTCTTGCTATTATTATGGGAATTATATCAGTAATCTCCTCGAAGGAATCAGGTTCAATAGATACCGGAGGTACAGGTTTCGGCACTTCTGCCAGAATATTTTTCGCCAGCCATAACTTAATTAATTACGTGGCGAAACTGATTTATCCTTATGGGCTTACTTCCTATTACCAGTATCCTGACACCGTCACCGTCAAATATTATATAAGCGGGGGAATTATTTTTATCTCCGCTGTATTGATTTTTATTTCCATTAAAAAAAACAAATTAATTTTTTTCAGTGCAGGTTATTTTGTAGCAACAGTGGCTCTCGTGCTGATGCTCATCCCGGTAGGGCCGACTGTTTTTTCAGAACGCTACAGTTATGTTCCTTCCGTAATGCTTTATTTTATTTTGATTTTCTACCTGCACCAATGGATGCGAAAGAAAAATTCCCAAATGGCGAGGAATATCATTTCTGTCGTGCTGATATTTTACGCATTCTTTTTTGCCCAGGTAACCCGCGCGCGCTGCAGGGTTTGGAAAGACAGCATTTCATTCTGGACAGATGTTATTAAAACCAATCCGCGTATTCCGCAGGCATTTAATAACAGAGCTCATGCTTACAACGCTGCGAACGATTCTAAAAATGCGCTTGTGGATTTCAGGCAAGCTATAAATCTTCAGCCTGATTTTGAAAGGCCTTATGCGAGTATCAGCAATATTTACAGGGAAGCAGGTCTGTATGATTCCGCACTTTACTATGCCAATAAAGCGCTTCAGCTGAAACCTGATATGCCCGAGGCACTTGTTAACAGGGGAATTGCAAATGCTGTTAGTAATAAAACTCAGGCCGCCATGGAGGACTTCAACAAGGCAATACTACTTGAGCCGGAAATGTTTGAGGCGTATAACAACCGCGGAAACTTATATTGCATGCTTGGTAATCCTGATGCCGGGCTTGCTGACTACAATAAATCGATAGCAATTAATCCTGATTTTCCCAATCCGTACCTTAATAAAGGGAGATTGCTTAAAGACAGAAATCAATTTGACCAAGCCATTGAAAGTTTTAATATGTACTTTCAAAAAAAAGGAAGCGATGCAAATGTTTACCTGATGGTAGCCGAATGTTATGCAGGAAAAAAAAATTACACCCAAGCCCTGGAGTTTGCACAAAGAGCTAAATCGTCCGGAGTAAAAGAAGCGGAAAAGAAAATTGAGGGCTGGTCTAAAATGCTGAAATAATTTTATGGCATACGGGTGATGGCAGAAGTAAGTTCATCAAACTTCTGCCAGCTCAACGCTTCAGCACGCAATTCAAGATACGGAATCTTTGAAGCATTGTCTCTTTCAATCAATGATGACAATGCATTTCGTAATTTTTTTCTCCGCTGGTTGAACGCTGTCTTCACTACTTTAAAAAAAGAATGTTCGTCACTCTTCAGCTTATTGGCATAATTTCTTTTCATCCTCACCACTGCTGATTTCACTTTTGGAGGAGGAAAAAAGTCATCCTCATTTAAAGTCAGCACGATTTCCAAATCATAAAAGGCCTGCATAAGGACACTTAATATTCCGTACGTCCTGCTTCCGGGCGGCGAAACAATCCGCTCCGCCACTTCCCTCTGAAACATACCCACAACTTCCGGCACCTGGTCTTTATTTTCGAGCACACGAAAAAGAATTTGAGATGAAATATTGTAGGGAAAATTTCCAATAATCGAGAACGGCCCATTAAAAATATTTTCTGATTTCAACTCTAAAAAATCTCCGTGAATAATGCTTTCTTCTCTTCCTGTAAACATTTTAATAAGATGCTCTACCGCTTCATTATCAATCTCAATAATTTTAACATTGGTGTTTTTTACCCTGAAAAGAAATTGTGTGAGTATCCCTTTGCCGGGACCTATTTCCAGAATATTTTTTGCAGGCAGGGAAAGAAAAGAAACAATTTTTTCGGCAACAGCAGTATCTTTAAGAAAATGCTGGCCTAAATATTTTTTTGGACGAACGGTCATAGAGTAAAATCAAAAACCGTATTTCGTATTCGTGGGGCTGAAATCATCCGGGCCAAATTTCGGGTTGAGAACAAAACTTTTGAATTCATATTTTTCATACAAACCCTTTTCATCATAAATCATCTGAACTAACGGCAGATTGGTATGTTCATCGAGATAAAGCACAATTTTTTTTCCGTACGTTACGGGTAACTTGATTACCTGTCCGGGTTTCACACTATTATAATTCTTCAGCTTATTTGCCGCGAGCAGCATATAATCGCTTATATAATTGGTGTACGCAATGCTTGTGAGATTTTCTCTCTCCAACACAGAATAATTTTCATACGTAAATTCCGGGTTTTCATACTGAAGAACTTTACACTGATGCCCGTCATATTCTGCTGTGCCGTTCAGAGAAAATAAATTAAATATTTTATCTCCCTCCTGTCTTATGTAATGCCTGAAAACTTCGGCTATATAATCAAAACCAATTTCTTCTATGGTGTGGTGCTGCCCGTTGCGCAGCAATGCATTATGCGTATTAAGTTTCAGATTAAAAAACGGAAAACCGTTAGGATTGATAAGCAAAAGATTATTAATCTCCCCGACCCGCCATAAACATTCTGCTCCAGGATTCGGGTTTACGCAGTAGACATAAACATTTTTGGGGTCGCGCTGGAGCTTTACAAGAATCTCGCTTTCATGATACACCCCGTCTTTAAGGCGCTCATTGGAAATAAGATTGAAGCTTGAGGTCTTGAGATTATCACAAGCAGCAAGCATTTTATAGATTTCATCCCTGGCACCGTTACTCTGTGTAAGCCCGGAATGCGATAGCGCCCATAAAAATATTACAAATACATTTAAAATTTTTACCATGGAAAATTAAAAAAATAGATTTAAAATTTTGCGCAATAATACGCAAAGCATCACTCAATTACTTCGAGCAGCGTACGGAATGCAACAAATTTATCACCGAACTTTTCTATGACCTGGTTCCTAAGAGCGGGAGCAAATTCATCACGATATTTCTCATACATTTTCATATTCTCGCATGTGTATTGAAATGAATACGTTGTACCCTGCTCTTCTTCGGCAAGAATTTTACACAGGCGGAAATCATTGAACATGCCTGTATTCATCACATCGGGTACGTGTACAGTTTTCATCCATGCCAGCCATTCTTGGTGAATGGTGTCATCCACATTTACAGTTACATTATAAATAATCATTGAGTCAGATAACTGTGATTAATTCACCTTGTCGCCGCGCAGCGCACGATAATGCTTTCGCGCTTCCACTGCAAACGTGCTGCCGGGGTAATTTTTCAGAAGCTCTTCGTAAAGCTGCATGGCGCCGGCGGTATCGTTCAAAAATTTTTCATGAATCTGTGCACGCCTGAACTGTGCATCGTCAGAAATAATTCCGGTAGGAAAACCGGAAACTACATTACCATAGAGTGAGTCTGCCTCGCGATATCTTTTTTCCAAAACAAAAATTTCTGCTTTCTTAAACAACGCATCATCGTACAGCGTATGAGTCGGAAATTTTTCAAGCAATGTATCCAACGTTTGCAACGCTTCCCCTCTCCTGTTCCGGTAATTCAATAAATCAGCGTGCGAATAAATAGTAAGGGCATCGGTTGTGGAATCGAAAACCGTATTGTCTGAAATAAGAAGCGAAAGATACA
The DNA here is from genome assembly GCA_002215675.1 of Bacteroidetes bacterium 2013_40CM_41_45. GTDB lineage: Bacteria > Bacteroidota > Bacteroidia > AKYH767-A > 2013-40CM-41-45 > 2013-40CM-41-45. Next base: position 285,020 of record NGFH01000009.1, on the reverse strand, counting down.
TTGCATCATTAGCAATCAGCTGAGAAGTGGACGATTTAAGCACATCGAGCTGCGCCTGCGCCCATTGAAATTCTCCTCTGTAAAAATCCAGCTTTGCATTTCTGTATTTCGCTTCCCTGCCTATCTCGTCATATTTAAATGCCTTATCCACCTGCGAATAAAGCAAACCTGATTCCCACAAATCACCGGAGAAAAGCAAGGCATCGCCCAGTTCTAGCTTGCACTCTGCCCGGTACGATGGTTTTATATCGGGCAGGGCAATAGCTTCATCGAGGATGGTTATGGCTTCTTCAGTTTTATTAAGATAAAAAGTTAACAGGTGAGCCAATCCCCGCATCATAGGCGCTGTAGCTCCTGACTTGCCTAATTCTACAATGCTTGCCTTATAATCTTTTTCAAGGTTTTCCAGGTCTGCTGCCGTGTACTTTCCGCTCTCAATTACTTTTTTATTTCGCGCGCCCAGCATTTCCATACGCGCGGTGGTATAATAGAAATTTGATTTGCCCTTATCAATAATGTATTGAAAACATTTTATACCTGCATCGTAATCCTGGTTTGCAACGCTAAGCTGACCGAGCGAAACAAGGCGGCTCCCCGATTCACCGAGCCGCTTATCAACCGCTTTTGCCTGCACAAATGCTGATTCAAAATCTTTCTGTTGTACAAAATACCAAATCAATAATTCGGCAAAGACGGGGTCATTACTCTTTTGAATTTTACGAAGCAATGAAGCCCGCAGTAATTCACCGAAACTATTGTCCTTCTCATCATCGCCGCCAAAACGACTCTGCAAAACATTTTGAACACTCTGCAGCAGCCCTGCATTTTCTTCGAGCGCGCCCAAGTATTCATCCAGCATATGTTGATAATCCTGCTGTAGAAAATAAATCTGCGCTATCTCGAACCTGAACGTATTCATACCGTGCATTAATTTTCTTCCTTCAAGATACGTTTGCAATGCATAATCCTGTTCCCGTATTGCGAGGAATGCGTTTGCGGTGTTCATAATCACTCCTTGGTCGGGCGGCAATATCCTGAGCGCATTTTCGTACTGCTTGCGGGCATTGACAGAATTATTCTTCCTGAAATAAACCTGGCCCAGGTCAATAAGCAATACCGGGTTTCCAGGGTCTTTTTTAGTTTGCTTCTTAACAAGTTTTTCCGCCTTATCTGTTTCATTCAATTCCAAAAGACTGCGGAAATAATTATTATAAACAAAAGGATTTCTGTCATAAAGTTTTTCGTACAAGGGCAGAGCTTTAGCATACTCGCCACCATAAAAATACTGGTCAGCAAGCTGTTGGTCTTTGTTGGGCTGACAGAAAACCAATAACGGCAATGAAAAAAATATGGTCAGGAAAAATTTTCTAAGAGGCATTAATACGTAGCTGGTTAAAGGGTGAAAATAATTTTCGCCTGTGAAATTTTACTGAGTATCTAATCAATCATCTCAAATCCAGCGTACGCTGCAAGACCTGCAGGAAGGCGTATCCCCTTTTCAGACTGGTTATTTTCAAGCAAAGAAGCAACAATCCGTGGAAAGGCCAATGCGCTGCCGTTGAGGGTATGGACGAGTTTTGTCTTTCCGTCTGCATCTTTAAAGCGCGCTTTCATCCGGTTTGCCTGGAACGATTCAAAGTTAGAAACAGAACTTACCTCAAGCCATTTTTGCTGCGCTGCAGAATATACTTCAAAGTCGTACGTGAGAGAAGATGCAAAACTCATATCGCCTCCGCAAAGTTTCATGATGCGAAAAGGAAGCTGAAGCATCCTGAGCAACTCTGCAACATAGTCTTTCATTTCTTCCAAAGTGTCATACGATTTATCCGGGTGCTGAAGCTGAACAATTTCAACTTTATCAAACTGGTGCAGGCGGTTAAGACCGCGCACATCTTTACCATAACTGCCGGCCTCGCGCCTGAAGCAGGGCGTGTAGGCCGTCATCTTCACAGGGAAATCAGAAGATTTAAGAATCACATCACGATAAATATTTGTGACCGGAACCTCAGCCGTTGGAACCAGGTAAAAATTATCTTCGGTTACGTGATACATTTGCCCGTCTTTATCAGGAAGCTGCCCTGTGCCAAAACCCGAATCCCTGTTTACCAGTACAGGCGGTTGAATCTCTTTGTATCCCGCTGCCGTGGCTCTGTCAAGGAAAAAATTTATCATAGCCCGGTGAAGCCGCGCACCTTTTCCTTTATACACAGGGAATCCAGCGCCCGTAAGCTTGTTGCCCAAGTCAAAATCAATGATGTCGTATTTTGTTGCGAGTTCCCAATGAGGCAAAGCATTTTTATCGAGGGTTGGTTTCTCGCCCTCGCTGTGAACCATTTCATTCTGCTCGGGACTTTTCCCCCGAGGAACTTTTTCTGAGGGAAGATTAGGCAACCGGATAAGTATTTCCTGCAACTGTTTTTCAAATTCATCGAGCGCTTCTTTCAGCTTGCCACTTTCTTCTTTAAGAGCTGTGCTTTTCTCTTTCAAAGAATCTGCTTCCGCTTTTTTACCACTCTTGAAAAGTTCCCCGATTTCTTTCGACAGCTGGTTGGAATTATTCAGCAGTGCATCTAACTTTGTTTGTGTTGCCCTTCTATTTTCGTCAATAGATAAAATTTGTTGGACCACATCTTTTGCATCAAAGTTTTTTACGGTAAGACGTTCAATAACAAAGTCCGGTTTTTCTCTTATAAGATTAAGCTGAAGCATAAAAATTTTTCATAGTTTGTAAATTCCTATCTACTCGCATTCGCACTTACCAGCCCTGCACCAGCACATCAGCAAGGTGCATAAAGCGAATGTTTTTATTCTGCGTTTTACAGTAACTCTCCATATGCATGAGACACGAAATATCTGTGGATACAACAATCTTCGCCCCAACATCTTCTGCACGGGCGACTTTCTGGTCGGTCATAGCAACAGCAATGGCTTCGTACTTTACGGCAAAAGTTCCGCCAAAACCACAGCATGTTTCTGTATCTTCCATTTCCCGCATCTCCAGCCCTTTTACTTTTTTCAGCAATGCCCGCGGAGAATCTTTGATGTTGCATTCGCGCAACGCGCTGCAGGAATCATGGTACGTTGCCGTGCCGCGTAATTCGGCGCCGAGGTCTGTAACTTTTAAAACATTAACGAGGAAGTCAGAGAATTCAATAATGTTTTTTTGCACCTGCTTGTATTCATTATGAAGTGAAGTATTATGAAACATCTGCGAGTAATAATTCTTAATCATACCTGTGCATGAAGCAGATGGGCATATAATAGGCCGGTCTGAAAGAAAATCAAGGATGAATTTCTCCGCCACTTCTCTTGCTTCCTTCCTGAACCCTGCATTGAAAGCCGGCTGCCCGCAACATGTTTGCGCAGGATTGTAATTAACGCTGCATCCAACTTTTTCAAGAATACGAATCATGTTACGAGCCGTGTTCGGGTAAATCTGGTCGATAAAACAAGGGACAAAAATGTCTACTATCATAAAGCCGGTTGTAAGCTAACTGCTGTTTTTTTCGGAAGGCGAAGTAACAAAATCAAACCGATGATGAAAAATAGAATCAGCCCTATGATGGAATTTCGCATGCTTCCGGTGGCTTCAATCACGTAACCATACATGAATGTGCCTGTCACGGTTCCCACCTTGTCGCAGACATCATAAAAGCTGAAGTAGGATGCATGGTCCCTCGTTTCGGGCAGCAGCTTAGAATACGTTGAGCGCGAGAGCGACTGAATTCCCCCCATAACCATGCCCACAAAGGCAGCGATGATGATGAACATAGTTTGCTCGTTCACACCGAAACGCCTGTCATCAAAATAAGCTGCGATACAGATGAACACCCATACAAAAATTGCTATGCTTAGCGCTTTCACATTGCCATATATACCTGACAGGTTTGAAAATAAATACGCCCCCGCAATAGCGACAAACTGAATAATAAGCACAACCATAATCAACACTTCCGTTGGAAGTTTTAATTCGTTCTCTCCAAAAATTGTTGCCACGTACATCACCGTCTGTGTCCCCATGTTGTAGAAGAAAAAAGCGAGGAGAAAAAGTTTCAGGCGTTTTAGTTCGCGAAGTTCATTCCATACTTTCTGAAGCTCCCGGTAGCCGTTCAATAAAATTTTCCGGGTGAAAGGCCGTTTCACCGTGTGCTCGGGCACGATAGCAAACGTGAGCTGCGCAAAACCAAACCACCAGATACCTACCAGCAAAAATGCAAGGCGCGATGCGAAGCCGGCATCTACACCTCCATACCACTGCGGAAACAAAATCATAGTCAGAGAAAAAATCATGAGCAGCGAACTGCCGATATAACCAAGGGCAAACCCCCGTGCGCTCACACGGTCCTGGTCTTCGGGTGCGGCAATCTCAGGCAGGAAAGCATTATAAAAAACAATGCTGCCCGAAAAGCCGATAGCTGCCAGCATAAATCCAAAAATCCCCAGCGCCAGCTTATCGGTAGAATCAAAAAAGAACAAAGAGGAGCATGCAACGGAACCCAGCGTGCAGAAAAAAAACATGAATGCTTTTTTGCGTCCACTGTAATCGGCAAGCGATGATAGCAGCGGGGAAAGCGTGGCAATAACAAGAAATGCAGCTGATAGCGCATACGTAAGCAGCGAAGCGCTATTGAAAGCTCTGCCCATAAACTGAACTGTTTCTGAGCCACCGGCAGTAACTATTTTATGAAAGTAAATAGGAAAAATAGCAGAAGTGATGACCAGCGAATAAGACGAGTTCGCCCAGTCATACATTGCCCATGCGTTGATGATTTTTTTACCTGCAGTCTTTTTCACGCCATTTTCCATCGGCATGAAAGATAAAAAAATAAAAATTCGCGAAAAGCTTCTTCATGTTTTTTTATGAAACACTTGCAGCGAAGAATGTAAAACAAAAACTGGCGTCATGTTTGCTTAGAATCGCTATGAAATTGAAATCTTTTTTCACCCAATTATGGCAGACATTCAAAAAAGCCGTCCCTGAATTTATTCATGACAGCGCGGTTACATGGAGCGCATCTCTATCGTATTACACTTTTTTCTCGATGCCACCCATTATTATTATCATCATCTCTTTCAGCGGGTTCTTTTTTGGAAAAGATGCCATTGAAGGTCAAATCTATGGGCAGATACAAAAATTAGTCGGCCCTTCAACGGCAATTCAAATCCAGGAAATCATTAAACACGTTCAAGTCTCAGGCAATTCCAGGTTCGCCACCATTGTAAGCACCGTTGCGTTGATACTGGGCGCTACGGGTGTCTTCGGTGAAATTCAGAATTCCATTAATTACATATGGGGCATCAAAGCAAAACCCAAACGCGGTTGGCTCAAGTGGCTTATTAACCGCATACTTTCCTTTTCCATGATTATTACTATCGGTTTTCTCATGATGGTTTCTCTCATCATCAGCGCGCTGCTTGATGTGTTCAGTACGCGGCTGCAGGCATATTTCGATTTTCAAATTGTAGAAGTGTTTTATATTCTTAACCTCATCACAGTTTTTATTGTCATCACACTTTTGTTTACCATCATCTTTAAAACACTTCCCGATGGCAAGGTTAATCTTTGGGATGGATTAAAGGGCGCTGCTTTTACTGCTTTTTTATTTATGCTGGGAAAATTTGCTATCGGGGCCTATCTTGGTAATTCTCACGTGCCGGATATTTACGGTGCAGCCGGCTCTCTTATTATTATAATGCTTTGGGTTTATTACTCGAGCATTATTTTATACTTCGGTGCAGAGTTTACTAAAGTTTACGCACGTCTCTATGGTAAATCAATTGTTCCCAACACGTATGCGGTGCGAGTAGAAAAAAGAGAAATTGAGCGTGAGGTTGCTCCTGTTGCAGATGCTAATACATAATGATTTTTTGAGGTACGTGTTCCCCATTTCTGAGGAATGCGGTCTACAATATTTTAGAATAAAAACATCTTATAGCATCATACAATATTATGGCAAGGTAATTTCAATTTATAATGTGAACAAAAACAATATTTTATGAACAGTCTACTTTATTTAATTGCCGTTATCCTCGTAATTGCGTGGCTGATTGGCTGGTTAGGTTACAATGCAGGAGGATTAATTCATATTCTTCTTGTGCTTGCTATTATTTCTGTTCTCCTTAGATTAATTGGCGGAGGAAAAAAGCGCGATATTTAATTTCAGGAAAATCGATTATTGCTTTATCAATTTAAAACTTCTACGAGAAGGTTTTCTTTTCAGGCATTATTTATCTGTCAATGATTCATTTCTGTTTGCCTTCAGATAAATTCCAAGGTGAATTTCATCACGGATTAAATCATCGGGCTGGCCAGGATAAACAACTCCCCAGTCCTTGCGGTTTACATTGAACTTAGCTGTTGCCTCCAAAACGTTATTGCTTATGGTTAGCCGTGCAGGAAACTCAATATTCTTGGTGATTCCTTTAATGGTGAGATTGCCGCTCACCGTGTGTGTTGGATTGGTAACCTTATATCCTTTTAGCTTTTCCTGCCGCGGGTCATCGGGCTCACTCATCTGTCCCGAAGATGGTTTTACACCTGTTATAGCAAACGTTGCCCCAGGGAATTTCTGTACATCAAAAAAGTCTGAACTCTGTAAATGCCCGGTCAGCTTTTTGCAGTTGGCTTCACTTACCTGCTCGGGGCCCGTTGCAACAATCGTTGTCATATCAATCACAAAGTTTCCTGCAGTCACCATACCGTTGGTAACCATCAACTCGCCACTTTTTACATTAACTGTCCCCGTATGATAACCGCTCACTTTGGTGCCTATCCATTCAATCTTGCTTGCCGCTGCATCCACTCTATAAGACTCGCCGGTAGGATTTTTGGCTTCTTCTTTTGCTTCGGTAGTTTTTGCCTTGTCGCTCTTAGGTGGATTACATGCTACCGCAAAGCAGAATGCAATAGCGGATAAATAAATAAATTTTTTCACAGCTGATTTATTTGAAATCATTTTTTTTCGCTATTACTTTCCTTGCTTTTCTTACTCTGAATAATAGTACCCGCCTTGTCAACACAATCCCCGTTTTTCAGGGCGGTTTTTGTTCCATCTTTTTTTATTACGTAACCATCTGTAGTGATTTTACTTCCGTTCTCCAGCGTAACATTTACAACAAGCTCTGCTTTTCCATTCATAACAATGATGTTACCCTCCTTTAGCGAAGCGCAATATTTATCTTTCCATTCTCCGCCGGTCCTTTCCTTAAGTTTTCCAACGGACGCTGAACTTAACATTGGTGAAGTACCAGGTGAGAATACTTTTAAAATGAAAATGCAACCAGCAATTACAAGAATATGTTTCATGACACCCGCTTTTTTTTGCACCTATATGCTATTGAACATTTACTTTATGAGGAGTGAGCTTTGCGGCTTCAGGTTTTTTAGGAATCTCAACATGCAGAATTCCATCGTTATATTTAGCGGTAATTTTATCAGTGTCCGCATAATCAGGCAAAGAGAATGAACGCGAAAAAGAAGAATAGTCATATTCCCAGCGCGTATAGCCATTTTCCTTGTCACTTTTTTTTGTTTCCATTTCCTTATCACATGAAATGGTTACTACATTGCCATCGACATCAATATTAAAATCATCCTTTTTCAAACCGGGTGCTGCCAGCTCTACTTTATATTTATCTTTTTCTTCTCTTATGTTAATAGAAGGAACTGTTGCCGGAGTATTAACATTCCATACATTAAAAATATCGTCATTAAAAAAACGGTCGAATGGGCTAAGCCATGAACCGGTGTAAGGGCGCATGCTTCGAGATGGAGCTTTTGTTAAGGTGTTCATTTTGTTTAAGAATTAAATGGTTTATAAAATATGAATTAGTGAACTATTAACTGTGGACTCGTCCCGGAATGTACAGGGGGATTTTTAATAATTAAAAAGCCGAGTCACAATTCAAAATTATTCCATCACTTTCTTGTAAGGCTATAATTTCGATAACCGTAATAATTATTCGATACATGAACATATGTTATCGATAACCCGCTTGATGACAGGAAAGAAATAAAAGAAGAATAGAAAAAATCTGTCCAAAATTAGTTGGACTGAGATAGAAAAATCTCTAACGCTGCACAACCACTTTCTGTGTAATGGAACTCTTCGCGTCTGTTAACCTCACAAAATAAATGCCGGGGGCGATATGAGAAACGTCAATTGTTACTTGTTTCTGGTTATCAGCTACGGGTTGAGAAAAAACTTTTTCTCCAAGTACATTGTACATTTCAATATTTGAAATCGTAAATGGTAAGTCTGAAATCGTAAATGCAGTTGTGGCTGGATTAGGAAAAATAGTCAGTTCAATATCGTTTTCATTCTCATTGACTGATAAAGGCAATGAACCACAGTAAACATGTTGGTTAAAAAATACATTCGTATTGTAAACATAGGTAGCTGTCGCAGCAACTGCATTGCTTGTAATTGGAATAAGGGTTGAGCTTTGCAATGCAAGAGTCCGGGGGACATTAGTAACATTGAACAGCAAGGTGTTGCACAACCCATTCCCTGCAGAGTCCAGGATGCTCACCACCGCTCCTTCATTATATCCAAACCCCACATGAACGGTGCTGTTGCCAAGTGAAGTTACTCCTTGAAACTCAACATTAAGATTTGGCATTCCTGAGTTCCCCGTTGCAAGGTGTTTCCACACAATAGTGCCCGTGTTAGACACATTCATAGTTGCGATATAAAAAGCTGAATTATTATAGATGCTCCCGTCCATGATAAGGTTCTGGCCGTTATTGATGGCAGCAATGTCATGCAGCTCGAACTGGGTGTAGCCTGAGATGGTGAGCTCGTTGAAAGAAGTTATCGCTAACGCACTGTTCAGTATGGCAAGAAACTGTGTTTGATTGTTATTGGTGTTGTTGTAATTTCCCAGGATGGCATAGCCGCCTGTGCTGTTAAGCCTAACCATGCGTGTAGGCAAAATTTGCATGGAGCTATATGTGTATGCCGTATATGATAGAATCCCCCCGGCTGAATCAATACGGAATGTGAGCAGGGAATTAATGTTATAGCTCGAAGACACGACATAATTATTCCCTTCGGGTAAAATACTATAGCATGTAATGCCACCAGTTGTAAGAGGATAATAATATTGTTTTTGCCACTCTATGTTTCCGGACGGATCGCATTTGATAATGTAATTGTTTCCTGCGCTGACGACAAAGCCATTATCTGCTCCGCTTGCTTTGGAAATTGCCCAGGAGAAAAAATTTCCATTCGCTTCATAATAATCCTTTTGCCAAAGCATTACTCCCATGCTGCTCAATTTTATTATCGCTGTACAGTTGCTGTGTGCGTATGATTTAGCCATCACGAAGAAACTGCCATCATTGGCTTCAACAATAGCGGGAAAACCTGCCGTCATATTTGCATCAGTAAATTTAAAGTTCCATAGCGGGGTAAAATTATTGTCGCAGCGTATTACCTGTAGCTTGAAATTGCTGTCGGTACCGAGAGTGATATATCCACCCGTGCTTACTCTCTCAATCTTCATGAGCGTGCCGGTATTGGCCACTTTGAAATAGGATGTTGGTTGTGCATAAGCTGAAATAAAACAAAAGCGGAGGCAAAAAAAGAGTAGAGTCTTTTTCATAAAGGAAAGATGTTTGGGGGTTAAGAAATAACTGTCAGCAGAAAGATGTAAATCCTCCTGCTAAGGTTGCATGGCAGTTTTCCGCACTTGTCTCCGAACTCCCTACTCCTACCTGCTCAAGTACATCGACTTCTCCTTATACAGATTTCGGAAATACGGGTCGTCAATATCTTTGATGAAGTAAATTGCTTCGCCTGTAGATTTCATTTCAGGACCAAGTTCTTTGTTCACGTTAGGGAATTTGTCGAAAGAAAAGACGGGAACTTTGATGGCGTAACCTTCCATCTTTGGTTTTATTTTAAAGTCACCTAATTTGTTTACACCCAGCATAATTTTAGTTGCGATGTTGATGTATGGAATCTTATATGCCTTGGCAATGAACGGCACGGTGCGCGATGCACGGGGATTAGCTTCAATCACATACACTTTTTCATTCTTAACCACGAACTGAATGTTGAGCAGTCCGCGCACATCGAGGGCTCGCGCAATTTTGTTTGAGTGTTCTTCCATCTGCCTTACCACGTGAGCTGTGAGATTAAATGGAGGAAGCACTGCATATGAATCGCCTGAATGAATTCCTGCCGGTTCAATGTGTTCCATTAACCCGATGATTTGCATTTCTTCTCCGTCAAAGATGATATCGGCTTCGCATTCTTCAGCACGGTCAAGGAAGTGGTCGATGAGCACGCGGTTGCCCGGCATGTTCTTGAGAAGCTTGATGACGGCTTTCTCCAACTCTTCATCGTTAATAACAATGCTCATTCCCTGTCCGCCCAATACATAAGACGGACGCACCAGCAATGGGTAGCCGACACGATGTGCCACTTCAATTGCTTCTTCAGCACTCTCTGCAACTCCGTAAAGTGGATATGGTATATTAAGTTCTTTTAGCAAATCAGAAAAACGCCCGCGGTCTTCGGCAATGTCCATAGCATCGAACGAAGTGCCGATAATTTTTATTCCTTTTTCAGTGAGACGCTTTGCCAGCTTCAATGCGGTTTGTCCACCAAGCTGAACGATAACGCCTTCGGGTTTTTCATATTCTATGATTTCATAAATATGTTCCCAGTTGACGGGCTCAAAATAAAGCTTGTCTGCTATGTCGAAGTCAGTGCTCACGGTTTCGGGATTACAGTTAATCATAATCGCCTCGTAACCGGATTCGCGCGCTGCGAGAACGCCATGCACGCAACTGTAATCGAATTCTATCCCCTGCCCTATTCTGTTCGGACCTGAACCGAGAACGATGACTTTCTTTTTATTTGAAACTATTGACTCATTCTCCGCTGCCCTATTCCTTTGCCCCTCTACCTGGAACTCATTTTCAAACGTAGAATAATAATAAGGTGTCCCTGCAGGAAACTCAGCCGCACAGGTGTCCACCATTTTGTAAACGCGTCTGATGTCAAGTTTTTTTCTTTGCTCGCACACTTCCTCTTCCGTTACGTTGCCAAGTACAAAAGCAATCTGGGCATCGGAATATCCTTTTTGTTTTAACTCAAGGAAAAAATCTTTGGGGACATTGTCGAGAGAATGTCCGCCAGGAGATGAATTCGCCAGGGAGAATTTTCTTAATTTCTCTTCCAGGAAAACAAGATTTTGTATTTCAACCAAAAACCATTTGTCAATCTTGGTAAGGTTATAAACCGACTGCACCGGCACACCCAGCTTGAAAGCATCCTTGATGTGAAACACTCTGTCCCACGATGGATGCTCAAGGCTTTTCACAATCTCTTCCACCTTTGTCCAATGGCTGCCGTCAGCGCCAAGACCATGACGATTTATTTCCAGCGACTGACATGCTTTCTGCAGCGCCTCTATAAAGCTCCTTCCAATTGCCATCACTTCACCAACCGATTTCATCTGCAAGCCAAGCTGGCGGTCGCTGCCGGGGAACTTATCAAAATTCCAGCGCGGAATTTTTACTACCACGTAATCAAGTGTCGGTTCAAAATATGCTGATGTAGATTTTGTAATTTGATTCTGGAGCTCATCAAGGTTATAACCAATGGCAAGCTTCGCTGCAATCTTGGCGATGGGATAACCTGTCGCCTTGGAAGCAAGCGCAGACGAACGAGACACGCGCGGATTTATTTCCACCGCAATCAACTCTTCTGTTTCGGGATGCATAGCGAACTGTACGTTGCAGCCGCCCGCAAATTTGCCTATGGAGCGCATCATCCTAATCGCGCTGTTACGCATGTGCTGGTAAGCTGTGTCAGACAAAGTCATTGCAGGAGCAATGGTGATGGAGTCGCCCGTGTGAATTCCCATCGGGTCCATGTTCTCGATGGAGCAGATGATAATCACGTTGTCGTTATTGTCGCGCAAAAGTTCCAGCTCGTATTCTTTCCAGCCTATGACGGCTTTCTCAATCAGCACTTCGTGTATGGGCGACGCATGAATACCCCGCGTCAGCGCTTCGTCAAATTCTTCTTTCTTCAGCACCATGCTTCCGCCTGTTCCGCCCAACGTATAAGACGGGCGAATCACCAGCGGGAAACCGATTTCCTGCGCTATCTCTTTTCCTTCCAGGAAAGAATTGGCAACGCGCGATTCGGGAACACCCATGCCAATTTTTTTCATAAGCGACCGGAATGCCTCGCGGTTCTCGGTGGTCTCAATGGCGTCAATGTTTACGCCAATAATTTTTACCCCGTATTTTTTCCAGATGCCCAGCTCATCGGCTTCCTTGCAAAGGTTCAGTGCGGTTTGTCCGCCCATGGTTGGAAGCACGGCATCAATTTTCCGCTTGTAATTGCCGGATGCGCTTTCCTCAAGAATCTTTATAAGAGAATCGGTGGTAAGCGGTAGCAGGTAAATATGGTCAGCCGTTACCGGGTCGGTCATAATGGTGGCGGGATTGGAGTTGATGAGCGCCACTTCAATGCCCTCTTCGCGGAGCGAGCGCGCAGCTTGAGAGCCGCTGTAATCAAATTCGCATGCCTGCCCGATAATGATGGGGCCGCTGCCTATGATGAGGACGGATTTTATGGACGAATCTTTGGGCAAGGGAATTAAGAATTAAGAATGCAGAATTCAGAATTATTGGTCGGGCGCGAAGATAGGAATTCGGAGGGTAATATTGGAGTGAATTTGAAGCACAAGATTAACCTCACCCCCGTCCCCTCTCCTAAAAGAGAGGGGTGTCCAAAATACAAATAAAGCTGCAAGTCCTTCTCCTCTGGAGAAGGATTTAGGATGAGGCGTTTTGAAGCCAAACTTTTTCAACAATCTCAACTGTTCTGCCCGCTTTCGGGTCGCGGAGCTCCCCTCAATCGGGGCTATGCTCAAGGGGCGGGAATTTTCACAACCGTCACCCTGAGCGGAGTCGAAGGGTTATTGCGTTATACAAACAGATTCCTCGTCCGCAAAATGCGTCCTCGGAATGACAGGCACGTACGGGGTTAACTTAGTCGGGCTTGCCCGACTCTACTGCCTTATAATAATTATTGTCATTCCGAATGATCCGTCAGCTGACGGAGAATGAGGAATCCGTTCGCGTGCTGCGCAGAAAATATCCCCTCTCCTCAAGGAGAGGAGATGAAAGGGGTGAGATAAAATTTCTCCCCTCAATCGGGGCTATGCCCAGAGGGCGGGAATTCTGTTATACTTTTATCCGTGCTTTATAACGGGCGAAGTTGGCTAAGGCATTGGCTCGCACACGAAACTTCGCCCAACAGGGGCAAATATTATTCTCTGAAACTACTTTTACTTATAAATGGAAGATTAACAAAATAATTTTTTCTTTCTGTAATTTCTAATTTAATTCGTCCCAGTCCATTGATTTTAGTTTCTAGTGCATTTCGAATATTCTTATAATATTCTGTATAATATACTATCGATTCTTTAACAAGGCGATTCAATTCTATTAAAGGTAACAGATTTTGATCAGAAGGTAAATTATTTTCGCAAAATGCAAGTTGTTTTTTACAATAAAAGTAAAGACCTTTTTTGATTCGAGTGTTTCCAATAGGAGTTGCTAAATAAGTATGTCGGGCTTGCGCAATGCTTGAATATTCAGTTGCAATTTGAAAAGCAGGACTTGTAATATATATCGGGTTCTGTTGAGCTTTCTGAAGATGATAATTCACATAGCTTGCCTCTCCTACTCGTAAATGTTTAAAAGCATCTGCACCTTCATCTGAAATTTCATTTACATTTTTAGCAAGTTCAGGGGTCTTCAACTTGTAATCATAAATAGATTCATACGCAGAATTTAATGCAAGTAATAGGTTATAAAAGTTTTCATTTTTTTCTATCTCGCTTCCAGTTCTTATGGAAATAAAAAGCTTATGTAAATCTGTTTTTGGTAATTCTATTACACTTTTGATATCCGCAACCGAATAAGAAAAATCTCTCTGGCTGTTGAAATCAATATTCTTATATGTGTTTTGTAAAGCTTTTAAAAGATTAATTTGTTCAGAAATCCCTTCTTCTATTTTATTTAACCATGTAGTAACAAAATCACTTAGCTTTTTAATTCGATTATACTCTTTACTTTTATTTGAATAGTTTGTAAGCCAAACTGAGATAAAAATGATTATCGAAGGCGCAATTAAATATTCTAAAATAAGCAGCCAAATCGAAGGATTATTATGACCAACATTATTGAAAATATTAGGGGAAGATATATAGGTATTACCAGTATCACCAGCTAATTTAATCGCTGAATCAATTTTAGATTGAATGATACTAAATTGCGTTGAATCAATTTTTATAATTGTGCTTTTCATAAATGTTTGTTAACTCAGTTTCTGTGCTTGCATGATTTCCGTCCCGCCATTTTATTTTCCCAAAAGTAATTTCTTTCCTCAAAAGCAGGCGTTGGCTGTCAGTTGCGAATACTTGAGACCGGATGGGTCGGAGGTTGCATTCAAAATTTTAGATTATAATTTTAAAATTATTTTTATTTATATCTTTGAACAATAATTTTAAATAATAATTTTAACTAATTTAAAAAAGGAGGACCACATGCCATTATACATGGATATCCATCAACACATTCCGGGGCTGACAAAAGAAGCCGTCGCCGGTGCTCATGCAGCTGACCTTGCTACCCAGAAAAAATATGGAGTAGAATACTTAAAATACTGGTACGATGAGAAAGCCGGCAAAGTTTTCTGTCTTGTAAATGCTCCCAATAAGGAAGCCGCAATGAAAGTTCATCAGGAAGCTCACGGGCTTGTTGCCGATGAAATCGTTGAAGTGACAGAAGGCCTATAGGCAAACCACCGCCTCTTCTTATTTTCTTTATTATCTCCCGTAAGGGGGCAGAATATTCTGTGCCATTCGGGCTGCGGTTCTGACACTTTGTTTTTCCAAAAGCTTGCCTGTAGCAGGCAGGGAGGTAATTTCTTTCCATACCGCTAACAAATCGTGGCGTTGGCACGCAGAAGCTGCGAGGGTTTCATGGCTGAAGCGAATAATCTATTGTGCTGACAAGTCCTAAAACCTGACAGCACACCATTAACTTTTCACTTTAAGCAGGACTCTTCGCTTTAGAAGCAATCCAAATCACCATGATGACAATGCATGTTTGTTCCAGAAGCACCGCCATCTTCATAGTGATAAGACCTCCAAACATTGTCAGAAAAATAATCTGCGTTACAACGTAGAGCCAGAATGCAGGAGCATAAAGAAGTTTTGCAGCGCTTGCTTTCCGTGCTGCCCATAATCCGATAACAAGAAAAATTACATGGCAGGCGATGTATACGCCGGAGGGAAATGAATCAAGAAATCCGCCTATTGGTGTTTCCATTTTTTTTAGTTTTAATTCTTGCCTACTCTTTTCGGTTTTCGGCTTCTCCGCTTATAAAATGTTTCTGCAGCATCAGAACTCGGGATTGAGAGGGTTACGGTTTCGGTGGTGGGGGCGGGAAAAGTTTAGGATGCGCTTCCAGAATAAGCCAGCGTCCCTGCACTTTCTTCATCACTTGTATTACATATCCTTTCAGCGATGGTGAGCCGTCAGGTCTTTCAATTTCTAATCCGCCCTGCCAAACGGCAAGTTCAGGCGTCAGCATCCGGATGGTTCCTTTCTCCATTTTTCCTTTTGCACCGGGCATTGTTTTGTGAATAAGCTTGTCATAAGCAGCTGCAATTTCTTCCCGGCCATGCTCAATGTCGCCCATGGCTCCTACTCTCACCCCGTCTTCCGTAAAAAAAGAAGCAGCCGCTTTTGCATCTCCTTTATTCCATGCTTCAAGGAAGCTGTCGTTTTCTTTGTAAATATCTTGCTCATCTTTTGCTGTCATACCGTTTGCTCATTTCTGATTTGCTGGTTGATTGCACGAAATTATCAGGCATAGAAAAACCAGGAAAAATAAATTAAGCTTTTTCATTTCTTGCCGGCCGTTTGATTCTATTTTTCCAAAGATAATTTCTTTCTATCCACTAACAAACAGGAGAAGGTTTTAATTCAACTTTTTTGTATACGTTTGTATTGAGAAATTTTTCTGTCATCTTTTTTCGTCATCGTTTGGCTTATTCGACAACGCAATCATAAAACAGCAAAATCATGAAAACAAAACTTACTCTTTTAATAGTGGTATTATTCGGTACAGCTGCTGCCCAATCATTCAAGTCGGGACAAGTGGATATTAATCTTGGTTATGGATTAGCAAACACCTTTATCGCTAAGGCATACACGGTAAGTATGCCCGGCACATCGGTCACACTCGACTTGGGCATAAGCAGTGCTCTTAGCTTAGGCATTTATGGCGGGCTTGCCAAAGCAAAATATGAACTGCACGGAATAGCAAACTGCAACAGCGGCCAGGGTAACGGGAACTTTGCCTACGAGTATACCTACACGCAGGAAGCAACCCACGTAATAATTGGCGTTCGCGGTGCATATCATTTCACTGCATCGGGCTCCAATGAAAAGCTCGATGCATATGGCGGGCTTATGTTAGGCAACGATTTCGAAAGCGATAAATACAGCACTATCACCACTCCGTTTTGCGACAAAGACGAGGGCATCCATTCGCCTTATGAAAACTATGACGGGTTCGCCTGGTCTGTTTTTGCCGGAGTGCGATACAGGTTCTCCGACCACTTCGGAGTTTTTGGCGAACTCGGCTACGGAATAACTGTTGTCAATGTCGGACTGAACATTAAGTTGTGACTTTAACCGCGACAAACGACAGGCCCGTTTACATCTTCACAATCTTTCTCGTTAACAGATTATTTTTTTCATCGAGCACTCTAACAAAATAAAATCCAGGAGGAAGTTGACTGACGTCAACGGTTAGTTGTTTGTTGTTTGTTGCTTGTTGGTGGATAAATATTTTTTCTCCTACTGTATTATAAATTCCTATCTCTTTAATTCTTAATTCTGCATTCTGAATTCTTAATTCATCAGTGACCGGGTTCGAAAGAATTAGGATATTATCATTTCCGTTCAAGTCATTTATTCCTGACGTAAATATAGGAATCGAGATTATGATGGTATCTCCTCCCGGGCAAACTCCGTTTGTAACGATTAGCATAACATTAAAGGTGCTGTCATAGGAGTAGGTGTAAAGCGGGTTTTGTTGTGAGCTGCTGTTACCATCGCCAAAAAACCACTGCCACGTTACAGAATTAGAAGAGCTGTCATGAAAAGTCACAGTGCGTCCGTTTACAGTGTAACTGAAAGCTGCAACCGGAGAAGTGTAAACATGAAGTGTAACCGAATCTGTACCAACGCAGCCAAATGTGCTGGTTGCTGTAACAAGATACGTTGTGGTTGCTGAAGGAGAGACCATGAAATTAGGGCCGTTGAAGCCGCCCGGGTTCCATACGTATGTAGTGCCGGGGCCGCCGCCGAAAGCATTCAGAGTGGAAGAACTTCCCTCGCATA
Organism: Bacteroidetes bacterium 2013_40CM_41_45; assembly: GCA_002215675.1. GTDB lineage: Bacteria > Bacteroidota > Bacteroidia > AKYH767-A > 2013-40CM-41-45 > 2013-40CM-41-45. The sequence continues at coordinate 267,568 of NGFH01000009.1, read as the reverse complement.
TAGAATCCGGATTTGCTGTAGCATTGACATTAGGTGTTGGGTGCACCGTGACAAAAGCCGTGTCCGTTGAAGAACATCCGAGCGAATCAAAGCCGGTGACAATGTAAGCTGTGTTAGCTGTCGGAGAACTGTAAACAGAATCACCGGTTGAAGAACTCAAACTTGCCGAAGGTGACCACGAATATGTTGCGCCTCCCGTTGCCGTGAGAAGAACAGCAGCAGAACCTGTGCAGAAACTAACCGCAGCCGGACTAGCAGTAATCACAGGTAAAGGATTACTGTTAACAGTAACTAATAGTACAGCTGTGGTGTCAGTCAAGCTCGAAAACGTGCAGGTAGAGATGCAGCGGTAATATGTGCTGCTGGAAATAACACCGGTGAAAACAGAAGTTAAAGGCCCGTTTACAAAGCTTGTCCACGGCCCTGTTGCCGAAGGAGCAGATTGCCATTCGTATGAAAGTCCGTAGCCAATAGTTTCGCCACTTAATGTTAAGGACGAAGAGCCCGAACCGCCGCAGATTACATTCGGATTAGCATTGATGACACCTGCTGTTGGCGAGCCCGCGCATGGAACAGGATATGCATCCCAATTAACATCATCAATAAAAATATTATTTCCCTGGGCTGATGTTCCTTTCAGCAAAATATAATTTGTGTCTGTATTAAAGGATTGCGGTATGTCAAATGAATATTGATACCAACCGTTTGCGCTTACCGTATCGGGCAAGTCGTATAACCTGTAGCGCGCAATAGCGCCTACGCGAACTGCTCCCGCAACGCTTGTGGACGTGTTGACTAAAATAGTGAGACTGTCAACAGCAGCAGCAGCACCGAGGTCGCGAAAAATCCATAAACTTATTCTTGCTGTGTCTGTTCCAAGGCCGGAATAATCTATCACCGGGGAGATAAGCGACTGTGTGCTTCCTGCCGGGGACATGTCACTGAAAAACCTTGCCATACCCGCCCCGCTGTGCGGAGTGCAGGCCGGATTGTTGCCGTTTAACTGGCGGCTCCAGATGTTAGGAGGTCCTGCAGGCGCTAACGACCATCCGGACGGGGGGAAAGGCAGTACGTCAAAGCTTTCGGAGTAATTTACCTGCGAGTACGCCGTGACCCCGGTAAAGAATAATAAAACTATGATGCAGGAGAGTAGTTTGTGTTTCATGTTGTAATTTGATTTGAGGGTTGAAAGCGGGTTAGACTTTCACTTTGTTCAATGGTTTAAATCAGCGAACAAAAAAAATAATAAGCTAGATAATAGACATGAACTTAATTTGTCCATCAAAAATAAAAATAAAAAAGGAGAACAAGAGTTCTCCTTTTCATTTTAAAATTTAAAAACTAATTTCCGGAATCAACGGCTGATAACCAGCTTGCGCACGTATCTCGTTTTGTCATTTGTGATTTCAATAAAATATACTCCTTTGGTCAATCCGCTTATGTCCATTTTGAACTGGTTGAACCCATCGAAAGCCGCGAAATTATTTAACTGAACATCCTTGCCGAGAATATCAATCAACTTTACTGATACATTTCCCCGGCTGATAGAATTGCTTTCAATCCACAGCTCAGAGTTTGCAGGGTTAGGATAAATGCTGATTTCGTCTTTTATCAAATCAACAGGTACATCATTTCCATCCATACCTCTGAAATTGCTGCTGCTCACTGAAGCGCGAAGTGTATAACATTGTGCTGCATTAAATGCTCCCTGGAAACCGTACACTTTTACATAGTATGTATGTTGCTGATTGGTATTGTATATGATGGTTTCGTTTGCCGTACCGCTGTTCTGAGAAATGCCTACCTGGTTGGATTGATTTCTATAGAGCGCCACATCATAATCAGCCGGAAGATTTGTGAGTGTAATTCTTACTTTGGTATTCGGAGAAGTTGTTGTGAATTTAAACCAATCCACATCCGCGCTTGTACCAATCAAGGCGCTGATATCGGTATTCACAGAAATAACTCTTGCAGCAGAAGAAGTATTATTAGTCTCATACACATCCGTGCATCCCGATGCAGAAAGCGTGGTGAACAATGCCGATGCAGAAAATGCGCTGCCGGTACTTGAGCAAACCGTTTGTACCTGCCATTCATAATTTGTATTTGCCGTTAAGCTTGAAATAGATTTTGAATTTGTTGTACTTGTAGTTGAAGTCCATGTCTGAGAGCTTGTTTGTTTATATTGAATGTTATATGACACGGCTCCCGCAACTGTACTCCAGTTAAGAGTTGCTGCTGATGTAGTAATGCTTGTGGTGTTTTGTCCCGTCGGTACGTTACATGCACTCTGAGTGGGAGCTACGCAACCGAGCGAGGAAAGAATAGAATAACGTGAACCGCCAACTGCAAAAAGAGCACTCATGCGCGATGATTGTCCTAACGTGAATATGTTCATACATCCGTCGTCAGTATAATCCATGTAGTTCATAAACATATCTCCATTCGGGCCGTTGGTGCAGCTGATATGCGGAAATGCAGGGCATCCGTAATTCTCACTTCCCTGGTTTGGCGTGTCACCAACAAGGTCGCTTCCGTTACAGCCATTGCCATCATCGCCCCAGATATGATAAAGGTTAACCCAATGCCCTACTTCATGCGTTGCCGTTCTGCCAAGATGATAAGGAACTGCAGTACCCGGTGCAGAAGGACCTCCAACAGAAGAGTAAAGAACAACCACTCCGTCAGTAGAAGCGGGTCCTCCGGGAAACTGAGCGTAACCAAGCAAGCCGCCGCCAAGATTACAAACCCAGATATTCAGATAGCTTGCTGCAGGCCAGGCATCATCGCCTCCCGTTGAATTATGTTTCGCATTATCATTGGTGCCGAAAGAAGTTGTCGTTGTTGACTTCCTTACCATACCTGTTGTTGCATTTCCGCCCGGGTCGCGCTGGGCAAGGCAAAACTGGATATTGGTATTTGCTCCGACAGATGCAAAAACAGATGGAGTATTTACCGCATCGGCATTTAACCTCGCAAAATCTGCATTGAGCACATCAAGTTGCGCGAGGATTCTGTTATCCGGAATATTTTGTGCCGAAGTATTGTAGAGAATGTGAAAAACAACCGGAACAGTAACAACAGTACGGTTAGGTTCATTTCCGTTATCAGAAATCCATTGTGCTGTCTGTCTTTCTACCTGAGCCATTCTCTCCGCAAGAGCAGGGTCGAGTGATTTAAGACGTTCAAGGTTTTCCATGGTGCCGCAGTTTCTTATGAGCTGCGCATTGGCTGACACGAAAAGAATAAAAGATAAAACGAACAGGAGTATTCTTGCTTTCATTTTGCTTGTTTTTAGTTTGGTGGTGGTGCGCAAATATAGTAAGCACAGGTGATACAGGCAACGGGTGCCAACACGAGTTTTACACCATAATATAAAGGATTTTGTAATAAATCTTGTTTCGCTATTACATACTGAGGTAAGAAAGATAATTGTCTGGTGTAGCGGTAATAAAATTTGCCCTGGACAGAGAGGAAAAAATCAAAGACAAAAAGACAATTATAACGGAGAAATAAATCTTTTTCATTTTAGTTGATTGAGAATTTATTTCAGAAAAAGAAAAGCCTGCCTACCAACGGGGTGGCGCTGCAGAAGGATAGAGATAATTTATCCTGCTATGTTAAGATTATTCCCGTTGTGGGTAACCGTATATTTTTTCAGCGGTGAGGGCGGAGGGCCTGCGGTTACATTTCCATTGGTATCATAGCGTCCTCCATGACAAGGACAGTTGAAGCTTCCGCTGGCATAAGCAACCGTGCATCCCTGGTGGGTGCATGCCTGCGAAAGTGCGACATAACTGTTTGTTGCAATGCATGCCACAATTACCCCGCTGTTATATACATATCCGCCAACAGAATTAAGAGAGGAGTTTGCAGATGCGGTCAGGTCTAAATTAAAATTTACGGTTGGAGCCTGAGGCGCTGACGATTCAGTCTTCTTGCAGCTTTCGATAAATGCGGCAATGACTGCCATGCTGCTCAAAGACAAAATTCCCGAGGTTCTTAAAAATTCTTTTCTGTCCATGGTCTTGTTGTCGGATTAGAAAATAAAAATTTAAAAGTGACTGTCTTAAATGAACATTAAATGACTGTCTCTTCAAACTTTCGAAAAGTAATTTCTTTCCGCTGACCATTACAGGGAGTGCTGAGGTAACAATGCTCCTTAACTCTTCATAACGAAATTTAATTTCATAATTTTTTCTTTACATTTACATATTATTTAACCTTTAAAAAAAACACGTCATGAAAAAACTTTTTACATTACTGGCAGCAGGGTTAATTGCTTTTGCTGTCAACGCTCAGGATAACAAAATGAGCACAACCAAAGACACCAAAGCTCCAACGGAGAAAAAAATGGCTGCAGCGCCAAAATACTGGTGCAGCCAGTGCGACTACAATTCTGACAAAGCCGGAATGTGTCCCATTCACCACGTTGCATTAGTTAAAGAAGGAATGTTCTTCTGTAAAGGCGATGAAGCGAGCGCCATGGAAAAGCAAGGTAAATGCAAAGACGGTTCAATGATGGCAAGAATGGATCAGGGCTATCAGAAAAAGCTGAAAATGGCTGCCACTAAAACCGAAGGTGACAAAATGAAATCTGCTCCCAAAAAGGATGCCGCAAAGCCGGAAGAAAAGAAATAATTTTTTTTATTTTACTTTCTTAAACTGTCAGGTCAAAAACCTGGCAGTTTTTTATGATTATTTCTCTAATTTTTCCTTTAGCTTGCTTGCTGCGCTCCCATTTTCCGCAGGTAATAAACAAATCCGATAATGAGCAGGACATGCACCACTGCGCCCGTTGCAAGACCCGAAGCATTCACAAAACCGGTCATGTGTTGACGCAAGTCAACGATTAAACCTCCTGCATGCAGAAATATGTTTCCAATCATCACAGCACGCAGCGCAACAGAGCCGGCATCGTTTCGTGCCAGGAAATTAATCAGCCCTATAGCCACAAGCATATTTCCTGCCCACTGTAGCACATTAAAAGACGAAGTATCTGATGCGGTTGCCATGTTCTGCATCATCTGCTCGGGAGCAAACAGCATGGAGAGCCCGAAAAAGCATGCAAGTATTGCAGCTATAAGCATGAATGTTTTTCTTTTCATTGGAAAATGTTTTTGGTTCGCAGCAACGAAAATAACAATCAATGTTCTAATTCTATTTCCTAAAATAATTTCTTTCCAACAGTTAATACAAAAAGGCAGGCAAGAAAAGGTAAAAGTAAAATGCTGGAAAATTTTGACAATTAGAGGCTTGCCTGTAATCGGCATGTAATAAATCAGGTAAAAATGTTTGAACAACAAGAGCTGACGTTTGTATTATTAGGGCAAATAAAACCTAAGATATATGGGAACCAGGCTGCGTTTAATTTACAGAACAAAACCGGTTAGCCGGCTGCGCCAGTTGACAGAAATGCGTACTGCAACCTTCATTATTGGCGCACTAACGCTTAACCTTTTTGTTATCACATATATTTATTTCAATCTTGGCACATCGCAAAAGGCATATGCCGGAACAATGACGGCAGTGGCAAGCGGCAACTGGACTTCACCTTCAACATGGTCGGCGGGAAGAGTTCCGCAGGATAATGATTCCCTTACCATTCCTTTCGGAAAAACCGTTTCGGTGGACATCGTTACTCCCTCATATAATCACCTGCTGATTACTGTTAACGGTACTCTTTTTTTCATGGGCGGAAAAAAAATAATAATGTGCGAGGGAATGGTGGTGGTTAGTCTGGGCGGACTGCTCAGCTCAGTCAACGCAGGAAGCAAATTTGAAATATGCGGTTCCTTCCTCTGGGATGGGGCTTCCCCCGGGGACGGCCCTCTGAGTTTTGGCGGATTTACAGGGGCGACTCTCCCGGTTAACCTGGTTTATTTCAAAGCTCTACCGGAAAATAATAAAGTCAATGTTCAATGGGAAACGGCAAGCCAGGTTAACTGCGATTATTTTTCTGTCGAACGTTCAGAGGATGGCGTCAATTTTTCCTCTATAGTAAACATGAAAGGAAAAGGAAACAGCAACCGGAACGATGTATATGACTATATTGATGCGGACGCTCTGGAAGGAACATCATACTACCGCCTCATAGAAGTTGACTTTGACGGAAAATCTCAAACATTCAATACCGTTTCTGTCACTTATAAACCAACACCGGAAATAACCGTTTATCCTAACCCTGTTGCCGCCGGGAGTACAGCAACTGTTGAAATTCCTTTCACAAACATCGACAGCCAGGTAGAAGTGAGCATGATGAATATTGAAGGTAAAAAAATATTTTCCAAAACATTCGGGAAAAATACCGGCAATAGCAGCACAATTTCATTTCAAACCGAAGCATTCCCGGCTAAAGGAACTTTTCTTCTCTTGGTTGCAAGAAACGACAGCAGGACGATAAAGAAAATTCTTGTTCAGTAAAATATTCAGCGTTTTTAGGACAACATATTTCTCCCGAATCAGATACATAAATTATAAAACAGATAATGCAAAGACCATTATCTCCAGGAAGAAAAAGCGTCAGCATGAGACCACGAATGGTTCTTAGGCCCCGGCAGCGCTCAGCTATGCGCAGCAGGCTTTTTCTTTCCGGCGCATTTATTTTAGTAACTACTATAAGCACAATTATTTATTTTCAATTCGGACATGTTCAGAACGTTCAGGCCGCCGCATCCTACTATACAATTTCTGACGGAGAATGGAGCAGTTTGATATGGTCGACAAGTTCAAATGCGGGAACAAGTTGCAGTTGCAATCCGGGTTGCAATTATAACGGACCGGGCATTTATATTACTAATAAAGTAACCAATACTGTGTGCTCTCCTTTAAAGTATTCAGGCGGTGGAGTAATAAATGTCTCAGGAAGCGGGCGTCTTTTAATCTACACAGATTTTGAAATTAACGGAGGAAGCACATTGAATATTGCTAATGGCGATACAGTTGTTGTATATGGAAATTTAACAATCAGCGGTGGCTCCCAGGTTAATTCCAGTGGATATTTCTATGTCAATGGAAATGTAACGATGTCGGGTGGCTCAAATGTCTGTGGCTCTGGTTTTGCAAACTATTCCGGAACTCTTACAGGAACCACCTGGTGCAGCGGAGTTTTACCCATTGAGCTTCTCTATTTAAATGTCAAATCCAACACAGGCTACGTTAACTGTAGCTGGGCTACGGCAACAGAAACAAATAATGACTATTTCACTATTGAGCGTTCACAAGACGGAAAAACCTTTGAGGAGATTTTAAGAAAGCCCGGTGCAGGTAATAGTGTTACACAACGGGAATACTCGATTATTGATGAGGCACCTATGAAAGGAATAAACTATTACCGGCTGAAACAAACCGACTATGACGGTACGTTTTCATACTCACAAGTAAAATCTGTTTTATTCAAAGCTGAAAATACTGTGGAAGTAATTTCAATAAATTCTGTCAGCCCGAATCCTTTTGAAGATAATTTCTCTATCACGTACTCTGTTCAGGACAATGCCGAAGTAGGTGTTTCAATAATAAACACTCTTGGAAAGAAAGTATTTAATCAAAAGCAAAATGCTGTGAAAGGGATTAACAGGTTTGATTTTAAAGACGCACTTAATTTGCCGACCGGCATTTATTTCGCTGAACTGACAATGAACAATCATCTTCAGATTCAGAAATTGGTAAAGAACTAAAAAACTCGGTTCTGCATTTTATTTTTCTTTTCGCCTGTAATTTTTCCATTTTCATCTTACTTCATAAAAAAACTGCGCGGCTTTTTTATTTACTTTCGGAAAACTTTTTTTATGAAATTCTTCAAAAGAACCATGTGGCTGTTGATCATAGCTTTTATCATTATCCAGTTTTTCCGTCCTGAAAAAAATATTTCTGCTGCCCCGCCTGTAAACCATATCTCCGTGAAGTTTTCTGTGCCCGATGATGTGAAGCAGATTCTTTCTGCTTCATGCTATGATTGCCACAGTAATAACACTCGCTATCCATGGTATTTTTCCGTTCAGCCCGTTGCATGGTGGCTTGCTGACCATATCAGTGAGGGTAAGAAACATCTCAACTTCGATGAGTATTCATCTTATAACCTTCGAAGGCAGTATCATAAGTTCGAGCAGATAATAGAAATGATTAAGGAAGATGAAATGCCGCTTTCGCCTTACCTGGTTGGTCACCCGGGCGCTGCTCTATCCATTGAACAAAAAGATAAAATTATTTTTTGGAGCAATGGCTGCATGGATGAGATGAAAGCCGCGTATCCGGCTGACAGCTTGCTAAAAAAATAATTTTTTTTATTTAAGTTTGTGCTACGAGCCCGTTCTTCAAATCAAACTTAACCATGAAAAGCAAATTACTTCTTCTGTTCACTGCATTGATATCAAATTATCTTTTTGGACAATCACAGGGGCCAAACAGTCCTGCAACGGCAAGTTATTCTGCAATCGGCTGCCTCTCTTGCCCGGGCGCGGAATGGAGTAACTGGAATAACATTATGGCAGCAGACGGAATGTATACTGATGCCAGTCTCAATTCTTTTCCTAATTGTTTCCAGACATCGTGTTATTATTCGCGTTATCTTATGGCAAGCAATTTCGGATTTACTATTCCTTCTACAGCAACTATAACGGGTGTACTGGCAGAAATAATCCGTTTGAGTTCTACGTCACCTGATGTAAAAGATAGTATTGTTGAAATATTTACGCCCGGCAATTTCGGTACTAATCACGCCTCTCCTCTTCTATGGACGCCTTCAACAACAGTCATTACTTATGGCGACAGCATGGATGTATGGGGACTTGTGTTGACTCCCGATTCTGTGAATCAAATCAGTTTCGGGTTTCGCATCATGATAAGAAACGGCAGCCCCACTATAGCATTCACTCCGTCATCGGTCGACCATATTCAAATGACCGTTTATTATACGCTGCCGACGGGAACATTTTCTCAAACCAGAATGGTAAATGATTTTATGCTTTATCCCAACCCAGCCTCAAATCAATTTACGATTTCAGATTTACGATTTACGATTGTTGGCGTTGAAATTTATTCTTTGACAGGAGAAAAGATTCTTAGCCAACAACAAACAACGAACAACAAACAACAAATCGACATTTCTTCTCTCTCTCCCGGAATTTATTTTGCTGTAATTGATACAGGAAAAGAAAAAATCAAGCGGAAGTTTATTCGCAGTGAATATTAGAGCCGCCTTCCCTCCTATTCCAGTATTGTAAATTCAACCCTGCGGTTACGCTGCCTGCCTTCGGGTGTATTGTTGCTTGCAATAGGTTTTGTCAACCCATAGCCTTTGGCGGTGATGCGTGCAGAGTCAATACCTTTATCGGTCAGGTATTTCTTTACAGCATTGGCGCGGCTGTCAGAAAGTTTCTGGTTATAAGTTTTGCCTCCAACATTATCGGTGTGCCCGTCAATGTTCAGCTTGTACATGGTTTTGCGCTTGAGCAAATCCGCAAGCTCATTGAGCGAAGCAAACGATGAAGTGCGTATAACAGCTTTCCCCGTTTCAAACTCCAGGTTCTTAAATACTTTGTTAATGATTTCTTTTTCTTCTTGTGTTAATGCAACAACAACGGGAACTTTTGGCTCGGGAGCTTTTTCTATAATGGGACATCCCTTATTTGAAACCGGTCCGGCAATCAGAGGACAATCATCATCTTTATCAGGAATAGAATCACCATCTGTGTCAGGACATCCATGAAATATCGCAAGACCGGAATCTCTTGGGCAAGCATCCAGAGAATCAATGATGCCGTCATGGTCAGTATCGGGGCAGCCGTTAAATTCCACTAAGCCCGCAACATCAGGACATTGGTCAACGCGATCTTCCACTCCATCACCGTCTCGGTCAGGACATCCTTTGAATTTTGCCAGGCCCGGAATGTCAGGACATTCATCTTTCGAATCCTGTATGCCATCGCCGTCGCGGTCGGGGCATCCGTCAAAGGCAAGAAGTCCCCACGTATCGGGACAAGCATCGCGTTTGTCGGAAACTCCGTCTTTATCTTTGTCAGAAATTTTGGAACCGGCAATGCTGAACTTGAGCGCCATGTAAAAATCCATTCCGCCCATATCGCTAAGACCGAGCACAGAACCTAACTTATCAGAACCAATAATTAAACTTGCCAGCCGAAATGATAATCCCACCCGGAATACATTGTATTGATACATTGATAATGGTGTTGAAACCTCGAACCAGTTGCGCTCATATCGCGGTGTCAGTGAAATAATGCTTGCGCGCTCCACACCCTGTATGTTACGTTTTACAGACTGTATCCACGTTGAATTGATGTAAACATTTTCCCATGCTTTATAATCTGCCTGCAAGCTTACTGCAGTTGGCAATGCCATATCATAGGATGCAGCTACCTGGCTTGCATACGGACTTCCGAAAAAATAATTTGAAATAGTTGTATCAAAGTCAATGGTGTTGATGGTATGAATTGTATCCCATCCCACCCATGCAGAACTTTGGCCGCGTAAGTCAAAAGCTTTTGAATTAGTACCGCCGAAGTGGATTTTTCCAATATCAAGTAAGCTTGCCCCAAGGCGCAATTTGTATTTATTGATTTGCGAATTGTTGAGCGTTTTGCCATCCATATTATATGTGCTGTTTGCATAATCAGGGCGGTACTCGTAAGTTAAACCAAAATCAAATCCCCACCCGTCACCGTTAATTAATTGGCGGTAAGGTGTTCCGTCCACATATTCGTTAAATGAATGGCCGTACTGCACATCGGCCGATAATTGGTAGAAAACATTTGGGGAGTTATTGGTGGTATCTTCATCAACTCTGAATGTTACATTTTTGCCTTTGCAATACACAGAGCCGTATCCCCAGAGGCGCTTAATAGTTACTGCCCCTTTAAGATAATTGCTGGTCTTATTTAAAATTTCTCTTCCATACGTAACGCCAAGTTCTCCCCAAGCCATTGCACCAATATTGAGCGGGCCACTTTCATACCATTTACTTTGCTGCGGCTTGTAATGCAGCCCGTCATCCTCGTACCCGAACTTGGCAATAGCATAATGCAAATCTTTTATAGATACATACCCACGCACTGCAGTGTGAAGAGCAAAATAATTGTCCTTTACCGCAAAGGCAATCGACGGCCCCTTGACCATTGTAGCAAAGGTTATATTCTTATTACTGGTAGTATCGTACTCCTGATAATGTTTTGCATCTATCTGGTCGCCTATGTTGCGGAAACCAAAAAACTTTAAATCTGCTTTTGGAATATACAGGTAATCGTTATCGAACGAAATACCATAGGTGATGAGATTGAAGTCGAACTTGAGGCGCGAATCAACAATGGTCGAGGGATTCAGGTGCATGCCGCTTACGCCCGCATAGTTACTGTTGGCGATACCAAGCATTTCCTGTGCAAAAAGATTAGCGCCGAAACTTATGGCAGCAAGGAGAAGTATAATTTTTTTCATACATCAGGTTTTAAAATACAGCCGGATGTAAACCTAAGCAAGAATTTATTTTGTACTAATGAATGCGTTGCCGTTTATCAACACATGCGTGTAGGTATTTTCCCTCTGCAAAGGGTTGAAATTCATTTGTGCATATTGCCGTTCAAAAACAATTGATGCAGTTGCAGCACCTGGGGAATTAACAACGTATGCTCATCATTGGTAATAATATAATCAGAACGTTTTGCCCTCTCTTGGTCATTCAACTGATTTTTCATTACGCTTTTCACTTTCTCTTCGGCAGTATTATCCCGCTCCACTACTCTGCGAATTCTGATTTCATCCGGGGCTACTACTGAAATAATTTTATCTAATCCCTTATCGCTTCCGCTTTCAAAAAGTATTGCGGCTACTTTGATAATATATTCGCTTCCGTTGTGTTGCTGGAGCCAGTCACTGAAATATTGCTTTACAAACGGATGAATAATAGAATTAAGTTGCGATAATTTTTTTTGGTCTGAAAACACCTGGGATGCAAGCTTCCCCCTGTCTAATGAACCATCTTTAAAAAAAACTTCACTGCCAAAATTTTTTTTGATTTCGTTTTTTATTTCCTCATTGTTTCCGGTAAGCATCCGGGCCTCAGCATCGGCTTCGTATACCGGCACGCCCAGCTGCTTGAAAATATTTGCGACTACGGTTTTTCCGCTTCCTATCCCTCCGGTTAACCCTACTTTCAACATTTATTTTTTCAAAATAAAATCTACCAGCTGCGGTTGGCTCGAAACAGAATGCACACCCGGGGGAGCAGTCACGATTTCAACCGGTAATTTTTCATCGCTGTCTGTCGAAGCTGAAGAAGCATCAACCCGTGCGGTGAACATTTCGGGTTTTACCTGGGCATAATTGCTTAATGCAACAAGGTACCTTACTGTAACAATATCCGGATAAATTTTTATAGTGAACCCTGCAGGAACATTAACCAGGTTGACGGGAACCTGCACTGTTCCTTCGGTGAATTTTTCCACCTGCAAAAAAACTTCGGCCTCTGATGCACTAAGCGAAACGCCTTCGGGAATAATAAGCTTAACCTTTTTTTTAAAGGAAGTCCGCAGCGATTCCGCTTTTATTTTTTCTGTTTCGATGTGCGAAATGCTGCCAAGATATGAAACCGGCATGGTAGCCGTTATGCTATCCGGACTAAGGTGTACCGCAGAAACCGAATCATATTGCTTGTCGAAAGTAACATCAAGGTTCGCCTTCACAGGCAGTTTAACCGAGGTAGAAAAATTTAAATTAAAAACTACCGAATCCGGTTCGATGGAGATTATTGAAATATCGTTGCCAAGCTGCTGAACTATATCATGCACCAGCATTCGAGAAGAAATTTTTTTCACTCCCTCATCGGGCCCAATCAATGCGCCGACATCTATGTTCAACTTATTAGTTTCATCATACGTATTCAAAGACATAAGAGTGTACCCATTCGCTTTTATGCTAAGAAGAAATTTCTCCGGCAGGCGGCTCACTTGTATAAGGCCGGAAGGAAAATTAGTATAAGCAACATTCACTCTAAGCGATGATGTGTATTCTTTTGTAAGCACCAGCAAAAACCAAAAGAGCGCAGCAATGACGAAGCAAACAAAAAAAACATATACCCTTTGGTTTCTTTTGAAACGGCTTGTGAAACGTTGAAACAAATTCATACCAGGGTATCTCTCCAAAAATTCAATGCCGGAAAATAACGCAGAGAAACGGGCTTTAATTATTTCTGGCCGCTCAGCGTTTTAGTCGCGTCCACGGCTATTGCACTTTTTTCAACTCGAAGCTTTACGTTATTATCTACTTCTATAAGAAATGTTGTTGTATCCACGTCAACAATTTTTCCGTGTATTCCTCCAATGGTAACAATCTTATCACCCTTCTGGACTTTTTCGCGGAAAGTGCGTTCCAGTTTCGCCTTGCGCATCTGGGGGCGAATCATAAAAAAATAAAATACTATAATGATGAGGAGGAAAAAAATAAGCGTCTGCATTCCTCCTCCGCCCGGTTGCTGCTGAAGTAAAATATTAAGTAGAGTCATCTGATTTAATTTAGGGTTTGATTGAATGAAATTAATTTTTCTTTTTTAAAACCGTGCCGGTAAGAATAAGTTTTTTTGAATTAGGAATTGTATTTGCTGTTACAAACACTTCTTTTCTCTGGTATCCATCTTTCCCTTCGGTGTTAAAAACTACATTGATGACACCACTTTTTCCGGGAGGAACCGGCGCCTTGGAAAATTCGGGAACTGTGCATCCGCACGATGCCTTGGCGTTATCTATAACCAGATCAGCATTTCCGGTATTGACGAATGAAAAAGAATAGGCGACCTTTTGGCCTTCAGTTACCATGCCGAAATCATAAATTTCTTTTTTGAAACTGAAAACAGGAACCTTGACATCCGATTTATTTTCTGAACCGGTTGCAGGATTTTTTACCAAGTCCGGGCTTAAGGCATTATCGGGGATAAGCGGTGATTTATTTTCTTTCCGGCTGCATGCAGAAAAAGAGAAAACAAAAATTAATGCTATAAGATATGTAGCAAAGATTTTCATATTGCTTTATACGTTATTGTTCAATTAATCCTCTTCCGGTTTTTACAATTTTTCCTTCGTTGCGCAAACCGATAGCAAGCTTATCTATGATTCCGTTTATAAATTCCCTGCTCTTGGGCGTACTGTAATCTTTCGAAATATCAATGTACTCATTAATGCTCACTTTAACCGGTATCGTGGGAAAGTGGCTTATCTCAGCCAGCGCCATTTTCATGAGCAGGTTATCCATTAGTGCAATGCGATCCACTTCCCAATGCTGGGTTCTTGCCGCAATCATTGCCTGGTATTCCTCACTGTGCAAAATAGTTTTCAGAAATAAATCCCGCACAAAGTCTTTGTCATCTTTTTCGTCTCTGAACAAGCGCATTAATTTAAGTGCCCCCGCGTGCAGTGAATCCTTAATGGTCTTTTCCAGCATGTGACAGAGAAAATCAAATTCCTCGTCCCAATGAATGTTTTTTTCTTCTATCATATTCCTGAAATCTTCCTGGCTGGCAATCATTTTTTCAAGAAACCACGAGAGAAAAGCAAATTCATCCGTCTTGGTTTTTGCCGCCTTTTCAAATTCAGGTGTCTTCAACAAACGTGCATAAATATTCTGTATCCATTGGTGCTCCGTCTGCCAGCTAACTTTGAGGCGCTTTACCTCCGCTGCAAATTTCCTGTCGTTTGTCAACAGACCGCAAAAACGAAGCCTCGAAAAAACATCTTCGGGTTTTTCGCCTTGCTTTCCATAATATTTTTTCTGAACTCGTTCTTCAATAAATGATTTTTCAAACTCACACAATTCAGAAACGAAAAGGAGCATAAATATATATAGCTCATAAATCTTATCGAGGTTGTGGAATAAATTTTTTTCGGCTGCGGCAAGGTCACTATTACCCGACTGATAAAAAGCATAAAGCTCCTGGAGAACTTTTATTCGCAAATGACGCCTGTTAAGCATAGGTATAGTTGATTAAGTCAATTAAGTTAATGGGTTGATTGGGAGTACTGTGTTTTACTTATTTAACTTAGTCACCTTAATTAACTTTACTCTTAAATTGAGCGTTGATTCTTCTGTCTTTTCGTTTTAAACTGAAATAATTTCAGGGAATTTTTCGACTCAAACAATGATTTTTTCCCTGTAAATTCTGTTAGCGGCAAAGGTATGTTATTTTTGCAGCGGGGCAAATGCCTTTTATTCTACGATAACACCACATGCACGCTTTAAAATTTCTCAATAAATATTTCTGGAAGTACAAGTCTCGTCTTCTTTTGGGCGTATTGTTCGTTACCGTCTCCAATATTTTTGCGATTTACCCTGCACAAGTGGTTCGCCAGGTATTGGACATGGTGGTGAATACAATTGCATCCACAAAAGCAACCGGAGGGCCTGTTTCGATGCAGGTTATTCAAACGATAACCTATAACTCGCTCATGTTTGCACTGCTCATACTGGGTCTTACGGTTCTTAAAGGTGTGTTTATGTTTTTTATGAGGCAAACACTTATCGTGATGTCGCGCCTGATTGAGTACGATTTGAAGAATGAAATTTTTGCTCACTACCAGTTTCTTTCTCTTTCATTTTACAGAAGAAATAATACGGGCGACTTAATGAACCGCATCAGCGAGGATGTTAGTCGCGTACGTATGTATCTGGGCCCTGCAGTGATGTATACCATCAATATTGCTATTCTTGTTATCCTTGTAACTATCAGTATGTTAAGTGTAAGTCCAAAACTTACACTTTATGTGCTGCTGCCCTTGCCAATACTCACTATCTCCATCTATTTCGTGAGTGAAATTATGAACCGCCGAAGTGAACAGGTCCAGGAAGAGCAATCGGGATTGTCAACGTTTGTGCAGGAAACTATTTCAGGAATCCGTGTGTTGAAATCATTTGTACGCGAGAAAAATTTCTCTGAAACATTCTCAACGCTAAGCGACAAGTATAAAGATACCTCTATGCAGCTTGCAAAAGTTACAGCACTCTTTTATCCGTTGGTTCTTCTGCTGGTAGGTGCAAGCACCCTGATTGTAGTTTATGTCGGAGGCAGAGAAGTTATGGCCGGAAAAATAAGCCCGGGTGTTATTGCCGAATTTATCATTTATGTAAATATGCTTACATGGCCGGTGGCATCGCTCGGGTGGGTTACGTCTATTGTTCAGCGCGCGGCTGCCTCGCAGCAGCGCATTAACGAATTTCTCACCATCACACCGGAAATTATTTCAGGACAAAACCAAAATGCTCCCGAAGGTAAAATTGAATTCCGCAATGTTTCTTTTACATATCCCGATACAAATATCAAGGCGCTGAAAAATGTTTCTTTTACTGTTGAGAAGGGAAAATCCCTTGCTATCCTCGGCAGGACGGGCTCGGGAAAAACAACCGTTGCCAATCTGTTGGTGAGAATGTTTGACGTTACGTCAGGAAAAATTCTTTTCGATGATGCTGAAATCAGCAGGCTGGATTTATCATCGCTCCGTAACCAGGTTGGTTATGTGCCTCAGGATGTATTCCTTTTTTCAGACACCGTTGCAAATAACATTTCTTTCGGATTGCACCATTACGAAAAAGGGGCATCGGGTAATGAATATAAAAAACAGGTTGAAGATGCAGCGGCAGACGCAGTTATACTTGATGACATAAATAATTTCCCGAAAAAATTCGATACCATGCTCGGCGAACGTGGCATTACACTTTCGGGCGGGCAGAAACAACGTGTATCAATTGCGCGCGCCATCATACGAAATCCGTCTATCCTTATTTTTGATGACTGCCTTTCTGCTGTTGATACTCAAACAGAGGAAAAAATTCTGAATAACTTAAAAAGAATAATGAAAGGTAAATCGACTGTTATTATCAGTCACAGGGTTTCGTCTGTTAAGAATGCCGATGAAATTATTGTTCTCGGTAACGGAACGATAGCAGAACGTGGAACGCACAACCAACTGATGCAAACGCAATCCCTCTACAGGCAGCTTTACGAAAAACAAATGGCGGAAGAGGAAATATTAGAATAGACCATTTGTAAAAATTGCCCCAGTGATAAAAAAAATTACTTTTGCGCTCCGGTTATAAAAAAGGTCTGGTAGTTCAGCTGGTTAGAATACATGCCTGTCACGCATGGGGTCGCGGGTTCGAATCCCGTCCAGACCGCAAAGAGAAATCTAAAGCCCTTGCAAGTGAATAACTTACAAGGGTTTTCGTTTTTTGGGTACAACATAGGTTCGGAGAGCGCCAAAGAAAACTGTGAGGCTTATGGTTGAGACCAGTCAAATTCAGCCTACCGGTGATTAAAAAACTTTGATTACCCGGTATCATACATGATTTTTTACAGGTCGTCAAGCATATTATGCCGTTCGTCTAAAAGAGTTTTTTATACAATTTAAATCCTCTTTTTTTGAGCGTTGGATTAAAACTTCGTATTGCCAAAGCGGGGTTCTCCCGCTCGCTTGACGGGATTTCATGTTTGGTGGTGAAACTATTCTGCTTTCGGCAATACTTTTTTAAAAGGTGTTCTGCTTTGATATGCCCCGGGGAAACTCGGGGCATCTTTTGTTTGTTTAATTCTATCCGTCAGGACGGACAGCACAGGAAAAAAATATCTATATCTTTACCATCCTAAACAAATAAAAATAAAATTATGAATGGCACTGTTAAAAAAAAGACACCCAAAGGTTTCGGCTTCATTAAAGCTGATGGTATTGAAAAAGATTTATTCTTTCACGGCAATTCATTAGTCGGTGTAAGTTTCGATGAGCTCCAGGAAGGGGACAAAGTAACTTTCGATGTTGAAGATTCTGAAAAGGGAAAGAACGCTGTAAACGTTAAGCGAACTTAATATCTTTTCAAACAAGCTCTTCCCCCCGATAGTTATCGGGGAAGAGTTTGCTATCTCTTTAGTTTTACTGTTGCTTCTGCTAAGGGGCAATTCTGCCATTAATGTGTCGTCAGGTCTGTTCAGACGCCTGCCCGTCTTCGGCAGGGGAAGTCCTGGCAGAACAGGAATTTTTGAAAAATGTATCGGGGAGATTTCCTGGGGCTTTTTTTCTTATTACAACATAGAAGCGGTTTCACTATTGGGTATTATCGATTCTTGGGGCTGTTTATCAGTTGTCATATCAGAAACAATAGTTTTATCTTCTTTTTCAACTACGTTTTCTAGTATTTGTTGCTCCTCACTCAAGGTATGCAATGCTTCGGGTTTAAATTCCTGAAGCAGTAACCGATACATTTCTTTTGTCATCTTAATATTAGGATTTGGTTCGATACTAAAACCATGACCATTAAGAAATTCAATGATGCTTTCAGTACTAATATTTAACTCTATAGCAACCTTACTAAGACGTATAATTTTTCTATCATCTGATTCAGAATTATTTTTTATGTCTCCAGCAAAATATCCGATAATTTCTCTTACCCAAAGGGGAACCTCAACTTGTTCAAGCTTGCAATACTCTTCAGAAATTAAATGTTTATTCTTATCAATGAAATCAATAATTACTTGTTTGTCTTCCTTTGAGTTTCTGCCTTCTTTGGGCTGTGGAACTAAAATGGAATTTTCTCCGCCAATAAAACTTAAAGTTTCCTTTGGATCGAACGTGAAACATTCAAATGCTTCCCTTACTTTCATATCGATTGAGTTACTGATCGAGGTTTTAAGCGCATTATAAAACTGCTGAGGATTAAGAACATCTTCTATTTCCGTGGGATTAACAATACGTGCATTTATTTTGGCTAACTGCACTTCCTTATGCTTATTAACTATTTGGGTGTGGAATCTGCGTATTCTCAACTTCTCATTTTTAGTATCGCTTTTTTCAATGTCCATTATTTGCGAATCAGTGTCAACCAAACAGAAAACTTTTCCTTTTAAGGAACTAGAATCTGACCTTCTCGATATTGAAATAAACAAATGTTGATATAGCACCCCTACGCTACCGCAACCTCCTACAGGAAGTATCCTTAAATCTTTAATCATATCTTTTAAATAATAGTCTAAATAATTTTTGTCTTCAGGCCCCTCAACAATAATCCAATTGATATTCTTATTTTTTAACGATGTTAATATTGATAAGGAAAGATCAGAAAAACTTTTGAAATAAATATCATCAGGATCATCTTTTCGATCCTCAAAATAATTATGTACTTTGTATAGTCTAATTTTTGGTATTCCTTTATCATCCTTCTCTATATGATTTATTAATCCATCTTGTAAAATTGGTAACGACCCATACCAATGCGTTGCAACAAGGACTTGACATATTTTAGCCAATTTTTCAATTCTGTCAAATTGCTCATATCGAATAGACATGTCCAATGATGCCTCTGGTTCGTCAATTGCAAGAATCACTTCTTTCTCTTGTTGCCTTTTTTCCTGTCCCAAGAATGAATATGCAATGTCTATCAGAGCTTTTTTTCTTTCACCAGAACTTAAACTCTCAATTGGCTTTGAATCAAATTTTAAAATTCTTTTTGTATAAAACGCCTTTATTATTTGCCGATTGATGTCCTTCGCAGTTAACTTTGGACTACCCTCTTCCTGAAATCTGTAGCGGCTATCTATTTTTTGTATTGTACTTTCAATTTCATTGAAATTAAGCTGAAGTTTTTCATTAATTAATTCTAAAATGTTTTGAGTTTCCTGTGAAGTAACTTCTCCGGCTGATACTTCAGACTTTATAATTTTTGAGTTTAAAATATTATCAATGTTTTCTACAATTTTCTTATCTGTCAATTTCTGCATGTCGTTTGACTCTAATCTCAGATATTCAGTAATATTTGTTTCAGTAGGAATATAGATGTACGTAAAAGTCTCTTGGATTTCATTCAATAATTTTATTAAAGAATTCTGATCTTTAAGTTTTAATCTTCCATCTTCATCATCTGCTACCAGAAAACCTAAAATTTGCCTTTTTATTTTGGAATCGAACGTAGCAAAAGAAAAGTCCTTCTTAAATGGAATTGAACTGGATGCTATTCCCAATAAAATTAAATAGTGACTTTTCTCATATAGAGGTTTGATTCGATCTCGAAAAGTAAAAAAGTCAGATATATAACTATAGTGCAATTTATCATCCTCGTAATTTTCATTCCAAAGAAAGTTGCTTATCTTTTGCAGGTACTCAACAGACGTCTCAGAAAATTTATTAATTTTATTTCTATCTATTAACAATAATGGTGCTACATATCCATCAGTTCGCTCAACTTGCTGTTTCCATTTTGCATTATTGAAAAATATATCTAGTGATTCAAGGATCGAGCTTTTTCCGACTCCGTTAGGTCCAATAAATAATTTTAGATTTTCATGTATAAGTTCAAAAAAAGGAATGAACTTAACATTATTGTAAACCTTATAACCTCTTACAAGTAATCCTGCAATCATGTTAATTTATTTTTAACAAAAGTATAATTATTTTTAAATTTTACAACTCCACAAGTTTTTCTTCTTCAAGAGATTATCAACTCTCACCTCTCCATAAACATCTCCACCAGTTCGTCCCAGGAAACTTTTTTCCAGTTTTTCTTTTCGTGCTCGCGCCACCATAAGCCGCCAACGGTAAGGTAAAAGATTCCTGTTTTGGAACGGGCTCTTTTGTGAGTTACTTTTATTTGTATCCCCCGCTTGCCTATATAAAGCAGCTCATTAACTTTTACCTCAATTTTTTTGCTTGGTCTTCCCTGCATGGTGCTAAAATTTGTTTTGGCTTGCGCCGGGTTAAAGGCAATTTCAAAAGTACAAATTCCCGGCAGTATCAAAAAAATGCTTCCCCTTTCAGTGTAATGGGAGGAACTTTTTGTACTTGTCAAAGAACGTAGCATGACAAAAAAGAGTGCTTCATGCTAATCCCATTTCGTTACATTTTCAATCCTTACTTTTACCTAAAATTTTTCTATTTACATGTATGAAAGTTTCACGAACGCTCATTGTAGTTTTCATCATCATCCTTGTATTAATACTCCTAAAAATATTTTTATTCTCCGGCAATAAAAATGCAGCCGCTCCTGTGCAGCGGGGCAATGCGCCGATACCGGTTACGGGCTTCGTGGTAAAACCACAGCGTTTTGAAAATACAGTTGAAAGCAACGGGACCATTTACGCCAACGAAGAAGCTGAGCTGCGCGCCGAGATTGCGGGTAAATTAACAAGCCTTCGCTTTAAGGAAGGCGGCATGGTAAGTAAAGGCGATTTGCTTGTAAAGATTAATGATGCCGATTTGCAGGCGAACCTGAAAAAGCTGAATGCACAACTGAAGCTCGCCAGCGACAAGCTTGAACGGCAGGCGAAGCTTGTAGAGATTGGAGGCATCAGCCAGGAAGAATATGAAATGAGCCGCACAGAGGTTTCGAATACCGAAAGCGACATTGATTATACGAAAGCGCAGATTGCAAAGACAGAGATACACGCTCCGTTCAGCGGCAGCATTGGACTTAAAAATATCAGCGAGGGAAATTACGTAAGCGCCAGCAACGTGATTGCAACCATCCAGCAATTGGACCCTGTAAAAATAGATTTCTCTGTTCCCGAAAAATATTTGGTCTACATGCAAAAGGGAGATACTATAAAATTCAGCATGGGTGAATCGGGCAAACAACATGAAGCACAAATAGCAGCCATAGAACCCACGATAGACCCGGCAACCCGCAGCGTTAAAATACGGGCGTATGCTCAGAACAAGGATAAGTCGCTTTACCCGGGAGCGTTTGTGCATATTGAAATTGTGGTGAATATTTCTGACAACGCTATTCTTATTCCTACCGAAAGTGTCGTCCCCATCCTGAAAGGAAAAAAAGTTTTCGTAAGCCACGGCGGAATTGTGGGCGAAGCAATTATTGAAACCGGTGAGCGCACCGAGAACAAGGTGGAAGTACTGACCGGCCTTGCTGCGGGTGATACTGTTCTTACCACGGGAGTTTTGCAGGTGCGAAAAGGAAGCCCCATCCAATTTACAGATGTTAAATGATTTTATATAAAGTGGAACCATGCAGTTAGGTGAACTCAGCGTTAAGCGTCCGGTTCTTGCCATCGTAATGTCGCTGGTGATTTTGCTCTTTGGAGGCATCGGCTTCACGTTTCTCGGTGTGCGCGAATATCCTTCCATCGACCCGCCCGTAATTAATGTGCGTACTTCGTATCCCGGTGCAAATGCTGACGTTATTGAATCGCAAATCACCGAGCCGCTTGAAAAAGTGATTAACGGAATACAAGGCATTCGTTCCATATCCTCATCCAGCAGCCAGGGCAGCAGCAACATCACCGTTGAATTCAACCTGAGCTCAGACCTTGAAGCGGCGGCCAACGATGTGCGCGATAAAGTATCGCAGGCAGTGCGCACGCTTCCGAGGGACATTGACGGACTTCCTACAGTCACTAAATCTGATGCAAACGCGGACGCTATTCTCTCTCTCACCGTTGAAAGCAACACGCGCAACACACTCGACCTGAGTGATTATGCCGAGAACGTAATCGGCCAGCAGCTCATCACCGTCGCGGGAGTAAGCACGGTGCAGATTTGGGGGCAGCGCAAATACGCCATGCGCCTGCGTTTCGACCCCACACGCCTTGCCGCACACCGCCTCACCGTGATGGATGTTCAGAATGCGCTTAACAGAGAAAATATAGAATTGCCCGCAGGAAAAATTGCCGGAGATAAAACAGAATTGGTTGTCCGCACAACAGGGTTGCTCCGCACGGAAGATGATTTCAACAATATGATTATTGTGAATAACGGTGACCAATTGATTCGCTTTCGTGATGTAGGGATAGCAGAGCTGGGGCCGGAAAACGAAGAAACTATATTGCGCCAATCGGGCACGCCGATGATTGGAGTTGCCCTGGTGCCACAGCCCGGCAGTAATTACATTGACATTGCCGATGAATTTTATAAGCGCGTTGACAACATCAAAAAAGATTTGCCCAAAGACATCAAGCTCGGAATTGCACTCGATAATACGCGCTTCATCCGCAAATCCATTTCTGAAGTGCAGGAAACATTGCTCATCGCAATTACGCTCGTAATATTGATTATCTATTTCTTCTTCCGCGACTGGCTGGTTGCATTTCGCCCCTTGATTGACATACCCGTCTCCCTTATCGGGGCGTGCTTTATCATGTACCTGGCGGGATTTTCTGTCAACATACTTACGCTGCTTGCCATCATACTGGCAACGGGGCTTGTAGTGGATGACGGCATTGTCGTAACGGAAAATATTTTTAAGAAGGTAGAGCAGGGACTGACGCCCAACAAGGCCGCCATCGAGGGAACGAGAGAAATATTTTTTGCAGTAGTTTCAACATCCATAACGCTGGCTGCTGTATTCCTGCCGGTAATTTTTCTGCAGGGATTTGTCGGAAGATTGTTCCGCGAATTCGGAGTGGTGATTGCGGGAGCCGTTTTGATTTCCGCATTTGTATCGCTCACACTTACGCCTATGTTGAGTGCTCGTTTGATACGAAAAGACAAAAAGCATTCGCGCTTTTATGAAATGACCGAGCCGTTTTTTGAAAAGCTTATCAATGGATACCGGAATTCACTGGAAGGGTTCATGAAAGTAAGACGTACGGCATTTATCATCTTCGCTGTTGCTATTGGCTTGATTTTTTTAATCGGCAAATCACTTCAGAGCGAGCTGGCGCCATTAGAAGACCGAAGCTGGCTCCGCATGTTGGTAACGGGTCCTGAAGGTGCATCGTATGATTACACGGATAGTTTTTTACAGAAGCTTTCCGACATTGTTGCAGATTCCGTGCCGGAGAAAAGTGTCATGCTTACAGTAACGGCACCCAGCTTTGCGGGTTCAGGAGCGGTGAACACAGGTTTTGTTCGCCTTGCGTTACTTACTCCTGACAAACGCAAGCGTTCACAGCAACAGATTGCAGATCAGCTTTCGCGTATGAGCAGGCAGATGACGGAAGCCCGCGTCTTCGTAGTGCAGGAGCAAACCATTTCTGCAGGCGGCGGACCGCGTGGTGCGTTGCCGGTTCAGTATGTTTTGCAAAACCAGGAGTTCTCACAGCTTGAAAAATATCTTCCAAAGTTTATGGAAGAAGCAAACAAGAGTAAAATCTTCCAGGGTACAGATGTAAACCTGAAATTCAACAAGCCCGAATTATCCATTACCATTGACAGGGAAAAAGCGCGCAGCATGGGTGTTTCGGTGAGTGACATTGCGCAGACATTACAGCTTGCATTAAGCGGGCAGCGCTTCGGTTATTTCATCATGCAGGGAAAACAATACCAGGTAATCGGGCAGGTAGACCGCCCCGACAGGGATGCTCCGTATGACCTCTCCAGGTTTTATGTGCGTAATGCTGCCGGAGAATTAATCCAGCTCGATAATGTGATTACAGTTAAGGAAGTGAGCAGCCCTCCCCAGTTGTATCACTATAACCGCTACCCTGCAGCAACTGTTTCTGCAGGGCTTGCACCCGGCTACACGATTGGAGACGGAATAAAAGAGATGGATAGAATCAAGGCGAAAGTTTTGGACGAAAGTTTCTCTACCGCGCTCACCGGACCCTCTCGTGATTTTGCCGAGAGCGGCTCCAATGTTTTGTTTGCATTTGTACTTGCGCTTATTCTTATCTACCTGGTTCTTGCTGCGCAGTTCGAAAGTTTTATAGACCCGTTTGTGATTATGCTTACTGTGCCGCTCGCTATTTGCGGTGCGCTGATTTCACTCTGGTATTTCAACCAAACGCTGAACATCTTCAGCCAGATTGGAATCATCATGCTCATTGGGCTCGTTACCAAAAACGGAATCCTGATTGTAGAGTTCACTAATCAACTTCGTGAGCGGGGAGTGGAAAGATCAAAAGCAATTATCGATGGTGCTGTCTCGCGCTTCCGCCCTATTTTGATGACAAGTCTGGCAACGACGTTGGGTGCAATGCCCATTGCGCTTGCCTTAGGTGCTGGAGCAAAGAGCCGCATGTCTATGGGAATTGTTGTTGTGGGTGGTGTCATGTTTTCTCTCACCCTTACACTCTATGTGATTCCTGCGATGTATTCTTATCTCTCACGGAAAAAAGTAATTGCGCATGAGGAAGTATAAAGTATTTCTTTTTTATTTTTTGCTTTTGATTTCTCCAGCTGCTTTTTGTCAGGTGTTCACTCTTGAAAATGCAATGGACCGCGCACTGAATAATAATTTTTCAATCCGGGTGGAGCGCAACAACAGCGAAATAAAAAATAATGATGCAACGGCAGGCAATGCGGGAATGCTTCCTCAGGTTGATGCTACGGGCTCCTATACTACTTCAATAAATTCCACGAAGCAGGAATATTCTAACGGAACCGAAATAAATAAAGACGGCGCAAAGCAGACCGTAACCACTGCAGGTGTAGCACTTGAATGGGTTTTGTTTGACGGGATGAAAATGTTTGCATCGTACGACCGGTTGAAATCAATTTCAGAACAGGGAAGAATTGATTTGAAAGTTGCAATGGAAAAGGTAGTTGAGGACGTTAACACAATATATTACGGGGTTGTGAAGGAAAGCCAGTTGCTGAAGGCATTACAGGAGACATTTGTTTTTTATGAAGACCGGTTAAAAATTTCTGAGAACAAATACAATATCGGCTCAGCGTCAAAACTCGATTATTTACAATCGAAAGTAGATTTGAATGCACAACGTGCAGCCATACTTCAACAACAGGAAAATCTGACTAACGCAAAAACAGAACTCAACCGCCTGCTTGTTTTTCCGGTTGACAGCAGCTATGAAGTTGCCGATACCATTATCATAAATTACAATCCTGATTATGCTTTACTTAAAAGCAGCCTTGCAAGTAATTTTCAATTGCGGAGTATCGAAAAAAATATCAGCATAAGCCGCTACAGCCTGAACGAGTTGAAAGGACAGCGTCTTCCCGTAGTTTCTGGCAATGCCGGTTATTTATTTTCGGACAATAAAAACGATGCGGGTTTTTTTGTCAAGAACCAGACATCAGGTTTGCAGTTCGGAATCACTGCGCGGTATAATTTGTTCAACGGCTTTAATACATCGCGTCAGATAAAAAATGCAAGGTTGAGTATGCTTAATTCGCAACTGTTGTTTGAGCAAACTACTCAAAACCTGAATGCCGATTTAATTATTGCCTTCGAGCATTTCAAAAATTCCTCTGACCGCTTAAAGCTCGAAGAAGACAACATTATCTATGCCCGCGAAAATGCTTCTGTCTTTATACAAAGTTTCCGCCTCGGCAGCGCCAATTCTCTGCAGGTTAAAGCAGCACAGGAAAGCCTGAACACAGCCCTCTCTCGTTTGGTCAATGCCCGGTTCGACACAAAAATTACCGAGGTGGCTTTACTAAGATTAACAGGACAGTTAGTTAAATAAAAACCTGTTCATTCTTTCTTGATTTTCTCGGCTTATTTTTGAAGCGATGAATAAACATTCAGCATTAATCGTTTTTGTTTTCCTTTTCTTATTTGTTCCCTTTCTCTCTGCGCAGAATAAGCTCTGTCCTCACGAGGTAAATAAAAAAGCGGAAAAAATTCTGGAGCAGGCGAAAGACACCTGGAAGAAAAGCCGCGATTATGCTACCGTACGCGAGCTGCTCGAGAAAGCGATTGACATGGACCCTGAGTATACAGATGCATATTATTTTTCAGGCACCTGCGCCCTTAAAAAACATGATGACAAAAATCTTGAAATCGCTTTTCTTAAAGTTGCTGAGTTGTGCCCCGATTATGATGCCGAAGTATTTTTCCAATTGGGATGGCTTTACTTCGACACAAAAAAATATAAGGATGCAGAAAAATATCTGAAAAAATTTCTTGAGTTTGGTAAGGTTAAGGAAGATAAAGCAGCCAAGGCCGATACCATGCTTTTCAAAAGTAAAATTTACCTGCATCCTGTTCCGTACGACCCGCATCCCGTGCAGGGTTTATCAACGGTTGACTGGGAATATCTCCCCTACTTTTCTCCCGATAACGAGCTCGCTTTCTTCACACGAAAATTCGAACTCCAGGAAAAAGGTTCTCTCTTTCCCATTAACGTAGAAAAATTTATGGTGGCTAAACGCATTGATGGCGCGTTCGAAAAAGGCGACCCTATGCCCTACCCTTTTAACTCGCGCAATACCGGCAATGAAGGCGCTGCCACCATTTCTATTGACAACTTACATTTATATTTTACGCTCAACGAAAAAGGGAATTTTGACATTTACACTTCCGATTTTGTAAACGGCAAATGGACTGAAATAAAAAACCTCGGCCTCAATGTAAATGATCCGATTGGCTGGGATGCTCAGCCTTCTATTTCATCCGATAATAAAACTCTCTACTTTGCCAGCGCCCGTGACAGCGAGCAGGTGAACAACATCGATATTTATTATTGCCAGAAGAACGCTAATGGTGAATGGGGCCGTGCAAAAAAACTTTCTTCAAAGATTAATACCCTCGGAAGAGAAAAGTCACCGTTTATCCATCCGGATAACAAAACACTTTATTTTTCTTCCGATGCACTTCCCGGTTTGGGCGGCTTCGATATTTTTTATTGCCGCAGAGAAGAAAATGGTGAGTGGGGAACTCCTGTCAACATCGGGTATCCTATCAACACCGAGGCGGATGAAGTAGGCTTCTTTGTGAGCACCGATGGTAAGACAGCATATTTCGCTTCCAACCAATTAAAAGGAATGGGCGGTTACGATATTTATTCTTTTGACCTGTACCCGCAGGCCCGCCCCGAAAGAGTTTTATTCGTAAAAGGAGATATCCGCGATGAGGACGAAAAAATTCCGCTTGCTGCAAAAATTGAATTAAAGAATGCTTTAAATAATAAAGTCATAGACGTAGAACTTGATACGCTCACCGGAAAATATGCTTCGGTAGTTCCGTTCGACAACGATTATATTCTTACCGTAAAGAAAAAGGGCTACGCTTTTGCTTCGGAATATTTTTCTGCAGCAGATACAGCAAACGTAAAACCAAGAACGGTTAATATTGATGTAAAGAAAATGGAAGTGGGTGTTTCATACCCGCTTAACAATATTTTATTTGCAACCAACTCTTTCGAAATTAACGACACCATAAAAATTGTCCTCAATAACTTTGCAGAATTCCTTTTCGATAATCCTAAAGTTAAAGTCGCCATTTACGGTCACACCGATAATATCGGAGACGAAGTGACGAATATCCAGCTTTCTATAAGCCGCGCTAAAACTGTTTACGATTATTTGGTTTCAAAAGAAATTCCAAAAGAAAGAATGACGTACAAGGGATTCGGTCTTACAAGTCCGGTTGCAACCAACCGAACGGAACAGGGTCGTTCCTTGAACCGGAGGACAGAGTTTGTGATTACATCTAAATAGTCGTTGGTCATTAGACATTAGTCATTTTCCAATGATCGCCTTTGCGTAATTCTCCCAGCTCATCTGCTTTGTAGATGACGCAACGTTTTCTCTCGGCACGGGATGTTCAAGAAATTTAAGCATAACATCTGCCATACTCTGAATATTTTCCGGCTCAGCCAGGTAGCCGTTAAATCCATCCTTAATTGTCTCAGGAAAATGCCCGACACGCGTTGCAAGCACTGGTAAACTAAAATTATACGAGAGAGATTCTATTCCTGAAGGCGTTGCAGTTTCATAAAATAAAACAATGCAATCACTTACCTGGAAATATTTATGCACCTCTTCATTGGCGATAAAACGGTTGATGACGGTTATTTTGTCCTGGAGATTTAATTCTTCTACTAACTGAAGCGGGTTGTAATCCTGCTCGTTAGCAGATTTCGGCAGGAGGATGGATTTAAAAAAACCAAACAGGCGTTTTTTTAATCGTGTGGAAAATTTCTTTTCTGACAACGTATTCCAGAATGATTCTCCTGCAATGAGAAGAGATACATCATCGCGCTTATTCGCGACAATTTTGAAAGCACGAATCACATGATGCAGTCCTTTGTATTTGCGGATGAATCCGAAGAACAAAAAAACATGCTTCCTCAATTTCAGTTCAGCTTTTGTTTGCTCCAGGTTAAAATCAGCTTTTGGTTTGTATAAATCATAAATCGGGTGATAAAGCTTTATCACTGTGGCGCTTTTATCTTTGGAACGCTTACTGGTTTCATTCACGGAAAATTTTTTCTGCGGAAAAAGATTTCTCAATTCCTCAACCGTTTTGTAGGCGTGACAGATATAAGTATTTGCCCGCTTCAATCCATACTTGCTGAAATTTTTGTCAATAGTTGATGCTTCTTTTTGAACAATGAGATGACAATCGAAAATTACTTCTGTCCTACCCCACCGCATTAATTTTCTTGCCATCCATCCCATAGGTAAACCCTGCAGGGCAATCGCCCATTGAAAAATTACTTTGTCAGGTGCAAGTGATTTAATGTAATCAACCGTCTTCTTCCAAGAAGCTGGGTTGTTGTAATTGGTGATGTACTCAACCTTGATGTTTGTTCCTTCAAGCAAATTGCTTTTGCTGCTGCGGTCAATAAAATCGCGGGGAATAATGGCGGGGTACTGCTGTGTCCAGGAAACAATGTGTACCTCCGCGCCAAGCTTATCCAGCGCTTTGGCAAGAGAAGTGTTGTAATTGGAAATGCCTCCTTTGAATTGCGGGCCAGGACCGAAGCAAACGATTTTCAAGAGGTGCGTTTATTATTTACTGACGTCTACCGCCAGCTTCTTGGCTACCCCATCATACACGCGCCTCATTCCTTCTTCAAGAGAAATTTTTGGTTTCCAATTGAACTTGTCCGAGACATAACTCATGTCGGCATAACGTGAGTGAACGCCAACGGGTTTATCAAGCAGCGGTTTAATGGTTGGATTGTACCCGGCAAACTTGCTGAACAACTCAATGATTTGTAGAAACGAAGTGAGCTTGCCGCTGCCGATGTTTATAGCAGTGCCGTCATGAATATTATCCATTGCCATAAGAATGCAATCAATGCAATCGTCAATATGTACAAAGTCGCGGCCTTGCTTTCCGCTGCCCCAGACCTCAAACGGGTTTTCTTTTTTCACCGCGCGGGCTGCAATGGCAGGCACCGGGTATGAAAAATCCTGGTCTTCTCCATAACCGGAAAATGGGCGAACACAAGC
>NGFH01000009.1:0-232500 GCA_002215675.1 Bacteroidetes bacterium 2013_40CM_41_45 | reverse complement strand
GGATGCGTTCTTGAAGAACTTATCCTTGCCAGAAAGGAGTAACTCGTAGGCTCATTATGCAAAAGGCACGCTGTCATCCCGGCAAGCCGGGACTCCAACCGCTTGCAAGCGCATGGTTTCAGGTTCTATTTCACTCCTCTGTTCGAGGTTCTTTTCACCTTTCCCTCACGGTACTGGTTCACTATCGGTCTCTCATGAGTGTTTAGCCTTACCGGATGGTGCCGGCAGTTTCCTGCAGGGCGTCTCCGACCCCGCAGTACTCAGGATACTGCTAAAATGCAATTGTTTACGCTTACGGGATTATCACCCTCTATGATGCTACTTTCCAGAAGCTTCAGCTTTGCTTTTGCATTTACGTTGCAGTCCTACAACCCCAAAATGGCCTTGACCGTTTTGGTTTGGGCTGTTCCCTGTTCGCTCGCCACTACTTAGGGTATCACTAGTTTGTTTTCTTTTCCTCCAGGTACTTAGATGTTTCAGTTCCCCGGGTTTGCTTCCTTCTTACGAAGGATTATACCACTTCATGGTATAGAGTTTCCTCATTCGGATATCTTCGGATTAACGGTTATTTCCACCTTCCCGAAGCTTTTCGCAGGTAATCACGTCCTTCATCGCCTATGAGAGCCAAGGCATCCGCCATGCGCCCTTAGTAACTTTTTTCCGAAATAAAAATTCGTACTTTTAATTTACTTATTACTTACTTAATATGTTTTCTTTCATACAGTACGTCAAAGAACTTAATAATCAGTGGTTAGACTGATTTTGTGGAGGTAAACGGATTCGAACCGATGACCCTCTGCGTGCAAGGCAGATGCTCTAGCCAGCTGAGCTATACCCCCAAACTTGATGGTCATTGGTTATTGGTCATTTGGAATAATCCGTATAACCTATAACTCATAACCTTCGCCTGTAGTCCCGAGCAGAGTTGAACTGCTGACCCCTACATTATCAGTGTAGTGCTCTAACCAGGCTGAGCTACGGGACTGTGTTTACAGTTTACAGTTTTACAGTTTACAGTTTTGCTGTTACTGCTACTGCTTACTGCTTGCTGCCAACTGCGCCTCCGTATTTTGGGTAGGGCCACTGATTGGCTCGTTTGGGTAATTTAATAAAATTGAAGAAGAAGGAGGAAATAACAAGCTGGAAATTAAAATATAACTTCATAACAGAATCTCTCCAGAAAGGAGGTATTCCAGCCGCACCTTCCGGTACGGCTACCTTGTTACGA
Source organism: Bacteroidetes bacterium 2013_40CM_41_45 (assembly GCA_002215675.1). Taxonomy (GTDB): domain Bacteria; phylum Bacteroidota; class Bacteroidia; order AKYH767-A; family 2013-40CM-41-45; genus 2013-40CM-41-45. The sequence continues at coordinate 231,272 of NGFH01000009.1, read as the reverse complement.
CTTAGCCCCAGTCATTGGTTTTACCCTGGGCGGCTCCTTGCGGTCACCGACTTCAGGTACTCCCAACTTCCATGGCTTGACGGGCGGTGTGTACAAGGCCCGGGAACGTATTCACCGTAGCATTGCTGATCTACGATTACTAGCGAATCCAGCTTCATAAGGTCGAGTTGCAGACCTCAATCCGAACTGAGACCGGCTTTATAGGATTAGCTCCATGTTGCCATGTGGCTGCCCATTGTACCGGCCATTGTAGCACGTGTGTAGCCCTGGACGTAAGGGCCGTGATGACTTGACGTCATCCCCACCTTCCTCCACGCTTACGCGGGCAGTCTCTTTAGAGTCCCCAGCATTACCTGATGGCAACTAAAGATAGGGGTTGCGCTCGTTGCGGGACTTAACCCAACACCTCACGGCACGAGCTGACGACAGCCATGCAGCACCTAGTTTCGTGTCATTGCTGACGCAAACGTTTCTGCTTGCTTCACTAACTTTCAAGCCCAGGTAAGGTTCCTCGCGTATCATCGAATTAAACCACATGCTCCTCCGCTTGTGCGGGCCCCCGTCAATTCCTTTGAGTTTCAATCTTGCGATCGTACTCCCCAGGTGGATTACTTAATGCTTTCGCTCAGACGCGTACAGTGTATCGCACACATCGAGTAATCATCGTTTAGGGCGTGGACTACCAGGGTATCTAATCCTGTTTGATCCCCACGCTTTCGTGCCTCAGCGTCAGTTACAGTTTAGCGAGCTGCCTTCGCAATTGGTGTTCTGTGTCATATCTAAGCATTTCACCGCTACATGACACATTCCGCCCGCTTCAAATGTACTCAATCCTGATAGTTTTACGGCCAGTTTCCTTGTTAAGCAAGGAGATTTCAACCGTAACTTTCCAGGACGCCTACGCACCCTTTAAACCCAATAAATCCGGATAACGCTCGGGTCCTTCGTATTACCGCGGCTGCTGGCACGAAGTTAGCCGACCCTTATTCTTACAGTACAATCAATCCGCTAAGAATAGCGGATATTTTTCCCGTATAAAAGAAGTTTACAACGCATAGCGCATTCATCCTTCACGCGGCATGGCTGGATCAGAGTTGCCTCCATTGTCCAATATTCCTTACTGCTGCCTCCCGTAGGAGTCGGGTCCGTGTCTCAGTACCCGTGTGGGGGATCATCCTCTCAGATCCCCTACTGATCGCCGTCTTGGTGGGCCGTTACCCCGCCAACTAACTAATCAGACGCATGTTCATCTTTAACCCCCGTAGGTTTGCTCACCAGGCGATGCCGTCCAGTGATGTTATGCGGTATTAGCTCCTCTTTCGAGGAGTTATCCCCCAGTTAAAGGCAGATTACATACGTGTTACGCACCCGTGCGCCACTCGTCAGCATGTATTGCTACACCTGTTACCGTTCGACTTGCATGTATTAGGCCTGCCGCTAGCGTTAATCCTGAGCCAGGATCAAACTCTCCATTGTAAGTTTAGTTTGTTTATTTGGCTCTAGATTCGTTATCTCTTTCGTTTTGAATAAAATATTCAAAGGAAAGGGCTTGTTATTTCCTTCCAAATCTTCAAAGAACGTACGCTGATTGTGAACTTTTGATTCAAAATCAGTAAGATTTTATATTAACAACGACATTGCTGCCTTTGGTAAATTTCAAAAAAACGGAGCGCAAAAGTAGTATCTCTTTCGTCACTCACAAGAACTATTAAACTTTTTATTTACTGAATCTTCCTGAGACAGAATTTTCAGCGGGATGGCAAAAGTAGTCTTTTACTTCATTCCTACAAATATTTTAAAATTTTTTATTAACACTTGTTCATAAAGCAAGGAGCCTTGAGTTTGGAGCAGGGAGGCAGCCCGTCTTACCAATAATAATTTCCAAACAGCAAATCAGACAATTTAAGGATTTATAGACATTTTGAATAGGCATTTATTGACAAGCACGGCACTGTTGTTGCTGGAAAAATTACATTGAACATTTAAAATTTAATCCAATGAAAAATATTCTAATCTATTCAGTTATTATAGGGTTGCTTTGCTCGTGCAACGCAACAAAAAAAATGAGCAACCAGGATAAAGGCGTTGCTATTGGCGCTACATCGGGCGCAGTTGTAGGTGGTGTCATTGGTCACCAGGCAGGCAATACTGCTGTGGGAGCTGTGATTGGAGGAGTGGTTGGCGGAATTGCCGGTGGAGTTATCGGACATAAGATGGATAAACAGAAAAAAGAATTGGAAGAAATAAAAGAAGCCAAAGTTGAAACAATTAAAGAGGGTGAAGGATTGAAAGTGACTTTTGAAGAGGGGATTTTGTTTGCAACCAATTCAAGCACATTGAACCCTTCCTCACAGGGTGCGCTTACCAAGTTTGCAACTTCACTTCAGAACAATAAAGAAACAAACGTTGTTATTTCCGGTCACACAGATAATACCGGCAACGATGTCATCAACGACCCGTTATCTCAGAAGCGGGCTGAAAGCGTTGCTAATTACCTCAAGTCAAAAGGTGTATCCGGCAAACGATTGACTACTGTTGGCGCGGGCTCAAAGCAACCTGTTGCAACTAACGAAACAGCCGAAGGCAGACAGCAGAACAGGCGCGTAGAAGTTGTGATTGTAGCGAATGAGAAAATGGTAAAAGACGCTAAAGAACAAACGAGCGTTAAATAAAATTTAGCAAGAGAATATTTTTAACTGCAGCAAAAAGCTCCGTAACTACACGGAGCTTTTTTATTCATAAATTCGTCCGTCAGCTGACGAATTTATAGTTCACATCTTCACCACTTTCTTCGTCACTTTATTTCCTGCTTCGTCTGTTACGGTGATGAAATAAATACCGGGAGGGAAATCAGCTACGCTGATTGTCAGATGTTGGACGTCCGATGTCTGATGTTCAAAAACTTTTTCTCCAAGTGAAGAATAAATTTCTATCTCTTTAATTTTTAATCCTGCCTGTCCGGCAGGCAGGTCTGCATTCTCAATTCTTAACTCATCTGTGGAGGGGTTGGGAAAAATATTTAGTACTGAAATAATATTTTCTTCCTCCACCCCAATTAAAACCGGGCACAGCCCTGTCACCTGCACCGGAACAGGACTATCTTGTTGATCGGGCCAGTTGGTTCCGATTCCGAGCTGACCCCGATAATTGTCCCCACAAGACCAGAGTGTTCCGTCATTCTTCAAGGCGAGGGTATGGGAACCTCCTGCCGCAATTGCTGTTATACCTGAAAGAACGCCCATCTGCACCGGAACATTGGAGGAGTCGGTGTGGATTCCTGTTCCTAGCTGGCCATCCACATTACGTCCCCAACCCCATACCGTTCCGTCATTCCTTAAGGCAAGGGAAAATTCACCTCCTGCCGCAATTGCTGTTACACCTGAAAGAGCGCTCACCTGTATAGGAACATTACTGTCGTTGCTCGTTCCATTTCCAAGCTGTCCCGCGTAATTGGCTCCCCATGCCCATAGTGTTCCGTCATTCTTCAGGGCAAGGGAATGAAGATATCCTCCGGCAATTGCGGTTACACCCGAAAGAGCGTTCACCTGTATAGGAACATTGCTGGTGTCGTTGTTGGTTCCGTTTCCAAGCTGACCTGCATCATTGTATCCCCAAGCCCAAACCGTTCCGTCATTCTTCAGGGCGAGGGAAAAGTGTGAACCTCCCGCAATTGCAATGACACCCGAAAGAGTGCTCACCTGCACCGGAACATAGCTGTTGGTGTAGCTTCCGTTTCCAAGCTGACCTAAATGATTCAGTCCCCAAACCCAAACCGTTCCGTCATTCTTCAGAGCGAGGGAATGTTGCCACCCTGCCTCGATTGCAGTTATAGCTGAAGGAGCACTCGCCTGCACCGGAACATTGCTGTCAGCGTTGGTTCCATTTCCAAGCTGGCCCCAATAACCCTCTCCCCAAGCCCAAACCGTTCCATCATTTTGCAGGGCGAGGGAATGATACTCTCCTCCCGCAATCGCGGTTATACCTGAAAGACCACCCACCTGCACCGGAACATTGCTGTCTGTGTTGGTTCCGTTTCCAAGCATGCCAAAAATATTCCATCCCCAAGTTCTTACCGTGCTGTCGCTGCATAAGGCAAGAGAATGGTACCATCCTCCAGCAATGGTTTGGGCAAAGGAATTATTAAAAATGAAGAAGGTAGAATTAAAAATCAGAATGAGAGTAATTTTTTTCATTTCATCAGCTTAAATTACCTCACAATAATAAGAAAAAAATATGCACCGCGCAAAACCTCTATTACAGAAGTTTTTCAAGGCGTTGAAGTCGACACTTGCAACACTTTTCCATTAAAATATTTCTGCCCGTTCAGGCAAAAGTCAGCGAGATATTTTGCAGCATCGTTAACAGAAAGCCCTGCTTTAACAGATGGAAATGCTTCGCCAAACATTTCGGTTTGCACCGAGCCAAAAGCAATGCTGTTGGCAGAGATGTTTTTTTCTTTCAATTCCACGGCAAGCACCTCGCTAAGATTTATTAATGCCGCTTTGGTAGAACTGTAAGCGCTCAACCCTGGAAACTTCACAGAGCCCTGCACTCCGCCCATGCTGCCTATGTTTACAATATGGCTTTGCCTGCCTTCCATCATGGGGATTAGTTCTTTGATGAGCAGCATGTGCGAAAAAACATTTACCGAAAAAGATTCTTCAATATCTGAAGCGGAGAGTTCGCTGATATTTTTTTTAACCAGCACTCCCGCATTATTGAGAAGAACATCAACATGTTTTGATATTTTTTTTATTTCAGGAACCAGAACAGTAGCAATATCTCTGTAATTTTTAAGGTCGAAATTGATAGTTTGAATTGCCGACTTACTTTCTGTTTTCAACTTCGCCAATGCATCAGGTTTTCTTGCAATGGCAATTACCGTATTGCTTTTATCTGCAGCCAGTTGCAATGCCGTGGCGTACCCTATACCTTTACCTGCTCCTGTTATGACGATTATCATGTTAAGGTTTCATTCAAAAACGTAATATTGCAAAAACAATCTTTACGATGCGCAAATATACTTTCTGCTTTATACTTTCTTCAATATTATTGTTCACTTCAACATTTTCATCCGCCCAAAAAAATACGGAGAGCCGGTTTTATTGGGGTGGGAATTTGGGGCTGATGTTCGGCACATATACTATTATTGATATTTCTCCTCAGGTGGGCTATAAGGTAACAGAAAAATTTCATGTAGGGACAGGCCTTACGTATACTTATTTTAGATATAAAGAAGACGGAACTTACAATGGTTCATCCACAACAAACGGTTTTACATACAGCACCAATATTTATGGAGGAAGATTGTTTACCAGGTATTATATTCTGGACAATATTTTTGTGCATGTTGAAGATGAGCTCATCAGTGTGGAACTTCCAAACCTGGCTTTATATCCTAAGGAAGTTGTTCTCACCCGCCAATGGCTGAACAGCGTTTTGGCAGGTGCCGGCTATGGTTATGCTTTCAATGTTGACGGTCCGGCTCTTTCCATTATGGTGCTGTTTCGCCTGAACCATGAGTTTGCGGATTTTTATCCATACCAGAATCCTATTATAAGAATCGGCTTAGGGTTTGGATTCTGAGTCTTCAGGAAAATCTTCGTCATCATTGCTGAATAAGGGAACCGCTCCGAAATATTTTATATCAACCCCGTACATTTTCTTTTCCAGGCTGTCCTGCAAGGGAAGGTAGAAAATATTATATCTCGCCTGTATGTAAGTGATGAGTTCATCCTTATCGAGGTAATGCGCCCAGATGACTTTATTATTTTTTTTCTCAGGGGGAAGTTGCTGGTGCTGGTATTCTATTGCGTTATACCACCAACCGCATAACACCAGTGATGAGTCGGCAAGATATTGCGATTCATCAACAACAGTATTTGCAAATTTTTCCATTTGCTTGCGCGATTTCATTTCAGTGCAGAGCTGGCCGTTCAGGAAATCGAGATTAACATCAAAAGAAAAAACGCTGATGTTAGCAGAAACGGCAGATGGCTTTGGAGAATCGGGCTTATGGCCTGTGCTGATACCAATAACAAATGGTGACAGTATTAATAAGAGCGAGAAATAAATAAACGCTCGGTCGTAAAGATATTTTCCGAATACCAGGATGGTGAATGGAATAAGTGGAATAAGGTAACCGGATTCATAAGGGAAGCGAACAAAAATTAAAATCGTCATGTCCATGGCTACAAGCCAGGAGATAACATGCTTTTCGTTTACCGTTCTCGGGAGAAGATATTTTCCTGATTTGGTGCCGGGTGGAAAAAGAAGCGCCAGCGTTCCATACAACAACGCGATTATTCCGGTAACGCCCCATACTCCCAGGGAAATTTTATATAGCACTTTAGGAATTGAAGGATAGCCGGATAAATCGTAGAAGGTAAAAAAAGACAAACCATATTTGTATAAAACGGGAAAATAAATAATGACTGAAAAAAGACCGGTAAGCAATGCATAACGAACCATGCGTTTAATGTTGCTGCGAGAGTTTTGGTTGTCATCAATTAAAAGCACTCCGAAAGAAAGAAGCATAGTAATAGAAGTAATACGACAGCCTACAGCTATGGCAAGCATAATTGAAGAGAGCACTGGTTTTTCTTTGAGCAGAAGCCAGAACGATGCCATAATAAATGCCATGGCCCACATGTAATCTATTGAATCGGATGAATGAGTGTAAACGATAGAAGTAAATGCAAAAGCCAGTCCCGCCAGGTATGGGAAGCGAAAACGTATTTCTTGCAATGCACATACAAACATCAGTGCAGCTGCGGCAGACATTATTGCGGTAAGCAAATTCAACGCTGCCGGCCCGCCCCGGATAAACAGAGCAGAAATTAATTCATGAACCGGAAACCCGGGAAAACGTGAGACTTCGTATTGATGCGTGCTGAAAATTTTTAATGCAGTAAGCGCTACTCCCCAGGCATCTTCATCAGTGCCCGGCCCCGAAAAAATAAACGGAACACGCGACAGAAATATTAACAGAGCAAACAGCAGATTTCTTCGGCTGAAACCGGAACTATTGCTGCCGGAATAACGCTCAAAGAAATCAGTGAGTGACATTGGGTGCTAAGTTATACGTTAAACGTTACACGTTATGCAACAAATTGTGGGAGCCTGATGACCAACGACCAATGACTCTTTCTACCATTCCGGCCTTTCAATCCTGTACATGTTGGTAAGTATCCATGTTTGCCGTTTCAGAATATATGCTGTCGGTGTTGCAGGCGACCACTTGCGCGGGTTAGGCAGCACGGCAGCAAGCAATGCACTTTCTGAACCCGACAGGTTTTTGGCATTCTTGCCGAAATATTTTTTAGCTGCTGCTTCGGCTCCGTAAATTCCATCGCCCCATTCGGCTACATTAAGATACACTTCCATGATTCGTTCCTTGCTCCAGAATACTTCGAGCAGGAAAGTAAAATACACTTCAAACCCTTTGCGAACATAACGAGTCCATCCGCTTCCACCCCAGAGAAAAACATTTTTTGCTGTTTGCTGTGTAATGGTGCTTGCTCCGCGCACGCGTTTCCCTTTTTTATGCTCATTATATTTCTGCGCCTTTTCTATTGCCTGCATGTCAAATCCAAAATGCTCCGTAAACTTTTGGTCTTCCGATGCAATGACCGCCAACGTAAGGGACGATGAAATATTATCCAGCGACTTCCATGATTTGTTTAGCCGCAATTCATTTCCATTAATTACCTGTTGCGCGCAACGAATAAGCATAAGCGGAGTTACCGGTATAGGAACAAAGCGAAACAGAATTACCGAACCAACGCTCAAGGCAATGAACCAGAGAAATAGCTTGAGAAGAAATCTGAAAAAGCGTTTCAAATCACATCAGTTATGAAGGGTGAACATACATAATGAATTACATTAACTGAACTCTATCATTTTTCATTGTACTTTTGAGTTGAATATTTGTTACTGTTGTTTCGCAAAAATAAAATGAACGGTACAATACAAGCTTCTCCGCAATCACCTCCGGCTTTTTCATGGGAACAGTGGTATGAATCCATTGGAGGACGCCACATCAGGATTGCTGAGGTTGAATCGTATCTGAAAAAAATTTACGAGGACCAGTATTTACGTTTTGATGGCGAACCAGCTGCAGAGAAATATATTTTCCCTTCTCCTGCAGAGGCATCGCAGCGTATAAAATCCAAAGCGCTTGAATTTGGCGCTGACATTTCCGGCATTTGCGAAATTGAACCCAGCGATATTTACAAAGGAAGAACGGTGACGGAAAAATATGCTATAGCCGTGGGGCAACGAATGCGGTGGCGCGAATTCCAGACCGTACCTTCGCGCGAATCGGCAATTGAATGCCTCCGCGTTTATTATACGTTGGGCGAAACCGTAATTCAGCTTGCACAATACATACGCTCACTAGGATATACCTGCAGGATTGAACATCCTATTGGCGACAGCGATTTGCTTCACATTCCAATAGGGTTAAAAGCGGGCTTTGGCGAGCTGGGCAGGCACGGCTCCATCATTCATCCCGAAATTGGCCCGCTCTTCAGAATGGGAAGTGTAATCACTTCTATTCCCTTTGAAACCGATAAACCCATTGATGCAGGCATTGCCGCCTTTTGCGACACCTGTAAAGCATGCCGCATTTATTGCCCGGCAAAAGCAATTCCTGATGAGAGAAGCGCGGCAGCAGGTAAAGACCATTTGGGAAATGACCGCTACATGATTGATACCGGCAAATGCTTCCCTTATTTTGCAACACATAATTATTGTTCCATCTGCCTGCCTGTTTGCGTATATAATCATAAGGAGTGGGCAAAGGATTTTGACGGTTACAAAACAAAACTTTTTCCGACGGTGATAATGAACGAGCCGCCACCGCCGGCAGATAAAGTGCCTGCAGAATTGCGGCACCAGTATCCAAGAACAGGACGTGATTCATAAATGATTTATGATGTTCAAAAAATATATGTCATGAAAAAAATTTTTTCCTTCTTACTGCTTTTACCTTGCATTATTTCTTCCGCGCAAAATACTTTTCAAAAAGCATTCGGAGGCAGTGCTGATGAAACCGGAACGTGCATACAGAATACGCTTGACGGCAATTACATTATAAGCGGATACACCACGAGTTTCAGCGCGCCCTTCAGGGATGCATATCTTATTAAAACAGATACGGCAGGAAATATTTTATGGTCGAAAACGTATGGCGGCAGCAATGATGAAGTATGCTATTATGTGGCGCTCGCCAATACCGGCGGATATGCCCTGGTAGGAGGAACGAAAAGTTTTGGTGCAGGAGAGAATGACTTGTATATTATCCGCACCGATGCATCAGGTAATGTGATTTGGTCTGCTATTGCCGGTGGCGCGTACAATGATTATGGATGGTCGGCAGTGCAAACTATCGACCGCGGATTTCTTGTTTCCGGCTTCAGCGAAACGTGTCTTGGCGGCTGCTACCAGGGCTTGCTTGTAAAAACCGATTCAGCAGGAACTATTCTCTGGACAAAAATGTTGGGCGGCAATGGAGTGGAAACACTTAACGGAATAGGCCGGACGACTGACGGAGGATACATTGTTACGGGCGAAACAAGCACCAATTCTTTCGGAAGTTCCGATACGTGGCTCGTCAAACTCAATGCAAACGGAGATACTCTCTGGACAAAATCTTATGGTTCTGCTAATGAGGAATCGGGCGCGGTGGTGCGTCAAACGGCAGACCATGGATATATTATTACGGGTGACATTCACAATGCTTTTAATATACATCATGCATCGCTTTTGAAAACTGATTCGCTGGGAAACCTGCAGTGGGCAAAAACTTTTGGCGCTCCCGATACTTCCGGTGGCGGAGAGTTTGGCTGGGATGTGCATCAGCTTTCTGACCGGGGATATATTATGATTGGCTCCACCGGCGCTTTTAATAACAGCATGCAGATATTTGCAGTGAGGACAGACAGTTCGGGAAGCATGCTGTGGTCGAAAACGTACGGCGGCTCATCGGTAGACGACCCATGGTATAGCGCTCTTACACCCGATGGCGGTTTTACTGTAGTTGGCGCAACACAATCGTTTGGCTCAGGGCAATCAGATATTTATCTCCTGAAAGTTGATTCTCTCGGCTCGGCAAACGGATGTAACGATTCTGCCATTGTTCCCGAAGCTGTAACTCCTGTTTTGCAAACCGCCGGTGGAACCACCATTATTACAGGCGGGATGCTGACAAGTAACCCGCTGATGGTTACCAATAACCCTGCAACGCTTAGTGTAAATATCTGTCAACCTCTTGGCACCGATGAAATTAATCCTGATGGAAGTGATATTTTGATCTTCCCTAATCCTTTCAGTGCTTCCACTACAATCCAGATTTACGATGGACGATTTACTATTTGCGATTTTAAATTGTACGATGTTTTGGGCAGGGAAGTAATGCAATTCAAAATTCAAAATCCGAAATCCGAAATCGAAAGAGGAAACCTGCATAGCGGAATGTATTTATACAAAGTGACAGCGTACAAAGGGCAAGGGGTAAGGGAAATAATTGGTACGGGAAAAATAATTGTTGAATAAAATCATGTTACCGAAACCAAAAAATATTGACCAGTACATTAAGAGTTTCCCGGCAGGCACTCAGAAAATACTGCAGCAGATAAGAGCTGCCGTTAAAAATACAGCACCCGCTGCAGAAGAAGTAATCAGTTACAGTGTTGCAGCGTTTAAACTTAACAACAGAATACTGGTTTATTTTGCCGGGTGGAAAGAGCATGTTTCTATGTACCCTGTTCCAAGAGGAAACCAGGTATTCCAAAAAGAAATTTCTGATTACCAAACAGGAAAAGGCACTCTTCAGTTTCCGCTCGGAAAACCGCTGCCTTTAAAATTAATTATCAAAATTGTAAAGCTCAGGATAAAAGAAAATGCAAAGCGGTCGAAAGCAAAAGAAATAATTATGTGAACCGCAACGTGAGCAGCGTGATATCATCATGGTGCGGCTCATCCGCACGGAAAGCATCGAGCTTTTGCAGCAAGCTGGTATGAATATCTTTCAGCGGCATTTTTTGGATTCCCGAAAAAAGAAAATCAAAAACTCTTTCAGTGCCAAAGGGCTCGTCCTTGCTGTTGCTCGCATCTATAATTCCATCGGTGTAACAAAGAATCAGCCCCGGAGAGGGCAATATGGTTTTCCCCTGTTTCATTTCAGGAAGTTCAGGGAAAGTGCCGAGGAATGTTGAGCCACTGTTGAGCTTGAGTGGAACATTCATATGAACCAGCACCGGTGGAGGATGCCCGGCATTAAAGTAATGCAGCTCCCGCGTCTTCGTATCAAACCTCCCTATGAAAAAAGTAATGTACCTCTCCCCTCTTGTGAGCTTAAACATCCGGTTGTTGAGCTCGGCAATAAGTTTTGTGAGTGGAAGTTTTTGAAGCAGCAGCGCATGTAAGTTTGCCTGGAAGTTTGCCATGAGCATAGCAGCAGGCATTCCTTTTCCCATAACATCGGCAATACAAAAAACATATTCGCTTTCACCGGTCTGAAGAAAATCATAATAATCACCGCCAATTTCTGTATGCGGAAGATAAAATGCTTCCACTTCAAAATGATTGTTAACCGGAAGTTGGTCAGGAATCAAAAGCTTCTGAAGCTGTGCGGCCATATCGAGCTCTGTCTTCATGGCAATCTGCTCTTCACGGATGCGTTTAAAATTATTGTTCTCCATGGCCACCACAATAAGATTCGTAATGGTTTCAACAAACTTCAGCATCTCATTGCGCGACCTGCGTCCGTTCTGTCCGTAGCCCGAAGTAAACAGGTAAGCAAGTTGGTGTTTTTCGTGTGTTACCGGTGTCAGGATTTCAAATACATCGGTCCAGTCTTTAAAAGCATTGCTGTCGAAATTTCCTGCAGCGTTCAGGTGAGCAAGAATTTTTTCGGATAATGTTTTTGTTTTTTCATCACCGGGATACGAGAGCATGCATTTCCATTTCCCGTTGAAAAAATAAAACAACGCATAGCCGGAAAGGCGGCATTCTTCCCTCATCACCTTCTCAAAAATATCGAGTAGCTGCTGGTTCGAAAAATTATAATTGATGGCATGTGTAACCTGGAGCAGCCATTTCAACTGCGCTTTTTTAATTCCCAGTTCAAGCTGAATTTCAACAGCGCTTTCGGGAGAATCGGTTTTCGTATGCTTTATGCTTTCTGCCATTGATGAAATGCTTGCTTGTGCTAAACGCTAAACTTTATTCTTTAGTACTTCTATTATTTCCGGCAGTTGTTTGATGAGCGCAAGCTCCTTCATCTTTTCACGCGCCTCGCGCACCGGGCTGCCGAAGTATGTTTTGTTTCCTTCAAGTGAACTTGCAATGCCCGATTGTCCTAACACTACCGCACCGGCACCAATGATTAAATCTTTATTCACTCCCACCTGTCCCCACAGTATTACATTATCCTCAACTTTTACAACGCCCGCAATGCCAACCTGCGCTGCGAAGAGACAGTTTTTGCCAATCACCGTATCGTGCCCGATATGGATATGATTATCCAGCTTGGTTCCTTTTCCAATCACTGTATCTCCTGACACACCTTTATCAATGGTGCAGCATGCGCCTATTTCCACATTGTCATGAATTACAACTCTTCCGCAGGAGAGCATTTTCTCGTAGCCTTCGGGGTAACGTTTGAAATAAAATGCATCGGCGCCTAAAATACTTCCCGCATGAATCACAACATTATCGCCAATAACCGTACGGTCGTAAATGCTTACGTTAGAATGAAGCAGGCAATTCTTTCCAATAGTTACATGATTACCAATAAAGGTTCCCGGCTGAATTACAGTTCCCTCTCCAATTCTTGCTGAATCACTTATAAGCTTATCGGCTTTTTCAAACGGGCGGAACAGTCGCACCAGGTAAACATAATCTCGAAAAGGATTCGAAGAAATAAACAACACTTTATTTTCGGGGCACGGAACATCTTTGTCAATAATGATGAAGGTAGCTGCAGAATTCAGCGCCTTGTCATAATATTTAGGATGGTCTACAAACGTAATGTCGCCCGGCTCAACCATATGGATTTCGTTAATACCGGTTACGGAGTACGAGCTTTTTCCTTTTAGCTGCGCTTTAATAATAGAAGCGATTTCTTCTGCTGTTTTTGCTTTCTGAAATTTCATTACGAGCGTTTTGACCTGCCTGCCAACGCGCAAGCCAAATTGCAATGGCAGGCAGGCAAACATACGTGATTCATCATTCAGCGCAAAGGCAAAATGGTTTACTTTGAAAAAATTTTAAAACGAACATGTCAACAAATCATCCCATAAAAATTTCAGATACTCCTGCCCCGCCTTATTATGCTGTAATCTTTACTTCGCTGAGAACCGATGGTGATAACGGTTACGCCGAAACTGCTCAGCGCATGGAAGAACTTGCCATGCAGCATGCCGGTTTTCTTGGAATAGAAAGCGCCAGGAATGAATTGGGAATCACAATTTGCTACTGGAGCAGCTTAGAGGCAATACAAAACTGGAAACAAAATACTGAGCATCTGGCTGCTCAGCAGAAGGGGAAAGAGCAATGGTACGCCAATTACCGTATCAGGATTTGCAAAGTGGAAAGAGAATACGGCATGAAATAAAAAAGCCTGCGATAGACGGGCTTCACATTGAAAATTCAATTATCTGGCATTCGGTTTGTAAATTACACCAAGAGATAATCCGCCGAAAGCGCGGCTGGTTTTTTGGTACGAGTAATCATGCGGAACCGTAGCAGCAGTGTGCGCAGCCTGGCTGTAGGTGCTATGGTCGCCCTCTGTTAATTTTACAGAATTAAGAGGGAATAATTCAGCATCGCTTTCTGATAATTTTTTTGTTACATCGGTAAGCCCGTAACCAAACCGGAGCCCTACATTAATCTGCCATCTGTCTCCGGCAGGAATATCATAACCGAATCCTAAAACACCGGCCATGTTGGTGCCGTTAAAATCGCTCTTATAGTCTTTGGTATAAGATGTAAAAGTGCCAGAAAAAATTTCTGTAGCTTTAAGAAGAAAAGAAACCTGCGGACCGATTTCAATATAAGGGCCTCCCTCTGAACTCACTTTAAACAAAACCGGCACATCAAGATACCTTAGATCCATCCATGAAGTATATCCCGCAAATTGAGAACTTCCCTGAATAATCTGCGAGTGGTATGTATAAAACAAATCTAATGACACGCCAAGGTTCTCCGTAAAATAAAACGCAGTTGCAATTCCAGAATTGTATCCGAATGTTGCCACGTAATCAATATCGTCTCCATAATCAGAAATGTTATTATTGAACAGCCAGGTAGAATTGAAAATTCCTTTCAGGCCAATGCGGAAATCCTGTGCCGGAGCAGTCGCAATTGTCAGGCATAAAAGCGATGCAATGAATAGTTTTTTCATATGATTTGATTTATTAAGCAAGGCAAAAATAACTTTTGAATTTAATCGGGCAAATAACTTTTACCGGCATAGGTTAATATCCTGTAAATCTGCAATCTGTTATTCGATTAGTTACCAATTGCAAAAAAAACGCTGTGCTGCAAACAGCTCGCGTATACCATATAACGGATAACTAATAACGTATTCTATCTTTGCCCCCGAATTAAACCAAATATATATGGATAAAATTTTAGCAGGGAAGAATGCCTTGGTTACCGGGGCGGCAAGGGGAATCGGAAAATCCATTGCCGCAGTTCTTGCAAAATCTGGCGCTAATATTGCATTCACGGACCTTGCCCCGGAAGAAAAGCTTGCGGAAGTTGAAAAAGAACTTGCCTCTTTTGGAGTAAAAGCAAAAGGGTACCGTTCTGATGCTTCTGACTTTAAAGCTGCTGAATCTTTGATTGAAACTGTTGTGAAAGAATTTGGCGCGCTGGATGTGCTGGTGAATAATGCCGGAATAACGCGGGACAATTTATTACTTCGGATGACTGAAGAAAACTTTGATGATGTAATGCGGATTAATCTTAAATCGGTTTTTAATCTTACCAAAGCCGCTCAACGTCCTATGCTGAAACAAAAGAACGGTAGCATTATAAATATGTCATCTATTGTAGGAATAAAAGGGAATGCAGGCCAGGCAAATTATTCGGCAAGCAAATCGGGAATGATTGGTTTTACAAAATCGGTTGCACTTGAATTGGGTTCAAGGAATATCCGCTGCAACGCCATTGCCCCGGGGTTTATTGCCACAGAAATGACAGCCGCTTTATCTCCCGAAGTATTAAAACAATGGCAGGATGCAATTCCTCTAAAACGTGCCGGCACTCCCGATGATGTTGCTAATGCAGTTTTGTTTCTTGCCTCTGATTTATCTTCCTATATTACAGGTCAGGTAATTCAGGTAGATGGGGGTTTGTTGACTTAATTGCGTATTGCGGATTTATAATTTCGGATTGTATGGTCATTAATCCGCAATTTAAAATTCGCAATCCGAAATTGCTATTTAAATGAACGTACAGTTTTCCTTTCAATATTCATTTTGGCTTATTCTCCTTTGCATTGCAGCAGGAGTTTTTTATGCTTTTGTTCTCTACAGGAAAGATTCTGCTTTCCGTGAAATAAATATCTGGCTCCGGCGGCTCATGTTTTTATTCAGGGCTTTGGTTGTTGCACTAATTGCTCTTTTTCTTCTCTCACCTATGATACGGTCAACTACACGGCAGGTGGAAAAACCAATAGTGATAATAGCGCAGGATAACAGCGGCAGTATCCTGATGAATAAAGATTCTGCATTTTATAAAAAGGAATACAAAGAAGCATTACAGGATTTTTCAAAAGCGCTTGCATCAAAATATGAAGTGAGAACATTGAAGTGGGGAGGAAAAGTTTCTGATGGCCTGGATATAAACTTCAATGAAAAAGAAACCGATATGAGCGGAATGCTTGATGAAACTGATAATCGTTTTCTGAACCGCAATGTAGGTGCGTTGGTAATCGGGTCAGACGGTATATATAACAAGGGAGCAAACCCGCTTTACCGCGAAGGTCTCTTAAAAGTTCCCAATTATACTATTGCTTTGGGAGACACTACTGTGCAGAAAGATATTCTCATCAATAATGTTTTGTATAACAAGATTGCATATCTCAATAATTCTTTTCCGCTGGAAATTATCGTGCAAGCACAACAATGCAATGGAAACAATGTGACCTTAAAGGTGACAGAAGAAAATACAGAACTTTTTACAAGAAGCATTGCTGTAAACAACAATCGCTTCACACAAAAAGTGCCTGTATACCTTGAAGCTAAAAGCAAAGGGATGCATCATTACAAGGTAACTCTTTCATCCGTTGCAGGTGAATTGACTACAGCAAATAACACGCGGGATGTATTTATTGAAGTGGCTGATAAAAAAGAAAAAATTCTTTTGCTCGCTTCTGTATCTCATCCCGACATTGGTGCCATCAGGCAGGCAATCGAAAACAACGAGAATTACGAGCTTACGTTTTCAAATATTCCTTTTACAGGAAAGTGGTCCGACTTTAATGCGGTAATATTTTACCAGCTTCCCTCTGAAGAAGGAACGGGTTCTGCTGAAACGGATGCTGCGATGAAGCAAAACATCCCCAGACTATTTATTTCAGGAAGCCAGACAAGCATTCCGCTCTTTAACCGTCTTAATGCTGGAATCACCATCAACGGCAGCAACAAAAAAATAAACCAGGTGCTGCCTTTTGCAGAGGAAAATTTTTCTCTTTTTTCTGTCAGTAGCGAAACATTGTCGGGAATAAACCAGATGCCTCCCATGAATTCTCCTTTTGGAGATTACAAATCTTCTGCCGCCAATTCTGTTTTGCTTTCGCAGCGGATAGGAAGTGTGAATTCGGGAATTCCATTATGGGCTTTCAACGAAACAGAAGGCGTAAGAACCGCTGTTATTACCGGTGAAGGTTTCTGGCGCTGGCGGCTTTATGATTTTAAAGAACACGGAAATTTTAATGTCACTAATGAGCTGATGACAAAAACCATCCAGTATTTACTGGTAAAGCAAAATAAATCCCGTTTCAGAATTGATGCAAAGAATACATACAACGAAAACGAAGAAATAATTATGACGGCAGAAGTGTTCGATGAAAATTTTGAGCTTAGTGATAAAGCCGAAGTAAATATTGTCATCACCAATGCGCAGAAAAATAATTATCCTTTTGCATTTACAAACACGGGTAAATCCTATTCGCTTAATGCCGGATTTTTTGCAACCGGCAATTACCGTTATAAGGCAACGGCAAAGCTGGGCAGCACTGTTTATACTGTCGAAGGAGGATTCATCGTCATTCCTGTACAAGTGGAACAGAACGAAACCGTTGCTAACCATCAATTGCTTTATATGCTTTCGCAAAAAACGGGAGGAAAAATGTTTTATCCCCGGGAGTTTGATAAGCTGAAAGATGAATTGCTTAACCGCAATGACCTGGCTTCTGTTTCGTATACGCAGACAAAGCTCGAAGAACTGATAAATAAAAAATGGCTCTTCTTTATTATTCTTTTATTGCTTGCTGCGGAATGGTTTATCCGCAAGCGAAGCGGTTCCTATTGAGCTGACAGATGAATCCTGTTCTGATAATCATACTTGTTATTCTTAGTGTTGATTTTATTTTCAATCGCTGGCTCGATAATTTAAATATGAAAAGCTGGAGCAGCGATATTCCGCCTGAAGCTGAAGGGATTTATGACGAAGAGCGATACAAAAAAGCACGCGAATATCATCTTGCTCACCATCGCTTATCACAAATCACTTCGTGGTTTTCTTTTCTGTTAAGCATTACTCTTTTACTTACCGTTTTTTTTGGCAGAGTAGATTCATTTTTAAGAATATATACCGATAATCCCGTTCTCCTTTCTCTCTTGTTCTTTGGTTCACTGGGATTTATATCGGATATCATTTCGATGCCTTTTTCTCTTTACGTAATTTTTGTAATTGAAGAAAAATTCGGCTTCAATAAAATGACATGGAAAACATTTTTAGCCGATAAATTAAAAACATACCTGCTTGCCATTGTTATCGGTGGCGGGCTGCTTGCTTTGCTCACATATATTTATACGTTGACGGGCGCGAGTTTCTGGCTTTATGCGCTTGGGGTAATTACATTGTTTATGGTTTTCTCCCTGATGTTTTATACATCATTAATTCTTCCTCTCTTTAATAAACTCACGCCGCTGGCCGAAGGTGAATTGAAAGAAGCCATCAAAAATTATTGCAACAAAGCAGGATTTAATTTGTCTAACCTGTTTGTGATAGACGGCTCGAAACGTTCATCCAAGGCAAATGCTTTTTTTAGCGGGCTGGGAAAAAGAAAAAAGATTATTCTTTTCGACACGCTGGTAGAAAAACACACTACGGATGAATTGGTTGCGGTGCTTGCTCATGAAGTAGGTCACTACAAGAAAAAACATATCCGCACTAATCTCGTACTTGGATTGGTTCAAACAACCATTATGTTATTTCTCCTCTCATTGTTCCTTAATAGCGAGTCATTGAGTTTGGCGCTGGGAGCATCAGTTCCAAGCTTTCATATAAATATACTTGCATTCGGGTTATTGTATTCCCCGCTTTCGGAAGCAACAGGATTGCTGATGAATTATATTTCGCGCAAACACGAATACGAAGCCGATGCTTTCGCAACAGAAACGTTTAGCGGAGACCCGATGAAGTCAGCTTTGAAAAAACTTTCTGCCGATAACCTGAGCAACCTTACTCCTCACCCGCTGTATATTTTTTTTCACTACTCACACCCTACCCTTGTTCAACGTTTAAGAGCCATTGACAAAATAACTTCTGACAGAAAGAATTAAGTCACTGCTTTCCTGCCGGTCTTTTTTCTTATCTCAATAAAAACCACTCCGGCGCAGAACAATAGAAGTATGAGCGAGCTGGCAAAAGAAATTTTTTCACCGGTATCATACACTTTCGGTTCAAATTTAAATTCGATTTTATGATTGCCTGCGGGAACTCGCATGGCGCGAAGCAGATAGTCAGCGCGGATATGCGAAGCTAATTTGCCGTCAACATAAGCGTTCCATCCCTTGTCGTAATATATTTCAGAAAATACTGCAAGCTGCTCAGAGCTCGCACTGCTTGTGTAGACAAGATGGTTCGGTTCATAAGAGTCGAGCGTAATTTTTGCGGCAGAGTCCGGAACTATAGAAAGGCCTTTCAATTCATCGCTGAATTTCTTATCAATGATGGCTGTAGCAGCAGGATTGATTTTCTGCAGTGAAAGAAGCTCTGAGTCTGCATTTGCTACCAGTTGAAACTCGTGCACAAACCAGGCATTGCCTAGTGCCTTGTCGTTTCGTATTATTCCACCCTCGGGGCTGTAAATAATATATTTTGTATCCAGCATATTCAGCACAGGGTGATTTTCAATATAAGGGCGCACCAACATATCTTTTGCTTCCAACCTGTCACGGATATGAGCCGTTGCGGGCCCCAGGTAATAATCAATCAGCTCTTTGTAACGCTTCAGCTTTGCACCATGATAGCCGCCAATAGAGTGATGGAAGTATGACGTGCTTGCGTCATTGTAAGTATCAGCCGCTACATTAAGAACGCGGTACGTAGGATTGGGCTCCAGTCTCTTTATCATTTGGTCCGACTGGCTCATCTCAAACGGGTTGTCAATTTTGCCTGCCGAAACAAAATCCTTTTTATCCAGGTATCTTCTTGCAACGGTCCACATATCGAGCAACACAAGTAATATCATTCCCGCAATAAAATATTTTTTATCAAACTTAAATCTCCAAAATGCCCAGATAAATGCTGCCGCTGCAAGCATGAAAAACAGAGTGCGCATCGCATCGGCACGGAATATAGCCGTACGCACTACTTCAAGCTGGGGCATCATTGTATCCAGGTAATCTACGATTTGTTTTTCCGGTATGTTGGGCTGTCCCTGTTTAACAGCGTTTAGCATTTTATTAAACTCATCGGTCTTCTGTAAGCTGGTCGCAGACGGAAAAGCTGTAATAAAAATCACAAATGCGAGCAATCCTCCTATTACCCACTTTACATTTTTCTTCGTTTCATTTATAATGTTCGGATTCTTAAAAATATTATCCAGCGCCAGGGCAGCCAGGAGTGGAATACAGAATTCGGCAACGATGATGGTGGTAGAAACCGCTCTGAATTTATTATAGCCGGGTACATAGTCGAGGAAAAATTCGGTGAAGGGCATAAAGTTTTTTCCCCAGGCAAGAAATAAAGAAAGAACCGTAGCGCCTGCAAGCCACCAGCGCAGCGTTCCCCTCACAAAGATAAGTCCCGCTACAAAAAGCAGGCAGGCAATGGCTCCTGCATAAGCAGGCCCTGCTGTAAACATCTGGTCTCCCCAATATTGGTCCTGGCCGCCGATAACCTGTTTCATATCACCTTGAACTGAGTTGAGCGCTTCCCTGTGTTCATTGCCGATTCTTCCTGATGCGCCTCCCTTGGCATCGGGAATAAGGAGCGTAAGCGACTCGCTGATACCGTAACTCCAATCTACGGCATAATCCTTATCCAAACCTGAGGTGCGGTTCTTTGCATCGGTAATAGTAAGGTCAGAAGCCCCGCGGGTAGAATATTTTCCATATTCGTATGTTGCCCACAAATTGGTAATGTTTGAAAGAACACCGAGCACAACAGCAACCAGCAGCGCAGAAGATGCCTTGATAAAATTGCCCCATAGTTTTTCTTTCACCGTGCGATAAATTTCTGCGAGAATAAAAACGACAACCAGGAGCATCAGGTAATATGTTATCTGCAGGTGATTCGCATAAAGCTCGAGTGAAAGCGCCAGGGCAGCTACGACTGCACCAATAAGAATATTTTTCCGGTAACACATAATAACTCCTGCCATTACCGGCGCCATATAACCTATAGCATGCACTTTTGATGTATGGCCCGTCTCAATAAAAATAAAAAAGTACGAAGAAAATCCAAAAGCCAGTGCGCCAAATACCGCTACGCGTTTGTCTACCCCTAAGGTGATGAGCAAAAAATAAAATCCCACAAAAAACAGGAAGGCATACCCGGAATCACCCGGTAAACCGAGCATAATTATTTTGTCTATGTATTGAATAAGGTTTGCTTTGTACAAAACAGAAATCTGGTATGCGGGCATTCCCCCGAACATTGAATTCGTCCAGAGCGGTTCTGAATGATGTTTTTCGCGATAGTCCGAAATTTCCTTCGACATTCCCTGCCAGTTGGCAATATCATACTGTTTTATTTTTTTTCCTTCGAGCAAGGGAGAAAAATAAAGGAGCGTAACGGTAAGAAACACTGCAACAGCTATTAAATGTTGCAGCCATTGACGAGCATTAGGGTTATTCAGCATAAACTGGATTTATGATGTATACGATAACAATTTATTATTTAGGCAGGTCTTCAAAATCAACATATTCTCCATCTTCACCTGAATTGTTACTTTGTTTATCTTGTTGAGGTGGACGGGTTACTTTTATTTCATTATTACCGGAGTTTTGCGAGTCAGAGTAATAATTATGATAATGCTTCTGCGGCTTATTCCACTGAATAAAAACTACAGGGCGGAACAGGCGGAATAAAATCCAGGCAATGACGATGGTGACAAGAAAATCCTGCATGTGTTATGAACCGCGTCAAAGATAACAGATGAAATTAAAGAATGCCGTGGGTTGTTTTAAAAGAAAATTCACCACAGAAGCACGGAGACACAGAGAATGGATAATGGATTCTTTAACACCGTGCCCCCGTGTCTCTGTGGTTCTTTTTAAAAAATATTTATTTTTGATTGTTAAACCATTTTATTGACCGTTAATCTAAGCACCAAACATCTTTTCATTTTTAATTCTCAATTTTTAATTTTCAATTTCACTCCTTCCTGCACATGAACAGAAGAGATTTACTAACCCTCAGTCCTCCTCCTTCAAAACAAAAACAGGATTTTTCACACACAGCCCGTACATCTACCGGCTTAACTCCGTACGCAGGCCCTTGGACGATTGCGGAAGTAAAACATCTGTTGCGCAGGGCCATGTTCGGTGCGGCAAAAGCAGATGTGGATTATTTTGTGAATGCCGGTTTTACAAATACCATTACAGAACTTCTTACTCCGGGTACGGCTCCAACCCCTCCTCTCAACACGTATACTTCTCAATACAACGACCCTAATGTTCCCTTCGGGCAAACATGGGTTACCGCTCCTTCTGACCCCAATGCAACGGGCTTACGAACCAAGTCATTCAAAGCATGGTGGACGGGACTAATGCTTAACCAGGCAAGAACGATAGAGGAAAAAATGACTTTGTTCCTCAGCAATCATTTCTCTACAGAAACTGCTGTGGTGCAAGACCCACGCTATAGTTATAAGACCAATGCATTGTGCAGGCAATATGCTCTCGGTAATTTTAAAACTCTAACCAGGTTAATTTCTCTTGACCCGGGAATGTTGAAATACCTGAATGGATACCTCAACACAGCAACTGCACCTGACGAAAATTATGGGCGTGAACTGCAGGAACTATTTACTGTTGGAAAAGATCCAAACGGAGTTCCCTATTATTCCGAGAGCGATGTTCAGCAAGCAGCAAAAGTTCTCACCGGTTACCGGATTGATAACGTAAATATCACCTCCACGTTTGCACCTAACTCGCATGATACGGGCAATAAACAGTTTTCAGCATTTTATAATAACACCATCATCACCGGGCAAAGCGGCCCCAACGGTGCGCTCGAGCTGGATGATTTACTCAACATGATTTTTGCTACGAGCCAGGTTGCGCTTTTCATTTGCCGCAAGTTATACCGCTATTTTGTTTACTACGAAATTGATGCTGCTGCTGAAACCAATGTCATTGTTCCGCTGGCTTCCATTTTCAGGAGTAATAATTATGATATTCTTCCTGTCCTGGATACGTTGCTCCGCAGCGAGCATTTCTTTGATGTGCTCAACCGCGGTGAACTTATTAAAATGCCTTTGGATGTGACCGTTGCCGCATGCCGGGATTATGGAGTCGTTTTCCCTCCAGCTGCCACCAATCTTGTGGGGCAGTATAACCTGTGGAATAAGTTGTATCAGCAGGCATCTTTAATGACACAAACTATTGGAGACCCTCCTAATGTTGCCGGATGGCCTGCCTATTACCAGGAGCCCGATTACCATGAGCTATGGATTAACTCCAGCACTCTGCCTAACAGGAATCTTTTCACCGATACCATGCTGCTTAACGGCTACACCAGCTCGGGAGATAATATTAAGATTGATATTGTTGCTTACACGGCTACGCTTACTAACCCGGTTGACCCCAACCTTCTTATCCAGGAGGTAATTGACCGTCATTACAGCACCGATGTTTCTCAAACCGTAAAAGATTACTTGAAAAATATTTTACTGAACGGCCAGATTACCGATAACTATTGGAGCGATGCATGGAACGATTACATAGGCGCGCCTACTAACATGACGTATTACAACATAGTGCTTACACGGCTGCGCAGCATGTTCAAGTATATCATGGATCTATCTGAATTCCAGCTTTCATAATTCCCGGTTAATACTAATTGTCAGCGCAGATTCGCACATAAAAATCAATGAAATGAATTTAAAGCTAATCTCAGGGACTAAACAAAAAAATGAAACGTAGAAGATTTATATCCGCACTTTCCGCAGCAACGGTTGTTCCTGCAGTGCTCGATGGTTTTTCTTTAAAGACTTTTGCCGCCTCTCCCCTGCTCCAGGCGCTTGCTGCAGCAACCGACAACGACCACGTGCTTGTTCTCATCCAACTCAGCGGTGGCAATGACGGGCTCAACACCGTAATTCCTCTCGACCAGTATTCACAGCTTTCAACGGCAAGAAATAATATCCTTATCCCCTCTTCGCAAGTCCTTACTTTGAGCGGCAGCCCTTTAACCGGTTTGCATCCTTCCATGACCGGCTTGCAGCAACTTTATAATAACGGAAAAGTAAATATCGTGCAGGGAGTCAGCTACCCTTCTCCCAACTTCTCGCATTTCCGCGCAACAGATATCTGGCTCACTGCATCAGACAGCGCACAAACTTTGACCACGGGCTGGGCAGGACGTTACCTCGACTATGAATATCCAAACTATCCTGCCGGCTATCCCAATTCCACTATGCCCGACCCGCTCGCTCTTGAAATCGGTTCTGTGGTTTCACTCGGATTGCAGGGTCCCGCAGTAAGCATGGGAATGTCTATCACAGACCCTACGAATTTTTACAATCTGATTAACGGAATCCAGGATCCTGCTCCCAATACAAATTACGGAAGAGAGTTAACCTACGTCCGCGAGGTTTCTCAGCAGTCGCAGGCATATGCTTCTGTGATTATTGCTGCGGCAAACGCCATTACCTCGCAATCGCCTTCATACCCTACAGCCGGAACAAACTCTCTTGCCGACCAGCTTAAAATAGTTGCCCGCCTTGTTGCCGGTGGACTCAAGACAAAAATTTATATGGTAAGCCTGGGAGGATTTGATACGCACTCCAACCAGGTGGATTTTGCAAACCAGGCCACCGGTAATCACGCTGACCTGCTCTCTAAACTTTCGCAGGCTGTCTCCGCATTCCAGGATGACCTTAACTACTTAAATGTTTCCGGCCGCGTGGTGGGAATGACGTTCTCTGAATTCGGAA
Source organism: Bacteroidetes bacterium 2013_40CM_41_45 (assembly GCA_002215675.1). GTDB lineage: Bacteria > Bacteroidota > Bacteroidia > AKYH767-A > 2013-40CM-41-45 > 2013-40CM-41-45. The sequence continues at coordinate 206,644 of NGFH01000009.1, read as the reverse complement.
GAAGAATTATTTCCAACGGAAGCTATGGAACCGACCATGGTGCAGGCGCACCCATGCTGTTCTTCGGAGACGCAGTGCAAAGCGGAATCCTCGGAGCCAATCCCACGATTCCGGCTAATGCAAATGTCAATGATAATATTGCTATGCAGTATGATTTCCGCTCGGTGTATTCTTCCGTCCTCAACGAATGGTTCTGCGTTCCCACAACGGACCTTAGCCAGATTATGCTGCAGAACTTCCAGTTGCTTCCCATCATACAAACTACTGCCTGCGATGTGGGTGTACACGAACTGAACCAGAAAGCGGGTGAAAGTTTAGTATGGAATTATCCAAATCCGTTTACCGCTTCAACCTATGTTACTTTTAAATCTACTGGCGGGCATGTGCTTCTTCAGGTGTTCAGCACAGAAGGAAAATTAATCAAGACACTGGCTGACGGAGAATACCCCGCGGGAACTTATGATGCATGGTACGAAAACGAAGGACATGCCGCCGGTACGTATTATCTCCGCCTTCAGAACGAAGCACTGCAACAAGTGAAAAATATGATTGTAGTGCGATAAGCTCTTTTTTTACCACAGGGACACAGTGTCACAGAGAATTTTTTTTCCGTGCCTCCGTGCCTCTGTGGTAAAATATTTTCATTCTGAATTTTGAATTCTAAATTTCTCTGCCGACAAACCCGGATTAATACCGATTTTAAAAATGCGGGAGGAGAAAAAATTAATTGGCGATTTCATAAATTTCACACCATGCATAATTTTTTTCAAACCTTTTTACCAATTTAAAATTACCATGCTGTTTCAAAACATTGTAAGACTCATCATATTCATAGTTGGGAAATATGCAAACATCAACTGTGCTGTCAAAGCTATTTACAACATTATTGAATCTTTTGTCAGAAGATAAATAACCATGTTCAGGGTGTGTAAGATGCATCTGCAACAAGAAAGATGAATATATTTTTTTGTCCTGCATATTTTTTACTTCGCACCAGTTAATGGCATTTTGGGTAACCGATACTCCGTCTGCAAAGCCTGGCGAATGGTCGGTTACAGGTTTTTTTCTAAAGCAGTAAAAAACAGAAGCTAAAATGATAAAGGTTAACGAAGTAAAATAAATTACTCTTTTCCTCTGAGCTGCCGTAAAAAGCATATACGAGGATATGAGTGTAAGAAAAGGCAAAATACTCAGCATGTACCGGGGAGAGTAAAAGGATAGTGAACTGAAGATAAGGTACAGTGCGGAGAAAATAATCATTGGAAAAATAATCTGCTTATGCTTAGGAGAAATTTTGAACTTACGCATAAGAATCACCGCGATGGAAAGTATTAAGACAATGCTTAAAATATTTCTCCCTTGGTAAATGAATACATAAGCAAAATAATTTTTCAGCTTTTCAGCAAATACAGCCCATTTAAAATTATTCTCACTCACGTACATTGGAAAGAAAAAATATCCTGTTTTAATTTTTTGCAGAATGAAAAAAATCGCTGCAATGGCAATAGGAACAAGAAGGTAAATGCCTTCTGCCAGTATACGTAAAAATCTCTGTTGCTTATTCTGACGTATTTTTTCGATAATATTCCAACTGAATAATGCTATAATAATTACCATACCCGATTCCTTCGTCAGCAAGAGCAGCGTGGCGAAGAGAATATAAAGCAATTTTTTTTTGTGAAGAAAAGTCCACAATGAAAGCAACGTAAGCAGTGCGACCATTATTTCAGGCAACAGCATTGCCGACTGGCTAAAAAAGACGGGCTGTACCATCAACAATAGGCATGAAGCAAGCGCCACTGCATCTGAAAAAAAATCAATGCAAAAAAAGTAAACGCACATAATTAATAGAATTGAAATAAGTAGCGGAAATAAATGGATAACCATGAGCGAGGTGCCGAATATTTTCATCCATATTGCGGATATAAAATGAAAGAAAAGTGGATGCCCGCGTGAAATATCGAAAGGCACTGAACCCGGTAATAGACTTAGACCATTAGAATACATATGGAAAACACCTGTAGAATATGGCCATGCCTCATCCCAGAAAAAAGGTAATGTCAGGTGCTGAATTTTAGCAACCACAAACAAAACACAGAAAAGAATTAAGGCAAAAATATTACGTTTAATATATTTCATAATGTTCTTATTACCACGGAATCTCTTTTTTATCCCTGAAAAATTTTCCGGTTAAATTTTGAGGAGCTTCATCTGCAAGCCACACCGGTGTTTCAGCGCCTTTTGGTACAGAGCGTGTTGCTCCTGCTCCGCCCATGTCAGTGCGTACCCATCCCGGGCAAACGGCATTCACAGAAATATTTTTTTGCTCCAGCTCATACGCAAGCTGCCGCGTTATGGAGTTGAGAAGTGTTTTTGAAACACAGTAAGCGGGCCACCAGCCGCCTGTTTCATCGGTCATAGAGCCGCCCCCGCTCGAAATCATAATCACTCTTCCCGGTGAGGTTATATAAGGCATAAACGCTTTGGTTACCCGCAACGGACCATAACTGTTTGTCAAAAGTGTTTTAGTTAAAATGCCTTCGCTGTTGTGGAGTAGGCTCGTATCTCCGCGCTGCCCAATGCCTGCATTGTTTACCAGCACATCAAGATGCTTATTTGTTTTGCGAAATTCTTTTGCTGCTTTATTAATGCTATCGAGATTGCTTACATCAAGCATCAAAATATCAGCATTGATATTTTCTTTGGCAAGTTCTTTTTGTGCTTTCTCCAGTCCTGCTTTATCGCGCCCGGAAATAATCACATGAAAAATTTTTCTTCCGCACTGCCGTGCAATCTCCAGACCGATTCCTCTATTGCTTCCTGTTATTAATATAGTTTTTGGAGTAAGCATGAGGAGAATTAAGAATTAAAAATGCAAAATTAAGAATGAAAAAGAAAAAAAATTACCACAGGGACACAAGGACACAGAGTTAAAATATTCCCTGTGACACCGTGCCTCCGTGGTAAAAAAATTAAATCTTGATTTCCTCGCCTTTGTCGTTGAAGAAATGATATTCCAAAAAGTGATACTTGGAAACGGGCACAACCTTGAGCGCGATATTATTTTTCTTCTGCCATTTCTTTTTTACAGAGGTAAAGAACCCCCGGGTAAGGTATGATTCTATAAATGGATGCACATGCAGCAAAAGTTTTTTTTCATTTTGTTCCTTGGCAAGGAAGCGGATATTATTTTCTATCTCATCCAAAATAAGGATGCTGGCTTTTATTTCTCCCGTTCCATCGCATGACGGACATTTCTCTGCGGTAACAATTTTTGTTTCGGGGCGAACGCGCTGTCGCGTAAGCTGCACCAGTCCGAAACGGCTCATAGGAAGAATGGTGTGCTTGGCGCGGTCGCGTTTCATTTCATCCCTCAGCTTATCGAATAACAGCTTGCGGTTTTGTGCTGAGCGCATGTCAATAAAATCAATCACAATGATTCCGCCCATATCGCGCAGGCGCAGCTGGCGCGCTACTTCTGCTGCTGCTTCCAGATTTACTTGCAGCGCATTTGCTTCCTGGTTGCTTTCGCTATTCTGAAACCGCACACCACTGTTAATGTCAATAACATGCAGCGCTTCGGTATGCTCAATGATAATATAGGCGCCATTGGGCATGTTCACCGTTTTTCCAAACCCCGATTTAATTTGTTTCTCAATGCCGAAGTGTTCAAAAATGGGAACCCTGCCTTTGTAAAGTTTTACAATTTGTTCCTGCTCAGGAGCAATGCTGCGCAGATATTGTTTGACATCCTCCGCTAATCCCGAATCATTGACGTGAATAGAATTAAAATTCGGATTAAGAATATCGCGAAGTATAGTTGAAGTGCGGTCCATCTCGCCCATGAGCTTCTGGTGCGGAGCAGATGTTTTGAGTTTTTCTACAATGCCTTTCCATTTACTTACTAAATCGTTCAGGTCTTTATCCAGCTCTGCAACTTTTTTTCCATCGGCAACGGTGCGTATAATAACTCCGAAATTTTTCGGCTTTATACTTTGCACCAGCCGCTTAAGCCGCTGTCGCTCTTCAGAGCTTTTTATCTTTTGCGAAATGGAAACGGTATCGGAAAAAGGAATTAGCACCAGGAATCTTCCCGCCAGTGAAAGTTCTGATGTAATTCTTGGCCCCTTCGTTGAAATAGGTTCCTTCGCTATCTGAACAACAACCCATTGATTATTGTTGAGCACCTGGGTGATTCTTCCGCCTTTGTCTATGTCAGGTTCATTGCTGAAATTATTAAAAAGCGGGTCGGCATTTTTTTGCATGGTGGTCTGCTTCACCATCTTTAACAGCGATTGAACTTGCGGACCAAGATCAAGGTAATGCAGAAATGCATCCTTCTCGTAGCCAATGTCTACAAAGGCAGCGTTGAGCCCGGGAATTATTTTTTTAACCCTGCCCAGGTATATGTCACCGACAGAAAAACTATGGTCTTTCTTTTCGTTGTTCAGCTCTACGAGATGCTTGTCTTCAAGAAGCGCAATATTTACTTCGTCAGGCCCTGAGCTGATGATGAGTTCGTGATTCACTTTTATTCTGGATAACTATATGGAAAAATATTCCGCGAACCGGGATTATAAAAAATGGTTCTTAGAATTATTGTGCAAGTTAGACGTTTGAGGTTAGACGTTAGACAAAGGAAAACCAACATCTAACGTCTAACAACTAACAATTATCACCTACCGGTTCCTCTTTTTATGCCGGTTTTTCCTGAGGCGTTTCTTTCTTTTGTGAGTTGCCATTTTATGGCGTTTTCTTTTTTTACCGCTTGGCATAGTGTAAATTTTTTAGTTAAATATTAGTTAGTTTTTAATTGGTTCATATATACGTTGGCTTCTTTAAGCAGTTGCGCGTCTTTTCCTGATTCTGAATACTTTTTGAATGCTTCTGCCGCTTTTACCGTGTCGCCTTTTTGCACTAAAGCGTACCCAAGAAAATAATACGCTTCGCTTTGAGAAGGGTTTAATTCGAGAACTTTATTGAAACGTTCGATCGCCTTATCAAACTGTCCTGAACGGATAGATAAAAAACCGAGGTTCATCTGCGCTTTGTCATTATCAGGATACTTTTGGGCAATTTCTCTGAGCATCATAATTCCTTTCATCGGTTCACTGCTTTCGGCATAACAAAGGGCAAGGTTCATTTTTGCATCAATATTTTCCGGATTTATTTCAATCACTTTATTATAACAAAATATTGCCTGCTCCAATAGCCATCCGCCTAATATAGAATCGTTCTGAGCGCGTAATGCCGCAAGGTACCGGTCGGCAGCATCGTTCCACGATTTTCCTGAAGAATTAATTTCAGCTGCCTTCTTATAATATTCTGCAGCCGCGACCGGTTCACCCAAAATATCCCAACGCCAGGCAAGAGAGTCAAGCAATGGAATCCTGTCATTGCCACTTTTGGTTTCAAGAATTTTCTCAAGTTCATTGAGTGCTGTCGCTTCTTGCCGCTGCAACCTGCTTTTTGCTGCCTCAAAAATAAAATCAGAACCAATCGGTTTACTGCTGCTCACCTTTGGAGTGAGCATGGTTTTGGGTGAAAAATACAGGAAAGCGGTTAGCCCTATGCAGGCAACGATAAGGATTGCCTGAAGCAGGCCTGCACGGTTCATGAAGCGCTCGGTTCGGGAACAGCTTTACTTTTCATTCCCATTTTTACTTTGCCTGCAAATGATTTTGCGGGTTTAAAGCCGGGAATAAAATGCTCCGGAATTACAATAGCCTGGTTCTTAGAAATAATCCTGCCTATTTTCTGAGCCCTTTTCTTCGGAAAAAAAGTCCCGAATCCCCTGAGGTAAACACTTTCATCCGTACTTACTGAATTCTTGATAATCTTCATCATGGCTTCTACTGTCTGAAGCGCTACAAATTTTTCAATTCCCGTCTTTGCCGAAATTTCTGCAACTAATTCTGCTTTTGTCATTTTTTATATTGATTTATATGGTTTTTTGTTTTTTTTCAGACTGCAAAGATAATCAGTAAGTTGTAAATAGAAAATTAAGTTCAATTCAGGCTCTTCATCACATACGCTCCTTTATCTGCAACAGAATAGCACGAAATGTTTTTTGCCTGTGATTCTTCAATTAACCTATCCCCTAACCACTTTGGAACTGATGAGTCAATTATCAGTTCTCTGAAAGTAAAGTGAGCTGTTAAAGCGGAAAGATTACGGAGCCATTTTCCAGATAAGATTACAGCATCGAGAATAATTTTCTTTTCAGAGTCTCGGGCAAATTTAAGGAAGCCATCTGCCAGGAGAAATTTTTTTCCTTCAAAATAAATGAAACCGTCCTTGTAAAACACTCCTGCCTCATTGATTGCGCCAAGGGATTGCAATGATTCTGTTTCAAATTGCTTCACATTCATAATACCGCTGTCATAAATATTTCTGCTAATATTAAACTGCATGCTGCTTATGTTTGCAAGCAAATCGCGGCTGGCAAAAAGCACCGCATTTCTTCCCTGCGTAAACTGAAGAGCGCTTTTCCCATTTACGTGATAAACCACAAGCTGTTTCTGACTGTTTATCATAATGGTGTCATACAACCATGAAATCAGAAATAAAACAACCAACAACAAAGCTGCCCGCAGCCACAAAATATTTTTTCTTAGAATGAATAAACAAAATGCAATGATGACAAAATAAATAAGCCACGTTTGTAAAATGCTGATTGAAATACCTGTCACAAATGAATGAGGAATCTGCTCTATATACAGTACAATACGATTCAACGCAAGGGTGAGATACTTGACGGGAAATGCGAGCGCGGAAGTAACTAAAGCGCTTAACGGGTTTAACATTAGCATAAGCAGCCCTCCATAAATGATTAATGTTGAACCGGGTATTACAATGAGATTGGAAAACAAAAAGCTATTGGGAAACTGTTGAAAATAAAGCAACCCCAACGGAAAGGTTGCAAGCTGGGCAGAAATTGAAACTGATGTAAGCGCCCAAATTTTATCGAGAAAATAATTCTTCACATAAACCCGCTTATAAAGCCGCGGATGAATTGTAACAATTCCAACCAGGGCGAGATACGACAACTGGAATCCCACTTCCATAATAAGATATGGATTTATGGATAAAAGAATAACTGCAGAAATAGCGATGGCATTAAAAATATTTGTCTGCCTCAAAAATGCCTTGCCAAGAATAATAACGGTAAACATTACAGACGCACGAAGTACCGCTGCAGAAAGCCCTGTCACTAATGCATACGCCCAAATAAAAATAATTATGAGTATGGTCTTAATGATTTTATTTCTCTTCCCCTTATCAAGAAAGAATAGAATCCAACTAAGCGCAATGACGATGATACCGACATGTAATCCCGAAACAGAAAGTACATGCAGAGCGCCCGAGGCGGCAAATGCCCGTTGTGTTTCCTCGTCAATGTCATCAGTATATCCAAGTGTAAGTGAAGAAAGCACAGCCAACTCCTGGCCGCTGATATTATTTGCAGAATAAATTTTTAAAAGTTTTTTCCGCACATCAAGCGCAAGCCCCCTCACGTCACTTCCTGCTTTGGCATGGAGCAGAAGCCATTTATCCATAGCAAGGTAAACCTGGTTATATATTTGATGAAAGCTGAGGTACCGTTTGAAGTTAAACTGCGATGGATTTTGCGGAGGAGCGGTTTCCAGAGGGATGGTTGTAAAGGCAATGACGTCTCCATAGGAAAGTTTGCTGCTGATTGAATCGCGGCCTATATAAGCGAGGCATTTGCCTGTGCATGAAACCCATTCACCGTTTCTTTTTAGTGAGGTAATTTCAATCTCTGTTTTTCTACTTTTGCTTTTTTCAACCGGCTCTTCGCTCAGGTAACCTATGAATCCTTCCGCACCTTGCATACTTTTTCGGAAATGATTCGGGTAATTTACAGAAGTGTTCTCAAGAGTGATGATATAAAAGAGAAACATTGAAAGAAAATAAATGAGTACTCCCGGTAACCACCTGAAACGGTATGACGAAAAAAATTTCTTATTGAAAATTACAATGCTCAAGAGCAGCACCAGAACAAATGCTACCGTCCATGCTATGTCAAGGGGAATTATATGGGCATATACAGCAAGTAAAATTCCCGCAATGACCCCGGCAAGCAAACGTAAAAACGGAACCTGGCTCCAGAAAAAATTCCGCATAAAAATTATTTACCTGAACAGGATAATATACAAATATTAATCCTGCATCAAATTTCCAATTGCATTGAAATATGTCTCTTTTGCTTCCAATATATCTCCAAATGATTCTCCATCTACAATCATTTCGCCTTCAGTTACCTCTCCCAGCTTCACAAATTCTGCCTCGCTCTCAAGCATGCTATCAATGAAAGTGTCTTCTTGTTCGGGTTTTACCGTTACTACTATTCTCCCCTGCGCTTCGCCAAATAAAAACGCATCTTTTCGTATCTCCTCATCGCTGTTTATATCGAATCCAAATTGGCGGTGCATGCCCGCTTCGGCCAGGCATATAAAAAGTCCTCCGTCAGAAACGTCATGTGCCGAGGCAATTAATCTGCGCTGTATTGCCTTCGTTACCGCTCGCTGAACGGCATATTCTTCTTCAAGATTAAAATATGGCGGAGGGGAATTTTTTATATTATGATATGAATAAAGATATTCAGAGCATGAGATATCATTCTGCGATGTGCCGATAAGATAAATAAGGTCTCCTGCCTCTTTAAAGTACAGCGTCATAAAATGTTTCTTGCTTTTCAGCAGTCCCAGCATTCCAATAGTGGGTGTGGGAAAAACCGGTCCCTCGTCTGATGACTGGTTGTAAAAGCTAACGTTGCCGCCCGTTACCGGGGTGTCAAATTTTTTGCACGCATCTCCCATTCCTTTGATGGCATTTACAAACTGCCAGTATACTTCCGGGTTATACGGGTTGCCGAAATTAAGACAGTTGGTTATAGCCAGCGGCTCGCCTCCCGCACATACCACATTCCGCGCTGCTTCGGCAACGGCAATGGCTGCACCGATTTCAGGGCTAGCATAAACATAACGTGAATTGCAATCAACCGTAAGTACAAGTGATTTGTCTGTGTCTTTAATATTTATAACCGCCGCATCACTTGGTTCATTTGTTGTCATGTTTACCGTACCCACCATGGAATCATACTGAGTAGTAATCCATTTTTTCGATGCAATGCTTGGATTTTTAAGAAGGAAATATGCAACATCTTTCCGGTCTCCGGGTATGGCAATATTTTCCTGGTTAAATTTTTTATTTTTCTCTAAATACTTCGGTTCATTGTATTCTCTTTCATATACGGGCGCGCCTCCGCCCAGCACCAATGACTCGGCAGAAATATCGGCTGTCAATTCTCCGTGCATATAAAAATGTAACCGGTCTGTCTCGGTAACTTCACCTATGAGTACACAATTCAAATCCCATTTTTCGAAAATTTTCTGAACCTCTGTTTCTCGTCCCTTTTTTGCCACCACCAGCATTCTCTCCTGTGATTCTGACAAAAGAATTTCCCACGGCAGCATTCCCTTCTGCCGCGTGGGAACCTGGTCAAGATGCACCACCATGCCGTGTTTTCCTTTTGCAGACATTTCTGAAGTAGAGCAAATTATTCCCGCCGCGCCCATGTCCTGCATACCTACAACAGCTCCGGTTGCTATCACTTCAAGCGATGCTTCCAATAAAAGTTTTTCTGTGAATGGGTCGCCCACCTGCACGGCCGGCAAATCCTCATGAGAATCCGCATGTAAATCGCCCGATGCAAAAGTGGCGCCGTGAATTCCGTCCCTGCCCGTGGCAGAGCCCACAATGAAAACCGGGTTTCCTTTACCATACGAAATAGCGGATGCTGTTTTTCCTGCTTCAACAATTCCGGCAGACATGGCATTTACCAATGGATTTACCGTATAGCAATCATCAAAATAAATTTCTCCGCCCACAGTTGGGATACCGAATGCATTTCCATAATCACCGATTCCCTTCACAACTCCGCGCAGCAACCACTTGTTTCTTTCATTATTAAGATTCCCGAAACGCAGAGAATTCAACTGTGCCACTGGCCGTGCACCCATGGTAAAAATATCCCTATTGATTCCTCCCACTCCTGTAGCAGCTCCCTGATAAGGTTCAATGGCAGAAGGATGATTATGCGATTCTATTTTGAAGGCACAGGCAAGTCCGTCACCAATATCAACGAGCCCCGCATTTTCTTCTCCCGCTTTTGCAAGCAGGTGCTTCCCTTCCCGCGGAAGCGTTTTGAGCCAACGGATGGAATTTTTATACGAGCAATGTTCACTCCACATTACCGAGTAAATACTTAGCTCAGTGAAGTTAGGAGTGCGGCCAAGTATAGAAATGATTTTCTCAAACTCTTCGGGTAAAAGCCCCAATTCTTTTGCAGTATCTAAGCTAACATGTATTTCTTCACTTACTTCGCTCATAAATTTATTTCAGATTTTTCCTTATTGAGTGACAAACTTACACGAAATATTTTTAGTGTTGTATGTCTGATAACTAAAATTTTTCGGGCTCATGAAGAAATTTATTTCTGTTTACCTTTGAACCGAATCGCCTGACTAATGCTCAAGGAAACCCTGCTCATATCGCTGTACACGGGCGCTTTATCTTTGCTTATTTTCAAGTTAAAATTTTTCACCCTTCCTTCTGTCAAACCAAGATATATTGTCCTTGCTTTCATTATTAAAGTAATTGCCGGTTGTTCCTTGGGGTTTCTTTATTCGCATCATTACACTGACCGCTCGAAGGCAGATACTTTTAAATTTTTTGATGACAGTGGGGTGATGATGGAAGCGCTTGCCGTTAACCCACGGCACTTCTATGAGCTCTTTACAGGTATCGGCATGGATGACCCCGAGCTTGAGCCCTACTTCTATAAAATGAATACATGGATGACAGAAGATTTCTACGTTTCATCAAACCGCATGATGGTTCGTATGAACACGGTCTTCCGTTTCCTTACCCCGGGGGAGCATTACTACCTGCATGTAGTGTTTATCAATTTCTTATCGCTGCTCGGATTGGTTTTCCTTTGCAAGACGTTCTTTCTGAAAATGGAAAGAAATCGTTTGCTGTTTTTTGCTACAATTATTTTATTTCCTTCCCTCCTCTTCTGGGGTTCCGGCCTGCTGAAAGACGGAGTGATTCTCTTTGCTGCGGGGTGTATGCTTTATTCTTTCAGCCGCATGCTTAATGGCGGCACTTACCGCTGGCTCAACCTGCTGACTTTTATATTATCCTCTCTCCTGATGGCATTGATTAAGATATACATATTAATGGCAATGATTCCTGCGCTGACAGCATGGATATGGTACTCGGTTAACAAGAAGAAAATCATTTTAAAATTTATTGCGGCGCATATTGTTGTGTTTGCAGCCGTGTTCGCATTAAAATATATTTCGCCTAAACTTGATGTGGTGCATTATCTTGATGTGAAGCAGAGGGAGTTTTTCAGAGCAGTTGAAATTGAAAAGCCAAACCATGTACTTAAAATTGCACCGCTCCATAATTCAGCGGCAGTTATATTTACGCAGTCAGCGCCTGCTTTTTTCAGAACGTTGCTCCGCCCTCACATTTTTGAAGCATCCGGTGCATTAATCATTATTGCCGCTGCTGAAAATCTTGTCATACTTTTATTACTTGTACTTGCATTAATTTCAATGCGGAAAGGAAATTGGACTACCGACCCGCTGTTTTATTTTTCTGTATCATTTTTCATTCTCATTTTTATTCTCATCGGTTTAATTGTTCCCGTAACCGGAGCTATTGTCCGCTATAAAATCATTGCAATACCCTTCTTGCTTTACATCTTGTTTCGCCTCTACCAGTCAGGAAGGATGGAAAAATATTTTCTCCGAATCCCATGACGGGCAGCTGGCTGATTACTCTATCCTGGTTTGTCATTTTATTTTTCATTATACGAAAAGTAAAATTTTTTTTACCCGAAAATATTCCATTCCAACTGGTTGCGCTGTCTTTTACATTGAAATGTGCCGGCGCTATTCTGATGGGTTTGGTTTATACCTACTATTACAAAGGCGGAGATACGTTTGTTTTGTTCAGCGACAGCAGCATTATGTTTGAAGCTTTGAAGTCGCATCCGGCAGATTACTTCAAAATGTTATTCGGGATTGATTCGGGCAACGATTATCTGAAAGAAATGTATTACTCAAAAATGAATGCATGGTACAATAACGAGTTTGATTTACTTTTCAATGACAGCCGCATTATTATCAGAATTAATTCTGTCCTCCGGATTTTTTCTTTCGGTGAATATTATGTTCATGCCATTTTCTTCAGCTTCCTGTCATTTGCAGGGCTTACGGCACTTTACAGAGCTTTTTCCTCCGCTGTAAAAAAGCATCATCAATTATTTTACGCGGGAATATTTTTTCTCCCGTCCGTAGCATTCTGGGGCTCGGGCGCATTGAAGGAAGCCATTGTATTATTTGCCGCAGGGTTCCTGGTTTATTCTTCCTTGCGATTGATGGAAAAAAAATCTATCGTAAATTTTCTTATTCTTATCTCATCGGTATTTTTACTGGTGCTCACAAGGTTTTATTTTCTCATTGCGCTTTTCCCGGGATTAACCGGATTGTTAATTGCTTCAAACAGAAAAAACGTCTGGCAAAAATTTGCGGTTACACATTTGGTTTGGTTTGTTGCATTGTATAGTTTTTACTTTGTTAATCCATCTTGCGATGTTCCATGCATTATAGCTGTCAAGCAGAATAACTTTGTTAACCTTGCCAACTACAGTAAATCGGGAAGCATTATAACTCAAGAAAAATTAAAACCCGACTGGAGCGACATTTTGAAAAAATCACCGGCTGCTTTTATTATCGCACTTACTCAGCCGCAGTCGTTTAGTAAAGGCAATATTTTTCTTCGTATCGCTTCTCTTGAAACATTATTTATTCTTTTGATGCTGATTGAAGCCATAATTTTATTCCGCGTACCGTCAAAAGAAGATGTGCCGCTACTTTTATTCTGTCTTTCGTTTACTGTTATCACGTTCACTTTCCTGGGCCTCACAACACCCGTTGCAGGCACGTTTGTCCGTTATAAAATCATTGCTCTTCCCTTCCTGATTTTTCTTGCAGGCTACTTTATCAGCAATTCAAAATTATTTGTTAAAAATACTGTATGAGTAACCCTGTAATTTCAGCCTTGATTTATATTTCTATTTTTGACCGGCACGCAAAACCATGAAGCTCTTCCGAAGAAAACCAATAACTCAGGTCAGCGGTGACGAAGGAGAAAGTCACTCGCTGCATAAAGTATTGCGCGTCCGTGATTTGACTTTTTTCGGGATTGCAGCTATTATTGGCGCAGGAAGTTTCAGCAGCATGGGCGAGGCCTGTTTTAAAGGGGGTCCTGCGGTTATACTTTTATTTATCATTTGCGGCATTGCGTGCGGTTTCACAGCTCTGTGTTATGCCGAATTTGCATCGCGCGTACCGGTTTCGGGAAGCGCATACACGTATGCATATGTTTCTTTCGGAGAATTATTTGCCTGGATAATAGGATGGGCTTTGCTTATGGAATATTCCATAGGAAATATCTACGTAGCTTTTGCATGGAGCGGGTATTTCACCAATCTTCTTGATGGAATAGGAATGCACATGCCCGAATGGCTTACCACGAATTACCATAACGCGCATAACGCATCGCTCGGAAATATTCCGGGTGAAGGTCTCACAGCATGGAATATCGCTCCGCAGGTTTCAGGGCTCAGAATAATTTTTGATTTACCTGCGTTTCTCATCAACGTAATAATTACAGCGCTCGTTTATGTTGGCGTCAGGGAATCGCGCAACGTAAGCAATGCAATGGTAATGATTAAGCTTGCTATTATTCTGCTTGTGATTTTTGTTGGAGTATTTTATGTTGACATTTCCAACTGGACTCCCTTTATGCCTAACGGATTTGGCGGGGTGATGGGTGGAGTTGCTGCCGTATTCTTTGCATACATTGGTTTTGACGCTGTGTCCACCCTTGCAGAAGAAACTCCAAATCCCAGGCATGATTTACCTAAGGGAATGATAAATTCTCTTATCATATGTACGGCTGCCTACATAATTCTTTCCCTCGTACTTACCGGGATGGTTTCTTACAGACAACTTGGAGTAAGCGACCCGCTGGCAGAGGTTTTTAAAATCAAGGGGGTAAAATGGATGTTGTTTGTCGTTTCTATTGCAGCTGTGGTTGCTATGAGCAGCGTGATGCTTGTTTTCCAGATGGGGCAGCCGCGCATCTGGATGAGCATGAGCCGTGACGGACTGTTGCCGAAAAAATTTGCATCCATTCATCCAAAGTACAAAACACCTGGCTTTGCAACTATCGTTACGGGGCTGGTGGTTGCGATTCCTATATTTTTTACAGACGAAAAGTTTGTGCTTGACTTTACCAGCATTGCAACTTTGTTTGCATTTGTGCTTGTATGCGGAGGTGTGCTTATGCTGCCGCGCAAGCCAGAAGATGAATTCCAGGGCAGGTTTCAACTCATTTACATAAATTCAAAATGGCTTATGCCGGCTCTTATTATCGGCATATTTTCGGTTCTATGGTATGCTGATTCTTCACTCATCACAAATTACCTGGATGTGAATTCAGAAAATGCAGCCGAAAAAATTCCCATGCTGATATTTTTTATCCTGTGTATCGTTATGGCAGCTTTATCATTTTTTAAAAATCTTTCGCTTATTCCTGTACTGGGGCTTTTATCCTGTTGCTATCTTCTTACAGGCATGACTTTGTCAAACTGGAAATGGTTTTTTTCCTGGTTGCTTATCGGGCTGGTGCTTTACTTCAGCTATAGCTACAAAAACAGTAAGCTTAATAAGAAACCGGGAAACATTTCTGCCTGATGGGAAATGGGTGCTGATAATTTCCTGCAATTGCTTTCAGAGAATATATTTTGTCTCCATTCCTAATCGTATTTTTGTGCAATGAACCGTAATTTACTAGACGGAATAAATTTTTTATCGAAGCTTACGCCTCGCAGGACTCTCAATGCTGCAAAAGTTTTTTCAAGTTATTATTATTCACGAATGACCGGTAAAGCTAGCCACTGGGGGTTGCCGCTAAGCATTGCTATTGAGCCCACAACGTCCTGCAATTTGCGTTGCCCTGAATGTCCAAGCGGACTGCGCTCATTTACAAGGCCCACAGGCATGCTGGACGAAAATTTTTACCGCTCTGTAATTGACGAACTGCATCGTGATATGATGTACATGATTTTTTATTTTCAGGGTGAGCCATACCTCCATCCTTCTTTTACGGAGCTGGTCAAATACGCATCATCAAAAAATATTTACACAGCCACTTCAACCAATGCACATTTTCTGGATGATGATAATGCAAGAAAAACTGTAGAGTCCGGACTAGACCGGCTTATTATTTCTATAGATGGAACCACGCAGGAAACGTACGAGCAGTACCGTAAAGGAGGGCGTCTTGCCAAAGTCATCGAAGGGGCTGAGAATATTGTAAAGTGGAAAAAGAAACTGAACTCAAAAAAACCGTACACCATATTTCAGTTTCTTGTGGTCCGGCACAATGAACATCAAACAGAAGAGATAAAAACGCTTGCAAAAAAAACCGGCGTTGATGAAGTTGCATTTAAAACTGCACAAGTTTATGATTACGAAAATGGAAATGACTTGATTCCGCTGAACGAAAAATACTCGCGTTATAAAAAAAACGGTGACGGAAGATTTCATATCAAGAATGAACTGCTGAATCACTGCTGGAAGATGTGGCACTCCTGTGTAATAACATGGGATGGAAAAGTGGTTCCCTGCTGTTTCGACAAAGATGCATCGCACCAACTCGGCGATGTAAATGAAAATTCTTTTTCCGAAATCTGGAATTCTCAATCCTACAATCGTTTCAGAACATCTTTGTTGAAAAGCAGAAGCAGCATTGACATTTGCAGCAATTGTACTGAAGGAACAAAGGTTTGGGCTAATAGTTAACCAGGGAATTGGAGAATTAAGTTATTGAGTTAATAAGTTGATCATATCAGATTCGCCTCTCTGTTTGCCTTAATTACCTTAGTCAACTTAATTATTAATTTTCTATAAAAGGAAATGCTTGTCCGCTTTTACCGGGATTCTCATCCGTCATCGTTTTTCACTATACCTTTTCTTGCGCTGCTGTGCTGGATACCCTTCTTGTTTCTGCAGCCTGAATCATTTATTGTTCAGGTTCCGCGACCCATGCCGGTTTATGAATGGCTTTATTCAGGAATCAGCAAGCTGCACATATTTGCACAATACTTCATAAGCTGGCTGTTGATTTCAGTGCAAGCCATTTACCTGAATCAGCTTATTGTGAAGCACGAACTTTTTCCGAGACTCAGTTTTCTCCCTGCTTTGCTTTTTATTACGTTGTCCGTTATGTTTCCCGAAATGATGAAGATTCAACCGGCGTTGTTTGTCAACCTGGTTCTTCTCATGGTACTCGATAAAGTATTTCTTCTCTATAAAAATCCGGAACCATTCCGCCAGGTTTTCGATACTTCGTTTCTTCTTGCATTTGCAACTTTGATTGACAGTTCTGCAATTATCTTTTATTTCTTCCTCCTTTTATCATTCATTATTCTCCTGCCTTTCCATTGGCGGATATGGATAATTTCATTCATTGGCTTTGCTCTTCCCTATTATTTTCTAAGCATATATTTATTTCTCAGCGGTTCATTAGCAGGTTTCTGGCTGCAAAAAATTCCTAAAGCTTTTTTTATAATACAATTTATCCCTCCTCATTTTAAGCCGGCTCAAATCATTGCTGTTTCCGTACTTCTTTTTCTTCTACTTATTTCTGTTTTTTCTGTCTCAAGACATTTTTACAGGAATATAATTCGCATTCGCAGGTATTTTCAATTGATTTTTCTTTTAATGCTTTTTGCACTGCTGAGCTTGTTTTTTACGCCTGCCATTTCTCTTCAAAGCATCTGTATCATGGTAATACCCTTTTCAATCTTCTTTTCCTATTTCTTTTTACAGGTGAAGAAAAAAGCATTTGCCGAATTTTCATTTCTTTTGCTCATGGTGTTTATAATATTAGTCCGATTTGGCTGAAGCCAGGACATGTTTTCTAACTTTGCACACATGAAATTCGGAGTAGTAATTTTTCCCGGTTCCAACTGCGATGAGGACATTATCTATACGCTGGAAACCATTATGGAGCAGGAGGTTGTGCGCCTCTGGCATAAAGAGCATGATTTAAAAGGCAGTGATTTCATTGTACTGCCGGGAGGGTTTTCTTATGGTGATTATCTCCGCTCCGGCGCTATAGCAAGGTTTTCACCTGTAATGAACGAAGTGCTTGAGTTTGCCGACAAGGGTGGGTTTGTATTCGGTGTTTGCAATGGCTTCCAGATTTTGTGCGAGTCGGGTTTATTGCCCGGAGCGTTAATGCACAACAATAACCGCCAGTTTATCTGCAAAAATATTTTTCTGAAAGCGGAACATAATGATTCGCTGCTTACTTCGCAGTGCGATACAAAAAGCCCTTTGAAAGTACCTATCGCTCACGGTGAAGGAAAATATTTTGCTGATGAAAAAACATTACAATTGCTGAATGAGAACGGACAAATTCTTTTCCGCTACTGTGATGAAAACGGAAATGTAACTGATGAATCAAACCCCAACGGCTCTCTTCAGAATATTGCCGGCATCAGCAACCAAAAGAAAAATGTTTTCGGAATGATGCCCCATCCGGAACGCGCTGCTGATGAAGAACTTTTTAATACGGATGGACGGATGATTTTTGAATCTATTGTGAGCACCGTCAAGGTTTGATAAACCCCTGAATATATTTCATTGATGAAATTCGCCACTAAAGCCATTCATGCGGGTCAACACCCCGATGAATCAACCGGAGCCATTATGACCCCGGTTTATTTTACTTCCACCTACGTGCAGGAATCACCTGGCAAGCATAAAGGATTCGCCTATGCCCGTGGAAAAAATCCAACCCGTTCTGCTCTCGAAAGAAATATCGCTGCGCTGGAAAATGCAAAATACGGCCTGTGTTTTTCAAGCGGCATGGGTGCGAGCGATGCTGTTATTAAGTTGCTGAAGCCGGGCGATGAAGTGCTTGCAGCAGATGATTTATATGGCGGAACGTACCGCATGTTCATGAAAGTATTTGCCAACTACGGCATAAAGTTTCAATTTGTGGATATGGCGGATGCAAAAAATATTTCTGCACACATCAATCCAAACACAAAACTCATCTGGACAGAAACACCATCAAACCCAATGATGAAAATCATTGATATTGCTGCATGTTCTGAAATAACAAAAAAGCATAAACTCATTCATGTTGTTGATAACACATTCGCTTCGCCTTATTTACAAAATCCCTTAAACCTGGGAGCAGATATAGTTATGCACTCTGCAACAAAATATTTGGGTGGACATTCTGACGTAGTCATGGGTGTGCTTTGCATGAATGATGAAAAGCTATATGAGCAGCTTGCTTTCATCCACAATTCCTGCGGAGCGGTGCCCGGACCAATGGATAGTTTTCTGGTTCTGCGCGGGATTAAAACACTGCACCTTCGGATGGAACAGCATTGCATCAATGGAAAAATTGTTGCTGAATCCCTGAGGAATCATCCGAAAGTTGCAACGGTGAACTGGCCGGGTTTTGCTGACCATCCCGGTCACGCCATTGCCAAAAAGCAAATGAAAGGTTTTGGAGGAATGATTTCCTTTACGCTGAAAAATAAATCTACCGAAGAAACATTCCGCATGGCATCATCACTTAAAATATTTTCTCTTGCCGAATCGCTGGGCGGTGTGGAATCGCTCATTAGTCACCCTGCTTCCATGACGCATGCTTCGGTTCCGAAAAAAGAACGTGACCGCCTTGGAATCACAGATGGTTTGCTACGCATAAGCACAGGAATTGAAGATGCCGGTGACCTGGTCGAAGATTTGCGACAGGCAATCGGCTGAATGCAATACTAGGCATTCACGGATAAAGATTTTTCTTTCTTATCCGAGCTAAAATAAAGTCCCAGGAAAGTTATGATGCCGTTGATAAGTAAAATTTCAAATCCAATCTGGTAGCCGTTAAAAATCTGCGGTGAGTTTAGCTTTAATACATAGGTAAGCACAGGAGCAGCCAGACAAATCCAGGGCAAAAGTTTTTCAGAGGGATTGCTCTTTGTAAAAATTCCAAAAGCAAAAAGCCCCAGCAGTGGGCCATACGTGTACCCTGCCAATTCAAGCACTAAGTCAATGAGCGCCATTTTGTTTATGATTTTGAAAAACAAAATGATGAGAAAGAATACTACGGCTACGGTGACATGAACCATTTTTCTTTTTCTCTTTTTTTGTCCATCGCTCCAGTCACTTCGCCTGTTAAAGTTAAGAATATCAATACAAAAAGATGAAGTGAGCGCTGTCATGGCGCCATCTGCACTCGGAAAAAGAGCGGATATTAATCCGACAATAAAAAATATTCCGGCAACAGGAGGAAGATAATTTAGTGCAATAGCAGGAAACGTATCATCACTTTGCGGAGTAAGGGCAATTCCCTTTTCGGCAGCATACACATATAGCGCTCCGCCAAGAATCAGAAAGAGAAGATTCACTACAAGCAAAATACCACTGAACATAAACATGTTTTGCTGTGCCTTGCCCAGGGTGCGTATGCTGATATTTTTTTGCATCATTTCCTGGTCAAGGCCGGTCATTGCAATGGTAATGAAAGCACCACTGATGATTTGCTTCAGAAAAAATGCAGGCGATTTGAAATCCGTATTAAATATTTGCGCGTAGCCTTTTTCACTGAGCGTTTCTATCAACTTACTAAAAGAAAAACCAAGCTCACGGTTAATTATGACAATGGTTACCACAAGAGAAAGAACCATGAATGTGGTTTGCAGAGTATCTGTCCATACAATAGTTTTTACTCCACCCTGCAGGGTATAAAGAAGTATTAATGCAAGAATAACGAATGCGGTGACGAAAAAATTAATGTTCATATCATCGAGCAGGAATTTCTGAAGCACATAGAGCACCAAATAAATCCTGAGAGAAGCGCCCAGCGTCCGCGAGAGAAGAAAAAATGAAGCTCCTGTTTTGTAGGCGACATTTCCGAAGCGGTTCTGCAGATAGGAATAAATGGAAACCACATTCATCCTGTAATACAACGGCATGAGCACTTTGGCGACTACAGCATAGCCAATAAGATAACCGATAACAATCTGCATGTAAAAAAAATGGTTGCCCGCAACTTTTCCCGGAACACTCATAAATGTAATTCCGCTCAGGGAGGTGCCAATCATACCGTAAGCAACCAAAAGCCAGTTGGAACTTTTTTTACCGATAAAAAATGATTCATTGCCTGCCCCTCTTGAAGTATAAAAAGCAATGGCGAGCAACACAATAAAATATACTGCGATGACAATAAGAATCAGTCCATGCGGCATAGTGGAGAAATTACGTTACATCTTATAACGTATAACGAAGACTTAACTAATTTGTTTAAACACTTCGGGAAGGGCGGCAATTATATCGGAAGCGGTCATGCTTTCCTGAGAAAATTTTTCAGCGGCAATATCTCCTGCAAGCCCATGAATAAATACACCTGCAATACATGATTGAAGCTCAGGAATTCCTCTTGCCAGCAATGCACCTATAATTCCCGACAACACATCACCGCTTCCGCCTTTGGCCATCCCCGGGTTGCCCGTACTGTTGAAGTATGCTTCACCGCCGGGTGTTGCAACGCACGTATGCGCTCCCTTCAGCACAACGTAAACGCTGTACTTTTTTGCAAATGATTTCAGCAGCTCAAAATTTTCAAAATCGTTTTTTGCTTTTCCTGCAAGACGCCTGAATTCTCCGGGATGAGGAGTGAGCACAGCCTCTGCAGGAATTTTTTTCAGCAGCGATTTATTTTCTGAAATAATGTTCAGGGCATCTGCATCGAGAAGCAGAGGTTGTTTTATTCCAGGCATATAATGTTTTAACCAACGGACTGTATTCGGGGGGGTTCCAATTCCCGGGCCAATGGTGACAGAGGTGAAATTTTTCTCCGGCAGCGGGCCCGAAATATATTTTTCTGCTTTCGATGATACAACCATTGCTTCGGGAACGGAACGCTGCATGATGTTGTATCCGCACTTAGGTATAAACGCTGTTACTAAACCCGTTCCTGAATGGAGCGCTGCCCGTGTACATAAAACTGCTGCACCCATCATGCCGTAACTGCCTGCAACAATGAGTGCATGACCATACATTCCTTTATGACTGAATTTCTTCCGTCCGGGAAAAAGCGAAGCCGCATCTTTTTTTTCAATTAGAAAATTTTTTGACGGAAGTGATTCTGTAAATTGTTTATCCAGTCCGATATCGAGTGCATGCCACCTGCCGACAAATTTTTCATTCTCCTCGAAAAGAAAAGCAAGCTTTGGAGCTGCAAAGCTTAATGTATGTGTTGCATGAATTATGGCACTGTGCGGTGTATGTACATCAGTAAATAACCCCGATGGCATATCTATTGCAATAACTGATGCCGATAATTTATTAATGTGTGCAATGGTTTTAGCTGCAAGGCCTTCCGGTTTGCGGCTAATACCTGTGCCGAACAGAGCATCAATGACCAAGGTATCTCTACTGATAGGCGGTAGTTCCTTTTCAGAAGAAATTTCTTTAATGGATTTGACTGAATGCTTTTCAAGCCGCTTTTTGTTAATGAGAAAATCTTTAGTGGGATTATTTCCAAGCGGTATAATGAAAACTTTGACCTGGATATTTTTTTCAAGCAGCAAGCGGGCAATGGCAAGGCCATCTCCCCCATTGTTGCCGGTACCGCAGAAAATAAAAATCGCCTCACCCCTAACCCCTCTCCGGGTGAAGAGGGGGATCTGTCCGGAACTGAATAACCATTTGACGCAGGCAGCGGCCGCGCGTTCCATTAAATCAATTGAAGCGATGGCCTCGTGCTCTATGGTGTAGCGGTCAGCGGCACGAAGCTGTTCAGCGGAAAGTATTTTCATCACTGAATAAAGAAAGAGAATGCTGCTTTGATTCTTCCTTCTGCTTGCCGTTAAGCATCACGACATTCATTGCCTGACCGGCAAAAAATTTCTTCAGGCGGCTTCCGTCTCCGTGCAGCGTGAAAACGGTTTTGGGTTTCATGTAAGCAATCAACGCATGCAGTTCGCGCCAGTCGGCATGGTCGCTGATGGTGAGACGCAAATCATTACTGCGGTAGAATTGCTTCCAGCCTGTTGCAAAAGTCTTTAGAAACTTTTTTGAATCAGCGTGCTTAAAGTAAACTGAAGGAGGAACTACATAAATGATGTTG
Source organism: Bacteroidetes bacterium 2013_40CM_41_45 (assembly GCA_002215675.1). Classification (GTDB taxonomy): domain Bacteria; phylum Bacteroidota; class Bacteroidia; order AKYH767-A; family 2013-40CM-41-45; genus 2013-40CM-41-45. The sequence continues at coordinate 184,318 of NGFH01000009.1, read as the reverse complement.
TCATTTTCTTTGAGCAAATTTTTTTCATACCGTACCCAGTTGCCGAGTGAATATCCAAACGATTCATAAATTTTATGAAAGGGCACCGATTCAGAATGAACAACAACTTTCTTCCCGGGGCAATGCTGTGCGGCAAGCTGTGTGATACGTTGCGCCTTTCCCAAAGAATAAGCACCGATAAGAATATTGATTCCGCTATAATTATTCAGCTTGCTGATTTCCTGCTCCGGGTCGGGATGGGCAAATGAAGGTTTTGCAAACGTGGTCTCGGTATAAAGCACGTCTGCTTTTACAAAATGAAACGGCTCGCAGGAGGTGTCTGCCACGGTTTTAAAATCACCCGTGTACAGATATTTTACTCCTTCAAATTCCATAAGCACTTGTGCGCTGCCCAGCATATGCCCCGCTGGAAACAGGGTGATGCTCACTTCGCCGATGTTAAACTTTGCTCCATAATCCTTTACATGATATTCTCCCTTGCTGCCGAATTTTTTTTTCATGAATGCTGCCGTCGGTGCGGTGCAGTAAACGTTTTTGTTTCCTCTAACGGCATGGTCTGAATGGGCATGACTGATGATGGCATGATTTACTATAAGCCGCGGGTCAAGATAAAATCCGCCTGCCCGGCAATATAATCCGCGTGTATCGAATGAAAGAAAATTATGCATGCTGAAAATGTCTTCAGAAAATTGAGGTGATAAAAATACGGAATGATGTTGAGGTGTGACAGCGTAGGGACATTGTCATGAATGCCCCCGCTATCGACAATCATGTCGAGTTACTTGCAGTATTTGTCTAATAAATTGCTAATACCTTCCGGGCTTTTGGAACTACTCCACCGTTTCGCTTTTTTTAAATCGGCACATGCCCCTTCTTTGTCGCCTAAATTCAATTTGCATATAGCGCGATTATAAAGAGCATCCGGATCAAGAGGATCTATTTTGAGAGCAGCATCAAAGTCTTTAAGAGCGTTTGTATAATCATTGTTATGAAGCTTGGCTACTCCTGCATTGTATAATAAGTCTTCTTTTTCACGGATTTCCAAAATGAGAAGAGCATTTTTTTTGCCGCTCGGTAAATTATCACATTGATAATCATCAAACCAAAAATTAAATGGTGTCATCAAATAGTAATCAATTGGAATGCCATTTACGGTTGCAGGTTTCCATTTCCCAATTGTGGAATAAACTACTCGTAAAGCTTCGTTGTCTAGTGGTTTGAAAGAATTTTTAAGCACAGTTACTGATTCTATATTTCCACTCGATGTAATCTTAAAGCCAATTTCAACCTTTCCTCTCATACAATTATTTCTTGCTTCATCAGGATATTTTGTATTCAACTCTATATATTTATTTAAAAGTGTATCTCCACATATGAATTGAGGTTTGATTGTATCTGCAGCAAGTCTTCCCATAGCAAATGAATACTTAAAAGTGAATACTAAGACTAAGGTCGTAAGATAAAATTGTTTCATAGTTATGAGTTCAATGGGCGCTGGGATAATTACCGATATTAGAACGCGCTACCGCATTTATTTCACCACCGTAACATGCCCAACATAGGTGTGCTTAATGTTGTTGAAGATTGAACGCACTGTAATAGTCCACACATAAACACCTTGGGGAACTATATGGCTGCCATCGGCAGAGCGCCCGTCCCATCCTATAGAAGGATTTTTACTCTTGAAAAGAACGGTTCCCCAGCGGTCGTAAACGGTTAGCTCATATCCCTCTGCATCATTATAGCCAATGCCCATGGGTAAAAATGTTTCGTTGAGGTTATCACCGTTGGGCGTAAATGCACCGGGAACAAAAAAGTCAAAAGGCGCATCCACACGCACAGTATGCGAAACAGTGTCGGGACAGCCGTTAACATTATTCGCAATAAGCGTAACGGTGTACGTATCCGGCACATCGTAAGAGAACTCAGGATTCTGCTGCTGAGAAGTGGTATTTAGCGGGTCACCGAAATTCCATACCCACATGCTTGCCCCTGTGGAATTATCAATGAAAGAAATAACCGTTCCGGTGAGATATGGCGGTTGTGGAGTAATAATGAAATCGGCCACGACCCATTGGTAAACGGTAATGAGATTGTTCTGGGTAAGAGAATCGGTGCAGCCATTGTTGTCGGTGACATACAGCGTTACATCGTATATGCCAGGAATGTTAAAGCAGTGATATGGGTTGGTGCTTGTAGAGGAACTGAAATCGCCAAAATCCCAAAAGCTTGACGCGGGATTTAATGTCTGATTTGTGAATGAAACACAAACAGGGCTACATCCGCTGGTGATATCGGGCGTGAACAAAACAATGGGCAACGGGTTTACGGTTACCGTTACGCTATCATCAGCAGCAAGGCATCCGTTTACATCGGTTGTACTCACAATATAAATAGTGGTTGACGCAGGACTCGCACTTAAAGATGAACCCGAAATATTTCCCGGGTTCCATGTGTAATTATATCCCGGGGTGCCGCCTATCGCCGAAGCAACTAATGGAGTACTCTGCCCTAAGCAAATAGAAACATCATTAGAAGCAGTAGTTACAACAGGTTGCGGTTCATTTACAACAGCAACCGTTGTACCGGTGCATCCATTGGCATCAGTAACCGAAACAGAATACATACCCGCGCAAAGCGATGAAGCTGTTGCCGTAACCTGGGGCGGAACTGTGCTCCATAAATATAAATAACCCGGCGTACCGCTGTTTGTAAATGCCGTAGCATCACCATTACAATATCCGTAGCACAATGCATCGGTTACTGAAGAAATATTCACAGTAAGAGAAACAGAAGTTGCAAACAATGTGACCGATGCCGCTTGAGTGCATCCGTTCGCGTCAGTTACGGTAACTGTATAGACTCCGGGGCAAAGTCCCGTTGCGGTTTGCGTTGCCTGAACAGGCAATGTGTTCCACAAGTAAGAATAAGGGGCTATTCCCCCGGATGGATTTGCAGTTGCGCTTCCGTTGCATGCGGTGCATACGGGACTAATGGTAGAGGTATCAACAACCAACGGAGGCGGTTCGTTTACCACGATGCTTCCCGTCTGTGAGCATCCGTTTATGTCAGTAACTGTAACAGTATAAGTTCCAATAGGTAATCCCGTTGCAGTTTGTAATGCCTGGGCCGGAGTGGTACTCCATGAGTATGTGAATGGATTATTACCTGCGGGATTCACGGTGGCCGTTCCTGTAGTGTCTCCGTTACACAGCACATCAGTTTCTGTCAAAGCAAGAACAGGCAGTGGATAAACGAGAACCGTTGCAGATGTTGAAGAGGTATCTCCGAGTGAATCGGTTATTAAAACAGAATATAGGGTTGTCGTTGTAGGGCATACCTGGTGAGGGCCTGCACCGTTTCCTATGTTGGGAGTCCAGGTAAACATATAGGGTGGGGTTCCGCCGCTACCCATAGCGGTCAGGTTGGTACATGTGCCATTACAGATGCTGTCGCCGGCCAGCGTAACAGTTGGCCCGCAACTTAAAACGTTAACCTGGATGGTTGTTGTATCGCTGTAACAGACATAATTAACAATCAGCGTTATCGTATAATTTCCTGAGCCGCTGAATAAATGAACGGGCGCCAGGAGGTTAGAAGTATTATTTGGCCCTGAAAGGGGGTCACCGAAATTCCATGCTACAGAAGTGACTATATTTCCGGGTGCTGTGCATGAGGCAGTGTATTGCGTGGTGAATGACAAAGAATCGAGAAGGCAATTGACCGTTGTATCAATGCTGCTGCTTATAGCGGGAGGAATTCTGAAATAGCTTTGCACAAAGCTGGGAATACCCAATGTGCTCATCATGGGTGCAAGCGGCACACCGTTGTCAACATAATTACATCCAACACCAACCGTATTGGGATTATTAATGACGCCAAGCCATTGCGCCTGGTAAAGCGCCATATAAATTTTATTATTGGGCCCCAGCTGCAATCCACCTGCCCAGCCCGATGTTGAGGTTCCAACCTGGGTCTGCGATGCACTGATGGCTGCGTTAGAACCTGCACAAAGATTATACTGGTAAATCATTGTTCCCTGCGACCTATTGGTGTACAGGAGAGTACTGTTAGGAGAAAATTCAACACCATATGCGTACTGCGCGTTACCGAGCACAAATGCATTGGAAACTGCTCCTGTCGCATTATTAAAGTCGGCCAATTCAACATAGCCGGGCTGACCTCCTGCTGAGGTATATCGTACAGCAACAGCAATCTTGTTGCCGTCAGGAGAAACTTTCATATAACCGATTGTATTTGTATTAGAACCGGTTTGAACGGTACCTACAGCGCTAACCACCGGAACAGGATTTATTCCAGCAGCCGTTACAAGATACGCCCTGAATTGATTCGTTCCCCAATGATGGCTGATGACCCATACATCAGTATTGTTGCAATGTTTTATTGCACATATTTTTTCGGTGGTTGGTGTGTATAAGGGGATGTTTTTGTTCACAGTAACATCGCCCATTCCTGCCTGCAAATTCATATCAACTTCAGACCATCGCAATCCGTTGGCTCCTGCCTGGGCGTCAACTGTAAATACATAATATATGTTGGAACTTCCGGGGCGCTGTACAATTACTGCCGATTGTGTTGAAGAGATATTTCCCATCAGCCCGGAACCATTCGGCATCTGTATATGGTTTCTGTTCCAGATGCGAACACCTTCAGTATAAAATAAGCGGTTACCGGCAGCATCAGAAATGGCAGCCGTTCCTTCAACGGTATTTATTTGTCCTCCCGGTGAAGCAACAGGATTACCGGTCTGAAATGTCACTCCTGCATTTTGCCCGAAATACCACCAGTTGGCGTAACTCTGCGCATTACTGCTCTCACATGCAAAAATGAGCAGAAATAATATAAGGATTCTTTTTATGTACCTCGGCAGATTCATAACGCTAATTAACCATTTATTGTAATAGGATGCAAAGAATTATCGGCGGGTTGCATAAAAACACATGTTAGTAAGAAATAACATTATCAGAGGCCGTCTAAAGCCCTATCCTGCAGGTAATGCCCAGTCCATTGGTCATATCGGGATAGATAAATATCGATGAATGATTTTTTGATTTGCTGCTTATTTTTCCTTCTCCTAAATATGAATTCATCACTTGCCTTGCACATAAATGGCCGAGTACCGCACCGGCAAAAACATCGCTTAACCAGTGCTTGTGTTCTATCATTCTTGTAGCGCCAACTATTGTTGCCAGTGTATAGGCGGTAACTGGAACCGCTTTACAGTTTTTGTATTTCATTGCAAATACGGTGGCTATTGCAAATGCAGTTGTTGTATGTCCTGAAGGAAATGAATTAAAAGAAGATGCCGGAAGATTATCCGGATTTGAAATTGCAACCAAGCCGCCATACCATTTTCCTCCCGGAAGCTGCGTCCCTACATAGCTTTGGAACGGGCGTTCTCTGCCCGAAATAAATTTTCCGACTTGCGCCCAAACTCCTGAGGTAATGATGGCCTGTGTTGCAAGCAATCCCGTTTCAGCCATGTCAGTATTATTAAATATAAGTCCACCTAAGGCAAGGGCGCTAACTCCCGCTATTCCGTATGTTGCACCCAACTCTGTTACTACCGGGCTTACATTATGAACAAACGAGCTTTTGTCTCTGAGGTCTTTTACTGCATCGTCAGCTTTTCCATCAAGAGTTGTGAGGGCTAAAGTCGTTCCGATTATTGCCGCTGCTTCAATATATTCTTTTCCTTTAAGATGAAACGGTGCTGTTGCCTGCTTTGAAAAATTTTTGGAGATAGATGAAATATATCCTTTGAATGAAAGCAGGTTATCGGTACGAACAGAATCATTTTGTGCCTTTATCTGCCCGAAAGATGCGAAGCAAAAAACTAAGCTGATTAAGTATTTCACCTGGAGTTTAAAAATTGTATTTTCAAATCCAATTTAATTCGCTTGCAAGATAATTGAAGGAATAACTATTAAACAAACGCCATAAGAAATGTTTTTGGCTATAACCTTCAAATAAATTACGTTTGCACGCTTTATAAAATTCCGGCGTGGTAGCTCAGATGGTTAGAGCGCAGGATTCATAACCCTGAGGTCGGGGGTTCGACTCCCCCCTACGCTACGACAAGAGATAATTAATATTTACCATTTTGTATAAGCTGTAGAATATTCATCAAGTATTAATAAGCTTAAATACTTTTGGTCTTCTTGTAAAATATAATCCCATGAAAAAATTTACTCTTGTAATAATTATTATTTCGTTAGCAGGCAGCTTGTATGCGCAAAGCAACGAGACCAATACATGGAGCGTTGGCGCTCACTTCGGACCGACTTATTTCTGCGGCGACTTATCGGAAAATGCACTGAACGATTCTAACTTCACTGCCGGCTTCGGATATGGATTGAATGTGACGAAAAATTTCACGCACACTTTCGGGCTCCAGGCGCAGTTTGCATTTGGCACACTTAACGGAAACAAGGCTGTAGGTGATAATTATTTCGCCTATGAGGGCAAGATTAAATATGAAGTATCACTTCGCGGTGTGGTTAATTTCAGTGATATTTTTTCAAAGAAAAAAGAAAGCAAGTTTCTCGTTTATGCTGCTGCCGGAATAGGCTGGGGCGGATATGATGCTAAGTTTAAAGTAAACGCAGCTGATTGGGTTGAAGTGAATGATAATATGGCAACATTGATTCCGCTTGCACTTGGTGCAAAATACAAACTGAGCAAGCGGCTTGATTTGCATCTTGAATATGGTTACCGCTTTACTAATTCTGATATGATTGACGGAGTCAGGGAAAATCTTTCCAGCATTGGTGTAACGAATCCACTGATTACAAGTGAGAATAATGATTCTTATTCATACCTGAATACAGGCCTCACGTATCATTTCGGTAAAGGAAGCCAGGGTATAGAATGGGTAGCCCCGTAGTTATCCGGTAAATAATTTCCTAACGGTTTAAAATAAAACACATGAAAAAATATTTCCTTCTTGTAACAGCGCTTGTTATTATTTTCGGTTCTACATCGTGCCGCAAAGACGGCACGCCTGTTTGCAAAGCGGGCCAGGGTGGTAATGCAACGCTTCTTGTTTTTCCCCAGCATCACGGCAGAGCTATAGTGGGCGCTAAAGCCTATGTCGCTTATGGCACACTGGTCTACCCGGGGTCATTATCAATATTCAATTTAACGGTTCAGGGAGAAGCAACTGAAGAACACATTCATGTGGAGAATATGAATTGCGGTGATTATTTTATTTACTGTGTGGGATACGACAGCACTATTGCTCAATATGTAAGAGGAGGAATTCCTTTTACTCTTTCTCCGCTCCAGACGGGGGAGGTTAATGTTTTTGTGCCCGTTACGGAATAAAATATCATCCTCATAGATGAAAATTGACCCGTTTGGTCTGCTTTAGGATGGAAAGGGGGTTGCCTGCCCCCCGCACTATTGTAATTCGCAGTGCAAAAAGCAGCGTTGGTGGAGAATTTAATTTTTTGTTATCAAATATCTCTATATTGCCGCCCTCATTTAATATCAACATATGGCAGGCAATACTTCTAATAAAGAAACATCTCAGAAAATTCCGCTGAAAAAAGTTGAGCTGGAATACGAGATAAAATCATCTCCTAAAGTTCTTTTCGGCATGTTGAGCACCGATAGTGGCCTCGAAGAATGGTTTGCCGATAAGGTGTATCCTCATGGAGGTAATTTTGTTTTTGAATGGGAAGGTGAAAAGAAAGAGGCAAAAATTGTTGCCAAAAAAGACAACCAGTTTATCCGTTATAAATGGCTTACAGACGAATACCACGAAACGTATTTTGAATTCACTATCGTGCAGGATGAAATGACATCTGATGTTGCTCTTGTAATCACAGATTTTTCTTCGGACGCAGATAAAGAAGAAACTGTTCTTTTATGGAACAGCCAGGTGCAAAGCCTGAAGCATGTAGTGGGCTCATAAAATACTTTCTTTAAGCACCGGTTGCCTTCAGAAGTATTTCGAGTGTTTCAATACACATGTGATTGATTTTCTTCCACTCACTGATTTTTATAACCCGTGAGAGTTTTATAAAATTTCGTTCCTCGATTAATTTTTCAGCGCTTCCCTTTTGCTTCAGCATTTCATCTAATGAAATGTAATTATTGCGCTCATAATGGTATTGCCAGGGGTTTTGATTTACACAGAAATAAAAATCTTTTCCCTTCAACTCCCCAATTCCCTCGTGTAAATTTTTACGATACATATCCAGGTACGTTCCCTGCATGAATAATGTAAAGCTGAAAAAATTTCCCCACCAGAACATGGTGCGGTAGGCAAACGAATTTTCCCTGGTGTACAATGCAGGGTAGTCCATTACCGCATACGGAAGCAGCTTGTAATTGTCCCCTCTAAAGATACGTACCCGCGCATTGGCAAGCTCTCCCGGTAAATGATGCCGCTGGATAATTTCTTTGACCTTCGCTGACAGGTGATTGAAATGAACAACTACCTTGTCAATCACGATATACTTTAACCGGAACAATTCCGTTTCATGCATGGCAGACAATTCTTTTGAATTAAAACTGTCATGTACATGCTGCATTTCAAAATCAGTTTGCATCTTTGTTTGCAAATGTATGTGTTCGTTACCAGCTAATAGCGGACCATAAATTTTATTATGAAAAAACTTTACAGGCTGATATTGTTTTCGTTTACGGGGCCGTTCGCAGTTACATTTGCTGTTGCATTGTTCATACTTGTTATGCAGTTCCTGTTCAAGTATCTCGAAGACCTGGCGGGAAAAGGGCTGGAGCTTCACATTGTTGCGCAGTTGATTATGTATGCATCCGTTACCCTTGTGCCACTGGCATTACCTCTTGCTATTTTACTTTCATCCATTATGACGCTTGGGAATTTTGCCGAGCATTACGAACTGGCCGCCATCAAATCAGCAGGGATTTCGCTTAGAAAAGTTTTGACGCCGCTGATAGGTGCCGCAATTATTATTTCTTTTGCCGCCTTTCTTTTTTCAAACAATGTTCTTCCCTATGCCAACCTTAAAATGTCATCACTTTTGTATGACGTAACCAATCAGCGCCCTGCTCTTAACATACGCGAGGGAATTTTTTACAATGGTATTGATGGTTATGTAATCCGCATCGGTAAAAAAGAAAGCGATGGGCAAAACATCCGCGATGTGATGATTTATGACCATACAGATAACGCGGGCAACAATAAACTGATTACTGCAACTTCAGGAAAAATGGTTATGTCTGAAGACAAGCAGGAACTGGTGGTTACCTTATATAATGGAAATTCTTATGAAGAAGTTTTGAGAGGGAGAAATGCAAAAAGAAGCCAGCCGCTGTACCGAAGCCACTTTGAAAAATACGTGATGCATTTTGACCTGTCATCGTTTCGAATGGCGCGCACCGAGGAAGGGCTCTTCCGGAAAAATTACCAGATGCAAAACATAAAACAATTGGAGCGCACTACCGATACTTTGAGAACAGAAATCAGGAAGCGCCAGGAAGAGTCCATACAAAGAATTGAACCTTTTTTCTCTTACATGAAAAAAAATATTTCCGTATTTCCATTTCCTGACACAGTGAAGCTTTCCGATTTTATTTCTCCGGAGAAAAAAGCAACCATAAATACTTCAGCGCTTTATTCAGCACGAAATGTAAAAAGCATTCTTACAGACATGGTAAACGAGATTGATGTAAAAAACCGGCAGCTCCGCAGGTACACCATTGAATGGCATCGCAAGTTTACTTTGTCGTTTGCATGCCTCATATTATTTTTTATTGGGGCGCCTTTGGGAGCCATCATTCGCAAGGGAGGCATCGGGCTGCCTGTGGTTATTTCCATATTTCTTTTCCTGGTGTACCATGTAATTTCAATTACAGGAGAAAAATTTGCACGCGAAGGCGTCCTGCAGCCCTGGCAGGGAATGTGGCTTTCATCGGTCATTCTCCTGCCGGTCGGAATTTTTCTGTCCTACAAATCCGTAACAGATTCTTCAATCTTCGACACCGGGTTTTATATAAGCCGGCTCAACAAATTTTTAAGGCGCCTGAAGTTAGTAAGCGGGTCATGAAAATACTGCAGCTCTGCATCCGAGTCCCCTACCCGCCTGCAGATGGCGGAACCATTGCTATGCATTCTCTGAGCCAGTCACTCATAAAACGAGGAGCTGAAGTAAAAATTCTTGCAATGAATACTTCGCGGCATTATGTAAACTTGAATTCACTTCCTGCAGACTACAAAACGAAAACAAAAATTGAAGCGGTTGATATGGATACAAGAATAAAACCTCTCGATGCCTTCAAAAATTTGTTCAGCCATGAATCATACAATGTAAAACGCTTCGACCATTTGTCATTTCACCGGCAGCTTCGTAATCTTCTGGCCCAAGAAAAATTTGATGTGGTACAGTTTGAAAGCATTTTTGCGGGACCGTATCTGAAAACCGTAAGGGAAAGTTCTGAAGCTAAATGCATTCTGCGCGCGCACAACATTGAACATATTATCTGGCAAAGAATGGCGGAGACAAGTAAAAACTTCCTGAAGAAAAGATATCTGAAATTACTTGCTGCACGCCTGAAAAAATATGAGTCAGAAACTATTGGAAAATTTGATGCGATATTACCCATGACACAACAAGATTCAAAAGTGTTTTCGGAAATTAATTCATCGGTCCCAATAAAAATTATTCCTATCGGACTGAACCCCGAAATTTATCCATTTGATGGAAACAGCAACGCAGCGATTTCTGTTTTTCACCTCGGCTCCATGGACTGGATGCCAAACCAGGAAGCCATCGAATGGTTTTTGGAAAACTGCTGGCATGAAATTAAAAAAACTTTTCCCTCGGTGAAACTGTATCTTGCAGGGCGCGGCTTTCCCGACGCGTTGAAAATTGATGATAGGAATATTGTTTATGATGAATCGGTAAGCAATGCCGTTGACTATATGAAAAGTAAATCTGTCATGATTGTTCCATTGCTTTCAGGAAGCGGAATGAGAGTAAAAATCCTGCAGGCATTTGCACTGGGGCTTCCCGTTGTTTCTACCACCATAGGAGCCGAAGGAATAGAATGCGCAGATGGTGAAAATATTCTTATTGCTGGTTCTCCCTCTGATTTTTCGGCTGCAGTCCTAAAACTTTTGAATGATACATCTCTAAGAAAAAGAATAGGAAAGAATGCACGGGATTTATTTATGGAAAAATATTCTTCTGCACGTATCGCCGAAGATGTAATCAGGTTTTATGAATCACTTAACTGAAATTGGTTCATTAAAATGCGAATCCTCTTTCTCACTTCCCGTTTTCCTTACCCTCTCGAAAAAGGGGATAAGTTGCGTGCCTATCATTTTATAAAAGGATTAAGTAAAAATCATGAAGTGCATCTTGCTTCGGTAAGCGATGCCGCTGTCAAAGAGAATGACTTTGAGGAAGTGAGTAAGCTGTGCAAAAGTATTAAGGTATTCGGCATAAGTTTTTTTGACGTTGGTTTAAATATCTCGAAATCTTTTTTCGGAAACATGCCACTGCAGTCGGCGTATTTTTATGATGGAAATATCAGGAGAAAAATACTAAAATACGGGAAAGAAATTTCGCCTGATGTAATTGTATGCATGCTTACGCGCATGAGCCGGTATGCCGAAACATTTACCGGCACTCCTAAGCTGCTGGATTACCAGGATGCATTTTCAAAAGGGGTGGAGCGCAGGTTGGCGCACGAGGGGGTTTTTTTTCGTGCCGTATTGAATCACGAAGCACAAAAGCAAGCGGAGCTTGAAAAGGATGTGTTTGATTTGTTTGACGAAAAAATAATTATATCAGCCCAGGACCGTGCACTTATCCAGCATCCGGTAAATGCTACCATCCACATCATTCCGAACGGAGTTGATTATGAATATTTTTCTCCGCGGCCTTCTGAAAAAAAGTATGACCTTGTTTTTACGGGCAACATGAATTATCCTTCTAACATAGAAAGCGCTGTATATATAGTTAAGGAAATTCTGCCACATGTGCGAAAAAAATATCCGCAAGTTAAGTTACTCATTGCAGGTGCAAATCCTGCGGCGCGTATAAGGAGCCTGCAATCAGAAACCGTGCACGTGAGTGGCTGGGTAGATGACATACGGGAAAGTTATCTCTCGGCAAAGATACTCGTGGCGCCTATGCTTATCAATATAGGACAGCAGAATAAAATACTTGAAGCCATGGCCATGCAGCTTCCCTGCATCACATCCCCGCTTGCCAACAATGCCATTGGTGCAACGGACGGAGAAAATATTTTTATTGCTTCATCACCGCAACAGTATGCCGAAAAAATCATCATCCTTCTGGAAGACCCGGTGCTTGCACGCTCTCTGGCAGAAAAAGGAAACGAGTTTGTGAAAAAGAATTATACGTGGGAGAAAAGTGTAGCAGAACTTGAAAAAATTCTGGTTAAGATGAATGGCAGAAATTAATCTAATTTTTTATTTTACGTGCTGCTCGATAAGCATTTTTATTTTTTCTCTTACTTCTGCAGAAGGTTTCTCCTGGGCGGCAACCATGTCCCAGTATCTTCCCGAATGATAAGCGAGGGGTTTTTCTTGAGGATTAACGCTTCCCTCAATAACTTCTCCTACAAACAAAGTATGGTCGCCGAGGGCAATTTCACTGAATAATTTACATTCTAAATTCACAGCAGACCCTTCGGGCATCATTACGTTTATACTTTTTGCAGGGGAGAATTTAAATCCGAGCTTCTCGGCAACTTTTATTTTATCAAACATTTTTCCACTTCCTCGTCCCGCAATACTCGACAACATGGATTGGTTTATAGATGCAATACAAACACCAAACTCTTTGGTTTCTCTAATGTGAATGTGCGTAGCATGACGTTGGTTAACCGAGACACCTATCAATGCGGGGCCATATGAAAGATGAAACGTCCATTCGCACGCCATAATATTATGCCCGTGAATTCCATTCGTGGTTACTAATCCTATATTGGTTATGAAACGATTGGCAATATCGCTGCCCCAGGGAATATTCATTACGCTGCTAATATACGAACAGAAAAAAACTCCTCCCTGTTTTGCAGAGAGGAGTTATGAAAAGAGTTAACGATTACTTAGAGCAAACCATTTTCTTGGTGTCAATGGTAATTCCATTTGCAACAATAGAATAGGTATAAACTCCGCTTGATAAATCAGAAGCATAAACATTTAATTGCCCTTTTCCTTTTTCCGAAATCTCAACTTCCTTAAGTATATCGCCTTTGATCCCAGTGAAAATTATTTTTACTTGCTGAGCATCGTCAGGAATAAAATACTGGATAATGGTATGTTCCTTGAACGGGTTGGGATCGTTCTGATTTAAAACAATACCTTTTGAAGATAGCGTTACATCAATCCTGTTCGAGCTGCCGCTGCCATCAGGAATTTGATTCAGTCCTTCTTGCTGTTCCAAATTATCTACCCGTGCCTGCAGTTTTTCAATCTGGCTTTGCTGTTCTTTCATTCCTGCAATAAGGAAAGGTATTAATTCGGTATAGTTAAGTGCTTTATATTTTATTTCGGGATGTACAACATTTCCATGGGAATCATATCTCGCAGGGTGAACGCTGTTTTTAACCAGGCCCGGAAGAATATTTTCTACTTCCTGCGATATCAAACCATAATGAACACCATTCGGCAAATTCATGGCTTGATTTTCCTGTTGCTTAAACAAATATGATTTGGGATTAAGCTTGTTAATGATGCTCATCGGATTAGAAATGTCTTGAATGTCGCGCTTCAAATTTATATCGGACGGATAATATGCTGTAGTAGTAAATACATCCCCATTAAAATATCCTGCCCAATCTGACCCGGTGTGGACAGCAGGCGGAAGAACCAAATCGCCATATACGGCGGCATTAAATGAAACTGGCGGAGGAGGAAAATTGAACTCATCGACAATTCCCTGAACACCAACATTCATAGGACCATTTGCAGCGTTGCCTTGTAAACCTATATTCCTGAAAATAGAACTAGCCGCAGTTGTTGTACCCCTTGCGCCAATATTTGTAAACGCATTGCTTGCATAAAAATCTCCGCCTAAGTTAAAGAAATAGTCATCGTGTTGTGTAACATCTGTTTCGCCATATACTCCGACAAAATTCAACTGTGCGGGGCCTGAGCTTGTATTGTCGCCTGTTTCGTAAAACTTGCCTGCAATTCTGTGAGTGAAATCATACACTGCTGTTGTTTTTGTTTTGCTCTTCACATCCAACTTTCCAATTAAGTTGTCGCCACAATTCCAACCAATTCCAACATCATTTTGTTGTGTTGCAGGAGGAAACGCTGCAGGGTCTTTTAAATAAATTCTCGATTCGTTAAAGTCCAAACCTTCATTGCCCGGCAGCAGAGGAAGCCCTGAAGGATCGCTGCAAAGCCCGAAGAGCCCTCCCCCAGGAATTAGAATAACATCTCCATTTCCGTCTACACTAAGGACATTCCTGGTGGGAATTGTCGTGCAAGCATTTGACAAAGAAGTTAAATCTCTAAAACGTAAGCCACTAAATCCTGTGCCACCGTATACATTGGGAGTATTAAATAGATTGGTAGTGCCTATTTCAACATAATTCTGAGGGTCTAACATGCCAACACCCAATCGCCCGTTATGTAAAGAATTGTCAAGAAGTACCCATTGGTCAAATCTAAATGAACCCGTTGGAATCGGACTACCGGCATGTAGCTGGCCATAAATCTCTGTGATTGGAATAAAAGGAGGAACAGCGTGACCGCAAGGATCGTCCTGTAATCCAAAATAATAATTTCCAAGATTTGGAGGGTTGTTGCCCGGCCCGCCAATTACAAAATTATTTAACGGAGGAATACCTGATGGATCGGTAACATTTCCTTTATCCCAAATAATTGAACCGGAAAAAAACTTCGGATGAGTAGGGTTCCAAGGGGTTATGCTTCCCTGAACACGAATGCAATTATCTAAGTTCCAGGTATTTATTCTCGCTCCCGAACCAATGACATCAAGAGCAATGCAGGGGTTATTATTATTAATGCCAACATTGGCTCGAGGATTAAGCGGAGCTCCATTAGCATTAACCAGGCCGCCTAAAGAATTATAAATAGTGGTTTGCGAATAACCATTAAAATTAATTATCATTAAAATCATCACAACAAGAAGATTTATAAATCTAACTGTTGTTTTCGTTTTCATTCTGTTTTTCATTGTAGTAGTTTTTTAGGATTAGAAAAAATAATTTTCCAGTTATAAAAGGGGATTAAAAACCCCGCATCAAAAGTGCAGGATGAACAGGAAAAGCTGTTACGAAAAATATTGATTTTTACATCCACCGTATCTTGATTTTATCTCAAGACACTTTGCAGGCAGCATCAAAAAATTATTGATGCCTCATACTATTTTTAAGGATTGCGGAAGAAGTCGAGCGTATCAATCATTTTAGTTTCAATGGCATAGATATGCATGTCATGATGCGTCCTTACCCCCGTTTTATCACGGTAATGAGAACGATGCGTACCTACGGTGCTTATGTCAATATTACACTTGTCTGCAATTTCTTTGGTTGAATATCCCTTACAGTCGAGAAGAAAAATTTTTTTCTCCATGCGAGACATATTTTTTTTGTCAGGCGATTTTTCATTGAGCACGCTGTTTTTGATAATGTCTTGAATCACTGAATGAATTTCTTCAGAATAATATCTTCCGCCTTCATTAACCTCCTGCACGGCCATTTCAATATTATTTCTTTTAGATTCTTTAAGCAAATACCCCTTAATGCCCGCACGAATCATTGCAAGAACCAGTTCTGCACTCTTGTGAACACTGAAAATAATAATTTTTAAATCTTTAAAATCCCGCCCTAATTGCTTAACCGTTTCTGCACCATTCATTCCTGGCATCTCTATATCGAGAAAAATAATATTGGTTTTCTCCTTACTCAATAATTCAGTTGCCTCTGTTACATTAGAAGCTAGCTGAATTTTGTAAGCCGGATTTATTTTTGTGAGTAATATCTTTAACCCATATGGAAATACGGTATCATCATCGGCAATAATTATGGAAAACTTTTTATCCATAAAAATGATAAAAATATTCTACGGTTGTCAGCGGTTTACAAGCCAAATGTAAATTAGCTTTGTTTACCAGACAACCAATCAAAAGGTTGAAAGTTAATTTAAGAAGGGAAGTAAATCAACCTTTAGGTTGACTTACTAGGTATAATTTGGAAATGCCATTAAAGAACTTCTCCCCACATATATAGAGAATAAATGCGACATACTTAGCGCAAAAAATTTATTAGCGCTTAATTTTTAATGTTGTATGACTAATTTTCTAGTCACCAAATTATTATTCTCATCCTTTACAGCAACGAAATAAATTCCTGCCGAAAGTGTGCGAACATCAAGCACAGCTTTATTTTCTCCCTGAAGAGAGCGATAAAGAATTGTCGCTCCAAGCAAATCATAAATATCGACACTGTGAACTTTAAATTTTGAACTTACAACTCTTATCTCATCTGAAGCAGGATTTGGATAAACCGTTATCCCGGAATTTATACCGTTAATATCATTGACTGACCCCGGGTCTGTATAACATATTCCAATCTTAGGGTGCAGGTTGCTGTTGGGGTGGTCGCTTGATGCGAATAACAGAGCACGATAATATTGTTCTGTTTGAAGTGAGATTCTGAATCCAAAACTGGTTGCAGGATTGTTAATCATCTCCTGCACAAGAGCGGTAACATTTGCCGTATAATCTTGGTGAGAATTGGTATCTTGAGGAAGCGCAACCTGGTTGGCTGTTGTAACAGATGGCTGATTGTTCCAAGTCACACTTTCCTGCCAGGGGCTAATTATGCGCTCCACCCATCCTGCATCAGAACCGGACATATGCGAATGTGTGCCGTTTCCTACATACCATGGGGAATTGGGATTATTGTAAAGCGTAAGATATGCCCACTGAATTGTTGCCGTGGAAGGAATTGAACTTAAATCAAAATTTATAAAACTGCGGATTGTTGCCGGTGTACCCGAATGTGTCCAGGCACCTGCAACAAATTCCTCGCTGTTATAGCCAACCGTTGTTGGAAAATAAGAATCTACGCCCGCATCTATTCCAACAGCAGAATCAGGCTGAAGAGTTAGATTAGTACAATTAAAAATTGTATACGTGATAACAAGCTTGGGTGCGCGGGCAGTATCGGGATTGTCATTGGAAACAAAAATGAAGCCGTTATAATAAGTGGTTTGGTTCTTTTCGAGTATCGTAAAACCGAAGCTGGAAGAAGGATTATTAATCATATCCTGAACTAAAGCGGTGACGTTAACGACATAGTCTTGCGCAGCCGATGTGCTTTGCAGAATGGTTGCCTGGTTTTGCGTTGTGCTTGCAGGTTGGTTGTTCCATGTTATTGTGTTCTCACCCCAACTTTGAGTTACGCGCCTTACCCATGCGGCATCATCGGTGCCGTAAGTCGGCTGCCCGGAAATTGCAGCGTCAGGAATATCGGCATAAAGATATAAGTAAGCGGTACTAATATATGCATTGGATGGAACGGCACTGAGGTCAAAATTCATGTAACTTACCATATGACATAAAACGCTACTGCATGTCCAGGTCATTGAAAGTTCTCTTATATCACTGCCGTTACCACCATTCGGAAACTGGCTTTCAACCGTTGCATCATCCAACGCACCCAAGGGCGGCTTGATTGTAACGGTGGTTTGCGCTGAAGAATTTTGAAATGTTGCAAGTAATAGAGCGCATAGTAAAGCAAGGAAAGTAATTTTATTTTTCATAGCAGAAGGGGTATTTATAATTAATTACAAGGACGTGATTTTAATGTTTTCCGGTTGCAGAGCAAAGGGGAAATAATTTATAATCCTTGTTAACTTCCGGTATCATTAAAATTTTAGGGCAAATTAATTGGTAAAAATCTCCTAATGCAATAGGGTAAATGGATGAAAAATAATGCAAAGATGCTTTGCAACTCAACCTTTAGGATGCCTTCTGAACTTATTAATTGCTTCGACACGCGAATTGACATGCAACTTCTGATAAATACTAAAAATGTGTGATTTTATTGTTGCGACACTGACGTTCAACTTTTCAGCAACTTCCTTATTACGCAGGCCTTCAGCAATTAACAGTAATACCTCCTGCTCTCTTTCGCTTAGTAGATTTTCATTTGTAACCTGTGGCATTGTTTGCCTGAAAGCCGATAATACTTTTTGCGCAATCCTTCCTGAAATAGGAGCGCCCCCGTCCATCAATTCCCTTATAGATTGGACAAGAACAGACGGTTCAGTTCGTTTTAATAAATAGCCGCTGGCTCCGGCAGCAATAGCCCTGAATATTTTTTCATCGTCTTCAAAAACCGTGCACATCATAATTTTAATTTCAGGATATTTTTGTTTCAGCAACCGGGTGCATTCAATGCCCGACATTCCGGGAAGCTGGATATCCATAAGCACTACATCAAATTCTGATGGAGAAATTCCTGCAATCGCTTTTTCGGCATTGTTAAATACGCTACCTGAAAATCCATCTGTCTGTGAAATAATATAGTTTAACCCGGCACTAATTTCGGGATGGTCTTCTACTATGGCTACTCTAATCATATGCAAACAAATCTACACAGTAATTTTTGTTCCTGACTGATAATTATTCAATTTAACTTTAAGTTGTGCGGTGAATCCTTTTCCCGGATTTGATTGAATTGAAATGGTTGAGTTAATTTCTTTCATCCTCTTTTGCACGGTAATATTGCCCAGGCCGTCTTCTTTTACCTTAGGAATAAACCCTTTCCCGTCGTCAGTATATTTAATATGAAGTATAGAATCTGCATAATAAATCCCGATATGCACATTTTTTGCCCCACTGTGTTTTACGGTATTATGCAGCAACTCTTTTATAGTAAGGAAAATGTTCCTCTTAAGAATAGCAGAGAACTCAATATCAGGAAGAGTTCCATCCGCCTCAAATGCCAAATGAATGCCGGCAGTTTCCAGATACTGTGATGCAAACTCGCGCAAGTATGCAACCAGGTCGCTGGTATGATTCTGGAACGAGTTAAGGGCCCAGATGATTTGTTCCATTTTCTGAAGGACTTCGTTTGATGATTTTGTAATCCGTGGCAAAAGGCTTAAATCTTTATTCCCGGATGCATCGAGAATACCCGACCACATAGAAATCTGCGTAAGGTCTGCACCAATATCGTCATGCATATCCGACGCTATACGGCTGCGTTCCGTTTCGAGCATCGTCAATTGGCGGAGTTCTGCGACCTGCTTTTTATACTGCGTTTGTATTCTCCGTCTTATAATTACCATCACCAAACCAAACGCGAGCAAAACAAAAATAAGCCGTGCAATATTTGTCTGCCACCACAAAGGAATTATATTGATATAAAGATTTGTGATTCCTGCTGTGTTTACAGACTTCGCATCGGGTTCCATCTGAAAAATATAATGACCAGGGCTCAATGATGAAAATTCCACTTCATTATTTTCTGAGCTAATCCACTCTGAATTGCTTGTTTCGCGCTGAAGCAACCTGTATTTTACTTTTAAATTATTCGCCGGACTGAACACAGGATAGGCGAACCGGATTAGCAATCTTGGAATGTCTGCCTTAAAATAATACTCGGTATCTATTGCCGCGCGCACAGAGTCGGTAACTATTTCAGTTACATAAACCCTTCCTGAAAATTTACTTGTGTTCGTAGAAGATTGATTTATAACGGATAGTGCTTTTTCGGTTGCTAAATAAATTTTTCCATTACTTATTACAGCATCATTTATAGCATTTGACAGCAATCCGTCTTTAGTGGTAATGGTTTGGGAAACGCGCCAATTATCATTTGCTTTTGTTAAAATATTCAGCCCATTATCCGTAGAAACATATATGGTATCTCCGGTAATAAAAATCCTTTTGCAATTATTATCGGATAACCCGTTTGCCGTAGAAAGACGCTGAAAGAACTTTTTGTCTTTAAGTATATATATTCCCTTGCCATTAGTAGCCAGTGCAAGAACCTTTCCCGGCATAGTCTTTACATCGAGGATACGTATTGCAGAAAAGTCCGTATCGGTTTTGAAGCTTGCATAACCTTGCCCCGGAATATATTCAATCAATCCTCTTGTAGTCGAAATGAGAAGATGTTGGTCAAGGTATTCCGTTAACGCAAAGGTCCTTAGAGGAGAATTGAACATTTCTTTGAGAAAATAATTTTCATAATTCCTTGTGATATGCAAAATACCATTAGAATGCGCAGCATAGATATTTCTCTTCGTATCCACTAACAATCGCTTCATTGCAAAATTGCCTCTTATGTCATACTGATTCATTTCTACTGCAATAAATTTCGTTTTATTATTGTGAATGCAATACAAGCCAATATCGGTTCCGGCTAAAACAAGATCCGAATCAATAGCCATACAGGTTACCCTGTTGAAATCAGGGTTGTAAGGCTTGTTAAGCTTATATGTTATTTTATGGTTATCCGAAATTTTTTCTATGGTCCCATTGTTATATCCAAGCCACACATCGTCATTCATCCCCGAAACTATAGAGATAATATTATCATTGGAAAGTCCGCTTTGCTGATTATAATTACTTACATTATCTGCATTGGCAGAAAGCATGTAAACACCTTTTCCCATCGTATTGAACCATAGATTATTTTCCCTGTCCTTGAATACAGAAGTAACGGCTAAATTTTCCAGGTATCTTTTTCTGTAAATACCTTTTATTAATTCATAACATCCATTCCCTCTCGTGCAAATCCATAAATAATCGCTGTCTGAAATAATGTTAATTATCTTATTGTCTGCGGGTATTTTCGGTTTGCGGGCATATAAACTAACCGACTTGCCGGATATCCGATAAATTCCACCTGATGACAAATAAACCATATCAGAATTCTTCCTGTCATGTGTGGCAAAAAAACCTGTAATTTCATACGGCAGCAGAATAGTATCCCTGGATTCATTTTCCGGAAAGCGAAACATCTTTTCTCTGTCAAACGCCCAAAGGTTTCCATCTGAATCCTGGTGTATATGAGCAGCACCCCACTGTTCGTCAACGGGTGCCTTAACTTTCCATGTACTGTCACCTGAAATAACAACAAAACCAAACTTTGCCGTTCCTAACCATAAGCGCTTATGCTTGTCCTCGAAACATGAATAAATGCCTCCGCCCGTATATGCATCTTTTAAAAATGAAGTATTGCCGGGGTTATAAATTTTACCTTTTTTCCAAAAAGATAAATGTCCGTTCAAGGTCAGAAACCAGACTCTGCTATAACTATCCTGAAATATTTTCAGGACTTCATTATCTGTTAAGCCATCTTCGATATTAAAGCGCTTAAAAATTTTTCCGTCATACCGGAATGCACCTGCATCAGTTCCAAACCACAGGAAGCCTTCGTTGTCTTGTATAGCCTCATAAATGGTTTTACAAACTAATCCTTCTTCTTCGCCAAAGTGCTTGTAAGAAACTAACGGAGAAAGTGTGTCGGAGGTAGCTGCCTTTGTATAAAAAAATGTTCCGGAAAAAAAAATTAAAATCAGGCCAACAAGTATTTTTCTAATTGCATGCACACAATAAAAATACATTGCAGAATGATTACGTGCTACGAATCCAGCTTAATGCTGTGCCCCATCTTATCTCTTTTTGTTTCGAGATAAAGTTTGTTATGAATGTTTGATTGAATATGTAACGGAACATTTTCAACAATCTCCAGTCCGTAACCAATGAGCCCTGCGCGCTTGGTCGGATTGTTGGTCATTAACTTCATTTTTGTTACGCCCAAGTCGCGGAGAATCTGCGCGCCTACACCGTAATCACGCTCGTCCATGCTGAAACCCAGTTCAAGGTTTGCTTCCACAGTATCCAATCCCTGCTCTTGCAGCTTGTATGCTTTTAGTTTATTAAGTAATCCTATACCTCTTCCCTCCTGGTTCATGTACACGATGATGCCTTTGCCTTCTTCCTCGATAAGTTCCATGGCTTTGTGAAGTTGCGGACCGCAATCGCAGCGGCACGAACCAAAAATATCTCCGGTAAGGCACGATGAATGTACGCGAACTAAAACAGGTTCGTCTTTATTCCATTTTCCCTTCACAAGCGCAAGATGTTCCTGCCCGGTAGTAACCTGCTTATATGCATACAACTCAAAATTGCCGAGAGTTGTGGGAAGCTGAACTTCCACTTCACGTTCAATGAGTGATTCATTTTTGAGACGGTAAGCAATCAAATCTTCTATCGAAATTAATTTCAGGTTGAACTGCTTTGCTATTTTTTCAAGGTCGGGAAGACGCGCCATAGTGCCATCATTGTTCATGATTTCTACCAGCACTCCGGCAGGGCGAAAACCGGCAAGCCGCGCCAGGTCGACTGATGCTTCGGTGTGACCGGCTCTTCGCAGCACTCCTCCATTGGTTGCACGCAACGGAAAAATATGCCCGGGCCTTCCAAGGTCTTCCGGTTTTGTTTCCGGATTTACCAGCGCACGAATCGTTTTTGCCCTGTCACTTGCTGAGATTCCTGTAGTAGTTCCGTGACCAAGCAAATCAACCGAAACAGTGAATTGTGTTTCATGATGCGAGGTATTTTCTTTCACCATCATTTCAAGCTGAAGCTCATCACAGCGTTGCTCGGTAAGCGGGGTACAGATTAATCCGCGTCCGTGCATTGCCATAAAATTTACGATTTCAGGAGTGATGGTTTCGGCGGCAGCAAGAAAATCGCCTTCATTTTCGCGGTCGGCATCATCGGTTACAATAACAATTTTGCCTTTGCGTATATCTTCGATTGCTTCTTGTATTGTATTGAAATGGAAACTATTCTGCTCGGTCATTGTTTATAATTAAGAGGGCACAAAGGTAAAAGTTTAAGCGGGTTTGTGCAGAAAGAATTTACATTATGGTTTGAAATGTCGTTTTACTGTCTATTTTTACGCCTGCAAAAAATCAGAATGAATTAATACAATGCGCATAAAATCTTCCTATCTGCTGCTTATATTTACAGCAGCCCTTCTTGCTGTTTCAGCATGTAAAACCAAAAAAGGCGCCGGTTCAGCCAACGTAAGAACGCTTTCTCTTAAAAACCCTAAGAGTTTTTATTTGTCTTTTGCGGGGAAAAATCCCGAGGATACCCTCATTAGCGCCAAGGAACTTGCCATGGTGAAGAATGTTAAAATAATGTCTGACGGGAAGGAAGCAAAGAATATTACTCTGAAGTTTAAATGTACCATTATCAAGACTAGCGGGGAATCGGCTCAGCTTGAAAACAACGGAACAGAGTTTTCTTCCGAAATAAAAGACCAGCTAAAAGGACTTCAGGCGGGCGATAAATTTTCTTTTGAAGGCATACGCATTATAACTGCGGAAGGACAGCAGACAAGTTATCCGTCAATAGAATTTCATGTTAAGTGATTTTGTCGGGGTGGCGGGATTCGAATGCTGACGTTGCTTTGCAAGTCAGCATCGAAGACATCCTGACGGAATCGTCAGGATCGTCTCGACCCACGATCTCAGAAATACTTAAGTATAAATTGCTCAAGCCTTTTTCTTGATAGGTTTTTAAGTTTCCTTTCCAACTCCATGGCTTCAACACGATTTGGTTTCTCACGACTCCACACCAATATCCATGGGGCATACCGCGCGGTAGATTTTTCTCTCCTGTCATTATGCCGCGTTAACCGTTCGTTCAAATTGTTAGTTTGTCCTGTGTAAAAGGAATCAAATTTTTTTGAATAAAGAATGTAAACAAAATACATTCACGGTAGAGAAAGAGTCGGGGTGGCGGGATTCGAACCCACGGCCTCCAGCACCCCATGCTGACGCGCTACCAGGCTACGCTACACCCCGAATAATAAGTTACAAATTATATGTTATAAGCTATTGGTTATAAGTTATTGGTTAACCAAAAATATGAATGGAAATTTGTGTGCAAACATAGTTTAGAAAATTGTTTTCTGAAAATAAATTAACAAAGAACTTTTCATAGCAATCCATTACCTTCTTTTCTTCCTACTGAAATTCTTTTTAGGATGCGAGTAATGGTGCTTTTTGTCTGGTTCCCAGGCAGGGCCTTTACCTATTTCGGGTGGCAATTCAGCTTTGGTCACTTGCTTTTCAATAAGCTTTTCAATTTTAGCAAAGCGCTGCTGGTCTTTTTCATTTACCAGCGTTATAGCAAGTCCGGTTGATTCAGCCCTGGCGGTGCGTCCCACACGATGAACATAATCTTCGGCATCATGAGGAACATCATAATTTACAACTAAGCTAATATTGTCAATGTCAATTCCCCGTGAAAGAATATCGGTGGCGACAAGGTTTTTCGTTGTTCCGTTGCGGAACGATAGCAATGCATGCTCGCGTTCTTCCTGCGAAAGGTCGCTGCTGATAGCGTGTGCAGAAAGTTTGGCGCGTATTAATTCACGTTCCAGGTCTTTCACTCCCGATTTTGTTGAAGCAAAGATGAGCACGCTGGGAAATTTTTTTTCCTTAAGCAACTTGATGAGAAGCGGTATTTTTTGGTTTTCATAAACCAGGAATGCTTCCTGTGCTACTCCTGCTGCCGGTTTGCTCAACGCAATGTTTATTTCAGAAGCATTATGGGTGATACGTTTTGCCAATTCACGCATCCGCGGAGGCATCGTAGCGCTGAAACACAGGTTCTGTCTTTTCTTTGGAAGATATGTTATGATGCGCATGATGTCGTCATAAAAACCCATGTCGAGCATTTTGTCTGCTTCATCAAGCACAAGAAAATCAAGCATAGCAAATTTTACATAGCCAAGGTTAAGATGACTCAGCAACCGCCCCGGAGTTGCAATAATTACTGAGGCACCGTCGGTAAGAGATTTTTTTTCCTGTTCAAATAAAATTCCGCTGCTGCCGCCATACACGGCAATGGAGCTGGCATGAGTAAAATATGCAAAGCCCTGCAGCGCTTGGTCAATCTGTTGGGCGAGCTCGCGTGTAGGTGCAATAATCAATGCAGCGGTGTGCGGAATAGAATTCCGCGATATACGGTCAAGTATGGGAAGGAGGTATGCCGCTGTTTTCCCGGTGCCGGTTTGCGCACATGCAATTACATCAGTTCCATTCAGAACCAAAGGAATTACCTTTTCCTGGATGGGAGTTGCTTCTTCGAAGCCCATGGAATCGAGCCCGTCAAGCAACGGAGTACAAAGACTAAAGTCGTGGAATGTCATAAAGGGAGTAAAACTATTTATATTTTTTATGCTGTCCGGGTTATCCGAACTAAATATTTTTCGCCTTCATGATAATATCGCTCACACATCCCTGTTAGTTATACATCAATTTACAGCTTGCTTATTTAAATAATTACTCTATCTTTGGTGTAAGAATATAAAATCCTGACACTATGAAAACTAAGCTTTTAATTATAGCTGTGGTAACGACAGCAGTGGTTGGCAATTTTATTTCGTGCAAAAAGGAAGATTCGGCTTCCATTAAACCCACAACTGCTTATCTTGACCTTCCGGCAATAGCTTATAATTATTCGGGCCAGTTCCCCAATGAAGTAGCAACACTGGGAAGGGTATTATTTTATGACGCACATTTATCAGTTAACAATGCTGTTGCTTGCGGCAGTTGCCACAAACAGGCGCTTGCATTTTCAGACAATGTGGCTTTCAGCCGCGGATTTGAAAATCATCTTGCACTTCGCAATACACTTCCGATACAAAATATTCCTATGGGAGGACCTTTTTTCGGACCTGCTAATTTATTCTGGGATGGACGAGCACAGTTTCTTCCTGCTATGGTTTTGATGCCGATTGCAAACCATATTGAGATGGGCATGAGTGACTTGAATGCGCTTGTTGAACGTTTGAAAGGACTCCCCTACTATGATAATTTGTTCCAGGAAGCATATGGAAGCACAGAAATAACCAAAGATGAAGTTTCAACCGCATTGGCTGCTTTTACGAGTAGTATTTTTTCAAATAAGACACGATTTGACAGATATATGATGGGACAAGCATCGCTGTCTGCCATTGAACAACAGGGAAAGGATTTATTCAGCAACAAATATAATTGCAACGGTTGTCATCATGTAGAGCAATCTTTTTTTGGTTATCCAACTGACAGCAGTTTCATCAATATTGGTTTAGATGTTAATTATTCTGATAATGGAGTTGGGTTAATTACAGGTAACCCTGCTGACAACGGAAAATTCAGAATTCCAAGCTTGCGTAATGTGGCGCTTACTGCTCCTTACATGCATGACGGGCGCTTTGCCACACTTGATGAGGTTCTGGAGCATTACAGTCATGGAATAGCCAATCATCCGAATTTGGATAGCCGTCTTAAGACGCCGGAAAACACTCCGATTGCCATGAATATTTCGAGCCAGGAAAAAGTAGCCATCGTAGCTTTCCTGAACACGTTCACCGATTATTCTATGATTACAGACCCGAAGTTTTCCTCTCCATTTAAGGTCCGTTAAACCCATATGCGATTAAAATTATTTTGTGGGGCAATGCTGTCTGCCATTGCATTTTTTACGACAGCGCAAACCCCGGTTGACAAACCCGAAAAATTTAATCATTATGGTGGGGTTCAGATTAATCAATTGCTAAAGCAGATTATTAATCTGAATAATAATAATGCTCCCATAACCAATCCCTATTTATTAACTTATACCATAAGCACGGTGAAAGGCGGATGGAATCTTCACATGGGAATCGGTTATGATTATAAAAGGATTCTTGATAAGAATACACCGGCTAACCATGAATCAAAGATTTCTGATTTAAATTACCGCGTTGGTGTTGGACAAACTGTCATGTTTGGAAAAAAATTCGAAGCGGGGTATGGTCTAGATTATACCGCTGAGCACAAGGTAGATAAAACGTTTTCCACATCTGTAACCAATTTTGGAAACGGTATCGATTCAAGTGCAACTACGAGCACCAGCAAAACTACCAGTAAGGGATTTGGCGCGCAATTTACTCTCAGCTTTCACATTTCTGACCGTGTTCTTATAGGAACGGAAACGACCTACTACTATGCAGATGCAACTCAAAAACTAAATGTGCTGATTACAGAAACGGTTACTAACGATTTTAACAATACAACAATTGTAACTACCACAAATACAAATCTTGAAACGGAAACATCAAGCTTTACTTTTTCTGTTCCTGTAGCCATTTTCCTGCTATTAAAATTTTAGCCGATTCGTATTTAATAATTCATGAAAGCGATAGTTTATAATTTCCTTGTAGCAGTAGTTTGCTTCATGGGTGCGGTTTTAATTAACGGCTGCAAGGAAAAAGGGTGCACTAATCCTGCTGCGATAAATTATAACAGCGCTGCCGATGAAGATGACGGTACGTGTATTATTTGCAGTTCAACCTATGCTGAACTCGGAACAAAATCTGCTAACCTGGTCGATAATAATTTCTCAAGCCCGCATTTTAATCAGACAGTAGCAATTTTCAGCATCAGCCAGCAGAAAGTAACATATAATAGCCATCTATGTGGTGCATCGGGTGAGTGCATTATCATTGTCAAAGTTCAAAGCCTGGTCAGTGAATCCATGCAAATCCAATATGACTTACAAAGCAACGGGAATCTGAGTTTTGGTTTCAATGATATGGTTGACGTAGGGGGAAATCAAACCATGACTATAGACACGCTGAACTCGACCGTCGTGTCAAATCCATGCGGAAATATCAATGCAAGTACACTTAGTGTGTTTCCGAACGGAAATATTTTCTATTATTAAATTATTCGGAGAGTGGGGATAATAGTTTAAGCCTTTTTCCCCGCTACATACTTCTCCTGTACTGTCCGCCTACTTCAAAAAGCGCATTGGTGATTTGTCCGAGTGAACAATACTTGGTTGCCTCCATCAGTTGTTCAAACATATTTTCGTTTTGTATGGCAGCATTCTGTAATCGTTTCAACATTTTCTCTTTTTTATCTGCATTGCTCTTTTGCAATTCTGCAAGCATAGAGATTTGATATTCCTTTTCTTCTTTTGTTGCGCGAATCACTTCTTTGGGAAGAATAGTTGGCGAGCCCTTACTCGATAAAAATGTATTCACTCCGATAATGGGATATTCTCCCGTGTGTTTCATTGTTTCGTAATACAAACTTTCCTCCTGAATTTTTCCACGCTGGTACATTGTTTCCATCGCGCCAAGTACTCCTCCCCTCTCATTGATGCGGTCAAACTCTGCAAGCACAGCTTCTTCAACAAGGTCAGTCAGCTCTTCAATGATGAATGAACCCTGCATTGGATTTTCATTCTTAGCCAAACCAAGCTCACGGTTAATGATGAGCTGAATCGCCATCGCCCTTCGTACACTTTCTTCTGTGGGTGTAGTGATGGCTTCATCATAAGCGTTTGTGTGCAGTGAATTGCAGTTGTCGTAAATGGCATACAGCGCCTGCAGTGTTGTACGGATATCATTGAAATCAATTTCCTGGGCATGCAATGAACGTCCCGATGTCTGGATGTGATACTTCAACATCTGCGAACGTTCGTCAGCACCATATTTCAGCTTCATGGCCTTCGCCCAGATTTTTCGCGCTACTCTGCCAATGACTGCATATTCTGCATCAATACCATTAGAGAAAAAGAAAGAAAGATTCGGAGCGAATTTGTTGATATCCATTCCGCGGGAGAGATAATATTCAACATATGTGAATCCGTTGGATAGTGTAAGAGCAAGCTGGGTAATAGGGTTGGCACCAGCTTCTGCAATGTGATATCCGCTGATGGAAACAGAATAAAAATTCCTGATACGGTGCTGAATGAAATAATCCTGCACATCACCCATAAGCCGCAGCGCAAACTCTGTAGAGAAGATGCAAGTGTTCTGCGCCTGGTCCTCCTTCAAAATATCTGCCTGCACGGTGCCACGCACCCCATGAAGAGTCTGCTCTTTTATTTTTTTGTAAATGTCTTCTGGTAAAACCTGGTCACCCGTGATTCCCAGAAGCATTAATCCAAGACCGTCATTTCCTTTCGGCAATTCTCCCTGGTATGCAGGGCGTTTTGTTCCTTTCTCTTTGAAAATGTTTTCAATTTTCTTTTTCACTTCCGTTCCCAGCCCATGCTCTTTAATATAGAGTTCGCATTGTTGGTCGATAGCTGCATTCATAAAAAATGCAGTGAGAACAGGTGCAGGACCATTGATGGTCATGGATACCGATGTCTTAGGGTCGGCAAGATTAAAACCACTGTATAGTTTTTTTGCATCGTCCAAGCAGCAGATGCTTACTCCGCTGTTGCCAATCTTTCCATAAATATCAGGACGATAATCGGGGTCATGCCCATACAAGGTAACCGAATCAAAAGCCGTTGATAATCTGCGGGCAGGCATTTCATAACTTACATAGTGAAATCTCCAGTTTGTTCTTTCCGGCCCGCCCTCTCCTGCAAACATACGTGTGGGGTCTTCACCTTCGCGTTTGAAAGGAAATACTCCCGCAGTGTAAGGGAACTCTCCAGGGAAATTTTCCTGCAAATTCCATTTCAGAATTTCTCCCCATGCCTCATAACGCGGAGTGGCTACTTTTGGAATTTTTGTATGAGATAATGATTCTGTATATGTATTCACTTTCACATCCTTATCCCTCACTTTATAAACAAAAGCTTCATCATGGTAATGCTGAACTTTCTTCTTCCAGTCTTTCAGAAGTTTTTTATTCTGTGATGAAAGCTGTTCCTCTGTTTCCTTATAAAGTTCTTCAATTTTCTTAACCAATTTTTCCTTTTCTTTAATTGTTGAATTGTTGAATTGTTGAATTGTTGATTGAAGAGCATAAAGTTTGTTTGCTATTCTACTTTGTTCATCCGCTTCCGTATTATAATTACGAATAGTCTCGGTAATTTCGCTCAGGTATCGGATACGTGCAGGTGGAATGATATAAATTTTCTCGCTCATCTCCGCTGTAATCTGAAAAGACGATTTAAGACCTGTATTGGTCTTCTCATTCAGCTTGTCAATTATCACACGATAAAGACGATTCATTCCCGGGTCGTTGAATTGCGAAGCAATCGTTCCGAATACAGGCATATCTTCATCCTTCTTGTCGAATAATTTGTGGTTCCGTTTGTATTGTTTCTTCACATCACGCAGTGCATCAAGAGCTCCGCGCTTGTCAAACTTGTTAAGTGCTATGACGTCGGCAAAATCGAGCATGTCAATTTTTTCCAGTTGCGATGCTGCACCGTAATCAGGCGTCATCACATAAAGGGAAACATCAGAGTGCTCAATAATTTCCGTATCGCTTTGCCCGATACCGGAAGTTTCGAGAATGATTAAATCGTATTTCGCTGCCTTCAAAACATCCACCGCATCTTTCACATGTTTGCTTAAGGCAAGGTTGCTCTGCCTGGTAGCAAGCGAGCGCATATACACGCGCGAATTAGAAATGGAATTCATACGGATGCGATCACCCAGTAAAGCCCCACCTGTTTTGCGTTTTGACGGGTCAACAGAAATAATAGCAGCGGTTTTGTTTTTGAAGTCGAGCAGGAATCTGCGCACCAGCTCATCAACCAATGAAGATTTTCCTGCACCACCGGTACCTGTAATTCCCAGAACGGGAGAGGTTAAGGTTTGAGCCTCTATACTTTTAGCAGTCGTGTGAAAAAGTCTCTCGAAGTCAGCGTGATGATTCTCTGCTCCCGAAATTATTCTGGCAATTGCTTTTGGATTTTTCTTTGTCAGCTCATCAATTTCTCCGTTCAGGTTTATACCTGTGGGGAAATCGCATTGACTCAGCATATCATTTATCATTCCCTGCAAGCCCATGGCGCGGCCGTCATCGGGATGATAAATTCTCGCAATGCCGTAGCGATGCAGTTCCTTTATTTCTTCTGGCAAAATAGTTCCGCCACCACCACCAAAAATTTTTATGTGGCTGCATCCCCTTTCCTTCAGCAGGTCGTACATGTATTTAAAATATTCCATGTGCCCGCCCTGGTAGCTGGTCATAGCTATTGCCTGCACGTCTTCCTGTATGGCACAATCTACCACATCCTGCACGCTGCGGTCATGACCCAGATGTATCACTTCTGCCCCGCTTGCCTGTATAATCCTGCGCATAATGTTGATAGCAGCATCATGCCCGTCAAATAGCGAAGCAGCCGTAACAATGCGGATTTTATTTTTGGGATGATATATATCCTGTTTTTTCATTTAATACCCCTGCATGGGCAAAGATAAATTAAAGCGCGTGATGAAATGTTGATGTGGACGAAACGAAGTGCTTTACAAAATAACACGATAAAAGGTCAGCCAAAAGGTTGAGTTGCAGTCGTTATCCATAAATCTTTCAACCTTTCGGCCTATTGCACCCTTGCAGAGGCGGCTCTACGTTTGCCATGTTTAAAAGTTAAAACTAAATAGTTTGATTAATTAGTTAAGCCACTGTGCTGTTTACCTGACACCGGCCCTGCAGAATGCAACTACTGCGGGGTCTTTTTTTTGTCAAGAAAACCGCAGAAAGCGAAAAAATATTTTTGATAGGGATTCTTTTTCCACGCTGTTTGAACCGTCAGTGGGGTTACAAACTTAGTGTTTAATAATCACTCACGCCACTGCAATGACGTGAGTGATATTAGATTAAATAATTACGACAAAACTGAATCTTACCGTCCCTTTTCTGTCTTCTTTTCCATCTTGCCTTCTGTCTTCAGAAAATTTCCCTGCCCATCAAAAATAAGGTGGGGCGCTCCTTTAACCATTGCCTCATACGTGATTCCGCCTTTGTCGTCGGTCATTTTTTCCGCTCTCACAACCGGCATGCCGGGATAATTCTTCGCAGTGTAATCCATAACGGCTTTGGGCAAGTCGGAAACTTTAATCACAGTTTCCGAATACATAAAATTCCCTTCATCATTGTACACGGCTGACATGCGTGTGTTTTCTTTCTTAAACTCTGCCTCCCAATTTCCGTTCTCTTTTTCCCAGTGAGCGATTTTTATATCGGGATATGTTTTTGCAAAATTGTCTTTTGCTGCCTGCGGAACGTTAACCTCATGCGGCTTAGGCGTTGGCTTCTTTTCCTGTGCCTGCGAGATGTATGCTGCGCTGAACAGTGCAGCAAGTGCGATGATGATTTTTTTCATGGTGATTGGTTTTTTTAAAAGTGAAACATTTGAAAACGTGTTATAAAGATAGTAAATAATTCATGTCGGTTTGATGACGATGATAGAAAATCTTCAAGCAACTTCTAAGATTGAAATTTCATCTTAATAATATAGTTCTTTCCTTTGAGTTGCCAAACGAGCCATCATGAGAAAAAAATTACTGGTTGCTGCAATTATTCTTCCGTTTATTTCCAGTGCTCAATGGGCACCTGCCGTTGTCATTTCTCCCGGTGCTGATACGGCATCGTTGAATGAGAATATGGCATCGTGTCTTGCCGCGAGTGGCGATACATTGCATGCAGTCTGGTGCGACCACCGGACAACGGGTTCTTCAATTTATTACACACATTCACTTGATACAGGAATTAACTGGAGCCCGGCAATATCGATTACTGATACAAACGGGCATGCAACATTTCCGGCAATAGCTGTTTCCGGTTCTGCGGTGCATGTAGCATGGATGGATTTAATTTCAGGACAGCGTGCTTCTTTTTACAGGCGCTCGCTTGATGGAGGAAACACCTGGGGGCCGATTATGTGCCTCGACAGCGTGTCTGCATTTTGGCCCGGCCTCGCTGCTTCGGGTTCGCTCGTTGTGATGTCTATTAACAAGCAGCCCATTGTAGGTAATACAGAAGTTTATTTCAGGCGCTCTGTTGATAGTGGAACAACCTGGGACTCGCTTCAGCTAATCTCCAATGCTAACGGGCGTTCTGAAGACCCGGCCATCGCTGCGCTTGGCTCTCATGTGCATCTTTCATGGAATGATAACCGCAGCGGCATCATGCAGATTTATTACCGCTACTCATCGGATGCAGGACTGACATGGAATCCGGAAACACCGCTTACCAATGCTGTGAGCCCGAGCACTTGTTACACGTCTATGGTTTGCCTGAACGGAACTTTCGCTGATGTGCCGTATGGTTACAATGCCGGAAATTTTGATGTATGGTTGCGTCAATCTGCCGACAGCGGTGCGGTTTTTTCAAACGCACAACAATTAACGAATGCCTCAACCGGAGAATTATATCCCTTCATGACCCGCGACGGCATGCAGCTTCACGTTGTTTATATTCAGGCCGGAACAGGCGTAAATTATCTTTACTCCGGTGATGGCGGTATAACATGGGATCCTGCGTTTTTGATTGGTGCAGGCGGGCAGCCATTCATTGCATATACGGGTTGTGTGCTTCATGTTATTTGGATTAACTCACGTGCAGTTTATTACAGGCGCCATCCTACAGGAAACGGAAACTGTCTTCCGTCCGGTATATCGATTCCTGGTTTTTCTTCTTCCCCCGAAACTATTTCCGTTTATCCTAACCCTGCAATAAATCAACTGAGAGTTCAAACTGAAGGATTAAGAACCGTGAGCATTGATGTTTATGATGTGATGGGAAAAAGGATTCTCTGTTCCACTTTACATGGAGAAAACAAAATTGCGCTTGACATCAGCGCATTTCAACCTGGAGTTTATTTTGTCAACATAAGAGATGCAGAAAATAATTTAGTGACCAAGAAAATAGTAAAGCTATAATTGTTGCATGGGGTTCGGGGTGGGGTTGAGAAAAATTAAATTCATTATTGCAGATTCAATTATTTTATTTATACATTTACATTATAATTTTCTGACGAATAAAAAATCTTTAACCATAAAAACCCCATGACTATGAAAACAAATTACGACATGAAAATGCTGACGAAAAGATTTTCATCTTTTGTCAGTATCGTGACTGAAAACGTCACGACAAAACTACTCTTTGCATTTGCCTGCATAATGATTGCAGGAACTCTTTACACCAACGCACAGCAGATATGGGCTTTAACACCGCAAGGCGGGGCTAACAACGGAGGAAGCATCATCCGTATGAACCCTGACGGAAGCGGTTTTAATCTTGAATTTTCATATCAGTGCACTATGACCTCGGGCTGTATGCCTATGGGAAACCTTATGCAAGCAAGCAATGGACAACTCTATGGCACCTGTTTCCTTGGCGGCCCATACGCAAGCTGCACGGTTGACCGGTACGACCCTCTTTCAGGAACATATTATATGGTATATGGTTTTGATATTACAAATGGTGATTATCCCCGGAGCGGACTTGTTGAAGGGCATAACGGAAAATTGTATGGTGCAGCTTCAGCAGGCGGTACGTCATATGCCGGAGTTATTTACAGTATCAATCTTATTAACAACGCATACACACCGGAATTTTCTTTTTCCACTTCTGACGGCAGCTCCCCCTATGGAGCCCCTATTTTTAGGAACGGAATGCTCTATGGATTAACAACAAGTGGCGGTACTTATAGCGGAGGCGTGTTATACAGTTTTAACATTGCAAATAATACCTACACTGCATTACATCATTTTAGCACCGCAGATGGCACTTCTCCTAAGGGTTCCCTGTTTGAAGCATCCAACGGACTTTTCTACGGAATGACTTCAGCCGGCGGCGCAAATACGCACGGTACTATTTTTAGTTATGACCCGGTGAATAATTTATTTAATGCACTCTATTCATTTAATGGCTCAGAGGGCAGCGCTCCGGAAGGAACTTTTATGCAGGCGGTGAATGGTAAAATTTATGCCGTCACAAAAACAGGAGGAAGCAATAATTTAGGAGTACTTTTCAGCTACGACATCGCACAAAGTACTTTTGCAAAACTTTATGATTTTGTTCTGGGTACCGGCTCAAATCCTACCGGGGATTTGTTTCAATCGGCTAACCAAATGCTTTATGGCTCGGCTTCAAACGGAGGTTCCACTAGCAACGGTGTTTTATTCAGCTATAACCTGCTTACTGACACCTATACCGATATAGTTGACTTTGATGGAACCAACGGTTCTCATCCTGCCGGAGGATTCGCGATGGTAGAACTTTCCACGGGGGTATCCACATCATTGAGCCCAGATGGATTTTCTGTTTATCCTAACCCGGCTAACGAGGAAATCAATATCAGCTTTGTAAAAGAAGCGCATCATGCCGTTGCACTTCGCAATGTTACGGGGGAAACTGTATACTCAATAGAAAATTATTCTGCGCAGACAAAAATTGATGCCAGCCGGTTGCCTAAAGGAATTTACTTTGTTGAAGTAAAAGAAGATAACGGAAAAATTCTGAATAAGAAAATTGTTAAGATGTAGTTGACTTATTTTTTACCACTTCAATCGCGCGCAGAATCTGTTTTTTGTGCCGGTTGAAGTGGATTTGCATAAATGTCAGCATCTGAAAAATATTCCATCTTCCGAAAAACGGCTGCTTAAAAATTGGCTTGTGAATTTCATCATCGCTAAGCGATTCTAGAAGAGAAGCTAACGTCTGCAGCGTCTTTAACCATTCAGCTTTTATCTGCTCGTAATTTACATATGCGGGCATGTCGCCAAGTACCTTTGCGGCAGGATATTTTACAGGAATATTAAATCCAATCCAGGCAATAAGTATTTTTATTTGAGCCCACATTCCGGTATGTTTAAGCTGGGCCGCCCCCAGCCGCTTTTTGGAAACATACAATGCAGAGAGCGATTCTGCTTTGTTGAGATGATACATTACCTGGGTCACAGACCATTTACCGGGAGCCGGAGACGTCTCCAGAATTTTTTGAGTCTCCTTATCGAGCATTGCAATCAATTGCCTGTGGCTATTTTGCAGGTGCTCAAACTTTGCAGCAACTTTTAGATTCATTCGTTTGTCAACTCATTAATATGATGTAAAACTTTCTTTGCCCTTGCCTTGAACCCTGCTTCGACACCCGGTAGCTGCGCTTCAATGGAAAGCTTCAATTCGTTTTTCATTTCGGGATAAATCTTTACCAGGTTGTCAAGAACCATCATTGAAAAGCACCGGATGGCATAGGCTGCTTCCTGTCGTTTAAAAATCTGAAGCAAGTATCGGTAGCAAGGCCCTGTAACGATTTAGGAATTTCTACATACTGCATCAGGCGAAATGTATTTCTTACAACAGCATTGTGCAGGTTTTGCTTTTGCAAATTTTGGAAGAGGTTTTTAAGATGCTTTTGAATAAGGCGGGGGTGAGAAATAGCAATGTAACTCAAAGGCCCGCCCGCACGCTGTGTTACGCGATATTCTCCCTTGAGAAAAAGATGTATCAACTCATCAAACTTTCTTTGGTCGTCTCCAACATAACGAATTATTTTATCCGTTTGGTTTTTGGAATGTTCTTTCAGAATTTCTTCGCGAAGATTCATACCTTATGAATAATTCACCCAGTTTTTAAGCATGGTCAGTCCTTGCGAAGTCAGCACCGACTCCGGATGAAACTGCACCCCGCAAACATCATAGTTCTTGTGACGCAGGGCCATAATATTTCCTTTATCATCTTCTGCAGTGATTTTTAATTCACCCGGAAAATTTTCTTTGCTCACCACCCATGAATGATAATGCCCTATAGAAACTTCACCTTCAATACCCGAAAATATTTTTTCGTTTTTATCTTTCACCACAAGCGCAGACGCAATGCCGTGTCTTACCGCATCAAGATTTTTCAGCTTTGCCCCAAATACTTCCGCTATAGCTTGGTGGCCGAGACAAACGCCAAGAATAGGTTTCGAAGGTGAATATCTCCGGATGATTTCTTTAGTGATTCCCGCTTCGTCCGGCAAGCCGGGGCCGGGAGATAAAATTATCCTGTCATACTTTCCGGCTTCTTCAATCGTGATTTCATCATTTTGCATTACATCAATCTCCCTGTCCGTAATTTGTTCAAGATAGTGAAACAGATTCCAAGTGAAAGAATCGTAGTTGTCAAGAAGAAGAAGTTTCATTAATTAAGTAACTCAATAAATTTAAGATAAAGACGCGAGCCGTTCTTCAATAGCACGGATTTTTGCTTCTGCATCTGACTGCTTTTTCTTTTCATTCTCTACCACCTCGGGTTTTGCGCTCTGAATGAAGCGTTCGTTTGAAAGTTTTTTCTGAACGGAGACAAGGAATCCCTTGTTATATTCAAGTTCCTGCTCCAGGCGCTGACGCTCTGCATCAGAGTTAGTTGATGAGCTAAGTGGAATAAAGTATTCATCTTGACCAATACGAAATGAAGCATAATTAGCTTTTTTTAGTTCATCGTTCATTGGACTTATTTCCGATACATTGCAAAGTTTTCGAACAATTGCATCAAATGTTGTATCGATATCATTGGATTTAATAAAAAGAGAAATTTTATCTCTTAGAGGGATAGCTTTTAATTTCCTAAGGAAACGAATATCTGTAATCACCTGCGATGCTTTGTCAAACCCTGCAAGCAATGATGAATCATATTTTCCTCCCTCAGGAATTTCAGAAATAATAATGCAGTCTTCTTCATCACGCTCATTAATCAAATGCCATAGCTCCTCAGAGATAAACGGCATAAAAGGATGAAGCAGCTTGAGGAGGTCTTCAAAAAATTCAATCGTTGAGTTGTATGTGTAGCTGTCCACCGGCAGCGCCTGTCCGTCAACAAAGTCGGGCTTTACCATTTCAAGATACCAAGAGCAGAAATCATCCCAAACTAATTTGTAAGTCGCCATCAGCGCCTCGGAAATCCTGTACTTTGAAAACAGGTCATTAATATTTTCAATCTCAGCATTCAGCTTAGCGTTAAACCAATCGATTGCCACCTGGTTTCTTTCGGGAGTTTCACTCTCTCCTACTTCCCATCCCTTTATCAACCGGAACGCATTCCAGATTTTATTTGCAAAATTCCTTCCCTGCCCGCAATAGGATTCCTCGAACAGCAAATCATTTCCTGCAGGAGAACAAAGCAACATTCCCACACGCACACCATCCGCAGAGTATTGTTTTATCAACTCAAGTGGCTCAGGAGAATTACCAAGCTGCTTGCTCATCTTTCTTCCTTTCTTGTCGCGCACAATACCTGTGAGATAAACATTAGTAAACGGTTTTTCTTTCCTGTATTCATATCCTGCAATAATCATCCTCGCCACCCAGAAGAAAAGAATTTCAGGAGCCGTAATCAGGTCACTAGTCGGGTAATAATATTTTATGTCTCCGTTTGGTTTCTTCAATCCGTCAAATACACTAATGGGCCATAACCACGAAGAGGCCCAGGTGTCTAATACGTCTTCGTCTTGTTTGAGGTTTGAAGTTTGAAGTTTGAGGTTGTGCTCACTCTCAAAAAGTTTGAGCGCTTCATCGGCAGTTTTTGCCACAACAAATTTTCCATCGGGAGAATACCATGCCGGAATTCTTTGTCCCCACCATAGTTGCCGTGACAGGCACCAGTCTCTTACGTTCTCAATCCAGTATTTATATGTATTGATAAACTTATTCGGAATCAGCTTCACTTCACCGCTTACAACAGCATCCAATGCCGGCTTGCTCAGCTCTTTCATCTTCAGAAACCATTGCATGGAAAGGCGCGGCTCAATCACAGCGTCAGTCCGCTCGCTATGTCCAACCTGGTGAGAATAGTCTTCCGATTTTTCAATCAGCCCTTCTTCTTCGAGTTGCTTTATTGCCGCCTTGCGTGCAGCAAAACGGTCCATGCCGACAAAAACTTTTCCTGCCTCTGAAATAGTTCCGTCTTCGTTCAGTGTGTCAATAACAGGAAGGTTGTGCCGTAAACCAATCTCATAGTCAACCAAATCATGAGCGGGAGTAACTTTCAAACATCCCGTCCCGAATTCTTTGTCAATCGCTTCATCGGTAATCACAGGCACAGCGCGGTTCACCAATGGAACAATTACTTTTTCCCCATGTAAATGTTTGTAGCGCTCATCATCGGGATGAACTGCCACAGCCACGTCACCCATAATGGTTTCAGGACGAACAGTAGCTACAACAATATAGTCTTTGCCTCTTTCCCCTTGTCCCTCTTCTTCGGATTTCGGATTTCGATTTTCGGATTTCTCTACCAGATATTTCACATAAACCATCTTGGAATTAGTATCCTTGAATATTACTTCCTCATCGCTTACGGCAGTGTGTGCCACAGGGTCCCAGTTCACCATGCGCATGCCGCGATAGATGTAACCCTTCTTATACAAATCAATGAACACATCAATCACATCTTCATAATATTTTTCATCCATCGTGAACCGCGTGCGGCTCCAGTCGCAGCTTGCTCCCAGCTTTTTCAGCTGCTCCAGGATGATACCCCCATATTTTTCTTTCCACTCCCACGCATACTTCAGAAATTCCTCTCGCGTCAAATCACTTTTCTTTATTCCCTTTTCGCGGAGCATGGCGACTACTTTCGCCTCGGTAGCGATGCTCGCATGGTCGGTACCCGGAACCCAGCATGCATTTTTGCCTTGCATGCGCGCCCTGCGAATCAAAACATCCTGTATCGTATTGTTCAGCATGTGCCCCATATGAAGCACACCCGTAACGTTGGGAGGGGGCATTACAACAGTATAGGGCTCTCTTTTATCCGGAACACTTTTAAAAAACCCGTGCTCCATCCAGTAAGCATACCATTTGTCCTCAACTTCGGCAGGGCTGTATGTCTTTGAAATTTCCATTGCCGCAAATGTAAATAACGGTTTTAAAGTCCCTCTCCTTCGGAGAGGGATTTAGGGTGAGGCGTTTTATATGAATTTTTTTTATTTATTTCGAACCATGAATCGGACAGGCGATTTTAAAGTCAGGCGGGTTACCGTTGCTGTCTTTCTCGCGATAGTTATCGGCATCATTGTGATGCTCGAGATTGTGGGATGTTCACCGGGCAGCCAGTCAGGCCAGGATAATCGTGACACTTCCTCCGTTTCCATTGCTGCTTTGTTTAAAGCAGAACATCTGTGGACTGCTCCCGACACAACTTCCATTCCGCAGGGTGAAGAAGGCAAGATGATTGCCTATGGCCGCACACTGGTGATTCACACATCAAAGTATTTCGGGCCGAATGGTTCCCTGGCGAAAATCACCAACGGCATGAATTGCCAGAACTGTCACCTCGATGCAGGCACCCGGCCGTATGGAAATAATCTTGCTGTGGTGTCTACTATATATCCTAAAATTTCTCCCCGCTCCGGCAATATGATAACCATTGCCGATAAGGTGAATGAATGCCTGTCGCGAAGCATGAACGGAGCGCCTATTGATACGGCAGGCAAAGAAATGCAGGCCTACGTTGCGTATATAAAATGGCTGGGCCGGAATGTCAAGAAAGGTGAAACGCTTGCGGGCACAGCAGGAATCAAGGCGCCCGATTTTATCAGCCGCGCTGCCGACCCTGACAAAGGCAAGCTGGTCTACGACCAGTTTTGTGCGCGGTGTCATGGCGCTGACGGGCAAGGGCAATTGGCTGCCGATGTTTTAAAAGACCCGGCTAAGCAGCAGGGCGGAGCTGCCACAGCCGAAGACCTGTATTATTATCCGCCTTTGTGGGGCAGCCACAGCTTTAACGGAGTGGCCACGCTATACCGGCTCTCGAAGTTTGCAGGGTTTGTACAGAATAACATGCCCTATCCTGCCAATCACAGCACCCGCGTATTAACCGAGGAGCAGGCATGGGATGTAGCAGCTTATGTGAACAGCCGCGAGCGCCCCATAAAAGATTTCAGCAAGGACTACGCAGCCGATATTTCAAAAAAGCCATACGATTTTCCTTTCCCTCCTTACGCAGATAATTTTACCGAAGCGCAGCACAAGTTCGGGCCTTACACCGATATGGCTTCGGCAAAGAAAAAAGCTCATTAATTTTCGAAGCCAAGGTTGGTGAGCTTGTCGAACCACCGTCCCGCTGTCCGCTCGCAGGAGCTCGCTTCCATCGGAGCTGGTTGTCTGCGGCTGGAATTCTCAAAGATATTAGCTACCATTAAGCTGTTCAACACGAAGATGTATAGTTTCAAATAATGTTTTAAAGAGATTGAATTTCGTCAGGTTTCGTTTTGCCGCTTCAATTAATTTGTCAGCAAAAATACTCTTTACTTTAGTTCGGTTTTGCTCTTCAAAATCATAATCAACAATTACGTCTTGTTTACTGATTAAAGAAATTAATCCTTTTGAATCCAAGTGTCTTAAAATAGATTCCCAAATATCTTTTGAGACTAAATCTTCAATTTCGTTTTTCGGTTTATAGGGAGATTGAGGAATGCAAATGTTCATCTCCGTCAGTTGACGGACACGTCCAAAAACTTTTCTGCTAATTTTGCTCTATCTCAAAAAATAAAATCATGAAAAAATTTATTGTCGTTTTATTGCTCGTGGCAGCAACGGTGTGCCGGGCGCAGCAAACCATTACCATTCCTAACCAGGTTAAAAAAATAGAAGTTACGGGCAGCGCTGAAATGGAAGTGGTGCCCGACCAGGTTTACATAGGCATAACGCTGCAGGAATATACCGACAAGCAAAAAGTGAAAAAGACGATTGACGCTATATCGAAAGAGTTTTTGGCGATGTGCGAAAAAGCAGGCATCGGCAAAGAGCGCATAGAAGTGCAGAACATGAGCGGCTTCGACCAGACAAGCTGGTGGTACAGGAAAAAGAAAAACGAGCAGCCCGACTTGCTGCAGTCTACCACGTACATTATTAAGTTTGGCAGCCCCGCTGATGTGGATAAGCTGGTGAACCTGCTGGATGACCATGCAACCAGCAATGTTTTTGTGAGCAAAACTTCGCACTCGAACGAAACCGAGTACAGGAAACAATTGAAAATACAAGCGCTTCAGAATGCTAAGGCAAAAGCGCAATACCTGCTGGAGGGCGTGGGTGAAAAAGCGGGTGGATTGCTTTATGTGAAGGAAATTGAAACCGGTGTGGCTCCGTTGCGCATGAATATGGGTTTCCTGTCAAACTCGCGGGCAGAATCGGAAGTCAGCGCCAACGAAGGAATCAATTTCAAAAAAATAAAATACCGTTACGAAATAGAGGCTCACTTTGCGATTCAGTGAGTTAATATTTTACCACAGTGGCACGGAGACACAGGGATGCACTGATATTTAATTCTTTCTCTGTGTCTCCGTGGTGATTAAAAATTAATTCGCTCTTGATAGGGAATTACTATTTTTGACCGCTTCTGTTTTTAAATGTCGATTCTCTCTGTCCAAAACGTAACCAAACGGTATTCAAATCATACCGCGCTTGATAAGGTAAGCATTGAGGTTCCTCCGCAAAGCGTGTTTGGCTTGCTTGGGCCGAACGGTGCAGGAAAAACATCGCTCATCCGCATCATCAACCAGATCACCGGCCCCGATGAAGGGGAAATATTATTTTCGGGCAAGCCATTGTCTCCCGCGCACGTGGAACGAATCGGTTACCTACCCGAGGAGCGCGGACTGTACCGCAAAATGGAAGTGGGTGAACAGGCATTGTACCTTGCGCGCCTTAAAGGATTAAGCCGCAGTGATGCCCTTAAAAAATTAAAGTACTGGTTCGAAAAATTTGAAATCACTACGTGGTGGAAGAAAAAAGTGGAAGAACTTTCCAAGGGCATGCAGCAGAAAGTTCAATTCATCGTAACTGTTCTGCACGAGCCGGATTTACTGATTCTCGATGAGCCCTTCACCGGCTTCGACCCCATTAACACTAACCTGATTCGCGATGAGCTTCTTGAGCTGAGAAAAAAAGGAAGCACCATTATTCTCTCCACGCACCGGATGGAATCGGTAGAGGAAATGTGCAGTCATATCGCCTTAATCAATCTCGCCAAAAAAATCCTGGATGGAGAAGTGAAAAAAATCAGGAAAGAATTCCGCGACCAAACCTACGAGGTACAATTTGCAGGCAACAACATTGCATTCGCCAACGCGCTTGGTTCCTATCTTAAACTCGTGGACACGCACCAGGACGATGAATACGTCACGGCAAAAGTTCAGTCGCTCAACAATCACTCTCCGAATGAAATTTTGAACCAGCTTCTGCCTCATATAGAAATCCATTCGTTCAGGGAAGTGCTGCCAACCATGAACGAAGTATTTATCAAGGCGGTTAACGGCACAGCATCATGAACTTTAGTAAAGCATCGCTTATCATCCGCAGAGAATACCTGACTCGTGTCAGGAAAAAATCTTTCATCATCATGACGATACTTGGCCCGCTGCTGATGGGAGGCGTAATCGTGGTACCTTATTTTGCGAACACCGTTACCGATGAGAGAAGAACGATTGCCGTCCTGGACGAGAGCCACCTATTCACCGGCAAATTCAAGAGCGACCGCATGGTCAATTTTATTTACCTGGATGGCAACCTGGACAGTTTGCGGAAAGAGAGCGGCAGTGAAGGGAAAATTTCGGATATACTTTATATTCCCGGAACAGAAAGTATCACGGGACTAGTGCACGGAATCACGCTTTACTCTAATAAGCAACCATCCGTGAATATCATTGACAAGATAGAACACACTGTAGAGAATGAAATAAACAGTGCAAAATATGCTGCAGCGAAAATAGACGAGAAAGTGCTGGCTTCCATCCGCGGCACGAACGTGGAGATAAATACGCGCGACATGGAAAACAAAAAAACCAGTTCGGGACTTACCACAGGCATAGGGTTGTTTTCGGGCATACTTATTTATATGTTCATTTTTATTTATGGCGCACAGGTGATGCGCGGGGTGATGGAGGAAAAAACCAACCGTATCGTTGAAGTCATTATTTCGTCCGTCAAGCCGTTTGAGCTGATGCTTGGAAAAATTATTGGTGTGGCATTGGTGGGCCTTACACAGTTCGTGCTATGGATACTGCTTACGTTCGGGATATATACCGTTGTTAGTAACGTGCTATTCAAAGATAAAACGGAGGGGCAGCAGGTGCAACAGGT
Organism: Bacteroidetes bacterium 2013_40CM_41_45; assembly: GCA_002215675.1. Taxonomy (GTDB): domain Bacteria; phylum Bacteroidota; class Bacteroidia; order AKYH767-A; family 2013-40CM-41-45; genus 2013-40CM-41-45. The sequence goes on along the minus strand of NGFH01000009.1, from coordinate 140,464 downwards.
TCTTCAGCAGCGCATGAACGCGGTTGTGCCGGCTCAATCTCTTGATTCAGTTTCGTTTCAGAAAAATAATTGGGCTTCAGAATTGAATGATGCCGTATCCACAATAAATTTCCCTGTCATCATCATGATGTTTTTCTTTTATTTCCTTGGAGGATACCTGCTGTACAGTGCGTTGTTCGCAGCCATTGGCGCTGCGGTTGATTCGGAGACTGACACACAGCAATTCATGCTGCCCATCACCATACCGCTTATTATTTCAGTAGTGATGGTTCAATATGTCATTTTAAATCCCGAAGGAACAGTGGCGTTCTGGTTTTCCATGATTCCGTTCACCTCGCCCATTATCATGATGGTGCGCATACCGTTTGGCGTGGATGTATGGCAGGTGCTGCTTTCCATGACGATACTGGTGTTGGGATTTATAGGCACTACGTGGATTGCAGCAAAGATTTACCGCACCGGGATTTTGCTCTATGGAAAAAAAGTGAACTACCGCGAGCTGATGCGCTGGCTTCTTTACAAGGGCTAAAATGCGGGTTGCAGCGCTCGACCTTGGTACCAATACATTTCATCTTCTCATTGCCGAAAAGGGAACCAGGGTAAAATTCCTCCTGAAAAAAACGCTTGTCGTAAAGCTTGGCAAGGAAGGATTCAACAATGGCTTTATAAGCAGCCCTGCTTTTGCAAGAGGGCTCAATGCGCTGAAAATATTTTCAGGTTATATCAAAAAATTCAAACCGGATAAAATTACTGCACTCGCCACTTCTGCCATACGCGGATGCAGGAACGGAAAAGATTTTATACGACGGGGAGAAAAAATACTGCGAAGTAAAATTGAAATTATCCCGGGAGAAAAAGAAGCGGAGCTTATTTATTATGGAGTGAAGAATTCGTTTGCTATCGATAATAAGCCCGTGCTGATTATGGATGTTGGTGGGGGAAGTATAGAGTTCATCATTGCAACCGATAAGGAAATTTTATGGAAGAAAAGCATCGAAGCCGGAGCAGCCCGCCTGCTGGAAAAGTTTTCTCCAACCAATCCCATAACAAAAGATGAGCAGTTAGCTATTGAAAAATATTTGTCAGAAAAATTTTCGGAAGTGATAAAAAACATAAGAAAATATAAGCCGCAAATTATGCTTGGCTCTTCGGGTAGTTTTGATTCGCTTGCTTTAATGCTCGCTTATAAGAAAAACAAACCTGCTGGCTACTCGCGTCAAACCGTTTTTGAAATTCCATTAAGCGATTATTTTTCCCTTCACCTGAATTTGCTTTCGTCAACAAAAAAGCAGCGGTTGAAAATAAAAGGCCTGCACCGCATGCGGGTGGATATGATTGTGCTTGCCGGCATGTGCATTTATTTTATCCTGAAAAATTCTGAGATAAAAAAATTATACCGCTCTGCGTATTCTCTTAAAGAGGGAATCGTGTTTTCAGAATTTGAAATCAAACGGGGTCAACATTAATATCCATTCGCACCCGTTGCAAGCTATGGTTAGAAAAAAATTTCTTTTTCTCTGCATCAATAATTTCTTTGACCTTGCTTACAGAAGAGTTGCGGTCAACTTTTATGAGGATATTTTTGAGCCATTCATTGCGGATGCGCGCCACAACAGGCGGTTCGGGTCCTAAAATCCCTTCCTTAATTTTTTCGCGAAGCATTTTTGCAAATTGCAAAGATGCCTTATCCACCAGTTCCTCACTTCGCTGTCTCAAGGTGATTTCTATGAGCCTATAATACGGGGGGTAATGAAATTTTTTTCGCTCCTGCATTTCACTTTCATACATTGTTTCGTAATCGTTGTTCACAACATTCTGTATCACACGGTGCTGCGGCTGAAAAGTCTGTATCACAACTTTTCCTCTTTTATTTTTTCTGCCAGAGCGCCCGCTTACCTGCGCCATGAGCTGATAACTGCGTTCATGCGAGCGGAAATCAGGGTAATTCAGCATCAGGTCGGCATTGAGGATTCCTACGGTGCTTACGTTATCAAAATCAAGTCCCTTGGTTACCATCTGCGTGCCTACTAGAATATCTGTCCTTCGCTTTTCAAAATCATCTATGATTTGACGGTATGCATGACGGCTTCGCGTTGTGTCGTAATCAAGACGGGCAATGTTTTTATCCGGAAAAAAAATGGAAAGCTCCTCCTCTATTTTCTCTGTTCCGAAGCCATAAATTCTTAACGCAGTGCTTTGGCAGTTAGGGCAGGATGCAGGAACTTTTTGTACTGAACCGCAATAGTGGCAACGCATCACATCTGCTTTCTTATGATAGGTCATCCCTACATCGCAATTTACGCAATGAGGGGTCCATGCACAAACCTTACAAATCAACAGTGGCGCAAATCCCCTTCGGTTCTGAAACAGAATTGCCTGCTCTTTTTTTTCCAAAGCAGATGTAATATCATTGATTAATTCCGTTGAGAAATGCGACTTCATTTCTTTTTTTCTTTTCTGCTCCTTCACATCAACGACTTCTATTTCCGGCATCATCATTCCGTGATATCGTTCGGAAAGCGAAACATATCCGTACTTGTTTTGCTTCGCATTGAAATAAGATTCAAACGAAGGGGTAGCAGAACCCAGTAATATTTTAGCTCCGAAGTAGGACGCAAGCACAATAGCAGAATCACGGGCATGATAAAGCGGAGCGCGCTCAAACTGCTTGAAAGAATTTTCATGCTCTTCATCAACAATCACCAAACCCAGATTACTGAACGGAAGAAACAGCGAAGAACGCGCTCCCAAAATAATAGGGCAGGAATAATTTCCGTTTTCCGAATCACTCAACATTTTCTTCCAGGCATTAGCCCTCTCGCGGCTTGATAAGCGCGAATGATACACTGCAACCCTGTCTGCAAAATGTTTTTTCAGGCGGTTGATGATTTGGGTTGTAAGAGCAATTTCCGGAAGCAGGTAAAGAACCTGTTTCCCGGCCTGTATCATCTCCTCGATAAAGTGAATATAAATTTCCGTCTTACCACTGGAAGTAACGCCATGTAACAGCACCGTCTCATGGTTTTGAAACTGTTGCTTGATATTTTTAAATGCTTCTTGTTGCGTTCCATTAAGCGTTACAAGAGGTATTAGAGTATCCTCAGACTCTTTCTCCGATGTTTTCTCTTCTTCAAATTCTTCGAGGATATTTTTTTTAATGAGTGCTGTAACTGCTGAAGAAGATTTTCCTGCGGTTTGTAAAAGTTCCAGTTTTGGAATGGCCTCCCCTTCCTTTTTAGATAGTGAAAGAAAAGTCATGAACATTTCGCACTGGGCAGGTGATTTTTTTTCAAGAGAAAGAAAAATATTTTTGATTTCATCTTCTGACATTTTTTTTGCCAGGCGCAGCATTTTCACTTTAAGCGGTTTCAGCTTTTCATGAATCTCCTCTTCCACCAGAATAATATCTTTATCTGAAAGAGACTTAACAATCCGGTGCGGGTTCTTGAGGTGCAGAATTTTAGAAACATCTTTCAATGACACCACTTTCTGCATCTCCAACGCCTCCACAAGCAGGAATTCTTTATCACCCAATTCATCATGACGAATTTCCGCTTCGGGGTTCAGCATTATTTTAGATTCACTCTGTAGACGGAAAGCGGGAGGCAAAGCGGTATTCATCACATCTCCTGGTGTACACATGTAGTACTGTGAAAGCCAGTCCCAAAATTTAAAATGACGCTCGCTTATAACAGGCCGCTCATCGAGGACAGAAAGTATTTCTTTGACTTCGTATGAAGCGGGTGGCTTATTATGAATTTTCCTGACGACAGCAGAATATATTTTTTGCCTGCCAAACTGAACTACAACTCTTTTTCCCGGCTCTACTTCAGCTTTTAAATTTTCAGGAATTATATATGTAAAAAGTGCCGGTACCGCTACCGGAACAATAACATCTGCAAAAAGTATTTCAGGCATTACAACTGCGATATTTCATTTTTCGCTTTCAGAAATCCATTCCAGATTTCATTAAGAATTTGAGCTGCCGGTTTTATATTCTTAATGCTTGCTGAAACCTGTCCTATTTCCAATTCACCTTCTTCCAAATCGCCTTCAAACATTCCTCGCTTGGCACGCGCGCGCCCAAGGATGGATTTTAGTTCATCGGCACTTGCTCCGCGATGCTCTGCCTCCTCTACTTTTTTGTAAAAATTATTCTTAATCAACCGGACCGGCACAAGCTGTTTCAATGTCAACACGGTATCCCCTTCCCTGCTCTCGGTGATTTTCTTTTTGAAATTAGAATGAATGGATGATTCTTCAGAAGCTGCAAACCGGCTTCCGACCTGCACACCTTCCGCTCCAAGAGCAAAAGCGGCAAGCATCGTTCTGCCGTCAGCGATTCCTCCTGCAGCAAGTAATGGTAAATCCACAGCATCGCGAATCATGGGAACAAGACACATAGTTGTAGTTTCTTCTCTTCCATTGTGCCCGCCCGCTTCAAATCCTTCTGCAACAATGGCATCAGTTCCAGCCTCTTTCGCTTTAAGAGCAAACTTTGTACTTGCAATAACGTGAACCACGATGATGCCGCGCTCTTTAAGAAATGAAGTCCATGTCATGGGATTACCGGCAGATGTAAAAACAATTTTCACTCCCTCCTCGACAATCGTATTCATATGTTTGTCAATATCGGGATACATGAGCGGAACGTTTACACCGAATGGTTTTTTAGTAGCTGCTTTGCATTTCTGAATATGTTCACGAAGTACATCAGGATACATGGACGCAGCACCGATTAGGCCTAGTCCACCTGCATTACTCACAGCCGAAGCCAGCTTCCATCCGCTGCACCAAACCATTCCGGCCTGGATGATAGGATATTGAATTCCAAAAAGTTTTGTAATTCGGTTCTGCACAAAAAATATTGCTTTATTCTCTGAAAAATTTCCTGATTTGTCAAAAATAATACTTTTACAACATGAGAATTTTACTTTCGCATCCCTTATGAAGGTTATCATTCCCGTTGCCGGTGTTGGTACGCGTCTCCGGCCTCATACCAATACCCAGCCCAAGGCGCTTGTGCCGGTTGCAGGCAAGGCGATTATTTCTCACATCATAGAAAACCTGATTTCGGCAGGGATGAACGATTTTATTTTTATCGTCAGCTATATGGGCGATAAAATTGAAAGTTACATCCGTTCTCATTATCCTTCCATCAAAAATGAATTCATCTTGCAAACACCACGTATCGGTTCAGGGCATGCTGTATGGCTTGCAAAAAATTTCATCAATGAAAAGGATGAGGTTATCATTGCACTTGGCGATACCATTTTTGATATCGACATGAAACAATTTCTTGGTGAAAAATATTCAACACTCGGAGTGAAAAAAGTAGATGACCCAAGAAATTTTGGTGTGGCTGAACTGAGTGAGGAGGGTTTTATTACCAAGCTTTCCGAAAAACCGCAGATTCCTAAATCGAATCTTGCACTGGTGGGTTTGTATAAAATCAGGGAAGCGAAGCAACTCATGAATTCGCTCGATGAAAATATCAGGAACAACAAGAAAACGTATGATGAGTTTCAGCTTACGGACGGTATCATGAACCTGATTAAAGATGGAGTTACAGTGACGACATTCACTGTTGAGGACTGGTATGATTGCGGCAGCAAAGAAAATCTGCTTGAGACCAATAACATTATGTTGCGCAAAATGCCAGAACAAAAAAAATATTCATTCGAACATTCAGTAATCATTCCACCGGTAAGTATTCCTGATAATTGCATAGTGAAAAATTCTATTATCGGCCCTAATGTTTCCATAGGAGAAAAAACAGTCATAAGGGATTCTATTTTAAGAGATGTGATTATCGGCTCTGATTCTGAAATTGAAAACAGTATCCTGCATCATTCCATAATCGGCAGCGATGCAACCCTGAAAGGGTTGAGCCAGTCGCTCAATATCGGGGATAATACAGAAATAGATTTTGGTTAAATTTATTTTATGACAAAAGGTATCATTGACAAACAGGTTTTTATTCTTATCAGAAAAGAGCTGGAGCGCCAACGGAACGGCATTGAACTTATTGCATCTGAAAATTTTGTCAGCCGGCAAGTACTTAAAGCAATGGGCAGCGTACTCACTAATAAATATGCCGAAGGGCTGCCTCACAAAAGATATTATGGCGGCTGCGAAATTGTTGACCAAACGGAACAGCTCGCTATTGACCGTGCTAAAAAACTTTTCGGAGCTCAATGGGCAAATGTTCAGCCGCACAGCGGAGCACAGGCAAATGCTGCTATCATGCTTGCTGTGTTAAAGCCACACGATAAAATCTTAGGGTTCAACCTGTCTCATGGAGGACATCTTACGCATGGCTCTCCTGTTAATTTTTCCGGAAAACTTTACGCTCCAAGTTTTTACGGTGTGAGCGAAGAAACCGGAATGGTTGATTACGATGCGCTGGAAGACACAGCCCTGGAAGAAAAACCCAAGCTCATCATCTGCGGCGCATCCGCTTACTCGCGCGATTGGGATTATAAACGGCTCAGGAGAATTGCAGATAAAGCAGATGCATTTCTACTCGCTGACATTGCACACCCTGCAGGATTGATTGCGAAAGGTTTACTGAGCGACCCGCTGCCTCACTGTCATTTTATTTCAACCACAACACATAAAACATTGCGCGGGCCGCGAGGTGGCATGCTGATGATGGGAAATGATTTTCCGAATCCGTGGGGAGTAAAAACACCGAAGGGGGAAACAAAAATGATGTCGTCAATTATGGATGGGGCTGTTTTTCCCGGCACACAGGGTGGTCCGTTAGAACATGTGATTGCTGCAAAAGCAGTGGCTTTTAGCGAAGCCCTTCAGGATGATTTTAAAACGTATGGAGAACAAATCATTGCCAACGCAAGAGCAATGGCTGCTGAATTTATGAACCTGAAGTATAAAGTCATTTCAGGAGGAACGGATAATCATTGCATGCTGATTGACCTGCGCTCCAAGAAAATTACAGGTAAGGCGGCCGAAGATGCACTGGTAAAAGCGGAAATCACGCTGAATAAAAATATGGTTCCGTTTGACGACAAATCACCGTTTGTCACATCAGGTATAAGGATTGGAACAGCAGCCGTTACAACAAGAGGAATGAAAGAAAAAGATATTGTGCAGGTAGTGCATTATATTGATGATATCCTCAGAAATATTAGTGACGAAAAAAATATTCTGTCTATCAAAAAGAAAATCAATTCGTGGATGAAAAAGTTCCCGCTATATGAGGATTAGGAAAAATTTTTCTGCTAATTAATCCGTCACATATTTTTTATCTCCGCTTCAATCTTATTGCGTGTTGCCTTGCTGACTTCTACCAGCGGAAGGCGAAGGTATTCCTGTGTAACGTTCATAATGTTAAGCGCAGCTTTAACTCCTGAAGGGCTGCCCTCAGCAAACAACAAATTTGTAAACGATAATAGTTTGTAATGAATTTTTCTCGCTTTATCAAATTGCCCGTTAAGAGCAAGCCGCACCATTTCAGAAAATTCTCCGGGGTAAGCATTAGCAACCACAGAAATCACGCCATCTGCGCCAAGTGAGATTAGCGGAAACGTAAGTGCATCGTCTCCCGAAATAAAAAGAAAATCTTTCGGTTTTTCCTTCAGTATTCTCATGCACTGGTCAAAATTTCCGGATGCTTCCTTTATTCCGATGATATTTTTTTGTTCCTCTGCAAGCAGCAATGTTGTTTCAGCAGAAATATTCACACTCGTTCGTGAAGGGACATTGTAGATGATTACAGGTATAGGAGAATAAGCAGCAATAGTTTTATAGTGCTGGTAGAGCCCTCGCTGCGATGGTTTATTATAGTATGGGCTTACCGAAAGTATTGCTTGCACCTGTTTGAGCGGATAATGTTCCATGGAATTGATAATATCAGAAGTATTATTTCCTCCTAGTCCCAAAACAATCGGTACACGTTTTTCATTTACTTCGATTACAAAATCGAGCACTGCCCTTTTTTCATCTTTCGTCAGTGTAACGGATTCACCGGTAGTGCCGAGCGGAACCAGATAATCCACCTTATTTTCGATGCAGCGCTCTACTAATTTTTTAAGCGACTTAAAATCTATACTGCCATTTTTGTGAAATGGTGTAACTAAAGCCACTCCGGTTCCGATGAATTTTCCTGACATATCAGCTTTTAATAATGCGGAGATACTTATCTACTTCCTTTATAAAGTTGCTAAGTGAAGTGCTGTTGCCTGCTTCAATTAACATATCAAAGTTGCTGAGATTTTTTTTGCTGTAGCGTCCTATGCGAAATTTTGCCTTTGACATTGCTGTAATATAATTAAGCGGAAAGCAATTTCCCTCGTTCAGGTTGATAAGGATATCAAATGATTCGCTGACAAAATTTTTGATTTCCAAAGAATCAGGAATCATGTTCCATTTCAAATCCTTCCGTGTAAAAAAATCAAGGCCAAGCTGGGCGAACTGAGATACAGGCAATTGTTTTTTATCCACATATCCCAGGGCGAATACTTCTTTATGTTCGGCACGGATAACTTTTATGTACTGTTTTACCAGCTCATAATCCTGCTCGTTGGTAGCATCATAAAGCATCCCGATTTTTTTTGCCTGCACAAAACTCACCACTTGCCTCTTGCGCGGCTGGCTCACCTGCCTCAGGAAAACAGCGTTCCCCACAGCCATTCGGAATTTTGTAAAAACAGTCATATCGCGGTCAGAATGTTTACGAAAGTAAAAAGAAAATGATGCTATGAAATCATAAAAATAAAGTCTTCTTCCGAAATAATTTTCACGCCCAGTTTTTCGGCTTTCTTTTTTTTCTCCGGCCCCATGCCTTCTCCGGCGACAATAAATGAAGTGCTGCCCGAAACAGAGCCCGTTGCTTTTCCTCCGTTCTTCTCTATGGCTTCTTTAATCCCATCCCTGGAAAATTTTTCAAACGAGCCGCTCACTACGATAGTCATTCCTTTCAGCTTCTCTGTTCTGCTTGCCAGCGCGTCTTTTGACAACGCAAAATTGAGTTTGTGCTTACGAAGCCGTTCAATGATTTCAATATTTTTTTTGTCATTAAAATATTCTATAACTGATTTGGCAATTATTCCACCAATGTCTCCCACTTCAAGTAGTTGCAGTTCATCTGCTTTCATTAGTGCTGAAATATCCCTAAAGAAGTAAGCAAGTTTTTTTGCAGTAGTTTCTCCGATGTGAGGAATACCCAATGCATAAAGCACGCGCTCAAACGGAATTTTTTTTGATTCCTCAATTCCATTCAGCAGGTTTTCAACGCTCTTCTCTCCCATTCTGTCAAGCGATAAGATTTCATCTTTTTTATTCTTCAGCTCGTAAATATCGGCTATGTTGCTGATAAGTTTTTTCTCGTAAAGCAGCTCGATGGTTTCTTCTCCGAGTGAATCAATGTCCATTGCCCTGCGTGAAGTGAAATGAATCATCCTGCCCTTGATTTGCGGAGGGCATCCGTTTTCATTGGGACAATAATGAACGGCTTCATCTTCATGCCGTACTAATTCTGTTCCGCATTCGGGGCATTTGGAAATATATTTCACCGGCTTTGCACCTTTCTTTCGTTTCGAAATATCCACCGCCGTAATCTTCGGAATAATTTCTCCGCCCTTTTCTACAAATACAGTATCACTCTCGTGCAAGTCAAGTTTTTCAATGATGTCGGCATTGTGTAAAGAAGCGCGTTTCACCGTTGTGCCTGCAAGAAAAACCGGCTTAAGATTGGCAACCGGTGTAATGGCTCCCGTCCTCCCCACCTGGTAAGAAATACTTTCAAGTATAGTTGAGGCCGATGCCGCTTTAAATTTATACGCAATTGCCCAACGAGGCGATTTTGCAGTGAAGCCAAGTTTCTTCTGCTGCTCATACGAATTTATTTTTATAACCACACCGTCTGTTTCGTAATCCAGCTTGTGACGTTCCTTGTCCCAACGGTTGAGATATTTCATAACTTCATCAAGCGTTTTGAACTTTTCCATGTATGGTGATATCTTGAACCCCCACTTTTTTGCCTCCAGCATATTTTCATAATGCGATTGATGAGGAAGCTTTTCACCAAGCATAAAATAAAGAATGCAATCCAGCTTGCGCGATGCAACCACTTTAGAATCCTGCATCTTTAGTGTGCCCGATGCTGCGTTGCGAGGGTTCTTGAGAATCTTTTGAAAAATTTCTTCTTCGTTAAATCCATCTTCCGTCATCTGGGCGGTAATGTCCTTATTTATTTTTTCAAAACCTTTTTTCAGCATCAAAATTTCTCCCCGCATTTCAAATTCTTTGGGATACCCTTTTCCTTGCAGCTGCAGCGGAATGCTGCGAATCGTTTTCACATTGGCGGTAACATCATCGCCCTTCTCACCGTCACCACGGGTAACAGCTTGCGTCAGGATTCCATCCACGTATGTTAAACTTATGGAGACTCCATCGTATTTCAATTCGCACTCATATTCAAAATTATCACCGACGGTCTTGCGGACACGCTCATCAAAATCGCGAAGCTCTTCCTCATTGTAGGTATTGCTCAGCGACAGCATAGGATATTTATGATAGACCGTCTTAAATGTTTTGGTGACAGTTCCCCCTACTCTCTGTGACGGAGATTGCGGGGAAAGAAATTCGGGGAATTCTATTTCCAGCCGGATTAATTCATCCAGCATTTTATCAAACTCAAAATCAGAAATGCTTGGATTATCGAGCACATAATATTTATAGTTGTGCTCGTCTATCTCTTGGGTAAGCTTTTCAATCCGCTTTTTGGCTTGCTCTTTGGTCATAAATTTTTTCAGGTGCTAAATTTAGTAAGATTCGGAAAAAGCATTCTAAACATCCGGAAGAATATCTTTCTCATCGCCTTCATTTTCTCATCACCTTTTCATTTGTCTTATCCAGGTTGAAGTATTTTTGAGCATTATTTCTGATATGAGAAGCATATTTTTTACGGTCTTTTGTTTTCTATTCTTTCATTCTGTTTATAGCCAGATGCCGGGCGGAAATCGCACCGGAGGCAGGCAAATGAATATGGGGCATTTTTACGGCAAAGTGGTGGACGCCTCAACGGGAAAAGGAATTGAGTTTGTGCCGGTGCAGCTCTTTCAGAACCGGATGGACAGCGCTTCCAAATCAATGAAAAATTCGCTCGTCAGCGGGGCGCTCACGGAATCAAACGGTGACTTTTCCATAGATAAGCTTCCGGTCTTCGGTGAATACACAATCAAGATTTCTTCTTTCGGATATCAACTATATGAAAATAAAATTTCATTCGGGCTAAAACCGGACATGAGGGGGAATATGGAGCAGGCGCTCAACGCTATTGACAAAGATTTAGGAAATATTTCCCTGAAACGCGATACCGTTACACTTTCAGAAGTTGTTGTTGATGGAGGTGAGCCACCTTTAACTTTTTCAATAGACAAAAAGGCATACAACGTTGAAAAAAATCCGGTGAATCAGGGAGGCACCGCTGTTGACGTGATGAAAAATGTTCCGACTGTAAGTGTTGACATTGACGGAAACGTTACCGTTCGCAATGCTACGCCTCAGCTGTTTATTGATGGCAGGCCTACCCCTCTTACGCTTGACCAGATTCCTGCCGATGCCATTTCAACAGTAGAACTTATCACAAACCCTTCAGCAAAATACGATGCTTCGGGCGGTGGCGCGGGAATTCTGAACATCGTTCTTAAAAAAAGCAGGCGAATTGGTTACAGCGGAAGCGTAAGAACAGGGATAGACAGTTACGGAAAAATAAATGCCGGGGGTGATATTAACGCGCGCGAAAATAAAATTAATATTTTTCTGGGAGCTAATTACAACCAGCGCAAATACAAAGGCACCGCAGAAACAGTGCGTGATTATTTTGGCGATGAATTTTCTCCGGCCATACTCTATAACCAGCATACTGAATCAGAAATGAATGGCTACTTCGGTTTGCTGCGCGGAGGGATTGATTATTTTATGGATAACAGGAATACTCTTACGCTCTCGGGCACTTTTAACCGTGGAAAATTTAACCCGGTGGATGATATAACGACCGAGAGCGATACAGTAAGTAACGCATTAGGCAGCCGTTCGGAAAGGATTTCATCAACCGAAAGAAAATTCAATAACAATGGTTTTGGTGTGTTGTTCAAACATCTTTATCCAAAAGCTGGCAACGAACTTACCGCTGATTTTAATTACAACCGTAATACCAGCGACTACCTGGGACTTTACGACACAAAATATTTTGACGGCAACGGAAATTTCCTCGGCAGCACACTACACCAGGAAATGCACGGCACAAGCGGAAATAAATTTATCACCTTTCAATCTGATTACACAAAACCGGTAACCGATAAAATAAAAATTGAAAGCGGAGTGCGCGCTTCCATAAAAACATTTGATAGCCAAACCAATAATTATTTTTTGAATAATAATTCCGGAACCCTTGAGCTTATTCCCAACCAAACCAATGACTATACATACACGGAAAATATTTATGCCGGGTATTTTACGTTCTCCAACTCGCTTAATAAATTCGGGTATATGCTTGGGCTGCGCCTTGAAAGCTCACAGTATACAGGAAAATTATTCAACCAGTCGCTTGAGTTCACCAATGATTACCCGGTAAGCGCTTTCCCCAGCGGGTTTTTAACCTACAAATTTTCCGAGGATAATAACCTTCAGCTTAGTTACACCAGGAGAATAAACCGCCCTAATTTTTTCCAGATTTTACCTTATACCGATTATTCGGACTCGCTGAACCTGAGCCGCGGCAATCCCGCGCTTAAACCGGAGTTCACCAACTCATTTGAACTTTCTCACCAGAAAGTTTTCAGCACAAAGTTTAATTTGCTTTCAAGCATTTATCTCAAGTACACCACAGGACTCATTACCCGATACCAACAGGCTAATTTTGACACAGTGCTTCACCGCATTGCAATTATAAATACATACCTCAATGCCAATTCAAGCTATGCATACGGTGCAGAGATGACTATGAAATATACTTTCTCAAAGCGACTGGATGTTACACTCAACCTTAATGCTTACAATGCAATCATTAACGGGGAAAACATAGAAAGCAACCTGAACAACAAACAGTTTACCTGGTTTGCCAAGATGAATTCCAACATTAAGCTGCCAAAAAATTTTTCCGTTCAGGTTACGGGAGATTACAGGTCGGAGTCTGCGTTAAATGTAAGCAGCGGGGATTCACGTGGAGGAAGTGGCGGTGGCGGCATGGGCGGAGGCGGATTTGGCGGTTCTCAGTCCTCAATCCAGGGATATACAAAGCCGTCATACGAGGTGGAGCTTGCATTTAAAAAAGAATTCCTGAAAGACCGTACGGCCTCGGTAACTCTCAGCGTATCAGACGTTTTCGACACGAGGAAGTATGAAACATATTCGGAGTCGTTATTTTTTACTCAGGATAATCTTCGCCGGCGCGACCCTCGGCTTATGCGCCTTAATTTTTCTTACCGCTTTGGCAAATTTGATGCGTCACTGTTCAAGAGAAAGAATACCAGAAATACGATGGAAGATACAGGAGATATGTGATGAGTGATAATTCTTAATCCACATCAATGGCTTCCAGAAATGTTGCTTTATATCCTCTGGAAACATCAATCTCTGAACCATCATCCATCATGACCACTCCTCCCTTGCCTTTGTTGTAGCTCTTGATGAATTTAAGATTGATGATGTGAGAATTATGGATACGGCAAAAGCCGAAAGGGGTGAGAAGCGTTTCAAACTGTTTCAGTGTGCGCGACACCAGGATTTTCCGCTTATCGCTCATGTAAAGGTTAGTATAATTAACATCGGCTTGCAGGCGCACGATCTGGCTAATGCGGATAAACTCCAGCCCGTTAGAAGTAGGTATGCTGATTTTTTTGTCGGGGTTGATTCGCCTGGATAAATTCTTAAACAGCCCGTCAATTTTTTCGGGCAGTTGCTCGTTGCTTTTTTTCTTTTCGAATCTGTTCAAAGCTTTGCGAAGGTCATTTTCGCCAAATGGTTTGAGCAGAAAATCAATGGCGCTCATGCGTATAGCATGCAACGCATATTTCTCATGCGAAGTGGTAAAGACGACATCAAACGTTACGTTGTCCATCTTATCAAGCATCTCCACTCCTGATTTGTCGGGCAGTTCCACGTCCAGGAAAATCAAATCGGGTTGCTCCCGCTTGATAATTTTCTCCGCTTCGCCGGCAGTTGTACATTCGGCAATCACGTTGATTTGAGGAAAGTTATCAGACAGCAAATCTCTAAGCGCCATAAGCGACATCGGATTATCCTCGACAATAACAGCTTTTATCACAGGTGCAAGATAATACTATGTCATTAATGAAGGAAACACCATTATTAAGCAACCTTTGTTATTATCCAGGCATCTCTTTAATTGTTTAAAGTTTGTTTTAGACAGTTTGCCTGCATAAAAAGTTCCTTCCTTATATTTACACTTTCCTAAAAACCAACAACATGAAAACAAGCGGACTATTTTTTATAGTACTGATTTTATTTGTCTCAACCGGGCTCCGGGCGCAAGTTTTAACCGGGAGTGAAGCAGAAAAACAAATACACGGCAGCGAAGCTGTTCTGCCAGGAGAAGTTTCTTCTGTTCCTAAATATGTTAAATTCAAAGAAGCCGCTGCATTTTCTGTAGGCGAGTTCCCTATGTGGGCTTCATCAGCATTGGGGATGAGCAAAGAAAATTCGTTCCAACTTCTCAACGCATCTTCCGATGAGCTGGGATTTACTCACTATCGTTATAAACAGTATTGCAATAATATTCCTGTTGAAGGAACGATGTATATTCTGCACACCAGAAACGGAAAAGTAATTTCGATGAACGGAGAATTGCTTTCAGATATTTCAATCGGAGCGGTTGCATCTGTTAATGAAAGCGCTGCTCTTGCAAATGCGTTGAGTGCTGTGAATGCAACTGTATATATGTGGCAAATTCCTGCCGAAGAAAATTATATCAGGGAAAGAGAAAAGAACCCGGCTGCATCTTATTTTCCAAAAGGGGAGCTTGTGTATGTTACACCGGCAGGAAAACTGAACAGCCAAAATCTGCGCCTTGCCTGGAAGTTTGATGTTTATGCTCATGAGCCGCTCTCGAGAGATTATGTATATGTTGACGCCCTGACAGGAGAAATCCTGTTAAAGAAAGACAGGATTCACACCACGGATACACCCGGCACCGCCATTACTGCTTACAGTGGAACACAGAACATTATCACTGACAGTTTCAGCGGGGGATATCGCCTGCAGGAAGCTGACCGTGGTTTGGGCATACGCACTTTCAACATGCTGGATGGAACCAATTACGGAAATGCCGTGGATTTTACCGATGCTGATAATATGTGGAACAATGTAAATGCCCAGCTTGACCAATATGCTACCGATGCACATTGGGGGGCCGAAATGACGTACGATTACTACTGGCTCATTCATAACCGAAACGGCATTGACGGAAACGGTTTTCAGCTTGACAATTATGTGCACTACAGTACTAATTATTCAAATGCATTTTGGGACGGCACCCGAATGACTTATGGTGACGGCAGTGGCACAACCAATCCATTTACTGCTCTTGATATTGCGGGTCATGAAATTACTCACGGGCTCACTGAGTTCACCTCTGCTCTTGATTATTCGTATGAATCCGGTGCGCTCAATGAATCTTTCAGTGACATCTTCGGAACGTGTGTGGAATTTTATGGCCGGCCTTCCAATGCCAACTGGCTTATGGGTTCTGACATTGGTTACACCATACGAAACATGGCAAACCCAAACTCTGTTGGTGACCCTGACACTTATATGGGAACTAATTGGGCAACCGGCCCCGGTGACAACGGAGGTGTTCACACCAACAGCAATGTTCAGAACTATTGGTTTTATCTCCTCTGTCAGGGCGGCGTAGGAACCAATGACATTGGTGATTCATATAACGTTACCGGAATCGGAATGCTGAATGCCAGCGACGTTGCTTTCAGAACAAATACAGTTTACTTAACGTCAAGCTCGCAGTATGCCGATTCAAGATTCTACTCAATCATGTCAGCTATTGATTTGTTTGGCGCATGCACTCCCGAAGTAATTGCAACTACCAATGCATGGCATGCAGTGGGTGTAGGCGGTGTTTTTGCTTATGCCGTTAGCACTAGCTTCAATGCAAATGTTACAACAGGGTGCGGTGTACCGTTTACTGTCGACTTTACAAATACAAGCACCAATGCCGGAACTTATCTTTGGAATTTTGGTGATGCCACTACAAGCACGCAAACAAACCCAAGTCATGTCTACACCAATTTCGGCACATATACAGTGACTCTAATCGGAGACGGAGGCGCCTGTGGCACTGACACTACTGTTCATACCG
Organism: Bacteroidetes bacterium 2013_40CM_41_45; assembly: GCA_002215675.1. Taxonomy (GTDB): domain Bacteria; phylum Bacteroidota; class Bacteroidia; order AKYH767-A; family 2013-40CM-41-45; genus 2013-40CM-41-45. The sequence goes on along the minus strand of NGFH01000009.1, from coordinate 124,104 downwards.
CTTATATTGTTCTTACTGACCAAAGCCCTACCTGTCCCGGCGCATCGGTTTGCAAAGGCACCAGCGCTATGCTTACTGCAACAGGCGTTCCTGCCATTTCATGGTATTCCAATCCGACGGGAGGATTGCCGCTTGCTACCGGTAGCTCATTTACAACTCCACTGCTTTATTCAAATACAAACTATTATATAGAAAGTGCTATTCAGGGTTCCAGCGGAAATGTTGGAAAAGTTGACAGCATTGGTGGTGGCAGTTTTTTTGCCAACGGCACCAGTCGTTATCTCATCTTTGACTGTCTTGCCCCTTGTACATTAGTTTCTGTAAAAGTGTACGCTCAAGGTGCCGGTAATCGTACAATTGAGCTAAGGAATTCAAGCGACAGCGTGCTCCAATCGCTTACCCCTAATCTCCCTGCGGGGATGAGCATTGTAACTTTAAACTTCCCTGTTTCTGTTGGAACAGGGCTTCATCTTGGAATAAATGGAACCGCAAACCTGTATCGCACAAACGGAAGCGCTACCTATCCATACAATCTCTCAGGATTAATTTCCATCACGGGTTCTAATGCCGGTGTCTCAGGATATTATTACTACTTTTATGATTGGGTTATTCAAACAGCACCCTGCATAACGGTGCGCAACGCGGTGCCGGTAACCGTTTTATTCCAAAATCAATCCGGATTTTCCTATACAAACATTGCCAATAACTACAGCTTTACCAGCAGTTCAAGCCTGGCAACACAATGGTGGTGGAATTTTGGTGACGGAACTCCTGTGGTAACCACACAAAATCCTGCACACACATTTTTAACTCCTACCGGACCGTATACAGTTATGCACATTGTATCAGACGGAATTTGTTATGATACCACCTACCAGGTTATTAATGTAATTAACGGAATTACTGAGCTTTCAGGAAACGTAAATGCAATCTATCCTAATCCGGCAACGGATGAGTTATACATTACCGGTTATGCGACACACGACATTGCAGTTAAAATTTATGACATGCTCGGGCAAAAAGTTTACAGCTATAAGCCGCAAGCTTCAAACCATAAACTTGAAACCAAAATTGATATTTCAGGGTTGCGCCCCGGTGTTTATAGCATTGAAATTTTATCGGGAGACAAAAAGAGTTCAGGAAGATTTGTGAAGCAGTAAGGCCTCATCCCCAACCCTTCTCCAGAGGAGAAGGGAGTTGCTCTGATTAATTATCGGGGGCGAAATATGAATGGAGAAAGTCAAGCGCTTTCTCCATTTCTTTTTTCATCAACCTGTCTTTTTTAAGAAACGGAATTTCCTTTCTCAGGTTGTGAAGTAATTTTTCCAAGACAGGAGAACTTTTCATTGGCCTGCGAAATTCCATTGCCTGGGCTGCTGTAAAAAGCTCGATGGAAATAATTCTTTCAGTATTGGCTAAAACTTTAAGCGCCTTGTTAGCAGCATTGGCCCCCATGCTTACATGGTCTTCCTGTCCGTTTGACGAAACAATCGAATCCACCGAAGATGGGGTACAAAGCTGCTTATTCATACTTGCCAGGGCAGCGGCTGTGTACTGCGGAATCATAAAACCGGAGTTCAATCCCGCATCATGAATCAGGAAAGGAAGCAATCCTCTCTGCCCGCTGAGCAACAGGTAAATTCTCCGTTCTGAAATGCTTCCCAGCTCTGAAATGGCAATGGCAGCAAAGTCAAGAGCGAAGGCAAGCTTCTCCCCATGAAAATTTCCACCTGAAACAATTTTATTTTTTCCGGGAAAAATCACCGGGTTATCGGTTACAGCATTTGCTTCGTCTGCCATTACCTCTGCCAGCCGTGAAATCTCAGCCATACTCGCACCATGCACTTGCGGAATGCAGCGAAATGAATAAGGGTCCTGAACATGATATTTTTTCCTGGCTGCGGTTTGGCTTCCTTTTCTTAAAACGGAAATTTGATTTGCGACTGCGCTTTGACTTTTGTCTTTTCTCAACGCATTAAGGTCAGCATCAAACGGGGAAGTATGGCAATCAAATGCATCAAGTGAAAGAGCTGCTGTGCGGTTTGCAGCGCGAAGCAATTTTTGCGCTTTCATACATAAATAAATTCCGCAGGCATTCATGTACTGAGTTCCGTTAAGTAGTGCAAGTCCTTCTTTTGATACAAGTTTGAGCGGGCTGATATTCAATTTTTTATGAGCAGCTATTGCGTTTAATCTTTTGCCGTTGAAAATGACTTCTCCTTCGCCAATTAATGGCAGTGAAAAATGCGCCAGCGGAGCTAAATCGCCCGAAGCGCCAAGCGAGCCCTCTTCAAAAACTACAGGCAGAATATCATTGTTGAAAAAATAAATAAGCCGTTCAACAAGCTGCAGCCGGACACCTGAATAACCCTGCGCCAGTGAATTGATTTTTATAAGCAGCATCAGCCGCACAATGTCATCACGCACAACATTGCCTGTACCGCAAGCATGTGAGCGGACAAGATTATGTTGCAGCGTTTCAATCTGCGAGGGCGATATGGTGACGTGATGCAAGGCACCGAAGCCGGTATTCACTCCGTAAATAGGGGAAGAATCGTTCTTCAGTTTTTGCTCAAGAAACTTCCTGCACCGCCTGATTTTATTTTTAGCAGCAGGATGTAAAGCAATCTTCAGATTGCCGTGAATGATTTTCTCAACCAGGTCAATGGAAAGAAAACTATTGCCAATTAAAATTGTTTTACCCGGCATATACCAACCTATTTATTCTGCATTTTCAATTTTCAATTTTCAATTTTCAATTTACTTATTGCGGTCTTTCGTAAGCTCCGCAATCCGGGGGCAAATACAGATTGCGGTCGATGCCTTTTATATCGAATTGATAATCGGGTAATGAGATAGAAATGATGCCTTTGTTTTTTGCATTCGACAATGTATCCAACTCGTAATTATTATTATCAGTGTTTTTAAATTTAGGGTCCTGGTTCACCACGCAAGTATTAAAATGAACAGAAGTAATAGGAATTGAACTTCCTGCCTGCACCAGCGAGTGGTCAAAGAAATAATTGAAATGGCTTCCTGAAGTGTTCATTGAATCGAGGCCGAGCTCATCGGCAATGTTTCCGTACACAACACAGTTGCCGAAGTACGCGCTGTCAATGGGACGAAGATAGGTATCAAAAAAATTATTGATGAGCAGCGTTGGGGTTGTGCGGTTACTGAAGTTCCAGAAGTTTGCAAATGTGCAATGGCGGAAATCATATCTTCCGCCATAGGCAAGTGCGGCTGCATACTGGGAAGCATTCGCAAAAACACAATTCCCTGATTTGATTTTTGTTCCTCTCGCTACAAGACCGCTGCCTGCCATGTTTTCTATAATTGTATTGTTTAATGTAAGTGTATACCCCGGGTCCGACATATTTCCGTAAACCGTATCCACCAGCAAACCGATGTTCCCGTTTTTTATCACCGCATAATTAATTATACTGTTGTGCGTTCCCTGTGAAATTACACTGCTGCCATTGAGATTTGCATTGCTGATATTGGAAAGATGAATCCTGTCCCACTGACCGGGCACTTCTCTGTAATCTGCTTCAAGACGGTCACCGGTAAAAGTTACCACAGAATCTTTTTCTCCGTTAACAATTAAAGTTCCTCCCGTCAAAACAATTATTCCCGAACCCGGATGCAGAAAAACATTGGTTCCTTTCTCAATCGTCAGGGAGCAATTATCATTCACAATCACATATCCATATATAACGTGAGGAAGCGTGTCAATCCATACCTCATTACAAATTAACTGGGCATTATTTCCCGGCGGTGGCTTATGAAACACGGCATTCTGCCCCCATGCCACCAAATCAACATCCTGGATATTCCCATTGGTTATAAAAACTATGGAATCGGTAACGACAAAAGGGGTAGAAATACTATGAGGGTCAATAGTCACTTCCACAAAAATGAACAAGCTGTCTTTGGCACGGATTTCCACATCACTGAAAATTTTTCCAGGCATGCCATCCACATTAAGGCGGTACCGTGATGAATTCCCTGTTGCAAGCCGCAGCGAGGAAATATGAATATCCTCGTTATAATCATTGTAGACCTTAAATACTTCCGTTATTGAACCGACAGTTACGAATACCGTATCAAAAATGATGGTGTCTTGTGAAAAACGAAGTTTTGCGTTGGTGTCTGACAAAATAATATCTTTTCTACAGGAAGAGACAGAAAAAATAATTACAAGTACCAATAAAACGTATTTGAATGCAGATTTCACAGGCGTCAAATATAAACAACCATACAAACGCGTTAACGGAAATAATATTACGCATTCGTTACGGCAAGTATCAAAGTCCTATTTTTGCAGTGAAAATTTTACAAGATGTTTGAAAATTTATCTGATAAGCTGGAACGCGCCTTTAAAATCCTTAAGGGGCAGGGGCGGATTACAGACGTCAATGTTTCCGAAACGCTGAAAGAAGTGCGGAAAGCGCTGCTCGATGCTGACGTAAATTATAAAGTCGCCAAGACGTTTACCGACACGGTGAAAGAAAAAGCCATTGGGCAAAAAGTGCTTACGGCTGTTTCTCCCTCACAGACATTGGTAAAAATTGTGCGCGATGAGCTTGCCTCGTTAATGGGCGGGCAAAAAACCGAAATCAATCTTTCGGGAAATCCAACGGTGATTCTTATGTCGGGCCTGCAGGGTTCAGGAAAGACAACACTTTCTGCCAAGCTGGCAAATTTTCTCAAGACAAAAAAAGTAAAGCAGCCCTTGCTGGTAGCATGTGACGTGTATCGTCCTGCTGCCATTGAGCAGTTGAAAATTTTGGGAGAGCAAATCGGAGTTCCGGTATTTTCTGATGAGGGAAATACAAACCCGGTTGATATTGCGAAGAAGTCAATAGCATTTGCAAAGGAAAATAACTGCAACGTTCTCATCATAGATACGGCTGGGCGCCTTGCTGTTGACGAGGAAATGATGAATGAAATTTCGAGGATACGCGATGCGGTTTCTCCGCAGGAAATTTTATTCGTGGTGGATGCAATGACCGGGCAGGATGCAGTGAATACAGCAAAGGCGTTTAATGACCGCCTGAATTTTGACGGAGTGGTGCTTACCAAATTAGATGGCGATACAAGAGGCGGAGCGGCAATTTCAATTAAGTCTGTGGTGAATAAGCCTATCAAGTTTGTAGGGACGGGAGAGAAAATAGATGCGCTTGATATTTTTTACCCTGAGCGGATGGCAGACCGCATCCTGGGAATGGGAGACATTGTTACTCTTGTAGAAAAAGCGCAGGAACAGTTCGATGAAAAGAAAGCGGCAGAACTGCAGAAGAAAATTTCGAAAGACCAGTTTACATTTTCTGATTTCCTTGACCAGTTAAGGCAGGTTAAAAAAATGGGAAATGTAAAAGACCTTATGTCCATGATTCCCGGGGCAGGGAAAGCGCTGAAAGACGTTGACATTGATAATGATTCATTCAAGCATATTGAAGCCATTATTCTTGCAATGACAGAAAAAGAACGTACAAATCCCTCGCTGATTAATGGCAGCCGCAGAAAAAGAATTGCAGACGGAAGCGGAACTTCTGTTCAGGAAGTGAACCGCTTGATGAAACAGTTTGATGATATGCGGAAGATGATGAAGATGGTATCTTCAGGAAATATGCGCCAGGCCATGCGGAATATGCAGGGAATGCGATAGCGATGCACCAGGTAATAGACGGAAAAAAAATATCGGAACAGATCCAATCGGAGATTGCTGCGGAAGTTGCAGTAATTAAATCTTCGGGTGGAAAAGTTCCCCATCTTGCTGCGGTGCTCGTGGGAAACGACGGTGCAAGCGAAACGTACGTCAATGGGAAAGTCAAGGCGTGTGAGAAAGTCGGATTCAAATCATCGCTGCACAGGATGGAGAATTCTGTTTCTGAAAATGACTTACTGAAAAAAATTTCAGACCTTAACAACGATGCCGATATTGATGGATTTATTGTTCAGCTTCCTTTACCTAAACACATTAACGTTCCGAAAATTACCGAAGCTGTCTCGCCTGCAAAAGATGTAGACGGTTTTCATCCGGTAAATACAGGGAGGATGTTGCAAAATATTCCGTGCTATCTTCCGGCTACTCCATATGGCATCATGCTGCTGCTGGAACGTTACAAGATTGAAACATCAGGGATGCATTGCGTAGTTCTGGGCAGAAGCAATATTGTCGGGTTGCCGGTAAGTGTTTTGCTCGAAAGAAATACATATCCCGGGAACTGTACCGTAACCGTTTGTCACAGCAAAACGAAAAATATTCCTGAGATAACACAAACAGCAGATATTCTTATCACTGCCATCGGTAAACCTGAATTTGTAACTGCGGATATGGTGAAAAATGGAGCAGTAGTAATTGATGTCGGCATTACAAGAATAAAATCTTCGGAGACGAAAAGTGGTTACAGGTTAATTGGAGATGTCAAGTTTGATGATGTGGCTCCGAAATGTTCTTACATCACACCTGTTCCTGGCGGGGTTGGACCGATGACGATTACTGCACTTTTAAAAAATACGTTGGCTGCCAGCAGGAAGGAAATCTATAAATGAACAAGTTCGAAATTCAAAATCCGAAATCCGAAATTATTCTGGCGGAGCAACTTCCACTCATGGAGCACTATTACACTATCCAGGGTGAGGGATATAACACGGGGACCCCTGCGTACTTTCTTCGTCTGGGCGGCTGCGATGTAGGATGCGTGTGGTGCGATGTAAAAGATTCATGGAATGCAGAGAAGCATCCACTGTCACGCATTGAGGAAATGGTTGAGCTTGTTCAGAATGCGAATGCCTCAACTGCCGTCATTACGGGAGGCGAACCGATGATGAATGATTTGACTTACCTCACAGATATTTTTCATCAAAATAAGATTCGTCTTTGGCTCGAAACATCGGGCGCTTATCCATTAACGGGTGAGTGGGATTGGATTTGTGTTTCTCCCAAAAAGTTCAAAGCCCCGATGAAAAGCGCTCTTGAAAAAGCGAATGAACTCAAAGTTGTAATCTATAACCGCTTCGACTTTGATTGGGCTGAAGAGCATGCAGCGACGGTAAATAGTGCATGTAAACTCTTTCTGCAGCCCGAACACAGCAGGCAGGATGAAATGATTCCTCTCATAATTAATTACGTGCGGCAAAACCCTAAGTGGAGAATTTCGTTACAGACGCATAAATACATGAACATTCCCTGATGCCTGCTGCTTGCGGTACGGAACTTGCATGTGCCAACAACGTCTAACTTTTAACGTCAAACTTAAATTGCCGCTCAAACTTTTCGCTTTCTCTTCGCTGATATTTTTTCTGAGCTATCTTCCTTGCTCCGCCCAGAAAGTCACCATGCCTTCGAGCAACAATACAAAGGCAGTGAAGCATTACCGCCAGGCAACTGCTTACTATGACGAGCGCAAATACCAGGAAGCGCTGGATGAATTGTCGATAGCAATTGAAAAGGACAAAGATTTTGTGGAGGCATACATGCTTAGGGGAGATATTTATTCAGACATGGGGAAGAAAGAAGAATCGGTGGCTGCTTATGAAGAAGCGGTTCGCATTAATCCTGAATTTTTTCCCAATACTTTTATGAATCTTGCTAAAGAAGAAATGAAAGCTGGCAAATACAAGGAGGCGCTGGCGCATCTTGAAAAATTTCTCCTGCAAAAGGATATTTTAAAGGAGAACAAACAAAAAGCTATGCACGATACAGCATCGTGCAGCTTTGCCATTTATGCCACAGAACATCCTGTTCCTTTTAATCCTGAAAATCTTGGTGATAATATCAACAGCGAATACTCTGAATATCATCCTCAGTTAACCGCTGATGAAAAAATTCTTGTTTATACCAGAAGAAGTAACATCATTGCAGGTGAAATAAGCCAGAACGAAGAAGGTGAAGATTTGTATATAAGCAGGAACAATGCGGGAGTGTGGGGCAAATCGGTTCCGCTCGGAAAACCTATTAACACAGCGGGCAATGAGGGCGCTCACTGCATTTCGCCCGACGGACGTTATCTTTATTTTACCGCTTGCGACAGGTATGATGGCTACGGAAAATGTGATATTTATTTTTCGGAACGTAACGGTGACTCCTGGAGCGAGCCTGTAAATCTTGGCAGCACCGTTAATTCACGTGCATGGGATAGCCAGCCGAGTATTTCTTCTGACGGAAACACACTTTATTTTGTAAGCACGCGCCCGGGGGGTTTTGGTAAAGCCGATATCTGGAAGACAACAAAAGACAAAGATGGAAACTGGACTGCACCTGTTAATCTTGGCGCAACGGTTAACACATCAGAAGACGAACAGTCGCCATACATTCATCCGGATAACAACACATTGTACTTTTCCTCAAAAGGCCACCCGGGCATGGGAGGTTTCGATATTTTCATGACGAAAAAAATTTCAACGAACAGCTGGAGCGTGCCGGTGAACCTCGGTTACCCGATTAACACAAGCGCTGATGATAATTCTTTTTTTGTGACTGCAGATGGAAGGCATGCCTATTTCGCCTCGAACCGGCCGGAAGGAAAAGGCAAACAGGATATTTACCGTTTCGACCTCTACCCTGCCGCGCGACCTATTCCTGTTACGTATGTTAAAGGCGTTGTGCATGATAATGAGAATATGAAAAAACTCAGGGCGAGCGTAGAATTGTTTGATTTAGCCACCGCCGAGCTGGTCACCAGCGCGGTCTCTGACAATGTAACGGGAGAATACCTGGTCTGCCTTCCGTCAGGGAAAAATTTTGCGTTGAATGTTTCACGCGAGGGGTATTTATTTTACTCTGAAAATTTTTCGCTTGCTGATGCTGATACCAACAAAGTCCCCGAACCGTTCCGTCTTGATGTGGCCCTGCAGCCCATAAAAATCGGGCAATCCACCGTTTTGAAAAATATTTTTTATGAAACCGCTTCGGCAGAGTTAAAGTCCGATTCCAAAACGGAACTAGAACGTATTGCCATTTTTCTTAACGCAAACCCGGATGTAAAAATTGAAATCAGCGGGCACACAGACAACGTTGGCGATAAAAAATATAATCTTAATTTGTCGGATAAGCGAGCGCAATCGGTTTATACCTATCTTATCGCAAACGGAATTTCTGCTTCGCGGCTGAGCTTTAAAGGGTATGGCGACACCAAGCCGGTTGCAACCAATGACACCGAGGGAGGACGGCAACTGAACCGCAGAACAGAAATGACGATATCTGCAACGAAGTAAACTTGCATAGAATTTAAACTTTACTTTTCCTTTTCTTTTTTGGCTTCGGAATTCTTCCGATACGTTCGTCATTGCGTAAAATAAATTCACACGCTTTTATTACCGAGGATTCAAAATCATCTGCATCGAGCGGAAGCATTTGCCATTCTGTTTCTGCTTTGCCTTCGGATAAAATATAAACAGAGCGCATAAATGGAAAATCTTTCTTTAGGGAAGCATGATATTCTTTCTTTGTTGCTATCCAAACACCATTTGCTTCAGCGTGGTTTTGCCGGTTGCGAAGAACGAGCATTATTTTTTCTCCCACGTACACAGCAAAGCACCCGAACATAGGTTTTATTTTCGGATTTGAAGGAAGCAAAGACTCTAAAACAAAATCAAAAGGAACCTTATTGTGCATGATGAAAAGATTGCAATACAGTACAAAATTAATTTTGCATTCTTAATTCTTAATTCTGCATTTATTGGTGGGACGTACTGGGCTCGAATGCTGACGTTTTCAGTCAGCATGCTGATATGCGCTTTGCGCATCGTCAGCACCAGTGACCCTCCCGCAGTATTGTGGGATGCTCTGAACCTATCCATAATCTGAAGCCTGGACAGGTAAACATCCTGCTAATGTGGGACGTACTGGGCTCGAACCAGTGACCCCTAGCTTGTCGAGCTAGTGCTCTGAACCAACTGAGCTAACATCCCGATAAAATTAAAAATTGCAGAGGGCAAATGTAAAAAATCGGTTGTACAGGCGCGATTTGCTCTTTTGTTTTAGTTTTGTTCTGAATTAAAAATATGAACCCGCTTATTGCAGAAGCATCGTTACTACTTTCCCACGCAGATGTGGTGGATGAAAGTTTTAGCCCGGAAAACGGTGAGAATTATTTTCTTTCCGTAATGGTTAACGATAATTCTGTTTCGTGGAGCGTTATGGACAGAAAAAGAAATAAAGTAATTGCATTGAAAAGCAAAAGTTTTACTTCCAAAATATCGTCTCCTGACGAATCTTTTTTGTCCACTTTTAAAAATGATATATTGATTAACGGGGTTAATTACCGCGGTGTTCATGTTTCGGAAGTAAATAAATTTTCAACGCTTATTCCTGCCGGGTTATTTGAAAAGGGTGATGAAGAAAAATATCTGAATTTTAATTCTGCTTCATCAACGGGTATGGAATTGTTTGCAGACCGGCTGAAGGGCGAAAACATCGTTAATGTTTTTGCATGTAATAAAAATGCTGTTGAAGTTTTCAGAAAACTTTTTTCCAACTCTTCCTTTCATCATTTCTCAACTCCTCTTATTGACAGCATTCTTTTATCATCTCCGTCGTCTGATGAAAAAAAGATACACCTGCATGTTCAAAAAACTTCTTGCGAGGTAGTCGTTACACAGGGAAAAAAACTGTTGCTATATAATTCTTATCCGATAACGGAAGTGAATGAATGTGCGTACTATACTATGTTCGTAGTGGAGCAGCTTAATCTTAATCATGCTGAAACAGAACTAATATTATTAGGTGAAATCACTTCGGGTTCAGAGCTAGTCTCTTTGCTCTCTGCATATATCGGAAAAGTTTCTCTTGGGAAAAGACCTGCCATGTTTGAATACAGTTATGGTTTCAATGAGATTCCCGGTCAGTTGCATTACACCTTAATAAGCCAGCACCTGTGCGCATCATAAGCGGAAACCATAAGGGCAGAGCTATTCGTGCTCCGCACAATTTGCCCGTGCGCCCCACGACGGATTTTGCCAAAACTGCCCTCTTCAACATACTGAATAATCATTTTGATTTTGCGGAAACAAAAGTCCTTGACCTTTTTTGCGGAACCGGAAATATATCCTACGAATTTCTTTCGCGCGGATGCACCAGCGTTACGTGCGTGGATAATAACACCGGATGCATTGAATTCGTCAAAGAATTTTCTGAAAAACATTTTCCCGGCATGATGCATGCCATGCGGAGCGATGCTTTTCGTTACATCAAAAATTGTCACACTACTTTTGATATCATTTTTGCCGACCCGCCCTTCAGCATGAGCAACGTTTGGGAGCTTCCTGATTTAATTCTCTCTCAAAATATTCTCAATAAAAACGGCTGGCTTATCCTTGAACATTCGTCTCATTCCAAACCAACGTGTAAAGCTATTATCTCCGAAACCAGGAAATACGGACACACTTCATTCAGTTTCTTTAAACCACTTACCCAATCCCCCTCTCCTTTGGAGAGGGGTTAGGGGTGAGGCAAAATTTAATCCATGGAAAAAATTGCTGTCTTCCCCGGCTCGTTCGACCCGATAACCGTCGGGCATGCCGACATACTTGACCGGGCGCTGCCGATTTTCGATAAAGTATTCATTGCGCTGGGAAACAACTATGAAAAAAAATATTTGTTCACGGTTGACAAGCGCGAGGAGTGGCTCAAAAACATTTATAGCAACAATGAAAAAATAAAAATAATTCGCTACGATGGATTAACCATTGACTTTTGCCGCAGGGTATCGGCACACTATATAATACGAGGCATCCGCACTTCGGCCGACTTTGAGTTTGAACGGATGATAGCCCAGATGAACTCACAGATGGCTGCCGAAATTGAAACGGTATTTTTTATCTCCCGCCCCGAATATTCTCATATCAGCTCGACCGTGGTGCGCGACATCATCCGCAATAAAGGAGATTACAAAAAGTTTGTGCCTAAGGAAGTAATTGCTTAAACTTTTCCATCAAGTGTTACCACAAAAACTAACACTGTGTTGTGGATTACCAGAATATACCCGGCTTATGGTGGTAAACAATAACGTATATATTCGCCCCCGCTCGTTATGCGGAAACTGACTGACGTATTTTTCATTTTCATATTCTTCTTCTTTAGTTACTCCTCTCTTTACTCGCAGGAAACTATAAATTCGAAAAAAAAGAAGCGTGATTTTTATGTATCGTGGGGATATAATAAAGAGTGGTACAGCCGCAGCGATATTCATTTGGAAGACCACATAACCGATAATTACGATTTTACCATTCACGATGCCACTGCCGCTGACCGGCCGCTGCTCGATAAAATATTTGCCAGGGAATTATCTGTTCCCCAGTATAGCTACCGCATTGGATATTATTTTAACGATAAGCATAACCTGGGAATTGAAATAAGCTTTGACCACGCTAAATACATCATGAACCATAACCAGAAAGCTCATATTACCGGTTACATCCATGATGAAGAATTGAATAAAGACACTACAATAGGTGAGCACTTTCTTATGTTTGAGCATACTAACGGTGCAAATTTTTTAATGCTCAATGTACTGAAGCGTAAAGAATTTTACCGTAATAAAACCGGCAGGCAGAATCTTGAAGCCTTAATTAAGACCGGTATCGGAGTAGTAATTCCCAAAACTGATGTTACACTCTTTGATGAAAGAAGAGACAATGTTTTTCATGTTGCCGGATATATTATGGGAATTGAAACGGGCATCCGCTATCATTTTTGCAAAAAGTTTTTTCTTGAACCGGCATTCAAGGGCTGTTATGCCAATTATGTCAATGTTCTCACCGTTGGTTCCGCCCATGCCAACCATCATTTCTTTGTTGCTGAAATGATTCTCACCGGTGGTGTGGAGTTTCAGTTGTAAATCACTCAATCACTACCAATTTTTTTCCTTCGCTTTTTGAATGGGGTGTTTGTAGTTGATAATAGTAACTTCCCGCAGCCAAATCAGCTGTAGAAAGAATTAATTCACTGAATGTTTTATCCACCTTATAGCGTTTCATTTCGGCACCTGTCAAATCATAAAATACAATTTCACCTGTTGTTTCTCCTTGCGGCAACTGATAGGGAATATGGATTTGCGAGGAAGAGGGATTGGGATAAGGCAGTGTAGATTTTTGGTCCTGATGTTCCTGAATTCCAGCATGCGCAAGTTCACCAGCACTTGCTCCGCCACATAATATTGGACAAGGTAATTTACCCGGCAAAGAATAAATTTCAAAATGGCTGAACGAAGGAGTGTATATCCCTAAAATCATTTTTGTGCCACTATCAGATGCGGCAATATTTAAAACATTAGCATTCGCACTGTCGCGCTGAAAAAGAAGTGCACCATTCTCCCTGTAAACCTTTACATAATTATAAGTACCAATTGCCGTCGCTACAATATATTCAATATTGGTACTGTCATTATCGAATAAATCCTCTGTGAGATAATAGATCCCAAAAGATGGTAAAGATTGAGGAGGTATTACGATGGTTCTGAATAATGAGTGGTCAAGATTATATAATTTAATAGTGCTGTAATCAAAAAGAAACCACTTTGCACTCATATGATTGAAATATTTCAACTGAGGCATAACTACAAGTGATGGATAATATGATGCTTCATAATTAATTTGCGCATGTGCAATTTTGCTGCAAAGTATTATTGCAGAAAAAAGAAATAACAAAAAAATTCTTTTCATGGCGAACTAGTTTGATTATGTAAAGCTATAATTATTTTTTTCTTACTTCCTATTTTTCAAATCCAAATCTTTTTAAAATCCATCCAACCTCAAACTTCAAATGCTGACGCTAACGGTCAGCACCTTCGGCTCTAAATATTACCTTTGCGCCCCCATGATTAAAATAACCTTTCCCGATAAGGCAGTGCGTGAGTATCCTGAAGGAACTACGGCTATGGATATTGCAAAATCCATAAGCGAGGGGCTTGCGCGCAATGTGCTTTCGGCAAAAGTGAACGGAAAGCTGTGGGATACAACACGCCCCATTACCGAAGACTCGACTCTTGAATTGCTTACGTGGGATAGCCCCGATGGGAAGGCAACACTCTGGCATTCTTCGGCACACCTTATGGCAGAGGCGCTGGAGTCTTTTTACCCGGGTGTTAAGTTTGGTATTGGTCCGCCTGTTGAAGGAGGATTTTATTATGATGTTGATTTGGGAAAGAACAGTATTTCTTCAGATGATTTTAAAAAGATTGAAGATAAAATGCTGGAGCTAGCCAGGCAGTCAAACACCTATACAAGGAAAGAGGTTTCTAAAAGAGATGCCATAAAATATTTCGAAGAAAAAGGGGATGAATACAAGCTGGATTTATTAAAAGACCTTGAAGACGGGCAGATTACTTTTTACACGCAGGGAAATTTTACTGACCTCTGCCGCGGCCCTCATATTCCGAATACGGGTTATATTAAGGCAGTGAAACTTCTGAATATTGCAGGAGCATATTGGAGAGGGGATGAAACTAAAAAGCAACTCACAAGAATTTATGGAATAACATTTCCGAAGCAGAGTCTGTTGCAGGAATATCTTGTCATGGTGGAAGAAGCAAAGAAGCGCGACCACCGCAAGCTTGGAAAAGAAATGGAGCTGTTTACATTTTCTGAAAAGGTGGGCTTGGGCCTTCCCCTCTGGCTTCCCAAAGGAGCTATGCTTCGTGAAAGACTGGAATCCTTTCTTCGCAAAGCGCAGCTTAAATCCGGTTACGTTCCTGTGGTAACTCCGCATATCGGCAACAAGCAGTTGTACGTTACTTCAGGACATTACGAAAAATACGGGAAGGATTCTTTTCAACCAATACGCACTCCTGCAGAAGGCGAAGAATTTTTTCTGAAGCCGATGAACTGCCCGCATCATTGCGAGATTTATAAAAGCAAACCGTATTCATACAAAGACCTTCCCGTGCGCCTGGCAGAATTCGGAACAGTTTACCGTTACGAGCAAAGCGGAGAGCTTCACGGACTTACACGAGTGAGAGGATTTACACAGGACGATGCGCATCTTTTCTGCCGCCCCGACCAGGTGAAGAAAGAGTTTATTAAAGTAATCGACCTTGTGCTATATGTTTTTCGTGCACTTGACCTTACGGAATTCACCGCACAGATTTCATTGCGCGACCCCGAGAATAAAGCGAAGTATATCGGCTCTGATGAAAACTGGGATAAAGCAGAAAAAGCCATTATAGAGGCGGCTGCGGAAAAAGGTTTGAAAACAGTCGTTGAAATTGGCGAAGCAGCTTTCTATGGCCCCAAGCTGGACTTTATGGTTAAGGATGCCTTGGGCAGGAAATGGCAACTGGGTACCATACAGGTCGACTATAATCTTCCTGAAAGATTCGAGCTGGAATACACCGGTTCAGACAATAAAAAGCACCGGCCAGTCATGATTCACCGAGCTCCGTTTGGCTCGCTGGAACGCTTTGTTGCCCTTTTAATTGAGCATTGTGCAGGTAATTTCCCCATGTGGCTGGCGCCGGAGCAGGTCATCATTCTACCCGTAAGCGACCACTATATGGACTATGCAAAAAAAGTTTGTACCTTGCTTAATAATTCAGATATTCGCGCCCTCGTTGACGAAAGACCTGAAAAAGTGGGTAGAAAGATACGTGATGCGGAGGTCAAAAAATTTCCGTTTATGTTGATTGTTGGCGAAAAAGAGCAGGAAACCGGAACTGTTTCTGTGAGAAAACATGGAGGCGAGGATTTGGGCGTGAAAAAGGTGGAGGAGTTCAGGGATTATGTGATGAAGGAAATTGAGGAGAAGATTGCCTCATTCGAGGAAGTGAATGCTGGATAACGTGATTGCATATTATTATCAATTGCGGAGTGCGGATTTTAAATTGCGAATTGTTTTCAATCCGCAGTCACCAATCCGAAATTCGCAATTCCAAATGAGAATTATTAATATTTAAAAACGGAGGAACCGATAGCAACATTTAATAAATACAATAAGCCGAAACCCTACAGACCCTTTGTGCGCCCGGTATATGTTCCGGTGCGGAAAAGAGCAGGCGGTGAGCATCGCATCAATAATGAAATAACTGCACCCCGTGTAAGGGTTGTGGGTGAAGGTATCAGACCAGATGTCTACCCGATTGCAGAGGCCATTAAGCTTGCATCAGATTTGGGTCTTGATCTTGTTGAAATAGTTCCCGGCAGCGACCCGCCCGTTTGTAAAGTCGTTAACTATGAAAAGTTTCTTTACGATAAAAAGAAAAAAGAAAAAGAATTAAAAGCAAAGAGTGCAAGGCAGGTAACCAAGGAAATCCGTTTCGGTCCAAATACAGATGAACACGATTTTAATTTCAAAGTAAAACATGGTATAAAGTTTCTGGAAGAAGGATCAAAAATTAAAGCATACGTTCATTTCAGGGGAAGAGCCATTACATACAAAGAACGGGGAGAAATAATGTTGCTGAAGTTTGCCCAGGCGCTGGAGCAATATGGAAAAGTAGATATGATGCCGAAGCTGGAAGGGATGAGGATGTTCTTGTTTATGTCACCGTTGCCGAAGAAGAAATAGAAAAAAAGTTACACGTTATAAGTTATACGAAAAAGAATAATAAATCGTCTCCGAACTCGTTACTCCCTACTAATTATGCCAAAGACAAAATCTCATTCCAGTGCCAAGAAAAGGTTCAAGGTTACCGGCACCGGAAAAATTAAACGCAAGAGCGCATTCAAGAGTCATATTCTTACCAAGAAGTCGAAGAAACGCAAGCGTTTTCTTACACACGGCGCCTTGGTTAGTGATGCTGACAAAGGAAGAATCATGCATCTTTTAGGTATGAAATAATTTTAACAACTAATCCAAATTCATAACCCCGGCAACCAGCATTAAAGTTTCCGTCAACGGACGGAGCGCTGCCGCCAAAAACCAAATCACCATGCCACGTTCAGTCAATAATGTAGCTTCGAGAAAAAGAAGAAAGAAAATTCTTAACCGCGCCAAAGGAAACTGGGGCGAGCGCGGAAACGTTTACACCGCAGCCCGCCAGACGGTAGAAAAAGGAATGCAGTATGCGTACCGCGACCGCAGGGCAAAGAAGAGAAACTTCCGCGCACTGTGGATTGCTCGTATCAATGCAGGCGTCAGGCAGTTTGGAATGTCTTATTCTGTTTTCATGGACAAGATTCATAAAAACAATATTACGCTCAACCGTAAATCGCTTGCTGACCTTGCAATGAACGACCCCGATGCTTTTAAAGCCGTGGTTGAATCACTGAAATAATTTTTTGCAGTATTAAATTCAGAAGGAAGTCATATTTGACTTCCTTTTTTTATGATTTTTGTAAAATGAGTAAACTCATTTTTTCATCCTTAATTATTTTTTCTTTTTCTGCCTCACTTTTTGCCCAGGAAGCTCCCGCGCCTTTGGAAAAAAAATTTACCATCAGTGGTTACGTAAAGGAAGAAGCTTCAGGAGAAACTATGATTGGCGCCAATGTTTACATCAAGGAGTTGATGAAAGGAACACAAACCAATGCATACGGCTTTTATTCTCTGACGCTTTCCGGTGGAAATTTTACACTGGTGACTTCTTACGTCGGTTTCCTGGAGCAGGAAATTCCTGTTACCCTCGATAAAGATTTGCATATTAACATCAACCTTAAAAGCAAAACCTACCAGGCGCAGGAAGTGGTCATAGAAGCAGAGAGAAAAGACAGGAACGTGGAAAGCATAGACATGTCTCGTAATACATTGGAAGTAGATAAAATAAAAACGCTCCCCGCTTTTATGGGTGAAGTAGATATCCTGAAAACTATCCAACTTTTACCGGGAGTACTAAGCGCCGGTGAAGGAAATTCAGGTTATTACGTGCGTGGTGGCGGGCCCGACCAGAATTTAGTTTTGCTTGACGAGGCCGTGGTTTACAATGCCTCTCACCTCTTCGGATTTTTTTCTGTCTTTAATGCCGATGCGGTAAAATCAGCAACACTAAGCAAAGGTGCAATGCCAGCTCGTTACGGAGGGCGGCTTTCTTCGGTGCTGGACATTTCCATGAAAGACGGTAACATGAAAGAATATCATGCCGAGGGAGGCATAGGGTTTATTGCTTCGCGCCTTACGGTTCAGGGACCGATTAAAAAAGACACGTGTTCTTTTATTGTTTCGGCACGAAGAACATTTATTGATTTATTTCTGCGCAAACCGTTTATCAGGAAGGGTTCAAATGTAGAGGGAAACTCGTATTATTTTTACGACCTCAACACAAAAATAAATTATAAGCTCTCTGATAAAGACCGTTTGTTCCTGAGTGGATATTTTGGCCGCGATGTTTTCACATACAAGAGTCCCAATTCAAGCTTTAAGGTGAATGTTCCATGGGGAAATGCAACGGGAACGTTGCGCTGGAATCATCTTTTCAGCGATAAATTATTTTTAAATACATCCTTGATATTTACCGATTACAATTTTGAATTTGACGGAGGGCAGCAGGAGTTTGAGTTTAAATTATTCTCCGGTATCACCGATTACAATGCAAAGATTGATTTCAATTATTTCCCTTCTATCAAGCACGATATACGGTTCGGAACCAATTATACTTTCCACGAGTTTGTGCCGAGCAATGCTTCTGCCCGTTCGGGCGATGTGACGTTTAACCTCAGTGATATCATCAAGCAATACGCGCATGACGCTGCCGTTTACCTGAGTGATGATTATGACTTCAACGAAAAGCTGCGTTTATCCGAAGGCTTGCGGTACACCTATTTTCAGCAGGTGGGCCCTTTCAAAAGATTTGTGCGCAATGCACTTAACCAGGTTACGGATACCATCCACTATGGAGCAGGCGAGAATGTAAAAACATACAGCCATATCGAATCGCGTTTTGCTATGCGCTGGGCACTGAACAGCAGGCAGTCGCTTAAGGCATCGTACACAAAAAACTTTCAGTACATACATCTTGCATCGCTTTCATCGGTATCGCTTCCGACCGATGTATGGGTTCCCAGCTCTGAAGTTGTAAAACCCCAGGATGGCACGCAATATTCCATCGGTTACTTCAGGAATTTTTCCGAAAATGTTTACGAAACATCGCTCGAGTTGTATTATAAAAAAATGAAAAACCAGATAGAGTACCGCGATGGCGCTTTGCCCGAAGACAATGTAAATGATAATGCTGATAACAATTTTACATTTGGTGAAGGATGGGGCTACGGCGCAGAATTATTTCTGAAGAAGGCATCGGGACGATGGACCGGCTGGATTGGATATACGCTTGCGTGGACGAAACGAAAGTTCCCGGAGTTGAATATGGGCAAAGAATTTTATGCTAAGTACGACCGCAGGCACGATGCATCGGTAGTGGTAAATTACGAGCTGAATAAAAAGTGGACGTTTGGATTAACGTGGGTTTATGCCACCGGCAATGCACTTACGCTTCCTGTGTCCCGGTATTTTATTAACGGGAACATTGTATATGAATATGGAGAGCGAAACGGTTACCGCATGGATGCTTACCACCGTCTCGATATTTCGGCAACGCTTTATGTCAAGAAGAAAAAACGCTGGGAATCATCCTGGAATTTTTCCATCTTCAATGTGTACAACCGCCTTAACCCCTACTTTATTTACTTTGATGATACCGGAAGCATTGGAGAAAATAATTTACGGCTCCAGGCAAAGCAGGTTTCCCTCTTCCCGCTCCTTCCCAGCGTTACGTATAATTTTAAATTCTAGAATATATATTTATTCTGAACAGGGATTTAGTTTATTCGTTTTTCAACAAAACTTTTGCATCGCTTCTCACAAAGAAAACCCGGTTGGTCGTAGATTCGCGGGCAGGCAAAAGCGAGAGACATCTACGACCTGAAACATATTTGTAATCCATCGTTCATCGCCAATGCGGCAAAAGTGAAGTGTGATTATGGTTGTCTGAACTGTGATTAAGCTTATTGAAAACTATAACTATCTTTGAGTAAAAATTAAAATCAAAAAAATGAAATTCTTTTTTACACTCGCTTCATTCGTGGTAATTGTTTCTGCAGCAAATGCAACAGTTCGTACCGTGACTTGTCAGAATACTCCTTCCCATTTTTTACCTGTTACGGTTAATGCTTTTGTCGGGGACACTATTCACTGGACCTGGGTGGCAGGAGACCATGTAGTAGGTCCGATAAATGCTTCATATATACCAGGCGGTGCAGCCATGTGGAATGCGCCCATTGATGTCAGCCATCTTACTTTTGATTATGTGGTAACGGTTGCGGGCAACTATCATTATGTCTGTCATCCTGCCACCCCTCACGGAGAAGACGCATTCATAGTGGTTACTCTTGCCACAGGTGTGCAGCAAAACAGTGCCCTAAGCAATCTTTCTTTTGTTTATCCAAATCCTTCAACCGGAAAATTCTCTTTGAGTTCTGACATTATCCCGGCAACTGAAGGAAGAGAAATTACAATTTATAATTCGTTCGGAGAAAGAGTTTATCAATCTGTAATTTCCAATTCAAGCTCTGACATTGATTTAAGTAATAAGGCAAAGGGAATTTATTTTATAAAAATTTATTCCGGACAATCAATTCTTACTAAAAAAATTGTGATTCAATAGAGGCATTTATATCCTTTCCGGGCAAACAGACAAAGGAAAATTTCTTCATCATTTTGCAGTAGTGTGTTAAGATTATTAACCACAGAGACACAAGGGCACAGAGGAATACGATAAATAAATGCCCCACAGTGTCACTGTGCCTCTGTGGTTATATTTTTTATTTTTTCATCTCAACAGATTCTAATTTCCTTTGTAATCAATGAATTTCTTTACAGGTAAAACCGTTATTGTAACAGGAGCTTCTTCGGGCATAGGCAAAGCGTGTGTTTTGGAGTTTGCAAAGAGAGGTGCAAACATCGTGCTGGCGGCAAGAAATGCAGCTGCGCTTGAAAATGTTGCCGCTCAAATATCTTCCGTTTCAAAATCAATTGCAGTTGCTACCGATGTTTCGCGCGAGGAAGATTGCAGAAATCTTGTTGAAGCCGCAATAAAGAATTTTGGCAGAATAGATGTAGTCATTAATAATGCCGGTATTTCCATGAGGGCTTTATTTGAAGAAGCAGACATTAAAGTACTGAAACAGGTAATGGAAATTAATTTCTGGGGAACAGTGTATTGTACCAAATATGCATTGCCACATTTAATTGCATCCAAAGGTTCACTGGTGGGAATGTCTTCTACTGCAGGAAAAGTTGGCTTGCCGGGGCGCACTGCTTATTCCGCCTCAAAGTTTGCGATGGAAGGATTGCTGCAATCTATACGCACAGAAAACCTGCGCAATGGTTTGCATGTGCTGGTTGCCTGCCCGGGGTTCACTGCTTCGGACATACGCAACAGGGCGCTGAATAAAGATGGTAACTCGCAGGGAGATTCACCGCGCGATGAAAGCAAAATGATGCAGCCCAAAGAAGTGGCTGAAAAAATTGCTCGCGCGGTACTTCAAAGAAAACGTGATTTGATTTTGACTGCTGACGGAAAAATGACAGTCTGGTTAAGTAAATTCTTTCCGTCTCTGCTTGATAAAATAGTCTTTAACCACATGGCAGAGGAACCCGGCTCGCCATTCAAAAAATAATTTATTATTTTTCTTTAATCATCTTCACAGACAACCTTGAAGAAACCGTCCTCACGTTAAGATGATATAATCCGGGAGCAACATCAGACAGATTCATTAAAAGCTGGTGCGTTCCTTTTTTCAGATTACTGGAAAACATTTTTGCAGTTTGCCCGAGTGAATTCGTCAAGGTGAAAATAACATTGCCGTTATCAGCAAGGTTGAGGTAAATAAATACATCAGTAGAAAAAGGGTTGGGGAATACTCCCGCAAACTCTCCGTCACCGCTAATGTTACAATTAAGAGCAATGGGACCATAGCGGAAACTGTTTCCGTCATAGTCGTATTGGGTGAGATAATAATATACGGTTGAAACGGGTGTGAACTTATCGGTGAAAGAATAATTCACAATTGTATTTGAATTCCCGCTGCCGGTAACCGTTCCGGCATATTCGGCATTCACCGCATCGGTACTTCGCTCAATAACAAAATGGCTGTTGTTAAATTCCGAAGCCGTTGACCATTCGACATCTACCGCATTGCCGTTGCAGACTGCGCTGAAACCGGTAAGTTCAACAGGCAATGGAATAGATTGCGGTGCGATGTTAAAATTTTCGGTTGCAAAATTATTCCATATTGCCTTGGTTGCTTTTGACAATACAGGCGAAGCAGCTCCAACAGGAGTTACGGTACCCATATCGCGCCATTGGATAGGCGAAACTGCAAATCCCCATTCCGTCAACCGCACGCTGGGAACAGATGCTACCCCATCTGCGGAGTTATCAAAGTAAAGGACAATGTCAGCAGCGGAGGTTCCTGAAACCTGGTTTATTTTCTGATACCAAAGCGAATTAATAACTCCGAGGTTTGGGTCTTTGTTATTGGTGTTATATCCATCTACGGTCGGGTTGTGGTTTACAAACCCCACACCGTATGTCTGTGCAGTGCTGGAAGCTGGCCTTATCTCAACCGGCCTGAAACGGGGATTCGTTTGGCTGGAACCAACTGGAAATAAATATGTTCCGTTGCTGTTGGTATTTCTCCAAAGCCGCCCCGCCCCCGTACTGCTCACATAACCCTGAACCGGTGTGCTGTTGAAGCCACCTGTGCGGGTAACCGCTCCAACTGCCGGATTGGTTACATACATCACATACGTCTGTGCATCAAGCTCGCGGTCGTTAAGAGCAAGTGTTCCGAGCGTGCGGGCATCGAGCGTCATCGTCTTGATTCCTGTGCCGAGCAACGTAAGGTTGTAGAAGTAAGTAGGAACAGTGCCTGTTATTAACTGCGCAGAACCGAGAAACTGCGTTTCTCCCAGGCTCGCATTAATGAAAGCGTTGCTTACAGATGTATTCGTCCAATCCCCCGTAAGAGTTATCAATCCCGTGTTATCAATGTTGCCGATATTAGCTCCGTTATCCTGGTTTATAAATCCTCCTTGTACGGTTATCAGTCCTCCTGACTGAACATGAATGAGAGAACCGTCATTTACTATCAATCCCACTCCGGTAGGCGGACAATTGCCTACGTTAATATAATTGGAGAGTGTTGACGTATTTGTTCCGAAAGCGTTGGTTGCACTTAATGTAACATTGTAGGTACCCGCAGCAGCATATGTAACAACAGGGTTTTGTACTGTAGAGCCGGCAGGCGTTCCACCGGGAAATGTCCAGTTCCAGGATGTAGGTGAGTTAGAGGACATGTCGCTAAAATTGACAGACTGCCCGGCACAAAGTGTTGTGGGCCACCCGGAAAAACTGACAACCGGAGAGGCGCACGTATTCACCGTGATATAATTCGTCCTGACAAATGTGTTGGAGCCACCGCTGTTGGTTGCTGTAAGTGTTACGTTGAAAACCCCGGCTGAAGAATAAGTCACCACAGGATTCTGCGCTACGGATGTTGAAGGTGTTCCACCGGGAAAGCTCCAGTTCCATGAGGTCGGAGAATTAGTCGAGAGGTCAGTAAATGTAACCGTGTTGCCTGCACACAAAGTGGTTGGGCTTCCTGTGAAATTAGTAACCGGTGGCGGCGGGCAGAAATTTACCGTGATATAATTATTCTGAGTAAACGTATTTGAACCGTACGCATTGGTTGCAGTGAGTGTAGCTCCATATGTGCCAACAACACTATACGTTATTACAGGGTTTTGCAAGGTCGAAGTTGCCGGAGTTCCGCCCGGGAAATTCCAGGACCATGACGTAGGTGTGTTGGTTGACAAATCAAAATACGAAACCGTTTGACCTGAACACAGCGTTGTAGGAGTTCCGTAAAAATTGGCGGCAGGAGGAGGACAATTATTAACGGTAATGTACGATGTAAATGTCCGGGTATCGGTGCCCAATGCGTTGGTGCTTGTCAGTGTAACATTATATGTTCCGGGAGCGCTGTACGTAATAGTTGGATTTTGAAGCGCGGACGTTGCCGGAATTCCTCCCGGAAAACTCCACGACCACGAGGTGGGGCTGCCGGTGCTTAGGTCAGTAAAGTTTACCGTAATGCTGTTGCAGCCGCTTGTAGGAGCTCCGCTGAAGTTGGCCACCGGAGCGTTGATGTTGCAGTTGCCACTGTTCAAAGCAATCATTGCTGTTGGCCCGCAGGCATTATTAACAGTGCTTCTGCTCATGATGTCATTTCCTCCTGCTATTTCACTTGCAGCAGTTAAAGTTCTGCGGTCAGTATTAGCTCCTATTGCATAGTTCATCACAGTTACGGGAAGTATGGTATGTCCTAACTGATGCGAGTGTCCCATTTCATGAAGGCATACAGATTCAAAATCATATAAACCGCCTGCCGTTGCAGCAGGTCCATAGTTCCAATTGATTCCTCCCGTTCCGTTTGTTCTGAACTTCAAATCATTTTCATTGAGGTACCAAACCCCCGCTCCGCAACTGCTATAATAGCTGTACGAAGTGCCCAGAACACCGGCAGGTAAGGCAGAGGAACCGTCAAACGTTACCACGTTGGTACCGTCAAGCGCTTGAGAGCTGATAGCTGACGTACCGTTGTGACTGAAATTAACATATGTAGCACAGCGCCATGTCTGAAGGGCGCGCTCATATGCCGCAACGGCCGGGGCATTTCCGTTAAAGGTCGTATTGTATGCAAATACATATCCGCCTGTTGCATTACGGTTTACAAGGTCGGGCTGAATGTATGCTCCGCTGCTTACAACATTTGTTTCATTATAATTTATTGTCTCCGAAATTCCGGAAATGGTGGTTTCATTCGTGGTATTAGTGATACGGAATGCTCCGCTTCCTGCGCCGGTCACCACCCATGCAACAATTTGCGCGTCCGTCCACGATATAATGTGATTGGCAGGAGTAATAATAAAACTCGCTCCCCCGGTATTTGCATCAGGGAATTCAAGGCGTGCCGAGGCGCTGAAGCTGGGACCAAAATTACTTCCGTTAATGGTAACCGTGCTTGCGGCAAGCGTGCCTGCCGTTGTAGGGTTGGGAGAGATGGAAGTTATTACCGGCTGTGCGCGGCTTTCACTGCTTCCGTAATCATTGATGTTGAAAGGAATTACGGATTGAAACGGCTGCCCCGTTAAGGCTGCCAGCGGCTGATACAATTGAGTAAGAACATTGGTGTAACTGTTATAGTCATCGTGTGCGGTAAGGTCAGTCAAATCATATTTTATAAATCCCTGGCGCGAAGCATACGGTTCAAACACGCTGCCTGCAGAATAGCTGACAAGAGGATTTGTTATTGATGTCGCCTGAAGAAAAATAATTCCCCTGTCATCCGGAGAAAAATTAAGCGAAGGGTCGACAACAATCATGTCGTTACCCACCGTTCCGCCCTCGGTTATGACAAAAATGTTTGCGGGAATAACTATTCCTTTAAAAATTTTATATAGCTGGATTTCATTTGCAGTATAAATAAAATCATGGGTGTTGTTCCAGAACGAATTTTGTGATAAGACCTTTCCTTCAATAATTACAGATGCTGAATTTGCTTTCGAGGAAAAAGAAACGGGATACGTAAGGCACTGGGCATCCACTGCCAGGATAGCTAAGACACACAAAAACGTAACTATTATTTTTTTTGAAAACATGTCTCTTGCCTTAGAAGATTATTTCTACTTTGGAATTAAAGACGGGTTATTAGCCGGTGTTTCCTGTTTCCCGACTTTTTGCTCACTGTAATTTACTTTAACTTTTTCTTTTTCAACAGATGATGTTGAATTCTCTCTTGTTGGTGCGGGTACTATACTTGCCTTGCCGATGGATAATGTCGCTGAAGGCATTACGGTTTTTGCCTCATATGTAACATGTTCTTCAGGAGTTATACTTTTTTCCTGCGGTTGAACCATAATGATACCCGGTTTAACAGATGGGTCGGGATAGCCGGCAGCAGGAGTTAAAGTCATATAAACGTGGTTAGCCTGCGCAAAAGCCCACCTACTGCACAAGTTAGTTATAACCAAAAGAAAAAATATTTTTAAATATTTCATCGTTAGCCGAATTAACAATTAGTAAAAAGCAGTAAATGCGAAAACAACATTGGTATAGGTAACAGCTACATTCAAATTTGCGACGACTATCACAAATTGGCCTGTTCCCGTTTGAACATTATAAATACGAATATTAGAATTCTGTGCAGCACTTCCCGGCAATAAACCAGCAAATGAAACGGAAATTTGGCTTCCGGGAACACAATTTGCATCTGCAACAGTTAGAGTATAAATAGTGTTAGCATTCAGAGTAATTACCGCTGGAGGAAGTGGAATGTAAAACTTTCCGATATTAGTCGTGGCTGCCGGATTGAGCAAAGGCGGTCCCCACACAGGTGGCGCACCAGGACCGGAAGACATCAATAACCTACCCGTTGTTCCCGGATTATTATTCGGCATTAAGGCCCCGGTAAACTTGAGATTCCCAAAGACATCCAGCTTTTCTGTAGGCGTTGCCGTTCCTATACCTACATTCTGCGCTGACGCAAAATTCAAAAGCAGACTTACCATTAAAACCATAAGAATTAATGATACACGCTTGTAATTTGTTTTCATGATGAAAATTTTTACATAAGACAAAATACACCTGATGTAAAATTAACAATAAAAAACTGAAATAACCAACCCTTGATTAAGGAAGATTTTCACATACAGATTGCTGATTTTGGCAGAGATAAAATGCCTGTTGGCGGAAGAAATGTTAAAAAGTAGATTAAAACTTTTTAATTCGGAATCCTGCTCCGAAACTATTTCTCAAAAACTTTTTCTCCGCCAATATAAGTGGAAAGAACTTTTATGCCGGGGATTTTTTTCTCATCGGCCGTCATAATGTCTTCGCTCAGGATTATGAAATCGGCAAACATTCCCGGAGCAATCATGCCTTTTTCTTTTTCTTCGAAACAGGAATAAGCAGCCCATGTTGTCATGGCACGTAAAGCATCTTTACGGCTTACTTTATTTTCCGGCATATAACCACCCTCCGGAAAATTATTCAAATCCTTTCTCGCAACAGCAGCATAAAATGTATACAGGGGATTAATGTTTTCAACCGGAAAATCTGTACCAAAGGCGATTAGGTTATTCTGCTTCATCAAATCATTATAGGCATAAGCGGTTTTAATTCTCTCCGCCCCCAAACGTTCTTCAGCCCAGTACATATCTGATGTGGCATGGGTTGGCTGGACGGAAGGAATTATGTCAAACTTTCCAAAAAGTGAAATATCATCTGGATTAACAACCTGGCAATGCTCGATGCGCCAGCGCTTGTCATTTTTTCCTTCCAAGACCTCACCGTAAATTTTCAAAATGGTTCTCACAGCCGAATCACCTATGCAATGTGTATTGAGTTGGAACCCGAACTCATAGCATCGCTTTGCAATGTCCGTCATATATGCGCTGTCATGCAACATAAATCCCCGGTGTCCTTTTTTGTCTGAGTAATCCTGAAGCAGGCAGGCGCCTCGCGAGCCAAGTGCGCCATCTGCATACATCTTTAAAGACGTAACGTGAAGCCGTTCATTTTTTATGGGCCCGCGTCCGAAATAATAAGTGAGATTTTTTTCTGCGTCAGAGACCATCGCATTGATTCGCATCTTTAACGTTCCCTCGCTCTGCATTTTTTCTATAAGGTCAATGGTATCTCTTTCCAGTCCTGCATCACAAACGCTGATAAGCCCTACAGCGAAACAATTTTTCTGTGCATCGAGAAACGCTTTCCGGTTCATAGCTTCATCAAACGGAGGAATTATTTTCTTTACCAAATCAACTGCATTGTCAACAAGAATTCCGGTCAGTTTTCCGCCCGCAACTTCAACCATACCGCCATTGACTTTTGTTGTAGCCGTTACCCCTGCCTGTCTTAATGCCTCGCTGTTACAAAGCGCAGCATGACCATCCACTCTCAAAAGATAAACGGGTATGTCAGGAAACAAGCTGTCGAGTTTTCGATTGGTAGGAAATTCTTGTTTTTCCCAGTCGTTCTGGTCCCAACCACGTCCCAGGAGCCATTCAAATTTATTCGCCTTTGAATAGGTAATCACTTTTTCAATGACCTCATCAAATGATTTTGTTCCGAGCAAGTTGCATTTTACAAGGTCGCTGCCATAACCAAAGAAATGACAATGTGCATCGTAGAAGCCCGGGTAAACCGGCTTACCTTTTAAGTCAACCGTATTTATAGAGCGGTAACGGTAGACCATTTCCTCGTTAGTCCCCACACCAATAATTTTCCCATCCTTCACCGCAAAACTTTCGGCAATGCTGAATGTGCTGTCAACGGTGTAAACTTTACCATTGTAAAAAATGATGTCTGCATCTTGCCTCATGGAACAACCGGCAAATATTATCAATAAACTTAAAGTAAAAATCCATAAACAATTCCTCATAAAGGAGTAATTTGTGTAAAGATAATTTTTCAGCATGACCCGCCTGCAAGCATATCAATGCGCTTAAACCTTACCTGCAGATTTCTGTCTGATAATTAACATTTTTTATTTAACTTTCGTGTTCAAATTTTTCAGGCATGAAGAAAACTACTTTCATTTTCATTTGCGTTTTAAGCACTCTGTTTTCGTCTGCTCAAAATTGCAGCAATACATCAGTGGGCTATCCTCCTATAAATGATTTGGGTGCTGGATATTGGCATGGAGCTATGGGAGGATTGTATCCTAACGGTTCAAATTTTATTCCTGTTTCGCATATGAACGCGGGACTTAGTATTGCAAACAACATCCAGCCGCTCGACACCAGCGGAAACATTGATGCTGCAAACGGAAGTGTTGTCTGGGTTTCACTCGGCATGTCAAACACCACGCAGGAGACGCAGGTTTTTATTCCCCTGACGGATACTTTTTCTCTTAAGAATCCCAAACTTAAACTTGTTGACTGCGCCCAGGGCGGACAGGCCATCATGCAAATGCTTGACACCACCGGGTCATTTTGGCCCACGGTAAACAGCCGTCTTGCCTCTGCAGGCAAAACAAGGCAGCAAGTCCAGGTGGCGTGGTTCAAGCAGGCAGAAATCAGTCCTACAGACACATCATTCGCCACGTATCCTGATGCGTTGAAAAATAAATTCCGCCAGGCAATGCAATTGTGTAAAACAAAATTTCCAAATCTTAAACTATGTTATTTATCGAGCAGAATTTATGCGGGTTATGCTACCTCGACACTTAATCCTGAACCTTATGCTTATTATTCGGGATGGAGCGTAAAGCGGTTGATAGAAGACCAGATTAGCGGAGACACCTCTCTGACTTTCACCGGCTCTTCTCCGAACTCTGCATGGCTTGCATGGGGGCCTTACCTCTGGGCCGATGGTCTTATTCCACGAAGTGACGGATTAACCTGGGTTTGCCCTGCTGATTTTAATTCGGACGGTACACATCCTGCAATGCCCGGCAGGCAAAAGGTCGCGGATTTGCTTTTCAATTTCTTTTCCACAGATTCAACTTCAGTTCCATGGTTTCTGAATAACAATACAGTGGGCGAGAATGAGCTAACGGCCGATTTGCAGCCAGCAATTCTTTATCCTAATCCGGCAAATGCAGAATTAAGAATTAAGAATTCAGAATTAAACATTGAACACGTAGAAATTTTTGACGCATTTGGTCAGTCCGTTTTTCAATCCCGAACCTCAAATCCTCAATCTCAAATCACTTTGGATGTTTCATCTTTTGCCCCGGGAGTTTATTTTGTAAAGACCCGGACAGAAAATAAAGTTTCTATTCTCAAGCTGGTTAAGCAATAAATTTTTACCTGCTACTTTTTAACATCAGCATCTTTCACCATATAAAAAGTATTTGCCTGTGCTGATGGAGTGATTACTACATCATTAATCACCATGTGCTGCGGGCGTGTTGCCGTAAAGTAAATTACCTCTGCAATATCTTCAGCCGTAAGAGGAGTATAACCCATGTACGCACCTTTAGCCCGCTTCTCATCGCCCTTAAACCGCACCAGGGAAAATTCAGTTTCCACGGCGCCCGGGTGAACGGCGGTAACTTTTATGCGGTGCACAAGCATATCAATGCGCATACTCTTTGAAATGGCATCCACAAAATGCTTGGTAGAACAATACACGTTTCCTTTCAGGTATGCTTCTTTACCGGCAATGGAACCCAGGTTAATAATGTGCCCGCTTCCGTTCTCAATCATCAAAGGCATTACCTCACGTGATACATATAGCAATCCTTTTATGTTGGTATCAATCATGGTTTCCCAGTCGTCAATGCTTCCTTCCTGAATTAAAGATAAACCCTGCGCAAGCCCGGCATTGTTAAGAAGCACATCAATTTTTTTCCAGTCGTAGGGCAGCGAACGAATGGCGGTGCTTACCTGCACTTTATCACGAACATCGAAAGGCAGCGAAATAACTTTTACTTCGAAAACATTCTTGATTTCATTTTCTATTTGCTTCAGGCGTTCTTCCCTCCTGCCATTAAGTATTAAATTCCATCCGCGCTCGGCAAAAAGAAATGCGGCAGCTTTTCCTATTCCTGCTGTGGCACCGGTAATCATTATTGTTTTTGATTCCATTCTTACTAAGATTGATTTGGGAAGACAAATATAGGGCGAAGAAAAGAAAGTGGAGGAAGACAGAGCGGTAACACATCAGGGAACTTTATTACTTGCACTCTCTTTCAACATACTTTACCACACTTCTTTTTTTATTTCTTTTAATCTTTATGTTATCTGCATACTCGACTCTCCATTCAAGGCGATTTCGTTCCAGTCTTGTACAATGATATTTTCTGAGTGATGCCCAAAATTAATATATCTGAGTTTTCATAGGTCGCAGGACTGCTGCGTTGTCCAAATTGGTTAATGTAACCAAGATAGAAACTCAGGTTGTTATTATTCTGATAGGTTACTCCGACTGAGAAACGATTATTGTCAAACATGTTGTACTTTATTTCATTGCCTGCATTAATAAATATTTCGTCACCGATGTTCAATAAAAGTTTGCGGTCTTGTTTCGTTTCCGATAATTTCAAAATCGCTGTCGAAGAATATAACCTGTATCTAAAACGTAAATTGAAGTTAGATGTATTGGTGATTTCTCCGTCCGATACGTTTCTGAAGTACCTTGCTTCAACACGAAAGCGGTGTTGAATAGAAACCTTTCCAAAAGTTTGTGTCGTATTAATTTCTTGATAGGGTCTGAACTCAATTCTGCTAAGTTTATTTTGAGTGTAAAAGGTGAAACAAGCAATTCCTGTAATGCCTTGCAGGTTTTGTGTCAGTGAATAACCCAAGCCTGTACGGAATGTTATTTGCGACCAGTCATTGAAGTTGTTTATTCTTCGCAAACTCATGTCGGTGTATAATGTCAGCTTCTCCGATAACTTGAGTTGGTTAAAATATTGCAACCACTGTTGATTGTCATAGGTGACTTTCTTTTGGGCATTACAGAAAAAAGCCGTTGTGAGAAGTAGAGTTAATGCTGAAATGTTCTTCACCACCATTTTAGTCTGTCTCGTTTGTTTCTTGCAGTCAGTTTGAAGTTAGCAGTGTTGCCACGAGTTGCCGCTAACATTTAAATATACGAAACTCAAAAGTAAAAACTTTCGCATTTCCTTGCCGGTAGCCAGGATTAAAGCTGCTCACAGCTAAGCCCCGCTTGCGGGGACGGTAGGAAGTGAGAATGTATAATGGTTGCTTCCGTCAAAATAAAAAAGACGGACAGTCCTAAAACAATAAATATGTTTCTTTACTTAATCCCCAGCTTAGTTTTTACCATGCTCATGATATCATCGCTTGGCTGAGCAAAGAGCACTACTCCGGCACTGGTATCGAAAATATAGGAGTACGCTTTTTCTTTGGCGATTGCTTTAATGGCGTCTTCGGCTTTTTTAAGAATGGGGCTGTAAAGTTCTTCTTTCTTTTTCTGAACTGACTCCTGGGCGGTTTGCTGAAAATCCTGGATGCGTTGGCCTAAATCTTCCAGCTCTTTCTCCTTGGTCGCTTTGATAGCTTCCTGCATAGTTCCCACTTTTGTTTGGTAATCCGCCAGCTTGTTCTGGTACTCGGCCGTCATGGTTTTCATCTGGTCTTCCAGCGATTTGCGGTACTTGGCCTGAGCCGTATCTGCGGCTTTGGTTTCGGGCATCATCGCGATTAAATCGGCAGAGTTGACGTGACCAAATTTGAGTGACTGCGCTTGCAGGTTCATTAAGCCGGCAACAAACAGCACCAGCGCCATAAAAGTGTATTTTGATTTTACTGTCATGATTTTAGAATAGTTAAATGAAATAATTTCTTAATGACCGATAATACTAATCGGGGGTGCGATATTAAAAGAAATAGTTATACGTTATACATTATATGTTATACGATATGGTTACAAAGTTGACGGATTTGCGTATAACGTATAACAAATAACATATAACAAGCAGTTTTCGTCCAAAGTGCGACTTCATTTGATATACTATTTCAGAAATTAACTAATTATTTTTTTGGGGGCAAAGGCACTTCTCCGCCTTTTTCGGGGGTTATAGTCTCTGTTGGTTTGGCTGCACCCGAACTTTTAGCACCAATTTTTATTCCCATAATTTTAAGTACGGCATCGCTCTTATCGTATTTAGGATTGGCATAGAGCATTGTCAGGTCGCTCGACTTATCAAAAATAACGGCATAGCTCTGGTCGTTGGCATATTTCTTAACCGCATTGTAAATCTTATCCTGGATAGGTTTTACCAAATCCTGTTTCTTTTTAAATAAATCACCTTCATAACCAAAGCGTTGTTTTTGCAAATCCTTTGCATCCTTTTCGCGGTTCAGAATTTCGTCCTGCCTGCGCTTTTTCATTTCTTCCGTAAGCAGAATCTGCTCTGCCTGGTATGCTTTATAGAGCTTGTCAATGTTGGCGTACTTTTCTTCAATTTCTTTCTGCCATTTTACAGAGAGCTGGTCTAATTGCGCCTGCGCATCTTTATAGGCAGGAATCTGCTCCAGGATATATTCAGAATTTACAAAGCAATATTTCTGCGCAGATGCATTGAATGCCGCAAAGAAAAACGCTGCCGCCGGAATAATTAATTTTTTCAAAATGTTCGTCATAGTTTTTATGTCGGTTAAAAAGGTGATTTAAAATTGTTGTCCAATCGAGAAATGGAACTGTCCCTTGTTGTCTTGGCCCGGATTGGTGTTGGGAATATCATCAAATCCATAACCCCAGTCCAAGCCGAGCAAACCAAACACCGGCAGAAAGACGCGCACACCGAATCCGGCAGAACGCTTAAATTTAAAGGGGTTAAACTCCTTAAAACGAAGGTAAGCGTTACCGCCCTCTGCAAATGCAAGTACAAAGATGGTTGCCTGGGGATTTAGGGACATGGGGTATCTCATTTCGAGCGTATATTTTTCAAAGATTGTGCCACCTATATAACCGCTTGAATTTCTGGGTGTAAGGGAATTATTGGAATAGCCGCGAAGCCCAATGATTTCCCTCCCGTCAAGCGCAAAACCTGAAAGCCCGTCACCTCCAAGATAGAACCTTTCGAAAGGAGAATCACCGATATCATTATTATAATGTCCCAGAAAACCATAGTTAAGCTTTGTATTAAGCACCAGGTCGCCTGCAAGACGCGTAAACCATGATGAAGTGAATTTCCATTTGTGATACTCAATCCATTTATATTTAACGTTATCGCTTGCCGTCTTAAAGTCTACATCTTTCCGAAAGGTTAAAGAATAAGGAGGAGTAAGCTGGCAGGAAAGTGAAATCTGAGAGCCGGTGCGTGGATAAATGGGGGCGTCAATAGAGTTGCGTGAAAACGTACCGGATAAACTAAGGTTGTTTGACGTACCGTTATTAAAAAGAAATGTAGAAGAAAAATTATTGAGGACGTAGTACTGGTAGCTTCCTTCAACATAAATAGTAAAATAATCATCGGGCCATTTGAGCCGCTTTCCCAAACCCACAGAACCGCCTGTTATGGTAATGGATTGCCTAAGCGGGTCTTCTGTGCTTCTTCCATTAGATTGAATGGAATGAAAGACAGATGTGCTTAGCGAGTTGGGCTTTTTTCCTCCAAGCCACGGCTCGGTAAAAGACATGTTGTAGGACTGGTAATATTTACCATTGGTTTGGGCGCGCAGACTCAGGCGCTGCCCGTCACCCGAAGGCAATGGAGTCCATGCGCCTTTCTTGAAAAAATTTCTCAAAGAAAAATTAGTAAAACTTAATCCCAGCGTACCCACAAGCTGGCTTGCACCATATCCGCCCGACAGCTCGACCTGGTCCGACGGCTTTTCTTCTACAACATACTCTATGTCTACTGTTCCGTCTGCGGGATTGGGTTTAGGATTCACCGCAAGTTTTTCGGGATTGAAATATCCCAGCTGAGAAAGTTCTCTTTGAGTACGTATAATATCCGAACGATTGAACAACTGGCCGGGTTTGGTTCTCACTTCGCGCATAATTACATGGTCGTGCGTCTTTGTATTTCCAACTACAGTAACTTTATTTACCGTTGCCTGCTTGCCTTCATAAATTCTCATCTCCAGGTCTATAGAATCGTTCTCTACGTTTACTTCTACCGGGGTTATCTGAAAAAATAAATACCCGTCATCCATATACAGCGAGCTCACGTCTCTTCCATTTGGATTCATATAAAGCCGTTCATCCAAAACCGACTGCTCAAAAATATCGCCCTTTTTAATTCCCAGGATGCTGCTCAGCTCCTGTGAGCTATGTTTTGTATTTCCAACCCAGGTAATGTCCCGGAAATAATATTTTTTTCCTTCGTCAATAGTTATCTCAATATCAATCCTGTTGGGGCTAACTTTATAGACCGTATCAAAGACAATGCGCGCATCCCTGAAACCGCGGTCGGTATATTTTGTAATGATATTGGCTTTGTCTTTTTCGTAATTCTCCTGGATAAATTTTGATGAAGTAAAAATTTTCCACAGACTTTTTTCCTTCGTGTCCTTCATGGCCCTGCGCAGCTTGCCCGATTTAATTTCTTTATTGCCGTGAAAAATAATTTTTTCTATTCTCACTTTATCTTTTTTATCAACGGTAATGTATACCACATTTTTATTCTGGTAAGCCGTATCGGGAACCTGTTCAACTTTTACTTCCGTATTGAAATACCCTTTATCAACATAATATTCTTTTACGGTATTCTGTGTTGAAGAAATCAGGTAATCGGTAATGACGCGGTCTCTTTCAAGGTTAATTTTTTCCCTGATTTTATCTGCGTCCGATTTGCTCACTTCACCCCTGAAAGAAAACTTTGACAGGCGCGGTTTTTCCTGCAACTGAAACTCGAGGAAGATTTGTTCTCCGATAACCTTTTGAGCTACAATCTTTACGTCCGAAAAAAGTCCCTGCTTCCAGAGATTGTCCATGGCTTTGGTAATTTTTTCCCCGGGAATTGAAATCGTATCACCTACAGAAAGCCCTGATAAATTCTTAAGCACAGTTTCGTCCAGGAATTTGGGACCTGTTATTACAATTCCTCCAACTACATAATCCTTCGGGTGGGCATAATCGAACTCAAGGTTCTCTCCTCCAATCTGCACCTGAGCAAAAGTGAGTAATGGAGAAAGCAAAAGCCAGAATACAAGGAAGTAAAAATGGCGCCAAGCCGAAGCCGGTTTTGCCTGTGAATTGTCTTTTCGAAGTTTCATTCTTCAGCTTATAATCTGTTCACTTACTTTTCCAAATCTGCGCTCGCGGTTTTGGTAATCAACAATAGCCTCATAAAGGTCCTCTCTCCTGAAATCGGGCCATAACTTGGGAGTAAAATACAATTCAGCATAAGCTATCTGCCACAAAAGGAAATTACTGATGCGGTGCTCCCCGCTGGTGCGAATCAACAATTCCGGGTCGGGAATGTGAGAAGAGCTGAAATAACTTCTGAACATATTTTCATCTAACTTATCAGGAGAAATTTTCCCGGTTCTTACATCTTCAGAAACTTTCCTTGCTGCTTCAGTAATCTCCCAGCGTGAGCTGTAACTTAATGCAAGTACCAGTGACATCCGGGTATTCTGTTTAGTGAGTTCCATTACCTCGTTAAGCTCCCTGTTGCACTTATCGGGGAGCGATTTTAGGTCACCAACGGCAAGAAGGCGGATATTATTATCTGTCATGGTTTTCAATTCCTTTTTCAGCGCAGAAACCAGCAACTCCATAAGCGCATCTATTTCATACCGGGGACGGTTCCAGTTTTCTGTTGAAAAGGCATAAAGGGTGAGAAATTTTATTCCGAGCTCAGCACTTGCCTCCACTGTATCGCGCACAGCATCAACGCCATTCTGGTGCCCGATTATCCTTGCCATGCCTTTCTGCTTTGCCCATCTTCCGTTGCCATCCATAATTATTGCTATGTGAACAGGCAGTTTCTTCTCGTTAATTTTTTCCCGGTTGCTCATTCTTAAAAATCGGTGCAATGTAATGAGGATTTGCGACTTATATCCGGCCTTTTAAATCCTTTTTCACTAAAAATTAATCAATAAAATCTGATTCTGAATTTAAACTGAATTTATACCCGTAAAAAAAATTCCCCTAATCCATATGGGCACCTCTTTCGTAAGTTTGTAAAAAATAAAATGAAAACTAAAATCAGTTTCTTTGTAGTTGGTTACGTGCTTGCGCTTAGCTCTTGCTCGGGACAAAATCCAAAGCCAACTTCAAACGTTAAACCTCAAATTCAAAAGTCAATTCATATGGATGAGTCAAAGCAAACAGACACGGCCACTCTTGCAGCAGGATGCTTCTGGTGCGTAGAAGCGGTATTTCAGAATCTTAACGGAGTTATTTCAGTAACCTCGGGATATTCGGGCGGAAAGGTTGCCAATCCCTCATACAGGGAAGTTTGTACGGGTGAAACCGGCCATGCCGAAGCATGCAACGTGGTTTACGACCCCTCCAAAATTTCTTTTGACGAAATATTAGAAGTATTCTGGAAAACCCATGACCCCACAACCATGAATATGCAGGGAAATGATGCTGGAACACAATATCGCTCAGCTATATTTTATCACAGCGAAAAGCAAAAAGAGCTCGCAGAAAAATATAAAAAGGATCTCGATGCTTCCGGTGCATTTGATAAACCAATCGTGACCGAAATAAGTCCCTTCACCAATTTTTATAAAGCCGAAGATTATCACCAGAATTATTTTAACGAGAATGGCGACCAGCCCTATTGCCGCTTTGTCATTCAACCAAAAGTTGAAAAATTTAAAAAGGTTTTTAAGGATAAGCTGAAAAAATCCTAATTTCGTTACTGTATCTTTATCCGTTATTTGTCATCCGTTATTGGAATTCGCAGTTCCAGCGGATAAAATAACGGATAACGGATAACTTTCATCATGCGCCCATATTCAATTTATCTCATCGTGGTTATTGCCGCAGGCGTCATCATGCTTTTTCTACCCATAAGCACCGTTCGGATAACTACATCGGGATTTGAAGAAAGCAAAGTGAGAACTCTTGAAATGTCTGCATTTGGAAAAACAGAAATTCTTCCTGAAGGCAATAAGGATGCCGGGAGAAATATTTTGCTTCCAGTGAGTATTATTCTCTCTATACTTAATTCATTTGCAATTCTTCTGCTGGTAAAAAATCCTTCAACCTTGGTTAAATTGTGCGGGTTGAATTATGTTTTTATCTGCGCGGCAATTGTGCTTGTCTTTTATTACTGCGATTTTCAAACATCGGTGAAAAATATACTGGTGGTTTCGGAGTATCATGCAGGAGCCGTGATGCCGCTTCTGCAGTTGCTTTTTAATTTCGGAGCGCTCAGAAAAATCAGGAGAGGTTAATCGGATGTATGAAGGGTACCATTATTAAAGCCACCGGAAGTCAGTACGAAGTGCTTGACGAAACCGGAGCTACCGTAACATGCACCATTCGCGGGCAGTTGCGCCTTACAAGTTTTGAAGCTACCAACCCTGTTGTTGTTGGAGATAGGGTTGAAATAGACAAAGAAAATTCAGGAGCAAAAGGCGTCATCACGGCGCTCCTCAGCAGAAAAAATTACATACTGCGCAAGTCGGTAAACCTTTCCAAGCAGCGGCACATTATTGCTGCCAACATGGATAAAGCGTTTGTCATTGCAACTCTTGTTTTGCCGCGTACTTCAACCGGATTTATCGACCGCTTCCTGGCAACGGCAGAAGCATACAGCATTCCTGCGGGAGTTATTTTCAATAAGGCGGATTTGTACAATGAAGATGAAAAAAAAGCTGTGAGGGAATTAATAGATATGTACCAAAAAATTGGGTACACATGTGCCATTATTTCCGCTTTGAGTGAAAAGGATATTCAATCACTGCGTGAATTACTAAAAGGAAAAGTAAATTTATTTTCAGGCCACTCAGGTGTGGGCAAATCAACCATCATTAATGCGTTGGTGCCTGATCTTAATCTGAAGACAAGTGAAATATCAGGATATCATCAAAAAGGTACACACACCACCACTTTTGCAGAGATGCACCGGCTGCCCGGGGGCGGTTTTATCATTGACACTCCCGGCATCCGCGAATTCGGAATTATTGACTTTGACCGGATGGAAGTGTCACACTTTTTTCCTGAAATCTTTAAAACCGGACGCAACTGTAAGTTCAATAATTGCCTTCACGTTAACGAGGCAAAATGTGCAGTGCTTGATGCTGTCAGCAGAGGCGAAATAAGCTTGTCACGCTATGAGAGTTATGTAAGCATCCTTTATAATGAAGACTCATTCAGATAAATTTACTCGTATAACTTATAACGTATAACATATAACTCCTCTCAATGCGTGCGGTAATTCAAAGAGTAAAAGAAGCATCTGTGACTATTGAGGGACAGATTTTTTCCCAAATAGAAAAAGGTTTGCTGGTCTTGCTGGGCATTGAGGAAAATGATTCGGAGCTGGATGCCGAAGCACTGGCAGGAAAAATTTCACGGCTTAGAATATTTGAAGATGCCCAAGGCGTAATGAATTTATCGGTGAAAGAAGTTAATGGGGAAATTTTGACTGTGAGCCAGTTTACGCTTCATGCAAACACTAAAAAAGGAAACCGTCCTTCGTACATACGCGCTGCCAAACCTGAAAAAGCAATTCCGCTTTATGAGCATTTTATCCGTTGCCTTCAGAATGAAACGGGGAAAGAAATCAAAACAGGAAAGTTCAGAGCAATGATGGATGTTTCGCTTATCAATGACGGGCCGGTTACCATTATCATTGACACAAAAAACTGGGAGTAATTTTCTGTATCAAAAATCATTGTACACTCTTCCCTGCCGCCACATATCCACAGCGCGATACCAGTTTGATTCGTAAACAGGAGCACGGCTTAGTGTATAGTCATTATCTGTAAAAGGATTAATCACTTTTATAAAAGAAAAATTCAATGACATTGCTGCAGATGCTTCTCCATAAATCCATACTTCTGTTTTTGAAGTACGGTAAACCATGTGAGGCGGGCCGAAAATTATGTAGATAAGTCCACGATCGGTTTTCCATCCTTCCAAATAGGAGGTGAAATTTTCATTCGCGAACTGCACACGCGAATAATATTTTTTAATCAGGTATCGTGTTCGTTCAGGATTGCCGCCGGCATCGAGCCAGAATTTATCCACTGCTGTTTTATAATCTTTATTACTTTTCATGTCATCAAACTCCCTGCGGGCTGTGAGGTAGCGAATAGGCGCAAGCAATTGTTCGGGATTGGTAAGGTTTGGAAAATCAGGATAAAAACGGAAAAGCGTGAGGCCCGATTTTACGGTTGTGTCTTTCTGAATGTGGTAAAATCCTTCACCGGGAAAAGAAAATATTTTCCCTTCTCCAATCTCAATAGTAAATATGCTGTCGGATTTGTAATCGAATGATTCGTGATAATCGAAAGAGAAAGGCGGAGCCGCCAGGGGGAAATCGCGGTGGTAATAATGCACAATAAGATTTTTGAACGAAGTATCCTTATGCAGAATTCGAAAACTGTCTGCCGGTGAGATGCCATATGAGAAGAAAGGAGTTTCATCATGCAGTGGAGCTACCCGGAAATAATTTCTGCTTTGCTCTGTTGAGCGGTCAACGTTGAAGTAAAAAATATCGGTGATGTTTTTGCTAACATCGCTGATTTTACATTCCATCAGCATTTCTATCTGCCGGCTTGAACGGAATTCCAAACTCACCGTCACCGGTAAAGGATTTTCTTTTTTCTGAAATATAAATTTTTTACTTGCGCTGTCTATGAGCAATGGATTCTCGTACGATTCAAGCAGTCGATAGCTGACAGAAACCTCGGCAGTAAAAAAGTCACCGCTGCGCTTGTATAGAAATTCTTTCGGGTCAACGCGGATGAAAAGCTGAGAGCTGTCATTAGAAAAATGCCAGACATTAAACTTTACACTAAAATGCTGCTTATCCTTCCTGTAGAGATAAGAAAGATTTTCATTCTGGATATTACCCGGAGTAGCACAGGAGAAATTAAGAATTAAGAATACAGAATTGAGAATTAAAAAAAGAATTCCACGGTTCATGCTTCATCTAAATGGCGATAATTAAAAAATCATCTGCTTTCTAGGCTATATATTTCCGCATTGTTATGAGGCTTTTGTTCTGAGGGGTCTTCCAAGGCGATGTGCTTTTCCCTTCGTAATGCTTCAATTTGCCCTAAAGGTTTTTCTAACTGATTTTTACGAGTGGTTTTTAAAGCTGTATATTCCTTTTGGACTGCATCTATTCTATCTCCCATTCTGTCCATCGAATCAATAAAGGCTTCCCATTGTTTATTAAATGTCCCTAGTAATTGAAGAATCTTAGACGCTGTTTTTTCTAAGTTAAAATTATCAACAGCTTGACGCATGATCGCCAGAACTGCATAAAGCGTTGACGGAGAACAAAGAATTACTTTCTTTCGAAGAGCTTCATCAAGAATAGTATTGTCATTTAAATTAATAAACCCGTATATCTGTTCATTGGGAATAAATACTATTACATAATCCACTGTATTTTCATCAGGATTTATATAGTCCCGGCTAAGTACATCTTTAATGTGTTTACGTACATTCTTAAAGAATTCATTTTTATGAAATTCCTTGTCTCTATCATTTTCAGATTTAATATAAAGCATATAATTTTCAAGTGGAAACTTCACATCCATGTTCACTTTCAGGTTTTGCGGCAACGGAAAAGTATAGTCCGGACGTTTGTTATTTGATTCAATAACCCTCTGCTTGAAATAATTTACTCCCTCAATAAATCCTACAAGTCGTAAAATATCTTCTGCCATTCTGTCTCCCCATTGCCCACGAGCTTGGGGATTGGCTAAAGCAATTCGCAATTGGTCGGTTGTGAGGTTCAGTGATGAGATAACCTGAGAAGCGTTAGTCAATCTCTCATCGAGTGCACTGAATTTTTTGATGCGGTCTTTCTCAAGTTCCGTTACTGTAGAATCAACTTTTTCAAGTTCCTTTCTTATCGCATCAAGAGTTTGATCGATTAATTGCTTCTTTGAATTTAAATTGCCCTCCGCTGAAATAGTTTGAGCAGCGAGAGTAGCATTTGCTAGCTTCAAAAAATCATTTGAGTTATCTGAAAGTGCTTTTCGGGATAAAGCATCAAATGAATCTTGTAAATGCTTTTGAGTCCGAGAAAAAAAAGCCCAAGTCAAAAATGCGCCAGCAGCAATTCCGATAATAATACCAATGCCCAAACTTAAGAAGTCCATGTCAATTTTATTTCCGCTAAAAATATGAAATTAATTAAAAGCGCTATGTTCAATTACGCTTTACTTATTAACCCTATCCTCCAAAATTTAGTTTTACTTTTACATCAACAACCGCCGGTATGAATTTTTTTTTCCACCGCTTATTGTTTTCGCTTGCCGTGGTAATCAGCCTTTCTGCCGCGGCTATACCCCCTGCGCTCATTGACAATCATATTAAAGTCGACCAGTTCGGTTACAGAACTACGGATAAAAAAATAGCCGTCATCAGTAATCCCCAGGCAGGATATAATGCTACCGATACTTTTTCCCCCGGCGGCAATTATCAAATCCGTAGGTGGAGCGATGACGCCCTTATTTATGCAGGGATTATTTCTCAATGGAACGGCGGGGCAACGCATGCGCAAAGCGGTGACAAAGTATGGTGGTTCGATTTCTCTTCTGTTACCATGCCCGGCTTTTATTATGTATTCGATGTAAATAATAATGTGGGCTCTTATAAATTTGAAATCGGCGACTGCGTATACAAAGATGTAATGAAGCAGGCGTTTCGCGCATTTTATTACCAGCGCTGCGGCTGTGCAAAAGCATCGCCTTATGCGCAAACCGGCTGGACAGATGCCGTCTGCCACGTGGGTGCCTTACAAGATACCGATTGTCGCTTATACAGTAACACT
This sequence comes from Bacteroidetes bacterium 2013_40CM_41_45, assembly GCA_002215675.1. Classification (GTDB taxonomy): domain Bacteria; phylum Bacteroidota; class Bacteroidia; order AKYH767-A; family 2013-40CM-41-45; genus 2013-40CM-41-45. The sequence continues at coordinate 81,765 of NGFH01000009.1, read as the reverse complement.
GCCGCCAGCACCTCAAAAAATCTGTCAGGTGGGTGGCATGATGCAGGCGACTATAATAAATACGTGAACTTCACTTTTGAACCAATGCTCGACTTAATGTTTGCCTATTCAGAAAGTCCAAATGTTTGGGGCGATGATTATAATATTCCGGAATCGGGCAACGGCATTCCCGATATTCTGGATGAAGTAAAATACGAAATGGACTGGCTGCTTCGCATGCAACAAACGGACGGCTCTGTGCTTAGCGTGGTGGGTGTTCAGAATTTTGCATCAGCTAGCCCGCCATCGGCAGACAATGCACAGCGGCTTTATGGGCCTGCAACCACTTCTGCGTCTTTTACGGCCGCAGCCTTGTTTGCATTCGGAGCAATTCATTTTAACAGTATTGGTCAATCTGTGTATGGAAATACGCTGATGAATGCTGCTTTAAGCGCATACACCTGGGCTAATAGCAATCCGAATGTTACTTTTTTTAGTTCGGGAATTATTGCTGCAGGTGAACAGGAGGTTGGAACTTATGACGTGTCGGTAAGAAAAATGGCTGCTGCTGTTTTTCTGCTCGAACTTACAGGAAACAGCTCGTACCAGGCATTTATAGACAACAATTATTCGCAGATGCATTTAATACAATGGGGTTATGCTTACCCGTTTGAAGCTGCCGAGCAGAACATGCTTCTTTATTATGCTGCAATGAACAATGCCACTACTTCTGTCGCAACAGATATAAAAAACAATTACAGAAACTCACTTCAAAACGGTAACCCGGATAATCTGCAGGCGTATCTGAATCAAACGGATGCCTACCGCGCGTTTCTTGCCGACAACAATTACACCTGGGGAAGCAACACTACCAAGGCAAGGCAGGGAATTATGTTTACGAATATGATTCAATATAATCTTGATGCGGCTAACAACACCAATTATACCGAAGCCGCCCTGGGCTTTGTAAATTATTTTCATGGAATTAATCCCACTGCCTTCGCTTACCTGAGCAACATGGGAAATTATGAAGCTGAAAATTCCATCAATGAATTTTATCATTCATGGTTTACTGACGGAAGCGCTTTATGGGATAGAGTTGGAGTTTCTACCTATGGGCCTGCGCCCGGCTTTGTTCCGGGCGGACCGAATCCTTCTTATGCCGTTGATGCCTGCTGTCCCACTAATTGCGCAAGCTTCAATGCGCTTTGCAACCCTACACTGGTGACCCCTCCACTAAATCAACCCATACAAAAATCGTATTATGACTGGAACACCGGCTGGCCCCAGAATTCATGGACAGTTACCGAAATTGGTATCTATACACAAGCAGCATACGTGCGGCTGCTTTCGCGCTTTCTTGATAATTCTTGTCTTATAACTTCCGCAGCGGGAGAAAACCATTTTGAAAATGCCGTTGAGATTTTTCCAAATCCGTTCAGCACCTCGGCAACAATCCGGATTTACGATTTACGATTTACGATTTACGATTTTGTACTGTATGATGTTATGGGAAGAAAAGTTTTAAACCTCAAACCTCAAACTTCAAGCTTCAAATTTGACCGAGGCAGCTTACAAAGTGGAATATATTTCTACAAAGTAACCGGTAACAATGAACTACTCGGTTACGGAAAAGTCATAATTGAATAATAAATTAGTTCCGAACCCTTTCCAATCCTGCTTTGGCTTTTTGCTCAATACTATTGCGGTAATCATGCGGGGGAAGCCAAAGGCATTTTTGATACCACTCTTTTGCTTTTAGTTTATCTCCACGCTGCTCATAAATATTTCCCAATTGCAGCGCTGAATTTGCCGCATAGTGCTGACTCAAATACTTGCCTTTGTTAAATGCCTTTATATAGGATTCTTCGGCGCGCACACTGTCTTTCTCTGCATGATAAATGCGTGCCAGCCTGTAATCGTATTCTGCGGAATCAATTTTATTTCTGAGAATGATGTTTTCCGGGTTTTCAATTTCGCTTAATGCATTTTTATAATACCCTCCGTCATAAAATAATCTGGCACGAAGTAACTTTTTACCCGGTATTCGTCCCTGTTCAGCTTCACGTGTAGCATCTTTGTCCTCATCGGTATAGGTATTACCAGAATAAAGTACATCGGCAAGGAACTGCTTGTATTTTTTTTCATCATCGTTCAGCAGGTAATACCATGCAATAAAACGAAATGCGGAGCGGATATAATTCTTTCCCTTGAACGATGCGGCAAATTTCAGCAGATGTTCAATAGCATCTTTGTCGCCCCTGCAAAGTTTAGCATACCCTAACCGGTACTCAAGCATGAGAAAAGGAAAATTACCGGCATTGTCTTCTGCTCCAAGAATTTTTATTGCGTCATCTGTTTTTTCTTTTTTCATCAGGTATCCTGAGTAGGAAAAAACAACCAGTGGATTTTGCAGCAGTGTGCTGTCCGAAAAATATTCTGTAAAGTATTGGCCTGAATCGCTCTTCTCAAAATTTGTTTTCAGGTAAAAGAGAATCATGACAACTTCCGGCTTGAGGAAACTATATTCTGTTGAATCCATATTTTTGAAAAGCGAATCCAACTCACCGATGCCCTGTGTAACTGTTCCTTCAAATCCCGCAAGGTCTGCAGCCCATCTGAAATCAGAAGGGATAAGCCCGGCCACAGCATGCAACATTCCCAACCCTTTCATATTAAGGCGGAATGCAGGAAATAAATCCTGGTTTTTCTTAAGCAGTGAATTGGACTTGAGCAAATCTGCGGACGCTGAAATATATTCTCCGAATTTAAGTTTGACCAGCGCGCTTTGCAGGTGAAGGTCTGCCTGTGCATACAAATAAAATGGTGATTGCGAATCACCGCTTTGAATTTCCTTCAGCCGTTCCTTTCTTTTGCCCATCAGCCGCTTGTAATACAAATCCTCTTCCGAAACAAATGCAGAAAGAAAATCAACATCGTTTTCAAGAAGCACGGGCACCGCGTTCATGGGATTCCTGATTCTCTCCTGCGCAATAATTTCTCCCGCTGTTTTAAAATTAAGGTTAAAAATTTCCGCGTATGCTTTTCGGCAGTCAGAATTAAAATCAAAAGATGCCTGAAGTGATAGGGAAGAAAAAACACATACGAGGAAAAAGGATGTAAAAATTAAAACGGGATTTCTTTTGCTTATCGAAATCCCGTTTATCAAAAGCCTTTTTGTAATTCGAATATTCGTAATGATTCGCTGTTAATACCCTTAGTTTTCTACAATCTTAGAATCAACCAATATTCTGCCGCAGTGCTCGCATACGATTACTTTTTTGTGTTGACGTATGTCCAGTTGCCTTTGCGGAGGAATTTTGTTGAAGCATCCGCCGCATGAATCGCGCTGAATGGCCACTACGGCCAAACCGTTACGCGCATTGTCGCGGACTTTTTTGTATGCCTGGAAAAGGCGGTCTTCAATAAGCCTGGCGGCTTCCGTAGATGTTTTTTCCAATACAGCTTCTTCCTTTTTGGTTTCTTCTATAATGCTATTCAGCTCAGCTTTTTTTGTTTCCAGTTCCTGTTTTTTTTGCTGAAGCACCTCGCGGGATGAATCCAGGACAGCTTTTTTATTCTGGATATCAAATTTATTTTCCTTGATTCGCTTTTCAGACAACTGTATTTCCAGCGTTTGATACTCAATTTCCTTAATAAGGGCTTCGTACTCGCGATTGTTTTTTACTTTATTCTGCTGCGCCTCGTATTTTTTAATAAGCGTTTGCGAATCCTTAATTGCCTGCTTATGCTTAAGCGCAGTTTCATCGGCATTCACCAGTTCAGTTTCAAGGTTAGCAATGCGGGTTTCCAGTCCGGCAATTTCGTCTTCAAGGTCTGTAACTTCCATAGGAAGTTCTCCGCGAACGGTGCGTATCTTGTCAATGTTAGAGTCTACCTGCTGGAGGATGTAAAGCGCTTTCAGCTTATCTTCTACAGTACTTTGCGCTCCATTTCCTTTCGGAAGCTTAGTCATTAAAACGTCAATTTCGCTGAAGTCAATAATTTTTTCAATTTTTTTTACGGGAACGGCTTCTGCTTTCGGTTTCAGCTTTCCAGCTGTTTTTCTTACTTTTACAATGGTCACTTTTTGCTTGGTTTTTACTACAGGCATTTTCGCCTGGGTGTGTTTTACAATTTTTTTAGCCGCCGGTTTTTTTTTGGGCGCTTTCGGTTTGCTGCTTTTAACCGATGCCTTTTTTACCGGCTTGCTGTTTTTCTGTTTTTTTGCCATGGCCTATAGGTAATTGACGGGATTCGTTCTCGTTTCAGCCAAACGGACGGCAAATGTAGAAAAATTTCGATTCAGAAAGTCCCTTATGATTTCTGTAGTGAATTGTTCGCTCTCATAATGGCCTATATCGGCAATTACGATTTTTCTCTCCGCATCAAAAAACTGGTGATATTTGAAATCGGCGGTAACAAAAACGTCCGCATTGTTCTTAACAGCGTCTTCAAGAAGAAAGCTCCCGGAACCGCCACAGACCGCTACCCTGCTGACATTTTTGCCAAGAAGCCTTGTGTAACGAACACAGCCGGCTTTCATATTTTTCTTAACTATTTTCAGGAAAGCCATTTCACTCAACGGTTTCTTTAAGTTACCTATAAGCCCCCCCCCTATGTTCGGGTGAAGGTTGTCAAGCGGATAAATATCATATGCCACCTCCTCATAGGGATGAGTTGAAAAAAGCGCTGCAATAATCCGGTTCTGTAAATGCGACTCGAAAACGGTTTCAATCCTCTCTTCCTGTTCCCTGTGCTGAACTCCTTTTTTGCCTACATAGGGATTCGTGTTTTCTGAACCGCGAAAGGTACCCGTACCTTCCATGTTGAAGCTGCATTCATCATAATTTCCGATGCGCCCGGCCCCGGCATCAAAGAGCGCCTGTCTTACTTTTTCTGAGTTCTTTAACGGGCAGAATGTTACCAATTTTTTCAGCCTACCTGGCAGAGGCCTGAGGATTTTTGTATCCGTTAGACCTAACTTCTCTGCGAACTTTTGATTTACTCCATGCAGCACATTGTCCAGGTTGGTATGAATAGCATAAACGGCAATCCTTTTTTCAATTGCTTTAATAATGCTCCGCTCCACATAATTTTTCCCTGTTATTCGTTTAAGAGATGAAAAGATAAGAGGGTGATGTGAAATTATGATGTTGCATTTTCGTCGGGCAGCTTCATCAATGATTTCTTCGGTAACATCAATACAAATAAGTGCGCCGGTAATCTTACTCTTTGCATTACCAATCAACAGCCCCGAATTGTCGTAACTCTCCTGCAAGGCCGGTGGAGCCAATTGGTCAAGAGCTGTGGTTACTTCTAAAATGGTGCTCATAATTGTGTGCCGATTAATCCTTGAAGAGATCTAAATAACTTTTCCAGTTCCAATCTCCATAAGTGAAGCAGCTGGAATAATAGTATATTATATCAAAATTTATTGAGAGGCAGATAATAATGAAGGCCGCAATAATATATTTCCTAAATGAATTCTGCGCACCTTGTAGAGAATAAGCTATTGGAAAAGCAAAGAGAGGTAAATAATCAACAAAGGCCCTTGCTCCGTATGCACATCCAAAATACCAGCTATGCCAACTTGCAAAAACATAAGATGTAATAAAAAAGATGGTAGGGAAAAGAACTCTGTTTTCCGCCTCAAGCCGATACATTGTACTCACTCCAATTACACCAAGCAAAAGGAAAGGCGAATAGGTGAATAATCCGTTATTAGTGCTAAACCAAAGCTTTGCCAATTTCGGCTGATTCCAATAAATAAAAGATTCGTTCTGATAAGAATCGAAAATCCATTGCCCCGATATTTTATGCCAGTACAGCATTTGAGGCAGCATAATTACAAACCCCAATACGGCAAAGGCAATAATATATCTCCAGGAAGTAATCCAAAACCGGATTCGCACGAGCAGTTGCCTCCACGAATTTATTTTGTAAAAGAAAACCAGTAGCAAGATGGGGAAGTTTAACGGACGGGTTAGTAGTGCTAACTCAGAAACAGCAGCAAGCAAAACCAGGGTTATGATATTTGGGTTCTGATAAAAGACATCTGCCGCATAAAACAAAACTGATATCAGAAAGAAAGAATATGCGTGGGCCATGCCGCCACTAGTCACTGTATAATAATATAGGTTTGTACAAAGAAGAAGCGACAGTGAAGTTGCCACGGAAACCCAAGAACTAAAGTATTTTCTTAATAATTTATTCAAAAAAAACAACCCCAGTGCGCAGTAAAATGATGCAGCGATAAAAATTGCCCAATGATAAGGTTTTGAAAAACCATTAGGAGAAAATCCTAAAGGCTTTGCAAGCAAATGCGCAGCTATAAAAAATGGCATCTGAAGCATCGCAACTCCACAGGTATACTTGGTATAAATAATTTGACTTGATTTATCGAGGCGGAAACCATCACCTGTATGCTGAACAATGCTGTCAGGATAGCTCTCAATATTATTTCCATAAATAAACCAATAAGGAAGGTATACATAGTATCCCGCAGCATCGGCAAAAATTACGCTATGATAACTTTTGTAATCATCTTTATGATGTCTGTTAAAAGCCAAAAACGACAAAACTGGAAAAAGAATGAAAAGAAAAAAATACACCGAATGGATACGGTTAAGCAAAGTATCTTTTACAGAATTCAATCAGTGATTATTATTTTTTGTGTGAACGATTTATTTGCAGATTCAACTCGAATGAAAAACATACCGGCTTCAAGCGCAATGTTCTTTAAGATTATATGGTGCGAAGAAATGTCAATCTCTCTGCAGTCGAGGATTCTACCTATTGTATCATACAGGGATAATTTTGTCGAGTGATTATTAAGGCCTTTGAAACCCTGAGGTAATAAAATATTTATTTGCTCTTGGCTTCGCGCAGGATTAGGGTAAACAATCATATCCGGTAAAACCTGCCTAATTTGTTCGGGAATTCCAATGACAACATTGCCGGTTGACACGCCCAAACTGTCGCACTTCAAAACATAAGTATTAGGAGTTGTCGTACCATAACTGTTCGTCTCTCCCACCAGGACAAATCCTCTATCTTTAGTTATCTGCATGTTGAATGATTCATCATCCTGGCTGCCTCCATAGCTTTTTCCCCAACCCCATCCACCATCTGACTTTAATTTTATTAAACGATAATCCTTGCCTCCGCCTCCAATTGACTTGGTATACCCGGAAATTATATAGCCCGAATCAGCATATTGATGAACGCAATTTGAAACATCATCTGCAACCACGCCGTCTATCGCTTGTACAAAACCTGGATTACCTTGAGAATCCGTTTTAATTACCGCAATCCGGTAATTTCCGGTTAAAGTATCTGTAAATTTTCCCGAAAGGATATATCCTGCATCGAAAGTTTGTTCAACGAAATAACCGACATCTTCAAGAGAATTGCCGAATGTCCTTGTCCATAAGGAGTCACCGGAAGCATTGACTTTCATAAGGATTATATCCTTATTGGCGGAAGAAGTGATTTCACCGACGGCAATAAACCCTGAATCCATGCACTGCCTGACGCAATACAATTTTCCTCCTTCATTGGCATTGTATCCTTTTTGCCAACTGATGTTTCCTGCTGCATCAAGTTTAACAAGAAGCATATTTTCAGAACCGCTTTCAAATGTGCTGCCGGAAATTATAAAGCCTCCATCGGTAGTTTTTTCAATGTAATAAGAAAAATCCCAGTCAGTACCACCAATGGTTTTTGTCCAAAGCGTATCTCCGTTTGAGTTAGTTCTGATTAAATAAATGTCATATCCCCCAGCACCAAAACTATTTGTGAAACCGGTTATAATATAACCACTATCTGATGCCTGTATCAATGAATATCCCCAATCAACATTTGTCCCGCCAAAGTATTTATTCCATTCCCAGCTTCCGTCTTTCTGTATTTTCAGAAGGAAAATATCAGTATTTCCGCCGCCATAGCTCGTTGAAGAACCAGTAATAGCATAGCCGCTGTCATATGTCTGAATTATTGACCGTGCATAATCAAACTCACTTCCATCAAATACAATTTCAAATTTGGTAGCTTGCGAAAATGAATAAAAAGAAAGACTCATTAGTATACAACCAATAAAAGAATGTCGAATCGCGTCTATTAAAGAAACAAAAATTGTTTTCATGCAATTGCCTCTTTTACTTTTAATAATTTCTCCAGCAGCCCCTCCAGCAAATCGAGCTTCAGCATATTGGCTCCGTCTGATTTTGCCTTCGAAGGTTCAGGATGGGTTTCCAGGAAAATACCATCTGCCCCAACTGCAATGCCGGCTTTTGCAATAGTCTCAATCAGCTGCGGCCTGCCGCCCGTTACTCCGTTGCTTTGGTTGGGTTGCTGCAAGGAATGTGTTATGTCAAGGACAACGGGGACTCCGAGTGATTTCATTGCAGGGATATTTCTGAAATCAACCACAAGGTCGCTGTAGCCAAGCATGGTGCCGCGTTCGGTGAGCATTATATTGTTGTTACCAGTGCTTTTAACTTTATCCACAGCAAACTTCATTGACTCTGCTGAAACGAACTGGCCTTTTTTTATATTCACATGTTTACCGGTTTTTCCGGCAGCAACAAGCAAATCTGTTTGCCGGCAGAGGAAAGCGGGGATTTGCAAAACATCAACGGCTTCTGCAGCTTCTGCAGCTTCGGTGCTCTCATGTATATCGGTGAGTACGGGAACTTTATAATCGCTTCGGATTTTTTTTAGGATAGTTAGTGCCTGCTTATCCCCTATGCCGGAAAAAGAATCCATGCGTGTGCGGTTTGCCTTGCGGAACGATGCTTTAAAGATGAAAGGAATTTTAAAGCGGTCGCAAAGCGAAGAAATTTTTTCTGCAATGCTTCGTGTCAGCGCTTCTTCTTCTACCACACAAGGGCCGGCAATGAGGAAAAAATTATTGCCTTTAGTATGCTTTATATTCGGTATAGCTGAAATCACGTATAAGTTCAGTTGAAATATTTTTTCAAAGATACAAAAGCGCTTTGCGAGGTGAAATAAGCCGGAAAGAGAAGGCCGTTTACGGAATAAGTGCCAATGGTAAATGTATATTCTTTCTTCATAAGGAATGATGCGATGAGTCCTTCATTAAAATTTCCATAACCGCCATAGGATACCTCGGCAGAAAGAATTGCCTTCGTTGAAGGTTTCCATCCTGCGCGCAGCGTAATAGCATTACGAAAAAATTCTCCTGTCATGATTTCATCTATCAATGAAAAAGAAATTTTTTCGTTGTAAGCATACGCTAATTCCAGCGATGCTTTCACCGGCAATATGGTGGAATAGTTTTGCTTTACATGACGGGTAAGAAATGCATTCGCCTGCGCGGTGTCTGTAAGTGAAGGAGAGCTGAAGACTGTATCTGAAAAATTAAACAAGTCGTTTACGTTAACGCCCTCGAAGTGATATGAGGTATCCACCGTAATTACAGATGTTTTATTATTCCAGTTGATGAATCCGAAATCGCTGACCAGGAAACTTAATGCAAGCGAGCCAGATACAGGATAATGAAAATAAAAATCAATAGACGCTCCATAACCGTTGAATGAGCCAAAAGAAGTATGGGCCGAATCTGTAGCGTGCAGGTTGCCGTTTGCATTCACATCGAGATATTCTCCATGTGGGGCAGTGTACATACCTCCGCTGACGTTAATGTCATTAAACCTTTGACCAATCAGTAGAGAGGCGGAATAACCGAATGACACTTTGGAAGAATCACCGTCGTTAACCAAAAGTTTGCCCCAGGTAAGTTTCTGGTATTGGTACAAGCGAAAACGAAAATTATTGAAGTCAGCCGTTTCATCCTCAAAACTTTTGTTGCCGCGGAAATAAAGTTCAAACAAATCACGGCTGAAATTTGCTTCAGCAAAATTTCTGCTGCCTATCCCTGCAAAATAAATTGTTTTACTTCCGGTGTCCTCTTTAATTCTGTACGCATAAATCAATGACGCATTAAATCCGGCGCCTATACGGTTGTCATTGTCATCCAGCCGCTTGCTTACATCGTTTTTTAATTTAGTGTCAATGAATTTTCCAAGATAATAATAGTTGAAGAACTTATTCGTGATTGCAGTTGAGCCAAAATAATATTCAGTTGATAAAGAAATATTTTTTTTTGCAGGATAAAACTCATGAAATGAAAGGGGGAAATATTCCGCATGCAGAAAATCACATTGTGCCCTTGCGCCAAAGGTGTACAAAAGTAAAATTACAACAACCGGAAATCTCTTCACCATCAGCGAATCATATAAGTAAAATCGGCAACCAGTTTAAGGCGGATATTGTAATCATCATAAATGCTGAGTAGCCGTGGATATTGTATAGTAGTGAAGGATGCCTGGGTGATTATCTTTTTTGTTTTTTTAAGATATTTCATCTGCTCTTCGCTGACGGGAATAGCTACATATGATTTTCTCCTTTGGTTCACACGACCGTCTCCCCCAACGGCAGCCGCTGCAATGAGACTATTTCCTGCAAGCGAAGCGCTCACATTCATATTTTCATCCAGGAGTAAAAGCGTAAACGATGCCTGGAAGGGAAAGCCGTTATCTGCTATTAACGTAAGCGTACCAGAGCGAAAATTGCCGAATGTTTCTTCAGGGTTGCTGACAAAATCAACCGTATCTGAAAAGGTGAGCGCGCTTGCCGAAAATGCCAGCGGCATTTCAAAACGCATTTTAGTATTCACAAGATAATCGGCATAAATAAAATCGTTGCCACCCGAAATATCAGGCCCTAATGGGTTAGTGGTAAGATAAATGGAATATGAAAGCTTATCAGGAAGATTCTCTATGAATGGCACAAGGTTAGAGTTTGTCTTATTGAGTGTTACGGTGTAAAATGTTTCATTCACAGGGTCAGAACTGTTTCCGGTTTCTGTAGAGCGGTTAATGTTAATAGTGTTTCCAATAAGCGATGCAGAAGAAAGAGGCACACTGTTTCCTGTTCTGCTGTTCACAGAGGTAAGATAATTAATCTTGAGTCGCGCATCAGCGCCAATACCATTTTCCACCGTGCAGGTAAGCATGGCATCTTTCAGGTTAAGAATTCCACTTCGGATGTTACGGAACAGGTCAAGCGAAGCGGAAGAATTTTCCATAATAGTGTCCTGCCCGAGTTTGCCCCTAACGTATTCAGGAAAAATACCCGTAAATGTTTCATCTATTTTGAAGATGGGCAGGTTTGAAGTGCTATATAGCGTATCGCTGCCGGCGCTGGTTTTCATCTGTAAAATATAGCTCAATTTATTATAAGCTGAACCACTGATGCCTCCCAGGTTCAGATGATACCCGGACAAATCATAGGAGAATAATTTCACCAATGAATCACCTGGTGCAGGAGCCGCCTCTACCACGCCGGTTCGGAAAAATGCAACTGAGTTTAAAACCGCACCGGGAATCTGAAGTGTAAAATCTAAATCAGCGGTTGAGTAATTTACTGCCCGCATGTTGAGCATCCCCCTGCGCAAAATAGCAAAGCGAATTTGCGGTCCGCTGGTCCCAAAGGCAAACTCCGTAGTATCAGCATAAATAGTAGTTCCGGGAGCGATGGGAATCGAAGCCGGAATAGAAAATAGGGTGGTTAATACCGTATCCGGAATTTTAACCAACGAATCAAGGTTGGTTTTGTAAAGATTTTTTTCAAATACCACATGCATAACACCTGCCGAATCCGATTGAAGCAATGAATCGGCAACCAGGTTACTGATGTCGAGGGTTGATGTGACAAGCGGTGCAAGTATATCCACATCCCACTGTGGATTTTCACTTTCCTTTTTGCATGATAAAACAGCAACAAAGCAGAGCAAAACCAAACCAATAGCTCTTAGAGTATTCATAAACAGATTGATTTTCAAAAAAACAAAAAAATATGAAGGGAAAAGCATCCCTCGCGTTTTTCTATTCACGGCTCACCTAAAACCAGACAAGAATATTAGAATATACGCTGCTTTGTTTTGTTATATAAGTTGCCCGTTTAACTTTGCCCTGCTTCCCTCACATGCAAAGAACTTTTGTCACCAATCTTATACTGGTTATAGGCCTTAACCTGCTCATAAAACCCTTCTGGATACTGGGTATAGACCGGTACGTTCAGATAGCTGTTGGCGCTGAGATGTACGGCTTTTATTATGCCTTGTTCAATTTTTCGTTCCTCTTCAACATACTCCTTGATTTAGGAATTACCACTTTCAACAATAAAAATATTTCGCAGCATCATTACCTGCTTAACAAGCATTTGTCGAGCATACTGGCGCTGCGGATGATGCTTGCCATACTATTCTGCATCATTACCATGACGCTGGGCTGGATTATCGGCTACACGGCCGATATGCTCAAGATGCTCATTGTGCTGGTCTTTAACCAGGCATTGATTTCCTTTATTCTTTACCTGCGTTCCAATCTTTCGGGCCTGCATCTTTTCCGGACTGACAGTTTTGTTTCGGTCCTCGACCGTCTTATTATGATTGTAATCTGCGGTTTTCTACTCATTATGCATCACAAAAATCCTGATGGCGCTCCCTTTGACATTCGATGGTTTGTCTATTCGCAGACAGCTGCCTACCTCATCACCGCTATCCTTACCCTGGTTATAGTAATAGATAAGGCAAAGCTCAAAAAACTTACCTGGAGGTTTTCATTCTTCCTGATGATTCTTAAAAACAGCTATCCCTATGCGGTGCTGGTATTACTCATGACGTTTTACAACCGAATCGATACCGTTATGCTGGAACGCATGCTGCCCGATGGAGCTGTACAGGCGGGTATTTACGCTTCTGCTTATCGCATACTGGATGCCTCTAATATGATTGCATTCCTGTTTGCCGGACTGCTTCTACCTATGTTTGCCCGGATGCTAAAGAAAAATGAGTCCGTTGTTAAAATGGTACATCTTTCATTTTGTCTTCTTGTGGTTCCGGCATTCATCGTATCGATATGCTCTTACTTTTATCGTCATGATTTAATGCAATTGCTTTACAGTAAAACACCTCACATCAGTGAATCATCTTTGGTGTTTGGCATTTTAATGTTTTGCTTTATCCCCATTTCTTCAACGTACATTTTCGGGACATTGCTTACTGCAAACGGCAATCTCAAGCAACTTAATATTATGGCTGCTACCGGCATGGTCATAAACATAACACTCAATCTTATTCTTATTCCAATATACAAGGTAGAAGGTTCTGCTGTCTCCAGCTTAATCACCCAGGTGCTTACGGCCGTTGCACAGGTTGTCATGGTGAAGTACATTTTTAAATTTCATATCAACTATAAGCTTGTTTTTTCTGTTGTTGCGTTTCTTATTCTCCTTATCACTGAATGCTGGCTTATCTCTACTAAGCTTCATTCATATTTTGCTGTGAGATTAATCCTATGTGGTGGCATAGGGCTGGCGCTGGCCCTGCTTTTACGAATCATCAGCTTAAAGAACCTGTACTATATATTGAAGCACGAACAGTAAGAGGTTTGCTAAATTCACCGATATTAAAATGAAAAAACAAGAGCGCAAACCCCTTGTAAAAAAACCGGCACCGGCCGTAACAACAGCTACACCTGCGTTCGTGCCAAGTTTTCTGTCAGAAAAAAAACTGGTTACCGCTCTTGCATTGCTCTGCGCGGCATTTGCATTTATACTTTATGCCAATTCGCTCGGCCATGGATTTGTTGGAGATGATGACACGGTAATCGCAAAAAATAAAATTACAACGCAAGGTGCAAAAGCGATTCCCGAAATAATGGTTTCACCCTATCGTAAGGGCTTTTGGGAGCGAAAAGAAAGTTTATACCGCCCCATGTCCATCATGTTATTTGCGGTAGAATGGGAAATATCACCCGAAAATCCATTCTTGTTTCACTTTGTGAATGTGTTGCTTTTTGCTCTCACAGTTTTTGTAATGATGAAAACATTTGCGCTGTTGCTCCCGGGCATCAGGGGGATTTTGATTGCATTTATTACTTCGCTGCTGTATGCTGCTCATCCCGTACATACCGAAGTGGTAGATAACGTAAAGAGTGGTGATGAAATTTTGTGCCTGCTTTTTGCATTGCTTTCTTTGTATTTTTTATTCAGATACCTGAAGAGCGCAAGATTTCTTTTGATGATTTATTCGCTGGTATTTTTTCTTCTTTCTCTCCTCTCAAAAGAAAATTCCATTACCATGCTTGTAGTTTTTCCGCTGGCGATTTATTTTTTCTCCGGCGCCCCCCTAAAAAAGCTTATTAGCTATACATTAATGTTTGCAGGTGTTACGCTGATTTATTTCCTGCTGCGTATTAATGCCCTCGGAGGAATTTCAAATTTTTCCGAAATCCTGGTCATTAATAATTCGCTTGTTGAAACGAGCGACAAGGTTATACGCTTTGCCTCCGCTGTTTTTATACTCGGAAAATATTTGCTGCTTAACTTTTTCCCTCACCCTCTCACCTGGGACTATTCTTACCGCGTTATTCCGCTTCATAAAATTTCTGACCCTGGATTTATTGTTTCATTTATCGCTTACGTTGCATTATTAATTATTGCCTTGGCAGGGCTCAGGAAAAAAAATCCTCTGTCATTTGGTATATGGTTTTATTTGCTGACCATTGCTTTGGTGTCTAATATTTTTATTCTAATCGAATCAACCCTTGCTGAACGTTTTCTTTTTATTCCCTCACTAGGAATTTGTTTTGCCTTGGCATGTCTGTTCGTTAATTTCATGTCCCGGAACATTGCACTTTCCTATAAATCTGTACGGGATTTTATTGTCGGAAATAAAAGAGTTTTGGTTCCGGTATTTGTAATTGCAATTCTTTTTTCTGTTAAGACATTTGCTCGCAATAGTGATTGGAAAGATAACTACACGCTGCTCTCTCATGATGTAAAGTCATCTCCCGAAAGTGCACGCATTCGCTATGCTTACGGCAGCGCTCTTTTGTTTGAGAAAGCATTTCCCGAAAAAAACGAGGAAATAAAAAGGGAATATCTGCAAAAAAGTATTGCTGAACTTGAAAAGGGAATCGCCATACTGCCGACCTATGCCGAAGCTATGTATCATCTTATGATGGCATACAGAGAATGGGGCGACTATCAAAAAGCTGTGTTCAACTGGGAGAGAGCATATGCTATGAAGAAAAATCCCAAAGAAGAATTTTTAACCGCCGCAGCTCTTTCTTACGGCTCGCTTAAAGAGTACGACAAAGCACTTGCAATTCTGAGAATCGCGATGGAAAAATATCCGTCATCAAAAAATCTTTACAATAACATGGGGCTTTATCTCATGGAGCTCAATCTTACAGACTCATCCATCATATACCTTGAGAAAGCTGTGCAGCTTGATTCATCGTTTTATAACGCATGGTTTAACCTGGGAAATGCATGGGCAAAGAAGCAAGATTATCCCAAAGCCATCCAGGCCTTCAACAAAGCTGTAGAATTAAATCCGCTTAGTGAAGACGGATGGAACAACCTTGCAAACAGCTATGCTGCCATGAGCGATTATAAAAATGCACTGAAATATTTTTTGCAAGTCGAGAAGCTGAATCCCAATAATCCTAAGGCAGTCAATAATCTTGCCGTTACCTATTATTACCTGGGGGATACTGCCAAAGCGAACGAATATTTTAGAAAAGCAGGTATAAAAAATAAAATGCCTTAGAAATTCGGGCGCAGCATATAGCGGGAATAAAATTCGTTTATATACTTAACTGCTTCGTCTACCGTGTCAAAAATTCTGAACAGGTTAAGGTCCTCTTTGTCTATATATTGCTCTGTAAGAAGTTTGTCATTCACCCATTTCATCAGTCCGCTCCAATACTCAGTGCCCATAAGTACGATAGGAAAACGGCCTATTTTTTTTGTTTGAATCAGCGTGAGCGCTTCGAAGAATTCGTCCAGAGTGCCGAAACCGCCCGGCATCACCACAAAGCCCTGTGCATATTTGATGAACATAAGCTTGCGGACAAAGAAGTAACTGAAATTTATCAGCTTATCGGGGTCAATGAAATCGTTCGGTTTTTGTTCATGGGGCAGTTCAATATTCAACCCCACAGATTTTCCTCCTGCCCGCTGCGCTCCTTTATTTGCTGCTTCCATAATTCCCGGCCCACCGCCTGTAATAATTCCATAGCCATCTTTTGTAAGCTTATAGGCAAGGTCTTCAGCAAGTCCGTAGTATTTATTTTCCTCTTTAGACCTTGCCGAGCCGAATACAGATACACAGGGACCTATTTTACTCAGCTTTTCAAATCCTTCCACAAACTCTGATACAACGCGGAAGACCTGCCAGCTGTCGTGAGCTTTTATTTCACCCCAGTTTCTATCGGAGAAAGCATCACGTATTTTTTGGTCATCATCCATCATAAAAATATTTTTTGCTAAAGGCTAGTTTAAATTATTAGTTATTAAGAGAATATGAGTATCAACTATAAAAGTTAAACTTATACGTTGAGAATGTAGAACGGTTAAGTTTTTTTTACATTTTTGCATCACTGAACATCTGGCAGGTATAATAAGACCTTTTTTATAACCACTTTTCTGATATGCGTGTAAAGTTTTCCTTTTTGAAATCGAAAAACAATGACGGTGCTATTCCGCTTCATCACCAGAAACTTATTTCGCATGTAATGAGAGAGATGATGGAGGATTTACCCGGGCATACTGCGTTATATAATTTTTCTACGCTCAAGGGAACCTCCAAAGTTCAAACCGGGCAAATCCGGTTTCATTCTTCGAAGGTGAGTTTGGTGTTTTCTTCTGTTGACGACAAGCTGACCGAGCACGTTATTGAGCGCATTTTCTCTTTTCAGCAAATTAACATTGGCAAGCTGGAGTTGTTTCCCAAATCGCACCAATTGATAGATGACCCCATGTTTAACCAGCGAATGAAATACGTTTGTATTTCTCCGCTTATCGTTGAGCCATCCGTTGCAGAAGATGACATAAAGCCCGAAGCGCTTGACCCGGCATCGCATGAATTTTCAGACCATCTTTACAACTCTGTAATTGAACGCATGGAAGATGCCGGGTATCCGGATGAAGAGCTTAATTCATTTGCCGAATTTGAACTTCAGCCCGACATGAGCTATATAAACAAGGTGGTGGCAGAGGGAAAAAAACTTTCCCGCAATTATAAAAATGACAATAACGAGGCCATGTCCGGTTACCTGATTCCTTTTGTGCTACATGCACATCCCAGGGTTCAGAAATTTATCTGGGACGCAGGACTAGGGCTTTATTGCAACAACGGATTCGGAATGATAGATATCGTTGCGCCAAAAGAACCTAATACCTGACTTTAGTAAACTCTTTAAATTTTTTTTCTCCGTTTACAACAGCAATCAGTGCGTACACTCCGTTGCGGAAATCACCGGTTTCAATTTCAAAGGTTTTAATCTCATCATCATAGGTTGTGTAAATGTTAGTGCTATAAACTACAGAGCCAAAAACATCGGTGATGAAAATATAGCATGAAGATGGAACACGAAATGCAGCGCTGAAAACGAACGGCTCAAGCTGCACAGGTATTGGCACAAGGTCAATATCGAAAATCTGCTTGTTGCAGATACCCGTGCGGTAATAGTTAACTCCTGATTTGCTCTGGGCAAAACAATAATTCCTATAGGTGCTTGAATCGCATCCGCAAACGGGGTTATATTCTATATAACAATCATGATAAGGATTAACCGCTAGTGTATCTACACATGGAGGTTGTACCTGGGCAAAAATCGCTGAAGCAGAAACAAGTAAAGCCAGCAGAAGTAAGCTGTGTTTCATTTCATCATAAGCAATACAAAAGTAAGTTAAGATTAGTCTATGTTATCTTTGCATGAATGTTTTTACGATGAATTTCCTGGCTCATTTTTATCTTACCCGATACAACAATGAATTAACCGTTGGAAATTTCCTGGCCGATTTTGTAAGAGGAAACGGACAAAATCACTTCAGCAAAAAAATTACCAAAGGCATAAATATCCACAGGAGAATAGATTCCTTCACGGATAAGCACCCCATTGTACAGGCCAGCCGGCAACGCCTGCGGAGTACCTATCATAAATATGCTATGGTGATTACCGATGTATACTATGACCATTTTCTTGCCATCCATTGGAATTCTTTTGAGAAGACACCTCTTGAAAAATTTTCCGCAGAAATTTATGGAACACTTAAACAATATGAAGAGATTTTTCCTGAACGCGCTAAGAGAGCGCTGCATTACATGGCATTGCACGATTGGCTTACATCTTACAGAACATTGGAAGGGATTGAGCGTGCTTTGCGCGGACTGGCAATGAGAGCAACATTTGAATCTGGAATGGAGAATGCTGCAGAAGATTTAAAAAAAGACTTCGCTTTCTACGAACAGGAATTTCTCCAATTTTTTCCTGAACTGGTAAAATACTGCGCCAGCAGCTCTGAACTACAGAAAATTCTTTAGCTCTTGAAGCGAATGTACTTCATGAGTTACCTGGTGCTGGTGAGGAATTTTTTCGGGATTAAAATAAACCTGGTCCATTCCGGCATTGCGCGCACCTGCAATGTCCACTTCAAGACCATCGCCAACCATAATGGATTCATCTGCAACTGCCCCGCTGGATTGAAGGGCATGAAAAAAAATATTCACATCGGGCTTGCGATATCCTGCCACTTCCGAGGTGAAAACACCTGAAAAAAAATCACTGATGCCGCTGCTTTTTAGTTTATTATGCTGAACATCAGGAAAGCCGTTGGTAATGATGCAGAGAGAATATTTCGCGCTAAGGTATTCCAGCGCTTCCCGGGTGTGCGGAAATAAATTGCTCCGCGAAGTCAGATGAGCGAGATAATCCTCAGCCATCCCGGGAGGAACCAGCGAAGAATCAATACCCATATCCCAGAAGGTTAATTCAAACCGCCTGCTTCGCAACGTTGTTTTGTCAATGGCGCCTAAGCGGTATTGTTCCCACATCATCACGTTACGCTCCTGGTATTTGCTTATGAATTCTTCCACCGAAGAAATCCCAGCGGTTTTATCGAGAGCATATTTCGAATAAAGAGCGCGAAGCGATTCGCCCGAATTGGTCCTGAAATCCCAAAGCGTGTCATCGAGGTCAAAAAAAATATGCCTGTAATTTTTTTTCTTCATGGTAAAATTTCAGGAATACTGCGTACACGAAGCAATTCAAATACCGAGGTAAGCGTAAATGACCAGAAGACAATGGAGATGAAAAGATAAACCAGGATTTTTTTCTTCTTGCTTTCGAAACGGGTAAGAATAAATGTGCCCAACGGGATGGACAGCAAAATGGGTGTAATAGCAGCAACGCCTGCAAATCCGTATCGTTTCCAAAGGCGAACAATGCGCCTGCTGCGCGGAGAAAATATTTTTTTCTTCTTGCCTGATATGTAACGATAGTGAATTTCCACAGGCAGGGAAATATCAACTGTCGGGTCCGAAAAATAGGGGTCGTGTTTGACAAAGCGCCTGTGATATAAAAACTTAATCCAGTACCAGAACCGCATAATAAATGGCGACAAATAAAGTACTACAGCCACACCCAGCATTCCTCCTATAATGGTATACAGGTTAGTCTTTAAAAAAGAGAAGTCATATTTTTGATTGAAGTAAACTACCGTGGGGCCTGCAACGAACTTGACGCTGCTTAGTAGAATTAAAGTAATAACCCTGATCAGGTTTTGCAACTTGTTGTCTTCAATATTAAAAATGGAAAGCAGTTGAAACATAGTTGATTCATTCCGATTTTTATTCCCGAAATAATTTCATCACGGCAACAAAAATTCTTGTAACGATTTCAGAATTTCCCTCCGTAGGCAAGGTCACCGGCATCACCGAGACCGGGTACAATGTATGCCTGGGCGGTAAGCTCTTCATCCACGGCTCCTACCCAAAGCGTAACTTCTGATGAGAGATGGCTCCTGACATACGTAACACCTTCGCTGCTGGCGAGCGCTGCCACAATATGAGTTTGCTGTGGTGTGCCGCGTTCCATAAGCGTTCTGTACGTGGTAACAATTGAAGAACCGGTAGCGAGCATAGGGTCGCTTAGAATCAGAACCCGGTTATCAAGGCGAGGAGTAGATACGTACTCGAGTTTAATATCAAAACTTCCGTCTTTGTGATGCTTGCGGTATGCACTGATGAAAGCATTATCGGCATGGTCAAAAATATTAAGCAGCCCCTGGTGCAAAGGAATTCCTGCACGAAGTATGGTGCCGATAACGGGCTGTTCCTTGAGAACCGGCACCGTGGCAATGCCCAGCGGGGTCGTTACTTCGCGCAAAGTGTACTCGAGATGCTTGCTTATTTCGTACGCAAAAATTTCACCGAGCCGCTCAAGATTTCTTCTGAAGCGAAGACGGTCTTTCTGTATTTCTACATCGCGCAGTTCGGAGATATACTGATTAACGATTGAATTCTGATTACCGAGGATATTAAGCATGATTATTTTTTGAGCCAGCGAATATAAACGGGAAGTAGGTTTCTTTTCACATGTAAATATAAATAATCTTCTGTTCCGAAGCTTTTATAAAACCGCGCCACAGAGGGGACAACAGAACCTCCAAAATCAAACAGCAGGTTTTTGTTTTGGTTCTGGCGTATAACAGAATCCATAATCATGTGCATGGCTCCGAGTTCCTTTCCTGCATCAGATGAACCTCCTTTGAGAAAAATTATTCTCTTGTCGTCCTGTAAAAATCCTGCTGCAGCAAGAAGTTCATTATTATTGGCATAAGCGCCCAGTGTGAAGCCATTGTCTGTGTGAACAGCCTTTGTTAAAATCTTAGTTAACGTTTCATAATCTTTTGTAGAAAAATTTCCAAGTTCTTTCCCTCTCCCTTTCCGGAAGTAGTCGGTTACCTTTTCGGGCGATATATCTGTCCGTACAGTCAAATTATTTTTTTCTGCTTTCTGTAAATTTCTTTTCAGGTTATTATCATACTTTTTCCTCAATTCATCATAGCCGGAATGAAGCCGAAGAAATTGCGCTCTGCGCTCGGTAACGCTATAACCTACAGCGGTTGTTCGATTTTGAAAATTCAGCATAATATCAACGTATCTGAATTTTTCGGGGATGTTTTGCAAAAAAGAATTTGCTTTTTTCTCATCGACAATATCCCTGGAAATTATACCGAACTGATTGGTATAAAATGGTTGAAAGACATATTCTATACTAAACTTTTTTCTTCTGGGTAAAGGAAGCACTGCATTGTATTCATCTTCAATGAGCGCATCCCAGTTTTCGCAAACACGGTCAAGAAACCATGAGCGGGAATAAATTAATCCGTTGGGCGACTGTGCAATAAGATTATCCCACCGCGTGCGGTCAATGTCTTTATTTTCAACATATAAAATCATAGGCCTCAAGAAGGGTCAGCTAACGGCAAGGCGCACCACCTCTTCATAAACATTTTTCCATCCTTTCCATTGCTTGTAATCGCTGAGCGATTCATTATGCCAAAGTGAAATAAAAGTTCCGTTCACTGCCTTCACTTCATTTATCAAAGAAAGAATATGCGCTCCTGATTCCTGCGGAGATATATTCATGTAATACCTGAGTGTTGCATCCATAACGGCAAAAGGATGTACCTTAAGCTTTGTCATTTCCTCGCGGTCAAGGTCGTAGAAACGGAAGGCAGTGCATGTGCCGGCGCGGAAGCCGGTAATTTGCGCAAAGCCCATCGAGTAATCGTCTGTAATATCGTTCTCAAGCAACTGCCGGTATGTATGTGGAAATTGCAGTTTAAGAAAATGCTGCCGGCTCTTTTTCACTTCTCTTCTCGAAGTTTTGCTGAGGCGCGCTATTTCTTTATTCAGCTTCTGTGGCAGGGCATTGGATGCAAACGAAGGATGAATGCCGGTATCAGCTATATCGGAAAGATACTGTATCAGGGAGCGGTATCGCTGGCTGTCGTACGAAACATTTTTATCATTCAAATCATAATCGCCCAACAGAAAAAAGTAAATTACCTTTATGTTGTACTTCTTTTGTATCTCAAGCTGCATAGTATATGTATCATATGGGTCATGCATCAACCCGAGCTGCGAGCGCAGGCGGTCAGAAAAATCCTTCAGCTCAAACTTTAATAATGAACGGATGTATGCTGCCGTTGAGCGCAGAAGACCTTTTTCAAGATATGCGTACGCATTATCAATATCAATAGTGGAAATATAATTGTACTTACGTTCCCTGTATTGAATTTCAGGGAAATTTTTTGAAAGGAATTTTTTAAAATGAAGCGCCCATTGGTCAACAACCGGCTTGTGAACAAATTTTTTCTTCACCGCAACAGAAGCGGAAGGGTTGTAACGGTCGTAGATATCACGAAGGTGAGGAAGATATTCTTCATAGCGGGTAATGAGGTAAAATGAAGCGGCAAACAAATCAAATGGAAATTCGTAGCGCGGATGCGTGTAAAACAAAACCGGTGTTTCATTCCAGATATTAAAGGATAATTCCTGCTCGCGTATTCCCCTTTCAAAAAGCAAGTTCGCAGCCGGAACAAACATTTCATTGCCGAATGGAGCGCTGCTGTAATTTAGTTTGGGTGAATTGCTCCGGATAAACTCATCTTTGTCAGTGGTAATCTGGAAATCGGTTCCGAGAATATCATTAAAGATGAAATCAAAAATATACCGAAGGCGGGGTGTAATTTTAGGAGCGAAAATCAGCAGCATGCGTTGTTATCTGTTACCTGTTATTCGTTATTCGTTAATTGATGTTTCCTTTAAACTGATAACCGATAACGAATAACTGATAACTTTATGCTAAATCAATCCCTCATCAGCAAAGCTGAAATAGCCGCTATCGGTAATGATGATGTGGTCTATAACCTTAACATCAAGATTGACGCCTGCATCCTGGAGTTTTTTTGTCAGCTTAATGTCTTCATTGCTTGGCTGCAGGTTTCCTGACGGGTGGTTGTGGCAAAGAATTACAGACGATGCGCTGTTTTCTACAGCCGGCTTAAAAACCATTTTTGCATCTACTACCGTTCCGGCAATGCCTCCCTGGCTTACCGGATGCTTGCCAATAATCTTATTAGCTCGGTTCAGCATTAGTATCCAGAACTCCTCGTGCGGTAAATCGGCAAGATGCCGCTGGATAGCTGCTGCCGCATCTTTACTGGAAGTAACCTGCTCGCGCTGCAGCGCTTCGGTTTCGCGCCTGCGGTTGCCAAGTTCCATTGCCGCAACTATGGTAATGGCTTTTGCTTCACCAATGCCTTTGTGTTTTATCAATTCATTCACAGAAAGCTTTCCAAGTTCCACCAGGTTATCTTTTACTTTTTCATCTTTAAGAATTTTCCGCGCCACTTCTACAGCCGACTCTTCAGCATTGCCCGAGCCAATCAGTATGGCAATAAGCTCTGCATCGCTCAACGCACTTCTTCCCTTAAGCAAAAGCTTTTCGCGCGGGCGGTCGTCTGCTGCCCATGATTTTATTCCGTTGCTGCTCACTGTTGCGTATTAATGGATGCAGGATTTATCAATCAAAAATAATAAAATAAAAAAGGTCTAATCGTTGTAAGAATAGACCAATAAAAAACCTTGAAAATAAAATTTCCTATTTCATTTTGCCCACATGGACAGCAAGCTCAGATTTGAGGTTGGCGGCCTTGTTTTTATGGATGATATGTTTTTTTGCTAAACGGTCGAGGAGCGAATGAACTTTGGGCAACAGTGCCTGTGCTTCTTTCTTATCGGTTGCCGTAAAGATTTTTTTTATAGATGTCCGTGCGGTTACGGTTTGGTAACTGTTGCGGTCACGTCTCCTGTTATTGGTGCGGATTCTTTTAATTGAAGATTTATGGTTTGCCATTTAGGTTTGTGGATTGAGGGGCAAATATAAACATCATTATGTATCATTGAAAATCCATCTTAAAGCGGGCCCATTCATTTTTTTTTCACTCGTTTTTTTCTAAAATTGGCGGCTTTAAAAAATGTATTTTTACCAACTGCCTGCTAAAGCAAGGCCAGAAAGTTTTAAGTTTTTAATAATATAAATCATTGTCTATGGCTGATTTAAAAGAATTAAACGAAAAAATACAGCGCGAAAGCGCATTTGTTGACTTGCTTCAGATGGAAGTAAGTAAAGTAATTATAGGTCAACGGTATATGATTGACCGTTTGCTGGTAGGATTACTGTCTAACGGGCATATTTTGCTTGAGGGAGTACCCGGCCTTGCAAAAACGCTTGCCATTAAATCCATTGCTTCATGCATCCATGCAAAATTCAACCGGATACAATTTACGCCCGACCTTCTTCCGGCTGACTTAATCGGCACCCAGATTTACAACCAGAAGAAGGAAGAGTTCACCGTCCGCAAGGGGCCCATCTTCGCCAATTTTATTCTGGCCGATGAAATAAACCGTGCTCCAGCTAAAGTGCAGAGTGCTTTGCTTGAAGCGATGCAGGAAAAGCAGGTCACCATAGGCGAGCATACTTTCAGGCTGGAGGAACCTTTTCTGGTGCTTGCTACGCAAAATCCCATTGAGCAGGAAGGGACTTATCCTTTGCCCGAAGCGCAGGTTGACCGCTTTATGCTTAAAGTAGTTATCGGCTATCCGAATATGGAAGAAGAAAAATTAATTATGCGGCAAAATATTGCTGCAGAATTTCCTACGGTGAATACCGTTGCAAAAACAGATGAAATTATGCGTGCCCGCCAGGTGGTGAAAGAAGTTTACATGGACGAAAAAATTGAGCGTTACATTCTCGATATTGTTTTTGCTACCCGTTCGCCCCGCGAGTACCGACTCGATAAATTAACACAGCTTATTAGTTATGGCGGTTCTCCGCGCGCAAGCATTAGTCTCGCCCTGGCATCCAAAGCATTTGCTTTCATCAAGCGCAGAGGCTATGTCATTCCCGAGGACGTGCGCGCTGTATGCCACGATGTTCTGCGTCACAGAATCGGGTTAACGTATGAAGCCGAAGCAGAAAATATTACTTCAGAAAATATTGTGAATGATATTTTGAATGCAGTGGAAGTTCCTTGATGATTTCGGATTTGGGATTGTCAAAATTTTGAATTGATTTTAATCCGCAATTCAAATTTCGCGATTCGCAATTTTTAGAAAATGGAAACAACAGAACTTCTCAAGAAAGTCCGCAAGATTGAAATAAAAACGCGCGGCCTCACCAGCCATATATTTTCGGGTGAGTACCATAGCGCTTTTAAGGGACGTGGAATGGCCTTCAGTGAGGTGCGCGAGTATCAGCCGGGAGACCCGACTCGTTCTATTGACTGGAATGTTACGGCCCGATTCAATCATCCCTACATAAAAGTTTACGAAGAGGAGCGCGAACTCACCGTTATGCTTCTTGTGGATATGAGCGGCTCTTCTTATTTCGGAACAAAGACACAATTCAAGAATGACCTTATTACTGAATTGTGTGCTGTGCTTTCTTTTTCAGCCATACAAAATAATGACAAGACAGGCGTTATATTTTTTTCTGACAAGATTGAAAAATTCATTCCTCCCAAAAAAGGGAAGTCACACATTCTACGTATAATCCGTGAGCTAATAGAATTTAAACCGGAAAGCAAGGGAACAGATATAGCGACCGCTTTAAAATTTTTTACCAACGCGATCAAGAAAAAGAGCATTGCATTTATCATTTCAGATTTTGCTTCTGCCAACTTTGAACATGCTCTTAGAGTTGCTGCGCGCAAGCACGATGTGGTTGCCTTTTGCATCAGCGACAAACGCGAACAATCCTTGCCCGATATGGGGCTGGTGAAATTTATGGATAACGAAACCGGGAAAACTATTCTGGTGGATTTGTCGGATGCCAAAAATCGCAGGGCGATAGAAACACAGCGTGCTATAGAAGATAAAAAGTTATCTGAAATATTTAACCGCTCAGGGGTTGATTTCACCACGCTGTTTACTGACCAGTCATACGTGCGGCCGCTGATGGGCTTGTTTAAAAGGAGAGGAAGGAGGTTTTGAGATGAAAGTCTATCATTCTATTTTACTGTGCCTTTTTGTTTCCTTTTTTTCTTTCACAGTAAATGCGCAATCCTTCAAAGCCGAAGCAAGAACAGATATCTCTTCAATAAAAATCGGTGAACAGTTTAAATTAATTCTTGAAGCGCAATCGCCACCGGGATACAAATTCAGTTTTCCGCAGGTGCCTGACACCATCACGAAGCTGGAAATAGTAGACCGTTCTAAAATTGACACTGCAGTTCTGCAGGACAAAAAAATTTATTCATACAAACAGGTTCTCACCGTCACCTCTTTTGATTCGGGCTACTACCCTATTCCGCCACTCACATTTACGTATCAGCAACCGGACGATACCACCACTCACATTGCCGAAACGGAAGCGATATTGATTTCTGTCCAGGGAATTCGGGTGGATACAGCGCAAAACATCCGAGACATAAAGATGCCGCTGAAAGTTCCTTTCTCTTTTGCCGAGGCGCTCCCCTATATCCTTGCAGGCGTTGGAATAATCGCATTGATACTGCTTATTATTTATCTCAGAAAGAAATTCAAAAAGAAAGAAGTAATAAAACCTGCTATTGTTATTCCTAAACGTCCGCCTCATGAAATTGCGCTTGAAGAGCTGAAGAAACTTGAAGGTGAACGCTTGTGGCAGCAAGGCTTAATTAAGCAATATCATTCTCGCCTTACAGATATAATACGCACATATATTGAGCATAGATTTGGAATTATTGCCATGGAAATGACTACGGGAGAAATTATGCAGGCGGTGAGAAACCTGAACATTGAGAGCATCATTGCAGAAAAACTTTCGCACCTGCTCACACTTGCTGACATGGTAAAGTTTGCAAAAGTGCAGCCATTGCCCGGAGAAAATGAAATGTCTATGCAACAATCGTATGAATTTATAAATGCGATAAGGGAAATGAAGGAAGTTACCGAGTCACAAACACAAACAGCAGCGGCATGATAATCACCTATGCACATCCGTTCTTTTTCTGGCTGCTGGTCTTAATTCCGCTGCTCGCTGCATATTATTTTCTTTTCCTGAACAGAAAAAGACCTGCAGTTCATTATTCATCTCTCGGTACTTTCAAAGGGATTAACAAAACATTCAGGCAGCGGTTCATTCACATGCCTGTTATTTTCCGCCTGCTTGCTTTGTCTGTGTTTATTGTTGCAATGGCACGTCCGCAATCAACCTCACAATCGCAAAGCATAAATTCAGAAGGAATTGATATCGTGTTGTGCCTCGATATTTCAGGAAGTATGCTGGCCGAAGATTTTAAGCCCAACCGTATTGAAGCGGCTAAAAAAGTTGCACTGGATTTCATAGATAGCAGGCCTAATGACAGAATAGCTCTTGTAATTTTCAGCGGAGAAAGTTTTACCCAGTGCCCGCTTACAACCGACCATTCCGTAATTAAGAATCTTTTAAGAGACATAAACAGCGGAATGCTGGTTGACGGCACCGCCATAGGCGAAGGTCTCGCAACGGCTGTGAGCCGCATCAAAGACAGCAAAGCAAAAAGTAAAGTAGTAATTCTTTTGACGGATGGTGTTAATAACGCAGGTTCCGTTGACCCGATTACTGCGGGAGAAATTGCAAAGTCATTCGGAATAAAGGTCTATACTATTGGTGTAGGAACAAATGGCTATGCGCCTTATCCTGTAAAAACTCCTTTCGGGATTCAATACCAGAATATGGAAGTGCAGATTGATGAAGACATTCTTAGGCAGATTGCAAAAGATACAGGAGGAAAATATTTCAGGGCAACTGACAACAGTAAACTCAAAGAGATTTACCAGGAAATAGACCGCATGGAAAAAACCGTTATTGAAGTCACAGAGTTTCGCAGAAAGGGAGAAGAGTTTTTGCCGCTGGTGCTTGCCGGGCTTTTACTTCTGCTTGCCGAAGGAATTTCGCGTTATACATTTTTAAAAACTATTCCCTGATGTTCCGGTTCGCACATCCTGAATTTCTCTATTTGCTTGCTGTACTTCCGGTGTACCTGGTTCTCTTTATTATTTACCGCATCACAAAAAAGAAATCGCTTCAGAGAATGGGAGATGCATCCCTGGTCGGAAAACTTGCTCCATACACTTCAGGCATAAGACAAAATGTGCGGCATGCTTTGTTTTTACTTGGCAATGCTGCCATTATTCTTGCAGCAGCCGGCCCGCAAATTGGTTCGCGGCTTGAAGAAGTGAAACGCAAAGGCGCTGACATCATTATTGCGCTCGATGTTTCCAACAGCATGAAAGCACAAGACATTCAGCCCAGCCGTCTAGGGCGCGCTAAGCAAGCCATTGCGCGGCTTGTTGATAAACTGGAGGGAGACAGGATAGGCATTATTGTTTTTGCGGGCGAGGCGTATGTGCAGCTTCCTATTACCACGGATTACGCTGCAGCAAAACTTTTTCTGAATTATATCGATACAGATATTGTTCCGACACAGGGAACGGCCATCGGCTCAGCCATTGAACTTGCTGTGGAATCGTTTCCGCAGGATAGCAAACACAACAAGGCAATCATAGTAATCACGGACGGAGAAAATCACGAAGACGATGCGGTTGCTGCCGCCAAAAAAGCTTATGAAAAAGGAATCATCGTGCATACTATAGGAATGGGCTCTGTTGAAGGAGCGCCTATTCCAGTTGTGCACAATAAGGTGCAGGTTGACTTCAAAAAAGATAATGAGGGGAATATTATTATCAGCAAACTCGACCCTGCTGCGTTGAGTAGTATTTCTTCAGAAGGCGGTGGAAAATTTATACGCGCAACGAATTCGGATGACGGGCTTGCCGCTATAATCAAAGAAATAAACAAAATGGAGAAGGCAGAATTCGGAGCTAAAATGATAACCGATTACGAAGACCGCTACCAATATTTTCTGGGGGCAGGGTTATTACTTTTACTCATTGAATTTCTAATCTCCGAGCGCAGAAGCAAATGGTTTTCACAATTCCGTCTTTTTGACAGCACTATATTTACCAAAGCAAAAAATAAAAAAGCTGCGTGAGAACTCGTAAAAATAATTTTTGGCTTTTGATTTTGGGTTTCCTGCTGGTTGCCGTCAATACTGTTTTTGCGCAATCGGAACGGAAATTTATTCGTGAAGGCAATACGTCATTTGAAAATAAAAAGTACAGCGATGCAGAAGTGGCTTATAAAAAATCGCTGGGTAAAAACCAAGAATCGTACGAGGGAAATTTTAATCTTGGTGATGCATATTACAAGCAGGGAAAATATGACGAAGCAGCAAAACAATTTGATATGCTTAAATTGCAGAAGAAAGACAAGAACTCCAATGCTGCAGCTCTTCACAATTTAGGAAATACATTGCTGCAGAGTCAAAAGTACCCGGAGAGTATTGAAGCATATAAGGAGGCATTGAAGCTAAACCCTAAGGATGAGGATACACGGTATAACCTTGCTTATGCACAAGCAATGTTGAAACAACAGCAACAGCAGCAACAACAGAACCAGGACAAGAACAAAGAAGATAAAAAAGACCAGCAGAAGAAGAACCAGGAGCAGCAAAAACAGCAGCAGCAGAAGAAAGAAATTTCAAAAGAAGATGCTGAGCGAATTTTGCAGGCGCTTAATAATGATGAAAAAGACAAGCATAAGAAAAAAGCAAAAGTTGCTTCAGGACGTATAAGGGTGGATAAGGATTGGTAAAAACTTAGAAGATAATGCAGAAGCTGATTAAATATTGTTTCATCTTTTTATTGTTGAGCGGACAAACTTTTGCCCAGGATGTTACATTTACTGCAAGCGCAAGTAGCACAACTGTAGCTGCAGGAGAACAATTCCAGGTCACCTATTCTGTAAACGGAAATGCAAGTAAATTCCAGGCGCCCGCATTCAGGGATTTTGATGTGGTGATGGGGCCCAGCCAGTCCATGAGCACTCAAATCGTGAACGGAAGTTTTTCCCAATCGGTAAGTTATACATACGTTCTCATTGCACAGAGAGAAGGAACGTATGAAATTCCTTCTGCAACTGTTGAAGTGAACGGAAAAAAACTTCAATCCAATTCACTCCGGATTACTGTAGTGAAGGGTAATCCGCAACAACAACAGCAGGCGCAGGGAAGCAGCGGCAATCAGCAATCATCCTCAGCGGGGCTGGATTCAAAAAGCGTTTTCATTCGCACTTTTGTTGACCGCTCAAATGTTTTGCTCGGAGAAGCCATTACCGTAACATACAAGCTGTGTACAAAAGTTAACCTGGTAAGCTATAATATTACTAAACTTCCTTCCTTCACTGGGTTTTGGAACGAAGATATTCCCTTGCAGCAACAGCTTCAGTTTTCGAGACAAACGATTGATGGTGTGCTCTACAGCGTTGCCGATGTAAAAAAAGTTGTCATCTATCCGCAGCGGTCCGGTACACTTACCGTTGACCCTATGGAAGGAGAAGTGATTGCACGCGTACAGGTAAAACGAAACCGCCAGCAATCGAATGACCCGTTTGATAATTTTTTCAATGACCCGTTCTTTAATAACTCCATCCGTGATGTAAAGTATCCGATTAAAAGTGAACCGGCAAAAATTACGGTTGGGGAATTACCCAAGGCTCCCACTGATTGTAACTTCAGCGGTACAGTTGGAAAGTTCAATGCCGAATTTTCCCTCGATAAAAAAGAAACAAAGACAAATGAAGCCGTTACCTTAAAAATAAAATTCAGTGGTAAAGGAAACATAAAGTTAATCGAGGCGCCTGCTGTTAATTTGCCTCCCGATATTGAAAGTTATGACCCTAAAGTAAATGAAAATATTACCGTAGCAGCGGGCGGTTCCAGCGGAAGCAAGTCTTTCGAATATCTTTTAATACCGCGTAAACCCGGTCATTACAAAATTCCCCTTGATGGGTTTTGCTATTTTGATGTAGCGAAAAAAAGTTATGTAAAAATAACTCCTCCTGAATTGTCGGTGATGGTTGAGCGCGGAACTGAATCGGGCGCTGCTACTGTTTCGGGCACGTCAAAAGAAGACGTCAGGATGTTGAACAAAGATATCCGCTTCATTAAAACGGGACCATTGCAAGATTCCTCTTCAGAAAAATTGATTTTCCTCTCCCCTGCTTTCTATATGCTGCAGGCCTTTCCGTTTGCCGCGATGCTGATAGTTTTATTCGTGCGCAGAAAACAAATTCAACAACAAAGTAATATTGCTTTAATGCGCAGCCGCAAAGCGGACAGTGTTGCAAGAAAGCGGTTAAAGACAGCTAAAAAATTTCTTGCCGCCAATGAAAAGCAAAAGTTTTTGGACGAAATGTTTCGCGCATTATGGGGATTCGCTTCGGATAAATTACGCATACCGGTTTCAGAATTATCGCGGGAAAAAATTCGTGAAGAGCTTGCTTTAAAAAACATGCCCGAAGAAATTATTTCCTCTTTTAACGAAACAGTAGATGCGTGTGAATACGCGCGGTTTGCTCCTCCAAGCGAGGATTACCGCCTCGAGGATATCTATAATAAGGGAATTAAGGTGCTAACAGAACTCTATAAATCTCGCAGATAGAAATGACAAGAGGAAAATTTTCTATGTATTTCTTTTGCGCATGTTTCTTTTTTGGAGGAACTTTAAATGTTTTTGCCAAAGAACCTGCTGCCGAATTATTTTCTAAAGCAAATCTTTATTTTCAGAAGGAAGAATATGATAGCGCGGAAAAGGTTTATAGCACTATTCTTCAGTACGATTCTTCACTTGCCGAAGTATGGTTCAACCTGGGCAATGTTTATTTCCGCAAAGGCGAACTTGCAAAAACAATTTTATGCTATGAGCGCGCAAAAAAACTTTCACCGGCTGATGACGATATTGATTTTAACCTGCACGTTGCTAATCTTCGCGTTACAGATAAGATTGATCCGCTGCCCAGGATATTTTATCTCCAGTGGATTGATACTGCCTCCTTTTGGCTTTCATCCGATGATTGGGCTTTAATTATTGTAACACTGTTCTGGCTTTTAGTGATTTTTCTGCTTTGCTATTTTCTCATTCCATCGGTCGTAATAAGGAAGCTGGGATTTTTTTTAGTTATGATTACGCTACTGCTTATAATTTTCTCGTATGCGCTGGCGTTTCACCAGCAAAACCTGATTTACGGAACCGAGCGGGCTATAATCACTTCTCCGAGTGTGTATGTGAAAAGTTCTCCCGATGAGAAAAGCAGCGATTTATTTATTCTTCACGAAGGAACCAAAGTAGACCTGCTTGACGAACTGAACGGGTGGAAAAAAATCCGTATTGCAAACGGAAGTATTGGGTGGGTAACGCAAAACACTTTTGAAATTATCTGATTCAGCGGCTCTTGAAAAAAATCGGGTTGCTTTCTGATACACACGGTTTCTTAGACGAAAAATTTTTTGATTTATTTTCCGGCTGCGATGAAATATGGCATGCCGGTGATATTGGTACCGCATCGGTCAGCAATCGCCTGGAAAGTTTTAAGCCATTCCGGTGCGTATTCGGGAACATAGACGGCACAGAAATAAGAGCGAAATACCCGGAGAAAAATATTTTCTTATGCGAACAGGTGAAAGTTTTTATGATTCACATTGGAGGTTATCCCGGGAATTATTCTCCTGGCATAAGAGAAGAGCTTTTAGAGCATAAACCCGGCCTGTTTATTTGCGGTCACTCTCACATATTAAAAATAACGCGTGACGAGAAATATAACCTGCTTCACATGAATCCCGGTGCGGCCGGAAAATATGGCATGCACAAAATGCGCACAGCTATCCGTTTTTCAATCGCAGAAAATAATATAAGTAACGTGGAAGTAATTGAGCTTGGAGAAAGAGGTAAAATCTGAAATTGCCTGTCATTTTCTTCCGGCGAGACTATCTAACCGGTCTTCTTCAGCTTCGACAGGTGGTTCAGCATCGCGAG
The DNA here is from genome assembly GCA_002215675.1 of Bacteroidetes bacterium 2013_40CM_41_45. Classification (GTDB taxonomy): domain Bacteria; phylum Bacteroidota; class Bacteroidia; order AKYH767-A; family 2013-40CM-41-45; genus 2013-40CM-41-45. Next base: position 48,938 of record NGFH01000009.1, on the reverse strand, counting down.
TGTTTAATTCCTCCTTAGAAATATTAACCAGCCATTTCCCATTTCGTTTTACAAGGTTCAGTATCTGGTCTGTGTCAGAATTTTTTAGGTGATACAGTACAATGGTAGCGGTGTCTGTCCGGGAGTATTCCTTAACAATAGTGAAATTAGACATCATCTTTTTCTTTATTGAATCGGGAGTGTAGGCCTCAGCTCCCGCGAGCATATCTAAAAGTTTTCCGGTAGAGGGTGTAGAATATTTCTTTGCCTCCTGGTAATTCATTTCGGCAGCAGCAGTCAAAAATTTGTTTGCAACTGACTTAGGGTTTTCGGGCGAGCATCCTGCAAAAAATATTATGGAAAGCAGGCACAGTGCATTAAAAAAAAACGGTAACGGCTTATTCATAACTAAAACTGAAAACTTTGTGTATGGCCGGGTTAAGATAGATATCATCGCAGGCAATGTACGCGCGTTCTGATAATATTGACGAAGATATTAAAATATTTTTTCCACCGGCTTTAGAAAGAACCTTGTAAACATATTCGGTGCAATACATTGCCGAGTCTGTGGTTAAATCAAACTGACTGTCGTACGGAAGTTTTATACGGAAATAAAAGCGATTGAGAGAATCGACGGTTTTTTTCTGGGCATCGGTGAGAGAAGAACGGTACACTGCGAATGATGCCGCTTTATACCGAGAACAAAAATTTTGAAGGAGTTCTTTCTGTATCACAGAGGCTGACGATTCTCCACCAAGGAGATGATACACCATAGGTTTTCCGTTTTCCACGCTGATAATTCCCGCATGAGAATATCTCGGATCTTTTAAAGAAAATTTTCTCATGGATTCACTTATAAATCCATGCCCTAAGCGAAAAACTACATCGCCTGATTGAATTGCATTTTCCTTTAATAAATTATTTATTTCTGCAGCTTGTATCTTCTGTTTTGCGCTGTTCACAAATCCACTGCCGGATAAACTATGACTTGAAAAAAAGAACAGTGAAGATGATAATGACCCCAGGTAAACTAAAATTATTGGTTTCATTAGGTTATATGATTAAAGACAAAATTAAAAAAGTCGAGGTGGTGGCGTCTCAGCACCATGGCCTCTTGTTTACTATCGGGGTAGTGGCGCCTTCAGCGGCACTGTCTCCAGCTTATTGTCAGAGTGATGGCGCCTTCAGCGCCACGGTCTCCCAGTCGGGGTGGGCAGATTCGAACTGCCGGTCTCCACGTCCCGAACGTGGCGCGATAACCGGGCTTCGCTACACCCCGAACAAAAAAATAATCCCGCTTGAAAGCGGGATGCAAAGATGTAAAAAAATGTTCAGGGTAAACATCAGTTCAGCGATGGGTCAACCGGGAAGTTTGCCATAATCGCGTAATCGCTGCCCATGGTTTTTAATACTGTTCCCCAAAGTTTTTGCGGATCCTCTATGAATGCCAGCTTTTTAGAGCATTCATAAAGCAACCACGTATGATGTTTTAATTCCTGCTTAAGCTGATTCGGGTCCCAACCGGAATATCCTGCAAAGAATTTAATATCGTTCTGCGATACCATTTTTTTCTCGACCATGTATTTAAGCTGCTCAAGATTACCGCCCCAATAAATACCCTTCATCACTTCTTTGCTTCCTTCCAATGACGCTCCAAGCGTGTGCAGAAAATGGATGGTGTCTGTTTGAACCGGTCCGCCAAAATAAAGCGGTAAATCTGTTTCAGGAAAACCATTCAACACATCGCACACTAATACATTGGTTTGTTTATTAAGAATGAAACCAATAGTTCCTTCATTGCCATGCTCCGTAAGTAACACCACCGAACGCTGGAAATAAGAATCCATCATAAACGGTTCAGAGATAAGCAGCTTTCCCATTGTAGGTTTAACGATTCCGTTTTTCATAGCAGTAATTTTTAAATTTAATTTTTGTTTTGTGAGCGGATTATGAAACTTAATTTAATTTACGGTTAGAAGATAGAGTCGGATTTTTTTGTGTTAGTTTTACAACTTGTTTTTCTGTTTGTTCATTATTAAATGGCAGAAATCTTACATCAAATTCCGTGCTGAAAAAATTAGTGCATAAAATCACAAAAACAGCCTCAAAAAATATGTTGAAACGAATCCCAAAACTGAAGCCCGGAGATAAAGCCCCAGATTTTGAAATTCGGGACCAGGATAATAACACGATTCACCTGTCTGATTTTAAGGGCAAAAAAGTTGTCCTTTACTTCTACCCTAAAGACGATACAGCCACCTGCACAGTCGAGTCGTGCAACCTCCGTGACAATTATTCCAAATTAAAACGAAATGGCTATGAGGTTATCGGCGTAAGTAATGATACTGTGAAATCGCATAAAAAGTTTGAAAAAAAATTCGGACTTCCTTTTAAGCTTGGAGCTGATATTGAAAAAAAAGTGGTTAATGATTATGATGTTTATGGTGAAAAGATACTTTTTGGAAGAACGTATGATGGAATTCACAGAATAACTTACATCATTGATGAGAAAGGATTTATTGAAAGAATTATTACTGATGTGGACAGCGATGCTCATGCGAAGCAAATTTTAAACGGATGAATCCTGCATGATACAATTGATACAAATAGAAATAAAATCATGCAGGCTCCATCTGTCCTTAAAATAAAAAAAAGTTTCAGATGAAATCAGTGAGGAAAATTCACCACTTGAGGAGTAACATGAGAGAAGAAGTTCTTGATGAAAAAAATCTTCCCTCCTCGCCCCTGGCGCTGTTTGATTTGTGGATGAAAATGGCGATTGAGAAAAGTCCGGATCCAACCGCATTAACTCTTGCCACATGCGACAAGAATGGAAATCCGTCCGCGCGGATTGTTTTGCTCAAGGGTTATAACGCAAAGGGTCTTGTTTTTTTTACCAATTACAAAAGCAAAAAATCTGCAGAGCTCATACAAAGTAAATCTGCCTATATGGTTTTTTACTGGCCGGAGATTCATAAGCAGGTTCGTATTGAAGGACGGGCTGAAAAAATACCGGCTGCCGAATCAGACCAATATTTCAGCAGCCGACCGCGCGAAAGCCAACTGGGCGCTATGGCCTCTGAACAAAGTCAGGTGCTTGCCGGTAGGAAAGCGCTCGAAGAACGTTATAAATTTTTTGAAAAAAAATTTGCAGGTAAAAAAATCCCCAGGCCTTCGCACTGGGGAGGATTTAGAATTGTGCCAACTTATTTTGAGTTCTGGCAAGGCAGAACAAGCCGCCTGCACGACAGGATTGTTTACAAAAAGATTAAAGGAAATATGTGGAAGATATTCCGCCTTTTTCCATAAAAATTAAATTCAGTTTCTAAAGCTTAAAGCAAAATTAAAAATGTTTTTACGTGCACTCATCATATTCGCAGTTCTTCTTATCATTGATTTTTATGTCTTCCAGGGATTTAAACTTTTGTTTCCTTCGAAGGGCGCAGGAAGAAATCTCTGGTACATTTTATATTGGAGCATACCTGTAATTGCTCTCATTTTTATATTGGCTGCAGCCACCACAAAATGGAATTTGTGGTATCGTCCGTTAAAGATATATCCTTTTGCTGTTATTGCGGTCATCTATATTTCCAAGCTTTTTATTGTTGTTTTTTTACTTCTTGATGATGTAATCCGTGCTGTGCGGTTTGTGTATGAATTTATAGCAGATAAATTTTCTTCAAAACCCGAAGTTGCCTCTACGTTACCGAATATTTCGCGTATTAAATTTTTTACCCAGGTAGGTGCGGCAATTGCCGGCGTACAGTTTATTTCGCTGTTGTATGGCATGGCGAGGGGCGCTTATGATATTCGCGTCAGGAAAGTTTCACTCGCTTTTCCTGAATTGCCCGAGGGTTTAGATGGAATAAAAATCATCCAGCTTTCTGATATTCACTCGGGAAGTTTTGCCGGAAGTAAATACCTGGAAAATGCCGTCTCACTTTCTCTTGACCAGGGCGCTGACCTGATATTTTTCACAGGTGATTTGGTGAATGACCGGAGTACCGAGGCGGAAGAATTCGGCCGCATCTTCGAAAGAATAAAAGCGCCCATGGGCGTATATTCTATCCTTGGCAATCATGACTATGGTGATTACGTTCACTGGGATTCTCTTGAGGAGAAAAAACAAAATCTCCAGTCACTTAAAAATCTTCAAAAGCAGTTTGGCTGGAAAATGCTGAACAATTCACATACATATATTGAACGAAACAACTCGCGCTTGGGGTTGGTGGGTGTAGAGAACTGGAGCAAAAACTTGCGCTTTAAGAAATACGGCAACATGAAAGATGCTGTGCAGAATTTTGAAAAGCAACCTTTCAATATTTTACTTTCACACGACCCATCGCACTGGAATGCTGAAATTACTTCCACGTATCAATACCTGGACCTAACACTTTCAGGACACACGCACGGCATGCAGTTCGGAGTTGATATTCCCGGTTTCCGGTGGAGCCCCGTGCAATATGTCTACAAAGAATGGATGGACTTATATCAGAATAAATCGCAGCGGTTGTATGTTAACCGCGGACTGGGCTTTATCGGTTATCCCGGCAGAGTGGGAATACTTCCGGAGATTACCGTGTTTGAATTGAAGCGGGAGTTGGCTTAGCGAACGCTTTTAAAATTCAAATTCGGTAATGCGTTCATCTTTTAAAAGAACACTCACCAGCTTTTCGTGATTGTTGGCCGAGCCATGGACGTTCCAAGAGCCCGAAATTAAGTCGCCTTTTTTACTTTGTTTTATTCTTTGAAATTTAAGGTGATGCTCTTTGAAAAGCGCTTCATAATGGTTGAGCGTTTCGTGGTTGTAATGGCACACAATTTCATAATTGCGTGACTGGTGGGCACTGTCAATATATTTTTCCATCAGGGTGAATCCGTAAAGAATACACAGAACCAGTACTGTTGTAAAAAAACTGATTGCATAATAACCGCTTCCGATACCCATTCCCAGCGCAGCTGCAATCCAGATTGCAGACGCAGTGGTAAGTCCGTTAACACGATGCTCGGTCTTAAAAATAACTCCCGCTCCGAGGAACCCAACACCTACCACAATGTTTGAAGCAATTCGTTCGGGCGCAGTGCCCATTCCTATGTGGTAAGAGAGAATAGTAAACAATGTAGAACCCAGGGTAATAAGAATTATAGTCCGGAAACCGGCAGATTTATTCCTGAACTCTCGTTCTGCTCCTATCATGCCTCCAATCAGTAATGAAAGAAGAATTTTAATTAAATCGATTTGCGAAAATTCCATATGCTTATGATTTATTTTGCTTCCCCCAAACCTACAAACATTTTTCCTATCTTTAAATAGGTTCCCTATATGTTGACAGACTCGCTTTTGAATCAACCTAAAGATTGGGCTTTCATATTTATATCTTATAAATTCAACCTTTTGGAGTATTGACTCAATACATTGATTTACTTATGTTTGCCGCTGCCATTAAACATTAATTTGTACTATTTTTTTATTAAAAACCATGAAAAAAACTACTGCTTTATTCGCACTGTTATTGATTCTTATTCTTAATAATGGCTTTGCGCAGATTACACTCGATCTAAAGCAGGATGCCTGCTCAGGCAAGGATGCTATTATAGCCGATTGCGTTCCCTGCGGATACGATAATATGAACTTTGGCGCTGCCGATGAGCTTGCTGCCATTGCATGGACCAACAGCGGAAATCCTTCGAACGAAAGAGGATTAATACAATTTGATTTAAGCGCAATTCCCCAATCCTCAATTATCGTCAGCGCACAGCTCTCATTATTTCATAATCCGAATCCAGCGAGCGGCAACCCGGGTCATTCACAATTAAGCGGTCCTAACGATGCGTTGCTTCAGCGAATTACTTCGACATGGGATGAGCAAACGGTGACATGGAACACGCAACCCACCATTACAAACCAAAACGAAGTGACACTGCCGGCAAGCACGTCCAGCACGCAGGATTATATCAATATTGATGTCACGGCATTGGTGCAGGATATGGTGAACAACCCTGCGCAAAGTTTCGGATTCATGCTGCGGGAGGTGACTGAAACATATTACAGATCTCTGCTTTTCGCCTCGAGCGACTATCCTAATGCAGCTCTGCATCCTCAGCTTTTAGTTACTTTCCTTCCATCAGCAGCAGCTACCTGTTTGTCGTTTAAACCGGGCACCGGTATGTGCGGAGGTAAGGATGCCATCATTGCAGATTGTGTCCCCTGCGGGTACGATAATATGAACTTTGGCGCTGCAGATGAACTTGCCGCCATTGCATGGACCAACAGCGGAAACCCATCGAACGAAAGAGGGCTGGTGCAGTTTGATTTAAGCAGTATCCCTCCATCAGCGCAAATAACAAGCGCATTTCTTTCTTTATTCCACAACCCGAATCCAGCCAGCGGTAACCCGGGTCATTCACAATTAAGCGGTCTTAACGATGGCTTGCTTCAGCGCATCACTTCAACATGGGATGAATCAACAGTGACCTGGAACACGCAACCCACCATTACAAATCAAAACGAAGTAAACCTGCCTGCCAGTACATCCTCAACACAAGATTATCTTAATATTAATGTAACAGCATTGGTACAGGATATGGTGAATAATCCTGCGCAGAGTTTCGGATTCATGCTGCGGCTTGTGAATGAAACATATTACAGGAGCTTGATGTTTGCTTCGAGCGACCATTCTAATCTTGCCTTGCATCCTCTCTTGATGATTTGCTTTGATTATCCCACAGGCATTTCGGAAAACCAATCTTCGGTCGAACGTCTTGATATTTATCCTAACCCGGCCACGACTCAAATAGAAATTCCAAATATTACATCTGAAATCCAAAACATAGATATTTACAATGCCATAGGAGAAAAAGTTTTTGGCCAACAGCTATTTGCTAACAGCCACCAGCCAATAATTGATATTACAAAACTCGCTCCCGGAATGTACATTGTTAAAATTACCGCAGATAAATCCTGCCGCGTAGGAAAGTTTGTGAAAGAGTAACTTACTCCTTCACAACAGGAGTTCCGTTTCCTTTAGCATCTCCACAAGCGAGGCGTATGTCTTTCCTTTAATGAAGGAAAAAATCTCTTCCTTCTTCAGCCAACGGTGCGCTTCTATATCTTCTTCTGTCTGAAGAACAACTTCAGCTTGTTTTGTTGTCATCAGAAACCATCTGGTGTGTTTGAGAATATTTTTTCCTTTTTCAGGAAATGAATGGTACGTTGAAGGCAGCTCACTGATTATTTTCAAATCGTTCAAGCCGCATTCTTCTCTCACCTCGCGCAGGGCGGTGTCTTCTCCCGTTTCATCGTCATCTGCCTTTCCTTTGGGCAAATCCCATTTGCCGCGCCTGTAAATAAAAAGATACTCACCAAAATTATTTTTCACTAGCCCGCCTGCTGCCTCCACTATTGTAAATCGGCTGCAGAATTCCCTGAACGATGAATCATCATCAAAGCAAACTACGTTGTCGTTGATAAAAACTTTATATTTTTGACCGGACATGGAAGACGAAGTGGCGTTAAAAGTAGCGGAATTCCTGCTGCAAATTAAAGCGGTAAAGCTCCAGCCTTCGCAGCCATTTACCTGGGCTTCGGGATGGAAATCGCCCATCTATTGCGACAACCGGATAACATTGTCTCATCCTGAAATAAGAAATTACATCTGCCGCTCTCTTGTAAAAAAGATTGAGCAGGAATTCGGCATCCCCGATGTTGTTGCAGCCGTGGCTACTGCCGCCATCGCACAAGGTGCATTAGTTTCAGAAGCATTGAAGCTTCCTTTCGTTTACGTTCGTCCCAAAGCAAAAGACCACGGCATGGAAAATCTTATTGAGGGCGAAGTGAAAGCAGGACAGAGCGTTGTTGTTATTGAAGACCTTGTTTCTACAGGGCAGAGCAGCATTAAAGCAGTTCAGGCATTGAGAGATGCAGGATGTATTGTAAAAGGAATGGTTTGCATTTTTACATATGGATTCAAAACTGCAGAAGACAGCTTCGAAGCAGCCGATTGCAAACTTGCCCCACTATGCAGTTACGATACGCTGCTAAAAAAAGCAGCAGAAAAAAATTACGTTAAAGAATCGGAACTTGAAGTGCTGAAGGAATGGCGAATAAATCCTGCCGGCTGGAAACGGTAGCCCCGGCTCCGTCCCTCGGTCCTATTTTACTTTCTCCAAATCCATGCCACATTCTGGACATTTGCCGGCAATGTCAGAAATAATTTCAGGGTGCATGGGACAGTAATATTTGCCGGTGCCTTTGAGTTTTTTCATGAGAAACGAATTTTCAGTTCGGTTAAAGCAACCATAGTGAAAAATTCTTTGGCGGTTACTACATCTGAAAGTTTTTTTAAAATAATTATCTATGGTTTTTCCCCAACTATCCCGCTTTTCTCCTAGCCCATCGAAAATATGTTCAGATGAGAAATTGAAGAAATAGTTTTGGCATATAAATTTTTTTACAAATAAAATCTTAAAACCATGCCTGCCCTTGTAAAAAATCAATCGAATGATTTATCTACTGAGAATAAAACATTCATCCCTTTATTCAGAAATGATTTTCAGGACTACTGGAATGGTGGAATTCCTGAAATATTTCCATCCATTTATGTTATGGAAGAAGGCGGAAATTATAATGTTAAAATGTTTGCTCCCGGTCTGAAAAAGGATGATTTCAATATTGAAGTTGGAAGAAATTTAATAACCCTTTCTTGCGAAAGGGAATCATTCTACCGCTCATTCGTTATTCCTGATGATGCCGATGCTGCTAGCATTGCAGCATCATATAACAATGCAGTGCTTAATCTTTTCATTCCTAAAAAACACGAAAAACAAAAAAATAAAATCCATAAAATAATTGTGGAATAACAAATCTTGCATCTCGTTAATTAATTATTAAAAAATATCTATATGAATTTATTTTACAGTCCCTGTCTATCGCAATTAAGTGCTCTTATTGCAGGTTGTAATGATTACATCAATTATCATGATGTAATAGTTGAACATGATGGCGAAGTATTGATTGAGCGAGGCTCGATAAGAAAAAATGAATTGCTTTCCAAATACAAATTTTATTTCAAGGATTTTTTATACGGAAGAAGTTGTGTTGGTGCAGAAGCTGCGAAAAACCTGCAGTACCTGAATCAACTGTATAAAAACCTGGTGTATTGTTGGGAAAAAGATTTAGCGGGCTCAATCAACTTTAATGAAATTACAGACATACAGAATTTCAATTACCGCATTATGATGAGCAACGCATCGCTGGAATTAGAAAAAATTTATGCTCCTGCCTTTTTCAAGACTCGTTCACGAGCTTTTCCACAGTTAACCTTTTTCAAATAAAATTATTTAAGCCTTTTGCCGGGAGGAATTTTAATCGTTTCGAGAATAGATTAATTAAAACGTTTAAATAAAATCAACAATGAATTTACCCATTTTGAACATTATGACAACGCTCACACAAACCACAACGCTTACTATAGGCAGTTCTGAATTCGGGCCGAAAGATTTTATTCCTTCTAAATATACCTGTGAAGGAGAAAATGTGAATCCTCCTCTGACTATTGAAAATATTCCTTCGGGAGCAAAAAGCTTAGCAGTTATTGTTGATGACCCAGATGCCCCGGGAGGAACCTTCATCCATTGGGTTATCTGGAACATTCGCCCTATGGAAATGATTTTGGAAAATGCTGTTCCCGGCACCGAAGGCAATAACAGCTTTGGTGCAACACATTACCAGGGCCCCTGCCCGCCCACCGGAACTCACCGGTATTTTTTTAAAGTGTATGCGCTGGACACGCTGCTTGACATTGAACAAGGCGCAAAATTGAAAACGCTTGAGAAAGCAATGCGAGACCATATTCTTGGCTATGGCGAATTGGTAGGCGTTTATCGGAAATCAGCAGAAGAAAAATCAAAATACTTTTAATTTAGAATGAGGAAAAGTCACATCAAATTACTGAACAAAATTTCTAAACAAAATTCATATGAAGAGATGAAAGTGGGCCGATCAGAACGAAATATTACCGATGGTTCGGGAAAAGAGCCGAATTATGTTTTACTGAAAGACGAAGATTTTTCATTTGGAAGAAAAATTTCCGGCGAAATTGGCGAGCCTTACATTTTGCTGAGCCGCGACTTTTCAAACAATGAAATAGCGCTAGTGTATCACTATAAAAATAAAACTCATGGCAATCATTAAAGTAATTGAGCTTCTTGCAGAATCAAACGTCAGCTGGGAAGATGCTGCGCAAAGTGCAGTAGCAGAGGCATCAAAGAGTATTCGTAATATCCGCTCTGTGTATATAAAGAATCTGAATGCAGAAGTAAAAAACGGAAAAGTATCTTTATGGAGGTTAAACTGCAAAATAGCTTTTGAAAAAGAATAAGAATACAAACCAGGAAATTATCGACATTTTTTTTGATGCCTATAAAGACCATGATATGAGCGGCATCAGGAAAGTTATGGCTGATAATGTGACGTGGTATTTCTTAGGCAAAAGCCCGGTGGCGGGAGTTAAAAAAGGAATCAATGAAGTGATCGAATTCTTTGACACCATGGGAAAAATCATGGGTCAGTCAAACACAAAAATGGATAAACTGATTGTTGCTGAAAACGACCATTATTTTATAGAATGCCAGCGAAGCAAAACAAACCGGAAGGATGGAAATAATCTTGAACATTACAATGCTGTTTTATGGACAATTGAAAACGGGAAAATCATTGAAGGCAGGCATTTCTTTGCAGACCCGCAGGCAGTGGATAAATATTTTTCAGCAGTGGCACCAAAATCAAACATCATTCAGGAACAAAATTAAATCCGGTAAACTATGGTTAACGAACCTCTAATAAAAGAAGTAATTGTTAATGCGCCTGCTTCCAAGGTATGGAAGGCGCTCACGGACAAAAAAGAAATGAAGAAGTGGTACTTCGACATCGAAGATTTTAAACCCAAGATAGGATACAGCTTTAAATTTTATGGAGAGAAAGAAGGAAAAAAATTCCCTACATCGTGCATCATAACAGAAGTAGAGAAAGGAAAAAAGATAGCTTATACCTGGAGCTACGATGAGCATCCTGCAATCACCACCGTTACTTTCAGACTCTCTGATGAGGGGGACAAAACAAAAGTGCGCCTCACCCATGAAGGGTTGGAAAAAATTCCGACCGGGGACAGGGATTTTTCGCGCCAAAGTCATCAGCAAGGTTGGGAAAGCATCATAGGAACTTCTCTAAAGAGATATGTTGAAAAAAATTAATCATGAAATTCTGCAAGAGCTGAATGCCTGCGCCAATGTCTGCAACATTTGCTACAACGCCTGCCTCAACGAGGAAGACGTGAGCATGATGACCCGTTGCATTGAACTGGACCGTGAGTGTGCCGATTTATGCCAGCTAACTGCATCGTTGATTTCGCGGGACTCGGAGAATGCGGACAAATTTGTAAAGCTTTGCGCTGATATCTGTGAAATATGCGCCGATGAATGTCAAAAGCATGACTACGAACATTGCCGCGAGTGTAAACGCGTTTGCAGCAATTGTGCTGCTCTTTGCCGCTCCTATCAACTTCAACATTATGTTGAATAAAAAAATAGAGTCAGCGCTTAACGAGCAGATTGCTCTTGAGCATGAATCATCACAGTATTATCTTTCCATGGCTTCATGGGCAGAGGTAAAAGGATACCATGGCATCACAAAATTTCTTTATCTGCAGAGCGATGAGGAACGGGCACATATGCTCAAGCTGTTTCATTACATTAATGAGCGTGGCGGGCATGCCCTTGTGCCTGACGCAAAAATTCCACCAAAGTCGTTTCAAACTATACAGGAAATTTTTGAACAGGTATTGAAGCATGAAATAAAAGTATCGGGGGAAATTAATGAGCTTGTAGATATGTGTCAGAAAGAAAAAGACTATACGACAAATAATTTTTTGCAATGGTATGTTGCCGAGCAGATAGACGAAGAACGAACCGCCCGCAACATCCTGGATAAACTAGCTCTCATTGGCAGTGATAAAGGCGGCCTTTATCTTTTTGACAATGAATTAGGGGCAATGCCCGGGAAGAAATAAAAAAGCCGGAATTTATTCCACACTTTATTGAAAGCGTGGATTTTTTTCCCTACAGTTTCAAACAAAGTATCATTATTTGTTTGTTTCTGGAGGGCTTGGTTTTTGCTAATGTATTTACATGGCGAGCAAAAAGTATGTTCTTGATAACTTCAAGATTGGTGAAAGTGTTGTTCCTCTTATAAAAACAGAATTAACATTTGTGGTTACTGATATAGATAAGGAACATGGATTGATTATCTGCAGAATACGGGATATGTCTGAAGTTATATACAAGTTTAAGCCCGATGAATTAGAAAAAGAAATTGTTTTAAGACCTCCTAATATTGTGGATTTTGAGATATCTGAAGATGAATGAGTAAATAGTCTTTAGTATTATTCCACGATAGAACCCGCTCATTTATGTCCGTAAGGTGCGGGTTCTTTTTTTGTGCAGCATTTGCCGGGTGGTAAAAGCAAAAAAAAGAAATCGAGAACCTTTTTTAAAAATTTCACTCAAAATTTTCTACGGCATTTCCTCACAGAAACCACAATTGTATAAATTAATTTTGTGAGATGAATGTCTATAAAAATTTAAGCGGCATTTCGGGTATAACGCATTATGAAATCGATGATGATTATGTTGCGGTTAAGTTTACAGGCGAACGTGCAGTGTATTATTATGCAAACTCGCGGATTGCAAAATACCATATCGAGAGAATGAAAGCACTGGCGGTGAACGGAAAGGGTTTAGCTACATACATAAATCAAAATCCTCCTGTAAGAAATAATGCAGTAACAGGGTGAGGTTATTTCGTATAGTCGCTGCTGGTAAGCACTAACTATTATCAGCGACCGCGTGAACGGGAGGAAGAACTTCTGCTTCTGTTCCCGGAACTACGTGAATGACTGCGCGAAGAAGCAGACCGTCCATTTCCACTTCTGCTTCCACTGCGTGAGCTGCGGCCACGGCCACTCATTCCTGAAGAACCATGTGAGCTTCGGTTATCATCGCCACTTTCGTAGCGGCTTTGTTCTGCATCATTAGAGAAATAACTTTGGTTGATTTCAAATCCTTCAGTTAAGTTTTTCATTGTACATAAATTTAAATCGTTAAAAAGATAATTACATAAAACTACTACAACGAGAGACCGTTGCCCGGTAAATTCGATAGTATCGATAAATGCCTCGATAATCCCGCTAATGCGCGGCACAATTATTGACTTTTAAAAATGTTCTGCGTTCACTTTAAAAACCATGAGAAATAGTATCAGGAAAAAAAAGGAAAAAGTATTCAAGAGGTTAAACAAACTTGACCCAAACAACAATAAAAATCTTAGGAACCGGCCGCTCATAAAAAGGCGTAATAAAAAAGTACGCGATGACGGCTTTGAACATCGCACTAGCGCAGAAACAAAATGATTTTTTTGATTTTAAGGAACCTGTTCTTCCTGTTTTTTTAGGGAATATGCCTTACACTTACAATGGTTTTCTGCCTTGAATTATCCTGACAAGAATTAAAAGTTAGGATTGAAACCTGATTAAAAATTTTTCGGAGGGAAACAAAAATTTTCGGACGCGTGAAAGCGCCTGAATTTTTAACCGCTCTTTTTATTGGTTGTAACAATGAGAATACCACCCACAAGCAGCAAGCCACCCACAATAGGCGACCACTGAACAGGATGTTTTTCTTCCTTCGTTATTTCAACCGGACCCACGTCAACCACTTTTTCTTTGGTTATGTAAGTAAACCCGGTGTATATCATCATAATGACTCCTGCTACGATTAAAATAATTCCTACTCTTTTTGCTTGCATGATTTTTAAAAAATTAAAAAGCAAAGACCATACCTGCTAAAGAGTTATTCCAGTATTTTCCTCCTGTGCCTTTCTTTTAAATCGTGCATTTCTATTGCTTCTTCTATTGAATGAGATTGGTGCGTATCACTGTGGCTTTTACTCATCTTTACAAGCTCTGCATAATATTTTTCAAGTGTTATTAATTCTTCTTCCGTCAGGTCTTCAACGTCAATAAGCCGGTTACTTGCCAGGTTGCTTGATGAAATAAGTTCATTAAGTTTTAGCTGCATCGCAAGAGATTCCTTATTCTGACTTCTCTGAATTAGAAATACCATAATAAAAGTAATAATGGTTGTGGCAGTATTAATAACCAGTTGCCATGTATCGGAGTAATGAAAAAAGGGCCCTGTAATAAGCCAAATAATTATGATTGCTATTGCAATAACGAAAGCTCCGGTGCTTCCCGCTTTTTTGGTCACATAGGATGAAAATTTTTCAAAGACATTTTTTTGGGAATTTTTTGTTTTCATAATTGGGGTTTTTATTTGGGTACAACTGTTTTATTTTTTCGCGTGATCCTTTTTCCAAAATGGAGGCCGCTTTGACCTGGGTTCATCAAAATTTATTTCCTCTCCCCTAATAAATCCGTAAGGTTTTAACGCCTCTGCATTGTCACATATCACTTTCACCATGCCGGTTACAGGTATGCAATGGTAAACGAAATAAGAAACTCGCGTGCCACAACTACGGTCAGCACCACGAGCGCAACCAGCATAAGCTTTGCAGTTGCCCTTACATAAAACGGGGTATCGCTCCACATGAGTTTATTAATTTGACATCAAAATTATCAATATCAAATAAACTCAAGCCTTTTAGTTGATATTTTCTAAACCGCGTTGGAGAGCACCACTCGCAAAAAATATTTATCTTCTTCTTTCGGAATTCCTCTTTCGTGAAAGCGGATTTTCCGGCGCCGCATTTTCCCTTAGTTTCTTTTTTCCAAGAGAAAAAAAGTAATACATAAGAGTCATCAGTGCGATTCCCTTGTGCCTTCTGAAAGAATTCATTAACATACGTTTAAACATTGTTATTACATTTTTAAAATTTCCTTCTTAACTTGCTTTCCTTATACTTCTACTCTTTTTTTGTTCATGATGCATCAGGTCCTGTTTTTTTATAGGTAAAAAAGGCAAATACCATACCTCCTGCTTAATGAACTGAAATAATTTACCGGAATAATTAGTCTGAAAAACTTTAGAGCGATTTTTCTGGGGAATAATATCCTCAATCCCGAGTAATTAAAATTCCCCATTTCAGAAGAAAAAAATTACTCACTTGTGAATTTTATTTTGAAATCCTGTTTCTGTCATTATCAAAACAGGCACGAGTGTTGCAAAGCTTTAAGGCATGAAAAGGTTTCCTGTTCACAAGGTAAAGGGCTATGTCGGTGAAAAGTCTATAAAGCTTAGCGAAAGAACCATCGAAAAAACCGGGGCAGTGCGTAATTTTTTTTCCGGAGTCGCTGATTTTTTTTTATTCGTCACCCGTACCGTAAGAGAAACCTTTTCAGGTGATTTTGAATTCAGAGAATTTATAAATCAGTGTTTTCAAATCGGGAATAAATCACTAGCGCTTGTTTCGGTGACTGCAATTATTATTGGGTTGGTCTTCACAATTCAAACGCGCCCCACGCTTCTCGATTTCGGAGCAGTGAGTTTGCTTCCGGGGATGGTTGCTGTGTCTATCATCAGGGAGATTGGCCCTGTCATCACGGCATTGATATGCGCAGGAAAAATTGGTTCCGGAATGGGGGCCGAACTAGGTTCAATGAAAGTGAGCGAACAGATAGATGCCATGGAAGTGTCATCTGTCAATCCCATTAAATTCCTGGTGGTTACACGGGTGCTGGCTGCAACGTTTATGGTTCCCTTATTAATTCTATATGCCGATGCCATAGCAATTTTCGGAAGCTGGATAGGGGCAAATATTAAGGGCGATGTAAGTCTTATATTATTTTTCTCACAAGCGTTTAGCCATGTTGAGCTTTTGGATTTTATACCTGCTGTAATAAAATCTTTTTTTTTCGGAGCAGTAATAGGTTTGGTGGGATGTTACAAAGGGTACAATGCAGGGCGGGGAACTGAAAGCGTAGGCGCAGCAGCCAACTCAGCTGTGGTTATATCTTCTCTCCTGATAATAATCGTTGACATGATTGCAGTACAAATAACGGACATGATATGATAAATGCCAATGCGGATAAACAACGGGTTATAGAAATAAATAATTTGTGCAAAGGGTTTGGCGAGCAGGAAGTGTTGAGAAATATTTCTTTCAATCTTGCTGCAGGGGAAAACCTGGCTGTACTTGGTAAATCGGGCTCTGGCAAAACAGTATTGATTAAATGCATTGTTGGGCTGCTGAATGCCGATGAAGGAACTATTAATGTACTTGGGCAAAAAGTTAGCTCCCTGAACAATGAAGAATTGAGAGAGCTGAGAAAAAAAATCGGCTTTCTTTTCCAAAGTGGGGCACTGTATGATTCCATGACGGTAAAACAAAACCTGGAATTTCCGTTGCAAAGAATCAGGAAGGAACTGACTCAGAAAAAAAGAGATGAAAAAATAATTGAAGCCCTTGAAAATGTAGGGCTGGCTGAAGCATTAAATAAAATGCCATCAGAATTATCGGGTGGCATGCGCAAGCGAATCAGCCTGGCTCGCACCATTGTTGCTGACCCTTTAATTATGCTGTATGACGAGCCAACCGCGGGGCTTGACCCTGTAACTGCTGATGAAATAAGTGCTCTTATAACTGAAGTCCAGAAAAAATATAAAACTTCTTCTCTTATTATCACGCATGATATTTCATGTGCGCGCATTACAGCAAACCGGCTTATTATGCTAAAGGATACAGAAATATACCACGAAGGACAGTTGGACGAGTTTGAAAAATCAGACGACCCCGCAATAAAAGCATTCTTTAAGCGTCAGTAAGACTATTCATTTAAAATCACTGTTATGGATACTCAAAGACCAAAGTTTAAAGTTCGCCTGGGAATGTTCATCGCCGGGGGATTGGCGTTGTTTGTCATTGCTATTTTCGTGATTGGAAAACAGAAAAATTTATTCGACCCCGTCTTTAAGCTCACCACAACTTTTTACAGCATCAGCGGATTACAGGTTGGAAACAATGTACGCTTTGCAGGAATCAATGTCGGAACCGTTGACAATATCAAAATTATCAACGACTCCACTGTGCGCGTTGACATGATTGTTAAAAAAGAAGTTCAGCAATTTATTAAGGAGGATTGCGAAGTTGGCATAGGTTCAGAGGGAATTGTGGGTGATCGCCTTTTAACCATTACACAAGGAAGCAACGGGGCCGCGGAAGTAAAAGATGGACAGAAACTGCCCTCCAGAGAGCCGGTTGAAACCGATGAAATTATAGCAAGTCTAAAAATATCCGCCGGAAATGCCGAAATTATTACAGGCCAGCTCGCAGAAATAACATTTAAGATAAATAACGGAAATGGAATTCTTGGAAGGTTAATACAGGATTCAACCATTGCAGAAAATATTAATCAAACTATAGAGAATCTTAAAAAAGGCAGCAAAGGATTGAATGAAAACATGGAAGCGGCAAAACATAATTTTCTTTTGAGAGGATACTTTAACAAGAAAAAGAAAGAAGCTGAAAAACTTAAAGAAGCGGATAAAAAATAAAAGAAATAATTCATCGTTTAGTACCAATATGCAAATAACCAGAAACACAAATGAGGGTAAGGAATATTTTCATTATTTTATTTGTTCCATTTTTCATTAGTGATTTTGCATTTGCACAGAAAACTCCTGCCGAGAGCGATTCTCTGAAGCTTTACAGGGATATAGAAAAATTTTCAAAGAAAAGGAAAGCAACACGTTTTATTTATCGTATTTTCTTTAAACCGGTGGATGTTCCGCCTGATCAAAAAACACAAAATGAAGTCTGTGATATCCAGGTTTGCTACAGCGATTTTGAAGGAAAAATTATCAGGAAAATTCAAATCACTTCCTTAGACCCGTTCGGCTATTCAGCGACTGACACATCCATCGTTGCCCAAAACTTTTTATACAAAATCGGAAACAAAGCTCACATTAGAACGCAACGCATAACGATAAAGAATCTTTTGCTCATACATAAAAATGAACCATTTGATTCCTTGCTTGTAAAAGAATCAGAACGTTTAATCCGCAGCCAAAAATATGTACAGGAAGTTTTTTTCGATTTTGAATCTGCTCAAGAGAATTCCGACTCGGTAGATGTTTTTATTCGTGTCGTTGATAAGTGGAGCCTTATTGGCGAAGGTGCTATTTCCACTTCAAGTTTCAGAATAGGTTTGAAAGAAAAAAACTTTTTAGGGTTAGGCCATGAGTTTCAAAATATTTTTACCGGTAATTATAACGAAGCCCCCAATTCTTTCAGTACAAATTATTATATCCCCAACATCAGGAACACTTACATTAATACAACACTTCACTACGAAATAGATGAACACAGGAGCATTGTCAGGAGTTTAACAGTCGACCGGCCGTTTTATTCACCGGTGGCAAAATGGGCCGGGGGCTTCTCTTTCCTGGAGCGGTTTCAAAGCAATTCCGTTAATAAAATGGTTCCTTCTCAAGAGGACCTTAAGTTCAATGTACAGGATTACTGGGCAGGCCATGCATGGCAGATTTTCAGAGGCAATACAGAAGACTTCCGCACAACTAATTTAGTATTTAACGGGCGTTTCCTTAGAACGCGTTACCAGCAAAAACCTGTTGCGCTTTATGACTCACTGAATATTTATTCTAATGAAAATTTTTATTTAGCAAGTATTGGCGTTTCACGAAGAAGATACATCAAGGATAAATATATTTTTAATTACGGTTTCATTGAAGACGTTCCGGCCGGAAATGTTTATGAGTTAACAGGAGGATACCAGGAAAAAAACACCGGTCGTACATATTTAGGAGTACGAATTGCGTCTGGGAATTACAATAACTGGGGCTATCTAAGCTGGAACCTGGAGTATGGTACATTCTTTAGGGCATCACAATTTGAACAAGGTGTTTTTACTGCAGGTACTGATTATTTTACAAGCCTCTTCAAAATCGGTACATGGCATTTCCGGCAGTTTATAAAACCGCAATTCACCATGGGAATAAACAGGTTTGCGTATGAGAAAATCACTATCAACAATGAAAACGGTTTGCGTGGCTTCGGAGCCACGACTTTAACGGGTACGAAAAAAATTCTTTTAACGCTTCAGACCCAATCCTATGCACCATGGAATATCCTGGGTTTTCGCTTCGGGCCATATTTAATTCATTCGCTGGGCATGCTTGGAAATGAAACATCGGGGTTTAAAAGCAGCCAGGTATTTTCGCAGTATGGCGTTGGTGTTCTGATTAAAAATGATTTTCTTGTCTATAATATTTTCCAGGTCTCTCTTGCATTCTACCCGAGTATTCCCGGTGACGGGAAAAACGTTTTTAAAGTAAATGTTATTGCAACAACAGATTTTGGTCTCGGTGATTACATCATAGGAAAACCCGCAACGCTGGGTTATCAATAAAGAATAAACCACTTATGTTTTTTTATTCACAACTTTCACTTGCTGCATAAAAGAAGCAACCTTTGAATCGGCATAAGGGCCAAATGCATCTACCAAGGTTCCGCGGCTGCCGTCTTTTGTTTCAATCGCAAACAGGATTGAATTATCTGCAGGGTCAGAGTTTCCTTCGAAACGATAGAAATTAACTTCACTTAGTTCTTCCGGCGAATAAATTTTTCGACTCTGTATCGACTTCAATCCCTGCTCTGTGACTTTATAATCTTCAGTGTAGCCTCTTTTAATAAGCGTGTTAAGACAGGATACCAGAGTACTCAAGTCCTCATTATTAAATTCATCTTCCATTTTCTTTTTTCATTAAAGATAAGTGAAAATCCTGCCATATGAAATTTTAATTTTTGCTTAAAAGTAATTTACGCATATCAAAATTTAATTGTGAATTATTTACCCCATTATGAGGACAATAGTCAACAAAAATACCCATAGACAGAGCCTCTCAGGAACACCCGCATCTGTGGCATTAAATTTTCGATACCTTTTACATAAACATAGAAATTTAATATCGTAAAAAAACGTAATCTAACTAATCATGAAAAAAAACCTTTTGATTATACTTCTTGTGATGTTCACGGGAAGTATTACTATTCCTGCTTTTGCAGATAAGGCAGAAGAGACGAAAGCAGATAAAGTAATTGTTTCTTCTATCGCCTATGAGAAAAATAAAGTCGCAGATAAGCTAAGCGAGGAAGAAATTAATTGTCTCGTTAGCCGATTGTACGAAATTCGGGGTATGGATAAAAAGCAATTGTCGCGGGAAGATAAGCGTGCTTTGCGAAAAGAAGTTAAAGACATAAAACAAATTCTTCACACGCAGGATTATGTAATATATATATCGCTAACAGCTCTTCTACTAATTTTACTTCTCATCGTTTTATTATAATCATGAAAAAAATAATTGCATTTGGCTTAGGGCTGATCTTATGCGTTTCTGCCATGGCGCAAGAAAATCCAAGAAAAGATACGATACCGATTCAGAAAAAAACCAGGCAGCCACCGGATACTGCATATAAGAATCCAATATATAAAGGGCCTGCTGAAATTGATTCAATCAACGGGAAAGATTCACCTAGCAAAGGAGGAAGGCGCGTCAACCCGATTGACCGGTACAGAGAAGACAGTATTCCGAAATTGCCAAGAAAGAAAGAATAATTTTTTTCTAATCGTGAATAGAGAGCAAAAAGGGTGATAAAGAAAAAAAATGATTAAGAAATTAAAATCCGGAACGTACCGTCTTTATTCAAAGAAAAAAAATCCAAAGACCGGCAAACGCAGAAACCTGGGTACTTTCAAGAATAGAGCAGCCGCTGAAAAGCATGAACGCGCTGTACAATATTTCAAGCATCATTGACATATCTTAAAAAGAATTTGCCCTAGCGGGGCAGTTAATTCCCCACTTTGTGGAACTTCATTCACTTCTATATATTATGTTATTGTAAGTTACTTACTTTTTGTTTAACCATAAAAAATTTCTGGCATAATTATTTCGTATATTTAACCAAGGTTGGTTATCTTTTTAGGGGAGATTCCGAAAGTTGAAATCTGAGAAATAAACCCTCATAACTTGAAACAGGTAATACTGGCGAAAGGAAAAAGGATGATCATAACAGACTCCCGGTAACCCGGGAGTCTGTTTTTTAAAATGTATTATTCTAAAATTAACTTCAATGTCTTTGCTATTTTATTCCAGGCCTTTTTATTGTTTCCGGTCTTATTGAATTTACCTGGTGCGGTTGTTTACGGGGAGATGTAAACATCGTCAAGTCAACTGCAATATAGTTCTGTTGAGGTAGAATTACAACCCGGGTTGATATAAATTATTTCAGGAATGACTTTGATAAATCACTAAGTGAAGAACCAATTTCTTCCACATCCCGAACAAGAACATTTTTAAACGACACCCATTTCTCTGCCCGCTCATCTTTATACTTCCCTATTCTTACCATCATCTTCTTATTTTTTCCCTCGAGCTCATGAAGCTTCTCTTCATACTTCGCTTTAACTTTATCGCTGGCACTATTAAGCTTCTTTTTAAAATTATTTATACTGATGCGGTTAGCATCTATTTTACCTGCAAACTCTTTCTTTAATTTCAGCCATTGCTCCTTTTCAAGCCTCGCTTTCTCCTCCGCCTTTTTCAGGTTTTGTTTTGCCTCCTCCACTTTCCTCCTGGCAGATTCAACTTTTTTTTCTGATGGTTCAATGTAGGAAATAATTTTTTCCTCGAGCAGCTCTTTTGCTACATCAATTATTTTTCTTTGTGCCATAACATTGAGATTTTAGATTTTATTTTTATAAGAATTATATCTATTTAACATTGTCTTTAAATATGTCATCTATCGCCCTGCCTAATTCGTCCATATCATGGTTGAATTCGCGTTTAAATTCCTGCCAGGCACTTTCATTTTCATATTTGTATTCGTCTATTTTTCTTCTTAGCTCATTATTTTTAGTTTCAAGTTCCCCAATTCTTTTCCTGTATTTTGCTTTATCCTTTTCGTTACCATTTTCCATTTTTTCTTTAAACTTTTCAATTTTAACCTCATTATCCCTGATTTTTTCCCGCGCTTCGTCTCTGAATTTCTCCCATTCCTGGCGAGCTTCCTCCATCGCTTTGTTCACATTTTCCTTGGCTTCATTTACTTTTTCGTTGGCATTTTCTACTTTGTTTTCAGAAGGGTTATTGCACGAAACCATTGCAACTGTCATGAATCCTAGTACGACAACCGGTCTTAACATTTTGATCTTCATCGTTAATTTTTTGAAAAGGGTTTAATTATTAAATGTATTTCAAAAATATTACTACTACTGCTTTAGAATAAGATTTTTCGACAACATTTAATAATCAGACGATAAGATGACTTTTATTAAACCAAAAGCATACCGTGAAAGAAAATTTTAAGATTGCCTCCTTAGAAAAGGATTTCAAAGAAAATCTCCATGCGCTATTTAGAATTGTCCTTTTATGTAGAAAATATTCAACAACATCGTTGGCATTTTCCTACATAAAAGCTCAAACTCTCGTCTTAAAAAACAATCTTACCAGCAGCCAGATTGATAACACAGAAGAAATTATAAAAATGAACTTGGTGTATACGGTAGGCGTTCCCCATATATCTGCAATGATAGAACCGGTAAACATAAAGCCAAGAATTACTACTGTTGATATTCTGCGGCTAAGCTGCTTCAAAGAATTATTTATAAAATCCTGGTTGCTGATTTCTATATCATGCACCAGCTTTCCCTGTTTTGCTTTGTAAAGGATCTCGCTCATTTCTCCCGGGAAAGTGCGCACCAGGCTGACATAACTTTTTAGAGTTTCAAATACATCACCAGCGAGTTCCATTGGGGAATATTGCCTTTTGACCAGCGCCGTTGCATAAGGTTTTATATAAGAAGCCAACGATATCTCACTATGAAGATTGGAGCCAAGTTTTTCAAGCGATGCAAGCGCTTTCAGCAGAAGATAAATATTGTTCGGTATTTTTAATTCGAACTTGTGTATGATTTTTACGCACTCACTTAGCACCTGGGAAAAATTTACTTTTTCATAAGACGTGTGTGCATAGCGATTGAGCATTTCCTTGATGTGAAACTCAAGGTCTTCTTTCTCTTTGAAAAATTTTCGGTCACTGAGCTGCAAGAGGGCATCACTGATTGTTTCTGCTCTTTTAGTTGCAAGTCCTAACGTAAATTCGGAGAGAAATTTCATATGTGAAGGTTTCAAAGCCCCGGTCATACCGAAATCAATAATAGCAACGCGGTTATTTTCCTGTATAAAAAAATTGCCTGAATGAGGGTCGGCGTGGAAAAATCCATGCTCAAAAATCATTTTCAGAAAAATATTTATTCCGTTGCTTGCTACTTCCATGGGGTTGTATCCATAGCGCTCAAGTCTTTCAGCGCTATCGGGAGTAATGCCTTCAACATATTCCATCACCAGCAATTTGTCTGTGGAGATTTCAGAATACACGTGGGGTATTTTACAATAGGGAACGTCACGGAACATCTCAGCAAAACGAATGGCATTGCCTGCTTCGTTAAGATAATTTAATTCCTTCGTCATCATTTCACCAAATTCTTTTACTACTCCCGTTATGTCCACTATTACAAGCTCAGGGTATTCAACCGCGAGACGGCCTGCCATAAATTCAAGCAGTTCCAAATCGAGCTTTATTTTATTTTTAATATCGGGGCGCTGAATCTTGACAACTACTCTCCTGCCGTTTTTCAATTTTCCCAGGTAAACCTGCCCGATGGATGCCGAACCTATGCATTCATTGTTGATATCTTTAAAATAATTTTCAATCGGGGCGCCCAATTCATTTTCGATCTGCTCCATGGCAATATCATGGTTAAACGGCTTGGCAGACGATTGAAGTTTTTTCAATTCTACTCTGAACCGGTCAGAAATAATATCAGGACGGTCTGCCAATATCTGTCCGAATTTGACAAACGTGGGACCGAGCCTTTCAACCACCATACGTAAACGTGCAGGTCTTGATATGACACTGCCATTGCTCCTGTATTTTTTCGGGATTAGTCCTGCAGTAATTTTACGCCTGCTCAACCAGGTAATCATAAAATATCCAAGCAGGATAAACCCAATGTTTAATCCTCTAATGGAGCGCAGATAATAAGAGTTTATTTTAAGAAATTCCGTCATCAGGATTCTTGTTCTTTTGTTCCCGGAGTTCCACAATTAAATCTTGCAGTATTTTGTTTATTTCTGCAATGTCTTCCTTCGTTGCAACATCTGTTTTGTTTAATGAATTTTTAACAGCGCGGCTCATGTTAAGATTATCTTTTACATCTTCCAGATAAGTTGCAAGAACCTTTGCTAGGCGTTCTGCAGTCTGGGAGTCATCATAATATCGCTCTATAAGCTGCGATGTTTTATTAATAAACGCTTCCCTGTCTGAAAGACTTGAGATAATCCCTAAACGCAATAAAGTATTAAGCAGGCTCATTTTCCAGGTATTAACCGGAAAAAGAATTCAAATATCATTCCGAAAGAAAATCTGCAATGGCAATTTTTATTTTTTGCCCTTAACTTTTTCTAAAAAATCAGAAGACCGTGTGTTAATCAGGTGTAAGGTTCTTTGTGCTTGCTTTTCGAGTTGAGTTAAGACAGCTTTATCAGAATAGTCCTTAATTTTTAAAAGCTCCATTGCAGAAACTGTATCATGCCATTTTCCGATAGATTCTTCCAACTGGCTTAAATAATTTGTATCAACCTGTAATTTACCGGCAATGCGCTTAGGCAGCATATGATGCAGGTACAATAAGAATTTTATTTTTTTCCTGCAGCGATGCAATTTTTTTTCGGGATTATCTATAGCAAAGAGCCAGGATAATTGGTTTTTTTGTTTTTCGAAAACCTGCAGAATAAATTTACTATTTATGTTGCGAAAATTCCCCGAAATGTCTTTGTGTGCTTCTTTTATCAGAGATAAATATTCGTCACGCTTCTGACAAAACTTTCCGGTTTGATAAACCAAGTTCCTATTCTGCTCGTTTTTGAATTCCTCATGGAATAAATGGTATTTTTCAACGAATTGTAAATTCACATGAGCGCTCCGGGTTAAGCCAGCCCGTTTAAATATTTTCTTAATCGGTTTAAAGGAATCTGAAATCGTTTTTTTTCTTGAATAATCATGTAAAAAGATTATTAAGGCATTTATTTTTTTTATTTCCACGCGCATCCTGTGCAGCTCTTCAGGGTTTATTGTTTCAAAAAAGGCCAAAAGGTGCGCCTTCAGTGCCTTCCATCTCTTTTTAAAATATTTTTTCTGTCTTTTACGACTCAACACAGCGTATTAAAATAAGAAATATTTGGTATGATTTTTTATCTTTGTTAAAGGCGGCAAATGATGCCGTATGTTATTCTATTTATAAAAAATGATGCCATGAAATCAATTTGGAAAGGAGCCATCAGTTTTGGGCTGGTCAATATCCCGGTAAAGTTGTATTCAGCCGTTCAGAGCAGTTCCCTCGACCTTGACATGCTTGACAGCAAGGATTTAGCTAACATAAAATTTAAACGTGTTAATGCAAATACGGGTAAAGAAGTTCCTTACGAGAATATTGTAAAAGGATACATGTATCAAGATGAATACGTTGTGCTGGAGCCTGAAGATTTTGAAAGTGCGGACGCTAAAAAAACTCACACGATTGAAATAACAAATTTTGTTAGCGAGAACGAGATCGACCCGATTTATTATGAGTCACCGTATTATATTGAACCGGACAAAGGCGGCGAAAAAGCATACGCTATTTTCAGAGATGCCCTTGCCAAGTCAGGTAAAGTTGGCGTAGGTTCTTTCGTGATGCGAAATAGGGAAACACTTGCTATCCTGAAACCTTATGAAGATGTGCTTATGCTGGAACGAATTCGTTTCGAGCAGGAAATACGAGACAAGAATGAATTAAATGTTCCCGAAGCGACAAAGTCAAAACCAAAAGAAATGGATATGGCTATAAAATTGATTGACCAGCTTACAGAAAAATTTGATGTTTCAGCATACAAGGATACTTATACGGAAAAGCTGCTTGATATTATTAAGCAAAAGTCAAAAGGCATAAAACCAAAAAAGCCTAAAATGCAACTCGTGCATAGAAAGTCTTCTGACCTCATGTCGCTGTTGAAAGCCAGTCTTGAAGAGAAGAGAAAAAAAGTTTCATGAATTTTTTTCAGAATTTTATCCCGAGTTAAGTGCTTTTAATGTTTTAGCAAGATTAACTCCCTTTCCGATTACCGGTTCCCACATATCGCCTTTTTTTTCTAAGCGCTTTAGAATAGTTTTTATTGTATACGCGGAGGGATCAAGTTTTTCAGTTACTTCATTCCACTCCAGTGGCGTTGACACCGGTGCCCCGGGTTTCGGCCTGACCGAATAAGGAGCCGCCAGCGTTTGCCCTCTGCGGTTTTGCAAAAAATCGAGATAAACTTTTCCCTGCCGTTTAGATGGAAGCCGAAGTATACTCGTAGTTTTTGGCAATCTCTCATGTGTAATATGAGCAATAAGCTCCGCAAATTCTTTTACAACATCGTAATCATATTTTGCTGCCAGAGGAACATATATATGCAAGCCGGTAGCGCCAGATGTTTTACAATAGCTTTCAATTTCAAGTTCGTCTAAAACTTTTCTTACTTCCTGTGCTGCTCTTGCCACTTCTTTGAAAGGAATTTTTTCCGGGTCAAGGTCAATCACCATCCAATCCGGGTTGTGCAAGTTTGTAATCCTGGAATTCCACGGGTTGATTTCTATGCATCCCAGGTTGGCCATATAAATCAACGTTGCCTTATCGTTACATATAAGATAGTTTATATTTTTTTTATTTGATTCAGAATAAACTTTTTCAGTCGTTACCCACTCCGGAATTGTTTTTTTGTCTACGTCCTTCTGATAAAAACTTCCCTGCTGAATACCATTTGGAAACCGGTTCATCGATTGAGGGCGGTCCTTCAGGTAAGGTAAAATGACGGACGAAATTTCCGAATAATAATTTATCAAATCGCCCTTCGTTATTCCTTCTCCGGGAAAATATATTTTATTTTGATTAGTAAGCTTCAATGTTACTTTCCCGATTTTTAATTCATAGTTATCGGTAGATTTTTTTTCTTTCATGGCAGGTTTTTTATTTTCTGCTATATCAACAATTTCTCTTTTTACTTCCTCAGGGCTTTTATCCTCTCTCAACCCCAGGAATACAGGATGTCTCATAGAGCCATCTTCAGTCCACTCGCTAAATTTAACTTCGCAAACAAACTTTGGCTTCAGCCATTGTGCTTTTGCATTCACATTTACCTTCTTTGGAAAAGGCGACTGCGAAACGAAGTACGGTTTAAATTTATTATAAAGTTCTTTTAATGTCGCTTCATCAAAACCGGTACCGCAGTGGCCGATGTATTCCAGGTTTCCATTTTCATATACTCCCAACAAAAGCGAGCCAAATAAAGTTCGCGCTCCTTTTGGTTCAGTGATGCCGGCGATTACGGCTTCCTGCTGATGGGCAATTTTTATTTTCAGCCAACTCCGGGTACGCTTGCCCGGAATGTAAGTGCTCTCAGCATTCTTCGCCATAATTCCCTCGAGCTTGTTTTTGACCGCCGCAGAAAAAAAGGCTTTTCCCTTTTCGGCAATATGGTCGGAATAAAAGACATTGGTGAACGAAAATTTCCTGATCAGCTCACGAAGTAATTCTTTTCGCTGCAGCAAGGTAAGCCGCATAGTGTCCTCTCCATTCAGGCGTAATAAATCAAAGACATAATACTTAAGAGGCCCCTTGCCGGTCGCCTTATAATTCTGCAAGAGTTGAAAATGTGAGCGTCCTTTTTCATCCTCAATTACTATTTCTCCATCAAGTAATGCCTCGTAATTAATTTTTTCTAATTCATTGACAATTTCAGGATACGCATTATTGAATGATAAAAGATTCCTGCTATAAAGCAGCACATTTCCATTTCCGTCCAACGAAGCAAGCGCCCTGTAACCATCGTACTTCATTTCAAAAACCCAATCTTTGTCATCAAACGGCTCATCAGCAAGTTCTGCCGCCATGGGCTTGACCAGCTCTGCTTTTTTTATGCGGAGCTTTTCAGTCTTTTCAATTTTCGGCTTAGAAGGTCTTGTAGAATTTTTTTTTTCCTTTTTTCTTTCTTCCAGTTTTTTACCTGTAAAGACAGATTTATTTTTTTTCAGAATGTCTTCTTTCAAAGCATACTCATCATCTTTTTTTATGAGCAGCCATGCATTCGGCTGGGGGCTACCCTGCATTTTGATAAGAGAAAATTCTCCTTTGAGTTTTTTACCCTCCAGGAAAAAACTAATGTGCCCTTTTTCTATCCCTTTCAGCAAAGATTTATCGTCACTACCTCCATCCTTTCCTATGCCATGATAAATCCCGTTATCCCATACAATAACATTTCCGGCACCATAATTTCCCTCGGGAATAGTTCCTTCAAAATCTTTGTAAGCAAATGGATGGTCTTCCACCATCATGGCAAGGCGCTTATCATTGGGATTCATGGAAGGGCCTTTGGGAACTGCCCAGCTTTTTAAAACACCGTTCAGTCCGAGACGAAAATCATAGTGCAAGCGGGTTGCAGCATGCTGTTGCACAACAAAAATATGAGAGGATGATTTCCTTTTTTTCTTCCCTTCCGGTTCCTTGGTTTTCCGGAAATTCCGTTTTTGCTTGTATTCTTTCAGCCCCATGATTGCAGGATTAATCACAAAATTATTCCAATTCGTGTTGATTAGCAGAATTAGAAAAATCCCCTCACATGAAACTTATCTATTTATTACCAGCATATCCTGGATGTCGTAAGCATCGTTGGTAAGTGTAAGGTCAAATCTCTTAACATATCTGAGAAATTCGCGTGGCGGTATTCTTATCTTAAATTTTTTTACAGGCAGTTTATCTTTCGGATAATTGCTTTGCTCCTGCTTGAATTTATCTACGGCATACAAAGTAATAATCTGCTCCCCTTTCTGCAGGTATAATCTCAACGCAGCAGCGTCAAACCTTTCCGGGTTATAGAGCGGAATCAACCTCGAAGCCAATGCATTTAAATCTTCTTCGGGAAATAAATCCATTGCGGCTCTTCCGGCAAGTGAATGAGCTTCGGTTTCAAACGGTATATCCTTTTTCATGATGAATTAACTTGAAGGGTTCTTTGGAACTTTTGCTCCTTTTTTTCTTGCTTCACTCAGTCCTATAGCAATCGCCTGTCTCCGGCTTGTTACTTTTTTACCGCTGCGTCCTGAACGAAGCGTTCCTTTTTTGGCGCGCTTAACTGCGCTTCTCACAGTATCCTGTGCTTTCTTTGAGTACTTAGCCATGGCTATAATTTTTTACTATATATTCTTTAAAAATTATACCATAAATTCTTTGGCCCTGTTTACTGAAAAGTTATTCGTGAGCTTGAGAAAAAAAATGCTCATTTTGTAGCGGAGTTTCTACATCATCTGCCTAGATTTCAAAATGTATTACTCTGTTGTTTGACACAGTTATTAAATCTTATTTATCGTAAAGATAGTCAGAAAATTTCGTGCCTGTTTCAAAATTTTGCTGGAGAAAATAACCCGCCGTTATTTTTTGTCCAGTTATCGGGTTATTGTTTTGTGTAATCGAAAATTTTAATCAAGGGCTGATGGTTGAAGTACTTTTGAACTATGGCATTCAAAGGGGGATAACAAGAAATCCACATCCGAAATATCAATCAGCCGATAACTGGTTTTCATTTCAGGCAAATGTTGGATACCCCTGCGGGATCGTATCGTGCAGGGGTTTTTTTAAAAAAAAATACATTAAACAAATAATTCAGCAATTTAAAAAACGAGGAAAGCAAAAAAATGAAAATACTTTACATCATTTTTTTAAGTATAATTATTGCCGCGGCAAAAGATTATCCCCTATCAAGCAATGATAAAAAGGATTATTACTTTGTAATGGCACCACACACGCCTGAGCAATGCCGAAAAGCACTAGAGGACATGAAAGCGAAGGATGAATTTCAGCTTTCGAAATTTTATTTCGGATGTAATTATAATGACCATATTCTTTACGGCGTGGTGGAGGGAGCATCAGAAGAAGATGTTCGAAATTCATTGCCATCGGTATTGCAAACAAATGCTAAAATCAAGAAAGTAGATAAGCTCTCTGCTACAGAGATAGATAAATTGCATACAGGAGGCTAAGATTGAGAGTCAAGATAATAAGATAACCGGCATAAAATTTCTGCGTGTAAACCTAACTGCCGGAAAGGGCTGTCCACAAAAGCAGCCCTTTTTTATTGCTTGTAAGTTGCAATCAATAAAAAAATAAATCTTCAGGCTGCTTCCGGTGTGGGTCTTTTTGGAATAGTAAAATAAAATGTGCTTCCCTTGCCTGGTTCCGATTCAACCCAAATATTTCCTCCGTGTCGCTGCACAATTTTTTTGCAGAGCGCCAACCCTATCCCGGTGCCGGAAAATTCCGCGCGTGTATGCAGCCGTTGAAAGATGAGAAATATCCTTTCGAGGTCCTCGCTACGGATTCCCATTCCATTATCCTTAACAGAAAATTGCCACTGAGAATTTTTTTCTTCAGCAGCTATCATAACCTGAGGTGGTCTTTGGTTTTTATATTTGATGCCGTTTGAAATCAGGTTTTGAAACAACAGTGTAAGTTGCAAATCACTACCGGTTACTACAGGCATAGGAGTATCAAATAAAACAGCGCCTTTATTTTCCTCTATAAGTTTATGCAGGTTATCAAGTGCTACGCCTGCCACAAAACCGCTGTCTACTTTATCAAATTTAATATCCATAGTTCCAACCCTGGAATAGCTTAGCAAATCATTAATCAGCGTGCGCATGCGGACAGCGCTATCTACAGAGCGTTGTATGAATTCATCTGCATCAGCATCCAGCTTATTTTTATATCTCTTTTCAATAATCTGAAGATAAGCGATAACAGAACGCAGGGGTTCCTGCAAATCATGCGAAGCGGCATAGGCAAATTGTTCCAGTTCCAGGTTTGAACGTTCAAGCTCCTTCGATTTTTGCTTTACAGCTTCCTGTGCTTTTCTGAATTCGGTAATATCACTCATAAAAGCAGTGAAGTGTTTCTGGCCCTTAATCATGGTTACGGAAATGCTGATGTACACAAAGAATTCTCTGCCACTTTTGTCAAGCGCAGGCATCTCAATAGTTTGGTTTGAGAATGAGCCTGCTGCGGTTTGTAGATAATGCAACAATTCGTTTTTGCCCGCGTCGCGCAGACGTTCCGGTATAATCGTATCGCTTAAATACTTGCCTATAATTTCTTTTGCCTTCCACCCGAAAATAGTTTCTGCCTGTGGATTCCATCCTATGATTTTGCCTGCCGAATCAATGACAATTACAGCATAAGGCGCACTTCTGAAAATAGATTGTATGCGTTCTTCGCTTTCTTTAAGTTGCTCTTCAGCTCTTTTACGCTGATTGATTTCGTTGAAAGCATTAAGAAGATATTTATCCTCGCCCACCGTAATTAATTCGGTGGATTGCATTACCCATATTTTTTCTCCCGATTTTTTTTTCATCTCCACCTCCAGGTTTTTTACCGAACCGTTTTGCTCAAGCCCATGCATGATTTTTTTTCTTTCACCAGCGTCAAGCATATCGAAATCAAGTGATGTATGCCCGATTATTTCTTCACGACTGTATCCCATCATATCCAAAAAATTATCATTGGTTTCAACAAATTTTCCTGAAGATACTTCTGATAAAGCAATACCAAAAGGAGATGAATCAAACAGCTTGCTAAATTTTTCCTCGCTCCGTTTGGCAAGCTCCTCTGACCTTTTTATTTCTGTTATGTCATGCCCTATAGCTAAAACACCATAGATTTCCTGCTCGTTGTTTCTTAAAGGGATATAAAAATTTTCGAAATATTTCCCGGTAGTTTCCGAAAAGTAAGACACGTCGTGAATCACTTCTCCCTTCAGCGCCTTGAGAAAATTATCGTGCAAATTGGTTTTTTTGATAGCCGGAAAAAGTTCGAAAACATTTTTACCGATAAAATCCTTTCTCTTAAGATTGTATATTTCTTCCGTCTTCCTATTCACAGCTATGTAATTGCCCTGCCTGTCAAATACAGATATCATGTCTTCGATTGAATTGAAAAGCGTTTCGACAAATTCTTTTTGCTCGCGAAGACTTGTTGTTCGTTCGCTAATGCGCATTTCAAGTTCATTATGCGCTGTACGGAGTTTTGCTTCTGTATCTCTTAGTTCCCTTACAGCGCTGTTCAATAATAATGTCGTCATAACAATCACGGAAGTAAACCCTTCAACCGAAACAAGCCCTTCGTTTAATGTTAATTCCGAAAAGGTGCCATGGCCATTTAAAGTTCCCCAAACCGCTGTTACAGAACAAAATAATACGGCAGTAATACTCTCGTGCTGTTCCAGGCGAACAGCGGCCCAAACCAAGACGGGAATAACCCAAAAAGACCACCGGAAAACCGGGGCGGCCATAAACCATTCATCAAAAACAATTCCGCTTACAATTACAACAAAGAAAAAAATCAGGGCAGATTCGAAACGATTACCATGTTTCCGGCCGGATACAAATAAACTTTTCAATGGCTTCCGCCACCAGGTAAGAATCAAAGGAGCTATAAGAAGAACGCCCGAAACATCTCCTGTCCACCAGGTAAATGCTATGGTAAGGTAATGCTGCTGTGTAATTATTCCGGAAAGCAAAAGAGCTGTTGCCCCTATGGTACAGCTTATTAAGCACGTTATCGCTGCCGTATACAAGAACCAGAATATGGAACCGGAATTGAGAAAAAAGTCATGGTTTTTTACTGCCGGAACAAATTTCCTTAACATGTAAGTGCCGGCTACTGCCTCACCGGTATTACCAAGGGATATCACAAGAGATGCCCAGAGCGCTGTGGGCAAATTACATGTATGGTTGGAGAGAAAAACAGCTACGTTGGCAACAAATGCACCTAATAAAATGCCCGGCGTAATTCTGTACCCAAGCAAAAGTATCATGGCAAAAGCGAATCCGGCAGAGGGCCAAACCGGTGAAACGTTTGAATTCTCTATAGCAAGCAGTAACCCTAACCAGGCAAGTACAAAATAAACTGCCGCCACAATAAAAATTTGCAGAATATTCCTGCGAAATTGACCTTGATAATGATGCAACATTTACAGCTTTTTTAACGACTTCTTTTGCAAGATACAGAATTATAGTTTCCTTTTTCCTGATTAGAGGTATGGAAATTGCGGGTTATCGGTTGCACTATGCGAAATATAGAATTTACAATTGTTATGTGACATAAATTGTTATTTTTGGAACATCACATGAAATAGTAAAAGAAATTTGTCACATATGAACTGTTTAATTGTTGACGACGATAGAATTGTCAGGACAGAAGTAGAACACCTCGTAAACAAGTTGCCTTTTCTGAAACTTGTAGGCAGCTGTTCTAAAGCCATGGAAGCATTTAACATACTTTCCTCGCAACCGGTAGACTTGGTTTTTCTGGATGTAATGATGCCGGAAATGAACGGACTGGAGTTGATGAAATCATTGCACGAACGCAAGCCGCAGGTGATTTTAATGACCTCTGAAAAAAAATATGCGGTAGATGGATTTAATTTCGATGCGGTTGATTTTATAGTGAAGCCCATTGGCGAAGAACGTTTTCTGAAAGCAGTCTCGAAAGCAAAAAACAATTTTGAAAGTAAAAGGACCCCGCCCAAAGCTGAATATCTTTTTGTGAAAGTTGACTCTGTGCTCACGAAAATAAATGTCAACGATGTTTTATTCATCGAGGCGCTTGCTGATTACGCTGCTGTTCATACCATGGCCTCAAAATATATTGTGCATTCAACTATGAAATCAATTTTGGACAAGCTGCCGCAGGATGATTTTCTTCGTGTGCACAATTCGTACATCGTTCGCCTCGATAAGATTTCTTCTATTGAGGATAACACCCTTATCATTAACAAGAAATTTATACCGGTGAGCCGCCCGCACAGAGAGCAATTGATGGGCCGCCTGAAGATGTTATAATCTTCCAGGGTATCTTTTCCTGCCCGTTAATTTTACTGTATTAGTTATTGAATAATTTTTGCTTTGGGATACCTTTCTTTCCATTTCTCAAATGAACTGAGTCTTCTAAGAGTGACAAATGTGTGCTCATCGAGCTTTACGGTGATGCTTTTAATAGCTTCGTGCGCACTGTTATCTTCTTTCGCAAGTATTTCTTCTTTTTTCATAAAATATTTTTTGAGAATAAAATTAATGCACACAAAATATTACACCTTTAGTGAGGCGGAATAAAATTTCGATGCATGGGCTGAAAAAACAGCCCATTAACCTGATATCAGGTATGACAGGATATAGGAAACATACCTGCCGGAAAATTTTTTATAAAAAAATAGTGGGTTAATCAGATAACATTCAGCCGGTCGAATAATGTTTTTCTAAATGAATGACTGATGGGCACGGTATGTTTTTCGACTTCCAATACTTTACCGTTTATTTTAGAAATCCTGTCGACACGAACAATGTGCGACTTATGTACGCGTACAAAATCTTTATCCGGCAGCTTGCTGTGTATGCCTTTCAAAGTAGAGTGAATGATGTATCTTTTTCCGTCTGTAAACAAGCTTACATAATCAGCGAGCGCCTCAATACGGCAAATAGTATTTACGTCAATTTTTTCGAAGTGCGAATTTTGTTTTACAAAAAGCTCCCGCTGCATATCATTTTCTTTTTTCCAAATAACCTGCGCCGGTACATTGAAAACTTTAGATAGCGCTTTAAGCATTCTTTGGGAAGTTATGGGCTTTGGAACAAAATCGACAGCGTCCATGTCAAATGCATCTTTTGCAGCTTCGGTATCTGATGCTGTTACAATGATACGAGGCCTTTCGTAGTCCAGTGAATCTAAAAGGTTCAGGCAATCTCTGCTTGCACCCTTCATATCAATAAATAAAATATCCGTTTTGTTATTTTTTAAAATGTCAGTCGCTTCAACAATACTTTTGCAACTCTTGATAAGCGCCAGGTGTGTGATTTCTTTCAAAATGCCTTCTACATTTTGTCTTGATACGGCATCTTTATCAATTATCACGCAAATCATCTTTTGTAGGTTTCGTTAAAGTTTTGATTTCCTGCCTCGCTTGACGTGTAAAAATTCACCTCGAAAATACTATGAACATTGCATGATTCATTTAAACTTTCGATAACCCGAATGAATCGGCGATAATTGACACAGGGAAGCGGATGAGTTAAAAAAAATCGGGAGCCCATTTTAACGGACTCCCGATTCAAACACTAATGCAAAGCATTACATTCTTTTAGTTGTTACGGTGTAGTTGTACTGAAAAAGTACGATGGAGAAAACGATGATGAACCGGATACGCATACACTTTGAACCTGGAATTCGTAATTTTTATTTGTCGTTAACCAGTTAATAACTCTTGATGTTGAAGAAGAGCTGACTGTGGTCCATGAAGAAGAATTGGTTTGCTTGTACCTTACAACATAGCTTACAGCTCCTGTCGAAGACCAGTTAAGTGTTGCGCTGCTATGGGTAATTGAAGTGGCAAACAATCCTGTTGGCACATTGCAGACAGTTACAATTGAAAGAGTCGAGAATGTTGCTGATGAAGAATAGGCCGATGAACCGGATGTACAAATACTCTGCACCTGGAATTCATACGCAGTAGATGCTGATAATCCGGAAATAATTTTCGGGGTTAACGAAGAAGACGTTATGGTCCAGGTAGAAGAAGATACCGGCTTGTATCGAATATTATAGCCGGTAGCCCCGGTAGAAATCCAGTTGAGTGTTGCTCCGCCAGATGTGATGGAAGATGCTATGAGGCCTCCAGGTACATTACAGGTAGGCGCAGGAGCAAGTGTTGCAAAAGTTGAAGATGAAGAATATGCTGATGAACCGGATGCGCAAATGCTTTGCACCTGGAATTCATAGGCTGTTGATGCTGATAATCCTGAAACGGAAAGCGAAGTTGCCGATGCTGCTGCGGTAGTCCATGTAGATGACAATGTTGGTTTATATTTAACATTATAGCTTGCGGCGCCTGTTGAAATCCAATTCAGTGTTGCGGTGGCTGAAGTAACTGAGGATGCGGTTAATCCGCCCGGAACATTACAAATTGAACTCGATGGTGGGGTGCCGCCTAATGAAGTCATGATGCTTGCTCTTGTGGTATTAAGGTAGCCAAGCATTCTGGTTACCTGCAATGCCGAAAACATAGTTCTGCATGCATCATATGTGTAATCCATATAATTCATAAACATGTCGCCATTGGAATTAGGGCTGCATGTAGACATATCGGGAAATGCCGGACACGAACCATTAGCAGCCGATTGCGTAGGCGTATCATTAACCAAATCATCACCGCAAGTTGCATCGCCCCAAATATGAATAAGGCCAAGCCAGTGGCCCACTTCATGGGTAATGGTCCTCCCCTTTTGGTAATTCCAATTATTGGTGAATGTTCCTACTCTGCCTACATAGGTATACTTTACAATAATTCCATCGGTTGCCGGGCTTCCGCTCCACGGATATGAAGAATATCCGGCAGCGCCCGATTTATTGCAGACCCATATATTCAGGTATTGGCTTGCTGGCCATGCATCATATCCACCCAGGCTTGTAAAACATACCGAACCATTGCTGGAGAATGAGGTGACTGTAGTAGGTGTGCGGGTAATTCCGGTGGTTGCATTGCCTGACGGGTCGCGTGCTGCTAAAACAAAATGAAGGCTTGCATTACCGACTAAAGACTGAAAAGCAGACGGTACATTTGAAATGTCTGCATTTGATGCACTAAAGTCTTCGTTCAAAACATCAAGCTGCGATTGCAATTGTTCCGTGGAAAGATTTTGCTCAGCAGCGCTATATACTACGTGAATAACAACGGGTATAGTAATTATACTTCTGGCGCTGGCGCTAACGGCATCCGGGTTAAGTTTAATAAAATCCCTTACGCGATTTTCCATTGTTTCCATTCGGCTTTTGGCTGCATTGTTTGCGTAAAGCAATGCTCCGCATACTCCGTTATCGGTATTCTGAACTGAAACTGGAGGAATAGCCGGAGGCCCTTCTGATAAAAGTTCTTCTTCTTTTTGGCAGGCGCTGATAGTCAGCATTGATGCCGCAAAAAGGCCCAGCATCAGTTTAATGTTCTTTTTCATTCTGTTTGTTTTGGTGGTTTATTATTTTTTAAAGAACGTATTGACATTATCCGCCAGAAGTCCTGCCCTTCAGGGATAATTAAAGATTATGCTATCTATGGGGAGATATGTTCATTTCATCGATTGTTTCTTTCAAGGTATCGAAAATTTATTCTGCTCTTTATTCCTGCTTGTATCTTTGACCCCTAATTCTTTTATTCTGTTTTTTTGGTCGCGTTCTTTATTATTTGTTGAGTTATTATCTCGGTTCTGTTGCAACGTTTGTTGCAACAGAACCGCAGATTATAACCATGTATCGATATTCTTAAGCGAGTTATCGAAATTTTTTTTACCCCTTAGGAGCGTGCAATATCTTTGCGTGCGAAATTTTTTCCGCGTAGAGGAAAGAGCAGTTGATTTGGTTTTTTTACGGGAGATTAATTATTAATTCTTATTTCTGTTTATTTAAAACATAATTCTTCTTCAGTGCAAAGAAGAAATTTCTTGCACTAAAAGCGCACTTTGTAACTACTGTCTTAATTAAATGAATGGCAGATGTTATGGTCTTGTTCTACTATAGTTCAAACCTATTTTTTCCACTTACCAGGGACGACATCCTGCCTTGTCTTCACCTAATGAAATTTTATACGGGGGAAATGCGTGAACTGTTTCTTTTATTCTATGCTATAAACTTGCTACAAAAATATGAACACTCAATGAATAAATATATTTTATGAAAACTTTTTTTAACAAGTTATTAAATATTTACTAGAATATCTTGATAATAACGAAAAGAAATAAGGTTTATTTCAGATGAAGATGGAAAAATTTAATTTTTTATTCGGGCTTTGCGGGATGTATTCAGGAAATAAACTTACAATTAGTTGTTCGTGGCTGGTATTTCCCTGCCCCCGTAAATCATCCTCTGTTTGCCATTACTTATAACCTGACTTCAACGGTTTATCGAAAATAGAGTCTGGCAGCCGATTGAGAATTTAATTTTGCCCCACGTTAAACATTCACTTTTTAAAAATTAATAAAATGAAAAAGATTCTTATTATTTTATTTACTGTGGCGACAAGCTATGGCATCACCAACGCGCAAAAACCCGGAGTGGTTATCAGCGATGCAAAAGGATGGCACAAAATAGGTTCATTACATGCCGATTTTCAGAAGGAAACAGATGAAATTTCTGTTTTACTTGCCGATAAGTTTGCAGCGCTTAAACTTAAGATTGAAGATGCACCCATCAACATAAAAAGCATGAAAGTATTTTATGAAGATGGAACCATTGAAGACGTAACTGCTAATTTGCCTTTTTCCATCCAGCCTCCGGGTGAAAGCAAGGTTATTGATTTGAAAGGCACAGAACGCGAGCTAAAAAAAGTACAGTTTACATATTCAACTGTAAATAATATGAAAGATAAAAAAGCGGAAGTTGAGCTATGGGGTTTGAAAACAAATGCTGACGAAAAAAACAAAGCAAAAACCAAAACCAGCGAAAGCTATAGGAAATAAATCAGTAGCGCCGTTTTTAAAAATCAAAAAAGCTCCCAATTAAGGGAGCTTTTTATTTCCCGTGTCCCCGATATGAGCCTTCGATAAAATCTTGTAATTTATCTACAGTTCCTATATGCTCATCGTAATTTTTTCTTACCTCTTTCTTTTATCGCGAACTTTATGGATGTAATTATATTTCTATAGAATCAAAAAATTTTTAAAACAAAAAACTTATGAAAAAAATTTATGCTTTTTTTATTCTGACTACGGCATCACTCTATGCCATAGCCACCATTCACACCGTGCTAGTGGCGGATTTTAACTTCATTCCTGCAAGCGTCAATGCTAACTGTGGCGACACTGTTGCATGGGTTTGGTCAAGCGGCACCCACACTACAACCTCCACTTCAGTTCCTTCATGCGGTACTGCCTGGAATGCACCGATTACCTCAACATTATCGACATACTCCATCGTAATTCCCTGCGAAGGAACTTACAATTATTACTGTACCGTGCATCCAACCATGACAGCAAACATCATTGCTACCTGCGCAACAGGAATTCAAGAACCATCGTTATCTGCTTCTTTGCTGGCACCCAATCCTTTTGTGGAAACTATTACAGTCAGCTACCAGGATAAAGACCGTATTATACTTTATGACATGCTCGGCAATATTATGAAAGATGTAAACCTGGCTCCGGGCAATGGCACTGTTCAGCTCAATCTTGAAGGCTTGCCTCCTGGTATTTATTTTCTGGGTATGCTCCGCAAAGGCGTAATTATTGAGTCGGGAAAAATTGCAAAGGAATAGCAGGCGCCTTCACGAAAACTTGACAACATTTCCATTCTGTTCAATGTTTTTTTATGCATCGCTAATTTATTTCCACCTAACGACAAGAAATTATGTGGCATCGAAAACTTAGTTTCCCTGATAAATAAGAGAGGTAATTTTGTAAGTGAGTTTAATTAGTACGTGTAACCATATTCAAAAAGTAAGAAAAAATGAAAAAGTATTTATTATTAATTGCTGCGATAACCCCTTTCGCATTGCGAGCCCAAGACCCGCAGCAGCAGCAGCAACAACAACAAATTATTATAAGTCCTTCGTCTCCGGATACTAATAAAAAGAGTGCTCCTCAAAGCACAGCTTCTGCACCCGCACCTGCCGCCCAGGGGAGTAAATCAAGTGAAGGCGCTTTCATGGCAGGTTTCCGTTACATGCCAACTATCAGTGCGTTTAATGTTCACACATCGCACGGCGAAGCAGAAGGCACATTTATAGTGAGCCATGGATTTGGCGGATTCATCGGTGTTAAAACATCCGACAATTTTAATTTACAGCTGGAAGTTATTTATTTAAAGATAGCACAAAAATTTGAGCAAGGAAACTTCAGCGAAAAGGTAGAATTAAGTTATGTAAATGTTCCGCTTATGCTGGTATTTAATACTGGTTTGGATAAGCCCGTTAATTTTAATGTCTGTGTAGGGCCGCAGGTTGGTTTTAATACAGGAAGTAAATTAACGGTTGAAAGCGGCAGTGAAGCCGATACCCTGCATGCAGTTCTTGCAGTGAAACCGGCTGATATAGGACTTGCCTATGGTGTGGGGCTGGACATTGGCGGGGAGAATGTGAAGCTGGCCGTTGGCTTCCGCGGGGTGTATGGGCTGGTAGATATCAGCGACCGCAGCAACAACATTACCACCGACCAATATTACGTGCTCGACCGTTCACACGTCAAAACATATTCAGGTTATATAGGCGTGACTTTTCTTTTCTGAAAAGGCAATAGTTTAGTAACATGAAGTGAAGCAGGCATCCAAATGCCTGCTTTTTTTATGCAGATAATCTGCCATTTGCGAATTCCTGCAAGGAAGAAAGAATAGAGGCATAGTTAATTTTGGTGAAAAACTAAATCAGGAGGTTCATATTTATTCGATAAAATCTTTTTTACTTTGCGCCTTGGTTTATTAATCTCAAGGCACGCAGATGAAAATGTCATTCCTAAAAACCCTGACGGGAATTTTATTTATTTTTTCTAACACCTCAAATGCACAGGAAGTAGCAACAAAACATAATTCTTTTGCTTTGTCTCCGCTTGGCTTTGTTGCCGGCAGTTATAATAGTGCAAGAATACGGTTTCAGCATTCAATAAAATATCGCTTTGCTTTTGGCACTGATTTGAAATATTATTTCTCCAGGCAATACCCGGGCTACCAGGTTTCGCCATTCGTAAAAATGTTTACAGCAAGAGAAAATGCTGAAGGGATTTATATGTATGGCACGGCTGTGTATGGAAAAAATAAAGGATTGCCGGATGATAAATCCATATACTATGAATGTTATGGTATTGGCGGAGGAGCCGGATACCAGGTTGTATTTGGAAAAAATAAGTACTGGCAATTCGACATAGCGTTGGGATTTAAATCAGTTGAAACACATTCGGACCTCAGTCAAAAAAGTATTCCTGCGGAATATCTCAGCTATTATATTGTAGGTCCCGCCGCCATTCCCGACGGTATTATTTCGATAGGATATAGGTTCTAAAAATTTCTCCCACCCGTTTTATGAAAAGCAATGTTGCTAAAGATTCAGCTATGAATCTTTAATAGCTTCATTTTATTATAAAGAGTTTTACGGTCTATTTCAAGAGCTTTTGCTGCTTTGCTTTTATTATTGCCGACCTCGTTCAGCGTTTTTCTGATTTTGTCTATTTCAGCAAGGTGAATTACATCTTTTAATTTTAATGCGAGGCGGTCCTGTTGCGAAGCAATTTCAATAGGGAAAGAAATACTATCCAGTACATTGCCAGTGCCCACAAGCATGGCGCGGCGTATAACATTTTTCAGCTCGCGGATATTGCCGGGCCACCAATAATTACGAAGCATGCGTTCTGCCCTGGGCGTAAAGCGCTTTGTGTTCTTGCCCTGCTCCACATTAACAACATCGAGGAAATAATATGCCAGGGGAAGAATATCATTTTTGCGCTCGCGCAATGGGTGTACATGAATACTGAATTCGTTGAAGCGGTGAAAAAGGTCTTCGCGGAATCTTCCTGCCTTATATGCTTCCTGCAGGTTTTCATTTGAGGCAACAAGAATTCTCATATCAAGATGAATGTCTCGCGTGCCGCCGAGGCGCCTGCACATTCTTTCCTGCACCACGCGCAGCAGCGAAACCTGAACGTTGTATGGAAGGTTTGCGACTTCATCCAAAAAAAGTGTTCCACCGTTTGCCATTTCAAAATGACCCGGCTTGGCATTTACGGCACCGGTGAATGCGCCCTTTTCATAACCAAAAAGCTCACCGGCAGAAATATCTTTTGGTATAGCTCCGCAATCCATTGCGACAAAAGGCTTTCCGGCACGCAAGCTTTTTTCATGAATGATTCTGGCAACTGCTTCTTTGCCCGAACCGCTTTCACCGTATATGATTATGCTGTAATCGGTAGGAGCAATTAATTCAATTTGTCTCTGCAGTTGCTTGGAGTGAACGCTTATTCCCTGCACATATTCACTTTCCGTTTTCTCGGCATCTGTTACAGGTGACGCAGCAGCACGAACTTTTTTCACACCGCTGACCGACATTGCTTTTTTTACTGAGCTTAGTATTTCGTCAGTAATGATGGGCTTAGTAATGTAATCGAAAGCTCCTGCCTTAATGGCGCTCACCGCGAGGCGGGTATCGGAATATCCCGTTATCATGATAACAGGCATGGACGGATAAATATTTTTAATTTTCGCAATCATATCCATGCCGTCAATGTCACCCAGGCGGAAATCACAGATACATAGGTCTGCGTTAAACCGGCTAAGCCCCTCTAGTGCGCTTTTGCCACTGAGGGCAGTTTCCGTTTCGTAGCCCGTTCGCTGCAATAGCTTTGAAAGCAAGAGACACGTGGCTACATGGTCATCGGCAATTAATACTCGTTGCATATAAGGCGAAAATTATAAAGGGTTTTCCCTCATACAATTAAATTTCGATGCTTGCCACTAAATCAGCCATGAAATGATAAATTATTCCTGTATCTGTCATTTGGGCGAATGCTCTCGTAGATTAATTTTGTTGCCTTATGATATACCAAAAAGAAATAAAACTTCCGGCTTTTAGAAGAGGGTTTCATCTTATCACTGATTTTGTTCTTAAAGAAATTCATTCGCAGTTTCCGGAAAAAGGATTGCTTCATGTTTTTATCCATCATACTTCTGCCGGGCTCACCGTAAATGAAAATTATGACCCGTCTGTGAGAACTGATTTCGAAACGATTTTCAATAACCTTGTTCCCGAAAATCTGTCTTCATATACTCATACTGCGGAAGGGCCTGATGATATGCCTTCGCACGTAAAAAGCGCTCTTGTAGGTTCATCTGTTACAGTTCCCATTACCAATCATAAGCTGAACCTGGGAACATGGCAGGGAATTTATCTATGTGAATTTCGAAACAGCCCGCATCAAAGA
Source organism: Bacteroidetes bacterium 2013_40CM_41_45 (assembly GCA_002215675.1). Lineage (GTDB taxonomy): Bacteria > Bacteroidota > Bacteroidia > AKYH767-A > 2013-40CM-41-45 > 2013-40CM-41-45. The sequence goes on along the minus strand of NGFH01000009.1, from coordinate 5,812 downwards.
AAAATTATTGCCACAATTTACTCGTGAATTTTTGTCACTCTTTAGTTAATCTTTTAGTGATAAGAAAAATCCCGATATCGCCATCGGGACTTTTCCTCCTGTCAGATTTATTAATTAAAAACTTTAGAAAGCAAAGCGAACGCTTAATGCACCATCAAAATATCCGTACGCTCCGTTATAAAAATCAACAAAGGGTTTAACATCGAGCCCTAAATTGAATGGTGCATCGCGAAATTTATAATCCAGTCCCAGAATAAAATCAACGCCTGCTACTGCAGCCGTTGGTCCCGGAGAGCTCACATAATAAACCCGATGGTCGTCATAAGCCACCCAATAGTAGTAACCGCGATATTGGAAAAAACCTACATGGCCGCCTATTCCGTAAAGCCACATAAGTCCGGGAGATGAGTTGATGTCGACATGCTTTTCATATAAGCCTGTTATGACGGAACTGCTATGTCCGAAACCAAGGATTCCCTCAAGCGCTGTGGACGGATTTGTGAAATGTTTTATTGTCAATCCACTGGTGAGGCCGCCCAGCCGCGCGCCGATTGCAGTGTTATAATCCTGGCTTGCCGGTATGGTGCTTTTTGGAGGATTAGAGTCCTGCGCAAAAGCCGTAAATAAAATTATACCGGCAGAAATAAATAATGCTGAAATTGTTTTTAAGATTTTCATGGTTATTGATTTTTAATTATTCACCAATAAAGCCCCAATATTTATTCCATCAGAATTCGCAAAAAACAGCATCAAATTTTATAAAATTAAAGTGTGGTTTAGTAAAAAATTTCTCATTGTGGAAAAACTTACACATAAAAAATAATTGGTGTGAATTATCCTGAAAAAAGAAGAGCCCTCTTTAAGAGAGCTCTTCTGGTTAGCTGGGTGAATATTGCGATTAGAACCGCACTATTTGATGAGTGTTAATCTCTCGTAGTAGATGTTGCCGCCAAATGAGAGCTTGATGTGAAAGGATTTTTTGTCGTTAGGAAGAAAAAAAAATTCGATGTTTTAAAAATCGTGCAGCGCAAACATTTCAATCGCGTGAATTTGCCTCGCTGTAGTGCTTTCGAAGCTTAACTGCGTGTCATCGGGAAATAATTTTCATTCACCGATGAAAAAATATCTCTCATCGAATTCCCAAAAAGAAAAAATAAATGCTAAGTATGTTTGGGATTCGGAACCATTCAAAACAGCCCTTATGAAATCACAAACCTTACTATCTGAAAAAATATTTCTTTTTCTTCTTCTTACTTTATTTTTTCTGAACGCCTGTAAAAAAGAAGAAGACACCGTAGGTTATACAGAACCTTTCACAACAAAAAGTTTTAACCCCGAGCGATATGATTCTTATGTAATTGATACATGGTACAAGCTCATGCTGAAGCTTACCATTGAAACTCCGGGACACACTCCTCCCATTGCTGCGAGAAATTTTGGTTATGCAGGAGTTGCATTATATGAATCGCTTGTGGAAGGAATGCATCCGGGCCATCAATCTCTCGCAGGGCAGCTCAATGCACTTACAGCAGTGCCGGAGCGCGACCATGGAAATTCTTATGCTCCTCCCGTTATTGCCAATGCTGCGTTAGCCCGCATTGTGCGCAATCTTTTTGCTAACACTTCTTCAGCTAATGTTACAAGAATTGATTCACTCGAAGCTGCGAATGAAGCTATGTATTCATCGCAATTTAACGTACATATTATAAATCGTTCCCGTGATTACGGGCACGCTATGGCAGATGCCATCTTTAGCTGGTCTACAACTGACGGAGGTTTCGAAGCATACCTGCATAATTTTCCTTCGAATTATGTTCCGCCTGCAGGTGATGGTCTCTGGGTTTCAACTCCTCCTGCATTTCAAAGTGCAATGCTTCCGTATTGGGGAAACAACAGGCCCATGGTATCAACTAATCTTCCCGGGCCCATTGACCCGCCCGCAGCTCCGGCATTTTCTGCTGACATAAATTCTTCGTTTTATAATTACGCCAACCAGGTTTATACAACTGTAAATAATCTCACGCCCGAACAGCAAGCTATTGCAATATATTGGGCAGATGGCGGTGGAACATTTACTCCGCCGGGGCATAATATTGCCATTGTTTTACAAATTATCCGTAACATGAATTTTGATTTAGGCAATGCTGCTATTCTTCTCGCCAAAACAGGCATAGCAGAAAACGATGCCGGCATTATTTGTTGGCGTGCGAAATTTTCTACCAACCTTCTTCGTCCAGTAACCTATATCCATAATTATATTGATGCAAACTGGCTCCCGTTTATTGCAACACCGCCATTTCCCTCTTATACATCAGGCCACTCTACTTTTTCGGGAGCTGCTGCTAAAATTCTTACTTCGGAATTGGGCGAAAATTTTTCATTCACCGACAGCACAAAAATTCCTTACGGGTTTTCTACACGCTCTTTCACCAGCTTTGAAGCAGCCGCGCAAGAGGCAGCTATATCACGCTTGTATGGAGGAATACATTATTCATTCGATAACGAAAACGGTTTTCACTGCGGTGAGTTGGTTGCAGCGAATGTGGAAAATCTCCACTGGTAAATAAGAAATTTTTTCGCGTGATATTCTAGTGCCTCAGCGGCAGATAAATTGTAAACGTTGAGCCGGTACCGGGCATGCTTTCTGCCCTGATAAATCCTTTATGATTCTGAACTATTTTTTTGCAGATGGCGAGTCCTATTCCTGTTCCTTCGTATTCACTTTTGCCATGGAGTCTTTGAAACAATTCAAATATTTTTTCTGCGTGCTCCTGCTCAAAACCGATTCCGTTGTCTGCTATGCTTAGCTTATAATAGCTCCTGCCCGGTCTGGCGCTCAAGCCACGCAAATCATTCGCAGCTGCTATACCTCCGCTGATTTTAATAACAGGTAGAACATCCGGCTTCCTGTATTTTATGGCATTCAAACAAATATTTGTAATAAGCTGTTTAAACTGAAGCGGAACAACTTGTAAAACCGTAAGCGGTGCGTTTTCAATAACAGCGTGTGTTTCTTCAAGCATTTCAGAGAGGTTATTCTTTACTTTCTGAACCGCCTTGTCCAGGTCTATCTCCTCAAAAATCATTTCAGAAGAATTTGTCCTGGAATAATCGAGCAGCGCTATAATAAGATTTTGCATCTGCCCCGTTGCCGATATGATACGATGAAAATAATCTTTCAATTCGTGCGAAAGCTGGTGATGCCCCTTATCGAGTATGCGGTCTGAAAAAGTCTGTATCTTACGAAGAGGTTCCTGCAAGTCGTGCGAGGCGATATATGAGAATGAAACAAGCTCGGCATTGCTTTGTGCAAGCTCCTGGTTTTTTGCCTCTGAATCTGTTTGATATTTCTCTAAGAGCTGCTCGTGTTTTTTCTTTTCTGTAAGGTCGGTGATAATCACTCCCACTGTAGGCAGCGTTGGATATAACGAAGTAAGCGATACATACACGGGAATTATTTTATCGTTAACAAACAAATTTATTTCTCCTTTGCTCTGCCCTTCCAATCCTTTCCTGAAAAGCGCCAGGAAATCATCTTTGGAACCAGGATGTATAAAAAGATAAATAGAATGTCCTATTACTTTTTCATAAGGCAACGCCAACAATTCGTGGAAATATTTGTTCGTGTAAACAATCAACCCCTCTTCGGATAAGTTCAACGCTCCTTCACCAAAATTTTCGACCAGCATGCGGTAAGCATAATCACCGCTTTGAAGCGTAAAAATTTCGGACTGGTTGTTTTTTGTCAAAGCAAAAGCATCTACCTCGCCTGCTTTTATTGCTTCTATCAGTTGCTCCGATTCATTAAGACGGTTCTCCAGCTCCTGGATTTTCGATACAAGATTTTCGTCTGTTTCCACGGTTATTCTTCAATTATAATTCCTAATCCTTTAATCACTTTCTCAGTATCCGAAAAATTTCCTACCAGTGTTTTTTTCGGTAGCGGCAATCTCTTAATAAGCGATGGGCTGAAAATAATCTGCTGCTCGCTGGCCGCTTCAGGGTTTTTGTACAGGTCTATTATTTCCAAATCGAATGCGCCATGCAAATGCTCATCGCATAAATGTTTTATTTTATCAATAGCATCCATAGACCGGGGAGACATGCCTGACACATAAAGCTGCAAAACGAGCTTACCTTCAACAACAAATTTCTGCGGGTTCTTTTTCATGCCTGTTATTTCATCCAGGCCATCTATGCCGGAAGGTGTTTTTGGGAATACTGCGCTGGTTTTTACTTTCATAAAAAGATAACTATGGTATCAATGAAAAAAATTGCGTGACAAGATTGCTTTCTCCCTATCCAAGTATTAATGTCAAATAGATTTGCTGAAATTTGTCAAGCCGTGAAAATTATACTTTCCTTTCCCGCGTGATTTTCATTTTCGATGGTTCAATAATTATTTTCGATAACAGGTTAAAAATTTCAGATAATAAAAAACATTGAATTTAATTGGGATAGAAAAAAAAGAAGGGCTCTCTTTTTGTGAGAGCCCTTCCATCTCTAAAACACACTGACGGAATCCCCTATTTGATAAGCGTCAGTTTATCATAATAAATATAATCTTCATAGGTGAGCCTGTAGAAGTAAACTCCCGGAGGATATAAGTCACCATTGAAGTCAACCGTGTATAATTGATCAGCAATTGTGTTACCATTAAAGAGCTCTGCCACTTTAGCGCCGGTGCTATTATAAATTTCAATGGTTGCATGAGAAGCCGGTACTGTAAACTCAATAGTAGTATGCGAGCTGAACGGATTCGGATATGCTTTTATAAATACAAAGCTGTTGTTTCCATCTTCTCCTATCCTGCTTCTGCTGCTCCTGGTTGGAGTTGCAGGCCCGCCCGGAGGACAACCTTCCGGCTGCGTTTCATTGGCTGATGCAAACTGGCTTGCAGTAGGTTCAGGCGTAAGATTTACCACTGCATTATGCAAGTTGGTAAGTACCTGTGCCGAAGTATACTGGAAGTTCGGAGGGAATGCGCATGAGTTCAGCAATGAAGCAACACCTTGGCGCGCGAGCTTGTTAAATCCTCCTCCGCCTAAGTTCAGCGCTTGCAGCAAGGTCAGGTTCGCAGTGTATCCGGCCGCTGTCATTTGCGTTGCAGTTAATCCGAAGGTTGCTCTATACAGTGCACTGGTTGTTCCATTGCCGCTGTAAGGCGCTCCTAACGTTACTATTGCATTTGCCACGCACGCTGATATCGGATCTCCCGAATCATTCCATATTGCAGGATGATTCTTCCAGAATCCTAACGTGCAGCCCATGAACGGAGTTTGACACGAATCTGTCGCAGTGCACGTATCAGCACAGCCGCTGATCGTATTGGTTACAATCAAAGTCCATGTTGTGCTTCCTGTTCCTGCTGTATATATAATCGGGTTTACATTGTTACTGCTGGTGATAACCCATGCAGGATTACTTGATGACCAGACAAATGTTACCGGGTCAGCGCTTGTTATTGTTGCGCCCAGCGAATTGCCTGCTGAATTGCACGTAGGTGCCGATGACGGTAAATTAATGACGCAGGTTGGTGTATTGATATTCTGAGTCACAGTTACTTCAGCAAAGCAAGTATCCGACGCATTAAGCGGATTGGTAATGATGAACCGGTAGGTTCCGGGCAGAGTGATTAAAATAGAATCTAAACCAACTCCATCGTTTATTCCCGCGCCAATCGATACATTATTCCGGGTCCATGTAAATATGGGGTTGACAAAATCTGTACTGTAGCTCGCTAATAAATACTGCGATGTTACAATGCAATTCAATTCAACCGGGGGACGGATGTCCACGATACATGCAGGGG
>NGFH01000002.1 GCA_002215675.1 Bacteroidetes bacterium 2013_40CM_41_45 | reverse complement strand
TAATTTTTGGTTTATAAAAATCGTCCCAATAATTTATACTATCTTGTGTTTCATACCATTGATTGTTAGTTTCTTTTCTTGCTCCTTCCAGCCCAGACTGTTCTAGTCTACGTTTTCCAAATTTTAATAAATGGTTTTTTACTGCTGGATATTGATCAATCTTAACTTTCAGACTTGGAAATGTTCCAATAATGTAAAGTCCACTCCATAAGGATTTATATTTTTGAATATCTCTGCCGCGAAGAATCGGTCGTATAATATCTGCATTTTTTGATGATGCAGAGACCAATCTGTCTCGTGTTTCTTGTGAAATTATAAAAGCTTCATTGAAACCGGTTAGGACACCCCGATAAATATTGATTTTCCAATCTTTCAATTTAATCCCAGCAGCTTCGATTTTCGATTTTATTCGCTGTTCAATTCCACTAAGTATGACCCAGCTATTTCCATTTTCAAATGAAGATGGCTGGTTATTCTGTCTAAAATAATCGCTCATTTTTTATAGCCACTTTTGTTGGCTAACCCATAAACATAAAATAGTATGAAATACGGATACATCAGAGTCAGCACAGATAAGCAGACAACCGAAAACCAACGGTTTGAAATTGGTAACTATTGCAAAGAGCGGCAAATAGAAATTGATGAGTGGATTGAAGAAACCATCAGCGCAACAAAAAAACTTGAAGAACGCAAGTTCGGACTGTTGTTAAAAAAAATGCAGAAAGGAGATACATTAATTATCTCTGAACTTTCTAGGTTAGGAAGAAACCTTATGCAGATTATGCATATTCTGCACGACTGCCTGGAAAAAGATTTAAAAGTTTATACCGTCAAAGAACGTTATGAAATGGGCAATAATATTAATTCCAAAGTTCTTGCATTTGCATTTGGCTTGTCTGCTGAAATAGAAAGAAACCTTATTTCACAGCGCACAAAAGAAGCATTGGCACGAAAAAAATCAGAAGGGATAATTTTAGGACGACCCAAAGGAAAAAAATCGTCATACCTTAAACTCACAGGAAGAGAACAAGAAATCAAAGGCTTGTTAGGAAAAAGAATCTCAGTAAGTGCAATTGGCAGAATTGTAGGTGCTCACCGCATTACAGTTACACATTTTATAAGAAAAGAAAACCTAAACGATGAAATCATTCCTGAGTAAATAGGCTTTAATGAAAAACTGCATCAAGTATGAACGCAATTGAAGGAACCGGCAAGCAAAGGCTGCCATTTTGCAATAGCGATTCTTCATAGTGCAATTACTACTGCTCTGCCATAATTTCCGAAATTTATAATCAAACATTCACGGCATAATCATTGTCTCTTTGTCAAAAAAAAATGCTATGCCCACACTTTTACAATCCATTGAAGAGTTAATTAATAACATTACAGTAACTGACCGTCAGGAAGATAATATCCGGCAATCCCTCTCCAACATTGAAACCCACCTTAAGGACAAGGAGAATAATTTAAACATAGAGAGAACATTTACCAACGGTTCTTATGAGAGGGACACCATTATTAGACCACTCAATGACATTGACATGTTTGCTGTTCTCAAATTTGAAGATTGGAAAGATGAATACGGCATCCTGCCGAATCCTCAAGTAGTTCTTACTAAAATCAAGAACTATCTGAATGATCTGAATGATTATAAAGGTTTGGTGAAGCAAGACCGTCCTTGCGTTACTATAGAACTGAGTGATAAGAACTTTGATATCCTTCCGAGCTTCCCGGTTAATGGTGGCGGCTATCATATTCCTAATTACGACCTGACCGGCTGGAATTATTCCTTTCCTGAACAGTTAACCACTGACCTTGATTACACCCATAAACTGCGCAACTATAAGCTTAAGCCAACTATCAAAGCCATTAAATACTGGAATAGGGAAAGCGGAAAGCTGATTCCTTCTTACCATATCGAGGAAGTTGCGATAAATATTTTTAAGGCCACAAACTTCACGAACTATGAGGAGTCAATCAGGCTTTGGTTCAACAATGCTGAGTACCATTTGCAAGCCCTTAAGCTGAATTCCAATGATGAATATAATGAAGTAATAAAAAGTATCAAACGAGACAGAGACAGGCTTAATGATGCTAAGAAAAAATATGATGAAGGAAAAGAAGGAACATCGATGATGATATGGAAAGGAATCTTCGGAAAAGAGTTTCCCACTGTTGACCAGGAGGAAGCAAAGGATTTTTCCAAATCATTGTCAGAGGGCAGCTTGAAATATTCTTCTTCTGCTGGATTATCAACTGCTGCAGGAAAAACATTGAGTTCCTCAAAAGGTTTTTATAGCGGTGATACCCAGAACTAAGTTTTACAATACAGATATTCAAATTTACGCAATGCGGAGTTGCCTTCCCCAATTCAAAGCAAAGAAAAGGGGACAATACGATATTGAATTCATGGGTGATTTATTCATTAAACCCGAACTCCCTGTTTATACGGTATCAATCACTTATCGTGGTGATTCAAGTCCTATCGTAAGGGTGCTGAAACCTGAATTGGTCACAAATCCACCGCATATATATAAGGAAAGTCGGGCGCTTTGTCTGTATCATCCCGACAATTACCGTTGGAAAAAGGAGAAATTAATAGCAAGAGAGATAGTTTCATGGACAATAGCATGGATTTATTTTTACGAAGTCTGGCTTCAGAAAGGCAAGTGGTATGGTCCCGAAGCAAGCCACACAACAGCAAAACCTGAACAATTATGAAAAAAGTTCCCTACCTAAATGACTATACACTTGTGGATAATATTGAATTCTTATCACAATGTGTTCTTTATGTATCTGTTCTCATTTCAATTGGTACTCTTATTATTTCCAAGGGGAATTTTCTTATTCATAGAGATGGGGTTATTCATCTTGTCAATTCTCTTAATTGCATTTTAGCGATCCTTTATTTTTTTTCTGACATTATTACTAATTATATTTTTCAAGACGCAGAATCAAAGAGACGAGATGATTTTTTTGATAACAGTTTGAACACTAAAATCGCAGAGGAAAATTCACAAGGTTATTTCTCAAACGATGGTCACAGTCCGGGAATAATGAAAATGGGAGTTAATTGTTTTGAAAATTCCTATCTGACAAAATCAGTAGCAACTAAAATGCTTCGGTTAATGGTAATTAAGTCCATTGTGGTTTTAGTTCTGTTCATTGTAATGGCATTTTTGCCTGACAGAGACTTTCTGATTACAGCCGTGCAACTAGCATTACCTTTTACAATCATTCAACAGACAGTTCGCCTATTCATATTCAGGAATAGAATTGCACGAGTTTTTAGACACTTCCAGCAAATATTTTCATCCACAACAAATGGTCAAAAAGAGCAACTAATAATACATAACGTGACAAGCTATGAAACGACATTGGCCTGGGCATGCATTAAACTCGATAGTAAGCTTTTCAACAAAATGAATCCAGATTTATCTCTTCAATGGGAGGACAAAAAAAAATCTTACAATCTAGCTTAATCTTCCTACAAGATGGATGTTAACTCATATCTTACAAAACTCGTCAAACAGCTTTATGTTAGCAAAGGTGACAGAGAGAAAATTGATAGCTCATTCAGTTACTTAGCCGGCAAAATTCACGAACATTTTCTTCATGGGATTGATAGAGTAAATATGTTTGGCTCATTTGATAGAGGAACAGAGTTACCTCAAGGCATTGACAAGGAATCTGATGTTGACGTCATGGTGATTTTTAGGAAGAATGAATATCAACCTGATACATATTTGAAACATCTAAGTGAATTTGCAAATAAAATTTATCCGCGCTCTGACATTTCTCCTGATCACCCTGCCATTACTGTAGTTTTGCACCACACTAAATTTGAACTCGTTCCTGCTTTTAAAGAAAGTCTTTTTTTCGGTGGCGAGGAATTAAAAATTCCTGCGCCTAGAAATAAGGAGTTAAAGTGGATTACAACTACCCCAGAGAAGTTAAAAAAAGATCTGTTAGAAAAAGATAAAAATGAAAATGGAAACATGTTTCCATTAATCAAGCTTATAAAATATTTTAATACCAGAATAGGTAGACCTTACGATTCATTCGTAATAGAAGAGTTTGCCATAAGCAGAAGCTATTCATGTAAAAATTTAAGAGATTATTTTTTTGAACTTATAAACGATTTGGACGCAGACTACCAAAATGAAAGGCAGAAAGCATTCATTGCTGAACTCAAAGCAAGAAAAGAGAATTTGATTACTTTGGAAAAAAGAAATCTTACTGATTATATGGAATTAGAAATGCAGAAGTTTCTGCCGCTGATTTCCTAATTACTCAATGTCAGCTTTTGAAAAATATCTCAAACCATACGGTCTATTCCAAGACCAATCGTATGATGAGTTTTGTGCAAAAATTTCTGAATTTTTTTTAAGAAAGAATGTACCGGAAGACGTAGCACAAAATTTTGAAGTAATAACCCACTTGTTAGCACACAGTTACTACGAATATCGTTTTATTGACGAAGCATACGCAAAGGCGCTTCATACCTTTGAAATGGCTATGCGGCCTGCATGATGTCGAAATAACTCTAATTTCGTGTCCTTAACTCAATGTTTCGTGTGCTATGTGCCTACACGATGTTGAAATAACTCTAATTTCGTGTCCGTAACTCAACGTTACACAGGCCAACATCCCTGAATAACTCAACAAAAGTTTCCAGCATGCCGACAAAATTGTTCTTTTAGTCATTGTTTTGCGTTGCAGTTGTTATGTGCAATTTTTAAGGGCTGCTATAGCATCAAACTGACTGCAAGAAATGAACGAAAGTGAAGAACGCTATTTGCTAAGATTCCGATATGGTAGAACAGTAGGAATGTACCTTGCTTACAAAACATTTCTTTACCGACAAGTAAATATTGGAGGAACCAATTATTGCCAGACTGAGGAAAATGTCAGGCAGGTAACACACACTTTGTTGCTGACATTTTATTCTTTCGTTTATAGTTTGCTTGACAAAAATGGGACTGACTTCATTAGCACGGCGGAGCCTTACGCCAAAATATTGTCAGAGGGTGGAAAAAAAATTAGAAATGGCTCACCTTCGATCATAAGCTTGTTTCAAGAAGGATAGAAACTCAAGTCATTTGCCATCACACTTCACAAATTTCTTCAGAGTCTTTTTTCAATAGTGTAACAAAAGTTGAAAAGGTTGTTCAATATTCTATACCATTATCCAGCGCATATTTTACGAGGCCAATAACAGTTTTAGTATTGGTTTTACTGGAGATATTTTTGCGATGGGTTTCTACGGTGAAATGACTCAAATTCAAAAGTTCAGCAATTTGCTGTGTTGTGTTTTCATTTATTACAAGCTTTAGAATTTCCAATTCACGTGGAGTTAATTTTCTTACCTTTTCTTGCAAAACATAATCCTCAGCTGGAAAATATTTTTTGTTATTTATAACGCTATGTATACAGCGCAATAGTTCATCCTTCCCGACATTTTTCAATAAATACCCGAAGGCATCATTATTTTTTGCATCGGAAATATAGCGTTTGTCATTATGCATCGATAGAATTATGAACTGGGTAGAAATTTTATTTTTTAAATTCAATATCAATTGAAGCCCATTCAAGCCAGGCATACGCCAATCTATCAAAGCAATATCAGGTTTTTTATCCAGAAGTTCTTCGTATGCTTTCGTTCCATTATTTGAAGTTCCAACAATAAGCAGATCAGGTTCATTGTTGATTAATAGTTGCAATCCATCAATTACTATTTGGTGGTCATCGGCGAGGTAAATAGTGATTCTATCTTTCATGCGTCAGTATGTAAAGGTAATTCAATGATAATTGTTGTTCCGGAAGACGAAGAATCAATATTTAAAGTTCCCTTATTTATGTCTACTCGGTTATGAATATTCAAGAGCCCTGTTCCCTTGGCTTCAGGCTGGTTTTTATTAAAACCAATTCCATTGTCCTCAACAATTAGCTGTAATTTGTCTTCTACTACAATAATCTGAATCAGCGCTGAGGTTGCCTTAGAGTGTTTATGTATGTTATGCAATAGCTCGGTGAGTATCCTGTAGCAATGCGATTTTAGTGGTAAATCTATTTTTAAATTAGGTGTATCACAGAAAAGCTCGTAATTGCAATACCCTTTCGAATTAAGTTGTTCGATATAGTCAAACACTAGTTGTGCTAAGGCCTTTTCGATAAATAAAGCAGGTTGAAGGCCATGAGAGATTTCCCTGAGCTCATTGATTATTTCATCCATTCCGCCAAAAACCTTTTGGATTATATTCTTATCGTCATCTGTATTATTTTTTAATTTAAGATATTCAAGGTACATTTTAAGGCCGGACAGTTTAGCGCCAATTCCATCATGTAATTCTTCTGCCAGCCTTTTGCGTTCATTTTCCTCTCCTTCCTGAAGAGCTGCAAAAACAGATTGCTTTTTATTTATTTCTCCCTGCTGCAAACGTCGATGATACAGATTTACCTTCTTCTCATGAAGGAATATATAGATAATGACAGTGGTTATAAGCAGAAAAATAAAAAGCGTACCGGCTAAGTAGTAAATCAATATCTCACTACTGATTTCGAGAAGCATAAGAAGGATTTTGCATACAACAAATTTGAAATAATATTTATAGCTGCGTGAACTCTCATACTGTTATACGCAATGGAATATGCGTGCTCGACCAGGTAATTGTTAAGCATAAAGTAAAACAGATTCAATGCAAAATAAATCAGGACACCCGTATTAAACCAAAACATAGGATATTGCCAGCTATAAAATTCGTAATCATTTTTAAAGAAACTGTAGAAGAAGATCAAAGACATTGTCACCAACGATATTGATGAATATGTACGACTCAGGTTGTTAGGTTCCAATATCCCGTTTATTATAAAAGCATCAAAAGATGCAGCTAAAAGGAATAGGCATGTGTTAAGAATTATAAACCGGGACAGAACAGAATTTTTAGAAAAATGATAATAATAAACCAACGATAAAAAAATAAATTCACAAACCGTGAATAAGTGTAACCCAGGCATGTTATTGTGATAAATCGTTTTTAGCACACTTGCCTGTATCTCAAATAAAATTGATAGAATAAAGAAAAAGAGTAAAATTCTAAATGGTTTATTTAATTTTTTAAAGTTAATTACGCCAAGGAGAACAGGAAATAAAACAGTTGCTTGAGAAAGCTTTATGAAAACGAAATGCATGGGCATTGCTTAATAAACTTTTAGTGCAGACTTTTTAAAGGATTAGATTACAAATTTAAAAAACAATAGGTGGATGAGGTAATCCCACCTATTGTAAAATCAAAACCAGATGCAGAATTAGACCTTTTGGAATGTCCTCAATACTTCTCCTCCGGCATCTGCTTTTAAGTTTCCTGTTTCACTGCAGTTGGTTGGACATGGGTCTGCGTAATCATAATAAGGATACTTATCGTCTTCGGTCAGATCATTTCTACAATCACTGCAACCTCCCCTAGTTCCTTCCGTTGTTGACACTGCAATCAGCGTTAAAACGCCAGATTCATTTACGCCCGCATAAAAACGTACACCGTTCACTTCGGAATAGTGTTCATAAGAGGTTATTCCAAGCAGTTTAATTAAGGCATCCTTATCGAAGCTCCAGCATAATGGAATATCAATGGGTGAACCTGCAGCAGACGACCTGAATTGGTCAGTAAATTGGTGCGCTATATCCATACTAATTCGCTGTGAAGGATCCCTGTCCCTTAGCAGTGTGTTCACAGGCATGCCGGGTCTTGGAAGGGATTCCAAATATTGAAAAGCACCCTTTTTTATTTCTGTGACTTGCCTGTTGGGATTCTCACTTTCAGATTCCTTTGATTCTGAAATAAGTTCATTTTCTGGTTTGATGATTGTTTGTTTCATTTTTTTCTGTTTTTTAAATTTAATAAGACAAACATACCATCTTCTGAAAGCGCATACCAATACCGACCCATAGGTATTTAAAACTTTATTCACCTGAAATAAATACCTATCTATAGGTATGGATAAAAACCTTCTGAATAGAAATTTTTGCAGTCAGATTCTCGTGCATAATCTTTAACCATTTAAAATAAAATATATGAAAGGGCCGCAGGAACAATATACCAATGAACTCAGCAGAAAATTCGGATACAAGGCAACTTGGCTGCCGGGAATGCCTTTGCGACTAGGAGATATAGGGATTTTAAATAACTATGTGTATACACCGGTAACAACTTTAGAATTTTTTCAAATCCCATTTGAGGTAAGGGAGGATGACACGAAAGATGATTTAGAATATTCTTCGAATGGGCAGATAACCATCACATCAAAAATCAGCGGGACAGTATCTCCTGCAGGAAGTACTTTTACCAATAGTGATGCAGGTCTTATAGTTGAATTCTCTTCACAAAATTCAATTTTTTTTAAAGCAAACCAGGCACAAGTTATCTTAATAAACAATACAAATAAGATCGGGGAAGAAATTATTAAGCTATACGAAGAGGGAAAGTGGAATAAGCATTGGGTAGTCATCACGCAGCTTGTAAAAGCAGAAAGCGCTACAATTTTACTTTCCAATTCTTCCAATGCCAAGATTGAATTGAAAGCCAATGCCAATATCAATTCTTCTAATCTTGATATTGCCGATGCACAATTCAATTTCAGCTCGTCGTTTTTAAAGGGACTTGAAACAAAAATTATTGCACAACGCGGACTGACTCCGCTGTTTAAGGTGAAAGGCTTAAGGAATAGAATTTTTTTACCTCCCAGCTTTATTGATAGAGGAATGAGAGCTTTTGACCTGGTCACTCCGGAAACTGCCAGGAGCAAATATAAAGACGAAATATACTTTGATTTTATTAATGAAGATTTACGATTTAAGCCTGAAAATGTATGAGTGACCCACGTACTTTCATAAGTTTTGATTTTGATAATAACAAAATTCAAAAAGATTTTTTTGCCGGGCAGGCAAAGAATTCAAAAACACCGTTCAGCATTGAAGATTGGTCATCAAAGAATCATCTGCCTCAAAGGGAATGGGAAAAACTTATTGAGGATAAAATTAAGAAATGTAATATATTAATTGTCCTAGTAGGTAATGATACATGTATTGCGACTGGAGTGGAAAAAGAAATCGCTTTTGCCAAGAGGAATAGCATACCGATTTTTGGAGTTTATGTCGATGGTGCAGATAGCAGTACTATTCTGCCAGACGGCTTATCAAGAACCCGGATAGTAGCATGGAGCTGGGAGAAAATAGCTGCTTATATTGATCAATGTATGAAAGAAGGAAAAAATAAATAACGATACTACCATGCGAAAAGCCTTGGTTATAGGAATTAATAAATATCCTTTTTCTCCTTTGCAGGGAGCTGTAAACGATGCTGAGGAATTTGCAAAGGTTATGGAATTAAATGCAGACGGTTCTCCCAATTTTCAAGTGCATCTTGAAAAGGACGTGCTAACAAAATCAAGGCTTAAAAAATTAATAATTGAACTCTTTAAAGGAGATACTCCTTATACACTTTTTTATTTCAGTGGTCACGGCTTTTTTAATGAGCATGGTGGTGGATACTTAGTGACTCCAGATATGAAAGAATATGATGAAGGCGTATCGATGGATGAGATACTGGAGATTGCTAATAAATCAAAAGCACAAAACAGAATTATTATCTTGGATTGTTGTCACTCCGGAGCAATGGGTTCTCCGAACCTGACAGGAGGTATATCTTCTTTTCTTCATCAGGGAGTAACTATACTTTCTGCCAGCAGGGATAATGAACCGGCAAAAGAAATAAATGGTCAAGGAGTTTTTACAAGCCTTCTTCTCGATGCATTAAAAGGAGGAGCGGCAGATTTAAGAGGGCACATAACTCCAGGCAGTGTTTATGCTTACATTGATCAATCGCTCGGAGAATGGGGACAGCGACCTGTATTCAAAACAAACATCACTAGATTTATTTCACTTCGTGAAGTCATTCCCCAGACATCAAAGGAGGTATTACGGAAAATAATTACATATTTTCCAGTACCTGACAAGGAGTTTCCCCTGAACCCCTCATTTGAAGACACCAACTCAAAGGAAGTAAAACATGAATTAGTTGAACCGGTGGCAATTGCCGAGAAAGTAGCCATATTTAAAGACCTTCAAAAACTTCAAAGTATTGGTTTAATTATTCCTGTAGACGCTCCGTTTATGTATTTCGCAGCAATGGAATCAAAATCCTGCAAGTTAACTACGCTTGGCCATCATTATTGGAGATTGGTAAAAGAAAGGAAAATATAATTTTTTTAACTTATGAAATCTGTTAACATGAAAACTTTACTAAAGTACACGGTACTACTTTTTTATTTGTTATGGAGTGAGCTTGCATTTACTCAAGTAAGCACTTTTTATTTAGGTGCAAGTGAATTCAAATCTTCCGTTGGAATCAAAAGAAGTAGTTTATTGGTAAAGGCCGCTGTAGGGAAAGTATCATTTCACGCGGGTGTTGGAGGAATTTCTTTCGAGCAAGTAGCTACACCCGATAATGCCATAGCAACAAGTGTGATAAATCTAAAATATGATGCCCTTAAAAAAGATGGGGATAGATTAAAAATATCTATCGGTACCGGCAATGATTACTCATATTCCGTTTATCTCCCCGACTGGCAATTGGTTCCAATTGCAAAATATGCCAATGATACAAACAACGCAGTATTTTCTATATACAATCCTTCAAACCTGGGAACGTATAGGTATCATCCTGCTTTTGACAGCACTCTGCTTGGTTTAAGAATGTTTCAGGCAGATTTACTGTTCACAGAAATTGGAGGCTCTATATTGGCTGAATTACCGAGGGATACAAATGGTAATTTTCTGATGGCTGACAGTGAAGTAGGATTAAAAAGAGCGTATCAGAACATTTATAGTACGGCCGATTTATACCAAGAATTAAAAGAGCAGCTTTCCATTTCTACCGACCCGAACACAATAACTAATTCATATGTATTAACAGATTGGGGACAAGAGGTAAAATTTGGTGTAGCTAAAAATAACTTTTATATCACGGGGGAGCCTTATTACCTGCTTACTTCAGAAATTGCTGATACGACTAACGACATTTACGGTCTGATTGATGTTGCCTCTCGAATGAAAAATGATACAACATTTAGTAATGATTCTATCTATAAAACATTTTTATTTGATCCCGACTTCACTTTTATTTGTAACCTTACAAGGACAGGTATTTATTCTTGGACTCCTACGGATGTATATAAATCCCTAAATACATTATCGCAAAAATATCCAGAGCTATTTTCAATCTTACTCTCTTATGTATGGGATGATTTAGAGTTTGCTGCTCCGGACTCTAAAATTGAATTGCGCTTGTGTGAATCCAAACAGTTGCGTGATATAAATCAAAAAATATTTCAGTTCAATCCAGTGGTGTTTAGTTCTTGCATCACGACAATGCGCTATGCTGCTTTTTTCAGGTATGTAAAATTGAATAATCCGACGAGGTGGAAAAGGTTCATGGTGGAAATAAATGATGTTAAAGAAATACGTCCAAGTGCTGATAAAAGCAATCCGGTTAACAATGGAATAATTCCACCGAATAAAAGGTTGGGAAATGAATGATAAAATCTTTATGAGTTATTCTTGGAAGGATATGAGAATAGCCGTGAAAATTTATTCCGACCTTGTCCGCAACGGTTGTATTTTATGGAGAGATGCTTATTCCGTAAGCTATGGGAAAGATTTTAATAAGGAAATTGGACAAGCATTACAGGAATGTAAAGGCGTTATTCTTTTTGACAGCTCGAATAGCCGCTACTCGAAATATGTAAGAGATGAATGGCGACTGTTAAATCAAAATGATGATTGGAAGAATGGAGCAAAGCAAATTTCGATTTGCTTGGTGGGAGATAAAACAGTAACACATTCTGCACCGGAGCTTTTTGAAAATCATAATTCGTTCAGATACTTTGATTTCTCAATAAGTAATCTAACCAACCTATACGATAATGACAGGACGTATCATTTAGGCATTTCTGGGTTGTGTAAGTTTTGGGATGTTAAATACCAATCACTGTATCCTGAATGCACTCAAAAAGATTTTGAAGAGGAGCTTTCTAAGTTCAACCTGCAAGATATTGATAAATCTATTCTCCTAAGAGAATTCGATGTTATGCAGACAAGATTCGAACAGAAATTTCCGGGAACAACAGAACGTCTAGGATTGTTTATTAAGGAATGCGAACATCTGGAAATCTACTGTCCTACACTTACACTGCAACTGGGAGCAGAATATGCAAAAGCAGGATTAAACTCGAAGGCAAAATCGATTTTATTGAATTATACAGACACTTACAATAACGATCCACGTGGTTGGAGACTGCTTGCAAGTGTCTTATATGATGTTAAAGATTTTGAAGGTGCACTTTCAGCTTACGATAAAACTGTTCGTATCACTGAAGCTATTGAGGGAGATAAAGTATCGAAAAAAAAGTCGGGTAATTTATTCAACTCTGAAAAAAATATGGAATTTCTTCCTCTTACAAAATTAAATAGGATTTCAACGTATCTCCAGCTAAATCAGCTAAGTTCCGCTACGGAAGAGTGCAAAAATCTTATGAGCAATCAAAAGCATATGACTGAATTTCTGCCTCAGCATTTTTTAGTATTCAATGAAATTTTGGATACCCTCAATATGAAAAAGGAACAAAGAGAATGTTTAGATAAAGCGCTTTTAAAATTTCCAGGAGATTTCTATCTCAATCATGCCATGACAAAACTATATTTCGTAGAGAACAATCTAGAATCAACACTCGCTTGTTTCGACCGTTTGATTAACAGAGAAATTTTTGATCTTGAAATATGTGCAGAATACTTATCCATTCTGAAAGGTCATGCTATGAATACAAAATTTGAGGATGTGCTAAACAAAACATTGGATTATATTCCAAGTTCTGAACTGGAGCTTTATCATTACGGATACATTTTGTTTTTAAAAGGAGATATTAAAAAGGCTGAGCAGTACTACCAACGCAGCAATAACACCCTACTGCCCAAGTATAGGGAGATATGGAAAAATTAATTTATGGTTAAAGCATAAAGGAATTAATGGGAGGACAATACAATAGAAACACCTTACAAAGAGTGAATTTAAGTATATAAAATTCAATTCTTTAAATAGACAGTTAATACAATGAATGAACATCTTTTCTCATACGGTACGCTTCAAAAAGAAAAGGTTCAATTAGAATCTTTCGGTAGAATTTTAACAGGCACAAAAGATACTTTAAAGGGCTATAAACTTTCTTTTCTTGAAATCAAAGATGAGTCGGTCCTATTAAAAAGCGAACAAAAATTCCACCCAATTGCTATACATTCCGAAAATAATGATGATTGCGTTGAGGGAATCGTATTTGAAGTTACAGTAGAAGAATTGCTTTTGTCAGATAGCTATGAAGTAGGGGATTATGTGAGAGTAAAAGAGGTACTGACCTCGGGAAAACAGGCATGGGTCTACGTTGCCAAGAAAGACGGATATCCGCATTATCTCACGTATAAAAATACTGAAAAGAAACCGTCTGCACTTAAACAAGAATTTCCGTTGCCGTCTTTAGAAATCAATGAAGTTTACTATCCAGAAAATGTATTACTGACATCGAGTTTTTCTTCTGAAATAGAATCGCAAAATTTTGGTGCCGCCCAATTTTGTTCTTTTCTTAGAGATACAATTGAAGTCGAACATTGTTTGGTAATTCCCGCAATTGTATGTCTCAGGAGAATTCCATTTCAAATCCCATCTCAACCAAAGCAAGATTTATACAAAACAGCTACGGATGAAGGTTTTCATGCAGAGCAAGCAAATACGTATTTGACCGAATTAGAAAAACATTTTGGTCTTCCTTATCTACCTGGTAAACAACCGCCATTATTTTTGCGAAGATTAGAAAATCTACGTTCAGTTGAGACTGATCCGCTTTACAGAGATCTCATTACAATCATAAATGGAATTGTAACTGAAACAAGAATTTCAGTTGAACTTAGCAAGTTTGCCGCTAATAAAGAACTCTCTGGGTCAGTGCGAATAATTTGTGATTCACATGCAAGGGACGAAGTAATTCACTCATCGCAATTTCAAGCATTGGGTTATTGGCTTTGGGAAGAATTTGACGAACAGATGAAAACAGATGCTTCAGAATTTTATATTAAATCTACAATTGCAAGAAGTCTACCTGATATTGAAAGGATAGTTCATTCCTTTATGAAAGTTACAGGACTTGCTTTAAGCGAAGTATATCGCATTGTGTTATCGAAATACAATGCTGATGAATTGATTAAAGAGATGCTTATTGCTGCAAAGCCGACCATTTCATATCTAAAAAAATTAGGAATAGAAAGATATCAGTCATTTGATCGTGCAATTGAAAAAGAAAGAATACGACTTGAACATGAATTAAATGAAATGCAGGCTAAGAAATGAAAGAACACTCGATATTTATATGCTATCGACAATCTGACGGAGCAGATTTGGCTAAGTGGATTCATAAGAACTTGACTGGTCGTAGCCATAAAGTAAATGACGAAGTTGTTATGTTGACATCACAATTGGATTCTGGTGGTGCGAGTGGTTCTGACTGGAAAAAAAATTACATTGACAAGGAATTATCTCTCGCCAATTCTTTTTGCATAGTTTGTAGCCCTCAAGCAATAGAAACCAAGTTAGGCAGTGAGGATTATTTTGACTATGAAATATCCTGGTGGATAGAGAATCGGAAAAGCTCACCTCCAATTCTTGTGGCTACAAAAACTGATAATAAAAAATATGTTCCGTTTAAAGTCCTTAATACTTGGTCGAATCCACAAGTATCGACAATTAATTCAGCTACAATTTTTGGCATTAGCCAATTCAATTTAGATACCGAATTATTCATTGAAAGTATTTTAAGAGGGATTGATAATACCGCTGAATATTTGAACTCTCCTACCGCACCTTTAAAACCTTCAATTAATCCAAGTTTATTGGGTCTCTATTTTTGGGAAAAAGATCGTTTTGGTAGGTATATGAAAGCAAGTGAACTATATGCAAAAGCTGCTGGTTTGGATTCTCCTCAATCCTTGATAGGAAAAACAGATTATGAAATGCCTTGGCGTTCTTTAGCAAAATTTTTTCAGGAAGGGGATAGAAAAATAATGACCGGGGACGAGCTATCAAGATTACATGTTTTTGAAAAGGAAATTATGGTTGATAGAGTCGCTGATATACTTGTTTATGAAAGTACACTTAGAGACCACTCCAACAGAATTATTGGAGTGTCTGGATATTTTGTAGATGTTACTGGCGACAATTTGCAGGATGTTTCATTCAAGTACCAAATGGATGAAAACGGTTTAAACTTGGAAGATTTTGGTCATGAACATTTGCTTTTAGATGAAATTAAAGTATTTCAAGCTCTAGTGAGAAACATACAAAAAGAAAAAATTGCTGAACAAATGAACGTAAGTGTCGATTATATCGAAACAATTATGGCTTCACTGAGGCAAAAATTGCAATGTTCAAGGAATGAGGACATAATAGTTATTGCCGTTAGGGCGGCGCTTCCGTTGAAATTATTCGGACCGTTTTCAAAACCATGAAGCTTATATTCCCTCTGAATTGTACTACTAAATAACATTAGAAGGTGCAATTCCTTTTAGAACAATCAAAATTCAAGAGTTGCTTCAATATCAGCTTTAAAGTTCGACCTCTCGATGGTGTAGAAACCGGCTTCCCGCAACGTTTGCAAAATGATTCATTCTCTGTTATCTATGCGTAATCTTCTTTTAAGTGGAATAAATGCTTGAATTCCTCTTTAAGCTGGTTCGATAATAAACCAGAAGGGGCTACCGAAATAAGAGGAATTAACAAGGTTTTTATTGTTAATTCCTCTTTTATTTTCTTCCGAAACCATTGATAATTGGGCAATTATAATTGAATACAGAGTTCACCCGAGGTATGAACTTATGAACGTCAGTTTACTTAACAATCAATAGTTTCCCGACACCTATTTCTTCTTCTGTGCTCAGGCGGTAATAATATATTCCTGCACCCATTCCCGATGTAAATAATTCAACTTCATTAATATCCCCTGCTTTTACCTGGTCGTGAAATATTGTTTTTAGTTTTTGCCCCGAAATATCAAACAGCTCCAACATAATTTTCGCATCTTTTTCTGAAACGAAATGGAAAGTAGTTTGGTCGGTGAAGGGATTAGGATAGACAGCTATGGTAATGCTATGTAAATCCGTTTCCTGATTATCTATGCGGACACTCCCGCAACCGGATGACTGAATAGTTCTTGAAGAAGTAGAACCTCCGAATGTTGAGCACGTTGTATTACCATTGGCTACTACAGTAACGTTTACAAGCGATGCCTGCACCGATTGGCCAGCGGTTGCCGTTGACCGTATTTTATACGTGACCCAGAAATAATTATCACCGGGTTGCATAACTTGTAATGTTCCGGCATTCCACGTATTGTCTGCCGTGCAGCTTACTGAAGTAATAGTACCCGAACCCGAAACAATTTGAGCATTTGAAAATGAGTTGGTGCTTTCCGAATACCAAAGTTTTGCATTTTCAATATTAGAGCAAGTTGCCGATGATGCGCTGAATTTTAATGTTTGAAGTTTTCGCTGCGCTCCACTGCAACCGCCTCCAAGTGTTATTTTCACCTTCATCATTAAATAATCGTTGCTGCCGGGCGAAACACAATTAGTATACGGAGTTGCAACAACAAGATTGGTACTGTTGCAAGTAAAGGTCGGGTTACCGCCTCCCGAAATTACGGTTACACTTACGCCATTAGATTTTTGACAACCAGTTGCTGTTATGGTTTCGGTTAAGGTATAATTTGTTGTACCCGCAGTTGAAAAAGTGAAGGTAGGATTTGAAACCGTTGCGCTGCTTAAATGAGTCGAGGGTGACCACGAATATGTATTTCCTGAAACCGGAGCTGCCCCTAAAGAAATGGTTTCACCGGAGCAAACATTTTGGTTGCTGCCCGTATTGGCCCCAGGAAGAGGATTCACAGTCATAGTAACCGAATTTGAAGTGGCAGGATTTCCTGTTGCGCAAGGCGTGATATTGGATGTCAATACGCATGTTACAACATCCGAATTAGCCAGCGAGCTGTTTGAATAAGAACTATTCGTTCCAACATTGCTGCCGTTGAGTTTCCATTGATACGATGGTGAACTTCCACCGTTAGCAGGTGTTGCCGTAAACGTAACATTGATTCCGGAGCAAATGGTGGTAGCAGAAGCAGAGATGCTTACACTTACCGGGAGTAGCGAATTTACCGTTATTGAAATTGAATTAGAAGTTACACTGCCACAGTTGTTTGTTACTACGCATGTATAATTTCCGGTGCTTGAAGTAGAATAAGAAGATGAGGTTGCTCCTGAAATTGTGTTGCCGTTTAATTTCCATTGATAGGTTAAACCTGCTCCGGTATTTGCATTCAGCGTGACTGAATTGCCTGAACAAAATGTTGTAGCATCACTGGCAGAGATACTTGCTGAAGGTAAATAATTTACAGTCACAATAAGAGCATTGGAAGTGCTGCTGCCGCATGAATTAGAAACAACACAAGTATAGCTGCCTGCTGTAGTTGCGGTGTAAACGGATGAGGTTGCACCCGTAATTACATTTCCATCTTTCTTCCATTGATAAGAATAGGAATTTGAACCACTTACAGCAGCAGTTAATGACGCATTGCCGCCATCGCAAAATGAAACGGATGAGGGAGAAGCGGTTACCTGCGGAGTAATACAAACGCTGCTACAATATGTATCAGAGCATAAAGACAAATTGCTTGTGTACGATACGGTAAGGCACACATTATATGCTCCATCACCGGTAAAAGTATGCGAAGGATTTTGAAGTGTAGAAGTATTAGTACCGCTTGAAGGGTCTCCAAAATTCCACAGCCAGGTTTGAGTAGCGCCTGACGAACTTTCCATGCTGTTATCTGTGAAGTAAGCAGTCAGGTTTGTTATGCTTTCTGAAAAATATGCCGGCTGATTCATGGATGCATCTGAATAAACATACGCAAATCTTACCGCAGTGTTTGCGTCACCATCTGTAACTGTAACAGCATAAATTCCGGGAGAGAGATGTATTAAATCAGCCCCTGTTTCACCATTGCTCCAGAGGTAACTATAGGGAGGTGTTCCACCATGCACACTGGTAAGAATACTTGCGGAGTAACCGTTAACACAGGTTGGGTTGTATGGCATACATGCGACCTGGAGGTCGGAAGCAGATGAGGAAAAAGAAAAACTATTTTGCGAAGCGGTACAAGATAAAATACCGCAGCTTCCATTGGGGCATTGAGCATTGTCCCAGCTTTTATTTATTAAGTCGACAACAGAATTTAGTTCACTGGTGGTGTATGTAAAAGATACTGTTGTAGAACATCCTCCCAATTTTGCATTTGCTTCTGTTAATATGTCACCAACCGTTAATCCATAAAACTGACCACTGCCTACATAATATAATTGGCTTAACGGAAATGTATTTGTAGAAAAACCTGTTGTACCATCAAACCCAACATTCAGAGTAAGTGTCATAACTTGTCCTGCAAATACATTGGAATAGACGGTGGGGTTAGCCGGAACACAAGCAACATTTGTTGTACATGCGCAGTTACCGCCGAAATTACAACCGGGCTTAATGGGGTTTGTGTAGTTCGCATTCAATATTTGAGGTCCGTTATTCTTGGTTCCCGACGGGAGAAAATTCCGTACAGCCTGGTAGCAGCCGGCAGTCAATTGATAGTGACCGGTTCCCGAACAGCCAATGGTTAATCCGCTTGTAAATTCATTACCAAAATTGTTTTGCATAAACTGGCCGGGAAATCCGCAATTACCATAGCCCCCCTGGGTGTAGGTAGCAAAGCCGGCATCACATTCATTGGACGGTTCGGGAACAAAATATGATTGAGTTGCAGTACATAAATAAACATCGGTAACGGTAACGGTATAGGTTCCGGAAATTAAGTTTAATATGTCCTGGGTTGTGGCTGTAGTGGACCACAAATATGTATACGGTGATGTACCGCCCGAGACCGAAAGATTTATTGCTCCGTCATTACCTCCGGCTGAGGTAGGCGGAATTATTGCCGCAGGGTCTGTGGGAGATGAAAGAATAATTTGAGAATTTACAGAGACTGTTGCTGTTCCCTGTTGCTGACATCCGTGATTATCTGTAATGGTACATGTATAAGTGCCTGCTGTAAGATTATTAGCTGTTGATGTCGTTTGTACAGGAGAGGTATTCCATAAATAAAAATACGGTGAAGTGCCCCCTGTTACATTTGCGGTAGCTGTTCCATTATTTAATTGATAGCAGCGCGGAGTTGAAGACATTGAAACGTTTATTACTGCTGGTTGTGTAATGGTTACCGATGCAGTAGCGGTACACGAATTGGCATCAGTAACGGTAACAGTATAGATACCCGGTGCTAACCCTGTAGCAATTGAATTTGCCTGGGCATTGCTCCATAAATAAGTGTGCGCTCCTGTTCCTCCGCTTGAATTAGCTGTTGCTGTTCCATTACTGCCGCCATTACAGGTGACATTAACGCTACTAATATTAATACTGATTGCCGGCGGTTGGGTGATAGTAACAGATGCTGAAGCGGTGCATCCAATAAAATCTGTAACGGTGCAGGTATAAGTTCCTGCTGCTAAATTGAGAGCTGTAGATGTTATCTGGGGCGGAACTGTATTCCAAATATATAAGAAGGACGGATTCCCGTTGGTCACACTAACTGTAGCAGAGCCGTGAGAGGAGCCTGCACATAAAACATTAGTGCCGCTAACCGAAGCAGAAAAGCTGGAGCAGCACAATGGAGAGCAATTATCAACGCCTGAGAATGTCCACGGCTGAGTCAAATCAAATGCCAGCGGATTTGCATTGTCGCAATAACGAGATGCTCTGACTGTTACCTGGGGAGGCGCTCCATTATATTCGCATTTGCCTCTTACATAAAAAGTTAAAATAAGTTTATGTCCGTTAGAGAGATAGCCATTTGCAGCGGGTGGAAGATTTAAATTGAAACTGAACAAAGAACCTGAAGGCGTGGCAACGGCAACAGTTGTACAACTATCTTCTGCGATATCGCAATATTTCAGCTCCGGCAGGATGGTACTAAAGTCGAGATGCGCAGGAAGACTTACTGAAACACGAATATTATTTACTCCCCCAATTTCAATAGTAGCAATCTTGACTTCATATTTCTCATCATGGCACAATTGGAACGTGCTGTTTGCAATTACATCGTTTATTTTCATTGAACTCAGAACATTAGCCGGGCTTTCCTGGTAATACATATAGGATAATGTTTTTGAGCATAGGGCAGGATCATTAATATCGGTAGGATATGCATAGCAATTCCAACCATAATAAAATGAAATAGGAAGGTTGCCGCTTGTACCTACACAATTGGTAATCTGATAAGTGATTTCATAATCGACAACTGAATTAACGGGAATCATTCCTAACCTCCAGAAGCCGGATACCAACTGGGGAGTTGAAGGACAACTTGAAATACAGCTTACATTTAGAACGGAGTCATTGTCTGAATGAGGAAAATGTAAAAACACATTTTCAGCGGCATGACCATTAGGGATAAGGTTGGGGTTTATAGGAGGATTTGTAATGCGGATGGTATCCTTAAATACAGTTGTAGTAACCAGTGACACGCTGCTTATAACATTTAGGGTAAGAACGGGAGCCGGTTTCTGAAGCTGGTCACAATTGGTACACGACATATGATCAGTTACAGGAGATGAGGGTGGGCAATTATGGCCTGCAAATTCCAATTGAATGTCTGTAGAATTTATATCAACAAGGGCAGGAGTGTTAGGGCAATCCTCAACTTCAAGTTCCATAAATAAACTGAAGTAAGTGTTTTCGTCTCCCTTTATTATTGGTCCTGACTCATAATTGTCGTAACCGCATTCATTTGCGATATTGAGTCCCATGTTGTTGCCTGCATCAATAGCATTAGGGTATACATAAAAATCACCTGTTAATTGAGTCGTTATCCATTTTCTGCTGACTTCCTGTGCAAACGGATAGCAAGCCCCCCACGTAGCAAAAAGGTTTCCTAATCTTTGGGTACCAGCTTTAACCTTGTATCCTGTCGGAATCGTGATGTGGAACCTATTCAGCACCGGGGATGGTCTGAATTCATAAGGGAAAATATTTGAGGAAACAGGATAATGAGTATCGTCTGTCCCTCCTATAGTGCCTATTCCTATTGCATTTAAATATTTGCCGCACGCATTAACCGATGAACTGCTCAGAGGAAAGTTATTAAAGAATGAGCCGTAATTTTTCGTGTGAATGGTATAAAAATAATGTAGACAGGTAACCGGTGAACATTGAAATATATAATTATGACAAAGGCCGTTACAATCATTGTTCGGATCTTCAATAAAGTTTTCATCAAACTGCTCATAATCCGGGAAAGCCAGTGGGGGCAATGGCATAACCGAGAAATAAAATGCGTTGAATACTTCGGAGCGTGATTTGTTATAGATAGAAGCTTCACTGGTTGAATCAGGGTCATAATTAGAACAAGTAATGTAAGTGGTCACGGCCCTGTAAGTTTCCCCTGGTGTGAAAGCGAACGTGGGCGATACATCTGCCGGTGTTACATCAAACCGAAATTGCGATCCCGTATGGGCAGCATTAATATCATCAATCCTGGTACTGGGAAATATATATTCATAAATCTCAGTTGCTGATCTTTTTATGGTAAGTGTACACGACTGCAATTGAAGATTAAATTCGATAGGTCCGGAGAAGGGAATCGTTTGGTCAAGATAAAGATGAGAAAATACATACGGTGCAGTAACTGTGGAAGTACACGGAGGGGCTGCACTATTACAATCTTTTGATTGTAATGTGGAATAGTTCATTCCGGTACCGGTTGTACACGCAGGAGCGCTGCCTCCAAAAAATTCTCCATTAACAATTCCCACCAGCTTATCGCCCTGGATGGACCGGTTATATTTTAAATTATATTTTGCCGGGTAGTTTGCAGTATCAATCGGAATGATAGTGTCTTTTATCCCGTCATTATCACTGTCCGGAAATCCTAAACTTGAGACGTCCCTGGTAAGGGAGGCGCTTGTAGTTCGAGCGCCAGGCGTGCGGCAGCCGGGACAATGCACATGTATAACTGCCCCTACTTCCGAAAAAGGAATCCAACAATTGGGGCACAATCCTTCCATGTATGTTTTGACAGAATAAGTTGGATTATCGTCTGCTGCGCAACAGCACGCAACTAAGGAAAAATTAATGACCGAGCCATTGAAGAAATTCATGAAATGTTTAAGGTCAAGCCCCGATAGAGACAGAGCCGATGCTAACTGTGCGCCATCGAAAATAACTTCATAAGTACGTGTGGGACCGTTGGCATTACAGGAATCGGCTGAAGACAAAGGAGTGACAGGGGGCCATACGGTGGCTCCATTTTGAATAAAAATATCTGATGTAGTAAGCGGAAGGAGCCGCAAGGCTGCGCCCATTGTAAAAACCAGTTTTATTCTGACGCCCATGGCCATAAGCGCCGGATTATCATTGTACGAAGAGCAAAACATTGTAGCTATCCCTTTACTATACATCCCGGTCTGTATGCCTTCTGCGTTAAAATTTGAATTGGTAATCTGAAAATTTACAGGGTTCGATTCATCGCATGCATTAGGGCATATAAGGCCCGACATTTCAGTTGTGGTTGGGTCAAAAGTTTGCCTTAGGTGCCACTGTTCATTTTGTCCGATATTATAACCGGTTACATATGTGTTAGTGGTAGGAGTATCAGAAGCAAAACTTGTTTGAACTCCGCATTCATCTTTTGAAACGGGATAAAGCCGCCAGGTGTTAAAATATTTTTCGGGTTCATTAAAAAGGTTATATACATTCGGGTCCGTGCCCGTGCTTAATCCGGGACAGCAATATTTTGTAGTAAAGCTGAGAGTTACATACTTCCCTGCTTCCAGTTTATCTATATGAAAGTTTATACCACTAATTGGTGTGGCCATATTTTCTGCGCATTTGATATGGGGCCCGCTCAAAAGTATTACCGAGTGATTTTCCTGTATTGATAAGCTGCACGTGGGGCATTGGTCAAGGTGTACCGATGGCAGGTCAATCAAATATGAGGATGCATTACCAGGATTGTCCAACGGAATGACAACATCATAGGCAATATCATGACCATCATTTCCAATGCGGTATTCCCATGCAATTGTGCCATCGGTGCAATTGGGTTGATCCCAATAACCGTAATTACCTAAGTTGCCTGAAGGGCCGGGCAACATCCTGTACATAGTTAATTTCGGACGGTCCAGGCTTCGAACAACGTTTGAGGTAAAGGGCGTTGTATGGCGGCAGAGATTTCCCGCGCATCCCCAACTGATATTAAAAGTTGACACATTGGAATTTGCAGGGCAATTGTCAAGACAGTCGTCAATATGTATGACCTCTCTTATCACAAGCTGATGGCCCGCTTCAATAGGTGCACTAAAAAAATCATTGTATGTAAAATAATGGTCTGTGCCGCTCATACCCGGGGTAAAAGCAGGAGTAATTAAGACGTCGGTCGCTCCAATCCGATCATATAGCCGGATTTCTGTAAGCGTGTATTTATCACACGAAAAATTATCATGAAACGCCAAAGAACCATTGAATGCACTGTTGCCATTGTTCTGGTATACAATATCACGGAATTCTGTGCGGCCTTTATTTGAAAGCACAGCTGCCGGAAAGTTCTGCAATGCGAGGTAATAATAATCCAGGTCGTATGTTACCTGCGGTTGGGTCAAAGGATTCGTGTTAAATGTCCAGCTTACATTTCCTGAATAGGGAGTCAGTCCATCGGTTATTATCAGGTGCTGAGCTATGGAAACAACTTGTCCTGTAGTAAAGTTGGTTTGCGGAATAAGACTGCATGCATAACTTATATTGAAACTAAAACTTGTGGTACAGCTTGAAGTGCAATTCAGATTTCCCTGGGAATATAGCTTATAGCTTACAGGGCCTATAGTGGCACTGGTGGGATTGTTGGAAAAGGTAAGGCCGCTTACGTCTTCTATGCCGAACTGAAAGTTGGAAAAATTTAAAGTTCCTGACAAAATTATTTCAACGTTAAAGGTGCTTGAAGCGCACACTTCAGGATCATGCCCCGCAGACGTAATATTTACCGTAACATTCTGAGCAATGCTATTCAGAAAAACCAGGTTAAGCAAGGTCAATAGAAATGCTTTTGTTTTCATGACTTTATGATTTATTGATTCATTAAAAAAAGGCGGATTGCAACTTCTGCGTTACTTGAAGCCAAACATATATACAAAAAAATTCAGGGGTATCGAAATTTTTACAAGCGGTCAATATTTTTGACGAGCGGTAAAATGGCGAAACGTTGTTTGCAGAAACGTTTCCTAAATAAATTATGAAAGCAATGCCGGAATAACAGCGAGCTGTTTCAATTACGTCTTAAGGCATTGGTTGTATTAAACTACCAGTTTGTACCCTACTCCTACAACCGTATAAATTATATCCTCGCCAAGTTTTTTCCTGATGTGCCTGATGTAGACATCAATAGAGCGGGCGCCCGATTTTATTTCACGATTCCAAATGGCATTGGAAATTTCGCTGCGGGTAAAAACTTTTCCCGGCTTTGATGCAAGAAGAATAAGCAACTCAAATTTTTTACGTGGAAACGTGAACGTCTTTTCACCTTTAAATACCAGGTAACTTTCTCTGTCAATATAAAATCCTCCGTTTTGTACTTGTGCGTTCATGTTGATAGTATCTTTCGTAATAAAGAATCGAAAAATATTTAGAGCGCGTAAATACAAGTTTAAGTAAATGTAAAACTTGCATTAAAAACGGAAGTGTTGTATAAGGTCTAGGTCCCCAGAACCTAATTAATTTGCGAAATAAGAAGCATTTGAAAATTTAACAATAACATAATATCAACAGGCCCCCTCAATGAGTTTATGTTCAGCTATCTTTGAAATAATAACTAATAAAATTATGACTACTTCTATAAACCTCACCGACCGGAACAGCAGTGAGTATTCATCACTGTTAAAGCGCTGCGAACGTGTGTTTAATGAAATTAAAGAAGGGCACGAAAAAGAGGCGCGAGAAAATTTTCCGCTTGAATATTACCTCCTCAACAAATATCTCTATCGCGACTTGCCTGATTTAATGCAACAGCTTGAAAGGCGATTGACTTTTTAAAAATTATTACGCTCAAAAAAAATCAGCGCGGAATACTTTTCGCTTTCTGCGCAAGATGTTTTTCGTAAAGCAGGTGAATGATTCCATCGGCCAGGCCAAGTTTCGGAACGTACATTTCGTCTATCTGCGCCCACTTCATAACCGAGTTATAAATTTTTGCTGCCGGAACTATAACATCAGCGCGGTCCTCGTTTAACCCGAAGCGATGTATTCTTTCCTCGTACGAACAATCGCTTAGCTTCTGGTAAAGGTCTTTGAGTTCCTGCGATGTAATGGTCTTTCCGTTTTTTCCGTCCGCCATTTTGCAGAGCTTGTTAATATTTCCCCCGGTGCCTATAGCTACAAGGTGCTTTGCATCACGGCAATTTTCCTTTACAAACTTTTTAAATTCATCCCACGATTCTTCGCTTACACGGTTCATGAGCATTCGCACCGCGCCCACAGGAAACGAGTTCGAGAAAATAATTTTACCGTGAGCAAATAATGTAAGCTCCGTGCTTCCGCCTCCAACATCAACGTATAAGTAATCGCCATCGGGGTTAAGCGTTTCGGCTACATGATTGGTGTAAATGATTTCTGCTTCTTTTTTTCCGTCAATAATGTCGGCATAGATTCCGGTATGGGCAAAAATTTTATCAATCACATCCTTACCATTAAAGGATTCGCGCAGCGCAGATGTGGCGCATGCTTTAAACTCGCTTACCTTAAATAACTCTATCAGGTTTTTAAATGCCTGGATAGATTTTACGAGCTGGTACGACTTCTCCTCCGTGATAACATGTGATATAAAAACATCTTCTCCCAGGCGCAGCGGCACACGTACAAAGAGCCGTTTTTTGTACTTTACATTTTTATCGTCCTCTATCACTTCTGTAATAAGAAGGCGTATTGCATTGGAGCCGATGTCGATTGCAGCGAATTTCACAGGATGGGTTTCTCTTAGTTTCGGAAGCGAAATTTACGTCAGCAAAATTATTTTGAGCGAGCCGGAAATATCATTTATCAACATCCCCATGTTTTTCCAATAATACTCTTCAGAAACTTGCTATCCGGCTGCGCAGGTAATCAAAGATTTCGAACTGAGCTCTCACTTTTGTTATAGACTGGCTCTTGCGGTAACGGTTATTCTGCTGTGCATTTATGATGCGCGCTTTGGTGTTATCATTCCATTGTATCCCGATAATTTCTCTCAGCTCACTCTGGATTTCCTCATCGTACACAGGAAAAGTGATTTCAACCCTGTAGTCAAGATTACGAGCCATCAGGTCGGACGAAGACAAATAATATTTCGGATTTCCGCCATTACAAAAAATAAAGGCCCTGGCATGTTCAAGGAATCTATCCACGATGCTGATGACACGGATATTGCTGCTTAGGTCTTTAATGCCGGGGATAAGTGAACAGGTGGTGCGCACAATCATTTCGATTTTCACTCCGGCCTTAGACGCCTCGTACAGCTTCTGAATTATTTCCTTATCAACAATGTGATTGACTTTAATGATGATGTATGCTTCTTTCCCCTCTTTAGCATTTTTGATTTCATTCTCGATAAGCCGCAGAATTTTTTTTCTCATATCAAAAGGGGCAACAAGCAGATGCTCAAAGTCTGCAGGTTTCTTTTTTTCTTCGAGATAGCGAAATACCTGGTATGCTTCCGCTGCAATCCGCTGGTCGGCTGAAAACAAGCTGTGGTCGCAGTATAAACGCGCAGTGTCTTCGTGGTAATTTCCCGTGCCAATATTCAGGTAATGTCTTAGCTTTCCTTTTTCATGCCGGCTGATGACAAACATTTTGCAATGCACTTTTAATCCCGGCACACCGTAAATCACGCGCACGCCTTCTTCCTCCATCCGCCTTGCCCAGAAAATATTTGCTTCTTCGTCAAAGCGCGCTTGCAATTCCATGACTACAGTCACCGATTTTCCGTTCTTCGCTGCGTTGATAAGCGCATTTACAATATTTGAGTTTTGCGCTACACGGTATAATGCAATCTTTATTGATTTTACTTTCGGGTCAAGCGATGCCTCTCTTAAGAACTGGATTACATAATCGAACGATTGATACGGAAGGTGCAGTATGCAGTCCTGTTCTTTCACCGTCCGGATAATGCTTTTTCCCGGGCGCAGGTATTTATGCGGCACCGGGTTTACCTTTTCATAAACAAGGTCTGTCCTTCCGGTGTCGGGGAAATTCATAAAGTCCTTGAAGTTATGATAGCGTCCGCCTGCAATAAGATACTTTTTGTTCAGGTGAATTCTTTTGACGAGGTATTGAAGGATATCTTGCGGCATGGACGCATCATAAACAAAACGAACGGGCGCTCCCTTTTTCCTCTTGCTCAAACCGCGCGAAAGTTTTTCAACGATGGTCCCTGAAATATCCTGGTCAATATCGAGCTCTGAATCGCGGGTAAGCTTTACAATCCATGCATCAAATTGGTCGTAATTAAAAATATAGAATATATCCTTCAGGCAATAACGAATAACATCATCCAGTAAAATGATGAATTTGTTATCGCCAATGCGCGGCAGTGTTACAAAGCGCGAAACCCTGTCAGTAGGAATTTCAATGAGCGCAAGCTTTTGCTTTCCCCCGTTATTTTTTTTGATAAGGCGAATGACGAGATAAATGGATTTGTCTTTCAAAAAAGGGAAGTCCGCAATCTTGTCTATCATGATGGGCACCAACGTTGGGAGAACCTGCTGCTGAAAATAATTCCTGACGAACCGTCCCTGGGTATAGCTTAATTGTGTTTCATTAACGATGTGAATTTTTTCCTCGGTAAGCTCGTCCAGGATTTTTTTATAAATCCTGTCGAATTTATTTTGCTGGCCGATAACAATGCTATGAATTTTATCCAGCACCTTATCCGGGTTTATATCAAGGATGTGCTTTTTGTTTTTCAGATTCGACAGGCGCCTGAGCGTTGCAATACGTACCCTGAAAAACTCATCGAGGTTCGAAGAAAATATTCCGAGAAATTTTATTCTCTCGATGAGAGGCACATTGCTGTCGCCCGCTTCCTGCAACACACGCTCGTTAAAGGAAAGCCAGCTTATCTCCCTTGTCTTATGACGCTTTTTTAATTTCATAAAAAAAATCAGTATTAAAAATACTGATTTGGGTTGCCGAAATTATGATTGCTTTAAACCGTAGGCGTTTCAGCCAGGGATTGCTGCGATACGCGAGTCGCTGCCGGAATGGGCTTTTGTTTCGGTTTATTTTGCGGTTTCGGCTTTGATTTTGGTTTAGAGGTGCGTTTACGTGCAACCGTTTGTTTCTTTTTTACAGGTTTTTCGCTCTTCTTTTTACCACTCTTCATCGATTTAAGAATGGCTTTTGCAAGAAGCTTGCTTGCACTTTTAACGGCTTTCTGGATTTTTTTAGAATCGGTATTGGTCATTGATTTTGCAAAAGCGTAGATGAGCACGGCTATCTGTTCCTTCAGATCTTTTTTCCTGCTTTTCGATTTTTTATTTTTCATGGTTGGTTTTGTTTGGTTGGTTTTTTGAGATATGTAGAAATAATATCGCCCGGTATTTTTATTCAATTCACTCCAGCTGCTTATGTTAAGAATAAGCGCAGCTACTTCTCCTTTTTTAATGCTCACCGAAGGCCTCTCGCACAAGTAAGCATATAACTGGTCAAACATTGGGTTGTGGCCAACCAGCATAACAGAAGTCACGCTGTTGTTTATACTGCGCAGCAACGAAACAATTTCTCTAAGCTTTCCCTCGTAAAGCGGGCTTACGGAAATAATTTTATTCTGCGGATAATTTATTTTATTACAAATAGCTATTGCCGTAGAAAGCGCTCGCGTTGCCGGGCTCGACATAACCAGGTCCGGCATCACTTGCATTTCCTTTAATCTTTTGCCGGCAAATTCAGATTCCGCTTTTCCTTTTGTGGTAAGGGCACGTTCAAAATCATCGGTTGTCTTCAGCTTGTCTTGTGCTGTTCCGTGTCTGGCAAGAATCAGGAACTTCATCATGGTTGATTTGAAAAAGGGATACGAGATTAGAAAATATTATTCAATGCTCAAAACTTTAACGTAAATTTAATATGACAATGTCAGAATATAACAACCCCACCCCCCGCTGAGGAATAGGAGGGTTTACAGCATGTGGCCAAAAGAAAAACTGCCGAATAACCTCTATTCTTGCCGATTTTGTTTGTTTTTCGGATTAATTAAGCCCGAGCAAAAACTTTCTCAAACGGGGCATTACCAAGGGAAAAAAAACCGAAAGTTTATCCATGTTATTCCTGATTGTATTCCCTATAAAATTGCGCCCGCCTATTTTATCTGTCAGTTGGCCTATGATGCCGACCGTCTTTTTAATTTTTGAATGGCGTACCCGGTGATAATCCGCTTCACGATTTTGTTTTAACAGTTGCGAAAAAATATATGAACCCTAATGACAAATTTGGTTTTCTAATGTTACTTTCGAAACCGTTCGACTATACCTTAGCACAGATAGATTTATATTGTATTTAAATTTCAAACCAATTATGACACCAATGGATTTTAAAGAACTATATGTTCGCGAGCTTGATAATTTGCACAAAGAGATTTCTGCTTACGTAGATGAAAAAGAACTTTGGATGGTAGCCGGAGACGTAAAAAATCCTCCGGGAAATCTCTGCATTCATTTACTTGGAAATGTAAACCATAACATAGGCGCCTTAATAGGTAAAACCGGGTACGTGCGAAAACGTGATGAAGAATTTACCCTGAAAAATATTTCTAAAGAAAAATTGCTCGATGATATTACATCGGCCAAAGCTATGGTTGAAAAAGTTTTAGGTAATGCGGAGCCCGATGAAATGAAAAAGGACTTTCCGACTGAAATATTCGGAAAGCGGAGCACGGAATATATGTTGTCTTATTTCATAGGTCATTTCATGTATCACCTGGGGCAAATTAATTACCACAGAAGGTTAATCTGATTTTAGAAGCCAACCTCTCCCCCTTTCTCAACTTACCGTCCCGCTTTCGGGTCGCAGGAGCCTTCTCCTTTGGAGAAGGATTTAGCATCGCCTTCGGCAAGCCTATGGCGACCGAAGGGATGAGGCGTTTTTTAAGCTGCCTTTTCAATGGGTGTTACATCGAAAGAAAACATAAAAGAATTTTTCCGGATTACCGAAAGGCGCGTGTGAACGCTGATGATTTCTTTGTTGAGCAGGCGAAAGAGCTCATCACCGCTGTTGACGGGAGTTCCGTTGAAGTTCACAATCACATCGCCCTCTTTTATACCGGCTTGTTCAGCGGGTGAATTTTTTTCCACCGACATCACGAAAATGCCGCGCCTGTTGGGGAGATGATGAAAATTGATGACGCGCTGGTGCAGGTTCACATCCTGCATGCTGATGCCGAGGTATGCTTTGCGCACCCGCCCTTCGCGAATCAGCATGTCGGCAATTTCTTTTGCTGAATTGATGCTGATGGAAAAACAAAGCCCCTGCGCCTGCATGATGGTGGCGGTGTTTACGCCAATCACTTCGGAGGAAGTGTTGATGAGCGGCCCGCCCGAATTACCGGGGTTCAGCGCAGCATCGGTCTGGATGATGTTGTCAATCATGCGCCCGGTTGTGGAGCGCAGTGTTCTTCCCAGCGCGCTGATGACTCCTGCGGTTACGGTATGCTGGTATCCGAATGGGTTGCCGATGGCAACTACTAGCTGACCGATTTTTAAATCGGATGAATCACCGAGCTTTGAAACGGCCAGGTTGGTTTCATAAATTTTGATGACGGCAAGGTCGCTGTCGGAATCTTTACCTACGATTTCGCCCTGCGTTTCGCGCCCGTCAATGAGAGTAACAATAATTTTTTCCGCGTTTTGAATCACGTGGTAGTTGGTGAAAATATATCCGTCACTCGAAAAAATAAATCCCGAGCCGCTGCCGGCCTGAACGTTTTTTCCTTTGTCGGATTTAAAGCAGTCGATTTTCACCACGGCATTTTTGCTGTTGTCGACCGCGGTGACAATAATATCAGATATGGTATCCATTCTTTTCCTTTCGTTTGTTGCTTTCTCTATATCAAAATCAACGCCATAGCTTATGGAGTGACAGTATGACGTAATGAGCCCCGCAGGATTGCAAAGAATTATTTTAAAAATAGCTAACTTTGATACCTTTTAAAAAAATTGTTTCACTTAAAAAATTAAAATCATGGCAAAAAAACCGATTGTATTTGTTCATGGATTGTGGATGCATTCCAACACATGGCAACCCTGGATGAAATTTTTTTCAGAGCATGGTTATGAAACCTTGAATCCATCATGGCCCGGAGACGGAGATACGGTGGAGTCTTCCCGCGCCAACCCAAAAGCTATCTCTAATCACGGAGTGAAAGAGGTTGCCGACAGCTACGCAAATAAAATTGCAACATTAAAAGAGCCGCCCATTTTGATTGGACATTCCTTTGGAGGGCTGCTGGTACAGATTCTCCTTGCACGGGGAGTGGCATCAGCGGCTATCGCCATAGACCCCGCACCAATGAAAGGAGTTTGGCAGCTCCCATTCTCTGCACTTCGCTCCGCATTTCCCGTGCTCAGCAATCCTTTCAATCTCACAAAATCTGTTTCACTTTCTTACAGCCAGTTTCGTTATGCCTTTGCAAACATGCTTCCCGAGCAGGAAGCCAAAGAACTTTATAGCCGCTGGACGGTGCCTTCGCCCGGCCGGCCGCTTTTCCAGGCGGCAACTGCCACGCTCAACCCTGGCGCAGAAACAAAGGTGAACATAACGAACCCGAACCGTGGGCCTTTGCTCATCACTTCAGGAGAAAAAGACCATACCGTTCCACCGGTACTTGCAAAAGCTGCGTACAGAAAATACGATAAGTCAGCGGCTGTTACAGATTTCAAATCGTTTCCGGGACGCGGGCATTCACTTACCATTGACCACGGCTGGAAAGAAGTTGCTGAATATTGCTTCTCGTGGCTGAATAGTAAGGGGATGTGAGAATGTGAGTTTGAATTTACTAATCTATTCAGAATAAAATAATGGACTCGCATCAACCAACACATAAACAGGAGCCTTTGCGCATCCTTGTTTTTGCAGCATCGCTGCGAAAGGGTTCGCTCAACACACGGCTGGCAAAACTGGCCGCGCTTGCCATTGAGAAGAATGGCGGCAAAGTGGATTTCGCCAACATGAGCGAATTTGATTGCCCTTCTTTCAATACGGATCTGGAACCGGATGGTTCGCATCCTGCCGGGGCGGAAGAATTCCGCAAACGCCTTTTGGCAAACGATGCTTTTATTATTGTATCGCCGGAATATAATGGCTCCATGCCGGGAAATATCAAGAACATTATTGACTGGGTCTCAAGATTTCGCCCGCAGCCGTTTAATGAACGTCATGCGCTGTTACTTTCCGCTTCGCCTTCCATGGCGGGAGGTAACCGCGGGTTGTGGTCGCTAAGAGTTCCGTTGGAGCATTTGGGCTCAAGAGTTTTTCCCGATATGTTTTCATTGGCAATGGCGCACCAGGCCTTCACCCCTGAAGGAACCATCAGCAACCCCATCCTTACAAAGCGGTTTGAGGATAACATTGTTGCTTTCATGAGCTTGGTTGAAGCGGCAAAGAATTATCCGTGCATTAAAAAAGCATGGGTGGAATTTTTGGGAGAGAAACCCGACCCCGTCACAGAGCGGGTGGAATAGGTAATAAACTCCGCGTAGTATTTTTTATTTTTTTATGCTTCCATTAAGATTCGGAAAACTTCCTTCGGGTGAAAGATTAAAACGCATTCAAAGCTCACCTAATTACAAAGACGGGAAATTCCGGAACCTGAGCTTTACACCGCAGCTTGTGGACGGGGCGAATTTGTTTACGGTCATGAGGAAATTTTTTTTCGGGAAAAGTAAAAACAGCAGGCCACCGGATGTTTTACCTTCCACAAAAACAAACCTGTTGAATTTACGCAGAGATAAGAATTGCCTGGTTTGGTTCGGTCATTCCTCTTACTACCTGCAGGTTGACGGAAAAAAAATACTTGTAGACCCGGTTTTCAGTGGCGCTGCTTCTCCTTTTTCATTCACTGCAAAAAGTTTTCCCGGCAGCGATGTATATACAACTGATGACATCCCTGACATAGATTATCTCATTATAACACATGACCATTGGGACCACCTGGATTATAAAACGGTTGTTAAACTTAAGCCGAAGGTTAAGCAAATAATCACAGGCCTTGGCACAGCAGAGCACTTGGAATATTGGGGTTTCGATAAAAACATAATTACAGAGAAAGACTGGAATGAAAAAATAATTTTAAACGATGGCTTCATTGCACACACCACACCTGCAAGACATTTTTCAGGACGCACATTTAATAGAAATAAATCTATCTGGCTGTCACTTGTTTTACAAACTCCGTCCAGGAAAATATTTTTAGGCGGTGACAGCGGCTACGACACTCATTTTGCAGACATTGGCAACAAACATGGCCCTTTTGACCTCGCCATTTTAGAGTGCGGTCAATACAATGCCTATTGGAAGTATATACATATGATGCCTGAAGAAACTGTGCAAGCGGGAATTGATTTGAAAGCAAAAAAAATAATGCCGGTGCATTGGGGAAAATTCTCCCTGTCATTGCATGACTGGGATGAACCCATTAAAAGAGTGACCGCAGAAGCCCTGAAAAAAAATGTTTCTTTGATTCATCCCATGATAGGTGAGAAAATGGATTTGGAGAACCCGGTTCAGGCTTTGAACTGGTGGGAAAAAGTAAAATGAGAACTTATCTTAAAGATGTTTTTTAGTTTATTTATATCCTTCGCTGACCCCTTACCCCTAAAGGGGAATCCGCGCTCCAAAGTGTGGGAAGGAGTCCTCCCTTTAGGGAGGCAGAGGGTAGCGATGGCCGGAGAAAACATTTTAAGATACTTGCAGTCAAATCCATCATAGCATTTAACATCCTTTCTGTTTACATTTGTTATATTAATTCAAAACATAAAATAAAAATGAAAGCAAACATTGGAATAAAAGACAGCAACCGACAGGCTGTTGCAGATGAATTGTCTAAAATCCTTGCAGACGAATACGTGCTTTACACTAAAACAAGAAACGCACACTGGAATGTAGAGGATATAGATTTTTATGATAAACATAAATTTTTTGAAAGCCAGTATGAGCAACTGGATGAATTTATTGACCAGGTAGCCGAACGCATCCGCATGCTGGGACATTATACGCCTGCTACGTTGCAATCATTTCTCGAACTAACCTCACTCACAGAAGCGAGTCGCGAAAAAAATGACAGCAAAGGTTTTATCAAAGAGCTTGTGGCTGACCACGAAAGCATCATTATCAAACTTCGGGAAAACATAAATTCTTTTGCTGATAAGTTCCAGGACCTGGGCACAAGCGATTTTATCACGGGGCTGATGGAGGAGCATGAAAAGATGGCATGGTTCCTCCGTTCGCATTTGTGAGAAAAGTAATGTTTCGATATGCAATATAAATTTGAAAAACCGGTTCACGGAATAATCGGCAACGAGAAATACCAGTGCACCATTGAATGGCGTAACGGAAAATTTATTTCGGATGAGCCGGTAACATCAGGAGGAAAAGATGCAGGCCCTGACCCTGATACTCTTTTGCTTTCATCGCTTACGTCCTGCACTTTAATCACGTTGCGGATGTACATTGACCGCAAGGGCTGGAACGTTCCCCAAATTGCCGTGAACACAAACATGTACCAGGAAACAAAAGACGGAACGGCAACAACCATAGTTGACCAGGACATTATTTTTTCAAGCGAAGTGAGCGAAGAACAGAAAAACCGCTTACATGAAATTGCAGAGCGTTGTCCCATTTCAAAAATTCTGCAGGGTGAAATAAAAATCCGCACTTTTCTTTTTAAGGATGAAGATACTAAAAGAAAAATAAATTATTCCAACGATGAAATAACGGTAGTGTGGAAACCGGGTTTTTGCCAGCATTCTACCCGGTGTTTTACGCAATTACCGGAAGTTTTTAATCCTAGAATAAAAAAATGGATTGACCCGAATGGCGCTTCACCGGAAAAAATTGATGAACAGGTGAAGAGGTGTCCAAGCGGTGCTTTGAGATTTTATTACAATTCTGAAAAGCCCAAACCGGCATGATAGAAAATATTCAAGACGTTCAGGTTGTAAATAATGAAAAGCAGCGTCAGTTTGAAATTCGTTTCAACGATTCTGTTGCAATGATTCCTTATAATTTCAGAGATGATATGATAGCGTTGTTTCATACCGAAGTGCCCGATGAATACAGGGGAAAAGGTTTGGGAACGAAGCTTGCGCTTTACGCGCTCAATTATGCCAAAGAACATCAACTTAAAATATTGCCCTATTGTCCTTTCATTGCGAAGTACATCAAGGAACACCCTGAGTGGAAACAGTATGTAAAACATTTTATCATAAGTCATTAAGCAAATTTTATCATGGCAAACACAATTCTTCATAAGGCGAACAGCCGTGGTGATGCCAATCACGGCTGGCTTCACAGCAGGCACACATTCAGCTTTGCAGATTATCACAATCCCGAGCGGACGCACTTCGGTGTGCTTCGTGTTTTAAATGATGACGAAGTTGCGGCAGGCATGGGATTCGGTACTCACCCACACGATAACATGGAAATTGTTTCCATTCCTCTCGAAGGCGACCTGGAACACAAGGACAGCATGGGAAATGTGGCCGTCATAAAAAACGGGGATGTGCAGGCCATGAGCGCGGGCACGGGAATTACGCACAGTGAATACAACAGGAATAAAGACAAGCCGGTGAAGTTTCTGCAGATATGGGTCTTCCCCAATAAGAGAAATGTGAAACCCCGTTACGGACAAATCACACTGGACTTAAAAGACCGACATAATAAGCTGCAGCAAATTGTTTCGCCTCATGAAGGTGAGCCGGGTGTGTGGATTAACCAGGATGCGTGGTTTCATCTCGGGAGACTCGACAAAAATTTTTCCACCGATTACGCCATTCATAAAAAAGGAAACGGTGTGTACGCATTTGTAATTAAGGGCGATGTAACCATTGACGGAAATGCATTGAACGAAAGAGATGGCTTAGGGGTCTGGAATACCGATAAGATTTCTCTCAAATCAAATTCGCAGGATGCAGAAGTGCTCCTGATGGAAGTGCCGATGAATTAACAGTATGCACGACCCTCTCATCTCATATATCAACAGGCACTCTGCTGTTCCGCTTACAGACGGCGATATAGAGTTGATTAAAAATACTTTTCTTCCTAAGAGGATAAGAAAAAAACAATACTTGCTGCAGGCAGGCGAGGTATGCAAATACGGGGCATTTATAGTTAAGGGCGCCATGCGGCAATACAGTGTTGATGATAAAGGCGCTGAGCATATTGTTCGTTTATCTATTGAGAACTGGTGGGCTGTAGACCGTGAAAGTTTTCTCATGCTCACACCTTCCATATATAATATAGATGCCTGGGAAGACACCGATGCCTTGCTCATTACAAATGCAGATATGAACGAGTTAGCAAATAAAATTCCTGCCCTCGTTGAAATGTTGAGAAAGCTGGACGAACGGCATTCCATTGCTGTGCAGAAAAGAGTGAACGCCTCCATCAGCTTGTCGGCTGAAAAACGGTATGATGATTTTGCAAAACAATATCCCGAATTTATAAGGCGTTTCCCGCAGCATATCATTGCTTCCTATCTCGGTATTACCAAAGAAACGCTTAGCCGCATCCGCCACCAGGCAGTGAAAAAATAGCGGCTCCTTTACTTTTTCTTCCCTTTCAATTCCGTTGACATTTGTCAACGTTTTTTTTTGGCATTTATCATCGTTTTCTCCTCTGCCGCGGATGCATTTTTACATCAGGAAATTAAACAACATTATTGATTAACGATTAAAAAATAAAACGATGAACACGAAGATTCACGAATACCAAAAAGAAAAAAATGAAACCGCGAGTAAAAAGAAAATCAGTTTTTCGACACAAGGCTTCAGAGCCGACATCGGTGAATACAAAATCAACCGCATGTTACCGAACCGGTATGCAGACGCAGTGGGGCCGTTTGTTTTTCTCGACCACGTGATGCCTGCAAAACATTCGCCGGGCGAACCGCTTAAAGAAGTGAACGGAACCGGTGCGCATCCTCACAGGGGCATTGCAACATTGACGTACATCCTTAACGGTGAAGCCGACCACCATGACAGCTATGGACACCGCGCATTGGTGCATTCAGGCGGAGCGCAATGGATGAAAGCCGGCAACGGAATTATTCATGACGAAGCGGTGAATGTAGATTCTAAAACCAACGACCTGCTTACGCACGCCATGCAATTCTGGATTAACCTGCCGGCAAAGAACAAAGCCGAGCCGCCAAAATATCTGCCGGTGCAGGCCAATGAAATCCCTCAACAAAAATTGAGTGATGAGAGAGGATGGATTAAAGTGATTGTCGGTGAATATGAAAAGCTGGCTTCCCGGATTCCGAATTATTCCACGCAATTTTTATATCACATTCACCTGGAAGCTGGAAAACAATTTTCAATCACAACAGAACGCGGGTTGGAATACGCTGCCTTCCTTCCCTTGCACAATGTCGTCATCAATGACGAAGAATATCGCAAAGGAGAATTCATTGAGTTCGACAGGAATGGCGGAGTAATTGTAATGAGCAACAATTCCAAAGATGCAGTTGACATTATCCTGTTTGGAGGTGAAACATATACGGAACCGATTGTTGCGCAAGGTCCGTTTGTGATGAACAGTGAACACGAAATTGCCCAGGCCTACAGGGATTTTCATGCGGGCAAATACGGTCAGATTATTTACAATTAAAAAACAAAAAAAATGGAAACACAATTAGTAAAAACAAAATGGGTCATTGACCCGATGCATAGCCAGGTTGGCTTTAAAGTGAAACACCTTATGATTGCAAACGTGAGGGGAGTTTTTAAAGAGTTTAACGCAAGCATTTACACCACCGAAGAAGATTTCATGAGTTCTGAAATCGACTTCTGGCTGAATCCTGCATCCGTTGATACCGGTGATGAAAAAAGAGATAATCACCTGAGGAGCGCAGATTTCTTTGATGTTGAAAATTTCAAAGAGATAAATTTCACGGGCAACACGTATGAGAATCTCGACCATGCCGGTCATTACAAAGTGCATGGAGACCTTACGATTAAAGGAATTACAAAACGCGTGGTGTTGGATGTGGAATTCAGCGGAGTGATGAAAGACCCGTGGGGAAATCATAAAGCGGTTTTCAGCATCACCGGAAAAATCAACCGCAAAGACTGGGGATTGAACTGGAATGCCCCCTTGGAAACAGGAGGCATTCTGGTAAGCGAGGAAGTCTGGATTAGCTGTGAAGTGCAGTTAGCAAAACAACCGTAATGAAATCGTAAAACAAAAAAGCCCTGCTAAAGCGGGGCTTTTTTATTATTGCTATTTCTGCATTAAGGATTTTCGTTC
Source organism: Bacteroidetes bacterium 2013_40CM_41_45 (assembly GCA_002215675.1). Lineage (GTDB taxonomy): Bacteria > Bacteroidota > Bacteroidia > AKYH767-A > 2013-40CM-41-45 > 2013-40CM-41-45. The sequence goes on along the minus strand of NGFH01000002.1, from coordinate 749,039 downwards.
CGTTAATTGTTCCTGGGCGAGTCGTAGATTTGCCTCTCGTTCAAAAAAAAATAAATAAGGTTTTGTTGCGCTTGAATTTATGGAGGAAGATAAAAGTATAAATATAGTTTCTGCAGAATCTGTTGCGCCTTCGCCTGCAAGTTCAATATGGCAGGCTCTTAAAGATGCCATACGCGGCACAGAAGCTGACTATACGCAAATCAGTCTGAAGAAAGCAATTTTTCTTCTCGCCGTTCCGATGATGTTGGAATTACTCATGGAATCTACTTTTGCTATAGCGGATATTTATTTTGTGAGCAAGCTGGGCTCCTCTGCGGTAGCAACCGTGGGGCTCACCGAAACATATATGTTCCTTTTATATTCACTTGCTATGGGACTTGGAACAGCCGTTACTGCAATTATTGCAAGAAGAATTGGCGAAAAGAAAAAAGAAGAAGCAGGCTTAGCAGCGGTGCAGGCGATTTTTATTGCCGCTCTCATTTCCATTCCATTTTCAATTGCAGGAATATTCTTTTCTAAAAATTTGCTCACCATAATGGGCGCTGATGCCTGGAGCATCGAACATGGTTATCGTTTTACGCGATGGATGCTTGGGGGAAATGTCGTCATTGTTTTACTGTTTGTAATCAACGCCATATTTCGAGGTGCCGGCGATGCCGCCATCGCTATGCGCGTGCTTTGGATTGCCAATGCAATCAATATTGTTCTATGCCCGCTTCTTATTTTCGGTTGGGGGCCTATTCCAGCATTAGGAATAGAGGGTTCTTCCGTTGCTACTACTATCGGGCGCGGCACCGGTGTGGTGATTCAACTGTGGACACTTTTCAAAGGAGGAAAACATATCCGTGCTGCTTTTTCTCAAGTGTATTGGAATGCAAAAATCATGGTCAGCATTATTCGCACTTCATTGGGTGGTGTCGGGCAAATGATTGTGTCCATGACGTCATGGATTTTCCTTATGCGCATACTCGCCAATGTGGGCAGCGAAGCAGTTGCAGGTGCAACCATTGTAGTGCGTCTCATGATGTTTACACTTATGCCGGCGTGGGGATTGTCTAATGCTGCGGCAACTCTGGTTGGACAAAATCTTGGCGCCGGAAATCCTGAACGGGCTGAAGCTTCTGTGTGGAAAACAGGCGTTATAAACATGATATTTTTAATTGCAGTTTCTATCGTGTATTTTTTCTGCAACGAATCGCTGATAAGAATTTTCACTGATGATGAAAGAGTAATAGCGATCGGTTCGGAATGGATACGGATACTTTCATATTCGTACTTTGTATATGGATGGTGGATGGTATCGGTGCAGGCATTCAATGGCTCGGGAGATACAAAAACGCCAACCAAAATAAACCTTGTCTTTTTCTGGCTTATCCAGATACCTCTCTCCTATTTTTTAGCTATTAAATTAGGCTGGCAACAATCGGGAGTTTTCTGGAGTGTATTTATTTCAGAAACTTCTGTAGGTTTGTTCACCCTCTGGCTTTTTAAGAAAGGTGGATGGAAAACAACACGGGTATGATGCAAGCGAAAAATCTCAATCAACTTCAAATAAGAAAATGCCAATTACAGAAGAAGCAAGAAATTTAATTTTCAGCAGGCTGAAAAAGAATCTTGAGAAATTCACTCCGCCTATGGTGGAAACGACCGGTTTAGCGCATCATCATTACGAGCTTATCGGTAACAAACCCGTTCCGTACGGATACAATAAAAAAATAATTCCGGGAATGTTCTTTGCTGCCGTTGCGCAGCGAAAAGACAGTGTTGCTTTTCATTTCTTTCCCTGCTATATGAATGCGGATTTAAAAAAAGCTGCACCATCACTTTACAAATACCTGAAAGGAAAAACATGCTTTCATTTCAGGAAACCTGAAGAGGTGAACGAAAAAGAACTTAATGCACTTCTGAAAAAAGGAGCGGCTGCCTGGAAAAAAGCAGGGTATGTGAAGTAACCACGTTTAATCTTTATAGGGATGCGTGAAAAAATTCTGAGACGGCAAATACGCAACTGGATTTTATTTTTCATGGTAGCCATTACATTGAGTGGCATTACCGCTTTCCCGATTGAAACAGAAATAAAATTTTTGGATGCTCATTCGAATATCTTTCCCTCTGTTATGAAGGAATGGATTCACAGGATTTATACCGGGGTAAAAGAAACAAATGCTTCTTATCCCTTCCTGGCCTACGGTACCGACTGGCTTGCATTTGCCCACCTGGTTATTGCACTTTTATTTATGGGGCCATTATTGAATCCTGTCAAAAATAAATGGGTGATTGATTGGGCAATCATCTCCTGCCTGCCGGTTTTTCCGCTGGCATTTATTGCCGGCCCCATCAGAGGTATTCCTTTTTTTCACATCCTCATTGATTGTTCTTTTGGCGCAATCGGAATAATTCCACTAGCGATTGTAAGAAACAAAATTAAGGAGCTGGAGTTGATGCAATAATGTTGGTAGTTTGCTGTTCGTTGTTTGGTGTTGTTTTAACAACAAACCACAAACTACAAACTATTTAAACTTTATCATCATCGGCCTGGAATCTGAAGCCGAGCCGTTTGCCTGTGATTATTTTTTGCTGAATAGTAGATTCAAGAATTTGCTGCACTGAAATTTCTTTCACCTCATCAAAGGAAGGAGTGTAAAGGTCAAAGTCAAGGCAATAAAGTATAGCTGATTCAATCACAGAGCGGATTTGGTTCTTGTCTAAAGCCGCCCGCGAAAAATCGTTGTAAAGAAACCCCATCTGGCGCTTACCCTCGACAAAAAAATGCAGCTCTTTATTAATATATAACCTCGCTATCATATAACCGACATCATTCACACGGTTATAGCGGAACGAATCAGCAAGAAAATTGTAGATATAAATAACTCCGCAGTAAGAAAGCGAATTGTCTTTCTGAACGTATGATGTTTTCCACATGCTGTGCTCCCTGTCGAAAGTAAAAACATTGGTATGCATCACGAAAATAATAGAGTCGCCCGCTATGCGGAATTCAACTTCATAGTCGCCCCGCTCCAGGAACTCGAGTGACAATTTTTCCTGGTAAATTTTTACGGAGGTCTTCAGGTCAGAATGAACTTCTCTTAAAATAGATTTAAGGTCAGCAAAAACCTGTTTGGTTTTAGTAAATACATCCTGCTTGAGGAGTGATTTTTCCTCCAGCATTTTTAAAATCAGCTCGCGGGGGTTTTGTTTGCTGTCCATGATAAATTAATAAGCGCGTGCAAATAAAACTCTGCGGTGTGATGGCTTGCCGCTGATGATGCATTTACCTTCTTCATGCCTTGCATTATCAGGAATGCAGCGTATGGTTGCCTTGGTTTCATCTTTAATTTTCGCTTCGGTTTCTGCTGTGCCGTCCCAGTGCGCAAGTATAAATCCGCCTTCATCATCCAGCAGGCGCTTAAACTCATCATACGTATCAGCGCTTGCAGTTTTAGAATCGCGGAAGTTGAGCGCCTTCTTATATATGTTATCCTGGATATGGTCGAGCAGGTGTTCAATTTTCAGAGCCAGGTCTGTGAGCTGATAAATACTTTTTTCTTTTGTATCGCGCCTCGCAACTTCCACTGTTTGATTTTCCAAATCGCGCGGGCCAATAGCTATGCGCACCGGCACACCTTTCAGCTCGTGCTCTGCAAATTTCCATCCGGGCGTTTGCGTATCCCGTTTGTCAACCTGCGCTATAATTTTTTTCGCTTTCAGTTCTGCACAGATCTTATCCGCTGCATCGTAGACTTGTTTCTGCTGCTCATCGGTTTTGTAAATGGGAACGATGATTACCTGCACCGGCGCCATCAGCGGAGGAAGTATCAATCCGTCATCATCAGAATGCGCCATCACCAACGCGCCAATCAACCTGGTGGAAACACCCCATGAAGTAGCCCAGACATAATCAAGTCTTCCATCCTTACCGGTAAATTTCACATCGAATGCTTTTGCAAAATTCTGTCCAAGAAAATGCGAAGTGCCTGCCTGCAAAGACTTACCGTCCTGCATCAGCGCTTCAATGCAATATGTTTCAACCGCCCCGGCAAAACGTTCGCTTGCCGTTTTAGCTCCCGTGTAAACAGGAATGGCAAGATATTTTTCTGCAAACGTTGCATACACATTCAGCATTCTTGCTGTTTCTTCCATCGCTTCTTCGGCCGTTGCATGAGCCGTATGCCCTTCCTGCCAAAGAAATTCTGCGGTGCGCAGAAATAACCGCGTACGCATTTCCCAGCGCATCACATTGGCCCACTGGTTAATCAGTATGGGTAAATCGCGATAAGATTGAATCCAACCTTTGTAGGTGTTCCATATAATGGTTTCAGATGTAGGACGAATAATTAATTCTTCTTCGAGCTTTGCTGTTTCATCAACAATTATCCCGCTTCCATCCGGGGCATTTTTCAGGCGGTAATGAGTAACTACAGCGCACTCTTTTGCAAACCCCTCGACATGCGATGCTTCCTTGCTAAAAAACGACTTGGGAATAAGCAGCGGAAAACACGCATTAGAATGGCCTGTTTCCTTGAACATTCCATCCAAAACGGCCTGCATTTTCTCCCAAATTGCATAGCCATAGGGCTTAATAACCATACAGCCCCGAACGGCCGAATTTTCGGCCAATCCGGCCTTTAATACCAGGTCCTGGTACCATTGTGCATAATTTTCTTTTCTTGAAGTTAAAACTTTTCCCATAAATTTAGTCTATAAATGGCTTGGTACAGTGTTTGTAAAGCTCATCGCGCAAAAACAAAAGTAATAATTATAAAACCTTTAAATTTTTAATGCACAACATTACAAAATACCAAGGAGGACAAACCATGAAAAACTATTTACTTTCTATCGCTATTTTGGGTGCACTGGCAATTTCTTCATGTACCACCACCAACCAGACGCGCAGCGCTGACGATGATATCTATTATTCTTCGAAAGATGCTTCAAGGCCTGCTCCTCAGCAAACTCAGACTCAAACCCAAGCTCCTGCGAACCAATATTCACAAGACAACCAGTACTCTCAGGATAACCAGCAAAATTCATCCCAGGATTATGTTGAAAAAAGTAACCCTCAGCCCGATTATTCTACTACCGAGCAATCAGGAGGCAGCACCTATATCACAAACAATTATTATAACTCCGATGATTATTATGATTATTCTTATTCAGCGCGCCTTAGGAGATTTTACACCCCGTACTACTCTAACTATTACGACCCGTATTACACCAATCTTTACTGGTATGATTACAACCCCTATTCGTGGGGAGTAAGTATTTACCTGGGTTATAACTTTTGGTCGCCTTCATGGTTTTATTATGACCCGTTCTGCTATGGGTATTATAGTTTTTACAGGCCCTGGTCACCTTACTATTATGGGTATTCGCCCTACTGGTCCGGTTATAATCATGGGTACTGGGACGGATATTATGCAAACGCTTATGGCAATCCGTATTATGATAACCCCTATTATTTTAACAGCTACGATAACAACAGTTATTATTATGGACCTCGCGGCACGCAAAGTTCCAATAACTATTCCGCTTCCTCATCCTCAGGAAACACCTATGGTAATTATTATAAGTCAGTAGGTCAAAAGTATCAAACACAAATGGCGATGGAAAAAACCAGCTTGCCTACTATGCCTTCAAAAGGTTCTGACCAGGTAATTACAGGAGGTAAAACATCTTTTACTCCTGCTGATAAAGGTGCAGCGAGCGGAAAGGAATCTCCGGCAGTTTCTCCCATAAAAGAAAACAGTTCTGTAAAGCAGGGAACCCCCGGCAACGCTGCAATAAATAATTATACCGCTCCAGTAAATAAAGGAGGTAATGCTGTTGAGACAAATCCCTCAAAAGGAAATATAGATAGCCAGAATTCTTCCGGTAAAAATCCTGCTGACCAATATACGGGCAGGCCTACGGAATCACCTGTTCAGAATATGCAGGAAAGCAAGCCGAATGCAGGAGGCCAGCGTTCAGGCAATGTTTCGCGCAGCAGTGAAAGCAATGTGCAGCAAAGAAGCAACACGCAAATCCAGGTGCCCAATTCTAACAGCCGCGTGCAGGAACATCAGCGCAGACAGGAATATTCTTATCCGCAAAGAGAAGCCGAACAACCTGTTCAGCAAAGGCAGGATAACCGCCAAAACCGCACTGCACCTGACAGCCGTTCGCAAAACCGCGAAGGATATTCGCGCTACGCACCTTCACAGGAATATTCTTATCCGCAAAAGAGAAGTGGGCAGAACAATTCTTATGAAAGAAAAAACTCTGATTCGCAGCAGCGTAATAGTGAGTACAACAGCCCTGCTCCGCAACGCGAAGCAGCACCGCAGAGAAATTACGAACGCAGGTCAGAAAGTCAATCCGCTCCTTCTCAATCACCACGAATGGAAACACCGAGGATGGAAAGAGAAGCGCCAAGGCAGCAAAGTACGCCTCAATATAACGCTCCGAGTCCCAGAAATGAGAACCGCAGCAATTCCGGTGGCCGGGGAGGGAGAAGATAAAAAAAGATAACGAATAACTATTAATAGTTATCCGTTATTGTTATGGAGGAGAAAAATATTTTTGAAATAAGCTATAATTGTTTAGCACGATGTATCCCATGAGACCAAAATATTTTCTTGCAGCTTTATTGCTGGTTTCTGTGAGTGCTGCAGCACAGAATGATATAGATGCATTGCGTTATTCTCAAACTTCACCTACCGGAACGGCGCGTTTCACCGCAATGGCGGGTGCATTCAGCGCGCTTGGAGGCGATTTCTCTGTGCTAAGCACAAACCCTGCAGGTATTGCCATATATAAGAAATCGGAGTTCAGCATGTCTCCGTCTTTCTTTAAAGAGAAATCAGAAAGCGATTACCTCGGCAGAAAAGAATCAGATAATAAATACAATTTTAATTTTGGCAATGCAGGTTTTGTTTTTACATACCGGCCTACGCGCAATGATACCTCGCGCGGATGGAAAAACTGGAACTTTGGAATCGGTTACAACCGGCTCAATAATTTTCATGCTGCTTCAACATACGAGGGGACTAACAATAATAATTCTTTGCTGGATTATTACGTTGAGCAGGCGAATGGTATAAATTACAGCTTTCTCACAAGCACGTTTCCTTTCGGGGCCGGTTTAGCTTACCAGACCTATCTTATAGATACGCTTGCAGGTGACAACTCCCATTATTATAATGTTATCCCCAATGCAGGAGAATTGCAGAGGCGTTCGATGGAAAGCAAGGGTTCTATGGGCGAATTTGACCTGACCTTTGGCGGAAATTACAGCAACCGGCTATACCTTGGGGCCACACTTGGAATTGCTTCTATCCGATATATAGAAAGCAGCACGTATGAAGAAATTGACCAACAGAATTCGATTCCGGGTTTTACGTCATTCCGTTTGAATAACGATTTGAAAACAACAGGCACAGGAATAAATTTTAAGCTCGGCATGATATTCAGAGCCACTGATTTCGTACGTATCGGGCTGGCCTTGCATACGCCTACATTCTACCAGATGCATGATGAATATTCGGGTACCATGAGTTCAAAATTTGATGACGGCAGCAGCCATACTTTTGATTCTCCAAGCGGCTCGTATGATTATGAACTCACCACTCCCATGAAAGCTATAGTCGGAATAGGTTTTGTTATCGGGAAAATGGGACTCATTGGCGCTGACTATGAATTTATAGATTACTCCGAAGCGAAACTCAATTCGGGCAGCTACAACTATGCCGTTGAAAATGGTGCTACCCGGAGTAAATATACCGCAACAGGGAACTTGAAAATCGGTACCGAATGGAGGTACGAAACCTATAGTTTCCGTGCCGGTTATGCCATGTTTCCAACTCCTTTTGCCGCCGGCCAGGGCGTAAGCGGTGCTGACCAGGCGCGCAATGCTTTCTCTGCCGGACTTGGAATACGCGACCAGGATTATTTTATTGACCTTGCTTACGTATTTACCACAGGAAAATATTATTACGTACCCTATACTTTGAGCACCGAGCAGGTACAGGGAGCTACCACAGAAATGCAAACCAATAATATTACCCTCACTTTTGGAGTTAAATTTTAATGTTTAGAAATAAAAATAAGTCCGTCCCCGTTTAGCGTTTTAGTTTTCAACCTGTCTGTTACATTTGTTGCGTGAAAAACAGGCAGGTTGATTTTTTTTCTCATCGCTTACTCCCCCCTATTGTTACCGATTATCTGGCTGGTAACGATTTTCTGAAACCATTTTACAAATACATTCCTTCTTATGATTCCGTTCCGTCTGTAATTAAAGACAAGAGCGGCCAAAAGATTGATAGAAATTTACTTTCCGAAATTCTGACGAAACAATATTCTTCTATCAATCCTTCCGAAAAAGTGAAGGAAAATATTTCTCTCCTGAAATCAGAAAAAACATTTACCGTTACCACCGGGCACCAGCTTAATCTTTTTACAGGCCCGCTTTATTTTATCTACAAAATTCTGACAACCATTCAGCTTGCTGCAAAATTTTCAGAGCGTTTCCCTGAATACCGGTTTGTTCCTGTGTACTGGATGGCAACTGAAGACCACGACTTTGAAGAAATAAACCATATTCATCTTTTCGGTGAAAAACTTGAATGGCAGAAGAAAGGAATCAAAAATGCAGGAGGCCCGTCAGGAAAACTGGGAACTGAAAATATTGAACCGCTGATTGAGCTCATCGGGCAAAAAATCAAAAATGAAAATGGGAGCGAAAAAGTGATTGAGCTATTGAGAAACGCATATGTGAAACACCACAGCCTTGCTGCTGCAACGCAATATTTAGTCAATGAACTTTTCGGGAAATATGGTTTGCTTATTTTAGATGCAAACGAAAGGCAGCTTAAAGAAAAGTTTGCTGAAGTGATGAAAGATGATTTACTTAACCATACTTCTTTTAAGCTTGTCAATGAAACATCAAAGCGTTTGGAAGAAAAATATGATGTACAGGTTCACCCGAGAGAAATAAACCTGTTTTATATGACGGATAACAGCAGGGAAAGAATTGCCGCTGATGATAAAAAATATTTAAAAGAGCTGGAAACTGCACCGGAAAAATTAAGCCCTAATGTAGTGCTGCGGCCACTGTACCAGGAAATGCTTTTGCCGAACGTTGCCATAGTTGGCGGCCCGGCTGAAATTGCCTACTGGCTGCAGTACAAAAAAATGCTGGAATATTACAATGTAAATTTCCCCATGCTGGTGCTTAGAAAATCTTTTATGTTCCTGGATGAAAAAGTTACCGGTGTAATGAAGCAACTTAACCTCAACGTTGAAGATTTATTTCTTCCTGTAGATGACTTGATAAATAATTTCATTGACGGAATTCCGGGCGTAAACCTGGATGATGAAAGAAAAGCAATTGAAAAATCTTTTTTGTCTGTTATTGAAAAATTATCAAGCACAGACGCTACACTGAAATCATCGGCAGAAGCGGAGCGGGAAAAAGCGCTTCAATCTATAGAGAAACTTGAATTGAAGCTTCGCAAAGCAGAAAAAAACAAGCACGATATTGAGATAGGGAAAATAAAAAAGCTGAAAGAAAAATTATTCCCCGAAGGAATGCCACAGGAACGGTATGAAAATTTTATTCCTTATTATCTGAAATACCGGGAAGAATTTTTTGAAATGCTCCTTAGTAACGGAGATGTTTTTGATTTCAAGCTGAATGTTTTGCACGGGGGAAAAACGCCGGAAGGTAAAACCTCTGAAGCAGCCTTCCCGCCTACCTCAGGTCAATAATTTCAGCTCCCGGATAATTTTTTGTGTTGAAAGTAAAAATAGAATCTGCTGCCGCAGCTTCGGGAGAAAATTTTTCAACTTTATACGTTACAATGGTGCCGCTTCTGTCAATAAGGCGTGCCGAATATACCATCTGGTCTTTCTTACTTATTTTCAGTTTTACTTTTACTACCGATTTTTTTTTCGGATCTATGGGCACCAGTTCCACTAACTGGTAAACCATACCTTGTTCTTTTTCCTCACCCGTAAATTTAAAGAGGTATCCTTTTTCGTAGAGTGTCAGAAAATTCGCGGGGGTAATGGTATTAGTATCCTTTGTCGCGCTGTTTACCTGGATTTCATTTACATCTTTCATGTACGTCCATACTGTTTTTCCGTCAGAAACTATATCCTGTTGGGCAACATTTAAACGGTATTTGTCTCCCTTAAGCTGAATAGTCCCCTTCTGAACATCGTTCGTTTTGTCCTTCTGGTTTTCAATGGTGAGAATGAAGGTCGCTTTGAGTGATTTAAAAGATTTAAACTTTGCACTCACTTTGCGCAGAATTTCCTTCGCCTTCTTTTCCGTTTTCTCATCCGACTGGGCAAAGGATAGAGAAAAGGTAACTAAAGCAATCAGGAAGATTAAAAATCCTTTTTTCATTTTAATAGGTTTACTTCAGTCCTGTCAAAATCTGTTCCAAAGATAATGGATCCTTAATAAACACTTCTCTGGCTTTACTTCCTTCAAAAGGGCCAATAATTTTTGCCGCCTCAAGCTGGTCAATAATTCTTCCCGCCCTGTTATACCCCAGCTTTAACCTGCGCTGAAGCAGCGATGCAGAGCCCTGCTGGTGCTGCACCACAATACGGGCCGCATCATCAAAGAGCTGGTCGCGGTCGTTTGGGTCAAAATCTTTGCTGCCCCCTGCGGCTTCGTCAACATATTCAGGTAAAAGATGTGCATCTGCATAGCCCTTTTGCGAGCCAATAAAATCGGTTACCTGCTCTACTTCTTCAGTGCTTGCAAAAGCACATTGCAGGCGGATTACATCACTGCGCATTGATAAAAGCATATCTCCGCGGCCTACAAGCTGGTCTGCGCCTCCGGTATCCAGAATGGTTCTTGAGTCAATCTTAGACGTTACGCGAAATGCAATTCTCGCAGGGAAGTTTGCCTTTATAGTTCCTGTAATAATATTAACAGACGGGCGCTGCGTTGCGATGATGAGGTGAATGCCGATAGCTCTTGCAAGCTGCGCCAACCGGGCAATAGGCATTTCAACTTCTTTGCCCGTTTGCAGGATAAGGTCTGCGAATTCATCCACCACCAAAACTATGTAAGGCATAAAGCGGTGCCCGTTCGTGGGGTTTAGCTTTCGTGCAACAAATTTTGCGTTGTATTCCCTGATGTTTCTAACATTAGCATCCTTCATCAAATCATAACGCTGGTCCATCTCTATACAAAGCGAGTTGAGCGTACTCACCACTTTACGGATATCCGTTACAATGGCTTCCTCTTCTCCCGGCAGCTTGGCAAGAAAATGCCGTTCAATTTTTTTGAATAATGAGAGCTCTACTTTCTTTGGGTCAACCAAAATAAATTTTACCTGCGAAGGATGCTTTTTATAGAGCAGCGAAACCAGCACGGCATTTAGCCCTACGGATTTTCCCTGTCCTGTTGCACCCGCCATCAGAAGGTGAGGCATGTCGGCAAGGTCGGTTACATATACTTCGTTTGAAATGGTTTTTCCCAAACCGATGGGAAGCGCCATTTCATTATTCTGAAACCGTTCTGAGCCGAGGATTGATTTCATGTAAACAATCTCGGGCTTCTGGTTAGGCACTTCAATACCGATGGTTCCCTTGCCCGGGATGGGAGCGATAATCCGTATTCCAAGCGCAGATAAGCTCAATGCAATATCATCTTCAAGATTTTTTATTTTGGAAATACGTATGCCTGCCGATGGAACAATTTCAAACAGTGTAACAGTAGGGCCAATGGTTGCTTTGATGCGGTCTATTCCAATATTGTAGTGACTAAGCGTTTCGACAATTTTATTCTTGTTGGCTTCAAGCTCATCTTTATTAACCTCGATGCGGCTGCTGCCCTGGTCAGAAAGCAATTCAAGTGTAGGAAACTGGTATTTACCTAATTCAAGCGTAGGGTCGTAGTCGCCAAAGGCATGCTGCATTTCATTTTCATCCTTGACAAAAACGGGTTCTTCCTCTGTATGTTCTTCCACTACAAGCTCGAGTTCACCTGCAGGTTCTTTAGTTGCTTTGCTTGTTATTTCAGGCGATAATTCTTCCTGGCGCTTGGGCTCAATCGGTTCCGACTCCGGTGTTAATTCTATGGGAGTAGAAATTAATTCTTCGGCTTTAGCAATAATATCTGTTTTAGTAAGAGGTACTGCCGCTGCTACTATTGCCGGCTGAACTGCTTCGGCCGGCTTAGGTTTACGGGTGAAAGAAATATTGTAAACCACTACCAGGAATACCAGCGCGCAAAATATGAGCAGCGCCCCGGTACCTATTACACCAAGGATTCCCTGCAACCATACGTTTGCCTGGTAACCATACGCTCCGCCCAGTACAGTGAGGTTCCCGCTATGGAAAATAAAACCCAGCAATGTGGAGAAGAAAACCATCCCTAGAAAAGAATACGCAATGGTTTTTGCCAGCGGAAGAATTTTCGCATGAAAAACAATACGCGCTCCCATCACAAAAAACAACAGCACAAATGCCAGCGACATAATGCCAAACCACTGCCATATAAAAGTATCTGCCAATACAGCCCCCAGCTTTCCCAACCAGTTAGCTGCAACCATATCTTTCTGCCACAGCAGCGACCAACCATAGGTTTTCACCAAGTCATGGTCTGTCTGGCCGGCAGTTTGCGGAGCATTGAAAGTAAAAAAGTAAGAGATGCATGCCACAAAAAGATACACAGAGAAAAGCAGCAGGAACAATCCAAACACCTTGTGAGAGCGCTCGTCATAAAAGAAATCTACAACAGAGCGGATAGCATTGCGCACCCGCTTTAAACGTTTTGGGGATGATTTTCCTGACGGCTTCTCGTCAGAACCGGAATTTTTTGCCATTAAGGATTTGTAGTTATCGCGTGCCGTAAATATATCATTCCGCTCATAGCGGGCTTATATGATATGAAGCAAATTACCAAGATTGAATGTTAATATTATTACGCACCTCAACGGAAAAAAGATGCCTGTTATTTTAAAAAAATAGTGTTGAAAGAATGGCTTCATGCAGAATCCCGTCCCGCAGGAGAAGGGATAAAAAGGGTGAGAGGGAATCAGCGAATTTTTTTATTTGAGAGAAAATGAGTTAATTTTACATGAGAAATTAAAACCTGACACCATGAAAAAAAATTTTTTCTTCTTGTTCTTTATAAGTTTTCTTACCTCCGAAGGTCAAAGTTATAATTCGCTTTTAGGAGATACTACTGAATGGAATGTCGTGCTAGATGTTTTTCCGGTAATACACGAAAGAAGTTTTTTCGACATTGTAGAAGGTAACCAGGTCGCTTGGGGAGATACGATAATTGGCGGACTGAATTATAAAATTTTTGAGCAACAATGGTGGTCACTGATTGGATACATGAGAGAGGATACCTCAACACAAAAAGTGTGGTTCCGCGAAGATGCAGCATCACCGGAACTACTACTTTATGATTTTTCCTTAAACCAGAACGATAGTGTATTTCTTACGTTTCCTAATTACATTTCCGGTGATGCATTTCCTACCGGCTGGTATTATGTAGACTCTGTCGTTACGCGTAATATTACCATAGGTTCAAGAAAATTCTATTACCTGTCAAATCCTGCAAGCCCTGTTAATATGATGGATAATGGCAACCGGTTTTATCTTGTATGGATAGAAGGAATAGGTAGTAATATACATCCTGCTTATATCTATTTAAGATCTCCGGAATATGGCCCTTTAAGCGACAATTGTCCGGTCTATTTTCGTTTTGCTCTTGCTTGTGAACATAAAGACGGAGTCCAGCAGTTTTTTGATACTTGCTTCTGGAACAACTACCAAATGTTTGCCACAGATTCATGCCATTATTCTTTTCCGGGAGGAATCAATGAGCAGAATTCTTCTTCGCTTTCCCTTTCCCCCAACCCCGCCACAAATGAATTAAGAATTAAAAATTCAGAATTAAGAATTAAAAATATTGAGATTTATAATATGCTTGGAGAAAGAGTTTATAAATCTGAATCTCCGAAATCTGAAATTGATATCCGCAGTCTTAGCATGGGGATTTATGTTGTAAGAGTATACACAGATAGAACTCATCTGATTGGAAAGTTTGTAAAGGAATAACTCAAAAAAAATCCCCCGCAGAATTGCGAGGGGGAGTAATTAAAATCTTATTTACTTATTACCTGATTATGGTAACCTTTCCTATAAAGTGGTGCACCCTGTCATAAACATCCCATGCGTCAATCATGTACACGTATGTTCCGTTAGGACAGTCGCCTTTGTGGTCTCTGAATTTTCCATTCCATGCATCGCCCGGGTTGGTGGTGTGAAAAACCTCCTCGCCCCAGCGGTCGTATACATAAACTGAAATCTTTTCAAATATTCCGTTAGCAAGAAATACATCGTTAACGCCGTCACCATTAGGCGTAAAGACATTAGGAACATACAGTGAAAAGAAATCATCCCTTACCAATATGGTAGCCGAAGTGCTGTCTATGCAGCCGCCGGCAGTGGTAACAATAAGGATAACAGTATAGGTTCCGGTATCGGCGTATGTATAGGTAGGGTTTTGGATAATGGCTGTTCCTACTCCGTCACCGAAGTTCCAATTCCATGTTGCAATTTGCGGATGGCTCTGGTCATAAAAAGATACGAGCATTCCCAAGGTACTAATTGTAGGAGCTACATAAAATGCAGCCACAGGATTCGCAAACACATCCACTGCCTGGACTGCGGAAGACGCAGAACATCCGGCAGGTGAAGTAACGGTTAATGTAACGGTATAGGTCCCTGCTGTATTGTAAGTGTAAGCGGGATTTTGCTGAGTGCTGGTGCCTCCGTCACCAAACTGCCAGTAATAAACAGAACCCGGGGGAACAACTGTTGAAGCATCCGAAAACTGAACTGACAATGGGGCACACGATGAACTATATGGAGGAATAAATGCAACAACGGGCATGGTGTTAACTGTAACGGTAACAGAAGCCGTCGCGGTGCATCCTAAGTTATCACCGGTAACGGTATATATTGTAGTTTGCGCAGGCGATGCATTGACAGACCCCGAAGATGGATTATCCAAACCGGTTGTGGGGCTCCATGAATATGTAGTGGCACCGGTGGCTATCAAGGGTGTGGTTTGGCCTTCGCAAATAGAAGCCGAAGGAGAAATTGCCAGCACAGGAAGCGGATTTACGGTTACATTAATGAGTGCGGTATCAGCACATCCAAGCGTATCGGTACCAATGATTTGATAAATCATGGATGTGAGAGGATTGGCATTTACAGTAGTTCCGGTAGTTGCACTAAGCCCGGAAGCCGGTGACCAGTAATACAAATCTGCACCGCTTGCGGTAAGTATGGTTACATCACCGGCACAGATAGTAACATTAGGTGATGTAATTAGCACAGGAACGGTTGATGAATTAATAGTAAAGCTTGCAGTGGCCACGCAATTATTTGCATCGGTAACGGTAACGGTATACGTTCCCGGGGCAAGATTATTTACCGAAGCAGTTGTTTGAACCGGGGTTGTGTTCCACAAATAAGAAAGTGTTCCTGTTCCACCGGAATATGTCGGAGAAATGGAGCCATTGTTATGAGCGCATGTGGTGTGAGTAAAATTATTGAAAGCGATGTTCAATACAGGCGGTTGATTGATAGTCACCTGAACGGTATCTGCGCAGCCATTGACATCGGAAACAATTACGGTGTAATTGCCTGCCGCCAATCCTGTGGCAACCTGCGTGGTTTGAGGAGGTGTAGTACTCCACAAATAAGAAAACGGTGAACTGCCGCTGGAAGCAAATACGGTTGCAGAACCGGTTGTATCTCCTGCGCACTGTACGTCAATAATAGAAGACACATTGGCAACTGTGGGGGTTGATGACCCCGTTATAACAACATTCTGCACCACAGGTGTATTGCACGAAATAGCATCCATAACGCTTACAGTATAAATCCCCGGGCAAAGACCTGTTGCTGTTTGAGTAGTCTGGCCGCCCGGCATCCAAAGGTAGTTGTATGGGGGTGTTCCGGTGGTAATGTTTGCAGTAGCAGAACCATTGCAACCACATGCTGAAGGAACGGTGCTGACATTATAAGCCAGCGGAGAATTGCATGAGTTAAGGTAATCGAGCAACACGCCGGAATCGTAAATACAATCCTGCGCATCGGCAATTATAAATTTCCAGTGATATGTAGAACATGCACATACGGCCAGGTTAATCTGTATAGGGGTGGTGAAGCCATCGTACTGAACGGTGGCGCCTCCGCAATTATTTACATAGTATGCACAGTTAACGCAAGGTCCGGGCATGGGCGATGGACAATTGGTATTACCATTATTAATATTATTAATACTTACAGGGGCTCCGTTCGGCAGAATAGCAACATTGGTGTTATTAAAGAAACTGGGAGTGCAATTAGGCCCGCCCGGTCCGGTGACAAAAAATCCGAATGCATCATTGTATACCGTGTTGACATATTCAGGATATTCTTCGGAACCGAAAACAAATCTAAGCTGCAACGAAGTGCAGTGTGGAATTACATCGAACTCAAGCTTGCAAATATCACGGTAAGCGTTGGGGTCTATAGTTGAAAGCTGTGGGTCAGGAGTCATATTGCCAACCGGGCAGGAACCCTGGCTGTTAGAATTATTTGGGCCAACTGCATTGGAAGCTGCCCCTGATGTGAGAATTACCCCGTTAGGCAAACCGATATTTGAAGCCGCTCCGTTAAATGTTCCGTATTGAGCGTTCGGGCCGCTAGGTCCGCAAACCAGCTGCACGTTGCTTACAGTTAGTCCTGCGCCTATAAGGTTATTGATGATGGTGGCAGGGCTACCCCCGGGATTGACAACAAGTTGCGAAACAGATGTTTCAGAATAAACTATTGCTAAAATAAAAGCCATACAGGCAACTGTTTTTTGCCTGTATATATTTTGATGACGTCTCATTAAGGTTTCTATTTTAAACATTACAAATATACGAACACAGAGCTTAAAGAGGGAATTTAATCAAAAAAAGTTATTAATCCCTTATAAATAAACGTTCGCCCATAAAAAATACCACTCTCGCACAATTTTATAAGCACTTGTTTAAACTATTTCTATATTTAAGCTGTCAATATCTTATTAAATATAGATGCTATTTACCGTTAAATAGTTGCTTGAAAATTTAATTTTCAAAATCATCAAACATGAAACAAATTATACCTGCGCTATCTCTTGCGCTTCTGTTCACAGTCAATGTATTGGCACAACAATTTCCCTGCGACGGGAAATTATATTTCTTCCGCTACTCAAATGGCCAAAACTGGCTTTCGTATGTTGACGGGTATCTTACGCCAACTCCTGTAGTTGCCGATGTGTGTTCGCTTACCGTTACGGGGCAAAATGCGTTGGGAGCAAACCCTATTGACCATTATATTTATTTTACTGCAGACCCAAATAATTCTGTTTACCGGATGGATGCCAGCTGTAACACAACAGTAGTTTGCACCAGCATAGCAAGCACGGTAAAAGGATGTTTCGACTATCTTGGAAGATATTGGGTCATTGATAATTCTAATAATATGCTGGCATATGATTTAAGCACATGCACGCAGGTTGCAGGGCCTTATCCTCTTGCGCAAATTGCCGGCATCGACCTCGTATTCAGCTCTGCCGATTGTCATTTTTATATGGCTGATAATACGAGCGTAATCCAGGTGGATACGAACGGAGTGATTACCGGAACGTGGTCTCCCGGTTTCAGCGGGCCCGGCTCGTATGGCGGTTTTGCCATTGGTGCTGACGGTAATCTTTACGGCATTCCAAACAATTCCACTACGGGAGATTTATATATGTTCAACCTCACCACATTTACTCCCGGGGGATTGGTGTATTCTTTTCCCGAAGGAACTGCAAATCCCTGCGGCTGCGATATGGCTTCGTTCCCCTGCCCCACTCTTATTGCCGACTTTAACGCTTCTCCACCAACGGGATGCGGCACTCCCGCTTTCACTTTTCAGTTCAATAATACAAGCACTGGGCTTGTGAATTCCTGGATTTGGAATTTTGGTGATGCAACGCAGGACACTATTAACTTCAATCCATCACATACGTATTCGCAACCGGGCATTTATAATGTAACGCTTATTGTTCACGCAGTAACCAGCTGTCTTTATGTTCCCAATGATACATTCTCCTTGCAGGTACAAGTGTTTCCGCAGCCGGTCGCATCCATCTCAGGAAATAACTCCATTTGTATTGGCGATTCTACGATGCTTACAGCAACAGGCGGAATAAGCTATCTCTGGAGCACAAACGATGCAACTGCTTCGATTGTTGTTACACCCGCTGTTACTGCTTCGTATTCTGTAACCGCTACAGATGCTAATGGCTGCACGGGCACGGCAAGTTATTCAGTTACCGTTAATCCTAATCCGCTTGTGGTTTCTCCACCCGCACCCGCTGTTTGTTCGGGGGGAAGTATTGTTCTTACCATGTCTGGCGCACAGTATTATCACTGGTTTCCGCAGACCGGGCTCAGCAATCCAAACGGTTCTGATAGTACCAGCGTTACCGCAACACTGAATGATTCTATCACCTACACCGTTACAGGATTTTCTGTGGAAGGATGTTCTGCATCCATCAGTTTTCTTGTAACTGTTAATCCTAATCCGGTTGCAGTAATTGTTCCCAATGGACCGACTGTATTTTGCGAAGGCGGCTCGGTTGATTTAACAGCAACTCCCGTTGGAACGTATCTATGGAATACCTCTGATATAACTCAAACCATCCATGTTACTTCGAGCGGAACATTTACCGTAACTGTTACAGATGCTAACGGATGCTCAGGTGTTTCTGCACCGATGAGCGTAACTGAAAATCCAAACCCGGTGCCGGTTATTACTCCCGGCGGACCCACTACTTTCTGCGAAGGAAATTCTGTCGACCTTACCGCAACACCCACCGGAACATATCTCTGGAGCACATCAGACACAACTCAAAGTATCCATGTAACTGCAAGCGGAACATTTACCGTTACCGTTACAGATGCGAATGGATGCATTGGTATCTCTTCCCCAGTAAGTGTTACCGTTAATCCAAACCCGGTGCCTGTAATTACTCCCAATGGCCCGACAGAATTTTGTGAAGGCGGCTCGGTTGAATTGATTTGCATTGTTCCTTTAGCAACTATTACAGCATATCTCTGGAGCAATGGAGCCACAACACCAAGCATAACAATTAATTCTTCAGGCTGCTTGACCGTAACTGTATTTGACTCCACAGGATGTTCAGGAAGCTCTTCGCCCATTTGTGTAATTGTTCATCCATTGCCGGTTGCAACCATTACACCGAATGGTCCTACAGAATTTTGTGACGGCGGCTCAGTACTATTAACTGCATCAGGTGGTGTAAGTTATTCTTGGTCAGATAATTCTTCTTCTCCCGATTTGTCTGTTAATACTTCAGGGGTCTATATAGTTACGGTTACTGATATCAACAACTGCACGGCAAGCGTTTCACAAACGGTTACGGTTAACCCTTTACCTGCCGCAGTCATTTCTCCTGCGGGCCCTGTTTTAATATGCACTAATAATCCTGCTTTGCTTTCTGCCAACACAGGACCCGGATATACCTATCAATGGTATTTGAATGATGTGATAATGCCAGGTGAAATCAATTCGCAACTTAATGCATCCGCAACAGGATTTTATTCTGTAGTGGTAACGGATGCGAATAATTGCTCTGCAAGCTCTTCACCCGTGCAGGTCATCCAGGGCCTGGGACCCGATGTTGTAATTGTTTCATCGCCCGGAACAGGATGTCTTCAAAACACCATCTTTATAGGATATGGCCCGCAGAGTATTACACTCACCGCGGTGAGTGCAGGAGCCGTTTCATATTTATGGTCAACGGGAGAAATCACCCAGTCCATTTCTGTGAATGCAGCAGGTACATACAGTGTAACTGCTTACGATGCCAATGGCTGCCCGTCACCGCAAACGCCTGAATCTTCCATCAACATTCAAGTTATAGACATACGCTGCGGGCATAATATGACGAAAATTATTCTCTGCCATGTGCCCGAAGGCAACATTCAGAACCCGCAAACCATTTGCGTGGGTGCACCGGCAATTCCTCCGCATCTTGCTTTGCACCAATATGATTGCCTTGGCCCGTGCAGCTTGTATTATCCCAACAGGAACAGCATTTCCGGAAGCGAAGAATTTTTCGTGTATGCCTACCCCAATCCTTTCACCAGCGGTTTTAACCTGGAAATTATTTCTCCGTCAAATGCAAAAGTGCAACTGAACATTTATGATTTAGCCGGAAGAAAAGTGGAAACGCATTCGGCTATATCGGAACAAAATGTCTTCGGTGAAAACCTTGGCTTTGGAATTTATTTTGCCGAAATCATACAGGGAGAAAAGCGAGAGATGCTGAGGATTGTTAAGACGGAATAAAAGAACGGGTAAAACCTACATTCCAAAAACTTCCATCCATTTTGCAAAAGTGATGTAGCGGAAAACCATTTTGTCATCGTTCTTGTTGTCAAACGAAAACAAGCGGTCGTAATTCCTGTTAAGTTTTTTCACGTCTATGTAGTTGCTGAGTTTCTCATTAAACAGCGGGCGCACTTCATCCTTAATTTTACTTAACCAGGCATTATGAGGAGTGTTAAACCCCATTTTATCTTTTCGCTCGTAAACTTTTTGCGGAATAAAATTCTTCATCGCTTCGCGCAGCAGGTATTTGTTCACCCCTTTTCTTATTTTATAAACGGCAGGAATATTAAAAACATATTCAGTAAGGTTGTGGTCATCAGTAAAAGGCACACGCGATTCCACGCTGTGCCACATGGAGCAGCGGTCTTCGCACTTCAGGAAAATTTTAAGGCGCTTTATAAGGAAGTCATTATGCAACTCTTCGTTTAATGAATGTGCTTCCGGCTCAGACACCATTCTGCTCTTGTACGCTGAAAAAAAATCAGGGTTAAGAAATGCAAGTTTCTCATTATACATTTTATAAAAATCACTTCTGAGAGGCAGTGGAAGCTGTTCAACTACTTTGTTTTTCAAAAAAGTTTTTGCAAGCAAACCGATATTGTTATCGTCCGAATTAATCTCCTTAAAAAAATCCCGGTACCTGTTGTGAGAGAAAAGCTCATTCCAGAAATAAGGATAATAATTCCTATAGCCGGCAAAAAGTTCATCACCGCCTTGCCCGTCCAGCACTACTTTAATTCCGTTTTCTTTTGCCAGCCGCATCACACTGTGTTGTGCAAACGTGCTGGTAGACCACAGCGGCATATCTTGCGAAAAGACCAGGTCGCCCAGGTTTTTCATCAGTTGTTTCTCGTCAGGAAATACACGCTCCCACAGTGCTCCCGTATGTTGTATTACCGACTCAGCGTAGTCGCTTTCATCAAACTTTTTTTCATGAAACGATGCCGTAAATGTTTTCAGCCGGTCACCTATGTTGAGCGGAATACTTTGTTTAAGCAGATGATAAATAATTCCTGTTATCACCGAACTGTCCACGCCTCCGCTAAGGCAAACACCCACCGGCACATCGGAGCGCATGCGGTACGACACAGACTCAATCAGTTTATCGCGCACCCCGGCACTATATTTTCCGGATTGAATTTCGTCATAATCTGAAAAAGCAGATGAATAGTTGAGAGAATAATATTTTGTTTTCTTCAGCGTCCCGGTGGAAACATCAAGAACAAAATATGTTGAAGGAAAAAGTTCAAAAATATTTTTGAAAAATCCTTCCTCTTCCGTTTCCATTTTTCCCGAGACAAAAAAATCAAAGACAGCTCCATTATTAATTTCTTTTTTGTAGAAAGGAAGTTGCACCAGCGCTTTCAGCTCCGATGCAAAAGCAAAATATTCTTTATTGTGATAATAGTAAAACGGCTTAACTCCGAAGCGGTCGCGCGCACCGAAGATTTTTTTTTCATGCGTATCATAAATTACAAATGCCCACATGCCATTGAACCGCTGCAGGCACTCTGCTCCCCATTCTTTATACGCATACAGGATAACTTCTGTATCCGATTCAGAAATGAAATTGTATTTATGTTTCAGCTCATTGCGCAGCTCTTTGTAATTATAAATCTCACCGTTGTATGTAATCCAGAAACGTTTTTCCGAATCGCACATGGGCCCGTGACCGGTATCATGCAAGTCAATAACCGCTAACCTGCGGTGCCCTAATCCTATATGGAATGAATCTGGAACCGCGTCAATACTATTTGATGGAGCATACGGCAACGCTGAGTTGCGAAGCGATTTAGCAGTATCATTTCCCCACGCGGTAAGAATAGTGTCACCTGAAAAAAAAACATATCCCTCTCCGTCCGGCCCGCGATGCCGGAGCCGCGATGTCATAGCGGCTACATGCCCTGCAACAGAGTCCCTGTTATATGAAACCGCTCCTGATATTCCGCACATAGAAAAATTGAATCTTAAATTTATTCTGCTTTGATGTGAACAGAAAACTTATTACGAGGTGTCTGAGGAAAATCGGAATAATAACTCTTAACATTTTCCCTCGTAAAAATGGCGCACATGGTATTAGAAACACGGTAAAGATTTTTCCGGTATTGTTCAGGAGTGGCTTCAAGAATTCCGTGAAGGACATCCCACCGTATGTCTTCCGGTGTATTTCCATAATCATGCCACACCATTACCGAGTGTTCATCTTTAAGAAGCTCAAACATTTTTGCCGTGTCGTTTTTTACAAATTCAAAATTATGGTCACCGTCTATAAATATTAAATCAAATTTTTTATCAAGTGATTTAAAATCAAAAGTCCGTGAATCGCCATAAACATGAGCTATAGAAGGATTTTTCTTTGAATAAAATCCATGCAGCGAAATAATTTTTTCAGAAATATTTTTCGCCCGCATCTGTTCATCTGAAAGATTCAAAGTAGTGCAGTTAATTCCGGTGTCAGCAATGTTGGCGGCACTTTCTCCGCGCCATGTTCCTATTTCGAAATATTCTCCTCCCCGAAATCTTTTTGCAAGGCCTTTAAGAAGTACCATATCCATGGGAGAAGAAGTGCCCTCGAGAAAACTGAATGGAGTGATTTTTTCATCAATCGTCTTTAGCAGGTCAGCAATGTCAATAATAGGCAGGCCTTGCGGAAGGTTGTATTTCCCGATGACTTCATTCTTGTGAATATCTTCATCGAGGTAAATCCGCCTCAGTGCAGAAGGGTATTTCAGCATGAGCAGCAGCCCGTTTATTGCTTTAATAATTTTACTTCCCATTGTAATACGGTGCGAATCAACTACAAATTTTATTTCCTAAAGAAATAAAAAATATCGGGACGAATTCCCGTTCTGGAAATCACAAAATACATTATCAGCCCATTCCACACCAACATTCCCAAGCTCATTGCTATCGCTGCCCCTGCAATTCCATACCCCGGAATCAGGATAAGATTGAAAGCAAGGTTTGCGATGCAGGCCACAGCCATTGCAATAAATGCCAGCCGCTCATGGCCTGTCATATTGAGAATGTAGCCCGCAGGCCCGGCAATAATATTAACCATATGCCCAATAATTAAAATAACCATCGGCAGGTAACCGCTTGCAAAATTTTCACCAAATAAATTCAGCAAAGGTGTTCCAAATACTGCAAAAAGAACAGCAGGAACGACCGAGAGTACAAACATAAACCGCACTGCCGACGTTATCGTTTGCTGCAGCTTTTTTTTATCATTTGAACTGAATAATTCGGCAACAACCGGAGCAATTCCAAACATAATTACATGCAGCGGAAAAGATATGGCTTCAGCGACCCTGCTGGATATATTATAAACGCCAAGTTGTTCAGGCGACTCGTAAAATCCCAGGCAAAGCATATCAGCTCGCAAGTAAACCATAGAGAATATGCTGAACATAAAAAACGTACGTGCACTTTTTTTCCACCGGGTTATAGCGTCAGCAGATACATCCGTAATGGTATTTCCTGCTGTTTGTCTTCGCACCGCAAGAAAAATGAAAAAAAACGCAACGAAAAATGATGCAACGTTTACAACAGCGACTGTGCTGAAACCAAGGGGCTGCTTTCCGGCAGCAAAAAAAAAGATGCCGGATACAAAAAGAAAAAAGACCGACTTCAGAATTTTCTCGCTGAACAATGCGCTGAAAATTTTTCCTTTTCCCTGCAGAAACGCCTGGCATATATATAAGAACGAAAGCAGTGGTATAGAAAGGAGCGAAACCAACATGGGTGTTCTGAACTCTCGCATCTGCTCTGCTCCGAAAAACAAATGAAACTGCAGCGAGATAAAAATAAATACCGCAAGAATCAGCAACACAAAAATGCCGCTTCTGCTTGCTGACCAGCGAAGCAGTTTTTTAATATACGATATGTCTTTTACCGCTCCCGTTTCTTTGACAATTAGGGTCGGCGTTCCGAATGTTCCTAAACCCGCAAGCACAAAAATGAGCGAGGAGGCATAAGCGAATGCACCATAATTGGAGGGGAGCATGATGCGCGCAAGAAAAAGATTGGTGATAAATGTAAGTCCTACAGAACCCACCTGCAGCGACAATGATGTAACTGCTGTTCCATGGCTTTTACGAAAAGAAAGAAAAATTTCCGAGATAAATTTTTTCATTCTTCAGTTCGACAATGCAGATTTATAAACTTCATCTAACCGGGCGTTCACCGCTTCATAACTGTATTGCTGTTTAATTTTCTCTGCCAGCTGTCCCGGAGCAAACGTATTCTTTTTTTCCAGCATCAAGAGCAGGGCCGCTGCTAACGTATTTTCTGCCTGAGGCCTAATAAGAATTCCATTCTTTTCATTGACCACCTCCCCCACTCCGCCAACATCTGTTGTAATTACGGGCGTACCGCATGCCAGCGCTTCAAGAATAACACAGGGTTGATTCTCATAATTGCTGAATAAAACCAAGGCCATAGATTGTGAAAGCAATTGTGCTATATCTGTCGGGTTCTTATTTCCTGCAAAAATTATTTTCTCTTTATCAATTCCTGATTGTGCAACCATTTCTTTAGTATGCGAAATATTATTTTCTCCGCCTGCGACTACCAATTTTAACTCGGGATTTGCATCGGAAACTATTCTGAATGCATTAATAATTCCTGAAAAATTTTTCTGCCGCTCATCCAATGACGATATGTGTGCAAATTGATGGCGAACTTCTCTCCTCCCGGTATTAAATATTTTTGTATCAACTGTATTCGGTACAATTCTATATTTTCCATTCAGCTTATGTGATTGCATTGCATCGGCAAGATTTTGGGTTACCGGTAAAATAAACCTGGCGTTTCTCGCAACCATTTTGGAAATCATCTTTCTGAAAAATCCTTTGTAGCTTCCGTCCTGCGGGTGATATCCTGTCCAGTGTTCAGAGCAAACAAAAGGAATTCCGAAAAGAAATTTGAGCAACAGCGCTTGCCTTCCTCCCTCGTATAAAATATTGGCGTGAACAAGGTCCGGTTTGCCGGAATGTTTTTTAACGGCAAAATATCCCGCCACAATTGCCCACATAAAATAATATGCTTTTTGCAAAGAGGATATCCCAAAAATGAATTGTTTTTTATTGATGGAAATTTTTATTTCAAAGAAATTATTGCTCTCAGAGGTTTTAATACGAATGATATTACTTTCATCAGACGAAACTGTATGTACATAAAGAACGGAAACCGTATTATTTAATGCTGCCGCCTGCGCATGACGTTTTACAAATATTCCGTACGAAGGATTTTCATCTGAAGGATACCATCCTGAAACAAAAAGTATTTTCGGCATAAAGAGTACAATAACGAGGCTGTTCTGTTTTTATTTTACTCTGTAAATGAGGGGCAATAATTAAGAAAAGAGTACCGCTATAACTAATAACCAATAGCTTATAACGAATAACTTATTTTGGGTGGATGACGGGGTTCGAACCCGCGACCCTCAGAACCACAATCTGATGCTCTAACCAGCTGAGCTACAACCACCATGTACACCTTCCACTTGGAATAGTGCGGGGCGCAAAAGTAAAAATTCTCCGCGCTGCTCCAATAAATTTTAAGTTGTGGGAATTGATTACTTTTGGATAACTAAAAATTACGGCCATGAAAACATCATCATTGTTTGTCAAAACTGGGTTGTTAAAATCAATTTATGTGGTGATTGCGTTGTTATTTTATAATAATTCCAATGCGCAAACCTGGTTGGCTGCAGGGGGCGGAATGAATGTATCTGCTAACACTAACGTTTCCGCATTGGCAACCTTTAACGGAGAACTTTATGCCGGCGGAGCTTTTGATTCAGCCGATGGCGCTCCCGCATCTAAAATAGCCAGGTGGAACGGTGCAGCATGGTCTCCGGTGGATTCAGGAATGAATTCTTTTGTCCTGGCTTTGACTGTTTACAACAACGAGTTATATGCGGGAGGATTTTTTACAATGTCAGGAACGGATACGGTAAATTATATTGCGAAGTGGGACGGCACTAATTGGAGCGCAGTAGGAACCGGAATGAATTTTTTTGTGAATGCTTTGACTGTCTTTAACGGTGAGTTATATGCCGGAGGAAATTTTACGACTGCAGGCGGAAATCCCGCAAACAGGATTGCAAAATGGGACGGAGCAAACTGGAATGCGGTTGGTGCAGGGTTTAATGCACAGGTAAAAGCACTGGCGGTGTATAATAATGAATTATATGCAGGAGGTTTTTTTACAATGTCAGGGACTGATACGACAAATTATGTTGCGAAGTGGAGCGGAACAAATTGGGTTTCTCCTGACACCGGAACGAATAACTTTGTTTATGCACTTACCTCTTATGGCGGTTCGCTGATTGCCGGCGGCTCTTTTACCATGGCCGGAGGCAATCCCGCCAAGTGTATTGCTGCATGGAATGGAACGAGTTGGGATTCCCTAAGCAATGGTTTTAACAGCAGGGTTCTCGCATTGTATTCATATAATACATTGCTCTATGCTGGTGGATGGCTCACATCTTCAGGAAGTACGCCCGCCTCTCATATTGCCTCGTGGAACGGAACAAGTTGGTCTGCGCTTGGAACAGGAACGGATAATTACGTTTACGCGATAGCGGATTTCAATGGTGATATTTATGCGGGCGGCACGTTTCTTAACGCCGGAAGTGTAACCGCACATTATGTGGCGCACTGGGTTTTGCCCACTGCCATTCAGGATGCCGTGCAAGTAAATTCTTCTGTTTCAATTTATCCGAATCCATTCAGCGAAGAAGCCACAATAGTGATTTACGATATACGATTTACGAATTACGATTTGCTTGTCTATGATATTTCGGGAAAGAATGTCATTCATTTAAGAAATCAGTCAGGGAATTCTAAAATCCAACGTGGCAACTTGAAAAGTGGGATTTATTTTTATAAAATATTATCCAAAGACAGCCATTCTTTAACCGGAAAATTTATTGTGGACTAATATCATCTACAGCTTTACATAACGTCCAACGTCTAACATTATAACGTCTAACGCTCTCCCGTTGGTTGTTTTTCCTCACGCTAAAATAAATTTAGGACTGCACGTTACTGGCAGGCGCGATGACGGTTATCATAACATCGAGACCGTTTTCTATCCTATACCATTATCTGATGTGCTGGAAGCAATTGAGGATGTATCTTCTTCTGGCAAAATCAATCTTACCGTCACAGGCAATGAGTCATTGAGCGCAAATGACAATCTCTGTGTAAAGGCATATGAGCTTTTGAATAAAGATTTTAAGTTGCCATCTGTAAAGGTGCATCTTCACAAAATAATTCCTACAGGAGCCGGACTGGGTGGCGGTTCTGCAGATGCTGTGTTTATGCTGAAGCTTTTGAACAAGCTTTTTGAACTGAAGCTAAGCAACGATGTATTGAAAAAATATGCTCTTCAAATCGGAAGCGATTGTCCCTTTTTTGTTGAAGGCAAACCCGTGTATGCGACAGGCAGAGGAGAAGAGATGGAAGACATCAAACTTTCGCTGAAAGATTATTTCATCTGCATTGTAAAGCCGCAGGTAAGCGTATCCACTGCCGAAGCATATAAAATGGTGAAGCCGCAGAAGCCCCCAGTGGCGCTGCTTTCCGTCATACAACAACTTCTGGAAAAATGGAAGGACTTACTCACCAATGATTTTGAAGAGCCGGTATTTAAAAAGTATCCAGTAATAGAATCCGTCAGGAAAAAACTTTATGAAACGGGCGCTGTTTTCGCACTTATGAGCGGCAGCGGCTCCGCTGTTTATGGTATTTTTGACAGGAAAGTTAATCTTGAAGGCGCTTTTGATGATTCATTTTATATTTCAGTTAGTAAACTATTTTAGAGGCTGTTGATTGCATTTGAACATTCAATTCAAAATTCGTTATTTTGGGATTTGAGAGAAGTATGATGGAACAGCAGAAAACGAAGGAAGCGGTAAAAAAAATTTTTACAGAGTATCTTGAGAAGAGCGGGTGCCGCAAAACACCTGAGCGGTTTGCCATATTGGATGAAGTATATTCTGTTAATGAACATTTTGATGCAGAGAAGCTGCATCTTCGCATGAAAAATAAAAAGTACCGTGTGAGCCGTGCTACTATTTACAACACGATAGAACACCTGGTTGCATGCAACCTTGTTGCGCGGCACCAGTTTGGAAGGAACATGGCGGTGTATGAAAAGAGTTATGAATACCGGCAGCACGACCATTTAATATGCAGCAACTGTGAGCATGTTTTTGAATTCTGCGACCCACGCATCCAGCAAATTCAGACTATGGTGGGAAGGATGCTTAACTTTGACGTCCGACAGCACGCGCTGAATCTTTTTGGCTCCTGCATTGAGCTGAAAGAAACAGGTGCTTGCAAATACATAAAACACTAAACGAACCGAAATGGAATTCAAATATTCAACCGATAACAAAGGCGATTATGCCGTTATCAGCATGCATGGCGACCTGATGGACAGAAACCAGGCTGTGCCGCTCCTGGAAGAAATAGAAGACTTGATTGACAGGGACTGCAAGTCGTTTGTAGTTTCAATGGAGGATGCGCGCTTTGTAAACAGCACAGGCTTAAATGTGCTGGTGAGCGTGCTGACTAAATCGCGCAAAGCCGGAGGTGATACGTTTGTATGCTGTGTCCCTAACAAAATCAATGAGCTGTTTAACATTACCAAGCTGAACACAGTCTTTAATATATCTCCTTCCGTCGAAGAGGCAGTTCAATTATTTAAAGCCCCACGAAATTGATTTTTCCTTACCTGATTTTTAATTTTTAATTCTGCATTCTTAATTCTTAATTTAAAAAAAGATGCCTGTTGATGTTTTGCTCGGTCTCCAGTGGGGAGACGAGGGTAAAGGAAAAATTGTTGATGTGCTTGCTCCGCGCTATAATGTGGTGGCGCGGTTCCAGGGAGGGCCCAATGCGGGGCATACGCTGGAATTTAATGGCAAGCGTGTGGTGCTGCATACCATTCCGTCAGGGATTTTCAGGGACAATGCCATTAATATTGTCGGTAACGGAGTGGTAATAGACCCTGTGACGCTGAAAAAAGAAATTGATTTTATTAAATCGCAGGGAGTTGATATAAATACCCATCTTTTTATTTCGCGCAAGGCGCATTTGATTCTTCCCACACACTGCCTGCTCGATAAAGCATCGGAGCTGCTAAAAGGAAAAGGAAAAATAGGTTCAACGCTTAGGGGAATTGGTCCGGCTTACATGGATAAGACGGGACGTAATGGTTTGAGGGCGGGAGATATTGAATCGAAAGATTTTAAGAATCGCTACAAAGCGCTAACTGAAAAACATGCTGAGCTTCTCTCGAATATGAAATATGATTACAAAGAAGGCGAAGGAGATGATGCTTTCTTTGAGGGAATAGAATTACTGCGCTCCCTGAAACTGGTAGACAGCGAACTGCTGCTTAACGAATACCTGAAAGACGGAAAAAAAATCCTTGCCGAAGGAGCGCAGGGCTCATTGCTCGATATTGATTTCGGTTCGTATCCATATGTAACTTCTTCAAGCACCATTACGGCCGGAGCGTGCACAGGACTTGGCATCCCTCCTACTTCCATCAGAAATGTAATCGGTATTTTTAAAGCGTACTGTACACGCGTAGGCAGCGGACCGTTTCCTTCGGAACTCACTGATGCAACCGGAGACAGGATACGCAAACAGGGAAATGAATTTGGTTCAACTACCGGAAGACCCAGGCGCTGCGGATGGATTGACCTTCCTGCACTGCGTTATGCCTGCATGATTAACGGAGTTACGCATCTTGCCATGACTAAGCCCGATGTACTAAGCGGTTTTGATGAGATTGGCGTTTGCACAGACTATATATACCAGGGGAAGAAAACAAGCGTGATGCCTTATGATATTGTGCATCATGCTGCAGAGCCCGTCTTCGAATATGTATCAGGATGGAAAGCGATTGAGACACAAACGGGTAATGTAAAACTATCCAATGAATTTTCAGGATATGTTTCATACCTGGAAAAACAACTTAACCTGAAGATTGCATTTGTATCTACAGGACCGGGAAGAGAAGAAATTCTTGAGAAAGAAATTATGTCAGCGTAACATCTGAACTTTTCTTGTAACAAGTTTCTTTCCAACTTCGATCTTCAGAAAATAAATTCCCTCTGTATTTTCTTTCAGCTTAACAGCATTACCATTGCTTGAGAACGGTATGCTTTCTCCAAGCACATTCATTACCGAAAGTACTTTAAATGTTCCGGGTGAGCGGATAATAATATTCCCGCCATCACAATAAGCGCTGCATTCTTCCGGCATTTGCTCACCGCCAAAACCGCTTACAAGAGTTGACAGGGTAATATCATCCACAGCAAAGGAAGGGTCGGTGCCTTGCGCATCATTGTCGTTGGTCCACTGAAATCCTATTTTAACATTGGCATTATTATCAGCGCTCGCCGGCAAGTTCATCGTAAAAGAAGTCCAGATTCCGGAAGTGGAAGCGCAAACTGTTGTCTTTGCAAGTGGATCAATCTGAGTCCAGGTAATTCCATCGCTATACCAAAGTGTTGCATCATCATCCGATGCTTCACCTCCTTCGAGATAAATGAACGATATTGAAATGCCCGAATGCCCGGTGCAATTAATTACCGGTGAATCAACCCGCTTATGTGTAGTTGAGCAGACGCTGAAACTGCTGCAGAATACGCCGGTAAGATACGTGGCGGTTGAATCAGGTCCTACTCCAAAAGCAGCAAGGTCGGCATTACCGATATGCAGCGTACGGCTATTTGTATTGCTGCAACCTGTAGCGCAATTTCCGGCTCCGGTATTATTGCACTTTGCGCTCACATACCAAACATCAGCATACGAATCATTAGTTCCGGTGTTGGTTACGGTCCATGTTCCGTTTGCTCCTGCATAGCCGCTGGCAGGATTAGCGCTGCTGCATCCGGTGCCAAAGTTTTCTGTCCAGAATTGCGCGTTGCAAATTGCAACGGAAAAGAGCGATGAAATGAGTAGTAGTTTTTTCATAAAGATGATTTTAAGTGCTCATGGTTTACATGCGAATGTACAAAGTTTATGTAATTAAGTTTTCAGAAGTCAGTCGCACTCAAGGCATTAACACTCTTTAAATCTGTATTGTATTTTCGTTGCATGTTCCTTAAAAAATTATCCATTATAAATTTTAAAAACTTCGGGCAGGCGGAACTTTCTTTTGATGAGGAATCCAATTGTTTTGCCGGAGATAATGGCGCAGGTAAAACCAACCTGCTTGATGCTATTTATTACCTGTCGTTTTGTAAAAGTTATTTTAACCCGGTTGACAGTCAGAACATCCGCTACGATGCGCCTTTGGCAATGATTCAGGGCGATTTTATTTTGGATGGAAGAGAAGAAAAAATCTCATGCGGGCTTAAGCGCAACCAGCGTAAAATTTTCAGGCGCAATGAAAATGAATACGAACGCCTGGCAGACCATATCGGCATCTTCCCTTCGGTAATGATTTCTCCCTACGATATTGAATTGATTACCGGGGGCAGCGAGGAAAGAAGAAAACTTATTGACAGCATTATATCGCAGTATGACCGCATTTATCTTGACGACTTGCTCAATTACAACAAGGCGCTTACACAGCGCAATGCATTGCTGCGGCAGTTTTCAAGGCAAAATTATTTTGACCAGGCCGCTCTTGAAATCTGGGATGAAACACTTTTAACCATCGGGAAAAAACTTTTTGAAAAAAGACAATCATTCATCACGGAGTTCACTCCTTTATTTAACAGTCATTACCGTTTTGTATCGGGAGAACGGGAAGAAGTTGCAGTTGTATATGAATCGCATCATCACCTCTCCGACTTTGAAGAACATTTCCGCAATGCGCTTCAGCGCGACCGTATACTTGAATATACAACCGTCGGCATTCATAAAGACGATTTGATTTTTACCATGGATGGACACCCTGTAAAACGTTTTTCATCGCAGGGTCAGCAGAAATCATTTCTTGTTGCGCTTAAGCTGGCGCAGTTTGATTTTATAAAAAAAGTAAAAGGGCTTTTTCCCTTGCTTTTATTGGATGATATTTTCGACAAGCTGGACGACTTCCGAATGAACCGCTTAATGGAGCTGGTGAGCCACGCTAATTTCGGGCAGATTTTTATCACCGATACACACCCGGAACGCGTAGAAAATATTTTTAAAAGAATCAACAAACCCGTTCGTATCTTTAGCATCGTTAACGGAACCGTAGAAAACAAGTTATAAGTTATACTATTAGAAAAAAATCCGTATTAATTTCTCCTCCCGTATAACTAATAACTTATAACATATAACATATTTAATGATGGCGTTCACAGGAAATGAAATAACTCTGCGAGAAGCTATTGAGGCCATGTTGAAAGAATATGGGCTGGAAGAGAGAATCAACCAGACGCATATTGCCACAAATTGGGAAAAGCTTATGGGTCAAACCATCAACATTCGCACGCAGGAAGTAAAACTTAAAAAAAGAAAACTCTACATAAGAGTCAACTCATCCGTGCTTAGGGAAGAGCTGCATTATGCCCGTAACAAAATTCTTGAAATCATAAACGCAGAATTCAAGGAGCCGGTGGCAGATGAAATTGTGCTGCTGTAGTTAAAACCGCTCGGTCACAGAAAAGAAAAAGTTTGCTTCTATGTCTGCATTCGCATCGCTGTCGCTGCCGTGGATGGCATTGGCATCAATAGATTTTGCGTAGAGATTGCGGATGGTTCCGGGCGCTGCTTTAAACGGGTCGGTATCGCCAATGAGTTTGCGGAAATCATTTACGGCATTTTCCTTTTCCAGGATAGCGGCAATAATGGGGCCCGAAGACATATATTTTACCAGGTCATTATAAAAAGGCCTTGCTTTGTGAACGGCATAAAACTGCGAAGCGCGTTCGGGAGAAAGCGCGGTAAGCTTCATGGCCGAGATTCTGAAACCTGCTTCAATAATTTTTGAAATAATTCCTCCTGCATACCCGTTGGCAACAGCATCGGGCTTAATCATCGTAAACGTTTTGTTGGACATAGTCTGAAATTAAACGGGGGCGAATGTAATTAAAGTTTAGTGTTTAGGTTTAGAGCTTAGAGTTAGAAGAAGGTGCATTTTTAACAATGCTAAATGCTAAATTCTGAATGCTGACGATAAATGTCAGCATCCGGACTGTAAACGTCAGGACTCTTTCTACCTTTGCGCGCATTAAAAAAATCGGAAAATGAAGTTTGAATTCCCTGCAGATAAAATGAAGCTCATTCATTCCATGCTGCAGAAACCTGAGAATATTGTCATCACTACGCATCACCGGCCTGATGGAGATGCCATTGGTTCTTCTCTCGCCCTCTATCATTTTCTTACGCAGGAAGGTCATCATGTTTCTGTGATTACTCCCGATGAAGCACCTGCTTTTCTTTCATGGATGCCGGGATTCAACAGTGTCATTTCATATGAAAAAAATATGCCTGACGCGCAGGAGCGGATAAGAAATGCTTCCATAATTTTTTGCCTCGATTTCAACCGCATGGACCGCCTCGACAAGCTGGGCGAACCGGTTTCAAAATCCGCTGCAAAAAAAATTCTTATTGACCATCATCTTGACCCGGAAACATCATTCGATTTTAGTTTTTCTTTTCCAAAGTCCTGTGCCACATGCGAGCTTGTTTATTATTTTATTACCGGGCTCAACGGAAAACTCTCTACTCCTATTGCTGAATGTCTTTATACCGGCATTATGACGGATACGCAGTCATTCCGTTTCTCGACAATGACTGCTGACACACACCGCATTATTGCAACGCTTATTGAAGCCGGTGTAGAAAATCACATCATCCACGAAAATGTATACGATAATTTTTCTGAGAACCGCCTGCGGCTGCTGGGTTACTGTATTAATAACAAGCTGAAAATTTATCCTGAATATAGTACCGCTATCATAACGCTTACAAAGCAAGAGTTGGAGCGGTTTCACTTTGTTTCGGGCGACAGTGAAGGATTTGTCAACTATGCGCTTGCCATAAATGGAATTCGTGTTGCTGCATTTTTTTTAGAGCGCGATGGAATCATTAAGATGTCGTTGCGTTCAAAGGGAAATTTTTCGGTGAAGAAACTTGCTGAAAAATATTTTGAAGGCGGAGGGCATATGAATGCAGCGGGAGGTAAATCCCGCGACTCAATGGATGCAACGGTGGAAAAATTTCTTTCAGCGCTTAAGGAATACAGCAGTGAACTGAAGTAATATGAAATCGTGGTTTTTCTTTTTATGTATTATTCTGCTAAGCTTCTGTTCTCTTCATTGCAGGAACAATAAGAATGAAAACATTGATGAAAACAAGTTGAAAGATAAGCTGGTTGAGGTAAACAAAATCCTTGTAAAAACGGAAGAGCAACAGATAGAAGAATTTATTTCGCGCCATGGCTGGAGCATGGATTCCAGCGGAACAGGATTGCGCTTTATGATTTATGAACAAGGAAAAGGAAAAAGGCCGGCTGTAAACGATGAAGTGCGCGTAGCATGTAAAATATTTTTGCTCGATGCCACTCTTTGTTATGAATACAAAAAGGAAAAACCCCTGGAGTTTACCGTTGGCAAAAAAGATGTGCCCAGGGGAATCGAAGAAGCGGTAATGCTGATGCATGCAGGAGACAAAGCGAGAATTATAGTTCCTTCACATCTTGGTTACGGACTACTGGGCGATAAAGACAAGATTCCCGGTAGCTCTTCTTTATACATAGAAATGGAACTGCTGGAAGTTTTGTAGACACAACTTCATGCAAAATTGCTATGAGAAATGAAAATTGTGCGACATAAGAAATGACAATGAGACTAAAAATATTTTTCCTTGTTTTTGCTTTGCTGGTTTTATTCCTAACGTACTGCACGGAAAAAGCAAAATATAAAACCACAGATACGGGACTCCGGTATATTTTTCACTCGGAGCATAAAGGCAAATCTCCCCGGGAAAATTATTACGTTACGCTGAACATGGTTTATAAGCTTGAAAATGATTCTGTGCTTTATGATTCGCGAGAAACCGGTATGCCATTGCGTTACCAGCTTATAAAACCGCCTTTTGAAGGCGCAGTAGAAGAAGGAATTATGATGATGAGCGAAGGCGACAGCGCAACTTTTTTTGTTTCCGCCGATTCTATGTTTGAAAAAGTTTTTAAGAAACCATTGCCGCCTTCTTTGAAAAAAGGAAGCCGGCTGGTATTTGATATTACGTTGCTTAAAGTGCAGAGCGCAGTTGAAGCTGAAGCTGAGATAAGGGAAAAGCTGACGCTCAAATTTGCTGCGGAGCAAAAGTTAATTGATAAATATATTGAAGAAAATAATATTACGCAGAAACCGTCTTCCACCGGTTTATATGTTATCGTTACTAAAAAAACAAAAGGAAAAATACCTGCTAAGGGAGACAGGATTGCTGTACAATACACCGGCCGATTTACGGATGGTGAAGTCTTTGACGCCTGCATTCCTTATCATCCCTATCAGTTTATTCTCGGTGACGGAAAGGCAATGCCCGGTTTTGAAGAAGCATTTAAAGAGCTTCGTGAAGGTGAGAAGGCGACTTTAATTATTCCTTCGGAGCTTGGCTATGGAGAACAGGGTAAAAGAAATCCTGCGTCGGGAATTTACATTGTGCCTCCTTACACTCCGCTGGTTTATGAAGTGGAAGTGGTTGGGGTTACTGCTTCGAAAAATTTATAATCAGCAATACAAGCAAAGCAGCATTCAGAAGTATTGTAAACATAGATTTCAGAAAAGGGAAAATCATGGCACAGTACACCAGCAAACTGATGCACGCAGCGCCCGAAACATAATATCCCCAGTTTTCATTGCCCCGCAAACCTGTGTATGCAAGCATCTGCATCACCCCGCAGGTAATCAGTATATGTCCATCCATCAAGAGGCGAAGCAGGTCTCTGTCGTATTTTTTTCCATGCTCTGATAATAGAACAAATACATCGTGTAAAATTCCATTCACCACTGCCCATCCTCCAACGCAAAGGGATACGAGCGGCAAATAATCAAGCATTTTCATTGCTCACTATTTCACAATATTGAAATTAAAATTGGGCGACTGGTACACTCCATATAACCGTATCCACAATGGAAGTATCATTTCCATTCCACGCGAACCGACAATATCGCCCAGGTCAACAAAAGATTTCCACCCAAACCAACCGAGCATTTCTATAAACTTTGTTTTGGCGGCAAGCATCGTTGCCACAGAGAAATACATCATGCTTACCCTTAACAAGCGAAGGATTTACCATCAGGGTGGCGTTCATTGTATTGAATGCTTTTACAACTTTCACATCAGGATATGCTTTCTGAATCGCTTCGCCCACCGAAGTAGTATTTGACAAGGAAGGAACCAAAGTGGGCGGCATGCCTTTGGAAAAATCCAACGGGTTGGAAACGTCAATAAGAATTTTTCCTTCCAGGTTTTCTGCTCCTGACATTTGCAAAACATTTAGTGAAACGCTTCCACTGGTACAGTTGAAAACAATTTCACCAAACCGGGCTGCATCTGCAAAAGTTCCGTGTGATGCTTTACTGCCGTTAACCTTGACGAATTCTTTTCCCTTTTCATTATCAGCGGTGCGGGAACCTATTTTTACCTCGTGGCCGAGCTGAACCAGCTTTGAACCGATAGTATTTCCAACTATGCCGGTTCCGAGAATCCCTATTTTCATGTGATTTAATTTATCAGTCAATAATAAGAAATTATTGTTTATATTTTTTCATTTTTCCGGCAACGGCAAGCGAATTATAGTCGCCACGCTTTTCCAATTCGCTTACAATATTGGTGTGATTTTTTTCGTCACGGTTTTGAGAAAGCTTGTAAGCAGGATGAATCTCTTCAATTTCAATTTCAAAACCAATAATGCCTTTGAGTTCTCTGCTGAAAAATTTCTCCGACATTTTTTCAACCGAGACAGGGTTTACAGATTCGCTTTCATAACGGTCTACTAAATGTTTCAGCGCCTGTACTAATTTTTCTCTCTCAATAATTTTAACCGTACCATAAACGTGAACAGCAATATAATTCCATGTCGGAACATTTTCGTGGTCGTACCACGAGGATGAAATATATGAATTGGGGCCATTGAAAATTACCAATACATGATTGTCATCTTTGAAATTTTTCCACTGCGGGTTTGCTTTTGAGATATGTCCCGTCAGGATATTTTTTCCGTTTTTATTGGTACTCAGCTCAAGCGGAATATGTGTTGCCTGCAGTTTGTTGCCGGCATTGCTTACCAAAATTCCGAAACCGTTTTCTTTAATGAAGCTTTTTACTTCATCCATATCCTGGTTGCGTGAATACCCGGGAACATACATATGCTTTATCTTTTTGCGAGTATAACAATATCTTTCACTTCCAGGATCTGTTTTTCATACCCCTTGGTTACTGCGATAATCATGGCAATACCTATTTCCTTCAGCGAGCAAAAATATTTTGGCGCAACCGAACGAAAGAAAGGATAAAGCCAGTTTACATACTTATAAAAGCCGTGCGCATTTTTCAATCCCTCTGTAGGGCGGATAAATCCGGGCCGAAAATTATAAGCCCGCTTAAAAGGAAGCTTCATCAAATCGTTTTCCGTTTTGCCTTTCACTCTCGCCCACATAGTCCTGCCCTTTTCAGAACTGTCTGTACCTGCGCCAGAAACATAACAGAAGGTTTTTCCTGGATTCAACTTGGAAAAGATTTCTGCCACATGCATCGTTAGAGTATATGTCAGCTTATAATATTCCTCTTCGCTCTTTCCTATAGAGGTTACGCCCAGGCAAAAGAAACAGGCATCATACCCGGTTAGGCGGTTTTCAATGGGGGTGATGTCAAAAAAATTATCATGAATAATTTCTTTCAGCTTCGGATGTGAAACTCCGCAGGGTTTTCTTCCGATAACTAATACCTCTTCCACATCATCATGCAACAAACATTCGTGCATAACTCCCTCGCCTACCATTCCGGTAGCGCCCGTTACTATTACTTTTATTTTCACGATAAAAATATCCAGCCCGCCCTTAGGAGAACTGGATAAAGCTAAAAATTTTTATTCAGTTATTTAGTCTTAATAATTTTCTTTGTCTCACGTATAACTCCTTCGCTCAATGTTGTAAGGAAATACATTCCCGGTGCAAGCGCATCTAGATTGATTTCTGATTTGTCGCCCGCAGTATTCAGAGCAATTGCTTTGACCACCTGTCCGCTAATATTTGTAATTCTTACTGCATCAGCATTATGGTTTACAATTGTAACCGATGACGTGAACGGGTTGGGATATACAGCAGAAGCAATAGCGGGGTCGACTTTATCAATCCCTACCGAGCAGGTTACAGTGAACGAACCGAAGAAACCATGAATAGTGCACTCATAATTATATACACCTGCAAAGTTAGGAACGGTATAATCAAATGTAGTGCTTGAACTGCTGATAGGCGCACTCCAGGGAGTAGCCCCTGCAGGGATAGTAGTTGAGACGGTGTTATGTGTTCCGGCACCTAATACCCAATGTATGATATCACCACAGACAACATTGGGAATCGCACCGGGAGAGAAAGTTGGAGAGCCCACCGTTACAGTCCATGTTGTGGCACCGGTATTAACCGAAAAAAGAAAAAATGAAGCTGATAAAATAATGTAAGCGTAGATTTTTTTCATAGTGTTAGGATTTAATGGTTAAACATAAGTTTTTATTACGTCCAAAATTAGCCAAACAGGAATTTATATCATGGTTGTTTAGTGAAGAAATTCAAGTCCAAATTCCTCACTTTCTATTTCCTAACTTTGCAGCCGGCTAAAAAAACATTATGAAACTTGTATCTTATTTTGAACAGGACATGGAACAACTTGGCATCTGGCACGAAGGTAAAATCTATAACCTCGCCAGAAATGCTTCACGCTTTGCCCTGACTATACCCGACACGATGGCAATGTTTTTATTTTATGGAGAAGAAAGCATGAGCGATGCGCTGAAGCTGAACGGTGAAATCATTTCAGGTAATTCAAAAATAACAGCTTCACAGGCGACCATGGAAAATCTCCTTGCACCAGTCCCTCATCCTACTTCATGCCGCGATGGATATGCATTTCGCCAGCACGTGGAAGCAGCAAGGAGAAACCGGAAAGTTGAAATGATTAAGGAGTTCGACCAATATCCTGTGTTTTATTTTACGAATCATAATTCCATCGCAGGTCCTGGTGAAGTCCATTGCATGCCTGACCATTTTCAAAAACTCGACTTTGAACTGGAAGCAGCAATAGTCATCAGTAAGCAAGGAAGAAATATCCCCGCAAAAGAAGCCGACCAGTACATTGCCGGTTATATGATTATGAATGACCTTAGTGCGCGTACGCTGCAGATGGAAGAAATGCTTTTGAATCTTGGCCCTGCCAAAGGAAAAGATTTTGCAACCACCATCGGACCATGGCTGGTTACGCCCGATGAGCTTGAACCATTTATTATTCCGCCAAAGCCAAATCATACTGGCACCAATCATAAGCTTAAAATGGTTTGCCGCGTTAACGGACAACAGGTAAGCGAAGGGAACATGGGTGATATGGACTGGACGTTTGCCGAAATCATTGAGCGCGCCTCATATGGAGTTGATTTACATCCGGGCGATGTAATTGGCTCGGGAACGGTGGGCACCGGTTGTTTCCTGGAGTTGAATGGCACTGCTCTCCTGAAAGACCCTTCTTATCCTGCTCAATGGCTGCAGGAAGGAGATATTGTTGAATTAGAAATTGATGGTTTGGGTTTGCTGAAAAATACCATCCGCAGAGTAGAAACCGATTATTCAATCCTTGCGTTGAAGAAATAACCCAATGCTACCCTCTAACTCCCTAAAGGGAGAACCCCTTCCCGCACATTGTGCATGGTCCCCCTTTAGGGGTCAGGGGTCCATACTGAAAGAAAATCAACAACCTTCCGAGTAACTCATAAAGATTAAATAGCACCATTCGTATATTCGTATACATTCGTATTTCGTAGATGTAATATGCAGGAACAGATGGTCGACATAGAATCCGAAAAGAAGGAAATCCTGAAAAGGTACCGTGCATTGCTGCGTGCAGTCAAACCGGGCTCGCCGGATGATGACCGAAAGCAAATTCGTACTGCCTTTAACATGGCATTGGATGCGCACAAGGATATGCGGAGGAAATCGGGTGAGCCATACATTTTTCATCCGCTGGCTGTAGCACAGATTGTTGCTGAGGATATCGGGCTCGGCTCTACCGCTGTAGTTGCGGCATTGTTACATGATGTTGTCGAAGACACACATGTAACACTCGAAGACATAGAAAAAATTTTCGGAAAAAAAGTCGCTTCCATTGTTGACGGGCTTACAAAAATTTCTGGCGTCTTTGAGCAGGGAAGTTCGCAGCAGGCCGAGAATTTCAGAAAGATGCTGCTCACCCTGTCGGACGATGTGAGAGTGATACTCATAAAACTTTCTGACCGGCTCAACAACATGCGCACCCTGGATTTTATGGAACGCGAGAAACAATTGAAGATTGCCTCGGAAACTCTTTATCTATACGCACCCCTCGCCCATCGTCTTGGGCTCTATGCTTTCAAAACCGAACTGGAAGACCTCGCTCTTAAATACACCGAGCCTGAAGTTTATAAAATGATAGACAGCAAACTGCAGGAGACCAGTAAGGAGCGCGCGCGTTTCATCAAAGAATTTTCTGACCCGCTCGTAGACGAACTCAAAGAACAGGAATTGAAATTTGAAATCCGCGGCAGACCAAAGAGCATTCATTCCATCTGGAATAAGATGCGCAAGCAAGGCGTTTCATTCGAAGAGATTTACGATTTGTTTGCCGTACGTATTATTATTGATGCAGATGTCGCAGAAGAAAAAGCAGCATGCTGGCAAGCATATTCCGTTGTTACGGATTTTTATCATCCCAATCCCGACCGCCTGCGCGATTGGATTTCCACCCCTAAGGCAAACGGCTACGAATCGCTGCACACCACGGTGATGGGACCAAGCGGCAAATGGGTTGAAGTGCAAATCCGCTCGCGAAGAATGGACGAGGTTGCCGAAAAAGGTTATGCAGCGCATTGGAAATATAAGGATTCTGCAACGGCAGCAGAAACCGCACTCGATGAATGGGTGAATAAAATCCGCGAGTTGCTTCAGAATCCCGACTCCAACGCGCTTGACTTTATTGATGAGTTCAAGCTGAATCTTTTCTCTGACGAAATTTTTGTGTTTACCCCGACAGGCGATTTGAAAAAACTT
Source organism: Bacteroidetes bacterium 2013_40CM_41_45 (assembly GCA_002215675.1). Taxonomy (GTDB): domain Bacteria; phylum Bacteroidota; class Bacteroidia; order AKYH767-A; family 2013-40CM-41-45; genus 2013-40CM-41-45. Next base: position 707,332 of record NGFH01000002.1, on the reverse strand, counting down.
CCTACAGGTTCCACCGCTCTTGATTTTGCTTTCGACATCCACACCGACATTGGCGCGCATTGCATTGGCGCAAAAGTCAATCACCGGCTCGTGCCGCTTAGTCATAAATTAAAAAGCGGAGACCAAGTCGAAATTCTCACTTCGTCAAAACAAAAACCAAAAGAAGATTGGCTCACGTATGTGGTTACAGCACGTGCAAAAGCAAAAATCAAAGCAGCGCTCAAAGAAGACAAGCGGAGAATTGCAGAAGACGGCAAAGAAATTCTCGAGCGTAAGTTCCGCCACTTAAAAATTGAGTTCAACCAGACCAACATCAACGAGCTTCTCCTCTACTACAGGCTTCCCAGCAGCCAGGAACTTTTTTTCCGTATCGCAAAAGAAATCATCGATGTGGGCGACCTCAAAGAGTTTGCAAATAATAAAGGACATATTAAAGCAACAGCACAGCCGCAACCCGAAAAACCCGAACAATCCCTCGAGGAGCTTGTACGCAGCGTGCGCGGCAAAAGCGACATGCTCGTGATTGGTGACACCATGGAACGCTTCGACTACAAGCTGTCACCATGCTGCAATCCCATCCCGGGCGATGACGTATTCGGTTTCATCACCATCAACGAAGGAATAAAAATTCACCGCGTCAATTGTCCCAACGCCATCCACCTCATGAGCAACTACGCCTACCGCATCGTAAAAGCAAAGTGGACAAGCAAAGCGGAGCTCGCCTTCCTTGCCGGCATCAAAATCATCGGCATCGATAACGTAGGCGTCATCAACAAAATCACCAAAGTCATCTCCAGCGACCTCAAAGTAAACATGCGCTCGGTCAACTTCGACAGCAAAGACGGCATGTTCGAAGGCACCATTATGCTTTTCGTCAACGACACCACGCACCTCACCAAGCTCATGTCCAAACTCAAAAACATCAGCGGCATCACTACCGTCAACCGCATCGACACCAACTAAATGGTTGACGAATAACGAATCATTACTAATATACGAATGAAAAAACCGTAAGCGCGATTCGTATATTCGTACTAATTAGCTATTGGTAACCAAATTTTTTTTTATAGCCCAACATTTTTGCTCTCACAAATTTCCGTCCCGCTTTCGGGTCGCAGGAGCTCCCCTCAATCGGGGCTAGTTTAGCAGCAGCTGGAATTCTGCCTGCCATTGCAGCAGGGCTGCACTCTCTATTGCAAGCTATTAACTTCCAACAGGTTCAATAACTATTCTTAAAATATCCGAAGGTTTAAACATTAAGATATACTTCGGGAGTTCAGGGAATACACCATTATTTGCATTGTAGAAATCCCAAAATTCTTTCTCATTAGCTGCTGGTAAGAAGCAGAGTTGAGAAACTGCAGGAAAGGTTTCAACAATACCCTGAACGACTGAGAACTGAACAAACTGTCCATTCAAAGTTTTGTTATTTGCAAGCGTGATTTGAGCTCTCTGATAGCGATAATCAGATAAATCATAATGCGGAAGATTTGTAACTACTGTTTCCATAATAAATTTATTTTAGTTTACTAAGTTTAAAAAGTTCATCTCTGAATTTAATAGTTCGTGTTCTTAAATTTACTCCATTGTGAAGGATTTACAACCCTTCACTTATCTTTTTCAAGCGCCGGATTACAAATCCCGCGCAGCGGAGTTACAAATCCTGCGGAGCGGGGCAGCACAGGAAACCTCAAGTATTTTATTAGTGATCATTGACGCCAGCTGGTTTTGTGTCCTTCATAACGGGCGCATTGCCAACTTTAAAAGTGGGCGCTTCCTTCTCGCGAACTTTTATTTCACGAGAGGCTTTGGGCTTTATGTATATAGGCTCTTTATAAACTGAACGAATTAATTCCACGTTCAAGTCAAAAATCTCCTTTTCTTTTCCTGCATAGTTATCTTTAAGAAGTTTGGTGTAATTTTCCAAAGCCAAAGCAGCTGCAGTCTTAAATTCATATTGTTCCAGAAAATATCTTTCTTTGGAAAACTGAGATGCGCCAAACAAAGCCATAAAAACCCCTGGTGAAGTAAGTGTAACACGCAATAAGAACTTGATGTAATCACTTTGAATGGTGTTGAACAATCCTTGTCCTTCAGTTGTAAGAAAAACTTTGTTAATTAAGAATGCACTTAAACCTACTCCTAGAATCATTATTCCCAATGCCATTAAACTGCTCCACTGTGATCGTTTCCTTCTTCGGTCGAACGAGTTGGCAAGACCTGTATCTCTTACCAAATCAAGAATCTTACCAATCTCACTTTTTAATCGTTGGCTCTCGGTTAAATTAGCGGCTGCAGTATTTTTGATTTGCGTAGTTTCAGTCAGCAATCCATCTGCTTTAACTTTATTAGCTATTATTTCTTCTTTTGTAGTGTTGGCATCAGTGTTTGTTTTTGAAATTTGTCCAAAAAATTCAGTTGCCTTTGCAAAAGTTGCGGCAATTCCTGTTTCGGTACTATCTACTTTTTGTCGTAGTTCCTGAAACGCACCAAAATAATTATTTATTTCAGCACTCTTACTATTACTGTCTTGATGAATTGAATCGATCGTTGCTTTTACTTCAGTTGCCAATCGATGGACTTCATCAATTTGTTGCTTTACAGAAGTAGCACTATCGAGAGTTGCTGTCAGGGTACCAGCATTTCCTTCCGCTGCCGCTTTTAATTCTATAATTCTTGAATGGTAGGTGTTAAGTTCAGCTTCTTTTTGTTTTGCACCTTCAGCAATTGCGGAAACTTCAGTAAGCTTTACTTGTCCCTCAGATAAGACGTCTTGAATTTTTTGTTTCAAATCATTTATTTCATTCTCTTCCATCGTAGTTTATTTTATAAGCTGTTAGGACTTTCGTCCTGACAAATGTATCATTTAAAATTTGCAAGAATTCCAACCCTTCGGGCATAGCCCCGATTGAGGGGTGTGCTGAAACGGGATGTTGGTAAGCTTTAATATATTTGACGCAATGAAGGTAATTCTGATATTGATTTTTTTCTCGTTTAATTTCTTTTGCAAAGCACAGGTAAAAGTTTCAATTGATGATATAAAAAGCGACAGCATTTCGATTGATCCTAATTTTCGATCAATTATTCAAAGACCAAACGGCTGGAAATGGTATGCAAAATATTTTTTTAAAAATGATTCATTGGGGATATATCCTGACTCTGAGCAAACGATTACCAAATTTAGGACAAACGGAGTAGTGCAAGACGTTCATGAAGGAATTAAAGACGATGTTAGTCTATTTTATAATAAATATAAGATCACGGATTCAAGCTATTGTTTCAAATTTAGTCGAGAAAATTGGAGAGAGATAAAGCGGCATAAGGCATATCCCCCGAGTTCAAAGCGGATTTGGTATTGTGATAGAATAATAAAAGTAACGGATAACTATTTTATCATAGAGAGTATTGATAATAAAAATGCCAAGGGAAGAACAAGAAATATACTTATTGCAAATTGAAAAATTTATAACAGGTAGAATTCCAACCCTTCGGGCATAGACCCGATTGAACCAGAGCGCAGCGCAGGTGAAAGCGGGCAAGAAGATTGTGAGAACAAAAATGTTGGGCTACTAAAAAATTGTCGCATATACTACAAGTGACATGGCATTTTTGACGAACTTTGTATTGTACAAAACCAATTTTAACATGAGAAAAATAATCGTTACAACATTTATTACATTAGATGGAGTGATGCAAGCACCCGGTGGACCTAAGGAAGATACATCGGGCGGTTTCAAATATGGCGGCTGGACTGCACCGTATTCTGACGAAGTTTCTGGTAAGGTCATGCAAAAACAGATGAAACCTGCAGACCTTCTTTTGGGCAGAAAAACATTTGAGATTTTTGCCTCTTACTGGCCTGAACATGCAGACTTTTGGCCAGGTATCAATGATGTCACAAAATACGTCCTGTCAAAGACCATGAAAAAATCTGAATGGAAAAATTCAGTATTCCTGAACAGCCTGGCGGATATCAAAAAGCTCAAAAACTCAAAAGGTTCTGACATTAAAGTTTGGGGCAGTAGCAAGCTTATTCAGCTGCTACTTAAGAATGATTTAGTGGACGAACTCTGGCTCAAAATTTACCCGCTGACTCTTGGTAAAGGAAAAAAGTTGTTTGACAATGGCCCGATTCCGGCAGCCTTTACATTAACAGAGAGTTCGGTTACATCAACCGGAGTGATTATTGCCAATTACAAGCGAGCCGGAAAAGTCAAGACAGGTACTGTCGGAGCTTAGGGAGAAATAAAATATCAGTCCGTCAGCTGACGGATTCATCCTGACAGATATATCAAAAACCCCGTTGGGCGAATATTCGCTACCTTTATCCTAAAGAAAATTTATGCAGATAAAAAATACTTTTATCGCTTTAGTTGCAGCAGCATTATTTTCATTTCACACATCAGCACAACAAAAATTTTCACCTGCAAATACTTTTAAGCTGCCCGAAAAGGTAACGGCAAACGATTACGAAAAAGGAAAAATTATTTTCAAGCTAAAGCCGGAATTTCGTTCGTCATCTATTCATGATGCATCACTCGAAAAAACTTTTTCTTCTCTTAAAACAAAAAGCGTAAAAAAACTTTTTCCAAACCATCAGCCGCCTGTAACAAAAAGAAATGCAGACGGACAGCTTCTCGTTGACCTGTCATTAATCTGGCAGCTTAATTATGATTCAGGTGTGCCGATAGAAAAAGCAATCAATGTGCTCATGGCAAGCGGCAAATTAATTTATGCTGAACCCAGCTATATTTACAAGCCTCTCTACATTCCGAACGATACGGGATTTGTAATTCAATATCACCTTGCAAAAATCCATGCCATACAGGCGTGGGACATTAACCAGGGCGATTCAACCATTGTCATCGGCATTACCGATACAGGCTTCGATACTTCTCATCCCGACCTTCAACCAAGAATTAAATACAATACGGCTGACCCCATCAATGGCGTAGATGATGACGGTGACGGATATACGGATAATTATTATGGATGGAATGTCGCCACGAACGACAATGATGTTTACGGACCTGTTCCGCTGCACGGAACTTTTGTTGCCGGAGTAGCTTGTGCGCAGGTTGATAACATTACCGATGGAGCCGGTGTCGGATTCAATACAAAATTTCTTCCTATCAGGTGCGCTTCAAACGCAAATTCTATTGTGAACGGAGAAGCCGGAATTATTTATGCAGCCGACCATAATTGCATTGCGGTGAATTGCTCATGGGGCGGATTTGGTGGCTCACAATTCGGGCAGGATGCAGTTAACTATGCAACGTTCAATAAAAATTGTCTCGTAGTAGGCGCAGCCGGAAACAACCAGGACGAATCTCCTTTCTATCCTGCATCTTACGAAAACGTACTCTCCATTGCCGGTTCCGATACCGCTGATAATCGCTGGACAGGTTCCAGCTTTGGCTGCACGTGCGATATAAGTTGTCCCGGAGATTTAATTTGGTCTATCGCCCCTGCCAGCACTATTATGATTGTATCTGGCGGAACTTCTGAAGCCGCACCGCAGGCAACAGCGGCGGCGGCACTGGTGAAAAAACAATTTCCCTCATTAAACGCTTTACAGATTGGCGAACGTCTCCGCATTACAAGCGATAACCTGGATACGGTAAGCGGTAATGCTCCTTATTTTCATCTGCTCGGCAAAGGACGCTTGAATATATTCCGTGCTCTTACAGATTCGGTATCTTCTGCAAGAGCAACCGGCATCAGCATTACAGACAATAACGATAATGCGTTTGTTGTGGGTGATACGTTGCGCATCAGCGCTCTGTTTACAAATTATCTAAGCCCCTTATCCAATCTCACCATCATGCTTTCATCTTCATCACCATATATCAGTTTTCTCGACAGCGTCTTTAATCCCGGTGCTATGAATACGTTAGAAGCAGACAGCAACCGAAGCAATCCGTTCAGAGCTGTTATTACAGGAAGTCCGCCTGTAAATACGCCCGTGTATTTCACTTTTAATTATTCAGACGGCACCTATACTGACTGGCAATGCATGAAGCTCCTTATCAATGTTGATTATATAAATATCACGATTAACGAAGTCGGCACGTCTATGACCAGTAAAGGACGGCTGGGCTTTAACGATGGCGGGCAGGCACAGGGAATCGGTTTCATTTATCATCAAGGACCGTCATTGCTTTATTCAGGAGGAACAGTGATTGGAGTAAATGATTCTATGGTTTCTGACATCACCGTTGGCAGCCCTGCAACTTCTGTGTTGAATGATTTTATTCCGACACTCAGAGTGAGACAGGAAATTCCTTCTGTTGTCTCTGACTTTGATGCCATCACCATCTTTGAAGATGATTCTGCAACCTATCCTCTCGGAATTTCTGTAACACACCGCGCGCGCGCATGGCTCGCTTCCGGACATACCAAGTATATTATTTATGATTACATAATCTACAACAACAGCGCAACCAATTATAATTCTTTGCATATAGGCTTGTATGCCGATTGGGATATACCTCCTCCTAATTATGCAACCAACGTAGAGGGGTTTGATGCACCACGCAAACTCGGCTGGGCGCACGATACACAGGCGGGTGGTTTGTTCTGCGGGATTAAAGTTCTTACTCCGGGAGGAGTAAATTATTACGCATTCAATAATGACGGAAGCAATGGAAGCGTAGGAATCTATGACGGTTTTACCAAGCAGGAAAAATATCAGACTATGTCTTCACTTACCCGCCTTGCTTCTGATACTACAGATGTGTCTATGATGATTTCAAGCGGACCTTTTGCTGTAACAGGAGGAGACTCAGTTCATATTGCGTTTGCATTGCTGGCTGCTGATTCGCTTCTGCAGCTACAGGCATCGGCAGACAGCGCACAGCAGCAGTTTAATTCCATTGGCTCCGGAATCCCTGAACATCCTGTTTTAGCGGATAATTTTATCTGCTTCCCTAATCCCGCAACAGATTTTTGTACTGTACAGGTTACACTATCTTCTTATAGCAACGTAGAATTAAATCTTTACTCTGTGCTTGGAGAAAAAGTAATAGAAATTTTCAACGGCTACCAAAATGCCGGCAGCAGGCAATATAACTTTGATGCTTCGCGGTTGGGCAGCGGGATTTATTTATGCGAGCTGAAAGCGGCTGAAAACAGGATAGTGAAAAAGCTAGTCATATATTGAGAAGCTGTTTAAATTTTGTTTAAAAAAATTCTTATAGAATTTTGGCTAAAGCCACTAATAAGTTCTTTCATTGCCGTCAGCTTAAGTTGACGGCAATGAAAAGGGCACGACCTGGGGCTTTAGCCCGCCTCTAATTTCCTTTATATAAATTTAAACATCCTTTAGGTTTATTTCATTCCCTGAACAACAAGAATTTTTTTTGTCTTTTCCGTTACTCTGAAACGGTCATTAATCCTAAGACCTGCAAGACATATAATTTCTCCATTGCTCTCCACCACTTTTACTTTTTCTTTTTCGTGAAGTGGAATTTTTTTGTCAATCAGGAAATCGCTTACTTTTCTTTTGTGCTTCATTCCAAGAGGAACAAATGAATCGCCTTCACGCCATGAACGGATTACCAATGGAAACTTCAATTTATCATAATCAATACAGCAAACAGCAGAAGTTTTAGGAACAGGGAATTTCTTAGTGTCTTTAACGATAAACGAAATTACTTCTTCGTTAAAATTTATTTCAGCGGGAGCCTTTGTGATTTTTTGCGCAGCGGGATGACTCTCCTTGACCGGAGTAACGATAAATTTTTTTCTATCACGAATTAAACGATGCGTGGATGAAAAGAATTGCTTTCCGGGAATACTTTTTGCAGATTCAAAAACCTGAACTACTTCATCCGGAGTAAACCCAAACGGTCTGAGTAATTCGAAAAGAACCGTCTCTCCGCCGGCAACTGAAGTGACTGCATGTATAGAAATAGATGTTGTGCCCTTTTTGACAGAGACATTTTTCGTTTTAAATTGATTTACAAAATTCAGCAATAATTTCTCGGCATCGCGAATCCTGAGTGCTGACCGGTAAAAGGAATTTTCTGAATCGGGGTTAATTTTTTTTAGAACAGGAATAATTTTCTTTCGCACCAGGTTCCTTTGATATTTTTCGGATTGATTGGAAGAGTCTTCACGGAACGTAATTTTATTTTCGGAAACAAATTTTGCAATCTCCTTCCTTGAAGCAAATAGTATGGGGCGAATAATATATTTCCGTTTTGGCAAAATTCCATGCAAGCCGCTGATGCCTGTTCCTCTCGTAAGATTCAGCAGCATGGTTTCAATGACATCGCTTTTATGATGGGCCGTTGCGATATAATCATACCCGAACTTTTTTCTTACCGATTCAAAAAAAGTATAACGCAACTCCCGTGCGGCCATCTGGATGGAAATATTTTTTCTCCGTGCAAAACTTTTTGTTTTAAATTGTTCCAGGTAAAATGGCACATCGTATCGGGTTGCCAACTTGTTTACAAACCCCTCATCCCCTTTTGATTCATTTCCTCTCAGGTTAAAATTACAATGCACAATTCCAAACTTAAATCCGGCTTTGTAAAACAATTCACACATCACCACAGAATCCATTCCACCGCTTACGGCAAGAAGAATTTTTTCCGAGGGAAAAAACAGTTTCTCCTTTTTGATAAACTCCAAAAATTCTTTAAGCATTGACAAACGATTTTGCCTTCTCTCTGTCACCGGAAAAGATTTTAAAAAAAGCAGACGCTTTCAAAAGACATTCTTCATATTCTTTTTCAGGATTGCTTTTTGCAGTGATGGCGCTGCCTGCGATGAAAGAAAGATATTTTCGCTCCGCATCGTACAACGCGGACCGGATAACAACATTAAAATCAAAATCTTCATTGGGCGTAATATAGCCAACCGAGCCGGAAAAAAGCCCGCGTTTTGTTTTTTCATATTGCTCAATCAGCTGCATGGCGCGGATTTTAGGAGCGCCTGTCATTGAACCCATGGGGAAAGCATAGCGGATCACATCCGTCCACTGAATGTCGCTTCGTATTTCTGAAACAACCGTTGAAATCATCTGGTGCAGGTTAGGGAAAGAATAAATTCCGAATAATTCCTCAACATGAACTGAATTCTTTTTTGCAGTCCGCGATAAATCATTCCGCACCAGGTCGACAATCATTACATTTTCTGCACGCTCTTTTTCATCGTTCAATAGTTTTTCTTTCTGCAGAAAATCTTCTGTTTCATTTTTTCCACGGGCAATGGTCCCCTTAATGGGCTGTGCGATAATTTTGCCTCCCGATTTTTTCAAAAATCTTTCGGGGCTGGCGCACATTAAATATTTTTTTCCGAGGCGATAGAAACAGGAAAAAGGCATGGGTGAAAAATCATTCAGCAGCAAATATGTTTCGGCAGGATTGATAACCGCATCATTGCTATAAAATTCCTGGCAGTAGTTAAGCTCGTAAACATCGCCCCGCTGTATGTGAGCCAGGATATTTTTTACAACTTCGAGATAAGAATCCCGGCTTACTCTCTGTTTAATTTCAATATTTCCCTCGAAAAAATATTTTTCTTCTACCTTGTTTTTTTCTGAAATAATTTCATCAAACAACTTGTCTGCACTTTTTTCATTATCAAGTTGCGGGTCAAAAAGAATTTCACATTCGTTGCCGCGCAGAGCAATTACATATTGGGGACGGAAAAAATGAATGCCGGGAAAATCCAGTCCGTCATAATTTGACGATGTCAGCTTATTGGCTTCATTCTTCAAATCATAGCTAAAAAACCCGAAAAGCCAATCGCACTTTTCTTCGTGAAACTTTTGCAATGAAACAAAAGAATCATTTCCGGTATTGAGTTCCTCAATGCTGCCAACGCCTGCAAGTACATCATAGGATGAATATTTATCCGCAGGAAGATTTTTTGAGCGGTTGCTGTTGAGCAGGCAGAATTTTTCTGCGTTGATGCCGTAAAATAAAAGCTTACGGAAAAAAGATTTTACATCAGGAACCGGATATTTCTTTACCTGGCGAATCATGCAGACAAAGTTATATGTTACACGTTATATGTTATACGCAATAAAAAACTTCCTTCCGGATAACTAATAACTTATAACGTATAACCTACTGCTTCACCTTGCCAACATAGCTCCAGTCGCGGGTATCAATCTTGATGACCTCGCCTGTATTGACAAAAAGCGGAACGTGAACAGTAGCACCGGTTTCTACTTTAGCAGGCTTCAATGTGTTGGTGGCAGTATCTCCGCGAAGACCGGGCTCCGTGTAGGTGACTTCAAGCTCTACAAAGGTAGGCGGCTCAGCAGCAATGGCCTGGTCATTTTCAAAAGCGATTTTTACGGTCATCCCTTCTTTGAGAAATGAAGTGGCTTCACCAAACAAATCCTTCTGGATGTGGAGCTGTTCAAAGGTTTCATTATCCATGCAGACCAGAAATGTTCCGTCATCATACAGGTACTGAAGTTCCCTAAATTCTATACGTACAAAGTCAATTGCTTCGCCTGCGCGAAAGCGGTGGTCAAGCATTTTCCCGCTCCTCATATTTTTCATTTTCACTTGCACAAATGCGCGGAGGTTGCCGGGAGTGCGGTGAATAAATTCCGTCACCTGGCAGAGTTCTCCGTTAAAGCGGATAAATGCGCCGTTTCTTAAATCCTGCGTTGTTGCCATTTTTCTAAATCGTTATATGTTACATGTTATATGTTATACGCTTGCTAGACGAAACTAATTCGTATAACTTATAACGTACAACTTATAACTTTTTTCAGGGAGGGCGAAGATAAGAAATCCCCCTCTACGAGTCAATCTCAAAGCAAAAGCGGAAAATCTTTCGACTTTCCGCCTCTGTAACATGAAAACAAATTTACTTTATTTCTTTTCGTCTTTCACTTCTTCGTAAGGCACGTCCGTTACGTTGCCATCACCCGAGGGCTGAGATTCGCCTGAAGGCGGTTGCTGCTCTGCTCCCGATTGTGCGCCCGTTGCCTGCGATGCCTTGTACATTTCCTCTGAAGCAGCGCTCCACGCCGTGTTAAGCTGTTGCGTTGCGCTGTCTATGCCTGCAAGGTCTTTGTTCTTGTGAGCATCTTTGAGTGCGCTCAAAGCATGCTGGATATTTTCCTTATTGCCGGCAGAAATTTTATCTCCGTATTCGGTAAGTTGCTTTTCGGTTTGGAAGATTAATGAGTCGGCATGGTTGAGCTTATCAATTTCTTCCTTGGCTTTGCGGTCCGTTTCGGCATTGGCTTCGGCTTCGTGCTTCATGCGTTTGATTTCATCATCACTTAAACCGGACGAAGCTTCAATGCGTATGTTTTGCGATTTGCCTGTGCCTTTATCTTTTGCCGTTACGTGCAGAATTCCGTTCGCGTCAATATCAAACGTAACTTCAATCTGCGGCATACCGCGCGGTGCGGGCGGAATTCCATCCAAGTGGAAACGCCCTATGGTACGGTTGTCTTTAGCCATCGGTCTTTCGCCCTGCAGCACATGTATTTCTACTGACGGCTGCTGGTCGGACGCAGTGGAAAATACTTCACTCTTCTTTGTGGGAATGGTTGTGTTGGATTCAATAAGCTTGGTTGCTACTCCGCCAAGTGTCTCGATTCCGAGAGAGAGCGGAGTAACGTCAAGCAGGAGAACGTCTTTCACTTCGCCTGTGAGCACAGCGCCCTGTATGGCAGCGCCAATGGCAACCACTTCATCGGGATTCACTCCTTTGTGCGGGGTTTTACCAAAAAACTTTTCAACCAATTGCTGAATAGCGGGAATACGTGTTGAACCGCCAACGAGAATCACTTCGTCAATGTCCGATGCTTTGAGACCGGCATCGCTTAAGGCTTTCTCACACGGGCCTACGGTTTGCTTAATAAGCTTATCGCAAAGCTGTTCAAACTTAGCGCGTGAAAGTTTCTTGACCAGGTGCTTAGGCACTCCGTCAATCGCTGTGATGTACGGCAGATTAATTTCCGTTTCCATCGAGCTCGACAATTCTATCTTAGCTTTTTCGGCCGCCTCTTTCAAACGCTGCAATGCCATCACGTCTTTACGCAGGTCAACATTTTCTTCTTTCTTGAATTCATCGGCAAGCCAATTGATAACTTCATGGTCGAAATCATCACCGCCAAGGTGCGTATCGCCATTGGTCGACTTCACTTCAAACACGCCATCACCCAATTCAAGAATGGAGATATCAAATGTTCCGCCGCCTAAATCGTAGACGGCAATTTTTTCGTCTTTATGTTTTTTATCGAGGCCGTAAGCAAGCGCTGCCGCAGTGGGCTCGTTGATAATACGCAGAACTTTGAGTCCTGCAATTTCACCGGCTTCCTTTGTTGCCTGGCGCTGCGAGTCATTAAAATATGCGGGAACAGTAATCACCGCTTCTGTTACGGTGGAACCCAAATAATCTTCAGCGGTCTTTTTCATTTTCTGAAGAATCATCGCAGAAACTTCCTGCGGAGTATAAAGGCGGTCGGCAATCTTCACACGCGGAGTATTGTTTTCGCCACGCTCTACTTTATAGGGAACGCGCCCAATTTCTTTAGTAACTCTGTCGAATGTTTCGCCCATAAATCTTTTTATGGAAAACACGGTATGCTTTGCGTTGGTTATTGCCTGGCGTTTTGCCGGGTCACCCACTTTGCGTTCACCGTTTTCCAGAAACGCAACAACACTCGGAGTAGTTCTGCGCCCTTCGCTGTTTGGAATAACAACGGGTTCGTTACCTTCCATCACTGCAACGCAGGAGTTGGTAGTTCCAAGGTCAATTCCTATTACTTTTTTCATTTGTGTCAGTTTTAATTTTATAAGTATAAACCCTGTTTTTCAATGATTATGCCATTAAAAGATTCTGGAAATAATGACAGCAATAAAGAGGGAATTTTAGAAGGGTGGACAAAACGACATACCCAAAAAACAAAGTTTTAATTGAGGATCTGGTTTGCCTTGGTAACGGTTGCCGCATCCATGGCGTTCGTCAATTTAGTAGTCCAACGGCTTGAAAAAATTCCTGTTCCGTTGGTGACATTGCTGAAGACCGGTTTTTCCTGGATGAGGCCTATAGAGGGTTTATTCACGTCAATATAAGTATTAAGGTCCTGGGCGCCGGCAGAAAGAAATATTTCGAGCTTGCTGTCTGCAAAACGATATACGTTAGCATTAGGGTGAACGCTCGATTGAATAAAGCTGAAAAAACTTTCTCCATTTATGGCAATGAGCTCTTCATCACCTACGGTGATATTTTCAGCCAAAACATCAGGCAAATTCATTTCAAGCTTTACGGTGTCTTTTGTGAAAGGTGAAACCACAAGCGAATCGTAATACGTGAACCGCAGCGAAGCGGAATAGATGTTTGCATTAGCGGCATGTTTCCATTTTAAAGTGACTGTGCGAAACGTTTGACTACTGCCATTATAAAATGATACCAGGGAATTGGGCTGCGGAAACACAACCGTTACAGTGTTAACTATGGGAGTAACAGCCGATATCAAAGCCCCGTCAACAGAGCGGTTTATAAGCAGCTTGTAGTTGCTGTTTTCATCAATGGAAGCTGTGGTTTTGAACAGAATCTGATATGGGTTGTAAAATAGTCCATCGTCTTTCAAAATCTGAGTAGTTGTATCGCAAACAATGGTTTGCAAAACCTCTCCGGTAGAAGGGCTGATTTTCTGAAGCTGAACGCTTAGTTCACCCGGCTTGTAGTTGATGGAATCATTCTGCTGCGCCATGAGCAACGCATTTCCTTCTCCCAAAAACGCCTTATTTATTTTAATGTACTGGATGGTGTCGTGTACATTGAGCAGGCCGTAAACAACAGTAATGGGTTTGTAGCTCTCCAGCAAATCAATATCGGTGGAGCATGAATAGAACAATGACGATGCCGCTACAGCGGATACAAAAAATAATTTACGGAATGTTATTCTGAACATAATCTAAAAAGTGAGGCGCAAAGCTACAATAATACTGTTAAGATTTAAGGACAGCGATTTCGCTTTCATTTAAAAATTTGCCGTATGTTTGTTTGGAACGTTAAATGAAAATTACCATGATAAAAAGTAAAATTGTTTCGTGCGTGGCTTTATTTACCCTGCTTTCGGCAACTTCGGGGCTGGCGCAGAAAGATAAATACCGCAAACTCGATAACTATTATGTATTGGAAAAATATGCTGACTGTGTGGATGAAGCCGAGAGCATGCAGCAGAATGATAAGTATTCCAAAGATACGGAACCCTACCTCTATGCCTCTATGGGATACCTGGGTGTATACCGCCATCCTGACAAATACACTCTGAAAAAATATCCCGATTATAAAGACCCGCTGCGTAAGGCACTCAGCCACTTTGGCAAGTTCCGCAAGCGCGATAAAACAGGAGAGAAGTTTTCGGAAAACAAAAGTTTTGCTGAGGAACTGAAGAACGAAACATTTTTGATGATGGCGGATTTGCAGGAAAAAAATGACAAATCAAAGCTCGGCTCCTATTCAAGAGAAATTGCAAAAGCATTTCCCGATGACGGGGTGATGATGATGTTAAGCGGAACGTACCTGGTTGTAAGCGGCAATACCGGTGACGGACTTAAAAATAACGATGCCGCATTCAAGATGCTTGACTCTGCAGCCACCGGGGGAGGGTTGAAGTCGAGCGAACAGGAAACGAAAGCCCTTAGCAACTGTTTTGTTCTTTATACCGATTTCCTTGTTGACCTGAAAGATAAACCAAAAGAGAATAAGGAGAAGGCCATGAAATTTATGGCGCTTGCTGAAAAGCTCCTTCCGGAGGACGCTGCCATTAAAGAGCAAAAGGCAAAAATAGGTCAGTAAAAAAAATTAATGAGGAAATTAATTACGGTTTTCCTCCTGCTTACTTTTTCGGGCAGCCGCGCTGCACAAACGCCCTACCATTGGGAATGCGGCACCTTCACCATCGATGCAACGGATACACTCATTTACTGCCCTCCCATTTCTACCAATTACATCTACTTTACTATTACCAACACAGGAACTGCAGATATTAATGTGAGGCAAATTATAAACTCAACCAACCTGCCATCGGGCTGGTCTTTTAATATGTGCAACCCCAATGCATGCTGGGGCCCCGGCGTTCTCATTGATACGTTCTTAGTTCCTGCAAGCGGCTTTGTTACCGCCCGGTTTGATTTTCACACTGATACTACCATAGGCACCGGCATTACCAGCGTGCGGTTTGATGACAGCGCTGCGCCTTCGGTTTACGGGGCAACTTTTAATCTGCATGCTGTTTCACAGGCAACGGGAATAGCAAGCGAGCAGGATGGATACAATTCCATTACGCTTTTCCCGAACCCTGTTTCGAATGAATTAAGAATTCAGAATGCAGAATTCAGAGTTGAGGGTATTGAAATTTATAATGTGTCGGAGCAGAGGGTTTTTCCCTCACCCCTCGTTCCCCTCTCCTTGAGGAGAGGGGATGAAAGGGGTGAGGTCATAAATATTTCCTCTCTTCCTTCCGGAATTTATTTTGTTAAAATAAAAACTGAAGAAGGAATTCTCACGGCAAAGTTTGTGAAGCAATAGACACATTTTATTTTTTCAGAACCTTTACCTCCACCCTGCGGTTCGTTGTTCTGTCTGCTTCAGTAAATTCAAGCACGAGCTTACGGCTTGAGCCAAAGCCTCTGTAAGAAAGACGTGACGGGTCTATTCCGCTTTTAACCAGGTAATCATAAATAGCTTTGGCGCGGTTTACAGACAGGTCAAGAGTATGAGTGTCTATATCCATTCCATCGCCTGTTCGTTCGCAGCAAATATGTCCTTGTATCTCTATTTCAAGTGCAGGATTTGCTTTAAGAGTATTCAGCAAAAGTTTAAGCGTCTTATTTGATTTCGGAAGCAACACATGCCTGCCTCCATAGAAGTTCATGTTTTCCAATACAAATGATTTACCGACTTCAATATTGCTAATCGCCAATGTTGCTGTATCCTTCCATAACGCATCGGAATCATTTCGGGCTTCAATCTTTTCAGGTAACATATCCGGTTTACTTGCAGAAAGAGTATCCCTCGCAATGAAAAGTATTTCTGCACGCCTGTTTAATGCTCTTGCTTTTGGGTTTTCATTTTTGTTCAATGGAAATCTTTTTCCTAACGCCTTTATATTTATAATTCTTTCATTCAGTTTTTTCGATACCAAATATTGCTTTACCGTATTAGCACGGTTAAGGGAAAGCGCGTCATTATATTTATGACTGCCTATAGAATCACAATGAGCTTTAATGTGCACTTCTACAATGTTATGGTTGCGCATGGTGCTGTCTATTCTGTTCTTATAAATAGAATCCACATTATATTTATCGAACTTGAAATAGATGGTTAGACTTATTTTTTCCTGGCCGAAGCAAACAATACCATTAAATAGAAATAGGAAAAGAAAGATTGTACTTCTCACTGCCGTCAAGTCTATGAGTACGTAAAGATATTATATAAAAAAGATTTCTTTCTCTGCCGGCAGGCAACACAAAAATGAAAGGTGTATCTAATAGAAAAACAAACAGGGCAGAAAAAAATTCTGCCCTGATGTCCTGCCTCGAAGTGATGAAAGTTGTATCGTTACAACGCGTCAAAGCGTTTGATGTAGACTTTGTCGTCAGCCGTCAGGCGAATGAAGTAAGAGCCTTTTTTAAGCTCCGGTAAAGCCACTTCAATATTGCGTGTGCTTAATCTTTCGAACGAATATTCTTTTACAAAAACTTTTTGCAGCAGCGCGTTTACAACTTCAACCCTCAGTGTTTTAATAGAAGTATTATGGAAATTAAGCGTAAGCCCGCCGCCATTTATAGGATTAGGATACACATCAAACAAGTTTTCCACACCATTCAAATCTGCCGACAGGACGCTACTTTTATAAACTACACTTCCGTCATAGTCAACTGCGCTTACGCGATAGTAATTGCTAAGTGCCGTGTAGTTTATATCGGTAAAAGAATACTGGCGTTCGGTGTTTGAATTACCGAATGCTTTTACCTCGCCTATGGTTTCAAAATGATTGGGCAGGTTACCGCTTCGTTGTATATTAAAATAGTCAATATTGGTTTCAGAAGCTGTATTCCAGCTAAGCACCGGTTTTTGTTCAGTCGTAACATCAATATGGAAAGAAGTCAATGCAATAGGCAACGGGGGTTGCACAATAACAGTAAACTTATTCTGGTTTTCCACCTCATAACCATTCCACCAAGTGTTCATGGTTCTTACGTCACCAAAGTTGGTGCCCCAAGAGTGCCCCGAACCTGAACCGCCTGCAATGTTAACTGTTCCTCCGCTAAAATTACTGTCATCCCATCGTATGGGTGCAGAACCGCTACCGGGGCGAACACGGTCAACTATAAAACCGTTTGCATGTGTTTCAGGGTCATAAATCGGCAGGTGAGTTATACCTGCAGAAAAACCGGTGCTTATTTCTAATGTTGATCCGGCTGCAGGATAATTTCCAAATGCATCCTTTCCATCCCAATTAATCGTATTCATACCTGCAACAACATTGGAAACAACGAGTATATCACTGGTTCCAGCCTGGTAGCCAGTCACTCCGTTTATACTTATGATAAACTGCATAGTACCCGGTGCCGAAACACCAATGGTAAATTGTGCCGGCTGTCCGTAATAAATATTACCGCCCACAATCTTAATAGAGTCTGTAATGGTCGGTGCGCTTGCAGAAGGATAAGCGGTGATATCAGGGTTATTCAGAAATACTTTAAAATCAGGGCGTGTAGAATTTCCGGCCAGTGACATGCGGTCTGAAGCCAGACTGCCTGTATTCTGAGGTCCTGTTCCATTACAAGAGGTTACGAATCCATAGGCATGAATGTCATTCATGTTCACCTTGGAAACATATCCTTCAGAAGTATAAACATAAAACGAACCTGAAAACCCATTGGCGGCATCCCATGTATTTAAGTCCCACGCATAAGACCATACCCGACCGTCAATAGGTACATTAGAAGCGTTGACAACTGTTAAGTCAAAAAATTCGAAACGGTAGTTATCATTATTATTAGATGAGAATTCCATATAGAAATCACCCGTGGTAACAGGAGTATATGAGAGCGGACTATAACCGGCAGCGGGTACACCGCCAATTTTTGGTCCGGCAACTGCGGCTGCATAAGAACCTATTGCACCGGCTCCGCCATTGGGAATGTTAGTCGGTCCCTGAACAATGGTTCCGGACGGATTTTTGATTTGATACTGCCCGCTGCTTGCTACGGAAGTGCTATGTCTTGAAAAACCGAAATATACTTTTTCTGTCGTGCTTGATACGTGGAAATAAAGCCTTTGAAGCGGGTCTGTGTTGGTCATAAGTGCAAACGGACGTCCTACGTCATTCACCTGTATACAACCAAAATTGGTTGAAGCAGGCATAAATTGCTTTGTTCCCTCAGCAAAGGTTCCTGTAGCAAAAATCAGCGTCAGCCCAAGAATGGCCAGCCCTACTCTTTTTGTCAGGATTGTTTTCATGATTTCAAGTATAATTGATTTTTTACGATACCAAATTTAGGGTCAACATATAGGTAGCTTTCTGCAAAACCTCGCATACACTACAGATGCAAGATTTTAACCAAACTGCGCTGCTAAAACTCTGGTATCAATAAGGAATTCAGGATTCTTAAAAATTCCTTCACTTATTGCTTAATTTTAAAAGTAAGAAAAAGTAAAAAGGAGGGTTATTTTAAACGGAAAGTAGTGCGGAAAACGTAATCCCAGATTTTGGAACTCACCCCATACCCATGCTCCCAATCCATGTAATGATGCCGCATGTGATGGTTTTTAAGTTCAAGCCAAAAAGGGCTTTTCAAATTAAAATGATGCACGGCATAATGCGTCATATCGTAAATAAGATAGCCCACAATAAATCCTATAAAAAATGGGCTAACCAGGACCTGGCCCAAAATCAAGCGGAACAAAAAATAAAACAATGCTGCCAATGGAATGCTCACCGTTGGAACCATTACCAGGCGTTTGGAATCACTTGGGTAATCGTGATGCACACCGTGAAAAACAAAATGAATCTGATGCCCTAATTTTCCGGGAAGTTCCCAGTGAAAAATAAAGCGGTGCAACACATATTCGGTGAGCGTCCATACGGCAAGGCCACAGACAATCATTGCAAGCATCATAAGCGCGGAAAGGCCGTATTCAAAGATTGAAAGATAAGCCATGAAAAAAATTACCGGCAGAAAAATATAAACAGGAACAAGAAAGTGAATGCGGGTAAGCGCTTCCAGGAAATTATTCCCGAACATACGCACGGTTTCATCTTTATTTGAAATAAAATTCTTCGCCATTGCTTTGCAAAAATAAAGTTTCAACATAACATAGACAATTATATTTGTGCAATGCAGCTGCGCCCGAAAATTTGTCTGATTTTAGAGTTGATATGGGCGTTGATTTCCTGTTTTTCTTCCTTTGGTCAAACTGCACCTAAAGAAAAAATTTTCAGATTTCCGCTGGATACTGCACTGGTCATAGCAGGAACTTTTGGCGAAATCCGCGCCAACCATTTTCACTCCGGCCTCGACATCAGCACAGGCGAAGCAGAGGGAAAAGATGTTTTGGCAGCGGCCGATGGTTATGTTTCACGAATTAAAGTTGCGCCTGACGGGTTTGGAAAGGCGCTTTATATTAATCATCGCAACGGCTATGTAACGGTTTACGGGCATCTTCAACGATATAATGATGAAATAGAGAAAATGGTTCTTGCAGAACAATACAAGCGCGAATCATTTGCTGTAGAGATTTTTCCGGGAGAAAATATACTACCGGTTAAGCAAGGTGAAATAATTGCATACAGCGGAAATACGGGAGGAAGCGCGGGCCCACACCTCCATTTTGAAATCAGGGATGAAAAAACAGAAGAGCCACTGAACGTTTTGGATTTTGGTTTTACTTTCCGGGATACTATACCTCCACAAATAAATTCCCTGGTTGTTTATCCAATCAACAACAAGGGAAATGTAAACGGCACTTGCACTAAAAAATTTCTTGCGCTGACAAAAATTGGAAAAAGCTATGTGCCTGCCGATAGTTCTTTAACAGAGGTAAACGGAGACATCGCTTTTGGAATAGAAACATTCGACACTCAAATACCGGGCGGAAATGAATTGGGTATAAAATCAATAGAATTATGGCTGGATGGAAAAAAGATTTATGATTACTCCATAAGCCGTTTTCGTTTTGATGAAAGCAAGTTTGTGAATGCTAATATTGACTATGCAGAAAAGGTTTTAAAAGGAAGAACAATTGTTACATGCAACCACCTTCCGGCGGATAATTTCAGCGGATTGATAAGAGATAATGCAAGCGGTTCGGTACACTTCCCCGCTGATGGTGCCAGGCACAAAGCTGTCTTTAAAGTTGAAGACTTTCACAACAACACGTCTGAAGCGAATTTGAATTTTAAGAGCTCGAAACAAAATATTCCGTGCGCAGTTCCCGCAGAAAACGACACAACATTTTTTGTCTCGTGCAAAAAATCTTTCACCCGGGAAACAAAAGATTTCAAATTCAGCATCGCCAAATTGCCCTGTGTGTATAATGATATTTACCTTGTGATTTCAACAAGGGAAAAGAATAAAAAACTGTTTTCTAAAATTTATAAAATCGGAGACCCGGCTATTCCGGTTCACAACTCATTTAACTTAAACATCAAACCGGAAAAATTACCCGAATGGCTTTTTCCAAAAGCATTGCTCGTAAAAATTGACGGCAATGGAAACATGACTTCTGCAGGCGGAGATTTCAAAGATGGTTTTGTGAACGCTTCCGTTTCTTCTTTCGGCAATTATGCGATAGCCGTGGATACGGTTCCCCCGGTTATCAAAGCCCATAATCTTTCTACGCGTGGCGAGAAAGAGAAAATATTTTTCAAAATAAAAATTTCAGACGCATTATCAGGAATAGGTTCTTACCGTGCCACGCTCAACAAGAAATGGTTCCTTATGGAGTATGATGCTAAAACCGGAACGTTAACCGGTCAGAAGGCGATTGAAAAGAAAGGGAAATATCTTTTCGAGCTTACCGTCACCGATAAGAAAGGGAATAAGTCGAAGCACACGGCAGTGATGAGTTATTAAATTCTATTTCATCACGGCAAATTTCCGGTATGAAATGTCAGAGCCGGCCTTAATGCGCATCACATACATTCCTTCCGCCAAATCACTCACCCTGAATGAATGATGCGCATCACCCGCAGCTTCCGCTTCCAAAAAAATGCTCTTTACTTCTTTGCCCTGGATATCCAGGATGTCAATTGCAGTTTCACCGGTTTTATTTTTGCTATAGAAAACAGAAATTTCAGTTGATGCTGGGTTGGGCATTACTCCAAAAATAAAATCCGAACCGCTGATGTCATTCGTTCCAAGCACAGGATTTTCGAGATAAAGTATTTGTGTTACCGCAAACTGGTTTGCATTTATTTGCAGAAGAGGTTCTCCCTGCTGTAACCCGAGCCATTTGTATTCAGTAGTAGTAGATGGAATCACTAGCGGAAAAGGTATGGCTGCCAAAGCAATACTGTCCCTATCATAAATAGTAGACTTTACGCGGAGCACATTAAAACTGCCCGAGGGGAGAATCAATGTTCCCCAACCATCAACCACATTGACACGCTTTCTGGCTTTCGCATAATCCGCCAGTGTGGGAATGCTGATGCTGAAACCGGATTCAGAAGAATCGGTGTTACTATAATTTAAAGGAAATTTGTAAATCAAATCTTTCGGGCTATAAACCATGGGCGTTGGAATGGAATTTATATTCGCGCCCTGCCCGCTGTATTCATACTTGGTTGAACCCTTTTTGTAAATGTTGTAAATGTCAGAGAAGGACAGCGCACCAAGATTTATATCCTGAAAACCTCTTACTCCAAAAGACGAACCAAGAAAAGCAAGAGCGTAAAGGGAAGGAATGCTAAGAATAGAAATGCAGGTATCACTGTGCTGCGAAGCGCTGGTGAGTGAAGAAAAATCCCAGGTGAAATTTGTTCCCGTTGGCGCAGGGTCCGTGCTTGCTGATGGCGTTGCCGTATTCACAACAAACACATTATTAACAGATGGCATGTCGCCACTGGTAATTGTTATTTGCGAAAATAAAAAACTGCACTGCGCTAGCAATGCAAGAAGAAATGAAATAAATTTTTTCATGGTCTGAAAATTGAACCGCTAATATAGAATTATACTCTGACATAGCCTGTTTTTACTACTTTCGGCAGGCAAAAACATTTTTCATGAAGGACCTTTTTTCAAAGCAGTCAGAATTATATGCTAAATTCCGTCCGTCTTACCCGAAGGAAATTTTTGATTTCCTCCTGACACAGGTCAGGGAGAGAAATACTGCATGGGACTGTGCTACAGGCAACGGGCAGGTGGCTTCATCGCTTGCAGAGCGTTTTGAAAAAGTTTATGCAACAGATATCAGCGAGGGGCAATTAAGCAAAGCCATTCAAAAGCCAAACCTTGAGTACAAAATTGAGGCGGCAGAAAAAACTTCTTTTGATGACAGCATGTTCGATTTAGTTACAGTCGCCCAAGCTATTCATTGGTTCGACTTTGAAAAATTTTACAGCGAAGTAAAACGCACACTGAAGCCGGAAGGCATTATTGCAGTCATCGGTTACACCCTTCCTAAAATTGATGATGAGGTTGATGAAATCCTCAATAATTTTTATGAAAATATCCTGGATGGTTATTGGGACAAGGAACGGAAATACATAGATGAAATGTACCTGACCATTCCGTTTCCGTTTCACGAACTAAAAGCGCCCATTTTTATTGCGCAATATTTCTGGGAGGCAGAACAGTTCATTGGTTTTTTAAATACGTGGTCAGCTGTTCAGCATTACATCGATAAAAATAATTCTAACCCTGTAGATTTAGTTGCAGATGATTTACGAAAATGCTGGCGGCCCAATTCAAAGAAGGTTATTATTTTCCCGATAATGCTACGTGTAGGGAAAAAATAAAAAATGTTTTGAATTAAAATAAGCTTGTTTCATGGCAAATATTTTACACCGTATTGAAATTTATGCAGCCCCGGAAAAAATTTATGCGGCATTTTCTACAGAAGAGGGTTTGAGAAAGTGGTGGACAGAAGATACGATTGCTAAAGACAGCATAAAACCGGGAACAATAATTAAATTCCGTTTCGGTGATGAAGAAGGGCCCGACATGAAAGTAACTTCGCTGGAGAAGAATAAGTTGCTTGAATGGGAATGTGTACAAGGCGATCCTCAATGGGTGGGCACTCGTTTCTCCTTTGCATTGGAGCCATCGGGCAGTAAAACGATTCTTCGTTTTGCACAACGGGGATGGAAAGATGAAACCGATTTCTACATGCACTGCAATTGTCGCTGGGCTTATTTTATGCTAAGCTTAAAATCGTATGTCGAAACAGGAAAAGGAACTCCACATCCTGAAGCAATACCATTGTGACTACTATAGGACCTTGATTGAACACTTCACTTTCCGATACAAAACTTCGAAAAAATATTTTCAAGTAAATCATCTGTTGTGACTTCACCTGTTACTTCTCCAAGCTGCTGCAATGCATTCCTGAGGTGAGGCGCAAGCAAATCGCCCGAGAGTTTTTTATCCAATCCTTCTAAAACATTTTGCAACGAACGGTTTGCATTTTCAAAAGCGGCAACGTGGCGCGCATTGGTCACGATGAAATTATTTTGCAGCCCCTCTCCCCTGCCGGTTTTGCTCAACAGTTTTTCTTTCAGCGTATTGATATTTGTTTTGTGCTTTGCCGAAATAAAAACAACATCAGCTCCATTAAACTCATTCTTCAGGTTTTCTTCCGTTGAAAGGTCTGCCTTATTTCCTGCCAACAAAATTTTAAAATTATTTTCTGCAGAATTCTTTTTAAGTTCATTCAATTCTTCACTTAACGTTGCAGAAGTCGTTTCGTTCACATCAAATAAATAAATCATCACGGGGCTGCTGTTTATTTTTTCCATAGTGCGGCTTACCCCGATGGATTCAATAGCATCCGTCGTGTTACGGATTCCGGCAGTGTCAATAAAACGAAATTTGATTCCTGATAATGTAATTTCCTCTTCCACGGTATCGCGGGTTGTTCCCGCAATGGGGCTTACGATGGCACGCTCTTCATTAAGCAATGTGTTCAGAAGTGTTGACTTGCCGGTGTTCGGTTTGCCTGCAATCACCACAGGAATTCCCTGCTTTATTGCATTGCCGTATTCGAAGGAGGAAATAAGATTTGAGATGTGTGATATGAGATGTGAGACAAATGACTTTAGTTGTTCTCTGTTTGCAAACTCCACATCTTCTTCAGAAAAATCAAGCTCAAGTTCCACAAGTGATGCAAGATGAATGAGCTCATTTCTCATTTTAGAAATATCTGCAGAATATCCTCCGCGCATTTGCTGCATTGCCAGGCGATGCGCTCCCTCTGAATTACCCGACACTATGTCTGCAACCGCTTCTGCCTGCGACAAATCCATTTTGCCGTTGATAAAGGCACGCAGTGTAAATTCCCCTTGCCGCGCCATTCTTGCACCCTGTTTAAAGGCAAGCTGAATAATTTTCTGCTGAATAAATGTGGAGCCGTGGCAGGAAATCTCAACCACATCTTCACCTGTATATGAATTAGGAGCACGGAAGACCGAAAGCAGCACTTCATCAATTACATGTTCGCCATCATAAATTATTCCAAAATGAACCGTATGAGATTTCAGGGAAGACACTTTTTTTTCATTTTTTTTCAGCCTGAAAATCTTATCAGCTATTTCTAATGTTTTATTTCCTGAAAGGCGGATAACGGCAATAGCGCCAGCCCCTGCAGGAGTTGCAAGGGCAACGATGGTATCGTCTTTATTGAAGCGCATCGGCATGAAGGCAAAGTTACCCATTATGCACTAGCTGAAGAATGTTATTTTCGCACTGCTAAACGTATAACTTATAACATATAACATATAACTGATTTATGGGCGTTTTGGTAAATAAAAATTCAAAAATCATTGTGCAGGGATTCACCGGAAGCGAAGGAACTTTTCATTCGCAGCAGATGATTGAATATGGAACCAGTGTTGTAGGCGGCATTACACCCGGCAAAGGCGGCACCAAACATCTTGACCGTCCCGTGTTTAATACCGTTGAACAGGCGGTTAAAGAAACAGGCGCTGATGTTTCCATTGTATTTGTTCCTCCTGCTTTTGCTGCTGATGCCATTATGGAAGCAGCCGATACGGGCGTTGCGTTGGTGGTCGCCATCACCGAGGGAATTCCCATACGTGATATGATTATGGTGAGAGAATTTCTTAGAGGGAAAAAAACACGCCTCATCGGGCCCAATTGCCCCGGGGTGATTACAGCAGGCGAATGTAAAGTTGGCATTATGCCGGGATTTGTTTTTCAGCCGGGAACTATAGGCATCGTTTCAAAATCGGGGACGCTTACCTATGAAGCAGCTGACCAGGTAGTGAAAGCAGGGCTTGGAATTTCTACAGCAATTGGTATCGGTGGCGACCCGATTATAGGCACAACAACAAAAGAAGCTGTTGAACTTTTTATGAATGATTCCGAAACGGAAGGCATCGTAATGATTGGAGAAATAGGTGGAACGCTGGAAGCTGAAGCAGCGCGCTGGATAAAAGCAAACAGCAGAAAACCTGTTGTTGGTTTTATTGCAGGTCAGACCGCACCTGCCGGAAGGCGCATGGGACATGCCGGAGCTATTGTAGGAGGCGCAGAAGACACAGCAGCAGCTAAAATGAAAATCATGCGCGAATGCGGAATCAACGTGGTTGAATCACCGGCAGAAATCGGCAGCACAATGGCGCGGGTGATGAATAAAGTTGTTGCGTAGGGTTACTCCTTTACAAATTTTGCGGTAGCTTTATTACCCGCCTTGTCAGTTACTGCAAGAAAATAAATTCCTCCTGAAAGGGTTCTTGCATCAAGCATTATTTCCTCGTAAGCGAAAAATGCTTTTTCAATTACTTTTTCTCCCAATGAATTAAAGATTTTTATTTCGGTATTGCCTGCTCCTGATAAATACGGAAACGGAATCCTGATTCTTATCTCATCTATAATAGGGTTGGGACTAACGCTGATTACATCCAAAGTGCCGGGATTATTTTTTTCAATTTCTGTCGAAAGATTAGTAACGTTTACGGTAAAGTCACTGAAGTTACCGTACTGAAAAGAGCCACATGGTCCGTAACCATTGGCGCTGTTTGTATAAGTATCACTGCCCCAGGCGGCAATCACCCGCATACGGTAAAAGCCTGTGGGAACATTGCCCGGTACAGTGATGTTAAAATTATAGTTATTGGTTGCACTGGCCGTGTACATGTGGAATAAATTTTCAATTGTATCGAAAGCCAAATCATTGTTGAGATCAATCCATACACCGCAACCACACCAGTCACCATTCATAACGGTCATTGGATAAGGTATACCTGCATCCAGGTAAGCGGTGTCAGTTGTAAAATCAAAATCCGAACAGTTGGCACCGATGGTCCAATTAATAGCATCAAGAGTTATTGCCTGGTTTCGCCATGAAAAACAACCATTAGAAAATGAAGGCGAACAGTATTGGGCAGACGCGGTATTGCTTTGGCAGAGGATTGTAATGGATACAATTACAAACAGTATCAGAGTAGTTTTTATTTTCATGATTGAATTGCTTAGGGGAGCAAAAGTAAAAAATAACCAAGCCGTTTGAATTTTTCATTTTATGAACCAATATCGATCTTGCCTATAAATTTCGGATATTCGTAAAAAATAATTAGTGATGAAGCGTTTTCTATTTTCAATTTTTATTGCTGCAATTTCTTTGCCTTGCTATGCTTTGGTTAGTGATACCATCACAGTTCGTAATTACAGTATTTCTATAGATACCATTAACTATGCTGCACAAACTATAAGGGGAAGTGCCGTGCTTACGGTTGCATCCAAGATGAACAACGTAAATAATATTATACTTAATCTTCTTGAACTGAATATTGATTCTATCGTTTCCAATGGCCAGCCCCTCACCTACTCTTACAACGACACACTTATTCGTATTACTCCACCTGCACTGCTCAACCTGAATGACAGCATTGTATTGACTGTTTATTACAACGGGCATCCCCAGCAGGACGCATCATGGGGCGGATTTTATTTCAGCGGACAATACGCTTTTAACCTCGGTGTTTCTTTTTCGCAAGACCCTCACACTTTCGGGCGTGTCTGGTTTCCCTGCATTGATGAATTCACCGACCGCTCGTTCTATGATTTTTATATTACGACTGCTTCCGGCTACAAAGCATTTTGCAACGGAATTCTCATGGGCAGCACTGCAAACGCAAACGGAACCATTACCTGGCATTGGAAATTAAATCAAACCATTCCCAGCTACCTTGCTGCAATGGCTGTTGCTCCTTTCTATACACTTCAAAGAACTTCAAATGGAATACCGGTGCAGTGGGCGGTACTTGCTTCAGACACTGCCGCTACTCTTAACACCTTTGCAAATATTGACACAGCCGTTTCATCGTTCATCACGGCTTACGGGCCTTACCGCTGGGATAAAATAGGATATGTGGCAACTCCGGTTGTTTATGGAGGCATGGAACATGCTACAAGCATCCATATCTCCAAAGCATTTATTGATGGCACACTTAATTATGAAACGCTGTGGGCGCACGAGCTTTCTCACATGTGGTGGGGCGATAATGTTACCTGCGAAAGCGAACAGGAGATGTGGCTCAACGAAGGTATGGCGGTGTTTAACGAATATTTTTTCACGCAGAAAGTTTATGGGCTTATTGCTTATAAGAATGCAATCCGTACCAATCACAGGAAGGTGCTTCAGTTCGCTCATATCATAGATGGGAATTATTTTGCTCTGAATAATGTTCCCCATGCATATACCTACGGCAATACCGTATATCATAAGGGCGCTGACTTTGCACATGCCCTTAGAAACTACATGGGCGACAGTTTATTTTTTATAGGATGCCACGGCTACATGAGCAACCGTGCATACAGTAACGCGACCAGTGCGCAGTTCCGCGATGAGCTCACACTTGCATCGGGCATCAATATGACCCGCTTTTTTGACGACTGGATTTTTACTCCCGGGTTTCCGCATTTCTCTATTGACTCTGTTGTTCACGTTTCCGCTGCGCAGGACCATTATTGGATTTATACACGTCAGAAAACAAAAGGCAATGCTTCTCACCTGTACAGCATGCCGGTCGACATTACCTTTTCTAATGGAGTAGTTAATGATACTACTGTTTCTGTTGTGATTGATTCTGCAACCAACGTCTTTCATATTGCTTTGGTCGGTGCATTTGATTTCATCGCCCTCGACCGCAATGAAAAAATAAGCGATGCCATCAGTGATTACGAACGGGCTATCACCTCTACAGGAAGTGTTTTATTTCCTGAAACTAATGTTACGCTCATTGTGCAGTCGGTAGGAACGTCTTCTCCGTTTGTGCGCATGGAGCACAACTGGGTAAAGCCCGATGATTTCATCCTGCCCAATCCCGGCATCCGCTTGTCCGATTATCATTACTGGAAAGTTGACGGAAGGTTTGACAGCACTTTTATTTCAGCTGCCAATTTTATTTATGACGGACGCACTCCTGCTGTTTCCTCTTCCCTGAATTCAGGATATATCGACAATACGTTAATCACCGCAACAGAAGACAGCCTCGTTCTTCTCTACCGCACGAAAGCCGGTGAGAACTGGAGTGTTGTTCCTAACACCACAACTAATTTTGTCAGTTCTCACGTTGATAAATCCGGTAACATTCGTGTAGACACTTTACGCAAAGGAGAATATGTGCTCGGCTACCGTGATTATACAGTTACGTCTGTTCGTCCGTTATCACCTCCGGGAAATCAGCTTGCGCTCAAGGCATACCCGAATCCTGCAAGCAGCATTTGCCGGCTTGAGTTTTCATTACCACCCGGCGAGACGGGCACTATTTCTGTTTTTGATTCTTCGGGAAAAACGGTTTACCGTACCGCTGTCTTCTCTCACCAGCAGTTTATCAACTGGGATACTTACGCTTACGCTGCGGGAACATACACTGCAATGCTCAATGTAAAAGGCAGCAAGTCCTCGGTACAAATAATTCTTATTAGCAAGAAGTGAAAAAAGAAAAGCGCTCCGGTCAGGAACGCTTTTACTTCTAAAAAAAATGCCTGCACAAGGGCAGACAAATTTTTACGACAAATGCTTGCTTACAAGTTTGGTCATCTCAAACATGCTTACGGTTTTCTTTCCGCCAAACACTTTCTTGAGATTCTCGTCTGCATTGATGTTGCGTCTTTCTTTCTTATCCTGCAGATTGTTCTTCTTAATGTAAGCCCAGAGTTTCTTTACAACTTCCGTGCGAGGAATTGCTTTTGTTCCTACAACCGGTTGTAGTGCTGAACCGATTGTCATCGGCTTCATGAATGCTGCGCTGGGTTTGCGCTTGCTTTTTGATTTTTTGGTAGCCATTTGTTTTTGGTTTTTGGTTTAATTAATTATTACGAGTACAAATCAAACTAAAATACCAATACGAAATACGGTTGTTCAAAAATATTTTCAGAGGAGAAATGCTTTGTCTTACCCGCCATTCCTGACGTATACGGCAGCCACATTCATTCTATCCTCGCAGGCAGCCAAACCTGTGCATGGAACCGCAAAAAATTTCTATCAATACCTGGCTGCTTCGCCATGGTCTTTATCGTGTTTTCCCTCGTAAAAATGCCATGTTCATAGGTTTTACCGTCTCATCGGGGAAATATTTTGTAGAAAAAGTGTCTTTGTGGAGAGCGCCAAACTGATAGTACATTCTCCATATTGCGAGTCATTAATCTCCTGATGCAGGTGTCTCTTTTCTCTCGTAAGCAGCAATTAGTACAGAGGTTGTGCTCCCGGCCGAGGGAATTATAAATCTGATTTTACCTCTTATATCCTGGTCGAAGGCGAAGCTTTGGTCTGTCTCGCCTAAGCAATACAAAAAAATTTGCTTCCGGAAAAACAATTGCTGAATAATTTTTTTTTCACTTGACACGGCTTTTGCCTGTTGTATCTTTGCAGGCATTATGCAGGACATAGAACCTTTCTATAACTGGCGCGAGCTTTATGTGGCCTCGGAAGACGAGCGCTCTCCTTTTTACGAGAGGGAGTACAGCGAGTTTGTGTACTCTAATACCATTTACAATTTTTATATACACCCGCAATGGGATGATTTTGGCTCCAACACCCTTTACATGAAAATTCTTTTTGCCGATTACGAACGCGGTTTTGCCGTGATGGAATTTATAGGTGAATGGAACGATTGCCTGAACAATGATATCATGTTTCTGAAACGTGACATTGCTGAAATAATGATTGGGCAAGGCATCAATAAATTTATTCTCATAGGTGAAAACGTACTTAACTTTCACCCCTCGGATGACTGTTACTATGAAGAGTGGTTCCAGGATGTAGAAGATGGCTGGATAACTGCGCTGAATTTCCGCGAACATATTCTTAAAGAGTTCGACAAAACCAATATTGATTCCTTTATAGCTGTGGGTGGAGAGCTTAACAACATGAACTGGCGCGGTTATAATCCATATCAGCTGCTTGAACGTATAGAGCTTATTATGAGCCGGAGATTGACGGCATGAAATTTTATTTCCATATACTTTTTTTTTCTCTTTTAATTTCTTTTGTAGGTTGCACGGAGCGAAAAAGAAATGCTCTTGCGCAGCAATCGGGTAAGGCATCTTATTATGGCGATGAATTTCATGGCGACACAACAGCCAGTGGAGATATCTATGACCAGAATGAATTTACTGCTGCACACCGCACACTTCCGTTTGGCACCTCGGTGCTGGTGGTGAATGAAAAAAATAAAAAGCAGGTTGTTGTGAGTATAAACGACAGGGGGCCGTACCGTAAAAAACGTATCATTGATTTATCCGTTGCAGCCGCAATGAAAATAGGAATGTATGAAGGAGGCATCGCCCTGGTAAAGATTTTACCGATGCACATTCTTGAGGAAACCACCCTTGACGATTCATTGATGAAAGATGGTGATATTCGCGACTGTTTTGGAAATGAAAAAAAATTATCCGGTCACAGCATCCGCTTGTGCCAGGCAGAAAATATCCGCCATGCGTTTTACCTTGCAAGCACCATTGTCTTGGATGACGGAATTGATTCCGTGTATATAAAAGCGGCTGGCAAAGGCAGAAACCGGAAATATCAATTGCTGGTTTCTGCAGTCCGGAAAAAGAAGGACGCTGTAAAACTTTTCAATGAACTCAGAAGCGAAGGGTTTATTTATGCGAAACCTCTTTTTACTCTTTAATTTCCTGCGTCTTTTTCCTCAGCAGGTTTGCCACTTTTTTTTCAATCGGAAAAGTAAAATCATTTTCACGCAGTGAGCGTAAATCAATCCAGCGGAAAATCTGCGCTCCCTCCTGCTCCCGGTCAAAATCAAATGGTTTTTGCCTTACAGGAATGTCCCGCGGTTCCTTCATAGATATAAAATAATAAATGCTGATAACCTGCTGCTTCTCATTGAAAGCAGAACGTTGAAAAAAATCGGTAGTGTAGAAATGCTCGCTTACTTCCACTTCATGCCCCAGTTCTTCACGGCACTCTCTTTTGAGGCAGTCAATAATTCCCTCGCCAAACTGCAAGCCGCCCCCGGGAAATTTTGTTATCCGGTACCCAAAACGGAATTCGTCCGTTATCAAAACCTGATTTTGGCCGTTGATTAAGATTCCGTATACACGGACATTAAAAATATTTTTCGCCATAGTCCAATTTCATGACAAAATAAATAACTCTGCTTTATTTACCACCATCTTCAGGAAAAATTATTTTTGTCCCCAGATAATTTTTATGGCAATACTTAAACCCTTCCGCGGCATTCGCCCGAAAAAAGCATTTGTGAAACAGGTCGCCTCGCGCCCGTATGATGTTCTGAACGAGAAAGAAGCGCGTGCGGAAGCAAAAGGAAATCCTTATTCTTTCTATCATATTATAAAACCGGAAATAAATTTCCCCGAGGGATTTAATGTGTATGATACGGCCGTGTACAAAAAAGGGAAAGAGAACTTTGACATTCTTTTTGCCGAAGGAATATTTTTCCAGGACCAAAAAGATAGTCTTTACATCTATGCACAAACGATGAATGGTAAGATACAATATGGAATTGTAGGTTGCGCGGCTGTTGATGATTACTTTAACGATGTAATTAAAAAACATGAGTTGACAAGGCCTGATAAAGAAGAAGATCGCAAAAATCACATCCGTTTCAGCAAGCTTCATTATGAGGCGGTATTTTTTGCTTATCCCGATGAGAAGGAACTGGAGGCGCTTGTGAAGAACATCA
This sequence comes from Bacteroidetes bacterium 2013_40CM_41_45, assembly GCA_002215675.1. Lineage (GTDB taxonomy): Bacteria > Bacteroidota > Bacteroidia > AKYH767-A > 2013-40CM-41-45 > 2013-40CM-41-45. The sequence continues at coordinate 674,976 of NGFH01000002.1, read as the reverse complement.
TTAAAGAAAAACCGGAATATGATTTTACTGCAGATGACGGCATTGGGCATACGTTTTGGGTAATAAAAGATAAAGCGCTCATGGAAAAAATTGTTTCTCATTTCTCCAAAATAAAACATACATATGTGGCCGATGGGCATCATCGCACCGCTGCTGCTGCACTGGTAGGAAAAGAAATGCGCGAGGCAAACCCGAATCATACGGGAAAAGAAGAGTACAATTATTTTCTTGCGGTACATTTCCCGGCTTCGCAACTGCAAATTATGGATTACAACCGGGTGGTGAAGGATTTAAACGGATTGTCGTCAGAAGATTTTCTGAAAAACGTTTCTGAAAATTTTATTGTGGAAGAAAAAGGCAATACGATTTACAAGCCGGGTAAACTCCACAACTTCGGAATGTACCTCGGGAAAAAATGGTATTCACTCACTGCAAAACCCGGAACTTATGCTGACAGTGACCCTATTGGCGTTTTAGATGTAACCATTCTATCAGAAAAAATTCTTTCTCCTATTCTGAATATAAAAGACTTGCGCACCGACAAGCGAATTGATTTTGTTGGCGGCCTAAGAGGGCTTGGCGAACTTGAGCAGCGCGTAAATTCCGGCGAATGGAAAATTGCTTTTGCTCTTTTTCCGGTAAGCATGAAACAACTCATTGATATTGCCGACAGCGGAAAAATAATGCCGCCCAAAACCACATGGTTCGAGCCCAAGCTTCGGAGCGGTATCATTCTCCATTCACTCATTTAAGCGTTATTGGTCATAAAATTATTTGTCATACGAAATGAGTGTTGACTTGAACCAACTTAAAATAATTCTTTCCGAATTAAAAAAATACAATGCGGTATTGGTTGCAGTTTCTAAGAAAAAATCTTCCGAAGAAATAAAACAGGTTTATGATGCAGGACATACTATTTTCGGGGAAAATTATGTTCAAGAACTAAAAGAAAAATATGAGGCATTGCCGAAGGATATTCAATGGCATTTCATAGGGCATCTACAGACGAATAAGGTAAAAATAATTGCTCCGTTTGTTTCACTCATTCAAAGTGTAGACAGCTTGAAACTGCTGAAAGAAATAAATAAAGAAGGAGAAAAAAATAACCGTGTTATAAATTGCCTTTTGCAAATCCACATTGCACAAGAGGAAACTAAATTCGGTTTGTCTTTTGAAGAAGCAGAAATAGTATTGCGTTCTCAGGAGTTGAACCAAATGAAAAACATTTCAATTACCGGCCTTATGGGCATGGCATCAATGACTGAAGATAAATTAAAAATTAAAAAAGAATTTAAATCCCTTAAATTATTTTACGATACTCTGAAATTTGAAATTCGAAATTCGAAATTCGAAATTTTGTCCATGGGCATGACCAGCGACTATAAAATTGCTCTTGAAGAAGGCAGCAACATGGTACGTATCGGTTCAGCTATATTTGGCGAGCGAATATGACGGCTATCAAAGAAAATTTTTCGCTCAAAAAATTCAACACCTTTGGTGTGGACGTTTCGTGCAGGTACTTTGCAGAAATAGGTTCTGAACAAGACATTCAGAATTTAATTGCAGATGATAAATACAATCGCCAGCAGAAATTTGTTCTGGGAGGCGGAAGCAATATCCTTTTTACAAAAAACTTTGATGGCATCGTTCTGCACGACCGCTTTGAAGGAATCGGTGTGGTGAGCGTGGATGAGGATTATGCCTTTGTAAAAGCAGGAGCGGGAGAAGCGTGGCACGAATTGGTTTTGTACTGTTTAGGGAAAAATTTCGGTGGAGTTGAAAACCTTTCCCTTATTCCCGGCTTTGTGGGGGCGGCACCCATTCAGAATATAGGGGCGTACGGTGAGGAACTGAAAAATGTTTTTCATTCTCTCACGGCCATTGACCTTTCAACAGGAGAACCAAAGGTTTTTTCAGCTGATGAGTGCCGCTTTGGATATCGCGACAGCATTTTTAAACGTGAAGCAAAAAATAAATATATTATAACTGATGTTACGCTGCGGCTGAATAAAAAGCCGGTGATCAATACAACCTATGGAGCTATTGAAAAAGAGCTGGAGCATATGAATGTTACATCCCCCACCATCGGCGATGTGAGCAATGCAGTTATTAAAATCCGCTCGAGCAAATTGCCCGACCCGAAAGTTATTGGCAACTGCGGCAGCTTTTTCAAGAACCCCACAATACCGATTGAAAAGTACGACCGGCTGCAGCACGTTTTTCCTGACTTGGTTGCGTATCCTGCCCAGGGCAATGCGATGAAACTTTCTGCAGGCTGGATGATTGAGAAATGCGGATGGAAAGGAAAACGAAACGGCAATGTGGGAATGCACAAAGACCAGGCGCTGGTGCTGGTGAATTATGGCGGCGCAACCGGAAGAGAATTATTGCAGCATGCTGCCGAGGTTCAAAAAAGCGTGAAAGAAAGTTTTGGAATTATAATGGAAGCTGAAGTAAACGTGCTCTGAAAAAAATCATGCGTAAAGTTTTTTCAACTCTGTTTCTGTTTTTTCGTAAACCGGCTGCAACGATTCTATGAGCCTGTCTATATCAGAAAGCTCATTGGTGCGTGCTTTAATTTCAATCTTCTTACAAAGCTCAGCAAGAGAAGATGCACCCAGATTCATACTCGAGCCTTTCAGCTTGTGTGCTGCCTGTCCCATCTTATCATACTGTCCGCTTTCCATGTAATGTTTAATCTCATCAATAAGATTCGGTGACTGGTTAAGGAACATATTGATTACAACTTTGAAAAAATCAGGGTCAACTTTTTCGTTCAGCTCTTTCAATCGTTGTATCACTCCCCTGTTAACAAAGTCATCGCTTTCTTCCTGAACCTGAACCGGCTTTTCTATTTGCACTGACTTTCTGTTACCCCCGTATCTCGTAATCACGTTAATAATCTCGTCAATGATAATAGGTTTACTTATATAATCGTCCATTCCGGCCGCAATACATTTTTCCTTATCCCCTTCCATTGCAAAGGCAGTCATAGCAATAATTACAGGGCGCTGGCTGCTATCGAATGTGCGGTGCAGGTGACGCGTAGTTTCGTAACCATCCAATTCAGGCATCTGTATGTCCATAAAAATCATGTCATACTTTTTCTTCTTCACATTGCTGATGACCTCCAATCCATTTTCAACCGTATCGGGATGGTATCCTAAGCTCTCTATAATGTTAACCGCCAGCTTCTGATTGATTTTATTGTCTTCGGCTATAAGAATATTGAGAGGAATTTTATTGGCAAGCTCCTTGTCCGATTGCTTTAAATCATACTGATGTCTGGTTTTATGATGCTCTTCAATGGTGAAGACGCTGATAAGAATATCGAGGAGACGAGAGCGGTCAATATGCTGAGGGATAATAGCAGAAATTGTTTTATCAGAGTAGTTAAAATAAATATCGTCACCCGAAGCATTAAAAATTATTAAAGGCAATTGTGCCGGGGAGAACAAGGTGCGAATTTTTGTTACTAATTCCATGAAATTGATTTGAGTGATTTTTGCATCTATAGAAATCAAATCAAAATGCTCGTTATTACGCAGCCAGTTAAGCGCTTCAGAAAATGAATCGGTTATCTGTGGATGCATTCCCCACTTGTGAAAATAGCTGGAGAAGTTTCCCGCTTCAGCAGCATTGTCACTGATGACAAGCACACGCGAATTGATAAGCATACTTGCTCCCTGCTTTTGATTCGCTGTCGTCTCCGGTGCTTTGGCTTTAGCGGTTTGAATGGTGAAATAAAATGTGGAACCGGAACCCTGCAAACTTTCTGCACGGATTCTTCCGCCCATCATGGTGACGAGGTTTTTACAGATGGCAAGACCAAGCCCTGTACCTCCATATTGACGGGTTGTTTCAGAGCCTGCCTGGTAAAAAGATTGAAAGAGTTTATCAATTTTGTCCGAAGCAATTCCGATGCCGGTATCCTTAACAGCAAACTGCAACTCTATTTTATCAGCAATGTGAGAAGTCTTTACTACAGAAACAGAAATTTTACCTCGCGGTGTAAACTTCACAGCATTGGAAACAAGGTTAAGGAGAATCTGCCTAAGCCGGGTACTGTCTCCCATAATATAGTAAGGAACTTCGGGAGAAATAAAATATTCAAGGCGCAGATTTTTTTCTGATGCCTTGGGTGAAAGCAAATCAAAAGTTTCCTCAATACTCCTCTTCAATTCAACCGGTTTGAATTCCAGTTCCATCTTTGCCGATTCAATTTTTGAAAAGTCCAATATGTCGTTAATGACAGAGAGAAGTGTTTCACCGCTAAGCAAAATAGAATCGAGATACTCGCGTTGCTTTTTCGACAGCGTTGTATTGTTTAGCAATTCAGCCATACCAATGACCCCATTAAGCGGGTTCCTGATTTCGTGGCTCATCATAGCAAGAAAGCTGGTCTTTGCGCTGGCAGCGGTTTCCGCAGCTTCTTTAGCAATGATTAAATCGCGCTCCGCCGCTTTTCTCTTGCTGATATCTGAAATAAAATATACAACGCCACGAACTGTTTCTGATTCTGTTTTAACAGGTGAAGAAGAAATCTCAAGATAAACAGTATCGTCTTTTCCTTCTGTTACATGATAATCTGTGCGCACGTATTCTCCTGAAAGCGCCCGCTGCTGAAGGTCTTCAAGCATGAGGCGATATTTTTCGGGCAGAATATTTTTAAGGTTATATCCGGCTGCAATGCTGATTCCCGTTTGCGCAAAAACATGATTGCTGAAAATATTATTGGCAATGATAATATTGTAATTTCTATCGAGAGAAAAAACAGCGGCATCTGAGCTTTCAATTACCAACGAAAGATTATCTTTATTTTCATACAATGCTTTCTCTGTTCTCTTGCGCTGAGTAATGTTTTCTATCAGCGTTACAGCATAAGGAAATGCACCCGATGCGCTTTTGAAAAGCGTTGTGATGGAATGCACCCATACCGATTGGCCCAGCTTATTGAGCAACCGTTTTTCTTTTCTCAGAAAAGGGATTTCGCTGCTGAATAATGTCGCGAGGTTTTTTTGCTCACGTTCCAGGTCGTCAGGATGAATGAGGTCGTAGTAGCTGAGCGAAAGGAGTTCTTCATCGGCATACCCGGTTATTTTACTGAATGAATTATTGAATGAAATTAATTTTCCTTCACCATTGATAGTCGCAAAGCAAAAGTGCCCCTCTTCCATAATTTTTTTGTAAGGGCTCTCTGCGGGTTCAGGAAGTGTTTTAACCACCGTTGCGGGAACTGCAGGAGTTATCCTTACAAGGATATATTTATCCCCTCTCCTGGCTATTTTTTTAGAATAGAAATCTGCGGAAAATATTTTCCCGGCTCCGGTAACAAAATCAAATACCTCCTCGAATTCATTCCTGGCATTGAGCGATTCGCGGATTTTTTTCTTCTGCTCAAGAGTCCAATTGTCTTTCAGCAACGAAGAAATATCCAAGCCAATGAGAGCTGCTTTATCTTTTGCTTCAAATATTTTTACGGCTGCATCATTAAGGTCAATGGTTGTTCCTGTTGTTCCGTCAATCAGGAAATAAGCATCCGGAATATCGTTAAGCATCGAAGGAAAAACAGGTTCTTCCTTGTCTTGAATTTGAGACACCTTCTTCGGATAAATCCGGTACAACCCGTATAAAACCGACAGCACAATTGCCGCCATTACATCTGCATAAAAATAAAGCGGCTTAATAAAGACTGCTTCAGAGTTGCCCGAGGAAACCGTATTGGAAATTATTGCTGAAACAATTATTGACAACACAGCATTAAATCCTATCAGAAACTTTCGCTCCTTCATTCTTAGATTTGAAAAGACAATGAGCAAAAGCAATACAACAAGAGTCTCTACAGGAAAATGATTGACAGCAGACAGCCCGGTAAGATGAACCGTTACCAAAAAATACAGTGAGCTAAGTATTATTTCTGAAAATGCTCTTGATTCTTTCGCCAGGAAAAATGTTGCCGAAAAAACAACAAGAATAAAAAATGATACTATCGAAAACGGCAGTACGAAATCAGTAAAGGAAAAAAACCGGAGCGACAACCACTGGGCAAATCCATAGCAGGCAGCAGCTGCAAAAAGTTGCATCCTCAATATGAATAACTCGCTCTTCATTAAATTACTCTCAGGTTCCACAGACTTATTTTGATGTTACTTTTATATCCTGAACAAGGCTTTTAGTTCAGAAAAAAGTATTGATTTTTCCTTCAAAATCGTTGAATTTATTACAGTAAAATTAGTGTGGTTAATGACCGTTTATTCCGCATTTCAGCCAAACAAGAATACACAAAATTAGCACGTGCAGGAAGCATTGATTCTTGGTAAATTTAACAGGATAATTAAGGAATTCAGGTGAAAATTCCTGCTGCCTTATTAGGGCATTGCAAAAAGCAGCGGCTTCTTACACCTTTGAAATTTCCTTGGTGAGGAAGGAAGCGAGTTCTTTAATGTATTTCTCAGAAAAATCAAATCGAACACCGGCTGCCTCGTATATACTAGGCATTGAGGCCGTATAGCCAAGAGACAGCGCTGTGAGATATTTTTCGAGCGCGTCTGAGGAATTGCTTTGGAAATTTTTCCAGACACCGAGTGCTCCCAATTGTGCAATTCCATATTCGATATAATAAAACGGAACTTCAAAAATGTGCAGCTGCTTTTGCCACAACGTAGCACGGTAATTTTCAAAACTGTTCCAGTCAACCATGCCCGAAGAGAAACGTTTTTGCAGATCACTCCATACGGCAGCTCTCTCCTCTGCTGTGTGTTCCGGATGCGTGTAAATCCAATGCTGGAATTTATCAATGAGCGCAATCCAGGGAAGAATTTTTAAAATATCTTCGAGGTGAACCCGCTTTGCTCTTTTCAGTTCTTCATCATTATCAAAATAAACATTCCACTGCGACATGGTGATAAGCTCCATGCTCATGGAAGCGAGCTCGGCAATTTCAGAGGGAAATTCTTTGAAGCCGGCAAAGCCAAGAGAATGAGTAAGCATGGAGTGAAATGCATGCCCGCCCTCGTGCACAAGCGTTACCACATCGCGAAGAGAGCCGGAAGCATTCATAAAAATAAACGGCACGCCTGTTTCATAGAGAGGATAATTATACCCGCCCGGCGCTTTTCCCATTCGGGAATTTAAATCGAGGCGATGGAGGTCGGACAAAAAAGTAAATCCTGCTTTGAGTTTCGGATTCACGTCCTCAAAACATTGCATCGTTTTTTGAATCAATTCATCCGCATCGCTGAACGGTTTTAAATCCGGTTTCAGTGATGGGTCCACATCCATGTCCCATGGCTTAAGTGAATCATAAGAAAGTTTTCGTTTTCTTTCCTCGTCAATCTTCCTGCAAAGCGGAACAATATTTTTTTCTATTGCATCATGAAATTGCTCGCAGTCGTTTACAGAATATTGCCTGTCGAGTTCCACGAAGCGGTAATCCCTGTAGTTGTCAAAGCCGGCATTGACTGCAACAGTGTGTCTCAATTTGATGAGTTCAGAAAATAAATTATTAAGCTTGTCAACATCTTGTAATCTTCGTTTTGCTATGAGGGAATAAACTTCTTCACGGGTTGTCCGGTCAGGGTCGCGGAGAAAATTTGCAGCGGCCGGCATGGTATATTCCTTACCCTTGTATTGAATGCTCATCTCGCCCGATATAGCAGCATACTGCTGTTCCAGGGTTTGCATTTTTGCAATAAGCGGAACATTTTTCTCGCGGAAAATCCTGCTGTGATTTTTTACCTGCCTGAAATAATTCGTGTAGCGCTTATCCGAAACTTTTTCGGTGAAACCTGTCGCAAGAAGTTTTTCATTTAAACGGTTAGATGCAACGGAAATATGCGGCTGAATTTCATTGATAAAAAAATTGTACGCCTCGCGCAGCTTCTCATCGCGCGTATTGCAGCTCATGCGGATATAAAGCCAGCCGAGATGTTCCTGCAGAACCGTTTCCAGTTCGCTTCTCTTATCGAGCCAGGCTAAAATCTCATTCTCATTAGTAAGAGATTGCTGTTCCAGTTTTTCAAAATAAGGGCGAACATCATCGTAACTTACGATGATTAAATTTTCATCAATAAATTTTCGTTTTGCTTTGACGGGTTTTTCAAACGTAATTTCCGCCTGAGTTATAGCACCAGTATCCACCGTTATTAAACCTTCTTCCTCATTTTTACGGGAGTGACTTTGGCATGCTGGTCGGCTTTGGGGCTATGTGTCTCATGCGCTTTGTGAACGGGCTTCTCCTGCTCTGCACCGGTTATAGGCGCTACAGCGGATTCATCTGTCTCTTCTTCTTTGCCCAGTTTTTCAAAATCCAATTTGTCTTTCAACTGGAGATACCACGAGAGCATTTTTTTTATATCTGAAGCATATACTTTCTCGTCATCAAAGTTTTCAATGATGCCTTTGAAATATTTTTTTAGCACTTCCGGTTCAGCCTTCAAATCAACAGAAACCGTTCCACCTGTTTTGGCGTGAATGGCTTTGAGAACCTGTGCAAGCGGTAAATCTTCAGTCTTTGTAAATACACTTATATCAGCGAGCGAGCTGATACGGTGATTGGTACCAATGGGTGTTTTTTTTCCGTCAGCGAGTGATTCAACAATAACACCGCTGCGGGTTTGGGCAGACACTTTATAAAGTCCGCTCATTCCTGAAATGGCAATGATATCTTTAAGTTCCATAAATATTTTTAATCTGAAATTAATTTAGTGTTTGTGATTCGGGTCGTTGTGGTCGTGCTTTTCATGGCTGTCACCCGCTTGGCAGAGCCCTACAATTTTGTGAAACGTATCGTGCAATGTGCTGAGTGATTTACCAACCTCTTCATCCGTTGCTTTGTTTTTAATCATAACATCAAGGTTGCGGCTGCCGGCATTAAGCTCCTGAATTGCCTTAACCATTTCGGGTTTGTTAAACTCTGCCGGAACTTTTGAGTCGGCAAGCAGGCGTGCGTTCTCAGCCAATTCTCCCGAGCGTTCCCGGATTGGCTTAAAGTTGCCTTCTTCAGTAGGATGAAAAGTTTGCGCCATTACTTTGTGGAAGTTCTTTAATTCGGTCCAGTTCTCCATAGATAACTGGGCATTAGCGGTTGCAGCTAATCCTGCCATGAAAAGAATTGCAATAAATACTTTCAGAGTCTGTATCTTCATTTTACGTGTTTTATGTTTTACAAAGATAATTTTAATGTGAATTGAATTGCGCTATGAGTGCAAAAAATTCAATAAATATGAATTTATCAGGATTATTTACCGGCTTCAACTGCTCCATCGTAAAAGAACAGCGGATTAATTTCCGTTTCTTTGCAGAAATATTTGCGCGTGAAAATTTATCATTCCATAAACGATTTTCAGAAAAAAGAAAACGCAGTTGTAACTATCGGCACGTTTGACGGAGTTCATACCGGGCACCGGAAAATTATTTCGCGCCTCACTGAGCTTGCCGAAAAGCAAAAGGGCGAAACGGTAGTGCTTACTTTTTTTCCTCATCCCCGCATGGTTTTACATCCTGATGACCATGGGCTCAAACTGCTGAATACGCTTGATGAAAGAATTGAACTTCTTATGCAGCTGAATTTAGACCACCTGATTGTTCATACCTTTACTAAAGAATTCTCGAGGACAACTTTTTTACAATTTGTCAGGAATATTCTCGTTAATATTATTGGAACCAAAACCCTGGTTATCGGTTATGACCATCACTTCGGAAGAAACAGGGAAGGAACGTACAAAGAACTAAGTGAGCTTGCTCCAGTCTATGATTTTAAGCTTGAAAAAATTGATGAAGAAATTATTCATGAAATCACAGTCAGCTCTACCAAAATACGGGTGGCGATTGACAAAGGAGATGTTGAGCTTGCCAATGAATTGCTTGGCTACGAATTTATGTTGTCTGGCATAGTGGTGAAAGGAGACGGGATCGGTAAGGCGCTTGGCTATCCTACGGCTAACATCCGTCCTACGGCAGATTACAAACTGGTTCCTGCAGACGGGATTTATGCCGTGCGTGTGAAAGTTGAAAATGAAATTTACAGCGGCATGTTGTATATAGGAAACCGGCCTACCCTTAATAAGTCGGAGAGGAATATAGAGGTAAACATTTTTAATTTCGATAAAGATATTTACGACAAAAATATAACGGTTACCTTCCGTAAACGTATAAGAGATGACATAAGATTTTCATCAACGGAAGAACTGAGCCGGCAACTGGGGAATGATAAAGTTGAAGCATTGAAAATTCTGGGATGAATAAAATGAAAAATATTTTTTTTCTTCTGAATTTATTACCGCTGTTATGCGCCGCGCAGCTTGAACAGGAAACACTTTACACCAACCTGAAGACAGCGCTGGCCCAGCCGGAAAATGTTACCCGCCTTAGACTTTCGAGAGAAAAATTGAAGGCAGTGCCAAAAGAGGTTTTTCTTTTCCCTAACCTGAAAGAACTTGACCTTAGCCGGAATAAGATTGAAGAAATTACCGATAGCATCGGTATGCTTGAGAATCTTGTTTTTCTGAATCTTTCCAATAATAAGCTTACGGCTCTTCCGTCTTCCATAGGAAAGCTTAAAAACCTAAAGACATTGTACGCAGCGCGAAATAATATTCAAACGCTGCCGCCAGAGATAGGCGACCTGCAAAACCTTGAGTTCCTTAACTTATGGGATTGCGATTTACAATCGCTGCCTGACGAACTGGGGAACCTTACCAATCTTAAGGAACTGGAGCTGCGCGGCATATTGTTCAGCGAGGCAGAGCATGAGCGGCTTAAAAAACTTTTACCTCACGCAAAAGTAAATCTCTCGCCTTCCTGCCAGTGCGAATTCTAATTGCGAATTGCGAATTTTAAATTGCGGATTATTAAAAGAGAGCTAGTCAATTCTGTAACCCGAAATTCTTTTATCAGGTACATTCGCTGAACCAATTCGAAATTTCCAATCCGCAACCCGCAATTATTTCAAAAAGACACCGTCCTGCATAACCAGCTTGCGATCTGCCATGGCGGCTAATTTCTCATTGTGTGTCGCAATTACAAAGGTTTGATTGTATCGCTTGCGCAATGTGAAAAATAATTCATGGAGTGTCTCAGCATTTTGTGAATCAAGATTGCCTGAAGGTTCATCGGCAAGGACAACCGTTGGGTTATTTATCAGCGCACGCGCAACGGCAACGCGCTGCTGCTCTCCTCCTGAAAGCTCCGATGGCAGGTGTTGCGCGCGTTCTGAAAGGTTCAGAACTTCGAAAAGTTCTTTTGCTTTTGCCTCGGCTTCTGTTTTTTTCTTTCCTCCTATGTATGCCTGCAGGCATACATTTTCTGTTGCGGTGAACTCCGGAAGTAAGTGATGGAACTGGAAGATAAAACCGATATGGGCATTGCGGAAAGCGCTAAGCTTTTTTCCGCGAATCGCAGAAGCTGACGTTTCATTAATGATAACCTCGCCCGCATCAGGAACATCAAGCGTGCCCAGAATATGAAGCAGCGTGCTCTTGCCCGCTCCCGATGCGCCAACGATAGAGACAATTTCACCTTGCTGCACCTGCAGGTTGATTCCGCGCAGCACGCGCAAGGCACCGTATGATTTTTCTATGTTGACTGCCTTTACCATTTTGAAAATAAAGGTTGTAAAAGTAAAATCTTGTTCGGATAATACGATTGTCATAGAAAACTCATCCTATGAAACCCGCGATTCGTATATTCGTACTTATCGCAATTCGTAGTACCATGAAGAATTTTTTTTGTGTTATACTGTTGACCATCTTTTCTTTTTCCTGCAAGAAGGAAGACTCGAGTGATATTCCCAATGTTATGGTTGACTTTACTATTTACATTACCGATCCACAGTTTTCGGCTCTTAATTCTGTAAACCGCTGGGTATATGTGAGCGGTGGAGTGCAAGGCATTATTATTTACAGGCACACGCTTGATGAATTTTTTGCCATAGAGCGCAATTGTTCATATCAACCATCCCATGGAGACCGTGTGTCTGTTGATACCACTAATACTACGTTCCTCCGGGATGCCGTGTGCGGCTCAAAATTTAATATGGTTAATGGGGGTTCTGTTGAGAACGGCCCCGCTACGCGCCCGCTGAAACGCTACAATGCAACCTATGACGGCACCAACGCAGTGCATGTTTATAATTATTAGAAGGGAGAATTTCAGCGGCTGACAGCTAAGCCACAAATCCTAAAATTTTTATTCGAAGTCAGGGTAGAGCAAATATTTCTGCCTGATAAGTTTGTAAGCATCTAACGCGGGCTTCCATGATTTGCGGATTTCTTCTTCGCTAACTCTGTTTGTAATTTGCTCGCGCAACCGGGCGGTTCCGGCAAGCTTGTCGAAATACGAAGTGAAGAATTTTGTGTGGTCAGGATATTTATCATACATGGCCATGAGCCAGAAGAGATAAATACTTTTTGAATTGCGGATAAACATTTCACCAAAATCCTTCAGCATATAACCTTTACATTCCATGCCTTCGTACATGGGATGTGCAGCTTTACCGGGAATACTTTTGGGAGTGAATGAATACGAGCCGCTATCAAAGCCGGGGAAACCAATAACCTGGAAAGGCAAATCAGTACCACGCCCGATGCTAACTGCTGTACCTTCGAATAAGCCGAGAGAAGGATACAGATATACCGCCGGCATATCGGGCAGGTTGGGTGAAGGCGGAACGGGAAGCGTATAAAAAACGGAGTGCGTATAATTTTTGAGGCGCACCACAACCAGGTTGCATTTCACTTTTCCATCGAGCCATTGCTCTCCGTTAAGCATGCCCGCATACTCTCCAACCGTTAAGCCATGCACAAGAGGAATAGGAGTTCTGCCGACAAAAGATTTGTATTTATCTTCCATAACCGGGCCGTCAATATAATATCCGTTAGGATTGGGGCGGTCCAGCACAATAAAAATTTTGTTTTGTTCAGCGCATGCTTCCATCACGTATTGCATGGTGCTGATATAGGTGTAAAAGCGTACGCCTACGTCCTGTATATCAAAAACCACTGCATCAATTCCTTCGAGGTCATTGGGTGGCGGCTTTTTCTTTTCACCATAGAGAGAAATGATTTTTATTCCTGTTTTCCGGTCGGTGTTTCCTGAAATTGTTTCTCCTGCTTCGGCTTCACCGCGAAAGCCATGCTCGGGAGCAAACACCACTTTAACTTTCACTTTCAGAGAAAGCAAGCTGTCTACAAGATGGGTGTTGCCAATGAGTGATGTCTGGTTGGCAACGAGAGCAATATTTTTCCCTTCAAGCAGAGGGAGATATTCTTTGGTCTGCTCTGCTCCTGTGATTATTTTTTTTGAATCTGAGCCCTGCGTGACTGAATGAGAAAGCACTTGCGCATGAGTCGTGGCTGCAATTGCAAGAGAGGAGAGAAAGGCAAGTGTTTTCATTTTTTGGTCGCTGAAAGGCACGAAGATAAAACAGTAAAATAAAATTGTCCGTTAACGTTATCTGAGTACCATCATGCGGTATGCATCCAGCCTGATAAACACGAAAAGCAGGATAGTGAACGAAAGCATGGAAGAGCCGCCATAGCTTAGAAAAGGCAAAGGGATACCGATAACAGGCGCAAGTCCAATGGTCATACCGATGTTAATCATGACATGAAAGAAAATGATGGAAGCTATTCCATACCCGTAAATACGCGTGTATACTGAACGCTGCCGTTCGGCAGCAAAAAGGATGCGGATAAGCAACGCCATATACAGGGCTATTACGGTAAATGTACCTATGAAGCCCCAGTCCTCCCCTACCGTGCAGAAAATAAAATCGGTGCTTTGCTCGGGAACAAAATCAAATTTGGTTTGCGTTCCCTGAAGGAATCCTTTGCCCAAAAATCCACCGGAGCCAATGGCAATCATGCTTTGATTTACATTGTAACCGGCTCCTTTCAGGTCGGTATCTTTTCCCAGCAATACATTAATGCGGGTGCGCTGGTGTTCCTGCAAAACTTTGTTGTACACATAATCCACGCTCATAACAATGCCTGCTGTAACAATAAATACTCCTGCGGCAACTGCAATATTCTTTTTTGATTTTCGTGAAAAAAGAAAAAACAAAAAAGTAATTCCACCCAGGATTCCTACCAGTTCAAACTTGGGAACAAGCAATGCAAGAACAAACAGAACAGTAGTAAAAAAACCGAAGAGCAGAAAATTGCCGGAGAGCCCTTCTCTGTAAAGAAGAAATACGAATGAGATAAACACCAGTGCCGAACCGGTATCATTTTGCAGCAGTATCAGCCCAAGAGGAATGGCTATAATAATGGTCGAAATAATTTTTGTCTTAAAATCCTGAATGCGGATGTTGATGGAGCTAAGATATTTTGCAAGCGCCATGCACGTGGCAAACTTGGCGAACTCCGATGGCTGCAGCTTAAAGAAACCGATATCAATCCAAGCCTCGGCGCCTTTTACTTTACGCGCAAACAGCAGGGAAAAAATAAGTAAAAGAATTACCGCAGTATAAATGACATACGAAAACTGCGCATAAAACTTTCCATCTATAATAAGAACCATATATGCCACAAAAAATGAAGCGCCTATCCATAACAATTGCCTGCCATAGCTTTGGCTAAGGTCGAAAATGCTGGCGTGGTCCTCGTTGTAAACCGCAGCATAAATACTAATCCACCCGATAAAAACCAGGACAAGGTAAAGACTAATCATCACCTTGTCTGTGTTTTGAAGAGCTGATTTTTGTTCGCGCATCTGGCGGGTAGCGGTTTAGGGGTTAGTGTCCAGCGTTGTTGAAGCGACAACTTTCACCGTATCTTTTTTCTCTGCGGGTTTTTCTTTTTCAGGTTTGAAAGGCATAATGATGACTCCTTCTTTCATCCGCTTCTCAAGCTCGGTGCGGAGAACAATCCGGTTCAGGTATTTTTCAATCATCAGCGATGCTATAGGAGCCGCCCAGCTTGCTCCCCATCCCCCGTTTTCTACCATAATACCTATTGCAATTTTTGGATTTTCTTTCGGGGCAAAACCAACAAACAGGGAGTGATCTTTACCATGCGGGTTTTGTGCCGTTCCTGTTTTCCCGCAAACGGTTATCCCTTCTATCTTGGAAGCTGCAGCCGTTCCCGATTCCACAACTCGTTCCATTCCTTCAATAATCATATCGTAATACGCAGTATTGATATCCGTAAAATTTTTTCCGTAGAAATTAGTGTCGGGGTTTTGCTTGTCGCTGATTTTTTTCACAATGTGCGGCACATAAAAGAATCCTTTGTTAGAAATAATGCACATAGTGTTTGCCATTTGCAGTGGTGTTATTCCAAGTTCACCCTGGCCAATGGAAAGCGAAACTACCGTGGAGGATTTCCATTTCCCCTTCCCGAAATATTTATCATAATATTCTACGGAGGGAACATTGCCTTTCAGCTCTTGCGGCAAATCGCTGAACAAACGCTTGCCGATGCCGAATGTGAGCACATGATTCCGCCAGTCGGTGAATCCTTCTTCGGTCGTAGCAAATTTGTTCTGGTCAATAATGGAACGGAAAACATAACAGTGATAGGTATTGCACGAGTGCATAATAGCATCACTCAGGGATAACCAATTATGACGCTCATCGCATTTTACGGTGTGGTTGCCCATGTGATAACCTCCATCGCAATAATACGTAGTGGAAGGATGAAGCACTCCTTCCTGCAAACCGATTAAATCATTAATCAGTTTAAAAGTTGAACCCGGCGGGTAGTATGCCATGAGCGCCCGGTTAAAGAGGGGCTTGCTTCTGTCTACCAACAGCTTCGCATAATTTTTTGTGCGCTCTCTTCCTACAAGCAGGTTCGGGTCATACGTTGGCGTGCTTATGCATGCAAGAATTTCTCCTGACTGCGGGTCGATGGCTACAATACCACCTGTTTTGTTTTGCATCAGGAGTTCTCCGTATTCCTGGAGTTCAGCATCAAGAGTAAGCGTAAGGTTGTCGCCGGATACGGCAGCAGAATCATACCTGCCATTCTCGAAACTTCCTTTCTCCCTGTTTAAAGCGTCCATCATCACAATCCGTACTCCGCGCTTTCCACGCAAAACATTTTCATACGATTGCTCTATTCCGCTTTTGCCAATGTAATCGCCCTCACGGTAGTACGAATTCTTAGCAATCACCGAGCTGTCCACTTCGCCCACATACCCAAAAAGCTGGGCTGATACCGGCGAAAGATATTTCCGCAGCGTGCGCGACTCAACATAAAAACCGGGATACTTATATAATTTTTCCTGCAGCGTTGCATATGTTTCAGGAGACAATTGCTTTTCGAAAATGGAAGGCTTTACACGCGAATAATTTTTTGCCTTGATAAATTTATTGATGTAGTCGTATGAAGTAATTCCAAGCAGGGCGCAGAATTCAGCAGTGTCTTGCATGTGGACTTGTTTGGGAATAATCATCAGGTCATACACAGGCTGGTTGTACACCAATAATTTTCCGTTGCGGTCGTATAGCACACCGCGCGCGGGATACTCGGTGATAGAACGCAACACATTATTATTTGCCGAGAGCTTGTAGCTCCTGTCGATTACCTGGATATAAAAAAGCCGGAGGAGAAAGATAACTCCCACCGCAAGAAAAATAACTGAGACAACAAAACGCCTTTCGGTAATCAGGTTCATGACTTCATCGGCTTTCCTGTCAAGAGCTGCGCAGCAATGAGCAGCAGCACTGTAACAAAGGTGGTAAGAATAATTTTTGCCATCGTGAAGAAAAACTCGCTCAGGCGAAACGCTTCAAGAAAGAAACAAACTAAATTGTGAAGAAAAACAAGCAGAAACGCATAGGTCACAAACCAGCCTATTCCCATGGAGGAAATGGTTGGTGAACCGGCAGAATCATATCCGTCGCGTGGAGAGATAAACCTAAGCACACCGGGCCTGCAGAAAGCCATGAACGTGCATGCTGCTGCATGAAGCCCACCCGTATTCGCAAATACATCCATAAGCAAGCCCATTAAAAAACTCACTACCAGCAGCAACCCGCCCTGGATCTCGAAAGGCAGCAATAAAATAAATCCTGTATAGATGAAAATATTTATGTATGTATTCAACTGCAAATTATTGAACACTATAACCTGCAGCGCTGCAAATAAAAAAAACCGGATTACCGATGGAATGATTTTATCGTTCATTTACTGATTCTTTCTCAAGTTTATTTCTCTCCTCTTTAAAAAGATAA
The DNA here is from genome assembly GCA_002215675.1 of Bacteroidetes bacterium 2013_40CM_41_45. Taxonomy (GTDB): domain Bacteria; phylum Bacteroidota; class Bacteroidia; order AKYH767-A; family 2013-40CM-41-45; genus 2013-40CM-41-45. The sequence continues at coordinate 657,797 of NGFH01000002.1, read as the reverse complement.
TTGACCACATATACATAGGAGAGTTTCTGAAAGTCCTCGAGCAACTTCACTTTCATGATGAAAAAATTTCCTCCCTTATCAAGCTGTGTTTCTTCAATGGTGCCCAGAGGAATTCCTTCGGGGTAAACGGATGAATAGCTGCTGGTCTCGATCGTATCGCCCCGCGCAAACACCACGTGCTTAGGAATGTCGCTTAGCGTTGCGTATAGCGGATGATGCCCGTCCCAGGTGAGTGAACCGATGTAAGAATTTTTCTTAATCCTTGCGCTTACCCGGCTGTCCTTGTGCAAAAAAGACATCACAGAACAATAATGTTTTGACACATCTTTCACAATGCCGACAGCGCCTTTTGCAGTTATGACTCCCATCTCAGGCTTAATGCCGCCATCGGTTCCTTTATCAAGAAGCAGATAATTTGTTCTGCGGAAAAAAGTGCCGCTTATAACCCGTGCCGGTATAAAGGAATACTGCTGGTGGCGCATGGTATCAGAAACATTCAGTTGCGGAGCGTTCATGATGTACGATGAGGGAAGCAGGGAGCGCAAATACGCATTCTCCTCTGCCAGCTTGCGATTAGCATCCTTCAGTCCCAGGTAGCCCTTAAACGAATCCATGAAACCCTGGAGACCGGTGCTTACCGAAAGTGTAGCATTAATAAATGATGCGCGTTGAAAATTATTATTCTGAACAATCAGGAAAACGGAAACTGCTTCCAGTAAAAGAAAGAATAAAAAGAATTTGAATTTCCAGAAAAACAGAAAGAGGTTTCTCATGATAGAAGAGAGTTATACGTTATAAGCTATAAGTTATAAGTTATACGAAGGAGAGTGCTATTTTTTTTTCGTATAACTTATTGAGAACCCCTTCACCGACTGTAGCAAGTCCCCCTTTAGGGGTCAGGGGTAAACGCGGGGTTTTTTCCCGTATAACGTATAACATATAACTTATAACACGATTGTATTTTCAATTATTATGTGGTGCGCGATGCTTTGAGTGCTACCCACTCAGCGCATCAGGAATTTAAACCGCGAAATATTTTTCAGCGCAATGCCTGTACCGCGAACCACTGCCCTGAGCGGGTCTTCGGCTACATGCACTACCAGTTTTGTCTTTTGCGAAATGCGTTTATCCAACCCGCGCAGCAGCGCTCCGCCACCTGTCAGGTAAATTCCTGTCCGATAAATATCAGCAGATAATTCCGGTGGCGTTAACTCCAGCGCTTTCAGGATAGCTTCTTCCACTTTCGCTATGGATTTGTCGAGTGCATGAGCGATCTCAGTGTATGTAACAGAAATTTCCTTTGGTATGCCCGACATAAGGTCTCTGCCATGAACGGCAAATTCGGGAGGAGGATTATCCAGCTCCGCTAAAGCAGAACCGGCTTCTATTTTAATTCGCTCGGCCGAGCGCTCCCCTATCAGTATGTTATGCTGCCTGCGCATGTAATCCCATACGTCGTTGGTGAAACCATCGCCTGCAACGCGCAGCGATTGGTCGCACACGATACCGCCTAATGCAATCACAGCAATCTCGCTGGTGCCACCGCCAATATCAATAATCATGTTGCCCATCGGCTCCTCTACGTCAATACCTATTCCTATTGCTGCGGCCATAGGTTCGTGAATCAAGTACACTTCCTTGGCGCCCGCGTGTTCGGCAGAATCGCGCACGGCACGTTTTTCCACTTCGGTAATGCCCGACGGAATGCAAATCACCATCTTCAGCGAGGGCGTAAACAACCGCCTGCCGGGATTTATCATCCGTATCATTCCCTTTATCATATGCTCGGCTGCCTCAAAGTCGGCAATCACACCGTCTTTCAGGGGGCGCACGGTCTTTATGTTTTCGTGTGTTTTTCCATGCATCATCATGGCCTGCTTGCCCACGGCAAGAACTTTTCCGCTCATGCGGTCCATGGCGACAATAGAAGGTTCGTCCACAACAACTTTGTCGTTATGAATAATCAGCGTGTTGGCAGTGCCAAGGTCTATCGCTATTTCCTGGGTGAGGAAGTCAAAAAATCCCATACGGGGTCAGGGGTTTAAGGTTTATGGTTTGAGGTTGTAAAGAGGGATGTCGTTCTACGAAATATTTTGCATCAAGTTTAGAGAGTAATGAAAAAGTTAAGGAAGCACAAACCGGATAAGATTGAACAGAGTTCTTAACAAAGAAACGCCTCACCCCGGCCCTCTCCGAAGGAGAGAGAGTCCCGGGCTGTGGCATCGTGGCTATTAACGGAAAGAGGCAGCGAAGTTCCTTAAACCTTTGTCTTGTAAAAAAGAAGCCCACTATTGAACTTGAGTGCGTAAGGGTTTTTAAAATTGAATCTCTGATATAAAATATATTTTGAGTTTGCATAAATTAAAAATTTAAAGACAATGAATAAGTTCCTTTTAATTCAGGGATTAAGCCTGATGATGATTATGAACACGACTGCCCAGATACTTTGCATTTATTGTTACGACCAGAATGGTGTAATAAGTTCACCAGTGAATAATCTTTTATTGAACGGAGGTTTCGAAAGCGGCTGTTGGGGAGGTGGTTATTTTTGTCCCAATTCCACAGCGCATAATTGTGATTTTCCCAATTGGACCTGTACCGGAGGCGATACACTTACTTATGCAAACGCAATGGGACCGAGTGGTTCAGTTATACCTGAAGGAGTTCTGGGAGCTTATTTTGGAAATAATTATTGCCATGCCTGCTCCCAAATATTTGATGATACTTCCTGTATCAACAACGTATCTTGTACCGTTACAGGAATTCCACCTGGGTATCCCGTTAGTGTAAATCCAGGCTATGGAGGAACAACCGGGGTAAGTATAGAACAAACAGTAAACGGACTGGTTCCCGGTAATACATATGTTTTGGAATTTTGGGCGGGCGGTGAATATAATACGGTTTCACCATTTCCACTTCCCGGAGTTTTTGCGGTAGATATAGGTTTTGGGGACACCCTCCTGAGATGTAAAGCTACCTACCCCTCTGTAGGTATTGGCACAAGATATATTATTCAGTTTAATGCAACATCCTCTTCTCACACTATTAAGTTTACAAATTGGGGACACATCTGTTACTATTGTACCGAATTAGTGATTGACGATGTGCGTTTATATACCATTGCAGAATTAGCACCTAAAGTTCCTGATTGTATCTTAGGAATAAATGTACCTTCCCTCAACGCTATAAATATTTATCCCAATCCTTTCTCAAATGAATTGAATATTGAAACCGACAGGAATGAACCATCAGAAATTATTCTTTATGATATTACTTTAAGAAAATTATTACATCAGAAATTTACAAACGCTCTTATTTTTAACACGGAAAAACTTTCAAAGGGAATTTACTTTTATGACGTGAGCAATAAGAACGGTGTTGTTAAAAAAGGAAAAGTTGTGAAAGATTAAGAATCCCTGTTGGGCGGCAAACCTATTTGAAAAATATCCTCCGTTAGTTGACGGACAAATGTTCGCAGATAAAATTAAATCTGCGTTTATCAGCGTAATCAGCGGGAAACAAAATTGAGCCCCTTTTACCAAGTAATTATTAGTCTGTCTGCCGCAATGGTTTTGTTTTGTTGCACCAGGTGAATGAAATAAATGCCGCTGACGAGATTGCCTCTCTCTATTTTTATTTTGTTTCCTGAAATATTATTTATTGTCTTTATTTTTTCTCCGTAAATATTATAAATATCCAGCGCGGCATTTATTACGCTAGTGCTGAATGCTATCGTAAATGCCTGCTGCGCGGGATTGGGATAGACAGAGCATGTGACGCCTGCAGGTAAATCGTCTTCACCGGTTATAACTAAAGTGTCAGGAGTGTATTCATAAAAATCCTGGAAGTAAATGGTGCTGTTCCACCCCGTACCGATATATCCTTTTGTTCCGATTGAAAAACCAATAGCGAGGTGCCGTGCCGATCCGGTTAAGTTTGCTTTTTGTGTCCATGCATCGGTTGCCTGGTCCCACGCCCAAAAATCCTGCAGCGGTGCGCTGCTGAATCCTGTGCCGATGTATCCTTTGTTTCCAATAGAAAAACCCCTGGCGTATAGTCTCGCTACTCCCGGGAAGCCGGCTTTCTGCGTCCATGTATCGGTTGCCTGGTCCCATTCCCAAAAATCCTGCGTGTAGGGACCGATACCATCAAGCCCTGTTCCGATGTATCCTTTAGTTCCGATGGAAAACCCTGCTGCTCCGCTTCGTGCTGTTCCTGCAAAGTTTGCTTTGGGGGCCCAGGTATCCGATGCCTGGTTCCACTCCCAGAAGTCATTCGTAAAACCACTGCCGGCTCCAGTTCCTACGTATCCTTTGGTTCCTATCGAGAAACCTACTGCCATATATCTTCCCGTTCCGCCAAAGTTTGCTTTCTGCGTCCATGTGTCAGTGGCTTGGTCCCATTCCCAAAAGTCCTGCACATAAGAAGGCGTATATCCGGTGCCGATATATCCTTTGGTGCCGATGGAAAAACAAACCGCTCCAAACCTTCCTACCCCTGGTAAGCTTGCTTTCTGCGTCCAGATGTCAGTGGTTTGGTCCCATTCCCAAAAATCCTGGAAGTAGGCTGCGCCACTGTACCCCATCCCTACGTATGCTTTAGTGCCGATTGTAAAACCAGCCGCCCCGTACCGTGCCGCTCCGCCATAGTTTGTTTTCTGTGTCCAGGTGCCCTGGGAAAAAGAAAAGATAACAGACAGCATGAAGCAGGCAATAAAAAGAAGTGTAAAAATGTTTTTCATGGCAGTAAATTGAGAATTCAAATATCGTAAAATAATTTTTCCGGATTACATCGTTACGCTCATCGGGAAGTTCTCCGAAGAGGAAAATTAAAAAAGCGATTGCAATCCCACGAAAGAAAAAAAATATTTTTTTTCTTCATCTGCCGGAGTGACTACCTGCGTTCCGAAAGAAGCAAGCAAAATATTTTTTTTGCTGAGATGATACCGGAAGCCATAATTGATAAATGCATCTGTTTGATTCACCGGAACAAAATTATGCTCTACATAAAACTCAATCATCATCTCCAATTTTTCTGAAGTTTTATACCCGACAAGATTTCCATTAAGAAGATTATGAGAATTATTTTCGATAAAAAAATAACCCACCGCTTCCCCTAAAGTAAATTTTCCGATTGACTTTTCAAATTGCAATGGTAAAAGGTATTCTTTTCTTTTATCAAATACTACCTGCGGAAAAACGGAAACACCGACATGATATTTGCTTTCATCCATGAAACGATACTTGATTCCAATATTAGGATGCCCGAAATTGCTTGAAACATTTTTGCTCTCATCCACAGTAATCAGCAATGGCATTTCTGCTTTTAATTGCATCCTCTCTGTCGCTCCGTAATTTATATCTAACAGCGGTACAGAAAACTGATATTGATTGGTGATTTCAGAATTAAGTGAAGTATTAAATTCAAATTCTTTTTTCTCAGGAGTTCCGGGGTCATCTGTGAGCATGGGTGGTCCACCCTGAGCATAAAGAAATTGAACGGAAAATAACTGAGACAAAAAAAATAAATGAAGTCTTTTTTTGAAATTCAAAGTGGTGACTCTAGGCAGTTTGTAATTCCTTGTCCTTCTTAGCCGAATAAAAAATAATTAATAACAATAATGCAGCGGTGATTATTGCTGCTATACCTCTTCCAAAATTTAACCCTCCTTTTACCAATGGTTTTGTCAGTAAGTCACCAAAGGTGGCTCCAAACGGACGAGTAAATATGAAAGCTATCCAGAAAAGTATAATCCGGTTTATTTCCGTATAATAATGAAGAAGCACTACTATTACAATTATCGCGGCTGTTATAAGTGCGCCTGTTAAATAACTCAATCCTAAATTATCGTTTAAGAAATCACCAAAAGCTGTTCCAAGACTGTTAGAGAATAGTATGGCAATCCAGTAGAAAATTTCTACCCTGCTTTCGGTAATGGGGTACACTCTTATCTCTTTTTCTTTTTTGTGCCATAAGAACAAAACAAGGACTAACCCGGAGAAAAGTATCAGAGACCCCAGTGCATATCCAAGCCCTAACGTTCTATCCATAAGATCAGAAATTTCTGTGCCAACAGTTGTGGTTCCTACAATTACTAACCAATAGAGAACGGGATGGAATTTTGAAACTTTTAATTGAATGAATAATATTATCAAAAAAAATACTACAGTAATTGCCAGGCTTATAATATATCCTAAATCCAACGTCATTGAAAAGAAGTCTCCCAAAATTTCTCCTAAGGTTGTTGCCAGCACCTTCATAACCCAGAAGGAGAGTGTGATTATTGCAACTTTATTTAAGCTGCCGGTTTTGTTTTCCATGTTTAATCATTTGGGTTTAAACTTTATTTAACGCGAAATGCTTTTTAATCTTTGATTAAAAACTTTTTTTATTGCGAGTCGCTTCCTTCGCCCGGCAATTTCTGAGTGGCTGACTGAGAAATATCCATTGGCGAAATATAGAGAAAAGCATCCCATCCTAAATCCTTTCCCAAAGGGAAAGGACATGCCAGTCTCTCGCCAAAAAGTGAAGGATTTGTGCGAACTTCTCCCTCTCCCAAAGGGAGGGGGTTGGGGAGTGGGTGTAAATACAAAACCCCTCCCGCAGAGCGAGAGGGGTATTACGCAAAGGTAAATGGTTTGTCGCTTTTTATTTTACCAGCGTAATTGTTCCTTTATATTCATTTTCGGTGCCGTTGGCATCTTTAGAGGTGATATAGTATCCGTACACACCCTGCTGGCACTTGTCACCTTTATAGGTTCCGTCCCATTTAAAGTTTTTGTCATCGGTACGCACCAGGACTTGCCCCCAACGGTTGAAGATGGTAATCTTGAGGTTGGTGATGTTTAAGCCGTCTACGAACCAGTAGTCGTTCACCTTGTCACCGTTAGGAGAGAAGGCATTCGGTATCCATATAGTTCCTCTCACTCTCACACGTATGCCTTCTTGCGCAGAGTCGCGGCATCCCCACTGGTTGACTACATACAGGTGAATGATGTAATCAGCAGGGCTATGGTACACATACGGAGGTTCAAATACATTTGAAGTGTCACCCGTGCCGAATGTCCATATATACCCGGTAGCACCCGTAGATGTATTGGTTAAGATAAGCGTACCTTCAGGGATATACAGAGTGTCGCCTACATAATTATGAGTGAACGAAGCGTTAGGCGCAGGGCGCACGATGACAGAACCATAAGCTGTATCGGAACATCCGTTGGCATTGGTTGTAATAACCGTTACAGTAAAGGTTCCGGAATGGTTGAAGATGTGCGTAGGATTAGAGCCGCTTGACGTATAGCCATCGCCAAAGTCCCATGAGTAACTTTGTCCGGTCGCAGAATTATTTCCCGAGAACATTACAATAAGCGGAGGACATCCGCTGGTAACCGAAGCCTGCACCGTAGGAGGAATAACTGCAGTAACATCAACATTAAGAGTTGCAGTGCTGTCGCAGCCGGTCATGGTATTGGTTACCGTAAGTGTGACGGTGTTAGTACCAATAGTGTTCCATGAAATATTAATCGAGTTACTTCCATTACCCGAAAGAATGGAACCACCGGTAATCATCCAGAAGAAACTTGAGTTTACTGTCCATGGTGTAGAATATGTGGTTGCAGTAGGAGTTACACAGCCGGTAGCGCTTCCGTTGATAGCCGGTGCTGGAGCAGCAAGGATAGTTACCGACATGCTGGAATTCTGTGCACAGCCGGAGCTATTGGTTTCAACTACGGTTACACTTCCGCTGCCGCTAACATCCCAGAGAACTGACGCAGAAGAACCATTTATGCCTACGTTAATGATACCACCGATAGCTGACCATGTATAACTGCTTCCGGGGTTCGGGTTCACATAATATGTTTCGTTGCTGTGCTCGCACACGAAAATATTACCCGTGATGACAGGAGCAGGTTTCTGGTTGATGACAATAGATTTTATAGTAGTAGAGTCACATCCGGCAGGAGAAATCTGTTTACAAGATACACTTCCCGTTCCGGCAGACCACCACTGAACGTCTATGGTATTGCTGATGTTAAAACTTACTATGCTTCCGCCTGTAACGTTCCAGATGTACGTATGACCGGGCACATATGCAACAGCGTATTGTGCTGTATCGGTTTCACACACAGGGTCGGGGCCCGAAATAATAGGCACAGGAGGAAACTCCACAAATGCGTTGGCTGTAACAGTGGCAGTACATCCGCTGGAATTAGTAACCACAACGGTAACGATATGGAATCCGCCCGTAACCCAACCGATGTCAGCCGTCGGCATATTGTTAGGGCCAATTACCGTACCGCCTGTAACACTCCAAGAAGCATTTTCACCTGCAGAAAGATTAACGCTGAACTGTGAAGGCACGTCAAGACATGCACTAGTCGGAGCTGTAATTGAAACGACTGGAAATGCGATAATGGTTATGTTAACGGATACAGTAGAATCACATCCGAGTGAGTTGGTTTGAGTAACGGTAACCGTACCCGTGCTTCCCGTACCCCACACTATGTTAACAGCATTGGAGTTTGGAGAACCGGAAATGGCACCGCCCGTAACGCTCCATGCAAACATGTTACCCGAAGCACTGGGCACTGTAAATGAAGTGGTGCTTCCTGCGCAAACGGTCGTGTTACCGTTGATGACAGGTGTAGGAGGCGCTATCAGGGTTATAGTTTTGCTTACTGTTGAATCGCAGCCGAATGCATTAGTTTGTGTAACGGTAATCGTACCTGTAGCTGAAGTACCCCATGATATAGTTACTGTGTTGACAATAGAAGAACCGTTGAAGCTTCCGCCGGTAACCGACCATGCGTACGTATTTCCAGGCACGCTGGACACAGAATATGTTGAGGCAGTTAATTGGCACACACTGGTACTTCCTGAAATAACGGGCAGCGGATAAGGGTTCAAAGTCACATTCATGGTTATGGTAGAATCACAACCCGACAGATTGGTTTCTGTTAAAGTTACCGTTCCGGAAGAATAATTTCCCCAGCTTACATTAACTGTATTGTTAATTGAAGAACCATTAATACTTCCGCTTGTTACGCTCCAGCTGTAGGTATTACCGGCTGTAGGTATAACTGAATATGACCCGCCCGTTAACCTGCACAGTGAATTAGGTCCGTTAATAACCGGTGTCGGCTGCGACATTAAGGTTATAACGCGGCTCACAGTGGAATCGCAGCCGGACGCATCGGTTTGTGTAACGGTAACTGTTCCGGAGCTACCCATACCCCATATTATATTAACAGAGTTAGAGTTAGCTGAGCCGGCAATCGTTCCGCCTGCAACGCTCCAGTTATATGTATTACCTACTGCGCTGGTCGCAGAATATATATTAGCGCTTCCTGCACAAACGTTATTATTACCTGCAATTACAGGAACAGGACGAGGCAACAAGGTCACGTTTAAGGTAACTGTAGAGTCGCACCCAATTGAATTAGTTTGTGTAACGCTAACCGTTCCTGACGCAGAAGCGCCCCATGATATAGTTACAGAGTTTAATGTTGAGGAACCATTAATACTTCCGCCCGTAGCCGACCACGCATAGGTATTTCCCGCAACGCTGGATACAGAATAGGTACCGGTCGACAACTGGCATATAGTAGAACTTCCTGAAATAACAGGTAAGGGGTATGGATTCAATGTTACGTTCATGCTGACTGTAGAGTCACATCCCGATGCATTGGTTTGTGTTACCGTAACAGTTCCTGAAGGAAAATTTCCCCAGCTTATGTTTACGCTATTAGAACTTGAAGGTCCGTTAATGCTTCCGCCTGATACGCTCCAGTTGTATGTATTACCGGCTGCGGCAGCAACTGAGTAAGAGCCTGCAGTCAATCTGCACAGAGAAGCAGGACCGCTTATTACAGGTGTCGGGTTCACTATTAACGTTATGGTACGGCTCACAGTTGAATCGCACCCGAATGAATTGGTTTGTGTTACAGTGACAGTTCCTGAAGGAAAATTTCCCCAGGATACTGTTATGGAGCTTGAAGTTGAAAAGCCGTTAATACTACCGCCCGTAACACTCCATGCATAAGTATCGCCCGGAGTGTTGGTTACGGAATATGTAGAGCCCGATAATTGACAAGCGTTGGCATTACCGGTTATGACAGGTAAAGGATAAGGGTTAAGCGTTACGTTCCTGGTAACCGTTGAATCGCACCCCAACATGTTTGTTTGGGTAACGGTCACCGTTCCGAAGGTTGTATTTCCCCAGCTTACACTGATGACGTTTGAGTTTACCGAACCATTAATGCTTCCGCCTGTAGCACTCCATGCATACGTATTACCTGCAATAGCCGTGACAGAATATGTAGCAGCAGTTAATCTGCAGACAGAGTTAGGTCCGGTAATAACAGGCACAGGATAAGGATTAAGAGTTACGTTCATCGTAACCGAAGAGTCACAGCCAAATGCATTGGTCTGAGTGACACTAATCGTTCCGGAAGCAGAGTTACCCCACGATACGGTTATTGAATTTGAATTAGGAGAACCGTTGATACTTCCGCCTACTGCTGACCAGGCATATACATCGCCCGGAACAAAAAGCACAGAATATGCCGAAGACGTTAAGCGGCACACGCTGTTAGGTCCGGTAATAACCGGCACAGGATAAGGATTAAGGGTAACGTTCATAGTGACTGTTGAATCGCACCCGAATGCATTGGTTTGAGTAACGCTTATTGTTCCTGAAGGGTTATTACCCCATGATACGTTGACCGAACTTCCGTTTGCAAGGCCGTTAATACTTCCGCCTGTAACGGTCCATCCATAGGTATCTCCAGGAATGCTGGCTACAGAATAGGTAGCGCCCGTTAAACGGCACGCACCGGGGCTTCCCGAAATAACCGGAACAGGATATGGATTCAATATTACGTTCATAGTGACTGTGGAGTCACATCCTAATGAATTGGTTTGTGTTATACTAACAGTTCCTGAAGCAAAAGCTCCCCAGCTTATATTTACACTATTAGAATTTGAAGGTCCGTTAATGCTTCCGCCCGTTACGCTCCAGCTGTATGTATCACCGGCTACACCAGGAACTGAATAGGCTCCTGCGGTTAATCTGCAAATAGAGTTGGGGCCGCTTATTACAGGTGTCGGGTTCGCTATTAACGTTATGGTACGACTCACAGTTGAATCGCATCCAAATAAATTGATTTGTGTTACGGTAATCGTTCCTAACGGAGATGAACCCCATGACACCGTTACGGAATTTAAGGTTGAAGAGCCATTGATGCTACCACCCGTAACACTCCATGCATAAGTATCGCCCGCAGTGTTGGTCACGGAATATGTAGAGCCTGAGAATTGACAAACGTTGGCAGGACCGGTTATGACAGGTATAGGATAAGGGTTAAGCGTTACGTTCCTGGTGACGGTTGAATCACACCCGAATGCATTAATCTGGGTAACCGTAACCGTGCCTGAAGCAGAGTTGCCCCAGCTTATATTAACATTGTTTGAGTTAGCAAAACCGTTAATGCTTCCGCCTGTAACCGTCCAGCTGTATGTATTACCTGCAACGGCAGTTACGGAATACGAAGAAGCGGTTAACCTGCAAGCAGAGTTAGGCCCGGTAATAACCGGAACAGGATAAGGATTAAGAGTTACGTTTATCGAAACAGTCGAGTCACAACCAAATCCATTGGTCTGCGTGACACTAACCGTTCCGGAGACAAAATTACCCCACGATATGGTTATTGAATTTGAATTTGAAGGACCATTGATGCTTCCGCCTGTCACTGACCATGCATATAAATCGCCTGCAACAAAAGGCACAGAATATGTCGAAGACGTTAAGCGGCACACACTGGTATTTCCGGTAATAACCGGTACAGGATAAGGGTTAAGGGTAACGTTCATGCTGACTGTTGAATCGCACCCTAATGCATTGGTTTGAATTACGCTTATTGTTCCTGAAGCCGAATTACCCCATGATACATTCACCGAGTTTCCGTTTGCAGGGCCGGTAATGCTTCCGCCTGTAATTGTCCATCCATATGTATTTCCGGCAATGCTGGCTACAGAATAAGAGGCGGCTGTTAAACGGCACACACCAGGGCTTCCCGAAATAACCGGAACAGGATACGGACTCAATATTACGTTCATTGTTACGGTTGAATCACACCCGAATGTATTAATCTGAGTTACGGTAACACTTCCTGAACCGGTGTTGCCCCAGCTTACAGTAATGCTGTTTGAGTTGGGAAGACCGTTAATGCTTCCACCCGTAACACTCCAATTGTAAGTGTTACCTGCAACGGCAGTTACGGAATATGTAGCCGCCGTCAATCTGCAGACGGTGTCGCTTCCGACTATAACAGGTACAGGATAAGGATTAAGCGTTACGTTCATTGTAACAGTCGAGTCACAACCGAAACCATTGGTCTGAGTAACACTAACCGTTCCCGATGCAGTATTACCCCACGATACGGTTATTGAATTTGAATTGGGAGAACCGTTAATGCTTCCGCCTGTTACTGACCAGGCATAAATATCGCCCGGAACAGAAGTCACAGAATATATAGAAGACGTTAAACGGCACACACTATTGCTTCCGGTAATAACCGGAACGGGATAAGGGTTAAGCGTTACGTTCATAGTGACCGTTGAATCGCACCCGAATGCATTGGTTTGAATTACGCTTATTGTTCCTGAAGCCGAATTACCCCACGATACATTCACGGAACTTCCGTTTGAAAGTCCGCTAATGGCTCCTCCTGTAATTGTCCAGCCATACGAATCTCCCGGAATGCTGGCTACGGAATAGGTGGCGCCTGTTAAACGGCACACACTGTTGGGCCCTGAAATAACAGGAACAGGATATGGATTCAATGTTATGTTCCTTGTTATGGTTGAATCACACCCGAATGAGTTTGTTTCAGTAATGGTCACCGTCCCGGAGCTTGTATTTCCCCAGCTTACGTTAATGCTGTTTGAATTCGAGGCACCATTAATGCTTCCGCCTGTAACACTCCATGCATATGTATAACCCGCAAAAGCAGTTACTGAATATGTTCCACCTGTGAGCCTGCATATAGAACCGGGACCGGTAATTACAGGGCCCGGATTCGCAAGCAACGTTACGTTTTGAGTAGTGGTAGAATCACAACCATATTGATTCGTTTGGGTCAATATAACGGTACCTATACCGGAAGGTCCCCACGAAACGTTAATGGTGCTGGATGTTGTTGAACCGTTTATACTTCCGCCTACAACAGACCAGCTATAGGTATGACCCGGAGCTGCACTGGCAGAATAATAAGCAGCGCTGCCAAGAGCACACAGAGAAGTGGGCCCGCTTATTACCGGTGAAGGAGGAGGTACAATAAGAATAAACATTGTATCGGTTACCGGGGGGCAGCCCTGGTTACCTGTTGTTTCAAGTATAAGCGCAGCCAAGCCACTGCTTATTTCAGCCGGTGAAGGATAATAAGTTGCATTAAGTGTTGTATTGTTAGGAACGAATATTCCCATTCCGCCGAGCCACTGGCCGCCTGTAGCAACCTGTACAGTTCCGTGAAGGTATACCCAAGCCTGGTCAGAGCAAATAGTAGTATCATTTCCTGCACTGCAAGTAATAGGAGCAGGCAGTGCCGTAACGTTAACAGTGGCCGTAGCGGTAGAACAATGCACCGAGTCATCCAGGGAAACGGTATATACCCCGGGGCCGACTGTAATGCTTTGAGTAGTCGCACCTGTACTCCATGTATACGTATATGGCGGAGCCCCGCCTGAAGGGTTTGCAGTGACCATAACCGTATTTCCCGGTCCGGCACATAATACAGGATTCACAGGTGTTATACTGACTGCAAGATTATTGAAGAAAGATACGCGGGCAGTATCGCACCAGTAAACCAATCCGCACGAACCTACTACATTACCGCAAACCTGGTAATCAACATAGGGAGGAGGATTTAGGCCAGGATTAATCAATACGGTACTACATCCTGTAGAGCAGCTTAGAAACGAATTGTATGTTGCATTAAAAGGAACCGACGTCCAGGTAACCGTTGTAGTATCCAAACCGGTTATACCTATTACACCCAGGCACGCCTGTGTTACAGTAATATTTCCGGTCATTGTAGGCTTCGGGTTTGACGTGATGCTAAAGCAGTTTGCATTATTTCCCGGCTTACAGAAAGTAAGCCTGTGAGGTCCTACACCACTCAAACATATCGGCTGCCCTACTGGAACGGGAGGTCCGCAGTTAACCTGGTAATAAAGGGCACCTGCAGGCATAGCGCCACAGGTAATATTAAATGTAATACCGACAGCAGCAGTATCCAGGGTAATGTTAAACTCGACACATTTGTCAGCCCCATTTGCAGTGCAGCAATATCCAAATCTGAAAGTAGGAGGACTTGTCCAGACACTGTCCGGAACTCCTGTTAAGTTGATACTAAACGTGGGAGTAAGCGGGTTGCATGGCTGGGCGGCAAGCTGTGATTCATACATCAGTGAGGTGATGAAACACAAGGTGAGTAGTATTTTTTTCATACTCGTAAGTTTTGCGCTCTTATATAAAGGGCGCTATTTTTCGTCGGCAAAATAGAAGCGCGGGGTAGGTCTCTTTGGCGATACCTTGCAGAAATCTTACATCCGTAATGAATCTTGCAAATAATCGGGCAGAAATGTTCACATTTTCATTTGCACATCAGCGCATATTCAGCGTATATTTGTTGAATATTAGAAGATGAAAAACGCGCCTTTCAAACATTTATCCGTATTATTTTTTGCAAGCATCTTAGCGTCAACGCTTTCTGCGCAGCAACCTGTGAGGCGCTGCGCAACCGTAGAATACAATAAGTTGAAAGAGCAGCAGAATCCTGCCTTAGCAGAGGCACGGCAGCACACTAATCAGCTTATCAAGCAATATATGGCTGAGCATGCTTCTGAAAATACAAGAAGTGTAATTACCATTCCGGTTGTAATTCACGTCCTTTATAATATCAATCTTCAAAACATTTCAGACGCTCAGATCCTGTCGCAAATTGATGTGCTCAACAGGGACTATGCGCGCCTTAATTCAGATACTACTTTAACTCCGGCTGCTTTTCACTCTGTGGCTGCTAATACGGGAATTCAATTTTGTCTTGCAACACGCAACCCGAACGGTGGCCCAACGAATGGCATTGAGCGGAGGCAAAATACCAGTGTCAGCACGTGGTCAAACAATGATGAAATGAAATGGTATGTTACCGGCGGACTCGATGCGTGGGACAGAAATAAATATTTAAATATCTGGGTGTGTACGCTTGCAGGCACTTACCTCGGTTATACACAAATGCCGAGTGTTAATTCTGATTCATCACTTGATGGATGTGTGGTTACTACCCGTGCATTCGGTGACACGCAGTACGTTACCACGCCATTTCATCTTGGCAGAACCACTACTCATGAAGTGGGCCACTGGCTTGGATTGTATCATCCCTGGGGTGATGATGGCGGCACATGCCCCTGGAATGGCGGCAATGACGACTTCATAAGTGATACACCACCCCAGGCATCTGAAACATCGGGCTGCCCTGCATTTCCGGTTTATGACGCATGCTCTCCGAATTATCCGGGCATTATGTTTATGAATTACATGGATTATACAGACGATGCTTGTATGAATATGTTCACCCAGGGGCAAGCTTTAAGGATGAATGCCACTCTTGCAACGTTACGGCAGACAATTCTTACATCAGATGGATGCACCCCGGTTGGAATTAATGAAGTCAATCACGAAACTGAAATTTCAGTTTATCCCAATCCGGCAAACAATGAGTTATACGTTACAAGTTATATGTTATACGAAAAAAGCGCTGTTGAAATTTGTGATGTGTTCGGTCAACGTGTTTTTCAACTTCAAACTTCAAACCTCAAACCTCAAACCGCTATCAATATCTCATCCTTAGCCGAAGGAACTTACTTTCTAAAAATCACTTCTCCCCGTTCTGTACGCGCTACACGGTTCACGATTGCCCGCTGAAGTGTTTCGCTTGCCTGTCCGGGTTCAATATTTTTTCTCATGAATGAACTCCGAATCTACCGCTCTTCTGCCGGTTCGGGAAAAACATATATGCTGGTGCTGGAGTACCTGAAACTGGTGCTCCTCAATCCCCGTGAGTTTCGTCATATTCTTGCCATCACCTTTACCAATAAGGCGGCAGAAGAAATGAAAAGCAGAATTATTTCTGCGCTAAAGGAATTATCGGAAGGAAAAAATAATTCGTTGCATGGGCAGCTTCAAAAATTTCTTCCTCCTGCTTTAAATATTAAAACGAATGCCGCTCTTTGCCTGTCACTCATACTTCATAACTACAGCGATTTTTCTGTAAGCACCATAGATAGTTTTTTCTTCCGCATCATTCGCTCTGTTGCGAGGGAAATAAATCTTCCGGCAGGCATTGATGTGGAAATTGATTCTGACAAGGTGATTGAATCTATAAGCGATGAATTGTTTGCTGAAACCGGCACCAATGAAAAACTTACCCGGTGGCTGACCAATTTAGTTATGCAGAAGATGAGCGATGACGGGCATTGGAGAATAGACAGGGAAATAGAGACAATAGCAGGGCAGCTTTTTAAGGAGGATACCGTACGGCAGCTTACGGATGGCGTCTCACATGAAGTAATAGACAGCTTATTTAGCAAGCTGATTATTATCCGAAACAATTTTGAAAAAATTCTACGTGATAACGGGGAGGCGGCCATAGAGGCGGTAAACAAAAGCGGGCTCTCCGCCAAAGACTTTTATTACGGAAAGAAAGGTATCATCGGCTACTTTGAAAAATTAAGCAAAGGCGCGCGGGGAAAAAATGTTTTACCCAACAGCTACACTGAAAAGACCTACAATGAGGGAATATGGTGCTCTGATAAATCTGCGCTGAAAGAAAAAATCAACTTGCTGGTTGAGCAGGAATTACAGCAGCGGCTCGAAAATATTTATTCTGTAATAAAAGATAACGGAGAAAAATATTTCTCTGCTGTAGAGGTGCTGAGATATATTTACCTGCTTGGCATTACAGGCTATCTTAGCACAAAACTTGCCGAATACAGGAGCGAAAATAAAGTGATGCTGGTTGCCGACAACGCCCGGCTCATTTCAGAATTTATTTCCTCTGATGACACTCCTTTCGTTTTTGATAAAACCGGAACCCGCTATCACCATTTCCTGATTGATGAATTCCAGGATACTTCGGTGTTGCAATGGAAAAATCTTTTGCCGCTCATTCGCAACTCGCTTGCCGAAGGAAATTTTACGCTGATAGTAGGTGATGTTAAACAATCGGTATACCGATGGCGGGGTGGCGAGACAAAACTTCTTGCAGGAGAGATAAAAAATAATCTCAGGGAGTTTTCTCCTCTCATCAAAGAGGAAAGTCTTAGGGTAAACCGGAGGAGCAAAAAGAATATTGTAGAATTTAATAACCAGCTTTTTTCTTCTGCACTTAAAAACCTGAATGGCACGTACGCAAATTCCTTTACGGATTTGTATTCCGAAAAGGATCTTGTCCAGGAAATTGATGAAAGAAACTCGGAAGGCGGTTATGTTGAAGTTGATTTTCCCGCAGCCGAAATGAACGGGAATAATGGCAACGATACATTCAAAGAGTATGCAATGGAAAAAGCGCTTGGAGAAATACGTGAGTTGCTCAGCGAAGGATTTGAATACCGGGATATGGCGCTTCTTTTCCGGAACAATGCAGACGGAAATGCAATGGCAGAATTTCTTCTGCGCAATGGAATCAGTAAAGTTATTTCGCCCGACTCGCTGCTGCTTACAAGTTCTCCTTCTGTGCGTTTCCTGGTTTCGGCTATGCGATATGTTCTAGCACCGTCTGATGTTATTTCAAAAAAACACCTGCACTATTATTATTCGCTGCATGTAACGCAAGAGCCGGCTGCCGCATTGCATCCTGTTTTCAGTGACGCAAGCGTTGATGCAAAAACAAAAAATAATTCTCCCACGCTCTTCGATACCATGCCGCTCGAAGACAACATGTTCAATAAAACGCTGCCGGTAGAATTTATTTCCGGCGTACAGCGGTTTCGTTCTTTGCCGGTGTTTGAACTCTGCGAAGAACTTCTCCGGATTTTTTTCCTCAATCAAAAAGCTGATGTATTCATTCAGCGTTTCCAGGATTGTGTGCTTGAACATTCACGGCAGAGAAATTCTTCTGTCTTATCATTTCTTGAATGGTGGGATGAAAATAAAAACAAAGACGGCAACAGCGTGTTGCTGCCTGAATCTGAAAATGCTATCCGCATCATGACCATTCACAAAGCAAAAGGATTGCAGTTTCCCGTGGTTTTCATTCCTTTTTTCAACTGGAATATTTTTCCCTCTGAAGAATTAATGTGGATTTCGTCAGCTGAAGAGCCATTCGATGAGGCGCAGATGTTTCCTGTACGCTACGGTTCATCGCTGGAAAAAACATTTTTCAAAGAAGACTTTTTTCGTGAGAAAAGAAATTACGTAAGCGATGCACTCAATCTTATGTATGTTGCCTGCACCCGTGCCATTGAGCGCTTATACATTTATTCTGATAAAGTTAAGCTTCAGCAGGACGAACCGAAAAAAGTGAGCGATATTCTTGCTGCCTCACTGGGCAAAATGAATGATGTACAGGAAATGAAAAAATTTTGCCTCGGGGAAAAGATAAAAACCAAAAAAACTGAAGCGACTCGTGTCTCTTCTGCAACGCTTGAAGAATATATTTCAACCGATTGGAGAGTCAGAATTTCTGTTGCAGAAAAAAGCTCTTCGCTGGGAGTAATGGCAAAAGAGTATGTGAAGAAAATTAATTTCGGAACGGCAGCGCATAAGGTGATGTCATACATAAAAATGCCGGGTGACCTTGAATCTGCTATTAACAAACTGTTTTACGCCGGAATGCTAAGTGAAGAAACCCGGTCCGCCTTATCGGTTCAGCTTAAAAAAATTTTTGAAAACGAAATCATCAAAAAATATTTTACAGACGAATGGCAAATCCTGGCTGAAAGAGAAATTCTTTTCCCCGGTGCGCCTGCCCTTCGCCCTGACAGAATTTTGTTTAAGGGTAAACATGCCATAGTGCTCGACTTTAAAACAGGAAAAGAAAAACCGCAGGACGTGGCCCAGATAAAAACATATGCAGATGCTTTAGAAAAACTGCATTACCAGCCGGTAGAAAAATATCTTGTGTATCTTAATGACGGAAAAGTGATTCCGGTTTGAATCACTTGAGCACCGTTACTCTTCCAACTTTAACAATCTCCGGCTCCCAGTAGCCCTTTGCTACAATGTAGTAAACATAAACATCTTCCTTAACAGGAACACCTTTGAAAGTTCCGTCCCAGTATCCGTCAAGTCCCTGCCATGAGCAAATAAGCTCGCCCCAGCGGTCGTAGATTTTCACTTCCACATCAAAAATTCCGCTGTACAAAACTCTGAACACTTCATTTTTATTATCGTGGTTGGGAGTGAAAACATTGGGCACATAAATAGTTTCGGTAATGGGAACCTCGTGGCACACTTCATCCGGACAGTTGTTTACGTTATTAACGGCAAGACAAACCGGATAAACGCCTGCAAACTGATAGCCATGAACGGGATGCTGCATGGTAGAAAAAGCTCCGTCACCAAAATTCCAGCTCCATTGCGAAGCGCCAACGCTCTGGTCATAAAACTTAATGCCGTCATCAGCAAAGTAAATAGGTTTACTCTCGTAAATAAATGCTGCCACCGGTTTGCTGAGAACAGTAACAGAGAACGTAGCAGTGTCTGACAGGTTGCATGAAGATGCACTATTCACAATAAGCATGATATTGTACGTGCCTCCGTTATTGAAAGTGTACGTGAATGATGGATTATTTGAAACATAGTTGTTGTCAATCGTCCATAAAAAAGAGCTGCTTGCAAAATTAGAAGTGCCATTCAATGTCACGGTCATTGGCGGGCAACTGTTTATGATGCTGTCTGTAGTAATGCCGGAAACTATAACGGGCAAAAAAGTCAGAGACTGGTATGAAGTGTCGTATCGCAAGCAAACCGGGTCAATAACCACAAGCATAATGGTGTAAGTTCCCGGCACAGTATACGTATGAGATACATTGCTTCCGTTACCAAAATTTCCATCACCAAAATCCCACGAGTAAACACTTCCGAAATTTGCGACCGCTTGCAGCGATGCAATCAGCGAATCGCAATATTGCGTTGAAGAAAAATTAATGGACGAGCTTATGGCAGCAGGCGGAGGAACGATGACTGTTACAGTATCGGTTCCGGTAGTGTTGCAAACTGTATCCGTGACGGTAACAATCACAGTATATGAACCGGGAACGAAGTAGCTATGTTGAACAGGGTTTAATGAAGAAAAATTTCCATCACCCAAATCCCAATTATAGGTGAACGAAGAATTTGAATTGGTTTGTAACGTAGCATTCACTGTATCGCAGACATTGACTTCGTTAGATTGAATGGCAACATTAAGCGGAGGTGCAGGGTTTACGATAATAGTAATTGTTGTCGTGTCTGCATTAATACATATGGTATCGTTAATGATTAAAGTTACAATGTACGTGCCCGGAGCGGTGTACGTATGGGACACATTAATTCCGGTTGCCGAAGTTGCATCACCGAAATCCCAACTGAAAACATTTCCGGCAGAAAATTGTGCCGTAAAATTCACCTGAAGCGTATCGCATCCGCCTGAAGAATTATATTGAATGACCGGATTTATCGGCGGCGGAGGTGTTACAGTAACGGTAACAAACGAAGTATCCGAGACATTGCATGCAACATTATTAATGGCAACCAGCATAACATTATAAGTTCCCGGATTGATAAAAGTATGTGTTGGCGAAGTGGTGGTATCCTGCGGTGAGCCATCACCAAAATCCCAGATGTAGCCGTACGCATTATTGCTATTATTTACAAAAGTAGTTGTGAACGGTGCACACCCTGAAAGTGGTGTAGGAGAAAAGCTTGAGACGATATGAATAAAATCAAAGCTGAGTTTTACAACTGCATTGTTGCACTGAAAGTTAGAATTGTTTGTATTGGAAACTACGTTGGCCGTAGTGGGAAAATCGGAATTGCCAAAACATCCTGCACAAACAGATTGATAAATTGTTCCGCCTTTATCAAAGCGGCTGGTGCCTCCGTCCACATGCTCATCGCTGAGCCCTCCGCCAAAATGCGTTGCGTATAACAACTGAACAGCGTCTTTTTTAAACACGATAAAATAAAAATCGCAGCCATCTGCCGTTACGGGCTGAAAAGCGTTAGCGGTCACCGGCATTCCAAACGTGGTTGTCGGATTCGGATTACTTAATCCCGCACACCGCGCCCATCCCGATACATAAACATTCTCGCATGTGTCAACGAGAAAAGCGGTGAGCGCAAGATTGGGATATGCAGAGTTCGTTCCGAAAATGGTAGAATAGATAGAAGTGCTTAATGTAGAATTAAGTTTATGAATGTATTGTTTTCCACCTGCATTGAAATACACTCCTGCCGTAACCGGGTAATTACCCTGTGTTTGTCCGCAGACATAAACATTTCCGCTGTTATCGAGCTGAACAAAATAATTCTGGTCATACGAAGAAGTGCCGGTGTATGTTGATTGAAGAACGGCTGAACCGTTTGCGGTAAGGTGTGTGATAAACCCGTCTGCCAATCCGCCCTGGAATGAAGGATGAAGCGTTCCTGCTGTAGAAGGAAAATTAGCGCTGTTGGTTCCCCCTGCAACATATAGGTCACCATTGCCGTCTTGCTGAACTGAATATGCAGCATCATCACTGCTTCCGCCGAGAAAAGTGCTCCATGCCAGTGCCGTCAGGGTTGAGTTGAATTTAAATACAACACCATCCTGGCCACCCCCTCCGAATGCGGGCTGGAAAGAACCTGCTGTAGTCGGAAAAGTATTCGAGCGGGTACAGGAAGCGATGATATAATTGTTATTTGCGTCAACAATGATTTCTCCCCGGGCTTCATCGGCATAATTATATTTCAACGAAGAGAAAGTAAAGAATCCCGGGTCAATATTTATTCCGTCATCTCCCGATGAACCAATGAATGTAGATGCAAGCAGAATATTACCCGTGGTGTTTAGTTTTGAAACTACGATATCGGCTAAACCATTAAACGTTACATCATACGCACCGGCAGTAACAGGATAATTTGAAGACCATGTTACACCATAAATTACCAGGTTGTTATTATTGTCAACGATTAAACTGTGCGGCTGTTCGTTGCTGAAACCGCCGAGATACGTAGCATACAAAAATGCGGTGCCGGTCGGGTTAAATTTTGCAATGGCCATATCACTCTGCCATCCGTTTCCGCTTGCATTTCCTCCCCCATAAGTTACCTGGTAAGCGCCAACCGTTACCGGGTAACCGGCGCCCTGCACATTTCCACCTGAATACAAATCACCTGCATTATCATACGTGGCGGTGAAACCCCAGTTTGCCGCAAACGAGCCGGTGAAACTTGAAAACACTAATGTGGGGTCAATGATGAGTGGGAAATTTTTATTGTACTTACTTACTTTGAAACTTACTTCGTTTCCATTCAAAATATATTCGCAGTCAACAGAAACCGTTTCATTGTTGATTTGCTGATATGAGAAGGGACGCATCTCCACAATAGTCCCGACAGATAACTGCATGTAAAGCAGTCCATATTTCACAAACATGTTATCCGCACCGGAATATTTCAGCTTGATAAGCGAAGCATCACCCCCCGGCGCAACAATGTAATCATACTTCAATTCGTTTGCTTTGCTGTAAACCTTCAAGTCAATTTTCCGGTAAATATTTTCATATAAAACCTCGCTGAAACCCCTGACATCGCTTGCCCATTTTGACGGGTCATTGCCAATGAAAAAGTTTTTATGATACGATTCTTCTTCTCTTCCGGCAACAGAAACAGAATTCATGCTGTTCTCCATTTCCACTTTCACTGCGTGAAGACGCATTTGAGAAGTTACCTTTCCATTATGCGGATGCAGGTATTCAAAATCCTCCGGGTGATAGAAGACATAGGTGAAATTATTTTTTTCCAGGAACAACCTTCCTCCTCTAAAATCGGTACGGAACAAAATGGTGCTTTCCCATTGCCCTTTATTTTCAGTAAAAGAAAGGCTTGAATTATTTCCATGCTCAGCACGGGCAGGGCTAATGCTGAAGCACGAAAAAGTCAACAACATTGCTGAAAAGAGTAATTCAGATGAAAATGTTTTCATCTTTGCACTGTGAGGTCACAGATATCTGTGACGGATTGGAACGCAAGGTAATAAAAAAACCGGAAATATTTTCAGCCTTTTTTTAATCTTGCAAAACATTCTTTTCACAGTATAAAAATGGAATCTTTTCTTGGTAAAGTCGCAGCCGAAGTCTTATCAAATCATAAGGATGAGCTTCATAATGTAGTTGTAGTATTGCCCACGCGCAGGGCGTGTTTATTTTTCAGGAAAGAATTGAATGCACGCCTCTCCTCCCCTGCCCTTTCGCCTGATATTTTTGCTGTTAATGATTTTATTCTGTCGCTCTCTCCGTTCACCGTTCCAGATAGAACCGAGCTTATTACGTTGCTATACCTTGTTTACAAAAAACATTTTCCCGGGGAGAGTTTCGACAATTTTTATCCCTGGGGAGGAATGTTACTGAGCGATTTTGATGAGACAGACCGATGGCTCTGTAATGCTGAAAAACTATTCTCTACGTTAAAAGATTTGAAAGACATTGATGAGAAATTCGGGTTGCCCGAGGAAGAAACAGAGCGTCTTAGGAAATTCGCTGAACTATTTTTTACAGGAACGGAAGGGAAAATCAAAAACGAATTCTCTAAATTCTGGAATAAGCTTTTCCCCATTTACTCTGAATTCAGAAACCTGCTTACCGGTAAAAACCTTGCTTATGAAGGAATAGTATACCGCGCCATTGCAGAAACCATTGAATCGGAACCTTTGCTTAAAAAATTTGCAGGCAGGCATTTTGTATTTGCAGGGTTTTATGCCTTGTCTGCTTCGGAAGAAAAAATTATCGGTCATCTGAGGAAAAAATACGGTGCATCCCTGTACTGGGATTCCGACCCATATTATTATGATAATAAAAATCATGAAGCAGGCCATTTCCTGCGCAACAGCTCTCTCATCGGAAAAAATAATTTCAACTGGAATAAAAATCATTTTGCGACCGGCACAAATGGCAGTAAAAAAAATATAAAGATTACAGGCGTGCCTTTGCAGGTTGGCCAGGCCAAAGCAGCCGGAGTCATTGTAAAAAATCTTTTGAAAAAGAATTCAGCCCCGGAAGAAATTGCAATTATTCTCCCCGATGAGCGCATGCTGCTGCCGGTGATTCATTCGTTGCCTCCGGAGGCGGACAGGATTAATATAACCATGGGCTATCCGCTTTCCCAGACATCGCTTAACTCCCTGCTCGAATCCTGGTTCGCTGTTCAAAGACATCGCAAGGCAGGTGAAAACGGCACTCTTCTTTTTTATCACAAATACGTCAAAGATATTCTCACGCATCCGTATGTGACGACTCTCGAAAAGACTGACAGCGAATACCTGCATAGAAAAATTGAGAAAGAGCAATACGTATTTGTGCCCCGGCACGTTTTATTAACGGAAAACGCTCCTGCATACCGAAAAATTCTTTTTCCTGAAATAAATTCATCAAGAGATTTATTCTCATCAGTGCGCATATTGTTGGAAACACTGATATCGAATGCAGAGATGAATAAGCCATCACCGCTTTTTGCGGGCGGATATTCTGAGGTGGACACAGAAAGCATGGCGTTGTTTTATTCGCAATGCATCCGCCTTGAAAAAAATATCCTGGCCAACATTCCCGAAATGGAATGGCATACAGCTGCAAATCTTATGATGGAAATCATTCGTTCGGCCTCAGTTCCGTTCAGCGGAGAACCGTTAAGCGGGTTGCAGGTAATGGGTTTCCTTGAAACGCGCGCTCTTGATTTTGAAAATGTAATTATCCTTAATGTTAATGAAGGAACGCTGCCTTACTCATCGCGTCATAGCAGTTTTATTGCGTATGCTCTTCGCAAATCATTCGGGTTGCCTGTGTTCACCGAAAAAGATACTATTTCATCCTACCACTTTTACCGGCTTCTTCAAAGAGCAAAAAATATTTTTTTGCTGTACGATACCGAGGTTAAAAAACTCGCCACAGGTGAAAAGAGCCGGTTCATCCTGCAACTGACTCATGAGATGAAAGAAACTGCAAACATCAGTGAAGAGCTGATGACAGCGCCCATCAGGATTCCGGACGTGAAGCCCATCATTATTGAAAAAGATGCGGGTACGATGGAAGAGATTCAGAAATATTTTATCCCCGCAGGCAGGCAGAATGCATCCGTCAGCTTTTCTTCTTCAAAACTTCAATCGTATATTAATTGCCCGGCGCAATTTTATTTCCGATATGTGGCGCACCTGAAAGCTGCCGAAGATATGGTTGACGAAATTGATGAGAGAACATTCGGAACGCTGCTGCATGAATGCATGCGGGAGCTTTACGGGGAAATAAAAATTCTCGACAAAAAAACTATAGAACAGCTGCGAAAAAAAGTTCCCGGTACTGTTTCAGCTGTATTCACAAAAATGATTCCGCAAAAAGCATCATTGTTATTTGGGAAAAATCTTTTGCTTAAAAAAACAGCAGAAGAATTAATTTATAAGTTGCTTAAAGCAGATGAAAAAGAAGCGCCTCTTGAGCTTTTGTTTCTAGAGAGAAAATCTTATGCTCCGTTTTCTGTCGGGAATAATAAATCGGTATCTCTTTACGGAATCATAGACCGTGCCGAAAAAGTACACGGTTCGGTTCGCATCACCGATTACAAATCGGGAAGAGTGAATTCAGTGACGTACAAAAACGTTGAGGAATTATTTTCCTCCACCGATAAAAAAGAATTATTCCAGCTCATGTTTTATGAATTATTATTTTCTTCTTTCAATTCTCATTCAACCGCCTCGGCCGGAATTTATATTCTTAGGGATATGTCTGAAGGAATCCGGTACCTGAACAGCGACAGCACTCCGGTAAGTCATGAAAAAATTGAAGAGTTTAAATCGCGCCTTACGGGGTTAATTAATGAAATAACAGACGAAAAAACACCCTTCACACAAACAGAAGACAAAGAACGTTGCAGGTATTGTGAGTTTGCTGATATTTGCATGCGATAACTCTTTTTACACATGATAAAACCCTGACCGGAATGAATAAAAAATTTGCCATAGCAGTTCACGGAGGAGCCGGAACTATTTCGCGCAAGTTAATGACGCCCGAACTTGAAAAAAAATATAAGGATGGGCTGAGCGAGGCCGTGGACAGCGGCTTTTCTATTCTCGAAACGGGTGGCAGCGCACTGCTGGCTGTGGAAGCTGCCGTGCGTTCACTTGAAAATGATATTCACTTTAATGCCGGACGCGGCTCTGTGTTTACGCATGAGGGAAAAAACGAAATGGATGCGTCTATCATGGATGGAAAAACATTGATGGCGGGCGCTGTGACGGGAGTACGAAATGTTCGCAACCCGATTATTCTTGCCCGCACCATTATGCAAAGCAAAGAGCAGGTTTTCGTGGGAGGCAAAGGCGCAGAGGATTTTGCACGCGAGCACCGTCTGCATTTTGAGGACGACAAATATTTCTACAGCCAGTTTAGATATGACCAATGGCAGAAAGTAAAAGATTCCGAAGCTCAACACATGGACCATAATGTTGATGTGGAACTTGGCACGGTAGGCGCTGTTGCTGTTGACAAAGAAGGGAATGTCGCTGCCGCTACTTCTACTGGCGGCATGACCAACAAACGGTTTGGAAGAATTGGCGATACTCCTATTATAGGTTCGGGAACATATGCCAATAACCAAACTTGCGCTGTGTCATGCACCGGCCACGGAGAGTATTTTATCCGGCTGGTAACAGCATATGATGTTTCATGCCTAATGGAATACAAAGGAATGAGTCTGAAAGAGGCGTGTGAATTTGCTATCATGAAAAAAATGAAAGACGTCGGCGGTGAAGGGGGATTAATTGCTGTGGATGCGAATGCAAATATGGAGTTGGTTTTCAATTGTAGCGGCATGTACCGCAGCTGGCATGCTGAAGGGGAAGAACCGGTAGTAAAAATTTATAAATAAAAACTTGCCGGAAAAAATCAATCCGGCACATCAGCGGTCAGAGTTTTTAGCTAACGACCGTTATACTTTCAATAGCACTGTTATGCCCCCGGGATTACTTGTAGAAGATTACATGCAAAATGTTTTCAGCGGAAATCATTTGCTGCTGGATGTACGCAGTGAATCAGAATTTTTCCAGGGAAGAATTCCCGGTGCCGTTAACCTGCCTTTGCTCGATAACGAAGCGAGAAAAGAAGTAGGTATCACTTACAAAGTGCACGGAAGAAATCAAGCTGTTGAAAAAGGATTTGAATTGACGGGTGAAAAATTTCACACCTTTATTAAAACGGTAAAAGATTATTTATCCTCAGAACAACAAACTGTTTTATTGTATTGCTGGAGAGGAGGAATGCGCAGCAGCATTATGTCATGGCTTTTGGAAACAGCAGGCATCAAAACCATACTTCTTAAAGGCGGCTATAAAAGCTACCGGCGCTGGGCATTGCAGCAGATTGAGGCTGAAAGAAAACTTATAGTGCTGGGCGGAAAAACCGGAAGCGGGAAAACATTTTTACTGAACGAACTGAAAAAATCCGGTGAGCAGGTTCTGGATTTGGAAGCATTGGCGAATCACCGCGGCTCTGCTTTTGGAGCCATCGGCATGGAGCCGCAACCGCGCCAGGAGCATTATGAAAACCTTATCGCTTTCGAGTTTGGTAAAACCAACCCGGAAAATATTCTCTGGGTTGAAAATGAAAGCCGCAAAGTTGGCTCGCTGAAAATTCCCGACATCTTGTTCGACCATATGCTTGCAGCTCCACTCGTTGAG
This sequence comes from Bacteroidetes bacterium 2013_40CM_41_45, assembly GCA_002215675.1. Lineage (GTDB taxonomy): Bacteria > Bacteroidota > Bacteroidia > AKYH767-A > 2013-40CM-41-45 > 2013-40CM-41-45. The sequence goes on along the minus strand of NGFH01000002.1, from coordinate 629,835 downwards.
ATTGTTTTATCGTATGAGGAAAGAATCAACCGCATTGATGACGAATACGGAAAATTCGCAGTGGATGAACTGAAAGCGAATACCGTTAAACTTGAACGCTCACTCGGCGGCGCAAGAATGAAAGAAGCCATTCAGCTTCTTGAAGAAAATAAAATCCGCGAGTGGATAAAACAGATGCTTGAATATTATGATAAGACCTATGAATATGGTTTGTCTCAACGCAATCCTGAACAAATTTCCAAAGTTGAGTTTATAGCTGAAGATATTGATTTTACTGTAAAGAAAATTTTATCGATACACAATTCAGTAAAAGAGAATATTATCGAAATCAGAAACTGAAATTAATGATAGAAGTAAAAGAAATACGTCTCACAGAATTCAGTCACGGCTCCGGGTGCGGATGTAAGATTGCACCTTCGGTGCTGGAACAGATATTGAGTAAAAGTGAAAAGAAAAAATTCAGCAAGTTGCTGATAGGAAATGAAAGCCGTGATGATGCCGCTGTGTATGATTTAGGAAACGGAAATGCTTTAATAAGCACGGTAGATTTTTTTACACCTGTTGTTGACGATGCTTTTGATTTCGGAAGGATTGCCTCGGCAAACGCGCTCAGCGATGTGTACGCCATGGGAGGAGCGCCAATACTGGCAACTGCAATACTCGGATGGCCCGTAGAAAAACTTCCTGCAGAGCTTGCTTCTGAAGTTATGAAAGGCGCGGAATACATCTGTGCAAAAGCAAACATTCCGCTTGCGGGAGGACATAGTATTGATTCGGTTGAACCATTCTTCGGGCTCAGTGTAAATGGCCTTGTGAAAAAGGAAAATCTTAAGGCGAATAATTCGGCACGCGAGGGCGATTTACTTTTTCTGACCAAGCCGTTGGGCTCCGGAATTCTGAGTACCGCTATTAAAAGAAAAATTATCAGTGAAGATGATTACAACGCAGCAATTAAAATGATGATTTCTCTCAATGACATCGGAGAAAAATTCGGTGAGCTGAAATCAGTATCGGCGCTCACTGACGTTACCGGGTTTGGATTACTGGGCCACCTTATAGAAATGGCTGATGGAAGTAATCTCTCTGCAATTATTAATTATCCGGATGTCCCCATCGCAGAAGCAGCTAAAAAATATATCACGCAGATGAGTTTCCCTGATAATCTTTTCAGGAACTGGAACGCCTATGAAAAAAAAGTCGAGGCCGAAGAAGGTTCATGGTTCATTCCGCTTTGCGACCCGCAAACCAACGGGGGGTTGCTGGCTGCCGTTGCGCCCGATGGCGTTGATGATTTTTTAAAGACGTTAAAGCAAAATGGAATTGATTCCGTTACAAAACCCATCGGCAGATTAACGGGCAAAGAAAATTATTCAGCAAAAATTATTTTCAGTTGATATTCTTATCGCGTCCTCTGTATTTTTCAATCTCAGCAGTGATGGCGATTAAGGCCGTGGTGCAACCCGACTGAAGCTTTTCAAAAAGTCCGGGCAGCTGTTCCATATTTTCACGATGACGTGAAAAGTTTTCTATGTCTTTGGCAACCGTAGCAAGTTCATAAAGCTGGAATACAGAAATGCTCGACTTGATTTTATGCGCTGCGGGATAAACCTCATCCCACTTTTTCTTGCGGATGTTGTCCCCGATTTTTGCAATGGCTTCAGGAACCTGTCTCAGGAAAATTTCCATCAGCTGAAGTTTCATATTCGTATCTCCGTCTGCATATTTATCAAGAAATGAAAAATCGTTCGTTTCTTCCTCAATAGCAGGCGGAAGAGCGCTTGCAATAATTTCCTCCTGAGTTTTTCCGACAAACTTCGAAAGCACCCGGTAAAGTTCTTCAGGAGAATACGGTTTTACGATATAATCATTCATTCCCAAGCTCATTGCTGTTTGCTTTTCCTTTTCCGAAGCGTCTGCGGTGAGAGCAATAATAGGAAGCTCCTCCTGCGAAATCTTTAATGTGTTCCGAATATGCTGTGTAATGTCGTAGCCGTTAAGTTCCGGCATCTGTATATCCATCAGGATAACATCATAGCTGCCCTGGTTCAACATCCGTATGGCAGCCCTTCCGTTGTCGGCACTGTCTATAATTTCAAATCCGAATTTTCTGAGAATATTTCTCACCAGAAGCTGATTGATTTTATTGTCCTCAACAATCAAAACCCTGACTCCTGAAAAATCAACTTTCGCCCTTTCAATGATCGGTACGGGAGCTACATATGTTCTCTTAACTTGCTTACCGAACGTAAGGTCAAATTCAAAAACCGAACCTTCATTCAACGCGCTGCGAACTGAAATTTTTCCTCCCTGTAATTCCACTAATTGTTTCACTATGGATAGTCCTAATCCAGTGCCTTCATAGCTCCTGGTTTTTTCAGCCTGAGAAAATGTTTCAAATATTTTTTCAAGTTTTTCCGAAGGGATTCCGATTCCTGTATCGCTGATGCTGAAAAATAATTTCAGCTTGTTACCCGAATCCTCATAGCGGCTTATGTTCAACTTCACGCTTCCGCGGTCGGTAAATTTTACTGCATTGCCAAGCAGGTTTACAAGTATCTGGTTCAAACGTATCGGGTCACCGAGAATAATTTCAGGGATGCCATAATCCATAGTGTATGCGAGCTCAATATTTTTTTCATCTGCTTTTACCTGCAGAATCTGCATGATATTTTTTACGGTTTCCCTTAGGTTGAATTCCTGCTCGGTAAATTCAATCTTGCCTGAATTGATTTTAGCAAAATCCAGAATGTCGTTGATGAGCACCATCAGGTTGTTTCCTGATTGGCGGATGGCTTCGATATATTCCCTCTGCTCGGCAGAAAGGCCGGTATTGCCCAACAGGTGGGTCATACCGATGATGCCATTCATAGGGGTACGGATTTCATGACTCATATTGGCCAGAAACTGTTCCTTTAGTTTGGAAGACAGTTCTGCAATTTCTTTTTGCTTCCTCAGTTCGTCAAGGTCATAACGTATCTGGAGTCCCATCACCTGCAAGCTGACTTTCTCCGAAGCAATTTCACGGTTCAGTGTATGATACAGCTTAAAATATTTCAGCGCATTGTCTCTGTCTCCTATTGAATCGTATGCAGAAGACAACAATTCGTATATTTTTTCGAGCTGCGCTTCAAGGGGAGAATCGGCTGCAAACTCTTTTGCTTTCACCAAATGATTTATAGCATAATCGTATTGCGTGAGTTCAATATACAACTGTCCCAGGTTTTTATGAAGCTCAGCTTTAACCTGCATATCCTGGATGTTAGCGATAAGCGTAAGTGCTTCCTGCAGGTAAGTAAGTGCAGTGTCGAATTTTTTCTGTGCTGTATATACCGAAGCAATGCCGGTAAGCGTTCGTATTTTCAGTTTCTGATTTTCGAATGTCTCGAGAATATGGCTGCAGCGGAAGAAATAGTAAAGTGCTTTATCAAATAATTTTGCCGAGCAGTGTGCATTGCCAATGTGCAGAAAAGAACTCAGCATCTGTTCAGTTTGCCCCAATCGCTCAAATATTTTTGCCGCTTCCCTGAAGTTTTCAATTCCTCGTTCTCTTTCTCCTATGGCAATAAAAATTTTTCCGAGGGAGTGAAGATTCTGGGCATAACGTTTTTCATCCTGTTGGGTACGGCAAAGTTTCAGGCGGTCAATAAGCAGTGCTATGGCCTGCATGCTGTCGCCCAAACGGAAATACACATCGGCTTTAACAGCAAGACATTCTATAATTTCCTCGTAGTTGTTTTCCTTTTTAAAAATTTCGTAGGCCTCGGTTATATGGGTCAGTGCACTCTTAAAATTGTTTTGGGTCAAATAGCAAAGCGCCTTTTCAAATTTTGCTTTTGCTTTAAGTGGTGGGATGGAAAGTTTTTCGGACAGTGTAATCGCATCATCCAGAAATACCAAAGCCTGCACAGGATTTGACGTCCTGCACTTAACCGCTTTTTGAATCAGTGTTTCTATATTGCCCTTCATTCCAAAAAATTAAGGATGATGCCCGGAAATTTTATGGCGTGAATGTAAAGGTAGCAGTTGCTTCAATAAATAACAATAAAGCGAAAATCTTACAAATCACTAAATATTTCAGTGAAAACCAGCTATTTTTCAGAGTGTAATTCAGTAAATTTCTTTTTACCTGCCATAAAATAGGTTAAAAGCACAGAGCCTTTGTAAATGGTGAAAGGCAAACGGAAAGAATACGTTTTGCCGAATTCGTTTCGGCTGCGGATAATGCGACCCAAGTTAGCCACAAAACTGAAGTATGCTTTCCAGACAGAGGCAAAGTGAGCGGGCCCGCTGAGAAATAAAAACACAGCGGACGCCATTATATCCGTAATGATGCGAAATAAAAATACCGGAATAAGCAGTGCTGCCGGTAAATTTTTTGCAAGCATGGAAAGATTATTCCTGTAGTTGAGAAATGTTTTTCTCGGAGAATTTTTTGGCAAGGTTCCACCGCCAATGTGAAACACTTTTGAATGCGGCACACACATCACTTTGTATTCCATGCGCTGAAAGCGCCAGCATAAATCAATTTCTTCCATGTGGGCGAAAAAGAAATCATCGAAACCGCCTGCCTGCCAGAAACAATCTGCCCTTACAATCATACAGGCGCCGGTCGCCCAGAAAACTGTTTTCACATCATCATATTGCCCCATATCTTTTTCAAGAGTCGTAAAAATTCTTCCCCTGCAAAAGGGAAATCCGAAAGCATCAATAAATCCTCCTGCCGCTCCTGCGTATTCAAAATATTCTTTGTTATTAAATGAAAGAATTTTTGGATGAGATGCCGCAACCTCTTCATGCTGCTCCATATAATCAATCAACGGAGCAAGCCATCCGGGAGAAACTTCAATATCTGAATTCAGAATCACAAAATATTTTGCTTCCACCTGCCTAAGCGCCTCGTTGTATCCCTTCGCAAAACCATAATTAACCGGGTGCCGGATGATTCTTAGTTCGGGATAATTTTCTTTAAGCCAGGGCACCGTGTCATCGGATGAATTATTATCCGCAATAATTACCTCTGCACCCTTTGGACACTGGATAACGATTTGGCTGAGAAACTGCTTTAAAAATTTCAAACCGTTGTAATTAAGAATTACTACGGCAGTGCTCATAAAATAAAATAAAATCTGATTGAAGAAAGATTACTTTGGGAATGAATATTCATCAGATGAATGTCCGCCCAACTGAGGATTCGTTTTTTCCTGGTCGAAATCGGGCGTCCCGCTTCGGGGCACACGCTTATTAACAGTAAATTCCCATTGCGAGTTATAAAATTCTCCCTGGGCATCAGAATGAATCAACGTAAAGTCGTTTGTAGAATTGTTCTCACTATAAAAAACAAATTTTCTATTGCTCTGCGTTCCTAATCTATAGTAATGCCATATCTCGTAAGGGTATGCAAAGGGTTCGTTTTTGCTCTCGTAGATTGAATTAGGAGGGCCATATTGAAGATACACTCTGCCGCGGTCTGTCTTATATCCCTTTACAAGATGGTAACCGTAGGCGTCATTTACTTTTTTTACTTCTTCAAGGTACGACAGCCACGCAGCTTCAGGATTTGTCTTGTCTCTCCTGTTCCAGAAATTATAGAGAAAATGCTGCATGCTGGTTACATCTGCACTTGCAACCTGGTTATCTATAAATTGCTTTTCCATGGGATTCGCTATAGGATAAAGCGAATTCAAATATTCTTTCAGTGTATCGCGATGCGTATATTTATAAGCGAATGTTGTTTCAATATTTACAGTTTGTGCACTTACATCTTCTGCCTGGGTTCCATTGCTTCGCTGGAAAAATATTTTTTTGGAAGCGAGCAATTCATTGGCTTTGCTTTTCACTTCCACATTCAACTCATAGTTTCCTGAAGGCACATCCGTTAATGGAATCCGGGCTATGTACCCCTTAAGCGGAACCGCTTGCTGGCGCGAAAAGCCGGTGAGCTGTCCAACAACGCCCGTCTTTTGAAATTCACCCACATAATAATTGATTAACCATGGCTCTTCGCCAAGAGCTTTGTCAGTGTTGTAAATTTCAACATAGAAAGTAAGCGCATTTTCGTTTTTTCCAAAATAATTGGAAGTGCGCGGAATAAGGTCGTAACCGTTTTTAGAAAAGCTATTTTCGCTTGCAGTAGTTGTATAGGTGTCAATAAATTCAATGTCTGAAATCGAAATTTTATTTTCAGGAAAGAACAATTCAATTTTCTGTGTCACTTCATACGACCGGTCGTCAGAGTTTTTATCCGTCAATGCAAGCATCAGGTCGTAGCTGCCTTCGGCAAGCTTTATTCGTTGCTGGTCCAGGAAATTATTCATGGCCTGCAAAGTGTCCTTTGCTTCAGGGCTATGCAGGTTGTATTTATCGTAGTAAATAATTTTTTCGTTTTTCTTCACTGTTAAAATCACTTCAATTTTTGCCTGGTAGAGCTTATTTTCGTTGAGTTTATAATTAACCGAACGACTGTCAATGCTTAGATACGTTTCAAGATATGGGCCTTGCTGAGGAGAATAAAAAGTACCGTATGAAAAAAGTGCGGATAGTTTTTTGGCATTTGCATTCAGGGACGCCAGCAAAATAAACAGCAGAAAAAGTATTTTTTGTCTCATACCGAAGAAATCAAATGCTAATTTACATTATTATTCTTTTATAACGGGCATTATTATTTTCGCACATCATTTTTTCATTTTCAGGCGCACAGTTTTATGACAAAAAAAGAAAGGTTCTCGAAAATTCTGGATTACTTCAGTAAAAAAATGCCCCGGGCAGAGACGGAATTATCATACCGTACTCCTTATGAACTTATCGTAGCGGTAATTCTTTCGGCGCAGTGCACCGACAAAAGAGTGAATATGACGACTCCTGAATTTTTCAAATCATTTCCTACGCCCGAAGCGCTTGCTGCTGCCACACCCGAAAAAGTTTATCCCCTCATAAAAAGTATCAGCTATCCCAACAGTAAATCAAAGCATCTTGTGGCAATGGCGAAAATGTTGGTGAACGATTTCGGCGGCGTGATGCCCGATAATGTCGAATCGCTTATGAAGCTTCCCGGCGTGGGAAGAAAAACAGCAAACGTTATGGCCTCTGTGGTTTATAATTTGCCTGCACTTGCGGTGGATACGCATGTATTCCGCGTGTCGGCACGGCTGGGTTTAACTACGGGCGCTAAAAATCCGTTACAGACCGAGAAACAACTGTTAAAATATATTCCGGAGGACAAGGTTGCCATTGCGCATCACTGGCTTATACTGCATGGGCGCTATGTGTGCACTGCAAGGAACCCGAAATGCCCGGAATGCGAGCTGAAACAATTCTGTCTTTATTACTCCAAAGTTTTCCGTGAAAAAGTTTCTTAAAATATTTTTTCTTTCTGTTGTGCTTCTTCTCGCAGCCGCAGCGCTGGCGCTGTATTTTATTTTTTTGAATCCCAACATTACTCCTGTTAAGCGGGAACGCCCATATATTTTTATTGCTACCGGCTCAACGATTGAAAATGTTTTTGCTTCACTGGATACATCTGTACTATTTAACAACAAGTTTTTATTCCGCATGGCATCGCAGCTTATGAAATACCAGGAGCATGTTTATCCCGGGAGGTATAAAATTTACAGCGGCATGAATAATCTTGAGCTGTTAAAAATGCTTCGGTCGGGAAAGCAATTACCGGTGAACCTTGTGTTTAACAGCATAAGGACCAGGGAACAATTTGCAGAGCGCATCAGCGAACAGATTGAACCGGCAAAAGATTCCCTGCTGTATTTAATGCGCGATGAAAAATTTCTCTCCCCTCTTGATGTGGACTCCAACACAGTTCTCACGCTTTTTATTCCCAACACGTACCAGTTTTTCTGGAATACTTCGGGCAGGCAATTTGTGAGGCGGATGAAAACAGAGCATGATAAATTCTGGAATGCAGAGCGGAAACAAAAAGCATTGCAGCTTGGCCTTCAACCTGCACAGGTAACGGTTCTTGCATCTATCATAGAGCAGGAAACGCAGCGCGATGATGAGAAACCTGTTATTGCCGGCGTGTACCTGAACCGCCTGAAAAAAAAATTGAACCTCCAGGCAGACCCTACGCTGGTGTATGCACTCGGAGATTTTTCTATTAAGCGTGTTCTGAGCGAATACAAAAAAATTGATTCTCCTTACAACACCTACAAATACGCAGGGCTACCTCCAGGGCCGATTTGCATTCCTTCTATTATATCCATTGATGCAGTGCTTAACCGCTTTCCACACAACTACCTGTACTTCTGCGCGCGCGATGATTTTTCAGGATATCATGTTTTTGCTTCTACATATGCACAGCACCAGGTTAATGCAAGACGCTTTCATAAAGCGCTTAACCAAAGAGGGATTCTTAAATAAGTAGGGAGTTGGGATATAGGAGACGTAACAGATTTCTTTTAATCCTTTGTTATGGGCATGTGCTTCTCATCCTTCGTAGTCAGTCCGTAATTATTATTTTGTTTGTTACTACTACGTTATTGTCTTCTGTTAGTCGAACGAAATAAAGTCCACTGGACAAGTTGTCACGTTGTAATATTATTGTCTGCCCTGAAATATTTTTTATTTGTTTAATGGGTTGCCCGAGAATATTTTCAATAGTTAGTGTTGCATTATAAAAAACATAGGTGGAGTAAAAGGTCGCATGCTGAGAAAAAGGATTGGGAAAAACAATTGAAGAATTTTTTGTTCGTACCAATTCTGTTATTCCAACAGTGTTATCAGAAAGTTTGGCAATAAACGCATCCCAACCACCTCCGCTCGTAAGAGCAATAGAGTCAAAAAGAGCGTTCGTTTCAAACCCTCCTGTAATATATACAGAGCCGGAATCATCTACAGCAATGCTGTTTCCCAGGTCAATACGAGTGCCCACGTTTCCTGCTCTTTTAACCCAAATAAGATTCCCTGAAGCATTATATTTTGCAACGAAAATATCAATATTGTTGCAAATAAGAGTTAAAGAATCAAAGTGAACGGTATCGCGTACGTCCCCTGTGATATAACAATTACCCAAACTATCAACAGCTACTCCGTTACCTTCATTATAATCATTAACATGGTTGCCACCGGCCTGTTTAGCCCAAAGAGCATTTCCGGACGGAGCATATTTTGTAATAAACATATCTTCTGTACCTGAAGCGGTTAATGAGATAGTATCAAAATCTGCCTGGGCTCTAAACTTTCCTGTAATAAAATAATTATCAAATTTATCAATATCAATTTTATGGGGTTCACCTACGTTACCCATCTTTTTTGCCCAAATGCAGTTTCCGGTAGTGTCATATTTGGCAACAAACATTCCTGTTCCATTCAAGACATAGGAATCGAATATTGCTGTATCCGAATAACTTCCAATTATGAAAACATTAGCTGAATCATTCATTTTGATATCAGTTGAATAATTTCCGTGTGCACTATTCCCACTTGCTTTTTTTGCCCATATGGTGTTTCCGCTGCTATCAGTTTTTGCAATAAAAATATTCTTTAAGTTTTGATTATTAGAAATTATTGAAGAGCCATTATTAAAATAAAGTGTATCAGCGAATGACCCCGTTATATAACAGTTACCGGAAGTATCTGCTGTAATAGATTTTGAATAGAAGAATGTTTTGCCTGTTTTGGTTTCGCAGATTTTTTTTGCCCAAATTAAACCGCCATTGGAATTATACTTTGCAATAAAAGTTGCATTGTAATATTTTATACAGGGATACCAAGTCCATGTCAAATTATCGAAACAAGAATCATTATAGGAAGTTGTAGTAAGAATGGTGGTGTTAATAGTTAAAGTGCTATCAAAGTCACTAACTATATAAATATTTTGATAATTATCTATACAGATTCCATTAGGGTGATAAGCAGCATCTATGTGACCATCAATTTTATTTGCCCATACTATGTTTCCTGCAGCATCATACTTCGCAAGAAAGAAAGCTTGTGGATACAACCAAGCATTGGGATTATAAAGCGTTATGTTATTACCAAATTGAATAGAATCATAATCAAAATGTCCGCGAACATAAGAGTTTCCGAATTTGTCTGTTACAATTCCTTCTCCGCTTTCATAGCCGATACCTCGCGGGTTTTTTACCCATTGCCACGTTTGAGCATTTGCAGTGCAGAACAAAAATGTCAGAAGAAATAATGTTACTATTTTCATTGCTCGTCCATATCGTTTAGGTGTAAAGTTTAATCGGAGCGGTTAGCATTGCACACAACGAAGAAGGGATTACTTGCACTCACTTTCATTAACCACAAATGTAAATAGAAACCACTACTGTTTGTTAACCGAACAAAACCCTTTTTAAAAAAAATTCTTTAATCTTATGTTATGCGTTCGTGCTACTGCTCGTTCAAGGCACAACTGTTTGAAGTTCGTAGTTAGTTCGTAGCCTCAACCCCATATCGTATTGCCGCTTCAAGTATATCAATGTTTATACCTTTCAGCGTTTTGAACTTAATGCAATATCCGCTCACACTCGCCTTGCCGAGTTTTTTTCCATATGTCCGGGCTAAGTATTTCTTATCTTTAATACCAAGGATATAGACAGAGATTCCGGTTGTGTTTGCACTGATACCAATTTGATAAAACTCTCTGATTTTTCCATCAGCATATTTTATGGTGTGAAATCCATATCCTATATTAGGATTAGAAACGGTTTTATTTTCACTGTTTTTACCATCCAAGAACCATAATTTACATGCTGGCATTACTTGCAGAATGATGCGGTGCAACGCTTGCATGTCGCTGCGTTTTGGTTCAGGTTGGTTAGTAATATATTTTTTGATTTGTTCTTGTATGTTCATATAAAATTTAGTTGTGCTTACTCTAATCGGTTTTCAGCATTCCCGTTTGTTTTTAGTTCGTCAGTTTCTTACAGTTAGTTCAAAGTTAGCAGTGTCCCCAAGCATGACGCATAACGAAGAAGGGATTAAAGAAGTAAAAAAAAGAAGGGTTTAGAAGCACAACTGTTCGTTTACCTACACTGTTCATTAGAAGCTCAACTCTTTGTTTACCTATCAAAGCCCTTCTTTTTTTTATTTCTTTAATCTTAATGTTATCCGCATACTGCTACTCTGAGTTACTTGTTCTATATCTAATTAATTTGATTTGAATGATTCTGGCCATTGTGCTGCTCTATTTGCAGATACATTAAAAGTCAAATTTTTTACATTTCCAGGATTATCATACCTGAATTGTTTTCCTGCGCCTGTCTGAAGTCTCCTTGAAAGTTTAAAGAGGTGCTTAGCGTCCTCATTGTAAAGTATTTTACCATTGACAAAATCAAATGTTTCTGTAGCAAAAGAGCTAATTAAATTATCGGTAATTAACTCCTCTGTTTGAGGGTTGATATTCTCAAACTCATCTAATATAAACCTTGTCTCAACTCCAATAAGATTATATTTTTCAAAAATCAACTCGTTTTTAATTGCAAAATTTGTCCCGAATTTCTTTTTCTGAACGCTTGGATAAATCATTGCTTGGATATTGTTGTCGGTAGCAACACGATAAAATAATTGTTCAGAAGCCAGTAACGAACTAAATAAATAATCTTTTGGACGGTCTCTTGAAACCTCTAAACTAAAAGCATCAATTAAAAATTCCGAAAGCATTGCACCGACAATTTGCAGCGGGTGCGTTCCGTTTTGGTTCACCTTATTTTGATGGTCAACAACATTGCAATTCACTTTTGCACCTTCTTTCAATTCGAATTGAGAGAGAGTAATAACATCTCCGTTTTTCGGTCGTGTTTCCCAATATGCTCCCGCTTCTGTTGTTGAACAATAAAGCACTTGCTGTCCCGGAACATTGCATCTTCCAAAATTGCAGTACTTGATAGGTGGAGCAAGTATTTGAGAAATGTCAGTTAAGTAACTTAGTTCTTTACCCTCCAGAATACGATTGTTGTTTGAAATGCGAATTAATCTTGTTGGTGGATTGTCGGTAAAACCAACTGATTTCAGGTTGAAAAATGTTTTAATGCTATTCGTGAGTTCTTCAAACTGTTCAGATGGTAAATCGTGTGTTTTGTTAAAAAGAGTTCTGTAATAGTCAAGTTTCTCCTTGACTTTATCAGGTGGATTGAGATTTAGTTTCTCAGTATTGAATTTATTATTTGTTACTTTTTCAATCATCTTGCAATCAATTTCAAATTAGCACTGCCGTTTGTTCGGAGCGGAAAGCAGTTGCGGATAACATCTATTATCCTCAACTCCCAATATTAGGAATTATCCATTTTCAAACAAATATAAAAATTACCCACAACTATGTTGCGGATTGTCGCAACTCGATGGCGGCTTTTAGAAAATAAAAAAGACCACGCAGTGCGTGGTCTATGCCTGTATAAATTTGTGGATATTAAAAAAGTCTCCCCACTCCGAACTTCCCACTCAATCAGATTCTTCCCTTTTCCTGAACTTCTTTAAGGCAGGCGCTGATGCCTTTTTTATTAATGGTTCTTAGGGCAGCAGCAGAAACTTTAAGGGTAATCCATCCGCCCATTTCGGGAACATAGAACCTTTTTATATGTAAATTAGGATAAAAACGCCTTTTTGTCTTCCGGTTAGAGAAAGATACCTTATGACCAACAGTGGGCTTTTTTCCGGTGAGTTCGCAAATACGTGACATCTTGATAGTTATAAGTTATATGTTACACATTATACGTCATATAACTAATAACTTATAACGTATAACCCCTTCGGGGGGCGCAAATATACAATCATTCGGGAAATACCAAAAAGGGACAAAGGACAGGGTTTAATGCAAAACAGCAACTTTCCTTGTGGAAGAAGAATCAGATGTTTTCACTCTCACAAAATAAATTCCGGGGCTCCAATTAGAAATGTTAACCCTGCTTTCCCGGCCGGCTAGCGGGGCGGAATAAATTTTCTTGCCGTTGACAGAATAAATTTCGGCAGTTTGCCCTCTGCTTTCAGAAACATTTTGAATTATCAATTCATTGCCGGAGATAAACGCAGAAAAATTTTCTGCTGCCGGTTCAGGAATATAAGTAGGAATAGAAATACAACTATCAGCGCTTTTGACTCCTTCAAACTGAAAGTCATCAATGTACCTGGCTCCTCCATATGATGTGGCGGTAAACGAAACCTCAATGGCAGTATCGGCAACGAGTATGCTGTCGTTAATGGTTCCCACTGCAGTATTTATAACGTTGGGAGGATCCAGTCCTGAAATACCTAAATCCATTACCGCTGTATTAATATCAACCTGGTCTCCGGATGCGCCTCCGGTAAAAGGCACTCTTAAAATAAATTCATACCAATGGTCATGAACCAGGTTCAGGAGGGGACCGGGGCTGTTGGTCCATGAGTACGTAAGGAGTTCTATTCTATGTGTGTGCGAAACCGAAGCAATAATATAATGGTTGAAATCGGCAGAAGGGCGGAGAAAAATAGAAACCGCGCGGTCGAATCCTGATGAGTTGAAAAGGGTAGTGTCGTATTTAAAAGAAATATATGTTTTGCAATATGAGCCGGAATCGGCAATATACTTTGAACAATACACTGCATCGTCATTTCCCCAGTTCATAGTTGCTGGCGTTACAAGGCAGCCGCCCGTTATACCGTTGGTAGTTATCTGAGATAATCCCAATCCATTATTAAAGTGGTTCACAAAATCATGATTAGTGGGGCTGGCGTAAAAGTTAAAGTCAACTACTTCATTCACCACTTGTCCGCTGGCAACAAACAAGTTGGTTGAAAGAATGCAGAACAAGACAAGTGTAATTTTTTTCATGTGGTTTTTTATTTTTCGGGAATAGTTTTCAGAAATTATAATCTGGCAGAAAGTTTTTTCACCATTTCATTTTTCCAGTCATAAAAATTTCCTTCCTCAATTTTTTTTCGTGCTTCCTCTACAAGCCATGAGTAAAAGGTTAGGTTATGCTGTGTTGAAATCTGCGCTGCCAGCATTTCATTGCTGACTGTTAAATGACGAAGGTACGATTTGCTGTATGAACGGTCAACGAAAGAAGTCCCTTCTTCATCGACCTCCGAAAAATCATTTTTCCATTTTTCGTTTCTCATATTCATAATTCCGTTTGACGTGTAGATGGTTCCATTCCTGCCGTTGCGGGTAGGTATGACACAATCAAACATATCAATTCCCAACGCAATGCATTCAAGAATATTTACCGGTGTGCCCACCCCCATCAGGTAGCGAGGTTTTTCTGCAGGAAGGATTGCGCAAACTTTTTCCGTCATCTCATACATTTCTTCTGCCGGCTCCCCTACCGACAAACCGCCGATGGCATTTCCTTCGCAATCCAAATCAGAAATAATTTTTGCTGACTCTGTTCTTAAATCATGATAAACACTTCCCTGCACAATAGGAAATAACGTTTGCTCCTTTTCATAAAGCGGTTTTGTTTCGGCAAATCTTTTTATGGACCGTTTGAGCCAGCGGTGTGTAATCTCCATGGCCGATTTGGCATAATTATATTCACAGGGGTACGGAGCACATTCATCCAGCGGCATGATGATGTCTGCGCCAATAACGCGCTCCACATCCATTACCGATTCCGGAGAAAAAAAATGCTGCGTGCCATCGATGTGCGATGAAAATGAAACGCCTTCTTCCGAAATTTTTCTTTTCTCCGAAAGCGAATAGACCTGGTATCCTCCGCTGTCGGTAAGGAGCGGTTTATTCCATCCCATAAATTTGTGTAGGCCTCCGGCAGAAGAAATAATTTCTATTCCCGGACGCAAATAAAGATGGTACGTATTGCCTAAAATAATCTGCGCCCGCACGTTTTCATCCAGCTCTTTTTGGTGCATTCCTTTCACCGTTCCGGCCGTTCCGACGGGCATAAAAACCGGCGTAAGAATTTTTCCCCTGCCGGTTTCGATGACTGCGCACCGCGCTTTACTTTTTTTATCGAGTGAAGTGAGAACAAATTTCATATTACCTTTTAAACAAATGCACGTTGATATCTTTGCCAAAGATAGACCATTTGATTTTTCAGCTTCGGTCTACATTTGCCCGCATCAACAAGAAATTTTGTTCATGCTATACATTCATGCTGACGTTTCACACACACTTCGAAGCCATTCTCTTCTGGTTTCTCGCAACATCATTTCTGGTGCAGGTTTTATTCCACGCTTTTCTGTACAGTCGTTTTGCGTTCTACAGGAAAAAAATTTCAGGCTCCCGGCCGTTGCCGGTGTCCATTGTAATCTGCGCCAGGAGTGAACTGCAAAATCTCCGGAAAAATATCGGGGCTGTTCTCGAACAAGATGGTAACGGCTGCGAAGTGGTGCTGGTTGATGATTGCTCATGGGATGAAACCGAAAACTTCTTAAAAGAACTTAAACCAAAACACAAGCATTTGAAAGTAGTGAGCATAAAAGAGCAGGAAAAATACAGGCACGGGAAAAAATTTGCGCTCACTCTCGGAATCAAAGCAGCTACTCATGAACACCTGCTGCTTACCGATGCCGATTGTATACCCGCGAGTTCCCAATGGCTTAAAAACATGCAGGATAATTTTAATGATAAAAAAGAAATCGTGCTGGGCTATGGTGCAGTGACAAAAGGAAAAGGTTTGCTTAACCGCATTATCCGGACTGATGTATTTATGATTGCGCTTCGGTATTTTTCTTTTGCGTTAGCCGGAATGCCATACATGGGTACGGGAAGAAATCTTGCGTATAGGAAATCGCTTTTCTTCCGCAACAAAGGTTTTGCAAACCATAACCATATTGCCTCCGGAGACGATGATTTGTTTGTGAATGAAACGGCAAATAAAAATAATGTCGCCATTGAAATCAGTAAGGCATCGTTTACGTTTACCGAGGCGGCAAAAAATTTCAACGCGTGGTTCAGGCAAAAGAGCAGGCATCTTTCTACGTCAGGACGCTACCGGATGCAGCACAAAATATTTTTAAGCGCTGATGCTATTTCTGCTTTTGTTTTTTACACCGCATTAATTGTATGGCTTGCAATGGGCTTTGACTGGAGAATAGCTGTGGCTCTGTTTTCAGCCCGCTTCGTTTTTCAATTACTTATCAATATAAAATCTATGCTCAAATTGGGCGAAAAAGACCTCATTATCCTGTTTCCTTTTATAGAGCCGATTTTGGTTTTTCTATCTCCTATATTCTTACTTTCGTCAATGCAAAAACAAACAACATGGAAATAAAGGATATCAGGGAACTGAATCCCAACCTGTCTGAAAAGGCGGTGTACGATTACAAGCTTGTTTCTATGGCTGTGAATAATGGCGACCAGAAAGCGTATGCCGAATTAATGGCGCGCTATAAGGATTCCATTTATTTTATGCTGCTCAAAATGGTGAACAACCGCGATGATGCGGACGATTTAACCATTGAAGCATTTGGAAAAGCATTCAAGAATTTGCATCAGTATACTCCCGATTATGCTTTCAGTACATGGCTTTTTAAAATTGCTACCAACAATTGCATTGACTTTATCCGCAGAAAAAGAAAGATGACTTTTTCTATTGACAAAGGATTTGAAAATGACGAAGGCCAGGAAACAACTCTTGAATTGAAATCGGGAACCCTGGACCCGGAAGAGTTCATGATAAAAAAACAGAAAGCTGTTTTGATGCGTGACATTGTTGAGAAACTGAAACCACGTTATAAGAGATTGGTTGAACTGCGCTACTTCCAGGAACGGTCGTATGAAGAAATTGCAACCGAACTCCAGTTACCACTCGGTACAGTAAAAGCGCAGTTGTTTCGCGCGCGCGAATTTCTTTTCCAGATTCTGAAAAGCTCCCAGAAGCATATTTAATAGTTAGACGTTATAAATTATACGGAATGTGCAATCGTTCTTTCGTATAACATATAACGATTTTCTTTTTTGCAACCCGCATTAATGCCCGTGTATTGCATTGCTTAGCGCTATAAGTTTTAAATTTGTAGCGTATATTTGAATGTTAGCAGCAATTCTAGCGCTCCAATTAAACAGCATAGCAAATGACAGTGTTTAGGTTTTTCATAATCGCATTTTGTATCTTTTTGACGAGATATTCATCGGACACAACGAGCAAAGATGTTTCAGGACAAAGTAAGAGTGACACAGATTCAACCAATACTTTTCGTGCTTCTTCGCTATCAGCCGATAAAGAATTGATTAGCCAATACGAAAAAGAGCTTACGAGCGGAACGGAATCATTCAAAGCAAAATTTATCAGCCGACTAATTGCAGTAATGAAACAGTTCAACGGAAAAGTACTTGATACTACAATGATTGTTGTCGGAAATCTTGACGGTGATAATAAGCAAGACACAATCAGAAACAGAGTTTATTTAGTTTCAAAAGATGTTACCGTTAAATCTTCATGGGTTGTAAATAACGATACGCTTTGGAAATCCGAATTTCAAAATCCTTATTTCGTAATTGACACAAATCATTTGTTTGAACCTGACACAACCGCAAGAGGTCTTTGGTTGACATTCTCTACTGCGATTAATTACAGCATACCTACCATTGAATCAAAAGCAGAATTTGATAATAGTTTCGGGAAATCTAAACAAATGCTTTTTGATTTTGGAATTTCTGAATTGAAACAAAAAGGAATTAATATCTCTCTAAAAGAATACCAAGAGTATCTGAATAATTTCAAAGGTGAATTACTTAATTTTGGTGAGCCAGAAAACAGAGAGGGTTTGTATATTTGGTACCAACCAGCAAAGTGCTTTATAACTTATTATCACGCTTGAATGACGGTAGAACTGCAGCTAACATAAAGATTAAAAGAAATAAAAAAAAGAAGGGTTTTGACCCGATTACAAGGCATAGTAAACAAATTAAAATAACACACTATGACAAAGAGCAATAAAAAAGAATTGTCATCAGAACAGCGCGAAGAGCTGCTCAAAACATTGAAAGCCCGTTTTGAGAAAAACATGAATCGTCATAAAGGTCTTGTATGGGCTAAGGTGCAAGCAAAGCTGGAAGCCGATGCCGGAAAACTGTGGTCGCTCAATGAAATGGAATGGACCGGCGGTGAGCCGGATGTTGTTGGCCATGATAAAAAGACGGGCGAATACATTTTTTATGATTGTTCAGCAGAAAGTCCTAAAGGCCGCAGAAGTGTTTGTTATGACGGTAGAGCGCTTGCATCAAGGAAAGAACATAAACCGGATGATAGCGCTATGGATATGGCTGCTGCCATGGGCATTGAGGTTTTGACAGAAGAACAATACCTTGGGCTTCAGAAACTTGGAAACTTCGATACGAAAACATCGAGCTGGGTGAAAACACCTCCGGAGATTAGAAGGCACGGTGGCGCCATCTTTTGTGACCGCCGCTACGACCATGTCTTCGTGTATCACAACGGTGCGGAATCTTACTATGCCACACGGGGATTCCGTGGCTCGCTGAGGGTCTGAATTTTCCTCAGGCATCCGTAATTCCCTGCCTGCTGGCTGGTGTATAACGATTTTCTTTTCACATTTTTGCCGGATGATTTCTGTCGGACTGGATATTCTTCTTAAATATTTTCCATTGCTCCCCACGCTTCAGCAAAAACAGTTTGCTGACTTTGCCTCATCCATTCAGGAATGGAATAAAAAAATAAATCTCATCTCGCGTAAAGATGTTGAACATCTCTACGAGCGCCACGTACTGCATTCACTAAGCATCGCCAAAATCATTTCGTTTAAAAAAGATACGGTTGTTCTGGATGCAGGAACAGGCGGAGGTTTTCCGGGCATTCCGCTTGCTATTATGTTTCCGGAAGTAAAATTTATTTTAGTTGATTCCATCAGGAAAAAAATCAATGCTGTCCATGAAATCTGCAATGCTGTCGGCCTAAAAAATATACAGACTGTGAATAGCAGAGTTGAAGAGGTAAATTTGAAATGCGACTTTGTCGTTACGCGTGCTGTTGCAACCTTACCGGAAATTTACGGCTGGACAAAAAAAATAATCCGGAAAGAAAACTTCAACACTTTGCCCAATGGAATCATCTGTCTTAAAGGCGGTGACCTTAATGATGAAATAAAGAAACTGAAAATAAAAGTAACAGTCTACGAGCTGAATAAATTTTTCAGAGAAGAATTTTTTATTGAAAAAAAAGCCGTTCATATTCCCTGCAGGTAATATTCGCTACTTTTATGCGCTCTGAAAATTTTATGGATACTAATTATAAAGATTTAATTACTGCTGATTCACATTTTAAATCCATCAGCGAAAAAGTTTTTTTGGGAAAGAGAATTACACCTGAAGAAGGCTTGCGCCTGTTTGATGAAGCAGATCTGGGGCTGCTTGCAACCCTTGCTAATGCTGTAAGAGAGCGTTTAAACGGGAACATAACTTATTTTAACCGCAACTTTCACATAGAGCCCACCAATCTCTGTGTATTTACGTGTAAATTCTGCTCCTACTCTCGCTTGCTGAAACAGAAAGACGAAGGATGGGTGCTATCTGAGGATGAAATTCTGGACAGGATAAAAAGTTATGACGGCAAACCGATTACCGAAGTTCATATCGTTGGCGGTGTTCATCCAAAACTTGACTTAGAATTTTTCTGTGAAGTGCTGCGGAAAATTAAAAAGCTCCGCCCTGAGCTTCACATAAAAGGATTCACAGCAGTTGAACTGGATTACATGTTTCACAAAGCAAAAGTGTCAGTAAAGGAAGGACTGCAAATGCTGAAGGATGCAGGGCTGGGTTCTTTGCCCGGCGGCGGAGCGGAAATTTTTGACGAGGAGGTGCGCAACCAAATCTGCGGTGACAAATGCACTACCGAGCAATGGCTTTACATTCATGAGACTGCGCATACTTTGGGCATGCATACTAATGCTACCATGCTGTACGGGCATCTCGAAAAATATGAACACCGCATAGACCATATGGAACGCCTGCGCACGCTGCAGGATAAAACAAGCGGCTTCAATACATTTATTCCGTTAAAGTACAGGAGCCAGGATAATGAAATGTCATACCTGGGAGAAGTTTCAGTTACCGAAGACCTGAGGAATTATGCCGTGTCAAGAATTTACCTGGATAATTTCCGTCACATAAAAGCATACTGGCCTATGATTGGAAGAACAGTGGCTTCGCTGTCTCAGGCATTTGGCGTAGATGATTTAGACGGCACTATTGATGACTCCACTAAAATTTATTCACTGGCAGGCGCTGAAGAACAGACCCCCGTTCTTACCACAGAGCAGCTCACGCAACTTATCCGCAGCAGCGGCAGAACTCCTGTTGAGCGTGATACACTTTATAACGTAGTGCAGGAATACAGCTCTGAAGAAACGGTAGAATCGTAAATCATTTATCATTACCGCTGCTAAAAACGTTCGCAACCGCAAAAGAGCAGTTTGCAAACAGATATTCTTCTTTAATCAAAATGTAGGCAAGTTTTTGCTTCCTTTCCTCATAAGAGCATGTATGTTGCATAATTTTACATATGCAAAAGAATTTTTTTGCGAAAAGAATTTATAAAACCTGACTAATTTTTCTCTATGAAAAAAAAATTACTTATTATTTTGATTGCAGCTCAGGTAATTAATACCTATTGTTTTGCTGCCATTATTTCTCCTCCAATTTTATCAGTATCTATTTCCTGTAATAGCTATAGTTGCCTGGTTGCATGTAATCAAAGTACAGGTTCCTTAACTGCGAATCCTAATAATGGAACTCCGCCTTATACGTACTTATGGTCAACCTCAGCAACAACACAGACCATTAGCAACCTTCCGGTAGGTGTGTATACCGTTACTGTATATGATGCCATGGGGGATTCTGCAAACACGACCCAGTCTATTTCCAACCAAAATACCTTAAATGCCGCTATAGTTGCTATTCCGTACACTATTTTCCCTTGTCAGAATCAATGCACCGGCTGGATAAGATACGATTCATATTACCTTTTGGGTACCGCGCCTTATACCGTTACTGTCAGTTCAGGTACAGTAAATTACAATCCTCAATACCCATCTGGCGCTGCATTTACAATAGAAAATATATGTGATGGTGCTAACCTTGCTGTGAATGTGACGGATGCTTTGGGGTGCACAGGGTACGATTCTTCTTCTTTTTACAGCGGCTTTTCCGGTCCAAATGATTTTAATCCCGCTTTAAATATAACTCCCGCCTGTAGTTCAATGCCTAATGGTGCGGTCGAGATAACCAACACACCTACAACCTGGTATTGGAGTTATATGTTGAAACTTACCACTGATACGAATACAGCGTATAATCCAAATGATTTGTCCGATTGGACGCTGTATTCCTCAACTTTTAACAATTTGTTACCGGGGACTTATTACCTGGGAATAATATATAACTATACATATCCTGCAGACGTATATCCTCTTGGGTGTTACGATTATACTTATTGTTACCATGGTTGTCCAAGATATGTTCCTGTAACCGTTCCCGATCTTGGTCCAAACTGCAGTACTGTTGAAGGCGATGTATTTGTTGACCTGAATGCAAACTGTACTGAGGACGTTGGAGAGATTGGTGTTCCCAATACAATTATTGAATTTACTCCCGGACCGTACTATGCCTATACAGATGCATCAGGTCATTATTCTTCTAATTTAATATGGGGAAATTACAATATGACACATTATCCACCCGCTGCTTTAACGCAGCTGTGCCCTGCAAATCCATTCCCGATATCTCTATCATCAATTAACACAAGTGACACAGTAAATTTTGCAGACACCAGTAACATTCCTTTTGATATAAGCGCATTTATTTCTCACGGAACCGCACACCCGGGATTTAATTTCAGTTATGGCGTGAGTGTAAGTAATTTGAGCTATACACCCAGCGGCTCACTTACGGTTACACTCAATTATGACCCGCTGCTTTCGTTTGTATCAGCAAATCCGTCACCATTCTCCACTTCTTCAGGGCAGGTGGTTTGGCAGTTGAGTTCGATTACAAATTTTCAGTCAACGTGGGCATCAGTAACATTGAGTGTTCCACCAAATCCTGCTCTGATTGGAGATACATTAACTGCATCAGTGACCGTTTCTGCAACAACGCCTGAAACAAATCTCGCGAATAATGTGGCATCAACGTGGCAAATTATTACAGGTTCGTTTGACCCGAATGAAAAAACGGTTGAGCAACCGGCTTCGGCTTTCATTCCTGCTACGCAAGGATTATTTAATTATACGATTCAATTCCAGAATACTGGCATCGACACAGCTTTCAATATTGAAGTGATTGACACGCTGGATTCGGATTTAAATGTAACCACTTTTGTTCCGGGAGCTTCATCGCATCCTTATAATACTGACATTACCGGACAGGACGTAATTCATTTCTATTTTAACAACATCTTTCTTCCCGATTCAACGACAGATGAACCACACAGCCATGGATTTGTTTCGTTTCAGATTCACAGCAAAGCGAATCTTCCGCACGGAACTGCCATCAACAATACTGCGAACATTGTTTTTGATTTTAATCCACCTGTCGCAACTAACACAACACAAAATACCGTTGACCTTACGCTTGCAATTAATTCAACAGCCGCAACCATCTGTGCGGGGCAATCTGTAACGCTTACCATGATTCCCGAACTACAGAATACTCCATGGAAATGGAGAGCAGGAAGTTGCAGCGCTTCTATTATCGGGAGCGGAAATTCCATTACGGTTTCTCCTGCTGTTACTACAACTTATTTTGTACGCGACTCGGCAGGAACAATTCCTGTTGGAAGCTGTTACAGGAAGACGATTATTGTAAATCCTGCTCCTACGGCTGTAATAACTCCCAATGGGCCAACAACATTTTGCGCAGGGAATTCTGTGACGCTTACAGCAAATGCATCGAATGGCTATTTGTGGTCGGATAATTCTACTACTCAAAGCATCAATGTCACGACTTCAGGAAATTATCTTGTTACCGTTACCAATGCGAATAATTGCACCGCTTCTTCTTGGGTCAGCGTAACTGTGAATCCGTTGCCAACCGCTTCCGTTACACCAGGCGGACCGACAACATTCTGTCAAGGCAATTCTGTAACGCTTACATCAAACGCGGCAAGCAGTTATTTATGGTCGAACAATTCCATTTCTCAAAGTATCAACGTTACATCTTCCGGAAATTATGTTGTGACAGTAACAGATGCAAACAATTGCTCATCGGCTTCACCTGCAACAACGGTAACGGTAAATCCAAACCCGTCTGTTCCGGCAATCACGCCCAGCGGAGATTCATTAATTTCTGACGCAGCAAACGGCTACCAATGGTATTTCAACAGTGCGATGATTCCTGGGGCGACTTTGCAATCCTATCATCCCACACAAAACGGAAATTATTCTGTAGTGATTACCGATGCAAATAATTGCACGGCTTCTTCCATAGATTATCCTTTCATTCTTACTGAGGTCGCCAACCTGATCGATAACAATGATCTTTTTATTTACCCTAACCCGGTAGACAATGAATTAGTAGTCAGGAGTTCCGCGTTCGGAGACAAATCAGAGATAATCATTTATAATTTATTTGGTGAAAACCTTTTCAGCCAAAAACCAAAAGCTAAAAGCCAGCAGCAGGTTATCGATGTTTCTGCTCTGCAGCAGGGGATTTATTTTCTTGAAGTAAGAGCCGAAAAAGGAATTTTGCGAGGGAAATTTTTGAAGTTATAATATTACTTTTTTAACACTTCCTTGTGTTTTAACGAGTTTGTCATTCTCCTTTCCGTGTATGTTGAAAAAACTTAACAAAACTTAACAAATCGGGTTGTAAACAACTATTTTAATTACTTTTATCACCGCTTTCAACATTTAAAAAAACACACCATTTAAAATCGTATCAACATGAGACTTTTTTACGCGTCATCATTTTCTTTTTTTAAAAAACCGGTAGCGATTTTTTCTTTTTGTTTGCTGGTATCCTTCAGCGCAAATGCGCAGGTAGCTAACTATGCTTTCAGCCAGGTATTGGGAACGTATACACCCATTACCGGGGGCACTGTACTTGCCTCCGGAGCGGGCTTCTGGGATGATTATACTTTTGGTCCCATTTCAATTGGGTTTCCGTTCACCTACAATTCCACAATATATACTGAAGTTACGGTGGGCGCAAACGGTTATGTTAAATTAGGAAATGTGTTGCCTTACTGCTGCTGGTATAATGGTATATCAATTCAAAATGAACCTGAAACCATGCATCCCTTCAGCGAAGACCTGCTTGGAAATACGCCTACATGTGAGCTCAGCTATTTAACATCCGGTTCACCGGGAAGCCAGGTATTCACTGTTCAGTGGACAGACTGGGGATTCTATAACACCAGCAATTCTGAAATTAATTTCCAGCTGAAACTTTATGAGGGAACCAACATTATTGAGTTTGCATATTCACCTGGTACTATTGTTTCAGGATTTCAGACTCCCCAGGTGGGACTAAGCGGAACCGCTGTAGGAGATTTCAACAGCCGTACCACTTCCAGCGATTGGACAGCCACTACTCCATCGGCCGCCATTACAGACCAGATGACATTTAATACTTCTATATTTCCTCCTTCGGGATTAAGTTATTTCTGGTCTCTCGCACCTATTGATATGTCTCCCGTTGCGCTGGCAACTCCACTTCCAAACACATGCTATACAGCTAATGAAACGGTATCCATCCGCATTCAGAATCTCGGCTCACAGGTTATTGACTTCACTCTTAATCCTTGTACACTAAACTCTGCGTCAACGGCTACTAATCCGCAGGCGTTTGCACAGGTAATCATAAACACAGGAACATTGGCAACCAGCGCCACAATGGATGTGGTGGTGGCAAATAATTACAATATGTCTGCTCCGGGAGTGTACACTTTTACGGCAAATACCAGCACACCGGGTGACGGTAACCCCGCCAATGACGTGATGGTTCCGGTAACGCTTCCGGTTTGGCCGCCTGTAAATGCCACGGCTACTCCGTCAACGGTATGCCAAGGACAGCCCACACAACTCTCTACTCCTCCGGGAAATATTACCTACACCGTATCCTCTATTCCTTATGCTCCCCTGCCTTGCACAGGCACTACCGTTACGCTCGGCGATGACCAGCTTAGCTCAGCAGAGCCTATTGGGTTCTCGTTTGATTTCTTCGGAATAACCAAAACCCAGTTTTATATTTCTTCCAACGGATTTATTTCTTTCGACCCGAATGCAGGCAGCGGATGCTGCACCGGGCAGTTGCTTCCCAATCCGTTTAGTCCCAATGATGTGATTGCTTTAACATGGGAAGATTTATATCCTCCCAATGGAGGAACCATAAGTTATTACACTACCGGTTCTGCGCCGAACCGCAAATTAGTAGTTTGCTACACCAACATCGGGCATTTCTTTGACGGCAATAATCCGATTGACGGACAGATTATTCTTAACGAATCGAGCAATACGATTGAGCTTCACATCACTTCATTCAATACAGACGGAGACGGTGTAGGTGAAACAGAGGGAATTGAAAATTCAGATGGAACATTGGGATATGCCGTTCCCGGAAGAAACAGCACAGACCCATGGCCGGGACAACCCATAGTAAACGATGCATGGATGTTTACTCCTTCGGCTCCGTTTACGTTTGTATGGAATCCGGCAACCTGGCTGGACAATGCTAACATTTACAATCCAACACTTACTCCGCAGGCAAACGGCAATTTTACATACACCGTTACGGCTACAGACCCACTGTCGGGATGTACAAGCACTTCTTCTGTAACAGTTACTGTTGTTCCGGTTCCTTCTGCGCCTATTGCATCTAATGTAACCCGTTGTGGTTTCGGTACCGTTCAATTGACGGCAACTGCAATCGGCAGCGGAACACTCGAATGGTATGACGCACCGGTTGGCGGAAACCTGATTGGCAACGGCTCACCGCTTACAAGTCCTTTCCTTACCGTAACAGACACCTTTTATGTGGATGAATTTGACGGAGTATGCCCCGGCCCAAGAACTTCTGTGATTGTTACCCTTACCGCTGCCGCCAGCATTTCAATTACCGCATCGCAAATGGTTATCTGCGGATTACCCGCCTCAGCAACGGTAACGCTTACGGCATCCAGCAGTAACGCAGGTTACAACTATACATGGACTGGGGCTGATTTGAACTCTACAACAGGGCCGAGTGTAACAGCTACTCCCAATGCAACAACAACCTATGTTGTAATGGGTGACGATGGCACGTGCGCTGCTTACGATAGCGTCACTATTATGTTGGTTGCTCCGCCTGTTGCCAACGCAATATCAACACCTCCCAGTATCTGTCTCGGACAACCGGCAGTATTGAGCACGCCGCCCGGCCAGGTTACATACTCGGTAAGCCCTATTCCTTATGCTCCCGTAGCAGGAAGTCAGACCTTTCTTTCTCTTAATGATGACGAACTTACCTCGGCGCTTCCCATAGGATTCACATTTAATTTTTACGGCATCGACAAAACACAATTTTATATTTCATCAAACGGATTCATTTCTTTTGACCCCTTTGCAGGCAGCGGATGCTGCACCGGGCAATTCCTTCCGAATCCGTTTAGTCCGAACGATCTTGTTGCTCTGGCATGGGAAGATTTTTATCCTCCCGGCGGAGGAACCATTGGTTACTTCACCACAGGAAGTGCGCCTTACCGCAGGTTGGTAGTTGATTATACTAATATCGGGCATTTCTTTAACGGTAATAATCCTCTTACCGGGCAAATTATTCTGAATGAAACGTACAATACTGTCGAGGTGCATATTACCTCTTTCAGTACCGATGGTGATCTTTTTGCAGGGGAAACGCAGGGAATTGAAAATGCAACCGGAACGGCGGGTACAGCAGTGCCGGGAAGAAATTCTACTGATCCATGGCCCGGACAACCTATCGCAAACGATGCATGGATATTTACGCCTATTGTTCCTTACACGTTTATATGGACTCCGAATACATGGTTAAGCACCGATACTGTTTATAATCCTATTCTTACACCTCTCGCAATAGGCAACTATACCTATACGGTAACCGTTACCGATGTAACTTCGGGATGTACAAGCACTTCGTCAGTCACAGTTACTGTAGTTAATGTTCCACTTGCGCCAACTGCGTCAAATCTTACCCGCTGCGGAACAGGTACTGTTCAATTGACGGCAACTGCAGCAGGGCCCGGAACATTGCAATGGTTTGATGTGCCCACAGGTGGAACTCCTTTTGCAACGGGTTCGCCTGTAACCTCACCTATAATTTCTTTTACTGATACATTTTATGTTGAGGAATTTGATGGCAATTGCCCGGGTCCCCGAATCTCTGTAATTGTTACAGTTACACCGGCTGATACCATTATTGCAACACCTACCAGCAACCCAATGTGTGCCGGACAACCCATTACAATTACGATTGCCAGCATAGATCCGGGATATACATACGCCTGGACGCCAACGATTGGCATAAGCAATCCTACAGAGGACACCGTAACTGCCAGCCCGCCATTTACAACGCTCTACACTGTTAATGCCATTGACGGGGCCGGTTGTCAAACTTCAACTTCTTTCACCCTTATCGTTAATCCTTCCCCGGTAATTACTTCAACAACAGCAACCCCTGCAAGCGTTTGTCTTGGTTCCAGTTCACAACTGATGGCCAATGTGGTTGTTCCTCCCGACTCATACATTGTTGCCTCTATTCCTTATGCTCCATTAGCTTGCCCGCCTACTAATGCAGTATTATTCCCGACCACTGGCTTCTACCCGGCAGGAGATGAAGGATTAAGTGCACCCCTGCCTCTCGGATTTAACTTTACATTTTTTGGTAATGTATATTCCTCTGTAAGCATTTCATCAAACGGGCATCTGCAATTTACACCTGACCCTAACGCAACCTATGGTCCGTTTAATCCTCTACCATATTCTTTCGGCTTCGACCCTGACAATATAATTGCTTTCCCGTGGACCGACCTTGACCAAAGCGTCGGGGGAACCATAACGTATGGAATTATAGGAACTTCTCCCAACCAGAAATTTGTGGTTTGTTTTACGAATGTTCTTTTTTACGTTAACAATATAACAGGAGATGGAAATTATACTTCGCAGGTTATTTTGAATGAAGCGGATAACTCAATTGAAGTGCACATTACCCAGATAAATACTACAGTTTTTAATGAGAGGGCGCTTGGAATAGAAAATGCAAACGGAACTGTTGCATTCATACCTCCTAACAGGAATACCGGCACTTGGCTGGTAACAACCCCTGAAGCGTGGAAATTCGCTCCTGCTGTACCTTACATCTTTACCTGGACACCTTCTGTTTCGCTGGATAATGATACGATTGTAAACCCGGTTGCTACTCCTGCTGCTACCACAACATATACCATCAATGTATATGACCCGTATTATAATTGCGCATCAACAGCAACGGTAACGGTAAATGTTAATCCTCCACCGGTTGTAAATCTTTCACCGCTTACCAACATTTGTATCGATGGTTCACCATTCGCATTGTCAGGAGGAACCCCGGCAGGTGGCATTTATTCAGGGCCGGGAGTATCTAACAATATTTTCTATCCTGTTGTCGCAGGTGTAGGAACACACACTATCGTTTATACCTATACAGATAATTTAGGGTGTGCCGGAAGCGATTCAACAACCATTACCGTTAATGATTTGCCCCTAGTTACTCTGCCCACATTCCAAACGGTATGCTCCAACGCAACTATCGTGAACCTTACAACAGGCCTGCCGGCTGGCGGTTCGTATTCAGGGCCGGGAGTAAGCGCCGGAGTATTTAACCCTTCGTCAGTAGGCGCGGGCATTTATGGAATCACGTATACATATACCGATGGCAATGGCTGCATCAATTCAGCATTAAGAAATATTATAGTCAATAGCGCTCCGGTAGCCAATGCAGGGCCTGATGTAAATGGCAACACTACGCTCGTAGGTTCTGCAACAGGCGGCACTCCTCCGTATACGTATATCTGGTCACCCTGCCTGGATTTGCTTAACTGTGGTTCTCCTACTCCGTTTGCAAACCCGCAGGTGAATACCTTCTATGTGCTGTATGTTGTAGATGCCAACGGATGCTATTCTACCGACACCGTACTTGTATCATCAACTATCGGCATTGCCAAAGTGCCGGTTGCCGGTGCAAACTTGCTGGTATATCCGAATCCTACTTCCGGTGCGTTTAATATTTTATTCCTCGACCCGGGCACACAGGCCAATGTTACTATTGTTGATTACATCGGTCAGACAGTGTTCAATTCAGGAGCATTTACTACCTCATCAGTCCCCTATGAAATCAATCTTGAAGACCAACCCGATGGCATTTATACCGTACAGGTGAAATACAGGGAGCGAGTATTTACCTCGCGACTGGTGCTGAATAAATAAAATTCAGCCAGAATATTTTCCTAAAGCCCATCGTTTAAAGCGGTGGGCTTTTTTTATTTCTATTTTTGCTGAGAAGATTTCTTATGGATTTCAAAAAAAATATACTTGTTACAGGCGGTGCGGGTTTTATCGGCTCACATGCGGTAAGGCATTTTGTAAAAAAATATTCTGCTTATAAAATTATAAATCTGGATAAGCTCACCTACGCCGGAAACCTGGAGAACCTGAAAGACATAGAGAATTCGGAAAACTATGTATTCATTCGGGGGGATATTACAGACAGCGAACTTGTTGAAAGTATTTTTTCTGAACACAGCATTGATTCGGTGATTCATCTCGCTGCCGAATCTCATGTGGACCGTTCCATTGTAAGCCCGATGGATTTTATTCAGACCAATATTATCGGAACATTTACACTTCTTAACGCTGCGAAAAAATTCTGGCAAACTTCAAACCACAAACCACAAACCACAAACCTTTTCTACCACATTTCTACCGATGAAGTATACGGTTCTCTTGGCGCAACGGGATATTTCACGGAAGAGACTTCGTATGACCCGCGTAGTCCCTACTCTGCTTCCAAGGCAGGCTCCGACCATTTGGTAATGGCATATCATCATACTTACAAACTACCCGTTGTTATCACCAACTGTTCTAACAACTACGGGCCGTTTCAGTTCCCCGAAAAATTAATGCCGCTTATCATTCATAATATCGTTCATCAAAAGCCGCTGCCTGTGTACGGCAAGGGAGAAAACGTGCGCGACTGGCTTTTTGTGCAGGACCATGTTGAGGCGATGGATACTGTTTTCCATAAAGGAAAAGAGGGGGAAACCTACAACATTGGCGGAAGTAATGAGTGGAAAAATATTGACCTGGTCAGGAAAATTTGTTCCATCATGGATGAAAAACTTAAGCGGGCTGCGGGGAGTTCTGAAAAACTTATCACGTTTGTTAAAGACCGCGCAGGGCACGATTTGCGCTATGCTATTGACTCAGGAAAAATCCAGCGTGAACTGGGCTGGAAGCCTGCGCATCGTTTTGAAGATGGTATCGAACTTACTATCGATTGGTACATGAATAATTCTGAATGGTTAAATCATGTAACTTCCGGAGAGTATCAGAAATATTACCAGGAGCAATATGTGAACAGGTAACTGAGGATTGAAATTCGAAATCCGAAATCACTATGCCTTCCATCTTTACCAAAATCGTCAACGGAGAAATTCCTTCCTACAAAATTGATGAGGACGAAAATTATTTTGCTTTTCTCGATATTAACCCTCTTGCAAAAGGGCACACTCTTGTAATTCCTAAAAAAGAAATTGATTACATTTTTGATATGGATGATGCCATGCATGCCGGCTTATGGAATTTTGCAAAAAAAATTTCGCACGCCATTGAAAAGGCAGTACCATGCAAGCGAATTGGGATTGCGGTTATCGGGCTCGAAGTTCCACATGTACATATCCACCTTATTCCTATTAATAAGGTGAGCGATATGAACTTTGCCATGCCCAAGCTGCAATTGAGCAAAGAGGAGTTTGAGGAAACAGCAGAGAAAATAAAAAAGCAGCTTTCCTGATTTGTAATTTAAATTGCGATTCCTTCTTTAAGCCGTTCTGCGTTTTCGGCAAGCTGAAGGGCATCGATCATATCTTGTATATCTCCGTTTAAAAAAGCAGCCAGAGAATAAACGGTCATGCCAATACGATGGTCGGTAACGCGGCTCTGTGGATAATTGTAGGTACGGATTTTTGCAGAGCGGTCACCTGTTGAAATCATAGTCTTTCGTTTTTTCGAAACGGCATCGTGCTGCTTTTTTATTTCCAACTCGTAGAGCTTGGTGCGAAGCATTTTCATGGCCAGCGCCCGGTTGCCGTGCTGCGTGCGTTCCACCTGGCAAATTACTACAATGCCTGTAGGCTTGTGTGTGAGCATTACCTTGGTCTCTACTTTATTTACATTCTGCCCCCCCGCTCCGCCTGAGCGCGATGTCTGCAATTCTATGTCGGCCGGGTTGAGTTCCACATCCACATCCTCCGCCTCAGGAAGCACCACCACAGATGCAGCAGAAGTATGTACACGCCCCTGTGTTTCGGTTTGTGGCACGCGCTGCACGCGGTGCACACCCGATTCATATTTCAATTGCCCGTAAGCACCTTCGCCGGTTACATTAAAAACAATTTCTTTGAAGCCCCCTGCAGTGCCTTCCATGTAATCTGCCAGCTCGGTTTTCCATCCGCGGTTTTCGCAGTAGCGCACATACATGCGATACAAGTCGCCTGCAAAAATGCTGGCTTCGTCTCCCCCGGTGCCCGCACGTATTTCCACTATACAATTTTTTTCATCGGCAGGGTCTGCTGGTATCAGCATGGTGCGGATCTCTTCTTCAAGATTTTCTTTTTTCACTTCCAGCATTTCCATTTCTGACTTTGCCAACTGGCGGAATTCTTCATCCTTTTCTTTTTGCAATACTTCCTTGGAATGCTCGTAATTGCTCAGCACATTTTTATACTCTTCGTATTTTTCAGTAATGGCAGATAGATTTTTATACTCCTTGCTTAACTGTGCAAAGCGTTTCATATCTGACATTATATCAGGAGAAGATAATTCTTTCTCCACGTCCTGCCAGCGTTGTTTTATGGCTTGTAATTTTTCGACTAACATTAAACTCTAATAATTAGTATTCAAATATTCCTTGATTTGTTGAAATGGTCATGGAGGTTTTTTCTGCAGCTTCGCAGCGACCGACAATCTTTGCTTCAAGTTCGAACTCATGAGAAATATCAATTATTTTTTTTGCGTTCTTTTTGTCAAGATAAATTTCCATACGGTGACCCATGTTGAAGACGCGGTACATTTCTTCCCAGGATGTTTTGGATGATTCCTGTATAAGACGAAACAGCGGCTGAGTTTCAAACATGTTGTCTTTTATAATATGAATTCCTTCCACGAACTTCAGCGCTTTGGTTTGCCCTCCTCCGGTGCAGTGAATCATTCCATGAATATCATCTTTCATTTCAGAAAATATTTTCTTCATTACCGGTATGTACGTCCTGGTTGGCGACAAGACGAGCTTTGCGGCTTCAATTTTTTCAGAAACCTTTTTTCCATTCTGTAAATATTCAATGTCCACTCTGTCTCTCAAACTGTGTTTTCCGCTATATGAAAGCGAGGCATCCATCTTATTATCAAACGTTTCAGGATATTTTTCTGCGACTGTTTTATTAAACATATCATGCCTGGCAGAGGTGAGCCCGTTGCTGCCAATGCCGCTGTTGTATTCCTTTTCATAATTTGTTTTTCCAGAAGATGACAAGCCAACAATTATATCACCGGCACGGATTTTTTCATTGGTGATGACATCGCTGCGTTTCATGCGGCAGAAAACCGTCGAGTCAACAATAACAGTTCTCACCAAATCGCCTACGTCTGCCGTTTCTCCTCCTGCAAGCTGAATGTTTACATTATACGAGCGAAGCATTTCGAGAAATTCTTCCGTTCCTTTGATGATAGCTTCAATAACTTCTCCCGGAATTACGTTTTTATTTCTGCCTATGGTAGATGAAAGGACAATATCGTTATCAGCGCCAACACACAGCAGGTCATCGGTATTCATCACCACGGCATCTATAGCAATGTTTTTCCAAATCGAAACGTCACCGGTTTCTTTCCAGTATGCATACGCAAGCGATGATTTTGTTCCCGCACCATCGCTGTGCATGATGTTACAGAAGGCATCGTCACCTCCCGAAATATCAGGCAGCACCTTACAGAAGGCTTTTGGAAAAATTCCTTTGCCGGAATTGCGGATAGCATGATGCACCTCTTCTTTAGCAGAAGAAACTCCCCTTAGTCCATACTTTGTTGTGTCCTTCATTTGTGAAAATAAAAAAGCGCCCCGGATGCTGCACAACCGGAACGCTTTGAAATCTTTTTCTGCATCTACTTCTCTTTTCTTATTCTCATTCCCTCGCGGAATGTATTGTCATCAATTTTCGGATTAAGTTTTTTCAAATCCCCCCCTTTCATTTTGAGTTTCTTGGCAACGGCAGACCATGACTTATCGTCTTTTTGCAATTCATAAAACTTCATGTCGTACTCTGTGTAGTTCCCGTCCTTTTCCACTTTTAATTCCATGCCTTCATAGATAGGTTCGGCTTTCAGGTTATTGAGCTTCTTTATATCCTGCTGGGTAATGCCATAGCGTTTTGCAACTTTTTGATACGTGTCTCCTTTTTCAACAACGTGAATCTTACCCGGCTCTTTAGGCTGTTCAGGCGCAGGAGCTTGTTCCACCTTTGCTGTAGTATCAGATTTATCCTCAAGCTCAACCTTGGTGGGAACATTATTTTCTTCCGTAGCCACACGCTCCGGCTGCTTGGGTGGAGTATTTTCAGTTCCCGGCTTTACATAATCATTGCGCAGCACTTTAAATTCCGTTCTGCGGTTTAGCTGGTGCGCTTCCTCTTGGAGGGCTTTACCTTTCAACTTTGAAATGAATGCATCAGTGATAACGTCTCCTCCTTTAAAGTGTCCGATATCTGAAGCAAGCACGCGCGGAACGGTTTCTCCATATCCCTTGTATTCGAGCCGCTCTTTATTAATTCCTTTTTCAATAAGGTAATCCACAACTGATTTTGCCCTGTTGTTTGAAAGCACCAGGTTATACTGGTCGTCTGCACGGGTATCTGTGTGGGAGCCAATTTCAATAACAACCGTAGGGTTATCATTCAGAGTCATAACCAGGCTGTCCAAAGCAATTTTTGATTCGGGGCGAAGATTGTACTTGTCAAGGTCATAAAGAATATTGGGCAGCACGATGGGCTTGATCGTTGACTGCAATGCAAAGTCAAAATCACCAATGAAATCCTTGGAATGTTCAAGTCCTTTGGTGGTGAGGTCTACATATTTATTCAGGTAATCTTTTTTTGTTGCAGACACCCTGTAATCGGTCTCCGGCTTCAGGTCGAATTTATATACACCAGACTTATCTGTCTTAAACGGAACGGTGGTTCCGTCTGAAGTGCCGGTGAGAACAATATCGGCTCCTTCAAGCATTGCTTTTGTGTCTGCATCAAAAACTTTTCCCGAAACAGTAAACACAAGCGGGGGCAAAATCCACTGGTAAATATCATCGCCTCCTTTTCCGCCATCGCGGTTAGAGGTGAGGTAGCCCCTGTCATTGGTTTCATTTACAATATAAGCAAAATCATCAGCCGATGTATTAATCGGGTAACGCAAGTTTACCGGGTCCGACCACTGGTTGCCATCGAATTTTGTCTTGTAAATATCAAGCCCGCCCATGCCGCCATGACCTTTGGAAGCAAAATACAGCACTCCGTCATCGGCAGAAAACGGGAACATTTCATCCTCTTCGGTGTTGACTACAGGACCAAGGTTTTCGGGTGTTCCCCACTCTTTTTTCTTCTTATCGTATTTCGACATCCATATATCTTTTCCGCCGATGCTACCCGGCATATCAGATGAAAAATAAAGCGTCTGTTCATCGGCAGAAAGTGTAGGATGTCCTGCTGTAAAAGAATCAGGACAAAGTTTCATATCAATCGGAATTTCCCATGATGGCCCCTTGCGTTTGGTATAAAATATAGCGCAGCTTCCTACCCTGTTCTTATCAAACGAACAACGGGTGAAATACATTTCCTGCGCTTTGCGGTCGAGCGTAGCGGCTCCTTCGTTGGCGGGTCCGTTTACCGGCTCAGT
This sequence comes from Bacteroidetes bacterium 2013_40CM_41_45, assembly GCA_002215675.1. Classification (GTDB taxonomy): domain Bacteria; phylum Bacteroidota; class Bacteroidia; order AKYH767-A; family 2013-40CM-41-45; genus 2013-40CM-41-45. The sequence goes on along the minus strand of NGFH01000002.1, from coordinate 594,786 downwards.
TACCGGAACAGGTGTACTCCATTTTCCTTTTTTATCAACATGTGCTTCAAATAAATCCTGGAATTTTTCTCCCGTGCCTCCGTCATTTATTTTTCCTGTCGCTTCTTGCCTCGAAGAACAGAAAAACAGAGTGCGTTTATCACGTGTGGCATACGATGCACAAAAGTCAGCATAACGGGTATTAAGAGGAGATACATTTTCAATTTTGTGGCGGGTGGGGCTGTCTTTCCATTTCTGGGCCTGTTCGCAGGATTTTACTCCCATTGTTCCCTTCTCATCGCCCGGAGCCGCGGCAAGATATTCATTATACTTGGCTATTGCCTCGTCATATCTGCCCTGGAATTTTATAGCATCGGCAATGCGAAGCAGCGCTACATTATCCTTATAACCGGCTTTTATGGCTTTATCATACCATACTTCTTGGTTTTTGGCATCATTTACCATACGGTAACACTCCGCGGTTTTGAAAATGATTTCCGATTTAACATTCTTGTTCTTCTCCTTGGTATATGCCTGTTTATAGAGGTCAATAGCATCATAGTAATCGCCTTTGTTGAAAGCATTATCGGCAGCAACGGTGCGCGGATGTTGTGCCTGCACCTGCAGCGCAAATAATAATATTACTGATGCTGAAATAATTACAGAAAATCTTTTATTCATGATTTTTGATTTCAATTTGTGCAAGTATAAGCAAAGGAAAAGATTCTTTTTATGAATCAGAAAAAAACTTTTGAAGAGGAAAAAATGGCTTCCCGTAACGCCTGTTCGTTTAGCGATATGGGGATATTTTTTTCCCTGCAAAAACCAACCATGTTTTCTGTTGCCAGATTTCCCACCAATTCATCTTTTGCCATAGGGCAGCCGCCTATGCCTTTTATGGTTGAATCGAACCTGCGGCACCCGCTGCCATAAGCCGCTTCAATCTTTTCTTTCCATTGGTCGGGACGGGTATGAAGATGCGCCCCGAATTCCACACCGGGAAATTCGGGAATAAGGTTTGAAAAGAGGCGGGTGATGTTTTCAGGATTGGAAACACCAACGGTATCGGCAAGCGGGATAATTTTTATGCCCATGCCTGCAAGATGTGTTACCCATTTAATAACGATATCGGCATTCCATTCTTCGCCATAGGGGTTTCCGAAACCCATGGAGATATAAATAACAAGCTGCTTATTTTTTTTAAGGCAGAGACCCTGAATCGCCTCCACAACAGGCAGCGATTCTGCAATAGTATGGTTGGTATTTCTTTTCTGAAATTCTTCTGAAACAGAAAAAGGGTAACCGAGAAAAGTTATTTCATCGAATGCAGCGGCATCCTTTGCGCCCCTCTCATTGGCTATGATAGCGAGCAGCTTGGTTGGTGATTGGTTATTGGTCATTGATGATTGACCAGGTATTGAAATATATTCTCTATCCAATTTACTTAATACTTCGGCTGTATCTTTCATTTGGGGAATTGCTTTTGGAGAGACAAAGCTTCCGAAATCAATCACATCAAATCCAACACGCAGAAGTTTATTGATGTACGCTGCTTTAATATTTGCGGGAATATAATCGTGAATACCCTGCATAGCGTCTCTGGGACACTCGGTAATGATAATGTCCGATGACGGATGACTGATGTCGGATGTTTTCATTTGTTAAGCGAATTAATGAGTGCTTGTAATTTTAGCGAAAAGTTCAACAGCTAATTGCCACACTTCAAGCTTTTCAAATTTATATTGTTGTCCCATTTTTTACACCGGACATCCGTCATCTGACGTCTGACAATTTTTTACATATTTTTTTTACCAGCGATGGCCCCTCGTAAATAAATCCGGTATATAGTTGTACCAAATCTGCGCCGGCATTAATTTTTTCTAGTGCATCGTTTCCTGAAAAAATTCCTCCGCAGCCGATGATTGAAAATTTTCCCTGCGCTTTAAGCGATAAATACCGTATCATTTCTGTGCTGGACTTAGCCAGAGGTCGTCCACTCAATCCTCCGTTGCCTATAGTGAGGAGTTGGGGCTTTGGAGTTCGGAGGTGCTCACGTGCAATGGTTGTATTAGATCCGATAACCCCTGCAATTTTTGTCTCAAGAACTACTTCAACAATGTCGTCCAGTTGGGAAAGGGTGAGGTCAGGTGAGATTTTCAGGAAAATCGGTTTGCGTCTCTCCTCTGAATTAATTTCCTGCAAGCGAAATAATATTTTTCTCAATGCCTCTTTCTCCTGCAGTTCTCTGAGCCCGGGTGTATTTGGTGAGCTGACGTTCACAACAAAATAATCTGCCACATCGTATAGTTCCCTGAAACATTTTTCATAGTCATCAACGGCTTGTTCGTTCGGGGTGTCTTTGTTCTTACCAATGTTCACTCCTACAATAATATTCTGCTTTTTCTTCTTTAATCTTCCGGCAACTGCCTTTGCTCCGTCATTGTTAAATCCCATCCGGTTAATGAGGGCTTCATCTTTTTTGAGGCGGAATAATCTTGGCTTTGGATTTCCCGGTTGCGAAAGAGGTGTCACAGTTCCCACTTCAATATGCCCGAACCCGAGACAGGCAAGTGCATTAATATACTTTCCGTTCTTATCAAAGCCCGCTGCAAGCCCTACCCTGTTTTTAAAATTCAAACCTGCGATATTTACGCTTTGATTTTTGTCTTCCCCGGAATAAGAATTTTTAATGAGCAATTTCAGGAAGGGAATCCGTGTAATTACATTAAAAATTCCCATGGTAACAGCATGGGCGGCCTCAGCCGGAAGAAGAAAAAGAAGCGGTCTGAAAAGCAGCTTATACATATGTTGCCAAAGATAGCAATTGAACCATTTTAAATATATTTTGCCATGTCGAAATAATACTTTAGGTTTACCTAAAATTTATTTTCTGGTAATGAAATATTTTATATTGTTTTTTATTTCATTATGTTCCATGGCTTCAGCCCAGGAATCACAGCCTATCCGTGACAATTCCTTTCTTATAGAGGAAGCATTCAACCAGGAAAAGGGAGTTGTGCAGCATATCTGCCTCCTGCGAATGAACGGTTCTTTCACCCCTGAATCATTTTCTTTTACACAGGAGTGGCCGGTCTTTTCCGGCCGTCACCAGTTCTCTTATTCGTTGCCTCTAGTGGGAATTGAATCAGGATTCACAGGAATGTATCTTGAAAACATAATTCTTAATTACCGCTACCAGGCGGTGGGCAACGAAAAATTATTTTTTGCTCCCCGTATCACGGCTATTCTTCCCGTTCACAGTAAAGGTATCCCAACCTATAAATCGGGCATAGAGATTTTTTTGCCGCTTAGCATACCGCTGAATAAATTCTGGATTATGCATATCAACGCAGGCGGAAATTTTACCTCGGAAAAATCTGAGGCCACCGGTTTGAAGTCGGAAATAAACACTTCCCTTTCGGGCCTGAGCATTATTTATATGCCTTCAAACAACTTTAATTTACTGAGTGAATTTCTGTATTCCGTCCAAAAAATTTCACAAGAAAATTCATCCTCCGGAACATCATCGCTTACCTGGAATCCCGGGTTCCGGACTGTTATCAATTTTAAGTCAGGGCTTCAGATTGTTCCGGGCTTGTCTGTGCCAGTCGAAATCTCTGAGGGCGCCAGCAAAGCCGGATTTATTTTTTACTTATCCTTTGAACATCCTTTTACAAAAACAAAATGAACACACTCTCCGAAGAAAATTACCTGAAAGCCGTTTACAAACTTTCCGATGAAAACAAATCGCAGGTTTATACGTCAGACCTAGCCGGAAAAATGGGCACATCTTCCGCATCCGTTACAGACATGCTCCAAAAACTCGGAAGAAAAAAATTTATCATCTACAAAAAATACCAGGGCGTAAAGCTTACCGAGCAAGGCAAAAAAGCAGCGCTCAATATCATACGCAAGCACCGCCTGTGGGAAATGTTTCTTGCAGAGAAATTAAAATTCGGTTGGGATGAAGTGCATGCCGTTGCCGAGCAGCTTGAACATATAAGTTCAGACAAACTGATTGAGCGGCTTGATGAGTTTCTCGGTTACCCTTCTGCCGACCCTCACGGAGACCCTATTCCCGATTCGAACGGAAAAGTTCCGGCTCAGCGCTCTGTGCTTCTATCGTCACTTGGCGAAGGAGACAAAGCGATTATCTCCGGAGTTGTCGACCACCATCCTTCATTCCTGAAACATCTTGAGGCTATTGGGTTGAATGTAGGCACGGTTTTAAAAGTCGAGGACATTGCTGAATACGACCGTTCTATGAACATTACCTGCGGAAGTAAAAAATCTGCAACGCATATCAGCAACGACATTGCAAAAAATCTTTTGGTTATTAAAAAATGAAAATAGAAAAAGCATCGGTCTCTCTCGCAGAGGTACATTCTTCGGTTGAAGTAAAACAGCAGTCGGGTCTGTGGAAAAAACTTTTTGCATTTCTCGGGCCTGCATACCTGGTAAGTGTCGGGTACATGGACCCCGGCAACTGGGCGACCGACATTGCCGGCGGAAGCCAGTTTGGATATAAGCTGATTTGGGTTTTGCTCATGTCGAACCTGATGGCATTGCTGCTACAGAGTCTGAGCGCCCGGCTCGGAATTGTAAGGGGAAGAGATTTAGCGCAGGCATCACGCGAAAATTATCCGAGGGCCGTAAACCTTTTTCTATATGTGCTGGCAGAAATCGCTATTGCTGCCTGCGACCTTGCCGAAGTGCTTGGTATGGCAATAGGGCTGCAGCTTTTGTTCGGGTTGCCTCTTATCTGGGGCGTTTGCTTCACGGTTCTTGACACGTTTCTTCTTTTATTTCTTATCAACTTTGGAATGAGAAAAATGGAGGCATTCATTATTTCTCTTATCATAATTATCGGCTTATCCTTTGTGGCTGAAATGATTTTTGCTAAACCAGCCATCGGTGAAATTGTAACAGGGTTTATTCCATCACTACCCAACTATCAGGCGCTTTACATTGCTATTGGCATTATAGGAGCAACCGTTATGCCGCACAATCTCTATTTGCATTCGGCATTAGTACAGACAAGAAAATTTGAACGTACCATAGCTGAAACAAAAAAAGCAATCCGGTTCAACATAATAGATTCTGCCATTGCCTTAAACCTTGCATTCTTCGTCAACGCAGCTATCCTGGTTCTTGCCGCATCGGCATTTTTCAAAAACGGAATGTTTGATGTATCGGAAATCCAGGACGCACATAAATTTCTTGCGCCGCTTCTTGGAACCACACTTGCACCGCTCTTTTTTGCAGTAGCGCTTATCGCATCGGGGCAGAGTTCAACGCTTACCGGAACATTGGCGGGTCAAATTATAATGGAAGGTTATCTGAACCTGCGTATTGCTCCGTGGCTTCGCAGGTTAATCACACGGCTTATCGCCATCATTCCTGCACTCATCACCATTATTTATTTCGGAGAAGACGCAACGGGTGAACTGCTTGTGCTGAGCCAGGTTGTTCTTAGTTTGCAGCTTGGCTTTGCCATTATACCACTCATTCATTTTTGCAGTGATAAAGCGAAGATGAAAGAGTTTACGATTAAAAATTATGTCAAAGTACTTGCATGGATTTCTGCCCTCACCATTGTCTTGCTGAATGTAAAGCTGGTGTTTGAAACCATTTCCGGGTGGCTCAAAACCTCTGCGAACCCGCTTGTGCTGTGGCTTACCGTTGTACCTGTTACGTGCGGCACGGGTATTCTTCTGCTCTACATTATCTTTAAACCGTTTATTGACAAACGCATCCTGTCAAAAACGAAACGAATTCATCCACCTATGACAGACTTCACAACGCTTACTCCGTTCACGCACAAGAAAATTGCCGTATGTGTCGACTTCTCCTCGATGGATGAAAAAACCATAAGCCATGCACTGGCGCAAGGCGGAACCCATGCGCAGTATCTTCTCATTCACGTTGTGGAATCGGCCGGGGCGATAATGATGGACAGCGAAATTGACGACATGGAAACGGAAAGCGATGATGCGGGCTTGAAAAAATATGCCGCCGAGCTGGAACAAAAAGGATTCCATTCAGAAATAAAACTTGGTTACGGAAACCCGAAAAAAGTTATCCCCGAGATTGCAAATGCATACCACGCTGATTTGCTGGTGCTGGGCGCTCACGGGCACCGCGGGTTAAAAGATTTGATTTTCGGAACAACAGTAAATGCAGTGCGGCACCGCGTTAATATTCCTGTACTGATTGTACGATGAAAGAAGTTCAAGCTATTAAAAATAAAAAAGCCGGTTTTGAATTTCACCTGCTCGAAAATTATGTTGCAGGGATTCAGCTTACGGGAACCGAAATAAAATCCATCCGCGATGCAAAAGCAAACCTGTCCGATGCATACTGCATTTTTGAGAACGGAGAATTGTGGGTAAAAAATATGCATGTATCAGAATACAAGGAAGGCAGCTACAATAACCATGAGCCGAAACGCCAGCGAAAACTTTTGCTTACGAAAAAAGAATTATACAAGCTGAACCAGAAAGTGAAAGTGAAAGGGTTAACTATTATCCCCGTAAAACTTTTTATCAATGAACGCGGCTATGCCAAGCTTGAAATTGCATTAGCACGGGGAAAAAAATTCCACGATAAACGCGAGGATTTAAAGCTGAAAGATGCGAGACGGGAAATGCGTGAACACAAACGTTAATTGATTCAAGCAAGCGTTCTCGGTAAATCATTTACATCAATTTCCAATGCGCATTTGAAATGACCTTCGGGGCATTCACGATATCCATGCAGCCCGCAGGGGCGGCAGTAGAGTTTATATTTTATTTCCGTCACAAAAGATTTTTCTGACAAAGGCCCGAAGCCAAATTGCGGAACTGTTGAACAAAAAATTGCTGTCACAGGTGCATTCATGGCAGATGCTATGTGCAATGGCGCTGAATCGTTGCTGTAATTCATCTGTGCATCGCGCATAAGAGAAGCGGTTTGAAGGAGGGATAATTTTCCGGCAAGATTTGTTGTTTGCCTCTTGTTGTGTATCGTTTGTTGTTTGACGCGCTCACATAAATCAAAATCGGATGCAGCGCCAAGCAGGTAAACGGTAATGTCTTCCGGAATTAATTTAATAAACTCAATCCATTTTTCTTTTGGAAACTGTTTGGTAAACCAAACGGATGCGGGAGCCATGCAGATATATTTGATTCTGTTTCCCTGTGCATCGGTTTTGAATTTTAGTGTGGCCTCATCATCCGCGGCAGAAGGATACATTCGCGGCATAGAGGGCTTTTCATCCGTCAGGTGTGCGATGAGTTTTTGATTGCGTTCAATTTCATGTATGCCCTTTAAAGAATGCTCTGTCCTCTTGGAAAAAAAAATTGATAATGGATTTTTTTTGAAACCGATTTTTTCTTTAGCGCTTGAAAACGTAGTTATCAACCCGCTGGAAAAGAACCGATGAGTATTAATTACTGCATCGTATTTTTCTCTCTTTACAGATACTATGATCTTGAAAAGATTACTGACTTTATTTTGTTTTTTATTCCAGGTAATGATTTGCCTTATATGAGGATTATTTTGAAGCAATGATTCATTACCGCTCCGCACCAACATATCAATTTGTGAACCGGGAAAAGTGGAATGAAGTTTTTCAACCAGCGCTGTCGCCAGTATGACATCACCTATAAAAGCAGTTTGTATGACGAGAAATTTCAAGCCGGAAAAGTCATTGGGCATTGGTCATTAGTCATTTATTCGCCCTTTAAATAGAAACAGCAAAATCCCTAAGCGCATCATTGAGCGAAGTTTTTTTATCCGTGCTTTCTTTCCTTTCTCCAATAATCAACGCGCATGGAACCTGATATTCTCCTGCGGGAAATTTTTTTGGAATACTTCCCGGAATAACCACAGACCGGGGAGGAATTTTTCCCTTCGTTTCTACAGGTTGGCTGCCGCTTACATCAATAATTTTTGTGGAAGAAGTCAGCACCACTCCTGCCCCAAGCACGGCTTGTTCACAAACGCGAACGCCTTCAACAATAATGCAACGTGAACCAATGAAACAATCATCTTCAACAATGACAGGTGATGCCTGCACCGGCTCCAGAACACCACCGATTCCTACACCACCGCTCAGATGTACACGCTTGCCGATTTGCGCGCACGAGCCCACGGTCGCCCATGTGTCAACCATTGTTTGTTCATCCACATACGCACCGATGTTAACATACGAAGGCATCATAATTACCCCGGGCGCGAGGTAAGAACCGTAACGCGCAACAGCATGTGGGACAACCCGGACATTAAGTGAAGCATAATTTTTCTTCAACGGAATCTTATCATGAAATTCCAGCGGGCCATATTCCATCGTCTGCATTTTCATGATGCGGAAGTACAGCAGCACCGCCTGTTTCACCCACTCGTTAACTTTCCATTCGTCATTCACCCGTTCTGCAACTCGAAGCTCGCCCTTGTCAAGGAGTTCAATGGTTTGAAGAATTTCTTTCCGCGCTGCTTCAACGAGAGAAGAATCAGTCCAGGCAGAAGTTATTTTTTGTCTCAGGGATTCCATACGTTATTCTTTTCCCTTCTCCCCTACAAAATAATCGGTAGTATATTTAAAGAGTACGTTGAAAGTTGTAAGCGAGCCATAACAACGTGTAATGTACTGCTGCAGATTTATTTTTTCTTCATCACTTAAATTTTTATTAGCATTGATATGCTGCTCCAGCACGCGCAGCCGGTCGCGAAGCATAATAACTTTCCCGAAAAAATTATCTAATGGAATTTCTTTCGGTTTCAAACCGGTATCTCCGGGTTTTAAAATCACCATTCCGCCTTTCCATTTTGGTGCAAGTTCAACGGTTTCCTGGATGTCTGAAAATTTTCGCAGAAGCTTGGTGAACAATTGTTCCACTTCAGCCAAACTAACAAGGTCGGTATCGGGTTCAGCCGCATCAATGATTTCAATCTTATCGAAAGAGCGGGAGATTTCCCTCATGCCTGAAGTAATGAATGTGATGTAATAAGTTTCCGGTTTTACCTGGATAATAACTCCGTCTCCATGTTCGGGATGACGGACGCGCGAGCCGATGCCAAGGTTGGTCATGAATGGTTTGAGGTTTCGGGTTAGGGTTTAAAGTTTAGAGTTGGAGATATTTTCTTTTACTTCTTTCTGAATCTTATTAAGAGTTGGCAGAACAGCAGGAGCAATTTTAGCAAGCGGTGAAATTAGTTTTGATTTTTCTGATTCTGCCTGGGGAATCAGTTTATATTTTCCTTTTGTATCCGCCATAAACCAAAATAAAAGAGAAAGTACCAATGCATAGCGCATAAAAGCAAAGAGTGCACCGAGTATCCGGTTGAAAATGCCAAAGGGTGTAACGTTCACCAGAGAGCTGAACAGTCGTCCAAGAAGGATAGTAGCAACAAACACAAGCACAAACATAACAAAGAAAGAAATTTCTGCTGCGCCCTGGTGACTCATATTAAACCAATCGCTTATTTTTTCCCTGGCAAACCACGCAAACTTAAACGCGGCGTAAAGCCCGGTGAAGAAGGCGCAAAGCACGGCAAGCTCATAAATGAATCCGTTGCGCCAGCCGCGCCAGAGGGAAAAGATGAGTATGCATACAATAACGAGGTCTGTCCAGGAAGGCATGCTAATTTTGATTTCTGCGCTAAAATATCGGATTGTAGCATGATTTTGCTACTCCCTGAATTTCAAGTAATAAAATTTACGTAATTTGTTGCTCACAAAAATTATCCTTCATCCTGATAACTCCATCTTATGATTAAAAAAATACTCTCTATGGCTGCTTTGCTTGTCGTGTACACAGGCATTGCATCAGCGCAAAATTATAACATTACTCTTGGGGCAACGCTGCCTTACCCGGGTCAGACGCTTGCTAACATTTGCGGATTTGTAGACACTGTAGGAAATGAATATGCCTTGGTAGGCGCTGCAAGCGGAATGTCAATCGTTAATGTTACCAATCCCAATTCTCCTTTCCAGGTAATCCTGGTTCCCGGCCCGCAAAATGAATGGAAGGAAATAAAAACATGGGGACGCTATGCTTATGTTACTTCTGAAGGCGGTGGCGGCTTGCAGATAATTGATTTGAGAAATCTTCCCGGCACTAATCTCCCCGTGACTAACTGGCAGCCCGTCATTAACGGCACCCAGCTTAATACCATTCATGCATTGCATATTGATGCAGGCAAGGCTTATTTATATGGAAGCAATATTGGCGTGGGAGGAATTGTTATTGCAGATATTTCATCCCCCACGAGCCCTGTTTACCTGGGCCGTTACAATGCCGATTATGTACATGACGGTTACGTAAGGAACAACCGGGTGTATGCGGGAAGAATTTATACCGGGGAATGTTCCGTGATTGATGTGACAAACCCGGCAACTCCCACCGTATTGCAATCGTGGCAAACACCCGGAGCGTTTACACATAACACATGGCTTAATACCGCTTCGGACAGCTATTGCTTTACTACCGATGAAGTGAATAACTCCTGGCTCGCCGCCTATGATATAACCAATCTTTCAAACGTTACTCTGCTCGACCAGGTACAATCGCAGAATCCGGGCTCGGGTTCTATTGTGCACAACACACATATCATAAACAAAAACGGGAGGGATTATGCTGTTACATCATGGTACAAAGACGGGATAGTTATTACCGATGTTACCAACCCGGCTAACATGGTTAATGTGGGATGGTACGATACCTATCCGCAGGGAAGCGGAGGCGGATTTAACGGATGTTGGGGTGTATATCCTTTTCTTCCGTCAGGAACCATCGTTGCTTCAGATATCGACAATGGCCTTTATGTTTTAACTCCTACCTACGTGGCAGCATGCTATATTCTGGGTAATGTTACTGATTCTATTACCACCGCTCCCATTGCGAATGCAGCAGTAAGCATTCTTACTACACAGATAAATGAAACGGCAAACCTCGCGGGCTTTTACCAGACAGGGATAGGCGTTCCCGGAACCTACAGCGCGCAGTTTTCACGTCCAGGGTATATCACTAAAGTCATCAATAATATTTCATTCACTCCCGGCAATACCGATACATTGAATGTTCAGTTGGTTCCTCTTACTCCGTTTGTTTATACAGGCCATGTAATTGATGCGGCTACCAGCCAGGGAATTCCATTTGCCAACGTACGATTCAGCGATGTTGATTTCACACTCGATACTATTGCCGATAGCAACGGCAACTTTACCATTCCCGGAATATTTGCCGGCAGCTATGAAGTGATTGCCGGAAAATGGGGATGGGTAACGAGTTGCATGAATAATTTCTATCTTACCCAGGCAAGTTCGCCTATAGTAATTTCTCTTGATGCCGGAATTTATGACGACTTTACGTGGGACTGGGGATGGACCGAAAGCGGAAATGCTACCACCGGCAATTGGGTAAGAGCAGTTCCGCTTGGAACATTGTATAACACCACACCGGCGAACCCGGGTGCGGATGTTACGGGCGATTGTTCTACCGAAGCATTTGTTACCGGTAACTCCAGCACAAATGTTTCTGCTGATGATGTTGATGGCGGAGCAACCCTTCTCACTTCGCCGGTTTTTAATGCCGCTTCTGTTTCTTCGCCATATCTTTTTTATTCGCGCTGGTTTTTTAATGATGGGGGTGCGGGTAGTCCCAATGATTCACTCAACATTTATTTAACCAATGGAACCCAAACGGTAACGCTCGAAACCGTTTTGGCAAACTCTCCGGGTAATTCTTCCTGGATAGAAAGGTTTTTCCATATTGCTGATTACATAACTCCCTCTTCCACCATGCAATTAATAGTGCGTGCAGCAGATGCTTTGCCCGGTCACCTGGTAGAAGCGGGTTTTGATAAATTCCAGGTTATTGATTCGCTTGTATTCACAGATGTTCCTTCTATTGCTTCGTCTTTGGAATTCGTAATCTATCCGAATCCTAATAATGGAGAATTCAGCATTCGCTATACTCTGACTTCACATTCGCCCGCTACGATAGAAATATATAATGTGCTTGGAAAAAAAGTTTTTGAAAAGCAAACCATATCTTCTTCCGGCCGGGAAAATATTGAGTTGAAAAATTTAGCCCGCGGATTATATTTCTGCAGAATTACAGCCGGAAATAAAAGTATTAACAACTATTTTGTTAAAGAATAAATTGTATAGAATTTAATTGGTTTAATTTTCATCAGATTTTTTTTAATTTTACACTCTTAAAACTTATTTACTATGAAAAAAATTTATACAACAATTTTATTGGTCATTATTTCTTTCGCGCTACGTGCCCAGGTTAATGATACGCTGACCATACATTTCCAGGGAATCCCGACCTTTTATAGCAGCGGGCAGGGATTTGTTGCAGGCCAGAATGAATATGGCGACAAAGCTAAATTGCAATTGTTTGATGCTAATTACGGAGTTACCGGCCCCGGAATTATAACCGGCATTTTAATGTGGATGCCGTGGGTAGAGGGAGATTCCGCAAGTTTTATAACAGCTACTATTTGGGCTGACAATGCAGGAGCGCCGGGAGCAATTCTGGGCTCGGTGCCGGTATTGTATTCGAGCATGGATACTACGGCATCAGGATATAACCAGATTACAACAGCCCTGGATACGGTCTATTACAATGTAAACGCTGTGCTTCCCTCTTCCGTTGCCATACCGGCTAGCGGAAAATTCTGGGCAGGCTTTTCATTCACCTATGCAGCAGGCGATACGGTTGGAATGATTACTACCCATGACCCGACGGCAGATGCTCCGGGTATATCAGGCGACTTTCCCGATGCTGTTAACTACACATTTGAGCAATGGAACGATAACACGTTTCATTCCTTTAATGACGGCACTGCCAACACGTGGCGGCTTGATGTGGCACTCGGAATTTTCCCAACGATGACCTTTGGCGTTGGAATTAATGACCTGCAATATTCAACCGAAAACTTTTCTTTATCCCAGAATTTCCCGAATCCTTTCAATAACCAGACAAGCATTTCATATTCGATTAAAAAAGCGGGAAATGTTTCTATTGATGTTGTTGACATTACAGGCAGAAAGGTAATAACCAAAGAACTTGGCTTCAAAACTGCAGGCAACTACAATTTTATTCTTGGTTCCGGCTCATTGAATTCGGGAATATATTTCTATTCCCTTACTTCCAATGGCGTTTCGCTCACAAGGCGGATGTCAGTTACCAAATAAATATTTTTTCTCCTGATAAAAAGAGTCCGCTTAAGGTGGACTCTTTTTTTATGTCCTCATGCCAAAGCATTAATGAAATCCTCCCGAATTATTATTTAACTTTGACATTTAAATTAGTAACGATGCCACATTATTTTTCTCTCGGTAAAATTCCTCCCAAGCGCCACACACAGTTCCGCAAGCCCGATGGTTCGCTTTATGCTGAAGAGCTTGTATCTACTCATGGTTTTTCAAGCGTTTATTCTCTTATCTACCATTCTTATCCTCCAACCCTGATAAAAAAAGCCGGCAAGGGCAAATCCGTAGAGCCAAAGATTGCATACCAGCGGCACATGAAGCACGAAAGCTTTGAAGGATTCAATATTGCGCCTGTTGATGATTATCTCGAAAGCCGGAAACCGGTTTTAGTAAACAATGATGTGCATCTTTCACTTGCCGCCCCTAAAAAATCAACGGAAGATTATTTTTACAAAAATGCCGATGCCGATGAAGTTATTTTTGTTCATGTCGGCAGCGGAAGAGTTGATACCATTTACGGTTCGCTTCCTTTTTCGTATGGCGATTATGTTGTAATTCCCCGCGGAACGATTTATAAAATTCATTTTAATTCCCCTGAAAATCGCCTGCTTATAATGGAATCATTCAGTGCTGTTGAAACATGCAAGCGCTACCGAAATGAATACGGGCAGCTTCTTGAGCATTCTCCGTACTGCGACCGTGATATTAAAAAACCCGCTGACTTAAAAACCTATGATGAAAAAGGTGATTTCAGAATCCTGATTAAGAAGCAGGGAATGTTGTACGATTACGTTTACGCCACACATCCGTTCGATGCCATTGGCTGGGACGGCTATCATTACCCGTTTATATTTTCCATCCACGATTTTGAACCTATCACCGGCAGGGTGCACATGCCTCCTCCTATTCATCAGACATTTGAAGCAAACAACTTTGTTATTTGCTCTTTTGTTCCGAGAATGTTCGACTATCATCCGCTTTCAATCCCTGTTCCTTATAATCACAGCAACGTAGACAGCGATGAAGTATTGTATTATGTTGATGGTGACTTTATGAGCCGCAAGCATGTTACCAAAGGAATGATAACGCTGCACCCGGGCGGAATTCCTCATGGACCTCATCCCGGCACGGTAGAAAAAAGCTTAGGCGCTAAAGAGACAAAGGAGCTTGCTGTTATGGTTGATACATTCCGTCCGCTATGGCTTACAGAGGATGCTATAAAAATAATGAACGACAACTACCATCTTTCCTGGATGGAAGGTTAAGTCACTGATTATTGATTATTGATTATTGATTATTGATAACCAGATTATCTGCCCATCTTTTTCAAAAACCGCACGTGCGAAGCAATGGCGAGGGCAAGAGTACGGTGCTCACCATAAACGATTCCATACTCAGCACAAACATTCCTGACGATAATGCTTAGCTCGGGATAAAAGATGTGAGAAACTTTTGGAAACAAATGGTGCTCTATCTGAAAATTCAACCCACCGGCAAAAAAAGTGATGAGCTTACTTCTCGTTGCAAAGTTCGATGTTGTTTTTACCTGGTGAATCGCCCAATCGTTCTCAAGAACTTTTTGTTCGCTCTTTACTTCCATAAATTCTGTGTGCTCAACGGCATGCGCCAGTTGAAATATAACGCTGGTTACAAATCCTGTGGTGAATGAAAAAATAATGTAACCTACAATGAAATACGATAAAGGCATAAACATCAGCGGAAGCACAAAGAAGATAAATATGTGTACCGCTTTCGTAATCCAGAAACCAAAATGAGCTGCCAAACTCATCTGGATATTTTCTTTGGCGGCAATCTTCCTGGAAAAATATTTTTTAAGATCCAGGTAAAATACCCACGAGGTGTAGGTTAACCCGTACATAACTATCCAGTGGATATGCTGAAAGCGGTGAATCCATAATTTCTTCTGCGAGTTGCACATACGCAGGAACGGTTCATTATGAATATCATCATCGTGCCCGTCAATATTAGTGAAGGTGTGGTGCACAACTACATGTTTTATATTCCAGAAATAAGAGCTTGCACCCAGAAAATTAAGCGTAAGAGTAGCAAGCCGGTTTACGAAACGGCTGGAAGAAAAACTTCCATGGCTTCCGTCATGCATTACGTTGAACCCTATGCCGGCAGTTGCAAGCCCAAGAACAACGCAAAGTAAAATACTTAGCCAAACAGGCGGAGTAAAGAATACCAGTATAATAAATGTGGTGAAAAACGTAGTCAGTAAAACGCCCGCCTTTAGATAAATCCGGTGGTCGCCATATTGTCTTTTATTTCTTTTAGCGAAATACTGGTTCACCCTTTCCTTAAGGTCAGAGTAAAATGCTGACTGATTACCGCTAAATTTTAACTGCGACATAATTCTAAATTCTGTTTATTATTCGTTGAGATGCCGAAGATAGTTTCTTTATTCGTTAGTGAACATGAATTAGTTTCAGTAACAAGCAATTGATGAAAAATAAAGACAGAAATACGCTTAATTCAGAGAGCTACAGAAATTGACTCTCTCTTTTCCATGATTTTATTTTTAAGAATATTGAAAAATTTGCTTCTTTCTTTTTCTCCTGTTCCACTGATGAGGACTGATTTGCGCATAAGATTTTGCATGGTTTCGTAGGTGTAATTGCAGAATCGCGCATCGGTAGTGATTAAATAATTAAGCGTACCGTGAATGAGGAACACAATTTTTGATTCACCCGTAATGGCAAGAATGATGTTATGCCCCAGCATTACCTCGTTGTAAAATAATTTGAACGGAGTCGCGGAACTTTCGGGGGTTTTATCGGCAAGAAATTTTGCCCCCGTTTCGGCTTGTTTTTCTACGTGTTCAATAAGAGCCAGGAACTGGTCATACAGAAGTTGTACGTGCTCCTTTTTCCTGAATACACCCGACTCCTTATAAAAGTCAATCTGGCGCAGCGTAATATTTACCGTCTCCACACTCCAGAACTCAACAGATGGAACAGCGCAATAGGTTTCAATGATTTTTTTTCCTGTTTCAATAATATCTTTTGAAACCGTTTCGGGTTCATAAAAACTTTTGCTGTATTCGGGATATTGAAGAATGGTCTTCATCCAAAAAAAATATTTGAATGCAGCAAGCTCGGGAAACTGGAAATAATAAAACGGGGGAACGTCCTTCGCTTCATAAAAAAAATCTTTTTTCTCAAAGCTGTTCACATGCTGAATCTGGCGCAGCATGTCTTTTAAGTACGTAGCAAAGTCAAAATTCTGGCGCGTAATGTAGCTGCCGTGAAAAACGGCACTGTCTGTTTGCAGGTTCAGCATTGCATCTAATGAAAGACGATAATGATGTGCGAGCTTCTGCAGTTCCTCAAATGCCAGGTGCTTTTCGCCTCGTATCCTGCGGTATGCGCTGTCATTGCTGATGGAGAGAACCTCTGCAATTTCATCGACCAATGAAATATGCGGAGCCAGATTTTTTTTAATCTGTTCGAATAACATCTGCTGAAGCACCGATGATTCCATTTAGCCGGATTATTGTTTAGTATTTACTGCTTATCGCGAAACTGTTTTTTGCAGATTCTGCGAATTCGATTTTCTCTCGTCTTGCTTTTTGCAAAAGCAAACATAAGCAAATGCTTTTTATAGGCACAATATGCATTTCCCCTCAACATTGAAGATAGGCACGCAGAAATCAATTAGTGTAAGGGTATTGGCGCAGATACTTTCGACCCTATAAGTTTTTTAAAATAATTAAACCCTTAAAACTAAAAACAAAATGAAAACAATTTACAAAACCATCTATGCTATTATAGGGATTATGATAGCAACAAATTTCGTTGCAGTTGCACAAAGCAAAGCAACACTTGCTGTATTGAACATTGAAAGCAAAGGTGTTATTCCCGATGCGGAAGCCATAGGTAATATGGTTCGCCTTGAAATGGAAAAGGCCAAAGTATATGAGGTGCTTGATGTATTTGATGTCAAAGACATTTTAAAGAAGAACAATGTCGACATGAGCAATTGCCTCGGAAAATCATGTGTGCTGGAAGCAGGAAAACTTTTGCATGCTGATAAAATGATGCTGGGAAGCATAGAACGTTTCGGAGAAAAAATTGCCGTGACCATGAAAGTGCTGGATGTGAAAACGGGTGAGATAGAAAAAACAAATACCACGGAGTATTTGAATCTTCAGAAAGAAATTCAGAAAATGATTGAGATTTCAGTAGGGAAACTTGCAGGCATTGAACCGGATTTGAATGCAGAGAGTGTGCTTGTTTCATATAACCAGCCCATTGAAAGTCCCTTGACAAAACTAAACCTGAGCGGCCCGCGGGCAGGAATTTATTATACCGATGGCATTGCAGGTGAGCGGATGAGAGCAGATAAAGTACCTTATGGAGGATTGGGAATGTACACCATTTCTTCTCTTATCGGCTGGCAGCAGGAAATGCAGTACCTCTCGTCAGGAAATTTTTCGGGGCTTGTAGAATTTATTTTCACTGCTTCTGGCCTGGAGTCCGGAAGGTTTATTCCCGCCTTCA
The DNA here is from genome assembly GCA_002215675.1 of Bacteroidetes bacterium 2013_40CM_41_45. Taxonomy (GTDB): domain Bacteria; phylum Bacteroidota; class Bacteroidia; order AKYH767-A; family 2013-40CM-41-45; genus 2013-40CM-41-45. The sequence goes on along the minus strand of NGFH01000002.1, from coordinate 577,077 downwards.
CTTTTTTGAATGGCTTTCGCCTTAACCGCCAGGGATGGGAAATTGCTTTTGGGCCCACGTTGCGTTTTATAAAGAAGGCCGACGGCTATTATCAAATGCACAAGGATGCCGACGGGAATCTTACCTATGACCCTGTAAAGGACTGGCATCTTGTACATGAATGGAATTATAGTAACGGACCCAATCCTTTTCCCATTGTAAGTAATATAGATGACAGGGGCATTGCATCTTTATCTGCAGGGCTGGTAATTGCTGTCGGCAAAACTTTCAAATCAGGATACCTGAACCTGCCGGTGAATGTTTATATGATACCCAGAAAAGAAGGCTCGGTTTACGGGTTATCCTTCGGGTTCAATATCTACAAACCCTCGTCAAAGTAACTTGAATTAAAAATTAAAGCCATGAAAAATAATCCGGATATGCGAAATAAAATCCTGAGCATAATGCTGCTTATTCCCTTGCTGTTCACATGCGTTGAAGCATTTTCGCAGAGTATAGAATGCTTCCAGGAAAAAGTGGTTATTATTATGAAAGATGGAAAGCAGGTTGAAGATGCTCAATTATGGCAACTCCATTCCAACATCCTGGAATACGAGCTGAACGGAAACCTGCACGATGCTTTGATTGCTGATGTAGAAAAAATACATACGCCTGATGCTGACTATTTCTTCAATGCAAATGACTCGCTTGAAAAAGCAAGCGCTGAAATTTCCGGCACGACAGATTCCATAACAACTGAAGAGCGAGCAGCCATTCGGATACCCGCGAAGGTTAAAATGAAAGGCCAATATGTGCAGGGCTATCGCGATGCAGAAAAATATTATAATGGCACCGGTGCTGCTATTGGTGGCTTTGTAAGCGGCATGGTACCCGGGTTAGGATGGATGGTTACTTTGCCCATCATTGGCGCCACCAAGCCGCAGATGTATAATTCAGACAATCCGAACGTGATGAAACTCCAGGATAAAGATTATTATGCCGGTTATAAAAAGAAAGCAACCAATAAAAAACTTGGTAATGTTTTTGGTGGATTTTCTGCGGGACTTACTATTCTTTTACTATTGTTGTTATAGCAATGGCCGGTACGCTATGGATAGGAATATTCCTTTTATTTTGCAGGCAAGCTGAATACCTGATGCATCCACAAAAAGTTATTTTCATTTTCCTTTTTCTTTTCAACATTTTGGAAGGAACTGCACAAGAAAGAACGCAAACCGTTCGCGGAAGAATTATGGATAAGGAAAGTGGAATGCCTCTGCCATTTGCGACCGTTGCATTGTTTGCCGACTCATCTGTGATGAAGGAGGGCGCCTTGAGCGATACAAATGGCTATTTCAGAATTGAACGCGTTTCACTTGGAAGATATTTTCTTAAGGCGTTGTTGCTTGGATATACGCCCGTCTGGGTGAGCGATGTTATTGTGAATTCGGGAAAGGAAACGATTGTTAACGTGGCGTTGGAAGAAAGTCTGACCGAATTAAAAGCGGTTGAAATAAGCGGGGTGGTTAAAAACGAAGCGCTTAATGATATGGCTATGGGAAGTGCAAGAATGTTTTCTGTTGATGAGACCAACCGCTATGCGGGGAGCCGTTCAGACCCCGGGCGCATGGCAAGAAATTTTGCCGGTGTGCAGGGCAGCGATGATTCGAGAAACGATATTGTGGTGCGCGGCAATTCACCGCTGGGAGTGCTGTGGAGAATCAATGGTATCGATGTGCCGAATCCCAATCACTTTGCAGTACCGGGCACAACAGGCGGTGGTGTAAGCATGATTAACAGCAAGTCGATTGACAATTCCGATTTCCTGACCGGAGCGTTTCCCGCGGAGTTCGGCAATTCTGTTGCTGCTGTCTTTGACCTGAAATTCAGGAATGGTAATGATGAAAAGCAGGAATACTCAGCACAACTAGGATTTCTTGGAACTGAATTGTCTGCGGAAGGTCCGCTATCGAAAGAAAAAAAATCTTCTTTCCAGTTTGCCTACCGTTATTCAACATTGCAGTTATTTGAATCGTTTAAAATAAAAATCGGAACGCAGGCGGTGCCCGATTACCAGGACTTGTCGTTCAAAATAAATTTTCCGAAAAATAATTTTTCTGTTTTCGGAATCGGTGGAACGAGCCGCATTAACATCCTTGTAAGTAAATACACCGGGCCGGTCAAGGAAATTTACGGGGAGAATAACCAGGACCAGGATTTCCGCACTTCACTGGGAATGATAGGCGTGTCAAAAATGATTATAATGAAGAACAATGCGTATTGGAAATTTACATTCGGCTACCAGAAGAGCAAGGCCTTTGCTAATGATGATTACGTTTATCGCAATTCACAATTCCTTATTGATTCTATCGTGCCCGATATCAGGTATAATTTTTTGACGGGAAGGTTATCGGGAGATTTTTCATTCAACAAAAAATACAACGCTGCTTCAAGTATAAAAACCGGGGTGAGTGTGGTACGAATGGATTTTGACCTGCAGGACAGCACGTACAACAGGGCGGAATATGCTTACAAAAGGCGGCTGGATTTTAAAGGAGATACTTACCTGCTTCAACCCTATTTACAGTACAAGCATAAATTCTCTGAGCGTTTTATTTTGAATGCCGGGTTGCATGGACAACTTTTGACTCTCAATAACAGCGCTGCCATTGAACCGCGCGTGGGACTAAGGTGGAATTTAAAAGATAACCAGTCGCTGAATATTGCCGCAGGGTTACATAGCCAAATACAGCCATACTATATTTATTTCCACCAGGTCACAGATGGTTTTGATCCTCCTTATATGCATAATAAATCGCTCGATTTCACACGTAGCATTCATTATGTTCTTGGGTATGATTATTCCTTCAAAAAGAATTCACGAATAAAAATTGAAACATATTATATGCATCTGTACGATGTGCCGGTGTCAGAAAGTAAATCATCGTACACAGTACTTAACGAAGGCGCGGTGTTCAGCCGTTTCTTTCCTCCAAAGTTGGTGAATGATGGGACAGGAAAAAATTACGGAGTAGAATTTACCTACGAAAAATTTTTCAGCAAGACCTATTTTCTTTTGTTTACCTCTTCATTATATGATTCAAAATATAAAGGCAGCGATGGAATTGAACGCAACACAAGCTTTGACGGAAACTACGCAGCTAATTTGCTTGGTGGAAAAGAATTTACAATGGGCAAGAGTAAGAATACTGTTCTTTCAACAGGGCTAAAACTCACCTATGCCGGCGGCTTGCGCTACACGCCTGTCGATACGGCAGCGAGCAACGTAGCAGGAGAAATTATTGAAATTGATTCCTTACGAAATACAGAACGATTCCGTGATTATTTTCGCCTCGATTTTAAAATCGGAATAAAGATTAATGCCAAGAAAGTTACGCACGAGATTGCTTTTGATTTAGTGAACCTGCTCAACACGAAAAATATTTTAAAGCTGACCTATTTTTACGACCCCAGTCATCCGCAGGAAGAACCGATAAAAGAAATTTACCAGCTTGGTTTTTTGCCGCTGTTCTATTACAAAGTTGATTTCTGAAATTGCTATGCAAATAGTTTTACCACAGAGACACAGCGGCACAGAGAATGCTTTTCCCAGTGTCTCCGTGCCTCTGTGGTAAAAACTTCTTATCCAACTTTTTATTTTAAATATCTTTCTTTTATAACATTCATGTGGTGCCGCACATGAGCAACCGCGAAAAATAAAATTGCTCTTACGGTTATTTCGATGTCATTGGCAATTCCTTTCCGGTCAAACATTTCTTCACTCATATTTTCAAAAAGCAAAATGGTTGCGGTGCGTACCGCAAGAAATTCCTCCGATATATTTTTAAGAGTCCTGTCTTTATAATTTGAATTAGGGGTGTAATGGTTTTCGTCAAAGCCTGCCATAGGTGTTTTGTCATTACGCGCAATACGTAACGCCCGATATGAAAGAATTCTTTCCGTATCGCACAGATGCCCCACAACTTCTTTCACCATCCATTTCCCTTCTGCATAACGAAATGTTTCTCTGGCAGGTGGGATTCCGTTTACAAAATTTTCAATGAGTGTTTTTTGTTCCTTCAGCGCCTGCAATAAATCATCTTCAGGCACGTAATGAAGATAGGTCTGATAATATTCTGATAAGTCGAATAGAGAGGGTTTCGAAATTTTCATTTCGTGTTATATGTTATACGTTAAAAGTTACACGCAAAATTAATTGCACAACCCGTATAACAAATAACTAATAACGTATAACTTCTATTATTTCTCGTAAAACTCTATCCTCACCGTATCCATCAGCTTAAGGCCCATAAGTTTATTTGCATTGCCGGAGTTTTGCGCCACTTCAAGCAATCCGGCACTGTTAAATAAAGCCACCGCTTCACCCGAAACTACATCGGTGTAGTGACTGCTGATATTAGTGAGGTAATGAGAGTTATCCGGGAACCAGAGCGTAAACTTTCTTGCCCTGCGCGCCTCTTCAAACTGGTCGGAAGAGAGATTGGTAACGGCATTGCCGAAAGAATCGATGTAAATAATATTGCAGCGCACCATGGCGCTGTCTACAACAGGCTTCAACATATAGCTCTGTGATATGTTTTCGCTTACAGAACCCAACTCCGCAATCGGTTTTCCGGCAGCTATGTGAGAAATGGCATCAACATACTGTGCCGCTTCGTTCCTGAAATCCACAGGCGGAAGCATCACAATTTCTTTCGGAGCTTCGCCCAATACCAAAGAAAAAATTCCAGAATCGCTTCCTATAAAAAAATGATTATTGCAACGAATGCCAAGTCGCCTCATCTCCCTGGGTTCATGGGAACGGATGTTGTCATAACGCATCACACCCACAAAATGTATGGTTCCTTCAGGGAAATTCGGGTACGAGTTTTTGAGCACATACGAAGCCTTGATGGTATTAAATGGCTCAACAGAATGAGAAACATCTATGATGGTTGCCGACGGCAGGGCGCAAAGAATCTTCCCTTTAAAAGCAGCGGCAAAATGGTCGCTGGTCCCCCAATCGGTAGTAAGAGTTATAACTTGCATGAAATCGGGCGTTCAGGAGAAAAAGTAAAGGAAATAATTTGTTTATTTGCGGTGCAATATTAAATATAGTTGGGTGGAATTAAACGCATATTCTTCAGCAGCGTTACGGAATTTTTCAGAGAATTTAGTTCATAAAATTATAAGGTCTTGAGTGAAGTAGTAATAGCCATCGATACGCTGAATCCCGTTGAATTCTTCGGTGTCAACGATACCAACCTTGATGTTATCCGCAAAAAATTTCCGGAGTTGAAGCTTATTTCGCGCGGAAGCGAAATAAAAGTAATCGGTGATGATAAAAACATCCACCGTTTCAGCGAAAAAATTGCCCGTCTCATCGAGCATTACCAAAAGGTGGGCAGCCTGACCCCCGACAATGTAGAACATTTCTTTTCTGATAAAAAGAAGCCGGAATATGAACCTGTTGTGCCCGCTTCGGGCGATGTGCTTGTTTTTGGACCAAACGGCTTAACCGTAAAAGCACGGACGGTAAACCAAAAACGAATGGTTACCAGCAGTGAAGAGAATGATGTTGTGTTTGCCATTGGTCCTGCCGGAACCGGTAAGACCTATACGGCTGTCGCTCTTGCCGTGCGTGCCCTCAAAGACAGGGAAATCCGCAGAATTATCCTTACGCGCCCTGCCGTGGAGGCGGGAGAAAACCTGGGGTTCCTTCCCGGTGATATGCGCGAAAAAATAGACCCATACCTGCGCCCGTTATACGATGCGCTTTATGATATGCTGCAGTTCGAAAAAGTAAAGACCTATATAGAAAGCGGTATTATTGAAATTGCTCCGCTTGCCTTTATGCGAGGACGCACATTGGATAACGCCTTTGTAATTCTTGATGAAGCGCAGAATGCCACCCACAGCCAGTTGAAAATGTTTCTTACCCGTATGGGCCCTTCTGCTAAATTTATTGTTACCGGTGATATAACCCAGATTGATTTACCCACTCATCAGCCATCGGGACTGGTAGAAGCAATCCATATCCTGAAAGGGGTTAAGGGCATTGACTTCGTTTATCTCGATGCCCAAGATGTTGTCCGTCATAAGTTGGTACGGGATATTATTGATGCTTACGCGAAAAAATAGATACCCTTCAATACTTCACTCATGGAAACCATGATACAAGCATTAAACGCTATTTCAAAAACCGATTTTAATTTCCCGCGACAGACCAATGTCTATCATGGAAAAGTTAGGGATGTTTATACCATTGACGAAAAAATTCTTGTCATGATTTGCACGGACAGGATTTCTGCCTTTGATATTATTCTTCCTCGTCCAATTCCTTATAAAGGGCAGGTACTTAACCAGATTGCATCACGCATGATGGACGCCACCAAGGACATTGTTCCAAACTGGATACATAGTGTGCCTGACCCGAATGTTACCATCGGTCATGCGTGCGAACCGTTTAAAGTGGAAATGGTGATACGCGGCTATCTGTCCGGTCATGCCTGGAGGCAGTATAAGGCAGGCAAAAGAATGTTGTGCGGTTCACCGATGCCCGATGGCATGAAAGAGAATGATAAATTTCCTGAACCCATCATCACTCCGTCAACCAAAGCAGAAGTGGGGCATGATGAAGACATTACACGCGAAGAAATTATCAGACACGGACTTGTTTCAGAAAAAGATTACGACATGCTTGCAGATTATACCCGCAAACTTTTTGAGCGCGGAACAAAGCTTGCTGCCGAAAGAGGATTAATATTGGTTGACACGAAATATGAGTTTGGTAAGAACAACGACAAAATATTTTTGATAGACGAAATTCACACGCCCGATTCATCGCGATATTTTTATGCAGATGGTTATGCAGAACGCCAGAAAAAAGGCGAACCACAGAAACAACTCTCCAAGGAGTTCGTGAGGGAATGGCTGATGGAAAATAATTTCCGCGGACTCGAAGGCCAAACCATGCCGGAAATTACAGATGAAAAAGTGGAAGAAATTTCGAACCGGTATATAGAACTTTATGAAAATCTGACAGGAGAGAAATTTGTTAAGGCCCCTTCAGAAAATTTACTTTCACGTATTGAGAAAAATACGCTGAACGCGATAAAGCAAATAAATTTTTAGAAATTTTAACCCAACGCTCACCCTTTAGCCCTGCGCGAAGGAAAGTCCCCTTCAGGGGATTTAAGGGTCGCAGATAAAATTTTAAACGCTCTTCTGTTTATTTTATCCTGGCGTAAGTATATCCAAAGCCATCATACGCCTGCTCATCCAGCATCAAAGTATCCTGTCCGGAAAATGAAACAGACATTGTCTGTGGGCTTTCATTGAAATGAGGAACAGCTTCTGTAAAAGAAATAACCCACACCTGCTGGTGATTATGAATGGACGTTTCCTGTGAAAAGGAAAAGTTTTTTCGATCCGTCAATGCGTTGTTTTGGTACTTCTGGTATATTCCATTGCTGCTGAATTCAACCCTTACAGTATATCCGGCACTTGATGGGGTTGTGGTTTTACCCGCAAAGCCACCCGAAGTGCTGACCCATTCCCATTTTCCAAAAATCTTTTTCAGTTCCGGGTCGGGTAGCTGTATTTCTTTTTTGCAGGTTGATGAAAGAAAAACAAAGGCAGTAAGTACTAACGTAAATAATTGTTTCATAACTAAATATTGAAAGCGAAGATAACCAATACCTTGCCACTTGACCTTTGTCTCTTGTCACTTAAAAAGGTATCTTTACAAAAAATAATCATCATGGAAGAGAATCCGAATCAGAACCAACTTAACATAGAATTAAGCGAAGAAGTTGCCGATGGCATTTATTCTAATCTTGCCATCATAACACATAGCGCATCGGAATTTGTAATAGACTTTGTAAAGGTGATGCCGGGAGTTCCTAAAGCAAAAGTCAAAGCGCGGATATTACTTACCCCCCAACATGCCAAGCGGCTGATGGCTGCCCTGCAGGATAATATTTCGAAATACGAAGCCGTTCATGGAACCATAAAGCAAACCGAAGGGTTGGGCATACCCATGAATTTTGGCGGACCGGCTGCACAGGCATAACCCGCTTTATTAATACTCCTAAAATCTGCAGCAGGAGTTTTTCTTTTTATTTTTTTTGATAGCCCCATTTAGCACGGAATTAATTCCGTGAGATGACGATTTTATATATTATCTTACATCTGAAAACGGTTTTGTAACATAAAAAGCGCATGCCCGTTTCAGCTAACCGACCGGAATAATCCGGAGGAAAAACAGAAACAGACACTCTGAATGCGCCAGCTAAAAATTACCAAACAGGTTACCAACCGGGAAACACAATCGCTCGAAAAATATCTACAGGAAATAGGCAAAGTTTCACTCATCACTGCCGAAGAAGAATGTGAACTTGCACGCAAAATAAAACAGGGCGATAAGAAGGCGCTCGAAAAACTTACCAAAGCCAACCTAAGGTTTGTAGTTTCCGTTGCAAAGCAATACCAGAACCAGGGACTGACGTTGGGCGACCTGATTAACGAAGGCAACCTGGGATTGATAAAAGCTGCCGAACGGTTTGATGAAACGCGCGGATTCAAATTCATCTCTTACGCAGTATGGTGGATTCGTCAAAGCATACTGCAAGCTCTTGCAGAGCAAAGCAGGATTGTAAGACTGCCGCTGAATAAAATCGGTTCACTCAATAAAATCAATAAAGCATTTTCAAAACTGGAGCAGGACTTTGAGCGTGAACCTACCCACGAAGAAATTTCAAAAGTGGTTGATTTATCTATAACCGATATTAAAGATACTATGCGCAGCTCAGGCAGGCATATTTCAATGGATGCACCGCTGCCCAACGGAGAAGAAAGCACGCTGATGGATGTACTTGAATCGGAAGACACTCCCATGCCCGACTCTAATTTACTCAGCGAATCGCTTCGCAGGGAAATTGAACGCGCGCTGCAAACGCTTACTCAGCGCGAAGCAGACATACTGCGCCTCTACTTCGGGCTTACTGTTGAACAGGCAATGACGCTCGAAGAAATAGGTCAGTATTTTGACTTAACCCGCGAACGTGTTCGCCAGATAAAAGAAAAAGCAATCAGAAGACTCAAGCATACTTCAAGAAGTAAAATTCTGAAATCATATCTCGGCTAATTATAGCCTCATCTGAAAATAAAAAGTCTCCCGCAGAATTGTCGGAGACTTTTTTTATGCCGGAAAATTTCAATCAATAAAATTTTCCTCTGTAGTCTTCGATGTCCGCCTTTTCTTTAAGGGCATTCTGCACTTCGAATTCGCTTCGTTGTTTCAACGTTGCAAGCTTTTGTGTTCGTATTGCACTTACATCAGCATCTTTCGGAGGTTCGGTAAACTTTGTAACCACTGCTACCATCGCCACGGCCTGCCCTTTCAGGGGAGGGCTCATTTTTCCGGCTTCCATAGAAAATAATGTACCGGTAATGCTTAATTCCCGTCCTATTTCCGGAAAGTTGGGATTGGCAAACAGAAGCGGCTCATGGTTCTTTACCTGGGCATTTAATTTTGCGGCAAGTTCATCCAGTGTTTTAGCATCTTTTAATGCCGTGTTGAATTTTTCTATCAGCATTTCTGCTTTCTTATCGGTTCTTGCACCGGCAGTCATCTGCTCGCGAATTGCATCCAGCGGAAGTATGCCTTTATCCTTTATGTCTGTAAGATGCGCCACCACGTATGTATTTCCTAATGTAAATACTTTGGAAACTTCACCTTTGTTTGCTGTAAACACCCAGCGGATAAGCTCGCGCGGTTGCTCCAGGCCGGTAATATTCTTGTCGCTTTCTTTCAGGTTATCAGCAACACGCTTATTGAGGCCTTTCTCTGTAGCTCCCTTATCAAAAAGCTCACCCGTTGTATTTTTCCCCGCAAACTCATTGGCCTGCTGGTAAAAGCCATCATACGTTTTCTGGCTCGGCTCCATTTTATGTTCAAGCACAGCCACCTGTATTTGCCTTGATGCCTTTGCCTGGTCAGTAATTTCTATCAGGTGCACTCCGAATTGTGTTTTAATAACAGGCATGTCTCCCTTCTTTCCTTTAAAGCACGCATCATTAAATTCAGGAACCATCATTCCCGGTTTAAACCATCCCAAGTCTCCGCCTTTAGCTCCCGAACCGAAATCGGTAGAAAACTTCTTTGCCATTTCTTCAAAAGCGTTCTTCGATTTTTTTGCAGCCGATTTCATGCTGTCAGCGCGTGCAAATACAGCGGCTGTATCTCCTTCAAATCTGAGAAGAATATGCCTTGCCTTGACGGAATCAGGTTGAAAACGCTCCGCTGTAATTCTTGCAAGTTTTACTGAGCCGTTTTCTACATAAGGGCCTATCACCGTATCGATAGGAAGGGAAATAATATTGGTAAGCGCCGGCGGCAGCGAGCTTTGCGCATGATACGTGCTATCAAGGGGGGTGTCAGAATTTTGGGTAAGAAACGATGCTACATCTTTTGTTGACTGGAAATCCTGCTTGAAATTAACAACCTTCTCCTTTGCCTTTTGCTGGTCTTCCGCAGAAGGATTGACCTCAAATGCTACATACTCAATTTTCCTCACAGACTGGTCCTGCTTGTGCTCATTCTTATGCTTATCATAATATTTTTGTATATCCTCTTCAGTAACTTTAGCAGCGCTGTCAGGAATGCTGCGATAATATTGCGCCACATATTGTACAGATGCCGAGCGGTTCTGGTCGTTGAATGCGGCTTTGGCCTCGGCGGTGGTTACATAAAGAGAACCTTTTATAAGCTGCTTGTACTTATCGGCAATGCGTTCTGACTGCAGTGACTTTTCAAACTCGCTCCATTGCTGCTGCAATTTTTCATCCCGGTTCGGAAGGTCGTTAAGAAAGCGCACTACATTTTGCGGATTAAAATTTCCGGTGGAATCGGTGAACGCTTGTTTTATTTTGGGGTCTACATTTTTGCCCGTTGCCATATCGTATAATTCATCCTTATCGCAGCTTAGTCCAAGTTTTTCGTACTCCTTGCCCAGGGTATTTTCATCTACAATAACACTCCAGAGCTGGTCGCGAATCTGGTCGGCAGTATTCTGGTCAACGCTCTCCTGCTTGGTATTAATTTTATAATTCTCAATCATTTTATCCACACGCGATTCGTATTCGCGGTAGTGAATTTTTTCGCCATTTATAATTCCAATTACATCGCTGTTTTTGTGAAACAAGCCGGTATTGGAAGTAACCAAATCACCAAGAATAAAAAGCAGCATACTTAAACCCACAAAACCTATAATAAGGGTGCCGCGTTTTCGAATTTGACTGATAATTGCCATGTATTATAAATTAAAACTAAGAGTTACAAATTGAAAATTATTAAGAGCGGGCGAAGATAGAAAAATCCCCCTGCCAAAGAAAAGATTTCAAGCGCACGGCATGCAGGCAGGAATGTCCCCGAAACGGGTTCCGGCTTTGAAATGGTAAGGTTTTTGATAAAGACTGCATATAACAATAACACTTGACTACTACCGAATGAATGCCTTTTGAACGGCAGGCAAGTATAACTTTTTTGGAATTAGGTTGTGAATAAGATTTTTATACTTTTGCGTGCCTTTTTAAAAAAATTATTTCTTCGCGTTGCGAAAACGCATAACTGATAACTGACAATTTTAAATGTATTGGACTCTTGAACTGGCACAGCATCTTGAAGATGCCCCCTGGCCTGCCACCAAAGACGAGCTTATTGATTATGCCATACGCTCCGGCGCGCCCATAGAGGTGGTGGAAAACCTGCAGGAATTGGAAGACGAAGGCGAACCCTATGAAAACATAGAAGAAATCTGGCCCGATTATCCTACCAAGGATGATTTCTTTTTTAATGAAGACGAGTATTGAAAATAGTTCCTGCTGCTAAAGGAACCTTCGCTTTTACCACCCCTTAACCTTAAGTACCTGCCTATTTGTCCGATAATGCATTGCGGCAAATGTTTTGCTGTTATAATCTATCTTAAAACAGGTTCATTATCCTGATTTCATCATTACATTAACTTCGCGCAAAATCGTTTGATGTCAGACGTTTGACGTTGGGGTTAACAACAGCGACAAACAACAAACTACAAATCACAGACACCTACAATGTCATTCATTAATAAAGCACTATCTGGCCTTTTCGGCAGCAAGACGGAAAAGGATTTGAAAGAACTGAATCCTAATGTCGGGAAGATAAATGCCTTTTTTTCGGAGTTTAATAGCTTAAGCAATGATGAGCTTCGGGGCAAAACATTTGAGTTCAGAAAAAAAATCAACGACTATCTCCAGGGGATAGACGAGGAATTATCTGCTCTTGAAAAAAGAATTGAAGAAGAGCTGGAAATGGAGATGCAGGAAAAGGAAAACATTTTTTTACAGGTTGATAAGCTAAGAAAAGAACGCAACGCAAAGACCGAAGAAATACTGCTCGAAATTCTTCCTGAAGCATTTGCCGTTGTAAAGGAAACCGCCCGCAGGTTTAAGGAAAATAAATCGCTTGAAGTAACCGCCACCGAGCATGACAGAAATCTTTCAGCCCAAAAAACCAATGTAAAAATTAACGGAGATACGGCAGTATGGGAAAATAAATGGCTTGCGGCAGGAGGAGAAATTATCTGGGATATGCTGCACTACGATGTGCAGTTGATTGGCGGCGTGGTTCTTCACCAGGGAAAAATTGCCGAGATGGGAACAGGCGAAGGAAAAACATTGGTGGCAACGTTACCGCTATACCTTAACGCTCTTGCGGGAAGAGGCGTGCATGTTGTTACGGTGAATGATTACCTCGCAAGACGTGACTCTGAATGGAACGGGCCCATCTTTGAATTTCTTGGCCTCACCGTTGATTGCATCGACAAACATCAGCCCAATTCTACCGAGAGAAGAAAAGCATATCTCGCTGACATCACCTACGGCACCAACAACGAATTCGGTTTCGACTACCTGCGCGATAACATGGCGCGCGGTGCAGATGAACTGGTTCAACGCGGGCATCATTACGCTATTGTTGACGAAGTAGACTCTGTGCTGATTGATGATGCGCGTACTCCGCTTATTATTTCAGGCCCCACACCCAAGGGAGAAAACCACGAGTTTCACCAGCTTAAACCGCGCATTGAAAAGCTGGTAAGTACACAACGCAATTACATCAACACAAGAATTTCGGATGCGCGTAAATTAATTACAGAAGGAAAAGATGACGAAGCAGGTATGGCTTTGCTTCGCGCGCATCGCGGGTTGCCCAAGAATAAAGCACTCATTAAGCTATTGGGAGAACAAGGCGCGGCATCATTGATGCGGAAGACAGAGAACTATCACCTGCAGGATAACCAGCGCGAAATGCACAAGGTAGATGCAGAGCTTTACTTCGTGATAGACGAAAAAAATAATACCATTGAGCTAACAGAAAAAGGTATTGACCTGATTACGCAATCGGGCGAAGACCATAACTTTTTTATTCTGCCCGATGTGGGTTCCGTTACAGCCGACCTTGAAAAATCTTCTCTGACTGCAGAAGAAAAACTTCAGAAAAAAGATGAGCTGATGCGCGACTTCTCTATTAAGTCGGAGCGCATTCATACGGTTAACCAGCTGCTGAAAGCATACACGCTTTTTGATTTAGACGTGGAGTATATCATTGCCGACGGAAAAATAAAAATCGTTGACGAGCAAACCGGCCGCGTGCTGGAAGGGCGCAGGTATTCTGACGGGCTGCACCAGGCCATTGAAGCGAAAGAAAACGTAACGGTGGAAGCAGCTACACAGACCTACGCGACCATTACGCTGCAAAATTATTTCCGCATGTTTCACAAGCTGGCGGGCATGACCGGAACTGCTGAAACTGAGGCCGGTGAGTTCTGGCAGATTTATAAGCTGGATGTGGTAGTGATTCCAACCAACAAACCGGTTGTGAGGAAAGACGAGGAAGATTTGGTTTATAAAACCAAGCGCGAGAAATACAATAAAGTTATTGATGAGATTGAGCGCTTGAGCAAGGCAGGCAGGCCATCGCTGGTGGGAACAACATCGGTAGAAATTTCAGAGCTGCTCAGCCGCATGCTGAAGCTGCGCGGGCTAAAACATAATGTCCTCAATGCAAAGCAGCACCAGCGCGAAGCGGAAATTGTTGCCGAAGCAGGACAGGCAGGAACGGTAACCATCGCCACCAATATGGCAGGCCGCGGAACGGATATTAAGCTGGGCTCCGGGGTGCGCGAAGCAGGCGGGCTTGCTATTATAGGAACAGAACGTCATGAGTCGCGAAGAGTTGACCGCCAGTTGCGCGGACGCGCGGGCAGGCAAGGCGACCCGGGCTCATCGCAGTTTTTTGTTTCGCTCGAAGATGATTTGATGCGCATGTTCGGTTCGGAGCGCATTTCCAGTCTCATGGACAGGATGGGAATCGAGGAAGGCGAAGTGATTCAGCATTCTATGATTACGAAATCTATTGAGCGCGCGCAGAAAAAAGTAGAAGAGAATAATTTCGGGATACGGAAACGGCTGCTCGAGTACGATGACGTGATGAATTCACAGCGCGAAGTTATTTACACCAAGCGCAGGCATGCGCTCTTTGGCGACCGGATGTCCATCGACATCAACAACATGCTTTTTGACGTGAGCGAATCGCTTGTCCGCGAATTCCAGGAGCAACGCAGCTATGAAGGTTTCAAGCTTGACCTGATTCGTTTTCTCTCTATTGAATCGCCCGTAAACGAGCAGGATTTTTTCTCTGCCAAGCCCGAAGAGGTTGCGCAGAAAGTTTTTGAAGTAGCGCTGGAGCATTACAGGCATAAGTCGCAGACGCTTGCAGCCAAAGCATACCCGATAATAAAACAAGTATATGAGGAGCAGGGTGCAACGATTGAAAATATTGCCGTGCCGTTCAGTGATGGTATACGCGGCATACAGGTGGCGGCTAATCTTAAAAAAGCATATGAGACTAACGGCAGGGAAGTGAACACGGCATTCGAGCGGGGCATTTCGCTTGCGCTTATTGACGATGTGTGGAAAGAGCACCTGCGCGAGCTGGACGATTTAAAACAAAGTGTGCAGAACGCAGTGTACGAGCAGAAAGACCCGCTTATCATTTATAAGTTTGAATCATTCGACCTGTTCAGGCAGATGCTTGACCGCGTGAACAAAGACATCATTTCATTCCTGATGAAGGGAACTATTCCTCTGCAGGAACCCGGGCAGGTACGGCAAGCGCAGCGCCCGCAGCGTACAGACAACTCACGGCTCTCGACAGGAAGAGACACACGCGTTCCCGGACAGGGAAATGGCGCTCCTCCCCCACCTCAGCAACAACAGGAACAAAGAGTGCAGCCTGTACGCGTGGAACAAAAAATTGGCCGCAACGACCCGTGCCCCTGCGGCAGCGGCAAGAAGTATAAGAACTGCCACGGCAAGGGACAGGTGTAAAAAATCTATCCTAATCCTATTTTTTTAACCCTCTTTTGATTGCGATTTAGCACCAACAGGACTTGCACTCGCACCTGAATTGGAAACTGGTTGATTATAACCAATTAATTCGAATACTTTATCCATTGAAGTTGCGACTGAATACCCGGAATTTACAAACTCAACATTTTTTATTCCTGTAGGTGGATTTACCCATTCCTGAACAAATGGAATAAATTGAGAAACAACACCAATAACTTTATGGTGATAATTGCCTTCAATGAGGTCTACTTCTACGACCGGACCTCCACTGTTTCCGAAGTACGCAGGACAATCTAAAATTATTGTTCCTTTTTCTGGATAAACATTTGCGATAATTCCTTTTCTTAAAAGTGGCTTGGAGTAATCAAATTGAGGCAGGTCTTTCAACCCTAAGGATGTTGGGTATCCGTATAAAAAAACATCATTTGATACAAGAACTTCGCTTATCAATTTAGTACCATTAGTCGTCTCAACTTGAATTGTAGGTGACTTACCATCCTGAATAACTTGTACTCCGTTAATATAATGTATTAGATAACCGCCCGCAGGGTTTGGGGCTGTTGTTGCCAACTTAACTGCAGCAATATCTGCATCTCTATGAGACGATACTGCGACTACATTAAAGTCAATAAAAATCTTTCTGACACTATTATCATTTATAGATTGCGTCTGACATGTTATCTGAATCTTATCGCTTCTCAATTTATCATTGTCAAACAAAACATGCTTAGCAGTAATTAAATAAAGAGATTCGTTAGCTCGTAATACAAATCCCGAACCTGAACCAGTACTAATATTTATTAATACTGGATAAGCAAGATTGTCTTCTGGAATGTTTCTCATATAAGACTTGAGTTTAAAATGTTAGTAAAATAAACATCGAAAAGTGGAGAGGTGTCAATCATGGTGCCATACAACGAATTCAGAAATAATGACTTGAGGAGATATTGTTGGCTTCATAATATCTGTCAATTTGACTAATAACTTTCTTCAGTTGGGCGAAGTTTCACACTCTCGCTTTTAGTGAGAGTCCACTTCGTTCTGGTTGGCAAAATTCATTAACATAAAATAATTTTAATTTTGTAAAACAATTTGTAGATAAGGATGAAGGTTCAAAATATTTTTTCAGGTTCAGAACGGTTAGTCGTTTTCATCTTACTTATTTTCATGAGTGCAACCTGCTTTTCGCAGGATGATGATGAGAGCCCTCCGTCAAACGTCCGCAGGAGCAAATTGAGTGTTGGTTTATATGTCGGCACACTTTTTTCCGATAACAATACTGCATGGCTTTACGATGGTTACGGCTATGATGTGAACGGACAAAAAAATGATTTCAGCAACAGCTTAATGAACAGGAACATCAATTATTATTATGGTGGCGGTAATTCGCAGACCGACCAGATTGCCGCTGCGCTGGGTGTAAACCACGGTGAATGGAGTTTTGACGAAACCGACATGCCCGCGAGCCTTAAATATGATGTGGCCTTTGCGCTGGGACTGCACACCAGGTACAGCATCAACAGCAACAATGCAATCGTGCTCAACTTCACCGCAAGTAAGCTTGCAGTGGGCGGTGAATTCACCATCACTCTTCTTACTACTTCGCAAGTTCCTCAGCAACCCGGCTACATAAACTATAAAACATTTGCTATAACCGGCTCGGAGCAACGATTTATTTTTCAGGTGGGCTACCAGCATATTTTTGGTGAGGACAACGGGTTTAATTTTTTTGCAGAGGGAGGGGCCGTTGGCACACTCGCTAAGTTTTTGAAAAACCAGATTGCCATCAACAACCTGACTATTGATTTGGCGGGCTACTACACCCAACCGCTCTATAACGATTTCCGCCTGCATCATCTTTCCGGCATCGGCTTTGGCGCATGGGGAGGCTTGGGCCTGACGACTTCTGCCAACGCGAAAACAACTTTGCAATTTGTCTACAATCCTTCTTTCGAAATTATTCCTCTTGCGGAAAACACAGCGCCCCACTTACAACATTACATCGGACTGAGATTTTATTATAATCTATGGCGCAGGGTAATTATGAAAGAAAGCTTCTGACCGCAGTTGAGAGAAGTTGGGAGCATTTGCTTTAGCGTCAGACAATTTCTCCTGTTAAAACATCTGGAAAATACGCCTGGCGTGATAAACACCATATTTTCATAATGTTTTTGGTAGGTTTGATAAGTATTTAAATCTTCACTAAAAAAAATAATATGAAAAACAGCACAATTACTCTGCTATTGTTCCTGGTTTCTATAACCGGATTTACGCAAGATTTCAATTATGATGTTCCCGGAAAAAATTCCAATGGGTTTGCCGGGAATTTGTATTATGAAGTTAGTGGAACAGGTTCCAATACGGTTACAAAAGAAAAACTAAGTGCAGTCAAAACTATGAGGGATATTAATCCCGGTTATCCATCATCTTCGTGGATAACGCAATATATCTCTGCAGAGGTTTTGGCAACCGGCAACGGCAAGATAATGAAAGCTGTGAGCGCAAACGATATTCTCAGCGAAGAACAAAAAAACATTTTAAAAATGGCTGACCTGGGGACCGATGTCGTTATAGACGTTACCTACAAACAGGTTAATGCGATAACCGATAATCTTGACATTCGCAAAATGCATATTTCGTATACGGTAATTCCGGAAATCGAAGCTGAATACCTCGGTGGATATGAGCAAATGAAAAAATATTTAAAAGAAACCGCTATCAATAAAATTTCTGAAACAGATTACGAAAAGTTGCGAGCAGCCGTGAGATTCACGGTTAACGAGCAAGGTGAAATAGCCAATGCTCAAGTATCCAAGACATCCGGAAATCAAAATACAGATAAATTATTAGTTGAGGCAATTAACAAAATGCCCAAATGGAAACCTGCTGAAAATTCAAAAGGTATAAAAGTTAAGCAGGAATTTATATTTAATGTGGGAAGCGGTGGTTGCTAAGTTCATCAACTTCACACGTAAAATCAAAGTACTCCGCTTTTAGTAAAATTCACTGTCAGCACGGGGCAGAAAGAGTGACTGACCAGGTCTTCTGAAACACTTGGATTAAAGAAACGTGACAAGCCATGCCTCCCATGTGTTCCAATGGCAATAAGGTCGGCATTAATTTCTTTTGCGTAGTGCAGTATTCCGGCTTCTTCAGTGGCGTCCTTATAAACAACTACAGGATAGTCAACACCTTCATAATTCATGAAATTGCTTATAAGGTTTTTTATTTCACCTGTGCTTTCATCTCTGCCGGTAGTGTCAACGTCAAGAAGATGTAATTTGGCATTGTAGATAGCCGCAAATTTTTTTACAAATCCGAACACTTCGTTTGCTTCATTGCTGAAATCGCTCGCAAAAACTATTTGCGAAGGTTCCGCAGTAAACTTTTCTTTGATAGACAAGACAGGGCGAACGGCATGCTGCACAACTTTTTCTGCCGTGCTGCCGATAAGAAATTCAGTAAGCCCTTTGGCTCCGTGTGTTCCCATGATAATCATATCGGCATTATATTTTTCTGCCGCTTCATTAATCATTATCCATGCATGCCCCACTTCAACGTTATCGTAGACGGGGATGCCTTCCAAAAACGGTTTCTTTTTTATTTCCTCCATGATAATTTTTGTTTCCTTCAGCAAGCCAATCATATAAGGAACTTCAGGAGCCGTTGTTGCCTGGACAACGCTGTGCCACTCACCGGAAGTACTTATTCCCGAGTATTCATCTTCATCACTAACAACATGAATCAAATAAATTTCTCCGGAAATTTTCCTGGCAAGAAAAGCAGCAAACTCAAGCGCCCTTTCGGCGCCTTCTGAAAAATCGGTAGGGACTAATATTTTTTTCATGATTTACGCTCCTTTCAATTTGATACTAAAGTTACGGAAAAAAAATGTAGAAAACATGATATTAGCCCATAATGCTACGCAACAATAATTATTAGTTTCGAAACCGCTTATGAATGAAACCCACAACACTTTTTTTGCTCCGCAGCTTTATATACAAAGCGGTGTGAGCGATATCAGCTTTTATGAAAAAGCATTTGGAGCAAGCGTGCTAAGGCGCTGGCTTAATGATGACGGCAGCGTACATGTTGCAGAACTATCCATAAACGGAGCGCTGTTTCATCTCCACCAGGAATCTGGGGATAAGGGCTTGTATTCTCCTCTGAAACGCAATGAAAGCACTGCAATTATCGGGCTATTTGTTCCGGATGTAGATGCAGCTATGAAAAAAGCAATCGCAGCGGGTGCAACAGAAATTTCACCGGCAAAGGATTATGATTATGGATACCGCCAGGGAGAAATAAAAGACCCGTTTGGGCACCATTGGTTGATTGAAAAGAAAATATAAAGCGCTTTACTAACGAAGCCAAATCAGCTTTGTTTAATCAACAATAAATTTTATTGCCCTGCCGTTGCCTTTCACTCTGAAGGAGTAAATTCCGGCAGCAAGTCCTTGCAGCGGAACAGAAAAGTTATCAGTCTTTTCTGAAACAGCACCGGATGAAATTATTCTGCCTGAAATATCTATAACGTCCCAACTTTGTTTTCCTGCGGCTGCATTCGAGTGAACAAGTAATTCATTTTCAGTTACGCGGATACTGAAACTATTATCATTCGTGAAAGAAGGAATGGCGCTAATGCAACTTATATTATTCGAGCCGGGAGTTCCCAAATCCCCGCTGCCGTAAGGAGTTGTGGCATGACACCAGTACGCGAAGTTGTCATTATCTGTTGCATTGAAGTGCGTGGGGTCAAGATTCCAGCTCTTTCCTGAGGTGGTGCCGTTATAAGCCACAGAGTCAATTACGTTTCCTCCTAAATCAGTAACTATAATTTCGTCACTTGTGTTTGTAAGTGTAAATGAACTATAGGTATAGTCAACTGTAACACCACCGTTGGTGGAGATGTTGCCGTTATTACCCAGCACAAGAATTGCCCCCGGTACCATCATAAGCGAGCCGGAATTATTTATCGTATGGTTATTGCTTCCGCTGTCTTTTATATGCCATCCGTTGATATCAATCGCATTGGAGGATACGTTGAGAATTTCAAACCATTCGCCCGATGCATCGGCAACGGCAGCAGGGTCGGCCATAAATTCAGTTACAACAACATCACCCGGAGATTGTGCTGAAGCGGTAGCTGAAAAGAAAAAAACAACAGCAAACCATTTAAAGTAATTTTTTTTCATATGAATTATTTTTCTCAAATGTAACGATTTATTAAAATAAAATTTGTTGAAGCAGGTTGGATTATTCTAAGCCGGGGCAGCGCCTTGCCGACTAAGGCTGTCTTATCTTTGGTCGATTTAGTTTTTGTTTGATTGCCGCTAAAATTATCCCTATGAAAAAAATCTGCACTCTTGTCTTTACTCTGATGACCTTGTCCCTGTTCGGACAATTTTATCAATATCCCCGCACAGGAATGGTGCAGGGTATTCGTTACAGCGGTAATATATTTAATCCGCCCGGCAATCGTTCCATTGCATACTCTGGCGATACGAATATGTGCGCTACCGTGTATTCAAAATACTGTTACATAAGTGTTGGCGGTAATTATAGTTGCGGTACAGGAATCTATGGAGTTTTCAGCAGGATGAGCGGGATGAAAATGTATTTTCTCCAGGTAAGCTGCGCAAACCTTCCCTACGAATTCGTCATTTATGACTGGGGATTAAATGTTGGCGACACAATGACCATTTACCCGCAAAGCCTTGCAGGTGGCTTGGCGCAGGTTGACAGTGTTTACCAGGCCACCATGCTCAACGGGCAGCAGCGAACATACCTGAGACTTCATGGTATAGGAAGCTTTAACTTAAATACCGTTTACCGCTGGATAGAGGGAATCGGGGATATTGACAGAGGTTTTTTTGCGCAGGCCGACTTTGAAGGTGGTTATGATATGTTTATCTGCCAGTCGGAAAACGACACAGCAATCTGGCGCAGCCTGACTAATATTTATGATTGCGATTCACTCACAACAGGGATTACCGAACCATCCATGGATAATTTTCCGTTGACAATTTTTCCCAATCCTTTCAGTATATCTGCGACACTTACAGTCATTGCGCAATCTAAATTGCGCAATGCACAGTTGTTTATTTACGATATAGCAGGCAGAGAAATCCGTAATCTAACCCTTACCGCACCAACCACAAAACTTGAACGCGGCAATCTATCGCCGGGAATTTATTTTTATTCCATTCGTGATGGAGAAAAACAAATCGCGGCAGGGAAATTTGCAGTAGAGTAATTATCAGAAAAGAAAAAAATATTTTTTCGGCAGTTATCTTCCGTAAGGCGCCATGCCCGGCTTAGAGGCAAAAGTAAAGGCGGCTCCTAAAATCAACTCATCGGGCGAATCAAATGTTCCCTGCGAGCCGGACCTGTTGGTAATTGCCTGGTAGCTTATGCCCAGCGCCAGCCTCCCTAACTCTACGTTGACTCCGGCACGATATCCTAAACCGTTTCTTGGAACATCGGTTGTGTAACCATTAAACTCGTTAGTAACACCTAAAACATAATCATATACGGGGCCAATCTCCGCATCGACAGGGCCTATGACATTTATTCCGAATAGCAATGGAACTTCCAGTTTGCTCATTTTAAAATTAGACTGGCTGTGAGCTTCACCTTCTGTGTTGAACACGTCTACTGTGCCGTTCTTATAAAGAATCATAGCAGCGGGCTTAACATAAAAAGGATTGACTTTTATCTTGGCAAAAAAACCTCCCTCTATTCCAAAAATATTATCTCCTTGCACTATACCGGTAAAACGGTTATCAAAACCCGAAATGCGTACCGAACCTTTGGAGATGCCACCCGTAATTCCATAACTTGTTTTTTGCGCCGTGGATTGCAGCAAACCTGCAGCCATCAATACTGTTATAAGTAGTATTCTTTTCATTTTTTTGGTTTTAAATTATTAAAGCGTTAGATATTCTGAGCAAAAAAAATTCCATAGCTGAACAGGATGTAAAAATGTTACTATGGCAATTAATTATTCAAGAAACTGTTTGTTCCCTGTAGAAATTTATCCTCGGCTGCGTAGCGTTTTGCACAAGACAAAGTGACTCCATTGCCTGTAAAAAGCACTACTTTTTCAATCAGTGAATAATTAAAGGGGACGGTGTCTACGCATAACTGCAGCGCGCAGTTTCATATTAATGAAAAGTGCAAATAAAAAAATACGGAAAAGAAACAATCAATTTAATGCACAGTAACCTGCCCTGTCATTCCGGAGTGGATAGTGCAGTGGTAGGAAAATGTTCCAGCAGTTGTAAACTGATGGGGGAAAGTTCCGCCTCCTCCAACGTTGCCGCTATCGAACGCACCATTGTCGCTCGTTACAGTATGTGTTACAGAATCTTTATTTCTCCATGTAATTGTTGTGTTCGCACTCACCGTAATTGTGCTGGGATTAAAAGTATTATTCTGCATCCAGACTTCATTTGCCGGAGGGGTGCCCGAAGAAGAAGATGGGGCATTATATTCGGTTTTTTTACAACCATTCATAATGGTAACCAAACTCAAGGCAAGCATCACCAAAAGAAACTTGCCCGGGTATTTTTTTCCTGATTTCATTTGCAGATGGTTTAACAATTCATATTAAACAAATATACTCCGTTCCCCTGAAAAAAGAATGATAATTTTTACCGCAGCAAATAACGTCCAATAATCCCTATTGAACGAGGTTTCCCTCAAATACCTCAGGTCATTAACAGCATAAATTATTTGCTAATTTTGTTTTGAGATTCCCGAGAGGAGAAACTTGACGCACATGAAAAAAATATCCTTCGTTTTTAATTTTGCATTTTTAATTCTGAATTGCACAGCCCAAACCAATGTAAGCGGTTTTATTAATGCCAACACTACATGGAATCTTTCCGGCTCTCCTTATATTGTTGTGGGGAATACAATTCTTTCAAACGGTTATACACTTACTGTTGATCCTGGGGTGGAAGTGAAATTTGATTCAGCTAAGTCTTTGCAGATAGACGGTGAGTTGCATGCAGTGGGCACATCTACACAAAGGATTATATTTACTTCTAACCAGGCTGTTCTTGCTGCCGGTAACTGGGGAAAGATTCAGTTTAGCTCTTTAAGTACCGGCGCTGTCTTTGATGCAGGCGGTAATTATCTTTCAGGATCTATCATGAAATATTGTGCTGTGGCTTATGGAGGCGGGCTTGGCTATGGTGCAATTTTTGTCAATTCCTCTTTATACATTTCCTGTTGCAGTATCAATTACAGTGGTGCCAATGGAATCAGCTCTTCCGGATTTGTTAAGACAGATTCCACTTCTGTCAGGAACTGCGTAGGTTCTGGTATGTCAATTTCAGGTATGTCCTCGCCCTACTGCCCCTATACAATTACTTACGATACGCTTGAATATAATGCGAATGGCGGAATTGTTGGAACTGTTAATTTCCCTAACTGTACAAATCGTTGGGTTCATGTAACTAATTGTTATTTCGGATTTAACTCAGGCTCAAGCGCTTTGTTTAACGTCACAAAAGAAAATATTCTTATACGGGAAAATAAATTTCTGAATAATTCTTCATCATCCAGCGATGGTGCTGCCATTAGCAGGGTAGGTGGAAATTCCATAATTGAGTGTAACCTGTTTCTTAATAATCAGTCCACATCCATAAGTGCAATACAATTAGCGGGTGACCAGAATGATACCATTCGCAAAAACCGGTTTGAAGATAATGTCTGTACACAATTCGGGTCTCTAATCGAAATTTTTGTCTTTTGTTGCGGTAAAAAGGTAATTTCAGATAATTACTTTTTAAATAATTCGTCACCTAACGGAAAATTATTATTTCTGCGCGGATGGGATTCCGGTAATGATATCACGCAATTTTTTGTTACCGGCAATGAATTTAATAATGGCTTGTTGGGCTCAGAGATTTATTTATATGCGAGTGCAATCAATCCCAATCTCCAGTTTGTAAACATCTCGAACAATAATTTTTTGTCTGACAGTGTTCAGTATGTCATAGAGAACGCATCTTCTTTCAACGGACCAAGCATGCATGCAGACAGCAATTACTGGAATTCCACCAGCACTCAGCATATTGACTCTATGATTTATGATTTTTTTGACAATGCAAATTACTCTGTTGTTTATTACTCTCCTATCCTTTCTTCACCGGTTTTGCTTGATACTGCTTGCTCGGGAAATTTTCAGACCGGAAGCACGGAAGTTTTTAATACCGGGAAAGAACATTTATTAATTTTTCCTATCCCCTTCACCACACAAACCACAATCCGTTTCAGTAAAGAAGTTCACAACGCAGCTTTTTCTCTCTACAATTTACTTGGAGAAAAAGTAGCAGAAACAAAAGGTATTAATGGAGAAAGTTTCCAGTTTAACCGCGGCAATCTGCCATGCGGTGTTTATGTTTTTGAAGTGAGGGAGAAAGAAAAAAGTATTGGCAGAGGGAAAGCTGTAATTTATTAGACAAAATAAAAGCCGTGTCACAACAGAATTCGTTGAAACACGGCTGGTAAGCCGGAGTTGAGATTGCTATTTAAGCGAGCCGTACGTTAACGGCATTCAATCCTTTTTGTCCTTCCTGAAGTTCAAATTCCACAACATCGTTGTCGCGAATTTTGTCTTTCAGGCCGGTGGCGTGAACAAAAACTTCTTTACCTGTGCTGTCAACTTTAATAAAGCCGAAGCCCTTCTGGTGATTGAAGAATTTTACTGTACCTTTTTCCATGGTGATGGTTAATTATTGGTGATTCCCTTTTTTGTTGCTTGTTAAATGCAGTTAAGCAAAGGGATGTTTCTCAACTACATTTATTTTTTTATTGATTAATTTACTTATGCTTTTCATATACGAACGCTCTTCCGATGCGCAAAACGAAAACGCCTTTCCCTGCGAGCCCGCTCTGCCTGTCCTGCCAATGCGGTGAACATAGGTTTCGGCCTGCTCCGGTATCTCGTAATTAATCACGTGGCTCAATTCGCGCACATCAATACCGCGCGATGCTATATCGGTAGCCACCAGCACACGGATGGTTTTGTTTTTGAATCCCCTCATAGCTTTTTCGCGCGCGCCCTGTGATTTATTGCCGTGAATAGCATCGGCATTTATCCCGTTGCTGTTAAGGTCTTTGGCCACCTTATCGGCACCATGCTTGGTGCGGGTAAAAACCAGCACATGCTCTATGTCAGTACCTTTAAGCAGATGCCTGAGCAGCAATTTTTTATTTTCCTTCTTCACATAATAGATCGATTGGTCTATCAGATCAGGCGATGAAGAAACAGGCGCAACGCTCACCAGCACCGGATCGTGCAGCAGCGTATGAGAAAGTTTTTTAATCTCGGGAGTAAGAGTTGCCGAGAAGAAAAGTGTTTGCTTTTTAGCAGGCAGCTTCGCGATAATCTTTTTGATGTCATGAATAAAGCCCATGTCAAGCATGCGGTCGGCTTCATCCAAAACAAGATGTTCTACAGCATTCAGTTTTATGTAACCCTGCTGAACGAGGTCCAGCAAACGTCCGGGAGTTGCTACAAGAATATCCATTCCTCTTCTCAAATCCTTTACCTGGTGAAACTGGCTGACGCCTCCGAAAATAACGGTGTGCTTTATTCCGCTGCCATGCCCGTATGCTTTGATGCAATCGTTTATTTGCAGGGCAAGCTCGCGGGTTGGAGCAAGGATTAATGCCTTAATTGAAGAATGTGTTTGTGCAGATTTCTTTGCTGCAATAATTTGGATAAGCGGAAGAGCAAATGCTGCCGTCTTTCCTGTTCCGGTTTGTGCGCCTCCAAAGAGGTCGCGGCCTTCCAGCACATGCGGAATGCACTGTTCCTGGATGGGCGTAGGTTCCAGGTACCCTTTTTTATGCAGTGCCTGGAGCAGTGATGTAGTAAGGTTTAAATCTTTAAAAGTCATTTTTTAATTTATATTATATAATTGTTTCAGAATTAATACAGTCCGTCAGCTGACGGATGCTGTTTAATTCCGACTATTTTCGGAAAACGTAAGTTTTATCGGGATGTAAAAGGGAGGGATGTTACAGGTTGGATGAATATACGAACTTCGAAAAGGAAGTGCCCAAAGATACAACTTAATTTGAGATAACAATTTTTGTCTTGGATATTAAATACTTAGAAGGGTTATTTCGGAGTTATTTTACGAAAAACGTCCCGCTGGAGATACGGGACGTTTGTAAAAAATCCTGCCTGCTCGCCTTCGCGTAGCTTCAGCGGAGCAAGGCCGCAGGCAGTTGGGACGGGGGCACTTAATCTACATTATCATGGAGGAATGAATTAGTTGGCTTAATTTCGGGTTTATTCTGCTCATCGGTTCCCAGCGTATAGCGCGATACATTATGTTCGCTTGAGTGCGGAACAGGGTTAAGCTGAACGTTCTTGCGGATAAAAGCCGGTGTGCTTTCCATTTCATACATATTAGTACCCGGAAACTTTATGCTCACTTCTTTGAGCTTTTCTACCCTCTCTCGTGCTTTACGCTGTTGTTCCTCATCGGCTTCAGGGTTGGGCTGAGCGGCTTTTATATCAGGGTAAACGCTGCGTTTTATCATGGGTGGCAATGGAGGCCTTTCTTCCTGCCTGGGCGCAGGCGGCGGAGGTGGTGGTTCACTTTCGCTCTTCATGTCAAATACAAAGCTCAATGTCTCACTTCCTTCGCTGCTCAATGGAGCCGTTGGCTGCTCTTCTTCCCTGGCAATTTGCGGTTTGGGTTTTTCAGCTACCGGTGCTTCTTTCTTTGGAGCTTCTTTTGCCTGCTGTGTGTTTTTATCGAAAGGCAAATACACTTTGGTGCGTTGTTGTTCTTCTTCTAATTCATGCTTAGTTTTAAAACCAGTGGCGATAAGCGTTATGCTTAAATTATCTCCAAGGTTTTCATCCGTGCAATTACCCCAGATAATATCTGCCGTCATGCCCGATTCTTTCTGGATGTAGTCTGTGATTTCACTGATTTCATCCATCGTTACTTCATGTGCTGATGATGCAATGTTCATCAGGATATATTTAGCTCCGCGGATATGGTTATCGTTGAGCAGCGGTGAATTCAATGCCATCTCTACTGCCCTGATAGCTCTGTCTTCGCCCGATGCTATTGCTGAACCCATAATAGCGACACCGCTGTTGGTCATTACTGTTCTCACATCTTCAAAATCGACATTAATGTAACCCGTTACCGTGATGATTTCAGCGATTCCTTTGGCAGCCATTGTGAGCACATCATCTGCCTGTGTAAATGCCTGCGAAATGGTCTGGTTGCCATACATCTCGCGCAGTTTTTCATTACAAATCACCAGCAGCGTGTCAACATTTCGCTTCAGGTTTTCGATTCCCTCTTCTGCCTGCTTTATTCTTTTCGGGCCCTCAAAGTTGAAGGGAATGGTTACGATTCCAACAGTGAGTATTCCCATCTCGCGCGCCGCCTGGGCAATTACGGGCGCTGCACCTGTACCTGTGCCACCTCCCATGCCTGCTGTAATGAAAACCATTTTGGTGTTATGAGAAAGAACCTTGCGCACATCTTCAATGCTTTCTATGGCTGCGTTACGCCCGGTTTCTGCTATAGAGCCCGCACCTCTTCCATCGGTTAAGCTTGTTCCAAGCTGTATTTTGTGAGGAACCGGACTGATATCAAGCGCCTGCGCATCGGTGTTGCATACGATAAACTCAACGCCTTTTATTCCTTGCCTGAACATATGGTTGACTGCATTACTGCCGCCTCCCCCAACGCCTACTACTTTAATAATGGAAGTTCTGTCTTTAGGAAGTTCAAATTGTAGCATAGTGTCTGTTGTTTTGATATGTGTATTTAAATTTTTCTTGTTGCTCAAATTATTTTCATTTGTGACCTGCTGTCAGCCATTGGTCATTAGTCATTAGTCATTAGTCATTGGCTTTTTTGCTCAGAGTTCTCTGTCATCATGGTCGCTGCGGATAAAGTCGCGGATGGCATCAAAGAATCCGCCTCTTTTTTTCTCGCCCTGCTTAACCAACGGCTTCTCCGTTACCTCAAGAGGCTTACCGGATTTCATTTTATCGTATTCCTGGAATCCCTTCATCACCAGTCCTACACCGGTTGCATACATAGGGCCTCTCACATCTTCAGGGCCTTTGGCAAGATGTTCGTCCGGATATCCGATGCGTGTATCCAGCCCGGTAACCAACTCGAACAATTGTTGAACGTTGCTCAGCTGCGCACCGCCACCGGTAATTACAATACCTGCAATAATTTTCTTTTCCATGCCCGAAATAATAATCTGGTGATGCACCATATTGATAATTTCCTCCATGCGCGCCTGTATGATATGCGCCAGATTTTTTATCGATATTTCTTTGGACTCTCTTCCCTTTAGCCCGGGAATAGTTACCACTTCATTATCGGGGGTAACGCTTGCCAGCGCTGAACCGAAATTCACTTTAAGCTGCTCTGCCTGCGGACGGATAATACTGCAGCCCGATTTTATATCATCTGTAATTACGTTTCCTCCAAAGGGAATAACGGCAGTATGACGGATAATGCCATCCTGGAAAATGGCAACGTCCGTTGTGCCGCCACCTATATCTACCAAAACCACTCCCGCTTCTTTCTCTTCGTCGGTAAGCACTGCATCAGCAGAAGCAAGAGGTTCAAGGAAAAGGTCAACGGCATTAAGCCCCGATTTCTCTACGCATTTATTAATATTCTTTACTGCCGTTATCTGCCCGGTAATCACGTGGCAGTTGGCCTCCAGCCGCACTCCCAGCATACCCACCGGGTCTTTGATTCCCGGTTCGGCATCTACAATATATTCCTGGGGAATAACGTGTATGATTTCTTCTCCGGGAGGCATGGCAAGGCGATACATTTCTTCCACGATGGAATCGATATCGTCCTGGCTTATTTCCTTATCATGTACATCGCGCATTTTCATTCCGCGGTGCTGAAGGCTTTTGATGTGCTGCCCTGCAATGCCCACATAAACGTTATGGATGCCCACACTTGCCTTGCTTTCGGTTTCAGATACGGCAGCTTTAATTGAATTAATGGTTTGAAGAATATTGGTCACCATGCCGCGCATCACACCAAGCGATTCGGATTTTCCCATGCCGGTAATTTCAATTTTACCGTATTCATTTCTGCGCCCCACGATGGCGCAGATTTTTGTTGTTCCGATATCAAGGCCTACTATATAATTGCTTTTTTCCATGCGGGTTATTTAGTTTTTTGTGCAAACCACCTGGTCTGCAAACTTTAAGTTTATCGTGTTGTATTTATTCCAGTCCGATGCCTTCATTCCCTTCTGATAAAAGAGAAGCAGCTTATCGAATTTTTCTTTCATGTTTTGAGTATCGCCAAGTATAATCCGCTGATTGCCTACACGCGGAATCAATTCTATATCCCCTGCCTCGTTTACATAATACTGAACAAACTGCGCGCTCCATAACCCATCGTTCCCCGTAAACATAGCTACCTCAAAAAGTTGCTCTAATAAAGTTTTGTTATACGTATTACTTTGTATTTCGTTCCGGTTTTTTACAACGCTTCCATCCACGTAGCGGTCAGGAATATTGCCGGATGCCACCGGAACATACGAAGCGAACTTGTCTGACACCGGCATGAACATTCCCTTTTTGTCTATGTAAAAACTTTGATTTTCCGAGTTAATAATTCTTAATACCGGCTCCCGCTGCTTCACGTCAATATTGACTTCCCCGTCAATGGTTGAAAATACCTCGGCTCTTAAAATGAAGGGATTATTTTGAATCATAGTTTCCAACACGTTCATGTTAATAGCATCCATACGTTTTCCAACAAGAGCGCCCCACTTATCGTGTATCATATTCATGATGTCATTTTGCTCCACGAAAAAATTTCCTTCCGACTCATCGATGGTAATATTCACCGACTTGCAATGAACGTCCTTCTGCCGGCTTCTCACTAATCCTGCCGACAAAACGAACGCGGCTACAAGCAGAATAATCAACGATAAGCGGAGAACTTTTTTTGTATCGATTTTAGTTGCCATATTTTTGCTGCAGGAATTTTGTAATCGGTTCAACAAGCCGGTCTATATCACCGGCACCAAGAGTGAGAATTAGTTCAGGTTGATTTTTTTCGAGAAGCGGAACGATTTCTTCTTTCTTCGCCATAATTTTATCCGCATTCTTCACTTTTTTGAAAATTATTTCTGAAGTGACTCCCGGAATAGGTTCTTCGCGCGCAGGATAAATGTCCAGGAGAATTAAAGTATCGAGCAGTGACAGCACTTCACCGAAACCATCAACAAAATCACGGGTGCGCGAAAACAAATGCGGCTGAAAAATTCCGGTAATCTTTTTTCCTGCATACAATTCTTTTACCGATTGAATGCAAGCCCTGAGTTCTTCGGGGTGATGCGCGTAGTCATCAATATAAACTACCTGGTCGCTTTTAAAGCGCAAATCAAACCTCCGCTCTACTCCTGTAAATTTCTTTATTGCATTTCTTATAGATTCCGGCTCTATTCCTAAAAAATGAACGCAGGCAAAAGCTGCTATTGTATTCTCTACATTATGTTTTCCGGCCATCCGGGATGAAACATCTTTAATAATGCCGCCTTGCCATTGTATATCAAAAATATTTTCATGGTCAATAACCCGGATATTTTCAGCTCTGTAATCAGCATTGCCTGCCATTGAATATTCAATATGCTTTTTATCCGTCTTTAACCCGAGATTTTTTCTGCTGATTAAAACACCGTTAGTCTTTATCTGAGCAACAAACTCCCTGTAGGAAGCACTCATTTTTTCATGGCTGCCATAAATATCAAGATGGTCGGGGTCAATGGAAGTGACAATGGCTGCATCGGGATACAGGTTCAGGAATGAACGGTCGTATTCATCCGCCTCGACAACCATAACCTGGCTTCCCGAATTATTTTTTGGAAGAACAAGATTGGAATGAAAATTTTTCGCAATGCCACCCAAAAATGCCGAACAGTTTTTTCCGGTTTCCGTCAGCATATGAGCAAGCAGGCAAGATGTTGTTGTCTTACCGTGAGTTCCGGCAACGGCAATCGTAAAATTATTTTGTGTAAGTATGCCAAGCAGCCTGGCACGCTTTATCATGCTGAATTTATTTTCAGAAAAATATTTCAGCTCCGCATGCGAGGAAGGAACTGCCGGGGTATAAACAACAAGCGTTTCTTCTTTGGATTTTTTAATTTCTTCCGGAATATTTTTTCCACCCTCCGTAAAATGTATTTTCATTCCTTCCTGCACAAGTTCATCCGTAAGTGTAGTCGAAGTCTTATCGTAGCCGTAAATCTCTACGCCTTTGCTGTTGAAATATCTTGCCAGCGCGCTCATCCCTATTCCTCCTATCCCTATGAAGTACATTTTGCGAATCTTATTAAGGTCGGTCTCTTTGAATTCGGTTTGTGACATTTACTAAACAAGTTATACGTTATATGTTATTAGTTATACGACAGGCTTGTTGTGCAGAAATTGTTTATCGCTAATCCGTATAACATATAACTTATTACTTATAACTATTTTTTTCAACGAGGTCGTAAATAATCTGAGCGATTCTTTGTGCCGATTCTCTTTTTGCCAATGCAGAAATATTCTGACTAAGCGTTTTACATTTCACTTCATCTTGCATCAATAACAACGCTTCATTTATCAGCTTTTCCTGAGCTTCAACATCACGAACAAGAATAGCGGCATTTTTTTCTGTCAGCGTTGTTGCGTTTTTGGTTTGATGGTCTGCCGTTACATTGGGCGATGGAACAAAAATCACCGGCTTCCCCACCAGGCATAATTCTGAAACTGACAACGCTCCTGCCCTTGATATCACCACATCTGCCGCAGCATAAGCCAAATCCATACGGCTGATGAAATCATAAATCTTGACATTTTCCGATGTAAATGATTTCGTTTTCTCAAAATAATTTTTGCCTGTTTGCCATATCAATTGAATACCGGACGCATTTATTTTTTCAATCCCTGCTGTAATACTTTCATTAATTGTTCTTGCACCCAGGCTTCCGCCAATTACCAGCAATGTTTTTTTACTTCTTGTCAAACCAAAAAATTCCACCGCCTCGGTTTCTTTTCCCGCTGTCTTTACAATATCCTGCCTTACAGGGTTTCCCGTCATGATAATATTTTTGGCAGGGAAGAATTTCTCCATCCCATCGTATGCCACACAGATTTTCTGCACACGTTTTGCCAACAGGCGGTTAGTTATTCCCGGAAATGAATTCTGCTCCTGTATAACACTCGGAATTTTGTATGATGTCGCAGCCCACAGTAATGGACCGCTGGCATAGCCGCCCACACCCACTGCTGCATCGGGTTTAAATTCTTTGATAATTCTTTTTGACTTCGCCACACTTGAAATCACTTTGAACGGAAATGAAAAGTTGGACACAGATATTTTTCGCTGCAGCCCACGTATATCAAGCCCGATGATTTTATATCCCGCTGCCGGAATTTTTTCCATCTCCATTCTTCCGAGCGCTCCCACAAAAAGTATTTGGTTGTCTGTATTCATTTCTTTTAATGCGTTGGCGATGGCAAGAGCTGGAAAAATATGACCGCCCGTGCCGCCACCGCTGATGATGACTTTAATTTTGCGTTGCAAGTGTCGGTTCCCGGGTTTCGTTATCGTTTTCTTTGATTACTTCTTTGCTTATACTGAGAATAATTCCAATAGCAATACTTGTAAACCAGATGGATGTTCCTCCCATGCTGAGCATAGGCAATGGCTGTCCCGTCACCGGAAAAAGATTTACCGCAACCGCCATGTTTATCATCGCCTGGAAGACAAGAGAAAAGCTGCACCCGATGGCGAGCAGCGTTGCAAATGCCCGCGGGCTCATCCTCACAAAACGTATCACTCTGAAAAATAAAACCAGGTAAATCAGTACCACGGTAATTCCGCCAATCAATCCGTATTCTTCAACAATAATGGAGTAAATAAAATCTGAATATGGGTGAGGAAGAAAATTCCGCTGCGTACTGTTGCCAGGGCCTTTGCCGGCAACCCCGCCCGTAGCAATGGCAATCTTCGACTGCTGAATTTGATAATTGGCATCTCCATTTTCTTTGTCCAGGAAATTTTCTACGCGCGCTTTCCATGTGGCAACCCTGCCAGGCGTATCCGACAGCAATGCAATAGAAACAAAAATGGTAAATAATACGGCGCCAATTCCAAGCATCATCATGATGTGTTTCATGTTGATTCTTCCTATGTACATCAGGAATAAACAGGTTACAAAAAGAACGGCTGCCGTGGAAAAGTTGGCGGGCAGAATTAATCCGCAGATAATAATTACCGGAATCATGATGGGAAGAAATGCCGTTTTGAAATCCTTGATGTTCTCCTGTTTTTTAGAGAGCATGCGCGCTACATACATGATGAGAACAAGCTTGGCAAGGTCGGAGGTCTGGAAACTGACATTAATAATAGGCAGCGTGAGCCAGCGGCTTGCTTCATGAATATTGGTTCCGGCAAGCAGGGTAAAAATCAAGAGCGGCACTGCAACAATAATTCCCAGCTGCGCTATGCCGGTGTAGTGTGTGTACCGCACCAGGTGAGCCGCGTACATCAAGCCGATTCCAAAAAGAAGAATAATAAGATGCTTGATGAGATAGTATCCTGTATTGCCCTGCTGGTATTTGTACGCCAGCGTTCCTACAGAACTGTAAACAGCAAGGACCGAAATCAGCGCCATAAAAAAAACAATGACCCAGATGAAGCGGTCGCCTCTGAAATATTTTTGCAGCCAGGTGTTGGTCATGGGTTAGTCATTAGTCATTGGTCATTGGTCATTGGTCATTGGTCATTCGTGATTTCATAATGCCTTAACTGCACGTTTAAATTGTCTTCCGCGGTCTTCGTAGTTTTCGAACAAATCAAAACTTGCGCAGGCAGGGGAAAGCAAAATCACATCGCCTTTTGTCGCAAGCCCTGATGCAGTTGCAACCGCCTCATCAGCCGATGAAACATCCACAATCATTTTCACACAATCCTTAAACGCCTTGTGAATTTTTTTATTGTCTTTTCCCAGGCAAACAATCGCTTTGACTTTCTCACAAACTAAATCTTTGAGGATGGAATAATCGTTTCCCTTATCCACTCCACCTAAAATTAAAATTACCGGGCGGTGATAACTTTCAAGCGCATACCATGTTGAATTTACGTTGGTCGCTTTAGAGTCATTAACATAGTCCACTCCGTGCACGGTGGCAAAGTGCTCCAGGCGGTGCTCGGCATTGCGGAAATCACTAAGGCAGTCGCGAATCACTTCCTTGCGAATGTTGAGAATGTTAGCGGCTACCGCTGCAGCCATAGAGTTGTAAATGTTGTGCCTGCCTTGCAGGGAGAGGTTGTGGATAGACATAGTGAAGGTGGGGTTTTGGTGGTTTTTCAGGTTAATTATTATTTCGTTGTTATCGAGGTATGCTCCGGGAATAGTTTTTTTTTTAATACTGAATGGATAAGGTTGAGCTGAGATGTTATGCTGTGAAAGATTTTCTGCGATTACAAGGTCATCTTCGCAATAGATAAATGCATCGGCCGAAGTTTGATTTCGTGTAATAGAAAATTTTGAGTCAATATAATTTTCGAATGAAGGATACCTGTCGAGATGGTCTGGAGTAATATTGAGAAGTATGGCGATGTCGGCTTTAAATGTTTTCATGTCATCCAGCTGAAAGCTGCTCAGCTCAAGCACATAATAATCCCGCGGGTCCTGTGCAACCATCATTGCTAAACTGTGACCCACATTCCCCGCAAGCCCTGCTTTCAATCCTGCTTTTGTGAGAATGTGATGTGTAAGCAGAGTCGTAGTGGTTTTGCCGTTGGTTCCGGTAATACCAATCATTTTTGATTTAGTATAGCGCGATGCAAATTCAATTTCTCCTGATACCGGAATTTTCTTTTCATATATTTTTTTCATCACAGGTGCTTTTGAAGGGATGCCCGGGCTTTTAATCACTTCATCCGCCTGAAGGATTTTTTCCATAGTGTGCTGCTTTTCCTCGTATGCGATTTTATTTTCAGAAAAAATAGTTTTGTATTTATCTTTAATAGCACCGCTGTCAGAAACAAAAACATCATATCCTTTTGCCTTAGCCAGCACCGCAGCACCTGCACCGCTTTCTCCTGCTCCGAGAATTACTATTTTCTTTTTCTCCATCTCTACCTTAGCTTAAGAGTTACAACCGTGAGCACTGCGAGCATAATTCCGATAATCCAGAAGCGCGTAACAATTTTTGATTCGTGCAGCCCGGCTTTCTGAAAATGATGGTGAAGCGGAGACATCAGGAAAATTCTTTTTCCGATACCGTATTTTCTGCGGGTATATTTGAAGTAACTCACCTGCAGCATCACCGATAAATTTTCCAGCAGAAACACTCCGCATAGCAGTGGCAATAAAAGTTCCTTTCGGATGGCAATTGCGATGACGGCAATGATTCCTCCCAGCGTCAAGCTTCCGGTATCACCCATAAAAACTTCCGCGGGATATGAATTGAACCACAGGAAACCGACACACGCTCCTACAAAGGCGCTTATGAATATTACGAGCTCACCTGTATTGGGAATGTACATGATGTTGAGAAAATTTGCGAACACTGTATTGCCCGATACATATGCGAACAATGCCAGCGTCATACCGATGATGGCGCAAATGCCGGTAGCGAGGCCGTCAATGCCATCGGTCATATTAGCTCCGTTGGAAACGGCAGCGATAATGAGAATCACTATAGGGATGAAAACCAGGAACGCCCACTTGCGGTAATTGCTGCCAAGGAAAGCAAGAAGCTTTGCATAGTCCAGCTCGTTGTTTTTGAAAAACGGAATGGTGGTTTTAGTTGACTTTACTTTTTTGCCGGTGAACAGTACGTTGTCGAATTTCTGGAGATCATCAACCAACGTGGATTGGCTCTGGAGCTGAATATTCTGCTGTACAATTTTTTCCTTTACCACTACATTAGGACTGAAATACAAAATGCCGCCTACAATCAATCCTAAAATTACCTGCCCTGTGATTTTAGTTTTTGCACGCAAGCCCTGCTTATCTTTCTTAAATACTTTTATGTAATCGTCCACAAACCCGATGAAGCCGAGCCATACCGTAGTAATAATCATCAGGATGATGTACACATTCTCGAGGCGGGCAAAGAGCAGCGTAGGAATAAGAATGGCAGCAATAATGATGAGTCCTCCCATAGTCGGTGTTCCCTGCTTTTGTAATTGTCCTTCGAGTCCGAGCTCACGGATGGTTTCACCCACTTGCTTTCTATGCAGCACTGCAATAATTTTTTTCCCCACCAGGAATGAAAACAACAGCGAGAAAATAATCGCCATTGACGCGCGGAAAGAAATGTACCTGAATACACCGGCTCCCGGCACATCCCATGCTTTGTCTAAGTAATCAAATAAATAGTACAGCATCAGTGGTACATTAATGAAAACATATTCTTCAATAATTCTTTGTCATCGAAAGGAATTTTTTCTCCTTTGATTTCCTGGTATTTCTCGTGTCCTTTTCCGGCAACGAGAATGATATCGCCCGGCTCAGCAATGGCACACGCTGTCTTGATGGCTTCCTTGCGGTCCACGATGGAGAGCACTTTCTTTTTGTGCATCGTTTCCACTCCCGCTTCCATCTGGTGAATAATATCTTCAGGATTTTCCGAACGCGGATTGTCCGAAGTAAGAATCACCTTGCTGCTCAGTTCGCAGGCAATCTTTGCCATTAGCGGGCGCTTGGCCTTATCACGGTCTCCACCGCAGCCAACCACTGTAATAATTTTATTTTTCCCGACACTGATTTCATGCAGCGTGGTCAGGATGTTCTGCAAAGCATCAGGGGTATGTGCATAATCCACTACACCGGTGATATGATTGGGTGATTCGATGTAATCGAATCTTCCTTCGGCAGGAGACAACTGGCTAAGTGCCGTCAGGATTTTTTCGCGATTCTCTCCAAGCAGCATGGCCACTGCATAAGCTGCAAGAACATTGTATCCGTTGAACCTGCCGATGAGCTTGCACCACACTTCTTTGCCATCGAGCTGAAGCAGCATTCCCGATAAATGATTTTCGATAACTTTTCCTTTGAAGTCGGCTGCCGAGTGAAGCGCAAAAGTTTTGCGGGTGGCACGCGTGTTCTGCAGCACGACTTCAGAATTTTTATCATCTGCATTCGCCAAGGCAAATGCCGAAGAAGGAAGCACATCGAAGAATTCTTTTTTTGCTTTGATGTATGCGCTGAATGTTTTATGATAATCCAGGTGGTCGTGAGTGATGTTGGTAAAAACTCCACCTGTAAATTCTATTCCTGCAATCCGTTTCTGGACAATAGAATGTGAACTCACTTCCATAAAACAATGCGTACATTGTTCTTCAACCATATCTGCCAGCAAACGATTGAGCTGCATAGCATCGGGTGTAGTGTGAGTGGATGGAACAATTCGCCTGCCCACCTGGTTCTGCACCGTTGAAATCAATCCCGCTTTGTAACCAAGCGCTTCGAAAAGATTAAACAAGAGTGTGGCTGTTGTCGTCTTGCCGTTGGTTCCGGTTATACCGATTACTTTTAATTTCCCGGAAGGGTTTCCAAAATAGTTCGCAGCAATCTGCGCGTAAGCAAGAGAAGAATCTCTTACTTTAACATACGTTACTTTATTGTCGAGCTTGTCAGGAAATTCTTCGCACACAATGGCTGCTGCACCTGCATCAATGGCATTTGCAATAAATTCATGACCGTCTGTTTTTGTTCCTCTCACCGCTACAAATAAGGATTCACTCTTAACCTCGCGCGAGTCCACGAAGATGTCTTTTATGGTAACCGATGTGGAACCGGAAACATCTACGATGCCCGTCTTATAGAGTATGTCTTTCAGTGTTTTCACAGTCCCAGTTCCAGTTGAATTATTTTTCCCGGCTCTGTTTTTGTTCCCGGGTTCACCGATTGTTTTTTCACTACTCCCCTGCCCGATGCGCTGACGTGCATGCCTGTATTTTCCAATAGGTAAATCGCATCACTTAAGCCCATGCCTTTTACATCCGGCACCGTTCCGTGAGGAAAATCTTTCTCTTTCATCTCAACTATGTCATCATTGGGAACAGAACTCACCCAACCGCTGCTGCCGTTAATACTCGAGGGAACATTAAGCTTGCCAAGCACCTGAGCCGTTTGCTTTTGCTTTCCGGTTTTTACGGGGACAGAAGTTTTTTCTTCTGTTGCAAGAAGTGGCTCGGTGTTTTTATGAAGGTCGAATTGTGTAGCGTAAATCTTATCTGCAATTTCTTTGAACACCGGAGCTGCTACATCGGATCCATAATAGAGCTGGTTGGATGGAGAATAAATAACCACGATGCACGAATATTTTGGATTCTCCGCAGGAAAGTATCCGGCAAAAGATGCCTGGTAGGAAATCTTTCTATCCTTATTAAGCTTGCTGTATCCAACCTGTGCTGTTCCCGTTTTGCCGGCAATTTTGTAATAGCTGTTCTTTATATTTCTTGCCGTTCCTGATTCTACCACGGTTTCAAGAATTGTTTTTGCTTTTGCCAGTGTGGATGCAGAGCAAATGGTATCCGCAATAATTTCGGTATCAAATTTTTTAACTGTTCTCCCATGCTCCCTTATTTCATCAACAAATTTTGGTTTCACCATTCTTCCGTTATTGGCAACGGCATTAAAAAAAGTAAGCAACTGCAGCGGAGTGATTTGCACTTCGTAGCCGATAGACATCCACGGCAAAGAAGTGGAAGACCATAATTTGTTTTTTGTGTCTTTTATATAAGGCAACCCCTCGCCTGTAACCTGCAGCTTGAGCGGCTCATGGAGGTGAAATTTTCTTAAATGCTCTACAAAAGCATCGGGCTTTTTGGCATAGCAACCGTAAATAAGTTGCGAGATGCCCACGTTAGATGATACGGCAAATGCTTTTTCAAGAGATATTTTTCCGTAACCGCCTTCGTGCGAATCGCGCATCCACTGTCCGAAGTATTGCATCTTTCCTCCACGAGTATCTATACTGTCATCCAGTTCCAGCAAGCCATCTTCAAATGCAGCCATCAGTGAAGCAAGCTTAAATGTAGAACCCGGCTCGCTGCTGTATCCTACCGCATAATTGAAAGTCTCCCCGTAGCTGCCGTCAGGCATGCGCGTTAAGTTGGCAATGGAAATTACTTTACCCGTTGCTGTTTCCATCACTACGGCACAACCCTTATCGGCATTGTGTTTTACAAGCTGGTCGTAGAGCGCCTGCTCTGTAACATCCTGTATGTTTACGTCAATAGTTGTAATGATGTCATCACCGTTGCGCGGCTCCACTTCATTATCATCGTTAATAGGCATCCACACACCGCCCGAAATTTTCTGCATCAGCTGCAACCCGCTGATACCGCTGAGCTCTTCATTAAAAGAACCTTCTATTCCCACCGGTTTCACTTCTCCAATTTTATACCCGATGGTGCGCGCTGCCAGCAGGCGGTAGGGCAACTGCCGTCTGCTATTCTGCTGAACAATCAAACCGCCAGCGTTTCTTCCCATCCTGATGAGCGGCAATTTTTTTACTTCTCTCAGTTGTTTGTAAGAAATTTTTCTCTGGATAAGATGATAGCGGTCTTTTTCAATCCAGGCAGTTTTCAGTTCTTTCCTGTATTCCTGAGGCGTTCTGTCGCCAAAAATTACTGAGAAGGAAAGAGCAAGTGAATCCACACTATGGTAAAAAAGTTCTTTAGTAATACCGGGTGCTCTGAAATCCATATAAATATCATAGACCGGAACCGATGTGGCGAGCAGGTCGCCATCCTCTGAAAAAATATTGCCGCGCGATGCTTCTATGTTTACGTAAGCTGTAGATAAACTGTCGGCTTTCTTTTTCCAATACTCACCCTCTACAAACTGAAGCCGGAATACCTGGAAAATTATAGCACCCCCGAAAAGACACATGAGTGCATAGACGAGATAAATTCTCAGCATCACCTGCTTTTGGGGTTCCATTGCCATTTTTACTTTTTGCTTTTTGTTACGATTATGGTTTGTGGCGGAACGGTTGACTCTTTGATTTCCTGGTCAGCAACCATGGCGGCTACTTCAGATTGCCGGCTGCTGAACATCAATTCAGATTTTGTGTAGATATATTCTGCTCTCAGGTCTTTGAGATCGTTTTTGATTTTGTTTATGTCGCGGATTGTTTTTTCTGCGTAATAGGTATTGGAGATATACAGCATGGCTATAAAAGCAAGGAATAAGATAAATGGTATCTGTTTTACCACTGACTCCAGGCTGATGTTGGCGCTTTCCACTATAGACTTCGCCATCCTGTTTGCAGAACGCAGTACCGATTTTTTTTGTTTGCTGTCTTCTTTTTTTACTTCTTCCATGTTCAGATTTTTTCGGCAATCCTCATTCGCGCGCTTCTTGCCCGTGGGTTTATTTTAATTTCATCTTCCGAGGGCGTCACCGGTTTTTTTGTCAATGAGTTGAAGGGAACGTTCATGATATTGCCATAGATGTCCTTTTCAATTTCACCATCGGGCTTTCCCGTGCGCAGGAAATTTTTTACGAGCCGGTCCTCCAGAGAGTGATAAGAAATTACAACAAGCCGTCCGCCTTTGGATAGAACTTCTACCGACTGAACCAGGAATTCTTTCAGGGCATTTATTTCATCATTCACTTCAATACGCAACGCCTGGAAAATTTTTGACAGGTACTTTGCCGGAAAGCGTTTATCTATGCTGCGGTCTATCGCTTCTATCAATTGTTTGGTTGTTTCAATCGCTTTCGATTTTCTTGCTGCAGCAACCTGGTAAGCAACCTTGCCGGCATTTTCTACCTCACCGTATTCAGAAAAAATATATTTCAGTTTTTCTTCCGGATACGTATTGATAACCTCCTGCGCGCTGAGTTTCTGCTCCGTGTTCATTCGCATATCCAGAGGAGAATCAAACCGGGTTGAAAACCCGCGCGATGCTGTATCAACCTGGTGCGAGGAAATTCCCAGGTCGGCAAGAATTCCGTCTACAGGCAGCGCATTGTAATGCCTCATGAACCTTTTTATATACCTGAAGTTGCTTTTTATCAACGTAAATTTTTTATCCTGAATTGCATTTTTTGCTGCATCTTCATCCTGGTCGAAAGCAAACATCTTTCCGTTATTCAGTTTCTCAACTATTGCTTTCGAATGACCTCCACCACCATATGTTACATCTACATAAATTCCACCGGTTTTAATATTCATTCCTTCTATTGCTTCCGCAAGCAGAACCGGCTCATGGTAATTCATTATTCCCTGTCTTCGGTTTTGCTGCGTCCCATCACATCTTCGGCAAGCGCTGCAAAGTCCACGTCACGGTCTTTCATCAGTTTATCGTATTCCGTCTGCGACCAAAGTTCTATGCGGTCTGAGAAAGCAACGAGCACCGCATCTTTCGAAATGACTGCATACTGAAGCAGCGGCTTCGGAATCAGAATCCGGTTGGTGCCGTCGGCGGCCAGTTCCGTTGCACCATTGTGAAACCTGCGCACGAAATCGCGGTTTTTCCTGACATAAAGGTTCAGCTTGTTGAGTTCTGCTGTTACCTTTTTCCAAACATTAACGGTGTAAAGGGTTAAATGATTTTCAAACCCGCGGTTCACCACCAGTTTTTTCCGTTGCGAAACCGGCAACTGCTTACACAATGCAGCCGGCAGCATCAGGCGTCCTTTATCATCAACGGCACAAGGAAATTCTCCTAAGAGTGATTGCATAAATTTTTGTGTAGACCTATTACCCCGGCAGAAATTTTTCTGGCGGCTAATATAAACACGTTTTACCACATTTTACCATTTCTTACCACATGTTAATAAATATTTTTTTCGTAAGTTTTTTTGTCCTTCCTGCGAAGCAATTTTCCATGCACTCGCCTTAAAAAAACCGGATTGTTCTTTTTGAGTATTTTTGAAAAATGCTTTTATGAGTTACCAGGTAAAATCGAAAGACGGTTTCAACTATATTGACGAAGGGAAAGGACATACTCTTATCCTTCTTCATGGCTTATTTGGCGCGCTCAGTAACTGGGTGGATGTGGTAAAGGGATTTTCTTCTTC
This sequence comes from Bacteroidetes bacterium 2013_40CM_41_45, assembly GCA_002215675.1. Lineage (GTDB taxonomy): Bacteria > Bacteroidota > Bacteroidia > AKYH767-A > 2013-40CM-41-45 > 2013-40CM-41-45. The sequence goes on along the minus strand of NGFH01000002.1, from coordinate 534,558 downwards.
GTACCGTATTGTTATTCCCCTGATACCGATTTTTGATTACCCTGTGCCGGATACCAATGTGGACCAGCTTGAAAAATTCATTGTTAAATTTATATCGCACTTCGGTTTCACCGATTTTACACTTGTAGGAAATTCCCTCGGAGGACACATCGCTCTTTTACATACCCTCAGGCATCCTGAAAAAATCAGGCATTTGGTTCTCACCGCAAGTTCAGGTCTTTATGAGAACTCTTTTGGCGGAACGTTCCCAAGAAGAGAGGATTATAATTTTATTAAAGAAAAAGTGGCGCTTACATTTTACGACCCCAAACATGCGACCAAAGAGCTGGTTGATGAATGTTTTCAAACTGTGAATGACCGAGACAAGCTCATCAGGATTCTTGCTTTGGCCAAATCAGCCATACGCCACAATATGAGCGAGGAACTGAAGGATATAAAAATTCCTACCTGCCTAATCTGGGGAAAGAACGATATTATTACTCCTCCTGATGTGGCGGAGGAATTTCATTCGCTGCTTCCCGTTTCAGATTTATTTTTTATCGACCAATGCGGACACGCTCCCATGATGGAACAACCGGAAGAGTTTAACCGGATTCTTGCCGAATGGCTTGCGCTGCAGCTGAAGGCACAAAAAAAGCCCACCGCTTAAAAAGCTAGTTATTGTTATACGTTTATATGTTATACGATTTTTCCTAATAACATGTAACGTATAACTTATAACTATTTAAGATTATTCGCTCTTGGTTTTTAATGGAATAATTCCTGCCATTTCAGAAACCACGTTCATCAAATCGGCATTTGCGGGCACTACAACTTTCGTATTGTTTTTGAGAGCATTTTCCATGGCTTCAAGCTTGCGGAGCACCTGTGCGTTGCCGACAAAATATTTTTCTGCGGCAATATTCACTAAGGCAATCGCCTGCGCTTCGCCTTCGGCTTCAAGAACCTTTGCCTGCTGTATTCCCTGTGCTTCAAGTATTCTTGCCTGCCGCTGGCCTTCAGCCCGTTTTATCTCGGCACGCTTTTCCCCGTCCGCCTTGGTTTCTATGGCAGTGGCAAAGTCAACGGCCGCAACTTTTTCGTTTTCCGCCTTCACAATTTTGTTCATCGTTTCCTGAACATCTTTAGGCGGGTCTATTTCTTTCAGCTCGGTGCGCACTATATCAATTCCCCAATGCTCGGTTTCTTCGCGCAGGGTGTTATGCAACTCCTTATTGATTTTCCCTCTCTCGCTGTTGGCCGATTTCAGCGTCATCGTACCGATTATGTTACGGAGCGTTGTGCGGGCAAGATTCACAATCTGGTATTCAATTTTGTTTACGTTGTATTGTGAATTCTTGACATTCAGCTCATCCGGCTTTATGCGGAAATATACCTGCGCATCCACGCGGGCATTCAGGTTATCGTTGGTAATAATTTCCTGCGGCTCGGCATCTACCATCCGTTCGGTAACATTGATGCGGTACATCTGGTCTACAAAGGGAATTACCCAGTTGAAACCCGGTTCGGCAAAATGGTTGTACCTTCCGAATCGTTCTACCAATCCGCGGTGGGTGGGGCGCACAATGCGCACGCCAAGAAGAAATAAAACTCCGACAACAATTGCAATTGTAACGTAATTCATAGCTTAAGATTTTGATTATTGAACCGATAAAAGTAACGGTTCTTGCAGAAATAAAAAACGGCTCATTTCAGAGCCGTCTTTTCGTTACCAATCGTCCTTTTTTACGGGGGGAGTAGTGGACATTGCCTTTTTAAGGCTTTCTATTGTTTCCCGAATCTGCGTATCTGCCTGCTCAAGGTAGCCAACATAAGCCGGCGTATAGGTACGGCTTGTTGTATCGAGCCATTTTTCAAGAGGAGAATACGAAGCAGCTTTCTGATTTAACTCTGTGATTTCGTACTTGTATCTTCCTTCCCTAACACTAACATTTATAGTGTACATGATTAGGCCCGCATCGGTGCGCAGCCCGCTTTTATCGGGTGCATTAAATATTTTAAAGCGTGACTTACCGGAAATAGTTCCCTTAGTGCTGTCATTTTCACGGATAACATCTTTAGGGTTCTTGTAATATGTATTGAACCAGGTAAGCGCTCTTTTATAGAGTACTCCCGATGAGAGGCCTTTTATTGGTACAACTTCGGTATACGAAATCAGCTTTGTGATTTTGTCGATAGGAATATTATCTGTGTTGAATGGCTCTTTGTTCTGGGCAAGTAAAAATGTTGCGGGAAGCAATAGAACAAATACCTGTGCAATGATTTTTTTCATATACGTTATTTGTTGAGCTAAAAATAAAATGTGTATGTTATTATTTAATGAACAGCTTGTTATACAGCATCCTGCACAACGGCAACAGGCAAAATAAATTTATGCCTTATACGGAATCCTAAGTTTGGCTCCGGCCCGAAGCATGCGTTTGTAGTTTAACCGGTTTACAGACAACAATTGCTTTACTGTTATGCCCGGATAGAGCTGCGCAATTTCTACCAGTGTTTCTCCGCGCTTTACAACGTGATACAAATAATTTTTTGTTTTGGTAAGATAGGATGCATCAGGGGATAAGGAAGCGGCCTGAACGGTTTGCTGATTGTTGCCCAGTTTTTCCAGGCCGATGGAAGAATAATATCCGTCAAACATTTTTTTAACAAAATCATTTCTAAGAGTTGGGGAGTTGGAACCCAGTGCAACGGCTATAAGGCGATGGTTGCATTTACGCGCTGTAGCTACAAGGCAAAACCCTGCCCTGCGGGTATAGCCGGTTTTTAGTCCGTCTACTTCGTCTTCAAAGTCAATGACCAGGCGGTTGTGGTTACGTAAGGTAGAGGTAGTATGCCCGTTGTCAACATCCGCATATCCCTGCGAGGTGGTGCCGATGATTTCATCGTACTTCATCATCTCCAAAGAAAGAAGCAGCAAATCTGCCGATGTTGACTTATTATCATTTACCGAGCGGTATGCCGGTAACCCGGTAGGATTAGAAAACCGTGTTGAAGTCATTCCAAGCTCCTGCGCCCTGTTGTTCATGCGCTCCACGAATGCAGGAACGCTTCCTCCGATGTGCGTGGCAATGGCTTCTGAGGCGGCATTATCCGATGCAATCATCGCTGCTTTGAACAGTCCTTCAAGAGAATATACTTCATCAACGGGAACTACTTTTCGTCTTCCTCTCTGGTAAGCAATCTGCAGCTTCTTTACCGTTACCTGGTCGGTCCATGATATTTTACTTGCCCTGATATCTTCAACGGTGAGCAGCGCCACCATCATTTTGGTGAGCGATGCAATAGGAAATGCAACGTTCATGTTCTTTTCCCACACCACTTTTTTCTGTTCCATATCGAAAAGTAAACCGCCTCTTACCAATCTTTCATTAAGGATAATGTTGGTATCCATATCGAGGGTATAGAGAGGATTAACATTTGCCGTTTTTTCCGTCTCATTGGCGGCAGGGCATCCGTCGCAACCGCCTGTATTGGCAAGGGCAATAAAAGACGATGCGCACAGCAGAGTTGCGGCAAAAAGAGTCGTCTTATGCAGATTCGATAAGGTCAGTTTCATATGAGTTTCCGGTTGCAAAATAATGTTTTTGAGAAGCCATCCGATAAAAATAAACGGATTTTATTTCAACTCTTCCGTGTCATTTTTTCCTTGCAACACACGGCTTTTACTCTGATTTTCCCTAAAACGTTACTTCCAAAATAATATTATATGAAATATCTTACACCCGCGTTTGCAAGGAATAACAATCATAAAACCTTCAGCAGAAATTTAAATGAAAAAATATTTTTGCCTGTCCTGCCGATACCTTTGAACCATGCGTGGAAACGTTTTCAACCCTAATGGATACTTAAGCGGCAACCACGCTCGCCTTATCCATTCAGGAAACGACTTTTTTGAAACGCTTGTCAGGATGATTGATGCTGCAACATCGGTTATACATTTTCAAAATTATATCTTTGATGATGATGAAACGGGAAGGCGCATAAGTAATGCGCTGAAGCATGCTGCCCGCAGGGGTGTAAAAGTTTTTTTAATGCTCGATGCATGGGGTGCGCGCCCGCTGGATGACGATTTCATTCAATCGCTGAAGGACAGCGGAGTAAATTTCCGGTGGTTTGGAAAGCTGGTAACTTCGCACGGCTTTCACATAGGCAGAAGAATGCATCATAAAATTGTTGTGTGCGATTCGCACGTTTCGCTGGTGGGCGGGTTAAACATCGCTAACCGGTATCATGGCAACGACCACCGGCTGCCCTGGCTCGACTTTGCCGTATATGCCGAGGGAAATATTTCCATAATTCTTGAACGCGTTTGCCAGAAATTCTGGAAGCGCAACCCCCTGAAAAAACGGTTTAGCTTCATCAAGAAAAAAATTCATGCTGCAGAAAAAAATCTTCCCGTTCTGATGCGGGTGAGGGAGAATGACTGGCTAATGCGAAAACTCCAGGTCGCTGCCTCGTATAAAAAGGTAGTAGCAGCCGCAAAAGAAGAAGTGGTCATCTTCAGCGCATATTTTCTTCCGGGATTCAGATTCCTTTTGCGGCTGAGGAAGGCGGCAGCGCGCGGAGTAAAAATTAAAGTTGTTGTGCCCGCTAAATCAGACACTGCGCTTGGGATGAAGGCCAGGCAATACATTTACTCATTTCTGCTGCGAAACAAAATTGAGATTTATGAATATATGCGCACTATGCTTCACGCAAAGGTGTGTGTGGCCGATAACAAATGGGCTGCCATAGGTTCGTATGATTTAAATAACCTGAGCCGCTACAGCAATATAGAAGCTAACGTTGAAATCCTGGACCACAATTTTGCTTCACACTTTCAGAAAGAGTTGAATGGAATTATCTCGGAACATTGCGAAGAGATTACTTCTGATTCTTACAGGAAAAAATTAACTATAGTAAAGCGGCTGGATAACTGGCTGGCATACCAATCGTTGCGGTTTCTTTTCCGGCTTTCGCTTTTCCTTGCAAGTAAAACGGAAGAGTGATCTTTGCAAAACAAAAACAAATTAACGTGTCTAATCATCATACACCCGCTGACGAACACCATTCTCATCACGCACAACCATTGCCTGTAAACCGTGCATTCATTACTGGCATCGCACTCAATTTTTTATTTGTAATTATTGAAGCCATTGCCGGTTTATTTATTCACTCACTTTCACTTTTAGCTGACGCGGGACATAATCTGGCTGATGTTGCAGCGCTTGCACTTTCGTTGCTTGCTTTTCGTCTTGCAAAAGCGAAACCGACAGAAGAATACACATACGGCTACAGCAAAACAACCATACTTGTAGCTCTGTTTAATGCAGTTGTATTATTGGTTTCAATCGGAGCAATAGGTTATGAGGCCATAGTTAAGTTTTCGAACCCTGAACCATTACCCGGAAAAACAATTGCAATGGTTGCTGCCATCGGAATGATCATAAACGGTACAACTGCATTATTTTTTTTCCGTGAAAAAGAAAAAGACCTTAACATAAAAAGCGCTTACCTGCATTTACTGAGCGATGCTATTGTTTCATTTGGAATTGTAATCGGAGGAATCATAATTTACTACACCAACTATTTCTGGATTGATGCAGCATTAAGCATAAGCATAGCACTGGTAATTTTATTCAATACCTGGAATTTGTTAAAGCAAAGTTTGCGTTTGTCTCTTGATGCAGTTCCTGCAAACATTACAATCGAAAATGTAAAACAGGCGGCGGAAAAAATCAACGGAGTAAAAAATATTCACCATATACATCTTTGGGCAATCAGCACCACCCGTAACGCGCTTACCGCGCACATTGTAGTTGAAAACAACCGAACACTTAATGATATTGAAATTATTAAACAAAAAGTAAAAGATGCATTAGAGCATCTTAACATTCAGCATGCAACCCTCGAGGTGGAACCCGACCAGGAAAATTGTGAAACGGAAAAATGTTAAAATAAAGTTTTGAAACTTAATTAACCCCATCGATTCAGTCAACTTAACCACTAAGAAAGAACGCCCCTCATTACAAACATGGCAACGGAAAAATAAATCACCAGCCCGGTAACATCGACAAGCGTTGCAACAAAAGGAGCAGAGGATACGGCAGGGTCGAGCCCTACCTTCTTAAGAAGCAAAGGAAGCATAGAACCCGAAAGAGTTCCCCACATCACTACCCCTATTAATGAAAACGAGACTGTAAAAGCAACGAGCAACCAATGTTCTCCATAGAGGTTAGTAAAGAGCGTCCAGAATGCAATGCGAAGAAAACCGATAACAGCGAGGAAAAGACCAAGAAAAAAACCTGAAACCAATTCTCTCCTTATCACCTTCCACCAGTTGTGGATAGTAACTTCTCCCAGCGCCATAGCACGAATTATCAGCGTGGCCGCCTGTGAGCCGCTGTTTCCTCCGCTCGAAATAATAAGAGGAATAAATAGTACGAGCACAACAGCTTTCGATATTTCATTTTCGAAATAACCCATGGCGCTTGCGGTAAGCATTTCACCCAGAAATAAAATTACCAGCCAAACTGCCCGCTTGCGAATGAGTTTTGCGAGGGAAATTTTAAGATACGGTTCCGCCAGCGCTTCGGTACCGCCCAGCTTCTGGATATCTTCTGTATCTTCTTCTTCTATCACATCAATCACGTCATCTACGGTAATAATTCCAAGCAGCAAGCCGTGAAAATCGGTTACCGGAAGCGCATTGCGATTGCTTTGCTTAAAGACATTGACGGCTACTTCCTGGTCGTCTTTGGCATTGAGCGCAACAAACTGCCGGTCCATGAGCTCAGATACTGTTTTATCGAGAGGAGAAAGAAGAATATAACGGACTCTTATATCATCAATCAAAAATCCCTGGGCATCGGTAACATATACAAGAGAAAGCGTTTCACTGTCTTTGCCATACTTGCGGATGTGGTCAAGCACCTGGCTTACTGTCCAGTCTTCTTTGACCGAAACAAAATCCGGAGTCATCAAACGCCCGATACTGTGCTCAGGATACTGAAGAAGCGTTTGCGCTACTTTGCGTTCTTCATCACTAAGGATGGAAAGGAACTTCTGGAGTTTCTCTTCGGGCAGCCGTTCGAGCAGTGCGGTGCGGTCATCAGGAGAAATTTTATTAAGTGTGGATGAAAGCTGTTCTATCGTGAAGGATGAGAGCAGGTCATTCTGAATTTCAAAGTCGAGATTCTCGAAAGTCCTTATTGCTTTCTCCGGTTCAAGAACCTGGAAGATTTTTTTATAATCAATCTCTTTGTTCTCGTTGATAATTTCTGCCAGCTCCTCGGGCAAAATAGAATCGGTAAGAATCCTAAGCTTGGCAAGATTGCCGGATTTAAGGCGAGCTGCGAGTAATTTTTTTTCTTCTGCAAGCATGTTCCGGCTGTTTTTAAAGATGAATCTCAGTGTGCAAGTGTAGCAATAACTTGCTTTGGATTCTGTGATGAGAAAACGGTGTTCCCTGCTACCAATACGTTGGCGCCGGCATCCACCACAGATTTATAATTGGTCAAATCCACTCCCCCATCGGCTTGAATATATACTGAAAGCGATTTTCGTTTTAGTGTTTCATTGAGCTTTGAAATTTTAGCAAGCACATGCGGAATAAATTTTTGCCCGCCAAAGCCCGGGTTCACACTCATCATGCACACCAAATCAATTTCATCCAAAATATCTTCCAAAACGTCCACAGGAGTATGAGGGTTAAGCGCAACACCTGCCTTTAATCCCTCTGATTTAATTTGCTGAACGGTGCGGTGAAGGTGCGTGCAGGCTTCGTAATGAACGGTAAGAATATCGGCTCCTGCTTTTTTAAAATCGGATATATACCTGTCCGGGTTAACAATCATAAGATGCACGTCAAGCGGTTTCTTTGCAATTTTTTTTACCGCGCTTATAATGGGTAAACCAAAGGAAATATTAGGAACAAATACTCCGTCCATCACATCCAGGTGCATCCACCCTGCATCGCTTTCATTAATCATCCTTACTGCCGAGCCAAGTTCTGCAAAGTCGGCAGCAAGAAGTGACGGGGCTACAATCCTGTTCATTGCACGTTGGTTTGCGGTAAAAATAGAAAAGATGTTTGGATGTGTTATCTGTTATCCGTTATCTGTTATTTGTTATTTTATTTATTCCCTGATAACGGATAATGGATAACGAATAACGGATAACTTCTCTACTTTTATCCTCTCATTAAAAAAGCTCCCTTGAATTACGAATGGCTTATAGCAAAACGTATCCTTAGCAGGCCTGCCCGTCATGCTTCCGTTTTTGAACCGGATGGCGGAGAAACGCAGAGCCGTAATTCTACCCGGCCTATTATCCGCATTACGCTTACAGGAATTATTATCAGCATGGCGGTAATGATTGCTGCCATTGCCGTTGTTACCGGGTTCCAGAAGGAAATTCGCGAAAAAATATCCGGCTTCGGTGCGCACATTCAAATCACGGGCTTCGACATGAATAATTCTTATGAGTCATCGCCTGTGAGTATGAACCAACAGTTTTATCCTTCTCTTGACACAATGGAAGGTATCCGCCACATACAGGTGTTTGCCACCAAAGCGGGAATTATAAAAACCGGAACAGAGATACAAGGCGTACTCCTCAAAGGAGTCGGGAGCGATTATGACTGGGATTTTTTTAAAGACAAAATTAAAGGGGGAAAAGTTCTTTCGCTCAGCGACACGGCAAAGTCAGACGAGGTTTTGTTATCGCAAAAAATAGCGGACAAGCTTAAACTCAACGTAGGCGATACATTTATCATGCACTTTATCCAGATGCCGCCCCGATACAGAAAATTCACCGTTGCCGGAATTTATTCTACAGGCCTCGAAGAATTTGATAACCTTTTTGTCTTTTGCGATATCGCACACATCCGCAAGCTCAACGACTGGAGCGATACCCAGGTGGGCGGCTTCGAAGTGCTAGTGAAGGATTTCAGCAAGCTGGACGAGGTGGGAAAAAAAGTGTATGCCTCCATAGGGCCTGAGCTGAACGCGCGTACTATCAGAGAAGTTTACCCCCAGGTTTTTGACTGGCTCAACTTGCAGGACGTGAATGCTGCCATCATCATTGTGCTTATGGTAATTGTAGCAGGCATCAATATGATTTCCGCCTTGCTTATTATTATGCTCGAACGAACTAATATGATTGGCATGCTGAAATCTATGGGAATGCCGAATGGTTCGTTAAGAAAAATTTTTCTTTATACCGCTGCCATCCTCATTGGCAGGGGAATGTTGTGGGGAAATATCATAGGCATCGGATTATGCCTGGTACAGAAGTATGGAAAAATCATAGGGCTTAACCAGGAATCATATTACATCAGCTATGTGCCGGTGCATATTTCTATACCGGATATTTTGCTGCTCAATGCCGGAACATTTATCGCGTGCACAGCTATGATGCTGCTTCCCACCATGATTTTATCGGGCATCACCCCGGTGAAAGCTATACGATTCAGGTGAGAATTACATCTTGACAATCTTCTTCATCGCCATTTTTCCCATCCCTGCGGCTTTTAAAAAGTAAATGCCAGCGGGCTGGTTGCTTAAATTTATTTCTGTCTTGTTTGAAATAATTTTTTGCTCAATAATTTTTTCTCCGAGTGCGTTGGTGATTGTGAAAATTGAATTACTGAATGACTGAATTGGAAATTGTAGAATGAAGATGCCTTGGTTAGGGTTTGGAAAAATATTTATTTCAGATAGCGCATTGCCATGAAGTGCAGAATTTTTTTGTGGAATTTTCTCTGAGGTTTTCATCCCGGGAATACTAGATAGGTTACCATTTGATTCTGGAATTTGACCAGAGAATCTTGAGTTTGCTACGGTGTTATTATTATTATTATTGTTGTTATCCTGCGGGCGAGCCAAATCACCATTATTATAATCGGTGCAAGCAGATGTTAGGTATGAATAATGTACATTATGCAAATTAGTTGAAGCTGATTCTATACTACTTTGATTCCATCTAAAGCCATGGTCTACTTTGTATCCCTCTGTTAGATAAACACCGCAAGGTGTAATATCAATTAGGCCGCCAGAACAAATATTGTAGCTGACATTACTGTAAGCCGGCTTAATAATGATTGAGGGTGATGAAGGTGGCGAATTATAAAAGAGATTATTGCCACTTAAGTTTTGTGCTTGGTCCTGCATCACAAGGTTTATCATGTTGTCTGTAATCTGCGGAATGTTTGCATCGGGAATTAACGTATTTGACGGATAGCAGTCGAGATTTCCTTTGGGATTGATTTCATTTGTTTCTCCGTGCCCGATTACCCAGTTAGAGCACCATTCATTAGAGTTTACATTTATAATCGTTCCTGAAGTACAGGTTTTCTGGAAAACCATAAAGGGGCAAACATTAATCGCATTAGTATTACCGGGGTCAGGAAAACCACCCGCCTGATCATCAGCTACAGAAATTACATCATAGCCAATCATTTCTGCCCTGTAAAAACCTAAAGCAGATATATCTAATTGGGGATCGCCATTGGCATCAGGAATAAGATTTCCATCATTGTCTATTTTCACCAACGTGCCATCATATTCTCCCGTTGCGAAGTGAATGAAATCATGTAAATCATATCCCATGCCATTTAATATTGGGGAACCTGGTGATGTGACCTTAAATCCATTGTATCCCTCATAGCAAGGAATGGTGGTCGAAATACCCACATCAACACCATATCCGCCACGCAACCAGTCAGAACCAATGCTGCCGAGTATAGAATATTTTAATGAGGGTTCTCCCCAATGGTATGTCGCATGCAAAGGGTGATATTCTGGATCCGATATATTTGCTACTGGATCATCGTCATAGCTCCCCCAATGAGTACCCCTATGACAAACCAATTGAGGGTTGCCGTTGTCATCCTCATACCTCACCTGCCACCACATAGTATTGCCTGATAAAATGATGGCATCTTTGCCCGGGTTTACACCATCACCATCAACAAATTTGTCGAAGTTCAGCCGCGCCTGCCTTGTCCAATATTCGCTGTGACCGGGAATAATCAATACTTTGGCGCCTGAGATTTCATCATAATCATCCATGTCGTTATCGGCAATATAGCTTACGATGTAATTGGCACTGATATCGGAGGTTCTAAGCCAGTTAATAAATCCCCGTAAAAAAGTAAATTGTTCCTGAGTTTTGTCGAATGGCCTCAGAAAAGATACGGTGGTTGTTCCATCCGTATATAAGCTTTCTCCGCCCGCATGGTTATATGCAGAAAGAGTATTGGTTGGTATCACAACCACAATATCCCCTTCCTCAGGATAATTTGCTTCTTTAATGATGATGGGAATTATATTGTTGACTAAATAATACCCGCTTGGCAAAGTAGAAGGGACTTGCCAGGTAAAGGATTGACTATAACCAAATCCATGCAGCCAGGCATCCGAAACTGCATTCTGAAGTGATAGACTAAAAGTCCCTATTGTCATCACGAATGTACCATCGAAATTTTCAAGGTGAATATTAATGGTGCCGGAGCCGTTGATAAAAAAAGTGACCGTTTCCGAGGGACGATAAGACAGTTTATCTGTATACCCATTAAAGATTTGTGCTTGGCTGGAATGAGCGCCAATCAGGACAAGAATGATAACGTATATAATTGATTTCATTGTTACGATGATTTTAGTTAATGACAAGTTATGTCTCCTGAAATAAGAGGACCTTGAGTGGAAGGAAGGTTATTAAAAGTAACATGAAGTTTTCCACTTCCGGTATAAGATACGGTAAGCTGCCCTGATGTTGAAATATACCAGTGTACGGCGGCACATTCAATCCCTGTTGGCGCACCGACTTGCACATATACCTGACCGGGTGCAGTTGGATCGGACGATTGACATAAATAATTACCTGCCGTCGGAGGTATAGTGTCATGAAATATCATTAGCAACTCATTGTAACAAAAAGGACCATAAGTATAACTATCGGATGCTGCGACCTTCCAATACAATCCACTATTGGGTCCTTGAAATTTTGTTACCGGGGTGTATGAGGTATTCCCATGAGAGAAATAGTCAGTCGGCAAAATCAATTCTCTAACATTAACAGATTTTGAATACGTGGAATTTTCTCCATGCCCGGTTACTTCAAGTTTAAATGTTTTAGTTGTATTGAGAAGAGTGCTATCTAAAGTATAATCTAAATCCCGGGTAGTATAAGTTGTTCCATCCGGAGCGGTCCATTTCCAACTGTCTGCATTTGTTGACACATTTGTGCAGTGCACAGTTTCACCTGCGGCATAAGTATCCTTGTTTGTAGTGAACTGCGCAATAACCGCTTCTTTTCGGCAAGAAGTAATTGCAAATATTCCAGCCAGCAGAATTAAACTGAGAGAAATTGATTTCATTTTTTTATAGTTTAATTAATGACAAGTTATATCTCCCGAAATGAGAGGACCCAAGGTTGAATGAACATTATTAAATGTAATGCGAAGTTTTCCGCTGCCTGTATAAGAGACATCGAGTGAATCGGATGCTGAAATATACCAATGAACATTAGCACATTCAATTCCGGTTGGCGCACCCACCTGCACATATACTTGGTTAGGTGCAGTCGGGTCAGACGACTGACAAGAATATCTCCCTGCTGCAGGAGATGTGGCCCCGTAAAAGAAAACCAACAACTCATTGTAACACAAAGCGCCATTGGCACCATCGGACGCCGCGACTCTCCAATAATATACGCTATTAATTCCTTGGGATTTCCTTACTGGGGTGTAAGAGGTACTGCCTTGAGAAAAATAATCTGTTGGCAAAATCAATTCTTTAACATTAATTGATTTTGAATACGTGGAATTATCTCCATGGCCGGTCACTTCAAGTTTAAATGTTTTAGTTGTATTGAGAAGAGTGCTATCTAAAGTATAATCTAAATCCCGGGTAGTATAAGTTGTTCCATCCGGAGCGGTCCATTTCCAACTGTCTGCATTTGTTGACACATTTGTGCAGTGCACAGTTTCACCTGCGGCATAAGTATCCTTGTTTGTAGTGAACTGCGCAATAACCGCTTCTTTTCGGCAGGCAACAAAAAGAAATGTTGCTGCCGCCAGCAAACAAAGAATTGCATTAATTGATTTCATCATTTTATTTTTTGTTACTCAATAACTCAATCTGCACTTTAAGAGCAGCATTTTCTTTTGAAAGGTCTTCCATTTTTGCGTTAAGCTCAATCAGATGCAGGTAAATTTCTTCAACGTTCTTCAAAAGTTTTGAATTCATTTGTCCTAGTGCGACACCATCAGCTGTTTCCATTTCTTTTGCTGCAGCAAAATCAGGCAGATGTTTATTTTCTTTAATAAAATTTTCCAGTTCTTTTAAAGAGATGTACTGATAATCCTTGTCAAAAACAAAGTCACATCCGCTTATGCAAACTCTTACTTCCTGTGAGAGAATAGTTCCGCCCACATCAAGCAAATAAGAAGGAGATGGATTTCCAATTCCAACCTTGCCATTAATATCAATAATCATTTGGGTAGTAAATGTTCCGCCTGTTACGCTAGCTTGATCGACCTGCCCAAATCTGAGTGGAACTGCATTACCATGCACAAACGCTCCTTCTATTCCAGAGTATTTCATCAGGCCTATTCTGGTACTGCCCTGTGCATCAACAATAAGTCCATTTCCCTCGCCATTAATATAAATATTTCCACCTTCAATATGCAATTTTTGGGTAGGGGTAGCCGTTCCTATTCCCACATTTCCATTAAGTGGACACTTAAAAATAGAAAAGTCCGTACTACCTGCCACTACGTTCCAAGCTAAAACGGTTGCACCACATCGACTAGCCGTGATACCTATATCTATGGCAGGTCCTGCACCGAAAACTTTTAAATTTCCATTCACATCAGAAAGCACCATACGGTACGTAGATGGCACAATTGTGTCCGCAGTAAAACCAAGACTATCGATTCTAACCTTTCCCACAATTCTTGATTCACCAGATACCTTAAGCTTTCCATCACTTGTCAGCCGCAATCTTTCTATTGCCTTCGTCTTAAATACAAAATCGGTACTGTCTACAGTACCAATATACTGCGTAGAAGGATTGCTTCCTGTATTACCTATCATCGTCCAGTCGTCTCGTGCAGGTTCCGAAAGTACGATGATTTGTGATTTAGTGCATCCATTTCCATCTGTCAATTTAACTGTGTATTGACCTCCACCAATGGAACTACGGTTTTGCGTGGTTGCTCCATCAACCCATAAATACGTATATGATAGCACTCCTCCAGAGGGAGTGTTAGTTATACTTCCATTATAGCAATTAAAGCAACTTACATTGTATCCATTTGAGTAAGTTGAACTTGTAAGAGTAACATTTAATTGCGTGGGTTCTCTCAATGTTCCACCGGCTGTTGCGGTATTACTATTGGCATCGGTTACCGTGACAGCATAGTAGCTAGCAGCCAGATTGCTGATTGTTTGTGTTGTGGCAGTGTTGCTCCATACATAAGTATAGGGTGCTGTTCCACCTGATGGGTTAGCTGTGATCGATCCATCGGTTCCCCCAAAACAGGAAATGTTGTACCCGCCATGAGTGGATACGGTTAATGAGACAGTGAATGCAACAGCCATATTACTGCTCATAGCAAATGCAACAAGTAATAAAAAGATTTTGTGGATAGTTGTTTTCATGATATTAAGAATTTTAATGATTAATAAAAATAACTCGTAGGATTAAAAAGCAATACAAAGCTAACGCATAATATCTGAGAAACCCTAATTATCAATTTAACGCTTATGGACATGGTTAAATGTCATTCCAAAGGATTTCCTTGTATTTTCTAGATTTGTCCACAATAAAGACAGCACAAAATAAAAACGTCCCCCGAAAAATCGAGGGACGTTGACCATGGATAAACTAAACGTTTATTCCTGTCACTCAGTTACGGATTCGGCTTCTTCCTGCTCCTTCTTTGAAGCCAAAAGCGCCTCGTATTCTTCCTGAGAACCGACAATAAGTTTGTCGTAATCGCGCAAGCCCGTTCCGGCAGGAATCAGGTGACCTACGATTACGTTTTCCTTCAGCCCGCTAAGGTTATCCACTTTTCCGTTTACAGCAGCTTCGTTAAGAACCTTGGTGGTTTCCTGGAACGATGCGGCAGATATCCAGCTTTGCGTATGCAACGATGCTTGTGTAATTCCCTGCAGCAACGGTGATGATGTTGCAGGTATGGCGTTGCGAGCCTCAATTTGCTTCTGGTCGTTGCGCTTGAGCTTCGAATTTTCTTCGCGCAGTTTGCGGAGCGTAATAATCTGTCCCGTCTTTACTTCCGGAGAATCAGCCGGGTCAATGACTACGGCTTTTTCCATTATCTGGTCGTTCTCTCCTCTAAACTCGAACTTGTCAACGGCTTCGCGCTCAAGGAAACTGGTATCGCCCGGGTCTTCAATCACCACCTTGCGCATCATCTGGCGAACAATCACCTCGAAGTGCTTGTCGTTGATTTTTACACCCTGCATACGGTACACTTCCTGAACTTCGTTTACAAGATATTCCTGCACGTAGGTAGGTCCTTTGATGGCAAGAATATCGGAAGGCGAAATGGAACCGTCAGAGAGCGGTGTTCCTGCTTTAATGAAATCATTATCCTGAACAAGAATATGCTTTGAAAGCGATACGAGATACTTACGTACATCACCATCGCGCGAGGTAACAATGATTTCGCGGTTACCGCGTTTTACACCACCCAGTGAAACTACTCCGTCAATTTCAGAAACAGTTGCGGGGTTGGAAGGATTACGCGCTTCGAACAATTCTGTCACACGCGGCAGACCACCTGTGATATCACCGGTGCGGCCGGTAGAGCGCGGGATTTTTACAAGAACGTCTCCGCCAAGAATTTTCATTCCCTTGTTGGCAATGATGTGTGCGCCAACAGGAATATTGTAGGAACGAATCACTTCTTTTTTCTCATTCAGAACCTTGATGACCGGGTTCTTCGTCTTGTCGCGACTGTCGATAATAACTTTTTCGCGATAGCCCGTTTGTTCGTCAGACTCTTCGCGGAATGTTACGCCTTCTTCTACGTGTTCAAAATCAACCGTACCCGGTGACTCAGATATAATTACAGCATTGTAAGGATCCCATTCGCAAATTGCCTGTCCCTTTTCAACCTTGTCGCCATTCTTTACAAAAAGATGTGCGCCATATGGTATGTTAGAAGAGCTGAGCACCGTCTTTGTTTTCGGGTCAAGTATTCTCACTTCACCTGAACGGCCAAGAACTACACTTACTTTTTTGCTGGGTGTTTTGTATTCAACCGTACGGATTTCTTCTAACTCAATGACACCATCAAACTTCGCTTCGATGTGCGATTCGGAAGCAGCTTTTGCAGCAGTACCTCCGAAGTGGAACGTACGCAGTGTAAGCTGTGTACCCGGTTCACCGATGGACTGTGCGGCAATAACTCCCACCGCTTCTCCTCTTTCAACCATGCGTCCGGTAGAAAGATTTCTGCCGTAGCATTTTGCGCAAACGCCTTTGCCCGATTCACACGTGAGCACCGAGCGAATTTCAACTATATCTATCGGAGAGTCTTCAATTTCCTCTGCAATATCCTCTGTGATTTCATCTCCCGAATTGACAACCAGTTTTCCGGTGGCGGGGTGATAAATATTGTGAACCGAAACACGGCCCAGAATCCTGTCATACAATGACTCGATTACTTCTTCATTGTTCTTAAGTGCTGTTTCTGCAAGACCGCGCAGCGTGCCGCAATCTTCTTCAGAAATAATTACGTCTTGTGAAACATCAACCAAACGCCTTGTCAGATAACCGGCATCAGCTGTTTTAAGAGCGGTATCGGCAAGACCTTTACGCGCACCGTGGGTAGAGATGAAGTACTCGAGAATCGATAATCCTTCTTTGAAGTTTGAAAGAATAGGGTTCTCGATAATTTCTCCTCCTGTAGCGCCTGACTTCTGCGGTTTCGCCATCAGTCCGCGCATTCCGCCAAGCTGACGAATCTGCTCTTTGGAACCCCGCGCACCTGAGTCAAGCATCATATAAATGGAATTGAATCCCTGCTTGTCATTGGTCAGCTGCTTGAGCAGCGTTTCTGTAATACGCGAGTTGATACGCGTCCAGATATCGATAATCTGGTTGTAGCGTTCGTTGTTGGTGATGAAGCCCATGTTATAGTTGCTCATCACTTCTTCAACCTCTTTGTTGGCTTTCTCAATCAGCTTTTCTTTTTCAGCAGGAATAACTACATCGCTGAGATTGAATGAAAGTCCGCCACGGAATGCCATGGTGAA
The DNA here is from genome assembly GCA_002215675.1 of Bacteroidetes bacterium 2013_40CM_41_45. Taxonomy (GTDB): domain Bacteria; phylum Bacteroidota; class Bacteroidia; order AKYH767-A; family 2013-40CM-41-45; genus 2013-40CM-41-45. Next base: position 517,285 of record NGFH01000002.1, on the reverse strand, counting down.
TCCAAGGTCTTTGATATCGTCAAGGAATTGTGCCGTCTTGGGAATATTAGTTATATTGAGTATTTGGGTGATGATATCGCGTAGCGCCTTTTTAGTCAACAGCTCGTTGATATAACCAACTTCTTCGGGTACAACCTGGTTGAATAAAATTCTTCCAATAGTTGTCTCTATGACTTTGTTAACGAGTTTTTCGTCTTCAACAATGTTTGTTTTCACCTTTACATTGGCATGCAAGTCAACACGTTTTTCGTTATAAGCGATGATGGCTTCTTCAGGAGAATAGAACAGCAGCCCCTCGCCTTTCACTTTTTCAGTTGCCGTGCTTTGCTTTCCCTTGGTCATATAATACAAACCAAGCACCATGTCCTGTGACGGAACGGTGATAGGCGCACCATTGGCAGGGTTAAGAATATTATGAGATGCCAGCATAAGCATTTGCGCTTCGAGAATCGCAGCATTGCCTAACGGAACATGCACAGCCATCTGGTCACCGTCAAAGTCAGCGTTGAAAGCAGTACATACCAAAGGATGCAGCTGGATAGCTTTTCCTTCTATCAGCTTCGGTTGGAATGCCTGGATACCGAGTCTGTGCAGCGTAGGAGCACGGTTGAGCAGAACAGGATGTCCTTTCAAAACGTTTTCAAGAATATCCCATACGATAGCGTCCTTGCGGTCTACAATTTTTTTAGCACTCTTAACGGTCTTAACAATACCACGCTCTATCATCTTGCGGATGATAAACGGTTTGAAGAGTTCTGCAGCCATATCTTTCGGCAAGCCGCACTCGTTCAATTTCAATTCAGGTCCTACAACAATAACCGAACGCGCAGAATAGTCGACACGTTTACCGAGCAGGTTCTGACGAAAACGTCCCTGTTTTCCCTTCAGTGAATCTGAAAGCGATTTCAATGCACGGTTCGATTCAGTCTTAACTGCATTAACTTTTCTTGAATTGTCGAAGAGAGAATCCACAGCTTCCTGCAACATCCGTTTTTCGTTACGGAGAATAACATCAGGTGCTTTAATTTCAAGAAGTCGTTTCAAACGGTTGTTGCGGATGATTACTCTGCGGTATAAATCGTTTAGATCAGAAGTAGCGAAACGTCCGCCATCCAACGGAACGAGTGGGCGTAGTTCTGGCGGAATCACCGGAACAACTTTTACAATCATCCACTCCGGACGATTTTCAATATGCTCTATTGCCGAGCGGAACGCTTCAACAACATTCAGGCGCTTGAGCGCTTCTGTTTTTCTCTGTTGTGATGTTTCGTTATTTGCCTGGTGACGAAGTGAGAATGAAAGCTCATCCAGCTTGAGGCGTGAAAGCAAATCGTGAAGCGCTTCAGCTCCCATTTTCGCAATGAACTTATTGGGGTCTGTATCATCCAGGTGCTGGTTATCTTTCGGAAGTGTATCCAGGATATTCAGGTACTCTTCTTCAGTAAGGAAGTCAAGATATTTTATTCCGTCTTTTTCCTTAGCACCGGGATTAATTACAACATAACGTTCGTAATAAATAATCAGGTCGAGCTTTTTGGATGGAAGCCCAAGCAGGTAGCCGATCTTGTTAGGAAGCGAACGGAAATACCAGATGTGCGCCACAGGAACTACAAGACTGATATGTCCGGTCCTTTCGCGCCTTACTTTCTTTTCTGTTACTTCAACACCACAACGGTCGCAAACAATTCCTTTGTAACGGATGCGTTTATATTTTCCGCAATGACATTCCCAGTCCTTAACAGGACCGAAAATACGCTCGCAAAATAACCCGTCACGTTCCGGTTTGTAGGTACGGTAATTTATGGTTTCCGGCTTCAACACCTCACCGCTCGAGGTCTCCAGGATCAATTCCGGTGAAGCCAGGCTGATGGTGATTTTGGTGAAGTTGCTCTTTAGTTTATGTTCTTTCTTTTGTGCCATCTGAAGGATGTTATATGTTATTAGTTATATGTTATTAGAAAAAGTTTTCGTTAGATGTTTCCGTTTTTCGTATAACGTATAACATATAACGATTTACTTTTTATTCTAACGTTATTTTCAATCCAAGTCCGCGTAATTCATGCAGCAGTACATTGAATGATTCAGGAATTCCCGGGGTTGGCATGTTCTCGCCTTTGACAATCGTCTCGTACGCTTTTGCTCTTCCGGCAACGTCATCCGATTTAACTGTCAACAACTCCTGCAGAACGTTTGCAGCACCGAATGCTTCCAGCGCCCATACTTCCATTTCCCCGAAACGCTGTCCGCCAAACTGCGCTTTACCACCCAGCGGTTGCTGAGTGATAAGTGAGTACGGTCCGATAGAACGCGCGTGCATCTTATCATCAACCATGTGACCGAGTTTCATCATGTAAATGATACCAACGGTTGCCGGCTGATCAAAGCGCTCGCCTGAACCTCCGTCATACAAGTAAGTGCTTCCGAATTTGGGAAGTCCTGCTTTACTTACATACTCGTCAATTTGGCTAATAGATGCTCCGTCAAAAATTGGTGTGGAGAATTTCAGGCCCATCTTTTCACCGGCCCATCCGAGAATAGTTTCGTAAATCTGGCCGAGGTTCATTCGGGAAGGAACGCCCAGCGGGTTCAACACGATGTCAACGGGTGTGCCGTCCTCAAGGAAAGGCATGTCTTCATCGCGAACAATTTTCGCAACGATACCTTTATTACCATGACGTCCTGCCATCTTATCGCCAACAGTAAGCTTACGCTTCTTAGCAATGTAAACCTTAGCAAGCTTCATGATGCCCGGAGGCAATTCGTCACCAACGGTGAGAGCAAATTTTTTCCTCTTATGAACACCTGACAAATCACTCACTTTGATGTTGTAATTATGAATGAGCTGCTTGATTAAGTCGTTCTTGTCACGGTCTGTCGTCCACTTTGCAGGATTAATAGTTTCATAATTTATATCCTGCAATATTTTCTGGGTGAACTTTGTGCCTTTGGCTACAACCACTTCTTTGTAAATATCCGTGATGCCCTGCGATGTTTTTCCACTGACAAGAATGAATAATTTGTCAACGAGTTTTTCGCGAAGCTCTGACAACTGATGATTAAAATCCTTGTCAAGCTTTTCGACAGCGGATTTCTCATCTGTCTTTGCTTTCTCAACGATGCGAGAGAACAGCTTTTTATCAATGACCGTACCGCGTACAGAAGGCGGCACTTTCAACGAAGCGTCTTTAACATCACCCGCTTTGTCACCGAAGATGGCACGAAGCAGTTTTTCTTCCGGTGAAGGGTCTGTCTCTCCTTTAGGAGTAATTTTTCCAATCAGGATATCTCCTTCTTTAACCTCAACTCCCACGCGGATAATTCCCTGCTCGTCCAGTTCGCGTGTTGCTTCTTCGCTCACATTAGGAATATCACCGGTGAGTTCTTCCATGCCGCGCTTGGTATCGCGCACTTCGAGAGAATATTCATCGATATGAATGGAAGTGAAAACGTCTTCACGCACTACCCGTTCTGAAATCACAATAGCATCTTCAAAATTATTTCCTTTCCACGGCATGAACGCCACTTTCAGGTTTCTGCCCAATGCAAGTTCACCGTCTTTGGTAGCATATCCTTCGCAAAGCACTTGTCCTTTTCTAACCTTCTGGCCTTTTTTAACAATCGGCTTCAGGTTTACACAGGTGCTCTGGTTGGTTTTACGGAACTTAGTAAGTTTATAGGTCTTAATATCATCTTCAAAGCTCACCAGCTTTTCGTTTTCTTTTCTTGTATAGTTGATGACAATTTCGTTCGAATCAACATACTCAACTACACCGTCTCCGTCTGCATTAACCAACACGCGTGAATCGCGGGCTACAAGTCCTTCGAGACCTGTACCAACGATAGGCGCTTCAGGGCGCATAAGCGGAACAGACTGGCGTTGCATGTTTGAACCCATCAGCGCGCGGTTGGCATCATCATGTTCAAGGAATGGAATCAGTGATGCGGCAATCGATGCAATCTGGTTGGGCGCAATGTCAATCAAGTGAACATCTTTTGGCGGAATAACAGGGAAGTCACCCAGGTATCTCGCCTTTACACGGTTCTCTTCAAACTTGCCACCGTCATCGTACTTCGCATTCGCCTGCGCTATAACTTTATTGTCTTCTTCTTCAGCGGTAAGATAAATAACCGGCTTCTCTACCTGCACCAATCCGTTATCAACTTCGCGGTAAGGAGTTTCTATAAATCCGAGATTATTAATCTTGGCATAAACACACAGCGAAGAAATCAAACCGATGTTCGGACCTTCAGGAGTTTCAATAGTACAGAGGCGTCCGTAGTGAGTGTAGTGAACGTCACGTACTTCAAAACCTGCACGCTCGCGCGACAGACCGCCCGGTCCCAGTGCTGACAACCTGCGCTTGTGAGTTATTTCAGCAAGCGGATTGGTCTGGTCCATGAATTGCGACAACTGGTTAGTGCCGAAAAATGTATTGATAACCGATGATAATGTTTTTGCATTAATCAAATCGGTTGGAGTGAACACTTCATTATCTCTCACGTTCATACGCTCGCGGATGGTGCGCGCCATACGGGCAAGACCGATACCGAACTGCGTATAAAGCTGTTCGCCAACGGTACGCACCCTGCGGTTACTTAAGTGGTCGATATCGTCAACTTCAGCTTTTGAATTGATAAGCTGAATCAGGTGACGTATGATGGAAATAATATCGTCCTTGGTAAGAACCTTTACATCCTCCGGTGTTTGAAGCTGGAGTTTTTTGTTAATGCGGTAACGGCCAACATTTCCCAAATCGTAACGCTTGTCTGAGAAAAATAATTTGTCAATGATACCGCGAGCTGTTTCTTCATCGGGCGGCTCTGCATTGCGGAGCTGACGATAAATATGTTCTACCGCTTCCTTTTCAGAGTTAGATGTATCTTTCTGAAGCGTGTTATAGATGATGGTATAATCAGCGCTGTTTGAATCTTCTTTGTGAAGGATAATCGTTTTCGCACCTGCTTCGATAATCATATCAATGTGCTCATCTTCCAGGATGGTTTCACGCTCGATAATCACTTCATTACGTTCGATAGAAACCACTTCACCGGTATCCTCATCCACAAAATCTTCGAGCCATGTTTTTAACACCCTTGCAGCAAGCTTTCTGCCTACCACTTTCTTCAATGCTGCCTTGCTTACTTTTAATTCATCAGCCAAACCAAAAATTTCAAGAATGTCTTTATCCGTTTGGTAGCCAATAGCACGAAGCAAGGTAGTTACCGGGAATTTTTTCTTACGGTCGATGTACGCGTACATCACGTTGTTGATGTCCGTTGCAAATTCTATCCACGAACCCTTGAAAGGAATTACGCGTGCCGAATACAATTTGGTTCCGTTAGCATGGCGGCTTTGTCCGAAGAATACGCCGGGTGAACGGTGAAGCTGCGATACAACAACACGCTCTGCTCCGTTGATAATGAATGTTCCCTTCGGGCTCATGTAGGGAATCATTCCCAGGTACACGTCCTGCACAATGGTTTCGAAATCCTCGTGCTCGGGGTCGGTACAATAAAGACGCAACTTTGCTTTAAGAGGAACGTTATACGTTAAGCCCCTCTCTATACACTCATCAATCGAGTAGCGCGGAGGATCAATAGTATAATCCAAAAATTCCAGGACAAAGTTGTTGCGCGAATCGGTGATAGGAAAGTTTTCGCTGAAAACCCTGAACAGACCTTCGCTGTTTCGATTGTCGGATGTGGTTTCAAGCTGAAAAAATTCCCTGAACGACTTGAGCTGTATGTCGAGAAAGTCAGGATAATCAAGCGCCTGCTTGATGGAAGAAAAGTTAACTCTTTTTGACGGAGTGCTTGTGGATTGAATCACGGTGATAATTTTTATACTGTTAAGAATAGCGCGCTGAAGCACCATTCAATGAATCATATACAAAGAACAATAACCCTCCGCCTTAGGCGGAAGGTTAACTAATAACCAGTGCCGGGTTGTTACTTAATTTCAACTTCTGCTCCGGCTTCTTCTAATTGCTGTTTTATTGCGTTTGCGTCTTCCTTAGAAATTGCTTCTTTCACTGCCTTAGGTGTAGCATCTACAAGGTCTTTAGCTTCTTTCAAGCCAAGTCCTGTGATTTCCTTAACCAGCTTCACTACCTGGAGTTTTGCTCCGCCTGCTGCTTTAAGAATTACATTAAAGGCTGTTTGCTCCGCGGCTACAGGAGCTTCGCCTCCACCGCCACCACTTGCTACTGCTACTGCAGCGGCTGCCGGCTCTATGCCATATTCGTCTTTAAGAATTTTTGCGAGGTCGTTGACTTCTTTCACCGTCAGGTTTACCAGCTGCTCAGCGAATTGTTTTAAATCTGCCATGTTGTTTATTGTTTAGATTGATTTGAGTTAATGATTAATTGAAATTTATATTTGGGTTGGAAGCATTCTTTTTTATTTCGGATTTTGGATTTTGATTTCGGATTTAAAATTCGCAATCACCAATCCTCATTTCGCAATTATTTTATTGTGGTTTTTCACTTAATGTTTTTATGATACCGGCAATCTTTCCACCACCCGATTGCAGTGCGCTGATAACATTACGCGCAGGCGACTGGAGAAGGAAGATAATATCACCGATAAGTTCATTCTTCGATTTGATTTTAACAAGAGTATCGAGCTGGTTATCGCCAAGGAAAATTGCTGTCTCTACATACGCGCCTTTCAGTATAGGCCTGTCATGTGTCTTTCTGAATTCCTTGATAATTTTTGCAGGTGCATTTCCCGTTTCGCTGAACATTATAGCTGAAGTTCCTTTAAGCGCTTCGTAAATCCCTTCGTAGCCGTTGCCTGTTTTTTCCATCGCCTTGCGGATAAGCGAATTTTTCGCCACGCGCATCTTAACGCCTTTGGAAAAACACAAACGCCTTAGTTTGGTCGTATTCTGAACGGTGAGACCGGCAGTATCGGTAACGTAAAAATTCGGATACTGCTTTATGATTTCTGAAAGGTCGTCTATTATCGCCTGTTTATCTTCCCTTTTCATTGCTTGCTAAGTTAATTTTGTAAACGAATTTTTTATGAAATTGTCTTGGTGTCGATAGAAATTCCCGGGCTCATAGTGCTTGACATGGAAACACTCCTTAAATACGTTCCTTTTGCTGATGCCGGCTTCAGCTTAACAATGGTATGCAGAAGCTCATTGGCATTGTCGGCAATCTTTTTAGCATCGAAAGAAACCCTTGCCACCGAAGCATGAATAATACCTTGCTTATCTACTTTAAAATCAATCTTTCCCGCTTTCACATCATTTACTGCCTTTGCAATATCATTGGTTACGGTGCCGGTTTTAGGATTGGGCATCAGGTTGCGGGGACCCAGGATTTTTCCCAGCTTACCCACTTTACCCATTACGCTGGGCATGGTGATAATTACATCAACATCAACCCATCCGCCTTCAATCTTTTTAATGTATTCGTCCAAACCTACATAGTCAGCGCCTGCGCTTTTAGCTTCCGCTTCCTTTTCGGGTGTGCAGAGAACTAAAACGGTTTTTGTTTTTCCTGTGCCATGCGGAAGCGTAACAATACCGCGAACCATCTGGTTTGCCTTGCGGGGGTCAACTCCAAGACGGATGTCCAGGTCTACCGCTGAATCAAATTTGGTAAACGTAACGTCCTTTACCAGCTGCGATGCTTCTGCAACTGAATACGCTTTAGTGGCGTCAACTTTGGATGTTATCCTTTTTCTGTTCTTACTTAATTTTGCCATTGTGTTAACTAATTAACTTTTTTAAAATGGTTTCTTGCCTTCCACTGTTATTCCCATGCTTCGCGCTGTTCCCGCTACCATTTTCATTGCCGACTCAATAGTGAATGCATTCAGGTCGGGCATTTTATTTTCTGCAATAGCTCTTACCTGGTCCCAGCTAACCTTGCCTACTTTGTTACGGTTTGGTTCCGGTGAACCGCCTTTCACTTTCGCTGCTTCGACCAGCTGTACCGCTGCGGGTGCAGTTTTCTGGATGAACTCAAATGATTTGTCAGAGTATACGGTGATGATAACCGGCACCACTTTGCCTGCCAGGTCTTTGGTGCGAGCATTGAACTGCTTGCAAAACTCCATGATGTTGACACCCTTTGCACCCAGTGCAGGCCCGATAGGCGGTGCAGGATTTGCCGCTCCTCCTTTAATCTGAAGTTTGATAACTGCTGTTATATCTTTTGCCATGTTTTTTGAGTATTATGTATTAAGTATTATGTACAAAGACTCATCGTACTTTGTACTTAATACTCACTACTTTTCATTCTTTTTCCACTTGCATATATCCAAGCTCAAGCGGGGTTTTTCTTCCGAAGATTTTTACCATCACTTTGAGCTTTTTCTTTTCTTCATTTATTTCTTCAATCACTCCTGTGAAATTATTGAAGGGACCGTCTATCACTTTAACCGATTCGCCAACACTAAACGGCACATGAACCATTTCCTCACTGTCGGAAAGCGCATCCACTCTGCCTAATATTTTATTCACCTCCGATTGACGCATGGGTGCGGGCGGTTCTCCGCGTACTCCTAAAAACCCAACTACACCGGTGATGTTCTGAATTACGTGCGGAACTTCACCCACCAGCGCTGCCTCAATCAAAATATATCCCGGAAAAAAATTCCGTTCCTTGCTTACCTTCTTACCTGCACGAATCTGGAAAACCTTCTCTGTGGGAATCAGCACCTGCGAAACATAATCGTTCAGCTTAAGACGGTTTATTTCCTGCTCGATATACTGCTTCACCTTATGCTCTTTGCCACTGATGGCTCTGACCACATACCACTTTCTTACAATCGATTCTGCCATTGTGCCCATGTGTTTTCTCAGACAAACATTTTATAAAATAAACTCATAACCGCTTCAAATGAAAAGTCAATCAGCATAATAACAACGGCAATAATTAATGATGCCACCATAACTACTATCGTACTTTCCTGCAGCTCGCTCCATGTGGGCCACGAAACTTTGTGAACAAGCTCGTCCCACGATTCTCTTAAGTATTCTCTTATTTTTCTCATCGTTTTCTTTGCACGGGTGGCAGGGCTCGAACCTACAACCTATCCGCCTGAGGCGGACCACTCTGCTCTTTTGTTAGATTCTTTTTTATGTATTCTCTCCCATTAATTTTTCACTTGCACGGGTGGCAGGGCTCGAACCTACAACCTACGGTTTTGGAGACCGCCACTCTACCAATTGAGCTACACCCGTATGTTTAGCAGGGAGTAGTGGGTTCGGAGTTCGGAGACAGAAAAATAATTCGCTGAACTCCGGACTCCCGACTCCAAACTTTATTTTACAATTTCAATTACCTGTCCTGCACCTACCGTTCTGCCGCCCTCGCGGATAGCAAAACGTAAGCCCTTCTCCATAGCTACCGGCTGAATCAACTTTACGTTGATAGTTACGTTATCTCCGGGCATTACCATTTCGCGACCTTCAGGAAGTACAATTTCTCCTGTAACGTCTGTAGTGCGCAGATAGAATTGAGGACGATATTTATTATGGAACGGAGTATGTCTGCCGCCTTCTTCTTTCTTCAACACATAAATCTCAGCTTTGAAATCGGTATGCGGAGTAATACTGCCGGGTTTTGCAACAACCATTCCTCTCCAGATATCTGTCTTTTCAATACCTCTCAGCAATAAGCCTACGTTATCACCGGCTTCACCGCGGTCAAGAATTTTGCGGAACATTTCCACACCGGTAACGGTTGATGTCAGCTTCTTGTCCTGCATGCCGATGATTTCTACGTTTTCACCTGAGTTGATAATTCCTCTTTCGATACGTCCCGTTGCAACCGTTCCGCGGCCTGTGATGGAGAACACGTCTTCAACCGGCATCAGGAATGGCTTGTCAATTTCACGAGGAGGAACCGGGATGAATGTATCTACAGCATCCATAAGTTCCATAATTTTTTCCACCCACTTTGGGTCTTTATTCAATCCGCCCAATGCAGAGCCGCGAATGACAGGAGTGTTAGCTCCGTCAAACTGGTAAAAGGTCAACAGCTCGCGAATTTCCATTTCAACTAAGTCAATAAGTTCAGGGTCGTCAACCATGTCAACCTTGTTAAGGAAGACAACAATCTTAGGTACACCTACCTGGCGTGCAAGCAGAATGTGCTCGCGGGTTTGAGGCATGGGACCGTCAGTTCCGGCAACAACCAGGATGGCACCATCCATCTGTGCAGCGCCTGTTACCATGTTCTTCACATAGTCAGCGTGACCGGGACAGTCAACGTGTGCATAGTGTCTTTTGACTGTTGAATATTCAACGTGCGCAGTGTTAATGGTAATACCGCGCTCTTTTTCTTCAGGAGCATTATCGATTGAATCGAACGAACGAATTTCTGCCAGACCTTTATCGGCAAGCACGGTAGTGATGGCTGCCGTCAGAGTTGTTTTTCCATGGTCAACGTGACCGATAGTTCCTATATTGACGTGAGGTTTGGACCTGTCAAATTTTTCTTTTGCCATTGTAATTTATTTTAAAGTGTTAATGATTGTTTTTATGTTGATTGATGATGTAATTTGTTAAGAACAATTTTGAAATTCCTTCCCTGCAACCTTTGAGCCAACTCTGACAACTCTGCCAGAGTGACCATTTACTTTTTTCCCTCGTCACCTGCTCTTTGCCTCTTATCTCTCTTCTTTCCTTGTCCCTTGCCCTTTGCCTCTTGTCCCTTCCTTTCGTGAGCCAATGATCCCGCAATTCTGCGGGATGACCTTCCGCCTCTGGCGGATGCTCTACCGCCTCTTTCCTTGCTCTCCGTCCCCTCTCAGTTGAGCCAATGATCAGAATCGAACTGATGACCTTCCGCCTCTGGCGGATGCTCTACCGCCTTTTCTTTCTTTCCGTCCACACTCTGAATTATGAGCCAATGATCAGAATCGAACTGATGACCTCATCCTTACCATGGATGTGCTCTACCAACTGAGCTACATTGGCTTGATGAAGTCTTAGAGCGGAAGACGGGGCTCGAACCCGCCACCCCCAGCTTGGAAGGCTAGTGCTCTACCAAATGAGCTACTTCCGCTTTTGAATCAGGTTTCGGATTTGTATCCGTATTCTGCAATTCGCAATCCCCAAATCTATTGTGGGGAGAGGAGGATTCGAACCTCCGAAGTCGTAAGACAACAGATTTACAGTCTGTCCCATTTGGCCACTCTGGTATCCCCCCTGGGAAGATGTTGAGGTTACTGGAATCCTTGGACTTCCCAGCGATTTTATTTTTTTCAAAGAACTTTCGAGCCGATGGAGGGACTCGAACCCCCGACCTACTGATTACAAATCAGTAGCTCTAACCAACTGAGCTACATCGGCAGGGGTTTTTATTAACTTTTATAGACTTTTTTCAATAATAACACACTCCCCCTCAAAAAAGGGATGGCAAATATATGAAACTTTAGTTCATACAAAATAATTTCAAAAAATTATTTTTTGACCGAAAAACGCACCCCAAGTGCATAAAATTACTACTTTAAATAGTGTTAAAAAATCAAAATTTATGACTTTTTATTTTTTGGAAACACCCTTCCGATGCTCTCACACTCTACCGTCCCGCTCTCGCCTGCGCTACACTCCGGCTCCATCGGGTTTAGCTGTGAACGGCTGGAAGTCTCTCAAACTTTTTTATTCTCTATACACTTTGTCCTTCAAGGACACTTGGGACTCTTACGACACAAACAGTTAGAGTCCCTCGAGTCCTAAGTGTCCCTGAATACCTCACCTCCCAAACCTCCTCTCCTGAAGGAGAGGGGACGAAAGGGGTGAGGGAAATAATTCCAACAGATTCCTCGGTCGCGAAGTGCTCCCTCGGAATGACAGACAAGGACAGGGAGCAACTGAGTCGGGCAAGCCCGACTTGTCGACACAAAAAGTATCGAAGAAAATTTTCGGTGCCTGGACGTCTCTTTACGTTTTTTAATTTCTTTATTCTTGCTTTACCATTGTTGCCGGTGTGATGAATTTTGTATAGTAAAATCCATTGTAGTTATAGCCTGAAAGTAAAATTAAATACCGGTCCAGACCCGGAGTTGAGTTATAAACAGATGGGTAGCTGCCTAATTGTTTTATTTCCATACCGTGAGTGAAATTTGCATGGGCGCTTCCTTCTTTGTACTCCATATCTAAAGAGCAAATTTTTGCCGTGACGTTTCTTTTAAGGACTGAAGTCATTGAAGCCACATTGTCAATTCTGTTGTGATAGTTGCCGCTAAGGGTTATCATTTTCCAGTTTGGATATAAGTCGAATTGTGTTTTAATTTTTGCTGCCATTAAACTGTCCCGGTCATATTTTTTCTCACCGGCATTTACATCAAAGAAAAATATTTTCACTTTTAGATTCCCGTTGAGTGTTTCAATAAGATGCGCCCAAGGCACAGATTCTTTGCCGTCTAAGAACGGAGGATTGCTGAAGAAAGCACTTTGATAAACACTGCTGTGGGTGTGAAGCAAAATAAATTTTGTCATCAGTTCCGGTGGAATCTCCAGTCCCATTTGTACACTGTCGCCTTTGGCAAGGAACAGTTCCGCAAGTCCTTTGACAAATGGAGCCGACTCATTTGTGCCATGCATCTCACCAAACATTATGATTTGAAACGATGATAAGAGAGTATAAATACTGTCGCTTAACTTCTCCGGGTTATCAATAACAACGGCATGAGATTTTAGATATGCTGCTTCATCTTGCCCTCTTGCAGAAAGCATGGGAAGGATTAAAATCAAATTGAGAAATACTCTTTTTTTCACGTCCATGGCTAATTTAAGTTTTGTCAGAACAAATGTAATTTTTCTCGAGAAAACAAAAAGCCCGCTACCGCGGGCTTAATTCTCATTCCCCTCTCCTTTGGAGAGGGGTTAGGGGTGAGGCATGTTCAACAGCAAGGTGCCGCCTCACTCTTATCATAATGCGGGTCGTTAAACTCTGCATCGGCATGGAAGTAATAAACTTCCCACTGTACACCGTCAGGGTCATTCACCCAGAACTTATCCTGTTTTGCATAGCAGCAGGTGGTCCCCATTTCCTCTCGTGCAACAATATTTTTCTTTTTCGCTTCCCACAATTTAATGTTCAGGTCTTCCACAGACTCTACCTGGAAACCCAGGTGCCCGAAATTAGACTGCACCCGTTCTTTGTTCTCAACAAATGAAATGATGAGCGATAGTTTTTCTAAAATATACTTTGCATAATTCGGTTTCACCTTTGCCGGCTCCTGCCCGAAAAATTGCGAGTAAAATTCTACTGACTTTGCAATGTCGCTTACATACAAGCTTACATGCATTCTGGGAAATGAATTGTTCATAGTATTTGGTTTTTTGATTTTTGGAATTTGGTTTTTGGAATTTAACAACATTTAGGATTATTGGAATTTGTTTTGGTAAAAAATTCGTTGAAGCTTTTTTCAAACCGCTCAAAAGTTTTCCAGTTAATACAATAGCACGATTTCACGCCGTCAACCGTTCCTGTGATGAGCCCGGCTTTCAGCAATTCTTTCAAATGTTGCGAAACGGTTGACTGTGCAAGCGGCAGCACTTCAACAATCTCTCCGCAGATGCACACATCTTTTTTTGCCAGTTGTTTCAGGATAGCAACACGGGCAGGGTGACTGATAGCATTTGCAAAATCAGCCAACTCATTTTCCCTGCCGCTGAATTCTTCTTTCTTGTTTATCGCCATTATTTTATTATATATCGCAAATATACGATAATATAAATCACTTACGCAAGAAGTTTTTAAAATATTTTTATAAAACGTCAGGAATAAATTAAAAAGCCCGCTATCGCGGGCTTTAATTCGTAAATCCGTAAAAATTAGTTATTCGTACCGACTGCCACTTTAGAATAAAGCAGCTCAGCTAAATCAGCCAGGCGGTTAGAGTAACCCGTTTCATTATCATACCAGCCAACAACTTTTACGGTTTTACCGAGCGAGGAAGTCAACTGGGAATCAAAAATACAGGAGTACGGACTGCCAACAATATCGGCAGACACGATGGGGTCTTCTGTATATTCAACAATATTTTTTAGCCCGGTCTGAGCCACTTTCAAAAATGCATTATTAATTTCTTCGACCGAAGCATTTTTTTTCAAAACACAGGTAATATCAGTCATAGAGCCGCACGAAACCGGAACACGTATTCCTGCCCCGCCAATCTTTCCTTCAAGATGTGGAAACACATCGGTAAGCGCTTTAGCCGCACCGGTTGTTGTCGGGATTATTGAAACTGCCGCAGCTCTTGCCCTGCGCAAATCTTTATGCGGAGCATCGTGCAGGTTCTGGTCGCCTGTGTATGCGTGAATAGTGGTAACAAAAGCAGATTCAATTCCGAAATTATCATCGAGCACTTTTATCATGGGTGCGGCATTGTTGGTAGTGCATGATGCATTCGACATTATTTTTTCATCACCCGAAATAATATCCTCGTTCACACCCAGCACAATTGTTTTGACTTCACCGATTCCGTCAGAACTGAATTTATGACTGCCTTTGAGCGGTGCGGTGATGATTACTTTTTTCGCTCCCGATTTAAGATGAGCGGCTGCCTTTTCCGCCTCGGTAAATTTGCCGGTACTTTCAAGCAGCACATCCACGTCAAACGATTTCCATGGAAGAGCCGTAGGGTCTTTTTCTGAAAAAACTTTTATCTTATTTCCGTTGATGATAATCTCATCTTTTGTGGAACCAACTTCTCCATTAAACCTTCCGTGAACGGAATCATATTTAAAAAGATGAGCAAGTGTTTTGGTGTCGGTTAAATCATTAAGAGCAACAATTTCGATATGCTTGTTTTTGAGCAATGCCCGTGTGGTGATTCGTCCTATTCTTCCGAATCCATTTATAGCTACTCTTATCTTTTCCATACTGCAAAGGTATTCTATGAAAATGAAACGGACATAAAAAAAGCGGGACATTTTTGCCCCGCTTTTTTCGCTTATTCTTTGGTTATTAATTTACCGGCTCTTTTACAGCCAGCTTAGGATTGGTTATTCCTTTTTGTTCTTCCTGTCTCTTTTTCTGGAAATCAATAACTATTGGTGTTGATATGCAGAGGGATGAATACGTACCGATGACGCGCCCAACAAGCAGCGCAAAAATAAACCCGCGTATAACTTCTCCGCCAAAAATAAAGATTACAACCAATACGAAGAACACGGTAAGAGTGGTATTGATGGTTCTGCTTAATGTTGCATTCAGCGCTTCGTTGATTACCGTTTTATCATCGGCAGTGTGATGCACGCTAAGGAACTCGCGTATCCGGTCGAACACAACAACAGATTCGGTCATCGTGTAACCCATAACGGTGAGGATAGCGGCTATAAAATGCTGGTCAATTTCGAGGGCAACCGGAATAACTCCGTTGAGAATGGCAAAGAGCGAAAGCACAAACAATACATCGTGGAACAAAGCAACTGTAGCGCCCAGTCCATACTGCCATTTTTTGAACCGGAAGAAAATATAAAGGAACATAAGCCCGCATGAAATAAGAATTGCCCATACGGCACTTCGCTTTATATCATCGGCAATGGTAGGCCCTACTTTTTGCGATGATATCAGGTCTCTGGATTTGAAGGTGTCAAAATCAGGGGCATTACCGTAAAGCGGGGCCAGTCCGGTGCGCAGCTTTTCAATGAGAATATTTTCAACGTTGGAAGCCGTGTCATTAATCAGGTACGAAGTAGTAACCTTAAACCTGTTTTCGGTTCCTACGGTTTTAACTTCGGGAGCAGTGCCAAGAGTTTTGGTAAGGGCATGGCGAATGTCTTCTGCACGCAGCGATTTATCCATTTGCACTATGTAGGTGCGTCCGCCTTTAAAATCAACTCCGTAATTTAATCCCTTTATAGAGAAAGCGACTATACCCCCAATGATTACGAGGCTCGAGAAAATATAATACGCCCTCCTGTTCTTCACAAAATCAAAATGAATTCCCTTATAAAGATTTTCAGAGAAATTATTTGAAAATGAAATAGGTTTGTTTTTGGCAAGAAGGTTTTCAAAGATGAGGCGCGAAATAAGAACTGCCGCAAACAGTGAGCACAGAATACCTATGACCAATGTGGTTGCAAAACCCTGTATGGGTCCGCTTCCGAAAAGGTATAAGACGATACCCAAAATAAGAAGTGTAATGTTGGAGTCGAGAATGGAAGACATGGCATGCTTGAAACCATCGGCAATGGCAAGACGAATGCCTTTTCCATGACGTAATTCTTCGCGCACCCTCTCGAAAATAAGAATGTTGGCATCCACAGAAAGACCGATAGTGAGGACGATACCTGCAATGCCGGGAAGCGTAAGTACCGCATGCAGCGATGCCAAAACGCCCATAATGAAAAAGATGTTTGCAAACAGTGCAAGGTTAGCTACCCATCCTGCCCTCATGTAATACAATCCCATAAAGAGAAGGATGACAATGAATGCAATGATAAAAGAAATCAAGCTGTTCTGAATGGCTTCTTGTCCCAGGGTAGGGCCTACAATAGCTTCTTCAACAATTTTTGCAGGAGCAGGCAGCTTACCTACTTTTAAAATATTGGCAAGGTCTTCCGCTTCATTCAATGAAAAGTTACCGGTGATTTGCGAGTTGCCTCCGGCAATTTCTCCCTGTACGGTAGGGTAAGAATACACATTATCATCCAGAACAATTGCAATGCTCTTGCCAATGTTTTCGCGGGTCAAGCGCTTCCAGGTTCTTGCGCCTTCGGCATTCATGCTCATTCCAATTTCCCAGTTATTGCTGAACTGCCCTTTCTGCTTGCGGGCATCAGTAATAGCATCGCCTTCAAGAGGCGCTGTGTTGTCGCGGGCGGGCATGCGCAAAGCCACCAACTCAAGAAACTTCCCTTCTTTATCAATCGGCTTAACCGTCCATAGCGCTTTAAATTCTTTCGGGAACCTGGCTCTCACCGCTTCCATTCTAAGGATAGCATTAATCTTTAATGTGTCCTTGATTTGAACCACTCCAATTACAGGTCCTTTTCTTAACTCTGTTCCGCCCTGCTGATTCTGGAAATAAGAAGGGGTGAGAAATGCAAAGAGCGGATTCTCCTGTGCAAACTCTTCAAATGTCTTTTTCTTACTGGTATCAGCTGCAGCTTTTGCAGTTGTGTCGGAATCAGATTTGGTTTTACCAAGAATTTCTTCAATAGTGGTTGAACCGGTATCTTTCTTTGCCGTTGTTGCCTTAGCGGTTGTATCTTTAGTTAATGAATCGATTGCAGATGCCAGCGTGTCTTTTGGAGCAATAGCACGCAGCATTTTATTAACGCTGTCCAGTATGGGATAAATGTCTTTGTTCTCAAACGTTTCCCAAAACTCCAGCTTGGCAGTTCCCTGAAGGAGCTTGCGAACGCGGTCAGGTTCTTTAATGCCTGGCAATTCAACCAATATGCGGTTGCCTGCCAGCTTTTGCACGTTGGGTGATGTAACACCAAACTTATCTATACGGGTTTTTATAATTTGATAGGTGCGGTCGAACGCATTGTTGGCTTCATCGCGGATAACCTTAAGCACTTCGTCATTTGAAGAATTCAGGTTGATGCGGGTCTGCAAATCTTTGGTGGCAAAAATGGCCGAGAGGCGGGCATTGGGGTCGAGCCTGCGGAAGGACTCGTAGAAAAGCGTGACAAAATCTTTCTGGCTGCCTACAGCCCCTTTCTGTGCCTCATCCAGTGCACGGTTAAAAGTGCCGTCCTTGCTGTAATTACTGAGTGAACGAATCAGGTCAACGAGCGATACTTCGAGTGTTACATTCATTCCACCTTTTAAGTCGAGACCAAGATTTATTTCGTTCTCGCGCACTTCGCCCAGCGTAAACTTTTTTACCAGCAGGTTATATGCCGGTGCTGTCGCCATAGAATCAAGAATCACTTTTTCCTTCACAGGATCACCCGCGGCCATTCCATGGATTTTGCTATCCCAGTAATTAACGACTATGGTAAATGATAGTTGGTACAGGCAAACTATTGCCAATGCGATGGCTAAAAATCTTATTGCCCCTTTGCTTTGCATGTGTGGTAGAGAGTTATATATTATATGTCATAAGTTATACGGATGGCGCTATATGACGAGATTTTTTCGTATAACATATAACTGATAACGTATAACGTATTTTAAATGAGGGGGCGAAGATAGAAAAATCAGTAAACGTATGAAGCCTGAGGTGAAAGGACTCTCCAACTATAACTATTTTAATTCAAGAGCTATTGCTGTGAAGTTTTTTTAAGATCAGCGTTGATATTGTCGGGATACACCTCATACATGGCTCCCGTTATAGCATCTATTCCCAAACCTATCAGGCCACCGAGAAGTATGTTTCCCAAAACCCAGGGATTTAGTGTTCTATGCATGTAAACATAGTACGTTTCATAACCATCCAACTTTAATCTCACATCCCGACCACGCCTCTTTCTCTTCATGTCGATATGCAAAGGAGTTTTTCCATATACGCTGTCATTAATCATTATTGTGGCACCTTCGGGTGTACTGTAAAAGGGAACCGTTTGTCGCGAGGTGCTCATAATGGATGCACAACTTGAACAACAAGCAAAAATTACCAGAGCAAGCATCAACTTACTTCTTCGCATCATTTTCCCTGGAGCCAAACTTAAGCGCTACTCCTGCAAGAATTAATATAGTCCTTGTTTTGAGCTGATAGGTCTGGGAACCAATGTCGGTCATGCCCAGGTTGTTCCTGGCTTCCACACTAATGACAATCCTTTCATTGAAAACAGCAGATGCTCCTATGCCCGCAGATATTCCGAATTCACTTTTCTCTGTATCGTCTGTCAGGTTAATTTCTTTCCCCGCATAGCTGCCTGCGGCTTCCAATACGCGGATGCGTTTAAGCAACAGCGACCAGTACGGCCCGGCATTGACAAAGAAATTTATTTTGTCGCCAAAAGTTGCCCGTAATAAAAGCGGCACGGTCAGGTAGTCAATTGTTTCCAATGCATTAATGGCTCCGTTTGGATCGGCGGCAATGCCTGCCGAATCGGTCGGGAAGGATGTTCCCTTAAACTCATACATAACTCCCGTGCGCAGCGACAGCACTTTAGGAAAGTTATACTGAAACGCTATTCCGGCTGCATAGCCCGTTCGGCTTTTGTAGACATCTTTGTAATTGCTGTCATCGGTGCTTAGTTTGGCTATGCTTATTCCGCCATCCACACCAAAAGTAATGCGGTTTTGCTGGGAATAGGTACCCGTTGCGAGCAGCAGAAGCGCTGCAGTATATACAGTTAGCTTCATTGTATTGTGGTTAGAAATTATTTTTTCTTTTTCCTTCCCCGGGCGCTTTTCTTGTTTCTTTCATCGCGCGATTTTCCTTTGCTGAACTGGGGTGGCTCGGGGCGGCCCGACTGCATAGACATGCGCACTTTCATCATAATAAGGTCGTCTTCTGTCATTTGTTCCAGCACTTTGGGTTTTTTGGTCCGGTCCATCCGAAGGATGATGTGTATTAATTCTTCTTTTTTTGTCATGGCGGTAAAGATGTGTAAAAAATACCAAACAACCGTAACGGTGATTTCATGAATCGACCTCACTTTGTCTCAAATCATTCTTAGACTATGTTTGTTTTACAATCGAATAAAATAATGTGCATTCAAATAGCCTGAACGCAAGCCACATCCATCTGATACAGATGTAAACCGCAATGTATCTGACACAACAGAAAAATGATATTCTCCTGTGTCGCCCGGAAAGCAAACAAGAGGCGAAAAATCGCAGATATAAAATAAATTAAGGTTAGTGAAGTAACTGCTTGTGGGAGTCCAGGTAATACTATCATTGCTGGTTATCAAAGTATCACGTCCAAAATAAAAATACCCTTCCCAATCATTATTTGAAGTAGTGCGACATAGCCATAAAGTATTTTTCAACGTTGCACCTATGGGACCTTGACCGCCTTGCAGTGGAGCTGCTTCATCTTTATCTTTTTTGCAGGCAGCCAACAAGAAGAACAGCGAAAGAAGAAAAACAAACCTAAACGTTTTCATGTGAACCAATTTTAAGAATTTCTTATCCCGCTGCTTTCACAATGCTAACAAAGTCGCGGGCTATAAGAGAAGCGCCACCCACCAATCCTCCGTCCACATCAGGGCATGAGAATAAACTTTTTGCATTATTGGGTGTAACGCTTCCACCGTAGATGATGGAAATTTCTTTCGAAATGTTTTCGCCAAATTTCTTTTCAATCAATGAACGGATGTACGCGTGCATTTCCTGCGCCTGTTCAGGTGTTGCATTAACACCCGTGCCTATTGCCCAAACCGGCTCGTACGCAATAATAATTTTCTGAACGCGCTCTTTGCTCAAACCAAACAAAGCGGTTTCTATTTGTTTGGCAACAATCTCCTTGTGCTTTCGGGCTTCGCGCTGCTCCAATGTTTCTCCGCAGCAGTATATCCCCTGCATGTTATGCTCCAGCACCTGCAGAATTTTTTTTGAAATGATTGCATCGTCTTCGTTAAAAAATTTTCTTCGTTCAGAGTGACCAACTATCACATACTTAACACCAACCGAGGCAAGCATGGCAGCAGAAATCTCTCCTGTGTACGGGCCTTTCTCTTCGTAGAAACAATTCTGTGCTCCCAGGAAAACTTTCCGGTTACCGTTCATTAATTGCGATGCACTATACAGATGAATGAACGGAGGAGCGATTATCACTTTTACATCAGCCGTTACCTCATCGCCTATCATAGGAACAATTTCCGAGAGGAGTTTTATTCCGCTCATATAATGCGTGTTCATCTTCCAGTTAGCAGCAACAATCTTTTGTCTCATGGCGATAAATCAAAAGTCAAACATAAAAATAAATATGCTTGAATACTATTCAGCTTCTTTCTCGTGAAAGACCTCATCCCCAACCCTTCTCCTAAAGGAGAAGGGAGTGCTGCATTGCAAAATCCCCTCTCCTTCAGGAGAGGGGACGAAAG
Source organism: Bacteroidetes bacterium 2013_40CM_41_45 (assembly GCA_002215675.1). Lineage (GTDB taxonomy): Bacteria > Bacteroidota > Bacteroidia > AKYH767-A > 2013-40CM-41-45 > 2013-40CM-41-45. Next base: position 496,356 of record NGFH01000002.1, on the reverse strand, counting down.
GGGTGAGGTAAATAAAATCTCTAAATCAATTTTTTCTAAAACCAGGCTGCCGCAACAATAACAGCAGTAATGATGCACACCAAATCAACGAGGAGCATAATAGATAAGGTATAGCGTGTATCTTTAACATTCACCGCGCCATAGTAAACAGCAATAACATAAAAAGTGGTTTCTGCGGCACCCTCGAAAAGGCAGGCGAGCCGCCCTGTGAGAGAATCCGCTCCGTAGTGCTGCATGGCATCGAACATAAAAGCCCTGGCGCCTCCGGCGCTGAAAGGTCGAAGCAGCGCTACAGGTATTGCATTGGTGATTTCTTTCTTCATACCTAACGCAAGCAACGCTTTGGTGAGCCCGTCCATAATCCAGCTCATCAATCCTGAATTACGGAAGATGCTTATGGCAACCAGCATGGCAATCATGTAGGGAAGTATCCTGAAAGCAGTTTCAATTCCATCTTTGGAACCTTCTACAAACGAAGCAAAGATGTTGGTGCCTTTGCGTGTGAAAAGTTTTTCTTTGATGAAACAATAAATCAATATCATCGCAATGATGGCAAGAAAAATTCCTACACCCAGGTTGCCTGTAAATTGATTTTTGGAAATGTCTGAAAGCCGGCTGAGGTAAGTGAACAGCACCGAAAGCACAATAACCATTGCCACTACCACCATCACCACCGGTTTGTTAAAAAGATTGATGCGCTGCCTTATGCTTACAAATATTAATGCTGCCATCGTACCGGTAAAAGACGTGATGATGATGGGAAGCATTACATCGGCCGGGTTGGCTGCATTCATCACGGCACGATAGCCGATGATGGAAGTGGGTATCAGCGTAAGCCCTGCAGCATGCAGGCACAGGAACATGATTTGCGAATTGGACGCTTTAGTTTTATCCGGGTTATCTTCCTGCATGCTTTCCATTGCCTTCAGCCCGAAGGGTGTTGCAGCATTATCAAGCCCCAAAAAGTTTGCAGCAAAGTTGAGCGTCATATAATTGAATGCAGGATGCCCATTCCGCAGTTCGGGAAATATTTTTCTGAAGAAAGGAGAAAGGTATCGCGCCAGCTTTTCATTCATATTCGATTCCTTCAGAAGGTTCATCAGCCCGCAGAGAAAAATAAGGATGCCGAGCAACGGAATCCATAATTTTGTGACCACATAAGTGCAGGTGCTTAATATTCCATCTGAATATAAAGTTCGTGCAGAAACCTGGATGGTTCCACTGCTCTTTAAATCGTAAACGGTATCATTCGTGCAAATGACAGGGTTCTCATCTTTAAGCATGCGGTTCCAGAGCTCTTCAATGTCTTTTGCGAGTGGTGAAATGTTGTACCGCCTTAGTGCAACGCTGTCGTTTATCATGTTGCCGTATGTCATCACACTGTCCAGGTGAACGCGCTGATGGATGACGGTACTGTAAACGACATTAGCATTGCCGATAACATCCGGCTTCAGGAAATCGTTAGTGGAATGTTCAAATGCTTCCCTTGAAAGCACAGGTACCGATACCCTGTTCAGGAAATTTTTATTGGTCTGGTCATAGTAGCTGCACGATTCTATTTTTCCTTTTACAGTGTCTGTATTAATGCTGATGAAAGCAAACAGTGTTGTCTTCTTTAATGATTTTTGGAATTTGTCGCTGGGTTTTACCGAATTGAATGCAAGCGCTGTCAAGGAATCCTTTTGTCTCAGTTCATCAACGGTATATTCTGCAATAACCAGGCGTCTTTTAAGCGCGTCATCATCACTGGTGTTTCCGGTAAGAATATTATCCAGCGAATACTGATGCCCCATAAACACGGCAAAAAGCAGCGACAATATGCTGACAACAATAATGAATAACCAAAACCTGCTGAGGGCCATATCTTAATTTGAAAATTTGATAATCAAGTAATTTGATAATTGAAAAAAATAAGCTTCGGTCATGAATTCTGAATATCGGTTAAGTTAAATAGTATTTATACTCTGATAAGCGTTTAGGGTTTTCCTCAAAGAAGGGACACAAGACAAGTGGCAAGAGAAATGATTTTTACTTTTACCAAATCTTTTTCCGTATGACTAATAACTTATAACATATAACTTTTTCCATTGATGTATTATCAAAATATCCTCGAGACCATTGGCAACACACCACTCATAAAGCTGAATAGAGTTTGCGAAGGGATAAAAGCAACGGTTCTTGCCAAGGTGGAAACGTTTAATCCCGGCAATTCCATTAAAGACCGTATGGCGCTAAAGATGATAGAAGATGCAGAGAAGGCAGGATTGCTGAAGCCGGGCGGAACTATTGTAGAAGGAACATCGGGCAATACAGGAATGGGGCTTGCTATTGCGGCCGTCATCAAGGGATATAAATGTGTTTTCACCACCACCGATAAACAATCGAAAGAAAAGATGGATGCGATGAAGGCATTTGGCGCTGAAGTGATTGTCTGTCCTACAAATGTTGACGCAGAAGACCCGCGTTCTTATTATTCGGTTGCCAAACGCCTCAGTAAGGAAATTCCGAATGCATGGTACGTGAATCAATATGATAATCTATCTAACATGCAGGCACATTACGAGCAAACGGGCCCTGAAATATGGAAACAGACCGAGGGAAAAATAACACACCTGGTTGTTGGAGCAGGAACGGGCGGAACTATTACCGGCGCAGGGAAATTTCTGAAAGAAAAAAATCCAAAAATTAAAATCTGGGGTATTGATACCTATGGTTCGGTGCTGAAAAAATACCATGAAACCGGAAAGCTGGACAAGAATGAAATTTATCCGTACATCACCGAAGGCATAGGAGAAGATTTTATTCCCCGCAATTACGACTTCAGCGTGATTGACCATTTTGAAAAAGTTACCGACCGCGATGCCGCACTGATGACACGCGAGATTGTCCGTAAAGAAGCTATCTGGGTCGGTTATTCCGGGGGCTCTGCCATTGCAGGATTACTACAGATGAAAGACCAGCTTACTGAAAAAGATTTGGTGGTTGTTATTTTTCACGACCACGGCACCAGGTACCTGAATAAAATTTTTAATGACGACTGGATGCGCGAAAAAGGATTCCTCGACAAAAAAGGAATAACAGCAAGAGATGTTGTTGCGTTAAGAAAAAATATTGAATTGATTTCCGTCGATAAAAAAGAAACCATTGCATCGGCTGTTAAGCTGATGACGGAAAATGATTTCTCACAGCTCCCCGTGACATCGGACGGAAGAGTTGTCGGTTCCGTGAATGAAAATCAGTTGCTCAGTAAAGTGCTTCAAAATCCCGCGATAAAAAATCATACGGTTGAATCAGTAATGCTTGAAGCATTTCCGTTTGTAGATATCACTACAACAGTAGAATCACTTTCAAAAATGATTACTGCCGAAAGACCTGCCGTGCTTGTAAAAGATTTTAAAGCCGACCGGAATTACATCATCACCCGCTGGGATATTGCCGAGGCAATGATGCGCTGAAAATTATCTGTGCCCGGTAACATCTTTTTTGCAGCAATCAGGAAGCTTTGAGTAAGCAACAGAATCTGCAGCCAGAGTATCGGCATCGTACCCGATTTTAGTAATGGCCGTCCTGATTTTTTGTTCATCGGTTTTTTTTGAATTGTAAGCTACCGTTACCACTTTTGAATCCAGGTCGAGCGATGCTTTTTTAATTCCTTTTTCAAAAAGCAAATCACGTTCAATGGTGTTCTTGCACTTATCGCATATTGCCGATGTTTTAATTTTTACTTCTGCATTTTGTGCGTAGAGATTTATCGAGAACAAAATTAAAGCTGCAAACAAAAAAATATTTTTCATAGTGTATTTTATTTTAGGTTAACGAATACTATAACGTATTCCGGCATAAATTTTTCTTCCCATAATAGGTCCCCATATGTTGGTGGCATCAAAAGTATTGCCGAAGGGATTTTCAGGCGAAATAATCGGGTTGTCCTGCGTAAAGCCGGTAAGGTTTTCTGCCCCCGCATAAATTTCCCATTTCTTAAAAACACGCGTAACCTGCGCGTTCATGGTGACAAATTCAGGTGATTCGGCAGGAGGAACATTTTCGTTTCCAGCTGCACTGCTGTACGCCAGTTTCTTTTTGCCTTCCCACAACAACGTATAATCGAATTTCCATTTTATGTTCGGTTCCCAAGCCACATTAGCCAATGCTTTATGCATTGCGACCAGCGGTTTGCTCTGCAGTTTACCGTTATATGTTGAACGCACATCGTCATTCTTATAAGCAAGGCGAAGCGTTACTCCTTCCGCCAACTCCAGGTTGAGGGTAGTCTGAAAGCTGTTGGAGAAAGATTCTCCGTCAAGATTGTAAAACAAAATATTCAGGCTGTCAGAATATGAATCGGCAATAAACTGGTTCACAAAAAATGTGCGGTAATAATCGGTGTTGAGAGTAGTCTCAAGGCCAAACAGGTGAAATATTGCTGTGACGTTAGCTCCATAATTCCATGCTATTTCCGGTTCAATATTTTCAGTAAACAAAATATTTCTTGAGCTGGCCAGTACAGAAATATTATCGGCAAGCGGGTGCGGCCTGCGGAAACTTCTGCCACCCGATACGCGAAGAATTAAATCGGGAGTAAAATTATATTTGGCATGCAGGCGCGGAACCACAAACCATCCGTAGCCGTTATGATAATCGGCTCGAAGCCCCATAACGGCTGTAAATTTATCTTTTGCATTCAGCGTGTACTCGTAAAAAATGCCGGGAGTAATTTCTGTTGTATCACTTCGCACGGAAACAGAATTCTGCGTGAAATTTTCATGGAGCAAATCTGCCTGCAGGCTTAAGCCGGTTTTGTAAGCATGATTTTTATTTCCCAATGTATTTTGGAAAATAAGGTTGGCGTAAAAATTCTTCTGCGTTGCATCATAATTTTTCAAACCGAAAAAAGCATCCTGGTTATGGTATACAAATGAATACATGGAGCCAAAACTTTTTTCGGGCTTCTCAGGAAATACAAGCCCGGCTTTTGCATATACTTCATATCGTGTAGTGCTGATTCCCGTTCCGAATGCGTTGGTGGTTCCTTTGTCGCGGGCTTCATCAAAAGAAACCTGCCCTCCATTTCTTTCATCCAAAAGCAATTTCATTCCAAGCTGAGACTCCAGCCTTTTTCCGCTGTCGTAGCGCCAACGGTTTGCAATACTCAACTGCCTTGTAAGCGGCAGGTCTATAAAACCGTCATTATTATCGTCCCATTTTTTCTCCATCAAATTTCCGTGGACAAACAACATCTCGCTCCACTTTTTATTTAACTTTTTTGAATGATACATATTCAGCTCGGTATTCAGCGTGCTGGCTTCATACAGATTAACGTAAAATTTTTCGGCTGTCTCCGGCTTTTTGAGTTCAACATTAATCTGACCCGTAGTAGATTCAAACCCGTTTACCACTGAGCCGGTGCCTTTGGTAACCTGTATGGATTCAATCCACGGGCCCGGTATAAAAGTCAACCCAAACGAAGACGCAAGCCCACGCGACATAGGAATATTTTCTGTGAGAAGCTGGGAATAGATTCCTGCCAAACCCAGCATGCGGATTTCTTTTGCACCGGTGATGGCATCGGTGTAAGAGACGTTCACTGTAGGATTGGTTTCAAAACTTTCAGACAGGTTGCAGCATGCCGCCTTCAGGAGTTCTTTGCCTGTCAACATTTCAACATTTATCGGCTTGACAGTTGAAAACCCAAGCGACTGCCGCTTGCTTTCAACAGTTATCTCCTCTATAGTAGCTCCTTTACGAAGAAAAATTTTTAATTCTTTTATTTCTGTGATTTGAATTGTGTCATTCACATACCCGACAGAACTTGCGACAATTTTTGCAGGCAATCCCGGAAGAGAAAATGAAAATTTTCCGGCCTCATTCGCTTGGGTTCCTGATTTTGCTCCAACTTCGTACACATTTGCAAATGGTACAGGAATTTCTTTTCCTGCAGAATCTTTTTCAAGAACGGTACCTGTAATACTTTGGGCATTAAGCATCGCTGATGTGCCCATGAACATCACTAATGTTATGAATATGTATAAATTGAATTTCATGCTTCTGATTTTTTAACTGTAATAGAACAGAAAAGTTATTCCTCATCATCTGTAACGAGGAAAAATCAGAAGAAATCAAATAGTAAGGCGGGAGGAATCCAAAAGGATGGAACGTGAACTTCGCAGTAAAGGCGGCTTGATTAAATCATTCCGCGCGTATTGAACCTGCAGAGAGGAAATAAAAAAATGGTTATGAAAAACCGCAATGATATTTTCCGGAAAGAATTTCTGGTTAACCTTGTATTGTGTTGAAACGATATCCGCTTTAAAATAAAAATCCTGTATCGTGCAGCATTTGTTATTTTTCCTGGTATCTGAATGCTTGCAGCAATTTTTATTTTTTGCGCAGGCGACGGATTTACCTGAAAGACAAATGTGCTTCGAAAAACTTACTCCCGTAACTGCAACCAGCAGGCTCGAAATTAAAAGGGCGGAAAGTATTTTTTTGAGGGTAACCATGCGAAAAGCAAAGGTGAACGCTTACCATGAAAAACCGGTTAAATATAAGCATTTCTTAGATATTTATTTTTTTCTATTTTTATCACCAAATTAATCCCCAAAAGTTCTTTTTTCATTTTTAAATTCATTTAGCATGAAACAAAACTACGCTTCATTATTTTCTTTTCTAAAAAAATCAATAGTAATCTGTGCTGTCGGCGCAACCACTTTGGCAAATGCCCAGGTAGCTACCAGCTATGTTTTCAGCCAGTCACCAGGAACATTTACTCCCATCACAGGAGGAACCGTTGTTGCTGCAGTTGGTTCGGGCTGGGATGATGCTTCATTCACAGCGCAGCCCATAGGCTTTACTTTTGTTTACGATGGAACAAGTTATACTACGTTCGGAGTCAACTGTAACGGGTTCATCGTAATGGGAAGCGGCCCGGTGGTTAATACATATTGCGGAGCGCAGGGCGTTACAGCCACCAACAATCATGATATGATTGCGGGATACGGAACAGATATGATTCCCATATCACCTGCAAGTGGTGAAATCAGGTATGAAACGATAGGTATTTCCCCATTCCAACAACTTGTAGTACAATGGGTAAATTGCCATCACTATCCAGGCGGTCCTACAGGCGATGATTATTCTTTCCAGATTATCCTGAATGAAACTACAAATACTGTACAGGTTGTTTTCGGCACTTTTCTTTCAGCTACCACAATGGGTGCGAATACCTGTAGTGATGCAGCTAATGAGGCGGGAAGCGTTGGCTTGGTCGGCACTTCACCTGCAGACTTTAATTTAAGAGCGATAACAAATGGTATAGATACATGGTCAGCTTCTGTTGCCGCTACATTGCTGTCTGGTGTTTGTAATCTGAGTCCTGCAAACGTTCCCGCTTCCGGCTTAACTTTTTCATGGGTTCTGCCACCTACTGATATGGGAGCGACTACCTTAGTTACTCCGGTGGTGAACTCCTGTTACTCGGCAAACGAAACGGTAACGGTTCGTATTCAGAATTTCGGTTCCCAGACTATTGATTTCAGTGTGGACGCTGATACGGTTAACTGCAGCGTTACAGGACCAAATCCACAGGTGTTTCCGCCAGTCGTATTATCAAGTGGAACGCTGGCGCCAAGCGCTACCCAGGATGTTGTTATTACCAACGCATACGATATGAGTTTAATCGGTACATACACTTTCAATGCGAGCACCAGCACTGCGAATGATGCCAATCCGGCAAATGATAACATGACTACGGTTATTATCCCCTATGGAATTGTAACAGCCAATCCTACATCCGACACTATTTGCATTGGAGCAACAGCCACCCTTACTCTTACAGGATTTGGCGGGCCATTGCAATGGCAAAGCTGGGACGGTGTATCCTGGGTTAATGAAACAGGACCGGGAAATAATTCAACTCCCTATTCAGTTTCCCCTGCTGCTACTACTGATTACAGGGCCATGTTCTGCGGCGCAGTTGTATCAAATACTATCACCATTATTGTGGTTAATCCTGTTCCCCCGACAACTACCGGAGATACGCGTTGCGGTTTCGGTACGGTAAATCTTTCTGCTTCGGGAATAGGAAATATGGTATGGTACAATCAACCCACGGGCGGCTCACCTCTTTTTACAGGAAATAATTATTCACCTACCGTTGCTGCTACTGATACTTTCTATGTTGAGTCAACTATAGGTTCGGCAAATCCACCTCCCCTCACCACCACATTTGCGGCCGGCAACGGGCAGTTGGGAAATATGTTTAACATCACCGCCCTCCAGAGTGTAACGATTACCCACTTTGACGGACACATGGCAACAGGCACAACCGATTGGTCTGTCTGGTATCGCCCCGGAACTTTCATCGGTTTTGAAACAGACAGTACACAATGGATATTTTTAGGTACTGCAGTGGGCGTAGTAGCGCAGGGTACCGGAAATCCAACCCCTATACCCATTACGTTTAACGTTGCTATTCCGGCCGGCCAAAAATATGGGTTTTATGTTACGGCTCATTCCGGAACGGTTTCATATACAAATGGCGCACCCAACACGTTGGATTCTGTATTTGTGCAGGATGCAAACATCCAGGTGCGTACCGGCAAAGGCAATGCATATTTCGGAGCAAGTTTTTCACCGAGAGTGTGGAATGGAAAGGTTTATTATACAAGCGGCTGTGCAAGCGCCACAAGGACCCCTGTAATTGCAACTGTGAATATAGCCGACTCAGTTGTTGTTACCGCCTCACAGACATCCATTTGCGGATTGCCCGCTTCGGCAACTGTAACACTTAATGCATCAAGCCTTAATGCATCGTATAATTATACATGGGTAGGTGCCGACCTGAATCAAAACACCGGCCCTTCAGTTACCGCTACACCGAATGCCACCACTACCTATATTGTTACCGGCGATGACGGTACATGCGCTGACACGGCTGCCATTACCATTATTCTAACTCCGCCCCCTCCTGCAGCGGCAACGGCAAATCCTGTATCTATTTGCCTGGGGCAGCCATCACAATTAAGTACTCCGCCCGGGCAGGTAACGTATACTGTAAATTCTATTCCATATGCTCCTTTGACTTTTGCCGGCGCTGAAGGGCCTGCCGGCGATGATGTGCTGATGCCTCTTAATCCGCAGCCGGGGATGCCGATAGGATTCACGTTTAATTTTTTTGGAACAGACTATACCGCATTCAAGATATGTACAAACGGAAACATTCAGTTTGGCCCCACATTTTCGACAACGTTTACTCCTGCTACGATTCCCAGTGTCGGCGGTTTAGACAATTACATCGGCGTTCCATGGTGTGATATGTTTGTGGATACTGCCATGGGACAGCACATCAAATGGGCAACCCTGGGTGCGGCTCCAAACCGTATGCTCGTGGTGAGCTATGACAGCGTACGGGCATTTTTTGGCGGTGGTTTTTATAAGAGCCAGGTGATTCTTTACGAGGGAACCAACTGTGTAGAGATTCATTCGGCATTTGCAACAAACACTACAGCAAACAAAGTAATCGGTATCGAAAATCAAACCGGCACGGTTGGAACTGCTGCTCCTGGCAGAAATAACCTCAACTTTAATTTTAATACTCCTGAGGCATGGGCATTCTGCCCGGTTTTCCCGTATACATTTGTATGGACACCGGCAACATGGTTAAGCAGCAGCACCGTCTTTAACCCTGCATTAACGCCACTGTCAACGGGTAACTTCACATATACTGTAACGATCACCAATATAACATCGGGATGCACGAGTACTTCTTCTGTTACGGTTTCTGTTGTTGCCGTTCCCTCGGCGCCTACTTCATCCAACCTTACCCGTTGCGGAACCGGCACTGTCACCCTTACGGCAACGGCCGGTGGCCCCGGAACCCTGCAATGGTGGGATGCACCGGTTGGCGGAAACCAGATTGGCACCGGTTCTCCTATTACTTCACCCATAATTTCTTTCACCGATACTTTTTACGTGGAAGAATTTGACGGCAATTGTCCCGGGCCAAGAACACCGGTTATTGTTACGGTAACCCCTGCCGATACCATTATTGCAACACCCACAAGTAACCCTATGTGTGCCGGTAACCCGGTTACTATAACCATTGCGAGTATTAATCCGGGATATTCTTATTCGTGGGCTCCCGCAATCGGATTGAGCAGCACTACCGGAAGTTCTGTAACAGCCGGCCCTCCGTTTACAACGCTTTATACCATTAATGCTATTGACGGAGCCGGGTGCCAGACATCTACCTCTATTAATCTTGTTGTTAATCCTTCACCTGTGATTGCAGCCACGGCGAATCCTGTAGCGGTTTGTGCCGGAACTCCGTCACAACTTGACATAAACAATACCAGTCAACCTCTCCTGTTTACTGTGGGAACGGGAACAAATGTGAATAGTACAGTATCCTACCCTGCTCCCTTTGGTAATTTCTGGACGGGCGACCGAAACCAGCAATTATACCTGGCAAGTGAATTGACCGCAGCAGGAATATCTGCCGGGCCCATTATGTCTGTTGGATATGATATTACAATAGTCAATACTCCTGCACTTGGTACCTACACCAATTTTACCGTTTCGGTGGGCGCAACGGCACAGACCTTTATGACAAATACTTTTGTTACGGGATTAAGCCAGGTTTATTACGCTGCTTCTTTGATGCCCGTGGTGGGATGGAATACTCTTACTTTCTCGACTCCATTCATCTGGGACGGTGTTTCAAACATTGTAGTTGAAACAACATTTATGCAATGTGCTACTTGCCCGGGAACACCATGTGTAAACTTTACTGTCAACTGCATCCATAATAGAACTACAACACCGTTTGTTTCTTCTATTGATGCACACGCCGACTTTAATTGCGGGATTACTACCGTTGCAACCGGAATTACGTATTCGGTTCGTCCTAATACGCAGTTTGGCGCACCCAGTGATTTCGACTACCTATGGACTCCCAATGTTTACCTAAGCAGCGATACGATTCCAAACCCGGTGGCTTCGCCTACTACGTCAACAACGTATACCGTAAACGTTTTCGACAATTATTATAATTGTTCGTCTACTTCATCCATCACCATCAACGTTAACCCGTTGCCGGTGGTAGCGTTGACTCCGCTCAATAGTATTTGTATTGACGCCTCTCCGCTTCTGCTGACAGGAGGAACTCCAACCGGAGGAATTTATACCGGGCCGGGAGTGTCCAATAATATTTTCTACCCTACTGTTGCCGGTGTAGGAACCTATACTATTGTTTATACTTATACTGATAATCTCGGCTGTGCCGGCATCGATTCATCAACCATTACCGTTAATGATTTGCCTGTTGTTACGCTGCCCACATTCCCGACAGTGTGTCTCAATGCAACGCCGCTCAACCTTACCACCGGCATGCCTGCCGGCGGTTCGTATTCTGGATCGGGCGTAAGCGCCGGAATGTTTGACCCTAATGTTGCCGGAACGGGTATTCATGGTATTACCTATACCTACACCGATGCCAATGGATGCACCAACTCCGCGCTAAGAAATATCGTAGTGCACGATTCTCCGGTTGCCAATGCGGGAGCTGATGTTAACGGAAATACCACGTTGATTGGTTCTGCATCGGGCGGCACACCACCATACACTTATGTTTGGTCACCGTGCCTCGATTTGCTGAATTGCAATTCTGCAACGCCCTTTGCCAATCCGCAGGTGAACACGTTCTATGTGCTCTATGTGGTAGATGCCAACGGATGCTACTCTACCGATACAGTGCTTGTGACATCTACTATCGGCATTGCACCCATACCGGTTCAGAACAGCGGCCTGGTGGTATATCCTAATCCGTCAGCTGACGGATTGTTCAATGTTTTATTCCTCAAGCCGAACGCGCAGGCAGAAGTTACCATTGTAAATTCCATTGGACAGGAAATATATATCTCGGGAACATTCACTGCTCCTGCTCTGCCCTACCAGGTAAATTTAGCCAGCCAACCCGCCGGCATTTATGTAATGCAGGTAAAATACCGCGACCGTATTATTACCTCGCGGTTAGTGTTGAATAAGTAAAGTGATTTTGAAATAATCTTCAGCCCACCCCGATTAACGGGGTGGGCTTTTTTGTGTCCAATTTTGAGAAACCGTTATCTTTACACTCAGATAGGAAGTCTGACGACACAATAATTTTAGGTGACATTTTAAAATCAAGACAGTTGACCAAGTTTCTCTCATCGAAAGCAGTTCTCGTCTCGACAGTCTTTTTCACTGTTGTTCGTTTGCATGGACAAACTATCGACAGCACAACTCACGTAAAAAAGGAAATTTTTGTATCGGGTGGAATAAATTTGATGCAATATTCAGACGCTTTTTTTGATTTCCTTTTGGATAATACTCCTTCTATCAATCCTGTTCTTGGCTACGGTTACAGAATTGATAGAGGTAGCCCCGACCCTAGTAGATTTAATTACAGCAAATCATCTTTGGGTGGTATGGTCAGCGGTGGTTTGGATTTTACTTCAGGTCAGAATAAAAATCTACATCATATCATGCAGATAAGTTATTTGAAATTTTCAGGTACATCTTCTTATTCCGATTCGTACAGAAAGTCCGCTTTTATTGCAAAAACATCTGACTGGTCTGACATAGTTGACACAACTCAAATACATTTCTCGCAGACTGCTTTATCTCTCGGCTATAAATTTCAAGCTGTTTATAAATTATTTTTTTTCTCTATTGGTGCAAACTGTTTTGTTAATTTAATACATATTAACCAGCAAAAGCAAGAACAAACAGATGACTGGGCCGACCCATTCGGGCCTGCTCCAGCGGTTCACTATGGTCCTGAAAACACTGTGAGCAATGCTACAAGTAATGTTTGGTTTATTAATGTTCCTTTACAACTGGGGGCAGGTCGTTACATAAAATTAAAAAAGATGGTGCTTAAACCAGCTTTTTATTACTCACCTTGTTTTATGAAAGGTTACAATTTTTTATACAATTTTTACAACGTATCTATAGATATTCTCTACACCAGTAGAAAAACTTAGCTGACATCGTACAGCAAATTTTCCTCTCCCTCCATTTTAACTCTGCCTTTTTCTTCATCACTACTCCTACACTTCCTTACCAGGTTAATTTGGCTAACCAGCCCGATGGCATCTATGTGATGCAGGTAAAATATCATGACAGGATTATTACTTCGCGGCTGGTGTTGAATAAATAAACTTTATTGATTTTATTTTATCACAGCCCATCGTTTAAACGGTGGGCTGTTTTTTTATTTACTTAATCTTATACCCTTTCGCCTGTGCGGCTTCAAGCGTAAGCCGTATAATGAGGTTATCGAGGCGCGGTTTTTTTTGCTCTTCCCACTCAAGGCGGGTTTGTTTTTGCCCCTCCAGGAATTCTGTTATGGCTTCTCTTTCCTGCTTTGCACGTTGCTCCAACATCTTTCTTATTTCAATCAAAATCCTGAAGCGCGCGTATTTTTTCTTTTCCACTAAAGCATTAAACTCCCCGTCTTCTACCTTTTGCAGTGAATCGGGTAATTGCTTCACGTTAAAATCTTTCAGTTCCAGGTATGCCTTGTCAGAGAAGTCAACCAAATCCCAGGCGGAATTTTTCTTCTGGTATTTTGGAGAAATTTTATAATCCATCCTGTAACGGAAACCGCGGTTACTCTCCTCGTAAATTCTTCTGTCCTGCTCTTCCATCATTTTGTATCGCAGCTTGCCTAAGTTGCCATAATATACATAGGTGCGGTTCAGCTCTTCGTCAAGCTCCATCAGCTTGTCGGTATCAAAGCCGGTGTCGCTGGCGGTTTCATTGTACGAAACATCCACGCTGAAAAATTTTCCCCCGCTAAGAGATGCTATTCCTCTCCATCCCCATAGTTCTTTGGGCAGCGTGTACGACTGCCAGTATAGGGCGTGAATAATAATTCCTTTTGCTACTGCCATCTCGCATGCTTTTTTATATAAATCCCCGTCTGAATTTACAAAGCCGTTGCCGCAAAGAAAAACCAACTTCACTGCATTGGGGTCGACCGACCAGTTAATGCTCTTTACGCAAGTCATAAGCGCTGCGCCCACAAACTGGTTTCCCTGTTCTATCTGCGAGCGTAGCGAAAACATTTCGCTGCTCAGCCATTCGGTATCGTACGAAAGATTCCGTATCACTTTCACATATGAATATTCCTTCCCGAAACTCGGCCGCGAAAACCCGATGAAACCGATGCGGTAGTCGGGAACCGGTTCAAGCTGCTCTAACTCATGTATAAAATGCCAGAGGTTGTTTCTAAGATGCTCTATAATTCCGTTGGTGCTGCCGCTTAAGTCAACACAAAAAACAATATCGATGGGCGGTGGCTGCTCTGACTGCGCTGAACAAATTCTTCCCGGGTTTACAAAAAGCAGAACGGAAATCAGGATGCCCCGAAAATATTTTTTGTATTGTGTTATATTAATTTTCATGCAGAGAGAGTATCCTTGTACGAACATTTTCAGGCATAAGGTTTACAAGGATATTTCATTATTTGTACATTCGTAAAGATTAGAGATTCGTACCATGGACGAAAACGAAATTTATATTCTTAAAAACAAATGGCAGCAGCTTGTTTCGCGCCTCACCGAAAAGTTTGGTGACAAGCCCGATTTGAATACCATTTTGTTTCTCATCGGGGTTCAGGAATTTGGCAAAGGCGCGCGCGATTTCTCTAAGGAAGAAAAGCAGGACCTGATGCACATTGGCACCTGCACCCTGCTGAGCAAGTACAACTTTTATGAGTTTGAAGGATACGACAGCGATGGATGGCCTCACTGGAAGCTGATAAAAAAAATTCCTCCTCTTACTTTAGGCGAGCAGGATATGATGCTGCGCAAGGCAGCGATAGATTATTTTGAAAACAGCGGGTTCTTTAATGAAACTGAACAGTAGCATTAACGGTCTTTTGATATTCGAGCCTGACGTATCCGCGTGCTGTATCAGTATCAAGCGGCAGCGATGCCGTGTCTAAACGTATTCTTATTGCTTCGATATTCAGAAATGCTTCCCACTTGAATATATGTTCTGTTCTGCCGTTAGAGTCGCTGATTTTTTCATCACTGACACTTGCCCTTACTCCATACTGGTTAACCACCGAATCCTGGAACACTCTCACATGCGCGCCTGCCAAAGGAAGTGAATTGTTATCGAGAACTGTAATCACCGCCTTTGTGGGCTGATCTTTTTTGCACGAAAAAAATGCTGGCATAAACAGTATCACCAACGCACCCAGGTTAAACAGCCGTTTGATTTGTATTTTCATTTTGCTCAATTTAGAGTAATATTGCCGACCTAAATATAGTACTCTGCTAAATAACGAAGAAAACATTAAATACAAAAATGTTACATCCATTTTTCATCATTTTTCAATCTAAAAAACCTATAAAATCCAATTTTAATTATGAAAACTAAAATCGCCCTCCTTATTACTGCTTCCTGTGTCTTTAGTTTCGCTTCGCAACAATTAATGGCGCAGGGCAAAACCCCTAAAAAACCAACAATGACAAAACCCCACACAACTGCAGAACACCAGGTAAAAATCAGCACCAGCTATGGCGACATGATTGTGAAACTGTATAACGAAACTCCACTTCACCGCGATAATTTCCTGAAGCTTACAAAAGAAAAATTTTTCGACAGCCTGCTTTTTCACCGTGTCATCAAAGGTTTTATGATTCAGGGTGGTGACCCGCAATCAAAAAATGCTTCTCCTTCGCAGATGCTGGGTGGTGGCGATAATGGCTATACTATTCCTGCCGAATTCAGTCCGAAACTTTATCATAAAAAAGGGGCGCTTGCTGCCGCACGTACCGAAAATCCGGAAAAGAAAAGCAGCGGCTGTCAATTTTATATTGTCCAGGGAAAACCCTTGTCTGATGCAGAGTTGGACATGATTCAACAGCGAAACAATATTACATATACGGCCGAACAGCGGAACACATACAAGACTGCTGGCGGAACTGCATTTCTCGATATGAATTATACTGTATTCGGAGAAGTAGTAAGCGGGCTTGATGTGCTTGATAAAATTGCAGCCGTTCAGACGCAACCGGGCGACCGACCCACTCAAGATGTGAGAATGAAAATAACGCTGGTGAAATAGGATAAACGAAAAATAGTTATACGTCATATGTTATACGATTGCAGGTAGTAAATTCTATTTCGTATAACATGTAACTTATAACATATAACATTTTTGAATGGATTCCGGCTCTATCAATAAGATTCTGGGTAACATCAGAAGCTTTATTCCTGCCAATGCCGCTGAACTGGAACACTTCAGAATAAATTACCTCGGCAAAAAAGGAATTATCACCAACCTGTTTGCTGAACTGAAAAATGCCGCACCCGGGCAACGTAAAGAATTCGGGCGGGTGCTTAATGAACTTAAATCATCGGCAGAAAATATTCTTCTGCAGTTTTCGCATCTTGGCGAAGAGAAAGATAAATCTGCTCCGGATGATTTAACACTGCCTGCTGAGCCGCTTCAGATTGGCTCGCTTCACCCGGTTTCAATTACCCGGCAAAAGATTGTAGACATTTTTGCGCGCATCGGGTTCACCGTTTCCGAAGGACCGGAGATTGAAGATGACTGGCATAATTTCTCAGCGCTTAATTTTCCGCCTAATCATCCTGCACGCGAAATGCAGGATACTTTTTTTGTCGAAAAAAATCCTGACCTCGCTTTGCGAACGCATACATCTTCTGTCCAGGTAAGAGTAATGGAAAACACGCAGCCTCCCATCCGAACCATTTCGCCCGGAAGAGTGTACCGCAACGAAGCCATCTCTGCGCGCGCACATTGTTTCTTTCACCAGGTTGAAGGGCTATACATTGATGAAAAAGTTTCATTCGCCGACCTGAAGCAAACGCTTTATTATTTCGTGCACGAAATGTTCGGCACCGAAACACAAACACGTTTCCGCCCTTCTTATTTTCCGTTTACCGAGCCATCGGCAGAGATGGATATTTCATGCCTCATCTGCAAAGGCGCGGGCTGCGCTGTATGTAAACACACCGGCTGGGTAGAAATTCTTGGCTGCGGAATGGTCCATCCTAACGTGCTCGACAATTGTAAAATTAACAGCAGCAAATTTACAGGCTTTGCTTTCGGAATGGGTATCGAGCGTATCGTCATGCTTAAATATGGCATCAACGACATCAGGATTTTATTTGAGAACGATAAAAGATTTCTGCAGCAATTTGTTTCTGCTACGTGAATAACTCTTGTTCCCGGCGTCCGCATTTTCTCTTTTTCATTCTGACCCGTTGTTTAAATTGCAGCCGCAGCTCTAAGGTCAAGTGAAATTACATTTTTTAAAATCTGAATTTCTACAGAACGTTACATTACAGATGGCAGGAACCGGCCTTGCCCAGGCGCTGCCATTTTTAGCAGCTCCCCTTCTGACACGGCTTTATTCTGAGAAAGACTTTGCTTTCTACACATCTTTTTTCGCCATTGCAAGCATATTGGCTGTAGCTGTTGGCGGGCGATATCAATACGCAATTATTCTTCCAAAAGATGACTCTGAAGCTGTTAAAGTGTTTATGCTGAGTGTTTACATCACAGCAATTTTTGCCACATTGCTCAGCGTAATTCTTTTTATTTTTTATTTCATTCAAAATCATTCTATCGACCCGAAGAGTTGGCTCATCCCCTTGTATCTTTTGTTCTTTGGCATCTGGAGCTCGCTTTCCAATTTATCCATACGCAACAGAAAATTCCGCAATAACAGTTTTGCAAAAATTTTGCAATCGTTATTTTATGTACTGGTGGCCGCTGGGTTTGGTTTGTTTCAGCCAAAGGTTTACGGGTTGGTGATTGGAAAGATTTCGGGCACCCTTGCCTCGTTGATTTTCCTGTTTAAAAAATCATCTGTAAAATTTTTCCTCGAGCCGCTAAAAAATTTCAGGGAAGTCGCTTACAGGTACAAAGACCATCCGCGCTATGGAATCATTCCCGCTCTTCTCGATGTCGCATCGGTCCAGGGAATTGTTATCATTCTTACCAAAGCATATTCCACCAATGAACTTGGTTATTTTGGTTTGACCGCATTGGTTTTTAGCGCACCCATTGGGCTTATCGGAGGTTCATTTAAGGAAGTGTTTTACCAAAAGATTGCTTCACACATTAATAACCGGGAATTTGAAAGGGCAATTATGGTTTTTAAAAAATCGGCTCTGTATCTTTTCGTGTTTGCATTGCCGGTAAGCATCATTGCTTATTTCTTCGGAGAAGATATTTTTAAATTTGCTTTCGGAGAACGGTGGGCTAAATCGGGGGAGTTTGCATCGATACTGTCCGTAAGTTTTTTATTTCAATTAGTGGTCAGCCCTTTGTCTTCGGTGTTCTATGCTGCCAACAAACTGAAGCCGGCGTTTATGTGGCAATCGCTGTACTTTATGACTACGTATCTTACCCTGGGCATTTCGGCTTTCGCATTTAATTTAAAAGTTGAAACGCTGCTGACGGTATATGTAGTTCATGAAGCCACACTTCACACCATATATTTTTTAGTGCAGTATATGACCTTAAAAAAACTTGACTGATGTGCGGCATTTCGGGAATGATAATGAAGGGAAATATTTCACCCGATATGGCGCGGCTCAGGCAAATGAATGATGCTGCGAAACATCGTGGGCCCGACGGAGAGGGGTTTTACTGCGAGGGTAAAGTTGGTTTCGGGCACAGGAGATTATCGATTATTGATTTATCGGAGCTGGGCGCTCAGCCCATGACGTATGCCGGAAATACGATAACATACAACGGAGAAATTTATAATTACATCGAGATAAAAGAAACACTAAAGACAAGAGGATATTCATTCAGAAGTGAATCGGATACGGAAGTAATATTAGCGGCTTACTCCGAATGGGGAATGGAATGTGTTCATCAGTTCAACGGTATGTGGGCATTTGCCATTCACGACCCAAAAAAAAATTTAGTATTCATGAGCCGTGACCGTTTTGGAGTAAAACCTTTTCATTATGGTGTCACAGAAAATTGTTTTCTGTTCAGTTCAGAAATCAGGCAGATACTTACGCAACTTAACGAGCGGAAAGTTGACCGGCAGATACTTTTTGATTTTCTATTCCTTGGACATCATCATCACACCAACCATACTTTTTTCCAAGGTATCACATCACTCGGGCCCGGCCACAACATTATACTCGATTTGAAAAATGATTCTTTCACTGTTTCACAATGGTACTCGCTTGCAATGAATACCGATGTGCGCTCGCTCGCTTTTGACGATGCGCAAAAATTGTTTGAAGAAAAATTAAACAAAGCGATTCACTTACGATTAAGGGCGGATGTCAAGGTAGGCACTTGTTTAAGCGGCGGACTGGACAGCTCTTACATTGCAACGGTAGCAGCTAAAGAATATAACGCCAAAGCGAAAGAAAAGTTTACGGCTATCACTGCAAAGTCTGTTGAAAAAGAAAGTGACGAAAGCGCGTTTGCAGAAATGGTTGTAAAGAATGCAGGGTTGAATTGGAAAGTTACCTGTCCGCAAAAGGAAGATATGCAGGCTGTTATGGACGATGTGATTGAAGCGCAGGAAGAACCGTTTGGCGGCCCTTCGGTTATCATGCAATATTTCGTGATGCGCCAGGCAAAAGATGCCGACTGTACAGTACTTTTAGACGGACAGGCAGGCGATGAAGCGCTATTGGGTTACGACCGTTATTACGCTGCTTATTTTCTCCAACAAAAAAGCGTTTTGAATAAAGTGAAGAGTTATTTTAACATTATTAAAAATTCGAAACTGAATTTTGCGAGCTTGTTTTTGTACATCCTTTATTTTAATAACGTGAAAGTAAGAGCTGTGCGCCAGTTGAGGAGAAATAATTTCATTAAGAAGGAATTCAAATCATATTTTAATATAAAATTGCTGGAAGAAATTTCTTCGGCATCCCGGAACATTTCTGCATTGCAGTTCCTGGAGATAACCAAAGTTCAGTTACAAAAACTTTTCAAATACGAAGACAGAAACTCGATGAGATTTTCGATTGAAGCGCGGGTACCGTTTGCCGATTACAACGTAATGGAACTGGCATATTCCCTGCCCTTTGAATACAAGGCGCATAACGGATGGTCGAAATATATTTTAAGAAAATCTGCTGTAAATAAATTACCGGAGGAAATTGTTTGGAGGCGCGTTAAGTTCGGATTTCGTGCACCCAAAAACTGGATGGTAAATAAAGCATCTTTGCTGCGTGTAATTAAAGAATCAGAATTCCTCAACTCATTTATAAATAAAAATAAAATCTCAGAAGGCACAGATGATATTTCATTATGGAAACTATACAATCTCGCGGTATGGTCTGAAAAATTTAAGGTTACATTTTGAAATATTGATTTCGCTTCTTAGTTCGTTTAACTGCTAAAAATGTTTGCCGCCAGGATTGAAAAAGCCAGATTAAATAACCTGGTATTATTACTGATACTTTTTATCATTCTTCATTTCTGCTTTGCCCTTACGGTCAGAAACGAGTATGCTTTCAGAAAAGCACAACTCGTTTATGAGTTTAACCTGCTTAATTTTATCGTAAGCACATTATGCATTTGCATTCATACATTCCTGGTCACCGCTCTGAAGATAAAGGATTTCATGTATTCGGTTGCCATTCTTATTTTGGTTTTTTTTGTTTTCCCCAGCGCCGTCATCTTCACATTTGTACGGGATATTGACTGGAGAATTTTCCTGTCGCATAATTTATTTTTTCTTACTGTATTACTGGTGGGTAAAATCAGAATCAAAATACAATCGAGCAGGATTCCTATTGTACAATCAAAAAATTTTCTGCTGCTTATAGTCATCGTTGGGCTAATTCCATTTGTACTACTTTATTTTCCATATTTGAATTTCCGTAATTTATTGCTGCAGGAAATTTACGAAACACGGGCATTAATGCGATCGGAAATCAGTAATGTTTACACCGGCTATTCTTATTCCTGGTTTAATAAGTTCATTATTCCTTGCTTGCTGGTATTCGGCATTTATTACAAAGATCGGTTCACCATTATTATAAGTTCTCTGTCACTGGTTTTTCTTTTTCTCTGTGGAGCAAATAAGGTAGTATTTGTCGGGCTTATTCTCACTTTCATTTTATATAAATACGATTACATTACCAAGATTAATTACTTCCTTAAAATTCTTATTGGAATCGGATTATTCGCATTGCTTGCTTCAGTTATTTTTAGTGATGATTTCATTATGACAATGAGCATTAGGCGCGCATTTCTGCTGCCGGCTATGATAGATGTGTTATATTTCGATTTTTTCAATAACAATCACCTATTTTGGTCTGAAAGTTTTAACGGGTTATTCCAGGCAAATCCTTATGAACTGGAACATGCCTATGTTATCGGGGAAAATTATTTTGGAGACATTAATTGGGGCGCAAACAATGGAATTATTTCTGATGGGTTTATGAATGCAGGAATGGTGGGTGTCGTTATTAATATTACCATCGTGGCCTTTTATTTTTCGTTTCTAAACCAGCTCAATATAAGTCCGAAGTTTTTTGGCTTGTTTTTCTTATTTGTGTTTGTAATCATCAGCAGCGCACTCACTACCGTTCTCCTCACGCATGGCGGAATAATATTGTTGCTTCTTTCCGTCTTCTTCCTGAAAAATACTGACAAGCAGATGGTATGAAAACAAATCTGAATTTCTCGGTTTTTACACGCACAGCTTGGAACGAGATGCCGCGCATCCGCCACCAGCTTACTAATCTTTTAACTGCCAACGGACATCATGTCACTTTTTTTCAGAAGACATCATCGCAAATTTCTTCCCCAGAAAAAAAGTCAGAGTTTCTTTCTGTGGTTACATTGCCCGAAGTAATGCATCATCAGCTTCGCCCTTTGCGGCAAATAGGAGATTTTGCGAATTCATTTCCTAAAAAATTTATCCTTAAATATTATTCCGCAAATCCTCACCCTGACATTATTGTAAATTTCAATTACGATTTCGGTTTTCTGAAGGAAATTTTTCCGGACCTTCCCATGATTACCTTTATCAATGATGACTTCGTTGCGCAGGCAAAGCCATGGATGAAAAACATGATTGCTCTTCGCGTTGAGCAAACAAGTACTGCATCCGATGCTGTACTTGCGGTTTCTTATCCCCTTCAGAAACAACTCTCAAAGTTCAACAATGCCACTTTTCCTTTTCTTCCATGGGCGCAAAAAGATTATTCATCTCCGCTGAAAACCAAAGACAGGAACGTTGTTCTATATTTTGGGTATATCAATCACAGGATTGATTTTAATATTTTAATAAAAGTTGCCCAATCAGGGACGCTGCTCCGCCTCATAGGACCCATTCAGCGAACGGCAGATAAATCTTTGCTGCAAAAATTAACAGCGCATCAAAATGTCACCCTGCTTCCTCCCATGCTTTTGCAGGATGCGGACCTCAGTGATGTTTGCTGTTCTATTCTTCCTTACGATTCAAAAGTTGAGAGCGTAAACGCTGGCAGTATCAGTAACCGCGGATTTAGTCTTCTTTCAAACGGAATCCCGCTGGTTCATTCGGCATTGGCTGAACTTATCGAAGCCCCTCAAAACGTGATTCGATACTGCAAAAGCGCAGAAGATTATCTTTACGCCATTGAGTACTTTAAAAATAATTTTTATGATGTGCAGAAAGACATCCAAAGTTTTCTCTCCGGAAATTATTCCCGTGACCGTTATGAATCTTTTATTCATCTTGTTAACAACCTCATTTTAAAATACAATCGCGTTGAAGCAGTTAATCCAGGATATTAAATCAGGGGGGACGATTTTACAGGATGTTCCCCGCCCGCAATTGCAGCGGGGACATATCCTGGTCAAAACACACCGCACCCTTGTATCTTCCGGTACAGAACGGATGCTGGTGGAATTTGGCAGGGCGAATATTATCTCCAAAGCCATGCAACAGCCCGAACGGGTAAAGCAGGTGTTCGATAAAATTAAAACCGATGGTTTTTTTCCTACAATGGAAAGCGTAATGAGAAAGTTGGACGAGCCGCTTCCGCTTGGATATTGTAATGCGGGCGAAGTGATAAAAGTGGGTGAAGATGTTACGGGTTTTTCAGTCGGTGACAGAGTTGCAACCAATGGATACCATGCAGAACTGGTAAGCGTTTCAAAAAATATTTCTGCAAAAATACCGGATAATGTTTCTTACGATGAAGCAGCGTTTACGCCTGTTGCAGCTATAGCATTACAGGGAATTCGCCTGTTGGAACCCACCTTCGGAGAAACATTTGTCGTTATCGGGCTCGGTCTGATAGGTCAGATTGCTGCTCAGCTTCTCTCAGCCAATGGCTGCAGAGTTATCGGTTTTGATTTGAACGAATCAAGAGTGATTCTGGCATCTTCTCAAAAAATATTTGCATTTGCTGCGCACGGAAGCGAGGCGGTGAAACAGGTTTTAAGCATAACACAAGATATCGGGGCAGACGGAGTGCTTATAACTGCTTCTTCGGCAAGCGATGAAATTATTTCACAAAGTGCCCGCATGTGCCGTAAGCGCGGAAGAATTGTCCTGACGGGAGTCACCGGTTTGCATTTGAACCGGAAAGATTTTTACGAGAAAGAAATTTCATTCCGGGTTTCGTCTTCATACGGGCCGGGCCGGTACGATGACGAATATGAGGTGAAAGGCAATGATTATCCCCTGCCGTTTGTGCGATGGACCGCTAAAAGAAATTTCGAAGCTGTTCTTCGTGCGATGAGTACAGGCACACTTGATGTGAAACCGCTCATCAGCGAGGTGGTACCTGTTGAACATTACCAAAGGGTATATGACAATCTACTTTCTTCAATGGGACTGACTTCTGTTTTTACTTACGATACTGCTGCCAATCACTCATCCGTCGTGAGAATTTCAAAGAAGCAAAAAGCGCCGGGGAAAGAAGTTATTGGAATCAGCGGGGCTGGAAATTTTACAAGAGGAAAATTATTGCCGGAGCTAAAAAAGCTGAATGCCAATATCAAATACATCAGCAGTGAAACGGGGTTGTCTGCTTCTCTTCTTGCCAAAAAATTCGGAGTGGAATTTGCTACTTCCGGTTTCGAAAATATATTGAACGATAATGAAATCAATTCTGTTTTTGTGCTGACACCCCATCACCTGCATGCTGAACAAAGCGTTATGGCCCTTAAAGCCGGAAAAAATGTTTTTGTAGAAAAACCACTTGCAATAAATTCAGAACAGTTAAATGCGATTGTGAGTGCGCATGAAAAAAGTACAGGCACCATCATGGTTGGTTTTAACAGGAGATTTTCACCTTACAGTATTAAAGCGAAAAAACTTTTGAATGATGCCGCTTCCATACAAGTTGTGGCTACCATGAATGCCGGAAATATTTCACCGGATAACCTGCTGCATGATTTGGAATACGGCGGAGGAAGAATTATAGGTGAGGCATGCCATCATTTCGACTTGATATCTTTTTTTACCGGCAGCAGGATTCAATCTGTTTTAATGGCGGCAACCGGAACTGAAACAAATCTTAGCACGGACACAGCTTCGATATTTCTAAAGTACGTGAATGGCTCGTTGGGTGTTGTCAATTATTTTTCTAATGGACATTCCTCCTACCCAAAAGAAAAAATAGAAATATTTTCCTCGGGAAGAACGCTGCTCATTGATAACTTTCGTTCATTGAAACTTTTCGGATTCAAAGGAAACGGGATGAGTGGTTCACAGGATAAAGGCCACCGGGAACAATACAGGCGATATCTGAATTTTTTGCGAAGCGGAGGTGAGCCGCTGATTGCATTTGATGAAATAGACAATACGACCCGTGCTACTTTTGCAGCACTCGATTCGCTGAAAGAAAAAAAATGGATTAAGGTTGAGTGAGCGCTGTCTTCAAAAATTCTTTCCGGTATTATGAAACCGTGCGGCATCTGCGCATCCGGCAGATATTTTTTTTCCTGGTAAATCCTTTTCGGAAGAGGCTAGCGCTGTACCATTTTTTTAAAAAAAATATTTCTATGCCTAAACCGGCTCAGCCACTGACGCTGTTACCTTTTCTTCCGTCTGATAATTCACTGACCGCAAACATATTTACCTTTCTCAATCAAAAGAAAATTTTTGAGACGGAAAATGTGGATTGGGGTTTTTCCGGGTACGGGCTCCTCTGGAATTATAATCTCAACTATTTTGATTTTCTGCATCAGGAAAATATAAAGGTTCCGGACGGGTTAAAATTAATTCATCACTTTATTGCTCACGCAAACGTACGTTCCCCGTCGTATGACCCCTACCCTGTTTCCCTTCGAGGGATAAACTGGATAAAATTTCTTGTTAAAAATAATGTTGACGATTCAAAAATCAACGAGTCTTTATTCAGACAATACCTGAAGCTGAGTCATGAAACAGAAAAACACCTTGGCGCCAATCATTTGCTCGAAAACGGATTTTCTCTCCTGTTTGCCGGATTTTATTTTAGGGATGAAAATCTTTTAAAACAATCAGAAAATATTTTGCTCAAAGAATTACGGGAACAAATCCTGCAAGATGGAGCGCACTTTGAATTGAGCCCAATGTATCACCGCATTATCTTGCATCGTATTCTTGACTGCATTAACCTGGTGAAAAATAATAGCGTGGGAAATGATTTACTTCTAAACCTCCTGACGGAAAAAGCAGGGGCAATGCTATCCTGGATGAATATCATGACATTCAGAAACGGAGGGATGCCTGACTTTAATGATTCGACTCAAGCCGGAACACCAACCCCTTACCGGCTTATGACCTATGCAAAGCAGCTCGATGTTTATACTGGTAGCATTTCTCTTTCCGAAAGCGGTTACAAGAAATTTTCGTTTCCAAAATACGAACTCATTTTAGATGCAGGAAATATTATGCCTTCATACAATCCTGGGCATACGCATGCAGACATGCTGAGTTTTTGTCTCAACATAAACGATAAGCCGGTTATAGTGGATTGCGGTATATCCACCTATGAAAACAATTCAAGACGAAAATATGAACGTTCCACTGAAGCTCACAATACCGTTTCAGTTGACGGGCTCGGGCAAAGTGATATGTGGGCTTCATTCAGAGTGGGAAGACGCGCGCGAATTATTGATAAATCACTCACAGAAAATCCTTGCTCCGCTGCGATAAAAGGGTTTACTTCTGCCGGGATTGTTCACAAACGTCAGTGGGAATTTTTTGAAGATAAGATACTCATTGTTGATTACATACCGGGGAAGCATCATTGTAAAGCGCTTCTTCATTTTTATCCTGAAGTGAGCATTGAGGAAATTAAAAATTCAATTTCAGGGAATAATTTTTTAATTACATTCAGAAACCATAGCAATCTAACGATAGAAGATTACGATTTTGCCGAAGGCTTCAATAAACTAGCGAAGGCAAAAGTTGCAGTTATATTATTTTCGGAGCGGCTGTATACCGAAATCATTTTATGAAAATTCTTTTTCTTACCGATAATTTTCCTCCTGAAGTTAACGCTCCTGCTACCCGCACATTTGAGCATTGCCGCGAATGGGTGAAAGCAGGTGCAGAAGTTACAATCATCACTTGTTTTCCGAATTTCCCCGGGGGAAAAATATATCCGGGATATAGAAACAAACTTTTTCAAAAAGAGAATATTGAAGGTATAAACGTCATTCGTATCTGGACATATATTTCGGCTAACAGAGGTATTGTAAGACGTTCGCTGGATTATCTTTCTTTCGGCATCGTTTCCTTTTTTGCAGGATTATTTTTTTCATTCGACATTATTATTGCAACTTCTCCGCAATTTTTTACTGCCGTTTCAGGGGGTGTAATTTCTTTCCTGAGAAATAAGAAACTTATTTTTGAAGTACGCGACTTATGGCCGGAATCCATAGTGGGTGTTGACGTTATGAAGAAAAATTTTATTATCAATTTTTTGTCGTGGATTGAAAAACTACTTTACCGCAGAGCATGGAAGATTGTAGTCGTAAGCGAGGCATTTATCGCTGCTATTGTTAGCAGAGGAATTAATAGAACAAAAATTTTCTGCATCAGCAATGGCATCAGCAAATATAATTTTCATCCGGTGGATAAAAACATGACTCTGCTAAGGAAACTTCACCTTGAAGGAAAATTTATTACCGGGTATATGGGTACGCATGGCATGGCGCATAAACTTGATTTCATCATTAACTGCATCAACAAACTCGGAGACCACTCCATTCATTTTTTATTTATTGGTGAAGGGGCAAAGAAAGATGAATTGATAAAACAGGCGGCTAAATTGAAGCTGAATAATATAACTTTTCTCAGCAATGTTCCAAGGGAAGAAGTAAGCGCATATCTTTCGTTACTCGACATAGGATTAATTAACCTCCGCAAGTCAGAGGCATTTGAAAAAGTTATTCCATCAAAACTTTTTGAGCTGGCCGCTATGAAAATTCCCGTTTTGCTTGGAGTGAAAGGCGAAGCAAGCCGGCTGCTGATGAAATATAATGCAGGCGTCTGTTTTGAACCGGAAAATGAAAAAGATTTTATTTCAAAATTTCTTGAGCTGAAAAACAATTCTATATTAAGAGAAGAAGTAAAGGCCGGCGAGGCAATGCTGGCAAAAGATTATGACAGGGAAGCTCTTGCCCGGAAAATGTTTGAACTGTTCCAATGATGATGCTGGTCTTCGAAAAAAAAGTAGTTCTCAGTTTGTAACATCAGAACCATTAGAATTTTTCCCGGCAATTTTCCATTCTGCATTTTCATCATCATCCTCATCTTCATCATCCCATTTTTTTTCTTCTTTTAGCGGACCTTCATCCCGGAAAACGAAGGCGCAGAAAAAACCGGCAAGCCCACCTGCAAGATGCGCTTCCCAGGAAATACGTTCAGCAACCGGGAAAATTCCCCAGGCAAGCCCTCCATACAGGAATACGGTGAGCAATGAAATAGCAAGAAGGTTTTTATTTTTCTTCAGCACTCCGCTGAGAAAAAGAAATGCCGCTATTCCGTAAATCAAACCGCTGGCACCTATGTGTGATGACGGACGGGCAAACAACCATACCCAAAAACCACTCATCAGCCATATGAGCACAAAAACTTTCAGTGCCACATCACGGTAAAAAAACATGAGCCCGCTTCCGAGAATCAAAAGCGGAAAGGTGTTACTCAACAGGTGATTAAAATCAGCATGAATAAAAATGGAAGTCAGAATTCCTTTAAGTCCTGAAAATGTTCTTGGAATGATTCCGAAATCAGCAAATGATTCACCCGAAAGGGTTTCCACAAGTTTTATTATCCAGAGCAACAGCACAAATAAAAACGGAAGCGCCACACTGCCGGCAATCGTATTTCTGAAATGGTGCGTTCCTGGATTTTCTTTTGTTTCCATAATCTTCAATCAACTAACCGAGCTCCAGAATTTTGCTTGCTGCAAATTTTCTTCGATATAATTTTTAAGCACAGTATTTTCTTTCAAAGATAAATCGTGGTCTTCCTTAAAAAGTTTTACTGCTTCGCTTCTTGTGAGTGCCAGCAACTGCCCATCAACAGCAATGTTCGCTATTTTCAGGTTCAGGACACCGCTCTGGCGCGTTCCTTGTATGTCACCCGGCCCGCGGAGTTCTAAATCAACTTCTGCAATTTTAAAACCGTCATTGGTTTGTTCCATTGTCTTCATTCTGCGGTGTGCAACTTCTGACAGCTTCCCTGAAGTCATCAGGATACAAAATGATTGCTCCGCTCCTCTTCCCACTCGCCCGCGAAGCTGGTGCAACTGCGCAAGTCCAAACCGCTCCGCACTTTCTATTACCATTAAAGAAGCATTGGGAACATCCACGCCTACTTCAATTACGGTGGTTGCAACCATAATCTGCGACTTACCGCTTCTGAACTGTTCCATCTGGTATTCCTTTTCCTTGGAATTCATTCTTCCGTGCAAAATGCTGAGTGAATATTCCGGTTGCGGAAAAACTGTTTTCAATGTTTCAAAACCCTGAACGAGATTTTTGTAATCGAGCGTTTCTGATTCTTCAATAATGGGATACACAATATAGGCCTGCCTGCCTTTTGCAATCTGCTCCCGAATAAAACCATACATGCGCAGACGCAGCGACTCATTACGATGATAGGTCTTAATAGATTTACGACCAGGCGGCATTTCATAAATAACGGAGACATCCAAATCGCCATACAATGTCATGGCGAGCGTGCGCGGAATAGGAGTTGCCGTCATGACCAGCACATGAGGCGCACTATTTTCTTTTGACCACAGCTGCGCGCGCTGCGCCACACCAAAACGATGCTGCTCGTCTATGACAACCATTCCCAGGTTTTCGAACTGAATATTATCTTCAATTAGCGCATGCGTGCCGATGATTAATTTTATTCTGCCATTGAGCAATGCCGGGAATATTTTTTTTCGCTGAGCTTTTGTTGTGGAACCTGTCAACAGAGTGACATTCGTTCCCATTCCGTAAAGCTGCTTAGAGATGTATTGAAAGTGCTGCTGCGCCAGTATTTCGGTAGGCGCCATCAGGCATGCCTGGAAACCATTGTCAATAGCAAGAAGCAGCGACAGCAGTGCTACTATCGTTTTACCGCTTCCCACATCACCCTGGAGCAGGCGGTTCATCTGGAAACCGGAAACGGTATCAATGCGGATTTCACGAATCACTTTTTTTTGCGCTTCGGTAAGTTTAAACGGCAATTTTTCCTTGTAGTAGGTATTGAACTTTTCCCCTACAACGGGAAATAAAAAACCATTTTTCTTTTCTACTCTGGCCTGCTTCATTGCAAGAAGTTCCAATTGTAACAAAAACAGTTCTTCAAACTTAAGACGGAAGCGGGCTTTGCTTAGCGAATCATCACCCTTAGGAAAATGAATGTGGAGAAATGCATCGTGACGCCCGGAAAGTTTATTGAAAGAAATAATTTTTGAAGGAAGAATTTCCGGCACAGGCTCACGGATTTTTTCTTTGAGCGCCCTCATAAACCGTGCAATGGTCCTGCTGTCTATGCCTTTTGATTTCATTTTTTCGGTTGTATGGTAGAATGGCATGAAGGATGACAATGTTACCGATGTCGCGTCATCAATGGGTGTCAGTTCGGGATGAATGAAAGAGAATTGCTTCTTATAAATACTTGGCTTGCCGAATAGAACATATTCCCTGCCGGGTTGCAGCGCCTTTTCAACCCAATTTATCCTGTTGAACCAAATCAATTCTACTTTTCCATAACCATCAGAAAAATTACCAACCAGTTTTTTAGTATAACGGCTACCCTCGGGGCGAAGGGAAACCAGTTTTCCTTTAAGCTGAAAATAAGTGCTGTCGTCTTTTATTTCTGTGGTTTTGTAAAATCGTGAACGGTCTATATATCGGTATGGGAAATGAGAAAACAAATCATAATAGGTAGCAATGCCAAGCTCATCCTTGAGCAGCTTTGCACGCTCAGGCCCTATGCCTTTGATGAATTCTACAGGAGTCTGCCAGAAATTTTTCTGCGTCATCATTCCGATACGAAAGTAAGCACAAGCCGCTCAAAAATGTTTTTTTCCATTGCTACCCTCTGACTCCCTAAAGGGAGAACCGCTCCCGGCACTATGAAGCGGGGATTCCCCTTTAGGGGTGAGGGGTAAGCGGAAGGAAAAAAAAGCAAAAAACATTTTTGAGATAAGTTCTGTAGATGATTTGAAATTTACAGAATATCTATTTCTTGCCCGGAACTATGGTATACGATATTTTTCCTTCTCCCGGCTTCGGAGAATTCTTTTCCGTGTACTGGTACTGGATTTTCATTTCCTGTTGCCGGGGGTTGACTCTGCCTCCCGGAAGATGAAAGTGAATCACAATGGTCTGATGAAATACAACACGCAGCCCTCTGTATTTTTTCTTTTCATACCTGAGCATTTTTACCAACCGTAATGCTTCTTCATCGCATCCATATCCTATCCCATGAACAATGGAAACATCCGATACCTTTCCAAAAGCATCTACATCGTACTTAACGGTAACTGATCCCTCTACCCTATTCTTCAATGCCTCTTCAGGGTATCGCAAATTCGTATGGATAAATTCGTCCAGCGCTTTTTTACCTCCTGCATATTTGGGCTGGCGAATAAAACTCTCAGGTCTTGCTTTCTTTTTCATGGAATGCAAACATAACGTGCTGTTCTGAAAACAATGATATACCGGTCTTTAACTATTAAAAATACATAAAATAAGCGGGTGCCTCCTGTTTTTAACTCCTGTTAGTAAAAAAGTATATGTTTTTTTTGCATACCCCCCTATAAAATTATATGTTAGCCACCGAAAACATATAAAATATTATTCATACCCCCTATATTTGCACACCTCTAATAAAAATAACACTAAATTTTAATACTGACGCTTACGGTCAGCATCTTCGACCTTAAACCCAAAACCTCAAACTTCAAACCTCAGACCGCCTATGGCACATTTTCGTTTTAAAGCAATTGAAAACAGTATTAACCGCACACCGGTAACATCCGAAGCTCCCGGAAAGAAAGTTTCCGACTATTTCGCAACCAACGTATTTTCCCGAGATACAATGCAAAAGTATCTCCCTAAGGAAGTGTACCGCAGCGTTGTGGAAGCCATTGAAACCGGGCAAAGCATTGACAGGAAAGTTTCATCACAAGTCGCCTTGGGAATGAAAGAATGGGCTAATGTGAACGGTGCATCGCATTACACGCATTGGTTTCAGCCGCTTACAGGCATGACGGCAGAAAAGCACGATTCATTTTTTGAACTGTCAGAAAGCGGCCAGGCGATAGAACATTTTTCCGGTAATGCATTAGCGCAGCAGGAACCTGATGCATCCAGCTTTCCGAGCGGCGGCATCCGCAACACGTTTGAAGCGCGCGGCTACACGGCATGGGACGCAGGCTCACCGGCTTTCATCATGGAAGGCCCGGGAGGGAAAACGCTTTGCATCCCTACGGTGTTTGTTTCTTATACAGGCGAAACCCTTGATTACAAAGCACCGCTGCTGAAAGCGCTTCACACGCTGGATAAAGCAGCCGTGGATGTCTGTCAGTATTTTGATAAAGATGTTACGCGCGTAAACGCCACGCTCGGTGTAGAACAGGAATATTTTTTGGTTGACATTTCTCTCTTTGATGCACGCCCTGATATGGTGATTACCGGCAGAACAGTATTTGGCCACTCGCCTGCAAAAGGCCAGCAGCTTGAGGACCACTACTTCGGTTCCATTCCCGACCGCGTTTATGCTTTCATGAATGACTTTGAATCTGAAGCGTGGAAATTGGGCATACCGCTCAAGACTCGCCACAACGAAGTTGCACCGAGTCAGTTTGAGTGTGCTCCCGTGTTTGAAGAAATAAATCTTGCCGTTGACCATAACCTGCTTCTTATGGATTTGATGGACAAGGTAGCGCGCAGACATAACTTTAAAGTATTGTTTCACGAAAAACCGTATGCCGGAATTAACGGAAGCGGAAAACATAACAACTGGTCGCTGGTTACCAACACGGGGAAAAATCTTTTGTCGCCCGGTAAAACGCCAAAGACCAATTTACAGTTCCTCACGTTTTTTATTTCCATTATCAAGGCCGTTCATGATAATGCCGATTTGCTGAGAGCAAGCATTGCATCGGCAGCAAACGACCATCGCCTGGGAGCCAATGAAGCGCCACCTGCCATCATGTCTATTTTTATCGGCTCGCAGCTTACCTATGTTCTTGATGAAATAGAAACTATGGTAAAGAAAAACAAGATGACACCGGAAGAGAAAACGCAAATCAAACTTAACATCGGAAAGATTCCGGAAATTCTTCTCGATAACACCGACCGCAACCGCACTTCTCCGTTTGCCTTTACGGGGAATAAGTTCGAGTTCCGCGCTGTCGGTTCTTCGGCAAACTGCTCTTCGCCCATGATGGTACTGAATGCTATTGTCGCCAACCAGCTTCGTTTGTTAAAAGAGGAAGTGGATGCTCTTTTGGAAAAGGATATCAAAAAAGACGAAGCGATTATGAAAGTGCTTCGCTCCTATATTGTTTCATCCAAGAATATTCTCTTCGAGGGAAATAATTACAGCGATGAATGGAAAAAAGAAGCTGCAAAGCGCGGCTTGTCTAACATAGAAACCACACCGCTGGCGCTGGATGCATATGTTTCCAAGAAATCGGAGAAGCTGTTTCACGACAACCACATTTTCAGCGAGAGAGAAATTGAAGCTCGTCATGAAATTATGCTGGAGACCTACACCAAGAAAATCCAGATTGAAGCGCGCGTAATTGGCGACCTTGCTGCGAACCACATTATTCCCGTTGCGCTCAACTACCAGATGAAACTTTCTGAAAATGTAGAGCGCCTCAAGGGCATTGGCATAAAAGCATCTTCATATTCCACGCAGATTGAAATGATAGAAGAAATTTCTTCGCATGTATCAGCCATCAAGAAAAATGCGGACGCGATGATTGAAGCCCGCAAAAAGGCGAACCGGATTGAGAGTGCGCGTGATAAAGCGATTGCTTATTGCGATAAGGTGAAACCATACTTTGATGAAATTCGCACCCATGTTGACAAGCTGGAAATGCTGGTTGATGATGAGATGTGGCCCCTGCCCAAATACAGGGAACTGGTAACGATTCGATAGGTATAACTTAACGCATTTAATTTCCGTCCCGAACTGTTTATCACAGCAGTTCGGGATTTTGTTTTTATCCTATGTTTGCAGAAACCAAATCAACATATCATGCAAACAATAATAACATTCTTGTGGTTCGACAAACAAGCCGAGGAGGCAGCAAAATTTTATTGCTCGATATTTAAGAATTCAAAAATATTGCACTCAGCCCCTATGATAGTAACGTTTGAACTGGAAGGACAGCAGTTTATGGCTCTCAATGGCGGGCCTATGTTTAAATTTACAGAAGCTATTTCTTTATTTATAAGCTGCAAAGACCAGCAAGAGGTGGATTATTATTGGGAAAAACTTACGGAAGGCGGAGAAGAATCTATGTGCGGCTGGCTGAAGGACAAGTACGGTTTATCATGGCAGGTGATTCCGAATTCTTTAGGAGAACTGATGCAGGACAAAGACCCGGCACGCGCAGGAAGAGTGATGCAGGCAATGCTGAAGATGCGCAAGATTGATATTCCAAAACTTTTGCAAGCTTAATCAATGATAAAATGAGCCTGCTGCCTGTTAATTCTACAAAGGATATACCCGAGCAATATCGCAATACCCCTATAGGGTTGCTGCTTGAATATCATAACCTGGACCGGGAATTTGATGATTACCAAAATGCATGTTTGCTCGTGGGTATGTGCATGGATAACCGCAAGCATTTACACATGCCCGATAATTTTTCTTTCATCATCCGCACGGGCGGGGCTAACCTGCGCTACAGCGAGTTTAAAGTTTCGTTTGCCATTGCCGTAGGCGGTGTAAGGCACATTGCACTTATCGGGCATAACCATTGCGGAATGGTGAATCTTATTTCGCGCAAAGACCAATTCATAAACGGGCTTGTGGAATCGTCCGGCTGGGACAGACGCCAGGCCGAAGACCATTTTGAACATTTTGCTCCCATGTTTGAAATCGGCAACGAAGTGGATTTTATTTTAAGCGAAACCAAACGTCTGCGGCTGCGTTATCCAAAAATTAAAATCGCACCCATGATGTACCTGGTGGAAGACAACAAGCTTTATTTGGTGGAAGAGAAATAAACTCTTTAAACTGACTGATTTACGGTAGTGGCTCAGTTTGAAAAATCTCCCGCAGATGTCGCAGATGTTCGCAGATAAAAAATTAAATCTGCGTTTATCAGCGTAATCAGCGGGAAACAAAATCGGAATTGACCCACTGCCTGATTTACAATTTTTTGCGGGGATAAAAACTTTTATCATCTTTACCCCATCAAAACCTGACGAACGTTCCATTTTTACTTTTATTAAACCTCACGCACTATGAAGACAAATTTTGTTCTATTCAGCTTGATGCTGTTTGCATTTATGTCCTGTAAAAAAGGAGACACCGGCCCGCAAGGTGACCCTGGCCCGGCTGGTGCACCCTTTGCTCTTAAGGAGGGAGGATTTATACAGGGCACTATTTCCGGCAACCGGTCAGACGGTACCCCTTTTAACCTGAGCTTTAACTATAAAAAGTATTATGGTGCTGATGGTTTTTATTCTGATCCTTTCAACTCCAATTACAGTTTTTCGCTTCACAGATATTTGAGTAGCGACCCGCTGGTGCCTGGAGATTGTTACCTCGATTTTAATTTACCATCCCTTAGTTCCACTTCGCCTTTTTCAGTACATTTTGAAGGCGATTTTTATATGGATTTAGGAAGCAACCAGACTTTCCATTTGAATATATACCAATGGAGTTCTTCCCCCATCATTGTTTCAGGTTTCAGCTATAATTCTTCTTCACATGTTGCCCAAGGCAGCTTTAGCGCTAATTTATTTGGCGGTGATAACTCAACGGGAAATCCCGCAACCGTCTCAGGTTCTTTTCAATCCCTTGCAATGACGGAGTATCTTTCCAGAATCGGCAACTGAAGGGTAAGAATTAATTCCGAAATAAGACAACTATAAATTTTACACCTCTAAAATCAAAATAGCAATGACTGGTATTAATGTCAAAAAAAATAAATCCAAAATCCGCGGATATGCTTTATCAAAGCTTCTTTTATTCTGCGCTCTTATTGTTGCCATTGGTTCATGTAAAAAGGATGGCGACACTGGCCCGCAGGGCGTTGCCGGACCTACAGGTACGTCATATAATTACAAGCAAGGTGGATTTATCCAGGGAAATATTACGGGAAACCGCAGCGACGGCACTCCCTTTGCCATTAGTTTCAACAACAAATATTATCACATCCTCGATAATTTTTCTTATGATGAATTCAACTTCATCTATAATTTTTCTGTCGAGCGGCATCCCTCTTCCGACCCACTCGTTTCAGGGTATTGCCTCTTTAATTTTTCTCTTTCATCCCTAAGTTCCACAATACCTGTGGATTCCCGTTTCTTTGGTTACTTTTTTAAGGATTTAGGCAATGGACAGACATTTGAATTGAATGTAAATGCATATAGTAATACTTCAAACACTGTTGTGACTAACCTTAGCTATAATTCTTCCACGCATATCACCCAGGGCAATTTTTCCATTTTGGTTGACCCGGGAGATAATTCCACAGGAAATTCTGCTACCGTCAGCGGTTCCTTTCAATCCATTGCAGTGACTGAATATGTTTCAAGAATTAATCCTGAAACTGAAACCAGTCATTTAGTACGGTATTAAATTGAAGAACTCTTTAGTTTAATTATTTCACATCTGCCCCAATCATCACAGGCGTAACCCGGTGTTATCGTTTGCCGCTTTTGACATCCCTCCTCTACATCATTCACTTTCTGTTCTTTTCTTTTTACTTTGCCGTTCTCAAGACATTTGTAATTGAACGGTACGGCAAAAAAAATATTTCTGTCAATCGCTTCGGGGGTTTTCCTATGCGCACACGATATACATGCGCAGCAGCAGGAGAAACCTATGCATATAGAGCTCATTCATGCTGATTCGCTTAACTACGACAAGGATATAAACAGAAATATAAGGCGGCTCATCGGCAACGTGGAGTTTAAGCATGAGAATGCTGTTATGAAATGCGACAGCGCTTACATGAATCCTGAAACCAATGCCATGGAAGCATTCGGCAATATCCACATCAACCAGGGCGATACGCTTTCGCTTACTGGAAATCATCTTGATTATGATGGCAACACAAGCGTTGCCGTGGTGACGGGAGATGTAAACCTGCGCGACCGTCAAATGCTACTCACCACAGACCGGATTGATTACAACCGCAAAACCGGTACGGCATTGTACACCACGGGTGGAAAAATTGTTGATAACGCAAACACGCTTACCAGCAAGCAGGGTTTTTATAATAGCTTTTCAAAGGAAATGCATTTCAAGACGGACGTGGTGCTCACCAATCCCCGCTATGTAGTGGAGACCGATACCATGAACTACAATACTTTAACCCACACTGCTTTTTTCTTTGGGCCCACTACGATTACTTCGAAAGAAAATTTTATTTACTGTGAGCGCGGGTTTTATAACACCGAAAAGGAAATATCAGGTTTCACCGACAATGCATACATCAAAACCAAAACACAACGGCTTAGTGGTGACAGCATCGGCTATAACCGCAAGACAGGTGAAGGCAAGGCATTTGAAAATATTTCCATCAGCGATACGGTAAATAATATTCTCATTAAAGGAAAATATGCAGAGCATAACGAAATCACCGAGCGTTCTCTTGTAACCGGACGCGCAGAAATGATACAGATTTTTGCAACCGATTCTTTATTTCTGCATGCTGATACTTTGTCTGCTATCAGCGATACGCTTGCACAACAGGATACTACCAATAAAAAACGGACGCTCTTTGCCTTCCATAATGTTCGCTTTTATAAAACCGATTTGCAGGGACGGTGTGATTCCCTGGTTTATTCTTTCCGCGATTCTGCCATCGAGCTTTTCCGTGCACCCATTCTCTGGTCAAGCGCCAACCAGATGACGGCTGACTCTGTTGTGCTGCAAACTGCTTATGGAAAAATAAGTCACGTGATTATGCGTAACAATGCCTTTATTGTTTCCCTTGCCGACTCCGCTAACATGGAGATAAAAGACTCCATGCGCTTTAACCAGGTTAGGGGGAAAAATCTTACCGGGTATTTTGACGACAATAAGCTTCACAGAATTTTTGTCGAGGGCAACGGGCAGACCATTTACTATGCAAAGAATAAAGCGCAAAAACTTACCGGCGTCAACCGTGCCGACTGTACTGATATTTATATTTCAGTTGAAGAAAATAAAGTGAAAGAAATTTCACTCGTCAACAAACCCGATGCAACGTTTTACCCGATTCATGAGCTTTCACCCAAAGAACTGCGGCTGAAAGGTTTTTCATGGTATCCGCAATTAAGGCCGGAAAACAGGGAAGCGATTTTCAATGAGTAGATATATACTTTTGCTTTTCCAATTTCATACCTGATAAAATATGAAAACAAAAATCATTTTATTGTTCTGCCTAATTAATTATTCCACTAATGTGATAGCGCAACAATTTAGTTATACGGGAATCAGCATCGGGTACGGAACAGGGCTGCCTGCATATGCGTTAGGTTCCTCAACAAACACAACAAACGGCAGAACAACCTATACACTTGAGAAGGGAAGCTACGGTCAAGGGCTTAACTTTAGTATTACAGGTGGCTACATGTTTAACAAAAATATCGGTGCAGAAATAGGGGTATCCTACCTGGTGGGAAGCAAAAAGGAATTCACAATCTCTACCTTAGATACCAATACAAGCTCAGGGAACAGTACGGACGCAGAAGGTAGTATTACATTAGACAAAATTACTATGATACAGGTTAATCCTGCCGTGAAAATAACTTTTGGTGATGATGTACGGCCATATATACGTATGGGATTAGCAATTGGCCTGGGCACAGGCTATACGCAGACTGAAGAAAAAACAGTTACCACATCGGGGAGTATGGCCGACACTACTGTTATTGAAAGGGTCACTGAATATAGAGGCGGCACATCATTTGGTTTTAACAGCGCTTTCGGAGTGGACTTTAACTTAACCGACAACCTTAGATTTTTTGGCGAGCTATCCTTTTCAAGTATATCATGGGCTCCAACCAAAAGCAAAATTACCAAAGATGAACATGACGGTGTTGACCGTACTGCTTCTGCTGCGCCCGGTTCTCTCGATACAGAATATGTAGATGAATACACTCAGCCATCCGGTAATCCTGCGAGCGGCAAAGCATTAAAATCCTATCGTCCGTTCGGCACCTTTAGTATCAGCGCGGGAGTTATTTTTACTTTCGGAGAAGAATAATCCGGCTGCGTCATTCTACATAAAGCACCAGTCCTTTCAGGTATTCTCCCTCGGGATGATAGATGCTGAACGGATGGTCTGCCGGCTGGTGCAGCCGGTGAAGCACACGCACATTTCTTTTTGCCAGCGCTGCAGCAGCAAAAATTATTTTTTGAAACAGTGCCTGGTCAATATGCTGTGAGCATGAAAACGTAAACAGAATTCCTCCCGCCGAAATTTTCCTGATGGCCTCGGCATTCAAGTTGCGGTACCCTATGGAAGCATTTTTAACTGCGCTGAAATGTTTGGCAAAAGCAGGAGGGTCAAGGACAATTACCTCATATTTTTCCTGTGACTTTTTAAGAAAATCAAAAACATCTTCTTTGAAAAAAACATGGCGATTTTCACCGGAAAAGTTCAGCGTTACATTTTTCTCTGCCCATTGCGCAGCGGGCTCTGAACTGTCAACCGAATGAACCATTGCAGCACCGGCTTTTAAAGCATACACAGAAAATCCTCCTGAGTATGCGAAAGCGTTGAGCACCTTTTTGCTAGATGAATATTCTGAAAGCAGTTTACGGTTATCCCGCTGGTCAATAAAAAATCCTGTCTTCTGCCCCTGTTCCCAGTCGACAAAAAATTTAAGCCCGTTCTCGCTAATGATTTGATTTCCTTTTTCTCCAAGCAAATATTTGTTTTGCGCGTTTACTGGCGAAGCATTTTTACGGTTCAGCATTTCAGCGCTTTTATCAAAGACAGAAAAATTGTTTCCAAAAATTTCTGATAGAATTTTTGCGAAAGTTTCCACCTGGTTGTGCATGGCAATGGTATGCGCCTGGATAACTGCAGTCCGGTCATACACATCTATAATCAACCCGGGCATTCCGTCACCTTCAGCATTAATCAGCCGGAAAGCATTGGTTAATTTATTATCAATGAATCCCAACCGCTGCCGGAGCGCAAAAGCACCGGTGAATTTTTCTTTCCAGAATTCATAATTTATTTCTCCCTGCTCAAAGGAAATAATCCTGCCCATGATGCTTCCATTACTAAAATGAGCCGTGGCAAGATATTTTTTGTCCGAAGAAAAAATCTCTACTACCTCGCCATCGGCAATTTCCGAAATATTGGAAGCTACCGCTCCCGAAAAAACCCAGGGATGAAAATTGAGAAGGGATTTTTCTTTTCCCTTTTTTAAAACTAGTTTTTTATACATAATTACCTGTCAGGCCGCGTCAATAAAAAAACGGTACGGCAGAAGCGCATCTTTTCCTGCATAGCCAACTCCTATGCGTGCAGACACTTTTATTTGCTTCGGGGCAATATGATTTCCTGCGTCTTCAATCCAGATTTTATTCCCCGACAGACTCGCACCCGTATCAGAATAATGAATGCCCAGCGCCTGCGAAACCGAGCCAGGCCCTGAAAAAGTTTTTTTACCCGCAGCCTGCACTCCTCTCCTTTCCAACATTACTTTTATTCCTTTATCAGGAACAATGGAACGTATGAGAACCGCATGAGGAATATTTTCCCTATTGGTTACCACGTTGAACAATGAATGTATTCCATAGCACAAATAAACATATGCTGTTCCGCCCCTTCGGTACATAATTTCTGTGCGCGCTGTTCTGCGGTTGTTGTATGCATGGGATGCTTTATCGATAACACCTCGGTACGCTTCAGTTTCCGTAATGATGCCCGAAGTGATTTTATTTCCGAACCGGGTAACAAGAACTTTTCCCAAAAGTTCACGGCTTATTTGTACAACATCCTCACGCACATAAAAGGATTCACTGAGTTTCATGTTTGTTTCTTGGCTGTCTTTGTCATCTCCAGCAAATCTCCTTCACGAAAATGAATTTTCTCGTTGTCGAGCATCCATTGTACAACATGCATGGTGCGCTCTTCCTTTATATTAACTATGGAACCAAGAAGTTCATTTAAGGAAAGAGGACGGGCAGAGAGTTTAGTTTCAACTTCGCGGCTGATGCTTGCGAGCTCATCCCCACCCATCGCTGCCTTTTTTTTATTGATGCAAACATCGCATGTTCCGCAATCATTCGAGTTATTTTCTCCAAGATATTCAAGCAACATTTGGCTGCGACACCGGTTTTCGGAGGAAGCATACTGTATCATAGAGCGGGCGCGCGCTTCAAAACGTTTTCTCCGGTCGTCTAGATGCTCGCGGCTTATTTCAAGATAACGCGCATCTATTCTTGCATTCATAAATACGATTTGCGGAAGGTCGCTGCGCTGGATATAAGTAACAACATTCATTTCCTGGAGTTGTTCCAGTTGTTCAGTTATTTCTTTCGGCTTCAGTTTCAGCTTAGCCCCCATTTCTTCTTCGCTGATGTTGGTGTACCGGTCAAACACCCCGCCATACAAACGAAGAATAACTTTTATAAGTGAATCGAATTTCGGGTTGGAAATCTGAAAACTGTAGAGCTGTTCGTGCGCTGCCTGGAAATAAATTCTTGAAGGCAGCAGCACCGATTCTGAAAGAAATAAATGCCCTTCCGTTTCCAGGATTTTCAACGCATTAAAAACAGTAACAGGACTGAATCGATATGAATTACAGAAGTGAGAAATATTGAAAGCAAAACTTTCTCCTTGCGCAGCGCCCACAGGAATCTGGTAATAATTTGAAAGTGCCTGGTAAATGTTTCTTATCTCCTTAACGTCAGGAAATGTTTGCTCGCTGCGCTTTTCAATATTGTTTATATCCGCCTTGTTGTAAAACAAAACAGCATAAGAGCGGTTTCCATCCCGCCCTGCCCTGCCGGCTTCCTGGTAATAGGATTCCATATTATCAGGTATTTCATAATGGAGAACGGTCCGAACATTGCTTTTATCAATTCCCATGCCGAAAGCATTGGTAGCGACAATCACTCTTGTCTTTCCTGATTTCCATTCGTCTTGCTTGCGGTTTCGTTGGGCACTCTCTAGACCCGCATGATAAAAATCAATACTTACAGATGTTTTCTTTAACTGCCGCGAAAGTTCTTCAGCGTGGTTCCGGCTTTTTACATAAATGATTCCGCTGCCTTCTACCTTGCCGAGTATATTCTGTATTCGTTGTAATTTATCTTCAGCATGAAACACTACGTAAGAAATATTTTTCCGTTCAAAGCTTCCGCAGATAATATTTTCACTCTTGAAATGAAGCTTCTGACAAATATCGCTGCGGACTTTTTTAGTAGCCGTTGCCGTAAGTGCAAGTACGGGAACTTTTGGAAACAATTCTCTCACCGCAGCAATCTCTAAATAAGCGGGACGAAAATCATAACCCCATTGCGAAATGCAATGTGCCTCGTCCACCGCAACCAGATTTATTTTCATCTGCACCAGGTAATCTTTCATGCCCTGCGTGCTAAGCCGTTCAGGAGATATGTATAGAAATTTATAGTTGCCGTGAATACAATTTTCGATAGCAAGGTTAATTTCCTTTCTGCTCATTCCGGAAAAAGCGGCAGATGCACGAATGCTGCGCTTCCGCAAGTTTTCCACCTGGTCTTTCATCAGCGCAATCAACGGAGAAATCACAAGACATAATCCTTCCTTCGCCATCGCCGGAACCTGGTAGCAGAGTGACTTCCCTCCACCCGTAGGAAGCAACGCAAGCGTATCTTTTCCTTCGAGGGTGGAATTTATGATTTCCTCCTGCAATGGACGAAAACGGTCGAAGCCCCAGTATTTTTTCAGGATTTCAGAAACCTGTATGCCATTATTTTCCATCTAAGCGAAAGTAATAATATTCGGAGAGCGAATGTAAATTGAAACCACGAATGAGATTGATGATTAAATTTGCTCCGCAAAAAAAACTCTAATTAATAAAATTATTTTTATGAATAACCGCTGCCCATGGCCCTCCGATAATCAACTCATGATTGAATACCACGACAAAGAGTGGGGTGTTCCGTTGCATAACGACAGAAAACTTTTTGAATTTATGGTCCTGGATGCATTCCAGGCAGGATTGAGCTGGGCCATCGTACTAAAAAAACGCGAAGGCTTCCGCAAGGCGTTTGATAATTTTGAGGCGGAAAAAATAGTGCGCTATTCTGAAAAAAAGATTCAAAAAATTCTTACTAACCCGGATATCATCCGCAACAAGCTGAAAGTATATTCAACGGTTACAAACGCGAAACAGTTTTTGAAAGTGCAGGAAGAATTCGGAACGTTTGATAAATACATCTGGCAATTTACAGGGGGCAAAACCATCGACAACAAGAGGAAAACACTTACAAACATTCCTGCCAAAACAAAAGAATCGGACGCCATGAGCAAAGACCTGCTGCAACGCGGTTTTAAGTTTGTGGGCTCAACCATTTGCTATGCTTTTATGCAGGCAGCCGGTATGGTTAACGACCACATGACGTACTGTGAGCAGTATAAGAAGGTGAAGTCAGGAAAGTAAAATTCGAATTTCGAATTTCGAATTTCGAATTTTTTAAAGAGATGCCGGTTCCATTTCCAGCAGGATAGCTCGGAATTCGCTTAATATCATGGCTGTGGCTCCCCATACCGTATGCCCTTTTATATCGTAATACGGAGTCATTACACGCATTTTATTCCGGAGCAGTATTTCTTTCTCTCCTATAATGGTATTATCGAGCAGCAAATTAATATTCACCTCTATAATTTCTTTCACTTCTTTATTCTGCGGGCTGAACGCCGGTTGCTGCTGGGTAATCCCCACAAAAGGATGCACCACAAAATTGCTGGGAGGTATATACAGCTTGGTGAGCTGCCCTACAATTTCCACCTCGCTCACAATAATTCCGGCTTCTTCCGATGCTTCCCTTAGCGCAGTGGTCTTCAGGTCAATGTCTGCCGTTTCAAATTTTCCTCCCGGAAAAGCAACCTGCCCGCTGTGAACCCCGTCATAATCGCTGCGGACTATAAGAAAGGTTCTTATGTCAGTTTCCGAAGGATACAGCAGTATAAGCACGCTTCCCTGATTTGCGT
The DNA here is from genome assembly GCA_002215675.1 of Bacteroidetes bacterium 2013_40CM_41_45. Taxonomy (GTDB): domain Bacteria; phylum Bacteroidota; class Bacteroidia; order AKYH767-A; family 2013-40CM-41-45; genus 2013-40CM-41-45. The sequence continues at coordinate 452,505 of NGFH01000002.1, read as the reverse complement.
CCGCAGGCTCGTTCCGGTATGCAAAATGCTGGCGGCGATACAGATGGGCCATTTGGAAATGAGCATTGATTCCCGGCAACGGTAAAGCGAGCCGGTATTTTAATCGTTCTACAAACTGAGGAAACATAGGCTGTTTTTACGTTCAGAACTTTTGCATGTTGCGCTGAAAAACAAGTAGTTCGTAGCTTAAAGTTCAAAGTTATACTATAAGCGTGAATTTTACGATTGTAAATAATTGTGTGTAATAAAATAAGAAATTATCTGAATTCCTGCGTTTGATTTTTTTTAAATTTGAGCTCAAAATATTTACAGATTTCTCCAAACAAAAAAATTAATCCCCATGAAAGTAAAATTTGTTTTTCTGTTTGCGGCCATTGCCGCGTTCCTGGTTTCTGATTTTTCGTATGCTCTTAATCCTTCGCGCACCTATAAGGTTAAGCCCGAAAAATACGGTATGCAATACAAGGAAGAAAAAGTGAGAACGAAAGATGACGCGATTTTGAATGCATGGTTTTTCGAGACCTCGAAGAAGACCACTAATTGGCTTGTCATCAGTGCCAGCGGTGACGGCAACATGGCAGATAACCTTGAGCTTTGCGGGCAGTTTCTTTCTGCTGGGCTTAACGTGGTGATGTTTGATTACCGTGGTTATGGTGAAAGCAGCGATTTTCAGATTGAACCTGACATTTTCATTTATCCCCAGTTTATCACCGACTTGAATGCCGTGCTGGACTATCTGCGTAAAACACGTGCCATTACTAAATTTGATTTATTCGGCATTGGCGTTGGCGGAGGACTTGCCTTAGGCGTAGGCGCCAATCGGCCCGAAACAAAAAAGATTGTAGCTGACGGTCCATGGCCGGGGCTTGAAATCATCAAAAAGAAATACAAGGAAAAAATGGGTAAGGAAGTAATTATTCCATTTGGATTTGATAAAAACTTTGAGCCGATTTATGCCCTGGATAAAGTGCGCAATTCCATAAAAGGAGTGATGATTGTGGTTTCCGGGCAGGACCCATTGATCGGTCCTGGTGATGTGCGGATGATAAAAAGTGTAACGGAAACATATATTGTAAAGAACAGTGCAACCAACGCGGAAAATTTCAGCGCTGATAAAAACCTGTATTTCGATAAGGTGTCTAAGTTTTTGAATAATTAATTTTCTTCTGTGAAGAAGGCCGCTTCTGTTTTATTGCTTGCAATATTTCTGTTCAATACTGCAGGAGTATTTTGCCTGTATTCGGTCTTACTGTATTTAAATCATGAGAGCGTTTTCAACAGTAATGCAGAAGAGTTAAACCTTGTAAGGCTCACCATTGACAAATCAGAAACTATTCATTGGAAAAGCGGGCATGAAATTATTTATGGCGGAAAATGCTATGATGTTCTCAGCAAATCGGAAGATGGTAAAAATTATTCGCTGCTCTGTTATGCAGACAGTAAAGAAGATTTATTGAATGAAGTTTTAAACAAGCAGGTGAGCATCCACCAGCAAAACACGGAACAAAAAAGCTGTGACTATCATTTTTCAATCAAGGTTTTTATCCAGGATTTTATTTTACACTCTTCCTTATGGAAGATTCATTTGACGGACAAAGAAAAAACGCCCCTTCAAATTTCGTTTTCACTTTCTCAAGGCTTTCTTTCTGTTTTTTATCCGCCGCCAAAAGCATAGTTGATTTACACTTCTAAAGTGTCATGTTGAACCGCGCCGGAAAATCCTGCGCGGTATCTTTATTTTTATTTATTAAAAAATCAACAAATGAAAACATCTCTGCTTAGCTTTTTACTTATCGCAATTCAATTTAATGTATCCGCTCAGAAAAATCTTAGCGGGCGAATAACGGATAAAAATGACAACCATGCCCTCGAAAATATCGGGGTTTACATTCCCGAACTCAAACGCGGAACTATCACGGATGATAAGGGAAATTTTTCTTTTGAAAATTTGGGCGATGGAATTATTACACTTCAATTTACCGGCATCGGTTACAAATCAAAAGTGGAAACCGTTAATCTTTCGGGTGAGCTGAAGGAGTTGAATATTGTTCTTGAGCCATCAACAACAGAGCTTGAAGAAGTTTTGGTAACATCCAATTATGCAAAGTTGCCGGATAATATTCCTTACGCAGTAAATGTAGTTCCGAAAAATGACTTGCAGGCATCGGGTTCTCCATCTTTGATAGATGCTCTGTCGAAACAACCGGGCGTGGATAAAATTTCTCTCGGTACAGGAATAAACAAACCCGTGATACGTGGATTATCTTTCAACCGTATACTGCTTTATTCACAAGGAACAAGAGTTGAGAACCAACAATGGGACGACCATCATGACCTCGGAATTTCTGATGTCGGGATGGATGGTGTTGAAATTATTTATGGTCCTTCCGCTCTTATTTATGGTGCGGATGCCTTAGGCGGGGCGCTGATTTTTAAAGATGAAAAGCCTGCCGCAGCAGGAACTACGACTGGTGATGTTAACCTCGGCTTCTATTCCAATTCACTCGGCTTGAATGCTGATGCCGGAATAAAAGGTGCGAAGAAATCTTTGTTTTATTCTGCTCGTTTTGGTGTGCAGTCGCATGTGTCATATCACCAGGGGGAATTGGAAAATCCTCCTCCCGGAACCGACCCCGATGGATTTGCTCCCAACTCCAAATGGGCTTCAACTACAGGCAAGGCATCGGTTGGCTTAAGTAAATCGTGGGGTGTTTCCAAATTTTCTTACAGTTATTTTAACCGTTTGTCGGGAGTCATTGAAGATGAAAGCGGACAGCCACCAAATCCGAATGATGAGGCGGAACAAACGGACCGTGATATTGAGCCGCCTTACCAGGATGTGACCACTCATATTATTTCTCTGGAGAATACTGTTCTCACGGGCAAATCAAAACTGAATATTAATGTTGCTTACCAGGTTAATGACAGAAAAGAATTTGAACCTTTGGTTGACCCGAATGATTCAACTAAGAAGATACCTGAACTGGCAATCGGTTTGCTATTGAACAACACAACATACGATGTGAACTGGAGTTCTAATGCTGATGAGAAGTTTGGCGTTACCATCGGCTCGCAGGGTTTGTTCCAGGATAACACAAACAACGGCCCTGAAATATTGGTTCCCGATGCAAAGGTGACTGATGTTTCCGGTTTTACTTTGCTGCGATATGATATTGAGAAATGGAATTTCCTCGGAGGATTCCGTTATGATGCCCGGCACATAGAAGCTAATGCTCCGCAGGATGAAGACACCGTTAACGGAAGAAAAGTTGCTTTCGCGGCTACGAAAGATTATACGCCCGCTACTTTTTCCGCAGGACTTGCTTTTCATCCCAATACTCAAACCACATTGAAAGTAAATTTTGCAACCGGTTTCTCCGCTCCTAATTATGCCGAGTTGGGAACATACGGAAAGCATGAAGGAACATACCGCTTTGAAACGGGTAATCCTGATTTGAAAGTGGAGCAAAACATGGAAACCGATTTCGGAATCATCTGGGAAAATGAATCCATGACGCTGCATGCAAATGGATTCTACAATAAGATTAAGGACTACATCTATACGACTCCGACAACCGATTCCATAACCACGGATGATTTCACTTTATTGAAGTATGCTATTGTACAGGGTGACGCTGCTATCAGTGGCGGTGATTTGGGTTTCGACATTCATCCCAAAACGGCAAAGTGGATTGATGTGAAGGCAGCCTATGCCATGACGCGCGGAACGCTTGATGCAGGGGACAATCTTCCTTTCATACCTGCCGATAAAATTATCGGTGAAGTGAAGCTGAGCAAAGAGAAAATGGGAAAGTTCACTAACCCGTATATCACTATTGTAGTGAGCAACTATGCGGAGCAGAAGAATTTATCCGCCATAGAAAAAGAAGAAGCAGCGATAGCAGCGGCTGATGATGGTTTACACTTTGATGGTTATACCCTGCTCGATGTCCACATCGGGGCGGCATTTAAATGGGGAAAACAAAAACCAACGTTCGATATTTTTTGCACCAACATTGCCAACACGGCTTATTTCAGTCAACTTTCTCTCGTAAAATTTATCGGAGTACGCGACATGGGGCGCAACATCGGGTTCCGGTTGACGCTTCCGTTTGTTTTAGGAAAAAAATAACTCAGTGCTGAATGACTGATTAAGTTTTTTTTGGTTTATACTTTTAAAAAGGCGGTGCTCGTTTGCCGCCTTTTTTTATTTCTTTTAATCTTTATGTTATACGCTGCCTTGCTGTTCATCCGAAGTTGTGCAGGTGTTTGTCCATTGTCATTTTTCATTTTAAAGTATTTCTCCTGTTGATCTTATAATGACAAAATGGTCTGTAGTTTCTTTTCGTTCAATGTTTTCTTCCTCATCGTTTGATACTCTGTTTTTCTTTTGGTAAATAATTGTCTGCTGGACTTGAATACTATCTTTTGAAATTATTTTGTGGTCGTAAAGTTTGTAATGATCAGCAGAAAAATCAATGTCACAAGCCGAGTCAAGATATTTTGATGCGATTGCTTTATTATTCTTCTCGTCAATAGTCACAACAAAATAATAACTGCAAACACCGAAATTGTCCGAAAGGGAAATGATGGAATAAAAAATGTCCTTAGTCAATTGAACAGTCGTGTCACAATAAACATCACCTTTTGAACCGTAGGAATAAAATGTGTCAACAACATTTAATGCTCTAATGCTCTCAATGGAAAGTGTCTTGCTAGCTTTTAGAAGTCGGATGGTCATGTCAATTCCAGTCTGCGAATAACCAACGTTAAAAAACAAAAGAAATGATAAAAGAATTCGTGTCGTCATTGTTGCGTTTGTCTGTCGGTCATTTCTTGCAGTAAAGTTCGTGTTAGCAGTGTCGCCATAAGGTTGCGCATAACATCTATTATGCGAACAAAGGTGCTAACTTATTTCCTGAACATCAACTACAAACTTAGACACGCCAATCTCCGCGGGAGGCGGAAAAGAAAAATACAGGTCTTTTTTATTTACTTTGGTTTCGTGGAACAAAGAAGATTATTTACGGTTGTTGAGAAGAGCTTACTTTTTCTTTTTACAATGTCCTTTATTTCACTCTATTGCGTGCTGTCTTATAACAACCGGCCTGCAGCAGATGATTTCTATTACCTGGGAAACATCTCTGACAAAGGAGTATGGGGTTGCATGAAGGAATTATATTTCGGATACAGCGGACGCTGGGCAGCGTATCTTTTTACAGGATGGATTGCAAGTATGAGCGCTTTCCGCTATTATCTACTTGTTTTCAACATCATTACTTTTTTTTCACTTGCAGCTATTTTATACGAACTCATAAAAATTATTTTTTCTAAAAATATTAACATATTTCTGCCGAATAGTTTATACCTGCTTTACTCTTTCATTTTAACAAGCACTTTATTTTTTTCGTCTTATAGTATTGGTGAAACATGGTTTTGGCTTGTGCAGGTATGCACGTACCTCTGGAGCATCATAATGAGTTTGCTTTTACTCTATATTATTCTTGAAGAGCAATATAAAGGATTCCACATCCCCATAATCATCATTGCAGCAGCATTCATTGGTGGCGCAAGCGAGTCATACGCGCTGGTGAATATTTTTTTGCTAAGCGCTTACCTGTTGGTTTCAAATGGAAGATTCAAAAAATATCCCGGGAGAAACCAAAAAATTATTCTTTCCTTAACTTTTCTCCTGCTTTCGTTTGCTGTGACCATGCTTGCCCCGGGCAATGAAGTGCGCCTCGGTTTACTTCCGAAAGTTTCTTTCAGTCAGAGCATTTTAATCCAGCTCAAATCATTTATCAAAATTTATTTGATCAAAACCCCTCCCACACTACATTATCTTTTTCTTTTCTCGTTCCCATGGTTTGTTCTCGGAAAATATTTTTCGGATCCAGCACAAAAGCAAAATTTGACTTCACTCCTTGCTTCGCTGAAGAATTATGTTCTGCTTTTAACAGGCCTCATTTTTATTTTCCTCATTCCTACCTCATACATCATGTCGGAACTCGGACCGGACAGAGCACTGTCGCAAATTTCATTTCTTTTCGCTTTTAGTTTTGCGGTTCTGTTTTTTTATCTCGGTAGAAAAATGGAAATCAGGGAAAATATTTTCAAAGTGTTGAAGGTTTCAACGCTCACCTTGAGCGTGCTGATAATGTTTTATCAAGTGTCAAATCAATATTTGGTGACACGAAAATATGCAGCAGAAGTTGACAAGCGGATTGAGTTTTTAAAGGAGTCCGATAAAACAACCGGGAAAAACACCATTGAGTTGGAACCGCTTCCTTTTTCGGGCATGTTATACTCTGCGGAAATTTCCGGGGACACTAATGATTTCAGAAACCAGTTCCTGAAGAAGTATGTGGGAATAGAAAAAGAATTACGGGTGAAATAACGCAGAATAAATCAATGCTCCATTGCAGTTTCAGGAAGCGCTTCCACCTTTTTCAGTTCCGGAATCATGCGCAGAAGTGTTTCTTCAATCCCCGCACGTAAGGTCATTGCGCTCATGGAACAAGAACTGCACGCGCCTTTAAAACGAAGCTTCACGGTCATATCGGGTGTTACATCCACAAGCTCCACGTTTCCGTTATCTGACTGGAGATACGGACGAAGTGTATCTAATGCATTTTCAATGCGCTCAAGAAAAATTTTATCCGTTCCCTTCGTCATTTATTTCTTAAATTTTTTTTCTCTCTCCTTTGAAAAGGGTTGGGGTGGGTGATTAATATCCTGTCGCCTGCACGCGCTCAGTGGGAGCCATGTTGGCATTTCGCACTGCCACCTGGCGCGCAACGTTTCCTGCTAATTCAAGGAACGGTTTGGCAACGGGAGAATTTTCATCCATCACTGCGGGCTTGCCTGCATCGCCGGAATCGCAAATACTTTGCACAAGAGGAATTTGCCCCAGCAGCGGAATGTTTAGCTCTGTGGAAAGATTTTTTCCTCCGTCTTTTCCAAAGATGAAATAATTATTCTGCGGCAGCTCTGCCGGAGTAAACCATGCCATATTTTCCACGAGTCCTAAGACGGGAACATTGATTTGTGGCAGACGGAACATGTTGATTCCCTTTATTGCATCAGCCAGTGCAACTTTCTGCGGGGTAGTTACAATGATAGCTCCCGTTACCGGAACAGCTGAAACAAGAGTAAGATGCACATCGCCCGTTCCCGGCGGTAAATCAATCAGCATATAATCCAACTCACCCCAGAGCGTATCTGAAAACATCTGCCGCAACGCTTTGGATGCCATAGGCCCGCGCCATGGAATAGGGCGCGATGCATCGGTGAGAAACCCGATGGACATCAGCTTCACTCCATACTTTTCAGGAGGAACCATATACGTCACGCCGTTTTTTTCTTCGGCATAAAGTTTTTCATCCTGCAGCCCGAACATAATGGGCACCGAAGGCCCGTAAATATCTGCATCCACCAAACCAACTTTTGCGCCTGTCATAGCAAGTGCGCAAGCAAGATTTGCTGCAACCGTTGATTTGCCCACCCCGCCTTTTCCGGAGGCAACGGCAATAATATTTTTTACATCAGGCAAAAGTTCCCTGTTATCACTTCTGCGGCTGGTAGTATCGGATGTCATGTTCACGGTAACCTGTGCTTCCTTATCCACATAATAAAGAATGGCGTTGATGCAGGCGCGTTCAATCAAACCTTTGAGCGGACATGCAGGTGTTGTGAGGACAACAGTAAAGCTCACTTCCTTTCTGTTCACCTCCACATCGCGAATCATGTTGAGGGTAACCAAATCCTTTTTCAGATCCGGTTCTTCAACGTTGCGCAATGCGTCAATAACTTGTTCTTTTGTAATACTCATAAGAAAATTTCAGAGGGCAAAGTTAGGGAATTCAGAGGGAAGAAGCCATGAAGCGCTCAGGAATCCTTTTTCTCCCATAATGGGAGATGTTTAAGTTGAATATTTCCCTTGAAAAAGATTCTTGTGCTTTTTTCAAATGAATCGGTAAGGTCGGAAACATAAAAAACATTTTCACCTGCTTTTTCATCGGCTGCCAGATTTTCTTTCTCCAGTATCCATTTCAGCTTTTGCGCAACCACCACTGCAGAATCAAAAATTTTTATTTTGTCGTGAAAGAACGCTGCGATTTCATTTTTAATAAGCGGGTAATGCGTGCAGGCAAGCACCATGGCGTCTATATGATTAAACCCCGGGAATGATAAATACTTTTGAAGTACTGCCGTGCTGATATTATTGTTATAAAACCCTTCTTCAATCATGGAAGCAAGCAAAGGAGTTGCCAGCGCAGCAAATTTTAAAGACGGCTTGCGCCTCGAAAATTTTTCCTGGTAGGTACCAGATGCAATAGTTGTTTTGGTGGCAATGATTCCTACTTTTTTAATGGTGTCATCGGCAATCACAGCTTCAATCATCGGGTCAATGACGTTGATGACAGGGACCGTTCCTTTGAATGTATCCCTCAGCAATTCATAAGCCGCAGCCGATGCGGTGTTGCAGGCAATGACAATAGCTTTACATTTTTTTTCGTGAAGAAGAAAATTGGTAATCTCCTTCGCATAGGTTCGTATCAGTTCAGGAGATTTATCACCGTAAGGTAAATGAGCTGTGTCACCAAAATAAACCAGTGCCTCGTTTGGAAGAAGGCGATGAATAGCATCGGCAACAGTTAATCCACCGATGCCGGAATCAAAAATGCCGATGTAGTCTGATGGTTTTGGCTTGTGTTCTGTCATAAAACTGCAGGACGATGCAAGTATAATCAGAAAGTAAAGACCATATAAAATTTCTTGTTACCCCTAAATCCCCTACAGGGGACTTCTTCCGCACGAGGGCTCCCTTCAGAGGACAAAAGTCCTGTGGACTTTTGAGCCAGATATTTTGCGAAGGAAAGGGTAAGCGCAGGCAAATGAAGTATGAAGTATAAATTTAAAACACACTCTCAATTATTTTAACGGCCAGAAAACAGGCACAAGAAGTACGGTAATGATGACAAGAATAATAGTGAGCGGCAGCCCGGCTTTTATAAAATCCATGAAGCGGTATTTTCCCGGGCCGTAAACCAGCACGCTTGCCGGTTCAAAAGGTGTGGCAAGAGAGATAGAAGCGCTCATCATAATAGCGATAGCAAAAGTGCGGGGGTTTACATGCATCTGCTCTGCCGCTTTTATTGCCACCGGCAGAATAACCAATGCCGCAGCTGCATTCGACATGGGCTGTGTAAGAAAAATAACCAGCACACAAAATGCTGAGAGCACGGCCATGTCTCCCATGCTGCCGAATATGCTTGTGATTTTGTCAGCAAGGTATTGCGCTGCTCCTGACTTTTCCATCGCCACCCCGAAAGCGCTCATGCCCGCAATAAGTATCAAGAGCCGCCAGTCAATGAGGCGGTAAACCTGTTCCGGCTTTACTGCTCCTACCATTACCGTAAACAAAGCAGCCGAGAGAAATGCAACAGAAAGAGGAATCCATTCGAACGAACCGACAATCACAGCTGCAATAAAAATAAGTACAGTAAGAATCCCTTTTCTGCGCCTGAACAAGTTTACTTTTATATCATCCAGAACAGTGAGCCCTTTATTTTGCCGCAGTGAATTGATGCTTTCTTCTGTTCCCTGCATCAGCAGCAGGTCGCCTGTCTTGAGGATTGTACTTCCTATTTTAGTTGCTATGTTTTCGTTGAAGCGGTGAATAGCAAGCACTACAACATTGTACCGCTGGCGGAAGCCGGAATCTTTCAGCGTTCTGCCTACAAGGTTTGATGCAGGAGTAATGAGCGCTTCGGCAAGTTTCATTTTGTTGCCGGTAATTTTGGTATCGGTTATTACATCGCCACGCAGCTCTATGCCCGATGCTTCTTTTACACGAATAAGATTATCGAGCTTGCATTCCACAAGCACTACATCTTCCGGTTGAAATACAGCGTGCGCATCGGGAATGACTTCTCTGTCGTCCTTCCTTACAATTTTTAAAATGCGTATATCCTGTTTGGATAGGTCGGAAGAAAAAATACTTTGCCCTATTAACCTTGAATTTTTGGTGATAAAAATTTCGCTGAAGTATTCCCTGATCTTATATTCTTCAATAAAGCTTTCGTGTTTGTAATCAGGAAAAATCCATTTCCATGTAAGCGCCATGTAAACAATTGCAACAACAGTGGTGATGGCACCCAGGTAAAAAATTTCGTAAAACCCCAGGGGCGGCATGCCAATGTTGGTAATGTAACCGCTTACTGCAATGTTGGTGGATGTGCTGATGATGGTGCAGTTACCTCCTACCATAGACGAAAACGCCATCGGCATAAGAACTCTTGAAGGGCTGATGTTCATTTTTCTGCACATTCCCATTACAGGGCCAACCATAAGCGCTGCAGTGGTTGTGTTATTCATAAACGTTGAGATAATACTGGTAATTATCATCACGTTAATAATAAACAGTGTTTGATTTTTACCGCTGATTTTTACCAGCCGCTCCCCGATGGTATCGAGCATGCCGGTGTCTGACATAGCTCCTGTGATGACAAAAATAGAAGCCAGCAAAACCATAAAGTCGCTGCTGAAATTTTTAAACGTATCCTGCGGAGTAAGTATTCCCGAAAAAATCAGTATCAGCAAAAGCCCGATGGTGACAACATCAATCGAAAATTTTTCTGACGCAAAAAGAATAATGGCTACGATGAGCAGACCAAGAACCAGTGCTATTTGAATGGTCATAAAAGAATTTAAGATGAACAAAAGTAAATTATTAAAAAATGCCAGTATATTAATTTGAAGCCGCCCGTAAAAGTTAGTAAATTTGCCGCCGTAATTAACCCTGATGTATATTCAACAACTTTATACCAATTGTCTTGCCGAGGCGGCTTATTATATTGAGTCAGAAGGAGAAGCGGCCATTATAGACCCGATTCGCGAAACCGAGCCGTATATCGGGCTGACTGCGGAACGTAAGACAAAAATCAAATACATTTTTGAAACGCATTTTCATGCTGATTTTGTTTCGGGGCATATTGATTTGGCAAAGAAGACCGGCGCCAGGATTATTTATGGCCCTATGGCTGAAACAAAGTACAAAGTCTACAACGCCAAAGACGGGGAAGAATTTAAAATAGGAAAGCTAACGGTTCGGGCGCTGCACACTCCGGGTCACACACTTGAATCAACCTGTTATTTATTATTTGATGAAAATGGAAAGCAGCACGCCATATTCACAGGCGACACGCTTTTTGTAGGTGATGTAGGAAGACCTGATTTGCTTGACGGAAGCGGCATCACGAAAGAATATCTTGCGGGGTTGATGTATGATTCGCTGAACAGTAAAATTAAAACGCTGCCCGATGATGTGATTGTTTATCCTGCTCACGGGCCCGGTTCGGCTTGCGGAAAAACTATTGGCAAAGAAACGTGGTCTACCATAGGCAACCAGAAAAAGACCAACCATGCTTTGAAGCATACGAACAAAGAAGATTTTATCAAGGATATAACCGAGGGACTCTCTGCTCCCCCACCCTACTTTTTCTCTGACGCAAGTATTAACAAAAACGGTTATGATACTCTCGACTCTTTGCTTGATAAGAACCTGAAACCGCTAAGCGTTGCCGATGTTGAAAATGAAATCAGCAAAAGCGCATTGGTTCTGGATACAAGGACTTGCGAGGAATTCGGGAAGGGATTTATTTCCGGTTCGCTCAATATCGGTCTTAACGGTTCATACGCCATCTGGGCGGGAACATTAATCGATATTAAAAGAACGATTGTAATTGTTGCCTCAGCGGGAAAAGAAAAAGAAAGCATTCTGCGCCTGGCACGGGTAGGTTTCGAAAATGTGAAAGGATATCTTGACGGAGGAATGGAATCATGGATGAAGGCAGATAAAAAAACAGAAACCCTTGAATCGGTTACTCCCGAAAAATTTGCGGCTCTTATCAAAGAAAAGAATGCATCCATTCTTGATGTAAGGCGGCCTGGGGAATATGAAACCAGTCACGTAAAAGGCACTGAGTTTATCCCGCTTGCCGAGCTTAATGAACGGGCAACGGAGTTGAATCCGGATGCGAAATATTTGGTGTATTGCCGTACCGGTTACCGTTCTGTAATTGCGGCTTCGCTGCTTAAATTAAAGGGAATACGCAATGTCATTAATGTGAGTGAGGGAATTGTGGGAATCCGTAAAACAAACGCGCCTTTGGAAGAACAGGCGGAAATTACGAATTAAGAGTATCTTTACATTCCTCTGATGCAACCTATTTATTCTAAATAACATCTCCCTAATACCAACACCGAAACATTAAAAAACATAAAACACCATGAAAAAATTATTCAGCATTTTATTTATCACAGCATTGCTTGTCAGCGCAGGCAGCCAGGCACAAAACCAAAAATCAAGCTATCTTAAACTTAGCCCAGTTGAATTCAAAGCACAGTTAGCCAAAGACAATGGTTTTCTTATGGACGTGCGCACCCCGGAAGAGTATATGAATGAAAGCATCAAGGGTGCAAAATTGTGCAACATCAATGACGATAATTTCGGGGCCATACTTGAGATGCTCGATAAAGATCGCCCGGTTTATGTGTATTGCGAAACAGGTACCCGCAGTGCCAAAGCAGCAGACCTTATGGTGAAGCAAGGCTTTAAAAAAGTTGCTCACCTTGAAGGAGGCCTTCAGGCATATAAGTCAGCAAAGCTCGAAACCTTTTCTCAAACTAAACAGGTAGTAAAATAATTTTGAATCAACAGGAATTCAACGAGTCCCTCCAAACCGGGGGACTCGTTTTGTTTGATTTCTATACGGATTGGTGCGAGCCGTGCAAGATTCTTGACCCTATCCTTGATGATGTGAAAAGAAGAATGGGAAGCGACCTTGCTATTCATAAAATAAACTCTGACGAGAATCCCCGCCTCGCACAGGAGTATCACATAAAAAGTGTTCCCACGCTTATGCTTTTCCGCAACGGTAAATTACTCTGGAGAATGGCGGGCTTTGATACTGCCGATAAACTGGAAAAGATTATCAGGAAGCATTCAGAGCAAGGTTCAGATAGCAGATAGATACAGATTTACTGATAAAAATTTGAGCCATCATGAACACTATCTGTAAATCTGTGACAATCCGTTATCTGTACTAAACCGGCCTTTATCAATCTGCAAACTCTTCGATAAGAATTTTTTCGAGCTCTTCAGGCGTAACGCGTAAACGGATCTGTCCTTCCTTTGCCACAGATATTTCTCCGGTCTCTTCAGAAACTACAATCGCTGTTGAATCGCTTTGTTCGGTAACTCCGATGGCTGCACGATGGCGTAAGCCCAAATGAGCAGGCAGTTCAATATTTTCTGAAACAGGCAGCACACACCGGGCGGCTTTAATTCTGTTGTTCACAATAATTGCGGCTCCATCGTGAAGCGGGCTGTTTTTTACAAAAATATTTTCCAGCAGCCGTTTTGATAGTACCGCATCCACAGTATCGCCCGTGTTGGAATAAAATTTCAGCTCCGATGATTTGGCAATGACAATAATAGCTCCCGTTCGTTCCTTCGACATCTGGCGGCACGCTTTTACAATTGCTGAAATATCAAGCCCCCTGTTTTTCTGGAACTGCCAGTTCCACGGCAGCAACTGCCGCGTGTATGTATTGCGGGTAAGAATGCTGTTGGTGCCCAGCATAACGAGGAACCTCCTGACCTCTTGCTGAAAAACAATGATAAGCGCAATAAATCCCAACCCGATAAACTGCCCCAGGATAGTGCCCAGCAGTTCCATGTGCAGCACTTTTACAAAAACGAGATACAACGCGTATACCGATAGCAGCCCGATAAAAATATTGATGGCAACCCCACCCTTAAGTAATATGTATAGCTTATACAAAAGAAAAGCGACTATCAGTACATCAATAACGTCAATCAGCCGGATGGTGAGAAAATCAATTTTAAAAAGGTCCATGCTGGTGGTTAAGAGTTATTAGTTCGGAGTTCGGAGAAGTTTGTGCAACGAAGTTAAAGCAATATTTAATTCTGTGCGAAGCCCTTCTCCTTTGGAGAAGGGTTTGCCTCGCCTTCGGCAAACCTATGGCGACCGAAGGGGGTGAAGTGGTTTACAATTTTAATTGCTTCAACTGCTTCTTTAACATCATGGACACGAAGCATGGATGCGCCTTTCATTAATGCTATCGTATTTAATACAGTTGTTCCGTTCAACGCATCTTCAGAAGAAATGTTAAGCAGCTTGCCAACCATTGACTTACGCGAAAAACCACACAGGATGGGAAGCTCAAAAATCCGAAAAAGCTCAAGATGTGCAAGCAAAGAATAATTATGCTCCAACGTTTTTCCGAATCCGAAACCGGGGTCAATAATGATATCATTTAGGCCAAGCGAACGAAGCGTTGAAATTTTTTGGGAGAAATAATCCATCACTTCCCCTGTTACATTTTTATAGGACGGATTTTTCTGCATCGTTTCGGGAGTTCCTTGTATGTGCATGAGAACATAAGGGACTTTGTAACGGGAAATGATTTCAAACATTTTTGAATCCATCGTTCCTCCCGACACATCATTGATAATGGATGCTCCTTCTTTAATTACAGCTTCGGCAACAGAAGCATAAAAGGTATCAACCGAAAAAACGGCATCAGGGAATTTATTTTTTAGAAGTTGTAATGCAGGAATAACTCTTTCCGTTTCAGCTTTTGCGTCCACCCTTTTCGCACCAGGGCGGGTTGATTGTGCTCCAATGTCTATAATTGCTGCTCCTTCTTGAAGCATCTTTCCCGTATGAGCAAGCATTTTTTCCTTATCCGTAAATTGCCCGCCATCGTAAAATGAGTCATCGGTAATGTTTAATATACCCATCACCACTGGCGCTGACAAATCAAGCAGCTTGCCGCTGCAGTTGAGCCATCGTGTTTTATAAAAAAATGTATCTTTCGCCACTATATTTATCTATTAAACATTTTACCCTACCGAACAAGTTATTAGTTATATGTTATTCGTTATTAGCAAAAAATTACGTATAGCATATAACGTATAACGTATAACACTACCCTTCAATGCCGCAAACTTTAATCTCTGAAAACATTTCCGTGAATACATCTGAACAATACGACATAGAAGCCGCCTCGTGCAAAGATATTTTTATTAAAAAGATGAACGATTACGGCAATGCCTGGCGTGTGCTGCGGGTAAGTTCGCTTACCGACCAGGTTTTCATCAAAGCGCAGCGTATCCGTACCATTGAAGAAACAGGCGAGCAAAGAGTTGAAGACGGAATAGTTTCAGAGTTTATGGGGATTGTAAATTATGGTGTCATAGCACTCATACAGCATGAGCTTGGCAGTCACAGCGGACAGAACATTCCTGTTATGAGTCCTGAAGAAGTGCTTTCACATTTCGACAAGCACATGAGCGAAGCAAAGCGTTTGATGCTGAATAAAAATCACGACTATGGAGAAGCATGGCGCAAGATGCGCATCAGCTCGTTCACCGATTTAATTCTTATGAAGCTTATGCGCATACGGCAGATTGAAGACCACGATGGAAAAACCATTGCCTCCGAAGGCATCGACTCCAACTTTTACGATATCATTAACTACGCCATTTTTGCGTTGATTAAATTGCGGGAAAACTAATAAACGGTTATAAGTTATTGGTTATATGTTATACGATTATAGCATTTATTCATCTTTCACAAATACATTCGCTCCGTATAATTTATAACGTATAACGTATAACTTTTTTCCGTGCGCAGTTTCCTCACAACCACCAGCCGCATCCTTGTAGGAGTGCTTTTCATTGTTTCCGGCTTTGTCAAAGCAAATGACCCGCTCGGATTTTCCTACAAGCTTGACGAGTATTTCATTGTATTTCATATTGACTGGATGAGCGCCGTTTCTCTCTGGCTTGCCATGTTTATTTCTGTGTTTGAAATGGCGGTTGGTTTTGCATTGCTTCTGGGCGCAAGAATGAGGCAGACTGCCTGGATTCTTTTGTTGATGATAGTATTCTTTACGTTTCTCACCTTCTACTCTGCATACTTCGATGTGGTAAAAGATTGCGGATGCTTTGGCGATGCTCTTAAGCTCACCCCCTGGCAATCGTTCTCCAAAGATGCAGTGCTGCTGGTGCTTATCCTCATCATATTCTTTAACCGTAATGCCATTACTCCGCTGTTCGGTGAAAAAGCATCCGGCCTCATTGCCTATACCGGGTTTTTGGTTTCACTGTTCTTTTCAATTTATTGTTACCGACATCTTCCTGTTATCGACTTCAGGCCTTATGCTATCGGGAAAAATATTTTGGAGGGAATGAAGCTTCCACCCAACGCAAAAGAGCAAATCACAGAAATGGTTTTTATTTATGAGAAGGATGGAAAAAAAATTGAATTGAAGCAGGATGAGATGGGAAAAATCGATGATACCTATAAGTTCATTGACCGTAAAGACAAAGTCATACAGGAGGGAGACCATCCAAAGATTCATGACTTTAATATGTATGATGCTGATGGAAAAGATTATGCGCAGGAATTTCTTTCAAAGCCCGGCTATAAGTTTTTGCTTGTTGCTTATGATTTAAGCAAGAGCAATGAAAAAGCCCAGCATAAGATAAACGACTTTGTTACCCTCTGCCAAAAAGCAAAGATTCCTTTTGTTGGCCTTACTGCCTCTTCACCAAAGGAGACCGATGTTTTCCGCCACGAACATAATTCCATCTTTGATTATTATTATGGTGATAACACTGCGCTTAAAACCATCATCCGCTCCAACCCAGGGCTGGTGCTCTTAAATGGCGCTACCGTAGAAATGATGTGGCATCATAACGATTTCCCTTCGTTTGATGAGATGAAAGAAAAATTTCTGGAGAAGAAATAGTGAACGGATTCCTCGCTAAGCTCGGAATGACAAGTTTATAGATTTAAAAATAGAGCAGGGGCTTTGCCCTGCAAAATTCCTTTTATTGTTATACGTCATTCCGAATCCCGATTTATCGGGTGAGGAATCCCCTAGTTCTATTTTTTATTTCCGACTTTTGATTCCACAATCATTTTGAAATGAACCTGGAAGAATTTATCAAAGCAGCCCTGAACGAAGATATTGGCGAAGGCGACCACACTACACTTGCGACTATCAGCGAAAATGCCAAAGGCAAAGCGGAAATAATTGTCAAAGAAGATTGCATTATTTCGGGCATTGTGCTTGCCGACCAAATCTTTACGTATTACGATTCCACGCTCAACGTAAAAACACATTTCGGTGACGGAGAAAAAGTCTCTGCGGGGAAAACCTGCATCACCATTGAAGGACGGCTGCGCTCCATTCTTTCGTGCGAGCGGCTGGTGCTTAACTGCATGCAGCGTATGAGCGGCATTGCAACGCTCACCAATAAAATGTGCGCTCAAATAAGCGGCACAAAAGCAAAAATCCTCGACACCCGCAAAACCACTCCCCTGTTTCGTCTCATAGAAAAATGGGCAGTAAAAACAGGTGGTGGAGAAAATCATCGCTTTGGCTTGTACGATATGATTTTAATCAAGAACAATCATGTGGACGCGGCAGGAGGAGTTGCAAAAGCTATTCTATCGGTGAAAGAATATCTTAAAAAGAAAAACAAAAATCTTTCTATTGTAGTAGAAGCTAGGAACATGAATGAAGTGAAGGAAGTAATGCAGACGGGCGAAGTGAGCAGGATATTGCTCGATAATTTTTCTCCCGCGCAGCTTGCAGAGGCAGTAAAAATGGTTGGCGGAAATCCTGCCTTCGCTAAAGCTTCGGCAGGCAAAGTCCAAACCGAAGCATCGGGGAAAATCACATTGGAGAATGTAAAGGCATATGCTGAAACCGGTGTGGACTTTATCTCTGCCGGGGCGCTTACGCACTCATACAAAACCATTGATATGAGCTTACGGGTTACAGGCAGGCAGGAATGAAAAATTTTTTCAGAAAAATTCTCCGGCTTATTGTTTATTCACCACCGGTACAAAAGCTTTCGGATGCAAGTAAGCGTCTTGTGCTGCCGGGTTTTGACGGCATGCCTATCTATGATGTCGCTGATTTTTTTTTCACGGGCATTCATAAGGGTTCCATTAAGAGCCGGGCGTCATCGGTTGCGTATAGCTTTTTCCTTGCCTTATTCCCTGCCATCATATTTCTCTTCTCGCTCATCCCATATATTCCCGTGGAGAATTTTCAGACTCAGCTGCTGTTGCTCATTAAAGATATCCTTCCCAAAGATGCCTATTTAGCCACACGCGAAACCATCGAAGACATTGTGAGTCACCATCACGGAGGAGTGCTCTCCATTGGCTTTGTGCTCGTTGTCTTTTTTGCAACCAACGGCATTACCGCACTCATTGATGGCTTCAATAAAAGTTATCATGTTAAAGAAACACGCAAAGGCCTTGGGCTGCGGATGGTAGCTCTTTCACTCACCACCATTCTTGCGCTGCTTGTGGTGATTGCAATACTTTTAATCATCTTCAGCGAAACGGCATTGAAAACACTTGTCAGCCATCATATTATTAAAAATAAAATGCAGATTGTTCTTCTCTATACAGGTAAATGGGTCATCATCATCTCCCTGTTTCTTTCTGCCGTTTCATCTATATATTATTTTGGTCCGGCTCTGAAAAAAAGGTGGAGATTTATTTCTCCCGGCTCACTGCTCGCTGCATTCCTGTGCATACTTACTTCCGTCGGCTTCGGCTTATTTGTAAATAATTTCGGCAACTACAATAAAGTCTATGGCTCCATTGGAACACTTATCGTGATTATGTTATGGATTTATTACAATTCGCTCATATTAATTATCGGTTTTGAGCTGAATGCAAGCATTGACAATGCCCGGAGCAGCAGGCGGCAATTTTAAATTGGTCATTGGTTGTTGGCTTAAAAATTTGCTGCTTGAAATAAAAAAATTTAAAAATTATCTTTGCACAATTATGGAATCCGCTTTTCTCCTTCCCATGGCAACACTGCTGGTACGGGTAATTCTCGGAATACTATTTTTTATGCAGGGCTACGATAAAATTTTCAGGATTGGAATCACTATAACTGCGGAAACTGCATCAACTCCGGTCACAGATAAAATTTTTGGGAGAAATTTTTTGAAAGCGCTTATACGCATCTCATCATGGATTGAGCTGGTTGCAGGCGCACTGCTTATTGTCGGATTTCAGCGTGATACTGCTTTGATTTTGCTCAGTGCCGATATGCTGGTGACCGGAATCATTTTTACCCTGATAAAGCCGATGTGGGATATGCAGTTTTATTTCCCGCGCCTTGTAATGCTTGTATTCCTGATGATAATTCCTCCCGGCTGGGATATATTCAATCTTGATTCGCTGCTACATTAAATGGTAACTTTTTCCATCAATGATTCACAGTACTCGAAGTCGGAGGAGGTTGTAATCTTAATGTTTTGCTTTTCTCCTTCAACCAAAAATATTTTTTCACCTGTCGCGGCTTCCACTGTTGTTGCATCATCGGTAAATGCTTCGCTGAAATTCTGTGCGTACGCTTTTTTAAGTGACGACAAACTAAAACACTGAGGTGTCTGAATGCTGACAAAATTTTTCCTGTCAGCATAAGAATTTTTTGCTCCATCCATGCTGCGGATACTTTCCGCGAGCGGAATAAACGGAACAGCATTACCATTTTTTTCTGCCGCAGAAAAAATGTTTTTAATCAGTAGCTCGCTTACCAAAGGCCTTACCCCGTCATGAACGGCAACCAACGCTTCATCAACATTAATTTTTTCAAGCGCATTCCGTACCGATTCAAACCGCGTTGCCGCACCTGCAGTAGTTGTATGAGGAATATTAAAATCATACTCCGCGCAAAGTTTTTTCCAGTAATCCATATAATTTTCCGGGAGGGTCACCAGAATTTCTCCATCAACAATTCCATCAAACTTTTTAATGGTATGCATCAATACCGGTATTCCCGATAAAAGAAGAAACTGCTTGGGAAGCTGTGACTGCATCCGTTCACCGGTGCCGGCTGCGGTGATGATGACGACTTTTTTCATGGAAAAAATTTGTTAGACGTTTGACGTTAGACGTTCAGAAAGAATTATGGCTGTTTTAAACGTCTAACATCCAACGTCCAACGTGTAACGTTTTAAAGAATCAGCATCGCATCGCCATACGAATAGAAGCGATACTTTTCTTTTACGGCAACCTTGTAGGCATTCATAATCAGGTCATAGCCGCCAAAGGCAGCGGTCATCATCAGCAACGTTGATTCGCTCATATGAAAGTTGGTGACCATGGCATTGGCAACGCTGAAATCATAGGGCGGAAAAATAAATTTGTTCGTCCAGCCATTAAAAGGTTTTACTTCTCCCTTAGTGGTAACAGACGTTTCCATACCGCGCATAGTTGTGGTGCCGATAGCACAAATCCTTTTATGATGCGCCTTCGCTTTATTAATCATATTGCATGCTTCTTCAGTGATGATAAGTTGTTCGCTGTCCATTTTATGCTTGGTAAGGTCTTCTACTTCAACCGGGCGGAAAGTGCCCAAGCCCACATGAAGAGTAATCTCGGGAAACTTCACTCCCTTTAGCTCAAGCCGCTTCATAAGCTCAGGACTGAAGTGCAAACCGGCAGTAGGAGCAGCAACAGCACCTTCATGCTTTGCATATATGGTTTGATAGCGGGTGACATCTTCAGGTTCAGCCTTGCGCTTTATGTATTTGGGAAGAGGAGTATTTCCCAACTCATAAATCAAGCGCTTAAATTCATCGTGGGTTCCATCATAAAGGAAACGCAACGTGCGCCCACGCGAAGTGGTGTTGTCTATCACTTCAGCAACTAAGGCATCGTTCTGCCCGAAGTATAATTTGTTGCCGATACGGATTTTCCGCGCGGGGTCAACCAGCACATCCCAAAGCAGGCTTTCTGCATTAAGCTCGCGAAGAAGAAAAACCTCAATGCGCGCCCCGGTTTTTTCTTTATTGCCATACAAACGAGCAGGGAAAACGCGGGTGTTATTAAGCACCATTACATCGCCATCGTCAAAGTAGTCGAGGATTTGTTTAAACTTTTTATGGTGGATTTTGCCTGTTTTTCGCTCAATAACCATTAAACGGCTTTCGTCGCGATGCTTGGCAGGGTATGTAGCGAGCAGAGAATCAGGCACATGGAGCTTGAATTGGGTAAGTTTCATTTAATCAGCTATTTAGAAAAAGGTCAGCGGGCAAATATAATACACAAAAAACCGGAAGTCCACAAGTTTTTAGAAATTATTTTTATGATTTCTTTTGTAAAAAGCAGGAAATCAATAAAAAGGCTCCGTTAACCTACGGTACGCTGCCTCACCACCTCATATAAAATAACCCCTGCTGCCACCGAAACGTTGAGCGACTCTATTCTGCCCAAAAGTGGAACAGACACCCTTCGGTCGGCTTTTGTAAGGAGCTCATCAGAAATGCCATCTTCTTCAGAACCAAGGATGAGAGCTGTTGGATGGGAAAAATCGGTTTTGAAATATTTTTCTTTTGCTTTTTCAGTGCATGCTATTATTTGAAGCCCGCTTTCTTTTAAGAAGTCGCAGGCAGCAGCAAGGTTCCGTTCCCTGCAAACAGGGATAATATTTAGCGCCCCGGAAGAGGTCTTAATCGCATCGGCATTGATTTGTGCAGCACCGCGAAATGCAATTACTATAGCATGTACGCCTGCACACTCGGCTGTGCGGCAGATAGCCCCGAAGTTGCGCACATCGGTGATACGGTCGAGAACAACAATAAGAGGCGCTTCGCCTTTCTCAAACACATGAGGAACAATAGAGTGAAGATGATTATAGGTAATGGGAGAAATGAAACAAACTACCTCCTGGTGGTTCATACGCGTGTATCGGTTGAGAGCCGCATAAGGAACCTCTTTCCATGCAATATTGTGTTCCTTCAGTAGTGTTTTAAACTCATGGATACGCTCATTCTTGGAATTGTTATGAATAAAGACCGATTCTATTTCTTTTCCGGCGAGAATGGCTTCGGTAACGGGGCGGATGCCATAAATGATATTGTCGTTTCGCTGCTTTTCTTTCATGGGGCGAAGGTAGGGTAAGGAATTAAGAATGCAGAATGCAGAATGCAGAATTAAAAATTGAAATTTGAAGACAGTATTTCATGACTCTGCCTCTCTACATAAATGAAAGGGATGAGGACCTGGCTGCAGGAAAACAAGACAATGATAAATGAATAACTTTACTAAAAAATAATTTAACTGCTAACAATTAAAATAAACTAAAATGAAAAAAGTAACAACAATCAAAGCACTTGCAGCACTATTAGTCGTAGCAGCAACAGTAATTGTCACAAGCTGCTCAGACAGCAGCCAGCAGGAAAAAATAAAATCACTGCAAACGGAATTAGACAAATACAAAGCTGATGAAGCATTGCAGGAAAAACATCTTGCAATTTTTGATACACTTGACTTTGATTTCTACAGCAATCAAAAGTGGGGAATGTTTAACCACAGCCATGCCGATAATATCAAAGTGTATTATCCTGACGGCAGTATCACAACAGGTTTATATCCGCAGCACATAGACCAACTCACACCCATGTTTGCTTTTGCACCCGATACAAAAATTAAAACGCATCCTATCAAATTCGGCAGAGGCGACTGGACATGTGTTGTTGGAATAATGGAAGGAACATTTTCAAAACCGATGGCAATTGGAAACGGTAAATCAATTCCACCGACAAATAAAAGTTTCAAATTATCTATGACCACAATAGGACATTGGGGAGCAGACGGGAAAATGAGTGAAGAATATTTGTTTTGGGATAATCAATCATTCATGAAACAAATCGGATTGGCTCAATAATATTATCGTTTCGCTGCTTTTCTTTCATGAGGCGAAGGTAGGGGTAACGAATTAAGAATGCAGAATGCAGAATGCAGAATTAAGAATTGGATAGTTTTTATATTTGCTTCACTAACAGCACTTCTCGTTTTCGGGAGGTGCAGATAATAGATGTTATGCGTCGCCAATGGCAGCGTGCTAACTTGATACAGTATGCAAGAAATAAACAGTTAAATTGCGACCTCAAGATGTTGTAATGGCCAAATAACAAACGAAAAGCAGAAATAGCAATATGAAACATAAAAACTCAATCGAAATAATACTTGCGTTGCTATTGTTTTGTTCATGTAATGGAGGAAGTTTATTTTCTAAGTCAAGTCCATTTATTGGCGAATGGAAACTTTCAAAAGGTCTTATACTTGATGCTGACTCTTTTAAGACAGTTACCTTAAAGATTTCGAAAGAAGATATTTTTTATACAGTTGAATATTGGGCAACTATCAGAAAGGAAAATAGCACTAAAGACACTACTTATGAATTTCTTTCAATGATTACTGATAATCCATCTTTTGTTGAGGCGTATCATAGATATGAGTTAAGTGCAGATAAGAAACTTCTCGTATGCACAGGCAATCCTGAATATACATTGGAATACAAAGAAGATGAGAATGTGATAAAGTCCAGTATGTTTGGTTGGTTCAAGAAAAAATAATTTATGACATTGAACGGAGAAAAAGGTTGCCGATAACATTAAGATTAAAAGAAATAAAAAAGAATGAGTAAACGAAATAGTCTGAACCATGATTAGAAGGATTAAAGGATTACTTGATTTAGATAAATACATTAAATCAAATTAATCATGCAAATCCCGGTTCAGATATTTTTTTTTACTTCTTTAATCCCTTCTTCGTTATCAGCAACTCTTGCGCTTCGAACAAACGGCAGTGAAATCCAATAATGATAATCAAAATAAAAAATATGGAACCACAACTCGAAAAAATCAGAGAAGTACAAAAAGAAGCGTGGAATAAATCTTCTGCCGGATGGAAAAAATGGGATGACATAAATATGAAGTTCCTGAAGCCGATGAGTGACGAAATGATAAGAATGCTGAATCTGAAAGATGATGATATAGTACTGGATGTTGCAACAGGTACCGGAGAGCCGGGACTGACCATAGCTTCAATTTTGAAAAACGGGAAAGTTACAGGCACTGATCTTTCAGAAAAAATGGTTGCAGTTGCTGAAGAAAATGCTCGGAAACGGGGCATTAAAAATTTTGAAGCAATTTGTTGCGATGTCTCAGCGCTTCCTTTTGTGAACGACACATTTACCGCCATCACTTGCCGGTTGGGCTTTAACTTATTTCCAGATATGAATCTTGCTTTGAGCGAAATGATTCGCGTTTTAAAACCGGGATGTCGTATCGTTGCTTCGGTGTGGAATATTCCTGAAAAAAATTCATGGGTTTCAACATCAATGCAAACGATGATTACGATGCTGCAATTAACACCGCCTGCGGCTGGTGCACCGGGAATATATCGCTGCTCACAGCCTGGTTTAATGGCTGAACTTTTTGCAAATGCCGGATTAAAAAACATTCAGCAGAAAGAAATTGAAGGTAAACTGCAATTCGAAAATAGTACAACCTATTGGAGTTTCATAACTGAAGTGGCATCGCCTGTTGCATTCTTTAAGGCAGACAAAGCGCTACAGCAGCAAATAAAACAGACAGTGCTTGACAAAGTGAGTCAAAAAAACTATAATGGCAACATTGCATTGGAGTCGAATGCAATTGTTATATGTGGTGAAAAATGAGAAGTAGAGTATGCTGATAACATAAAGATTAAAAGAAATAAACAACTAAAAAATAAACGGGGATGCTGAAAACCGAAAAGAGTAAGCGCAACAAAAAAGACAATCAAAATGCATAATCAAACCTTAGAAAATAAGTTAGCCTCAAAGGCTGCTTATGCAGGTGCATTTTTATTTGCACTGCTTATTGTTATGTTTAATACGATGCCGCAAAATGTTGTTCTTATATCATTTGTAGGTGTTGCATTTCATGTCATTTTATTTCCTGTTGTTGCTGCACTTCCTGCTCCAGGTTGGGCACGAGCTGCGGGGTATGGATGGTTAGTTCTTGACATAGCTGTAAACGTTATGCAACTAAATGGTGTTGATGAACACCTTGCTACGTCCATTCGCCTGGGCGGTCATGTTTCGACTGCATTATGGGCGGGTTCTGTTTCTCTGCGAAGTAATTCTGCAATGAAAATAGTTGGTATTCTATTCACTGTTGCTATCGGCGGATATTCATTAACTGCTCCGTGGGTACCTATGTGGGGACTGTATCCATCGACTTTGCTTTTAGTTATCTGGCTTATTCTTTCAGGACAAATGCTTTCAAAACTTGAATAAAGATTTCAGGTGTCGTCAGGTCATAAGGCCTGGCACCACAGAAAAAACTAAATAAAAAAATAAAATGACAACAGAACAAATCAAACAATCACTGCAAGGAGAATGGAAAAGCATTGCACCAGAACTTCGCCCAAGCTCAATTAAAAATGCTGACGGCAGTATTAAACCATTTTACCTGACACGAACATTTAAGTATTCGGCTGATGACAAATTTGAATTGACTGTAATCAATAATGCTGATGCTTTCGGAAAAATTCCGCTTGCAAAAATGTTTATCAAAGGACATATTGAATGGAAAGGCGAACACCCGATTGCTGACGGAGCACAAAAAGTTGACTTCATTGCTGACGACACTTATGAAGTAACACCGCTACTTCAACCTTTTGCCGATGCAATGAATCAAATTACAAAAGGTTTCAATCCATGGACAGTGAATGTTGCTCAAAGTATTTTGCAAAAATCATTTCCACCTTTCGGACTTGCAGAAGGACAAATATTTTCAGAGTGTGATTTGATTTATTTTTTCAACGACCTTTTATTTTGGGGAGCAAGAAATGTTGACGGCAGAGGATTTGACAAAGAAGAAAACCGACCGACCAATTTGCAAATTCCATTGGTGAGAAAATAATTCATGTGCCGTCTGGTCTTCCGGCCTGACGGACCCTTTTCTGCTAAACGCTTTCTAAGAGAACAACCCTTAACTTATTTATCATTCCAAACCGGAACACGTCCCGGAGTATAAGGCACTTTGTTTTGTTCAAGTGTAGCTTCAATCTTTTTGATATCGGCATCAATGTTTTTCAATTCACTAAGCACTACACTGAATTGCTTTGATGCAATGTCATACGACTGCATGGCAGTTTTTGTGGGAGCCGATGTAGAGTACCAGACCGAATATTCTATCTGCCCTATGCGCCCGTTTATGGTCGGAGGCGTTTCGAACTCGCGCTTTGCCATGCTTGCATCACCATTCAGTTTTATTTCCACGGCGTTCATCCGCTTATCAATGGCATAAACCTGCTCAGTAATTCCGGGGATGGAAGCGGACGAAGCAACAATAGCTTGCTTAATGTATTTGAGCTTGTTGCTAAGCTCGCCTTTGTAATTGTCAGCAGCGCCAGTAGTTCTGCGCAGCTCACTTACTTTATTGCTGAACGCATCGAGCGCTTTTTTATCCGTAGCCGGAAGTGTTGCAGCATTAAGCGATTTAACCGTGAATGATTGGGCAGAAACAATTTCAGTCAGCTTCCCGTCTTCAAACTTACTAAGCGATACTTTATAATTACCCGGCATGGCAAGGTGTCCGTCTTCGGGCAGGTCATAAGGATTAGTGGGGTCAGGGCTTTTAAATTCAATGGGGCCCGGAGCTGCGTAGCGGAAATCCCATACAATTCTGCCTAAACCTTTTTTAGCTCCGGTTTTAATATACCGTACAACGGCTCCTGCGTCATCCATAACAGTGAACAAAAGATATGGCTCGGGCTGCTCATCTTCCAGGCGCATAGAGTCGGCAGATGGATAATAAACGGGCTCGCCTTTTTTGATTTTTTCTTTCTCCGCTTCCTGGCGTTTTTCTTTGATGGTTTTGATGCTCTCTTTCAGGTAGTATGTGAACACGGCTCCCACTTTAGGATTGGGAGTTGAAAAGAAACTCTCGCCCTGGAATCCTTTTCCGGGGCCTCCTGTAGCGCTGGTTGCTTCTATAAACATCCAGGAATCCTTGATGGGCGCAATGAACGCGGCTTTGCTGAGGTCGTCTTTCTTAATATTTCTCAACGGGGAATAATCGTCAAGTATGTAATATCCTCTGCCAAAAGTTGCCAGCACCAAATCGCTCTCACGTTTTTGAATGGCCATATCCCTTACGGCAATAGTGGGAAGGCCGCCTTTCAACTGAATCCATTTCTGGCCGCCATCATTGGTAAAATAAACTCCGAATTCTGTTCCCGCAAAAAGCAAGTCTTTGTCTATATGGTCTTCGGCAATGGTGTAAACACTTCCGCGCTCGGGAAGATTGCCCATGATGGGTGACCATGTAATTCCTCCGTCTGTACTCTTGTAAACAAACGGTTTGAAATTTCCATAGCGGTGATGGTTGAACGTTGCATAGAAAACATTTTTATCAAGCTGCGAAGCGATAATTTGATTTACATACGTGCGCTCGGGAACACCGGCAATGTTGTCGACTTTAGTCCAGGATTTCCCTCCGTCACGTGTAACCTGTATGAGTCCGTCATCAGTTCCTACTACCAAATGGTTCTCATCGAAATAACTTTCCGAAATAGAAACAAGCTGTCCGTAAAAATCTGTTGACTGATTTTTTGCAACCGCATCCATGCTCCATACTTTTCCCATCACAGGTAATTTATTCCTGTCAAGCTGGCGCGATAAATCCCCGCTGATAGCTGTCCATGAATCACCGCGGTCATCGGTACGGAATAATTTGTTCGCACCAAAATACAGGCGTGTGCTTTTGTGTGATGAAATCAAAAGCGGAGAATCCCAGTTCCACCGCAGTGCCGGTTCGTTCTCTCCTTCTACAGGACGGATGTCAATATTTTCGCCACTTTTTTTATCGTAGCGTGACAATCCTCCATACTGAAATTGGGGATAAATAATATCGGGGTTTTCAGGGTCTACCTGTGTTTCATAACCGTCACCTCCCAGTGTAAAAAACCAATCGGCATTGGTGATACCGTTTGCACTGATGGTGCGGGACGGAGCGCCTAAGCTGTTGTTATCCTGCGTACCGCCATAGACATAGTAGAACGGGAAGGAATTATCCACGGCAACTTTGTAAAACTGCGCAACGGGAAGATTAGCTTTGAACTCCCAGTTGCTTCCAAAGTCATACGTTTCATAAGCGCCCCCATCACAGCCCACTAACAGATGCTTTGTATTATCGGGGTCTATCCATAAAGCATGGTTATCTACGTGTTTATATTTCTCCCCTATTTTATTAAAAGTCCTTCCTCCATCTTTTGACACCATTACCCAGAAGTCGACATAAAATACTTTGTCCACATCTTTAGGGTCGCAAAAAATTTCCTGGTAATAATTTCCTGCCGTTACATTGTCGCTCATCTTATCCCAACTGGCGCCCCGGTTTGTTGAGCGGAACACACCGCCTTTCTTATCCGCTGCTTCTATAATAGCATAAACATAATCAGGATTTACAGGAGAAATAGCCAAGCCGATTCTTCCTTTGTCCACATCGGGCAGGCCCTTGCGAAGTGTATCCCATGTTACTCCGCCATCGGTGCTTTTGTAAATATTTGACTCCGGGCCACCGCTGATGTAGGTAAACACCTGCCGCCTGCGCTGGTGAGCACAGGCATACAGCACGTTGCTATTGCGCGGGTCCATGTGGATTTCGTTGCAGCCGGTGTTCTCGCTCACAAATAAAATCTGCTTCCAGGTTTTACCGCCATCGGTAGTTTTATAAATTCCCCTGTCTCCACCCGGACTCCAGAGCGGACCATAGGCTGCAACGTACACGATGTCAGAATTTTTCGGGTCGATAGCAACCATGCCGATGTGCTCCGAGTTTTTCAAGCCCATGTTCTTCCATGATTTCCCTCCGTCTTCAGATTTGTAAACACCATCGCCATAAGCAACGCTGCGTTGGTTATTGTTTTCGCCTGTGCCCACCCAAACTATGTTGGTGTTAGAAGGGTCAATTTCAACACAGCCGATGGAGTACGCTCCTTCTCCCTCAAATACAGGATTATAAGTGATGCCTGCATTTGTTGTCTTCCATACTCCGCCCGATGCTGCAGCTACAAAATATTCATTATGATTATTAGGGTTTACGGCAAAATCGCTGACACGTCCCGAAGTCTTTGCCGGACCAATGCTGCGGAATGCAAGCCCGCTGAACGTTTCCGTCTTCCATGGGTCGTTTTTATCGGTCTCGGATTCTTTTTTTGCAGTTTTCTTTTGTTGCTTGCCTTGCGAATAAGCAGGCTGATTTTGTATTACCGCTGTCAAAGAAAACAGGAATACAATGAGAGAAGTATTGAATAGAATTTTTTTCATGCTTGTTGAGTTTGAGCCGATAAAGATGAAAGAATTTTTTTGATGAGAAAAATGTTTTAGACAAAACTAAGAACGGGAGGGACAAAAAAGCGTGTGTTTTCCTAAAGTTCCGCCTAGTGACTGTTTTATCCTGATGAAAACGGCAGGTCTGCAAAAATATTTACTTTGCACTATCAATAAAGATTCCTCTATTCATAAAACCCGAAGGGTTAGCATGATTATAACTGGGCTCCTAATGCAATTGCTTTAATCTTATGTCGAATAAGAATAAAAAAACGAAACCGGCGGTTGCAGAAATCCCGGCTCCCGTTCCTGCAAGCAATATGCTGAAGAACCGGCTGGCACTTGTGATTTTTATCTTCTCTTTTGTGCTTTACGCGCAGAGCATTGCATTTGATTTTGTTCTTGACGATGAAGCGAGCATCAAAGAAAACCGGTTGGTTCAACAGGGAATACCGGCTATTCCCACACTGCTCAAAACCGACTCATGGTACGGAGCGAACGTGGGAGTCAAAATACCTATTTACCGTCCCGGCTCTTTTGTTTTGTTTGCGACCATCTGGCAGTTTTTTCCTGATAGCCCCCATGTATATCACTTAATAAACGTGCTGTTGTACGCACTCACCTGCGCGCTGCTTTTTCTTTTATTATCAAAATTGTTTTCGAAACAAAGTATCCTCTTTCCGTTTGCGTGCGTGCTGCTGTATGCTGCGCACCCCATCCATACCGAAGTGGTGAACAACATTAAAAGCGCAGATGAAATTCTGTGCTTACTGTTCGGAATTGCTGCTATGTTTCCTGCAATAAAATTTACAGGGAACCGCTCACCGCTTCAGCTATTTCTTCTTGCCCTGTTTTATTTTTTATCTGTGCTGTCAAAGGAATCTGGGATCATATTCGTGGTTGCCATTCCGCTTACGGTTTACTTTTTTACAGATGCGAAATCAAAATCAATTTTCATTGTAAGCTTACTGCTGCTGCTTACTGCTGCTGTTCATTTATTTATCCGCGCACAGGTACTCGAAGGTATTCCCGCTTACGACCGCTCACCGCTTGTGAACACATTATATGCCGCTCCTGATTTTGTGAGTGAAAAAGCGACTGCACTTTTCATTCTTCTCAAGTATATCCTGCTTTTGATTTTTCCACATCCACTGTCATACAATTATGATTATGCGCAAATACCCATGCAGCAGCTCGCAAATCCTGCCGTAATTTTTTCTTTACTCGTTCATGCTGCTCTGCTGGTGTATGCGATTGCAGGGTTGAAAAAGAAAAGCATTGTATCATTTGCCATATTGTTTTACCTGCTTGCGCTGGCCCCTGTATCG
The DNA here is from genome assembly GCA_002215675.1 of Bacteroidetes bacterium 2013_40CM_41_45. Classification (GTDB taxonomy): domain Bacteria; phylum Bacteroidota; class Bacteroidia; order AKYH767-A; family 2013-40CM-41-45; genus 2013-40CM-41-45. Next base: position 421,927 of record NGFH01000002.1, on the reverse strand, counting down.
AATATGTTTATCATTATCGCCAGCACATTAGGTGAACGGCTTATGTATATGCCTTCGCTGGGATATTGCATCATCGTTGCGTACGTGATTATGAAAATCCTGAAAGCTGATTTGAGAAAAAGACCCGAGACAATAAAAAGTTTTTTCTCCTCAAACAAAAAAATTCTTATCCCTGTAATACTTATTGCCTGTCTTTATTCGGTTAAAACATTTTCGCGGAGCGGGGATTGGAAAGATAATCCCACCTTGTTCGGGCATGATGTTAAAGTCAGCAGCGGCAGCGCCACTGCTCATTTCCACTGGGGTAACGCATTGCAATATATGCTCTATGACAAACAACCGGATGAAGCTCGCAAACAAAACCTGGAAGACGAGGCCATTGCCGAATACCAAAAAGCTATTCAAATATACCCGGGCTATATGGATGCCTATAAGCATTTGGGTGTAGGCTACAGCCGCAAAGGCGATAATGCCAATGCCCTGAAATATTTTGAAAAGCACAATGAGTTTACGGGGCGTTCTGATTTGGAAGTGCTGCAAATGGAAGGTAACCTTTACGACAAGACAGCGCAATATGACAAGGCGATTGAAGCGTTCACGCTTGTTGTGCAGCGGCAAAAAAATCCCGATGCAAAAACATTCTACTACATAGGGCTCTTATACAACAAGAAAAATCAGTACGATACAGCCATACAATATTTAGACCACGCGCTTGCACTGGAACCGGGCAACCTGCTGGCGCGTAAAAACAAAACAATCGCACTGGTTAACCTGAAAAAAAATTCTGAAGTGCTTGCTCAATCTGATACCATATTACAATTGGATTCACGATTTGCCAAGGCCTACTGCTACAAAGGATTTGCGTATTCAAACATAGGCGATTATCCTAAAGCCATCGAGAACTTTGAAAAGGCCGTTGAGCTGGATCCAAAAGATGAGGAGAGTATCTACCACCTGGTGGTATTATACAAGTTCACCGGCAATAATGAAAAAGCTAAGGCGCTGGAGGGGCGAACTCACAGATAAATTATTTGAGTTCTCTGATTTTGGACAGAAAAGCCATAAGCGTCAGCCAGTATTCTTCGTTATTGCTGTTGGAAGTCCATAAAACTTTAGAGCCGTGATTTCCCTCCGCTGTCGGAATAAACTGAACTTTTAATTGTGATGTAACATCTTTAAGCAGTTCTGTTACTTCCGGCGCTTCAGACAGCGCTGATGTTGCATACACGGGCTTGTCGAGCCCGGTAATTTTTTTTGAAATAAAATCTTTTTCGCCAAAATATTCTCCGGGACTGAAAACAATAACGGCCCCCACTTGCGGATTTTCTTTTGCCTCGAGCAACGCGAGCGATGCAGAGTATGAACTTCCCAGCACAATAACTTTGCGGTGATAATTAGCATAGAGAAAATCAATGCCGGATTCAATATCACGTTTTGCATCCATGTAACTGGTTGTATAATGCCCCAACTTTGCAGCGCGGGCTGTTTCATTTTGAACAGCATTGCATTCATTTCCCGAACGCAAGTCGATAGCGAGGCATGTAAATCCGAATTTTTTCAGGCGCTTTGCAGTTTCCAGGTATTCTCCCCTGCTGTATGCTGCCTGGTGGCACAAAAGAATAACAGGAGCCGTTGAATCTGCTTCATAAAGGTCCGCAGTAATAGTAAGGCCATCGGGAGCAGGAATAGTTAAGGTCTGGTACCCGATTTGCGCAAAAATTCCGGTGGAGAGAAAAAATGTGGAGGTGATGATAAGGGCGTATTTCATGTTGCTAAAAGCATTGCAATAATATAAATAAAAATAACGTTAAACGTTGGATGTTAGACGTTTTAAGATTCGATGCTGCTTCTTCATCTAACGTCCAACCTCTAACAACTAACGATTTCTATCTTCGCGCCATGTCCCTGAAAAAGATTTTTATTCTTCTTGCAGCAGTTGCATTACTTGCCTCATGCAGCAAGTACCAGAAAATTCTGAAAAGTACCGATGGCGATACCAAGTTTAATGCGGCAGTAGCGTATTTCGAGAAGAAGGACTACTTCAGGGCGCTTCCGCTTTTTGAAGAGCTCATCAGCGTTTACCGTGGCCAGGGCAGGGCTGAAAAGGTCTATTATTATTATGCTTATTGCAATTATTACCTTGAGGACTACGAGCTTGCCGCTTATCATTTCGACAACTTTGTAAACACTTTTCCGCGAAGCGAATACGCCGAGGAATGCTCATTTCTGCATGCATACTGCTTTTATAAAAGCTCCCCTGATTTCACTCTGGACCAGGAAAACACGAAAAAAGCCATAGCCAAATTGCAAATCTTTGTGAACAAGTACCCGACAAGCCAACGGCTGGCAGAGTGCAATACGTTGATAGATAAACTAAGATATAAGCTCGAAGAAAAGGCGTTTTCCCTAAGCCAACTCTATTTCGATATAGGAGACTACAAAGCAGCTGTAACCTCCTTTAAAAATCTTCTGACCGAATATCCTTCGACTTCCTTTAGGGAGGACGCTATGTTTTATGTCGCAAAATCGTATTATCTTTACGCCCAGAATAGCATAGAAACCCGCAAAACAGAAAGATTTTCGGCAACAGTAGATGCAGGTAATGAGTTTCTTAACCAGTTTCCTGAAAGCAAATCGGCAAAAGAAATAAGAGAGATTATTGAATCATCGAAATATCAAATCAATAAAAAAAGTTAACCTCCTTTAAAGTAAAATCATGAAATATAAATCAGACGTTCAGTCAACCCCCACCCGCGACATTCTTGCCTTTGAAAAGGGAACCGGAAACATTTACGAAACGCTTGCCATTTGTTCCAAGCGCGCCAACCAAATCAGCCATGAGCTGAAAGAAGAGCTTAACTCTAAACTTTCTGAATTCAATACCGCTACCGATACCCTTGAAGAAGTTTTTGAAAACCGGGAGCAGATTGAAATATCAAAATTCTACGAGCGCCTGCCTAAACCCACTCTTGTTGCATTACAGGAGTATTTAGAAGATAAGATTTACTACCGCAATCCGGCAAAGGAAGAAAAGGGAGAATAGTATTTTTTTATTTCGGATTTCGGATTTCGAATTTGAGATTTTTAATCTCAAGTCTCAAATCTCAAATCTCAAATCTTAGATGTTCAAAGGAAAGAAGATTTTACTTGGCATCACCGGCAGCATAGCTGCATACAAATCTGCTTGGCTTACCCGCCTGCTCGTAAAAGAAGGGGCTGAAGTGAAAGTGGTGATGACTCCCTCAGCCTGCGATTTTATTACCCCCCTTACTTTATCGGTCTTATCAAAAAATCCTGTCAGCGTTGAAGGCTTTGATGCGAAGACGGGTGAATGGGATAATCATGTTCATCTCGCTGCATGGGCTGATATGTTCATTATAGCTCCCGCTTCAGCCAACACTATTGCTAAGATGGCTTATGGCGTATGCGATAACATGTTTATGACTGTTTACCTGTCGGCAACATGCAAAAAATATGTTGCTCCCGCGATGGACGCTGAGATGTGGAACCATTCAACCGCGAAAAAAAATATTGCCGCCCTCAAACAGCAGGGATGTATTATTATACCTCCCGGTAAAGGAGAGCTTGCCAGCGGAATTACGGGTGAAGGCAGAATGGAAGAACCTGCAACTATTTTAGAAATTATCAGGAAGGATTTTTTTTTTACTCTTCCGCTAAGCGGAAAAAAAGCGCTGGTAACCGCGGGTCCCACTCGTGAATCTATTGACCCGGTACGCTATATAAGCAACCGTTCATCGGGTAAAATGGGATTTGCCATTGCACAGGCGCTTGCATCACAGGGCGCAGAAGTTATCATGGTAATGGGTCCTTCTTCTTTAAATACCCCTGATGCAATTAAGACTGTAAGGGTTGAAACAGCGAAGCAAATGTCAGACGCATGCCTGAAGGCTTTTCCGCATAGTGACATTACCATAATGGCTGCTGCTGTTGCCGACTATGCGCCTGAAAAATATTCTTCAGAAAAAATAAAGAAGAATATTGCTGATGAAAATCTTAAGCTGGTTAAAACGCAGGATATTCTTTCTGAAATGGGAAAGAGAAAAAAGAAAAACCAATTTCTTGTTGGCTTTGCGCTTGAAACGGAAAATGAAACCAGGAACGCAAAAAAGAAACTGCGCGAAAAAAACCTGGACATGATTGTCCTTAACTCGCTCAACGATGCAGGCGCAGGATTTGAGCACGACACCAATAAAATAAGCATTATAGATGGTAAATTAAAGGTAAAAACCTTCGGGCTGAAATCGAAAACCGAGGCGGCAGAGGACATTGTAAGGGAAATCATCAACCGTTTCGCAAAGAAGTAATACTTTTATCCCTCTTTCGTTGTAAAGGCATGAAAAAAATTATTGTTGCGGTATTCTTCGGTGTTGTAACGCTTACGGTATGGGCGCAGGAAATGAACTGCCAGGTTCAGGTGCTCACCGGCCAGATTCAGACCAGCGACAAGAAAGTATTTGAAACACTGCAGCAAGCACTCTATGAGTTCATTAACAACAGGCGCTGGACCAGCGACCAATACATGCAGCACGAGCGCATTGAATGCAGTATCCTCATTAATATAACCGAGCGTGTTTCTACTGATGAGTTCAAAGCCACGCTGCAGATACAATCGCGCAGGCCGGTATTTTCGACTTCTTACAACTCTCCGCTGCTCAATTATATAGACAAAGAATTTACGTTCCGTTACGTGGAATTTCAGCCGCTCGATTTTAATGAAACGCAGTTTCTCAATAACCTCACATCGGTAGTTGCATACTACACGTATATTTTCCTGGGTTTCGATTACGATTCCTTTTCGCCCGAAGGGGGCACACCCTATTTTCAGAAAGCCCAGAACATTGTAAACCTGGGCCAGAATGCTGTTGAAACAGGCTGGAAAGCTTTTGAGGGAACACAAAACCGCTACTGGCTTACCGAAGAAATGCTGAACGTTCAGTTTAACCCGCTGCGCGAATGTATGTACGCTTATCACCGCAAGGGTCTTGATGCCATGTCTGAAAAACTTGCGCCTGCGCGTGCCGAAATTCTTGATGCGCTTAAAAAGCTGCGCAAAGTAAACCAGGACAAACCGTCTTCTTTTGCCCTGGCGGTTTTCTTCCTTGCCAAGTCAGACGAAATCATCAACATTTTTTCACAGGCAAATCCCGATGAAAAAAACCAGGTAGTAACATTGCTTGGCGAATTAGACCCTACCAACTACAACAAGTACGAGATGATTAATGCCGGAGGGGGGAAATAGGTTTTCAGGAAGCAGCCCCTTGTAATTCTCAATTCTTCCCGTCCCGCTTTCCGCTCGCAGGAGCTCGCTGCAATCGGGCTTAGTTGTCAGCGATTTGAATTCTGTTCATATTTTCTGATAATTATTTCAGGAAAAAAATTTTCTCCTTTCTATTTTTATCCCTCCGTTTTTCATCAACCAGCATTATCTTTATCATCCAAACTAATTCTAAATTTTTAATTCTCAATTTTCAATTCCTTTTCAAGTGCCTTCCTTCAATCATCTCCACGTTCATACGCAATACTCTCTTCTTGACGGAGCAGCAGACATTACTGCCCTCATGGAAAAAGCAAAAGCGAACGGGATGAAATCCCTCGCCATTACCGACCACGGCAATATGTTTGGAGTATTTCGATTTGCAGCCGAGGCAGAGAAGCACGGCATCAAACCTATCTTCGGATGTGAGTTTTATATTGTCGATGACCGGCATAAAAAACAATTTACCCGCGACAGTCTGGATGCCCGCTATCACCAGTTGCTGCTGGCAAAAAACGAGCAGGGTTATAAAAATCTTGTCAAGCTCTGCTCGTTGGGATATACGGAAGGTTTATACAGCAAGTGGCCCCGTATTGACAAGGAATTAATTCTTCAATATCATGAAGGGCTTATTGCAACTACCTGCTGTATCGGTGCAGAAATTCCGCAAGCAATTTTGCGCAAGGGAGAAGCAGCTGCAGAGGAACTTTTTAAATGGTGGCTCAATATTTTCGGAGAGGATTATTATGTGGAGCTGCAACGGCACAATCTCAAAGACCAGGATACCGTGAACAGTGTGCTTCTTGGTTTCGCAAAAAAATATAATGTAAAAGTAATTGCCACTAACGACTCGCATTACGTAGAGCAGAAAGACTGGAAAGCGCATGAAATACTTTTGTGCATCAATACGGGTGACCTGCTGAGGACTCCCGTGGGTGAAGGAAAAAACCAGCGTTTTGCTTTTCCGAATGACCAGTTCTATTTCAAGACGCAGGAGGAGATGAGTACATTGTTTGCAGATATTCCGGAAGCAATCGATTTCACCAATGAAATTGCAGACAAGGTCGATGCGCTTTCGCTGAAACGAAATATTCTTCTTCCCCACTATCCTATTCCTGACAATTTTAAAGACGCGGATTCCTATCTCCGCCACATGACGTTTGAGGGAGCAAAAAGAAAATACGGAAGCATGACTTCTGAAGTTGAGCAGCGCCTCAACTACGAGCTAAGCATCATCACTCAGATGGGATTTGCAGGGTATTTTCTAATCGTTGCCGACTTTATTGATGCAGGAAAAAAGCTCGGAGTAGTTGTGGGTCCCGGGCGTGGCTCTGCTGCGGGCTCTGCTGTTGCCTACTGCATTGGAATCACCAACATCGACCCGGTAAAATATAATCTCCTCTTCGAGCGCTTCCTGAATCCGGAACGGATTACTATGCCCGATATTGACACGGACTTTGATGATGCAGGCAGGCAAAAGGTGATTGATTATGTAGTGGATAAATACGGGCGCAACCAGGTGGCGCAGATTGTGACGTTCGGAAGCATGGCTGCCAAAAGCTCTATTAAAGATGTTGCACGTGTTATGGAGCTTCCGCTTGATACGGCTAATGCTATCACCAAGCTTGTTCCCGTGCGTGGAATTGATTTGAACTCCAGTAAAAATCTTCCAAAAATTTTTGAGACCGTCTACGAGCTGCGCGATATGCTGAAAGGAAATGATTTGAGAGCGCAAACGCTGAAGATGGCGCTGGAGCTCGAAGGTTCTATCCGCAATTTAGGGATTCATGCTTCGGCTGTCATCATTGCACCCGATGAAATCACCAACCACATTCCTGTATGCACCAGTAAGGAATCCAACTTGCTCATCACGCAATTTGAAGGAAACATTATTGAAGGCGCCGGAATGTTAAAGATGGATTTTCTCGGTTTAAAAACGCTGACTATTATTAAAGAATGCCTTGAATTGATTAGAGAGAATCACAACGTTGAAATCAATGTGGACGAAATTCCCCTGGGCGATGAAAAGACTTTGGAACTTTTCAGACGTGGTGATACGGTTGCTGTGTTCCAGTTTGAAAAAGATTTTGCAAGAAGATGCCTGCGTGATATGAAACCCACGGACATCGAAGACCTTATTGCAATGAACGCGCTCAACCGTCCGGGCCCGATGGAATTTATTCCGCTTTATATTCGAAGGAAACACCAGAAAGAAAAAATTGAATACCCACACGCTCTGCTAAAAGAAATTCTGGAACCGACTTACGGTATCATGGTTTACCAGGAACAAATTATGCAGGCAGCACAAATCATTGCAGGTTATTCTCTCGGCAGCGCTGACATTCTCCGCAGGGCAATGGGAAAGAAAGACAAAGAAAAGATGGCCAAGGAGCGGGAAAAATTTGTGAAAGGCGCTTTAGAAAAAAATAATATTCCTTCAACAAAGGCGAATGAAATTTTTGATGTGATGGAGCGCTTTGCCGAGTATGGTTTTAACCGTTCTCACTCTGCAGCATACGCAGTCGTTGCGTTCCAGACAGCATATCTCAAGGCGCATTACCCGGCCGAGTTTATGGCAGCGGTTCTTACCAACAACCTGAACAACATTGATGAAATAACATTTTTTATGGATGAATGCAAGCGCATGAATATTCCCATCCTCGGCCCTGACATCAACGAGAGCAGGATGAATTTTACGGTGAACAGCAAAGGGGAAATCCGCTTTGGAATGGCGGCCGTTAAGGGGGTTGGAGAAGCAGCGGCTACTTCTGTGCTTGAAGAACGCAATACTTCCGGTTCGTTCAAAAATATTTTTGATTTTGCAAAGCGTGTGAACAGCCGTACCGTGAATAAAAAATGTTTCGAGTCGCTGGTGTGTGCAGGAGCTTTCGATTGTTTCCCGGAGTATCACCGTGGACAATATTTTTTTACCGATGCAAGAGACAATTCAAACGGTATAGAAAAAATTATCCGCTACGGTGCGAATTCCTCAACAGAGCAAAACAAAAACCAGCATTCTCTTTTCGGTGAAGTTGATTTTGCCGAACCGGCTGTTCCAAAGCTTCCGCTCAGTGAGCCGTGGTCGGATTTGGAACGGTTGAAAAAAGAAAAAGAGTTTCTCGGTTTTTATTTATCAGGCCACCCGCTTGACCAGTTCCGTTTTGAGCTGAAACATTTCAACACGCATCGCATCGAAGAGTTGCAGGATTTAAAACCGCTCCTGAGCCGCGAAGTTTCGTTTGGCGGAATGATAACAGAAGCCGAGCACCGCATATCAAAAAACGGAAAGCCCTTTGGTTCGTTCACGGTGGAAGATTTTACCGGGTCAGTCCGTCTCAATCTTTTTTCTGAAGATTATCTGAAGCAAAAATATCTTATGGAGCCGGGCAATTTTGTTTTCCTGAAATGCAAGGTGCAGTTACGTTACAATTCTTCGGATGCTTTTGAATTGAAAATTCTTGCGATGCAGTTGCTGCAGGAAGTAAGCGCGCGCATGGCAAAAAATATTACGCTCTCCATACCGCTTCAGACGGTGTCCGATGATTTTCTGAAGACGTTTGATACCATGACCAGGCAGCATCCCGGCAACTGCCAGCTTCGTTTCAACATTTTCGACAACGATGAAAAAATCTCTATTTCCATGGCTTCACGCAAATCGCGTATTATGCTGGATAAAGAGCTTATTGATTACCTTGAAGCGATTCCGGAAGTGAAATACCATCTCAATAGCTAACGCTGGTAGGGGGTGAGTGTAGTGAGTCAGCGGTTTGGTAAAATCAATACTAAACAAAACGAATAAATAGTCGCCATCTCTCCCTACTCCCCACTCCCTACGAATTCTAACTATATTTGCTTCACCCTACGCACAGAATAATGCAACTATTTTTACACCTGATAAAACAAAAAGAATTATGGCTATAGAAATAAACGACTCAAACTTTGAGCAAATTGTAATGAAATCCGACAAGCCCGTGCTGGTTGACTTTTGGGCAGTATGGTGCGGCCCCTGCCGCATGGTGGGCCCTATTGTAGAAGAACTTTCAAAAGAATATGAGGGAAGAGCAGTGGTGGGAAAAGTAGACGTTGACAATAATCCGAATATTTCGATGAACTTCGGTATCCGCAATATCCCTACACTTTTATTTTTTAAAAACGGACAGGTCGTAGATAAGCAGGTAGGCGCTGTTCCCAAGGCAGTGCTGGCAAATAAACTTAACGCACAGTTATCTTAATTTGAAAATTTGAAGATGAGCTAATTTGAAAATGAAAATTAGCTACGGCATTTTCAAATCTTCAAATTGATTCATTTTCAAATTGACCTATGCCATTAAACCACAGCGAGGCGCGCCAGTTCGGCCAGCTTGATCTGCTGGCGCGGCAAGTAGTTGAAGGTTTTATTACCGGGCTGCATCAAAGCCCGTTTCATGGATTTTCTGTTGAGTTTGCCGAGCACCGCATCTACAATGCCGGGGAATCTACCCGTCATATAGATTGGAAACTTTACGGCAGAACTGACAAGCTGTTTGTAAAACGTTTCGAGGAAGAGACCAATCTTCGTTGCCAAATTATTATTGACAACTCTTCTTCCATGCATTATCCGGAACTAAGCAAGGAGGATGTTAAAAACGGATTGCTTAATAAAGCGCGTTTCTCCGTAATGTCGGCCGCAGCTCTTATTTATCTTTTACGCAGGCAGAGAGATGCCGTAGGGTTAAGTATTTTTTCTGATTCGCTTGAGTTAAATACGCAGGCGCGCTCTACCCCTGTTCACCAGAAATTATTGTTTGCCGAGCTGGAAAAAATATTTTCTGCCGAGCATAAGAATAAAAAAACTTCTGCCGCTTCAACATTGCACCTGATAGCGGAATCCATTCATAAACGTTCGCTCGTAGTAATTTTCAGTGACATGATGGAAACAAACCGCGCGGAGTCGGATGAATTGTTTGGAGCATTGCAGCATTTACGTCACAATAAACACGAGGTAATTCTCTTCCACGTAACAGACCATCAAACCGAGGAAGAATTTCTCTATGACAACCGTCCTTACGAATTTATTGATGTGGAAACAGGCGAGAGAATAAAAACTCACTCAGCTGAAATCAGGGATTTATACCTGTCGTCTTATGGAGAATTCAAAAAAGAACTCAAGCTGAAATGCGCCCAGTATAAAATTGACTTCGTTGAAGCTGACATCCGGCAAGGATACAAACAGGTGCTTCTGCCCTATCTTCTGAAAAGAGAAAGGATGTTTTAATTTATTTTGGTTTGGTTACTACCTTATAAAAAAACCAAAGCATCAGCAGCAGCGCTGCCCCTGCACAAATAATTGCAATGTAATCTCCATGCTTTGCATAAAAAGTTTTCACATCATTTCTAAAAATCGTTGCAGCAAAAACATCCTCCACCCACCATTTTGTCTGCTGCAAGATATCTCCCCGCTGGTTCAGCACGCAGGATATTCCCGTATTTGCTGAACGTGCAATACTTTTTCTGAACTCAATGGCAGCAATGCTTGCATAAGCGGCATGCTGCTTGTACCCCGGAGTATTTCCCCACCATCCGTCATTGGTAATAATGAAAATCATTTCGGCACCATTGCGGACGTAACCGGAAAGGAAATCACCGAATATGGATTCATAACAAATCACAGGAGCAGCTTTATAATTACCATGAGCAAACACATTTCTGTCATCCTGCGTTCCCAAGCTTCCCGACATGCCTCCCATGTCAATGGAATATTTATCAAGAAACCCGAAGACGGAAGGATACGGCATGCGTTCTACTCCAGGAACCAGCTTTGACTTGTGATATACCTGGAGCGTGTCGTTGTTGCTTAATTGCAACGCAGAATTGTATGCGTCAAAATATCCTTCTTCGTTCTTAAACTTTCTTGCCGTTGCTGTTTCTTTCGTGCTGTACGCGCGATACGTGGATGCTCCCGTTACAAAAGCAGTATGTGGAAATGCCTTAAGAAATGCCTGTATGGTTTTAATATTTTTATCGTTGTAAAAATTATTTTCCCATACACCATCAGGTAATGCCGTTTCGGGAGCAATGATATAATCAGTAGCGCTGTCTGCAACCGTAGAAGCAAGCTGCAGAATACGTGCAAGCTGTTCGCTGCCTGTGCCGGTAAACTTTTCATTATACGGGTCTACATTGGGCTGAACAATGACAACATGCACAGGTTCGCCTGAATCTTGAAACAAATTATATTTTATAATGGAAAAAATAATCGGAAGGAAAATAAGGGCTAAAGAAACCAGTGACAAAGAAATTACCTGTCTTGAAAATTTCTTTTCCGAAATTATTTTTTTCAGAAGACGAAACAGCAGGATGTTTACAGCTAAAATCCAGAGTGAGCCGCCAAAAACTCCTGTGTATTCATACCATTGAATCCATTGAGGCTTTGATGCAAACCCGTTCCCAAGCGCTAGCCAGGGCCATGTAAGCTCCCAGTTATAATGAAGATATTCAAATGAAATCCAGAACACCACCAAAAAAATATAACCCGCAACTACCGGCAAACGTTTGGCTGCAACATGGAAGAGCAGCCAGATAAGAGCCATGAATATTGAGTTGCACACAATAGCCATCACCGCTCCAAAGACGGTTGAATTCACAATCCACCAGGTGGTGATCGCATTCCAAAGCAAGAAGCATAAATAAAAGCACCCGAAAAGCTTCCACTTTTTATTTCTGGTAGCGAGACTTCTGAAATCATTTTCAAGCCATAACAAAGGAATAAATGCAATGAAAAGAAATGCTGTAATTCCATTGTGTGGCCAGGCAGCGCTAAGCAACAGCCCTGACAGCGTTGCAAGTGAAATATATTTAAAAGTTTTTTTCAACGCTTGACGATATTTAAACTTCCTGCGCTGTAATAATACACAGCGCTTTTGAACGGACGCTTTTTAATGGTTACTACAAAGGAAGTATCTGAAACTCCGGAATATGAATAATGCGCAGTATCAGGAACCATTGTAAAAATTTTTTCTGACCGGGGTATTCCTTTTTCCGGCTTTGCAAAAGTAACGTGGTAAACAGAATCGGATACTGCTTCTGCATTCGCCTTATCTGTTCCAGAGGTGATGGTATGATATGAGATCACTTGTATTCTTCCTGAAAAATCCTGCCGATTAATTACGGATACAGCATCGCTTAACCCATTCCTTAAAAAATATGCTCCGTTAAAATTATCAGGGATGTTGGTTACGTACGAAATTCCCACGGTAGGTTTGAACTCATTTACAATTTTTTTTGCCATACTGCTTGCTTTAACCCAGCTACGGTTCTGCGATTGGACTTCTTTATAAAACCAAACCAATATCAGACATAAAACACCGATTAAAATTCTCTTCCTGTTAATAAATGCAGCGATTACGAAAATCAGTATCACAAAAAATATAGAGGGCAGATAGCCGTAGCGGTCAGACTGCGGGCTGCCTACGAAGGATGTTTCAAGATGGATGACGGGCAACAATGAAACGGCAAATGCTGTCAAGATGATAACGATTAATCTGCTTTCCGTTTTTCCCAAGCTTATTTTTTTTCTGAACAAAAAATAAAGCAATAACAATACTGCAGCCCCAACGACCAACCCGACAGCTTTATACTCCAGAATAAATTTCAGAATATCCCTTACCTCATAAGGCAGAAGCCGGTACAGGGCAAAGAATTTAGCTGCGTACAAAAGATAATTTTTTACAAAAAGCGCGAAGGGAATATTTGTAAATATGCTTACCCCCGGGGTGATGAAATAACCGGTCATAAATTTATTAAGCAAAGCGTATATAAATACCGGAACAAAATAAACGGCAACCGCAGCGGAAAATATTTTTTTTCTGTCTCGGGTATCAACCATTTCAAGAAAAATAATCAATAGCGGTACAAACAGAGATGATTCTTTGGTCAATACCGCAAGGAGAAAAAATAAAACAGAAAGAAAAAGGTGTTTTCGTTCTGCAGATATTTTATAGTCGTAATAAAGAATAAGGGAAAGAAGCACAAAGCAGCAAGCCAGCAAATCTGATGTTCCCGACATCCATGTAACCGCTTCTACCTGGTATGGAAGTGAAATAAAAATCAGCCCTGCTGCAAGTGAATAAGGAAAACTATTTCCGTACTGCAGATACTTCGTGAAAATTTTTTCGGCCAAAATAAAAACGAAAAAAGCATTTAATGCATGCAGCAAAACACTTAGCAAATGAAACGGAAATGCCGATGATATTCCAAATAAGAAATAAAGAGCAGACAGCAGCAGGCAGGGAATAATCCTGATAAATTCCGATTCAAAATTAGAAGTGATTGCAGCAAAGCCATAGCGGTCCAGCAGATAAAAGAGTTTCCAGTCATCAGACAAAAAATAAACCTGCAAGGACTTGTGGTAAAAAAGCAATGCCGATAAAAGGTAAACGGCAAAAACAAGCCAGCGGTTTTTCATTGCGGTAATATTCCAAAAAAAATTCCTTTGCTTAAGCAACAAAGGAGTTTTTATTCAGTAGTTAAAAACTAACACCGAAAATCATCTCATCAGGTACATCTTGCCCCAGCCCTTCTTGAAAAAGCTATCGGCATCGGTCTCGCGTTTTTCTATTTCACTTCCGTTAATCCGGGTAATTACCCTGTAGAGGTATAACCCATTGGCCAGCTGGTCTCCGTATTCATCTTTTCCGTTCCATGCATACTCGGTAATGTTTCTTCCTACATGAATACTGCCTAATTCTGCCCGGGTAATTTCCCTTACTACTTTACCTGAAATAGTCAAAATCTGAATTTTAAAATAATCGGGAATTGCAGAGCCGGTGAGCGTAAATACAAACCGGGTAGACGTAGAAAACGGATTCGGATAATTCATCACATTGGTAATAGTGGAACGGTTGATGACTTCAAACGAGATTTTGTACTGTAGCGCTCCCGAAGAATTCAGCGAACGGTCACGTCCCTGGATAGTAAGTTCATACGTGCCATCTTCAGTAAAATTCGGGTCCCATTCTATTTTGCAACTGTTCTTGGGTAAAATCGCCGGTGTAAATCTCAGGTTATCCGTTTGCGTGATCGCATTGAAAAAATGTATTTGTGAAAGCACCGCTGTTTGTGCAGGTGTTTTAAGAAGGAACGTGAACGCAGAAGTGTCGTTAAGGGCAAAGAACTTATTTTCATCGTGCAGGCGCACCATAATGTGCGGCTTTGCCGAAACAATATCTCCATCAAGAATATGCACCCCGTCAAATGTTACATCCAGGATAGGATTGGTAAGATCGCGGTTTACCTTGAGATTAATTACACCGTAATTATTGAAATGATATTGCTCCGTTTGGTGAGTAGAATTAAACGGGTTGGCTTCAACCCACAAGCTGCTCAATCCCGCCCAACCGAAGGGTACAGGATGTTTCATATCAGCTATAACATACTGCCCTACCCGCAAGGAGTCTGCCTTGTATGATTTAAGACTGGAATAATTCCTGTTGCTGTCGTAGATATAATAGTTGACACCAATACTGTCCATCGGAACCGCACCTATGTTTTCTACGGCAACGGAGAAGGAAAGAGTGTCGCCTTCAGTAACAGGATTGGCATGAAACTGAAAGTACCGGTTGGGATTGATTGCTGCTTCGGGCGCTTCACTGTAATAAATCTGCCAGCGTTTTAACTGCGGTGGAGACCTGAGTGAATCATCCCTGGTAAGCGCAACGAGCCGCAGCCGCGGAAACTGTGAAGCAGAAATAAAGCTCAGCGTAGTATCGTATGCGCTTGTGGTAATCCTGTCAATTAAAAGAGTGTCTGCGCCGGTATTCAAAACGCCATGCACCTGCAAGTGAATGCTGTCTCTTGTAGTGGGAGTTTCAATAGAATTCTGCATCCAGTGCAGCGAGTTCCACTGAATGGCAGGGCCAATAATTTCTGAAGTAATATTGCCTTTAAACCAGTTTGCAATTAACGGAGCGCTGATTGAAATGGTATCGAGGTTTGCCGCAGCGCTGGTTTCTACACGTGTTGCCGGGTATCCTTTTTTGATGAAGAAAATAAACGCCCTGTTGTCAGGGATAGTTAAAATCATGTTGGAACCGAGGTTACTGAAAGCAGTTTGTAAACCTCCCGGCCCTCCCCACGAAGGCATCAATGAGTATGGATAGGTATTAAATGTGAACGCTAAAACATAATCACCGGCAGGAATGGCATAAAGTAAATTAATCAGCGAACTCACCTGGTTATTGTCACTAAGGTCGTATTGAAAATACTTATAGGGCTGCGGATGCCCGGTGCATGTTGAACCTCCAACACAATCGTTATAATTCAACTGGCCCCAATAGTGGTATAAACAGGTATCGGTAGTCCATGGTTGCAAAGAAAGAGAGTCGAGAACGGCAACATTAATTTTTGCAGAAAAGGAATTACAGGTACCCTCATCCTGCAGAACATTATCAATTGAATAATTGGGATTGTAGACCCACCCTGTATTGCAGGTAAGTACTTTATTAGTTACTTCATATTTAAACTCTCTGTTCGGCCTGTCATAAATTACATTTTCGTATTTATCGTTTTTGAACTGGAAGAAATGCGCCTGCGACCAGCCGGTTTTTGCAGGCAGGTATATGAATGAGCTTTCGTTCCAGCGGTAGTTTACTGTATCGGTCAATACTGAATCAAGAGCCACGCGCCAGAAGTAAACTACAGAATCGTGGAGCAACGCAAGATTATCCGCCCAGCTAACGATTCCCCCGCTGCTGACAACAAATCCCTGTTTGTGATATCCATTATTGAGGGGACTATTGAATGTATCGGTGGTATCAATTTCAAAAACATATCTTTTTGTGCTTGCAAAAACATTTGCTGTAGTTGCCTTTAGGATTACCGTACTGTATGGATAAATAGCATACTTGTATGGATAGACAGGATAGATTTCGGAAGAAAGAATAAACAGTTGCGTGCTTGCACGGTTGTTGACTACCTCATTAAATTCAGGGATTTCATTAATGGTTATCGAATCAACATAAACATCAAATGTGTTGAGCCCCGCAGAGCGCGAAAAATCCATCGGGATATTTATCGTTACTGTATCGCTATACAGGCAGCCGGCATTGCGCACTACATAAATGGTATCGGTTCCGTCAGGAAAAGTTCTTTTAATATTTACGTTGAATGAATCCGTTTCGCAAACACCCCGCGCAAGGTTATGCACCAGCACATGAACGCTGAACGAATCGAGCTGCGTGGTTACTTCTGACGGTGAGAAAAAAATATCGGGTTGTTTAACTTCGAGTTCCGCTTTATTCCACGAAGGCATGCGCAAAGCAGGGTCTCCGTGCAAGGTCATTTCAAGGCTGACTCTTTTTATGGCCTGGTCATATGTGGTGTCTATAGCTCCTATAGCATACTGAACACAATTGCCGAAGGAACCTCCATAGAGCGTGTCCGAAAACGCCTTATAAAAATTAACCGTGTATTGAAACAAGTGTGCTATGGAACCCAACCCCACCGAAGCAAGAAACGCTATAGCTCCTTTTTCGGGCTCCAGCACAAACTGTTCGCTTACGCTGATGTTTGTAGTAAAGATATCTCCGGCAAAGCACGAGTTGGCAATAATTAAAGGATACTTGCCATGATTTCCGTAATTAGAAGGAAGGTCGGTAGCAATATCAAATCCCACTGACGCGGCAGCGTGCCCGAAAAATGTCATGAGGCAAACGCCATTGTTAATCTGCTGCTGCAGCGAATCGGATTGGTTTTGCTGGATAACATCACCCGAGGTTTTGAAATAGGAAGTTACATGCCCGCCAAATTTGCATCCCTCTGCAATGGTTTCATAGGTATTGAGATAAGTGCGAATCTGGTTTTGAAGCCATACATCATCGCCTCCGCCAAAGTGAAGTATTTCTTTCATCCATGGTTGGGGATATAGAGTTTCGTTCGCTTCGTATTCTGTGACTTTGTGGAGATAGTCAGTCACCTGGCTGGGAGCCTGCGCAGCTAAACGCCCTATGGCTATGTTGGGCCTGAAATGCTGGATGGGAAAACCATTTCCGGAAGTGAGCAGGTTATCTGAAGAGGGATAACCCATGCTGGGCACAAAACAGGCGTTATGCCATACCGGGTTAGAGCGCATATCTACAGAAGAGTAGCCCTTGCCTATGATAAAAATGTAAGCCGGTTTAACCTTGTTTAAAGGTGGTGAAGTCCATACATTCATCATGAAACGCGCCAGGTTTTTTATGGCAAGCGGATGTTTGCGTATGCCGTAAGCAAATTGGTCATAGAGTTCGTCTATGTCAACAAGCAATGTATTGAACCTTGCATTTCTGTATGTCTGGTATGAGGATGCCGCGTTCCACAAGGATGCCGTGGTGATAATAATAAAAGCCGAATCGGTTGCAATACTAGTCGAACTAAAGTTGGTGAATTTTGTTGGCTGGGTTCCTGCAAACAAAGAACTTACCGGTGCGATTCCTGCGGGAGAAAGTACGTTTCCGGTGCCGGTTACATAACAAACTTTTTCTCCTCCCGAATTGGGAACAAAGATGCTGAGCTGGTTTCCTTGCTGAACTCCTGTAAGCCGCCTGTGATTGGTGAGGTCATAAAAAATATGGCTGCCATTGAGATTGAAGTTGGTGAAATGAAGCTGCGATTTTGGAAAAGAGCCATCATCCTGCACAAACAATTTGTATGACGATGCACTTTCACCGCTGAAATTAAAAGTGTGCGGGTACCGAAGTGCCAGGTTCGAAAATGCTGCATACCCAACCTGCGTGTCGTTGGGCCAGGGAGGCATGGAGAGTTTGTACAGGAAATTAGTGGTTGGCGTTCCTAAGTCGCTTAGCTGTATAGTGCCTGTGTATTCTCTTTTAACATGTCCGTAAAATAAATCTGTAGCCAAGTTGACGTTTGGACCTGTAATATCAATGGAAAGATTTTTCTGGTTATTGTTGGTACCGCACACAACGGTTTTATAAGATGCAACAGGGCCGCTTCCAAAAATATTCGGTGTAGCGGCTGATTTAGTAGTTGTGACGGCAGAGTTTGGAGGCTGCCAGTAAATATTATCGTCAACCCATCCTTCGGCTTCAATATAATCCATGTCGGTTCCGCTGCTGCCGTCAATTGTGCCCGTGCTGTATCCCTGCGTGTTTTCAAGATAGACTTCACGGATAAAATATTGAGCATCGGTCTGAATGAAATTAGTATCGTTATTAATCTCCGTCACCCGCAAACCATTCTGCACGGAAGTGCTCAGCGTTAAGAAGTAAATCGCTGTGTCGTTGAAAAGCGAGTAGCGGGCATTCGGCTGAAGGTTAGGATTTGGAATTCCGTTCTGGTCTACATAAAGCTGGGAATCGAAACTTCCGTCATTGCGGGTTCCATAAAATTCTATAAAGTCATTCTGATTTAATATTCCATTCTGATTTACATCGCTTACATAAATATATTGTTCAACACCGTTATGAAATAACTGGAGCTTTGCATGGTCGGCCAGCCAAAAAGAAGGCACACCGGCATTGCGCAGGTACACACTGTCAACGCGGTAAATTCCTTCCTGGGTAATTTTTAGCTTATAATAACTCTGGCTGTAATTTATCCACTCGTTACCGTACAACTGTGCCGAAATATCACCGCCCAATACCGAACAAAAAATGATAATTAAAGCGTACGCTTTTTTCATTTGGGTTTTTTATGGATGTCGAGCTTCAGCGAAAACACATTAGAATACACTGAACCCAGCGATTCTGTAGTGCCTCCCACATGTGTTAACGCATAATCTATAGTAAGGTTTTTAAGTTTTATGCCGATGCCTAAATTGGGTTGGGCAACGGTGTATTTTGTGTTGTCAAAGTCCTTTATCTGCTGGATATTCTGAACCCCTCCGCGAAGGAAAAGGAAGTGATTATAATCGAGCTCAAAACCGGCGTGAGGGTCAACACTCACAGGGTCTGATGAAATAATAACGTTGCGCTGCCCGTCAAATGTAACATCGAAATCGGCAGCAAGTGTGAACGAAAACTTTTTTGAAATGGGAGTGGTATAAGCAGCGCCCAGAATAAGTTTAGGCAATGTAATCTCCAAAGAATTTTTCGGGATTTCGTTGCCGGTTATTTCAAATACATCCTGGAATTTTTCGGTGTTAAACGTCCAGGCATTGAATGTGGAAGTAACATCTTTTCCCATCACTCCAAAAGACCATTTGTCCTTTTTGTACTGGGCTCCCAGGTCAATGCCAAAACCCCAGACCTTTGCAAACTCACCAACGGTGCGGTGTATAATCTTTGCGCTTCCGCCATAGGTGAACCCGGGAACTTTCGAATTTTTTGAATACGAAAAAAAGAAACCATAATCGGCAATGGAGAATGACTTTACTTTATCGTAATTAACCTGCCCGTTGGCATCCACAAGCTCGGTGGTATCGGGAATGTTATCAACGCCCAGCCGAATGAGCGAAAAGCCAATGGTGCTGGTAGCATCCACCGGCACGGCAAGTGAACCGAAATCATAATCGGCAATACCCGCAAAATAAGAGTTGTGCATCAGCGCAAGCTGAAGATTGCCTTTTACATTTACCAGTCCGGCCGGATTCCAGAAACACGATGTAGCATCATTCACCGTGGCCACCTGCGCGCCCGACATGGCAAGAGCTCTTGCCCCTACTCCTATAGAAAGAAACTCGTTGGAATATTTTGGCGCCTGCGCAAACAAAAATTTGCTGCTTAAAATGCACGCAATAAATACAGTAACACGTAATGTTCTTTTCATGTTGTCCATAAAATTAGGAAAGTTTTACAATGATAAATTTATTTTTTACGCCAACAGCGTCCTATCAGTTGTGATTTAACAAATATGATTGGTGAAAATTTCCGTTTATACGTAAAATTCATGAAATTATTTCAAACGGGTAAACCATGCGGTTTTTGCCTCTATATATCTGCTTTTTTCACTCGGTATCTATTGTATAGCAGCCACATGGCTGCCACAAAAAAAAGAGTTCCAATCAAAAGTTCAGAATACGAACCACTGCTTGATCCCACCTTATCAGGGTCAATGCTGATGCTGCCATTACGGTATAAATAAATCATTACTACTGCTGCGGCATTATTAATGAAATGCGCAACTATAGGAAGCCACAAAGAGCCACTCCAGAGCAGCATGTATCCCAGCAATACACCTAAGAGCATGCGAGGCAGAAAACCATAAAACTGCAAGTGCAAAGCGCTGAACAGAGCCGATGAAATAAGAATTCCTACCAACGCATTTTTTGACCATTCAATAAAAATCCGTTGCAAAATTCCACGGAACAAAAGCTCTTCGCCAAGGGCAGGAATAAGAGCAATGATAAAAATATTAAGCGCCAGTCCGGAGACGGAATTTACTTTGAGAAACTTTTCTGTGATTTCACCGGCAAGTGATTCTTTTTCTTTCATCCATGCTTCGAGCCCGCCCAGAAAAGATGGCAGCGACATTTTTTGATTCAGCTCAGCCAGGTAATTAATCAGCGGAACCGAAGCGAACATGGCTGTGAGCACAAGTAAAACATCGGTTACAGAAATTCCTTTATTCAGAAACAGGTATTCTCCTGTACTTAGCGAAAACAAATATGCAAGTATGAATGCCGGAATAACAAATGAACCAATGGATGAAAAGGTTTGAATTAACTTTAATGCAGGAAGGTAATCCGGGTTATCGGGGTCTGATAATACGGCCTGTAAGTCGTTAATGCTTATATGTAAAAAGAACACTGCACAAGCGGTAGAAAGAAAAGTAAATGCAACTGTTGAAATCAACACAATGCCAACCGTAATCAGCAGCTTTGAATACGGTGTGCTTTCTCGCCAGATGCCTGCATTGTTCATGGGGCTAAAGTAGAAAATGTGAGAGACCAGAGCGGTGTTTTCGACAAGCTCAATCACCAGGCGGATGACCGAGTTTGCCGAAGTCAACTTTAAACTATTTTTGCCGCGATGGTAAAAATCGGCAACATAGAATTAGGAGAGTTCCCACTGCTGCTTGCGCCCATGGAGGATGTGAGCGACCCGCCCTTCCGTTATGTCTGCAAGATGAACGGTGCCGATTTGATGTACACCGAATTCATTTCTTCTGAAGGATTAATTCGCGATGCGGCAAAGAGCAAACAGAAGCTCGACATATTTGAATACGAACGCCCAATAGGCATACAGCTTTTTGGCAGTGATGTGGACAGCATGCGCGAAGCCGCCATCATTGCTGCCCAGGCGCAACCCGATTTGATTGACATTAACTATGGCTGCCCGGTGAAGAACGTGGCATGCAAAGGCGCAGGCGCTGCCTTGCTGCAGGACATTCCCAAGATGATAATGATGACCAAAGCGGTTGTAGACGCGGTGAATATGCCGGTCACCGTTAAGACACGTTTGGGATGGGATGAAAAAACACTCAACGTTACTGAAGTTGCAGAACGCCTGCAGGACATAGGCATCAAAGCGCTTACCATTCATGGGCGTACACGCAAGCAGATGTATAAAGGCCCTGCCGACTGGACCCTGATTGGCGAAATAAAAAACAACCCGCGCATCACCATTCCTATCTTCGGCAATGGCGATGTGGATTCACCGCAGAAAGCCAAGCTTATGCGCGACCGCTATGGTGTTGACGGTGTTATGATTGGCAGGGCAAGTATTGGCAACCCATGGATATTCAACCAGATAAAAAGTTACCTCCGCGGAGTTCCCCTCACCTTTGGAGAGGGGTTAGGGGTGAGGCGAATGGATGAACGCGTTGATGTTTGTCGCACTCATCTGCGAAAATCAATTGAATGGAAAGGCCAAACGCTTGGTATACTTGAAATGCGCAGGCATTATGCCAATTATTTTAAAGGGATTGAGCACTTTAAGGAATATCGCATGCGTTTGGTAACGCTCAACTCTTATGAAGAAGTAATGGCGGTGCTGGATGAAGTTGAGGAAAAATATTCATTCACCGAGGCGGCATAACTGCACATAAATTTTTCAGCGATAAATATTACATTTGCTGATAGAAAATTTCTGACTAATTTAGAGCCGGATTTAATAAACGCATAAAACAAAAACTCATGAAAAAAATTAGTACTACTTTTTTATTTTCTTTTCTTGCGGTGGTGTGTCTTGCACAAAACGACACGCTGCTGTATGAACCTTTTGAGGTGGATGTTACAACGAATCCAAACGGAAACTTTCAATACCAGGCTGCGCCTCCGGCAGCAATGGCAGATCCAAACTGGTACGATTGGGACCAGGACAACCTGGCTGACGCAAGTACTCAAGGCGGACGTCCGGGAGAGTGGTTTTGGCAATCGGGTGGCTTTGCCGATGTGGATTCCTCTGATGGTTGCATGGCAAGTAATTCATGGACAAACAATGCCAGTACACCGGTTGAAAATTATCTTATTACTCCTTCCATTCATATTATTGATGGAAATGCAAAAGTTAGCTGGAAATCAGCCACGTTTCAGACTCCCCGCTACCTGGATGGTTATATGGTGCTTCTTTCTACGGCCACCAATGATTTGAATGCTTTCCAGGATACTCTTTTTAAAGCAGCTGAAATGACCGGATGGATAAATCAACCTGCTGATCCACCGGACAGCAGCTTTGGTTCATATTTCTTTGCGCCACCAAATACCTATATCCAGGGATTGAGCGGAACAGATGTAGAATATCATGGCGATTCGATACGGCTTAGGGGTATTCAAAAAGATACCAGCGCAAGCTTAGCTGCTTTCTCGGGACAAGACATTTATATCGCCTTTTTACATTATACCCACGATGATAATTTACTTTCATTGGACGATATTCTTGTAACCGGCACAGCTGCCATCGGCGTTAATGAAATCAAACACGACCCGCTGAAAATATATGCTTTTCCTAACCCGGCAACACGAAATACCGCTCTTAACTTTACTGTGAATGGAACATCAGATGTTACCGTAAGGGTTACGGATATTTTAGGAAGCGAAATCACTAAACGCCAGGTCGCTAATGTTTCAGGAAAATATTCGCTGCCACTCAATGTAGAAAATCTTTCCGCGGGAACGTATTTGTATACAGTAACTTCGGGAAGTGCTGTGAGCACCGGTAAGTTTTCTGTTATAAAATAATTTTTTCTAAAGAGGTTGGAAAATCCTTCTGTCGGAAACGGCAGGAGGATTTTTTTTATTCTCCGTTCTCCAGCTTAAATCTATCAGCATCCAGGTGAAAAGGAAATTGGTTACGGAATTGCTGAAGCGTTGAAGCGGAAAGCGAAATGGTTTCAATAAATTCTCCTGATTCTTTATTGTTTAATTTTTTTCCTGCAAAATCAAGAGCAACAGAATAACCGGGATGCTCTGCGTTGGTTCCATCTTTACCCCACCGGTTAACGCCAATAACATACGACTGGTTTTCTACGGCACGCGCCGGCAACAGCAGGTTCCACGCAGCAATTCTTTTCCGCGGCCAGTTGGCTGCATAAATTAAAACATCGTAATCCGATTCAGGCGTTCTTCTTGACCATACCGGAAAGCGAAGGTCATAACAAACCATCGGGCAGATTTTCCATCCCTTCAATTCTGTTATAAGTTTTTTATTTCCTGGAGTGAAAACTTTTTCTTCTCCTGAAAGACGAAACAGGTGACGCTTGTCATACGTCAAAAAAATTCCATCCGGTTTCATCCAGAAGAGCCGGTTAAAATATTCTCCTGTTTCTTCGATAAGCAAACTACCCGTGATGACGCACTTTTTTCGTTGAGCTTCCTGCTTCAGCCATTCAACCGTTTCGCCATTCATAGGTTCTGCTGCAGAAGTATTCATCGTAAAGCCGGTGCTGAACATTTCGGGCAAAACAATTATATCTGTTTCTTCTTTAACGGAATCGAAATGCTTTGAAAACATCTGCCGGTTGGCAGCAGGGTTTTCCCAATGGAGGGACGTCTGTATAAGAGTTATGCGGAGGTCGTCCATCAGGATAAATAATTATACGTCATACGTTATTAGTCATACGAAAACAAAACCAGTTCTAGGCAGACGTATAATGAATAACATATAACTTATAACTACTATCACATCCAGCCCGGATTCACCGAAATTTTGCCCATGAGTTGAAGGACAATGGCTGCAATTATCATTAGCGCCAGTACAACTCCGAAAATAATGGTGAGCCGCTTATAATACTTCGCACTATATTCGAGCTTGAGTTTGCGGATGATGTTGAAAATGACATTTTCCGAACGGTGAAATGCGCTTTCGCTTTTTACGATGTAATCAAACGCCCCGTATTTCATGGTGTTGACAGCCACTTCAATTTTATCCTGGCCCGACCACATCACCACTTCTGTGGCAGGGCTTTTGGCTTTGATGGCTTTAAGAATATCAAGCCCGTTCATGGCGCCTATGCCTACTTTATCGAAATAATAATCGAGGAATACAATCTGCGGTTTTTCGGTTTCCAGGTTTTTCATGCACTCTTCGCCCGATAAATACGATTGTATGTTCAGGTACGAATATTTACTGAGGTGGTCAGCAAGCATCGTGGACTGCATTGCGTCATCATCCACTATAAAGATATTCCGGATTTCTTTCATGCCTTAAAAATATATTATTGTTTCATAAAGAGTTCAAGCTCGGTAATGGCTTTACCGCATAAGTCATCCATACGGCTTACTATGCCCGGAAGTTCGGCAAGGTTGGCGCGCGCTGCGGCATCGTCTTCAATCTTTTTGATGAGCACATCACCTCCGTTAATTCCCATATACGTAATCTGCGGCTTTAGCGAATGGGCGTTGGCGCGCACAGCATCCCAGTCCGATGCGGCAAGCGCTGCCTTTATTTTTTCCATCTGCTGGGGCGCTATCTGCAGGAACATACCAATGTATTTTTTCATCCTTGCCGTATCGCCCGCAGCAAAGTTCGTAAGAAAACTAAGGTCGGTTATTTTTTGCGTCTCTTCCATAACGGTCTTGATTCGGATACAATAATACAGCAATAAATTAATCTGTCAATTCTGCTGTCAAAAAGTTTTCATAATGCAGGTAACAGTGTCGTTACCTAAAAATATTTATTTTTACCCCTCGTTCTAAAATCAAGCTCTATGGAAAACAACCCTTCAGGCAAAAAAAATAACACTACCCTTATCGTGCTGCTTATTTTATCCGTTCTCATCAACGTTTATCAATGGTGGAATCATTCCGACACCGTTACCGTTTACGAGCAGCGGGTGGATACGCTCATTATTGAAAGGGTTAACGTGGAAAAAGAACTGGGCGAAACCCGCAACGAGCTGAATAATTACAAAGGCATGAATTCGCAGCTCGACAGCATGCTTGCCGAAGCCAACTCCCGCGTTGACAAGCAGGACCAGCGCATTAAAGAGCTTGTTAAAACCGAAAAAAATGCATCGGTACTTAACACCAAGCTTAAAGCAGAGTTGGATGAACTGCGTTCCATGCGCGAGGAATACCTGAGCAAAATTGATTCGCTGCTGGTATCTAACCAGATGCTGAAGGAAGAAAAGGAAGTGCTTACCACATCGGTGAAATCGCTTACCAAAAACCTTGAGACCACGGTGAGCACTGCATCGGTGCTGGCGGCTGAATACCTTAAAGTAACTCCCTACAAGAAAAAATCGAAAGATAAATACACCGAGACAGCGCTTGCCAGGCGCACCAACAAGGTGCAAGTGTGCTTTGACTTGTTGGAAAACAAGATTGCCAAAGCAGGCGACAAAAATGTGTACCTGCGTATTCTTACTCCCGAAGGAAAAGTGATGGGCGACCGCGGCGCCGGCTCTGCCACGTTTAAAAAACCCGGCACAGGCGAAGACGTAATGTACAGCTCCATGCAAACCATTACATACAACAACGCAAAGCAAAATGTTTGCACGGCTTACGAAGAAGCCGAGCGCATTTACTCCAAAGGAACCTACACGGCTGAGATTTATACCGATGGCGCCCTGAGTGGAACAACTACGTTTACGCTGAAATAAAACTTAAAAGTTTTACTTTAAGACCACGCTGCAAGGCGTGGTTTTTTTGTTTTAACCCTGCTTCAATGCAGCTCTATCGTTTCCACATCAGGAATATTTTTCAGCGTGAGCTGAATGTGCCTTTGGTGAGCTTTGGATTTGAAGTCGTGAAAGATTTCAAGAATGTCACGGTCTATGTAAACACTTTTTGAACCGTTGATTTCTACCACAGAATATTCAGGAAGCTTATCGAGCATTTCAATAAATCTTTTCTTGTTCAGGAAGCTGACGTTAAGAGCAAGCTCAATGGTAAAATGTTTTATGGTTCCTTCAGTGCTTTCCTCTATTGTAAATCCTGCGCGGTAGGTATGCTTCATCAGGAAATAAATGGCATAGGTAACACCGATGAGTACACCGATGAGCAAATCGGTAAACAAAACAGCAACCACTGTAACGATAAACGGCAGAAACTGCTCTCTCCCCTGTCTTAAAACGGATTTAATCATGCGCGGTTTTGCCAGGTTGTAGCCCGTGCGCACCAGGATAACAGCAAGTACGCAATACGGCACGCGGTTAATGAGTGGCACAGCAAGCATCACCGCAAGCAGCAGCCATAATCCGTGTGTGATAGAAGAAAGTTTTGTTCTCGCTCCTGCTTCAGCATTGGCAGAGCTGCGCACAATAACTGCCGTGATGGGAAGCCCGCCTATGAGCCCGCTCAGAAAATTTCCCGTTCCCTGAGCAATGAGCTCACGGTTTTGCGGAGTAATGCGGTTGTACGGGTCAAGCTTGTCTATAGCTTCTATGCTCAGCAGCGTTTCCAGCACGGCAACAAAGCAAATGACTACAGCGTACTTCCATATTTCAATGCTGCTGAACACTTCGGTAAAACCGGTGAGTTGCAGGTGCGAGAAAACATCATGCGGCACCGAAACAAACTGTTCCGGCTCAAGTCTTAGCCTACTTAGATAACTGTTGAAGAGCCATGCAAGCAACGCCCCGGTGAAAACAGTGACAAACGATGCAGGAATAAACGGAATGCTCTTCCAAAGGTATTTTCTCCAGACAAAAAGCACTACAAACGAAAGCAAGGAAATCACCACCGCTCCTGCCGATGTATGCCGGTATAAATCATCTACATAATGGAAACCGCTTTTGAAGGTGATAATGTTGAATAATTCTTTTGTCCAGAAATCGGGTTTGTCGTAGCCCATCAACAGCGGAACCTGCTTGGTGATTAAAATAATTCCAATAGCAGCCAGCATGGCTTTAATGACAGAGGAAGGGATGAAGTGCGTAAATCCACCTAACCGGAATACTCCAAGCAAAACCTGGAGCAGCCCTGCAAGAGCGACAGCCATAAAAAATATTTCGAGGGAGCCGAGCTGTATAATGGCCGAAGCACAGATGGCAGTGAGCCCGGCAGCCGGTCCGCTTACGCTTAGCTCTGATTTACTGATGAAAGAAATTACAACGCCACCGATGATGCCGGCTATAAGTCCTGAATAAACCGGTGCGCCCGATGCCAGCGAAATTCCCAAGCAAAGCGGAAGCGCAACAAAGAAAACCGTAATGCTTGCTTTAAAGTCGTGCTTGAGAAAAGACAGGTAATAATACTTTGTTCGCCTGCCGAAAAGTTCCATAATGGAAGACAAATATGGCAAAATTTTTCGGAGGAGAAAATGATTTGCAAAAGCTTTATCTTTATCCGTCCTGTTATGAAAAAAATATTCACCACAACAATTTGCTTGTTACTACTTACCGTTGCGCATGCACAGAAGATAAATGAAAAAGAAGCGCAGCAGTTTTTAGAAAAAGTGTGGGGCTATTTAAAAACATCGGATAGCGTATCGTTCGTTAATCTATGGTTGCCTGAGGATTCCGTTTGGCAGAGAATTCACACACCGATTGGTGGAACTGATTACATGAAAAGCTTTCATTGGCTGCAGGATTTTCTCTTTCCTGCTATAATATCTGATGCAAAAATGGAACCCATTGAAATTGGAAACGAGGATGGCAAAGGAAACGAAATAACAGCCATGTTCAATACCAGGTTGCATGGCAGAATGGGATTTTCGTTCCATGTTATAAAAATAAATGACAACTGGAGCGCCCGAAGTCAGCCACATTTTATAGCAGGGATGGATGATACGAAGTGACAAAGAATTCCACTAAGTCATGAAAAAAATATTCACCATAATAATTTGTGTTTTATTACTTGCTGTTGCGCATGCACAGAAGATAAGTGAAAAAGAAGCGCAGCAGTTTTTAGAAAAAGTGTGGGGTTATTTAAAAACATCAGACAGCGTATCGTTCGTTAATCTATGGTCGCCGGAGGATTCCGTTTGGCAGAGAGTTCATAGACCTGCGAAAGGAATGAATCTTTATCAGAGCTTTAATCACTTGAAAATTTTTCTCAACCCTGCTTTGTCAGAGAATTTAAATATAGACCGCGTTGAGGTGGGAGAAGAAAACGCAAGAGGTACAAGGATAACAGCTTTCTTCAAAGCAAGGGAGCATGCCTCCATCGGGTTTCATTTTTATGTGGTATCCATAAATAACAAATTAATTCCCCGCGGTACACCGGGTATTCTCGCCATGTCAAAATAATAGGAAGCGGCAACCAAAGCATCTATTTCATACTTTTGCTCCGTGAATAACCCGAATAAAAAATTCGAAGGCCTTAGAGATATTCTCCTTGCCTGCTTTTTATTTGGCGCGCTTTTTTATTTCTTCAATCATCTTTCAGAATCAAGAAAACAGGTAAAAGCTCAAAAGCATAGTGAGTATGTTTTATCCTATAAAAGTCCTGCTGTTTCAGAAAAGCATGAGGTAAAAATCCCCGGGTCATTATCGTATTCCTCTTCTCCTGAATTAACAAAAACAAATTCGCAGGATAGCAGAGCGCAACGGCCAACCATTTGGGAGAAGAACTTTTTACAAATTAAAATTCTTTTAAAGCAAAGCAGCTACAATTTATATTTTGCTTCCGGCTTGCACGAGCCGCCTATAGCTGCTTAATTTTTTCCGGTCAATTTATTCTGACTTAACAGAGGTGGCTTCGACAAGCTCAGCCACCTTAGCTTATTATTTAATTATTTAAAAAAAATAATCTTATGAAAAAGATAATCATATTGATGCTCTTCGCGTGCATCTATACTATGGGCATCGCCCAACAAAACAAACAATTAAAAGACGGTTTGTACCTGGTAGACAAAGAGCTTCACGATACAAAGACAGTTACCCTGAAAAGCAACCAGGCGCTTGTGCATTTCAATCACGATTTTATCGAAAACGCTCCCGATAGCTCAACAGGACTGCTTGTGAATACTTCGGATTTTGTTCCCCTGGTATTAGGAGAAGAACCTTTGCTTCTTCCGCAAACAGGGACAAAAATGAAGCTTCAGCTTACTTTCAGCCGCCTTGCTTCTGAAAAACTGGAGCATTTTACGGCTGCGAATGTCATGAAGCAGGTCACCATGATTGTAAATGGGGAAGCATTAACGGTTCACAAAATCAGGGACGCAATCCGCGGTGGCAAAATGGAAATAACGGGCGACAATGCCTGCCAGCGTATTTATGTGACGTTGAAGAATAATAATGTAGTGAAGGACAAGTAAAACGTTCCTAATCAACCTAAAATTCAAAATATTTATTTAAATTAGCATCCCCAATTTAAAAAAGAAGCTAAACCTGTTGCCATTGCAAGTGTCTGCTGCACTGGCGGGCAGGAAATAAAACGCAGGCACCAACTAAAAATCTCAATTAACATGGCAAAGAAAAAAGCAAAAAAAACTGTGAAAAAAGCTGCAAAGAAAGTTGCACGTAAACCAGCTAAAAGAAAAACGGCACGCCCGGCAGCTAAGAAACCGGCAGTTGCAGCAACCCCTAAAGGAACTGTAATTAATCCGTACCTAACCTTCAACGGCAACTGCGAAGAAGCATTCAACTTCTACAAGCAAGTGTTTGGAGGAAAGTTTTCTTATCTCGGAAGGTTTAAAGAAATGCCGCCCGCAGAGAACCAGCCTCCGGTTCCGGAATCGGACGGAGACAAAATTATGCACGTTTCACTTCCCATCAGCAAGGAAACTATTTTGATGGGCAGCGACACCACTCCGGCTTTCGGTGGGACGGCAGTGTCGGGAAATAATTTTTCTGTTTCCATCAGCGCGCCATCACCGACAAAAGCAGATGGGCTCTTTAAAGGGCTTTCATCGGGCGGCGAAGTAACAATGCCCATGAATAAAACTTTCTGGGGTTCATATTTTGGAATGCTCAAAGACAAGTTCGGCATCCAGTGGATGATTAGCTTTGATGCAGCGCCCAGTAACAACTGACGGCAAGCTTTTGTAAACCGAATATTCATCTCCCCGTTGCATTACCGCAGCGGGGATTTTCTTTTACATGCATTCTTTATCTATAAGGTTAATTTTGCACGCATACAGGCATGAAAAAAAATCTTGAGCTCATACTCGGAACCCTGCCCGACAAGCCGGGCATCTACCAGTATTACGACCGGTATGGAAAGATTATTTATATAGGTAAGGCAAAGTCGCTGCGCAAAAGAGTGAGCAGCTATTTTCATAAAGACCATGAGTACGGAAAGATTTTTTACATGGTGCATCAGATTGAAGATATTAAATTTATTGTGGTTGACACGGAATACGATGCGCTGCTGCTTGAAAACAACCTGATAAAAAAATACCAGCCGCGTTACAACGTAGCGCTCAAAGATGACAAAACATTTCCATGGATTTGCATTAAGAAGGAACCGTTTCCGCGGGTGTTTTCAACCCGTAAAGTTATACGTGACGGGTCGGAATATTTCGGGCCGTATGCATCAGTGCGCATGATAAATACGCTGCTCGATTTCATCACCCGGCTTTTTCAGCTTCGCAACTGCAACCTTAACCTTACGCAGGAAAATATTGCGGCAAAAAAATTCCGCGTCTGCCTTGAATACCACATCGGCAATTGCCAGGGGCCCTGCGAGGCAAAACAATCGTTTGATGATTACGAGCAGAGCATTTCACAGATACGCCACATCCTGAAAGGGAACCTGCAAGACGTTATGGCTTTTCTTAAAGAGAAAATGAAAGTGTATTCAGAAAAGCTGAAGTACGAAGAAGCGCAGGATATCAAAGAAAAACTTTTGCTGCTGGAAAAATACCAGAGCAAATCACTGGTGGCGCATCCTTCTATTCGTGATGCTGATGTGTTTTCATTCAGGGATGAGGAAAACACTGCTTTTGTCAATTACCTGCGTATCATAAACGGAGCAGTGATTCAATCCTTCACACTTGAAATGAAAAAGAAGCTGGATGAAAAACCGGCCGAGCTTTTAGCGCTTGCCATTGCAGAGCTTCGCAGCCGTTTCGACAGCCAAGCCAATGAAATTATTGTTCCCTTTGATATTGAAACGGAAATACGCGGGGCAGAAGTCGTCATCCCCAAAATAGGCGACAAGAAACAGTTGATTACGCTCTCAGAAAAAAACCTCGGGTATTATTTAAGAGAACGGGCATTGCGGCTGGAAAAAATAGACCCGAAAAACAGAACAGAAAAATTACTGGTGCAGGCAAAAAGTGATTTACGCCTTAGGGCTGTCCCTTATCATATAGAATGTTTCGATAACTCAAACATTCAGGGAATGTTTCCGGTTGCCGCGATGAGCGTTTTCAAGCACGGCAAGCCGAGCAAGAAAGATTACCGCCACTTCAACATAAAAACCGTGGAAGGGCCTGATGATTTTGCTTCGATGGAAGAAGTAATCTTCCGCAGGTATAAGCGTATGCTCGATGAGAAAATTCCGCTGCCACAGCTTATTGTAATTGATGGAGGTAAAGGTCAATTATCATCGGCCATGACCAGCCTGAGAAAACTTGAGCTTGAAGGAAAAATCGAAATGATTTCCATAGCTAAAAAGCTGGAAGAAATTTTCCGCCCCGGTGATTCCATTCCGCTATACATCGACAAGAAAAGCGAAACACTCCGAATGATTCAGCGCATGCGTGATGAGGCGCACCGTTTCGGTATAGAACACCACCGCGGAAGAAGAATAAAAGGCGTTGTTAAATCGGAGCTGGGAGAAATAGAGGGCATTGGAAAAGGGCTTACAGAAAAACTGCTGAAACAATTTCATTCCGTAAAAAAAATACGCGAGGCATCCTTAGAGGAGCTTGAAAAAGTTATCGGAAAAAAGAAAGCGGAATATGTCTTTGATTATTTCCGAAAGCAAATAAAAAAGTCCTAAAAAAATTATTTTTTCTCTCCTTCTATAATTGTTTTAATTTTTTCCAACTCTGCTCTGGTTTCATTCCCGCGATTCAATGCTGTCATTCCACCATCAATTTGTGCATTTACTTTCGGAGTAGAAATAAGTTTATTGTCAAGAATAAATGCGAGATGCTTTCCAATTGATTTACCAGTGGCTATGCTCCATGCCTTTGTTCCTTCTTCGTCAAGAGACATTTTAAGCCAAAAATATTTTTTTCCTTCGTATTCCCTTTCTCGAATTTCAAGTTGCTTAAAATTATTCACTGTAACGATTGGTTCAGGGATTATGTAATAAAATTCATCTGTTTTATCAAGCTGTCGTTTATAAGCATTCGAAGTGTCAGAGATATAATACCAACCCGTTTTTAAAATATTGGGAGTCCTTAAAATCTTAGAATTACTGCAACCAAAAAATATAAAAAAAGCAATTAGTGCTAACTTCCAAATATGAACTTTTGTCATTCTCAACAAAGAGGGGGATGTCTACTTATCAGAGAATAGCGCTTTCAATTCTGTTGCATCTTCAGGTTTCATTTTACCTGCCAGAATAAGGGAGAGCTGGCGCCTGCGCAATGCACCGGCATGGCGCTTTTTTTCTTCTTCGGTTTCGGGGATTAGTTCGGGAATGCTGATTGGATTTCCCATCTGGTCAACGGCAACAAAAGTATAGATGGCTTCATTGCATTTTAATTTCTCGCCGGTTATCCTATCTTCCAACCATACATCAATAAATACTTCCATTGATGTATGAAACGAGCGCGAAACTTTTGCTTGGAGCGTAACCACATCACCCAGGTGAATAGGGCGGTCAAAAGAAACATTGTTAACTGAAGCAGTTACTACCACACGGTTGCAGTGTCTTTTAGAAGCAATTGCCGATGCCACGTCCATCCATTGCAGCAGGCGCCCGCCCATTAGGTTGCCCAGCACATTGGTATCGTTTGGCAAAACAAGTTCGGTAAGAACGGCAACAGATTCCTTAGCTGTTTTTGGTTTCATGGTAATCGGGTTTAGGCAGCTAAGATAAACGAGAAAAAGTTTAGGGTTTAAAGTTTAGACCTGCCTGCCGCCAGGCAGGGTCGTTCAAAACAAAAAAGCACCCCGAAAAATATCGAGATGCTTTTAAGGGCGCGGGAAAGAAAGTTATAGAAGTCGTAAAATGTTTTCTACTGCCAGTTTATCGTAAATCATTTTGACATACAGATTTTCTGTAAGCCGGGCCGTTTCGCGAATCAGCTCCAATTCCTGTTCTGATAAAACCGGTTTGGACGATTCAATCGTTTTTATATTGTTGGTGTTTGAACCTTTATAGTGAGTCATGGCAGTGCTTATTAAAAGTTAGTGGAACGATAGATTTGCTCGAGCTTGTGCGAAAATTCTGAAAGAATATTCAGCACGTTGGGAGAAGCGCTGCACAGAATAAAAGTGAGCAATCCCGAATAATACTGGCGCATATCTGATGAGCCGAACTTGCCGATAATGGTCTGGATTCTTTTTACAACAGCCGACTTGTCATCCGTTGACGGAGGAGTTGCAGCCATAGGATTTGATGGATTGGGGTTTGTTTTCATGATAGCTGGTTTTAAGTTTACCTCTTAAACCCGCTACCCCCCTATTAAGTTAAACTGAAAAAAAGGAGATTCTTACAGTAAATACTATGCAGCAACCACAAGGTTTTTAGCCAATTCTTCAGATTTAGGCCATGTAAATTTAAAAGCGGCGCCTTTGCCCGGCTCGGATTCAACCCAAATCTTACCTCCCTTTTCCTCGACAATTTTCTTCACAATGGCCAATCCAACACCTGTGCTTTCTACTTCATCGCGCCTTTTAAGGGTTTGAAAAATAACAAAAACCTTTTCGTGGTACTGTGGCTCTATGCCTGGTCCGTTATCAGAAACAGCAAATACCCACTCATTATGCTTGTCTTCTGCCGAAATTTTTATCCGCACCGTTTCCTTGTCATTATATTTAACGGCATTATCGAGAAGGTTTGAAAAAATCTGCTCCAGCAAAAGCTTGTCTGTGGGAAATACGGGCAGTGACGTACTGAATTCAAGCTGCACATTAGTGGGCTTGCCAATAAAGTCGAACGTGTCGGTAATAAGTTTTTTCAAATCGACTTTAACAATTTCTCCCCGCTTCCTGTCCGCTTTCGAATATTCAAGCAGGCCATTAATAAGTCCTTCCATTCTTCTGACTCGTTGCTTGATGGCATTAAAATTTTCCTGTACCTCCGGAGGCATTTTGCCTTTCATATCATCTTCAATCCAGCCGGTAAGATTGCCTATGGCACGGAGAGGCGCTTTTAAATCATGAGAAACTATGGATGCAAATTTGTCGAGCTCGCGGTTGGTTTTTTCAAGCGCACGGATATTATCGGCAAGCTCTATATTTTTTTTCCGCAGTTCGTTGCGCGACTGTGTAATGCGCTGGATAACGATATTTTTTCCGCTCTCGAGATAATTTACCTGCGCTGCTATAAAAAAGATGGCAAGCACACCGGTAATAAGAAAATCCTGGTCGAGCATACTCTCATCCGAACCGCCCACAAGAATATTAGTAACCCACTCTGTATGTTCGGTTATTATGTAGAAATAGATAATATGCAATACGGATAAAAACGCAATTATTTTTCCTCCCTTGCTGCCAAGAAGCATAAATGCACAGAGCACAATGGCTCCGAGATAAAACATTCCTGAATTGCGTATTCCGCCGGAGTAATAGGTTAAAAAATGGATAATGGAAAAGGTGGAAAGAAGGGTAACCGTGTACGCAACCTTCGTATTCTTATGCCTAAGCAGCAGCGCATAATTAAGAACATATACGCCCGCAATCATGACTAAACTCCAGGGAATAAGATTGGCCTGGTTGAGCAAAAAATATGCTTCCAGGGCAACCAGGAGAGCTATAAGAAGTCCCGCGAAACTAAAAATAGTAAACAGGCGGTATCGTTGCTTGGCAAGCAAATCATCCTCTTCAATTTGGTGGTACAGGTCTTTGCTTGCAAGCGATGCAATAAGTTCCCTTAATGGTTTAGGAATAAAATTTTGCATTGATGTTTTAATGCTCATGGTCTGCTTTTCCTGTTAAAAAAAATATTACTTTTATCAATTTAGTGTTAATTACAAATTACTTTTACGCCCTTAATTTTAACGCAACGTATACGAAAGATTATCCCGCAAGTTTGAATTCATTTTTACATGGTCTAACCTGATTTTGAACCCGATGTCTGAAAAGCTTGTTCATATTCTTCTTGTAGAAGACGATGAAATTGACATCAAGAACGTGCGGAGAGCGTTTGAGAGGAATAATATAGCCAATCCGCTGTATGTTGCTCATGACGGCCAGGAGGCGCTGGATATGCTGCGGGGTGACCATGATTATCCAAAGCTGAATCCCACCCCTAAAATAATTCTTCTCGACCTGAATATGCCAAGAATGGGTGGCATTGAGTTTCTCGAGGCATTACGTGGTGACGCCAAACTTAAATCCCTGATTGTTTTTGTATTAACCACCTCCAGTGACGACAAAGATAAAGTGGGCGCATTTTATCATAATGTAGCCGGATACATTATTAAACCCATTGACTTTGAAGTGTTTTTGCACGCCTTTACCGTGCTCGATACGTATTGGAAGCTTTGCGAACTACCTGATTAGCGCCGGCTATCAGCCCGCCTTGTGAGTGGCGTTGTGCGAGGTGTTATATTCCAGTCTGAAGAATTTATGTACTTCCTCCATACTCGATTGGCTGTCTGCCAGAGCTTTGGGAAGCTGTTCAGCTACTGTATGCAGCAAACCTTCTATGTCCTTCAAACTTTGGTGAATATTTATAGTGGAACGCAAACCCGTATTGTTATATGAAACACTGGGGAAGACGGACAAGTTAGTGTAGTAACCCAGGTTCATTAGCCGCCTTACAAGGTTATAGCCGACAATTGGTTTTCCAAGGCCAATGAAAGTAATGGGCGAATCGGTTTCAGCAATGAGAGGCAACTGGAGATTTTTTGCCAGTGTATTAAAATGTGTAACGCGTTTTTTTAGTTCGCCTTGCAGCTTATAGATTTCATTAGTAAGGTGAATTTTAGCTGACGCAATAGAAGCTCCCAGCACAGGCGGTTGAATAGGTCCCGAAAAGATTAGTGTTTTACCGCAGTTGCGAACTACCCTTCTGGAATCTTCATCCGGATAAACCAATACCCCGCCGCAGGAACCAAAAGCTTTGGCAAGGCCTAACACCAAAAATAATTTAGGATGAAAATCAATCTGGCTCAGCACATATCCCGAACCGTTTTTTCCGGCCCAGCTCATTCCATGAGCATCGTCAACATAGAGATGAAATTGTTCGTATTTATCGAGAAGGGTTTTCAGTTGATGCGCCGGAAGATAATCACCATACATGGAGTAAACCCCGTCTGCCATAAACCAGATTTTATCATACTTATCTTTCAGTTTTAAAATACGCTCCTCAAGGGCATCCATACGGTTGTGCCTAAGAGGTTCAATCTGAATGTTGCGTGGCTTCAGCATCTCCAGCGCCGTCTGCACCGATGCATGAACCTGGACATCATATATCACCGCATCATGGTCGCTTACAAGGACGGGAATATTCGACAGGTGCCCCAGTGTGGCTGTAGAGGCAAGCGTTACTGGCTTGTTGAAAATCTCAGCGAGCAACTGCTCAATCTCATTGTATAATGTAACGGAAACGTAAGCCCGTGAAGAAGAAAACTGCGTACCGAAACGTTTCACTGCATCAATAGCAGCATTGATGAGACGTTTGTCTAATTCAAGGCCAAGATAGCTGCACGAGCCAAAGTTGACAAGGTCGCTGCCGTTAATCCTAAGGTGTCTTCCGTCAAAATGCTCATCCTCGGTTGTGAGGTGAGTAATTCCCAGGCGAGACGATGAAGTAAGCATCTGATCGATGATCTCAATCATCTGCTGATGTTTACTCTTCAGTTGCGGGAACTGCTGTGAGGACGGGGTATTCATCAAGTATACCTGGAGTTCAGCGACCGAAAGTAAATATAAAGAACCGTGTCAATTTTATTTTGAAGAAAGATTTTAAACAACTTTTGTTCATAAAGAGTTTCAAAAAATATTTTTATGCTGCGCTCTGTTCAGCTGCAGAACTGTGCACCTCAATTTTTTTACTTTTGTCGTTGGAGCAATAATAATGGACGGTCAAAAGTTAGCAGAACGCATTGTTGATACGATGTATAACCAGGATTGGTTCAGCCAGTGGCTTGGGGTTGAAAGAGTGCTGGTTGAGGCAGGAAGATGTATTTTAAAAATGACGGTTAGAAAAGAAATGCTTAACGGCTTTGCCATTGCTCATGGAGGGATTTGTTATTCATTGGCCGACAGCGCGCTTGCATTTGCATCTAACTCTCATGGCAGAAAAGCGGTTTCGGTCGAAACATCCATCTCTCTTGTAGAGCAGGTAAGGGTTAATGATGTGCTTACAGCTACAGCTGAGGAAATTTCACTCACAAATAAAATCGGTGTTTATTATATTGATATCACGAACCAAGAGAATAAAAAAGTCGGATTGTTTAAGGGGACAGTTTATAGAACAAGCAACAGCTGGTTTCCGGAGGGAAAAGAATAATGAAACAAGCATTTATAATTGACGGCATTCGTACCCCCATTGGGAGTTTCGGAGGAACGCTTGCAAGCGTTCGTACCGATGATTTGGCTGCGCTTGTTTTGAAGGAGCTGCTCAAAAGAAATCCAGGTATTGATGCAAAAGAAATTACGGATGTAATTCTTGGCTGCGCCAACCAGGCAGGAGAGGATAACCGCAATGTCGCGCGCATGTCACTTCTGCTCGCAGGATATCCGGTTTCGGTTCCGGGTGAAACGGTTAACCGGTTATGCGCTTCAGGATTATCGGCAAGCATTAATGCAGCCCGGCAAATTATGACCGGTGATGCCGATTTGATTATTTCAGGTGGCGTTGAAAACATGACGCGCGGGCCGTGGGTGATTTCAAAGACGTCAACTCCGTACGGGCGTGATGCGCAGATGTACGATTCCAGCTTCGGATGGAGATTTATAAATCCGAAGATGAAAGAAATGTATGGTACCGATAGCATGGGTGAAACAGCAGAGAATCTAACCCAGCTGAAACCTATTTCAAGAGAAGACCAGGATGCATTCGCTTTTCGCTCTCAAAAAAAGGCGGCCGCTGCAAAACAGAAAGGACGCTTCGCCAGAGAAATTATTGGGGTGGAAATCCAAAACAAGAAGTCAACTATTTTATTTGAGCACGATGAATTCATGAAGCCCGATACTACTCCTGAAATTCTTGCAAAACTAAAACCTGCCTTTAAAAAAGACGGAAGCGTTACAGCCGGAAATTCTGCTGGCCTCAATGATGGAGCGGCAGCGCTTTTATTTGCTTCTGAAAATGGAATCAAAAAATACAACCTGAAACCGCTGGCGAAAATTATTTCTTCCGCATCTCATGGCGTGGAGCCGCGCATTATGGGAATAGGCCCTGTGGAAGCAGCTAATCGTGCACTTGCAAAAGCGGGATTAAAGATGAGTGATATGGATGTGATTGAACTGAACGAAGCCTTTGCCGCGCAATGCCTTGCCTGCATACGTGCATGGGGATTGAAAGATGATGACGAAAGAATAAATCCGAACGGTGGCGCTATTGCGCTCGGTCATCCTCTTGGAATGAGCGGAGCAAGAATTTTACTAAGCGCTGCTCTTGAATTGCGCGAGCGTAATAAGCGCTATGCTTTGGTTACGATGTGTGTTGGCGTGGGGCAGGGAGTGGCTGTCGTAATTGAAAAAGCTTAACTAAAGCCTCACCCCTAACCCCTCTCCAAAGGAGAGGGGAATTTGTTTGCAAGCTGTCCGCAGGCAGCATCAATATCCCTACCCCTGCTCCTGCGGATTTTAGCTGTAATCCTTCTGCTCTCTAAATAATTTCTGAAAGCCATCGTCCTGTCTTCATCGGCTTTATTAAAAAGCCCGTCACCGGTAGCATTGTATTCAATGATGTTCACCTTACTCGGAACAACTCCGCAAAAACGCGCAAGCTCTTCAGCATCTTTTATCGAGTCGTTAAAGTTTTTGAAGATGATATACTCGTATGTCACAGGGTTTCCTGTCTTTTCGTAATAATATCTTAAAGCATCTTTTAAAGAAGCAAGTGAATTAGAATCGTTGATAGGCATAATGCTGCTTCTCTTTTCATCGCTGGCAGCGTGCAGAGAAAGTGCAAGGTTAAATTTCACTTTGTCATCTCCCAGCTTACAAATCATTTTCGCAATTCCGGCTGTTGAAACTGTAATTCTTTTCTGCGCCATGCCTAAGCCGCTTTGCGATGTAATTTTTTCTATGGACTGAAGAACATTCTGGTAATTGAGCAACGGCTCACCCATTCCCATGTATACGATGTTGGTGAGTGGCTTGCTGTATTTCTCCGTTGCCTGCCGGCTGATAACAACTACCTGGTCGTAGATTTCATCGGCTTCAAGATTTCTGATTCTTTCCAACTTGCCGGTGGCGCAAAACTTACAAGTAAGACTACAGCCTACTTGCGATGAAACACAAGCCGTCATTCTTTTTGTAGTCGGAATCAAAACGCCTTCTATTGTGTTGCCGTCATAAAGGCGGAATGCGTTTTTGATAGTGCGGTCGCTGCTTACCTGCTGATTTGAAACCGTAAGATGATTGATATTGAAATTCTCTTCAAGAAGTTTCCTTATTTCAATAGAAAGCGATGTCATTTCATCAAAAGACCAAGCGGATTTTTTCCACAGCCATTCACCCACCTGCCTTGCACGATACGGTTTTTCCCCTGCCGAGGTAAAAAAATGTTCCAATTCAGCAAGTGAAAGCGAACGGATATTTGGTTTCTGATTTACTGTTTCCACGGTGCAAAAGTACGAGAACGCACCTCACTCCCTACTCTGTTTTCCGTGAAGAAAGGGGATAATATATGGCTGAGAATTAAAAAGTGTGTTTTACTTTGCAATATTATGGCCCGAAAATTTTCAGCAGATATCATTTTTCCTGTTTCGTCACCACCCATAAAAAATGGAGTAGTAGTTACGGACGGGGAAGGGAAGATTCTTGAAATCGCCTCACCCCCTAACCCCCTCTCCAAAGAAGAGGGGGAATTGGAATATTACCAGGGAATTATTGTTCCGGGGTTTGTAAATGCGCACTGTCATCTTGAACTCTCTCACCTTAAAGGAGCGATTCCTGAAAAAGCCGGATTGGATGAATTTATAATGGGCATCGAATCTTTACGCGCTGCAAGTGAAGATGAAATTATAAGCGCATCAGAAAAAGCAGATGCAGAAATGTACAGTGCAGGGATTGTTGCTGTTGGCGATATTTCCAATAAAAATTATTCTTTCAGAACCAAAACAAAAAGTAAAATATTTTACCACACGTTTATTGAATTGCTCGGTTTTCATCCATCAAGAGCTGAATATGCATTTGAGAAAGGAATCCAGCTTGCAGAAGAACTGAAGAACAAGAATGTCTCTTTAACCATGCATGCGCCGTATTCTGCTTCTATTCCTTTGCTGAAAAGAATAAGGAAGTATGCTGAAGAAAATAATTCTGTCCTCACCATGCACAACCAGGAAAATGCAGATGAAAATCTTTTGTTTCTCAATAAGACAGGGAAAATTCTGAAACGTCTTGAGGCGCTGGGTATTGATGCATCCTTTTTTGAGCCGACGGGGAAAAGTTCACTGCTGTCTGTCCTGCCTCATCTGCCAGGAAAAGGTAAAATTCAGTTGGTGCATAATATTCATACAACACGTGATGAGATTGATGTGGCAATGAATTATAACCCGAACCTGTATTGGTGTTTTTGCCCGAATGCAAACCTCTACATTGAAAACCGGCTTCCCGATATAAAAATGTTTTACGATAAAAAACTTAAAATCACTCTTGGCACAGACAGCCTCGCTTCAAACCATCAGCTTTCAATACTGGAAGAAATAAAAACCGTTCAGAAAAATTTTCCTGAAATTAAGTTTGAAGAAATATTAAAATGGGCAACTTTAAATGGCGCTGACCTGCTTGGTATAACAGGACAGTTTGGTTCGATTGAAAAAGGTAAACAACCCGGGTTGATTAATATTTCTGGCGTTGGCGAAAACCATTTTCAAGTAACATCACATGCAAAAGCGATAAGATTGATTTAAGCGTCTAAATGATTTTAATTTGATTTTGATAACCAGAATGAAATAAGAAAATAAAATGTATTTACAGGTGAAGCTAAACCGCCATTATTTGAAAGTCCTCTTGTACGTTCATATTGTGATTCAAAGCCAAACCTTTTATAACGCACTCCGATGCCTCCAAAAAAACCGAAGTCAAAAGGTGCTGGATTATTTATTGCATCTCCAAAGGTTTCTCTTGAACTATATGTACCAATTAAAGTATTATGATTGATTTTATACTTTTCGTTAATACAATTCAACAAATAAGAATATGTAAGTCCGCAAATAATGTACGGCTCAATAAAATCTGAAGGTTGCTTATATCTGAAAGCAACGTTTAGTTTCAAATAATCTGTTTTAAACCGAATGTTATATTCATAATTAAAATCACCGTAATAACGGGAAGTAGTATTGTATTGCCGCCACATCAAGTCATTTACTATACTGTACTTGTCACGAAGGCGGCCTACAGGAAGAATAATCCGAATACCTAAAATCGGACGATATGATTTAGAAAAATCCCCTTTTTCTAATTGTGAGTAAATGTCAGCACCCAGGAAACTTACTTGCGCAATATCTAACCCGATTATTATATTGAACGAAGTAGGATATATCTTACTTTGGCTGATATACTCAATCTTATTGCCTGGCAAACATTGATTGTATTCCTTAAACAATTCTGACAAATCTTTTTCAGAATAATCAGTGTTGTCAATTTTCGATTCAGTTACGGAAGCGCATTGACGCATAAATATTTTGAGCTGCCCTTTGTAGTTTGAGTTTATATACACATAACTTATGTGTTCATAATTTTTACTGTTAGGATCGTATGGGACTTTTTTATAAATCAATTCAATGAAATCACTCGAATCAGACTTAAGAAAAAAATGCTCTCTAAGGTTGTCATCGGTAAATAAATAAAGAGAAAGTGCTCCTTTAATCAATACTCTTAAAAATATGGTATCTTTAGTCGAAGCATCGGTTGAATTTACCTTAGAAATATTTATGGCCTGGGAATAAATTTTGTCAATGTGAACTATGGTGCTCTGGAAATAATCCCCCGAGTCAATTACTGCAGCTTTGATTTCTGACGGCTTAAAGCTTTGTTCTGAAT
Source organism: Bacteroidetes bacterium 2013_40CM_41_45 (assembly GCA_002215675.1). GTDB lineage: Bacteria > Bacteroidota > Bacteroidia > AKYH767-A > 2013-40CM-41-45 > 2013-40CM-41-45. The sequence continues at coordinate 379,125 of NGFH01000002.1, read as the reverse complement.
CATTGATTTTAAAAGTGATTCTTTCGGGGTTGCGAAGCCAGTTTCGGTCATTTATTTGTCCGGTCAAAGTATCTCCTGCAAATGTGATTACTCGACCCTTCACGAAATTAGATTGTGCAAAAAGGAAGGCAGGGACAAGCAAAAGGAAAATTATAATGCAGATAGCATTTATTTTTCCATTCATAATTATGTAGAACTTAGAATCAGGGTCCGAACACAAAAAACAAAAAAGGGCTTACCAGAGGAAAGCCCTTTTTTATCAAAAGAATTTAGGTTATTGGTCCCACCACACATGAGAAGTGAGGTTTGAAACTACTACAGCATTAGGGTTATACAACCTTTCATTTTGCTCGGTAGGGTATCTTCTCGGGATCGTACCCTGAACACCCGAGGGATTTGGAGTAAGAGACGGCATGTCGGTTCTGCGCCAGTCGGCCCAGGCTTCGGGTTGCAGAAAATTTGAAATCCATTTCTGGAACATAATTCGCTGCTGCATTTGAGTAGGAGTTCCAACTAAAGTTCCGTTTGCAACAATGTATGCATTAACCATTGTTGTATCAACTCCTGAGTATCTGTTTAAAGATGAAGACAGCGCTGCTAAATAAGCTGTCTGAGCTGTAGCAGCATCTCCGCTTCTTAAAGCTGCTTCTGCTTTGATAAACATGGCTTCCACATATGTAACTAATGGCAAAGGACTGTCGGCACCGGCGTAATAGTCGGAAACATAAGATGTGGTATCGGCGCCATTTCCATCAATAGGAGCTCCTGAAAAACCAGCGCTTGCGTCCGGTGCAGCATAGAAAGGAAGACGAGGGTCATTTAAAGCGACCATCGTATCGACCAATGTTTGACAAAGCCGGATATAACCTCCTCTATCCTGTTCAAATGCAAACCACGGGTTGGTGGCTGTTCCTCCGGAGGAGCTAAAGTTAGCATTAGCGTCATCACTATTATCTGTGAGGTTAGCACTGTTAATATAGCTAAGTGCATTTGTGGCTGACCCGGAAGGGTCTCTCTTGCTGATTCTGTTTGCATACCTTGCTTTAAGAATCCACGCGGTTTTCGTCCACTTGGCTGCATCACCACTATTTATAAGGTCATCCGCACCAGGCAATAGAGCATTGGCTGAAGCAGAAACACTCAGATTTGCAATCGCGTCTGACAACAGGGCTTGAATATCAGAAATTACAACTTGCTGAGCATCATATCCGGGTGTAAGATTTGCAATTCCAAGTCCGGCCTGACTCGAGGGAATATCACCCCAGTAATCAGTAGACAAACCTAATAACAAAGCTTTACACACTTTTCCAATTCCAGCATAATAAGGTGAAGTTGCACCCGCTTTCTGTATCAAAATGTTTGCATTACGAACACCGTTGGTATATAGGGTATTCCAATCATTTTGAACGTCATTTTCAGAAACTGAATAGCGGCCCTGCTCAACCTCCTGGAAAAGACATCCTGAAAAATGCTGAGTCCACATACCCGCATTACGCGACATTTGCCCTGTATATGTAGCAAATATGGTTACCTCAATTGTTGGCAGCAATGTGGGCATCGTAACGTCGGTGGGATTATTAGGGTCGTTATCATCTTGCGATACATATTTTTTACATCCGGTATCTGCAAACGTAAAAATCGCTGTGAGCGCAATCAGAATTAGTTTTTTCATAACTTTAAGTTTTATAATATTTTTTTGCAATTCCGTTTATTTAATATGTTGCCTTAACACCAAAATTGATAGACTTGGTATTGGGCATTCCAAACCAATCAACACCTGAATATTTGGAACCCGCACCGGTTAAACTTTGCTCAGGGTCAATACCGGCATAGTCTGTCTTCAGCCACAGATTTCTTGCCATAAGAGTCAGTTCTATAGACCTAAATACCTTCTTTAAATCCTTGAATGTATAACCCAAAGAAATTTCTCTTAAGCGAACCCAGCTTGCTTCTTGAATTGTGTTTTCTGAAGCTCCAAAATCTCCTTTGTAAACCTGCCAATAGTCAATAGCTTCAACGGGGACATTATTTGGCGTACCGTCTTGTTTAACACCTTCGATAATAAAAGTGTGTTCACGGTCTTGCGAATCCTCTGAACGGCCAATGCGGTTCAACCTTGCCTGGGTTCCATTCCAAATCTGGAATTTACCGCGTATGTCAATCAAACCGGAAAGCGTTAAATTCTTATATGTAAATGTATTTCTTATTCCGGCCGTTATCTCGGGGAAACCATCTCCTATTTTTGATAACTGGACTGAAGGTATCGGTAATCCATCTGTGCCTATGATAAGCTGTCCGCCCGAATTTCTTTCCCAGGTTGTACCATAGATAACACCGAATGGTTCATTCTCCTTAATGAATACGCCAGGGTCTCCAAATCCGACTTCAACTTCAATTTGCTCCGCTCCCTTAACTAGCTTAGTAACCTCATTTTGATTCTTCGCATAATTGGCTTCAATAAGCCATGTAAAATTCTTAGTCTTTATAGGAGTACCCCCAACTTCCAGTTCAATTCCCTTATTTGTCATTTCACCTAAATTGTTTAAGATAAACCAATTACCTGTTGAAAAGGGAATAGGTTGTTGAATCAAAAGATTTTTAGAGTGCTGATTGTAAAGAGTAAGACTTACATTAACCCTATCCTGAAACAATTTTAAATCCACTCCATATTCGATACCGGTGGTAAGTTCTGGCTCCAAATCAGGGTTTTTAATAACCTGTCCATCTGCGTAACCAATTACGTTTCCACCCGGCCCTTGATAAGGAAACGAAAATCCGTTGGTGAAACCATCGGTAAAGAATGGTTTATAAAAAGTGTTTATTGAAGAATACGCTTGGGGGGATTTACCGGCAGTTGCATATGCAAATCTTAATTTGCCGAACGATAACGTTTTAGGATTCTTTTTCAAAGAAGACAGTTCAGTGAAAATAAAGGAAAGATTCGCTCCCGGAAAGAAGAAGCTTCTCTTGTTTGCACCAAAAGTGCTTGAATATTGGTCACGCCCGGTAATTCCTAAAAACAATAATTCATTATAAGCAAACGAAAAATCTGCAAAACCAGCCATGCCTCTTTGTCTGTTGGTATTATTTTCTCCGTACAAGTCAGAGGCATTACCTAAGTTATAGAATTTATTGATCGCTAGGTTTCGTCCCCTGGCATATACTTCATCATCAAGCTGCTGATTCAAATTCCATCCGACATTAAGAGTTCCCGAAAATTTCTTACTGAAATCGTGGGTAACCGTACCTATTATGTCTGTATTAATTTCCTGGTAATAGGCTGACCCGTCTGTTACCTGGCCAGGTTGCGTCTGAAACGAATTTTTTGAACCAACGGCATAGATGCTTGAGATTTGGTCTGTGTAGGTATCTATTCCTGGTCTGAATGTAAACTTAAGCCAATCTTTGGGTAGGTACATTAAAGTAACATTTCCAATGAACCGGGTATTCCTATCGGAGTAAACATTGTTTAAGGCAGACCATAATGGATTATCGTAATTGGCGAAATAATTTGCCTCCGTTCCATTGTCATATTCATAACCATTCGCTTCGTACGCCCTTAAATTATAGCTTTCCGGGGTACGGAATAAACTAAGCATTGTGCCGGAAAGATTACTTCCCTGCTGTGCCCTTCGCGTACCATCCGTAATTAAATTAGCATAACCCTGCACCGAAATTTTATTGCTGAACTGAGACTGGGTGTTTATTCTGAACGACCACCTTTTGAAATCAGTGTTCGGAACTATTCCGCTTTGAGAGGTATTTGATAAAGACGCCCTGAATGCATTTTTCTCGCTTCCGGAAGAAACAGAAACATCACTTGTGTACGTCATTCCTGTTTGGAAAAAGTCTTTCACATTATCAGTTGGCGATATCCCCAAGCTGCTCATGGTCGGGCCCCAGGAATTAGGAGTGCCGGCACCATCGTCAGCTGTACCAAATATACCGTCCGCGCCGGGTGTGCGAGTCTTATAAACCGGAGTGCTTAATGAACTTCCTCCGCCAACTCCCTGAGCGTATGTTTCCTGGAACTTAGGAAGCTTATTAACCATATCCCAGGCAACATTGGAAGACACGGTAACCTCTGTTTTTTGACCATATTTAGCTCTTTTTGTAGTAATAATTATAGCCCCGTTTGCCCCTCTTTCACCATAAAGCACGGCAGCAGCAGGACCTTTCAGAACCTGAATATTGTCGATATCGTCAGGGTTAATATCAATTCCCCGATTCGAGTAATTAACTTGCTCCAGGTATGGGTTGAAAGGATAGTCTTTCGTGTTTCCGATAGACCTTGTACGGTTATCCATAGGAACACCATCGATAACCATCAAGGGCTGAGATTCTAAAAGAATAGATTTATTTCCCCGTAAAAGAATTTTACTGGATGCCCCGGGCACACCTCCGCTGCTTGTAACCTGAATTCCGGCCACCTTGCCGGCAAGAGAATTTATAACATTAGCTTCCCGTGACTTTTCAACACTACCACCATCAACTTTTGTGGTGGAATAGCCGAGCGACCTTTGTTCACGCTCTATACCTAATGCTGTAACAACAACCTCATTCAGCTTTAAAACATCAGGTTCCATAACAGCATCAATAACGTTTGACGCTCCCAGTTCAGCTTCTTTTGTTTTCATACCAACAGAAGAGAAAACAATTGTTTTCCCCGATGCAGGAACCATCAGTTTATAATTCCCATCTATATCTGTTGATGTGGCAATAGTAGTGCCCTTAACATAGACACTTACTCCTGGAATGGTTTTCTGGTCTTCAGAAGAAGTTACTTTTCCCGTAATAGTTCTGTCTTGGGCAAATGCACAATGACAGGAACATGCTGCAATAACAGCAATCAGTAGTAGAAGTCGTTTCATGTGATTTGATTTTTATATGTGAGAAAAAGTTGATTTAAAAAAAAACAATACGAAAGTAAAGAAAAATAAAATTAAATCGAATGCAAGCTATAAAAAACTTTGAGAACAAATCAAAACAAGCCCTGAATTTTTTTTTAACAGAATTTAAAGGAAATGTTATTAAAAAAAAATTGTATGAATCATATTTGAATTTATCTGGTTGAAAATCATAGGGTAGACTCAGCTTTTCCACATTTGTAGGTTCATAAATTGAAAAATAAATTTGTCTGGTAACCGAACCTCGCCATATATTTGCGCGTAATAAACCAAAAAAACGAAAAAATGAAAAAACTATTCTTATCTCTCGCACTGGCATCTGCAGTTGCCTTTGCTAATGCACAGGACATGACCTCCAAGAAAGGCGTTCCTATTCTTCCCGAAACCGGTGATTGGTCTATCGGCTTCGATGCCACCAGTCTTTTACAGTATTTCGGAAACCTGGCCAATAACGGCACAAACAACAGCCCATCTATGAGCCCGCAACAAAGCTTTACCCTTGTTGGCAAGTATATGAAGGATGAAAGCACCGCATACCGTGGCAAACTCCGTATCGGATTCGGAAGCACAACAACGGACAATCTTGTAGATGTGGATGGCAGCGCTTCAAATCCTCCGGCTACTACTACAGATGAAAAGAAAACCAGCTCAATGAATATAACCATTGGTGGCGGTATTGAGAAAATGCGTGGGAAAGGGCGTCTAAAAGGTATTTATGGAGCTGAACTGGGCATTATGCTTGGCAGCGGCAAAACAGAATATACCTATGGAAATAATTTCACATCAACTGCAACAGCTCCAAATTCAACTGACTGGAATACTCCTCTTGCAGGAGGCGGATTTGCTCAAGCTGCTACGGGTCAAAGAACTACAGAGGCTAAAAATGGTTCCACCTTTGGCATTCAGCTAAACGGATTCATTGGCGCTGAATACTTCTTTGCTCCTAAAATGTCTATCAGCGCAGAATATGGCTGGGGATTGGTGATGAGCTCGACCGGCGAAGGTGAAAACATTCAAGAAAGGTTGAACGCAGCAGGTAATGCAGGCGAAAAGATAACATCAAAAGTTGGTAAATCATCTTCTTTCAGCATTGATGTAATGAATGCAGGTTCTATCGTATTCCACTGTTATTTCTAGAAAATATTTTTCCAAAGAAAAAGTCCTCTGAAATTCGGAGGACTTTTTTTTTGGCTTTATGAAAAGTTTACTTTTGGCTTTTCATAGAACTAAGATGAGAAAATACTTCCTGGCCTGTTTCTGCATCAACCTGGCAATTACTGCTGCTGCACAGGAAATAACCGGTACCAGAGGCGAACCTATCCTTCCGGAAAAAGGCGACTGGTGTCTTTCATTTGATGCAGTTCCATTTATAATCTATACGGGGAATGTATTAAACAACTCGGGCAGCAATTCAGTACGGTCCGAATTTCCCAATGGCTATGAGAATACGCTGGTGCTTAAAAAATTGAAAGAGGATAACCGCAAACTCCGTATTAAAATGCGTATTGGCATAACAAGGGAAAAGTTAGATACAATAGTTGTCGGCTTATCAAGCACCAGTCCTGAACCAAGTGTTACCGATAGCAGAATAATAACCCGGCAGAATATTGCCGTTGGATTGGGCTTTCAAAAAAGCAAAGGCAAAGGACGGCTTAAGGGTTACAAAGGATTGGAACTTCTTGTAAAGTATTCTTCAAAAAAAACAACATACACCTATGGCGATGGCCCGCTTACAGCATTGGTTTGGACTCACACCAATACGTTTGGCCAGGGAGCTGGAGTTACAGAATTTAAGGAAGGAAATAAAGTAGGGTTGAACCTCCGTTATATTTTAGGAGCCGAATTTTTCTTCGCTCCCAAAATGTCCTTGTCGGCAGAGTATAGTTGGGGAATAAATTATTTTGTAATAGGAGAATCTAAAGAGGTAAGCGAACACTGGGATTTTGGGTCGAACAAAGTAAAATCAACCACGAAGCGCATGCCCAGGCAGCCCGCCTTTGAGCTCGATAATTTTTATGACGCTGCGTCTATAAATCTCGCTTTTTATTTTTAAGAAGTATTACCAGAATTTTCGGGGCAGCTATCTTACCTTTTGTTTAAATGGTTAGCGAAACGGAAATAAACCGCACGTTGAAAACGCTGAACGATGGCGGCACCATACTTTATCCTACAGACACTATATGGGGTATTGGCTGCGATGCAACAAATGCCGCGGTTGTAGAAAAAATATTTACCATAAAAAAACGCAGCGCGGAAAAAAGTTTAATTATTCTGCTGGACGATGCTTCGAAGCTGAAAAATTATGTTAAGCATGTTCCCAGGGAAGCATTGGCGCTTATAGAAACCGCCGAGCGGCCTCTTACCATTATTTATCCTTCGGCGTACAAAGAAAAACTTGCGGAAAATGTTTTAGCCGAAGATGGCAGTATTGCAATACGTGTTACCCGGGATTCATTCTGTAAAAAGTTGATTCAGCAATTGGGCAAGCCCCTTGTTTCGACTTCAGCAAATGTGAGCGGTGAAAATCCTCCTGAAAACTTTCAGAAGATAAGTGAAGAAATAAAAAAGGCAGTTGATTATGTGGTCTGCTACCGCCAGGACGAAACATCAAATCCAAAGCCGTCTGTAGTAATCCGCATTGGAAACAAAGGAGAAATTGAATTCATAAGAAAATAAAAAATTGGTCTGTTTAGAGCGTCCATAAAAATTTATAATCACATACTATACATTGCATTTGCCCATGCTGACCCTTTAATTCCCTAAAGGGAGCCCGCTGGGAAAAGTCCCCTTTAGGGGTCTCTAAAAATTTAAACTCACTCTTGGTTTTTCTTTCCTTTGCATTCTGATGGTTGCTCAAAAAATTTTCAAAGAAAAATTATCTCATAAAGTTTTCGGCATTGTTTCGCAGGAGAGTGAAAAAGCGGGATGCGAAGCGTATGTGGTTGGCGGATACGTACGCGATATTTTTCTGAACCGCGATTCAAAGGACATTGATATTGTTGTTACGGGCAGCGGAATCAATATGGCCGAAGCGGTAGCCGCACGTTTGGGCAACGTACAGGTGAATGTTTTCAGAAATTTCGGAACGGCTATGATGAATCTTGAAGGGCTGGATATTGAATTCGTGGGGGCAAGAAAAGAATCGTACCGTTTCGATTCAAGAAAACCTATTATAGAGGACGGTACCATAAGCGATGACCAGCTAAGGCGCGACTTTACCATTAATGCATTGGCTCTTTCACTAAACAAAAAAAATTTCGGAGAGTTGGTAGACCCGTTTCAGGGGCTGGAAGATTTGGAGCATCAAATCATCCGCACGCCGCAGGACGCCACGCTTACTTTTTCTGACGACCCGCTGCGAATGCTTCGTGCCATTCGTTTTGCGGCGCAGCTTGGATTCACAATTGAAAAATCAGTCCTCGAAGCAATTGTCAAAAACAGGGAGCGCATAAAAATTGTTTCTGCAGAAAGAATCTCTGATGAGCTTAACAAAATTATCCTGTCGCCCGTGCCTTCCATGGGTTTTGAATTGTTGTTTAATACCGGGTTGCTTCACATCGTTTTTCCGCAGCTTGCCGCAATGCAGGGAGTAGAAAAAATACAAGGCAAAGCGCACAAGGATAATTTTTATCACACGTTGCAAGTTTTGGATAACCTCTCGAACATGACGAATGATTTATGGCTGCGATGGGCCGCGTTGCTGCACGACATTGCCAAGCCGCTTACCAAACGTTTTGATTCTGTGAGCGGATGGACCTTTCACGGACACGAAGACAAAGGCGCACGGATGGTGAAACATATTTTCAAACAATTAAAACTTCCGCTCAATGAAAAAATGAAGTTCGTGGAAAAGCTTGTCCTCCTTCATTTGCGGCCCATTGTGCTTGCAGAAAGCTCTGTTACCGATTCTGCAGTGAGACGCCTGCTATTTGAAGCTGGTGATGATATTGATGCTCTCATGATGCTTTGCCATGCCGACATCACTACAAAAAATGAATACAAAATAAAAAGATACCGTCAGAATTTTGAGCTCGTAAAAGAGAAATTGAAAGAGGTAGAAGAAAAAGACCGCGTGCGCAACTGGCAGCCGCCCGTAACGGGTTCAGATATTATGAATGTTTTTGGGCTTCGGCCGGGAAGAGAAGTGGGTATTTTAAAGAACTTGATTCGCGAAGCCATACTGGATGGTGAGATAAAAAACGATTTTGATTCTGCCTACGCGTTTATGATTCGGAAGGGAAAAGAAATGGGATTGGAAGTGAAAAACGAAATGTGATATTTGGAAAATAAAAAATCATATTTTTGTATTCGAATTTGAATTTGTTATAAGGTGCATAAACAATAGAGTATAACGTTCCCTCCTAAAAAATGGCTGTCTATAAATTCAGAGTTACGTTTGAAGACCACGAGGATGTAAGCCGCGACCTGGAAATAAAATCTACCCAGTCGTTCGAGGATTTGCATTCGGCAATTCTAAGCTCCATCGGTTTTGACAATAAAGAAATGGCATCCTTCTTTATGAGCGATGACAATTGGAAGAAGGGCCGGGAAATTACGCTGGCCGATATGTCTGACGGAGAAGGGAAAATTCCGATGATGAAAAAATCGCGGCTCTGCGATTTTATTGCCGACCCTCACCAGAAAATTTATTACGTATATGATTTTTTGAATGAGTGGGCGTTCCGCGTTGAGCTTTTAAAAATTATTGTCAGCGAAGAAATCGGGGCCATGTATCCGCGATGCGTAAAAATAAATGGTGAGGCTCCCAAGCAGCACGATGCCGGCCCGAAAGTTGTTCCTGTCCCTGAAGATTTTGTTGAAGAAGAGGTCCTTGTCGAAGAATCCAATGAATCGTCAGATTCAGAAGAAGCAGATGCGGAAGATGGTGTTGAAAAAATCAGCCTCGATGAATTGACCCCGGGAGAGCCGGATGCAGAGGAAGAGCCACGCGAAGGTGAAGACTGACAAAAATAGTTATATGTTATACGTTATAAGTTATACGCTTTTGATACTGGTTAATTCGTATAACGTATAACTAATAACGTATAACGCCATCCCTCCCATTAAAAAAAAAGTATTACTAATAATTACCGGGCCTACGGCTTCCGGCAAAACGGTTCTTGCTGTTGAACTGGCGTTGCTGCTGAAAACAGAAATTATTTCTGCCGACTCCAGGCAGTTTTTCAGAGAGATGAATATCGGCACGGCAAAGCCAACGGAAGAACAGTTAAAAAAAGTAAAGCATCATTTTATAAATTCACTCTCGGTTAAAGATGATTATGATGCAGGTAAATTTGAAACGGATGCTCTTAAAAAACTGGATGAGGTTTTTTCGTCAAATGATGTTGCTATTCTTGCAGGTGGTTCAGGTTTATACATAGATGCCGTCTGCAGCGGGTTTGACCGGCTGCCCGAGCGCGATTCAACTATCCGCGCTGAATTATCTGCGCTTTTCGAATCGAAAGGAATTGAAGCCCTGCAGGAAAAACTAAAACAGCTTGACATTGATTATTATAATGCTGTTGACTTAAATAACACACACCGGGTCATGCGTGCCATCGAGGTCTGCATGCTTACGGGGAAAAAATTTTCGGAACTGCGCTCCCGAAAAAAAGCGAAGCGGAATTTTTCAGTCTTAAAAATCGGGCTGAAAGCGGATAGAAAAACCCTGTACGAAAGAATAAATGAACGCGTTGCTCAAATGATGCGGGATGGTTTACTGGATGAAGCGAAACAGCTTTTCCCGTTTCGCCATCATCATGCACTTCAAACGGTTGGATACAAAGAACTATTTGCTCACCTGGAGGGGAAAATTTCTCTCGAGGAGGCGGTTGAGCTCATCCAAAGAAATTCGAGGCGGTATGCCAAGCGACAGCTTACATGGTTTAACAAAGACAAAGAGATAAAATGGTTTCATCCTGAAAACAGGGAGGAAATATTTTCTTATTTATCTCTTACAACATCTGTATAATCTACGTGGTCGTCAAGTTTGCGATTGTCAAGCAGTTTAGCGGCTTCTACCAGGCGCACAAACTCTGAGCGGTAACCTTGTTCATCTTTATCTTTCGATGCGCGCGCAAGATTCAGTACCTGCTCATACGATGATTTTGCTTTATGTGCAGAGTTGCGCAGGATTAATCCGAACTCGGCAACAGCACAGGCAAACTTCAGGTTGTCGCTCATCTTTTCGATGGTCGGATCGCTCCATTTTACAGGACGTGCAATTAGCTTGCTCGTGCTGCCTTGCGGTTCTTTATAACGGACTTTCACCGTCATCATCTCATCCGAAAAATCTTTTTTCTTTCCATCGGTGACCTGGTATTTAAGCGGGTCAATAGAAATTCCCGTGGAAGATGAACTTATAGAAACAATTTCATACAGCGCCATTACCCGGTGACCGGAGCCCATTTCACCTGCATCTTTTTTGTCATTGTTAAAATCCTCATCATTAAGAATCCTGTTCTCATACCCGATAAGCTTATACTCTTTCACCTTTGAAGGATTAAATTCAATTTGAACCTTGACATCCTTTGCTATAGTCATCAGCGTACCACCTATTTCATTTACAAAAACTTTTTTCGCTTCCATAATATTATCTATGTATGCGTAGTTTCCGTTTCCTTTATCGGCAAGCTTTTCCATTTTGCTGTCTTTGTAGTTACCTGTTCCAAATCCGAGTACAGAAAGAAAAATTCCGGAGCCGCGTTTTTCTTCAATCATCCTTACTAACTCTCCATCACCTGACACACCTACGTTGAAATCACCATCAGTGCAGAGGATTACACGGTTGCTACCTTCCTCGTTGAAATTTTCTTTCGCAACTTTATAAGCCAGCTTAATTCCTGCTCCGCCTGCTGTGCTGCCACCCGCTTCAAGCCCGTTGATGGCTTCCATAATTTTTTCTTTCTCAGAACCACGCGTTGAAGGAAGCACCAGCCCTGCCTGACCCGCATATACGGTAATAGCAACTCTATCCTGCGGGCGAAGTTGTTTAACCAACAACAGCAGTGATTTTTTTACGAGAGGAAGCTTGTTCTCGCTCATCATGGAGCCGGAAACATCAATAAGAAAAACCAGGTTGGCCGGAGGCAGGTTTTCCGTAGCAATTTTCTTTCCCTGAAGAGCAACACCCACAAGACGGTGTTCTTTATTCCACGGGCATGGAGCCGCTTCGGTATAAACTGAAAACGGAGCTCCATCTTTTGGTTCCGAAAAAGTATAGGTAAAATAATTCACCATCTCTTCAATGCGCACTGCATCAACAGGAGGCAGCGAGCCGCTGTTTATAAATCGCCTGATGTTGGAATACGATGCTGCATCCACGTCAATTGAAAATGTTGACAATGGATTGCTACGGACATTTTTAAAATTATTTTCTGCAACGTAGTCGTATTGCTCCGTGTTGAAATCGGGCTGAGCATATCCTGTGGCTGGAAATCCTTTACGTGATGCTCCTTCTGCTTTGGTATACGATTCCGCGGGAGCAGGGGCTTCCATCTGATCCAGACCCACTGTTTGTTCAGATTTTTTCTCTTTATATGTTTTATCTTTTTGAATGGGAACTGCTTTTATTTCATCGGTTACAGCGACATCTTTATTCTTTGCTTCCAAATCAAAATCAATAACAACTGTTTTTCCTGCTGAAAGAGTAATTCCGTTTTTCAACGATGTCTTATACCCGTTAAAAGAAGCGCGGATATTGAACGTTCCAACCGAAGAGGATGTAAGCATATACTTTCCTTCAAAGTCAGTAATTGCAGATGAGATTTTTTTTCCGGACTGGTCAAGCAGGTCCATGTTAACAAACGCAAGTACGGCTTGAGTGGTCTTGTCTTTAACTTTACCGGTAACCGAGCAGGATTCGCTGCTTAGTTTAAAGGCGGAGATGGTAATTGCTGTTCCTGCTGCAAGGAGCAATGAAACAATTAATTTGATAGATTTCATAGGAAGTGGTTTGAGGTTTTAATGATTAGATGACGGGAGATAGGAAATTCCATAAAAACATTCAATTATTTTTTGCTTTACATTTATGGAATAATGTTTGCCGTTGCATCTTAAAATATGGAAATCGTTACATGTTATAAGTTATACGAAAAAAATGACGTGGTTCAGTAATTGTATAACGTCTAACATCTAACGTCTAACGCCCAATGCTTTGGATTAAGAGAAAAACCCAATCGGCATCTTCTGAAAAGAGCGATGCAGAGCTGATTCATGAATTTAAGTCGGGTAAAAACGCGCAGGCGCTGGGTGTGTTGTTTGAGCGGTATGTGCACCTTGTATGTGGAGTTTGCATGAAATATTTAAAAGATAAAGAAGAAAGCCGCGATGCCACCATGCAGATTTTTGAAAAGCTGCGTACGGACTTGCAGAAGCATGAAGTAGAAAAATTCAGCTATTGGCTTCACACCGTCTCTAAGAATTACTGTTTGATGCAGCTTCGCAGCCGTGATGCTATGAAGAATTATGATGATGCGCTGCTGGTAACTGAAGACGGTGTAATGGAAGAGGGATTGATGCCGGGTTTGTTTGAAGAAAATAGTTCAGAGCATTTTCTCGAGATTCTTCCGCACGCCATACAAAATCTGAATGCTGAACAGCGCGCCTGCATTGAATTATTTTATTTGAAAGAAAAGTGCTACGAAGAAGTTTCTGAAATCACCGGGTACACCATGAAACAGGTAAAGAGTTACATCCAAAATGGAAAACGTAACCTGAAAATTTACCTGGCAAACCATTTACGACAAAATGAAAAATTCAATTAACATATTCTCCGAAACCGGCTGTATCTCTCACGAAATACTCTGGAAATACAGGCAGGGAAAGCTCTCCGCATCGGAAAAACATGCCGTGGAAGTGCATCTTACCGACTGTGAATTATGCAGCGATGCGCTTGCAGGAATGATGAATATGGAAGCCGATGAAATGATTGCAGGGCTGCGCAAAAGCGTCCGTAATATTTCTGCTTCCAAAAAAGTGATTCGCTTTTATGATTACCGCATTCTGTCTGCCGCCGCAGCTGCCGCGGTTCTTATTGTTTTCACTTACGTGATAAATTCTTCCAACAAACAGGATAAAAAAGAAATTACGCAACTGATTAAGCCAGAAGATAAGAAGGAGGAGCAACAGGTTACATTAGATATTACAATGCCACATCAGGAAATTACAAGCGCTTCAAAAATACAAGAGCCATCGGTAAAGAAAGTAACATCACATGTTGCTGATGAAACTTCTTCCCCTTCTCCACAGGAAAATCTTACTGCCGCTCCTGATGCTGACAAGCAGGAAGAACCTGTTGTTGCAAAAAATTCTGACCAGGAAGATGTGACCACAGCCACGGAAGAAACAGCGACCGGGTATTCTGCACCCGCACAACCGGCCGTCCGGACAAGCCGGGCAGAAGAGAAGATGCTTTCCTCTGTCTCGAGAAAGAAAAGTGACACCAATACGGAGAAAAAATCTGCCAATACTGAATCATCAAAAATTATTTATTACAATGATTTAAAAGTTGCCCGCACTCCGGCCATGTCAGATTCTGAAAAGTCAGATACAGTAGTTACCGGAACTCCTGCCATGTATGAAAATTCAAACCAGCAGTCAGCCGAAACTTCGGCAAGGGAAATGCCGTTTGTTTATTCCAAAACATTGAGAGACGGCATGAATTATTTTCACAACAAACAATACAACGAAGCATCACAAACCTTCAGTGTTATATTGGAGCGGTTTCCTAACGATGTAAATTCGCTTTTCTATAAAGGGTTATGTAAAATGGAAATGCGGAATTATTCAGAGGCATCAGCGCTGCTCAATAATACGATGCTTAATTCCGATAAAACATTCTACGAGGAAGCAAAATTCAAGCTTGCGCTCTGTTATATTTCTCTGAATCAAAAGGGAAATGCTGAAAAGCTGCTGCGCGAAATCACGGAGGAAAATGGATTTTACTCTCAAAAGGCAGCGGAAGAATTGCAGCGATTGAAATGACTATTAGTGCGGCATAGGCGGACGTACACCTTTTTACGCAGTTAATCCATATTTTTTGCTCCTATGTAAAATAAGTGAGCGCAGATACCCTGCGTTTTTTATTTTTGTTGCAATTGAAGCAACAACCCATGGCAAAAGGAAAAAAGCCCGATTCGCAAGTGGAGAAAAAGGATATGTCGTTTGAGGATTTCAAAAAAGAAGTCCTGGACGATTACCGCGTTGCTTTCTACAGCCGGCAGGCATCGCTGCTCGGAAGAAAAGAAGTACTTACCGGCAAAGCTAAGTTTGGCATTTTTGGCGATGGGAAGGAAATAGCGCAGCTTGCAATGGCAAAGGCTTTCCACAAAGGTGATTTCCGTGCGGGCTATTACCGTGACCAGACTTTTATGTTTGCTACCGGAACAGCAACTGTCCAACAACTCTTTGCCCAGCTGTATGCCGATACCGATTTGAATCATGAACCCTTTTCTGCCGGCAGGCAAATGGATGCTCACTTTGCTACCCGCAGCTTAAACGATGATGGCAGTTGGAAAAATTTAACCGAAATAAAAAATTCTTCGTCAGACCTGGCGCCTATTTCTACGCAGATGCCAAGAGCAGTAGGGCTGGCATGGGCGTCAAAATTATTTCGTAACAATAAAGACCTGCACCAGTTCACACAGTTTTCTGATAAGGGAAATGAAGTGACTTTTTGCACCATCGGTGATGCCGGAACATCGGAAGGATTATTTTGGGAGAGCATCAACGCTGCCGGAGTTTTGCAGATACCTATGGCTGTTTCTGTTTGGGATGATGGTTACGGAATTTCCGTTCCCATCGAATACCAAACTACCAAGAGTAGTATTTCAGAGGCGCTGAAGGGATTTGAGCAGGATGAAAACGGACCGGGATATTTAATCTATCGCGGAAAGGGCTGGGATTACGCAGGGCTTTGTGAAATGTATGAGGAAGGAATTGCGCAGTGTAGAAAAAATCATGTGCCTGTAATTTTCCACATACAGGAAATGACGCAGCCGCAGGGGCATTCTACTTCCGGCTCGCACGAGCGGTACAAATCAAAAGAGCGCTTGGCGTGGGAAGAAGAATATGATTGCATTTCCAGGATGCGCCGGTGGATTATAGATTCTGCCATTGCAAAAGACGAAGCGCTTGATTCCATTGAAGAAGAAGCAAAAAAGTTTGTAAATGAAAGCAAGCGGAAAGCATGGGAAGAATTTCTTTCACCTATTCGCGCAGAAATAAAAGAAGTTACAACTATCTTTTCTGAGATTGCGGCTGAAAGTCAGCAGCGGGATGAAGTGGAAAAAATCAGCAATGATTTGAATTCTCTTCCCGATGCCATGCGCAGGGATATATTAGGGGCTGTAAAAAAAGTTTTGCGTCTTATGCGCGATGAGGATACTGTACCAAAACACCGGCTGGTTGATTGGCTGAATGAAAGCGTAAAACAAAATGCCAAACGGTACAATTCATATTTGTACAGTGAGTCAGCGGATTCCGCTCTTAAGGTGGAGCCGGTTGCAGCGCGCTATGATAATAATGCTCCTGTTGTTGACGGGCGCGAAGTTTTGCAGGCGAATTTCGATGCGCTGTTTAAGAACAACCCGTTGCTGGTTGCCTTTGGCGAAGACCTTGGAAAAATAGGTGACGTGAACCAGGGGTTTGCCGGATTGCAGGCGAAGTATGGAGAAATCCGGATTACGGATACCGGTATTCGCGAAGCAACCATTGCAGGACAGGGAATCGGGCTGGCGATGCGCGGACTAAGGCCCATTGCAGAGATTCAATATCTCGATTACTTTTTATTTGCAATGCAGGTTTTGAGCGATGACCTCGCAACACTTTTATACCGCACCAAAGGCGGACAAAAGGCTCCGCTCATCATCCGCACGCGGGGACACCGCCTCGAAGGAATCTGGCACAGCGGTTCGCCTATGGGAATGATTACTCATGCCATCCGTGGAATTCATGTTCTTGTGCCGCGCAATATGACTCAGGCTGCGGGCTTTTACAACACCATGCTTGCAAGCGATGAGCCGGCATTGATTGTGGAGCCATTGAATTCATACCGCCTTAAAGAAAAACTTCCCGTCAATGTAGGTGAGTTCCGTATACCGCTTGGAGTTCCGGAAATTCTTCATGAAGGAACTGATATAACCATTGCAACCTATGGTTCCACACATAGAATAGTTTTGGAAGCAATTAAGCAGCTCGAGCAATTCGGAATAAGTTGTGAAGTAATTGATGTGCAGACCCTGCTTCCATTCGACATTCATCACAGCATTGCGGAGTCAGTAAAAAAAACCAACAAGCTTCTTGTTGTGGATGAAGATGTTCCCGGGGGAGCAAGCGCGTACATCCTTCAAAAAATAATTGAAGAGCAAAAAGCATTTCAATTCCTGGATGCAGAGCCGAGAACTCTGACTTCAAAACCGCACCGTCCTCCTTATGGTTCAGACGGAGATTATTTTTCCAAGCCAAATACTGAAGACGTTTTCGATGTTGTTTACGAAATGATGAGTGAGTACAATCCTCAAAAGTACCCTCCGATATACTGATGTACGATTTACTATTTACGACTTACGATTTGCAGCATTTTATAGTTTTCCTTCTTTTTTCTCAGCGGTCTTTTGCGAAACCTTAGCGCACTTTGCGTGAAAAAATTTAAAAGATTGTCTGAAGTTTATTCGCAAATTCGCATCCATTCGTTATTCGCACCATGAAAACTACCGAAGCAGAATCAAAGTACCATCACCTGGAAAAGATGAGCGTGCATGATTTGCTTACCAACATAAACCGCGAAGACAAAACGGTTCCTTACGCCATAGAAAAAGTTTTACCGCAGATTGAAAAGCTGGTGCAGCAAATTGTTCCGCGAATGAAAAAGGGAGGCCGCATGTTTTATATAGGTGCAGGAACCAGCGGGCGATTGGGAATTGTTGACGCATCAGAATGCCCTCCCACTTTCGGAGTCCCGCAAGGGCTGGTGATTGGTTTGATAGCCGGAGGCGATTCTGCCATTCGCAAAGCCGTTGAATTTGCAGAAGATAATCCCAACCAGGGCTGGAAGGATTTGCAGAAATATAAAGTGAGTACTAAAGATGTGGTTATAGGAATAGCTGCATCCGGAACTACGCCTTATGTTGTAGGCGCAATTCAGAGATGTGCTCAAAAGAAAATTCTGACCGGGGCAATCATCTGCAATCATGATTCACCATTGGCACGGGCAGCAAAATATCCCATCGAAGTAATTGTAGGACCCGAATTTGTTACGGGAAGTACGCGGATGAAAGCAGGAACGGCTCAAAAGCTTGTGCTTAATTTAATTTCTACAACCGTAATGATAAAGCTGGGGAGAGTGTTAGGCAACCGAATGGTGGACATGCAGCTTACCAACAACAAGCTCATCAGGCGGGGCACAAACATGCTGATGACAGCCCTTAAAATCAGTAAGCCAGAGGCGGAAAAAATCCTCCTGAAATATGGAAGCGTGAGAAAAGCGCTGAATGCAGTCAAAAACAGCCATTAATTGTTGTTTTCTGGTATCATAAAAATTCCCATATTTGCGTCCCTTTTGGAAAAATGAGGTCATTAGTCAATTATTAATTATCAACTATCAATTATCAATTATTAAATGCCTGTAAAAATCAGATTAAAACGACTCGGTAAAAGAGGAATTCCTTATTACCATATTGTTGTGGCAGACAGCCGCAGGTCAAGAGACGGAAGGTTCATAGAACAAATCGGTTCGTATGACCCCAATTCAAATCCAGCAACCATTATTCTTGATAATGAGAAAGCATTGCAGTGGCTGAAAAACGGAGCGCAGCCCACAGACACTACCCGCGCTATTCTTTCATACAAAGGAGTGCTTTACAAACAACATCTCCAGAATGGAGTCGCTAAAGGAGTTCTTACGCAAGAACAAGCCGATGAAAAGTATAATGCATGGCTCGAAGAAAAAAACAGGAAAGTGAGCGAGAAACGTGTACGCGTGCTGGCTGAAAAGAAAAAAGCTACTGTATCTGCGCTTGAAACAGAAAGTAAAAAGAAGGAAGAGCGTGCC
This sequence comes from Bacteroidetes bacterium 2013_40CM_41_45, assembly GCA_002215675.1. Lineage (GTDB taxonomy): Bacteria > Bacteroidota > Bacteroidia > AKYH767-A > 2013-40CM-41-45 > 2013-40CM-41-45. The sequence goes on along the minus strand of NGFH01000002.1, from coordinate 360,168 downwards.
GAAGCTATCCGCAAAAAGAACATACCTCCACCCGCTGAAGCAGCAGCACCTGAAGCTCCGGCTGCTGAAGCACCTACTGCGGAAACACCTGAAGCTCCTCCTGCAGAATAGTTTTTCTCACGTACTTTCTCCTTACGGAGAATTAATATTTTTATATGACCGTTGATACAAATCTCCGGTCATTTTTTATGCAAGAAAAAGTCTTTATCGAAATCGGTTTCATCCGGAAAACGCAGGGATTCAAAGGCGACATAATCCTTGCCGTAAATAACGGTGAGCCGGAAGATTTTCTCAAAAGCAAATACCTGTTTCTGAATATGGACGGAAGCATCGTTCCGTTTTATGTTGAACATTTTTCGATAGAAGCCACCGGTGCCATTGTCCGGTTTGAGGACGTGAATACGTATGAAGCCGCTGCTGCCCTTATTTCAAAAAAAGTTCTTCTTCCGAATGATGAACTCCCTGCAGACTTCATGCAGGACGATGCTTTGAGAAGCATAACCGGCTTTACTATTGTCGACCGTAAGCGGGGTAACGTGGGTTTTGTAAAAGATGTAATTGAAACACCGGGTCAGGTCATCATCCTTTTTGAATACGGAAATATCGAAGCGATGCTCCCCATAAATGACAAAACGCTTCTCAAAATCGTGAAGAAGAAAAAAGAGATTCACGTCAATATTCCTGACGGGCTTCTTGAAGTCTACACAGGCGGGAAGAAAAAATAAACTTCATTTCGTATTTTAATTAATGTGTTAACTTGGCGGAACACAGATCCTGTCTATGTCAGAGAGTGTTTTTCGGTTTAAGCAGTTTACGGTTCACCAGGATAAATGTGCTATGAAAGTTGGCACCGATGCGGTGCTGCTCGGCTCGTGGGTTGATATCCATGATGCAAAAAAAATTCTCGACATTGGTACCGGCACCGGAATTATTGCCATGATGCTTGCCCAAAAATCATCAGCGGAAATTGATGCCATTGATATTGACCCGAATGCCTGCGTGCAGGCGAAAGAAAATGTGAACGAAAGCACATGGGCAGAACGAATCCGTATCTATAATATTTCTTTCCAGAAATTTTCATCCTCATCCGTTGATAAATACGACCTGGTTGTTTCCAATCCTCCCTACTTCAGCGATGCGCCAAAACCGCTGACCATCGAGCGCATTCAATCGCGCCATACAGACACGCTTCCGTTTGATGCGCTGATAGAAGGCGTTAAGAAAATTATTTCACCCTTCGGTAAATTCTGCGTGGTGCTGCCGTGCCGTGAAGCAAAAGACTTTATGGATATTGCCCTCCGCAGCGGACTTTTTTCAAACAAGATTCTCCGTGTAAAAACCATTCACGACAAGGAGAAGCGAATCCTGCTGGAGCTCTCGCAGCAAATGAAACCTATTACCGAAGACGAAATCACCATTCAGAACGATGAACATTCGTTCAGCAAGGAGTATGCTGACTTGACGCGGGAATTTTATTTAACCGAAAAACAATTACGATAGCATTTGTTTTACCAAAGCGGAAACGATTTTATTATCCGCCTTGCCTGCGAACTGCTTGGTTGCGGCACCCATTACCTTTCCCAAATCGGCAGCAGAGGTTGCGCCTACGGTAGAAATAATTTCTTTCAATATTAATTTGATTTCTTCCTCGCTCATCTGCTTGGGGAGATACCGTTCCACTATTGCAATTTCTTCTTCCTCAGTTGCGGCAAGGTCTGCCCTGCCCTGTTGATGATATATTTCTGCCGACTCTTTTCTTTGCTTCACCAGTTTCTGCAGCATTTTTATTTCATCGGCAGCAGCCAGCTCTGCACCGTTGCCCGATGTTTTGGCAAGAAGTATTGCCTGTTTTATGGCGCGCAGCCCGCGAACGGATTTCTCGTCACGCGCAAGCATGGCATTTTTTAAGTCGGAATTTATTTTTTCTTCAAAAGTCATAGTGCAAAAGTAAAAAATGTTAGACGTTGGACGTTGGACGTTGGATGTTAAATTTTCAGCTCAAGGCCGATGGGGCAATGGTCGCTGCCCATTACGTCCATATAGATTGAAGCTTTTTTTACCAGTGGTCTGGCTTCTTCTGAAACAAAAAAGTAATCGATTCTCCATCCAACATTCCTTTCACGGGCGCGTGTGATTTGGTCCCAGTACGTGTATTGCCCGGGCTGTTTATTGAATTCACGAAAAACGTCTACATATTTCATGCTGACAATCTTGTCGAGCCATGCGCGTTCTTCGGGTAAAAATCCCGATGTCTTTTGATTTTCTTTAGGCCGGGCCAGGTCAATTTCTTTGTGCGCCGTATTATAATCACCGCAGATGATGATGTTCTTTTGTTTTGGGCGCAAAGCTTCGGCTCTTTTGAAAAGTGAATCATAAAATTTCAGTTTATACCTTACCCTCTCTTCACCTCTGCCGCCATTAGGGAAATAAGCATTGAACAAAATAAATTTTTCAAACTCCATTTCAATCACCCTTCCTTCCGAATCAAACTCGGGTTCATTAAATCCTGCAGCAACCCGCTGCGGCACATGTTTTGAATAAATGGCAACGCCGGAATAGCCCTTCTTCTCGGCAGAAAAAAACCAGCTCTTATACCCGTTGAAATTTCTTAGTTCTTCATCAATCTGCGATGGATGCGCTTTGGTTTCCTGCAGGCAGAGAATATCGGGCGATTCTTTGGCAAACCATTCAGGAAAATTTTTTTTGCTGATGGCTCGGATGCCGTTGACGTTCCAACAAAGGATTCTGAAGTTTCCGTTTCCATTCATAAATTATTTCTACTATGACTAATGACCAATGACCAATGACCAAACTATTCTATTATAATATCCACAGGCATACGCGCCTGCATGCCTCTCATATTTAAAATATTTTTCACCTGATTGTAATAGGGATAGGCATCGCCCAGCTCTGTTTTAATGGCACCCGCTTTTGCATCAGCAGAAATATTTTCAAGAATGCGCTCCAGGAAATCCTTTTGCTCCGGCAGCGAAATAATCTTGTACGATTCAATTTTTGCCATACGGGCTGCAATCTTCATGGCATCATTCATACCGCCGAGGACATCAATCAGCCCGAGACGCTTTGCATCCGCTCCGCTCCATACTCTTCCCTGCCCTATGCTATCAACATCTGCTTTCTTCATATTTCTTCCCTCGGCTACATGTTGCAGGAATGAATTATAAATGCGTTCCACTTCGGCAGTTGCAATCCGTTTTTCTTCTTCGGTAAGCGGGCGCGTCTGGTTAAGAATGTCGGCAAAGCGGCCTGTCTTTACCGTGTCAAACGTAATGCCGAGCTTGTTCGAAAACATTTTCTGCATGTTCAGCAAAACACCGAGTACGCCAATCGAGCCCGTAATAGTAGTGGGTTCACAAACTATGGTATCGGCAGCGCAGGCAATATAATATCCGCCCGAAGCCGCTACATCGCCCATGGAAACAACAAACGGTTTTGCTTTTTTGGCGAGGATGACTTCTCTCCAGATTACGTCGGATGCAAGTGCGCTGCCACCCGGTGAATTAACACGCATCACAATCGCTTTCACAGTGCTGTCGAGCCGCGCTTTGCGTATGGCTGCTGAAGTTGTTTCAGAGCCAATGGTTTCTTCGTTGCCGCTGCCACCCTGGATGCCGCCGACTGCATAGATGACCGCAATTTTATTTTTTGCAGTTGATTTCCCCGATACAGAGCTGCCCTTGGAATACTGCGCGAGCGAAACTTCTTTCAGCTTTTTAGCTTTTTCATCACCACACAATTTCTTAAGCTCACCCTCCACCTGGTCGTAGAAGGCTACTTCATCGGCAAGTTTCACATCCACAGCATCCGATGCTTTATGGATTTTCAACTCATTGGCAATTTTCTTTAACTCATCAACCGGAATATTTCTTGATACTGAAATCTTTTCCAGCATATCGTCCCATATGGTGGAAAGCAACTCCTGGATTTGCTCCCGGTTTTCTTTACTCATCTTATCGAGCATAAAAGGCTCTACTGCACTTTTATATTTGCCATGACGGATAATCTGCGCTTCAATATCGAGCTTTTCCAGCGTCCCTTTAAAGAACATCAGGTTGGTATGCAGCCCGCGAAAGTCTAGATACCCTTCGGGATTCACATATATTTTATCAGCCACCGATGACAGGTAATACGATTTCAAGGAATAGATTTCACTGTATGAGATGATAAACTTTTTTGATTTTTTAAATTCTACCAGCGCATTTCTGATTTCACTAACGGTGGTAATGCCGGCATCAATGCCCTCTATATTAAGATAGATACCTTTAATATCGTCATCGTCTTCAGCACGCTTTATGGAAGCCAGAATTTTGTCGAGGCCCAGCCCGGGTTCAATATCCTGTGTGAAGGGATTTATTTTCGGAAACTTATCAGAACTGCGCTCATTTATTTTTTCATCAAACCTGATTTCTAGAACCGAGTTTTTTTCCACCTTTGTTTTCGATTCATCTTTTAGTGAGTAAATCATTCCGAACATCACCATAAGGGAAATAAATATGATGAGCAGGAGGGTTAGAAATGTGCCCAGCATGGAGGCAAACATCATTTTGAAAAATTGTTTCATCGGAGAAAAATATTTAAAGTTTAGAGTTTAGAATTGCAACCAATATATTTATGCAATATTACGAGGTTTACTTATTATTCGGGAGCAATATCGGTGACCGGACTGCAAATATCGCAAACGCTGTAACACGCCTTGAAAATTGGGGAGTAGGCGCAGTAAAACTTTCTTCGCTGTATGAGACTGAACCATGGGGCAATACCAACCAGGCAAAATTTATTAACCAGGCAGGAAAGTTCCATACGCGTGTTTCCCCTTATGAATTGATGAAAATAATTCTTAATATTGAACGGAATATGGGGCGGCGGAGAGATAAAAAATGGGAGCCGCGCATTATTGATGTTGACATTTTGTTTTTCAGTGACCAGGTTATTTCACAAAAAGATTTGAACATTCCTCATCCTGAAATGGAAAAAAGAAAATTCGCTTTGATTCCTCTATCTGAAATTGCGCCCGGTTTTATACATCCGGTCCTGAAGAAAAACATAAGGGAATTATTGGCAGAATGCAATGATAGTATGCGCGTAGAATTGCTTAAGCATTGAGCTGTTATCTGCCGCTTAGAGATATGAAACTTTTGAAAAAACGGTGTTAATAAAATTTTTCCAATATAATTTGTCAATATTCGGGGGAATTTATTTTTACGACCGAAATTAAACGTTTACTTTTATTTCACTTTTTAAAACCAACCCTATAATGAAAAAACTTTTTACTGCAATTATCGCCTTCGTCATCTGCGCCAGCGCAGTTCAAGCACAGACCGATGCAGGGGCAGGCAACAAACCTGCAAGCACCCACCGGATGCCGGTTGCAAGCGACTATAATACCTGGGCTATAGGAGTGCATTTTGGCCCCACCATTTTCAGCGGTGATATTGCCGATGATGCATTTAACCAGGATAATTTTACTACGTCTTTTGCTTATGGTTTACATATAAACAAGGGCATTTCGCATACATTCGGCTTGCAGGGGCATTTTCTTATGGGTATGCTGAAGGGCGTAAGACAAATGACTGCGGTTAAATACTCCTTTGAATCTACCATTAAATACCAACTGTCATTGCGGGCAGTGCTTACACTGGGTAACGTCTCATTTCAAAGACGACAAAATAAGTTCCACCTTTATATGGCGGGAGGACTCGGCACCATGGCATGGGATGCAAAAACCAAAGACCATGTTGGAGATTCAAATGAATTCCAAACCGACGTAAAGGATAACACGGCTACGGTAATTCCGCTTGCTATAGGTGGAAAATATAAACTGGGCAATAAGGTGGACCTTCAGCTTGAATATAACTTTAACCTTACCAACACCGACCTTGTTGACGGGCTTAAAGTACCCTTAAGCAGCTATGATTCTTATAGTTACATAAACCTGGGACTTACTTATAAATTAGGAAAGAAGGAAAAGAATATTGAATGGGTGAACCCGATGGAAACCATTTATTCTGACATGAACGATATGAAAGATAAAATGGATGCGCTTACAGGCGATAAGGATAAAGACGGAGTAGCAGATATTTTTGATAAGGACAATTCGACTCCCGAAGGAGTAAAAGTATATGGTGACGGAACTGCCGTTGATACTGACGGTGACGGAGTTCCTGACAGTAAAGATGCTGACCCGTTCACTAACAAAGGCGCAGTTGTTGACGCATCAGGGAAGGAAGCAGATACCGACGGAGATGGCGTTCCGGATAGCAAAGATTTGGAACCCAACACGCCTGCAGGGCAGCTTGTAAACTTCCAGGGTAAGAGCATTATAATTACATCATCCAGTACGAGTACAGCAGCTGCGTATTGGCCTTCGGTTTATTTTGGCTTGAATAGCGCTAAGATTATAGCAGGAAGCAACGCTGCTATTGCTACAGTGGCAATGACGCTCAAAAATAATCCTGACCTTAAAGTGACCATTACCGGCAATGCAGACAAAACCGGTTCTGAACAAATTAACACTCAACTCGGACAAAAACGCGCTGATGCAGTTAAGGACGCCCTTGTGAAGCAGTATGGCATAGATGCAGCACGCCTCTCAACAACAACAAAAGGAGAATCAGAGCCGCTGAATACGAAAACCAATTCTGTAAACCGCAGGGTTGATTTCAGTGCGATGAAATAATATTTTCTGCGTACAAGGCAAACCCGCTCCGGAATCCCGGTGCGGGTTTTTTATTTTGCCTCACCCCCTAGCCCCCTCTCCGTTTGGAGAGGGGGAACACGGTTGGAAATCATTATTGCCTCTGTAGTTTGGAATATATATCCCAAATCACGATGCCCGCGCATACAGCAATGTTCAGCGAATGCTTTGTTCCGTATTGAGGCACTTCCAAAGCAAGGTCAGACATTTGAATGGCCTCTTCGCTTATGCCGTTCATTTCATGGCCAAAAATGAGCGCATATTTTTTTTCCGGCAACGGAAAAAATTTATTTAATGGAACGTTATGGTCTGTTTGCTCGACCGAAACAATTAAATAATCCTTCCGCCTGAGTTCGAGGATTGCTTCAGATATATTTTTAAAATATTTCCAGGCTACTGTTGAAGTTGCGCCCAGCGCTGTCTTTTCTATTTCGCGGTGAGGTGGCTGCGAGGTGATGCCGCACAAGTAAATGCCTTCAAGCAGGAAAGCATCTGCGGTACGGAAAATGGAACCCACGTTGTTCATACTGCGCACGTTATCAAGAACGAGTATTACCGGTATCTTTTTCCTCGCTTTAAATTCTTCTTTTGAAATCCTGTTGAGTTCTTCGTTTTTGAGTTTACGCATAGCTACGAACTACGAATCTGTACGAATGTACGAATTGGCTGATGTCCCTTTCGGAACATATATTTTTTTCTAATAACTAATAACCAATAATTAATAACTTTATTTTTACCCACATGGCTAAACACCGCTCCATGGTTAAGAGTGCAATGTCGGAAGTGGAAACACCGTTGATGAAACAATACAATGATATCAAGGGAAAATACCCCGATGCGTTGCTGCTGTTCCGCGTGGGCGATTTTTATGAAACTTTTGGTGAGGATGCGAAGAAAGCCGCCGGCATACTGGGAATTGTTTTGACCCGCAGAGCAAACGGAAGCGCTTCGTTTGTTGAGCTGGCAGGATTTCCACATCATGCACTGGATACATATTTACCCAAGCTTGTGCGTGCCGGCCAGCGGGTTGCCATTTGCGACCAGCTCGAAGACCCTAAGTTTGCAAAGAAGATTGTGAAGCGCGGAGTTACCGAAGTAGTCACCCCGGGAATTTCATACAGCGATAAAATTCTCGAACACAACAAAAATAATTTTCTGTGCTCGGTTCATTTCACCGATAATATTCATGGCATTGCATTTATTGATGTTTCTACGGGAGAGTTTTTGGTATCGCAGGGGAACCATGAGCATCTCGACAAGCTGCTTCAAAGCTTTAATCCAAGTGAAATAATTTTCCAGAAAAATTTCCGCAAATTATTTTCTGAAAATTACGGCAGCCGGTACTACACGTATTGCCTCGATGACTGGGCATTCAGGCCCGATTTCGGAAAGGAAACGTTGCAAAAACATTTCGGAACCGTTTCGCTCAAGGGTTTCGGTATTGATGAAATGGAGGCCGCTATTACCGCGGCAGGCGCTGCGCTTCATTACGTGAGTGAAACACGAAACGAACAGCTCCGGCATATACAGGGTATCTCTCGAATAGAAGAAGAAAAATTTGTGTGGCTTGATAAGTTTACCGTTAGAAACCTTGAACTGGTTTCATCAGCAAACGAAAAAGCAATGACGTTGCTCGATGTGCTTGACCATACACTTAGCCCTATGGGCGGGCGCATGGTGCGCAGATGGCTGCTGCTTCCGCTGAATGATATAACTGCCATTAACGAGCGGCTCGATGCGGTGGGTTATCTTTTACAGAATACAAATGTTGCCGACCGCATCCGGCAGTTGCTACGCCAGGCAGGAGACCCTGAGCGTTTGATTTCTCGTGCGGCTCTGAACCGGATTAATCCGCGGGAAGTATTGTACCTGAAAAATACGCTTGACCTTGCCGTGCCGCTTAAAGAACTTTGCCTGCAGTCGGAGAACACCATTCTTAAAACCCTGGGAGACCAATTGAATCCATGTCCTGTTATCAGGGAAAAAATAACTAAAGAGCTGAAGCCTGATGCTCCGCTTTTAGTCAGCAAAGGCAATGTAATTGGTGAAGGTGTTTCAAAGGAACTGGATGAACTTCGTGCTATTGCCTACCACGGTAAAGATTTCTTATTGAAAATCCAACAGCGCGAAGCAAGACGCACCGGCATAGGCTCGCTGAAAGTTGCTTTTAACAGTGTGTTTGGCTATTACATTGAAGTGACGCACACGCACCGTGAAAAAGTTCCCGCGGATTGGATTCGCAAGCAGACACTTGTCAATGCGGAACGTTACATCACTCCCGAATTGAAAGAATATGAAGAAAAAATTCTGGGAGCAGAAGAAAAAATTCTTGCCCTCGAAACCAAACTTTTCCAGGAACTGGTGACAGCCCTTTCAGAATACATCCACCCTATCCAGGTGAACGCCATGGTGATGGCGCAACTGGATTGCCTGCAATCATTTTCGTCTGCTGCAGCAAACAACAGTTATGTGCGCCCGCAGATGAGCGATTCAAAAACACTCAGCATTAAAGGCGGACGCCATGCGGTGATTGAAAAAAATCTTCCGCCCGGCGAAAAATATATTGCCAACGATGTTTACCTCGACACTGATACTCAGCAAATCATGATGATTACCGGACCGAACATGTCAGGAAAGTCAGCTTTGCTGAGACAAACCGCTTTGACAGTTCTTATGGCGCAGTCGGGAAGTTTTGTACCCGCCTCGTCAGCAGAAATAGGGATCGTAGATAAAATTTTTTCGCGTGTAGGGGCATCGGATAATATTTCTTCGGGTGAATCTACGTTTATGGTAGAGATGAATGAAACAGCCAGCATCCTCCATAATCTTTCCGACCGGTGCCTGATTCTGCTTGATGAAATCGGGCGTGGCACAAGCACGTATGATGGAATTTCCATTGCGTGGGCGGTGGCAGAATTCCTGCATAATCATTCTCAATACAAAGCAAAAACACTTTTTGCAACACACTATCACGAGCTCAATGAACTGGCTTCTTCACTTCCACGTGTAAAAAATTATCATGTATCTGTGAAAGAAGTAGGACAGAAAGTTTTATTTCTGCGCAAGCTGGAGCCGGGAGGGACAGAACACAGCTTTGGAATTCACGTGGCCAGGATGGCAGGTATTCCCGTTTCTGTTGTTCATCGTGCCAATGAAATTTTAACCCAGCTTGAAAAGACAAGAGAAAAATCGGGCGAAGGAAAAAAACGGTTATCAGATACTCCTGACGGAATGCAGTTAAGCTTTTTTCAGCTTGATGACCCCGTGCTGGAGCAAATAAGAGAAGAAATTAAAAATACAGACATTAACAATCTTACCCCTGTGGAGGCGCTTAATAAGCTGAATGAAATTAAAAAGTTGACGGGTGGATAATTCTGGATTGATTAATGATTATTTATTATTTTTATTCGTTATGATAAATAACGCCTGTCTTTACAAGCTGGGATAGGATATAACTTATTTTATAGATTTGCGCCCCCAAGTTCTTTATACAATAAGCGGAAGTAGCTCATTTGGTAGAGCACGACCTTGCCAAGGTCGGGGTGGCGGGTTCGAGCCCCGTCTTCCGCTCTGAAATTAAATGTTGGACGTTAGACGTTAGACGTTATGAATATCAGAACAACGACTAACCTCTAACGTCTAACTTTTTTTCATTTCTGCCCGGGTGTTGGAACTGGTAGACAAGAGGGACTTAAAATCCCTTGGACCGAAACGTCCGTGCGGGTTCGATTCCCGCCCCGGGTACAACGGCTGAATTCATGAGATGCCGCCTTTATTTTTTAGCGCGGTTTTCTTATCAAATCCTTAACAATTCTTAAAATATTCTTAAATCTTTCGAGTTAAGAAATAATTAAGGAAATTTGATGCATGGAATTTAAGAGAGTAAAACTTATTATAGGCCTTGTCTCTGTTGCGCTGCTCTCGCTTATTACCATACAGGTTTTCTGGGCATATTCATCGTACAGACTGAGTGAAAAGAATATTGCTTCAAAATCAATGGATGCCATGAAAAAAACTGTTGATGTTGCAAACGAGAATATCATGTGCTTCGAACTTTTTTCCAAAGTTCCTATAAATCCTCATGAAGGTTTTTATATGATAAGGCAAAAATGGAGTAATGATAAATTTGTAGCCAGCGGTTCAAGTGTGCCGGACACCGTGCCGATGTACTTTGCAAATGCCGAAGGTGATTTTCCATTCCGATGGGGAAGTGTTAAGTTTCAATATCCTATTGACCTGGAGATGGTTCTTAAATTCCGTTACCTGCTCAATGACACGCTGGCTGCAAAAACGGAGCGAAGAATTCCGGAAGGTGTGAATCTCAAAAATTATCGCGATAAACTTTCAGATAATGTTCCCATTGCGGAGCGTTACGACACGTCCTTCATAGATTCTGTTCTGAAAATGGAGCTGGGTAATAATTCTATTCACGATAAATTTCATTTCGGATTTATAAGAAGCAGCAGGCTTAAGGTTGAGTATAAAAATGAAGGCGCTGAGAGTAATAAATTGCTCGTCTCCCCTCTCCGCGTGCAGCTTACCAATAATAAGTATTTCAGCCAGCCATACGATTTGGTTTTATATTTTGAAAATTATTCTTCCATGCTGCTGGCAGGAATCAGGACCGTTCTTATTGTTTCATTTATAATCACTGCCATATTGCTTATTTCCTTTTATCTTTTTATCCGGATTATTTTCAGGCAGCGAAAATTATCCGAGCTTAAAAATGATTTCATCAACAATATGACGCATGAATTTAAAACCCCCCTTGCCAATATCTCTGTTGCTTTGGAAACATTAGCGGAAAAACATGAAGCAGAAAAACAACCCGCCTCAAAAGTTTATAAAATACTCGGGCAGGAAACAGAACGGCTAAGAGAGAATATTGAAAAAATTCTCCAGGTGGCACGGTTTGAAAAAGAAAAAATTAATTTATCATTTGAGAAACTGGATATACACAACGTTATCCAGAAAGCCGCCTCGAGCTTTGAACCGGTTCTGGAAGGAAGAAACGCCGAGGTGAAATTTGATTTTAAGGCTTCAAAACCTATAGTTGAAGCCGATGAAACACACCTGATAAATATAATCTGCAATCTTATAGACAATTCAATTAAATATTCATCCAACGGTTTGCATCTTGATATACGAACGGAAAATTTCCGCGAAGGCGTTATGTTCAGCGTCAAAGACAACGGAGAAGGCATACCTAAGGAAGCGCAGAAAAAAATCTTTGAAAAGTTTTACCGTGCAAGCAACAGCGATGTGCATACCGTAAAAGGATTCGGGCTGGGATTGACCTACGTAAAAACTATTGTGGATTCACATAAGGGTAGAATCATTGTACGGAGCCAGCTAAATGCAGGCAGCGAATTCCAGGTATATCTTCCACACAGCCAATAAACATGAGCACACCAACCCCATCGCATAACATTCTGATTGTAGAAGACGATGATAACCTCGGCTACCTGCTCAGGGAAAATCTTGAGTCGAGAGGATTCCTGGTCTCTACTTGCACTGATGGAAAGCAGGGTATCCGCATGTTTAACCAGCAGCCGTTTCAGCTTTGTATTCTCGATGTAATGCTTCCGCATAAAGATGGATTTACACTGGCAAAAGAAATGCGCAAGCTAAAAGAGAATGTTCCGATTATTTTTCTCACTTCCCGCTCTATGGAATTGGATAAAATAAAAGGATTCGAAATAGGGTGCGATGATTATATAACCAAGCCATTCAGCCTTATGGAACTTTTGCTGCGCGTAAATGCGGTTCTTAAAAGAACAGCGGTTAACCACACAAAAAGTAAAGATGATATTTTTAATATTGGCAGTTACGTTTTTCATTACACAAAACGTACGCTGGTTTATCCTGATAAATCAGAAAAAATACTTTCGATGAAAGAAGCTGAGTTGCTGAAAGTTTTCTGTGAAAAAGAAAATGAACTGGTGCATCGCCAATTCCTTATGAATAAAGTATGGAACAGCGATGATTATTTTATTGCAAAAAGCATGGATGTTTTTATTACCCGTCTCAGAAAACTTTTGAAGAACGACTCCAATGTAGAAATACAGAATATTTACGGCACCGGGTTTAAGCTCTATGTGCAGAAAAACTAACTAAGGCCAAATTATACCAGTAGAACAATTTAGCAGTTTCTTTTTTTTATTGCTAGAATCACATTACGCCCTGGTTTTCTCTCGGAAATTTTTACTTGAAAGTATTGCCTAAAGCGGGACAAATGGACTTTAACCACCAAACATGATTTCCCGACAAGCGAGCGGGATGCCCCGCTTTGGCAATACAACGCTGTCAATTTCCGTCTTTCTTCTGCTTAAAGAACAGCAAATCTTGTTACGGAAGATTTTTTTCCGTCATTGATATCGATAAAATAAATTCCTTTCTGAGTAATACCAACTGCAGGAAGGTTTATTTTCAGACTGTGTTTCCCCGATGGGTGCGATGACGAAACCCAATAAATTCTTTTGCCTAAAACATCATAAATATTTAATGATATCGTGGATGCTTTTGCCAGGCCGAAATCAACCGTCAAATCTGTCGATGCGGGGTTAGGATAAATAACAAAATTGCTTATTGCTGATGTCAAATCATTTATTCCAACACTCGAAGAAAGGATTACATCATAGTCCTCAACCTCTCCATGATAACCAAGCGGGTCAGGAGGGTTGTCGCAGGAGGTCGGCAGCGTGTGCCCTCCATCGTCCGACATTTTTGCCGTGACTCTCATCCTTGTCATACCCGGCGTAAAAGACATGGGAACTGTAAATGAAGCAGTGGACGTGCCATAGGTTTGGTAATTCAAGCTGACTACCGTTTCGCCCGGGTCGTCAAAAGAATAATCATGATTGTAATCAATCCACACGCGGATATTATTTCGTACTGTCGGAAAAATCACTGCATCGCGCGTATGCGTTATTGAAATGGTGTAGGTCTGTCCTGCGTTGAGGGTGGTGCTCATGCCGGTGTTGACATAACTGTTGTTGGGATAATCTTCTATAGGAAGAGAAATCCTGTCGATTGTATTAATAACGACATGTGTAATGCCGGGCATGTCGGTAGAATAGGGAATTGCCGTGGTGACCGTACACCATTGAGCCGGCAGCAAAAAGCTGTTGCATACAAGAATCAACACAAGTACAATTGGTTTGGTAATTTTTTTCATTGCTGGTTTGTTTTTTTAATGATTAGAGTTAATAAATATTGAATAATTGCTTCTTCAAAATAAATTAACCCACAGCAATGAAATGCTTATTGGATTCTTAACAATTCTTAAAACATCCTTAAATTTATGTGTGATAGAGAATTATTCTGATAAACCTGTTAAGATTCATCGAAAATCGCGGAGAGTTTTAACTAATAAGCTATTAGTTTTCCGCTGTAAATTCTTTTCTCCCTGTCAATAATCTTATAAAAATAAATTCCCCTCTCAGAGTTTTCAAGATGAAAAACCATACTGCTCCCTGAAATATTTTCTATGGGCTTTAATTTTTTTCCGTGCACATCGTAAAGAATAAAAGCAGCATCTCCAATGGGGTGAGCGAACTTTAGAACAACATACTGCGAAAAAGGATTTGGATAAACTTCTATTTCATTCACAGCAGACACCTCATCCAAAACGGCAGCCGGTGATTGTAAAAGTTTTTCTTCAGAAACATTCAGCACCTCATCGCTTATGTGATTGCTTGTAAACCGGTAAACAAAAGCAACAAGATGAATCCGGTTTTCATTGTATAGAGCAGGCAGCGTATAATTAAAAGTATGATTAAAATTCTGCCCCGTTAATGGAGTGGAAGGAATCAACCCCTGCAAACCCCAGGAAGATGGTAATAGCGCTCTCGCTACATGCTTGTGAACAAATCCAACAATCGGGTTTCCCATGCCAAAGAAAGGGCTGTTGGGGTCGGTGTCATAAAAATTTTCCTGGTCGTAGCCCGCGCCTGCCCCGGTCACCGAATCCTCGACAACGTATAAACCGAGACGGTAATCACCTGAAGGTATATTGGAAAGAATATTTACGTCTACCTGTGCGGTAATATTTCTCGTTGAAGAATTCCAGGATGGAACAATGCTTATTGTAAGTGCCGCCGGAACCGAAAGCCGCTGCTGAATGTTCGCGTTCCAGGTATTCACAAACACCGCTGTCTGTGAAGAAGAGCTTCCTCCGCAAACTCTGTCAATTGCTGCCAGGGGCGCGCCTTGTGAATATACATTATTAAGTGTATCAATTTCTGCAAAGTCCATCGCATCGGTAACAGAATACGCATGCAACGCAACAGAAACAAGATTGGGATACAAAGCAAGCATCGAATCCACGTAATAAGCGCCAAGAGGACAGTTACCGCAATTCGCCCCCGTGAATTCTTCGAGTAAAACTTTTTTTGTCTGCGCAGATAAGACAATGGAAAAGAAAAGAAGCAATATAGACAGTAAATTTTTTTTCATGCTTTGAAATTTTAATAATTGATTTCATTCATTACCAAATTTAAGAATATTAGATTAACTAATATATAATAGACGCAGCTTTGCGAAAAAGGTTGGAAAAATTGGGGTAAAATATTATAAAAGTTTTACGGCAGAAGCCTTTGCTGAAAAACCTGCAATTCCGAACTAAGCTAGATAAGATGAAACTCTTTAGCGGCCGAAACAAGCTGTGTAATGTTCATGCTGTCTGTTTCAAGGCGCATCTTTTTGATATAAGACCGTATGGTATGCTCGTTTAGATGCAGCGAGGTAGATATTTCCCTGAAATTTTTTCCTTCCGACAACAGCCGTAAAATATCGAGCATGGTGCGGCTGTTTACTATTTTATAAAACGGATGCTCAGGAGGTAAAAGAACTTTTTGCCTCATTACTTCCTGCATTACCTTGGGGAAGAAACTGCCTGTTACATGTTCAAGATTTTTATAAAAAGAATGAACATCATCATCGGCATAAAATATATTGTTATTATATTTTCTGAAAGCGGCCGGAAGTTTGGGGCGCTCATTATCGGTGCAGGCGTAAAAAATTATTTTCAGCTCTCTTTCTGTTTGCAATATAAAATTGCCAAGCATTTGCAGAAGGCGGGGTTTTACCGAGCGGGAATGAACCAGCAAAATATTTACCTGGTTGTGCTCAAAATATTCTTCGAGCTGCTGTTG
This sequence comes from Bacteroidetes bacterium 2013_40CM_41_45, assembly GCA_002215675.1. Classification (GTDB taxonomy): domain Bacteria; phylum Bacteroidota; class Bacteroidia; order AKYH767-A; family 2013-40CM-41-45; genus 2013-40CM-41-45. The sequence goes on along the minus strand of NGFH01000002.1, from coordinate 344,298 downwards.
GGTGCTTGCCGAGTAATTTACCTCGTATTTTTCTCTTTCCAGTATATGATGCAAGAGCTGGCGCTGGATGGTATAATCATCAAATATTCCGAGATAAACTTTTCCGATTTTCACAGCGCGATGCGTTTTAACGATTGCTAATGTAGCAATTTTGATGCTATGGAAACGTTTTCATCTTAGAATAATCCTACTCATATGAGTATCCGTTTTTACTCATATGTGGGTTGACGCGCCCCCTGCGGCAGGTTACTTTTGCATTGCACGGTCACTTTTCACTTATTGCAGTTTTTCTTTTCATTTTAAATCTGAACAAACTATGCTTAAATATCAAACAGGAGATGCAGTAGTTCTCGTTGTAAACTATGATGACGATTATGACCACATCCACATTCCGAAAGGAACGAAAGGAACTGTTACAGACATGCATCTGCTACTGGCATCGTATGATGTTGAATTTACCGGCTTCGGAACGGTGTTCCTGCCCGAAGAAATGCTTTCTGTTACAGTGCGTGTTCACGATCAGGATAATAAGAATAACTAAAACTTTGCACCTGTGAAAAAAAAGCCTCTAAAAAATATTACTTTAAAAAAACGTAACACCACCGTATCGAAAAGTGATTCAGCAGGAAAAGCGCTTATGGCTTCTGCTAAGTCGCTGAAGAAGGCCGGTGATTTGCTTTTGAAAGCGGTTCAGCTATTGCCGGAGAATAATGCTTCGCTTGCTGCTGCTGCAGATGCACTGATAACTGCCCGCGGTTCGCTCATTACTGCTGCGCAAATGCTTGCTGATGCCGGTGATATACTTATGCCTGCAAATAAATTAATGCCTCCGGCTGCTGAGCGGCTAAGAGCTCTTGAGTATACGTTAAACTGACTCTTTGGTGAGTCTGTTTTAATGTAAGGAATATTTGCCTGTTTCATGTTATCCCCCTCCTTTGTCCGGGAGGGGGTTTTATTTTTATTGACGAGACAAAGTGAGAATGGACAGCCATTTATAAAGATGGACAATCTCACTAATTAAACAAGAACAAATGAAATACCCGTATCGTTTTTGTCCGGCGCTGTAATCAATTTCAGTCCATGTATTTTTCTTTTTGAACAAAATCTTACAGCTATAATGTAACGCTGCAGTTATTTCTTTGAACCATGTGCCGTTTTAATTCTTTTGGGTCTGGAAAAATAATATCCAAATAAAATATTATGAAAACGACTACATCTATCCTTGTTAAAATCACTGCAATACTTTTTGCACTGATTAATACTGTCTACGCAGCCAGCATATACTCTATTACCAACGGAAACTGGACTACCGGAACTGCATGGAGTATCACCTATGGAGGAGCAACCTGTAATTGCACGCCAACCAAATCAGACAATATCTACATCTATAATAATATAACCCTCGATAAGGATTTAATTGGGGGTAGTCAGGGACTCACAGCAATACTTACTGTCAATCCGGGTGCAAGCTTAAATGGCGGAAGCACCTATAGCTTGGAGCTGCGTTCAGGAAGCACGTTTACTGTACATGGTTCGCTTACTGTAAAAGACCTTACCTTTAATAGCGGAGCTGCTGTATTGCTTCAGACAACCGGAACCATGACGGCAAACGGAATCTTTACGAATAAAATGAGCAGTAATAACGTTACCCTTAATGGAGCAATGACCGTGAACGGAACATTTGCCAACAATAACAGTGGCGTAATTGCGGGAAGCGGAAACATATTAATAAATGCCGGGCCGGCAACCAACGGTACATCGGCAACTATTTTTGGAAACAGCACCGCTAATCCATGCGGCTCGTTTCCATGTATATTAGGACCCGGAGCGCTACCCATCGAACTTATTGCTTTTGCTGCATCGCGGACCGATGATGGCGTGGACATTGAGTGGTCAACGGCATCTGAAACCAACAATGATTACTTTACCATTGAGCGCACTGCAGACCCTACCACGTGGGATCAGGTAGCTACCGTAAAGGGAGCAGGCAACAGCGGCCATCTGCTCTATTACAAATATACCGACGATGACCCCATAATGACCGATTGTTTTTATCGCCTCCGACAGACCGACTATGATGGCAATTACCAAATATTCAACCCTGTAGCTGTTAGCGGCGTGGATTCTTTCAGATTACACTTATATCCCAATCCTGCATCAGGCAATAGGGTAAGCATCAACCTTAGCGAAGACGACATGAATTCCGCCATCGTTAAAGTGTACGATATGACCGGCGCAGAAGTAAGAACAACGCTCGACACAGACCTGGATAATTCGGTCATGAATATTGAAATTGATTCAGATGCTGTAGAGTCAGCGCGAATGTTTTATGTAACCGTTATTATCGGTGATAAAATGCTGCGCGAAAAGCTGGTAATTGATTAACGATAAATTTAATTCAACAAAAAAGCCCGGTTAATTAGCCGGGTTTTTTTCTGCCTCGCTGTTTTTTGAATTGAAAAGTGCGATGCTGAAAATACAAAAGAACAAAACTCCCTTCTGAACCTCAAGCACAGATTCGGTCATGCAATTTAGGATAATGATGCCACAGAAAAAAATAAAAAGGTAATTTGCATTTTTCAGCGATTGGAGGGGCGGTAGGGCTAACATCATAATAAGTAAAATCAACCCGGTAAGACCAAGTGCTACTGCAGTATGTAAAAACTGGTTGTGCGGGTTAAATTTTTTTTCGGCACCATAATAAAATTTTTCTTCCGTGTATTGTTTTTTCAAAGCATCCTTAATATCTCCTGTTCCCACGCCAAACCATATATTTTTCTTTATCAATTCCCAACTGTCTTTCCATAATTCCATCCTGATAGAAACACTGTTATAATCTTCTGCCGTCAACGGTTTATCCGCTTTTTTTTCTGCATTCCCATGCTGAAACATTTCGGTAATCTGCACAAACCGGTTATATATTTTGTTGGAATAGATTCCCGCGGCAGCCAGTATAAGCACCAGCAATAGTATGACTTTATACGTACGCTTTAATATCTTGCGATGAGCGCTCACCAATATCGAAAAGGAAAGTGCGGTAATGAAACAGGTAAGCATGGCTGTCCGTGCCGACAGAAGAATTACCGTCACAAATAGAAAAATAAGCAGTGAGAACTTGAGCATTGGCTTACCCCTAAAAGTCATTTGGGGGTTGAGAAGGTCATCAATTAAAAAAAGAATGCACAGGTTCAGATACATCGAAAAATAAGTTACATGCAGAAAGCGGGAGTAAGCAATATAAAAGAAATCAAACGGGTCGTGGCTTTTAGAAAAACTAATCATTGCCAAAAGCAGGCATAACAAGGATGCGAGTGTGCAACCTGCGGTAAAATATTTTTTTAAGCTCAGAAATGCCGCAGGCGTGCTCAAAGGAATGGTGAGCAGCAAGGGAAAAAGAAGAAAAGGTAATTTAACCTGCAGGTCAAAAAATGCGTAGGATAAATTTGCAGAGTAAAAAGTTCCCGCAAGATGAGCGAAGTAGTAGGCTAAAAATAAAACTGAAAGAATATTTCGTGCCGCCTGCCCAAAGTCAGAAACCATTTTCCTGTCAAACAGCCGGTACAATGCAACAGAAACAGCCAGCCACGCAGACGCTTTCTCATATAACGGAAGCGAGAAAACCAAAAGGGCAAGAAGTACATTTTCCAAATGCCGCCGCGATGAAAACGGGGGAAATATTTTCCCTGCCGTTTTAGCAATAACCGTAATATCAGTGGATATGCTTCTTTCCCTGATGTACCGTAAACTCAGTGAGAGTTTTGCAGGCATAATTTCCCTGACATAGGCCTCTTCTGCATTGGGGTATTTCGAGAGCATTGCGCTCTCGCCGGAAAATTGAATTGAAGCGATATCGGTAATGCCGGGCTTTACCGACAAGATTTTTTTCTGCTCCTCAGAATACAGGTCAACATACTTTTTCACTTCCGGGCGTGGTCCAACAACACTCATATCGCCTTTAAGCACATTGATAAACTGTGGAATTTCGTCCAGCTTATACTTCCTAAGGTAAAACCCGATGCGTGTTATTCTGCTGTCTTTCTCCCCTATCGTCAGCATGCCCGATTTTTCAGAGCCCTCTCTCATGGTTCTGAATTTTAACAAGGAAAATTCCCCCGAATTTTTTCCAACCCTCTTCTGTACGAAAAATATTTTTCCTTTGGAATCAAGCTTTATGAGGATTCCTGTAATTATAAAAACAGGAGAAAGTACTATAAGAGAAGTGAATGAAAATAAAATATCAAATACTCTTTTCATTCCAGTGCAACTGATGGTGTTTTAAATCACTTCCTCCACAGAGTTTACCACGGCATTGATTACCGCTCCAATCTGCTCATCCGTTAAATCAAAATACAAGGGCAAAGAAATTTCGCGCGAATAGTTGTCGTAAGCCACCGGGTAATCACTCATTCTATAGCCAAGCTTCTTGTAAAGTGAAAGCAAAGGCAGGGGTTTGAAATGCACATTAACAGCAACTCCCCTGTCAAAAATTTTCTGAATTATTTTATTTCGCTTTTGCTCATCAACACCTGCTATTCGTAAAGCATAAAGATGATAGGATGAATGTGTGTCCTTCTGCTGGCCTGTTGAGTTTCCCGGTGGAAGCTGCGCCCATGGGTATTTTGTAAACCCTTTTTCATATTGTTCCCATATAATTTTTCGCCTCTTCAGAACTTCGTTGTCGTATTCCGCCAACTGCGCAAGGCCAATGGCAGCAAGCACATCGGGCATATTCAGTTTGTATCCTGCTTCTAAAACATCATATTCCCACGTACTCTTTTGCATTTTCGAAAATGCATCTTTGGTTTGGCCGTGCAATGATTTTATGCAAAACTCCTGGTACAATTGCTCATTATCAAATGGCACAGGCAGGTTAAGACATACAGCCCCTCCCTCGGCAGTGGTGAGATTTTTTACGGCATGAAATGAAAGAACCGACAGGTCTGTTAAACTGCCGCTTCTTTTCCCTTTATACCAGGCACCAATGGAATGTGCCGCATCGGAAAGCACCAATATTCTTCCCAGTTTTTTCTGCGTATCATTTGCCGGTAAAAACTTTTTTACGATTGATGGTTTTCTTACGAGTGAATTTATGCTCTTGTAATCGCACGGAAATCCCCCGATATCAACAGGAATAATAACTTTTGTTTTAGGCGTTATAACGTTTTCAATTCCTTTTACCGAAATATTGAAATCAGCTGTGGCATCCACCATGACCGGTTTTGCACCGCAATGAAGAACAACGTTAGCCGTTGCGCAATAGGTATAAGCAGGAACAATGACTTCATCTCCTTCAGTCACACCAAACCAGCGAAGCATGAGTTCCAGCCCTGCTGTCGCAGAACTCAGGCAAAGTACATTGGGAACTCCGCAATACCTGGCAAGTTCTTTCTCAAACTGCTTAGTACGCGCACCGGTTGTTATCCACCCCGATTTGAGAGAAGCGGTAACTTCATCAATTATTTTCTGGGTTATATGCGGCGGAGAAAACGGTATCATTATTTCAGCAATAATATACGTTCTCTGAAACGGAAACAAGTTAAAATTGCAATTGCCTTAGAAAATCACCGGCAATTTTTTTCCTGCTAAAGTTGTTCATCACGTATTTTCTTCCGTTGGCTCCAAATTCCCTGCACCGTTCAGGCGAACCCATCAAAGTAAGTATTCCCTCTGATAACCTGTCCGGATTTTCCGGCTCAAAGTAAATTCCCGCTTGCACATCGTCAATAAACAATTCTTTCGCTTCTCCATCAACACCAAGGAGTATGGGTTTTTCCACTGCAAGGCTCTCAAATATTTTTGATGGTATGGCTCCTCTAAAAAGGTCTAGCTTTTTTAATGGTATTACCATGGCATCACAACTGTCAATAATATGAATTATTTTATTTTTTGATACGGCAGGATGAAAGAAAACATTTTTCAGCCCGCTGTTGTTTTTTTGCCTCTCAAGATTTTCTTTCTCTGGCCCCTCCCCCACTATTAAAAATTTAATATTTAGGTAGCCTGATAATCTTGCAGCCGCATTAAGGATAACTTCCAATCCCTGCGCGTGCCCGATTATCCCGGCGTAAGCTACCAGGAAATCGTCCTGAGAAAAACCCAGTTCGCCTCGCACGGAAGGGCTATGAACGTTTTGAAATTGTTCTTCATCAATTCCATTCGGGAGCCAGTGGATTTTCTTTAAGGGAAACCTCGTAGAAATACTACGGACGATGCCCTGTGTCTGTCCGGTTATCAGAAACGACTTGCGATATAAAAACGTTTCGAGCTGCGATGCAATACCCAGGAAAAATTTGTTGGTGATAATTCCAAGCTTCTCAGCGCTTTCGGGCCAAAGGTCAGAGACATTGAAAATAAATTTTGCTCCTTTGAACCTGCTGATAAGCCATCCGCTGATACCGAGAAAAAGAGGGGGCGATTCACAAAAAACAAAATCAAATCTTCCTTTAATTTTGGATGAAGCCATTAACGAAGTAATTACAAAAGAAAAATAATTCAGCAAACGCCTTAATACGTTTCTCTTTGCACTCACATATATCCAGGAACGGAAAACCTGTATAGAATCTATATTCTCTTTTACAAAAAATTTCCCTTCATAACCTTTATGAATTTTCATTGCAGGATAATTTGGCATTGCAGTCAGCACCACTATATTCACTCCGTTCCCGGCAAGCTGTTTCGCCAAACCAAAAAGGCGGTTTTGCGGAGCGCCTGTTTCGGGCGGAAAGTATTGAGTAATGAAAAGGATTCTCATTGCTGCAAAGCGGTGTAATAAACGTCAAGCATTTTTTTTACGCTTGAGCCGATAGAGTAATTTTCTTTGACAAACTTCCTCCCTTTCATACCCATTTCTTTGCGCTTTTCTGCATGGCCTATTAAAGTCAATATAGCTTCGGCTGTCGCTTCAACGTTTCCAGGAGTTACAAATAAACATGTTTCTCCCTGAACCCCCACTTCCTTTAATCCGCCTGCATCTGAAGCAACAACAGGAATACTGCAAGAAGAAGCCTCGAGAACACTTACACCAAAGCTTTCAAACCTTGAAACGTTAACAAAAATATCTATGCGGCGATATTGGCTCACTATCCTTTCCGGAGGAACATAGCCAGTAAGCTCCACGTTGGAAGAAATTTGAAGCTGCTCTGCTAATTCGGAGAGATTTTTTTTTTGCGACCCTTTTCCGACAAGCAGAAGTTTAATTTCCTTCTCCGGCATTTTTTGCCTGCACAGCGCAAATGCCTTAACCAGGACGTCCGGTGCATAAATTTCTTCCAGCGCTTTCACACTGCCGATGACAATTTGCATGCCTGCTTTGCCTGCTTCTGCCGGAGAGAACTTCTCCGTGTCGATACCAAACGGAACAATATAGATTTTCTTTTTCGTGAATAATTGAGCTCGGGAAGCAAGATTTTTTCCGGTAGCGGTAATGAACCGGGCTCTGCGAAATGTATATTTTAAAATGGCCCGTGTTAAAAAATTCAAATTCGGAAATTCATATACATCTGTTCCCCACGCTGAAACAATAAAAGTTTTTTCCCCGGTCAAAGCGCCGAGAAAACCATAACTACTTGCATAATGAGCATGCACTATGTCAGGAGTGAATTTTTTAACTATTGTCCTAAGAAAAAATAAAGATCTCAAATAATTTATTTTAAAAAGCGAAGTGGAAGTCAATGCTCTACCATTCAACTTTTTAAAATTAAAAATTTGTATTTGTTTTTCAGAATACCAATCATGTTCGGGCGATGTCAAAGAAAATACCGCAACTCTATGCCCTTCAGAAGCCAGTTCATTAGCCCACTTTTGAGTATGCGATGAATTGACATCCGAAAGAAGTAAAATTCTTAAATCACCTGATGATTTCATTACTGCCGCTTAGGAGCTTAAAATAATTTTGTAGAGAATAAAAATAGGAAGAAAGTTTCGTCCTGTATTTTAGCCCGAAAGGTGCAATAAATAATAAGAACACTATCCTGGAAATAATATGAGTAAAAATAAATATGCACGCGAAAAAGTAAGCAAAAGGATTACTGTGCTTCCTGATATATTTCAGTTTGCTCAAAAGCTGGTTGGAGATAACAGCCCTGTAGTTTGAACCCGAGCTTTTGCCGATATGATGAATTATTTCCGCTTCAGGGAAATATTCAACAATAGCCCCCGCTTTTTTTGCACGATAGCAAAAGTCCACATCTTCCATCCAGAAAAGATTTTCGTCCAACCCTCCTATTTTCTTCACAAGCGTTTTGGCAAAAAGCATGGCTGCCCCCGAAACCGAATCGGGATTAAAAGTTCTTTTCATTTTTTCGAGCGAATAATTTCCGATGCCGGTTAACCTGTGCAGAAAAAATAATTCCAGAAATATTTTAAATATGCCCGGAAACCGCCAGCCGGAAATCTGCAGCGTCATATCGGAATTTAAAAGCCTTGGCGCTATAATGGCCAATTGATTTTGCAGCTTAAGACGCTCTGCCATTGTCTTGAGGGCGTTGCCCAAAATCACCGTGTCGGGGTTAAGCAGAAGAATGTTTTCTGCTTTCGCTATTGCCATAGCTTGATTGTTCGCTCCGCTGAAGCCCAGATTCTCTTTATTCTCAATGATTTTGACAAAAGGAAATTCTCTTTTCAAGAATTCCACCGTTCCGTCCGCAGAATTATTATCCACAACAATTATTTCATTTCCCGAGAAATTGTTTTGAATTGATTTGATACACGCTGAAAGAAAATCTCTCACGTTGTAGCTGATGATTATTATGGATACATCCGGTCTATCGTTCAAGTTCTACTTTATAATATTGATTTACTGCAACTCCCATTAAAAGCCAAAATAAATAAGAAAACAGGTAGAAGTCCAGAACATTACTTCCTATGTTCTGAATATTGAAAACAACGAAGAAGAGCAGAAGGAAAAACAACAGGAGATTTTTATTTTGACGTATCCTTTTCGCGAAACATATCATGAAAGTCAACGAAAGGGCCATGTAAGAGAACAGCCCCCACAATCCTGTTTCATTGGCAAGTTTAAGGAACCAGCCGTCAGTTGAGAAAATGTCCACATGTGCTGCTTGAGCATTCATAAACCGTACCCCCACATGACCGGTCATTCCCAATCCATGACCGAAAGGATGTTGCTTTAAGTTTCTAAATCCAAATTTCCATAACTCCACGCGGGTTACTCCTTTTTGAAGAGAAACCGTTTGTACAGAAGAACCCAGGAACCATTTAAAAAATTCGGACGGTTGATTTAAAAAATTCGCAAAGAGAACAATTACCGCTGCCATGACCAAAACGGTTTTAGTAATAATTTTAATTCTGAAAAAGAAAAATGAAAAAACCAGTAAGCCAAAAAACAGCGATATGACAGCGCCCCTTGAAACTGAAAGAACTGTTCCGGACCACAGGATTGCCATAAACAGGTAATTGCTCCAACGGTCATTATCGATTGCTTTATAAAAAAAATAAAGAAATGCGGCAATCGTAAATGTTCCGAAAACTACCGGCGTCCACAAAAGTGAGGTCATCCTGGTTATGAAATATTCCCCCACATGTCCGCCTGCCCTCAATATCATTTGAATCATCAGCTCAGGCATAAAAAAATATAGGATGAGTCCTATTGCCGACAAAAAAACTACCGGAAGAAAAATGAAATAAAGCGTTTTCTCCAGAACATCATTTTCGAGGTCGTAAAAACGAATAAGAAAATAAAATACCATAGGTAAATAACTCATTCTGAATCCGTATAAACTTAGCTTTATGTTTTGTGCAAGAAAAAATCCCAGCATAACATTGCTGGCTACAAAAGCAAGCACAACCCAGTCAATGGTTGTTAGTTGAATCTTATTACCTTCGTTAACAAGTCGCCATCCCGTATAAACTGTCATTAAAAGAACTATAAACTCAGGAATGGCTGAAACACAATACTGAAAGAAACTCGTTGATGTGGTGTTGCCAATGAGCAAAACTCTGACCGTAGGAAAAACCAATCCAAAGGCAAAGAAAAATATTAACAGGCCTCGAAAAGTTTTAGAGTCAGAAATTACATTCATGCCGCAGGTATCTCTTTAGTGTTCCTGTTGGATATTTTTTTAAGCCACAGAAGAATGAATATCGTCAAGATGGATTGAAGAACGGAAAAAACAAGAAAACCCTGTTTAACATCCCTGGCAATCAATCCTCCGTAAAGCATAGCAGCCGCCAAAATAATATTACCTGCAAACGAAAACAAAAGCAGTTTACTTTGGTTCTCTGTTATGAAAACGATTTGCGAAACTGCGGCCCGGATAAAATCCAGGTAAAACCATGGGGCAAGAATCCTGGCATATTCACCGGCACTTGTCCAACGTTCTCCGAATACAAAGCCAAAAAGTTCGGGGCCAAAAAGAAGAATCACTACCGGGACCGGAAATGCAATGAGTGCAGACTTTATAATAGTGCGCGAAACAAGCCGGGTGATTGCATGTTTCTCATTTTTTATTGCCGATGCATGCTGATAAAATACCTGTGCAATGGCTCCTCCGGCAAAATTCATAGGCGCCTGGAGCACCCTTATGGTATAAGAAAAAGAACCCACGACTGTATAGTTAAAAAAATAGCTTATAAAATAAATCAACCCGTTGATTTGCAACATGTCTGATAGGGCCTGAACAGAATTGACCAGAGGAAACATTTTGTATTGTTTCGCTGCCTTCATCATACTTTTGAACGAAACAAATCTAAGCAGCATCCTGATTTCTGTATAGAACGAATTCCAAAAAATGGCAATAGCAAATATATTACCCGCCAGGTTGCCGAAAAATAATCCCGATGCGCCGGTTTTCATTATTCCCAAACCGGTGTTTGAACATGTTGTTACCAGCGAATTTGCTACCCGGTAATACGAAATTCTTCTGTATTGTTTTTTCCGGTTTGCCCAATTGCTCAGTATCTGGTAGCTTCCGATAAAAAAAACAAATAATGGAAAAAAATAAATCCAAAAAGTAAGAGGCCCGCTTAGCCTCATTTGGCCTGAATAAAAATGAGCAAGAGAAAAAGCAAGAACAAATGAAAGTGTTGATACCGCTATGTTAACCAGGAATGCAAGGCCAAGCAGGCTGGCGGCTTCTTCATCTTTTTCCGGAAGCATTATAGCAAGTTCATAACGGCCCCCGCAGAATACAGCTACACCTGAGACAATGGACATATACACCCCAAGCACTCCGAATTCTTCCGGGGTGTACAGACGCGAGAGAATCGGCGCTAAAAGCAGCACAATAAGCTGCGCAACAGCGGTACCCGAAATAAGAGTCAGAACATTTTTTGAAACTTCGGAATAGGGAGAAAAAAACTTCAACATCAGGATTGAGGCAGCAGCAAATATATGTTTTGCTGCCCATTAGTTTATGTCCTGAAAAATGGTTTTATCCTCCTGCCGCCTTCAGAAGATTCTGAAGCTCTTCTACTTTATCATCGTGCCCCAGCTTGGTAAAGGAATATATCAGGTTTCTAATCATGCGTTGTATAATGTCAGCGCTGGTGCAGGGTTCGAAAAAAGATTTTTCAGGTTTTAGTTTTAATGACTTCAGGAAAGCATTAATTTCATTATTACCGAACACAGCTCCCTTGCTGAAGGGATTGATATAAAAAAGCAGGCGGGGATTATCTTCGGGTGTGTTGACGGGCAGTATTCCTGATTCATCTTTATATACAAGAATGAAATGTTCAGGAAGGTTCACACCATAAACAGGAATGCCGGCAGAGCGCGCTATCTCTGAATACAGCAGCGCCAGGGTGAGCGGATTTCCTTTTTTAGTTTCAAGCACATTGTTGATGAAAGAATTCTGTGGAGCATGATAGTTCTGCGTGTTGCCGCTGAAACCATGTATGGTAAAGAAGACATGGTTAATCACTTTAACTTGCTCCAGCGCTGTGAGGTTATCATTCAATTCAATCCATACATCGCGCTTTATTTTTTCAATCTTCTTCAGAATTTTTTCCTCGTTCAAATCGGGATACTGATACCGCGCTACGATAAGCGCTCCCGACAAAAGATTGTCACGGTCGGTATCGAACCATTGCTTTAGCTCCCCGGTAAGCTGTTCAAGCTGGATTTTATGAATGATGCTTTCAATCCGCTGCTGGATAATCAAATCCAGGGAATGCCCCCATGCAATTTCAAGTTCGGGAATCGCTTCCTTGCCAATTTCTATAAGCCGCTTCTCAATTTCTGAAAAGACCTCCTTGTCGGTATCATCTATAAGCCGGATGAGGGCATTTAGTTCAGTATTTTTTCTCATTTCCATTATTCTGTCTGCACTTATACTTGCATCTATTTAAACGGGTTCAGCATTACTTTTATTTTTTTAACAAACATTTGTTAGTGGCTCAAAACAGCATTTGTACATTCGTCCGGTTATTAATGACAATCCATATTGTATTCGTTTATGAAAACCCTTCCCGAAAAAAGTAATTTTCTGGGCATAGAAGAGCAAAAACTATGCAGTTATGAAAATTCGCGGTTTGTTATCCAGCAATTGCCCTATGAGCACACTTCCTCATACCTTAAGGGTTCGGCAAAAGGGCCGGGAGCAATAATAAAGGCATCGCACTATGTTGAATTTTATGATGAGGTCCTTGATATGGAAACCTTCCGGCATTCGGGCATAGCAACATTGCCGCCCGTCAATTTTAAAGGAAAAGTCAACCGCTCTGCGGTAGACCTGATTGAAAAAGAAACTTTGAAATTATTGGCCGATAGCAAATTCGTGGTTTCTTTCGGAGCGGAGCATACCGTTTCTCTCGGGTTGGTGCAGGCGCATCTTAAAAAATTCAGAGACCTTAGTGTACTCCAAATTGATGCCCACTCCGATTTGCGCGATACGTATCACGGAAATAAATTTTCACATGCCTGTGTAATGGCGCGGGTACATGAATTAGGTGTAAATCTTTGCCAGGTCGGTATACGGGCACAATGCAAAGAAGAGGCCGAGTTGATAAAGTCATCCAAAAAAATAAAAACTTTTTATGCGCATCAAATCAGGCAAAGCAACAACTGGATTGAACAAGCAACAAACTCCTTAACAGACCATGTGTATATCACCATTGATGCCGATGGATTCGACCCGTCTGTCGTTCCCGCAGTAGGGACGGCAGAGCCGGGAGGATTATTTTGGGAGGAAGTGAACCGGCTGCTTGAGAACGTGGTACAAAACAAAAATGTCGTTGGGTTCGATATTGTTGAAATAGCTCCTGCCAGGGGAGAAATCCTTTCGGAATACACGATGGCAAAGCTGGCATACCGGCTTATGGGATTTATTACACGAAAGAAATCGAAATCATACTAATACCTGAAAATATTTTTTTATTTTTGTAACTGAAATTTTATGAAAGATTTCAGGGTATCGAATAGAGGCACCGTCCAGCTTTTCTCTAATCCTGTGCTCGAAAGGATGACCCGCACTCCTTTTGCATTTCCCGTAACATTTTTTTACCTGCTTGCCGTTGCCGTCATCATATTTTATACTGAAAATTATTACCAATCGCTTCCAATATTTCTTTTGTTTTTCTTTTCGGGTATGCTCTCATTTACCCTGGTGGAATACCTCATGCACCGCTTTGTTTATCACTTCCCTGCAAAAAATGAAAGACAAAGAGAAATACAATACTCCATACATGGCGTTCATCATGAGTATCCAAAAGACAAAGACCGGCTGGTGATGCCTCCTATTATCTCCATGACTTTGGCAATGGCATTTTTCTTTTTCTTCAATTTTGTTTTCGGAGACGAAGGGCTGGTTTTCTTTGCCGGTTTTTCTTGCGGCTATTCCACCTACCTGATTATTCATTATTCCGTTCACAAGCTTCACCCGCCAAAAAATCTTTTGCGTTATTGGTGGAAACATCACAGCTTGCATCATTATCATTCGGTAGACTCGGCATTCAGCGTTTCATTTCCTCTCTGGGATGTTCTCTTCGGAACCATGCCCTCAAAGGTTTCACGTACCGACCAAAGCAGAATGCTCGACAAGCTTATGACGGACCATCATTCAGATTGATTATGGTCATTGGTCATTAAAAAGATGTAACCGTCATCCAATACGGGCATCGTAACCTTAACCTTTTCCTGCAAGTTCGTATAACTAAAGCTTATAGTTTTTTCTGAATGAAATGGGATTCTTATATAAATGGGTATGCTTCGTATCTGAAGCTGGAGCGTTCGCTTTCTTCCAACTCGGTTGCTTCTTATATTGAAGATGCACAAAAACTTTCACAGTTTTTTTCATCAGAACACTCTTCTATAACTCCGCAAAAAGTAACTGCAGACATTCTCCGCGACTTTATTACATGGATAAATAAAAAAGGGCTGTCAGGGCGCTCACAGGCGCGGGTGCTTTCGGGGATAAAGGGATTTTTTAAATACCTTATTCTGGAAAATGTAATCAGCGACAATCCTGCCACCTTGATTGAAAGCCCCCGCATGGGCAGAAAACTTCCGGACACACTAAGCATTGAAGAAATTGATTCCATCATCAGTGTTATTGATCTGAGCAAACCCGAGGGCACTCGCAACAAGGCCATCCTGGAAACTTTATACAGTTGCGGACTGCGGGTGAGTGAACTTATTGGAATGAAAATTTCAAATTACTTTCCCGAAATCGGCTACGTAAAAATTACCGGCAAGGGAAATAAAGAACGGCTGGTTCCAATCGGCAACACGGCTATAAAATGTATCCGGCTGTACAGGGAAGGGGTTCGTGTTCACCTTCAGCCGCAACGGGGCAGCGAAGACATTTTATTTCTGAACCGGCACGGGCGCAAGCTTACCCGCGTCATGATATTTACAATTATAAAACGGCTGGTCGAAAAAGCAGGACTAAAAAAAACAATCAGCCCGCATACATTCAGGCATTCATTTGCCACGCATCTTATCAATGGCGGGGCCGACCTTCGGGCTGTGCAGGAAATGCTGGGGCATGAGTCCATCACCACCACAGAAATTTACACCCATCTTGACCGCGAATACCTGCGCGAATCCATCATGCAGTTTCACCCGCGATATTTGAGAAAGAGTCATTAGGCATTGGTCATTTGTCATTACGATTGATTCAACAACTGAATAACTCGATAACTGAATAACTCAATAACTTTGAACCTTTCGGATAAGAGCAATGAAGTTAAAGACAGCATACTTCCAAATGCACATTGCCATTTTCCTGTGGGGTTTCACGGGGATTCTTGGCAAACTGATTACTCTCAACGAGGGATTGCTGGTGTGGTACCGCCTACTTATCAGCGGAATTATGATGTGGGCTGTTGCGGGAAACCGTAACGAAATGTTTAAGCTGCCGCTGAAAGAAACCCTGAAAATATGCGGAGTAGGTTTTATCGTGATGGTGCATTGGGTAACTTTTTACGGAGCCATCAAAGTCTCCAGCGTTTCAGTCACTTTGATTTGTCTTTCTTCTATTGCGCTGTTTACTTCTTTCTTTGAACCACTCATCACCAAAACAAAATTCGACTTCACAGAAATCTTTTTTGCCGCGCTCTGCATGGCTGGAATTTATACTATCTACCATGCTGATAACAGCGCAGCAACAGGAATTTTAATTGCGCTCTTCAGTTCCATGATGAGTGCCTTATTTTCGGTTCTCAATAAGCAGCTTACCGCCACATATAATGCGTACACCATCAGCTCTATTGAACTTCTCGGGGCATTTGTTACGCTATCTGTTTTGCTTCCATTTTACCTCGGGTTTTTTAAATATGAATTCCTTTTGCCTGGTACTTCTGATACATTGTACCTGCTTGGGCTTTCTTTTTTCTGCACGGTTATCCCCTGGATACTTTCCCTGAATGCGCTGAATCATGTTACTGCCTTTACCATGAACCTTGCCCTGAACCTTGAACCGGTGTACGGAATTCTGTTGGCTATTTTTGTTGTTAAAGAATACAACCTGCTTACTTCCGGATTTTACATTGGCGCTTTCATTATCCTTGTAACGGTGATGCTCCATACGTTTTACCGTTACAGGAAATCGGCAGCGGCTGCTTAATTATAGCTAAAGGTTATGGCTATTATCTTTGGGACATGAAAATTATTGCTCCTTCTACTCCTGAAGAAAGAAAAATGTATTACGACCTGCGTTATGAAATACTTCGCAAGCCATGGAATCAGCCGTATGACTCTACTAAAGATGAGTTTGAAGAAAACTCACTTCACGTATTGATGCTTGATGACAACAATAACCCTATAGCGGCAGGGCGGCTTCAGTTCAACAGTGATGAAGAAGGACAAGTACGGTCTATGGCAGTAGCTCAGGAAATGCAGGGAAAGGGGCTGGGGACAAAAATTCTTTTGCACCTTGAAAGCGAGGCACGGAAAAAAAAGTTCAAGCATATCATCCTCGATGCGCGTGAAGGCGCTGTTGACTTTTACAAAAAGAACGGATATAAACCGGAAGGCGATTCATACACTTTGTTCGGAATTATTCTTCATGTGAGAATGAAAAAAGTACTATAACCCATGCGCATAGATATACTCACTGTTCTCCCCAAACTTTTAGAAAGCCCTTTTGGCGATTCTATACTGAAACGCGCCAGAGAAAAAGGTTTGGTGGAAATAGGGATTCATAATATTCGCGACTATGCCACGGGTAAGCACAAGAGCGTGGATGATTACGCTTTTGGAGGAGGCGCGGGAATGGTGATGATGGTTGAACCGCTTGCCGCTGCCATTGAAGATTTAAAGTCGAAACGGAAGTATGACGAAGTAATTTATATGAGCCCCGATGGCGAAATGCTTGACCAGAAAATGGCGAACCAATATTCGCTTAAAAAAAACCTGCTCATCCTTTGCGGGCATTACAAAGGTGTGGATGAAAGAATACGTCAGCATTTTATAACCAAAGAAATTTCAATAGGTAATTATGTGCTGAGTGGTGGCGAGCTTGCTGCGGCCGTTTTCTGCGATGCGGTAATCCGCTTGCTGCCCGGTGTGCTGAATGATGAAACTTCCGCTCTTAGTGATTCTTTCCAGGACGATTTGCTTGCACCGCCTGTTTATACCCGCCCTGCAGTTTTCAGGGGAATGAAAGTACCCGATATACTTTTATCAGGTAATACACCTGAAGTGGAACAGTGGAGACACGATGAAGCGGTGAAACGAACAAAAGAAAAGCGACCTGGGTTGATGAAAAAGGACGAGTAAAAAGAGATTCCTCGCTACGCTCGGAATGACAGGATAATTATAGGTCAATATAGTCGGGCTAAAGCCCGACTATATTTTTTCATCACGTTAATTATTGTCATTCCGAATCCCGATTCATCGGGGGAGGAATCTCAATGCGTGCTGCCTGTAAATTAAATTATGAGGATCTCTACCTCAATTCAAATTTTTTTCCCAGATAAACTCTGCGCACTTGCTCGTCATCGGCAAGTTCCTGCGATGTGCCGGCTTTCAGAATTTGTCCTTCTAATAGAAGATACGAGCGGTTGGTGATGGAAAGTGTTTCGTGAACATTATGGTCGGTAATGAGTACACCAATGTTGCGGTCTTTAAGATGCGTGACAATATTCTGAATGTCTTCCACAGCAATCGGGTCTACACCGGCAAAGGGTTCATCGAGCAAAATAAATTTAGGGTCTACTGCAAGAGCGCGTGCAATTTCGGTCCTTCTCCTCTCCCCTCCCGACAATAAATCACCACGGTTTTTTCTCACGCGAACGAGTCCGAATTCGTTGAGCAGTTGTTCGGTTTTTTCGTGTTGCTCTTTTTTGGTGAGGGATGTCATCTCCAGAACGGCAAGAATATTATCCTCCACCGAAAGCTTTCGGAACACCGATGCTTCCTGCGCAAGATAACCGATGCCCAGCTTGGCCCTGCGGTACATGGGAAGGTTTGTTATATCCTGGTCATCTAAAA
The DNA here is from genome assembly GCA_002215675.1 of Bacteroidetes bacterium 2013_40CM_41_45. Taxonomy (GTDB): domain Bacteria; phylum Bacteroidota; class Bacteroidia; order AKYH767-A; family 2013-40CM-41-45; genus 2013-40CM-41-45. The sequence goes on along the minus strand of NGFH01000002.1, from coordinate 326,408 downwards.
AAATCTTTCCCTCATTCGGTTTGATGAGGCCTACTGTCATATAAAACGTAGTGGTCTTGCCGGCACCGTTCGGACCGAGCAGTCCTACGATTTCTCCGCGGTTCACTTCAACGGAAACATGGTCAACCACTGTGCGGTTCTTATATATCTTGACTAAATTTTCTGAACGTAGTTTCATTTTTTTATTCTGTTCCGTTAGAGTTAGAAGCTAAGCTGAAGGCTGCCCATGACGGCAAAGTTACTTACATCGGGTTTGTCCAGGTAATTAAGCCGCCAGATTGCATCAACACGTATCATCTTGAGGATATTTTCGATTCCTACTCCCGCTTCGTAATATGGATGCGATAGTGATGTAAGCCGGTTTCCATTCACAAGTATATCGCGGTTTGCTTGCCGCAGGCTGCCTATCACCGACTTAGCATTAATCACTTCGCGAAATTTCAGCTTGCGCAGCAGCGGCAGCTTGTCGAAAAATATTCCGTTGAAATGATGAGAGAAAATAAACATGGCATACTGGTCACTGACAAACTCGTAGTAGTTCATCATGTTAAAAGCATAATGGCGATAGCTGAATGTTTCATTTCCATGGTGCACCTCGAGCAGCGGATAGGGAAGCGGCTCAAATGTTTGTCCCGCTTGAACAGCAAATAAACTATAACCAAACGGCTTCAGTACAGCCTTGGCATCAAGGCGGACTGAAAGTTTATTGTAACTGAAATCGCTATTCGAAACATCTTTGAACCCATGCGTATAGTTGACAAAGATTATCGGGTAGCGCGAACCTAAACTGATTCGGTCTCTTTTGCCTTCAATAAATTTTTCCTTGAACGCAATGCGTGTAGTAATGCTGACTTCGGAAGTAACCAGCGCATTGCGAATGGATAGTGCATTTCCTTCCTCCTTAAAATATGCGTAATCCAAATCGCCAAGCGGAATAAACGAGCGATGCGATAGCTGAAGTTTTGTAGACACTCCCGGTTTCCAGTCGGTTTCAAAAAAACCTGAAAACTCTTCTACATTGGTAAACTTATTCGTTTGAACTCTTCTTATGATAGAGCTCACAATGTCTCCGCCCTGGAAAACATCATCATCCTGTCTGCCTATAACTGAATAACCCTGGAATGCGCTTTGGCTCTGACCAAATTCCTCCACATCTTTTTTATAACCTCCTCCAAAAGTCTGCCACGGCTTCCGAGAAGCATAATACGTGAATGAGCCGCTGTATTTGAATACTTCGTCAGCGCTTCCGTACGCGCCATACCCTTCCAGGAGCAAGTATTTGTTAAAATTATAATTTGTTCTGCCGCCAATACGAAAGCGGTTGCCTTCGTATTTATTAAAGCTGTACATCTTGGGAAATGGCCCCACTTCAATATTGCCAAATGTTTTGTAACCGGTAACTAGGAAAGTGATGGCATCCACATACGTCCTGTAAACGGGAAGTGTTTGAATGGTATCAACCATATGGTACACCATCTTTTCCTGTTTTGAAAGCGAGTCGTGCCGTGCCAATGACCAATAAGATTCGTCCCTCTTTAAAGCGGAATCGCTGATGGATATTTCTTCACCTTCAACAAAAAAAGAATCGGGCTTGGGATGGTTCACCACAAAGTTTTTATACGAAGTGGTTTTGCGGCCTATAAATCCCATCTTCTCGTTTTGCGAAAGGAAGTCTACTACATAAATATCTTTCTTCTTCATCCACGCATTGCTATCGACCAAAACGAACTCCTGCACTATGGCAAGGTCTTCCACAAAGTTGATGTTGGCATCCTGCGCCATGCGCATGTTTACCTTCTTAATAGCAAATGTGGTATCGTGTATCCACATCTCACCGGTGAAGGTTAGCTCCTGCTTGCGTTTTGGCTTGAAGATAATTTTGTAACACCACTGGTTATCGATAAAGCTGCTGTCGGTGAGGTAATACTTGTAAAAGAAAAATCCGCTGCCTGAAATAGGGCTTACAAAACTTTTCTTGAACAGGTCAATGAAATTTTCGTAGATATTTACATTCTGGTACATGTCTCCGAGAAACTTGGAGACTGTTGCATTCTCGGTGCCCGACAACTTGGTTGCACGGATAATTTCCTTTTTGCGCGGAGGGTTATTTTTAAAGTACAAATCTGAAATAGATTCCGAAACGAATACAGGAAGGTAGGGTTTCTTGTTGGTCACCGAGCTGTCAATATTTTTAAAAACGAATGCAATGGGCTTCAGCACCCGTTGCTTCATAAACTTTTCGGAGATGTTACTGATATCGAATTCGAGCTTGTTATAAACTTCATACTGGTATGCCGAAATATTTTCCCTGTTATTCTTGTCGCGGTTGTCAATAGCATTGCGGATAATAATATCGGCAGGATTTTCTCCCGCTTTTATTTCCACAGCTTGCAGTTCGAACTGCTGCAGGCGTAAAGAAAAGTTCATGACCTGCACCTTTCCATACTGTACCTGCATCGTAACGGAAATATATCCCAAGGCATGGACGATAACACTGTCAACTTTTTTTGATGCTTCAAAGGAATAATTGCCGTTCATGTCTGCAGAGGCGCCAATGGTGGTTCCTTTAAATATTATACTGGCAAAAGGCAGCGGTTCATTGGTTAATGCATCGGTTACCCTTCCCGAGATTTTTGTAGTCTGGGAATAAACCGGTACGAAGAAAAAAAATGACAGCGAAAAAAAAATTCCCGTGCCGAGAAAAAAACGGCTCATCCCTGGTCTCACGCTTCTGATTTATTTCTGACTACCCGCGCCGAAACAATAATGCTTAATTCGTACAACCCATATAATGGAATGGCAACGAACATCATTGTAGTAGCATCGGATGTTGGTGTAATAACTGCAGCAAGAATCAGGATAACAACCACGGCATGCCTGCGGTATGTTCTCATAAATGACGGTGACATCAGCCCGATTTTCGTAAGGAAGTATATGACAATAGGAAGTTCAAAAGTTAATCCCGTAAGGAGCGTAAGCGTGGTGACCATGGAAATGAAAGAATCCAGTGTAATCATATTCTTCACTTCAACGCTTACCTGGTATGTGCCCAGGAAATTTACCGACATGGGCGTAATAACAAAGTATCCGAATAATATGCCAATCAGGAAAAGCGAAGATGTGTAAAACACAATGCCGCGTGCGTAGCCTCTCTCCTTCTCATACAAAGCCGGCTTTATAAAACGCCATACTTCCCAAAGCACATAAGGCGAAGCGACAATAAGGCCTGCAATAAATGCTACCCACATATGCGTGGTGAATTGCGCAGACAACTCGGTGCTTATTAAGTTGAACGGAATGCTGTTAACGCATAGCTGGTCGCCAAGATTAAGACGATGCGATATAGCACACAACACACGGTAAGTAAGGAAGGAAGGGCTTTTGGGAGCAAGAAGAATTCCGTCAAACAAAATTTCCTTGTAGAGGAATGCTACGATGGCGATAATGGTGATAACACTTACGGAGCGAATCAGGTGCCAGCGCAACTCTTCAAGATGCTGCAGGAAAGACATTTCCTTTCCTTCTCTTTCTCTTCCGAACAGTCGCGCCATACGTTAAATTAATTTTCTGAAATTGATTCCCCGTTCCGCCTGCGGCGGGACGCTTCAAATGTAAACATGAAATGAGAGGCAACAAAAAATAGTTCTATTTTCGGGCATGATTTCTTCATCCATGCGATGCGCGAAAAATTAATCTTCCGTTTATCCTGCCTGCTGCTTTTAATTTCGGTGATTCTTACCTATCTGAATCATTTTCATAATTCATTTCACTTTGACGATTCTCACACCATACAGAACAACATCTTCATTCACGACATAAAAAACATTCCAAAATTTTTTACTGATGCAACAACTTTTAGTTCCAATCCGAGCAACCAGAGTTACCGCCCCGTAGTATCGGCAACGTTGGCTGTTGACTACTGGCTATCTGAAAACGGAGAGCCGTTTTTCTTTCACCTGCGCAACTTTATTGTGTTTCTTATTTATACAGCGCTCACATACCTTTTTGTTCTTAAGATTTTCAATGCTGCTGACGCCTATTCAGATAATAAATTCCGCGCGCTGTTTGTTGCGGCATTATTTTCTCTTCATCCGCTGGCGGCAGAAACAGTAAACTATATTATTTCCCGTTCAGATATTATTTCTTCCATGGGCGTAATGGCGGGGATGGTTATATGGTTGTACTTCCCCAAAAAACGGAAATACGGAATTTATCTTTTGCCCGTCATTTTCGGAATGCTTGCCAAGCCATCGGCAGCAATGTTTGCACCTATACTTTTCTTTAACGACTGGCTGCTGAATAAATACGGAAATAGTTATACGTTAAACGTTATACGAAAAGAAAAAGATTCTTCCAGTCAACAAGCAGGGCAATCATTCATCCGTTCGGCAATCCGTTCGCTCCCTGCCTTTATAGTCTGCGGCCTCACTTATTGGTTTATCGTTCACATGACTCCAAAAACATGGGCTCCGGGGGGAACATCAAGGTGGGATTACATGATTACGCAGCCGTATATCATACTGCTATATCTTCGGAATTCGCTGCTTCCCACACATCTCTCCGCAGATACAGACCTTTCAACATTTACCTCCTTCAGCGAACCCAGGGTGCTTTTAGGTTTTCTCTTTCTGATATCAATTTCCGCTTTAATTATTCTTGGAATAAAAAACAAAAAATTGCTTCCGGTTGCGCTTGGATTATTTTGGTTCCTCGCTGCACTTGTTCCTACCAGCGTAGTTCCTCTTGCAGAAGTAATGAACGACCACCGGATGTTTTTTCCCCTGCCGGGATTACTGATGGCTTTAGTATGGATGGTACATATAAAGTACGGCAACGTTTTGAAGCGCGCGGGAAAAATAATTCCTGCACTATGCATTCTTTTGCTTGCCACACTTGCGTATGGAACGCATCAGCGAAATGAAGTTTGGAAAACCGAAGAATCCCTTTGGAAAGACGTTACAGAAAAAAGCCCACACAACGGAAGAGGCCTGATGAATTATGGACTTACGCTTATGGCGCAGGGGAAGATTACCGAAGCACTTGATTATTTTGAGCGTGCTAAACAATTTACACCCGCCTACCCTATCCTGTTTGTGAACATTGCTATTGCCAAAGGAGCGCTGGGAAATGCTTTCGAGGCCGAGAACAATTTTAAGATTGCGCTTGACCTTGCACCGGATAATCCTGAATGCAATTTTTATTATGCCAGATTTTTGTCCGAAACAAAGCGCTACGCACAAGCAAAAACATATTTGCAGAAAACACTTGCTCTTGCTCCTGCGCATCTTGAAGCCAAAAAATTATCAGAACAAATTCAGAATTATGAAAGCAGTGCGCCTGCGGCATCTACCCCGGAGTACTTCCTCAACCTTAGCCTACAGCTATACCATGAGAAAAAATTTGCAGAGTGCATTGATGCCTGCTATAAAGCATTACAATTGAAGCCGGATTATGCCGAGGCATATAATAACATCTGTTCGGCCTACAACGAGCTTAAAGAATATGGAAAAGCCATGCAGGCGTGCGATAGCGCCATAAAATTGAATCCTACCTTTACTTTAGCAAAAAATAATTATGAATATGCAAGAAGAATGTGCGGGAAAAGAAATTAACTAAAGAATTTTGTAGTGTATCAATTTCACTTAGCGAGCTTTGCTTTTATGTTTTCTCTGCGAACTTCGCGTGAACCATTTGAAAATTTCACGCAAAGAGCGCAAAGTGCTTCGCAGAGTTCACCCAGAAAGTCAAAATGAGACATTACCAAGAATTTGCCGAAGCTTGAAGAAGAAATAACAGCTACTTTTATGAATAAATATTTTTACTTTTGAATCTCTATTTCGTTAACTGAAAACATTTTTATTATTAACCTTTAAAATCAAACCAACATGACAGAAAACAACTTAGAACAAAGCACCCATCGCAGAGGATTTTTAGGAATGCTCGCCAGCGGTGCAGCAGCGCTCGGATTGACAGCGCTTGTATCTCCGTTACAGTTAAATGCCCAGCAGAAAAAGGGCGGTGAAAAACCCATGCAGGCTGCTATGCCAAAAAGCGAAGCCGACATGTGGTTCGACAAAGTGAAGGGAAAGCACCGCGTGGTGTTTGATGCAACGCGCCCGAATGATGTGATGCCCTTTGCGTGGCCCAAAGTTTTTCTTATGACCAATAACGCCACCGGTTCTCCCGAAGCGGATTGCGGTGTGGTTGTGGTGCTCCGCCATGATGGAATACCTTATGCTTTCCAGGATAAGATGTGGGAGAAATACAACTTCGGTGAACTGTTTAAGGCAGCAGATGTTGGCCCTGGGTTCCAGGCAGCCGATGCAAAAACAGCAACCAAGACACGAAACCCCTTTTGGAACAGCAAGCATGGAGATTTCGCGGTGCCCGGTATAGGAGTAGTGGATATTGGAATTAAAGATTTACAGGCAAACGGTGTTATGTTTTGTGTGTGCAATGCTGCCATGACCGTTTATTCAGCAATTGCCGCCGGAAACATGAATATGAAACCTGAAGATGTTTACAAAGAATGGAAAGAAAACGTGATTCCGGGAATTCAGGTTGTTCCATCGGGTGTATGGGCAGTAGGACGTGCACAGGAACATAAGTGCGCCTATATTTTTGCCGGATAATTTTATCGAGTTATAGTAGTTATACGTTGTAAGTTATACGATGTGTAATTCGTGTAATATATAACGTATAACTTTTTCTAATTTCAAATTAACAATCATGAAAAAAATTATTCTTCTTTCTGCAGCACTGTTGATGCTTTTGAATTTATCCTTCGCGCAGAAAGTTCCTTACAATGTTGTGTTTGATGTAACCAGTAAAGACACTGTAGTTCACCAGATGGTGATGCGGTGGGTAAAAGAAATATTAAAAGCTGACCCCGGTGCAAATATCGAAGTGGTATTTTACGGCAAGTCGCTCGATATGATTACGAAGGATAGGTCTGTGGTGGCAGATACTCTTGTGAAATATGCCGCAGTCAAAAATGTTTCCTTCAGGGTTTGCGAAGTAGCCATGAAAAATAACAATATTGAAAAAAGTCAACTGCTTGACGGAGTAGGTACCGTGCCAGACGGCATCTATGAAATAATTTCGAAGCAGCACCAGGGATGGGGTTATATTAAAGCCTCGAGATAGCAAAAAGAAGTTGAGAGTTATACGTTATTAGTTATATGTTAAAGAGGACAGCAGCCGCAAAAAATTGTTTCGTATAACTTATAACGTATAACATTTTCAATGGCAATCCTCGGGTACATCTGCGCTATTCTGGTAGGTGTGTCGCTGGGAATTTTAGGAAGCGGTGGTTCCATTCTCACTGTCCCCATAATGGTTTATCTTCTCAATGTAAATCCTGTTGATGCAACGGGATACAGCTTGTTTGTTGTAGGAGCTACCAGCGCCATTGGCTGTGCCACCTACATCCGGAAAAAATTAGTAGATATAAAAACCGCGGCAATTTTTGCGGTGCCGTCCATCATTTGTGTTTTTCTCACACGCAAATTCCTGATGCCGGCCATTCCCAACCCGGTTATCGTTACATCGTCATGGGTGCTTAGCAAGGAGCTTCTTATCATGATTTTATTTGCGGCGCTTATGATTGTTGTTGCATACAATATGATTCGAAACGATAAATACAAGCCGCCACCGGAAACAGAATTTCAAAACATCAATTACATGTGGTTAGTCGCTATTGGTGCTGCCTCGGGTATTCTTACCGGAATTCTTGGTGTAGGCGGTGGATTCATTATTATTCCTGCATTAGTGCTGCTGGCCGGAATTCCTGTACGGATGAGCGTGGGAACTTCGCTGCTTATTATTGCTTTCAACTCGTTAGTTGGTTTTCTGGGTGAAGTGATGGAACGGCATGAAATGATTGACTATCATTTTCTGTTCACTTTTGCCGTGCTTTCTGTTGCGGGAATTTTTATCGGCTTCCGCGCAGCGCTGAAAAGGACTCCCGCACAAATAAAAAGAGCGTTCGGGTGGTTTGTGCTGGTGATGGGTATTTGTATTTTTATTAAAGAAGTTTTTTTGAATTGAACTTCTTCAAAAAAAAATCACACAATCCCTTCCCTAATCAAATCATGCAGGTGAATCATACCGGAGTATTTTCCTTTCTCCGTTACAATAAGCTGGGTAATGTTATTGCTGCTCATCAAAGTAAAAGCATCGGCTGCGAGTGTATCGGAAGAAACTTTTTTAGGTGAAACCGTCATCACATCCTTTGCCCGGATGCCATTAATGTCTTTATTTTTCATGAGCATCCTTCGCAAATCACCATCGGTGATTATGCCGTAAAGTTTTCCTTTACGGTCAACGACAGCTGTTGCGCCCAGGCGGTTGGAAGTCATTACCAGTATAACGGTACGTATATCATCGTCTGCAAAAACTTTCGGGGCGGCATTATTCACGGCAAGCGCTTTCACATCAAGGTAAAGTTTTTTCCCAAGCGCTCCGCCCGGGTGATGCTGCGCAAAATCTTTTTTCGAAAACCCCCTGTACGACAAAAGACAAACGGCAAGTGCATCGCCCATCGCCATTTGTGCAGCGGTGCTGCTGGTTGGTGCAAGGTTGTTGGGACATGCTTCCTTAGCTACATACGTATTGAGTACAAGGTCGCAGTTGCGGGCAAGGTATGAATCGCTATTGCCTGTCATGGCAATCATCTTGTTACCCCTGCTGCGCAGAACCGGAATCAACACCTTGATTTCAGGGGTGTTGCCGCTGTTGGAGATACAGATGACCACATCATTGGGTTGAATAATTCCCAGGTCTCCGTGAATGGCATCGGCTGCGTGCATAAAAATGGAAGGCGTTCCGGTAGAATTAAACGTAGCGACAATTTTTTCTGCGATAATTGCGCTCTTACCTACACCTGTCACCACCACTCTTCCTTTCGACTTATGAATAAGTTCTACGGAGCGCATAAAATCAGAATTCAGGTAACTTTTCAACTTCCGGATAGCATCCGCTTCTATATCAAACGTGCGCTTTGCCAGGCTTAAAATTTTACCAGATGATTTCACAAAAAAAAATTTTCTTGTTGATTCAGAAATTATTCATATCTTAGTGAAGCAAAAATATTTATTTTCATCCTCCAAAAACATCCAAAATTCCATTTATTATACTATGTTAGTTGCAGAGAAGTCACTTAGGTCGCATTTACAGAGATATTTCGGTTTCGATAAGTTCAAGGGCGACCAGGAGCGGGTTATAGAAACTGTGCTCGAAGGGAAAAATACGTTCGTTATTATGCCTACCGGGGGCGGCAAGTCCCTGTGTTACCAGCTTCCGGCCATGCTTATGGAGGGAACAGCCGTGGTGGTTTCGCCCCTTATTGCGTTGATGAAAAACCAGGTGGACGCTATGCGCGGCTTCAACAGCGAAGACAGCATTGCTCACTTTTTAAATTCATCGCTCAATAAAACAGAAATTGCCCAGGTAAGAGATGACATAAGAAAAGGAAAAACAAAGCTGCTTTATGTTGCACCTGAGTCGCTGACCAAAGAAGAGAATGTTGAATTTCTGCGGTCTATTAAAGTATCCTTTTTTGCCATTGACGAAGCGCATTGTATTTCGGAATGGGGGCACGATTTCCGCCCCGAATACAGGCGGCTGCGCCCTATTGTTGATGCTATAGGCAGAGTTCCCGTTATGGCGCTTACGGCAACCGCCACTCCCAAAGTACAAGTGGACATCCAGAAAAATCTTGACATGATGGATGCGGTTGTATTCAAGGCATCCTTTAACCGCCCCAATCTTTATTACGAGGTGCGGCCAAAAATTAATGCCATTAAGGAAATCATCAAATATGTTAAACAGCACATGGGCAAATCAGGCATTGTTTATTGCCTGAGCCGGAAAAAAGTTGAGGAGGTTGCGCAGACGCTTCAAATCAATGGAGTAAAGGCGCTGCCATATCATGCGGGACTTGAGGCGCCTGTGCGTTCTTCAACACAGGATAAATTCCTGATGGAAGAAATAGACGTGATATGCGCTACGATTGCTTTCGGTATGGGAATCGACAAGCCGGATGTACGATTCGTAATTCACCATGATATTCCCAAATCGCTTGAAGGATATTACCAGGAAACCGGCCGTGCGGGACGTGACGGAAGAGAAGGGCGCTGCGTAACTTTTTACAGCTACAAAGACATAGAGAAGCTGGAAAAATTTATGACCAAGAAGCCGGTAGCAGAACAGGAAGTGGGCAGGCAGCTGTTGCTGGATACGATGGCGTTTGCAGAGTCATCCATTTGCAGAAGAAAAATTCTGCTGCATTATTTCGGGGAACAATACACGCAGGATAAATGCAATAGCTGCGACAACTGCGTACATCCTAAAAAGAGTTTTGATGCGCAGGAAGAAATGTGTCTTGCACTGGAGGCCGTCAAAGCAGTTAAGGAAAAGTTTGACATGGAAAACGTGGTGCACGTGCTGATCGGTAAAGAAAACCAGATGCTGCGGACCTACCATGCAAGCAAGCTGGAAATGTTTGGCGCCGGCAACGAACGCGATGAACGTTTCTGGACTGCGGTGCTGCGCCAGACTGTATTCCATGGATTCCTGAAAAAGGAAGTGGAGACGTACGGTTTGCTGAAGCTTACCGATAAGGGAAAAGCATTCCTCAAAAAACCGTACGAGGTAAAAATGATTGAGGATGTTGACTACAGCAATACCGAGTCGGACGATGACGATGATTTTATGACCGGAGGAGGGGCAGTGGTTGACGAAGAATTTTTTGCACAGCTCAAAGAGATGCGCAAGAAAATTGCCAAGCAGAAAAATGTTCCGCCTTTTGTTATTTTCCAGGACCCTTCGTTGGAAGAAATGGCCATCCAATATCCTATCACGATGGATGAACTGCAGAAAATTACCGGGGTAGGCCCGGGTAAGGCAGCAAAGTATGGAAGGCCGTTCCTCGATTTCATTAAGACATACGTGGAGGAAAATGAGATAGAACGACCAATCGATTTTGTGGTGAAATCAGTGGTGAATAAGTCGCAGCTTAAAGTGGCCATCATCAAGAACATTGATCGCAAAGTTGTTCTTGACGACATGGCGAAAGCAAAAGGAATAGCGTTGAGCGAGCTGCTTTCTGAAATTGAAAGCATTGTTGCTTCCGGAACTAAAGTAGACCTCAACTATTACATCAATGAAATGATTGACCTGGAACGGCAGCGCGAAGTGTATGATTATTTCCGCACAGCAGAAACGGATTCGGTAGACAGTGCCCTTAAAGAACTCGGTGAGGGTGATTATTCGCTTGATGATATCCGCCTGATGCGAATTAAGTTCATGTCTGAAATGGCAAACTAAGGCTACGAATCCGTCAGCTGACGGACGAATATACGAATTACGAATTGGAGACTGAAGTGAAGAATTTTCGCCTTACCGTTTTCGTTTTTCTTTTTTCGGTTAGCGCTTTTGCTCAGGATACTGTTTCCGCTCCTGTACCTGCTTTACCCTCTTCCTGTAATCTTGTCCAAGGCACATTGACATACACAAACCGCTACTGCGGAGGCGCCAGGCCGAGCGAAGAAATGCTCGCGCAGTACGCAACACCGCGCAACTTTACCAGCACAACCATTTACCTGAAAAGAAATAAGGGAGGAAAAGTGATTTACAAAATCGTGGCTGACAAGGAGGGAAATTTTAAAAAGTGCATCAAGCCGGGGAAATATTTTTTGTACATGAGTAAATATTATGACAAAAAACTATCTCTGAATTTTAATCCAAAATGTAAGGCGGCATGGACCAGTTACGGAGAAGTTGAAATTCTTAATCATGCAAAAAAACTTTACCTGATTAACATAAACTTTGATTGCGATCCGTGCTCACCTCCACGGCCGTAAATGCCTCACCCCCTTCGGTCGCCATAGGCTTGCCGAAGGCGAAGCTAACCCCTCTCCTTTGGAGAGGGGAACGAGTTCATATGTTTAATTTACTTCTTGCCTAATCTTTTCAGTCCTTCTTTTGCCAATTCATAATCCGGTTTAAGCTGAAGCGCTTTGCGGAAGTCTGCTTCGGCTAAATCTTTCTTTTTCATCTGCTCAAAAGATAAGCCCCGGTTATAGAATGCGCGTACATCGCCCGTATCAAGGCGGCAAACAGCGTTGAAATATTTCGCTGCATTTTCATAATCTAATTTATAAACCAGGTGAATATATCCGAGGTTGAATAATGCATCCTTGTAATCCGGTGTCGTCTCCAGGATTTTCTGGTATAATTTTCCTGCTGTGTCTATCGAATCGTTTTCCTGGTAGTACATTGCTTTCCCGTACAACGCTTCGGGATTATCTTTTTTCAGCTGAAGTGCATGGTCATAATAATTAAGTGCAAGGCTATTTTTTTTAAGAGCCAGTAAATTTCCAAGTTGAAGGTATGCATCAAAATAACCCGGGCTTTGTTCTATTGCCGTCTGAAAACTTGAAATAGCTCTTGCTGTATCTCCTGTTTCCTTGAACATAAATCCTTTAAGGAAATATGCTTTTGCATTTGTTTTGTCAATGCGCAATGCATTGTCAGCATGCTCAATGCAATCCTGGTATTTTTTAAGATAGAGAGACAATTCAGCAAGCCTCAGCTCTGCAGCTATATTCTTAGGGTCAAGCGCAATACTTTTTTCGAACGAAGAAATGGCCTGTGCAATAAACAGCTTTGAAAAGTAAATGTCGCCAAGCAGAAGAAAATATTCTGACTTTACAGAATCAATTTTCACAGCATTCAGCATGTCGTTAAGCGCTGAACTGCCATTACCCTTTTTCATATATAACGAAGCCCGGTCGAAATACAAATCAGCACTTTGAGGATTCTGCTTTATTAATTCAGAAAGTTGTTCGACAGAATTTTTGGTACTGTCGTTCAGGACAAGTTTTTCTCCAGAATTTTTTGGAGAACAACCAATAGTAAATGCAATTAATAAAACAACAGAAAGCTGAACAATTGCACGCTTCAACATGGAAGTGGGTTAAGAGTTATACGTTATATGTTATACGATTTGTATGTAATCAAAACCAATCTCCGTATAACTAATAACGTATAACATATAACAAGTTGCATGCGCATACAACTTGTCTTCATGAAGCAAAATTATTCAGCGCTGGGTTCAGCCAATGCTTCACGTACCTTCTTTTCAATCTCTTCGCTCAATTCAGGATTGTCAAGCAAAACCTGCTTCACTGCATCGCGGCCCTGCGCCAATTTCGAATCGCCATAACTGAACCACGAACCGCTCTTTTTTATGATTCCTTTTTCAACACCAAGGTCAACAATTTCTCCTACCTTAGAAATTCCTTCTCCATACATGATATCGAACTCGGCCATGCGGAACGGAGGTGCAAGCTTATTCTTCACCACTTTAACGCGCGTCCGGTTGCCTACAATAGTTTCGGCTTCTTTTATCTGGCCAATCCTGCGGATATCTAGTCGAACAGATGAATAGAACTTAAGCGCATTACCACCGGTTGTAGTTTCAGGATTACCAAACATCACTCCAATTTTTTCCCTAAGCTGGTTAATGAAAACGCAGCAGCATTTTGTTCTGCTTATGCTTGCGGTGAGCTTACGCAATGCCTGCGACATTAATCGCGCCTGCAATCCCATTTTGGAATCGCCCATCTCGCCTTCTATTTCGCTCTTGGGTGTGAGTGCGGCAACAGAATCTATTACAAGAATATCAATAGCGCCTGAACGGATGAGGTTGTCTGCAATTTCGAGCGCCTGCTCTCCGTTATCGGGTTGAGAGATGAGAAGGTTTTCTATGTCAACACCAAGCTTCTGCGCATAGCTTCTGTCAAATGCATGCTCTGCATCTATAAATGCAGCGATGCCCCCTTTGCGCTGCGATTCCGCAATAGCGTGAATGGATAAAGTAGTTTTCCCCGATGATTCGGGCCCGAAAATTTCTACCACTCTTCCTTTAGGAAGTCCTCCTATTCCAAGTGCATTATCCAGTGAAACCGAACCGGTAGAAATTGTTTCGACCGCCTCAATAACGTTGTCGCCAAGTTTCATGATGGTTCCTTTTCCGTACGTTTTCTCCAGCTTATCAATAGTAACCTGGAGCATTTTCATTTTTTCTGTTTGAATGTCAGTCATGATTTTTGTTTTTAATCTTCCCCACAAATAACACAAACTTTAATGGAAATTCAAAGAAAAATTTTTCCTGAAAGGAAGATTAAAGAAGATGTAAAAAAGCTGAATTGAAAGCCTATCTTTCAATAATGACTTTCCTTGTTATTACTTCATTTCCTGAAGCAATCTGGAGGTAGTAAATACCCTCTGCTTCTTTGCCCAAATCAATGACTGAATAAAATACCGGGCCTGTTTTTTGCATGGCATAACGCTCCCGGATAACTCTTCCGGTCATATCGAATATTTTTATAGAAATGTCTTTTATCCTTTCAGAAATAATCCTGACATTAAATTCTCCGCTGCCCGGGTTAGGATAAATTTCTATTCCCGAATCAAAGTCAATATTATAGACTGCAGTACAAATATCAACGTAGATGGTTGCCGTGGCAGTATTAGTACATCCATTCAAATCAGTGTACGTATAGGTGATTTGATGCGTCCCTATTCCCGCCGATGGCGGATAAAAGTAATTTCCTATAACTGCTGTGCCGCTGTAGGTGCCGCCTGCCGGATTGCCTCCTGAAAGAAAAACACTGCTTACCGATACGCATTGAGTATCGATAGGTGATAAATCAATGATGACTAAGGGCAGCGGATTAATGGTTACAACACTATAAGCAGAAGCGGTGCAGCCGTTTGCAGCAGTTCCCGTTACTGTATAGGTTGTTGTAACAGAAGGATTAACCGTAACAGTTGGCCCGGTCATATTTCCCGGTTGCCATGCGTATGTGTTTGCTCCCGTCACGTTAAGGGTAACCGGAGAACCTACACAAACCGGACTGTTGTTGGACACATATATGTTTGGAGCCAGGTTAACTGTAACCGTTGTAGAAGCCGTTGCAGTGCAGCCATTGTTATTGGTTCCGGTAACTGTATACGTTATAGTTGAAAGCGGAGTGGCCATCACACTTGCGCCTGTGGATGAGCTTAACCCGGTAGCCGGGCTCCATGCATAAGCGTTTGCTCCGGTAGCAGTGAGCATTACAGAATCATCTTTGCAGATGGTGGTAGAAGGAGTAACCGTAACGATGGGAACCGCAGATACGGTTACCGTTACCTGCGATGATGCAGTGCAGCCGTTACTGTTCGCTGCGATAACGGTATAAGTTGTAGTTGAAGTTGGATTGGCAATAACATTGGGACCGGTTGATGTATTAAGAGATGCCGACGGACTCCAGGTATATGTATTTGCTCCGCTTGCCGTTAGCGCAACCGGCTGTCCATTACAAATAGTCGTTGAAGAACTGACTGAAAGCACCGGCGAAGGGTTAACTGTAACGGTTATTTGTGACGTCACTGTACATCCTGACGAATTACCTATAACCGTATAGGTTGTAGTTGAAGAAGGATTTGCTGTGACGCTTGAACTGGTAGATGAACTCAACGATGCAGACGGACTCCACAGATAGGTATTGGCGCCGGCTGCTGTTAGCAAAGAATTTTGTCCGCTGCAAATGGTATCGTCCGGAGAAACGGAAAGTACAGGGAATGGGCTCACCGTAATAGTTACTTGTGCCGATGCAGTACATCCAAGCAAATCACCAATAACAGTATAGGTTGTTGTAGAAGATGGATTCGCCGTAACACTTGAACCGCTCGATGAGCTTAGTGTTGCAGAGGGGCTCCATGTATAAATGCTTGCACCGGTTGCCGTCAGTTGCATGGATTGACCGGTGCAGACGGTATCGTCAGGAGATACCGAAAGCACCGGGAGCGGATTGACGGTAACGGTCACTTGAGAAGTTGCTGTACATCCGCCATTGCCTGTTCCTGTAATAGTATATGTTGTAGTTGAAACCGGAGTTGCTGTTACACTTGAGCCGGTCGATGAACTTAATGTAGATGATGGGCTCCACGAATACGTGCTTGCACCGCTTGCCATAAGCACCACAGCCTGGCCGTAGCAAACGGATAACGAAGGTGAAACGGAAAGTGGCGGAGGAGGATTAACCGTTACCGTTACCTGCGATGTTGCCGTGCAGCCCATGTTGCCCGTTGCCGTTACGGTATAAGTTGTAGTTGTGGATGGATTCGCAATAACATTCGGCCCTGTTGATGTATTGAGCGATGCAGCCGGGCTCCATGAATACGTGCTTGCGCCACCGGCAGTAAGGGATATGCTTTGCCCGCTGCAGATGGCAGCATTGGGTGAAACAAATACAGACGGAGAGGGATTTACAGTTACCGTCAATTGCGTTGAGGACGAGCACCCATTTGCATTACCCGTCACCGTATACGTGGTTGTAGCGGAAGGATTAGCAATAACACTCGAGCCGGTGGACGAACTCAATGATGAAGACGGGCTCCACGTGTAGCTGTTTGCCCCGAGCGCGGTTATCGGTGTTGATTGCCCGTTGCAGATGGTATCATTAAATGAAACCGAAAGAACAGGCACAGGAATTACAGTAACTGTTACCTGCGATGCTGACGTGCATCCAAGCAAATCACCTGTGACCGTATATGTTGTTGTCGAAGAAGGAGTAGCAGTAACCACTGCTGCCGTTGAGGAATTCAGTGAAGAAGCAGGGCTCCACAAATATGTATTTGCTCCTGCTGCATTAAGGGTGGTTGATTGCCCGAAACAAACGGTATCGTTGGGAGAAACGGAAAGAACGGGAACCGGATTCACAGTGACCGTAACTTGTGATGTTGCCGTACAGCCAAGCAAATCTCCAACTATAGTGTACGTTGTTGTTGAAGAAGGATTGGCGGTAACATTTGCTGAAATTGAGGAACTCAGTGAGGAAGACGGGCTCCATAAATATGAACTTGCACCCGTTGCACTGAGCGTAGTTGACTGCCCGCTGCAAACCGTGTCGTCAGGAGACACGGAAAGCACAGGCAGCGGATTCACGGTGACTGAAACCTGGGATGATGCTGTGCATCCAAGCAGGTCACCTATCACGGTGTATGTTGTTGTTGAGGAAGGATTGGCGGTGACATTTGCTGCCGTTGAAGAACTTAATGAAGATGACGGACTCCAAGCATAAGTACTAGCTCCGGTCACGTTAAGCGTAGTTGATTGCCCGGTGCAAACCGTGTCGTCCGGGGAAACGGAAAGCACAGGCAGCGGATTTACAATAACTGTAACCTGTGATGATGCCGTGCATCCAAGCAAATCACCGGTAACTGTATACGTTGTGGTTGAAGAAGGAGTAGCAGTAATATTTGATGCCGTTGAGGAACTCAACGTGGAAGACGGACTCCAGGCATACGTACTTGCTCCGGTTACATTAAGCGGAATGGACTGCCCCGTACATATAGTATCATCAGGAGAAAGCGAAAGCAGGGGAAGCGGATTTACAGTTACAGTTACTTGCTGCGTTGCCGTGCAGCCAAGTGAATTTCCCGTCACTGTATAAGTCGTGGTTGAAGGAGGAGTAGCCGTAACATTAGAACCCGTGGATGAACTCAAAGATGAAGACGGACTCCATGAATATGTATTAGCGCCGGCAGCAGTAAGTGTTGTACTCTGCCCGCTGCAAACAGTATCGCCGGGAGAAACAGAAACCACAGGAAGTGGATTTACAGCTACCGTTGTTTGCGATGTAGCGGTACAACCGTTAGCAGATGTTCCTGTTACATAATAGGTTGTAGCGGAAGTTGGATTTGCCATTACACTCGAACCGGTTGACGAGCTTAGTGTCGCGGATGGACTCCATGTATAGGAGGCTGCGCCAAATGCATTAAGCGTTGCTGAGTTCCCAATGCAAATGGTCTGCGAAGGAGAAACTGAAACCGCGGGCAACGGAAGAACGGTAACAACGGTAGTTGCCGTTGCAGTGCATCCGTTTACATTTCCCGTAACGGTGTATGTTGTTGTATTAACGGGGTGAGCCGTGACTGTGGATCCGGTGGATGAAGTAAGTGATGAAGATGGTATCCACGTATAGGTATTGGCTCCGCTGGCAGAAAGCGTTGTGGATTGTCCGTTGCATATGGAAGTAGGCGGTGATACATTAACCACCGTAGCCGGGCCGATGTTAATGTAATTGGTTTGTGTCAATACGGAGCTGCCGTAAATATTGTATGCCGTCAGTGTTACGCTGTACTGACCCGCAGAAGGGTAGCAGACATATGGATAAGCATAGGTGCTTGAAGACGGGTTGCCTCCCGGGAAAGACCATTGGTAGCTGGTTGCATAAAGGGTATTATTGTTGAACGAAAAGCAACCTCCGGCACAACCTGATGTGGCGTATGAGTAGAATGAAATGATTGGCGGAACACAGGGAGAATAATTTACAGTCATATTTCCCCAAAATGAATAGCATCCGAGCAAATCGGTGCCGTAGAAATAAATATCGGCAGGCCCGGGATAGGTTAAAACTGCAACCAATGTATCTGCGTTGTAAGAACTGATAATATTAATGTTGGATGAGAAGGTCTGCCATGAATAAGTACTTAATCCCCACCACGAGCCAACCGTTACTATAAAAGTGTCACCCACGCAAACCGGGTCGGGATTTTGATAGAGAAAAACCTGGAAAGAACATGGCGGGTCACCGGGAACCGAGAACGAATTGTTCACATTGCCGCATCCGCCTCCTGATACAAGTATCATATTCTGCAACCCGAAAGTCGTATCTATCTGAAACACGTAAATGGTCGCAGGACCCGATACCGATGTGGATGGACCAATAGGTCCGAGGTAATTCCAATATGCGAACGGCCCGTCAAATACTGCAAAATATACATTGGGATTGGGAATACCCGTTCCACAACCGCCCGGACAAAACGGAGTGTTGGGAACCACACTAAATGTCCAGGAACTGTAACAGTAACATGGCGGATATGATGTTTGATTGCCTACAACATGCCATCCGCTTCCTCCACCCCAGTGTACTAATTTGTAAGCTGTATCAACCGGTGCTCCCGCACTGTCAAAACCAATGACGCGAATCTGCGTTGCATTTACATTGCAATTCACAAATACCGAATCCGTCCCCTGCCCGTATAAAAAATACCAGCCTCCCGGCAGCGCCCATGTGAACGTAACAGCACCGGGCATAATTACTTTGTAGCCGTACCTGAATCCTGCACAAACCGTATCGGAACCATTTATTACCGGCTGTGCATTACTCTCTGTCACATAGAAAAGGAAGAGTGAAAAAATGCATCTCGTCAAGTAAGTTTTCATTGTAAAAAAGTTTCCAGGTTTAAACTATCAATGAATAACTGAAAGAAAATCTTTATGCATAATTATATAAAATTTTAGCCCGCAGACAAAAATTTTGGTCAACATACTTTTCGGATACGCCAACAGCAATTTTGCTGCTGTGTTTTAAAATTTTAATAGACGGAAAAACAAGTTTGAATGCAATGTTTTCGGATGAACTGCGCTCTTCAATTGTCAGTGCAGTACAAATTTTATTATCACTTGCTTAAAAAAAATCGCACGTTATTGATGATGTGCAGACTGAATTTTCAAAAAAAATTCTGCTTGCAAGCGGAGAATAGTTAGTTCAAGAGTTGGTAATAGTATGCTTTACATAGTACATTGTTAAATTTTTTTATATTGATTATCAATATATTATAATATATTTTAGTACTTTGTGTTGCATAGTACTAAAATTATGTTGTATGTTTGCTTCCGCATTCAGAAAACAAATAAAAAATATCACTTTTAAAAATTAAAATTATGAAAACAATTAAACGCAATCTTACCATGAGCATAACCGTAGCGCTCATTTTTGTTTTGTCAATCTCAATCGGAGCAACTGTAATTCACAACACAAAGAATACGCATGCAAGAATTTATTTCCGTCCGGCAATTGAAAAAGAAACATCGCGTTCTGCAAGCGTCATAAAATATAAAGGAGAATTAATCCGGCTGGTGCAGTTGCCCGAAGTAATCATAAGCGACACGGCAATTCAAAAAAAGAAATAAAAATACCAAGCGGTTACGGGTTATCCTGCGAAGCTGCAAGACAGGCACAGCGGAGCGACAAAAAAATCTAACTAAAAAACATACCTATGAGCAATCTTGAAAACACCAAAGCGCAGATGCGTAAGGGCGTTCTGGAGTTCTGCATCATGTCGGTGATGGAAGGAGGAGAAGTGTATCCTTCAGACATCATCAGCAAGATGAAAGAATCGAAGCTGATTGTAGTGGAAGGAACCTTATATCCTTTGCTGACACGCTTAAAAAACTCCGGCCTCCTCACCTATCGCTGGGTGGAAAGCAAAAGCGGCCCGCCGAGAAAATATTATACGCTCACTCCCATCGGGAAAAAATTTCTTGAAGAGCTTGCCTCTGAATGGAATTCTCTTGTAGAAACCGTAAAACATTTAACCAACAAAACCACATCACATGAATAAGACACTAACCATAAACCTGAGTGGAATCGTTTTTCATATTGACGAAAACGCTTACGATGTCTTCAATTCCTACATTGATTCCATACGGAAACATTTTGCTTCGAGTGAAGGTAAAGATGAAATCATGCAGGACATAGAAGCGCGCATTGCAGAAATGTTTCAGCAGCGCGTGGGCGAAAGCAAGCAAGTCATCACGCTGCGCGATGTGGAAGAAGTTACAGCTGCCATGGGCAAGCCCGAACAATTCGGTGATGAGGAACCCGTTGTTGCCAAAGAAATTCATCAGCCTGGAATTAAGAGGAGATTGTTTCGCAGCCCCGATGATGAAGTGCTCGGCGGTGTATGTTCAGGCATAGCCGCTTACTTTGGAATTGACCCTGTATGGCTTCGCCTCGCATTTGTGCTGAGCGTAATTTTCTTTGGAACAGGAGTATTGCTTTACATCATCCTTTGGATTGTGATGCCCGAGGCAAAAACCACTGCCGACAAGCTGATGATGCGCGGCGAACAGGTTACTATATCGAACATTGAAAAAAATGTCAAAGAAGAATTTGAAGGTTTGAAAAAGAAAGCCGGTGACTTTGGAAAAGAAGTGAACAAAAAATTTTCTTCTGAGCATTACTCAGGTTTCAAAGGATTTCTTCACAGGTTAATGGATGCTCTCGGAGAGTTGATTGGTTTTATCTTAAATGTAATCGCAAAAATTTTTGCCCTGCTCTTCATCTTAGTGGGGCTGCTTGTATTTGGTGCATTGCTTTTTGCGCTTATTATGGCTGCGGGGGTTTCAGCAATCAAGTTTCCTCCTGTAGCGATTCCTGCGCTTATTGCTGTGTTGCTGCTGGTGGGCATACCTTTTCTCATGTTGTTCTATTATGGGTTTAGAATGCTCTTCAATATTAAAACAAAATCCAAAGCTGTTAATATGACGGCAGGCGGGCTATGGGCCATCGGGCTGGTCATAGGAATTCTCACTGCTGTTTTTGCTTTAAGAAATTATTCAAAGGAAGGAAACTCGCGCCAGCAACTGGAACTGATTCAACCGGCAAATGATACATTAATAGTTACCATGAAGAACGATATATCTGATGCCGATGATGAGGACGTGCATATTTTTAAAGGATGGTCATTCGATAACCGCGATACGATGGCCACCATAACAGGCCCCGTAAAAGTGGATGTAAGAAAAAGCAGCAGTGATAAATTTGAGCTGGTAAAGATTGTAGAATCGCACGGCTCCTCGAGGAGAGATGCCGCAGAAAATGCAGGCGGTGTGCGGCTGGCTTTTGCACAGACCGACAATAAGCTCACGCTTGAAAATCATTTTCAGCTTTCTAAAAACACCACGTTTGCATTTCAGAATGTAAAATTCGTGATTGGAGTTCCCGAGGGAAAAACAGTTTGCCTTGAAAAAAACCTGGGTAATTTTCTGTACGATGTCCAGAATACAGGCGATATGTATGATTACGATATGGCGTCTCATTGCTGGAAGATGACGGCAAAAGGATTGGAATGCACAGATTGCAGCGGTGATGAACGCTCGCTAAAAGAAAAAGAAACCGATAGCGACATTCATATTGGCAATGATGACCTGGATTCCGTTGTAGTGAACAAGCATGGTATCGTCATCAAAAAGAACGGGAAGGATGTTATCCGTATTGACAAAAATGGAATGATGATAAAGGCAGATGATGAGAAAAGTAAGTGATGATTATTATCTCATAAACTGTCAATTATGCGAGCCCTCTGATGAACCAGGGGGCTTTGCTTTTCTACATCTTCTTTGAATGAAATGCAAAAGTTTCAGTAGGTTTGGTTCGTATAATCATTAATTGTTATGCGAAATTCTTTGGTGACGGTGGTAACCCAACCTACAAACATTAAGTTAAGATATTTTAAGCAGATCATTGACTTGATTAAGACAGGTGGAGAA
The DNA here is from genome assembly GCA_002215675.1 of Bacteroidetes bacterium 2013_40CM_41_45. Taxonomy (GTDB): domain Bacteria; phylum Bacteroidota; class Bacteroidia; order AKYH767-A; family 2013-40CM-41-45; genus 2013-40CM-41-45. The sequence goes on along the minus strand of NGFH01000002.1, from coordinate 304,015 downwards.
GTAAAAACTTCCCGTGGCGATTTGAAAAGATATTTATTGCGAGCTGACCTGATTGCTTATGAATTATGGAATGACAGGGTTATTTGCACAGCGACACTCAAAAATCCCTTCAATTCTTATAGGACAAAAGTTTTCAATTCAGCAAAAGCAGTTACAAATTTGAACTTTAAAAAAGAGTTGGGTTACATTGCGACACGCCCTAACTTTGAAGGGAAAGGACATTGCACGAAGTTGCTCAAACAATTGTTCAGAGAAATTTCCGCTAACTCAATTTATGCTACAACAAGAAAACCTGCAATAGTTCACATTCTGGGTAAATTTAATTTCTCGCAAACAGGAAAAACTTATAACAAAGACCTTAAACTTTTGATTTACAATGGAACGAAACAACACACATCTCGCAGGTGAGTATTTTGTCGCTGGTGAACTTTACCGTAGAGGATTTTCAGTAGGTATGACTATTGGAAATGCAAAAGCAATTGACTTGTTCGCAAACAAGAATGGCATACATTCATCAATTCAAGTTAAAGCTCTTAGAAATAAAAAAAGTGTCGGATGGCCAATCATGAAAGATCGAGTTCAAGATGGAATTATTTACATTTTTGTTAATCTAAATGACCAAGCAATACCTGACTACTACATTTGCACAGCTAAGGAAACGAGAGAAAAAGTTAAACAATATAAAACAAGAGGAATTATTGATATTACTTCATTACGGTCAGGTGAATTCATTGATAGATGGGACAAACTTGGGAAGTGAAATCAAATCTCCAAAGGGTTCACAATCTGGAGGAGTTAATAGAAAATAGCTATGGGGGTGAAAATAAAAAAGAGATTTAAAAATTCTTTTTTAGGGTTAGCTGCCTGGTTACTTTTAGCTGGGTTTGCAAGTTGCAATTCCGGTGAGAAGCAACCGGCTTCAAAAGTTGTACCGGATGAATTGGTGACAGCAGAAGGAAAAAAGGAAATGATTCTTTTAACCGACCGTCCCCTTAACCTGGAAACTCCGCTTCACTATTTTCTTTATGACTTTACTCCTAACGATGAATTTTTTGTTCGCTGGCATTTGTCAAATATGCCCGCACAGGTAGGGCTCGATACGTTCCGGCTTCGCATTAGCGGACATGTGAGCAAGCCGCTGTCACTTTCCATGAGCGACCTGAAAACAAAATTTAAAACTGTTTCCATCAATGCACTGGCAGCATGTGCAGGCAATGCACGCAGCTTTTGCGACCCGCGAGTGCCCGGCGGGCAATGGAAAAACGGAGGCATGGGCAATGCAAAATGGACCGGTGTGATTCTTAAAGATGTACTTTCTATGGCAGGCGTTAAGCCGGGTGCAAAATCGGTTTCATTTAATGGCATGGATGAACCCCCGCTACCTTCGGTTCCTGATTTTGTTAAGTCGCTTACCGTTGACCATGCAACTGATGGCGAAGTAATGATAGCGTATGAAATGAATGGCGAACCTTTACCACTGCTTAATGGCTTCCCGCTAAAGCTGGTCGTGCCCGGATGGTATGCAACATATTGGGTGGGTATGCTCAATGAAATTAAAGTTTACCCGGACACCTTTAAAGGTTTCTGGATGGATAAAGCGTATTTGGTACCCAAAGGTGTAGCAAACGGAAATGAAAAACCTGATAGTCTTGCAAAGGACATGACTCCTATAAGCCGTCTTGATATTCGTTCCATCTTTGTTGTTCCCGAGCAGGGCAGTGTAATTGCTGCCGGACAAATATGTAAAATGCAAGGGCTTGCTTTTGATGGCGGTTATGGCATCACAAAGGTTGAGCTATCTACTGACAGCGGAGCTACCTGGGTTCAGGCATCTCTTGATAATGATTTAGGAAAATATTCATGGCGCAGGTGGAGGTATACATGGCAGCCCGCTTCACAGGGCACGTTCACATTCTATGTGAAAGCTACCAATGCAAAAGGAGAAACACAGCCATGGCATCACTGGAACCGCAGCGGTTACATGCGCAATGAAATTGAATCGTTGCAGATTAAAGTGGAGAAGAGTAAATGAACAGGCTCAAATACACAATTTTTTTTCTTTGCTTTAGTACAGCACTTCTCCTGTACTGTACCGGATGCCAAAGCGAAGAACAAAAAAACACCGTGGCTGTTGCAGAAAATTCGCCTAAAGATGTTTACGATACACAAGTGAAGCTACCCGATACCGAAGGGGCTGAATTGTTTACAACAGGAGCAGAAGCATTTAAAGCTAACTGCATAACATGCCACTCGCTGCGCTATATACAAATGCAACCCGACTTCCCGGAGAAGACATGGCAGAAAATAGTTGACAAGATGGCCAAAAGCTTTGGCGCTCCCATCTCCGATTCCACTTCTAAAGCCATTGTAAGGTATCTTGTAGCAATTAAAGGAAAGAAGTAATAGGTTTTTATTTCTTCCCGAAATTTTTTTCTTCCAGCAGCGGCACAAAGCGGAAGTAATCAAATTCTTTTTTGTCGAGTTTTCCTTCAGGAAGCTTTACAATACGCGTCATTATTTGAGTCTCCCCTGCTCCAACGGGAATTACAAGTATGCCGCCTTCTTTAAGCTGTGCAATTAAATCATCGGGAATAAAAGGCGCTGCAGCAGTAACAATAATTTTGTCGAACGGCGCAAAAGCGGGAAGCCCTTTGTAGCCGTCTCCATAAAACAATTTCACCATATAACCGAGTGAGGGCAAAAACTTTTTTGCTTTTTCATACAGCGATTTTTGTCTTTCAACGCTGTAAACCCGTGCGCCCATTTCGCAAAGCACCGCTGCCTGGTATCCCGAGCCGGTTCCTATTTCAAGAACCTTATCCCCTTTCTTTACCTCAAGCATTGCAGTTTGGTAAGCAACTGTAAATGGCTGTGAAATGGTTTGTCCCTCTCCGATTTGAAAGGGTTGGTCCTCGTAAGCAAATTCGGTAAAAGCCGGGTCCAGAAAAAGATGGCGGGGAACTTTACCTATGGCAGCAAGCACTTTTTCATCGTGGATTCCCTTCTTTCCTATTTTATCCACAAGCTTTTTTCTTAAGCCCTGGTGGCGATATGAGTCCCTTTCCTGCATTTCCATGCAAAATTACTCAACTAATCTGCGTATAACTAATAATATCTATCCGGTATAACTTATAACTATTTCTATTTTTGTGCGTCCAAAAAATCATGGTTAATATAGGAGTGCTTGGTGCCGGCCACCTTGGTAAAATACATCTGAAACTGCTGAAGGAAATTCCTGAAGTGAATGTGGTTGGTTTTTATGATGCTGACGGAAGCAGGGCAAAGACCGTGGAAAAAGAATCGGGCATTCGTTCGTTCAGCAGCGTTCACATACTGCTGGAACAATGCGAAGCGCTGGATATCGTAACCCCTACCCTTACCCATTTTGCACTTGCATCGGATGCCATTAAAAAATCGAAGCACGTTTTTATTGAAAAGCCAGTGACGGCAACCGTTGACGAGGCAAAAAAATTAATGGAGCTTTCGTATGAGGCAAATGTGAAAGCCCAGGTGGGACATATCGAGCGGTTTAATCCGGCCTTTATTGTTGCAGCGCCTTACCTTAATAACCCGATGTTTATTGAAACGCATCGCCTTGCCGAATTTAACCCGCGCGGCACCGATGTTTCTGTAATTCACGACCTGATGATACATGACATTGATATTGTGCTCAGCGTAGTGAAATCGCCCGTAAAAAAAATCAGCGCCAGCGGAGTTGCCGTTGTAAGCGATTCGCCTGACATAGCCAACGCACGTCTTGAATTCGATAATGGCTGTGTAGCGAATCTCACCGCAAGCCGCATTTCCATGAAGAACATGCGCAAGAGCCGCTTCTTTCAGCATAATGCCTACATATCTGTTGACTTCCTGAAAAAGAATTCTGAAATAATCCGCCTTAAAAATCTTGACGGTGAGCCGGGTCCTTTAGATGTGGTGATTGATTTGGGAAGCAAGGGCAGAAAGCAGATTTATTTTGAATCACCCCAAACCGGTGAAGCTAATGCGCTAAAGGATGAGCTAACCGCTTTTATCCAAAGCATTATTTCAGATACCGAACCGCCCGTTACCCTGGAGGACGGATACAATGCTTTGAAGGTAGCTCATGCCGTGGCAGAAAAATTAAAATATTCAGTCACATTTTCCGTTTAGAGTGTATGGTAATATTACCTTAATGGATGAGAGCTAATATACTCCTGCTGATTTCAATTTTTTCTTTTTTCCTCACTGCCTGCGAAATCATAAATCCGGCAGAGGATGTTCCTTCTTATATAAGGGTGGAAAGCATTTCGCTCGTAACCGATTCTGCAACACAAGGCAGCTCAGCAAACAAAATTACAGACGTATGGCTTTATGTTGACGACCAGCCGTTGGGGGTTTATGAAATGCCGGTTTCAATTCCTGTACTGGCCCAAGGAACGCATGCCATCTTGGCAAGAGCCGGAATTATTGTGAATGGAATCGCCGCCACCCGGGTGTATTATCCGTTCTATGCTTTTTATAACGATACCATCAATCTTACACGCGGTTCGGTTACTACTATTTCCCCGGTGGTGCATTATTTTTCGGGAACCATTTTTGCACTGGAGGAATCTTTTAGCGGCCCGGGTTATGATATTATTTCCACCCCTGCTAGCGATACAGATTACACTGTGATTAACAACGCCAATTCGTTTGAAGGAGGAACAGGAGCTGCTTATCTCGATGCCGCTCATCCGGTTTTTGAATGTCAACCGAGTGATTCACTCCAGCTTCCTCTAAACAATTCTGTTTATATGGAACTGAATTATAAATCCAACACAGAGTTTTCCATCGGCATGCATGCTGTTACCCTGCAGCAGACTTATGACATTTTTATACTGACTATCCGGGCAACTCCGGAATGGAAAAAAATTTATATCAACCTTACAGATGGTATTGCACTTTTTCCCAATGCCATTGGATTCAAACCCTATATTCATATGGAACGTAACAGCGCTGTGGGAGATGCTCAATTATTTTTTGACAATATAAAAGTGGTTCACTTCTGATGAAACGCAGGTACGAAACCGTTAAATTTATTTTTGGCGACTGGGTTGCTGCTGTTCTTGCCTGGGGACTATTTTATTCGTACCGGAAATTATTTGTCGAGTTTACCAGCGAAGGCCATAATGTTCCGTTTACTCTCGATGAAAAATTCTGGATTGGTATTCTGCTTATCCCGTTTTTATGGATTGCCGTTTATGCACTCACCGGCACATACAGGAATGTGTATCGCAGGTCGCGGCTTAAAGAACTTGGACAAACGTTATCGGTTTCGCTCATCGGTGTGCTCATTATCTTTTTTACGCTGCTGCTGGACGATGTAATTATAAGTTACAAATCTTATTACCAAACCATCTTCACGCTTTTCATACTTCAGTTCGGGCTCACGGCTTTCATACGATTGATTCTTTCAACCAGCGTCATCAACCGTATCCAGAAAAAGAAAATTGTCTTTAACACCATACTGGTAGGCAGCAACCAGAATGCTCTTACACTTTACCAGGAAATGGAATCGGCGTCTAAGCTGGCGGGGAATCATTTCCTCGGTTTTGTTCACATCGAAGGAAGCAACGGGCATAAGCTCGATGGATTGCTTCCGCACCTGGGGCAATACACCGGTTTGCGAAAACAGATTGAAGAAAAAGAAGTGGAGGAAGTTATTATTGCCATTGAGTCATCGGAGCATGAAAACATCGGCAGAATTATTAACCAGCTCGAGGATATGCCCGTCATCATTAAGATTATTCCCGACATGTACGACATTCTATCGGGCTCTGTAAAAATGACTTCCATTTTTGGCGCGGCGCTCATAGAAATCTCACCCCAGATAATGCCCACATGGCAGCATTCGCTCAAGAGAATCATGGACATCCTGATTTCTCTATTCGTACTGATTATTTTTTCTCCTCTCTATTTAGCCATTGCATTGGGCGTGGCATTGTCTTCTAAAGGGCCTGTGATTTACCATCACGAAAGAATTGGCCTGCATGGTAAGCCGTTCCGCATTTATAAATTCCGTTCCATGGTTGTAGGCGCAGAGGCAGAAGTGCCACAGCTATCAAGCAAAGCAGATTCACGCATTACTACGTTCGGCAGAAGAATCCGGAAAAGCCGCCTCGATGAATTGCCCCAGTTTTTTAATGTACTTCTTGGCGATATGTCAGTCGTTGGGCCTCGCCCCGAACGGCAATATTTTATAGACCGCATTATGCAAATCGCTCCTCATTACCGGCATCTGCATAAAGTGCGCCCGGGAATTACTTCATGGGGGCAGGTAAAATTTGGTTATGCCGAAAACGTAGAACAAATGATTCAGCGCCTTAAGTTCGATTTGATTTATATTGAAAATATGTCGCTCGCGCTGGATATTAAAATCCTGTTTTATACTATCGTGATTGTATTGCAGCGGAGAGGGAAATAAAAGGTTTAGGTTATTTTGTTTATTTAGTCTTTACAGTAATTTTACCATTCTGACGAACGGCATAAATACTTAACCATATGATAAACATTTTATACGCCTGGATTCCTTTATTGATACTCGCTGCTATCTATAAATGGCTGCCCCCTAAAAAAATAAATTGGATTTACGGCTATAGAACAATTCTTGCACGCAAAAATATTTCTGTGTGGAACTTTGCAAATAAAACTTCGGCTAATTACCTCCTCCTTCTCACTATCGTTTCATTTATTATCAACGCTATTATTGCCGTGGCATTCAATAAGAGCTCGCTGAAAATATCATTCTCTTTTTTTCTTATCGCTGTAATTTTATCAGTTATACTTACTGAAATAAAACTTTCAAAAAATTTTAACCCTGACGGAAGTTCTAAGGATAAAAACTAAATACCTTTAAACACAGGGCAACTTTCCTATACTGTCAGGTCGAAGGACCTGACGGCGCAGAAAACAAGAAACGAGGCAGAAAACTTAAGTGGTGAAGAAACTTGCTTTAGTAACAATGTTGATTATAGCAACATTTCCATTAAGCGTATCCTCCCATCGTGATGATTACCTTGATGAAACTTTCGTTTTTCTCACTTTGCAACGAATGGAATTTGAACCGGAGTATTGGTTTGATTACGGCTATTTGCGAAATCAGAATCAACGATTTTTCAGAAATAATATAGCCGCTGAATACGGCATCACCGAGCACTGGATGATTGATGGCAGGGGGACTCTTCAAAGCGGCATTGGTCAAAATTCATTTTTTTCAGGAGGAAGAATTGAAACCCGATTTCGATTTGGAGAAGAAAATGAGATGCCTGTTGACATGGCAGCGTCCATGGAATTTTCATCGGTTAAAGAAATTAATGAATGGCATTACGCTTTAGAGCCAAAATTAATTTTGTCAAAAGATTTCTCTGAAAATACCAACTTTACTCTTAATTTGACAGAAGAAATTTCTCTGCATAACCATAAGGGTTCATTTAATGCAGCTGCGGGTTTTCGGCAACACATTACAAATATAGTACGTCTGGGTGCCGAAGCTAAATACGATTTTGAAGAAAAGAACGGCTCGTTGGTTCCGCAAATATGGTTCGCTTTTGCTCATGATATTACTTTTATAACAGGGTTCTCCAAAGGGTTTGAAAACAATAAAACTAATTTTGTTCGCGGAGCATTTGAAGTTGGATTTTAAAAAACAATGTACCCAAGATAAAACAGTTTTGCCCTGAATGGAAAGTCGAGTGTACCGATAACCTTTAGATTAAAAGAAATAATTTTTTAATCACTTCTTCGTTAGCGGCAATACGAAAATCGCTTCCCAAACATATCTCTTCGTTCTTATGCTTTATATTTGAGGCATGAAAAATATTACAGTCATCGGAGCTGGCACCATGGGCAACGGTATCGCTCATGTTTTTGCCCAGAATGGTTTCGCGGTTTCACTCTGCGATGTTTCAAAAGAATTTCTGGATAAGGCGCTTTCTACTATTTCCAAAAACCTGGACCGCCAGGTAAGCAAAGGCGCTATCACCGCTGATGTCAAAGAAAGCACGCTGAAAAATATTTCTTTACACACCGCACTTTCAGATGCGGTAAAAAATACCGAGCTCGTTATTGAAGCAGCAACAGAAAACATCAAGCTGAAAAAAGAAATTTTTATAGAGCTTGATTTGCTTGCTCCTGCTTCTGCAATTCTCGCCACCAACACTTCTTCTATTTCTATTACAAGCATTGCCGCACAAACCAAAAGACGGGATAAAGTTATAGGCATGCATTTTTTTAATCCCGTGCCGGTAATGAAGCTGGTGGAAATTATCCGCGGCTTTTCCACTTCTGACGAGGTAACCAAAACCGTTATGAGCTTGTCTCAAAAGTTAGGAAAGACCCCTGTAGAAGTTAACGATTACCCGGGCTTCGTTTCAAACCGCGTCCTTATGCCTATGATTAATGAAGCCATTCGCACCCTGCATGAGGGTGTTGCCGGTGTTGAAGAAATTGATACGGTAATGAAACTGGGTCTGGCACACCCTATGGGCCCGCTTCAGCTTGCCGATTTCATTGGGCTTGATGTATGCCTCAACATCATGAATGTTTTGCAGGAAGGATTCGGCAATCCGCAGTACGCACCATGCCCACTCTTGAGCAATATGGTAATGGCTGGAAATTTAGGAGTGAAAACAGGAAAAGGTTTTTATCAATACACTGCCGGAAGCAAAGACCTGGTAGTAGCTGAGTATTTCAGGAAATAAATTTATTTATTAAAATAGTCCTTCTGTTTTTTTACTTCAAGGTCGTAAACGCTTTCTGAAATACTGGTTTCGTTTTTAAAGAAGTAAATCGCGCCCCAGGTGTATGTAATTTTTTGGAACACTACCGTAAGACCCTCGCGCTTGATAACCGTTTTTAAAATAGAGCGGTTAGGTTCTGTTTTGGTTTCTTCAGTTATTCCCTCGGGGTAATTCTTCTCCTCAATAACCGGAGCGACAACTTCTTTCTTTACTTCCTTTTCGCGTTCAGCATTAGCTCTGGCCAGCGCATCCTTTTTCGCTTGCAATTCTGCTGCGGCTTTTGCTTCCCTGTCCTGGATAGCTTTCTGCTTGCGTATTTCATTCTCCCTCGCTATCGAATCCGCTTTTGCTTTGGTCATGGCATCCGCTTCAGTTTTCTTGCGCGCCTCTTCCCTGGATTTCTCATCAGCCTGAGCACGTATTTTGGCATCCGCTTCTGCCTTGGCTGCTTTTACAGAATCGTTGTATGCCCTGTCTCTTGCTTCCTTCCGAAATTGTTCAGCGCGTGTAGCAGAATCTTTCTCGGCTTTAATCCTCTCATTTTCTTTTGCTTCTGCTCTCTGCCTGGCAAGCAATATCTCCTGTGCCTTGCTCACAGAATCAGCCCGCGCCTTACTTTCTCTGCTCATGCGTTCTTTTTCTTCAGCATCTTTTTTAAGCGCTTCGACACGTGCCGATGAGTCTGCAAGTTCTTTTGTTCTTGCTTCTTGTTCCTGTTTGCGCTTCAACTCTGCTGCCGCTTTGGCATCTGCTGCTGCCTTTGCATCGGCCTCAGCCTTTAAACGCGCCTGATCCTCTGCTTGCTTGCGCTTAGACTCTGCCTGTGCTGATGCGGTGGAATCTGCTTTACGTTTTTTCTCTGCTTCCACACGAGCTGTCGCTTCTGCGCCCTGCTTTGCTTTCTCTGCTGCTGCAGCCGTTGCCGCTGCAGTTTTTGCATCTGCTTCTGCTTTCAGGCGTGCCTGTTCTTCCTGTTGCTTTCGCTTAACTTCAGCCTGGGCTGTTGAGGTAGAATCCGCTTTGCGTTTCTTCTCTGCTTCAATTTTTGCTCGTTCTGCTGCTTCTGTCTGAGCTTTAGCTTTAGCTTGCGCTTCAGCTTCCGCTTTTACACGTGCCTGGTCCTCGTCCTGCTTTCGTTTAATTTCTGCCTGGGCTGCTGCCGTGGAATCTGCTTTGTGCTTTTTCTCTGCTTCAAGTCTTACCCGTTCTGCGGCTTCGGCTTTTAATTTTCCTGCAAGCGCAACGGAATCTGCCTGGGCTTTTGCTTTTACTTTTGCTTCCGCCTCTGCTTTCAAGCGTGCCTGTTCCTCGTCCTGCTTTCGCTTAATTTCTACCTGTGCTGCCGCAGTGGAATCTGCTTTATGTTTTTTCTCTGCTTCAATTCTTGCTCTTCCTGCCGCCTCGGCTTTTAACTTTTCAGCAAAAGCCATGGAGTCCGCCTGAGCTTTCGCCCTCGCTTTTGCCTCGACATCGGCCTTTTGTTTTGCAAGCTCTTCTTCCTGCTTGCGTTTCTTTGTGGCTTCTGCCATTGCCATGGAGTCCGCACGGGCTTTCACTGCAGCATCCTTAACTACTTGGTCAACTTGTGCCTTGGCTTGTTTTGTATACTCCTGGTCGTAATCAAAATCTTCGTACGTCTGGCTGTATGCAATTTTTGCAATGGGCTTGCTCAGCGCTTCCGCCTGTGCGGCATCGCCCACAGCAGGAATTAAATCAACATTGAACTTATATGAAAAGATAATATCCTTTTGGTCATCCGGAACAACAGTAGAAACGCTGATGCTTTTGCCAAGCAACCCCGGCTTGCCTATCGATACAGTATATTCTCCGTTCAGCGGCAGATTGAAAACAAACTTCCCATTTGCCGTGGTATAAAGAGTCTGGACGGCAGCATTATTTTTCATGACTTTTATTTCAGCGCCCTCAAGATTTTTGGTATCCTTCCGGATGTTGCCGAAAATCTGCAGGTATCCTTCTCTCTGGGCAAAAGAAATTTCAGAAGAAAAGGAAAATAACAGGATTAGGAACAAGGAAATCCTTATCCGGAGAATAAAAATATTTTTCGGCTGGCCGGTCATTGATTATTTAACGGGAAACAAATATACTTTCGTATTATAAAACGCGATTGTGAAAAATACAGAATTTATTACATTAAAAATGATGCCAAGCCCTGAAAATTTAATGAAAACGAATTACAATCCGTAGCGACTCAGCAAATAAATAAGAGATGTCATTGCAGCTGCTCCCAGATGCAGTTCTCGTTTGTTCACATTTTCAATTACATCCGTTTTGGCATGATGTATTTCAAAATACCGTTGCGATTCAACATGCAGACCTATGCCGGGCAATCCTTTACGGGTCATGGGAGAAATATCCGCTCCATCGCCTTCACCTTCAAAGTTCCATAAATTATAGGGTAGAAATAAAGGTTTCCATACCTGAATTTTTTTCTTCTTGTCATCCGTCATATTCAAACCAAAACCCAACGGTGGAAATCCCCCCGCATCGCTTTCCAGGGCCACAATATTTTTATCTTTATTTTTCTCTGCAAGCTCGGCATATTTTTTTCCTCCCATTAAACCATTTTCTTCATTCATGAAAGCCACAGCGTGGATGGTGCGCTTCGGTTTTATACCGAGCGATTTAAATGTTCTAAGCACCTCGATGCTTTGCACAACACCCGCACCGTCATCGTGCGCACCCTTTCCCAAATCCCATGAATCCAGGTGCCCGCCAACGACAATAATTTCATCGGGGAATTCATTGCCCTTTATGGCGCCTACAACATTATACGATAAAACACTGTCGAGCATGTGGCAGGTTTGCTTCAGGAAAAATTTTGTTTCCGAATCCTCTTTTAAAATTTTACTCAGCAGGTTAGCTCCGTTTGTGCTGACGGCAGCGCATGGAATTTTAGGAAGAGAATCATTATAACCCATTGAGCCGGTGTGCGGATAATCATTATCGGATGACGACATGCTGCGGGTAATGGAAGCAACCGCCCCGTAACGCGCTGCTTCGCTTGCTCCTGCCCAGCGGTATTTTCCCGCGTTGCCATATGCTTCAAAAGTGTTAATGAATGTCTGGTCAAAAGGATGATTATAAAAAACAATTTTCCCTTTCACTTTTTCTTCTCCCAGTTTTTTCAGTTCATCAAAATCATGCACTTCAATCACTTTAGCGGTAATTCCAGCCACAGGAGTTGCAACAGACATTCCCAGTGCGCAAACGGGAACTTCCTCTTTCTTGCCATCAGACCGTATGATGGTTCCTTCTTCTTTTTCACCCCGAACCCAATGGGGAACCTTTACCTCTTGCAGCCACACTGAATCAGCGCCCGCTTCTTTCATTTTTTTCTCTGTCCATTTTACCGCCTCTGCTGCCTGAGGTGAACCGCTAAGACGCCCACCGACTGTTTTTGTTAAATCGCTCAGCCAATCGTATGCTTTTCCGTTTACAAGAATCTCATTGTAAATTTTTCGCAGCATCAATGAATCATCCTGCTGTGCGACTGCATTTTCACTCAGACAAAAAATTATTGAAATGAAAAAAAGAATTTTATTTTTTACTGCACTCATAACATTTTTTAGAATTTATAATATAAACTTTCCGCTCTCGTTTTCGGGGCGCATCGGTTGCGGAGGATTTTCTTTCTCATAAAAATGCATTTCATCAATATACTTCCAGACGGCATCGGGGAGCATACTGCTTATATCCTTTTTATCCCTGATTGCATTGCGGATAAAAGTAGAAGATATTTCCATCAGGGGCGCATGGGTCATTTTCACTTTCGGATGTGATGACAGCGTTCCTCCGTGAAAACCATGCCGGGGGTAAACATAGACAGAATAGCTATCAAGAATCTGCTGGTGGTTTTTCCATTGATGAAATGATTCAAGATTATCAGAACCAAGAATCAGAACAAATTCATTGCCGGGATGTTGCTGCGAAAGATGGGCAAGCGTATCAATGGTAAAAGAAGGTTTGGGCAGGGAAAATTCAACGTTGTTCACCTTTAGCTTGCGGTGATTCTCTGCGGCAATTCTTACCAATGCCAGCCGGTGATAATCTTTGAGAAGTATTTGATTTTGCTTTAAAGGATTCTGTGGAGAAACTATAAACCAGACTTGTTCCAAATCCGTAAACTCTGCCATATAAGAGGCAATCACCATGTGACCGACATGGATAGGATTAAATGTTCCGAAGAATAGTCCGACTTTCATATAAATTTAGCTGGCTTGCAAAAATTCATTTACCCAATTCTCCGCCTGAAGGCACGCCTCCTCTATGTTTGTGTTGAGAAGGATTTTATCAAATTGGTTGGCATAGGTTAATTCATGCACCGCTTTATCCAACCTGCGCTTCAGGTCTTCGGGAGTTTCTGTTGCGCGCGCCGTGAGTCGGTGTTTTAAAGAATCAATATCAGGTGGCTGCACAAAAACTGACAAAACTTTTTCACCAAATTGTTTTTTAATGCTTAATCCGCCCACTACGTCCATATCAAACACCGGAACCTTCCCCTCAGATAAAATCCGTTCTACTTCGTGATGCAGTGAACCATAATACCCGTTCTCATACACCTGTTCCCACTCGATAAATGCTGCCTTGGCAATTTTTTTTTTGAAATCGTCTACAGAAATAAAATGATAATCCTTTCCATCCTTCTCATTGCTTCTTTTCTTTCGTGTGGTAGCCGAAACCGAAAACTTTAAACGGGAATCCTTTGCCAGCATATGATGTACAATAGTTGTTTTTCCGCTGCCTGAAGGGCCACAGAAGAGAATCATTTTTTTTTCGGGGTTCGAAAAGTTATCCGCCACAACAAGGATTTATGAGTCAGGATTTCAAAGTACATTCATCAGTTGCTCCCTGATTTTTTCAAGCTCATCCTTCATCTGTACCACAATTTTCTGAAGCTCTGCGTCATTGGCTTTGGAGCCGATGGTATTGATTTCACGTCCTATTTCCTGGGTTATAAAAGAAAGTTTTTTTCCATTGGCTTCTTTTTCTGAAACGGTCTGCAGAAAATACGAGCAATGCGAGCGAAGCCGCGTTTTCTCTTCTGTAAAATCCATCTTCTCTATATAAAAAACCATTTCCTGTTCCAGGCGGTTGCGGTCAATGTTTTCTTCGCGCATCCATTCTTTTAGTCCTGCATTAATTTTTTTCCGTATGTTTTCTTCGCGCTGTTTTTCATACGGCTCGGCCTGTTCAAGAAGCTTAACAATATTATTAATTCTCATTACAAAATCTTTTTCAAGTTGCTTTCCTTCATGTTTCCTGAAATCCTCAAAAAGTTTTTCTGCTTTTGCAATGGTATGGGCAACCACCGTCCATTCTTTTTCATTACCAACATCAGCAGAACGGGTAGTCTCGGGAAAAGAAAAGATGGTCTTCAGATAATCTGTAGGAGGCAGCTTGAATTTTTTTTCTACCTGCTTCAAAGTTTTATAATACGATTCAAATGCATCCATGTTGATATTAAAAGGTGTTTGGGATGCCCCGCCTACAGAAACAATAAGCTCGATTTTTCCCCTCTCAAATTTTTTGGCCAGTTCGTTTCTCACTTCCATTTCCTTGTCGCGGTAAGCAAGCGGGAGGCGCACGTTTACATCGGCAAATTTTCCGTTTACTGATTTCAATTCGGCAGTAATGGTTTTCCCTTTATGCTCTGCCGAAGCGGTACCGTAGCCTGTCATGGAAAGAATCATAATATGATTGATTATTTATTAGTGATTATTGATGATTCCGGAAAAAAGTTTGTTTCGTATAACATATAACTTATAACCTATAACTTATAATTTTTTTTCGGCACTAAAGGTAAATCAAATTTGCTGTTTGTCATTTTCCATTTTGCTTACCAGGAACACTCCCGAAAATATCAACAGGCACGAAACCAAATGCAGCACCGTAAGTTTTTCTTCTTCAAGAAAATACGCAATAATTGCCGCAATTACCGGCTGAACATAAATATAATAGCTCACTACCGCAGGGCTCATGGTTTTTAATGCATATGTGTTTAAAAGATAGGCGAGAAAAGTGGCAAATATGATTACATAAATCACTGAGAGTATGGCAGCGGAAGGCATTGCAGACCACTGCACCTGCAACAATTCTCCATACCCAAACGGAATGGAGAAAATCATTCCGAAAAAAAATACCCACGCCACTACCAGCACAGGATTATATTTTTTCATGAGGGGTTTTGCAAGCACCAGGTAAACCGCATACGACATGGAGTTGATGAGAATGAACAAATCCCCTTTCACACTTCCGTGACCTATCGCAATTTCATTGCCATAGATAATAAGGAGCACCGCTCCCGAAATGCCGAGTAAAATTCCTAAAAATTTTCTGGCGGTTATTTTTTCCTTAATAAGAAATGCAGCCGCCACAAGAACAAGCAGCGGGTTAGAAGTAAGGATGAGTGCTGCATGCACGGGGCTGGTACGGGCAAGACCTTCAAAAAATAAAACCTGATTTAGGGCAACCCCGGTTATGCCGCATAAAATAAAACGCAGCCAATCGCTTTTATCAATCCTGAATGATTTTCCTCTCATAAACAGCAGCAGAAACAATGCATAGAGCAGTGTTGATGCCGCTACCCGCAAAAGAATATACCCTGCCGGCTGTATATACTGGGGCAGCGAAATCTTTGCAATGCTGTAATTGGCACCGTAAAAGATATTTACTGCCAGAAGAGCAATATGCGCTTTAAAATTTTTGTTCACTATGAATCGCCAAAAATAGCATCCTGAATTTAACTGCTGTGCTGCCGGCTTCTGTTTCGTTTATTCCTTACATTTGGTGAGCGCAAAATATTCCCTATGCAAAAAATTACTCTTCTTTTCTTATCCATATTTCTTTTGTCTGAACTAACATCAGCACAATCTCCCATAGATTATACCGTACCGATTACGGTACAGGTTCAGGAGTCGCCTCCGCAAATAACACTGCAATGGCCCTTGAATGCCGGCGCCACAAATTTTTCTATCGGCAGAAAATCTCTATCCGCAACTTCATGGACCATTCTTGAGGACTCGCTTGCGCCTGCTTCAACTTCTTTTACCGATACCAATGTCGTTGTCGGTACCGGGTATGAATATAGAGTATCCCGCACAGGAGCGCCTGCAGACGGAGAGAGTTATGTTTATGCAGGAATAAAAATACCTGTGGTGGATTACCGAGGTAAAATGGTTTTGTTGGTTGATGATTATTTTTCTGACACGCTCTCTACAGAAATTTCGCGGCTTGAAAAAGATTTTATTTCAGACGGCTGGCAGGTAATCCGGCACGATGTTTCAAGAACGGATTCTGTTCCCTTAGTAAAAAATATTATCCTGAATGATTTCACGGCCGATGCAGTAAATGTAAAAGCGCTTTGCCTGCTTGGCCATATCCCTGTTCCCTATTCCGGTGACCTTAATCCTGACGGGCATCCTGACCACGAGGGCGCGTGGCCCGCTGATGTTTATTATGGCGACATGAATGGAGCATGGACGGATGCTTCGGTTAATGTCACTGTTGCTTCACGCCCGCAGAATCAAAACATTCCGGGAGACGGAAAATTTGACCAGACTGTTATTCCCGGCACTGTTGCACTAGAGGTCGGAAGAATTGACTTCTTTAACCTGCCTTCATTTGCGCTTACAGAAACGCAATTGATGCGCAACTACCTGGGCCGCGATAACGACTACCGCAAAAAAATTGTCGACCCCGTGAAGCGATGCCTTGTCGATGATAACTTTGGTACGTTTGGCGGCGAAGCATTTGCAAGCAATGGGTGGCGTATTGCTTCTCTTCTTACACCCGACAGCATTTCTTCGCAGGATTATTTTACAACACTTGGAAGTAATTCTTACCAATGGTCATATGGATGTGGTGGAGGCAGTTATACTTCCTGTGGCGGTGTAGGAAGCACCTCGAATTTTGCTGCTGATACGGTGCAAACTATTTTCACCATGGTATTCGGCAGTTACTTTGGCGACTGGGACAGCCAGGATAATTTCCTGCGCGCACCGCTGGCATCAGGAGCTCTTACTTCTGCCTGGGCTGGAAGGCCACATTGGCATTTTCACCAGATGTCGCTCGGGGAAACGATTGGGTTTTGCGCAAAAGCGACTCAGAATAATTATTATTACAGCCCTTACGTATCAAACTACGGCGTTCATTACATTCACCAGGCGCTGATGGGAGACCCCTCGCTGCGGCAACACATTATTGCGCCGCCATCCAATCTTTCGGGAACCAATGTGAGCACTAATTATGTTGCGCTCACATGGTCTGCCTCGCCGGACAGTGTTCTGGGTTATTATGTTTACAGGCTGGATACTTCTACAGGGCGATACATGCGCATTAGCCCTTCTATTGTCGCGGATACAAATTTTGCAGAATCAAATATCACCGAAGCTATTAATCATTACATGGTTCGCGCCATTCGCCTCGAAGCATCTGTAACGGGAACATATTATAACATGAGCGAAGGAATTTTTGATACGGTGAATGTAATCATCGATGGTACACAAGAACTCCAATCAACTTACATAAGCATTTATCCAAACCCTGCAAAGGATGAATGCATCATCGCCTCTGACAAGCTGATGAAAAATATCCATGCTTATGACGAGTTAATGCGCTGTGTATTTTCTGCAGCGGATATTCAATCAGAAAAATTCCGTCTTGATTTATCAACTATGAAAAACGGAATTTATTTCCTTAATGTTGATTCTCATTTCAGGAAACTGGTGATTGAAAAATAAAAATTACCTGTCGAACAGGTCTCCGCTGCGCGAAGAAATCCCGGCACGCCCCGCTGGTATAATTTTCCCCAGATGCTTATAGGCGATTTCAGTTGCTTCCCTGCCGCGCGGTGTGCGTTTCAGGTATCCTTCCATGATTAAGAAGGGCTCGTAAACTTCTTCAATAGTTCCCGGCTCCTCTCCCACTGCCGTTGCAATGGTTGTGATTCCAACGGGGCCGCCTTTAAATTTATCGATGACAGCAGAAAGAATTTTATTATCCATTTCATCCAGTCCGTGTTCATCTACATTAAGTGCGGCAAGAGAATGATGCGTAATCTTTTCATCTATGGTGCCGTTACCTTTAACCTGTGCAAAATCGCGCACGCGCCTGAGCAATGCATTGGCAATACGCGGAGTGCCGCGGCTTCTGCGGGCTATTTCAAATGCAGCTTCATCGCTGATTTCAATTTTAAGAATATCGGAGGAGCGAAGCACAATTCCCTGCAATGTTTCGGCATCATAATATTCAAGGCGTGAAGTAATTCCGAAACGCGCGCGGAGCGGAGAGGTAAGCAACCCCGAGCGGGTAGTAGCGCCAATGAGTGTAAAGGGGTTAACCTGTATTTGCACCGAGCGCGCATTGGGGCCTGATTCAATCATGATATCGATACGATAATCCTCCATTGCAGAATAGAGGTATTCTTCCACCACAGGGCTCAGGCGATGAATCTCATCAATGAATAAAACATCGTTCGGTTCCAGGTTAGTCAACAGCCCGGCAAGGTCGCCCGGCTTATCTATAACAGGACCCGAAGTGGTACGTATATTTACTCCCAGCTCGTTGGCTATGATATATGCCAGTGTTGTTTTTCCCAGTCCGGGAGGGCCGTGAAGCAAAACGTGGTCAAGTGATTCTTTTCTTTGCTGCGCTGCTTTTACAAACACCAGCAGGTTGTCCACTACTTTCCGCTGCCCTGCGAAGTCATCAAAAACCGATGGGCGCAGAACTTTTTCAAATTCCTTTTCTGCCAAAGATGGCGTGGAATCACCTGCTTCGGAATCCGGGTTAAGGTTTTTTGAAGGCATCGAACAAAAATAATATTATGATGCTCTACTTTCTTATTCCTGCCTTTTCTTTTTCCACAAGCCGTTAGGGAAGAGCGCTTCAGCCACTTCGTTCATGAGCAGCTTAAGCCGCAAGTCATAGACAGGAGTTGCAAATACCGAACGTAAATTGCCATCGCCTGCGGGCATAAAGCGGTACCCTATGCCGGTGCCGATTCCGATGAAAGGAATGATATTATACTGCACCGTTACAGCGGGCTCGATGACAAGTGTAAATTGCCTGTTGGTTTCAGGATATTTGTTGGAAGGCGGCTCATAATACGAAGAGCCAATGCCAAGAATAAGCGGTGCTGATACCTGCCAAAGCTCGCTGGTGAACAAAATATATTCGGCAGAAACGCTTCCATACCTGAGATGAACGCGCGCATTGGTGTTTATGGTTGCACCTTCCTGCATCACAGGTATGCCGCGGATAATTTCTGAAGAAAGATAATGATACCCCACTCCCAAACGATATTTTTGCCCTACTTCCACCCCCGCGCGAAAACCAACTACATGAGCTTCCGTTGACCTGATAAAGCCATTGCGATAATCCATTGAAAAAAATACTTTCTTTGATGGGGAATCGTCAACGGGCAAACCGTCCGTCTGAGAAAAACATTTTACCGAAAGAATGGTAAACAGGAAAATGTATAAATACTTTTGATGCGCCATGATATATCAACGTTAACTTTCTTTAATACGTATATTCGAATCGATTCGTTATTCGCTCCGTGAAAAAAGATAAAAAGAAAATTCATCAACCCGCTAAAACGGCTACAATTCAGCTAAAAAAATTCCCTGTATGGCTGCTTCCTGCCATCCTGGCGGTTACATTCATAGTCTTTTATCCCGCCCTGAAAAACGACCTCATTTACACCTGGGATGACGGGCTTAACATTACCGATAACCACCTGACCGTAAACCTTAATTCTCAAAATGTAAAAGCAATATTTACGCAGTCTGTTGGCAATAACTACAACCCGCTTCCCATCCTTGTCTTTGCTTTGATACGTTCACAGGTGGGGTTAGAACCATACCTGTATCACCTGGTTAATATTTTATTGCACCTGGTTTGTACTGCGCTTGTCTTTTGGACGGCACGGCTTCTCACCAAAAAATCTTTTGTTGTCGGTGCCATCACATTGCTTTTTGCCATTCATCCCATGCGTGTGGAATCGGTAGCATGGATTACAGAATTAAAAGATGTAATGTTTGCTTCGTTTTATTTCGGAGCCCTTATTGCGTACATAAAATGGGTACGAAAGCCCGGTGCACAAGTTCTTCTTTACTTGCTGATGCTTGTGCTTGCCGTTCTTTCAATGCTTTCAAAAATACAGGCGGTATCACTTCCGCTTTCCATGCTTCTTATTGATTATCTGGAAAAACGCCCGTTAAAGTTTTCTCTCATCATGGAAAAAATTCCATTTTTTATTTTGTCGGCTGCAACGGGAATAGCCGGAATATATTTCCTTAAGACAGGTGATTCGCTTATTATGAATGAAACGTATCCCTTGTATGAGCGCATCTTGTATGCATGTTATGCGCTTACAAGTTACCTGGTGCGATTCTTCGCCCCTGTAAACTTGTCTGCCTATTATCCCTATCCGCAAAAGACGGAGGGAGTGCTTCCTACGCTGTATTACATAACACCGTTGCTTCTTATTGCCGGTGTTGTTTGGGTTATTAAAAAATTCCGCACGGATAGAAATGTAGTCTTCGGGCTTCTGTTCTTTTTAGTCAATGTAATGTTTGTGCTGCAGGTGGTTGGCGCGGGCAAAGCATTTATGGCAGAACGTTTTACCTATGTTTCTTACTTCGGATTATTTTTTATTGCTGCGACTTCTTTACAGAATTTAACGGAACGAAAGGCGAACATTTCATTTCTTGTAAAAAGCATTTTTGTGATTTATGCCGTTGTCTTTGCGGTGATGAGTTACCAGCGCTGCCTGGTATGGAAAAACAGCGGGACATTGTGGAGAGATAACGTTGCAAAATATCCCGGCTCTGATGTGGGATATGATAATCTCGGAGTTTATTACCGCAGCTTAAAGCAAAACGATAAGGCGTTGGAGAACTATAATAAGGTATTATCCATCAATCCTAAATATGCATTAACCTATAACAACCGGGGCAATATTTATTTCGAGCGCGGGCAGGATGACCTTGCGCTGTCTGATTACAACCAGGCCATTGCGTTGGATGCAAAAAAAGTTACCACGTATGCCAACCGCGCATTAATCTACATCCGCAAAAATGAATATGCCAAAGCGGAAGATGATTTTGCGAAAGCCGAAGTGATTGACTCAACTTTTGCCAAAACATACTTTAACAGAGGAATATATTATGACCAGGTAGGTCAATACCAAAAAGCGGTAGATGACTTTACAAAGTATCTAAAACTTGTTCCGACCGATGATGGCATTTATAATTCACGGGGTGTGGCGCTTCAGAAAATGGGCAAGCATAAAGAATCGCTTGCGGACTTTTCAAAAGCCATTGAGTTGATGCCTTCAGAACCTGTCTACTGGCAAAACCGCTCTTATTCCTACAACCAATTGGGACAAATAGAGGCGGCAAGGGCCGATGTGCTTAAAGCCCGGCAGCTGGGCCGAAAGATAGACCCTGCCTATCTTAAGCTATTAGGAGTGCAATAATGGAAACATAGATTTTTGATGGAAAAATTGATTAAGAAAATTAATTAAAAAACTAATGGATTTGGCTAAAGCCAATTAATTATATTCTATTTTATCCGTCAGCTAAAGCTGACGGCAATGGATAAATCCTATTGATTCATTGCAGTTGGCTTCAGCCAACTGTGAATGTGTTAAAAGAAAAATTGGCTTTAGCCGAATAAAAAATATTAAAATCAAATATCATGTCTTACGTTAAAATCTGGGTTCATTTAGTATTCTCAACTAAGAACAGAATGCCTTGGCTCACCAAAGAAGTCAAAATTGATGTTCAAAAACACGTCATCAGCAACTGTAAGGAAAAATAAATATTTCTTCAAGCCATCAACGGACATACCGAACATATGCATTGCTTGATTTCATTAGGAAAAGACCTATCCATTTCAAAAGTATCTCAATTAATAAAAGGCGAATCTTCTTATTGGATAAATAAAAATAAACTGACTAAAGAAAAGTTTTTCTGGCAAGATGATTACTTTGCAGTATCTGTCAGCGAATCACAAGTTCAATCGCTAATCAGTTATATTAAAAATCAGGAAGAGCATCATGCAAAGAAAACATTGGCAGAAGAAGTTGATGAATTAATGACCAAATATGGATGAACGCAATTGATGGAATGACAAATGAAAAAAATTCTCTGTGTGCTCTTATTGCCGGTTGCAATTCATGCGAATGCCCAACGCTTCAACGCAGGCATTTCCGGCGGACTTGTTGCTACCGATGTGTACGCCTCTGACCTGTATGATTATGACACCGATTTTCATAAAGCCGGTTTTACTTTTGGAGGCACGGTAAGCACTGTTTTAAGTCAAAAAGCGACCCTAAGGTTAGAGCTTAATTACATTCAAAAAGGAACTCAGCAGCCCGCTGACTCCAACGGCAACGGCTACTATAAAATTTCTTTTAACTATCTTGAATTTCCGCTTATTATTAAATGGCGTCTCAATTTCAACATTGGTAAAAAACCTATAAACAGATTTGATTTTCACACAGGAATTTCACTGGGAAAATTAATCAGTCACAAGGCAGACGGTGATAATTTTTATTCATATGGTAACGATAGCTATCTCAACAAAACGGATGTGAGTTTGCTTGCTGGAATAGGGTATAATTTTTCTCAGCATTTTAATTTCTCTTTTCGCTACAGCAATTCTCTGATACCTGTTTTTAAACGCAACTCCCCTCCGCCTTTCTATTTTACTTCAACCTTTAATAACGGAAATAATCTTGTATGGCATTTTATTTTACAATATATGTTTGGTGCGGATAAAAATACACCTGCCCCGCCGGTTGATGAAAATAATGAACAATGAAAAGCGTGAAATTCAAAGTTGACCCTGCCTATCTGAAGCTGTTAGGAATAGAATAACTGAAGAAAAAAGATCATGAAGCACCCTTTTGTAGCCCTCACAACCTCCCGTCCCGCTCTCGCTCCCGAAAAGGTCGCTCCATCGGGCTTAATTTGGCGGGGGAGAGAATTCTTGTGATGTTTTTTAAAAAGTAATTCCTAACTCCTCTTGTATAGCACGGATATATTGGATTTGATTAGGATCTTCAGTTTCTAGATAATTTCTCAACTGTTCTGTATCATTACCAAATTTTTCAAGGAGTAATTGCAAAGTTTTTAAATGACTTTTCCTATCCCTAACAAGATTTTCTTGATTTAAGTTTAAGTACTCTATAAGATGTCTTGCTTCATCATCCCCTTCGTTCCATTCATACACACCGTTTTTATAGATTATTCTTTTTTCAAATTCTTCGTCTGTTGGATGTAAGATTTCTTGGTATTCATTCCACTTTTCTACACTCCTTTTTTGACGGTTCCATTTTGTACTAACCGCAAACCAATTGTTATAATTATCATCATCAGTATTCTTTAGAGTAGGATTAAAATGTTCTGTGTCAACAGAAAAAGCTTCTGTGACCCTCGCTTGAGTATAAGCACAGACATTTTTTTGCTCCCTAATTAAAATCTCTCTAAGTCCTGAGTTATCACCACCCTCTTTATAAACAATGCCACGTGTGATTATTTCTGAATTCGCTGGCTTACTTATTCGGTTCATAAAGATCTGGGAAATTGTAATCTTGTCTTAAATCAGCAAATTCTTTCAGGATATTTTTAATTTTATCTGGATTAGGTTCTTTATCAATTTTTCGTTTTAGCTCAAGATACTTTTTCCACATTGATACTCCATAAGCAGGCATAACCTCCTCTAGTCCAAAATCTTTCAGCAATAAATCCGATGAATCATCTCCAAGCGGAGCGATACCCGTCGTAGAATAAACTTTTCTCTCATCGTCAAAATGTAAACAAACTCGTTCTTCAGGTTCAAATTGTGAGGCAATAAGTGGACTATGAGTTGCAAAGAAAAATTGTGTGTTAGGAAAATCTTTTGGATTTGTATAAAAGTCAATTAATTTTAACAATATATCAGGAAACAAACTAAATTCTGGTTCATCAAATATTACTGTTGATGATTTAATTGAGCGATTAAAATAGAGAGAAGTCAAGTAACCAAGACTATAAATCAAATTTTTGATTCCTGAACTTAAAGCTCCAAAGGGAATATTTTTATGATTTTTTTTATCTTTTATGTAAGCAATTAATTGATCGGTTAAGACAATAGGTTTCTTTGCATTTTCAGCATCTAAATAAAGTCCGACCTGGCCTAAAATAATATCCCATTTTTTTGCAATTATTTTTAAAATTTCCGGATGTTCTTTTTCAAAAATTTCTATTAATTCTTCCTTTGTTCTTTTACGATTATCTTTTGTATTTTCAAATTCATTTCTTTCCCTTTCTCTAAGTTGTACTTGATAAATCAGTAAAGACCAAAAGTTTTTCAAGTAATCAAAAGAGATTTCGTGGTAATAAGGCAACGCATTTCCAAATTTCAACCCTTCATTCAAATCAGTTAAAGAATAAATTTCTGAACCTGATTTATTAATATTATATTCTGTTGGTGCATAAACTAACAAACTCTCTCTAGATAGTTTGGCTTTTATTTCGTTTCTTATAATGGCATCTGATGCAACATGATCTGGCTTTCTGCTTTCCTCAAATATTTTTTGAATAAGATTAGAATCTTTTTTTACAAAAACATTCTCAAAGAAGTCAGGTATTTGTTCGTAAAAACTTCTCTCTAATACTTGCACATTAGCCCTTATTCTAGTTTCTGCATTAGGTAAAAAAAGAATGAATTTCCCAAATAAAAATTTTTTATTTTTATATTCAACCTCAAAGCAAAATTGGGTAGGCTCGTGACTATCTTCAAGAAGCCCTTGATGAAGTGCATTTAACTCAAAAATGAGCAGGAACTGTTTTATTGTTTTAAGAATTGTAGTTTTTCCCGTTCCATTTTTTCCAATGAAGCAAACTTTATCTAAAGGTTGCCCTGCTTTTACATGCTCTTTTGGATAAGTCAAATTAATATTGAGATACCTAAACTGATGGTAATCAGAAAGGACAAAACGAGTAATTTTCATCTTGCAAAAATAGAATTAAATTTCCGTGCCATTAAAATTCAGGATTTGTGTAATTTTTCGTTCTCAAAAATACTTTTTCTTCTTTGAGCCGCTCAAATGGGAGAAAAATATTGACCTGAGGTATTTAGGTTATTTAAAATCACTCCTGCATTTTTCTTTACTTTGCGCTCATGCAAGACCGGTATTGTGTGATAATGGCGGGTGGTATCGGCAGCCGATTCTGGCCTTTAAGCCGCACCGGGCACCCTAAGCAGTTTCTCGATATCCTGGGCACCGGCAAATCGCTGCTCCGCCAAACGTATGACAGGTTTAAGATTATTTGTCCTGAAGAAAACATAATTATTGTTACCAGCGAATCCTATACCGACCTGGTGCAGGAGCAAATACCGGGTATAAAACCCCGGCAGATTATTGCCGAACCGCAGCGCAGAAATACAGCTCCCTGCGTTGCCTATGCTTGTAATAAAATCTATGCGCTTGACCGTGAGGCTAACATTGTAGTAACTCCCAGTGACCACCTGATTAAAGATGAGCCGTCATTCATTAAATCCATCGGTTCTGCGCTGGAGTTTACCAAGAAGAAAAATGCGCTTGTTACCCTGGGCATCAGGCCCGACCGGCCCGACACGGGTTATGGATATATCCAGTTCAGGGAAGATGGCTCCACAGAAATGTTGCACATACGCCCTGTAAAAACTTTTACCGAAAAGCCCAACGAGGAGATGGCGAAGTTTTTTATACGCAGTGGTGACTTTTTATGGAACTCCGGAATTTTCATCTGGAATGCCAAAGCCATTCTCAGGGCATTTGAAGAATATCTGCCCGAAGTAGCTACTCTTTTTAAAGACGGTGCAAATATTTATAACACTCCAGAAGAGGCAGAGTTCATAAGGAAAGCATACTCACAGTGCAAAAATATTTCCATTGATTATGGTATCATGGAAAAAGCAAAGAATGTTTACGTGCTTGCTTCTGATTTCGGTTGGAGCGATTTGGGAACATGGACCTCGCTGTATGAGCACCTGCCGCACGATGCCAATGGAAACGCTGTAACCGGGAACCATGCAATGTTGGATGACACTAAAAATTGCATCATCAATATTCCTAAAGACAAGCTTGCCGTAATTAAAGGGCTTGAAGATTTTATTGTGGTGGAAGCAGAAAATATTCTGCTCATCTGCCCCAAATCACAAGAGCAGGAAATCCGCCAGCTTGTAAGCGATGTGAAAGTAAAGAAGGGCGAAAAGTTTACGTAGTGATTAATGCCTTTTAAATATCCCCTACCATTTTTTCAGGATTTACCCATTCGTCAAATTGCTCTGAAGTAAGGAGTCCCAGTTCAATGGCGGCTTCGCGAAGGGTTTTATTTTCCTTTTGGGCCTTCTTGGCAATCTTTCCTGCGTTCTCGTAACCGATATGCGGAGTTAAAGCTGTAACCAGCATCAGGGAGTTTTCAAGATTTCTCCGGATGTTCTCGTGAATAGGTTCTATGCCAACAGCACATTTGTCGTTGAACGATACACATACTTCACCAATAAGTCGTGCCGAGTGAAGAAAATTATAAATTATCATCGGCTTAAAAACATTCAGTTCAAATTGACCTGAAGCCCCACCGATGTTTATAGCAACATCATTGCCCAAAACCTGCGCAGCAACCATGGTCATGGCCTCGCACTGCGTTGGATTTACTTTTCCCGGCATAATGGATGAGCCCGGTTCGTTGTCAGGAATAAATATTTCACCGATACCGCACCGCGGGCCCGATGCCAGCAGGCGGATATCATTTGCAATTTTCATAAGCGAGGCAGCAACGGTTTTCAATGCTCCATGAGATTCCACTATGGCATCATGTGCTGCAAGCGCCTCAAATTTATTTTCAGCCGTAATAAAAGGAAGCTTGGTAAGCTCAGCTATCTTCTTTGCAACATTCACTGAATAATTTTTTGGTGTATTGATTCCTGTTCCAACGGCTGTGCCACCCAGTGCAAGTTCTGAAAGATGCTTCATAGAATTTTCTATGGCGCGCCCTCCATGGTCAAGCTGCGAAACATAGCCGGAAAGTTCCTGCCCAAGGGTTAGCGGGGTAGCATCCATCAGGTGCGTCCTGCCGATTTTTACCACCTTCATATTTTCTTTCGCTTTCTTATCCAGCGTATCGCGAAGCTTTTTCATCCCCGCCAGCGTAGTCTCTGCAAGAGTTTTATATGCGGCAATGTGCATTGCTGTTGGAAATGTATCGTTAGACGATTGCGATTTGTTTACATCATCATTGGGGTGAATTATTTTTTTCTCGTCCGTTAATTTCCCTCCGCTAAGAACGTGAGCGCGGTACGCAATCACTTCGTTAACATTCATATTGCTTTGCGTGCCGCTTCCGGTCTGCCATACAACCAAAGGAAACTGGTCGTCTAATTTTCCATCAAGAATTTCATCGCATACTTTACAAATGAGGTCACATTTTTCTTTGGACAAAACACCTGCATCCAGGTTGGTGAGGGCAGCAGCTTTTTTCAGAACAGCAAAAGCCCGGATAATTTCCAAGGGCATGCGGTTAATGTCGCGGGCGATATTGAAATTCTCTATAGAACGCTGCGTTTGTGCGCCCCAGTATTTATCGGCAGGAACCTGGACGGTTCCCATGGTATCTTTTTCGGTTCTGTAATTCATGATGAGAAAATAAGATGATGCAAAGTTATCCGAACACAGACAAAAAAAAAGTTCTCCCCAAAAAGGGAGAACTTTTACACGAAAACTAAACTAAGCCTAACGAATCAACGCCACGTTGCCGATAAAATTATGCTTTACGCCATCGAGGTCTCGCAAATCGATATTGTAAATATAAATACCTGTCGGGGCATCATCGCCATTGCTTAGTTTACCATCCCAGGAAAATCTTATGTCTTTTGAACGGAAAATAATAGTTCCCCAGCGGTCGTATATGGTAAGGTCATACTCCTGGAAGCTACGGCCCATAGGAGTAAATACTTCGTTAACCAAATCGTGGTTGGGTGTAAATGCATTGGGAACATAGAATGAGAAATCTGCGCGGACATCAACCGAATCGCAAAGCGTATCGGCGCAGTTATATGTATTCGTTGTGTAGAGACAAACCTGGTACTTGCCTACAGCGGTGTAAGGGTGTGTAACACTCTGTGAGGTGTCAGAATATCCGTCTCCGAATGACCAGTGATATATCCACAGAGGGTCTCCACTCGCATCAAAATTAATATTGGGCTCTGCCAGGGTAGTAAACTTGGGATACATTGTGAAATATGCTGTGGTAACCGGGTGTGCGTCTACATAATTATTGATGGTGAATGATTGAGAGCATCCGGCATTGGATGTAACGGAGAGCGTAACATTATACAGGTTAGGCGATGAAGGAGAAGTATAGGTATGACACGGATTTTGAGTTGCCGCACCCGAAGAACCATCTCCGAAATCCCACAGCCATTGTGTAATGCTGCCCGTGCTTACGTTTGACAAATCCTGGAAGCAGGCATCAAACGGAACACAACCGCTAAGGTTTGTTCCGCTAAACAGTGCTAACGGTAAGGGGTTTACGACAACTGTAACCGTGTCGGTTGCAGCAGGAGTACCGCATCCGTCCGTTACTATAACAGTGTAATTGGTTGTAACAACAGGAGAGTGTCCAAGAGGTCCTGCAGTACTGCCTATTCCGGGAATCCAGTTGTAAGAATAATTTCCATCGCCACCGCTAACGCCAACAGCGCTTAGAAATACCTGCGTGCCAACACAAATGTCAGGGTCATTTACTACCGCAGTAACAGTGAGAGGAGGATTAACCGTAATGAAAATTGGAGAGGAAGTAATTATGCAGTTATTAGCATCGGTAACGGTTACCGTATAAATTGTAGATATAGCTGGGCTCACATTAATGCATTGCGTCATAGAGCCGTCAGACCATAGATACGTATAGCCAGGGGTACCTCCCGATTCATTAGGGCAAAGATTTAATGAGGTGCCGATACAAATAGTTTGTGAAGTGGTAGGATTAATAACCAATTGTGTAGGTTCAGTAACAGTCACTGACGCTGTTTTTGTACATCCATTGGCATCGGTAACGGTTACGGTATATGTATTGCCACCAAGACTTGTATTGGGATTACTGTTAGCTCCATTCGACCATAAATATGCGTATGGTGCGACCCCGCCATTTACAGTAACAGAAGCTACTCCATTACCCTGCCCAAAACACTGAACATTTGTAGGAGGGTCGGGTGTAACAATAAGGTCGGGCGGCTCCGTTATGGTTACGGAGGCGCTTACAATACACCCTCCGTTATCGGTAACAGTAACCGTATAAGTGTTAGCATTGAGACTATTCCCTGTCGCGGTAGTCTCCGGGGGCGTAGTGCTCCACAAGTATGCTAGGGGAAGCGCCGCATTGGCTGATGCATTAATAGTAGCCGAGCCGGTGCTGCCTCCAAAGCATAATACATTTACGATTGGGTTGAAGTTAAGCGTGAACGGAGGGCTAACCGTAACGGTTACCGTATCACTGAAAGAATAATTACCGCAGCTTGTATACGATACCTGAGCAATATAATTTGAAGTAGTTACCGGAGAAACATTCAGAGTGGGGCCGTTTCCAACCGGGTTACCATTAAGAAGCCATGTTATATTTATATTGGTTGAAGCAACAAATATTCTAGGTAAAAAGGTAGTCGGTGCAACTGTATACCAGGTAGGACCCGGTGAAGGCGTGAACCTGTAAGCATCCTGGAATGCCGTCCATTGGGTACAGCAATTTCTGCCCGGCACAATGTGCGCTATGGTTCCTGTTGCATTATTAAGTCCTTCAATGGCGCGTCCCTGGTTCCAGGTAGCGCACAAATTTTTGGCAGCGATATGTATTTCAATAATATTAGATGTTTCATACAACTGAATCTGGTTGCCTATACACGTTTGATTACAAGCATACATAGGAATATCGTCCCACTCGGCAACAAAAATCCGGTTAGGTGCAGTTCCGAATGTTCCTACACGTATTGAACCACTCAATGGCGGATAATTATCCTGCCAGGGTCCCATGATGGTGTTGCGAAGGTCCACAGGAGTTGGCGACGGCATGGTCACATTAATGGGCCAGGTATTATATCCACCGGCACTTACAGTGTTAAACCCGACTTCGCCATTTGAACCTATGATGCATTGATTGTAAATGTTTCCATAAAAAGTAAACGGAAACGGAAGGCTAACGATAGGACTCCATTGGTCATCACCAATGGGGGTAATCATTACGGTAGAATTAGGCACAATAGCAGGCACCGCACTCACGTTCAATGTTACGGATGCTCCCTGGCAAATGGCAGTATCAGGCCATGCATAAACATTATTATTTTGCGCCTGGGTAATGGATGCACAGGAAAACAGTAAACCCATTATAAGTGCCGCGTTTCGGCTAAATATTTTTTTCATTGCCTTTGTAATTTTGAATTTCAGAGTCATTTTGAAGGGTAATTTAATTTAAAGGTTAAAAGATAACAAGTTGATATTTATTAACAGTCTATTTGACCTTACCAGTGCGTTGAAATGCTGGGTGAATCTCTCTATGATAAGTCTATTTAAGTAATGCTACATAGCCCATATAATTGTGCTCTTCGTCATTAAAATCTACCAGTTTAATGATGTAAACATAAACCGCCTCGGTTGCTTCTTCTCCATTCTTCAATTTACCATCCCACGAAAAATCAATGTCTTTTGATTTAAATATCTCAAAGCCGTAGCGGTCAAAAATGGTTAGCTCATATTCCTTCACATTATAGTTGCTCACCGGTTTTAAATTATCGTTAAGCCCGTCACCATTCGGAGTAAATACATTGGGAACAAAGAAATGGAACTGCTCTTCAGAGCCTGGTGTTGCTTCATGAGTGGCAGGTACCTTATTGGAAGGTGCTGCTGTTGCGACCGGATTTTCAACTGAAGGAAGAGCACTTGTTTTGGAAGCTTGCTGCTGATTATTTTCGATAGCCATTTTCTGTAACGAGGAAGATGTATGCTGCGGTGCAACAACATTAACCGGTTCAGGCGAGGAAGGTTTTTCTACAGAAACCTGTACAGAATTAGCATTAGAGACATTTTCTGTTTTTGCTTCAGAAGGAGCTTGCCTAGGCGGTTGATTCAGATACACCTTTTCTTTTGCCTTAGCTGCTGTTTGTTTTTCAGCAACATTTTTTGATCCTCCAACTGGAGCGTTGCTCAGTGATGTAACCGGTGCTGCTTTAGAAACAGCTATTGAATTGTCTTTCATGACCTGCGGCTGCGCCTGAACTTGCTGAGCAAGAATATTCTGCGAAGTGGGTTTCTGAGATGAGAAATAAAGTGTAGTTCCGATAATAGTGGCTGATATAGCAGCAACAAGAACGATAGTGTTCAAACTAATTTTTCCAAAAAATCCTGACGGTTTCGCAACAGGTGAACTGCCCGGAATGTGCTGCGGGGAAGCAGGCAAGCCCTGCTCAATGTTTGACCACACAGAGGGATTCACATCAGCTTCAAAATTGCTGAAAGTATCCTTGAATAATTTTTCTATGTTTTGTTCTCTCATGTTATTATGCGCTTGTACTATGCATTTTCAAGCAGCAGCATTCTTTGCAGGTGCATGCGCGCCCTGCTGTACTGCGACTTGGAAGTATTTTCTGTTATAGAAAGCATTGCTGCAATTTCTTTATGACTGTATCCTTCAATGGCAAATAAATTGAACACGGTGCGGTAACCACTTGGCAATTTATGTATCAGTTTAAGCAACTCTTTGGCAGACATAAAATCAGCTGAATTTATTTCGGTGTATACCGATTCATAAACATCATCTAGCTCTACCTGGTTTGCCATCTTTTTATTTTTCCTCAGTGTTTCAAGACACGTATTTACCATTATTCTTTTTATCCAACCTTCTGCCGAACCTTCGAACCGGAATGAGTGCAGGTTTCTGAAAACTTTTATCCATCCTTCCTGCAACATATCCTCGGCTTCTTCCCTGCTCGGAGCATATCGCATACAGATACCCATCATTCTGCGGGTGTACTTATCAAACAGAACTTTCTGTGCGTTTCTGTCACCCGAAAGGCAACTCCTGATAAGTTCCTCGTCCACCATATGTACCGGTTCATTCATAGTTTAAGATGCAATTTAATGCTTTTTAGTTGCATCGCAATATGCACAGATGTCCAACGTCCAAAAATAAACGTTTTATAAGAAAAATACTATGAATTGAAGCGATATGTGGTCACAAGGACGCCTGCCCAAGGAGTATGACCGGATTCTCCATTAAACCTTTAAAAGTCCTTAAAAATTCGGACCCGGTGGCACCGTCAACAGCGCGGTGGTCGCAGCTCATGGTAACTTTCATGATATTACCCGGTACTATCAAATTATTTTTCACCACCGGTTTCTGCTCAATGCCGCCTATGGCAAGAATGCACGAGTCGGGAGGGTTGATAATGGCAGTGAACTCTTCGATGCCATACATTCCAAGATTAGAAATAGTGAATGTGTTTCCTTCCCAATCGTGGGGCTGAAGTTTTTTATCCCGAGCCCGCTGCGAAAGGTCTTTTACCTCCGCATTGATTTGTCTAAGAGTTTTTGAATCAGCAAAACGAACCACAGGTACCAGCAAGCCATCTTCAACGGCAACTGCAACGCCAATATGAATATGGTCATGCATGCGGATAAAGTCGCCATACCAGGAAGCATTTACCCTAGGATGTTGCCGCAATGCGGCCGCTGCTGCTTTTATAATGATATCATTGAAAGATATTTTTACACCGAGCACACTGTTTATATTCTCACGCGCATTTACGGTATTGTCCATGTTTATCTCCATGGTAAGATAATAATGCGGGGAAGTGAACTTGCTTTCACTCAGGCGCCTGGCAATGGTTTTGCGCATCTGCGAAACAGTAACATCCTGGTAACTTTCTTTGGTAACAGCACCCGACATAGCTGCCGAGCTTCCGGCAACAATATTTCCTTCTTTGAACCAGTCTATATCACGTTTAACAATTCTGCCGTTGTCGCCTGTACCTTTTACAAAATTCAGGTCGATTCCTTTTTCACTTGCCAGCTTACGCGCCAGCGGAGAGGCTTTTAATCCGGTGTCGGTTGTTTGCGGAGCAGATGCTTGCGGTTCCGGAACTTTTTTCTCTGCAACGACTTCTTTTTTCGGTTGTTCAACTTCCTTTTTTGGTGGCTCTGGTTTTGGCTCCTCTTTTTTGGTTTCCTGTTTTGCTTCCGGCTTTGCTTCGGGTTGCACTGCACTTACCTTTTTCTTTTCTTCTTCCAGGAGCTTCGCATAATCTTCTCCTTCCTTACCCAGTATGGCAAGCACACCATCAACGGGAGCTGCCTGTCCTTCTTCAACGCCCCTGTAAAGCAACACACCCTCCTGGTACGATTCAAATTCCATAGTAGCCTTGTCGGTTTCGATATCAGCAACCAGGTCGCCTGTCTTTACTTTATCACCAACTTTTTTATGCCATTTAGAAACGACACCTTCTGTCATGGTGTCGCTCATCTTGGGCATTCTAACTATCTCAGCCATTTATAAATGGATTAAAAATTAAATGTTATAAAATTTTCACCACAGAGGCACAGTGGCACAGAGAATTTTTTCCCCTGTGTCTCCGTGTCTCTGTGGTTATTTTTAACAATCTGTTTATTTTTTAATTATCAATTTCAGTCAAGTATAAATGGATAATCTGATTCTACATAAACATCTTCGTAAACCGCGCTTGCATCAGGGAATGGAGATTCCTCTGAAAACTTTACTGCTTCTTCCACAACATTTTTTACGCGCTCGTTAATTGATTCAATTTCTTTTTCCGTTGCAAGTTTTTTCTCCGTGATGGTTTTCAGTACCGTATCAATCGGGTCCTCGGCTTTGTAATGCTCCACTTCTTCTTTGGTACGATACTTTGCAGGGTCGCTCATGGAATGTCCTTTGTAGCGATACGTTCGCATTTCCAGCAAGTACGGTCCTTTGCCGCTGCGGACATATTCCACAACTTTTTCCATCGCAAGCTGCACATCTTCCACGCTCATTCCGTCAACATGTTCTGAAGGCATGTCATAAGCGGCCCCAAGCTTGTAAAGGTCAGTAACGTTGCTGCTGCGTTCCACTGATGTACCCATGGCATAGTTATTATTTTCAATAATAAAAATCACCGGCAGCTTCCAGTACATTGCCATATTGAGTGTTTCGTGAAATGCTCCCTGCCTCACCGCGCCATCGCCCATATAACATACGCACACATGGTCGGTACCTTTATATTGTTCTGCAAAAGCAATGCCCGCTCCGAGGGGTATTTGTCCGCCCACAATTCCATGCCCGCCAAAAAAGCGATGCTCTTTAGAAAACATATGCATAGACCCCCCCTTGCCTTTAGAACATCCCGTTGCTTTGCCGTAGAGTTCGGCCATCACCGCATTGGCAGGAATGCCTTTGGCAATGGCATGTGCATGGTCACGATAGGCCGTTATCATGGCATCTTCGGGACGAAGAACAGTCATTGCACCGGCAACGACCGCTTCCTGCCCTATATAAAGATGACAGAAGCCACGGATTTTCTGCATACCATATAGCTGCCCTGCACGCTCCTCAAATTTCCGCATCAGCAGCATGCTTTCGTACCACTTCAGGTAGGTATCTTTACCAAATAATTTTTTCGCCATAAAAAAGAGGAGTGCAAAGATAAACGAAGGAAGGGAAAGTTATATGCTATTCCGTCCTGGGCTTCGCTTACATCTCTGCTGTGGAATATTTTTATATTTGTCTTACTATGCGCAGCTTCCGATTATGGAGTTGCGGATTTTAAATATTATGAGCAATGCTAGCCGCTCCGATTGAAGTGCATCGCTAATTCAAACTGATTGCCTTGAAAAAGTATTTGACGATTATCTTTCTGCTGACAACTTTACAAAGTTATTGTCAGCAAACAGAATTGGTAACTAACAAATTCCCTTATTCAAAACAAATATCAGAACGGTTTAATGTATTGAAATCTGATGGGACGATAAAGCATGGTGAATACATTTCATATTTTAGAATTTCCGAGGAAGAAATGCAGAACGTAAAAAATGGTATCTGGACATTGGAATACTTTATTAAGGTCAAAGGAAATTACGAGAACGGAAAAAAGAATGGTGATTGGATTGAATACTCATCTCCTGAAACAGTAAAAACGCAAGGCAAGTATATTGATAACAAAAAAGCAGGCATTTGGCTAACCACTAAAGAACATGGGCAAGTTGTTGAACGATTTGACTACGACAAAAATTTAAAACTTCAACCTCTGTTTTATCTTAATATATCCTACCCACCAATGGCGCGAGATAAAGGAATTGAAGGGACTGTAGTTGTGTCATATAAGATAAACACCAACTGTACGGTTTCCAATATTCAGCTTGTCAAAGGACTTTGCACGGACTGTGATACGGTAGCGATAAATTCAATTAGAAAGTTTGCTGAATTATTGCATCAATATGGAGTTGCATGCACAGATTCAATTGTCAATCAAGATGTAAAATTCGTGCTTCGGTGACAGAGAAGCACATGCTGATAACATAAGATTAAAAGAAATAAATTTTAATCTCTTCTTCGTCATCCGTTTAAATCTTTACCTGAAAACATAAGGGGAAGCAAATTTTTTACTCCATCCGCGGCTATAATTTTTCCTGCTGCTCCTTTTAGAAGTATTTGCATTTCATTTTTATGAACAGATTCATATTCTGCCATTACCTGCCGGCAGGCACCGCACGGAGCCGTAGGATTTTTTGAAGAAGATGTTACGGCTATGTGCGTAATCCGGATGCCGGGATGCTGTGCCGATGCAGCAAACAAAGCAACCCGCTCGGCACAAAGTCCCAATGGGTACGATGCATTTTCCTGGTTGCTTCCACAAACTATTTCTCCGTTATCGAGCAGCACCGCAGCGCCAACTTTAAACTTTGAATAAGGGGCGTACGCAGTTTTTGCCGCTGCTTCTGCTTTCGTTAGTAATTCTTTTTCCTCAACCGGCAATTCCGCGGCTGACACATATTCACTGAATTCTGAAATGACCTGTACTTTTTTCATACATCCGATATTTTTCTGAAGTATTTCAATTTCACTTAGCGCGCTTTGCGTCTATTTTTTCTCTGCGATCTTCGCGTGAACCATTTGAAAATTTCACGCAAAGTTCGCAAAGCGTTTCGTAGAGTTCACAAAGAAAATTAAACTGAAACATTACCTGTTTTTCAGCAGCACCACCGCATAGCATGCAACACCTTCTTCCCTTCCGATGTAGCCGAGTTTTTCATTGGTGGTTGCCTTAATGGAAATGCAATTTATGTCAACACCCATAACCTCTGACAAAGATTTTTTTATGGCGTCAACATGCGGTGCTATCTTTGGTTTTTCAAGACAAAGAGTTACGTCCGTGTTTTCCAAATCGTATTTGTTTTGGCGAATCATTTCCATAACTTTTTTCAGCAGGATGCGGCTGTCAATGTTTTTGAATTCTGCCGAAGTGTCGGGAAAATGTTTCCCTATGTCGCCCAGGTTTGCCGCTCCCAGCAGTGCATCGCAGATAGCATGAATCAATACATCAGCATCAGAATGCCCCCTGGCGCCTTTGTCATGCGGAACGGTGATTCCACCTAAACGCAGTTCTCTCCCTTTTTCAAGCGGATGAACATCAAATCCAAAACCGATTCTCATTTTTTAAATTTCCGGTACAAAATAAAAATAAAAAAGCATCCGTCAGCTGACGGACGCTTTTACTCTTCCGGATAAAATTATTCTGTTGTTTTTTCTTCGTTGTTGTCGCTGCTCTTGAGTGAGTCAAAATCAACTAACAATGTAAAGCGAAGCGTATTTTCCAGGGGATGTTTTTGCTGCGTGGGAATAAGGTATGCAAAATCAATTCCGAAAACGTTGTACTTAACTCCCGCGCCTACGGTGAAAAATTGCCTGTTGCCTTTGGTAGGAGCTTCGTGGAAATAACCGGCACGGATAGCAAACTGCTTGTCGTACCAATATTCCAATCCGAGTGAATAGGTGAACTCTTTCAGCTCCTCTTTGAACCCACCGGGAGCATCGCCCCACGATGAGAAAATAGCAGATGCCACAGAAACGTTGGGGTCTTTGCCGTAAAGAACAATTTTATTAGAGTTTGCATCAATGCTGTCTTTTCCGCTTACATCTTTCAGGTAAACAGGAGGCGTTGGAACCAGCAATTTATTTATATCAGCAGTAAAGGCAAGCGTATTGTATTCGTCCAGGTCTGTTTTTAGACCGGCTCCCAGTCGGAAATTGGTAGGTATAAAATCTTTGTTGCCCGATTCGGTATAAGAAATTTTCGACCCGATGTTTGAAATATTTATTCCGGATGTAAATACAGATTTCTTGTTGGAAAGGTCAACCTGCTTCAGGTAATAGACAGATATATCGGCAGCAACAGAATTGCCCGCATGAGAATAAGAGCCGCTAGGAAGATAGGCGCCACCGGTAAGATTGGAATTAATATATCGCAACGCTAATCCACCCGAAAAATCATCTCCAAGTTTACGCGAATACGCTACATCAATAGAAAGTTCTTTCGGGTTAAACTGGCCTGTTACGTTGCCGTTATTATCTGTGAAGGTGATATCACCCAGAGAAAAATACAGCAAGGCAAGAGCAAGGGTTTGGTCGCCTTTAAGCTTTTTATAGGCAGACAGATACCCCAGGTAAATATCAGGAACCAATGCGCGCAGCCAGGGTGTATACGAAACAGAAAACCCTATGGTTTTATCAACGAATGCCAGCTTAGCCGGATTCCAGTGGATAGAATTCGCATCGGGCATTGTTGCTACACCGGCATCGCCCATAGCGCCTGCACGTGCGTCAGGAGCAATGAGAAGAAACGGTACAGCAGTAGTGATGGTATTGATTTGCCCCAGAAGTGAATCGCGGGAAATGCTGTTGCTTTGAGCAAAAATATGGGCAGAAAAAATACTCAAAAGAAAAAAGGAAACTATTACTTTTTTTAGGGGCATAAAATCCATAAATTTAATTTGCAAATATACGTGAATGATAGAAAATGGTTGTGTTGAGAATCAGAGCTTAACGAGTTTTTCCATTTTGTCGGCGGTATACCCGTCTTCGGTTTTTACTCTAAGGCGGTAAATGTAAACGCCTCGCCCGATTTTATCACCGTAATCGTCTCTTCCGTCCCATTCTATTTTATCATACCGGAAACCGTCGCAGGTAATATTCTGGCTTATGGTTTTTACCAGCTTACCGCTAACGGTGAGAATCTGAACCTGCACACTCATAGGAACGCAGGCGCGGTTATGCTCAAACATAAAGGATGTCTTGGTTGTAAACGGGTTAGGGTAATTGTAAACATGCTGCAGCGTAATTTCCTTTGAACTGTTCACATAAAAATCAACGGATGATTTTGAAGAGTTGTTGAATGCATCCCACACTTTAAGTTCGGCAGAATGCTTTCCGTCCTCCAACCCGCTAAGGGGAAATAGCACTTTGCCTTTCTGATAGCTGTTAAGGTCGCATTCAAAATAATCGTTAGCAATGAAAAGTTTGTCAGGGTTATTATCAAGCACAACAGTAATATCGTGTCCTATTCCGTTCCCGGAAGTATTGATACCGCTGGTATCGGAAACAACTGCATACACTACCGGGTTTGCACTAGTGACTCCACCACTTACAAATTTCTCATCGTTCATATAAAGCTTTATTTCAGGCCCCTTATGGTCGTTAGCGGCTGATGTATCATACCCACCGCCGATAATAATATTATCATAATAGCCGTTGGCATCTGTTAATCCATTGTATGCATAATAGCTTATTTTACCATTGTCATACAGCGGGGCAATATCTTTGGGAAGGACAAAAGTGTAATTGAATTTTCCGTTCTGTATGGTGGCTTTGCCTTTGAACAAAACATTCTTTCTTACTTTAAATGGTGCAACCAGGCTGCTTGGGTCATTAGCCAATGTATAAATGGTAGCGTATTTATCGTAAGCCGATGTAATCAGGGTTCCGTTAAAGTTGGTCATGAGCTGGCCGTTATCGTTATGAATTTCTCCGCTTATGCTCACCCTATTCAAACCTTGTACAGTATCAGCAGGGAGATTTGCCGGGTGGTTGTTGATGGAAGTAGTTACCACATTCCACCTGGGATAAGCAAGTTTTATGGCAGGGTCGCCGAGCATAATAAAGTTCCGGACATTACTATCGAGGTAACCGTTTTTTGTAATCCGGTTAATATCACCAATGGCAGGCATGGAGCCATTAATCGGTTCAAAAACACAGTCGAAAAATTTCCTGCTTAATTGAAAATTGCTTCCCGAAAAAGCAAGGCGCGTTGTGGTAAACAATACTACACCTCCTCCGTTGGGGTTAAGAAGAACCAATTCTCCGGCAGAGTTGCGGGCAGGGTCATCAACGCGGGCAAACTCGCACGTTGCAGTAAGAAAAGCGGCAAGGCGGTTATAATTGGACCAACCGTTAATTGTTTCTATAGATAAAACCCGCTCGTGCGCAAGGCCAACCTCTCCTCCGTGCCCGATATAGGAGAGCAGCAAGGTGCCACGCTGCACACGGTTCCTTAATGCGTCTTCTGCTCCTATATACCGCTCACCTCCAACTGTGGATGTCTGCACATAAGCATCGAGGTAAATCTTTTCGATGTTGTAATCGCGGTAGGTGGTATCCACTTTTGTGGCAAGCTGCTGCGCCTGGGTAAAATGCGTATTACTATCCTCGTCATCGGCAACAAACGTTACAATATTTCTCCACTCACCGAAGCCGCTGTTGCCCGCATCGCAGTTGGACAAATTTCCGTTGGTTCCGTTCATGGCGTAATTGATGGTTTTCTTTACCACTGCCTCCGCTTCTGCAATTGTCTTTACCGGAAAACGTCCTATTCCTATATCGAGCAATGCTGTGGAATTCTCGGGCCAGAACCCTTCATTTGGGTCGAGGAACCCGAAATAATCATCGGAGATATAGGTGCTGGTAGGGTCGAGCGAATTGTCGGACTGGTAGGTTACAATAAAATCCGTATTACCTACAAGGCGGTATTTATTATCGTAAGAACCATCGCCAAATAAGAGCAGGTATTTGGGAAGAACGCCGGATGCAAAATTTCTTTCATAAAGCATCCTCATAAAATCACGGATGGCAGAAACATCCTGCGCACCGGAAGAGAATTCATTATATATCTGGAATGTGGTAACAACAGAAACGGTGAGCGAATCGACATTGCGGTGATGCTCGGCAAGGCGCTCTGCCTGGGCCATAAATAACGGGTGAGTCACAATAACCATCTGTGCAGACATGATGCCGTGCAAATTCTGGTTTTCAATTTTCCCGATTGCACTCGGAGTAAAAAAGCTGTTGCCGGTAAAAGCTATAAACTCACGAAGAGAATCGGCCGGTAAACGAAAAATAAAATTATTGCCGCTTACAGTTACCTGTTGTTCGCGTACATTACCGGGGTCGGTTACCTCCCATATTTTTGTAGAGGGCAGCGCGCCTGTAAGCGTATACTCCTTCACATTTCCGGCTGCGGTATTGCCGGCGTTCCGGAATGTCATCTGGCTACCCCACATGGAAAGGCTACGTATGGCATTAAGCTCTAAATAATTGAGCTGCCCTGTCGCATCGGTATAGCTCGGGTTAAAAACCAGGTCTACGTTGATATCTGAAGAAGTAACACTAAAACAATTATCGTTATAAACTTCGTTGTCGCAAGGCGCAAAATAAAAATTGCCGACTGTGGGAACCGTTTGCGTCATGAGGGGCTGCCCGTTGGCATACACATTAAATCCCGACGGTGGATAGGGCGGACTCACCGCATGAGCAACAACATCGGAGCGGATGCACACCTGGTTTGACATGGAAATATTCGGAAATGAAAAAGTAAATTCTTTCGAAGTATTTACGGGGTCGAATGCTTCACCGTACCATTCTTTTCCTGACTTCACACAGTTTGTTATATCAACCTCATGAAGCGCATAATCATTAAAAGTAGTTGCAAAATGTGTGGCGGGCAAAGCGGAAGACGATTGGCTCATGATTCTTTTGCCGGGCCCCATATCGGTGTTAACGAAATAATAAGTTGAATCCGAATAATAATTGTCCTGGTGGTGAAACAAACTGTTCGTTGAATCATATACCCAGCGCAACTGACC
The DNA here is from genome assembly GCA_002215675.1 of Bacteroidetes bacterium 2013_40CM_41_45. Lineage (GTDB taxonomy): Bacteria > Bacteroidota > Bacteroidia > AKYH767-A > 2013-40CM-41-45 > 2013-40CM-41-45. The sequence continues at coordinate 263,035 of NGFH01000002.1, read as the reverse complement.
TTGTCCATAAAAGAGCACATAATCATCCGTGTTAAACTGCCCGTCACTTTCTCCCGAAACGTAGATTGCATTTTCGGCCAGGTCATCTATGCGCGGAGCGCTGTTTGCGAACGGAAGCAAGCCGCCACCGTTGCCGTATACTCTTATGTATGTCGGATTAATTTGTGAAACATCTATGCCAAGTTTCTTAAGAAAATTAAAATCCATCTTATAAACTCCATCCCGCGCAACGGCAATCTTAAACCAGTTTCCCGAAGCAAGAACTGAAGAAGACGTAAACGATGAAGTGATAGATTTTGGCCTGCCTGTTCCGGCAGTTTCACTAAGCGCTATGTTAAACGAAACTACTTTTTCATAGATACCCGTAGAAGGATTTTTTCGGAACGGAAGAAAAGTAACGATGGCATACGACTGACGCTGTTCATAAGCTACCTCTGCCTGAGCATCAATTGAACTGGTAATTTTGTCTTTGAATTTTTCGACCAGTGAAATTTCTTCAACAGGAGAAAAGACTGCATCTTTTATTTGCGCAGTTACTTTTTGAGTGGAAGAACGTACAGGTATTTTTTCTCTGTAACGTGGAGTATACGATTTGTCAAACACCGCTCCTTCAAACCGCAGGTACGAGAAAAAATGATTTTCTTCATAGTATTCGGTTCCGGGAGAAAGCCAACGGATATTTTTTTGCGCCTGCACCTGCGCCATTGCCTGCGATTTAACGCCCTGGCCCTGCACAGTTGATGCACAGAAAAATATAACAGCAGCAAACGGCAAAAAAGCCGTAAGGTTGATTGATTTCATGTGGTGAAAATTTTCAAAATTACGTCTTTAACGCACAACATTTTAAATTATTATAAATATTTGCAATCTCTTAATTTTGCATGATTGGATACATAATTGTTTCTCTTATAACTTCATTTATAATAATTTAGGGCTGCTTGCGTTAAAAATTTCCGGTTATCAATAAAGTTCGTAAATTTGGCTCAATTAATTTGTTACCTTAAAAAATCGGTGTAAGAAACATGCCTGCTTCATTGCAGTTGTAAGGCAATTTTTATGTTTATTTGTATTCCGTAACAATACCTTCGTTTGTCCGTAAGATTTGAACTTTTAAATAAAGATAGATGCGCAGAATAAAAGTTACACTTATTGCTATTCTTTTTTTCTCTGCAAATGCTTTCAGTCAGGATCCTGAGTTCACACAATTTTATGCGAACCCATTGTACCTGAACCCCGCATTTGCCGGCTCGCAGAAGTGTCCGCGCTTGTCTTTAAATTACCGTAACCAGTGGCCTGCTTTGTCGGGAAACTTTGTAACCTACACAGCATCTTACGACCAGTTCTTCGACCCCATTGCCGGTGGCGTGGGAATTCTTTTGTTGAACGACCAGGCGGGAGAAGGAACACTCACTACTCTGAATGCAAGTTTAATGTATGCATATCACCTTAATGTAAGCCGCGAGTTCTCTATTAAGTTCGGCATGCAGGCCATGTATGTTCAGAAAAAAGTTGACTGGGACAAACTGCGCTTTGGCGACCAGATTGACCCGCGCTACGGATTCGTTTACCAGACCACAGAAATAAGGCCCGAGACACAAAAAAGTTTTATGGATTTTTCGGCAGGCATTCTTGCATACACTACAAGAGTGTATGGAGGCATTGCCGTGAATCACCTTACCCAGCCGGATGAGAAATTTTTCTCGTACGATGAGAGCCCGCTCCCGAGAAAATATACTGTGCATGCCGGTGCGTTGCTTCCGCTGGGTGGAAATGATGACGAAGACGCAACCTATATTTCTCCCAATGTTTTATTCCAGCTTCAGCAAGATTTCCAACAACTGAACTTTGGTTTGTATGTTGCCAAGCGTCCGCTGGTAGGCGGGTTATGGTACAGGAACAAGGATTCGTTTATTGCCTTGGTCGGATTGCAGCAGGGAATCTTCAAATTCGGATACAGCTATGATATCACGGTTTCAAAACTCAGAAATGCATCTGCCGGCTCTCACGAATTTTCGCTCGGGTTGCAGTTTTCCTGCCGCCCAAAAACAAAGCGCTTCAGAGCCATTAAATGCCCTGCGTTCTAATGTAATAAACCATGCATTTTAATGTAATAAAAATTTAAAGTTTACGTTAAATTACAAAACCAAAAATTAATACCATGAAAAGAAGATTGAAAATTCACACGTTGGCGTTGCTCGCAACCGGTGTTGTTTTCATCATCACTTCCTGCGGAAGACAAAAATCGTCTATCACCGGTTGGAATTATAACGACCCGAAGAACGGAGGGTTTGAAGTAGTTCCCTACGAAGAACAAGAAACCGGCCCCGGACTGATTCTTATTCAGGGTGGTACATTCTCTATGGGAAGAACCGAGCAGGATGTGACAGTAGAATGGAACAACATTCCGCGAAGGGTTACGGTAAGTTCATTTTATATGGACGAAACTGAAGTGGCCAACATTCACTACCTGGAATATCTCTACTGGCTAAGCCGTGTGTTTGGCGCCGATTATCCCGAAGTATACAAGCATGCATTGCCCGATTCGCTCGTATGGCGCGACCAGCTTTCTTACAATGAGCCGATGATAAAATATTACCTGCGCCATCCTTCCTATCAATACTATCCTGTTGTGGGAGTAAACTGGTTACAGGCAAATGATTTCTGCGCCTGGAGAACAGACCGTGTGAATGAACAGATTTTGATTCGCGAAGGTATTTTGCGTGTAAATCCTAACCAGATTAATGAAGATAATTTTAATACCGATGCATACCTTTCCGGTCAGTACGAAGGGCTTGTAAAAACCATGCTTGAAGACCTGAATCCTAACTCGGGTTCATCGGGAACAAGAAAGGCGCGGATTGAAGACGGAATATTCCTTCCTGAATATCGCCTGCCTACCGAAGCGGAATGGGAATATGCAGCGCTTGCATACATTGGCAATACCGTTTTTGAGCGTGTAACACAAAGAAAATTATATCCGTGGAACGGACACGTAGTTCGTAATGCCGATGCAAAATTTATGGGTGATATGATGGCAAACTTTAAAAGAGGAAAGGGCGATAACATGGGTGTTGCCGGATACCTGAATGATAATGCCGACCGCCCGGCTCCTGTAAAAGCATACTGGCCCAACGACTTTGGATTATATAACATGGGTGGCAATGTTGCCGAATGGGTATCAGACGTTTTCCGTCCGCTAACACCTGAAGACGAGACCGATTTTAACCCATACCGCGGTAATGTTTTCCAAACACAGGTGCGTGACGAAGAAGGAAACGTTGCTGAAAAAGACAGCTTGGGAAGAATAACTACGCGTCCTGTAACAGAAGAAGAATCCGCTGAACGCAGAAACTACAACCGTGCCGACAACATCAGCTATCTTGACGGTGATGAGCCCGACTACATCAAGTACGAATTCGGAGCCAACACCATGATTGATGACCATGCCCGCGTTTACAAAGGCGGCTCATGGAAAGACCGCGCTTACTGGATGTCTCCCGGCTCGCGCAGATACCTTGATGAAAAACATGCTACCGATTATATCGGTTTCCGCTGCGCTATGGTTCGTCTTGGCAGCCCGGTTGGCTTAGGCACCAAACGTAAAGGTGGCGGCAAAACGGCTCCTATAAAAACCAACTAAGATTTTTATCCTGAATAGAAAAACCCACCGGTAATCACCGGTGGGTTTTTTGCTGGAGTGAAAAGTATTCCCAGTACTTTTATGCAATGTCCCCATCCGCACATACCCGAATCATAAAAGAAGCATCGCAGCGCCTGGGATTTGACTATTGCGGCATTGCCCGTGCAGATTTTCTTGAGCAGGAAGCGCCCCGCCTTGAGCAATGGCTTGCCGGAAACATGCACGGCAAAATGCACTACATGGAAAAATGGTTTGACCTGCGGCTGGATCCTCGCAAGCTGGTGCCCGGTGCAAAAAGTGTAGTGTCTCTGCTGGTAAATTATTATCCGCGCGAAAGTGCGTTGAGCCAAACTGCTCCAAAAATTTCCCGGTACGCTTACGGTAAAGATTATCACATGGTGATAAAAGACAAACTAAAATTATTGCTGCAGGAGATTGAGGAAAAAATCGGAGAAGTAAATGGAAGATGTTTTGTGGATTCAGCGCCCGTTCTTGAAAAAGCATGGGCGGCAAAAAGCGGACTGGGATGGATAGGAAAAAATTCTAATCTCATCAATAAGCAAAGCGGTTCGTATTTTTTTATTGCCGAAATCATCCTGGACCTTGAACTTGAATACGACCAACCTGTAGCAGATTACTGCGGCACCTGTACGCGCTGTATAGATGCTTGTCCAACCGGTGCCATCATTAAACCAAATGTTGTGGACGGCAGCCGCTGCATTTCATACTTCACCATAGAGCTGAAAGAAAATTTTCCCATTCCTCCATCTATGAAAGATAAATTTGATGACTGGGTTTTCGGGTGTGACGTATGCCAGGAAGTATGCCCGTGGAACCGTTTCGCCAAGCCGCATGTTGAAAATAGTTTCGAACCTTCGCCTGAAATGAAGCAGATAAAAAAATCGGACTGGCAGGAAATTACAGAAGAAGTTTTTAAAAAAGTATTCGGCAAATCGGCAATGAAACGTGCCGGCTACGTAGGATTCACAAGGAATCTAAACTTTATAAAAAGGCAACCTGATACGGAAACTTCAACAGGAACTTAACTCAGTGAAACTTCTTGAATACGTCCAGAATCACATCGCGGTAATAACTGCCGAACGTTGTAATGCACCAGACCTTAAGCATTCTTAACTCGTCTTTTCCCAGCCATCGTACGGCTTTAGAAAGTTCTTTGCGGAAAAGGCTTCTGTCAAAACTGACCTTCGTGAGAATTTTTTTCGTGTATTCGAGCATTGTCAGATTTTTTTGGGAGGCACTAAAATAACATAGTTAACGAAACTCCGCAAGAAATATTTGCTAAAAAACTTACCGGCATCTGTGGATAAATTTTGTTGCTTTTTATAAAAATTTTTATTAAGCGCTTAAGCCGTATTTATTTCTCATTCCATCGGAACGATTCATTGGAAAACCCTGCAAGGTCTATTACCCGGTCAATCACCGTTTGCGCCAGCGCATTGATGTCAGCCGGGCGGCTGTAGAAGGAAGGCGATGCCGGGCAGATGATTCCTCCTGCCTCGGTAATTGTTTTCATATTGTTAATATGAATTAAGCTGAGGGGTGTATCGCGCGTAACCAGGATAAGCTTTCTTCTTTCCTTCAACATTACATCGGCTGCGCGGGAAACCAGGTCGCCTGAAATTCCGGAAGCGATTCTTCCCAGTGTTCCCATAGAGCATGGACAGACAATCATAGTGTTGAAACGCGAAGAACCTGAAGCAAACGGCGCATTGAAATCTGTTGGCTTGTAAAAACGGAACGAAAATTTATCAGGAGTTTCTCCGGGAAGCTCATGCTTCCAAACCGTTAAAGCATTGTCTGACATTACAACACCCACATCTTCGATTTGCTCTTTGAGTGCTTCCAGTTTTTTAAGAAGAAGAAAAGCATACAGCGTTCCGCTTGCACCGGTAATTGCCAACACAACTTTTTTTTTCATGCCTGCTTCGCTCATATTGATTCAATAAAGATATAAATCTTCAGGCGGAATTTTTTTTTATTTTCCACCGAAACTCATAGGCAATAAATGCAAGCCCGGTTCCCACACAGTCGGCAAGCCAGTCTGTAAATTCACCGCTTCTGCCCGTCGATACGATACTTTGTAAAATTTCAGTTACCGCCCCGTAAAGAATAACGATGATGATTGACCATAGGACTGCATGCAACTGTTGCTGTCTTACGAAACCTCGTATCAGCAGAAAATAAAGTATTCCAAACAGGACAGCGTGAATGAGTTTGTCCACATGATACGCATTTATCCACGTAGCTTTCGGAAAATCAGGAGCGGGAGAAAGTGTGAGCACCAATATAAACGCAGCCCACAGAAAGGCAGGATATGTGTTTTTAAAAAACATGTCGGAAACCGTTATATGTTATACGTTATACGATTTTGCACATAATTTTTTTTTCGTATAACTCATAACCAATAACGTATAACTATTAGCATAGCACCTTTATGCTCCTATTAGCTTCTTATAGTCTGCCGCTGAAAGCAAAGAATCTGATTCAGCCGCATTGGTGATTTCAATGCGAACCATCCAGCCATCACCATAAGGGTCGCTGTTTACAACTGCGGCATTATCTTTCAGCGCTGAATTAACCGCAATCACTTTTCCGCTCACCGGCATAAACATGTCCGATACGGTTTTCACTGCTTCAATAGTACCGAATACATCTCCGGCAGCAAGCGGTTTTCCAGGAGTGTTAAGGTCTACAAAAACAATATCACCCAGCTCGCCCTGTGCGAAATCGGTGATGCCCACAACGGCTTCTTTGCCTTCGGTTCTAATCCATTCGTGGTCTTTGGTATAACGAAGATTATCGGGAAAATTCATAAAGAAATTTAATGGTTTTGGGTTAAAGTTATTGTGCTATTGTAAAGCGCAAACTTAAACCAATATTTGTATTTGATGTGGGGAAAGAAGATGATACAAACGGCTGGTTAATGGTTTGGTCGTAGAACAGCCGAACATTCAGCCGTTCATTCAGCACATAGTCTGCCGATGTTTTAATAGACAGTGTTTTGTTGCCCTGTGATGGCTGGTTAATATGCTGAATCAACTGGCGGATAATGGTGTAATTATTTCTGTAGCTGAAATCGGCTTTCAGGTTCAGGTCGTTTTTCTTCGATTTATTTTTTGCCCCCAGCCCGAACGGCAGTTTAAAGTTTTTAATCCTGTATCCTGCCCCGATTACATATTCGTTGCCGCGCACTTCCGTTACCTGTATGTTGGAATAGCTTAACGAAACGGTGCGGTCGCGTTTTACCTCCGCACGAGTTTGCAAACTGTTTTTCCATGTTATGTCAATACCAATCAGCGGCCCCCATTGTTCGGTAATGGTAAGCTGTTGTATGTCATACCGCGGAATCAGGTTTCCGTTTACATCGGTTGCCTGCCCTTCAGAATCTACCCAGGGAAGGTTCTGAATAAATGAGTTTACACTGTAGGTGGATTTGTAAGAATGATTCAGGTTAACCTGCGTTACATATTGCTGCGCCCATTTTAATTTGCCCAGCCCGTCATAGGTTATTCTCCAGTTGGGTTTAGGGATTTTCGGAAACTGGTCCATCTTAAATGTTGACGCATCGCTACCGGTATATGCAGCAAGGAACGAATAGGTCAGTACATCCTGTTGAGTCAAGCCATAACCGTTGCCGCCGCCGCCAAGACGCTGTGAAAAAACGGTACGGTTGCGGTCGAACTGGGTAAAGGTTGCATTGGAATAATCAGTTGCATCTTTTACAAAAGATGTTCTGTAGCTGAGCCACGAGACCGTATAGTTGCCGCTTTCAGTCGGACTGAATGAATGGAACCCTCCTGCCCCATCGGAGCGGAAATATTCCTGATGATTGAGCGAATAATTTCTTGTAGCATTCAGCTCGATTTTAAAATTCCTGAACGGCTCCACGGTCATCCGGCCCGAGAGATTTTTAAGTTGCGTGGTAACATAAGCGTTGTTGAGCGTGGTATCGGTAGTTATCCAGTTATTTGCAATAGCTCGGGGACGAATATCCGCCTGGCTTCCGAAAATAAAACCTGTTCCGGGTGCATTGGGATTTCCCCAGTTCTGTCCCAGGTATTCGGGTTCGGGTTTAAATCCGGGTAAAAGTGTTCCATTGGTCTCGCTGTAAGTAACACTGGCTGTGCGTATACTCATCAGCGTTCTGAAAAATCCTTTTACAACCGGAGAAATGGTTTTGGGCTTGGGAACTTTCGGGGCAGGGATTTTTGCCTTGGTAGTATCGTTCGGATTTTTAGGTACAGCCGGTTTGGGTTGTTTGATGGGTGGAGCTGAGGGCTGATTGACCTTTTTCAGGAACGGAACCTTATTATAAAGCGTTACAAAATTCACATTGGGGCTTACCTGTATGGTTTGAGAATTTGAAATTGTATTTGCCAGCGAATTGGGCTTGTAGCCTGTCGTTGTTGAATCGTACTGCAGTGGGGCCGAAGTCCAGTTATAGTCAGCAGTGTATTTTAAGGGAAGGGTAACCCAGTCGGTAAGCGGGAACTTGGAAAACGGCACCGTATAATCTGCACTGGCCGAATGCCTGTATTGGGTAAGCCGTCCCAGGTTCCAGAAATTTTGCCGTACCGAATCTCTCTTTGTAAATCCGGGTCGAATCTCTGTGTCATCAATCTTGCCGGGCGGTTCGTCAATGCGTGCGTTGGCTGTGGCGCTGAAGTCAATTTTAATGGAGCGCGTTAAATCAAGCTTCACATCATAGAGCCGGTTCATGGTAAACGATTTATCGAAAGTCGGCGGTTGGGTATACACCAATCCCACATTGTTATTGCGAAGCTGTGTTTCCGCATATGCCCTGTCCACATCTGTGCGGAATGAAAAATTGGTCAGCGGAACATAATTGATATTAAAATCTTTAATGAGCTTCAGATAGGGCGACTTACCTGCCATCTTACCAAAAGGGCTGAAGGAACTTACTTTAGTTGAGAAATTGTATCCCACAGCTCCCCGGTATGTTTTGGCTGTTTTATATTGCGTGGTAATGTTGCGGTTGTATATTTCATTGTATGAATACGTGAAATTAAAATTCTCTATATCATACACCCGGCTTGCAGACTTTCCAGCGCCTTTAATTTTTCGCACATTGGTAAAGTTCACACTCTTTCGCTGCGTATAATCCTGCACCGCCCTTTTAATAGAGTCTCGGTATTCAGGATTAGGTGCCGCATCGAGAGCATTGTTGAAAAGCACATCGGGGTCCAGCGGATTATACTGCGGATTAGTAAATGACTCGGCATAACCAAAATACATTGGAATTTTCAGGCCGATTTTTTCCGGGAAAAATTTCCCGAGTTCCAGGCTTGTGGAAATGTCGTATGATATATTGTCCTCTTTTTTCCTCTCTCCTACTTTCTGTTCAATGGAACCCCATCCAATGGTACTTCGGTTTCCAACCACCGCCACCGTTCCAAAATCGGCAAGCTGTGCATTGATGCGCATGTTGGCCGCCCAGCCCCCGCTTTCGTCAAAGTCAGTTACCCGCAACTCATCTACCCAGACTTCACCGCACTTGGAGAGCCCTCCGTCTTTTATGTTTCTCACACCAATCATAATTACACGTATGCCGCTCAGGTTGGGGTTACCCATCACCGTTATTTTATTTCTTCCGTCAGAAAGAATAAAGGGCGCCGTCCTGCTCCAGCTAATGGAATTGCGCTGCAGCTTGGCATTAATCAGCTTGCTGGTTTCAAGGTCTATTAAATTTCCCGACGGCCAGATTGCATCGGGCGATGTGGCGCCGGGTGCTGTAACATAAAGAGGCACTTCGTACTCGTAAAAGTTTCCGGTGAAGTCGCTACCCAGGCGGATAAAAGCTGAGAGTTCTCCATCCTGCAAGGGGACGCTTCCAATGAGCGACTCAGCATGTATGTACATCTTAATACGCTTATAGGTACGTACATCAAACTGTGTGGTCTTGTATGTAGCACGTGCATCTCCGTCCTCAAGGTCGCACACTTTGAGCGAGAGTGATTGTTCATTGAGCTGCGCAAGGTTAGTGGTGCTGATGTCGGTTTCCCGTGCTATTCCGGGAGGGAGAACATAGTTTACGGGCGAACGCTGCCCATTTTCTTCGATGTTTACGGTTGAAACATCAAACATTGTTCCTGTATTGGGGTTTACCGATTCACCGGGAGCAAGAAGAGAATTCTCGTACTTTCTCCATTCGCTTCTTACCAAATCCAGGCGGGCAAATCGCAGAAGGATGGAGTCGGAAAAATCCCTCAGGTACATCCGTGCAAAGCGTATGGACTTAAAATCTTCAATGTTGCCGAATGTGGATTCCGGGCTCTTGAGAGGAACTTTAAAATGATACCATTTAATAGCCGTCTTATTTGAAACAGGTGTTTCAATCATATCCGTAATAAAATTCTGCCCCACTACCATACTGCCGGGTTTTATTTCAATTTTATACTGGTAATAATTTTCTTCCTTGCTCAGCGTATTGTCGCGGTTAATGTCTTCCGCATCGGGAATGTTTGTAGCCACGGTAGGATAGCCGTCAGGATAATCCTGAGGTGTTGGAGAATTGCCTTCCATACCGTTATATCTTTTATAACGCTCCAGCGGTTTTAATTTTGCTTGGTCATATGCGGTGGAGCGGAAATAATTGTAATCATCAGACGATGGGTCTGCTCTGTATGCATCATATGCAGATGCATTTAAAACACCCTGAGCAGCATTTACAACCGGGCCAAAGTAGCTTTGTTCATTAGCATCAGATAACCCATCCAACCCCACATCCTGCTGTTTTCTTGCTGCTTCGCTGTTATCAAATGCCTGGACAATAGATTGGATAACCGGGACTACCCCCCACACGGTCGAGTCGGTAGTGTTATTATTGGTAACGGCAGGTAATCCGTTCTCGAAACTCTTTCTTCCGTCTTTAAGAATATCCTCGGAAATATTTCCAAGGTTGAAATACAAATCGCCTCCCGGTGTATTGGTTCCCGGGCCGTAATCAGAATTAAACGGGTCCATCAGCCAGAACTCAATAAACTCTATGTTAGATGCTTCAAAGTCGGTAGGTTCTATTTTGCGCATGATGCCTCCCCAGCGCTTGTCGGGGTTTTTGAGTGTACCATCGGGATTGATGGATGTGGAACTCATATCATAATTGTAGGGACCTCTTTCCTTAGGATAAAAGGCAAGATTAAGGCAGGTTAATGTTGTAGGCTGATTATTCCTTACTGCTTTGTTGGGGAAAATTTCCTGTTCAGGAATCTCACGGACAAAATGATTTCGCATGTCGTCATCTGTAAGATATTGAGCATCCGGTGTCACACCGTTGATGCGCTTCTGGAAAAGCGGGTCTATATAATACCAGGCAAGTTTTGCGCGGTTAAAGCCATAGGGCAAACTGTCAATATAATCTGCTTCGGGAAACTGCCCCTGCGGTGTACTGGAAAGAATCCAGCTCGATGGGCTCTTGATGTCTATAGGTGTTTTGCTTCCTTCAAAATCATCGATATAAGAGGTGCCGGTAGACCCAACTGCTTTTGAATGCCCCGGTATTAAATCGGCAAATTCCCCGTTGAAGGTAATGTTGGATTCTTCTTTTGTATTGATGAAAGGTATTCTGTCTACCAGCTTTGTAAGAAGCCGCGAGCTAGTACGGTACGTTCCGTCAACACCCCAGATAGTGTTTGCAATGGGCTCGTCACCAATGGTAATTTTATTGGTGAGGGGCCGCTCGGACAGGCGCATAATGGTGCCTCCCACGGCAAAGTCCTTGTTGAATGTATAATCGAACCGGGACCCTAAAAGTGTTTTTGTCTGTATGCTGAAGAGCGCATTGCTTTCAAGCGATACGTGAATGGGAGCATTGGAGCTAAGCAATCCTGCATTGATGATTTTAACCCGGCCCAGCGTATAGTCAACGGTGTAGTCAACATTTTCAGTGAGCGGAACACCGCCGGCAGTAACCTTTACCGAGCCCTCGGGAATATTTACCGCGTTCAAAGGAATTTCAGAACCCGAACTTCCCTGGTAACTTCCCTTGAGCAAGAATTTATTTTTTTCGGGCTGCTGCTGCGCTTTGCTTTTAGTTGAATCGTACAATGCAAAGTAGCAATAGCGCGAAGCAAGAATAGTGTCATTACAAAACTTGCCTTTCAGATAATCACCAAAGGGCTCCAGCACCGGGAAAATAATTCTTCCGTTGGCGCGGTTCACCGTTACTCCGTCAACAAAATCGAAAACACCATCGGGTTGCTGGTCGTTGTTGGAGTTAAGGCGGTCCATATTGAAGAGCGTGAGCAATGGAACTCCCTTTGCGCTTGCACAACCTTCAGGAATATAATTGATGTATGAACCAATGTTATCATCGAGAAACAAAACATCGAGCCGGAAATCCTGGTTACTGAGATTATAGGTGCCCAATGAATAAATATTTTTCATCATCAGGTCCCACGTAAACAGGTTCGTGGAAACGTTGGTGCTCTTAAGCATCTTTACAAATAAAGCTTGCGGAGCATTAATACCTCCGGTAGAAAAATCACCCACATGGTAGGTATGCCCGTTCAAAGTATATTCAAAGGCAACGGCAAGAACTTCATCGGCATTCAATGCCTGGTTAAGTGAAATATAACCGAGGCGGCTGTTTAATGTAAACTCATTCGGGTTAAGTTTTCTTGCAAAGTTTACAGTAACAACATTTTTGGGGTCGGTAAAATTGAATGTATTGCTTAAATGATTTAGTCCGGTCAAGGCAGGAGATTGATTCAGGTTACGCAATGCTGACAAGCCGCCACTGATATTATTAGCTATGTTTGTATATAATGAGTTTGAACTATCAAAGGGAGGAGAATTTGGAATTGACGAAGTGATAAGTTGCGCGCTGGTATCAAAGTTCGATTCTCCCAAATCCATAAACGCAACAATATCACGCGTGTTTTCAACAACGCTTGTGCGGTTGGTTACCCAAACTTCTATTCTTGTAATGTTAATCCCCGATTGCACAATGGGCAAGTTTGATAATGCGTGGTCATACAAGTTGCGGAAATACTGCGCCAGGAAATAGTGCCGGTTGGCTTCGTACTGGTCGCCTTTTATTTCAAAGAAGCTCGTCTGCGCCCCTCCCTGCACATCTACGGATTGTGTTTTGCCTTTTTGCTGGGAGAAAATACTTGTAACGGTCATTCGTCCAAACTGCAATTCTGTTTTTAACCCGAACAAGCTCTGGCTACCGGTAATCAGCGTTCCGCGCAGCGGCAGGCTTACGTTTCCGGCTTCAATCTTTTTTATGATTTCGTCTTCGTAACCGGTGTACTCCAGTTTCATTTTATTCTCGAAATCAAAAGTCGCTTCTGTGTTGTAATTGGTCTGCAGCTTCATCTTGTCACCAATGTTGCCAATCACATTCATCTGTATTTTTTCCTTGAAGTCGAACGTGGTAATCTTCCTTTGCTTTTCGGGAAGTGCGGGGTTGTCATTCCGCGAAATGTTTACTCCGAATGTCAGTTCCGCAGAGCCTTGCGGGCGGATGTCAATAGTGTTGCCGCCAAAAATGCGGTCGAAGACCTGGCTCTTAACGAATATTTTGGGTATCAGTCCCTTCTTGTTTGCAGTTCCCCCTTCTTCAGAACGGTTGCGCCAGTATTTTTTAGTGGATGAGCGGAATTCGTTTTCTACAAACTCATCAAACGTCAGGTAAGACGGATTACGGTAAAAAAGATTTCCCATCCGCTCTTCAATATTGTAAACGCCTTCCTTCGGGTCATATTCTATAGTTTCTTTTACGTTGGAAGGGTCGTGCAAAAACAAATCGCGCTGGGTTTGCGTGGGACCGTACTTATCTCCGTAACGGTCTGTGAAAGGATAGGGCAATGATGTGGTATCGGAATCAAGGCGCACTGAAAAATTATGCCCGAAAATTTCTTTGTACTTTGAAGCTGAAGTGATGCCCTTGTTTACGGCAGCCCATCCCCAGTTCAACAAAAAAAGAACCAAAGAGATGATGGTAAAATATTTTACGGCTGTTCTGAGCATGAAGGTTATCCGTTTTTTTTATTTCTCGCAAAGGCGCAAAGACGCGAAGGCGCTCATAGGTTATTTACAATTCTGGTTATTCCATTCTTAATTAAATCGACATTGAAATTCACAAGTAATCCCAATTTCAAATTCGTAAGCCGAAGATAAGTAAGCAATTGCTTATGATGTACAGGTGCCAATATATCTACTGATTTTATTTCTATGATTACTTTATCATCAACAATAACATCAGAACGAAATCCTAAATCCATTTTTAGCTCGTCATACATCACCACCATTCCCTGCTGTCTCTTAAATGCAAGGCCAGCCTTCCTTAACTCGTAGCAAATCACTTCCTCATAAATTGACTCCAATAATCCCGGCCTTAACTGCCGATGTATTTTTAGAAACATATTTACAAGCACAGCAGATATTTCGTTTTCCGTCATTTTTCTCCGCGTCTTTGCGCCTTTGCGTGAACATTTTTTTCCTAAATATTTTTCAATGCTAATTTTAGCAGTTCCTCCACTCCTATTTCTTTTCCGTTGTTCGATGAAAGAATCGTGTCCACTGCCCTTTCGGAAACGGTTCTTGGAAAACCAAGTGTGGAAAGTGCGGCAAGCGCCTCATCGCGCGAAGGGATTTTTTCACGCATCGCCACAGAAGGAAAATCTTCCTTGCTTATTTTTTTCTTCAGCTCTATTATAATCTTCTGTGCTGTTTTTTCGCTTACTCCTTTTAAGGTCTGAAGCTGTTGCACGTTGTCGGTTATGATGGCACGCATAATCAGGTCAGGCGATGCAGATGAAATAATTGCCATTGCTGTTTTAGCCCCGATTCCGGATACAGAAAGTAAGTGACGGAATAACCTGCGCTCTTGCTCATCGTGAAATCCGTATAGCACATGTGCATCTTCAGAAACCTGGAGATGCGTGAGAAGCGTTGCATTTTTCTTTCCGTTAATTTTAGTATAGCAGTTTAAAGAAATAGACAAAACATATCCTACTCCGTTACAATCAATGACTGCCATTGACGGATTTAACTGCGTTATATTTCCCGACAGGTGATTATACATTTAAGCCGCTTAAACGTGGTTTTACTGATATTATTATAAGTATTTAGACGACAGATTTCCTCGATTGGGCGTCTACAACCGCAATAGTAATCATATTAACAATTTCGCGGACGGAACTGCCCAACTGCAGCACGTGAACCGGTTTTTTAATGCCTAGCAGCACAGGGCCAATGGCTTCTGCCGCGCCCATTTCCTGCAATAATTTGTAGGCAATATTTCCGGCATCCAGGTTGGGAAAGATGAGCGTATTGGCGCCTTCCTCACCAAGCACACTGAACGGAAAATTGTCCTTCAAAAGCTGTGTGTTCAAGGCAAAGTTTGCCTGCATTTCTCCATCTACGAGCAAGCCCGGGTAACGTTGATGCAAAATAGCTACGGCATCGCGCACCTTACGTGCATTAGGGTCTTCATTGGAACCGAAATTGGAATACGAGAGCAATGCAATGCGCGGCTTTACATTGAATTGTGAAATGGCATTTGCCGTGAGCATGGTGATTTCTACCAGCTCTTCTGCCGTTGGATCTATATTAATGGTGGTGTCGGCAAAAAACACAGGGCCTTTTTTTGTAACCAGTATATACATACCGGCAACTTTACCCACCCCTTCCTGTGTGCCGATAATCTGCAGCGAAGGACGAATGGTATCACTGTATTTTCTGGTCAGCCCGGAAATCAATGCATCGGCTTCACCGGTTTCCACCATCATGGCTCCGTAGTAATTTCTTTCGTTCATGATTTTGCGCGCCTCATATAATGTATAGCCCCGTCTCCTGCGCTTTTCAAAAAACAATTCCCCGTATTCAATTCTTTTTTCCTCTTCCATGCGAGGGTTAATCATAGGCGTATTGCCCAGGTCAAGTTTATTCTGCTCAATTATTTTCTTAATCTTCTGAACATTACCCAGCAGTATCGGCTTTGCAATACCTTCATCGCGCACAATCTGCGCTGCCTTAAGAATCTTATATGTATCAGCTTCTGCAAATACCACGCGTTGAGGATTCTGGCGTGCTTTGGTAGTAAGCACGCGAATAATTTTATTATCCAATCCAAGGCGCTTTATAAGGTCTTCATTATAAGCATCCCAGTTTTTTATTGCCAGCTTTGCAACACCCGAATCCATTGCAGCTTTGGCAACTGCCGGGGCCACTGTAGTAATGAGCCGCGGGTCCAATGGCTTGGGTATGATGTATTCTTTACCGAACGAAATATTTTTTTTATTGTATGCCAGGTTCACGATTTCAGGAACACTTTCGCGTGCAAGGTTTGCGATGGCACGCACTGCAGCAAGTTTCATTTCTTCGTTAATCTGTTTTGCGCGGACATCAAGCGCTCCCCTGAAAATAAACGGGAAGCCCAGCACGTTATTCACCTGGTTAGGATAGTCGGAACGGCCGGTGGCAATGATGGCATCCTTTCGCGCTGCATGTGCTGCCTCGTAAGAAATTTCAGGGTCAGGATTAGCCAACGCAAATATTATAGGGTTCTTTGCCATGTCCTGTATCATGGATGCATTCAGAACATTTCCTTTCGAAAGACCAAGAAAAACATCAGCGCCCTTCAGCGCATCCTTCAGCGAGCGGACGTGCTTTGCAGTGGCGAAAAACTTTTTGCTCTCATCCAGGTTTTTGGAATTAACGTGAATCACTCCCTTGCTGTCGAGCATAATCATATTTTCTTTTTTCGCTCCAAGTGCCAGGTAAAGTTTGGCGCATGAAATGGCTGAAGCGCCCGCACCGTTAACCACAATGTGAACCTTATCAATTTTTTTACCGGCAACTTCAAGAGCATTTAAAAGAGCAGCGCCTGAAATAATTGCCGTTCCGTGCTGGTCATCATGCATAATAGGAATATCGAGCTCGGCTTTTAACCGCTTTTCAATTTCAAAACATTCGGGGGCCTTAATATCCTCCAGGTTTATTCCTCCGAAAGTGGGTGAGATTGCTTTTACGGTTTTTACAAAAGCGTCCACATCCGTTTCGTTGATTTCAATATCGAACACATCTATATCGGCAAAGATTTTAAACAGCAGCCCTTTGCCTTCCATCACAGGCTTTGCCGCAAGCGGACCGATATGGCCTAATCCCAGAACGGCAGTGCCATTGGAAATAACAGCTACCAGGTTTCCCTTGGTTGTGTACTTATAAACCTTTGAACTATCCTCCGCAATTTCGCGGCAGGGTTCGGCAACACCCGGAGAATAGGCGAGCGATAAATCGCGCTGCGAACTGTATGGTTTTGTGGGAACTACTTCAATTTTTCCCGGCCTTCCCTGCGAGTGGTAATCAAGCGCTTCCTGGCTCAGATTTGTCTTGGACATTATAAAAAATGATAGCTGACAAAGCTACTAAAAAAACATCCGCATCAGTCGGGATTGACGGATGCGGATGCCGTTTTAAAGTAACTTAAAAATGCTCTTACTTATGAGCAACCACTAGCTTTTGGGTTGCTACAGTTTTTCCATTCTCAATTAAAGAATAGAGATAAATGCCCTGCTTTAAATCTGCGACATTAAGAATATAAGCACCTTGTCTTTGCAACAGGTTTGTTTCAAACACTTTTCCTCCGAGCAAGTCGTAGACAACCAGCATTGGATTTTTAGTTACATCGGTATAATAATTTATTCCGCTGAAGGTGTTTGCAGGATTGGGCGATGCAACAGACAATGGATTTTTCTGTGAAGCATTTAGGGAAACAACGCCTGTACTGCCTAAATCAAAATAGAGACAAATGTCGACATAGTCATTAGCATCATTGTCATCAAAAAACCTATAACAAACTGTGTCCATTCCTGCAACTCCGTGCGGGTCTATATCACAATAAAAATGGTAATCATCTGTATTGGCCTGTATAGTAACAGAATTGGCGGATATACTTATAGGGGGTGAATAGCAAACATCCCAACAAAAATAACCGGTATGACCCGGTACAAGATTGTTAACCATCCTTTGCACCTTAACGTCTTTTGCAAACGATGCACCATTATGAACGGTCAGGAAACCCTGAGTTACTTGAGAAAGGTTTGGGTTAGAATAGTTGATCTGAGGGTTTACCAGAGTAAACGATTGAGCCCGGCTGCCGGCATATGCAAGTACCAGCAATAACGCGAGTAATACTTTTTTCATAGCAACTTTTTTCTGTTTTATAAAAATAAATCTCCTCACCCAAAGAGTGAGGAGATTTATAACTCAGTTATTCTTTAATAAGTTTTCTTGAAGTAACGCCTTCAGAAGAAATAATGTTTACGTTGTAAACACCCGGGCTTAAATTTCGGGTGTTAATAGTAAAGGTATGCTCGGCTGCCGAAAGATTCGGATTCAAAGTAGACTGAACTACCTGTCCCAATGCATTGACAACATTAACGGTAACATCGCTTGTGCGGTTAAGCTGCAATGAAACCGAAGCAGAGTTTGTAGCCGGGTTTGGATACAATTCAAAATGAACCGGAACAGTAACAATGTCTCCTGTTGAGGTAATGAGATTCACATTAACATTATCAATGTACAAATTGTTACCATAACCGCTGTTGGCTTCAAACTTAATAATCACCACACCATTTCCGAGATACGAATTCAAATTAACATTGTCAGAAGCCCAATCTGTGGACAGACTCGGTACCCATGGAGTATTTGCGGGGGAATATCCAAGTACGCTGGTAAGGCCGGTAGCTAAGTTTTGGGAGCTTGATTTGTTATAAGGAGTAGCCCATGAAGCACCACAATTTGTTGATACTTTTATTTTGAGGTTGTCAACATTGCCAGAGCCATACTGCTGATGTGAACGGTCAAACGTCAACGTTGCTGCGCTGTAACCTGTGAAATTCATTGGGGGCAATGATAGAACGTCCATATCTCCGGCCGTGGCCTCGTAGAAATCCATAATTGCAGAACCGGGGTTGCTGGATCCAACTGATGAATAATCCCAGGTATACGGGCTTCCGCCATTGGACAACGTCCATCCTGACGGAGGAAAAGTTGCAGTAGGAAATGCCTCTGTAACAGCAGGGCCCCCTGCGTTGGCATAAATTGTAAACGGAATAGAGGTACTGTTATTGGCTGCACGAGTATCAGCACCTCCGTTAGCTCCGGTAACAGTAATGTCAGCAGTATTAGGACCAACGGAACCTGTAACTCCTGTAATATTAACAGTTGCATAAGCATAGGTTGCAAGATTTCCGGTCCATGGAATGGTTTGCTGTACAACGCTGTTGACAGAAACTTCAATGGTAGCTGATGTAAGCGGGCTGGTAGAATAATTGAAAAGGCGTACCGTCATGGAAGCGCCAGAGCATCCTGAAACATTCTGGTTCATGCTGCATCCCCAGCTAACTCCTGCATCGGCAGTAGCAATGGCAGGAAATGAATATTGCTGCATGGCTGCATAATGCTGAGCCGTTGTAATCTGACTGTTTTCCCTGCAGATTTTGTCCGGAGTAATCATAAAGATAGACGGGAAATATGTAATCTGGTAACTGTTTGCGATAGATGCATTATCAATAATCGGATACGGAGTTCCCGTTACCCAATCGCCTTGTGTGCTGGTACTGGAAGCGCACGGACCGGCAGGCCCGTACAGGCAAGCTGTTGAAGTATTGGCATCTCCTTCAATGTAGAAAACCATCACCTCGTTGGTACCCGGAGGTCCATATGTGTTGTACAGGTTTTCAAGATTACCCGAATTATGATAAACCCAACATGGATAGCACCAGGTTGCAGAAATGTCAATAAAAACTGTCTTCCCCTGGCTAAGGATAGAATACAAGTTCCATGGATTGCCATTGATATCATTAGCTATAAAGTTGGGGGCAATGCACCCATTAGCTAACTGTGCACTGGCGTTTTGCCCTGCAGCTAAAAGCATTGTGGCAAATAATAGTACAAGTAAATGTTTTTTCATGTTACTGATTTTTAAGTTAAATTAAATACAGGTTTAAAATGGAACTTCAAAGATAACTTATTTAATTTAATATATCCAAATGGGCTGGAACTATTTTTGATAGCTTTGCACTTCCATATTGTTAAAATCTAATCATTCCGTTTTTTCGTCCGGGTTTGTCAATTAATTCTTAGAAAAACAGGTCCATGAAATTAAAAAGTATAATAGCATCTTTTATTGCTGCCGGTTGCTTTTTTGCATTTTCCGCTCTTGCCCAAAGCCCTGCGAAAGGCAGAAGCATTCCTTCTGTTGCCGTTAAAACACTACAGGGAGAAGCTACCAATACGTCTTCTATTTCAAACGATGGCAAACCCATCATCATCAGCTTTTGGGCTACATGGTGTAAACCCTGCATTGAAGAGTTGAACAATATTGCTGATGTGTATCCCCAGTGGCAAAAAGAAACCGGTGTAAAACTCGTTGCCGTATCTATTGACGATGCCCGCACCTCACAGCGCGTAACTCCGTTTGTGAACGGGCGCAAATGGCCCTATGAATTTTTGCTCGATCCTAATTCAGATTTCAAACGCTCGCTCAATGTAAATATGCCTCCTCACACTTTTTTGGTTAACGGCAAGGGTGAAATTATATGGCAGCACGTAGGATATGTTGACGGCAATGAAGACGAACTGTTCGAGCAAGTTAAAAAGGTTCCTGCTGCTCAATAATATTATTCATACAGAAAATAAATTTTAACTGAACATTATTTTATAGAGCATCTCTGACGATATGGGGAGTTGGAATGTTGCAATAATGAAAGCCGCCGGGGCTTATCGATAATCTTTTGATTTTGTTTTGACGGATGATATGAAAAAAAAATTACTGCTTTTTATATTTTATTTCTTTTTGGCCGCTTATTGTTTTGCACAAAGTGGCGGCGCATTACACGGGAATTTTCAACTCGATGCACAATACTATCGCCCCGACTCACTTATAGGTGCTCCCGATGTGAAGGAGAAAATGCTGATGAATGGTTTTGCTAACTTCATTTATGAAAGCGGAAATTTTTCTGCCGGCCTCCGATATGAAAGTTATCTCAATCCCCTCTTGGGTTTTGACCCGCGTTATACGGGCAGTGGAATCCCGTATCGTTTTCTCCGTTATAATAATGACGGCCTGGATGTGACGGTCGGAAATTTCTACGAGCAATTTGGCAGCGGAATTCTTCTTCGTTCCTATGAGGAGCGTGGGCTTGGCCTTGATAACGCATTTGAAGGATTGCGCATTGCTTATACGCCCCGTCCCGGAATAACGCTGAAGGCGCTTGCCGGAAAACAGCGTTTATATTTTGCCCTTGGCCCCGGCATTGTGCGTGGTGCCGATGCGGAAGTGTCACTCAATGAAACGTTCAAAAAAATGGCCGATGCAAAAACAAGAATTATTCTGGGCGGAAGCTTTGTAAGCAAGTTTCAGAAAGATGAAGACCCTATTTACATTCTTCCCGAAAATGTGGGAGCGGGTTCGGGCAGAATAAATATTCAGCGCGGCAATTATTCGCTTAATGCAGAATATGCTCATAAAATAAATGACCCTTCCTTTAATAATTCATTCATATATAAGGACGGTGAAGCCTTGATTGTAAATCTGGGTTACTCCAAGCCGGGCTTTGGTTTTACCCTCGCAGGCAAACGCATTGACAATATGAATTTCCGTTCCGACCGCTCGGCTTCTGTGAACGATTTACTTATCAATTATCTCCCTGCCATGACACGCAATCATACCTATGCGTTGTGCGCTTTGTATCCGTATGCAACACAGCCCAATGGAGAAATGGGAATGCAAGCGGAATTATTTCTCAAAATAAAACCGCAGAAACCACTGGGTGGAAAATACGGAACCGATGTTGCTTTTAATTATTCACGGGCGAATTCCATTGACAGAACGACCCCGTCAGACACCAATGTAATCGGAGTGTCGGGAACAGAAGGTTACCGCTCCGACTTTTTAAAAGTAGGCGATCAACTGTACTTCGAGGATTTTAATGTTGAAGTAACACACAAGTTCAGCAGCAAGGTGAAGGGTATTTTCGATTACGTTTATATTGTCTACAACAAAGACGTAATCCAGGGTTCACCCGGCTACGGAACTTTTTACACGCATACGGGCGTTGCCGAAATCATCTGGAAAATAACTTCTAAAAAAACCCTTCGCACCGAAGCGCAACATCTCTTTACCAGATATGATAAAAAAAGCTGGGCTATGCTGCTCGAGGAATTTACCATTGCTCCCTATTGGTCCATAGCCGCTTTCGATATGTATAATTACGGTAATGACGACCCCGACCACCGCATACATTATTTTACGGGGACCGTTACATTCACAAAAAATGCCAACCGTTTCAGCCTCGGTTATGGGAAACAGCGCGCAGGAATAGTTTGCGTCGGAGGCGTTTGCCGCACCGTTCCGGCTTCAAACGGAATTATATTTTCGGTCTCAAGCAGCTTTTAGTAAATTTACGTCATGATAAAAAGATTCTCTGCGTACTTGTTCGCCATTGCTGCTGCTTTGGTTTTGTTCGTATCGTGCGATAAGGTTGACCCGCCGTATAAACAAGCATCGGGAGGAAATCAAAACAACTCTGATACCATATTCAGGAAAATTCTAATTGAAGATTATACCGGCTTTCGTTGCGGAACGTGTCCTCCGGCAGCCGTAACATTATACAGCACTCTTGTTCCTCTTTATGGCGAAGAACTTATCTCCATCGGTGTGCATGCAAGTCCGGGCAGTACTTTCACTAATACCACTCCTCCGGCATCATATCCTGCGGGGGCGCCTGTGGGTTCGTTTGGTACTGACTTCAGAACTCCTGTAGGCGAAATATGGCTCACTGATTTCAATGTGACTGCAAATCCGAACGGAATGGTAAGCCGCATTGATTATCCTACAAGCGCACAGGTGAAATTACCAGGCGCCTGGGCAACGGCAGCGCAATCCATTTACCATCAGCCGGCAAAATTTAAAATTGAAATCATCAATGCGTATGATTCTACCTCGGGCAATCTCAACTGCAATGTGAAAGTGAAAGTTCTGCAGGCAGTGAGCGGTGCTTATAACTTAACTGTTGTGCTTACAGAAGACAGCGTTGTTGACTGGCAGGTTTGGTATCCTCCGCATGTTCCACAAAATATTCCGGATTATGTTCACCGGCATGTTTTGAGAGGAGCCATCACTACCGATCCGTTAGGTGACCAGATTTTCACAGGCAGCGCTGCCGTAGACGATTCTGTTACCAGCCCGTTCACGCTAAACCTCTTGAATATAACTGCCATTAATCCCGTCAACCCCGCTTTAAATATTGACCAGTGCCATATTGTTGCTTTTGTTTCTGATGCCGCTACAAGAGAAATCTTCCAGGTGGAGAGAGAAAAGGTGAGATAAAATTGTCTGACGTTGGATGTCTGACGTTTTTTACAAAATATAATTCCAGCCCCACTCATCTTTATTGAGGCCGTACTTAATATCGTTCAATTCTTTTTTAAGAACAAACATGGTAGCATCATCGCCCATGTAGGGTGAATATTTATTTCCCTTAATGTCAAGGCTTTTAATGGGCGCCACCACCGCAGCCGTGCCTGCGCCAAATACTTCCACTTTCTTTCCCTCTTTAAACCACTTCTCAAGTTCAGTTATGGATATTCTGCGCACTTCTGTTTTAATTCCTTTTTTTGCCGCAAGAGTGAGAAGGGAATCGCGTGTAATGCCGTCCAGTATAGTTCCGGATAATTCAGGCGTCATCAGCGTGCCATCCACTACAAGCATCACGTTCATGGCGCCTGCCTCTTCAATGTATTCATGTTCCATTCCGTCGGTCCATATTACCTGGTCAAAACCCTGCAGGCGGGCGAGATGAGCGGGATAAAAAGCAGCACCATAATTTCCACCGCACTTGGCATAACCCGGTCCACCTTCAAAAGCACGGGTATAAGTGGTTTCCACTTTCGATTTAATAGGATTTACAAAATATTTTCCGGCTGGGCTTGCCATCACAATGAACAAATATTCTTCAGAAACTTTTACGCCCAGCCGCTCTTCCGATGCAATTACAAGCGGGCGCAAGTAAAGAGCCTGGTCGCTGTCTTTTTCAAACCAATCTTTGTCTGCCTGCACAACTTCCCTAATGCCGTTCAAAAACAGCTCGTACGATAATTCAGGCATTTGCATGCGCGAGAGCGATGCATTAATGCGTTCAAAATGTTTTTCGGGACGGAAAATATTGAGCCGCCCGTCTTTCATACGGAACGCTTTCATCCCCTCAAAAATAGTTTGCCCGTAATGGAAGCAAAGTGCAAAGGGACTGAGCGAGATTTTATGAAAGTCCTGCAACTGGCCAGTGTGCCATGAGCCATTTTTATATTCAGCCATATACATGTGGCTTGTGGGCTGCATGCCAAAGGTTGCCGCTGCAGCAGTATTGCTTGTTGCAAGTGTTACATCTTGTGCCATAAAATTAGGATTGACGCAAAGGTACTTTTTCCTTTTCTCTCTGGTAATCTACTTGGTTTTTTCATCAACAGGCCCCTTTAATGCCTTGTTTTTCTTATTATCTGATTGTTTTAAGGCTTTTTATTCCATTTAAAATGCCCTTTGAAAAGTCTTATGTTTTTCATCGGAGTGATTTTGGTGATTTTATTTTTCGATGAATCATACCAGACTTCGATAAAGTTTCCGTTCCAATAATACAGGTTGATGCGATGGTCAAAGCATAAAGCTGATGTCACAAACGTTGCTTTGTTCCACAAAAGTTCAGCGCGTTCTGCTAAATTGAGTTTCCAGAAAGAAGCCAGGCTCACGGGAGTAATAATACAAGAGCTGTTACCCTGTAACTTGATGAAAATGCGGAAAAACTTACTTCCGGTTTACTAATTTTCCGTTTCCCTATTTCTCCCTACTTTCACCATTCATTTTTCGTAAAATATTTTATGAAAATCCTTGACATACGCGCCATGCGCGGCCCTAACTACTGGAGCATACGCAGGCACAAGCTTATTGTAATGAAGCTTGACATTGAAGACATGGAGCAAAGGCCGACCAACAAAATTCCCGGCTTCCCCGAGCGTTTGGAAAAAATGTTTCCCGGCATGTTTGAGCACCGCTGTTCTGAAGATTTCGCAGGAGGATTTTTTCACCGCGTACGCGAAGGCACATGGATAGGCCACGTGATTGAACATATTGCGCTGGAGATACAAACGCTTGCCGGTATGGACTGCGGTTTCGGCAGAACACGCAGCACGGCACAGCTCGGTATGTACAACGTGGTGTTCGATTACATGGAAGAAAAAGTTGGTGCGTACGCAGCAAAGGCAGCGGTGAGAATTGCTGAGGCATTGACCGACGGAAAAGAGTATGACCTTGCTGAAGACATTCAGACTATGCGCGAGATACGCGAAGATGAGCGCCTCGGTCCGTCTACGGGTTCTATTGTGGATGAAGCTAAATCAAGAGGTATTCCTTGGATCCGTCTCAACAGGCATTCCCTGGTGCAGCTCGGTTATGGAGTAAATCAGCATCGTATACAGGCAACTGTTGCAAGCACTACCAGCAGCATAGCCGTTGAAATTGCCTGCGACAAAGAAGAGACAAAAAATCTGCTTGAAGCAATGTCTATTCCCGTTCCGCGCGGCAGGGTTGTTTATGATGAAGAAGATCTGGTGTCAGCGATTCACCGTATCGGCTATCCGCTGGTAGTAAAACCGGTTGGAGGAAACCACGGACGTGGCGCTACCATTAATATAAAGAGTTGGGAAGAGGCGGTTGCTGCTCTTGCCATCGCGAAAAAAATTTCGCGCGGTGTGATTATTGAAAAATTTATCACCGGCCTGGACCATCGCCTGTTGGTCGTGAATTTCAAATTTGTTGCAGGAGCAAAACGGACGCCTGCTATGGTAACGGGAGATGGCAAATCAACCATCTATGAATTAATTGAAATCGTAAACAGCGACCCGCGGAGAGGATACGGTCATGAAAAAGTTCTTACGGCAATTAAAGTGGACGACATGACAAAGCAAATCCTGGAAGAAAAAAATCTCAAGTTGGAAACCGTCTTGAAAAAGGGAGAACCGCTGTACCTGAAGCGTACTGCTAACTTGAGCACGGGCGGAACATCAACCGATGTCACAGATATTGTTCATCCCGATAATGTTTTCATGGCTGAACGCATTGCAAGAATCATCAACCTTGACATATGCGGCATTGATATCATGACACCGGACATAAGCGTTCCGCTTTATGAAAACAACGGAGCTGTGCTCGAGGTGAATGCCGCTCCCGGTTTCCGTATGCACGTCTCCCCTGCTGAAGGAATTGCACGTAATGTTGCAGAGCCGGTAGTGGATATGCTATATCCTCCGGGAACTACAGCACGCATCCCCATCATTGCTGTAACGGGAACGAATGGCAAGACAACTACTACACGTCTCATCGCTCACATTGTAAAAACGATGGGACATAAGCCCGGCTTTACCACAACAGACGGAATTTATATTCAGAACCGCATGGTGGAGCGCGGTGATTGTACGGGCCCGCTCAGCACGGAATTTGTTCTTAAAGACCCAACGGTGGATTATGCCATTCTCGAATGCGCGCGCGGAGGAATTCTGAAAGCCGGTCTTGGTTTTCATAATTGTGACGTTGGAATTGTTACCAACGTTGCGGCAGACCATCTTGGATTGAAAGACATCAACACGGTTGAAGAAATGGCGCGGGTGAAAGCCGTAGTTGTCGAAAGTGTATTGTCTTCGGGATATGCAATTTTAAATGCCGATGATGATTTGGTTTACGAGATGAGAAAAAATCTTGAATGCAACGTGGCGCTCTTCAGCATGGATGAAAACAGCAAGCGCATAAAAAAACATTGCGAGGCGGGAGGCATTGCTGCTATCGTTGAAAACGGCTACATCACTATTTGCAAAGGACTGTGGAAAATACGCGTAGACAAAGTGGTGAACATTCCGCTTACATTTTCAGGTAAGGCGGCATTTATGATTCAGAATGTATTACCTGCTGTGCTTGCAGGTTTTGTACGTGGTTTTAAAGTGGAAGATATGCGCCTTGCATTGGAAACATTTATTCCATCACCTACGCAAACACCGGGACGAATGAATTTATTCCAGTTCAAAAACTTTACGGTCATGGTAGATTATGCGCACAACCCGGCCGGCTTCCAGGCGATTGGAAAATTCCTGGAGAAGACGGAAGCGTCGCGTAAAGTCGGCATCATTGCAGGCGTTGGCGACAGGCGCGATGAAGATACCATAAGCTTAGGTGCGCTGGCAGCAGAAATGTTTGATGAAATCATCATCCGCCAGGATAAAAACCTGCGCGGAAGAACGGAGGAAGAAATTGTTGGTTTGCTGAAGAGCGGAATTAAGAAAGCAGGTCCTCAGAAACCTATTCATATTTTTTCCAAAGAAAGCGAAGCCATTGATTTTGCCATCCGCAGTGCAAAGAAAAATTCTTTCATCGTAATCTGCAGCGATGTAGTTCCCGATGCGCTGGAACAGATTATGAAATACAAAGAGGAAGAAGACAACTTTGAAATCGCAAAAGAAGATATCCCGAATGTGAACGCGTAGTTTTTCAGCCGGCTACTTCTTTTTTACTTCTCCTCTTCCTTTCGTGTTCGTCAAGATAAATTTTACGGAGACGTAATGCTTTAGGAGTTACTTCAAGGTATTCATCGTTCTCGATGTACTCCATCGCTTCTTCGAGAGAGAAATTTATTTTAGGAGTAATGCGAACATTCTCATCGCTTCCGGTAGCGCGCATGTTGGTAAGCTGTTTTGCTTTAATCACATTCACCACAAGGTCGCCCGGGCGAATTTGCTCTCCAATCACCTGGCCTGAATAAATTACATCTCCCGGGTCAATAAAAAATCTTCCGCGCTCTTGCAGTTTATCAATGGAGTAAGCTGTTGCCGAACCCGTTTCACCCGAAATAAGTACACCATTAATTCTTCCGGGAATATTTCCTTTCAGCGGCTGGTATTCTTTAAAACGATGTCCCATTATCGCTTCGCCTGCGGTAACCGTAAGCACTGCATTGCGCAAGCCAATCAATCCGCGCGATGGAATTTCAAATTCCAAATGTTGTAAATCACCTTTCGGTTCCATCACCAGGAGTTCTCCCTTTTTCTGTGTCACAAGCTCAATTACTTTTCCGGCAACATCAGCAGGTGTATCAACAATAAGCGTTTCAACCGGTTCACATTTGTGCCCGTCAATTTCTTTAATGATTACTTGCGGCTGTCCCACTTGCAATTCATAACCTTCCCTGCGCATGGTTTCAATCAATATAGAAAGATGCAATATGCCGCGCCCATAAACGGTATATGAATCGGGAGAAGAAGTGTCTTCAACTTTGAGCGCAAGATTTTTTTCCGTTTCCTTGTACAACCGGTCGCGCAGATTTCGTGACGTTACAAACCTGCCGTCTTTGCCATAGAACGGAGATGTGTTGATGGTAAACAACATACTCATGGTAGGCTCGTCTATAGGAATGGTTTTAAGTCCCTGCGGATTTTCAAAGTCAGCAACTGTATCAGTGATTTCAAAATTCTCCAAACCCACAATAGCACATATTTCTCCCGAGGTTACTTCAGAAACTTTTTTTCTTCCCAACCCTTCAAACACAAAAAGTTCTTTGATGCGCGATTTGGAAATGGCGCCATCACGCTTCACTAGTGACACAGGCATGTTCTCTTTCAGTATTCCCCTATATAATCTGCCGATGGCAATGCGCCCGACAAACGTTGAATAGTCGAGCGATGAAATCAGCATCTGCGGTGTGCCATCATGGTGCGGTGCAGCCGGCACATAACTTAAAATGGTGTCGAGAAGAACAGTGATGTCTTCGGTGGGATTGTTCCAGTCGGTACCCATCCAGCCGTGTTTTGATGAGCCATAGATGGTTGGAAAGTTCAGTTGGTCTTCTGTCGCATCCAGGTGGTAGAACAAATCAAACGCAGCTTCGTGCACCTCGTCAGGACGACAGTTGGGCTTATCCACTTTGTTGATGACAAGGATGGGTCTGAGCCCCAGGTTGAGCGCCTTCTGCAAAACAAAACGCGTTTGCGGCATCGGCCCTTCAAAAGCATCCACAAGCAAAAGAACTCCATCAGCCATAGTGAGCACGCGTTCCACTTCTCCGCCAAAATCAGCGTGGCCGGGAGTGTCTATGATATTTATCTTAACGTCTTTATATGTGACCGAAACATTTTTTGCAACAATGGTAATACCGCGTTCGCGCTCAAGGTCGTTGCTATCAAGGATGAGTTCTCCCATGTCCTGGTTGTCACGGAATACTTTGGTTTGCTGAAGAATGCGGTCAACCAACGTGGTTTTTCCGTGGTCTACGTGGGCTATAATGGCGATATTTCTGATGCTCTGCATGGTATGAATAGCGAAATCTTTATGAATTTGCGAATTGGGCGTGCAAAGATAGCGGAAAGTGTCGCCTTATTCTATCATGATGATGAATATAAGCTCAGTCGGATTATTATTCTGTTACCGGAACATTGAGGTGAATGCTTCCGGTATCAGCAGTAGTTGTGTACGGCATTCCGCCCACTACCTGCATGCTGATAATAGTATCCCACCCTGTCATATAGATAAACATCGAATCGGGTTGATGTATTCTGAAGTAAACAAAAGTGTCTCCGGGAATGCCCACATAAAAAGTATCAAAAGCAGCAAGCGAAGACGGGAAATTGGTGGCGTGGTATTTCAGGAAAAGTGTGTCAGGATAAAAACTCTGCGAAGGAATAGTTACGCCATGATGTTTAGCAACAGCATAAAAATTTACATGAGTTGTATCGAGAGCTATTATAATTGTCTTTGTAACAGAATTCGATTGACCGGCTGATTAGTCACGGTGAGTTTTACATTATACGTTCCGTAATGATTGAAGACATGCGAAGGATTAGGATTGGAAGAATACTGCCCGTCATTAAAATCCCAGTACGACAAATCATAAGCGGGCGGACATTGGTCGAAAAGAAAAGTATGGGCTGAGTCCGTACTTTCTATTGCATCCACCGTGAAGCATGCAACCGCATTCGCTACTTGATTATCATCCTTATTACAGGAGAAAAAAATAAGAGCAATGCCAACAGCAAAAAATAGTTTGGCTGGTTTCATCAGGGGTAGGGCTTAGGATTGTTATACAAATGTAAAGGAAAGATTAAGAGCATCTTTTATTCTGATTTACAGGCAGATAAAATTTTCAGGAAACTTTGCATCAAAAAAAAGTTTCCATAGTTTTGCCGCCCCAAATCATAATATACTTTTTAAATTAAATGATTAATAACACCGAAGAACGGATACTGGATTCTGCGCACGATTTGTTTTTTCAATACGGAATCAAGAGTGTAACGATGGATGATATTGCCGGGCACCTGGGCATGTCTAAGAAAACTATTTACAGTTTTTTTGAAGACAAGGATAAGCTGGTTTGCAGCCTAACGGGAAAAGAATTCGAATCGCAGCAGGGCGACCTCGAAAAAATTTCCGGGAAAACGCAGAATGCCGTTGAAGAAATGCTGGGCATCATAAAATATCTTTCAGTGATGTTTTCAAAAATGAACCGTTACCTTATTTATGACTTGCAAAAATATCACCCCAATGCATGGAAACTATTCAGCAATTTTAAAGAAGAGTGCATTGTAAAGGTGATGCAGAAAAATATACGAAGAGGAATCAGGGAAGAATTGTACCGCCCCGGATTAAACCCGCGCATCCTTGCGCTGCTGCGGATGAAAGAAGCAGAATGGGCGCTTGACACCCAGGTTTTTTCTCCCAAAGAATTTGATATTGCTGACGTTCATATTCAGCTTCTCGAACACTTCCTCTATGGTATTGTCACACTAAAAGGATATAAGCTCATTGATAAACATAAGAATTAAATTTTATGAAAAAAATATTTCCACTCCTGGTTTTCCTTATACTTCAGCTTTCGGTTGGGGCGCAAGAGAATTCATCATTTACCCTTCAGCAAGCGATTGAATATGCATACCAGCATCAGTCTTCTGCTCTGAATGCACAGCTTGATGAGAAAATTGCAAATGCTAAGGTGAAAGAAACTGCCGGCATAGGTTTGCCCCAGGTAAGCGCAAGCTTTGATGCAAAAGATTATTTTACGCTGAACTATCTTTTTCCCGGGGCATTTGCCGGAGGTGAGCCGGGAACATTTGTCGGGTTCCCGATTACAACACCTTCTTATAGTGCAACTGCCGGGGTGCAGGCAAGTCAACTTCTTTTTGATGGGACTTATTTGGTGGGATTACAGGCAGCAAAAACATACAGAGAGCTTTCGCAAAAAAATATGGCGCGGACTAAAATTGATATTGCCGTATCAGTAAGCAGGGCATATTACAGCGTACTGGTAAACCGCGAGCGTATGAAATTGCTCGATGCCAATGTGACGAGAGTGCAAAAACTTAGAGACGACACTAAAGCATTGTACGATAACGGTTTCGTGGAGAAAATTGACCATGACAGGGTTGCTCTTGCCTATAACAACATAAACACCGAGCGTGAGAATGTGACCCGGCTGATGAAGCTGAGCGATTATTACCTGAAATTCCAAATGGGAATGGATATTAATTCTTCCGTCACACTTTCAGATTCCCTGAGCGATGAGCAAATCCGGAACATAAGTGTAAGCGCGGAGAAAGCGGACGTGACCAAGCGTGTTGAGTATTCTCTTCTGCAAACTCAAAAACGCCTCATGTCGCTTGACGTGAAAAGATACAAGTCTAATTATCTGCCAAGTTTGGTGCTGTATGGTACCCTTTTTACCACGGAACAGCGCCCTAAGTTTAATATTTTTGATACAGGTGAAAAATGGTATCCTACGGGTTTCGTAGGGGCTACTCTTACATGGTCTCTTTTTGACGGCTTGCAGCGGGAGAAAAAAATTCAGCAGGCAAAAATGAGTCTTCAGAAAACGGAAAATGATTTGATGAATACATCGAACGCACTTTCACTTGAAGCGGAAACAAACCGGACCCAACTTTTGAATTCTCTTGCATCGCTCAACACTCAAAAAGAAAATCTTGATTTAGCCAATGAAGTGGTACGTGTTTCAAAATTAAAATACGACCAGGGTGTTGGCAGCAATCTCGAAGTGATTACCGCAGAAACATCCTTGCGCGAGGCACAAACCAATTATTACAGTGCACTCTATGATGCGCTTGTCGCAAAGGTTGACCTGGATAAAGCGCTCGGAAACATTAAATAATTATTTGAAAAACCACATAACGAAAAAAGAAAAATGAAAACAACGTTCATGATTAAAAATTCCCTGGCATTCATTCTCATCGGAGCAACGGTTATTTCGTGCAATCAATCTCCGGCCGGCGACAAACGTTCAGAGCTCGATGCGCTGAAAAAAGAACAGGCAGAACTGAAAGACAAAATTACAAGGCTGGAAGATGACATTGCCAAAAACGACACGTCAAAGAAAAACGACAAGTCAAAAATTGTTTCGGCAACCGAAATGCTACCGCAAACATTCATTCACTTTATAGAAGTGCAGGCGAAAGTAGATGGCGATGAAGACGTAACCCTCAGTGCAGAAATGCCCGGCACAGTAACTGCAGTTCTTGTGAAACCGGGAGACAAAGTTTCGAAAGGACAGGTGCTTGCCACGCTTGACGACCGCGCCATTCACCAGCAACTCGAATCGATGCAGGCGCAGATGGACATGGCTGTTACCATGTTCAACCGCCAGAAAAATTTGTGGGACCAGAAAATAGGGAGCGAAGTTCAGTTTATACAGGCGAAAACACAAAAGGAATCCATGGAAAAGCAATATGCTTCACTCCAGGAGCAGTGGGATATGACGCGGATTAAGTCGCCTATTAATGGAACGGTAGATGTTGTAAATATAAAAATCGGTTCTTCTGTTGCCCCTGGATTTCAGTCTATGCGTGTTGTGAATCTTTCCAGCATGAAAGTGAAAGCAGAAGTTGCTGAATCATATATCAGCAAGGTGAAAAGCGGGTGCGATGCGGTAATTTATTTTCCCGACCTAACGAAAGAAGTAAAGACTAAGCTTACATATTCAGGACAAGCCATCAACCCGCTGAACAGAACATTTAATGTTGAAGTCAGGCTAAACCCTAAGGACGGTGAATTTCATCCCAACCAGGTTGCCGTTTTGAAAATTGCCGACTATGCAGCTCCTAATGTCTATGTGGTTCCTGTCGGTGCCGTTCAGAAATCGAGTGATGGTGAATTTGTTTATATCGCCAGCAATGAAAACGGAAAGACAGTGGCTAAGAGAAAAACAGTTTCATCCGGCATGACATACAATGGTTTGGCTGAAATCCGCAGCGGCCTTTCTCCGGGAGACAAAGTGATTACGATTGGTTATCAGAATGTGATTGA
This sequence comes from Bacteroidetes bacterium 2013_40CM_41_45, assembly GCA_002215675.1. GTDB lineage: Bacteria > Bacteroidota > Bacteroidia > AKYH767-A > 2013-40CM-41-45 > 2013-40CM-41-45. Next base: position 230,003 of record NGFH01000002.1, on the reverse strand, counting down.
CGGAGATGTGATAAAGTTGTAAAGTAGCTATTGGCTATTGGCTTTTAGTAACATAACGAATAACGAATACCATGAACAACGAAATAAAAAAAGAATTCAAACCCAGTACGTGGGCCATCAATAACCGCACGGCTATTTTCATTCTCACTTTTATTCTCATCATTGCCGGGTTGCAGACGTACAACAACCTGCCGAAGGAAAGTTTCCCTGATATCTCGCTTCCGAATATTTATGTGAGTGTTCTTTACCCGGGCACATCTCCGAAGGATATGGAAAACCTTGTGGTACGCCCTATTGAAAAACAATGCAAGAGCATTGCAGGAGTAAAAAAACTAAAAAGCAATTCGCTGCAGGATTATTGCAATGTGATTGTTGAGTTTAACAGCGATGTAAAAATTGAGGATGCTAAAGCGAAGGTGAAAGATGCTGTTGACCGCGCCAAGAGCGACCTTCCGCAGGACTTACCCAACGACCCGCAAATTATAGACATCAATTTTGCCGACTTGCCTGTGATGTACGTGAACATTGCCGGTAATTATGATTTAGCCAAGCTGAAAAAGTATGCCGACGAAGCGAAAGAAAAGCTGGAGGCCATGCGCGAAGTGAAGCAGATAGATATGATTGGTGCGCTGGAGCGCGAAATACAAGTCAATGTGGATATGCTTAAGATGCAGGCAGCCGGGCTTTCCATGTACGATATTTACAATGCTGTGAAAAGCGAGAATGCAACCATACCCGGCGGTACAGTGAACATGAATGGAGTAAGGCGCTCGTTAAGCGTAACAGGAGAATTCAAATCACCGGAACTTATCGGTAATATCGTTATCAATTCTATAGAAGGAAAACCGGTTTATCTCAAGGATATTGCCGAGGTTGTTGATTCGCACAAAGAGCAGGAATCGTATGCGCGTCTCGACCATAAAAATGTTATCACCCTGAGTATTATAAAACGCAAAGGAGAAAACCTGATTAACGCTTCCGATAAAATTGTTGCACTCGTAGATGATCTGAAAGCGAACGCATGGCCTAAAGATTTACAGGTTACCCTCACCGGTGACCAGAGCGAAATGACCCGCAACATGCTTCACGATTTAATCAACACCATTATTATAGGTTTTATTCTCGTGTTTGTTGTGCTCATGTTTTTTATGGGCATTGCCAATGCGTTTTTCGTTGCTATGTCCGTTCCGCTTTCCATGTGCCTCGCATTCATGCTGCTGCCCACCGTAGGGTTTACGCTGAACATGATTGTATTATTCTCATTCCTGATGGCACTAGGTATTGTTGTGGATGATGCCATAGTGGTAATTGAAAACACGCATCGTATTTTCTCCACCGGAAACAGAAGCATCATGGAGTCGGCTAAGATGGCCGCAGGAGAAGTTTTTGCTCCGGTACTTAGCGGTACCTTGACCACCATCGCCCCGTTTTTCCCTCTCCTTTTCTGGAAAGGCGTGATGGGAAAATTTATGTTTTTCCTTCCCGTAACATTAATCATTACGCTGTCTGCCTCGTTGATTGTGGCATACATTATTAATCCTGTATTTGCCGTACGATTCATGAAACCGCATACAGAAAAAGATAAGTACGACCCTAAGAAAGGATTAAAGATGTCACTTATTATTTTCGGAGTTGTGATTGTACTGAGTTATATAAGCGGCAATTTCGGTTTCGGAAACTTTGCTATACTCATGCTGCTGCTCAACCTGCTCAACCGCTATTGGCTGAGACACCGTATTGAAAAATTTAAGAATGAAACGTGGCCAAAGGTTCAGAACCGGTATCGCAATCTCGTTACCTGGTGCCTGCACCGCCCATGGCAAATGGTAATGGGGACGGTAGCAGTACTTTTCTTTTCCATAGTGCTCTTTGCATTCCGCCATGGCCCTATCTCCTACTTCCCGCAGGCCGATCCGAATTTTGTTTTTGTATTTACATCGCTGCCTGTTGGAACTGACCAGGCGTATACCGATTCGGTTACAAAAATTATTGAAGCGAAAGTTTACAAAGCGATTGATTGGCCAAACAAGCTGGTGAAATCCGTCATCACTAACGTAACTGTTGGCGTTACTGACCCCCAGGACGAAGACCAGGGTTCGTATCCCAACAAGAGTAAAATACAGGTTGCATTTGTGGAGTATGGAAAACGTAATGGCGCATCCACTGTAGAATATCTTGATAAAATCCGCGAAGCAGTGCGCGGTTCCGTTCCGGGCGCTGAAATTACGGTGAGCCAGGAACAAGGCGGCCCGCCGGTAGGCAAGCCTATCAACATTGAAATAAGCGGAGACAATTACGAAGAATTAGTTGCCGTGAGTAAAAATATGAAACGCTATTTGGACTCCCTCCACATTGAGGGCGTGGAAGAATTGCGCAGCGACTTGCAAGACAAAAAACCGCAGGTAACTTTTGACATTGACCGCGAACGCGCCAACCGTGAAGCCATCAGCACAACGCAAATTGGCCGCGAGATACAAGCAGCGGTGCTGGGCTGGGAAGCATCTAAATACCGCGACGTGAATGACGATTATAAAATAATGGTTCGCTACCGCGAAGACCAGCGCTATAATGTTGACATGCTCAGGAATCTGAAAATACTTTACCGCGACATGGCAATGAACGGAATGGTGCGTAATGTTCCGCTTGCTTCGTTTGCTGACATTAAATACGACAATACGTATGGAATTATCAAAAGAAAAAACCAGAAGCGCGTGGTTACCATATCATCTAATGTTACCGATGAGGCAAAGAAATTTGAAATCGTTAATGAGGTTCAGAAAAGTATAAAAGATTTCCAGGTGCCTCCCACTGTAGGCATAAGCATGACGGGCGAACAGGAAGCACAGGCGGAAGACCAGGCATTTCTCAACTGGGCTCTTATGGCGAGCATACTTATCATCATCCTGATTCTTGTTATCCAGTTCAACTCGTTCTCCAAACCGCTGATTATTCTTACGGAAATATTTTTCAGCATCATAGGTTTTCTTTTAGGATTTTCTATTTTCAAAATGGAAGTTTCAAGCATTATGTGCATGGTGGGAATCATTGCCCTGGCGGGAATCGTGGTGAGAAACGGAATACTCCTGGTTGAATTCACGGATGAACTTCGCGCACGCGGTGTTCCGGTTTTTGATGCTATTGTTGAAGCGGGAAGAATCAGGATGACCCCGGTAATTCTAACTGCGTGTGCCACTATACTCGGACTTATTCCTCTAGCTATCGGGCTGAATATTGATTTCAATTCGCTCTTCACCCATCTCAATCCCCATATTTATTTAGGTGGTGACATGACGGCATTCTGGGGGCCGCTTTCATGGACCATGATTTTCGGATTGGGCTTTGCAACATTCCTCACACTTATTCTTGTTCCTGTTATGTACTTGCTGAGCGAAAGAATTAAAAACCAGATACGCAAATGGCGAGGAAGGCCCATTGATATCGGTGTGCTTCCAAAACCGGTTGGAGAGTTGGTAACAGCAACGATATAAATGAAAACCACACTAAAACTTGAAGAGGCGATGATGTTAGCATTATCGCTTTTTCTTTTTAAGCAAGAAAACTTTTCGTGGACATGGTTCGCTATTTTATTTTTCACGCCCGATTCAGGAATGATTGGCTACCTTGTTAATTCTAAAACGGGAGCGGCCATGTATAATATTGCGCACCACAAGGGGCTGGCTATACTTATTTATCTCTCCGGAATTTATTTTTCGATACCGCAGCTGCAATTTGCAGGCATTTTACTGTTTGCTCATTCATCATTCGACAGAATATTTGGATACGGATTAAAATATTCCGACAGTTTTCACCATACTCACCTCGGAATAATTGGAAAAGTAAATACAGGAAAATAATTTTTTGAATTTTACATTCTTGAATTACGTCAATCTTATGAAAAAATATCAACTGCTGATTCTTTTTACACTACTTGTAACAGCATCATGCAATAGCAACAAAAAAAAATTTGATGCATCAGGTTCGTTCGAAACAGAGGAGACCATTATTTCCTCTGAAGTTGCCGGCACCATCATGCAATTTGATATTGAAGAGGGACAAGTTTTGCAGTCGGGGCAAGTCGTTGGATATATTGACAGCGTTCAACTGTACCTGAAGAAAAAACAACTCGAGGAACAAATCAAAGCCATCCTGAGCGGAAGGCCGGATATCCCTGCACAAATTGCCGCACTGCAGGAGCAATTAAAAACTGCCGAACACGATCAGGAGCGCTACATTAATCTTCGAAAAGAAGGAGCAGGAACACAGAAGCAGATGGATGATATCAATGCCCAGGTTGAAGTGCTGAAAAAACAAATCGCTGCGCAACTATCATCATTTGGAGTTTCAGAGCGCATCATAATCGAGCAAACAGCACCGATTAAAGTTCAGATGGAACAGGTGAACGACCAGCTCGCAAAATGCCGGATTATAAATCCTGTAAACGGAACGGTGCTAACTAAATATGCTGAAGCAAAAGAAGTAGCGGCACCCGGAAAGCCTCTCTACAAAATTGCCGATTTGTCTTTTCTTTTTCTGCGAGCTTACATAACGGGCGACCAGCTTGCGCAAATCAAGCTTGCGCAAAAAGTAAAAGTGCTTACAGACGATGGCGCTGATAAATATAAAGAGCATGAGGGAACCATTTCATGGGTTAGCGACAAGGCAGAGTTCACTCCGAAAACGATTCAGACAAAAGAAGAGAGAGCGAATCTTGTCTACGCCATTAAAATAAAAACTCCTAACGATGGCGCTTTGAAAATAGGTATGTATGGAGAAGTGAAATTCAGCCAATAGCCCACGGCTGCCGGCTATCAACTATGACCTCTGTTGAATTAAATAATGTCACCAAGAAATACGACAAAGAAAAAGTTGTTGCCGTTGATGATGTTTCGCTGTCGGTCAGCAAGGGTGAGTTATTCGGACTGATTGGCCCCGATGGCGCAGGTAAGTCAAGCATTTTTCGCATCCTCACCACGCTTTTACTTCCCGATGGCGGAACAGCAACCGTTGAAGGTTACGATGTAGTTAAAGATTACAAAACCATTCGCGGCAATGTTGGCTATATGCCGGGAAGATTTTCTCTCTACCAGGATTTAACCGTTGAAGAAAACCTGAGCTTTTTTGCCACTGTGTTCGGAACATCGATTGAAGAAAATTATGAGCTCATAAAAGATATTTACATACAAATTGAGCCATTTAAAAAACGGAGGGCAGGAAAATTGTCGGGTGGAATGAAGCAAAAGCTTGCACTCTCCTGCGCTCTCATACACAAGCCATCTATTCTTTTTCTTGATGAGCCAACGACCGGTGTCGATGCCGTGTCGAGAAAAGAATTCTGGGAGATGCTGAAGCGATTGAAGCAGCAAGGTATCACCATTATGGTTTCAACACCTTACATGGACGAAGCAACGCTATGCGACCGCATCGCGCTTATTCAGTCAGGAAAAATTTTATCTGTTGATACACCTTCAGGAATTGTAAAATCATATCATGGAAAATTATTCGCCATTAAATCAGATGCAATGTACAAGCTGATGAATGATTTGCGGGCCTTCGAACATACGAGAAGTTGTTTCGCATTTGGTGAATATCATCACATCTCTTTTAAAGAGCGGGATAAAGATTACACAGAAGAAGTTCTGAACTATCTTCAAGCTAAAGGCCATACGGGAGTAGAGATAAAATCTGTGACGCCGGCCATTGAAGATTGTTTTATCGATATGGTTGAAGAAAAAAAGAGCGAAGCATGAATTCAACGGTAATAAAAGCAGAGAAGCTCACGAAGCGATATGGCGATTTCGTGGCTGCTAACGAACTCACCTTTGATGTTCGTGCCGGAGAAATTTTCGGATTCCTCGGAGCAAATGGGGCAGGAAAAACAACAGCCATGAGGATGCTTTGCGGCTTATCGGTTCCATCATCGGGCACTGCAAGTGTGGCGGGATATGATGTGTACAAGCAAACAGAAAATATAAAAAGAAATATCGGCTACATGAGCCAGAAGTTTTCTCTCTATGAAGACCTGACCGTGATGGAGAACATCGGTTTCTATGCCGGCATTTATGGATTGACGGATAAGGAGATAAAAGAAAAAAGCGTGCAACTGGTGGACCAATTGGGACTGCATGATTCAGCAAAAAAATTAGTCCGCTCTCTTCCGCTTGGGTGGAAGCAAAAATTATCTTTCCTGGTAGCCATTATTCACCAGCCCAAAATTGTTTTCCTCGATGAACCTACCAGCGGTGTCGACCCGGTAGCGCGCAGGCAATTCTGGGACTTGATTTATCAAGCCGCTGATACCGGCATTACTGCATTTGTCACTACACATTATATGGATGAGTCAGAATATTGTCACCGCGTTTCTATCATGGTAGACGGAAATATCCGTGCGCTTGATTCACCGGCTAACCTGAAAAAACATTTTTCCGCTTCTTCTATGGATGAAGTATTTCAAGGATTGGCGAGGGAAGCAAAAAGAAAAGAGGACTAACGATGAAACAACTTTTCTCCTTCATAAAAAAAGAATTCCTTCACGTATTCCGCGACAGGAAAACGTTGATGCTGTTGTTTGGCCTCCCTGTTGTTCAGCTTACGCTGTTTGGTTTTGCGCTCACTAATGAAGTGAAGAATGCCAAAATCGTTGTGGCAGATTATTCTAAAGACATTGCAACAAAACAAATCACCGAGAAGATTGAGGCGAGTAAATATTTTGACGTTGAAAAATCACTCAAGAGCCACGATGAAATTGAAGCAGCATTTAAAACGGGAAAAATAAAACTCGCCATTCTCTTTCCCGAAAATTTCAATGAGAACTTACTTCACCTCCATAAAGCACAGATACAAATTATTGCGGATGCCTCGGACATCAACACAGCAACAACGCTGACGAATTATATTTCTGCTATTGTCGCAGATTACCAGCGGCAGTTAATGAAGGATGCGTCCATTCCTTTAACTATTACTCCCGAAATAAGAATGCTGTATAATCCCGAGCTGAAAGGAGAGCACACATTCATTCCGGGAATCATGGCAATGATAATGCTCCTTATCTGCGTGATGATGACCAGTATTTCTATTGTGCGCGAAAAAGAATTAGGTACCATGGAAATTCTTTTGGTTTCTCCTTTTAAACCGCTTATGGTTATCATCGCAAAATTCATCCCTTACCTGCTGATTTCCTTTTTCAACATCACCTCCATCCTTCTTATAAGCGTTTATGCGCTTGAGCTGCCTATCAAGGGCAGCATTTTGCTTCTGTATTCCGAAAGTTTATTGTTTGTAGTAACCGCGCTGGCAATTGGCTTGCTTATTTCCATACAGGCGCAGTCGCAGCAAACGGCTATGTTCGGTTCGCTTATGGCTACTATGTTGCCGACACTTTTACTGAGCGGTTTTATTTTCCCCGTAGAAAATATGCCGCTGCCGCTGCGCATTATTTCCAATGTTGTTCCATCGAAATGGTTTTTCATCATCGTAAAATCTATTATGATAAAAGGAGCGGGTATTTCTGTAGTCTGGAAAGAGACGCTGGTTCTTACAGGCATGATGTTGTTTTTCCTTACGGTGAGCTTACGAAAATTTAAAATACGGCTCGCATGAGGACGCTCCGCTTTCTATTGCAAAAAGAATTCCGCCAGGTTTTCCGTGATAAAAACCTGCTGCGCCAAATCCTGATGGTTCCTATTATACAGCTTTTGATTTTTCCGTGGGCGGCAAATTATGAAGTGAAAAATATTTCTCTCGCTATTGTTGACCACGACCATTCATCGTATTCAGAAAAATTTATTTCTAAAATATTTTCATCAGGGTATTTTATTCATTCGGACTATACGTCATCATTTAAAGATGCCTATCAATTAATTGAGCGCGACAAGGCAGATATTGCAATTGAAATTCCACAAGGGTTTGAAAAAAATTTAGTCAGGGAAAACCAGCAGAAAATTTTCCTTGCCGTTAACGCCATCAACGGGGTGAAAGCCATTGTGGGAACGGGTTACCTTGCTTCGATCATTACCGATTACAATTCTCAAATTCGCGCAGAATGGGTTCAGGCCGACCGCTTCAATGCTGCACCTGCCATTGAAATCACCTCGTCAAACTGGTTTAACCCGCTTCTCAATTATAAAATGTTTATGGTGCCGGGGATTCTTGCATTTCTTGTCACGCTTATAGGAGGCATCATGTGCTCACTCAACATCGTTCGCGAAAAAGAAATCGGAACGATAGAGCAAATCAATGTCACTCCTATCCGAAAACAATATTTCATTCTGGGCAAGCTCCTCCCCTTCTGGATTATGGCGACATTCGTTTTTACTCTCGGGCTTTTGATTTCGCGCTTTGCATATGGAATCATTCCTCAGGGAAGCATCGTTTTGCTTTACGCTTTTCTTTCTGTTTATCTTTTTGCTGTTCTGGGGATGGGATTGCTTATCTCGACTTATTCCGATACCCAGCAGCAGGCCATGTCCATTTCATTTTTCTTCATCATGGTTTTTAACCTGCTTAGCGGTCTTTACACTCCCATTGAAAGCATGCCTGCATGGGCAAAAGTGATTACCGATTTTAACCCACTCCGGTATTTTATTGAAGTGATGCGTATGGTGGTTTTGAAAGGCAGCAGCTTTCATGACGTGTCACATCATTTTCTTGTCATATTTTTGATGGCTGTAGTTTTGAACACCTGGGCCATTTTAAATTATCGAAAAACAACATGATAAAAGTAAGTTGCGTGCGTTACCTCAACAGCCAGCCGTTTATTTACGGGCTGAAAAATAATTCCATCATTAATGAAATTGATTTATCCCTTGATATCCCTTCTGCTTGTGCCGAAAAACTTTTAAGCGGAGCTGTTGACATTGGGCTGGTTCCTGCAGTAATAATTCCGGAGCTTAAAGAATCATATATTATTTCTGATTACTGCATTGGTGCGGAGGGAAAAGTGGAAACGGTTTTATTGCTCAGCGATGTGCCAATGGAAAAAATAGAAACCATTCTACTCGACTACCAGTCTCGCACTTCCGTTTTACTTTTAAAAATCCTTGCAGACCGATTCTGGAAAATTTCTCCGCATTGGATTGACGGTGAAAATAATTTCGAAAGGAAAATTTCAGGAACAACGGCAGCGCTTGTCATAGGAGACAGAACTTTTGCATTGAAAAATAATTTCAAATACTGCTATGACCTGGCAGAAGAATGGAAAAAATTCACTTCCTTCCCCTTCGTCTTTGCCTGCTGGGTTTCTAATAAGAAAATTCAGGATGATTTTATTTTACGATTCAATTCTGCTCTTGAAAAGGGGTTGAAAAGTATTCCTCTCGTAGCTTCTCAATATCCGTCCAACGGCTTTAATGCGCTGCATTATCTTACAAAAAATGTTTCCTTCGTTTTGGATGCGAAGAAAAAAGAAGCGATGAAATTATTTCTTAAAATGACGGAAGAATATATTTCCGTCTGAGTTTTTAGTTTGCGTTGGCCGATTCCTTTTTCAGAAATCTTCTCAGCAAATCCGAAAGTGTTTCGCTGCTGAGGCGCTTGGCGACAATCTTTTTATTCTCATCCAGAAGGTAAATCACAGGCGTGCTGTATATATCATAATACTTCCGGAAATTGGATTGCTCATACGGGTCGTGAACATTAATCCAGTCCAGCTTATGCTCCCTTATATACTGCTTCCAAACCACCGGGTCTGTTTCAATGCCTACAGCATAAGCGGCTACACTATCGGTTTTTACACTGTCGTATAATGCTATCAGCTTTGGTATTTCAACCTTACAGTGGCTACAGGTAGGATCCCAAAAACAGAGGATTGTGTATTTCGCTTTCAGAGAATGAAGAGAAATAAATTTATCGCTCGTATCCTGCATCACCAGGTTATGCGCAACATTTCCGAGCAGGTTAGGTTTTATTTTATTAATGCGGTCCCAAAGTTTTGCTTTCAATGTAGAATCAGCCCAGTACGCATCATTATTCACATAATATTTTTCTGCAAGATGAATGAACACTGCATCGTGCCCCATGATTTTCGATGTTTCATACTGATTGGTAAGAGTAACCACAACGTACTTAAAAATCTCTTTATTTTTTTTCGACTTCTCAACAACAGTATCCACGGCCGGAATGAGCGAGTCGGGAGTCTGCAGCGTCATATTCTCGATGTATTGTTTTATCTTCTGATGAAGCAGCGGGCTGCGCAAAAGCCGGGCATCAGAAAAATCAACACTGTCGAGCCAATGATTTTTTATATAGTAAAACTGAAATGTTGAATCAATATTTCCTTTTGCATCTTTCGGGGGCTCCGGCGCCTCCGGTTCCATCATGCAACGGATAAGCTGTGCCGTAAAAGATTTGGGATTTTCTGTAAGAATTTTCAGTCGAAAGTCTTTCACTTCTTTATCTATCTTCTTCATTTGCTCCCGAATTATCTTTGCGCTGTCTTCGTTTGCTTTCACCGCGTCAAAGCGCGTTTTCAGAGGTGTAATTTCTTTTTGTTTTGAAGCAAGAAATTTCTGGTATTCATTAAATACTTTGTTCTCATAGGAGCCGGTAATTTTCATATTCTCCACCGGGTCTGTCACTTTGGTTTCTATGGAAAATTTTTGTTCGGTGACAATAATTTCGAAATACGCTTTGCTCGGCATCACCACAAGATAAATTCCCCCCTCCAGCGGCTCGTCACCTTTAAATGTAAAATTTCCTTTGCTGTCCACTCTCACCGTGTCCGACACATATTGTTTGTCACCATAATGATAACCCAGGTAGGCAACTGTATCCTTCAATCCTTCAACTCTGAATTTAAGCTCATGCCCTTTTTGCGCGTAAGTGAAAAAAGGGAGAACCAAAAGCAATAAAATTTGTACGAATTTTAATCTCATATACAGCAATAGAAGGGGGCAATATAATTTTTTACGAATGAAAATAGAATGTGGATATGTTATCAGTTAATTGTTATCCGTTATCCGCAGAAAATTGAATTTTTACTGATAACCAATAACGGATAACCGATAACGATTTTTTCTACAAGTTTCCCCGCAATGCCTGCTCGCGTTCAATGGCTTCAAAAAGCGCTTTAAAATTGCCCTTGCCGAACGACTTAGCTCCTTTGCGTTGGATGATTTCAAAAAATAATGTCGGCCGGTCTTCTACAGGTTTGGAGAAAATCTGGAGAAGGTATCCTTCCTCATCGCGGTCAACAAGGATGCCGAGTTTTTCAAGGTCGTTGACGTTCTCATCGATTTTTCCTACACGGTCAAGCAGGTCGGAATAGTAAGTGGTGGGGACGTGAAGAAAATCAATTCCTCTCTTCTGAAGCTCGCTTACTGTATGAAGAATATTGTTGGTTGCAACAGCTATGTGCTGCACGCCTGCACCTCGGTAAAAGTCCAGGTACTCATCTATCTGAGATTTTTTTCTTCCTTCAGCCGGTTCATTAATCGGGAATTTTACAAAGCCGTTCCCGTTTGAAACTACCTTGCTCATCAGCGCAGTATATTCAGTTGAAATATCTTTATCATCAAAAGTGATGATGAGCTTGAAACCCATTACGTTTTCATAAAATTTCACCCACTCATTCATTTTGCCCAGCTCTACATTCCCTACGCAATGGTCAATATATTCCAGGCCAAGTGGTGTTGACGGTGTCCTGCTTTTTGCAGGGCGGAAGCCGGGCATGAAGGGGCCCTTGTAATTTTTTCGCTCAACAAAAGTGTGAATGGTGTCTCCGTATGTATGAATAGATGCTGTCTTCACCTCACCAAATTCATCTGAAAGAGTTTGTGGCGGGGTGTGGTTCTTTGCACCACGCGACATGGTTTCATAATATGATTTTTCAGCATCGTCCACCAACAGTGCAAGCACTTTTACACCATCACCATGCAATGCCACATGTCCGCTGATTTCAGAATCGGGATAGAGAGCTGTGGTAAAAACAAAAATTATTTTTCCCTGCTTCACAGCGTAGGATGCCCGGTCGCGCACACCGGTTTCAGGGCCTGAATAAGCAATCAGTTCAAACCCCATGGAATGCTGGTAATAGTATACCGCCTGCTTTGCATTGCCCACATAAAATTCCACATGGTCTGTTCCAAGAAGAGGAAGAAAATCCTGTGCCATCTTAAAGTTATACGTTATACGTTATTTGTTATACGAAAAAATAATTCTTGCGAAAATCATTTTGCTGCAGCAAATCGTTTTGCCACTTCATCCCAGTTCAGAACGTTCCACCATGCTCCAATATAATCGGGCCTGCGGTTTTGGTATTTCAAATAATAGGCATGTTCCCAAACATCCAATCCAAGTATTGGTGTTCCTTTAATATCTGATGCATCCATCAACGGGTTATCCTGGTTGGGTGTAGAGCCGATAGACAACTTTCCGCCAGAGACCACCAACCATGCCCATCCTGAGCCAAAACGTGTAGTGCCAGATGTTGTAAATTTATTTTTGAATTCATCATAATTCCCGAATGCAGAATTAATAGCATCCGACAACGTTCCGGAAGGTTTATTGCTTCCACCCGGCATCATCAGTTGCCAAAACATGGTGTGATTGTAATGCCCTCCTGCATTATTGCGCACAGCCGGAGAATGTTTGGAAACATTGTTCAGAATTTCCTCCAGGCTTTGTTTATCAAGGTCCGTTCCGGTAATGGCGGCATTCAGGTTGTTGACATAAGCAGCATGATGCTTGTCGTGATGTATTTCCATGGTGCGAGCATCAATGTGCGGTTCCAGGGCATTGGAAGGGTACGGAAGAGGAGAAAGTTGAAAAGCCATATGATTTATTTTTTAACGAATAACAAATTTAGTGATTTTTTGGGAGTCAGAGCAACTTAATTTATTGATTAAGCTTTTTATTTTTATCAAGAACTTCAACGGCTTTTACAACAGTATGATCTTCCGAATTAATCACGTGATAATAGCCGTCTGCCTTCCAGAATTGCCGCGCAATAAGGGCTTTAATGGTAAGCTTTATTTTTTCAGCAGAACGTTTTACACCTTTATCATCTCGTGCAACACCTTTGCTATATGCATATGTTACAAATCTTTTATAGACATCGTCGGGTATTGAAAAGGACTGGTTGAATTTTTCAAAATCTTTATAGCCGGTTAATACGCTCCTGTTCTGGTCGACATAATCATAGGCAAACTGCCCGAGGATTCCCTTGGAAAATGCATCAGAATAAAATACCGAAAAGAATGAAGTGTCAAGCGGCACAAAAACATCAGGCATAATTCCTCCTCCTCCATAAACTGTTTTTCCGCCCGGTGTAGTAAACTTTAAACTGTCGGCAAAATGAATGCTGTCAGAATATTCAAGCTCACCATGTGCTTGCCTTTCCAAAAGTTCGCGCACATACTCTGAATAACCACCTGTATACGGTTTTTGTATGGAGCGCCCGGTTGGCGTATAATACCTGGCAATAGTGAGACGAACAGCAGAACCATCGGGCAATGAACTTTGTTCCTGCACAAGTCCTTTTCCAAAAGAACGCCTGCCGATTATGGTAGCCCTGTCCCAATCCTGCAATGCGCCCGCTACAATTTCACTTGCCGAAGCGCTTCCCTCATCAATAAGAACAACCATATCCCCTTCTTCGAAAAAGCCACGACTTGTAGCGAGATAATTTTCGTGCGGGCGCGACTTGCCTTTTGTGTAAACAATCAATTTATTCGCCGGTAAAAATTCATCAGCTATTTTAATGGCTGTCTGCAGGTAGCCGCCGGGGTTATCGCGCAAGTCGAGAATAAGCTTGGTCATCCCTTTTTCTGAAAGAGACATAAATGCATCGCGGTATTCCTCGTATGTATAGGCCCCAAACTGCCCAATGCGGATATACCCTATGTCTTTTGAAATCATATAACGGGCATCTACGCTGGTGATTGGAATTTTATCGCGGGTTATTTCATAGTCAATCAACTTATTAACTCCATGCCGCAGAATAGAAATATTAACCTTAGTTCCTCTTTTGCCGCGAAGCATTCTTAGTACATCTTCATTACGGACTCCTATGCCGGAAACATTTTTTCCCTCTACTCTTACAATCCTGTCGCCCGACTGAATACCAAGCTGCTCTGAAGGCCCGCCCGAAACAGCGGCTACCACCATAATAGTATCGTCCTGTATATGGAACTCTATCCCTATTCCGTCAAAGTTGCCTTCAAGCGGTTCGGTGTATGCTTTCAGGTCTTCGGCAGGAATGTAAGTTGAATGCGGGTCAAGATTTTCGAGCATCGCGCGGATGGCGCTTTCCACCAGTTCTTTGTCATTGACAGTATCTACATAATCATCATTGATATAATTAATAATGTCGTTGATTTTAGAAAACTGGTTTTGCTTGAATGAAAAAAGAAATTTATTACCTGCCGGAAGCTGCTTCATTTGTCTTCCTATCAGGATTCCGGCGACAATAGCTACAGCAATTATCAGCGGCAAAAAAATACGGATGCGATTGTTCATTTTTTTATACAATAGTGTTTTCCATCATTCCCTGGGGTGTGTAATGAATCACTTCCACTCCGAATTTTCTGAGGAAGTCGGTTCCTTCATCAACCTCAATCCCCTTGTACTCTGCATACGAATTCAAAAACAAAACTCTTTTAATGCCCGATGAAAATATCATGCGGGCGCATGGCAGGCACGGAGATAAAGTGAGATATAGTGTTGCATCTTCCAGCGTTACCCTGTTTTTGGCTGCGTAAAGAATGGCATTTTGCTCGGCATGCAATGCTAACGAGCATCCGCCTTTGCTGTCGCGCGGGCAGCCGGTTTCGGGCCATTGTTCATCGCAGTTGTGGGTACCGGCCGGTGGCCCATTATACCCAAGCGAAACGATACGCGTGTCTTTGGTGAGCACTGCCCCCACTTTCATCTTTACACAATGCGACTTCCGCGCCAGGTTCATGGCAAGTTCCATATAAATATCATCAAAGCTGGGTTTAGTCATACGGAAAAAGCGAATGCAAAGATAACCCCGTTGCGGCTTAAATGCCGAATCGGCTTATCCTGTCATTTTTAATTCATGCAACTCAAAGTGATAATCCTCTATAACAGGATTGGACAGGAGCTTTTTGCATGCAAGGTCAATTTCTTTTTTTGCGGCATCAGCATCTTCCGCTTCTATTTCAACGGTGATGTGCTTGCCGATGCGCACATTTTCCACCCCGGTGAAACCCATTTTCTTTAATCCCGAAGTAACGGCCTTTCCTTGCGGGTCGAGTAATGCCTTTAGCGGCATTACATTAATTTCTGCTGTAAATTTCATTTGAATCGTTAAAAGTTTTTACCTGGTTTTTTATGGTTGTTTTAAATACCTCACCCCTAACCCCTCTCCTGAAGGAGAGGGGAATACAGTGTTGCGGTTATGCCTATCCTGAATAAAAATACTTTTTTCCGAGAACGGACAAAAATATGTAAAGCACAATAATCATAGGAACGGATGATACCTCATAAAACAATACCAGCAAGAGAGAAATAAAAATAAATATAAGCTGAATTCTTTTTGTTCCTGCCGTGCCGCCTTTTGTCTTGAAAGAAAACAACGGAATTTCGGCAACCATCATTGCTGACAGAAAAACCGTTATTGCGGCAAGTGCCCACCCATTACTTAAATAGGATTTAAGAAAACCATTCGTTAAAAAAATCAGCGGCAGCGATGCAATAAAAATACCCGTTGACGGGGTAGGCAAACCAAAAAATATTTCGCCCTGCCGCGTATCAATATTAAATTTTGCAAGGCGCAGGGCTGCAAAAACGGGAATGAGAAAAGAAGAATATTGCAGCCATACAGGCGATGGGTCAAAATGCCCAACATGGTATGTAAACAAGTTGATGAGAATAAAAGCCGGGGCCACGCCAAAGCTGATAACATCCGCCAAAGAGTCGAGTTGCTTACCTATATCAGAATACGCATGTAACGCCCGCGCAACAAGACCATCAGAAAAATCAAAAAGCAAAGCGATAAAAATCAAGAGCGCTGCCAACTGCTCGTCTATCTGCATTGAAAAATAAATGGATAAGCATCCGCACAACAGGTTGCAGCAGGTAAGAAAATTAGGGATATGTTTTTTCAAAAGAGGCTTTTGATGCGGACAAAAATAGCAGAACTTAATCTTTCAGTGCTCTTTCAATATTCTTATCGGGAATAACCCACATAATGGCAACGACTCCAAATATTATTTCAGAAATAACCGGGTTGAAAAATGCAGCGATAATGGAAACAATGTAAAGGAACAGGGACGCCATGCCTTTCTTTTCCTGTTTCTTCATTGCCTCTGCCAGTTTTTCGGAGAAAGTATGGTGTTTCATAATGGTCGTTTGCAATATGTAATAAGCAATGGCGCACAGTAAAAGATTTATTGCATAAAGAGCCACAGGCAGTTCCTGGAAATGATTTTCACCCATCCACCCCGTACTGAACGGAACAAGCGAAAGCCAGAAGAGAAGGTGCATGTTACTCCAGATTATTTGGCTGTTCACATGATTAACCGTGTGAAGCAGGTGATGATGATTACCCCAGTAAATGGAGATAAAAACGAAGCTCAACAGATAACTCATAAAGACGGGCCACAAGCCGAGCAACGCAGACATTGTTGCCTCATGAGGAACTTTTATTTCGAGCACCATAATGGTAACTATGATGGCAATTACTCCATCACTGAATGCTTCAAGACGGGTTTTGGTCATAAGGCAAATGTAAATGAAAAGTTATTTTTTTGTTGAAAGAGATGCAAGCAATTGCCTCATTCTCTTTACCGCTCTCGCTCGGTGGCTTAAAGAATTTTTCTCTTCAGATGAAAGTTCGGCAAATGTTTTTATAAATCCTTCGGGAATAAATACCGGGTCGTAACCAAAACCGTTTGTGCCCCTTGCAGCGCGGCTAATGGTTCCGTTAATCACTCCTTCAAAATATTTTTCCTTTCCATTCTGAATGAGGCAAATCACTGTTTTAAAATATGCTTTCCGGTTGCTTTCCTTTTCCAAAAGAGACAGCAACTTCTCAATATTATCCTGTGGCGAACAATGTTCACCCGCAAAACGCGCTGAAATAACTCCCGGCATTCCGTTCAATGAATCAACAAAAAGTCCTGTATCATCGGCAAAGCAATCCTGCTGTGATTTACGGTAAACATAATCCGCTTTGATGAATGCATTTTCTTCCAAGGTATTCCCGGTTTCGGCAATGTCTTCAGCAATTCCCGCATCATTCAAGCTTTTAACAGAAACTATTCCATTAAGAATGGCGCTGACTTCTTTCAGTTTATAGATGTTATTAGAGGCAAAAATCAGGTTCATATGATAGAAAATGTGGATATTGCAGGCAGAAAGTCCAGTCGTAAAATTCGTTGTAAATTTGTGTAATATTTATTTATGAAAACAGCGCTCATTACCGGGGTAACCGGCCAGGACGGTGCATACCTTTCTGAATTTCTACTCGCAAAGGGATATACCGTTCACGGCATCAAACGCAGAAGTTCCCTTTTTAACACGGGAAGGATTGACCATCTTTACCAGGACCCGCACGAAAAAAATGTAAAGTATTTTCTGCATCATGGCGACTTGACGGATTCCACCAACATCATACGCATCATACAGGAAGTTCAACCCGATGAAATTTATAACCTGGGAGCTATGTCGCATGTGAAGGTAAGTTTTGAAACACCTGAATACACTGCCAACACAGACGGACTGGGAACACTTCGTATTCTTGAAGCAGTGCGCTTACTCGGCTTAACGAAAAAAACAAAAATCTACCAGGCATCCTCATCGGAATTATACGGGATGGTGAGAGAAACACCTCAGACGGAAAACACTCCTTTCTACCCGCGCTCTCCGTATGCTGCTGCAAAAGTGTATGCATACTGGATAACGGTAAATTACAGGGAAGCTTACAATATGTTTGCAGTGAATGGAATTTTGTTCAACCATGAATCACCGCTACGCGGAGAAACTTTTGTATCCAGAAAAATTACGCGCGCTGTAGCCCGCATTGCACTGGGGCTGAAAGAAAAATTATACCTGGGTAACATGGATGCAAAACGCGACTGGGGACATGCAAAAGATTATGTGGAAGCCATGTGGCTCATGCTTCAGCAGCCCAAGCCTGAGGATTATGTCATTGCAACAGGTGTATCGGTGAGCGTACGTGATTTTCTTATAATGGCTTTCAGGGAAATCGGTGTGGAGCTTTCATTCAGCGGAAAAGATGAAAATGAAAAAGCCGTTGTTAAATCCTGCTCGCTTCCTGATGTGCAGTTGAAAGCCGGGCAGGAAGTTGTTTGTGTAGACAAAAATTATTTCCGCCCCACTGAAGTGGACCAGCTCCGGGGCGATGCATCAAAAGCCCTGAAGCAACTGGGATGGAAACCGCGCTACGATATCAAAGCGCTTATCAAAGAAATGGTAGCTGCCGACCTTGAATTGTTCCGCAAAGACAAGTATTTGAAAGAAGGCGGACATAAGGTGCTGGATTACCATGAATAGTATTGTACGTATGGTCATTTTACTCACCTCACCCCTTTCTTCCCCTCTCCTTCAGGAGAGGGGATTCCGCATTGTTGTACCCTCCTTCTCCTCCAGGAGAAGGAGTTTGGAGGATGAGGTCTTATCCATTTAAGAACATGAATACGAATTCAAAAATATACATTGCCGGTCACCGTGGAATGGTAGGCTCGGCAATTTTAAGGCGGCTGCAGAAAGAAGGATTTGAAAATTTCGTTCTCCGCTCCTCTTCAGAGCTCGACCTGCGGAATCAAAATGCCGTTCAGAATTTTTTTGAAGCTGAAAAGCCTGAATATGTTTTCCTGGCCGCTGCAAAAGTCGGAGGCATCCAGGCAAATAATATTTATAGAGCAGAATTTATTTACGATAACATCGCCATTGAAACTAATGTGATTCATGCATGTTACCTTAACAAGGTAAAAAAACTTTTGTTCCTCGGCTCGTCATGTATCTATCCTAAAAATGCACCGCAGCCGATGAAAGAAGAGTACATGCTCACGGGCGAGCTGGAGCCGACCAATGAACCCTATGCCATTGCAAAAATTGCCGGGCTTAAAATGTGCGAGTCGTATGTGAGGCAGTACGGTTGCAATTTTTTCACGGTACTTCCCACTAATCTTTACGGGCCTAATGACAATTACGATTTAAATAATTCTCACGTGCTTCCTGCCCTGCTCCGCAAATTCCACGAGGCAAAAATTAATAATGAACCCTTTGTAGTTGTATGGGGTAGCGGAAAACCGAAACGTGAATTCATGCATGTAGATGACCTGGCAGATGCCTGCTTTTTCCTGATGCAGAATTACGACAAAACAGATTCTGTTAATATCGGTTCATCAGAAGAAGTTACTATTGGTGAGCTTGCGCTGATGATTAAAAAAATCACCGGCTATACAGGAGAACTTCATCACGATTCCTCAAAACCTGACGGAGTAATGCGTAAGCTTCTTGACTCATCACGCCTTTCTAACCTGGGATGGAAAGCAAAAATTTCACTCGAGGAAGGAATCCGAAATACATATGAAAGTTTCAGGCAGCAAACTGTATTTGCGTCCTGAGCAGGTTATATCAGAGACATTATATCCTTTATCCACGCTTTTAGAAGTGGCATTTCTTTCTTGTCTATTAATTCCATGTCAATTAATTCTTTGTAACAGGCAAGTAAATTTTCGGGGATGTGCTCCTCCCCTTCTTTTAATTTAAGAGCTTGCAATCTTTCCATAATTAATTTGTTGTTGCAATAGCCGGGAATTTCGTCTTGGAAATCATTCATCAGGTTATGCACATTGCGCTCCTGCCGCATAGTGATGGAATGAAACAGAATATTCCATCCGCAGGTCCATGCGATGCGCTGGGCAATAAATGAACGCCAAATATCGGTCATCCTGAAACTACAGTATGATGGTAAATAAAGCAAAGGAAATGCCTCTTTAAACCATGTTGTATTTTGGCTGTTAAACGGACAAACAGAATTATGTCCTAATGCGATACTCTCGGACAAATTAAACTTTAGAGGTAAAGGAAACGTCATTCGGTAAATAGCATCCACATCGGGATTATCGTCCGCAAGCCCCTGCTGAATAAAACAGCTCACTTTTTTTTTACCCGACAAGGATGGCATCTTATCCAGAATATGTTCAAGTGCGAAACCTCTGGGCCAGATGTGCTGCTCAGTAAAATATTTGTAAACATTGGTCCACCCGGTTCCGATAAACAAGTGAGCATCTATCTCCTTACTCCTCTTCTCCCAAAAACTTTTGTAGGGCAGGTTGTCGTCATCTGTTTCTATTATTACCTGCGCTCCTTGTGAAATCGCAACGAGGTAGCCTAAATTTTTTCGCGCATAATGCTTATAGGGAAGCTTTTCAGCGAGAGTCCACGGTAATGATTTTTGTTTTTCCACAGAATAAAAATCGCACCCTTCCATCTTAAAGTCCGCGGGGCTTTTGGTATCTCCAATCACAACCAGGGGAACTTCGTGCTGCTGCGCTTCTTTTGCAATCTGCTTTAAAACAGGATTATCAGAGCCCGCAATGGAAGTAATAACCAAAAAAGTTTGCTTCATATTTATGTGATAGCCGGAGCTTTGAATTTTATCCGTAGAAAAAAATAATGCAGTAATATATAAACCGAATTGAGAATAGATTTCTGTGACACGCTTGGCGACGGCGCTTTATACTGAATCGGGATTTCGATGTAGCGGGTTTTACGGAGCAAGTACCGAAGTTCTGTTTGGTAAAAATGTGCTTTGGATAACAACTTGTAACTGATAAATTTTTCCACGATGGAACGATGAAATCCCTGGAAGCCCGATGTCATATCCGACATCCTTGACCCTAAGAGAATATTAGACGCAATTGTTCCGCCTTTTGAAAGGAGTTTTCTTTTCCAGGTCGAATCCTTTATGGAACCACCTTGAACAAACCGGCTTCCGAATGCGCACTGGTATCCGTTTTTCAAGGCGTCAAGAAAAAGTGGAATTGTTTCCGGGTTGTGTGATAGTCCTGCATCCATTTCAATTATCAATTCATGACCATTCCTTAGCGCTTCTTTATATCCGCGAATGTAAGCGTCTACGACATTTCTGTTCTCAGGCGCCCATACCGTTACAAATCGTTCATCTCGCAGCGATAGCTCCCTGCAAACATCCGGTGTCCGGTCTTTTGATACATTATCTACCACAAAATAAACCCTGCCACATTGCAGTTTATCCAGCACTGAGGTTAACGAAGCAATAAAGGGTTCAAAATCCTTTTCTTCATTCGCCATGGGGACAACTAATCCAAAGTCCGTGTTCATATTATCTGCCGGATAGTATTAATGATGCAACGGGCTAAAGATATTATCCTGAAAAAAATCTTACTGCCCCAACCGGCTATTTCTTTTTTGTAATGTGTGTGAGCGGCCTTACAATTATTTTTGCACTGAACGTGTACTTGCAAAAATATGCTCCACCTGCAAGTGAACTTGTATCGAAAATAAATTTATTCAGTCCCGCCGTGGTAAGACCGTTAAACACCTCTTTGATTAATTTTCCGGACGCATCGTAAACGGAGATGGAAAGAAAATCTTTGCGCGATGCCACAACCTGAAGGTTTATAACCTGTGCTCCAGGGTTAGGATACGGGTCTACCACCACAAAATCATCACCGTCAAGATTAATGCAGCGAATGTTGTTGTCAGGATTGTTATCCTGCTGATTATTTACTTCAAGAATTTCAACACATAAAAAATGCGGAGGATTGATTTGGGGAATTTCAAAGTGAGCTGCAAAGCTGTAAGGCGGCTGCAAGGTGCTTTGAGGAGGGAAATTACCATTCCAGTATTCAAAAACCGGTAAGCTGTTTTCGAGCCATGCTGAGATTTTGAAGCTGGAAACTGCAATGTTACCCAGGTTAGCAATACCGGCTGACAGCGATATGGAGTTAGTGCCCGATGTCTTATTTACGCTTGTAACGGCTAAGTCCAAAACCGGCTCAACTACATAAATGTATTTTACTGTGGTATCTGAACAGTAGTACAAGGTATTTGCGATAAGCGTAACCGGATACGTGCCGCGTTCAGTATATGTGTACGATGGACTTATGACCGTTGACGTCCCTGACGTATCCCCAAAATCCCATTGATAGGATGCCGCGCCCGACGAGAGATTGGTGAAATCCACATCGAGCGGAACGTCTCCATAGGCGACATCTGATGTAAATGAAGCAGTCGGAAGCGGATGCACTTTTACAGAACGTGTTGCCGTATCCTTGCATCCGTAATTTGAAGTTACGACCAGTGTAATGTTATACTGGATCGTGTCATTAAAAGTATAATACGGATTCTGCAGAACGGACGTGGAGAAATCGGGAAGCTTCCATAGCCATTGGGTTATCGTTCCCTGGGAAATATAGCTTGAATCCAATAGGTGATAGGGCACATTAAGACAGGCAGAATTATTTTTGAAATACGCTACCGGCACATCATGAATCACTACCGGCAAGGTGACCGAACTGGTGCAACCTGCCATAGTAATAGCAATAAGCGTACAGGGATACATTTGTACAAATGCATATTGGTGCTGTGGACTCTGTTGGGTAGAAGACGTGTTGTCCCCAAAGTTCCAGATAAGGGATACACCTGAAGCGGAAGTAAAAAAATTTGTGATGTCACCAATGCAGGTATTGAAAAAAGAAAAAGTGGGAACAACAGTTAACCCCACCGAAACAACAATTGTATCCGTAACGCTGCACCCATTGTTTAAAGTAACGGTAAGCGTTACAGAAAAATTTCCGGAAGTATTAAAAATGTGCGAAGGATTTTTAAGTGACGAACTGTTATTCACTCCACTTCCCGGGTCGCCAAAGTTCCATAGCCATGAAGTAACGGAGTAGCCGACAGTATCCGTTGTATTAGTGAACAGTACCGGAGCCCCTGTACAGAGAAAGGGGGGATGCGTAAATGATGGAACAGGATTAGGATAAACCCTTACGGCTATAATTGTATCATTATAACAGCCCGAATTGGTAGTATCAATCAATGTAACCATGTAAGTGCCGCTGTCTGCATAAAGATGAGATGGATTTTGAAGAGAGGAAAAATTATTCACCCCGCTTGACGGTTCCCCGAAATTCCAGCTCCAGGCTACTGCAGTATCTGATGCAGGAGTTAAGTCCGTAAAAAATGAGGTATTTCCTTCGCAAATGGCAGGCGCAGAAAAGTTTACAGAGGGCGCCACACCACTAATAGTAATAGTGATGGTATCGCGTGCTATACAGCTATTGCTATCGGTAACCATTACCCAGTATGTTCCGGTATTCTGAATGGTTAAAGTTGCTCCTGTTGAATTGTCTGACCATAAATACGTTTGGACTTGCGGGGCACCGGAAACCAAGGCAATGTCGTTGCCGGCACATAAAGAATCATCAGGTCCGAGAGAAACAGTAGCCAAAGCTGAATCCACCCGGATAAAAACAGTATCAGAATACAAACATCCTATAGTATCCTGAACACGGAGATAGTATGTTCCGGTGGAATTAACTGTCAGCGTGGAATCGGTTGAATTATCAGACCACAAATAGCTGACATTATTTCCGGGCTGTGGGTCTAAAAGCAGAGGTTGATTAAAGCAAATCAAGGTGTCATTTCCTAAACTAAAAACAGGCAGCGGTACCACCGTTACATTAATCGTGTCGCTTGATACGTTTCCATTACAATCCGTCACAGAAACATAATAGCTTCCTGATGTGTCAACTGAAATATAATTACTGGCGGAACCGGTAGACCATAGGTAGGGCAAATGGGGAGGGCCGGCAGTTAATATCAAAGAAGTTCCATAACAGATGTTGGTGTCACCGGGCAGATTGACGGAAAAATTACTATTATCCAAGAAGACAGAAACCGTATCGCTGGAGGTTACACCAAAAATATTTGTAACGGTAACAAAATAATTTCCTGCAGCTGATACCACTAATGAATCAGCGGTTGAAGCATCACTCCATAAATAATTTGTATAGTAACCTTGTTGTGCCAACAATGTGACCGGAAACGCACATACGGTTATATCAGGCCCCAGGTTAACGGGCGGTGCGTATCTGTCATTCAAATAATTTTCAACACGTGTCCTCTCGCTATCAGGTAAAGCATGGTCATAAATGATAATTTCAGTAATGTCTCCGTTAAGATAATTGGTTCCGTAATTTCCGATTATCAATGGCTGATTTGTGCTTGTAAAAGAATCTGCCCCGGGAGTACCGGCAACCCCGTTCTTATAAAAATTAACGTTGGTCGAAGAAATTATCCGGCTGAAAAACTGGTAGTTGTTGCCAAATGAAATACCATGATCAAAGCCCATGCTGCCATGGAAGGTGTTAAATGTATTTGAACCCGGAACATATAATTGATAAAAAGGAGGGTTAAGATTCGCAATTATCGGCTGGTAGCTTACCGGTGGTGCTCCATTTTGGCGGATGAGCATAAATTCTGCACGCTCCCCTACATCAATACTTGACGTAGTTAAATAATCATTAATGAACCGCAATGCCGGAAGGTTATTTATTGCGTTACTGATGAGCGCAGGTTGAGCAGATGTATCGGTTTGGCCGGCATGGTTACCGAAGCCACTTAAATCATTCCACTGGCTGACATTTCCTGAATTAAGTGTAATACCCGTGTCAGAACGCAACCACAATTTTAAACCTGAGATTTCCGAAGGGTCAAAAAAAGTAAAAGTCCTGACAGGTGACCACCCGGAATAAGTTATGCCATTAAAATACCTGACTCTCCAGTAATAGGTCTGCCCGGCATGAGGAACGGAATATGCATGTGTTGTAATGTAAATGAAAGAATTTGAATCAGCCATTAAAGTGAATCCGGCATCCAAAGACAATTGAAACTCATAGCGGACTGCAGCCGGATCGTAGTTCCACATAAAGCTCACATTCGTATCAGATAAAACTACGTTATCAGATGGATAAACGAGTGAAGCATTTTGCCCGAAAAATTTTGCAGGCAAAATCATACAGCTCAAAAACAATAATACACTTAACCGGGTCCTATCCAGCAACATAATCACGCTCTTCTGTTTAATACGTCTGAAATATTAAAGCATAAAACTAAAAAAAAGTTCTTCATGGATAGTGAATATGTGCCCGCGCTGCCTGGTATTTCTGTTTTTTCTTTGAATACATGAAGAGCAATATCCTGAAAGCAAGATATCAAGATTCATTTCCATCACTGCCATGTAAATTTCTGAGTGTAAATATGACCACAGGTATTTCATCTGTACGCACCGGATTGTGAAAGTTTTCCACAAAAAAATATAGAATCCGGTTTCAGAAAAAGGAGTTTGTAATGCTGAGATGGTAATCTAAAATTGATTCTTATCATTGCAATAAATGATTAACGTAACCAAGACATATTTGCCTCCTATTGAAGAATATATTTCGTGTCTGCATAAGATTTGGGAAAGCGGATGGGTTACCAACCATGGAGCGATGGTGCAGAAACTGGAAACAGAACTTGCTGAGTTCCTCGATGTGCGGCATGTACAATTCGTTTCTAACGGTACCATTGCTTTGCAAATAGCCATTAAGGCGCTTGAATTGAAAGGAGAAATAATCACTACTCCTTTTTCCTATGTTGCCACCGTAGGCACTATACTATGGGAAAACTGCGAGCCGGTATTTACCGATATTGAAAAAAAAACATTTTGCATTGATGCCGATAAAATTGAAAGCGTAATTACCAAAAGAACTTCAGCGATACTTGCTACGCATGTTTACGGTTATCCATGCGATGTCGATAAAATCGGAGGCATTGCAAAAAAACATAACCTCAAAGTGATTTACGATGGCGCGCATGCCTTCGGTGTTAAAATAAATAATCAATCTATTTTTAATTTCGGAGATATTTCCACCGTAAGTTTTCATGCAACAAAACTTTTCCATACCATCGAAGGGGGAGCCGTCATTACGCAGTCGGGTGATTTGAATAAAAAAATTTCTTTATTCAAATCCTTTGGTCATATAGGAGAAGAGTATTTAAGTACCGGTATTAATGGAAAAAATTCAGAATTTCATGCCGCCATGGGACTCTGTAATCTGCCTTATGTTGCCTCGATAATTAAAAAAAGAAAAGAGCTGAGCGAACGTTACGACACTATTTTATCGGGGGTGAATTTGAAATTCCCGGAGAAACCAAAAAATATTTTGTACAACTTTGCGTATTATCCTGTGATATTCGAAGATGAAAATACTTTAATGAGGATTAAGGACATATTAGCCGAAAATAAAATTTTTACCAGGCGGTATTTTTTCCCTTCCCTGAATAAACTTCCATACCTTAAAAATTATCAGCGCTGCGAAACAGCAGAAGATATTGCGAGCCGTGTGTTATGCCTGCCTTTGTATCCGCAGCTGACTCTTGAAGAAGCAGACATGATTGGACGGTTGATAAAACACAGCATGTAAACTTTTCAAAATCTTTCTTATGAAAGCAGCAATAATGCAACCCTATTTTTTCCCCTACCTCGGATATTTCCAGTTGATGAATGCTGTAGATACGTTTGTAGTTTACGATAATATTGAATTTACGAAAAAGGGCTGGATAAACAGGAACCGGATACTGGTAAACGGAAAGGACATATTCATAACCATTCCGCTGAAAAAAGGGTCAGATTACCTGCAGGTAGGAGAAAGATTTTTAGCCGATAGCTGGGAGGATGAAAAAAAAAAATGCTGCGTAGAATAACCGAAGCATATAAAAAATCTCCCCACTTTACTTCAGCATTCCCGCTCATTGAAGATTGTATTCTTTGCAATGAGAATAATTTATTCCGTTTTATTTTTTATTCGCTGGAACAATTGAAAAATTATTTTAACATACCTGCCCGTCTCATAATTTCTTCCTCAGTTTCTATTGACCATGCGCTGAAATCTGAAATGAAGGTCATAGAAATTTGCCGGGCGCTAAAAGCCACTGCATATATTAACCCCCTTGGAGGCACCGGGCTTTATTCACAAAAAAATTTTGCAGACAGGGGAATTGGTTTAAGCTTCCTGAAGTCGAATGAAATTATATACCCCCAGTTTAATAATAAGTTTATACCCTGGTTGTCGATGATTGATGTGATGATGTTTAATTCGAAAGAGAAAATAAAAGAATATTTAAGCTCCGGTTATACTTTAATCTGAACATTAAAATGTTTAAGTGGAAGAAGTTAGGTCGAATTTTTAACCCGTCAGACGTAAAGGGAATTTCATGGCTTACTGAATTTGCACAGGCGCCATGTGTTTTAGTGTTCGATAATTTTGTACGAATTTATTTTTCGGGCAGGCCTCCCCGGGAAAATAACGGGAACTACGTGAGTTATACGGGGTACGTGGATATTAACCGAAAAAATTTATTCGAAATATTAAATGTATCAGCAAAACCTATTATGGAATTAGGCGGCAAAGGAGCTTTTGACGAGTTTGGAATTTACCCTACATCCGTTATAAGAAATGAGGACAAGATTTTTGCATATTATGGCGGCTGGACCCGGTGCGAATCTGTGCCCTTTGATGTTGCCATCGGTTGCGCAGTAAGTCATGACGACGGAAAGACATTTACAAAGCTTGGCAACGGCCCTGTGCTTTCATACACTATAGATGAGCCGTTTATTTTAAGCGGCCCGAAAATCCGGAGGTTTAATAACCGCTGGTATTTATGGTACATAGCAGGTAAAAAATGGCTGACTGCTGAGACCCGAATGGAACCCGTTTATAAGATTCGAATGGCTTCATCCGATAATGGAATTGACTGGACGAAAATGAATCACGAACTGATTGAAAGTAAATTGGAAGAAAATGAATGCCAGGCAAGCCCCGATGTTTTTTATTACAAGAATAAATACCATATGTTTTTTTGTTATCGCAAGAGCTTGAACTATCGCGGCAAAGAAGGAGGATATCGGATTGGCTATGCATCCTCTGATAATATGCTGAATTGGACCAGGGATGATACCAGAGCAGGAATAGATATTTCTGACACGGGATGGGATTCTGAAATGGTCGCCTACCCTCACGTATTTGAACTGGATAATGAAATTTACATGCTCTACCTGGGAAACCAAGTGGGCAAACATGGTTTTGGCATAGCCCGGTTAATGACGTGAAGATTGCTAAATGCCACAGAAAATGAAATGGAAAAAGCAGGGAAAGATTTTCGATCCAACAACATTTAAATTATTTAATGAATACCATGAATTTGCACAGTCGCCGCAAGCGCTTGTGTTCGATGACTTTGTCCGGATTTATTTTTCTGTGAGAAAAAAAGATTTATCGGGAAAATATCTCAGCCATATTGCTTTTATTGACATGGATAAACAATTCAATAAAATTATTAATAACTCTTCACAAACTGTTATTGAATTAGGCAGGCCGGGGTGTTTTGACGAGCACGGAATTTTTCCGATGAATGTTGTCCGGGATAAAAATAAAATCATTAGCTATACGTGCGGATGGAGCCGCAGGATATCGGTACCGGTTGAAACCTCGATTGGTTTGGCTGTAAGCAGAGACAATGGCTTGACATTCGGGAAGAGCGGTGACGGCCCAATCCTTACCGCTTCTCTGTATGAGCCATTTTTAGTCGGTGACCCGTTTGTAACTATCTTTAACGGCAATTACTTTATGTGGTATATCTACGGAACACGGTGGATTCAGCCGGCCGGAAATGAATCTCCGGAGAGAGTGTACAAAATCGGTTGTGCAACTTCTGGAGATGGAATTAATTGGCAGAAAAAAAATAGACAGGTAATCCCCGATAAATTAAATGCAGATGAGTGCCAGGCACTGCCGAGTGTAATAAAACTAGGAACTAAATACTTTATGGTGTTTTGTTACAGGCAGGCTATCGATTTCAGAACAAACAAAGCGAATGCTTATCGTCTTGGCCTTGCATATTCTGAAGATTTGAATCACTGGGTAAGAGATGACAGGAATCTTGGAATTGATGTTTCAGAAAATGGGTGGGATTCTGATATGATGTGTTATCCAAATATTTTTGAATGCGATGGCAGGATATATTTGCTCTATAATGGGAATGAATTCGGGCGTTATGGTTTTGGACTTGCCTTGTTAGAAAATTAAAATCGCTGAATGAATAAATCCGGGTTAATGTTTACATCAGCAACTGCAACGATAACGGATTTGCTTTCTCACTTCGAAGGTTGTGACGAAAATTTTATTAATCAGTTGCGTCAGCGTGTTAATCTGCCCGATTATGCAAAAAAAATTTTTAAAAATGCTGTTACCTTTGAGGCGTGGGATAAAAAAAATCTCGTTGCTTTAATTGCAGCGTATTTCAATGACATCGCTAATCATTACGGATACATTACAGATGTGAGCGTTGTTAAACGATATGAGGGAAAAGGAATAGCATCGGAATTAATCAAGTCCTGCATTGAGTATGCACGGAAAAATAACTTTGTAGAAATACGGTTAGAAGTTTCTGATGACAATTTTGATGCCATTAAGCTCTACAATAAATTTAACTTCCTGGTTTATGAAAACAAGGATAATCAGTTGTTGATGAAATTAAAACTGTCTTAAATGGACCAACGAAATTATAATGCCGAATCCAAAGACACCAAAGAGCATAAATATGCTTACAATTTTGACTTTGATGTAATGCATCCTTTCATGCTCAAGTCGTTCCTTCCCTTCTTTCGTGAAGGCAACCTTCTTGAATTAGGAAGCTTTAAAGGAGATTTTACCAAACGCTTTCTTCCATACTTTAAAGACATTACATGCGTGGAGGCATCAGATGAAGGAATCAAAGTTGCAAAAGAAACACTTGGTGGAAACATCCGCTACTTTAATGCACTTTTTGAAGAGGTAAGCTTACCCGGTAAATATGATAACATTGTGCTGACCCATGTGCTGGAACATCTTGATGACCCGGTGCTGGTGCTAAGAAGAATAAACGAAGAATGGTTATCAGACACAGGAAGGTTCTTTTTGGTTTGCCCCAATGCCAATGCTCCATCCAGGCAAATTGCCGTTAAGATGGGATTAATAAATCATAATTCAGCGGTGACTCCGGCCGAGAAAGAACATGGTCATAGAATCACCTATTCATTGGACACGCTGGAAAGAGATGCGAGGGCTGCGGGTTTAAAAGTGGTTTATCGTTCCGGAATATTTTTTAAAGCGCTTGCTAATTTTCAGTGGGACAGGTTACTGAATACTGACATAATAAGTAGGGAATATCTTGAAGGATGCTATCAACTTGGTCAGCAATACCCCGACCTTTGCTCGAGCATTTTTTTGTTATGCGAGAAAGGAAAAAAAACTTCCTAACCGTCCGAACCTGACCATTTCAAGATGAAACGAATTTCCATTTGCTTTGCTGTGTATCAAAACCAAGGTGCTCTCAAACCTTTGTACGAGAGGATGGCGCATGAGCTGAGAACCTATTTCCCTCAATACGAATATGAATTGTTATTTGTAAACGATGGGTCAAAGGATAATTCGTTGAATGAAATTTTGGAATTGAAAGAACACGATAAAAACATTAAAGTAATTTCATTCTCCCGGAACTTCGGACAGATGGCTGCCATTCTTGCCGGTTGGAAATATGCAGCCGGAGATGTTATAATTAATATGGCTGCAGACCTGCAAGACCCTCCCGAGCAATGCACTAAAATGATTAAAGAATGGGAAGAGGGAAACGAAATTGTTATCAGCTATCGCAGCACACATAAAACTTCTTCCCTGAACCGTTTTACTTCACGAGTATTTTATAAGCTGCTTTTGCCAAGCGCCCCGCCAGGCGGTTTTGATTTTGCGCTGCTCGACAGAAAAGCGCTCGATGTGATAAACTCACTCAAAGAACATCACCGGTTTTATCAGTATGATATTTTGTGGATAGGTTTTAAAGTCAAATTTATTCCTTACGATAAATTAGAAAGAAAAATCGGGAAGTCGCAGTATAATTCATTTAAGCGATTTCGAAATTTCTACTCAGCGTTTTTAAACGTGAGCTATCTTCCCCTGCGGATTTTATCTTTCATCGGCGTGTTCGTTGCGCTTTCAGGTTTTTTGTATGCCATAAACATTTTATATGCATATTTTGCCAAGGATACTCCCTTTAAAGGATGGGCTCCCATCATGATTTTAATTTTAATCATTGGAGGGCTGACCATGCTGATGATTGGCATTATAGGAGAATATATCTGGAGAATTTTAGATGAGGTAAAAAAACGACCCAATTATATAATAGACAAAAGGTATGAATAATTGCGGTGACGGTGCAGCATTTGATTTTGTATGACACTATCCTTTGGCGGCTTATTAAAAAATAAGTACAATCCTTATTTAATAATCGGTTTTATTTTCTTTATTAAATTATTGAGCGTACTATATCTTATTCATCTTTCTAAATGCCTGGCTCCATCTTTCTTTTCAGGCCTGGCTTCCATGACAGGTGATGCTTCCTCATATATTACACCGATTGATAATTATATAAACGAAGGAAGCTATTATTTTGGATCTGCAAAGGCAGGCCGGATGCCTTACGTAGGAATTGTCTATTATCTCTTTCGATTGCTCTTTGAAAAAAATGTTGCACTAAGCATAGTGGTGATCCTGCAAGTACTAATGGAAAGCATTGCCATTTATTATACCGCTAAGCTATGTGCAGGTTTATTTAAAAATCGAAAGGCGTTCTGGGTTTTTATTTTTCTGTCTCTCTTATCACTCAATATAACATTTTTTGATTTTTATATTTTGTCGGAAAGTTTCGGTATAAGTTTTTTATGCCTGTTCGCATATCAATACTATACTTACCTGAGCGGTGAGCGAAGCAATAAGAAATTAGTACTGACCGGGCTCTTTCTTGCTTTAACAATTTTGTTCAAACCCTATTTTTCTTTGCTGTTTATTTTTATGGGTGCAGAGTTATTATGGCATTACCGGCGTTTTAAACTTTCAGATTACGCAAAAAAAATACTTACATCTTCCATTATTGTTTCTATCCCCATAATTGTGCTGGATGCTCCGTGGGTTGTCCGGAATTACAAATTGTTTAATAAGTTTATCCCGTTTCAGCAAAATATTTACGCAGGGTACCCCTTTCCTCCGGCCAGCCAGGCGTATATAACTTTTATTAAAACCATAGGAGAAAGTTTTACCTTTTGGGATACCCGAAGTGCAGGATGCTATTTTGAGCCACAGGAAGCAATACCTTGCATTTATAAATTTCCGAAGCGGATTTTCAGCGCTGATTTAACAATGAGAGATATTGAAGAAGCCAGGAATTTATATTTAGCATTTAGAAGAAATCCGACCGATTCATTGGAGAACCTGACAGTCAATAAATTTAATTTGATGACTGAAACTTATAAGAGAGACCATAAGTTTTCCTATTATTTTCTTACTCCGCTTATTCTTTGCAAAAATTTTTTAATCCACAGCGGCAGCTATTATATGCCTGTAAAAAAAGGCTCGGAATGTTATCATTCATATCAATGGGCTTTGAAGATTTTACAATCATTGCTGTATTATTTAGCATTTACGGCAGGATTTGCGGGGCTTATTTTCATGTTTTTACAAGACAAACGCACCTATATGCTGCTTTTGATTCCTTTGTAC
Source organism: Bacteroidetes bacterium 2013_40CM_41_45 (assembly GCA_002215675.1). Lineage (GTDB taxonomy): Bacteria > Bacteroidota > Bacteroidia > AKYH767-A > 2013-40CM-41-45 > 2013-40CM-41-45. The sequence continues at coordinate 197,394 of NGFH01000002.1, read as the reverse complement.
CTGGTTATTTTTTTTCCGCTTGGTCTGCGAGCAACAGAGTTCCGCTATTTTGCTCCTTCGTATCCATTTCTGATATTGGGAGTGTCCTATTTTTGTTTTCGCTTCTACGATTATGGAAAAAAATTATTCACCCGCAAAGCTGCTGCAGAATGAACCCTGTTGAATATGAAATAAAACCTGCGAGCAAGTTTTCGCTGGGCCTAAAAGGTCTAGGGCATTGAAGCCGAGCAATCCGCCATGCTGTCAAACAATATCATCCGTCAATTTTTTGTTCAGATCCTGGGACTTGTTTCCGGTTTCATTATTTCTATACTCACAGCACGAATTCTCGGAGCAGGTGGCAGGGGAGATTTTGCGTTGCTGTTAAACACTTCTCAATTTCTGGTTTTGTTGCTAGGCCTAAGCTTAAGTCCGGCAATTGTTCATGTGATTTCTACAAACCGTGCACCGCTGAGAGAAACTATAAATTCTATTTCATTTATTACCATCGTTCTTGTTCTTGGATGCCTAGGAACATTGCTTTTTTTTCCTTTCGATAAATTTAATTTCCTGCTACCGGAAGGACGTAATTTGTTTTATACCAAAGCAGTTTTACTTGCTATATTCATTACTTCAACCACAAGCATTCTCATTAACTCTATTCTGAGCGGCAAAAAGTTATTCCGCGAACAGCAGAAACTCTCATTCCTTTATATACCCGTTTCACTTGCCATATACATTGCGCTTTATTTATGGCAAACGAAATTATCTTTAAGGGCATTCATCATTTACTATGTAGCTATTAATTTTTTGCAGGTTCTCGCTTCTTTTTATCTATACGTAAGATACGCGCGTCCGCCTTTCCAATTCAAGTTTCTGGATTCTACGCAGTTAAAATATATTCTCACTTATTCTTTCACAGCATATATAGCTAATTTATTTCAGTTCATGAGCTACCGTATGGATTTCTGGTTTGTAAAACACTACAGTGGAAGTGAACAACTTGGCATTTATTCGCTTGCTGTGAGTTTGGCCCAAATGCTTTGGCTTCTTCCGCAAGCAATAGCAAGTATTTTTGTTGCCTATTCCGGCTCTGGCAATCATGATACGATAGTGAATCAGACCAACGCACTCACACGGACGGCATTTAGCGTCCTTTTAGTTGTAGGAGCAATTTTATATTTTGCCATTGAATTTATGATTCCCCTTTTCTACGGGCATGAATTTTTAGATTCAATTGTATTGTTTAAAATGTTGCTTGCCGGAGTTATACCCTTCAGTATAACCACTGTTATTGCATCTTATTTTGTAGGAAAAGGTAAAGTAAGGATAAATATGGTGGGTGGGATAATCGGATTTATTTTCTGCTTGTGCTTCGATATTATTTTGATTCCTCTTTACGGAAATCAAGGCGCAGCTATCGCAACTATAATTTCCTACTGTGTCAGTACCGTTTATACAGTCTTTGTTTACATAAAAGCAAGTCATAGTTCCCTCAAACAGCTTTTTATTATTAACAGGAATGATATCGTTTTCCTCAGAGCGAAATTGAGAGATATTATGCTTAATTAAAGGACGAATCCACCGACATTTTATCGTAATTTTGCGTACACTATTTCCCTGGAAGCAATATGAGTTATATCGAAAGCAGGCTGAGAAACTACATGCCTTACATGGAAAGGTTTGGGATACGCAATGGGGTACGGATTGCTCAAAAACTTTTTCCAAAGTCCAGCTCTGCGGAAATTGTCTCTTTACATATTCCGGAAATTAAACACCCGATTCATGTAAGGTTAGGAACATCAGATGTTTCTAATTTTCTAGAAAATTTTCTTTACCTCCGTTTCCCTCTTCCGGATAATTTACATCCTGAGTTGATCATTGACGCTGGGGCAAATGCAGGTTATGCTTCTGTAGTATTTCTTAATAAGTACCCCGATGCCAAGGTTATAGCTATTGAGCCCGAATCATCCAATGTTGAAATGATTAGCAGAAATTGCTCATCATACAAAAACTTTCAATGCATTCAGTCGGCCGTGTGGAAGACGAATGGGCTGGTGAAAATTATGAATCCCCAAGCAGGCAAGACAGAATTCAGAATTGTGGAAGCTTCATCCACCGATTTAGATTCAATGCAGGCTGTAACCGTGGAAAAAATATTGAATGATTCCGGTTTTGAGAGAATAAATATTCTAAAACTGGATATTGAAGGTACAGAGAAAGAATTATTTGAGGAGAATTACAGGAGATGGATTCATCTTGTGGATGTGCTGATTATTGAACTGCATGACCGCTTTAAACCCGGATGCGCAATTGCATTTTATTCTGCTATTGAAAAGTATAATTTCAATCAGTACTCCAAAGGTGATAATTTGGTTTACGTAAGGGCAGATATATAATTATGAAATGTTTATTCCGGGTATAACTTAGGTTTGTTATTTCAAGCGTTTCCAATCAGATATTATATATGTCGTGCTTGAAACGGGAGTGATTTTTTCGAACCCACTCTATGGTCTCCCGCAATCCTTTTTTAAGGTTATACTTCGGTTTCCAATTTGTGGTTTTCAAAATGCGGCTGTTGTCGCATCGCAAGCGCTCCACTTCGCTGCTGGCAGGCCTCATTCTTTCCTTGTTTTTGGCCATCTTAATCTCTTTATTCATCATGCCGGCAATGATTTTTGCAAGCTCTCCGACAGAAACCTCCTCATTCATCCCAATGTTGGTGGCCGTACCATTGAGTTTCCTATTCTCAGAAATCCGAAGAAATCCCGCAACCGTATCCTTTACAAAAGTGAAGTCGCGTGTTGGGCTAAGATTTCCCAAATGTATTTTTTCATTCTTTAGCAATTGCATAATAATGGTGGTAATAACGGCGCGTCCTGATTGGCGCGGCCCGTAAGTATTGAAGGGGCGAACAATTTTTACCGGTAAATCAAAGGAGCGATGATAGCTGAGCGCCAATTGGTCTGCCGCAATCTTGGAGGCAGAATAAGGTGATTGTCCAACAAGCGGGTGGTTTTCATCCATCGGCACATATTGTGCCGTGCCGTATGTTTCACTCGTAGAGGTTATCAGGATGTTTTCCAGGTTCAGTTTTTTCGATACCTCCAGTATATTGTAGGTTCCTTCGATGTTTGTTTTGATATACGCAAGGGGCGAAACGTAAGAATACGGAATGCCGATTAATGCAGCGAGATGAAAAACTTCCGTGCAGCCCCCGAGCGCATCATGAACCGAATCGTAATCACGGATATCACCGGCCACAACTTCAATTTCTTTTTTGTAAACAGAATCTTCGAGCCACCCCCGGTGATTGGCAGAATTATACCTGACAAACGCCTTCACTTTATATCCGCTTTCTACACAATATTCTGCCAGGTGAGAACCAATGAAGCCGCCTGCTCCGGTAATAAGAATTTTTTTCATTTCTCCTCTTTAAAGTGAAGTTTATATTCTTCCTGCGCCTTAGTGTAATCTTCTATTCGGCCTATGTCGAGCCAGTACTCGGTGGTTTCATATTTCGCCACGGGAACTGCCTTCGACAAAAGATTTCGTATTAATAAGTCCATACCGTAATATTCATTTTCCGGAATATACTGAAAAATTTCCGGTGTCATGGAATAAATTCCTGCAAGAGCGTACGTTATGATGTCGGGTTTTTCTTCAAGGCCTGTGACGAAATCTTCTTCAAAGAAAATGTTTCCAAAAGCGTAAGGCGTAATTATTTTTTTGATGGAAATGGTGAGCGGTAATTTTTTCGTAACGGAAAATGAATGGAATTTTCCAAAATCCATCAAACTCAGCACATCACCATTCATTACAATAAAGGGTTCATCCAGTTCTTTTTTAAGAAGGGTGAGCGGCCCCACGGTTCCCAGCGGTTTTGCTTCTTTGCTGATGGTAAGTTTTACTCCGTACCGTGTTCCATCGCCGAAAAAATTTTCTACATAGTCGCTTTTATAATTGGTGGCAAGATAAATTTCATTGAAGCCGTATTTTTTCAGGCGCTCAATTTGTATTTCCAGCACTGATTTTTCGCCAATGGGCAGCAGCGGTTTGGGAATAATTTCAGTGAACGGTTTCAATCTTGAACCAAGGCCTCCTGCAAGAATTATCGCTTTCATTTCATTTTTTGCTTTTTAATTATTTCACGAAGGCCTTCTTCAAATGAATATTCCGGATGCCAGTTTATTTCTTTTCTAATTTTTGAAATATCTGCAGTCACCTCAGGGATTTCATTTTTTCTTTCTTCCTGTTTGACGCTGATTTCCTTTTCAATTCCCGTAATTAAAAATATTTTACGGATAACCTCTTCCACACTTAGTGAAGTTCCGCTCCCTACATTAAAAGTGTCAAATGTATCATGTTCAAACAACATAATCATCGCATTAATTAAATCTCGAATGTAAATATAGTCCCTCTTCGGTTTAAGGTCCATCACTTCAATTCGTTTGCAGGATTTGTCAAGCATCTGCTTTATTATCATTGGAATCAGGAATTTTTCATTTTGCCCGGCTCCGTAAATATTGAATGGCCTGATGACTGCCATTCGCACATTAAAATTTTTCCGATAATAATTGCACGTTTCTTCTGCTATGAACTTGCTGTGAGCATAAGGGTTTGAGGGGTTGATAGGATGCTCCTCGCTCACAGGATTGGATTCGGGTACACCATATACATAAGAACTGATAAATGTAAGGGCCGCATTGTTATGTCTGCAAAATTCTAAAATGTTCAGTGCTCCCATAACATTTACATAATAAAACTCCGCAGGGTTTTTCCAACTGTCAGGAACAAAAGATTTTCCCGCAAGGTGAAAGACGTGGTCAATGTTTTTGAATTTAAGTTTCGTATTCGCAATATCACCGTCCCGATGATTAAATTCGGTTATCTTATATTTCTTTGCGGCCAGCGACTTAAGTAAATAACTGCCAATAAAACCAGACGAGCCCGTTACCAATATACTTTTCGCCTTCATAATTCAGGAGGCAAAATATTTTTCATATAAGTCCCCTACCTGCTTTACAAATGTCTCTTTGGAAAACTTCTGTTGTGCATAGGCAGCAATTTTTTGCCTGTTATACTTTTGATGATTGTCTAGCATATACAGAACAGCTTTTATCATTTGCTCTTCGTTGCCGGGTTCTGCAATAATTCCGCATTCTTCCGTTACATAATCTTCTGGACCTTCGCAGCGCGTAATAATTGCAGGAACACCGCAGGCAAGCGATTCTGAGACAACGGTTGCAAACGTATCGTAATTACTTGTCAGAATAAAAAAATCTGCCTGGCGCATAATGTCTCCTATTTCAGCATCATTCTTTTTATTCTCGTGGTACCGTATTAACCCGGTGCGTATATTCAATTCTTCAGCATATTTCTCTAATTCCCTTTTCATCTCCTTGTTGCCCGTCACAATGTCAAGAACAAAATCCGTCCTGATTTTTGAAACTTCGTAAACTGCTTTTATCATTAATCGGGGGTTTTTTGCCCGCGCATCGAGATTGGAAACATGGAGCATCTTAATGAGAGAAGAATTTTTTTTTTGAGGCGGAAAAAATTCCTTTCTCTCGAAGGCAGTGGGTGGGATTATAAAATAATTTGCTCTGAGTTTATGCCGAAGCATTGCATTCTTCAGCGGTGTCGCCACCACCGCTATTGCTTTAGCGTTTCGAATAACCAGCGCTATAAGATATTTCCTAAATCGTTTAAAACTATAATAACGGCCATCCGCCTGCAAAAATACCGATGAAACATCGTAAATGATATAGGGTATTCTTTTTAATTTAAACCATAGAAATCCAATGAGTCCTGCGGGGTCAGTCACACAAATATGAACTCCGCTTACATAACCCATCTCTTTTTTTATTATCCTGAATCCTTTCCAATAGGCTATAAGAAGATTCCGGAGGTCAAAAATATTACTGATGAAAAAAGTAACATTGCCTTTTATATAAATTCTATAAACCGTAAGCCCATCCTCCCGGCTGCATTCTGTTTCAAACTTTTCTTTGTTCAATGGCGAAAAGCCGACATAGAGTACAATTAACTCGTATTTTTCCCTTAAAGCCAGCGCCTGTCGTCTGAAAAACTGCCCTATCGAAGCAGAATGCCTGTTGGGATACCAACTTGGAATATATAATACTTTTATTTTTGAACTCATTTAATATTAAATTCTTATCACACAAAGAAATGCAAAAAATATCGATTATTGTGGACGAGATTCATTCATGCAAAGTATACTAATCTCAAAGCCGAACCGCAAAAAAATTCATTCTCTTGTATAAGGTTTGGTGTAAAGTGTTAATCTTTTTAAGAAGATGAAAATAACGAGCCAGTTATGTGCGGAATTGCAGGGATAGCTTCTCATAACACCGGTGATATTTCCATCGCCCGTCTCAAAACAATGACCGATGTTTTGAAGCATCGCGGGCCGGACGGAGAAGGACATTGGATTTCTGAAAAGCAAGACATTGGTTTCGGACACAGGCGGCTTTCCATTATCGACTTATCCGAAAGCGCTTGCCAACCCATGCATTACCTGGGCAGGTACACCATTATTTACAACGGGGAAATTTATAACTACATAGAATTAAGAGACGAACTGCTGAAACAAGGATATAAATTTCAAACACAGTCCGACACGGAAGTTTTGCTTGCGTTGTATGATTCTAAAAAAGAAAAATGCCTGGAAGAATTAGACGGCATGTTCGCTTTTGCTTTATGGGATAACAAGGAACAGATCCTTTTTTGCGCACGCGACCGCTTCGGTGAAAAGCCGTTCTACTATCACTATGTGCCTGGCAAACATTTTTTGTTCGCCTCAGAAATGAAAGCGCTTTTTGCCGCCGGCATCGAAAAACTAATCAACCATAACCTGCTCTTCAATTATCTCACCAACGGAAATCTCTATAACCCGTTTGATAAATCAGAAACATTTTACGAAGACGTTAAGCAGCTTGAGCCGGCTCATTACCTTGTGGTGAAAAATAATTCCATCATCGCATACCAGCGCTACTGGGACCTGAACCTCGATAAAAAATCATCTGTATCTTTTGATGAAGCGAGCAGCCGGTTCAGGGAGTTGATGGAAACATCCGTAAAAAAACGATTACGTTCTGACGTGCCGGTAGGTTCCAGCTTATCAGGCGGGCTCGACAGTTCAACTATTGTGTGTATTCTTAATTCATTCAACCTCTCTTCAGGACAAAAAACATTTTCAGCTTCGTTTCCCGGGTTTGAAAAAGATGAAACGAAGTACATGAAAATGGTTGCTGAGCAGACTAAAGTGTCATCTTATTTTACAATACCTGATGCAGAAACATTGTCGAAGGAGCTTGATACTTTTTTTTATCATCATGAGGAGCCCGTGGCTACCGGCAGCCAGTTCGCACAGTGGGAGGTGATGAAGCTGGCACGGCAGAATAGTACGGTGGTGCTGCTTGACGGGCAGGGTTCCGATGAAGTGCTTGCCGGTTATGTTTATTACTTCAGAACTTTTTTCCAGGAACTGTATGCGTCAGATAAAACTTTGTTTGCAGAAGAATATGGTACCTATAAAAAATGGGGAGGAAATCATTTTATTCCTGACTGGAAATTTAAGCTGCAGGCAAAATTTCCGAATCTGTATAATTCATATTTGAATCTAAGGGCAGGCGCGCTGCCTCATAACGATCTTCACCGCGACTTTTACAATCAATATAAAGCAGCCAGTTACAAGCCGCTCACCTTCAGCCCATCGCTCAATCATCATTTAAATTATACCCTGAGAGTAAACGGAATGTTTGAAGCGCTCCTGCGGTATGGCGACAGGAATTCCATGGCTTTCTCTCGTGAAGTGCGTCTTCCGTTTTTAAGTCATGAATTGGTAGAGTTTGTTTACAGTTTGCCTTCTGTTTACAAAATACATAACGGCTGGACAAAATACATGCTTCGCAAATCATTTGCAGGAATAATTCCCTCTGAAATAACATGGCGAAAGGAAAAAGTCGGCTTTGAACCTCCGCATGACCAGTGGATGAATACAACATTGATGAAAGAAAGGTGCAATGAAGCTGTTCGCTGGCTGGTTAATGAAAAAATCCTGGAAGAAAGCGGCATCAAAAAAAATAAAGTATGGGAATACCTTATGGTTTACAAGCTGTTTAATAATGGATAAGAAAAAAGTGCTGATCCTGTCATATAGTAATCTTGTATCCGACCCCAGGGTGCAAAGACAAATTGCTGCGCTGATGCCCGATTTCAAGATTGAAGTTTGCGCTACAGGTGAGAGTGGAATAAAAGGCATTCCGTTTTACCAGATATACGAAGCACCTCCATTTTCATTGACAAGAAAACTGAAACGGATTTTTTGGTTATTCACCGGGCAATTCGAATCATTCTATTGGGACGATTACAAAAAAGAGATTGTAAAAAAATATATGAATCAACAGGTTGATGCTATCGTTGCCAACGATATTAATACCCTTCCGCTGGCCCTGGCGATAAAAGAAAAGACAAAAGCTCATGTATATTTTGATGCACATGAATACCACCCCCGGGAATGGGCATCTTTAATGTGGAAATTTATGTACCAACCTTTTATCGGGTACTTATGTAAAACGTATATCCCGAAAGTTAATTCCTTTTCTACTGTAAGTGATGCTATTGCAAATGAATACTACAGGTTCACAGGTATAAAACCTGTGGTGGTATCCAACGCAGGAGAATACAGGGAACTTTCTCCCTCTCCAACTCAACCTCCGATCAAGCTTATCCATCACGGAGCCGCTATACCTGAAAGAAAAATTGAAAGAACAATAGAGATGATGGAGTATTTACCGGACCGCTTTATCCTTTATTTAATGTTGACTTCTTTCCATCAGAAATATCTGGATAAGTTGCAGGAGAAAAGCAATAATAAAGTAAAGTTTATTCCCCCTGTCCCTGCCGATAAAATCTGTGTTGAGATAAATAAATATGATATCGGAGTATTCCTGCTTCCTCCAGTTAATTTCAATTATCAACACGCTTTGCCTAATAAGATTTTCGAGTTCGTACAAGCGAGGCTGGCTATTGTTACTACTCCCAATCCGGAAATGAAAAACTTAATAAATACATACAACCTGGGAAAAACCAGTATGGATTACCGTCCGAAGTCAATGGCAGAAGCCATTATGGAGGTTGCAGGAAAAATTCCTTACTTCAAATCACAGGCGGATAAACACGCCAGGGAATTGAGTGCAGAAAATAATTACAGGTTAATCAGGGAATTGGTTTCATAATGAATAAAAAAAAGATACTCATACTATGTTACAGCGATCTAAAATCTGACCCAAGAGTGCAGAGGCAGATTGAAGCGCTGCAACCCGATTTTAATATTGAAGTTTGCGCAAAAGGTGACAGCGGGATAAATGATATTCCTTTTTACCAGATTTATGAAACACCACCATCTTCGATAACAAGAAAGTTAACGCGATTGTTTCAATTTATTTTCAGGATGTATGACAATTACTATTGGGACGATTACAAAAAAAGTTTAGTAGCTAATTTGTCTCCCAAAAAATACGATGTCATTATTGCAAATGATATTAAAACACTCCCTCTTGCTTTGGGTATTGCAGACAACTATTCGAAAGTTTATTTCGATTCGCATGATTATCATCCCGATGAATTTAATGATGATTTAAAATGGAAAATATTTGTCAGGCCTTTCATTCGGTTTCTATGCAGAAAATACATCCCGAAGGCAGCGGCATTTTCTACCAGTTCGCAAAGCATTGCTGAAGGTTATCATAAATATCTAAACATTCTGCCGCATGTCATTACCAATGCAACGCGTTATTACGATATGGAGCCCGTTGCAACAAAAGAAGACAACATCAAATTAATCCATCATGGGGCCGCTATTGAAGGAAGAAAAATTGAAGTGATGATTGAGACAATGAAGCACCTGGATAACAAATATTCCCTCTATCTTATGCTGACGGGTAAGGGGGGTGAATATTATTACCAGTTGAAAAAAGCTGCTGCCGGATACACCAATATTTTTTTTTTAGACCCTGTGCCGTTCAATGATATTATCAGTACAATTAATAGGTATGACATTGGATTTTATTGCCTCGCATCTTCCAACTTCAATAACCGGAATTTACTTCCCAATAAAATTTTTGAATTTGTACAAGCAAGGCTGTGCGTGGTAGTTTCCCCCACACATGAGATGGCAAAACTGGTCAACGATTACAAGCTTGGGGTTGTAAGCTCAGGGTTCACTCCAAAGGATATGGCAGGGGCTATTGAGAGCTTAACTGCAGAAAAAATAATGCAGTACAAACAAAATTCACATCTTGCCGCTAAAATACTTACTTCAGAATCTAACATGAAAAAGATTCATTCTATTGTTTCGGGGTTGGCAGCAGAAAACAATAAGCAGGTCCATTAATTATGTGCGGCATAGCAGGAATACTTTCATTTGAAGGCAGCGTACAACGGGAGCATTTGAAAAAAATGACGGATGCTATTGCGCATAGAGGGCCGGACGGTGAAGGGTTTTGGACGAATGACAGAGCGAATATCGGTTTCGGTCACAGGCGGCTTTCAATTATTGACCTTACCGAAACGGGCAGTCAGCCCATGCATTATGCAGACGGAAGATATACCATAATTTTCAACGGTGAGATATATAATTACCTTGAGCTGAAAGAATTTCTCCTGCAAAAAAATTACACGTTTCATTCTACTTCGGATACAGAAGTGCTGCTGGCGCTTTATGACCTGAAAAAAGAAAAAGCGTTGGACGACCTGGACGGCATGTTTGCTTTTGCCCTTTGGGATGAAAAAGAAAAAAATCTTTTTTGCGCGCGCGACCGCTTTGGAGAAAAACCATTTTATTATTACCAGGACAAAAATGTTTTTGCATTTGCCTCAGAGATGAAAGCACTCTTTCAACTTGACATTCCGCGTGCAATAAACATGAAGCACGTGTATGATTATCTTCTTTACGGGACGTGCGAAAACATGCATGACACACACACAACTTTCTTTGAAAGCATTCACCAGCTGGAAGCCGCGCATTACATAATCCTGGATTTAAACGGCAACATTGCCAGGAAAAGATACTGGGATATAAATTTTGAACATACCGTAAGCGTTGGAGAAGAAAAAGCAGAGGAACAATTCAGGGAGTTATTTACTACATCCGTTAAAAGAAGATTGAGGAGTGATGTTCCGGTAGGCAGCAGCTTATCGGGCGGATTGGATTCATCAAGCATTGTAATGATGATTGATAAAATAAAGCATGGCGGACAATTGCAGAAAACATTTTCCGCGCGGTTTCCCGGTTTTGCCAAGGATGAAAGTCCGTACATGAATCTTGTAACACAGAGCTCCAACGTTGAACCGCATTTTGTCCTTCCTTCCGCTGAATCCGTCTTTAATAATCTTAAAAAAATCGCCTATCATCATGAATGGCCTGTTGGAAGCATGAGTGTTACTTCGCAATACGAGGTAATGAAGCTTGCAAAGGACAATAACATAAAAGTTCTTTTGGACGGGCAGGGAGCCGATGAAGTTTTGGCAGGTTATACCATGTACTGGCCGTATTACCTGATGCAGCTCTTTCGCCAGGGTAGAAAAAAATACAGGGACGTAAAATTTGGCCTGGAAGAACTTCACGGGTATAAAATGCCTCTCCCCTCTGCCCTGCATTTTTACCTCCAGTCCTATTCTCAAAAATTGTATAATCGCCTGCAGGATATAAAACGCAGGATGCAAAAAGCGGATGCTCCTTTTTTTAATGGTATTGAACCGGAACTCGTGAACAGGTACAAGAAGGAAAAGAATCCTATTTACAAGCCATCGCATCTGAAAGAAATGCTTTACCATGCCACCACACGCCACGGGTTGAATGAGCTCTTACGCTATGCCGACCGGAACTCTATGGCTCATTCGGTAGAAGTGCGGCTGCCGTTTTTGTCGCACAAGCTCGTGGAATTTGCTTTCAGCCTGCCGGAAGAATTCTTAATCCATAACGGTTGGACAAAATATGTTTTGCGTAAAAGCATGAGTGATATCCTTCCTTCAGAGATTGCCTGGAGAAAAGATAAGGTGGGATACGAGCCGCCACAACAGGACTGGCTCAATACACCCGGCTTTAAAGAATACTTCGCTGAATCTGTATCTTACCTGAAAAAAGAAAAAATTATTTCGTATGAAATCCCGGCATTGACCTGGAATTATATTGCTCTCTATACTCTGCTAACCATTTCGTGGGATAAAAATTAAGATTTAAAAAACGAACTACTTTTACAAAAATTTTTCAGGAAATGAATTTCAAAAGAACACTGGTACTAGCCCCTCATACTGATGATGGTGAATTCGGCTGCGGAGGAACTATTTCCCGCTTATCTGAAAGCGGCAGCGAGATCTTTTATGTTGCTTTTTCAGCATGCCGCCAGTCGGTATTGAAAGAATTTCCCGAAGATATCCTGATAACTGAAGTTAAAGCTGCCACTGAAGAATTGGGGATCCCTTCTTCCAATTTAATTTTATACGACTACGAGGTGAGAACTTTCAGCTCTCGCAGGCAGGAAATACTTGAGGAGATTATCAAGCTGAAAAATGATATCAAACCCGACCTTGTTTTCATTCCTTCGGTCAATGATATCCACCAGGACCATTTTATTATTTCAAACGAAGGTGTGAGGGCATTTAAATTGTCAACCCTTTTATCGTACGAGCTGCCATGGAATAATTTTTCTTTTACAACGTCTTGCTTTTTCACTCTAAGCCAGGCAAACATCGAGTCAAAGCTGAGGGCGCTTAAATGTTATAAGTCGCAGCAGCATAAATCATATGCAAACGAGGAATTCATAAAATCACTGGGAAGGGTAAGAGGAGTGCAGATTGGAAGTGAATATGCAGAGGTTTTTGAGGTTGTGAGAATGGTATACTGATTTTCAGATTGCAATAAATTCCTGCTCATGAAACTTCAAGACATAATTTCAATTCTGAATTCTGAAAAAATAATTTACAGTTCGGATAAAGAAATTGAGGTAAGCGAACCTGTACCATTTAATGTTGACAACGCACGCGATGATGTAATTTTCTGGTGCAACGATTCTTTCGTTCCAAAAATAAAAGAACTGAAAGCGGGCACATTGATTTGCAACAGCAATGCGCTGAAGGAAGACATCAACAAAAAAATAAATTACCTCGTTGTTTCAAAGCCACGCCTGGCATTTCTTAAAGTCCTTGGCTTATTTGCCAAAGCCAACGAAACTGCAACCGGAATTTCTGACACCGCTATTATTCATTCTTCTGCAAAGCTTGGTAAAGACGTTTACATCGGAAACCATGTTGTGATTGAAAAAGATTGTATAATAGGAAGCCGCACAAAAATCGGGCACAACACCGTATTACTAAAGGGCACACAAATTGGTGACGATGTAATAATAGGATGTAACAATACAATTGGAGGTACCGGTTTCGGATATGAAAAAGATGAGGATGGCAGTTACACCGTGATGCCTCACTTGGGTAATGTAGTTATTCATAGCAAAGTCGAAATCGGAAATAACACCTGTATAGACCGTGCAGTAATCGGTTCAACTATTGTTGGCGAGAATGTTAAGATTGATAACCTGGTACACATTGCGCACGGGGTTGTCATCGGAAAAAATTCACTCATCATTGCTAATGCCATGATTGGCGGCAGCACCGTGATTGGAGAAAACTGCTGGGTAGCACCATCTGCATCTGTAATCAATAAAGGACAAATCGGTGACGGTGCAACCGTGGGAATGGGAGCAGTTGTAACTAAACCGGTAGAGAAAGACGCAACCGTTGCAGGTAATCCTGCGCGTACAACGGAGTCACTTAAAAAAATAAATGATTTTCTCAGGAAGCAGATAGAGCTGAAAAATGACGGATAAAAAGATTAAACGCCCCCTAAGAATGTTGTTTGCAGCAGTGGATATCGGTTACCGTATAGAGTTATATACAAAATTTATCAGGCAGCATTTTGCCGACTATCTGAAAACCGAGTCTCTTACCATTTCCCTGCTCCCCAAAGAGCATTACAGCACCCGTTATGATTACGAGTTCCATTTTGAAGGAAAAAATTTCCTGTACCGGTGGTCGCTTTCATTGGTCAATTTTTTACGCTGCCTGTTCCGGTATGATGTATTTCATTTTTTTTCGGGCGAAACTTTGCTGCCACGGAAACTAAGGCGCTTTGAATTGATGCTTTACAAATTGTTTGGGAAAAAAGTCATTATGCATTTTGTGGGCTGCGACATAAGAAGCCTGGATTACAGCCACTGGAAAGCATTAAACATACAGCAATACCTGGCGGGCGCTGATGCTTTTCCAAAATCAGAGCCGTGGCAAAAAAAATTAATTGCAGATGCAGAACAATATGCAGATAATATCCTGGTATCTACTCCTGATTTAAAAGAAATTATTCCGCAAGCAACTTACTTCCCCGTGCTGCTGGATTTAGATAAATACCTGGATGAACTGAAAGACATTCCGGTCGAAAAAACTTCTGATGAAATAACCATTCTTCATTCTCCTTCTAATTTATACCATACACGAACCAAAGGCACCGACTATATTATTCCTGCACTCAAACAGGTTGCAGCAATGCCTCAGTATAAGCTACGGCTTATTCTTCCCTCTGAAAAAGACAATCGCAGAAGCACTCCTTATTCTTCCACACGGTATGAGTTATTCAAACATTTCAAGGAAGCAGACATTGTCATAGACCAACTCATCACCGGTTGGTATGGTCTGCTGACCGTAGAAGCGCTTGCCACTGGAAAAGAAGTGATCTGCTATGTGGATGAGCACTTAAAACCTGATTTGTTTCCCGGCTGTCCTATTGAAATTGCAAACGTCAACAACCTTGAAGAGGTAATAATAAAATGCATTGAAAAGGTAAAACGAAGAAGCCAATCTGATATGCTGGAAAAAGTAGAATGGGTTCGGAAATATCACACTATAGAAAGCAATAATGCAGCGTTGCTTAAAGCGTGGAACATAAATTAGTAATTAATTATCTGGCAGGAATATGAAATTAATTGTTACCGGTGCGGCAGGATTCATAGGGTCAAATCTTGTTGGTCATCTTCTTAATGAGGGGCACCAGGTTGCGGGCATTGATAATTTCAGCTACGGGTTCGAAAGAAATATTGCTCCTTTCAGAAACAATAAAAAATTTTCTTTCGTTGAGGGAGACCTGAGAGATAAAGCTGCGCTCTCTAAAATTAATTGCGATGCCATTGTTCATCTCGCATCACAGAAAATACCCCGGTACAGCAACGCATTAGTTACTTTGGATGATAATACCACTATGACAAAGAACGTTGTGGCTAAATGTGTACAGGATAAAATTAAAATCATCTATGCATCTACATCCGATGTTTATGGTAAAAATCCAAACGTTCCCTATTCTGAAGAATCTGACTTGACCGTTGGAAAAACCAATGTGAAACGCTGGGCGTACGCTGTTTCAAAAATTTATGGTGAGCATTATATTATTGCGAATCATGATGAGTATGGATTGGATTACACCATTGCAAGATTTTTTGGTTCCTATGGTTACAATCAAAATCTCACCTGGTGGGGCGGGCCGCAATCCGTATTCATTGGACTGGCATTAAAAAATCTTCCTATAGAAATTCATGGCGATGGCAAGCAAACACGTACGTTCACTTTTATCAAAGACACTGTTGACGGACTAAGCCGGTGCATTTTTGATTCCAATGCATCGAACCAGGTTTTTAATATTGCTTCGGAACCGAAAGAAGAAATTACCATACTTGATTTAGGAAAATTAATATGGCGATTGATAAGAGGCAATGATGCTGAACCAAAAATTAATTTTATTCCCTACGCTTCATTCGGAAATTACGAAGATGTATTGAGACGCGTGCCTGACATATCTAAGATAAAAACCATACTCAAGTATCAGCCGAAATACGGCCTTGAAGACGGATTAACCGAAACCATTAAGTGGCAGACAGGACTAAATGACTGACGAAAGAACTGTATATTTTTTGGTACCGCTGTACAACGAAGAAGAAAACGTTGCACTCCTTCATAAAAATATTACGGCAGCCTGCCCCGGTTACAAAAAGTTTTTTGTTCTTGTTGATGACGGCTCTTCCGATAATACAGTTAATGCCATAACCCGTTTATTTAAAGACGAAAAAAATTTTCGCCTCGTTACCAAAGATAAAAACCGGGGGCCGGGTGATTCATTTAATGCGGGGTTTGAATGGGTCCTTTCGCACTCTGCCCAACTACACACGGATATAGTGGTTACACTTGAAGGAGATAATACTTCAGACCTCGAAATATTAGATACCATGGTGATGCTTTCTGTTTCGGGTTATTCTCTTGTATTAGCATCAGTGTATGCGCAAGGGGGTGGTTTCAAAGACACTACCCTATTGCGTAAACTTATTTCCTTTATCGCCAATCAATTGCTTCGTTTTGCATTTGATATAAAAGTGCTCACGTTAAGTTCTTTCTTCAGGATTTATCATTTGAATCTTATCGCGAAGATTAAAGAGAAACACACAACGATTATTGAGTCAAAAGGATTTATCTGTATGATTGAAATTCTTTTAAAAGCAATACGAGCAGAAGCAAAAATTATTGAAGTGCCGATGGTACTTAAATCGGGTGCCAGGAAAGGAAAGTCAAAAATGAAAATACTGACGACCTCACTTAGCTACATAAAATTTTTAGCTGCCAACTTTAAAAAATACTGATTCAATTCAGAGAAAATTTTATTCATCTTCTTTAAACTCTTTGAAATGCTCAGGATTTATTTTACCAAGCTCTTCGGAATAGACTGTTTTTTTATTTAAGAGAAAATAGATGTTGCGAAGCAGGGTTTTCAGTTTTTCAGGAACATATTTCCGGTAAAGAAATTTTATAGTGCTGTCTTGCTCAGTTTTCACATCGCTTTTTAGCGAATTCATTATAGCCCACACGGCCGTATAATCGCTTTGTTGCGGAACGACAGAAAAAATCTCTTTCTCTGCTGTTTTTTGTGCCAGCGTCAGAATATAAAGTGGCTTTTGATTAATAAGTGTTACTCTATCCTTTACCCTGTCAGGGTCAGCAACTTCGAACCATTTTAAATGACGGTTTAAATTTTCTCCTGCGGTGATAAACATTTGTTTTACCGTGAACCCATTTGCTTCCGAAAAAATACGATAATATAATTCAGGGCTAAATTGGTAAAAGCCATGTCCCATCAGGTTATTAACGGGAGCCATTCCTATAAAATGACCTCCCGGTTTCAGGGCGCTCATGCAGTTTTTTATGGCTTGCGGAAAATTGAAAATATGTTCAAGCGTACCCCCGTCAACTATTGCAGAAAATTTTCCTTTCAGTTCAGGAGGAAACGGAAGATTCACATCATGAATGATAGTCGCCTTTTCGTAATCGGAATAGTCCACGCTTTCAACCTTATGAGCTCCCAAGATTTCAAAAAGCGGCTCGGAATAATCGTCCTTGAAAGCTACATCTTCAAAATTTTTTGAATTGTTTCCGTACCTGGCAATACAACGCTTTATATAATCATGACCGGCAACCAGGCGCAGCCGGCCCAGCATGAGTGTATCAGTAAAATCGCACCCGGACTTTTTCGCGTAAAACAAAAATCGTGTACAGTTGTTTGTAATTGCCATCTTTAAAAGTTTCAAATATACAATGCCAACAGATACCTTGCGTTTCATAGTTTTGATATTGACATACCTTAGCGCCCGGATAATTCATACTTCACTTTCTGAAAAATATCGCATATATAATTTCAAACCTCGATAAGGCGCTTGCCTTTGAATGGATTGGGGCGGAAATTGACAAAGAGAAATTCCGCCTTGTTTTTATTCTCCTTAACCCGGGCGATTCATCTATTGAGCAGAACCTTCGCAAAGATTTTACGGTTTACAGGATACCATTTCACGGAAAAAAGGACCTGCCAAAAGCCATTGTAAAGATTTACAGGATATTGAAGAACGAAAATATATCTGCTATCCACACTCATTTATTTGAGGCAACCCTTGCAGGCATGATTGCCGCGCGGCTGGCGGGTGTAAAAAAAAGAATCTATTCACGGCACCATGGTTCTTATCATCTTGAGTACTTTCCATCGGCTATCAAGTATGATAGGTTTATTAATACCCTTTCCACAGATATTGTCGCAATAAGTGAAAACGTAAAAGATATTCTCATTGATTATGAAAATGTAGCCCCTGAAAAAATCCATCTTATTCATCACGGTTTCGACCTGGAAGGGTTTAGGGAAGTGAGCGCTGAAAAAATTATCGGGATGAAGAAAAAATATAACCTGGATTCAGGTTATCCCGTCATTGGTGTCATTTCCCGGTATATCGAATGGAAAGGAATCCAGTATATAATCCCCGCATTTATTAAATTACTAAAAACATATCCGCAGGCGCATCTTATTCTTGCCAATGCAAAAGGCGATTATGAGAAAGAAATCAAGGGGCTCCTGAAACAAATTCCGGAGCATAATTATACCGAAATCACATTTGAAGAAGACTTGTTTACGCTTTATAAATTGTTTGATATTTTCGTTCATACTCCTATCAACAAAAACATTGAAGCATTCGGACAAACGTATGTTGAAGCGCTGGCTTCAGGTGTACCCGCTGTTTTTACTTTATCAGGCGTAGCAAAAGAATTTATAGAAAACCGCAGGAATGCTTTAGTAGTTGGATTTAAAAATTTTGACGAAATATATGACGCTATAACCGAACTTCTCGGAGATGAATCGCTTCGAAATGAACTGATACGCAACGGGCAAAAGTCGGTTGAACCTTTTGCGCTAAGAATATTTATTAAAAAGTTAGAGGAGTTGTATTCCACCTGACCAATAAGAACTTAAATCATGAACTTGTCGCGTAAAGAATATTTTTTTCTTGCTTTTATTTTATTTGCTTCTTTTTTCCTGAATGTCATCAATAACAGGTATCAATTATCCGGAGACGAGAGGGCGTCACTGAGTAGCGCAGCCGGGGCAGGAATAACGATGAATCGCTTTGAGGGCAATTCATCGTTCCGAAGCACGCAGGCAGCTCCGCTGGAGAAAAATATTTTTACACAGCGTGATTACAGTCAAAGAAATACTGCCGGAAATGTCATCCGTTCCACCATTAATTTCGATAGCGGTAATATGGTAGCATATCACCTTATGCTTCACGGCTGGCTTAACTTCCTAGGCATATCTGTATTTAATGCGCGACTGCTCTCTGCGTTGTTTGCTCTATTAACCGTGCTGTTTACGTTCCTTGTCGTTAAAAAGCTAACGGACAATATTTCCATTGCTTTTATTTCATGCATCATACTTTCCATTCACCCTCTGCTGCTTCACCATGCACATATGGCAAGGGGGTACGCTGCATCGCTCTGTTTTACTACTGCGGCTGCTTATGTTGTGCTGCGCATTACGGATGGCAGGGCAAATTCACGTATGAGAATATTGCTGTACATGGTGCTTGCACTACTGACGGCTCTTGCAATATTGTCGCACTATTTATCGGTGGCAATTTTTATATTCCTCGCTCTATTTTTGGTTACCAACAAAAATTTTTTCAGGCAGCATTTGTTTGCAGCAGCTTTGGCTTTTCTTGTCGCCTCCTCTATAATTTTCCTTTGGCTGAAAAATGGCGGCTTCGAGGGGCTGCAGGAAATGCGCAAGATTGATGCGTGGTATTTAAAATATACTTCGGCACAGGTTCATACGTCGGCAAGGTCTCTTGCTGAAGGAACCATTCAACAGTTGTTAGCCATATTCGGAAATTATGGTCAGTACCTTGGATTCCGTTTAAGAAGCTTTGCCTTTCTGCTGGCATTCCCTGTAGGCGCCGTTCTGCTTTGCTTCAATCATTTTAAAAATTTGCCGGGCAGAAGGGCAATAAATTTTCTGGCGGGAGCCATAATTTCCGTAATAGTTTTTTCAGCATTACTTGCAATCAAATCCGGCCATACCATATCATTTAATGCACGGTACGGAATTTATGCCATACCATTTGCCTGCGCTTTGCTGGCTGCTGCTTTGCACGCTGTCCTGTTCAATTCATTGCTTGTGACGAAAAAAATTTTTACGGGCCTTTGTCTCGCAATTACCTTCTTCATTTTCATGGTTTCTGCAATACCTGCCTATACAGGCATTGCAGAAACATATAACAGTAACCCTCAGCTTCATAAAGACGTTCTTGATTTCAACCTTAGCAAATATTATTCACGCGAGCATTATGAACCAGCTGCACAAAAATTAGAAAGCATGTATGCGCCCGGAGATACGGTAATTTACAGTGACTGGAACACTGCTCAGGTTATCAATTTGTTTTTACACGACAGTAACAAGAATATTGTTCAAAAAGTGATGCCAACTTCGGAAAAAAAGATTTTATACTTTGATAAAGCATCGGGTTCCTTTCATGTAATTCCTGAAATGTAAAAATAAAGTCGCAATGGAAAATGCACCTCTATTTTCAGTAATTATTCCAACCTATAACAGGGCTGAGTTCATTACGCGTACTGTAAATTCAGTCTTGAGTCAGACTTATAAATCGTTTGAGATAATTATTGTTGATGATGGAAGCACCGATAATACCGAAAATATTTTGGAGCCGCTTCTGAAACAGCATTCAAATATTTCTTACCTCAAAAAAAATAATCAGGAGCGGGGTGCAGCACGTAACTTCGGCACCTATCATGCAAAAGGCGACTATGTTACGTTCCTCGATTCAGATGATATTCTTTATCCCCAACATCTGCAGGAAGCTATTTATCTTATCCGCGAAAAAAAATCTCCCGAGCTTTTTCATCTCGCTTATGAAATTGTAAGAACCGATGGAAGCCTTGTTAAAAAGTGTAACAACCGTTCAGGAAGTTTAAACATCAACCTCATCAGGTTTGGGAATATATTAGGCTGCATGGGAATTTTTATCAGGAGGGAAATTGTGGCAGAGAATTTATTTGTTGAAGACCGGGAACTTTCAGGTTCTGAAGATTATGAACTTTGGCTAAGGCTTGCAGCGCAGTATGAATTCGCTTACGCCAACACCATCACATCTGCTATCATTCATCACCCCAGCCGAAGTGTGCTTGAGGTATCTCAAAAGAATGCGCTGATAAAGCGCGTAGAAAAAGTATTGTGGCATGTGAAGAATAATCAACGTTTTCAAAAAAAATATTCAAAATATAACAGCAGGATATATGCCGTTAATTATTGTTACCTGTCTCTCCATTTAGGCTTAGCCCATTACCGTAAAGCAGCCATACATTACCTGTTTCTTTCAGTTAGAGAAGATGCAATGGTCGTTTTTTCGAGGAATTTTTTGGCCGCGCTTAAATATATTTTCGGGCTGCATAAGGTTCGGGGCAGGTTTCGTTCGTGATAACTTATTAATTTTGCATTCTCAGCAAAGCACAAATACATTGAACCGACCTTTTTTTTCCGTCATTATGCCCATATACAACAGGGCTGGTTTTTTAACAACTTCCATTTCATCTGTCTTAAATCAGACGTTCGCTGATTTTGAATTGCTTTGTGTTGACGATGGAAGCACCGATAGTTCTGTCAGCATAATCAATGACTTTGCAAAAAAAGATAAAAGGGTACGCCTGGTTGAGTTGAAACAAAATGAGGGGCGTTGTGTTGCGAGAAACACAGGCATTGAGCTTGCCGCTTCCGAATGGATTTGCTTTCTCGATTCCGATGATATTTTTTATCCGAATCATCTTGAAACTCATTACAACCTGATTCAGCAAAATCCAAAATATCATTTGTTTGCCACTGAGCAAATCATAAGCGGCAAAACAAAAAAGTATGGCAACCCCAAGCTGCGTAAAAGCATCCAGGAAATAAATCTTAAAGACATAATATTTTCGGGCTCTTTACAAATAAACCAGTTGTGTTTTAACAAAACAAAAATTGACACACGTTTTACCAATGAAAATATTCCAGTATCAGAAGACTGGCTCTTTACCCGCCTGCTTCTTTTAGAGACTACGATGCTAAAGGTAAATACAGTGACCAATGAACTTCTCGACCATCCCAACCGCACCATGCGCCTTATTTCTTCGGAGGATTTTGTTCTCTGGAAAGAGATGACCGTAATGATGTTCATTAATTCTCCTCTCCTGGCACGTTCACTGCGCAGAAAATTAAAATCATTCATCTGGTTGTTATGCGCCAATACACTTTTGTCTGACGGAAAAAAGAAACTCGCTACGCCATTTTTTCTTGAATCGCTGCGGCTTCCGCATACGTACACAAACCCTTTGCTTTATAAAGCATTGGTAAAATACGTTACCAAATAATTTCTCATTCGTCCCCGGTGTCTGTACTGTATATCTCTTACGATGGTATGACGGACCCGCTCGGGCAATCGCAGGTAATTCCATATCTCAGCGGGCTGTCCGGAAAAGGACATGAAATTGACTTGATAAGCTTCGAAAAAAAAAAACAATTCTTATCCGGTGAAGCTGCCGTAAGAGGCATTCTTAAAAAAAATAATATTCAATGGTATCCGCTGGCTTACACCAAGTCGCCACCTATACTTTCTACAGTGTGGGATATAGTAAGAATGATTTTTAAGGCGCGTGCGTTGCAACATAAAAATAAATTCAAAATTGTTCACTGCCGAAGTTACATACCCGCATTTGCGGGGCTCTTTCTTAAGAAAAAATACGGCGTTAAATTTATTTTTGACATTCGGGGTTTCTGGATTGAGGAACGCATTGATGGAAAAATATGGAACCTCCGAAACCCTTTCTATAACTGGGTTTACCGCTTTTTTAAAAAAAAGGAAAAAGAATTTTTCGGCATGGCAGATTATATTGTTTCCCTTACTCAGAAAGCCAAAGATGAAATCCTGTCATGGAAAAACACGAGCCCAAAACCGTTGAATATTGAAGTTATCCCAACCTGTACAGACCTGAATTTGTTTTCGCGCAACTATATCAGTGAGGACTTGCGTATGGGTTTTAAACAAAAACTCGGAATCACTGAAGATACCTTTATTTTGACTTATCTTGGCACAATCGGCACATGGTATATGCTGGATGAGATGCTCGGTTTTTTTAAACTATTGTCATCCGAAAAACCAAATGCAAAATTTCTTTTCATAACCCATGAACGTGAACAGGCCATAAGAATGAAATCGCAATTGCATAATATTCCTGATGAAAACATACTGGTGCAGAAATCAGAAAGGCATGAATTGCCATCGCTGCTTTCCTTTTCTGATTTTTCAATCGCATTTATAAAACCTGTATATTCAAAAATGGCATCTTCGCCCACAAAATTCGGAGAACTCCTAAGCATGGGAATTCCTTTTATTTGCAACCGTGGTATCGGAGATATGGACGATATTGTAAGCAAATACCACTGCGGTATCCTAACTGATGGATTCACAGATGACGCTTATAGTAATGTAATTAAACAGATGGGTAAGTTTCGTGCATCGGATACTGACCGCTTCAGAAAAGCAGCTGAAGAATATTTTTCGCTGGCCGGTGGAATTGAAAAGTACGATTCCGTATATCAAAAACTTTTAACTGTAAATTAGCTGCCCTCATGTGTGGTATTGCCGGGTATTTTTCTTCCTCTCATTCTTTTTCTTCTGATGATTTAAGGCAGATGACCGAAAGCATTCTGCACCGCGGTCCCGATGCGGGAGGTTATTTTGAAGATGATGTAGTGGGGCTGGGAAACAGACGCCTCAGCATTATTGATTTATCCGCCCTCGCCAATCAGCCGATACATTCGCGGTCGGGCAGGTACGTGATTTCATACAACGGTGAAGTATATAATTTCAGGGAAATTGCGCGCGAGTTAAGCAGGATAAATCCCGAACTGCAGCTTCATACATCGGGAGATACTGAAGTGGTACTCGAGGCGTTTGCTCAGTGGGGGCCGCAGTGTGTGAATCGTTTTAACGGAATGTTTGCATTTGCTATCTATGACAAGCAGGAAAAACAATTATCCCTCTTCCGCGACCGCGTTGGAATTAAACCACTGTATTATTATTATGATGGGAAAAATTTTGCATTCGCTTCTGAACTGAAGTCGCTGACTTTTGCAAAGCAAATCCGTTCTTCGCTCTCTATTAATAAAAACATCATTAGTACGTTTCTTTATCTTGGCTATGTGCCTGAGCCGCACTCTATCTTTCATAATATTTTCAAGATGCCTTCAGGCTCCGTTCTTACTATAAATAAATATGGTTTGAATATTTCTTCGTACTGGAAACCGGAAGAGAAAATTGACCAGGAAGTTTACAGGTTTTTCTATACTGCTAAAAGAAGGTTTAAAGAATTACTCACCGATGCTGTAAATTATTGTCTTATCTCCGATGTTCCTTACGGCATTTTCCTTAGCGGAGGGACGGATTCAAGCCTGGTAGCAGCTGTGGCTCAAAGACTCACTCCGCAAAAAGTTACCACCTTTACTATCGGCTTTAAGGAAGCAAAGTTTAATGAAGCGCCTCATGCCCGTTCGATAGCGAAATTCCTTAACACAGAGCATCACGAATTCACCGCTTCCTATGCAGATGCACTGCAATTATTTGATGAAATTATTTCCACTTACGATGAGCCGTTTGCTGATTCCTCGTCTGTGCCAACCATGCTTGTTTCCAAGCTGGCGCGCAATCATGTAAAGATGGTTCTCTCCGGTGACGGAGGCGATGAATTATTCTGGGGCTATGGGGCGTATAAATGGGCAAGCCGGCTTTCCAACCCGTTCATTTCATTATTCAGGCACCAGATTGCGTATTCACTTTCCAAGTTTTTTTCGAATCGCGAAAAAAGGGCTGCCAACTTGTTTGAATACCCGGGTAAAGAAACCATTAAGGGGCACATCTTCTCGCAGGAGCAGGGGTATTTTTCCGAGAGCGAAATTCACATGCTGATGACTCCCGATTTTTCGCATGAAATTTTTCACGAAGAAATTTTCAGCTCCCTCCGCAGAGACTTAAATGCAAAGGAAGACCAATCGCTGTACGACCTGAAGTATTATTTGAAGGATGACTTGCTCGCAAAAGTTGACCGCGCCAGCATGAAATACGGTTTAGAAGTACGTGTGCCTATTCTTGATTATCGTATCGTGGAGTTTGCCATCAACCTGCATTCGAAATTAAAAATGCGCGGTAATATTCAAAAATATCTATTGAAAGAAACCCTGGCCGATTACATGCCGAGAAATTTATTTGCGCGGCCCAAGTGGGGATTTTCGCTGCCCATGCAGCTATGGCTCAACAATGAATTAAAATACCTCGTGGATGATTACCTCAACGAATCAACCATCAGGCATTACGGTATTGTGCAATATCCGTTTGTTAAAAATCTGAAGAAAAGATTTTTTGCAGGAGAAGAATATTTGTACCAGCGGCTTTGGGCGCTCATTATCCTTCACAAATTCCTGAGCGAATTTGATAAAAGAAAAAATCCTGCGCGGGAAAAACCTGCAATGAAAGTACCTGCCTAAACTCTTGCAGACATAATCAGATCAAGGTCCTTGAATGGAGTGCGGCAAATCTCACTGATGTAGCGGTTGGTTACCGCACCTTTATAAAGGTAAACTCCTTTTCTAACCCCGGGATTTTTCCATAGCATATCGTCAATACCTCCTTCATCGCCAATGCTGGTAAGTATGGGAGTAAAAATATTGCTTAGTGCGGTTGATGCCGTGCGGGAAACGCGTGATGCGATATTCGGAACACAATAATGAATCACACCGAATTTTTTGAACACAGGATTACTATGATTGGTAACTTCAGAAGTTGCAAATACACCCCCTCCGTCAATACTTACATCTACTATAACTGAACCTGATTTCATTTCACTCACCATCTCTTCGCTTATCACGCAAGGAGTTCTTCCATTCACAGGGCGCAGCGCACCAATAGCAACATCTGCGGTTTTTAATTCCTTCATTAAAGTTTCGGGAACAAGCGTGGAAGTAAAAATTCTTGAACCGAGGTTAGCCTGAATTCGCCTGAGACGGTATACAGAATTATCAAAGACTTTTACCATGGCTCCCAGCCCCAGTGCTGCCCGCGCTGCAAACTCGGCAACTGTTCCTGCACCAATAATTACAACCCGTGTCGGTGGAATTCCTGCAACTCCACCCAGCAACTCCCCTATTCCGCTAAAGGTATTGCTGAGATATTCAGCTGCAATCAAAATGGATGAACTGCCCACAATTTCACTCATCGCCTGGATAATCGGGAACCTGCCCGATTCATCCTGTATGTATTCATAAGCGAAAGCGGTAATTTTTCTTGAACTAAGGTTGCGGATAAATCTTTCGTTCTGCATGTTCATTTGCAGAATTGAAATCAGCGTCTGCTGTGTTTTCAATAGCTCCATTTCTTTTGCAGAGGGAGGAGCCACTTTTAAAATAATATCCGCTTTGTAAACATCCTCGGGGCTATATGCAATACGGGCGCCCGCCTCACTGTAATCGGAATCCTGGTAATTGCTGGTTTGGCCGGCACCGGTTTCCATTACCAGTTCATGCCCGTGGTTTACTAATAAAGCAACAGATTCCGGAATAAGAGGTATGCGATTTTCCTGGAATGAGGTCTCCCTGGGAATGCCGATAAAAAGATGCTGCTGCTGCTTTTTTACTTCCAGCAAACTTTCCTGCGGCTGAAGCATTGCCGAGGCTGCTATCCTCGAAATATTTCCTTGTGCGGCCATTTTCGAACCGTAATAGTACGAAGATTATTTTCAACGGTAATAAACACGCTTAAACAATTTTGAGGCAGCAAGTGTTTAATTTTTTCGGGCCATTCTACAAGGCATAAATTGCCGCTGTAAAAAAAATCTTCGTAGCCCATGTCAAACGCTTCCGCTACCGAATTAATCCTGTAAAAATCAAAATGAAAAATTTTTTTTCCTGAATCGGTGAGGTATTCATTCATCAAGGCAAACGTGGGGCTTGTTATATTATCTCCCGAGCTAAGCTGCCTGCAAATTTCTTTAATGAGTGTTGTTTTTCCCGCTCCCATTTCCCCGTAAAAAGCAATTACAGTTTCATCACCAATGCTGTCTAAAATATTTTTTGCGGCCGCAGGCAGTTCCTTTAAATCAACTTGGGAAATCGTAAACAAACCGTCTGTCGCCTGCATACTAAAAACCTGTGCGCTATTTGTTTTCCAGGTGTATAAACGGAACTATCATTTCCTCGAGCGAAACACCTCCGTGCTGCAGCGTGTTCCGGTAATGATTTACAAACTGGTTGTAATTGTTTGGGTAAACAAAAAACTTATCCTGCTTTGCAAAGGCGAATTTATCATTTACAAATTGCGTGGGAAGCATGGCTTCTGCCGGGTTGTTTACCATAAAAACATCTTTAGGAATAACGGTGAGCGCACGCCCGTGCTTGTATCTCAGGTTGGAGTTCGTAGCCCGCTCGGCAATAACTTTTGACGGCTCCTGAACACGGATAGTACCATGGTCTGTCGTTATAATGATATCAATTTCCTTTTCCGACAACTTGTCAAGCGCTTCGAGAAGCGGTGAATGTGTAAACCACGACAAAGTCAGCGAGCGATAGGCCGCTTCATCATCTGCCAGTTCGCGAATCATGTCCATCTCTGATTTTGAATGTGACAACATATCCACAAAGTTGATGACAATCACGTTCAGGCGGTTGGTGAGCAGGTTAAGGATGCGCTCTGCAAGTTCAGTACTGTCGCGGTGCGAAATGATTTTGGAGTAAGAAAATTTTCCTTCAAAACGGAGTCGCTTTAACTGGTCTGCAAGGAATGCCTCCTCCTGAAGATTTTTCCCCATGTCGCTGTCATCCGGCTCCCATTTGCCGGGAAACCGCTCATCAATATATTTAGGCATGAGCCCGGCAAAAATCGCGTTCCGCGCAAACTGCGTTGCAGTGGGCAGAATGCTGTAATAGGTTTCCTCGCTCTTCAGCCTGAACCTTTCAATAACCAGCGGCTGAATAACTTTCCACTGGTCATACCTTAGGTTATCAATCAGGAAAACAAACATTGGTTTTTTAGACGTGGTTAGCACCGGAAGGACTTTTTTCTTGAACAGGGTATGCGACATTATGGGTGCATCTTTATCCGGTTCTTTAAGCCAACGCAAGTAGTTGTTTTCAACGAAGCGGCAAAATTGATTATTCGCCTCGCTTTTTTGCTGAACCAGCACCTCATACAAACCGCTGTCTTTAGCGCTGTTAAGCTCCAGCTCCCAATAAACAATTTTCTTATAAAGTTCGGTCCAGGTGGCATGGTCGAGGCGTTCATTAAGCATCATTGCCAATGAGCGGAACTCCTGCTGGTACGCAGCCGATGTTTTTTCACTCACAAGCCGTTTGTTCTCCAGGTTTTTTTTGATGGAAAGTAAAATCTGGTTGGGGTTAACGGGCTTAATCAGGTAATCTGAAATCTTGGAGCCGATGGCATCTTCCATGATAGTCTCTTCTTCGCTCTTGGTAATCATGACCACGGGAATTTCGCTCTTCAGATTTTTTATCCTGTTCAGCGTTTCAAGCCCCGAAAGTCCCGGCATATTCTCGTCAAGAAAGACTATATCGAAAGAATTTTGAGCAAATTTGACAAGCGCATCATTTCCGTTGGTGGTGGTAACCACCTCATAACCCTTCTCTCTCAGGAAAATCAAATGGGGTTTGAGCAAATCAATTTCGTCATCAGCCCAGAGAATGCTTACTTTATCCGTCATCGTGTATAATATTAGAGTTTTGTTAAAGATAAATAAAAGAAAACGATATGTAAAAATTTTTGATGAATTTTAACGGCTTCTTTCTCCCGTTTATTTTAAAAAGATTTTGTGACCAAAACATTACTCCTCAACGACCCCATTTACGGTTTTATTACAATTAACAGTGAACTTGTTAAGTCTATCATTGAGCATCCCTACTTTCAGCGGTTGCGGAGAATCAGGCAGTTGGGCATGACGCACCTCGTGTATTCAGGCGCACATCACACCCGTTTTCACCATGCACTGGGCGCTATGCACCTTATGGCGCAGGCCATTGACGTGCTTCGCTCCAAGGGACACGAAATTTCCGATGAAGAAGCAGAGGCATCAGCCATTGCAGTAATGTTGCATGATATCGGCCATGGTCCGTTCTCGCATGCGCTGGAAGACGCCATTGTTCCGGAAGTAAAACACGAGGAATTATCAGACTTATTTATGAATCGCCTCAATATATTTTTTAGCGGAGCTCTTTCCCTGGCTATTGATATTTTCAGGAATCGTTACCACAAAAAATTTCTGCACCAACTGGTTTCAGGGCAAATGGACATGGACAGGATGGATTACCTGAATCGTGATAGTTTTTTTACGGGTGTATCTGAAGGCATCATCAGCTACAACCGCATTATCCAGATGCTCAACGTGCATGAAAATAAACTGGTGATTGACGAAAAGGGAATGTATTCCGTCGAAAAATTTATTATTGCACGCAGGTTGATGTACTGGGCGGTTTATTTGCATAAGACGGTGCTGAGCGCTGAGGTTCATATGGTGAATATCCTGAGACGGGCGAAAGAGCTTTCTGTGCACGGAACAGAATTGTTTGGCACATCAGCATTGAAAAAATTTCTTCGCGCTGATTTCTCCCTCAAAAATTTTCGGGACGATGAATCGCTTCTTGATTCCTTTGCTTTGCTTGACGACTATGATGTAGTCGCATCCATAAAAGAGTGGACCAATCATCCTGATAAAATTCTTTCATTGCTTTGCAGTGGAATGGTGAACCGCAAATTGTTCAGGGTTGAAATGGGCAGTAAGCCGTTTGAAGCCTTTGTTGCAGATGATTTGAGAAAAAAAATAAAAAACCATTTTAATGCTGATGATAAAGAATGTGATTATTTAATTTCCTCGGGAACTGTTGTGAATCACGCTTACGACAGCTCGCAGGAAAAAATAAACATCCTGTATAAAGACGGTACGGTTAAGGATATAACAGAGGCATCAGACCTGATGAATATTTCGGCATTATCAGTTCCGGTTGTAAAGTATTATTTATGCAGCATACGCTTTTAAAACCATGAGCGCATTTTTTATCATCTCCAAAATCCTCGACTTCCTTATTGAGCCGCTGGTATGGCTTGTAACGCTGTTGGTTCTGGCTTTTCTCTCTAAACATCCGAAACGAAAAAGGAACCTCCTTCTCACGACTATCATATTGCTGTTTGTTTTTTCAAATTCCTTTTTGCTTGATGAAGCCATGAGAGCCTGGGAACTGCCGGCAACAAAAATTTCTGACATCCCGGGAACATACGATGCCGGTATTGTGCTTAGTGGCATGGTTACGTATGATAATTCCTTAGACCGTATTCAGTTTAACAGGCGTAATGACCGGCTCATGCAGGCCATCATCTTGTACAAAATGAAAAAGATAAAGAAGATTTTTTTTTCAGGCGGCTCGGGTAGTTTAATATACACGTACCTGAAAGAATCTGAAATGGTGAAAAAGTTTCTGGTCGAAATCGGAATCCCCCCTGAAGATATCATCATTGAAAATAAATCGAACAACACGTACGAGAATGCCATCTTTACAAAAGAAATTTTGCAGCGTGACTTCCCAAATGGAAGATTTTTGCTTTTCACTTCTGCATTCCACATGCGAAGGGCCGTTGCGTGTTTTAAAAAAGTTGGAATGGAAGTTACCCCTTACGGTACCGACCGTTATAGCGGACCGCGAAAATATTATCCCGACCATCTCTTGCTGCCCAATGCCAGAACACTTTTTGACTGGAATAGCCTGCTGCACGAAATTGTTGGTTTCGGCATTTATAAAATTATGGGGTATGCGTGAGTTAGGTCACTCGGTGCATTGGTCATTGGTCATTAGTCATTGTAAATGAAATTTTCTGATAAAGAGTTAAAAGATTTTCTGGAAGAAAAAACGTTACGATACAATTCTTCTTCTTTCATTTCTGATGACCCCATCAGCATTCCGCATCGCTTCTCAAAAAAAGAAGACATTGAAATAAGCGGATTTTTTTCTGCAGTAATTGCGTGGGGAAACCGGAAAGCAATTGTTGCTGCGGGCTCGCGCCTGGCGGAACTGATGGATAACAGCCCTCATGAATTTATTCTTCACCACTCGCCTGCTGATTTAAACCGTTTTAAAAAATTCGTTCACCGGACTTTTAATGGAGGTGATGCAATTTATTTTATCCGTTCGCTGAAAAATATTTATAAAAATCATGGAGGCATGGAAAGCATTTTTCAAAGGCATATTTCGCTTTCAGATGCTGACCTCTCTCCTGCTCTTTCAGGTTTTAAAGCCATGTTCTATATATTGCCCGGGGCAAGAACGCAAAAGCATCTCCCCGACCCTTTACAGAATTCATCTGCAAAAAGAATGAATATGTTTTTGCGGTGGCTGGTTCGCAATGACAAACAAGGAGTTGATTTTGGGTTGTGGAAATTCATCAAGCCATCTCAGCTAAGTATTCCTCTTGATGTTCATACCGGAAATGTTGCACGCAAACTCGGGCTTCTGAAACGAAAACAAAACGATTGGAAAGCTGTAATGGAATTAACCGCACGCCTTCGCGAATTCGACCCCAATGACCCGGTTAAATATGATTTTGCTTTGTTCGGATTAGGAGTCTTTGAGAAATTTTAACCCCCACCCTGCCCTCCCCAAAGGGGAGGATTGATTTATCTGACAGCATGAACTATTGATGAGATTATCACCCCCAACCCCTCTCCAAAGGAGAGGGGTTGGGGGTGAGGTGAATATCCTTACATTTGTCCTTTGATGAGTTTTCTTTTCCCCGGCTTTCTTTTAGCTCTTGCCGCCCTTTCCATTCCCATTCTTATTCATCTTTTCAATTTCAGAAAATTTAAAAAGGTCTGGTTTACCAACGTGGGCTTTCTACGCGAGGTAAAGCTCGACACGCAGTCACGCTCGCGGCTTAAGTATCTGCTTGTGCTGGCGTGCCGCATCCTTACCATTACATTTATTGTACTTGCATTTGCCCGCCCGTTTATTCCTTCGGCCAGCAGCACCACTCACGCAGCACGTAAAATTGTCAGCGTTTACATTGACAATTCGTTCAGCATGGAAAGCATCGGTACAAACGGGCAACTTTTGGATGAAGCAAAACGCAAAGCGCATGAAATTGCAGGAGCATACACAGCAGGTGACAGGTTTCAATTGCTTACAAATGATTTTGAAGTACGCCACCAGCGGCTGGTGAACAAAGAAGAATTTGAAAGTATGGTTGACGAAGTGAAAACCAGCGCTTCGGTGAGAAAGACGTCTGAAGTAATTGCGCGGATAAAAGACGTTAAGCAAAGCGAAGAAAAAAATGCGGATGTTTCTCATATCATCTGCCTGCTGTCTGATTTTCAAAAAACAACTACCGATTTTTCGGAAATGCGAACCGACAGCACAGAAAATATTTACCTGGTACCGGTTGCTTCACCAAAACAGGCCAATATTTATATCGATACATGTTATTTTACTTCACCTTTCATACAGATAAATTCTCCGGCAACGCTCCTGGTCCGGATCCGGAATACTTCGGAGGAAGATGTGCAGAATATTCCTGTAAAGTTTACGGTAAACGGTGTCCAGAAATCGTTAGGCAGCGTAGATGCTCCTGCAAAAGGAACCGTTCTTGATACCCTCAACTTTACTGCAGCTGCGGGCGGTTGGCAGCAAGCAGAGGTTTCGGTTACCGATTATCCCGTAACGTTTGATGATAAATATTTTCTTTCCTTCTTTATAAGCGATCGCCTGAATATTCTTGAAGTAGACGGAACAAACCCTAACCGCTATCTCGATGCTCTTTTCGGACACGATGAATATTTCACCTTCGACCATACTCCCGAAAACAGAATTGATTATTCTTCGCTTGGAAAATACCAGCTGATTATTCTTAACGAGCTAAAATCACCTTCAAGCGGGCTTGCACAGGAACTGAACCGTTTCTTTGAAAAAGGAGGAAGCGTGATATTATTCCCTAATGCAGATGCAGACATTGCGACTTATAATAATTTCTTAAATGCTCTCAATGCTCCGCCTTACAATAGTCCCGTTACTGCCGAGGAACGCATTGCTCTTCTCGAAACAGGAAGTGTTTTGTTCAGAGATGTTTTTGACAATAAGTCGGCTAGTAAAAATGAAATCATGGATTTACCCGTGGTGAAAAAATATTTTCCGCTTTCGGAAAAAATAAATGAAGAAGTAATTCTGCGTCTGCAAAACCGTAGCTCAGTACTTTCCCAGGTCAATTCAGGAAGGGGAAAATTATTTCTTTCTGCTGTGCCGCTTAACCCTGACTTCAGCGGGCTGCCTGTTCATGCGCTGTTTGTGCCGCTCATGCACAGGATTGCTTTGTTAAGCTCCGGCATTCAGCCGGTAAATGCTGTTATCGGGCGCGATCAACAAGCAGAAATAAATTCTTCTGCAAAATCAGGAACAGTTGGAGGCGAACGCGTTTATCATCTCATAAATAAAGCCGAATCGGTGGATATAATTGCCCAGGAGAAAGTGCTTGCCGGAAAACCAATGGTCGTGTTTCAAAATCAGATCAACAAGGCAGGTAATTATGAGTTGCAGGATGAAGAGAAAACCGTTTCTGTGATTTCCTTTAATTACAACCGTGCAGAATCGGACCTTGCTTGCCTGAACAACAATGAGCTGGATAATATAATTGCATCAAAAGGAATGGCAAACATTACAGCAATGAAAACAGGAAATGAAAACCTTTCTGTAATCATGCAGCATACCAGCGAAGGTGTCCATCTCTGGAAATGGTGTATCATACTTGCACTTGTTTTTCTTGCCACAGAAATTCTTCTCATCCGTTTATTTCATATTAAACCTGCAGTTAAAACAATATCGAAATGAAAATACTTATCCGCTCTGCCGTTATTGTCGACCCCTCGTCAAAACACAACGGCAAGAAAACAGACATTTTGATTGAAGACGGAATTATAAAACAAGTTGCAAAAGCGGGAAGCATAAAAGAAAAAGTTGTTAAAATTATAGCGGACGAAGGATTGCATATTTCCCCGGGGTGGTTTGATATGCGTGTGAATTTTCGCGAGCCGGGATTTGAATACAAGGAAGATTTAATGAGCGGATGCCGTGCTGCCGCAGCAGGAGGATTTACAGGTGTGCTTACAATGCCTTCAACACATCCCCCGGTTCACACCAAATCGCAAGTTGAATTTATCCGGAACAAAACACAGAGTCAGCCGGTAGATGTTTTTGTGGCAGGAACATTATCTTACAATCACGAGGGTGAACACCTCTCTGAGATGTACGATATGTTTGCCTCGGGTGCTGCAGCTTTTACCGATGATAAAAAACCTGTGCAGGATGCAGGGCTTATGCTGCGCGCACTGATGTACGCAAAAAATTTTGGCGGGCTCGTTATCAGCTTTGCTCACGAAGCATCGATTGCAGTGAATGGAAAAGTAAATGAATCCGTTACCGCCACGCGGCTTGGTCTTAAAATGATGCCGTCGGTTGCCGAAGAAATAATGCTGACCCGTGACTTATACCTTGCCGGTTATGCCGAAACAAAAATTCATTTCGCTCCGCTCTCTGCTGCACGCTCCGTTGAATTGCTTCGCGAAGCAAGGAAGAAAAAAATTCACGCCACTGCAGAAGTTGCCGCCCATCAGCTTGTACTTGATGAAACATTGCTCACCGATTTCGACACAAACTATAAGGTAATGCCTCCCTTGCGCAGCAAAACGGACATGGAGGCACTCATTAAAGGCCTAAAGGACGGAATCATTGATGTAATCACCTCCGACCATTCACCCGAAGACATCGAGAACAAGCAGCGCGAGTTTGACCATGCCGCTTTCGGGATCATAGGGCTGCAAACAGCTTATGCCGTTGCTAATACTGCCCTCAAAAAAATTTTGACAACTGAAGAAATCATCAAAAAAATTTCCATCAACCCCCGCAAAATCCTGAACATACCGGTTCCGGTTATCGAGGAAAACCAACCGGCAAATCTCACCCTGTTTAATCCTGAACTGGAATGGGTTTTAGAGGAAGCACAAATCAAATCCCGCTCGAAGAACACTCCTTTTATCGGGACAAAATTTACCGGCAAAGCGGTGGGGATTATTAATAAAGGACAGGTGGTGATGAATGAAAATTAAAGAGTCATAGGTCATTAGTCATTGATTCCCTGCCGTGAAAATGGCGGGGATTTTTTTACCACTTACATTTTTATTTTGACAAACAGTAAAGCAAGTTTCGCAACTGCTTTTTTACCATTTACGGAATTTTAAAACTTTCTGTTGAAATAAAAGTAAAATTTGCATCATAAAACTTTTTTAAACCTGACCGTCATGAAAAAAAGTTACAACACAATAATTTCAAACACCCGCTTTTCTTCCGGTACAAGCGTTGAAAAAAAACTGAAATTTTTTGCAACAATTATTCTTATAATCTGCGTGCTGTTGTTGATTGTAACACAGTACCGCCAGTAAATGCTTGTAGTGCGGAACAAAAGAAAGTTTTAAAATTTATCAAACAAGAATAAGTTCTTGGTTTTTTGTTTTCATGTTTGAGTATTCCCTGCCGTGAAAATGGCGGGGAATTTTTTTATTCATGAAAGTAGTCGGGAGACCATCAAAAAATATTCATCTCCACCCCTGCCATAAAACGCGGCATCTCCGGAAAGCCAGATGATGTTTTAAAATGATTTGTGAGGCGGTATGTTCCGTAAACAAGAACCCTGCTTCGCCCACCCCTTATGAAAATCCTGCTGCTGAAAGAATTCACATAGTCAAAGTTTTTAGCGATTACTCTTATCTTTTCATTACCGGGTAAAACATCGCGGGTAACGGTGCGTGCTGTAAAATCCCATTCACCGGTAATACCGGCATCCACATAGGTTCCTAAAAAATTTCCGCGATGCGGGTCAAAATTAAAACGGTTGTATAACCCCAGCCCGAAAGAAAAGAAATTATACTTCTGGCTTTTGTGCTTTAATGTATCCGGAATTTTTTTCTCCGCATTCTGGCTGATGTAATAGCTGACGTTGCGATAAAAAAAATCGTACCCGAAAGAATAAACAGGTGTGACTTTTCTTTTGGTACGGATGCCCGCACGAAACTCATACGAAGCGCCATTCATCACCGGAAGTTCGTTGCCCGATTCACCAAAAACTAAACCAAAAGCAAGAAAAGCATGAGAATAATATTTCAGGTTTTGTCCGAACGTTTGGGGAACTGTATCCCGGCTCCGGTCTTCCTGGAGCAAAACCGTCTGGCAAAAAATTTTTTGAGCCGAAATAGAAATAAGAGCTGCAGCAATTAAAATATTTTTTTTCATAGCATTCATCTTTTAAAATCCATGAACCGGTACGTTCCCGTGTACCCTTCAAAGTGAACAACCAACACCTGGTCTACAGAGTAGTTCCTGACATCAAGCGATAGTACTTCCTTTTCCTGTGCATCAATCACCGAATAAAATGCAAGTGTTCCGTCTGCATTTTTAATATGATAGTATAGGTTGCGCTGCGATGGGTAGCCAAGCAGTTCCTCGTCCCGGGCGTGCGAATATTTATCATCAAGAATAACTTTCACATTATAATTCTCAGTGTCAAATGAAAATGTGGAGGCAATGTTTTTTTCGTTCTCCAAAATAAAGAAAGATGCTTGTGGAATTCCATAGCCATGTGCATAATCAAAGTACGGATACAAATGTCCCGACTTCTGGATGTTTTGGTATAACTCTATATTACTCCATTCGCGGTGCATTTGCCATACACAGGCAACAAATCCGGCAACCAACGGACACGAAAAAGAAGTGCCGAATACATGAGACATTCCTTTACTGCCGGCTGCCATCACTTCTGCCGGTGCACAAACTTCGGGTTTCAACCTGCCATCAGATGAAGGCCCCAAGGAACTGAATTCAATTTTCATATCACTGTATGGATTGGTGCCACCAACGGTGAGCACGCTGTCGGCATCGGCGGGGGTGCTTACAAATTTCCAACTATCGCTTCCGTCATTGCCGGCAGCGTTCACCACAAGAATTCCTTTCGATGCAGCCATGGATGCCGCTCGTGCAACCAAACTTTTTTTTCCGTTCATCTCATTATTAAAATACCGGTGATAGGTGTATCCCAGTGAGCTGCTGATAATATCTGCACCATTTTTGTCTGCCCACTCTGCTGCCGCAAGCCAGTTTTCTTCTTCCGAAAACGGCTCTCCTGTGGCTTTCTCGGTGCGGGCAAGAAGAAACTCCGCTCCCGTGGCAAGACCTATATTTATATCGCCATACTTTCCGGCGATACACGATAATGTCATAGCGCCATGAGTGTTATGAGAAAAAACATTTTTGTCTTTAGTTACAAAATCATACGTGGCTTTAATTCGTTTTTCTTTAATGAGATGTGAAAACTCTTCTCTTGTGTTCACGCTTGGAAAACCAGCATCAAACACAGCGATGAGAATCCCCTTACCGTCAAATTTTTTCTCCGAAAATAAATTTCCTTTCATGCGCCCGGTTTGGTATTTAAGCAACTCTAATTGCTTTGGCTTAAGTTGAGAAACCGCAACATCGTCATCGTTTTCCTCGGCAAGTTGCGGAATGGAATATAATTCGTCAACCGAAATCACAAATGGCAATCCGCTGATGTGTTTTGCATTTTCTTCCGAAGCATACACGGCAATGCCATTAAGCCAACGGCTCGGCCAACCAAGGGAATCCGAAAAAGCTTTTACCTGGCTAATATAATTTTTGCTCACCGGAAAATCTGCTGAATCAGACAGCGGAATATCGTACCGCATTCTGCGTTCAACTGTTCTGGAGGAAAAATATTCGTAAGGATTGAATGAAACCCCTGCCTTGTCTCTGAAGCTTACCCAATATTTTTTCTGCGCACGTGCCGTTTCACCGGCAAAAAAAAGAAAAAGAAAAACTGAAATGAAAATTTGGAGCCTGGAAAAAAAAGGACGCATAGAAAATCAATTCCGCCTTCTCATGTAAATCATGAGGTAATAAAAAAGCGTGGTAAGAGTAGCTAATGCACTGACGACATATGTCATGGCCGCCCACCATAAAGCATCTTTTGCTTTTTCGTATTCAAGGGTGCTGGTAATTCCGCTGGACTCGAGCCACGCAAGCCCGCGCCTGCTGGCATCAAATTCAACGGGCAGGGTAATGAATGCAAATAATGCAACCGAAGCAAACATGATGATGCCGATAAGTAATAGGTTAGGAAATGTATTGACGAAAATAATTCCGGCAAGCAAAACCCATTGAACAATATTGGAAGTAACACTTATTACAGGAACCAGTGCAGAACGAAACTGAAGCCATGGGTATGCCGTTGCATGCTGAACAGCATGACCGCATTCATGCGCGGCAACTGCAGCTGCCGCCGCATTATTGCCATTGTAAACATCGGGGCTTAGGTTCAGCGTTTTTTTAAGCGGGTTATAATGGTCTGTAAGCTGGCCTTCTACAGATACCACTTTAACATCAGTAATGCCATGCGCTCTTAACATTTTCTCCGCCACTTCCTTTCCTGTCAATCCTGCGGAAAGCGGAATCTCTGAATACTCCTTAAATTTCCTGCGCAGTTGCATCTGCACCACCCACCCGATGAGCATAAAAACCAATGCTATTAAATAAATGCCTTGCATTTAAAAAAGTTATACGTTATTGGTTATATGTTATACGAAATAAATTTGTGGACTTAACCGTAATCTGTTTTGCAAAATTATACATTTAGCTGATGACTTTACTAACGATATAATGAAATGATTCCTGTTCCGGTTTCAGAAAAGATAAAAGAACTCCTTGGAAAGGAAACTGATATTCTGCGCTCCGCATCCATAGGTGGCGGATGTATAAATAATGCAATGAAAATTGAAACCAGCGCAGGAATTTTTTTCCTGAAATGGAATGATGCTAAACGGTACCCAAAAATGTTTGAAGCCGAAGCCAAAGGTTTAACATTATTAAAGAAGATAAATGCAATCGGCATTCCCGAAGTACTCGGAGCGGAGAAAGCCGGCAATTACTCTTTTATTGTTCTTGAATTTATTGAGGCTGCACCAAGAGTAAGAAACTTCTGGCAGAATTTTGGAAGCTCGCTTGCGGGGCTTCACAGCAATTCTTCAGAACTATTCGGGTTGCCATATGATAATTACATCGGCTCGTTGCAGCAAAGTAATTTCCAAAAAAAAATATGGATGGAATTTTTTATTGAGGGGCGGCTGGAAAAGCAAATTGCTCTTGCAAAAAATTCGGGAGCCATAGACAGCGCAACGGTTCAGCAATTCAATCGCTTATATAATAAGCTGCCTGAAATTATTCCTGAAGAAAAACCTTCTCTCATTCATGGTGATTTATGGAATGGAAATTTTATGACCGGCGCTGACGGCAAAGCATGGCTCATAGACCCTGCTGTTTATTATGGGCACCGCGAAATGGATTTGGCAATGACCAAGCTTTTCGGAGGATTCAGCACAGATTTTTATGAATCGTACAATGAAACTTTTCCTCTGCAAAAAGGATTTAACAACCGGGTAGATATCCATAATCTATACCCGCTCCTTGTGCATGTAAATTTATTCGGAGGAGGATACCTGCACGAAGTGAAAAATATCCTGAGCAGGTTTTGAACTTAATTCGCTTTCACAAACTTTTTTGTCGATATTTCATCCCGTGAAAAAATCTTTATAAAATAAATTCCGGGCACGAATGAGGATACATCTATGACCTCACCCTTGTCATCCCCATTCCCTGATGAGAGGGATAAAATAGAAGAAGTAAAAACTTTCTGTCCAAGCGCATCAAAAATTTCAATTTTTTCAATCGTAAATTGTAAATCGTAAATCGTAAATTGATTCTTTACCGGGTCCGGATAAATTACCACCTCATGGTCATCATGGCCCGATGATATTTTTGCGCTTTCGGGGCAAGGACCAAGGCAGTCATATTGATGCAATGAAAGATGAGCGGGGACGGCTGAAGGAGCAATGCAAATAGTCTGGGGGTTTGCCGTATTTCCTTCAGGCACATGACAAAGAACTACCTTCTGAAGATTGTGTCCGCAGCGGATGTCTACCTCGGTAATGGTGATTTGTGATTGTCCCGATTGAAGAGAGGGGCAACCGGCAGCATCAAATGCGGTGACGCTAAAAGTGCCTGCGGAATTGACGGAGATAGTTTGTGTGGTTTCCCCGGTTGACCACAGGTATGAAACGGCTGAAGAAGAAATAGCTGTGAGCGTTACATTTTGAAGTCCGTAGCCTGCGTAAACAACATTATCCCTGCATCCAAATGCGGAAGATGCGTTTATTGAAACTTCGGGGCCGGTTCCCGACATTACCTCAACATGAGAAGATGTTGCTGAACATCCTATTGCATCAGTAACTCTCACCGCATAAGAACCCGCCCCCGATGCAGTTAGTTCCTGGTTTGTTTCTGCCGGGAGCATTTGATTGTCGCGGAACCATTGATATGAAAACCCGGGTCCCGAATTTGCCTGAAGCGCCTGAAATAAATTGGAGCAAACCAATACGGGTCCCGCCGGAGATATTACCGCTT
Source organism: Bacteroidetes bacterium 2013_40CM_41_45 (assembly GCA_002215675.1). GTDB lineage: Bacteria > Bacteroidota > Bacteroidia > AKYH767-A > 2013-40CM-41-45 > 2013-40CM-41-45. Next base: position 156,827 of record NGFH01000002.1, on the reverse strand, counting down.
CGGGAGGTGGATTAAAATCTAATGTTACTGAAGCAGTTGAGGAACAAGAATAAATATCTGTAACCGTAACAGAATATATTCCGTCATCATAAACGAGAATAGATGGTTCTACTGAACCGTTGGACCAAAGAAAATTATTTCCTTCCTGTGTTACGGCATAAAGCAACGCAGGGTGTCCATCGCATAGTGCAGGCCCGCTATAAATGTTAACTACAGCGGAAGGATGGTGCAGGTTAATATCCATAACTGCCGTCCCTGTACAGTTACGGTTGTCTGTTACGGTTACAGAATAAACCCCGGAGCTTGTGACATGAATGGTTTGAGCGGTTTCCAATGTGTTCCATAAATAATGGTCTGCCAGGCTTACATTCAAATCAAGAGCAATAGTGTCTCCTGCGCAGTATTCTGTTGGTCCATTTGAAACAATAAGCGGAACCGGTGCAGGATAAACAACAACAAGAACCGGCAATGATGTGCTGGTACAGCCATGAATATCTGTTACCGTTACAGAATACGTACCGCTTGCAGCGACTGTAATGGCTTGAGTTGTTTCACCGGTGCTCCATAAATAATTTCCTTGCCCGGTAACGTAAAGATTTGTTTCATCACCCTCGCAAAAAATAGTCGGTCCTGTGCTGCTTATGGTTACCTGGTTGTTTTCCTGAACAGTGACAGGAATAAATGTACTATTTGAACACCCCTGCGAGTTATATCCTGTGACTACAAAATTTACAGTGTTGCTTGGATGAGCAACAATAGAAGAGCTGTCGGGCGAATACGAAACAATAAAATAGTCCGGTGCCCAGCTATAATGCAAGGCACCGCTTGCCTGGAGCGTTACATCGCTTCCATGACAAACATACTGTGCCGGAGAAGTAGTAACCACCGGGCTTGGAATAACTGTCACCATAATGTATGTCGTGTCATACGGACCATTGGAGCAATACCCGACTATAGTGTAGGTAGTGGTTACTATAGGATGTGCGTATTGAAAACTTCCGGAGGTGTTATACAAACCGTTTGGCGGAGACCACACATAATTGTTTGCACCATAAACATATATAAGAACATTATCCCCTTGGCAAATAGTGATATCACCGCCGGTTGTCATCTCTTCGGAGGGCAGTACTGTGGAACTTGCTGTTGCCATACAGCCATTGGCATCGGTGGCAGTTACGGTATAAATTCCCGGTGCAAGACCAAAGGCATTAGATGATGTTTGCGGAGGATTCGTGCTCCATAAATATGTAAGAGGATTGGTTCCTCCGGAATACAGCGGCTGCAGAAAGCCGTTGTTGAGTTGGCAACTTGTATGAACACTGTCATTAACCAGTATAAAAAAAGTATCCGGTTGAAGAATGATTACAGAGGCCGATGCTGAACAACCGGAACTGTCGGTTACATTGACCGTATATGTTCCTGCCGTAAGATTGGATGCAGAGGAAGATACCTGCGGAGGGTTCGTGCTCCATACAAATGAGTAAGGTGCATTTCCTCCATTAACAAATGCAACTGCTGAGCCATTGTTCCCCTCATGGCAGGTAACGTTGGTTGAATTTACTATAACACCTAATTCCTCAATCAATACATAATGTATAACAGGCATATTACACGAATTGACATCCATTACTTGCACACTATGGTAACCGGCACAAAGGTTTGTAACGGTTTGCGTAGTCTGCCCTTCACTCCATAAAAAAGAATACGGCGGAGTCCCGTTGAGAATATTCACACTGGCCGTTCCGGTGCAGTTACATCCGGTCTGACTCGAAGTGATGCTTGTGTGCAATGGCGACTGGCATGCAAACGTTTCAATCATCACCCCCGAATCGTACAAAGCATCCCTGGTATCGGCAATGGCAAATTTCCAGTGATACGTTGCACAGGGACACACAGAGAGATTCACCGTTATCACGGTCGTAAACCCGTCATATTCTACCCATGTGCCGGAGCAGTTATTGATATAGTATGAGCAATGCTGGCATGGCCCGGGAAGAACGGCAGGGCACCCATAAGAGAATCCATCGTTCACATTGTTCACGCTTATAGGGGTTCCGTCAGGTAATTTTGCAACGTTCGTATTATCATAGAATCCGGCATTGCAATTTCCATCCGGTCCGGTTACAAAAAAACCGAAAGCATCATTATATGCGTTTACATACTCAGGATATTCTTCGGAGCCGAATACAAATTTTATCTGAAGTGAATTGCAATGCGGAACAACATCAAATTCCAGCGCGCACAGGTCGCTTATAGTATCTCCGGCAATGGCCGCAAGCTGGGGATCCTGGTATCCATTGTGACTGCCGGTTCCGGTGGTAGAAGAATCACCGGGAAAATTCGGCCCTATAAGATTACTGGCTGAACCTGTGGAAAGAACAATACCGTGCGATAGCCCCAGGCCAAGACTTCCGTTGGAGAAGGTTCCGTATGCTGCATTGGCTGTATCGGGTCCGCAATTGAGCTGGATGTTGCTGACTAAAAGTCCTGCACTTACAAACGAGTTAACGATAGCTGAAGGTGCGCCCCCGGGGCTGACAATAATCTGGGAAAAAACATTGACGCCCGGATAAAAACAGCAAGCGAGAATTACACCCGAATATTTTCTGAAACCAGAAAAATATTTTTTCATGAATTGAAGTTTCAGAAACCTGTTAACCCAAACATCCCGCCATCACTATGCTAAACTAAGGAAAATTTTTCGAGGAGTAAAAATGTGGGCGAGCGCTCAAGAACATTGGGTCAATCTTATGCGTAATCCGCATAAAAACAGGTAACGCAGGAAGGGAGCGTCTTTGAAAGGAGCAGCTCAGTTTGCTTTCACAAATTTTCCTGTGAAGGTTCCGCGCTCCGAATTAATCCGGAGGAAATAAATGCCATTAGGGAACGCAGAAACATTTATTTCGGATTTCGGATTTTTAATTTCGGATTTAAAAATATTTTCACCGACAGTATTAAATACCTCCACGAATTCATTTCCGTACAACGTATTACATATGATAGATAACTCATCCCTTGCCGGGTTTGGGTAAAGACTGACGGAAGAAATTTCTTTTTCCATTTCATCTACCGATATGAGGAGTGATTCATCAAGACGTACCAGCCCATGAACCGAAGTACCTGCCCAGATAATTCCCGTGCGCTCAACAGCAACGCAGTAAACAATATCATCCGGCATTGGAGAATTCTGGGTATACCAGGAATAAAAATTACTTCCTGATTTTTTTACTAACCCTTTATTGAACGACCCGAGATAAATATTCTGGAGTGAATCAATGGCAATGGCGTCAAACGTATTGGAAGGATTGCCTGACGAAGCCGTGCTATACGAATAGAAAAAGGAGCTGCCATAGCTGACAAGCGCTCCGGAAGGGCAGGCCATCCACTTCGCTCCGGCGGGGTCTATCTTAATTCCAAGAATCGAATTATCCGGCATGGCCGAGTTGGCAATATTGTACGTTGTGAAAACGGTATCCGCCATTTTCACAAGTCCGCCATTTATAGTGCCTATCCATCGCAGGGTATTACTTTCTATGCCGATGCATCCAATATTATTGACAGGGAGATTCGAATTGCCGACATTGTAATTCGTCCATACGGTGTCGTTGAACTTATCCAGCCCATTATCGGTGCCAATCCATTTGTTACCAAGAGAATCAATAGCGATGTCATGGATTTCATCGGAAGATATTCCGGAATTAAGTGTGTTATAAACGGTCCAGGTAGTACCGTCAAATTTATTTGCTCCGCCACTGAAAGTTCCTATCCATGCATTTCCTGCTGCATCAAAGGTGATGCATTTTATATAATTATCTGATATCCCTGAATTGGTTGTCTGGTAGATGGTCCAGGCCGTGTCGTTGTATATAGCCAGACCATAGTCAGTACCAATCCATTTCTTACCCTGGTGGTCAATAGTAATTCCTTCAACAGTATTATCGGGCAAGGAAGAATTAGTGGTATTGAAAATTGTAAATGCCGGTTGTGCATGAAGCGAAATAACTTTCTGCAAAATAAAAATACACACAACCAATATTCTTCGTTTCATAGTATCAGGAGCCGCACCATACAATAGTAACCATAAAATAAAAAGTGAGCCCCGAAGATTCAGGGCTCACTTTCTATTTCATATTAAACGCTATTGAATTACAAGTTTCCGGTAGTAATTTTTGTTGTTGGATGAAATGTGAAGCACATAAACTCCTCTTGCAAGCAAGTCGAGATAATAGGTTTCAGCAAAGTTGCCATTAGCAGAATTCAAATCCTGCCTGTACTGAACTTTACCGAGAGCATCTACAAATTCGACATTAGCTTTTGTGGCTCCGGGAATCTTAAATAAGACTGCAACACTGTTATGGGCAGGATTGGGATATACGTTAAGAGAAATTGAGGCAGCGGCCTCTGCAATTCCTGTTACTAAAACAACAGCGTCTGCAGAAGCACGCGGGCCTGTGCAGTCCACATCCAGTTCATGAATATGCCAATCGTATAAGAAATAGTAATATTGATTACCGGCGGTGTTGCCAATAATTGACATTACCCCGGGAACCGTTATCGGGTAAATAGTAGCACTACCATTATTACGATACAAACTTCCCGAACCGCTTATTAAATGGCGGGTAAGTTGGTACCCATTGCCCGGAGTAATCGTGAAGTTGACCGGAACCACATTCATCCCGACTGTAACATTAACGGTTATGCTTTGGAGGCTTGAACCGTTTCCCGAAAGCAATTCAATGCTGCGCTGGCCGGCAACATCTGCATATACTTTTACTGATTCCAGTACTATGGTTTTATAAACATCAAAAATCAGTGACTGCTCTACATTGGAATAAGAACCGCCAGCCAGAGTGTTATCTACAAGCCCTGTGGTATAAGCTGTTCCGGGTGTATGGTATGTGTCATCCACATAAAAAGTGGTGGTGGTTACAATATAAGGTGTTGTAAATGGAGAACCCGTTCCAAGCAACGTACCCCCGGTGGGTTGATCATACCAATTTAAAATTCCTGTGCCGGTAGCGGTAAGTTGCGCATTACCGGCAGATGGGATAGTATCATTAACAGCAACAGGCGCTGAAGGCAAACTAAGTTCTGTTATGTTAACCGGGGTTGAAGCGGTAGTGCCGCAATTCGTGGTTACCGTGCAAACATAGCTTCCGCTTGCATTAACGGTTATCTCACGTGTTGAAGCACCGGTGCTCCATGAATAATTTGTTCCGGCAGCCGCTGAAAGTGTAACGGAAGACCCGGCACACATATTTGTTACTTCCGGAGTAATGGTAATTACAGGCGGTTGATTGGCAGGAGCATTTTGCTGATGCAGGAAAATAGGAACCGCGACCACATTATTAAATTCCTGTTCCTCAAGAAAATTATTATTAGGGTCAACTTGTATAACTACATAATATTGACCATTGCATGTTCCGGGAGGAATATCAATATACATTCCTTCAAGTGTTGTCCAATAGGCGTCAAGCTTTCCGACCGTAATTCCCTGAACCGTGGGAGAGCATGCATAATTCAAACCTAAATTATAATTGGGAAAATCAGTATTATTGTTGAGAGGATTGCCGGCAGAGTCCGTACAATTATTTACCCAGGTAGGGCTGCTGCACAAACCATAATTTTCGACACAGAATGCGAGCTTGGCGCCTGTACCTAATATATCCCAATGTGTGGGATCCGGGTCAAGGGGATTTTGAACCCGTAATGTATAAATCCCCCAGTTGTCAACATGCATGTGACCGTGTGCCGGGTGATACGTCATAGTTCCGGCAGGACGATCATAGCTTGTCATCGTAGCTCCGTTTTTATGGTAGATGCGCTGGTCAATAAGAATTCTGGGATACGTATTGCCATCAGGGCAAAACAACGGAGGTGTTCCTGTAAAAGTATCGGTTCCGCAAACAAAAGTATTTGTTGCACGAAGCTCAAGCGGTCCGTGACCAACGTTAGTGGTGGAAACGGTTATATACAATCTTCCGTTATCGAGAGGATTGGGATTTCCGGTTTGCGCGTATTCTACATAACCGTATCCGTTCGCGTTCAAAGAATCATAAAGCGGAGGAAGACCTATTCCAATGTCGGGCAGCAGGTCGCAATCCGTTTGCCCGATATTTTTGCATTGACATGATGTTGCATTCGTGGTCGTACACTGAGAAAATGAATTCACATAAACTGCGAACACAAAAACTAATGTAAGGAGTAATTTTTTAGTCATGATTATGTGGGGTTTTGAAAAATTTTCTGCCAATCTAATAACTATTTAATTCTCGTGCAAGAGCGGTGAGGAATTATCCAATTAAAATTTATAAAAATGCAAATGAATCTCTGGTTACTTATAAAGAAATTTGCCTAAAAGCTGTGAAACCCGCTGCTGATAGGCATTACACTACTATTAAAATTTTGCTTACCACCGGGGCAAAAGCCCGCCAAGAAAACCCAGAGGATTTTTCTTTTCATCGCGCTGCCGCTTAGTATTGATGGCTTTAGCTATTAAAATCCATTCGTTGTATCCCGATTTTGCAAGCCATATTAGAGCTCCTTTGTTTTCCTCTACAGCATCGCACATAGCAGCATACTCACGGAAACCGTTGGTGAGGAGCCATTTTTTTGCTTCGTCTTTTCCGTCAAGCGCATCTATGACAGCGGCAAGCTCAGGGTAATGTTCTTTCATCAGGTTGCTGAATGCGTATTCATCTCCGTTAATAGCATCAGAAAAATCGGCAAGCTGGGAATAGCTATTGTCTTTGAGCCATTGCAGCGCATAGTCATCGCCTTGTATGGCGGCGGATAACTTTTCCATCGCCGAAAAAGGATACGATACATCTTTCATTGCAATAAAGATATAAAATTATTTATTGCTTTTTAGGTGATTCTGCAATGCTATGATGGCGCTCTTCAAAATAAAAACCGTCACGCCAAAAGCGTGATGGTGCATTTATTAATTGTTTAGTGTCTATTTAAGTACTGTTCTTTTCCTGATGTCTTTGGGTAAAGCGCCAATAGCATTTTCTGCCGGCTGCCCGTATAATTCCGGGTTCAGGTATTTTCCTCTGTCCTTTGCCGCTTTGAATGGTTCAGCAACAATACGGTGCTGCTGCGCATATTTATCATTGCGCACTCCAATTACCAGCCAGCTTACTTTTATATTGGGCTTATCGGTTTTAACGGTGAATTTATTTTGAGAAATTTCTTTCAAAACAATTGCCTGCGCAAACTCCCCTATTACTGTAAGCTGGTATTTGAAATCCATATTCTCTGCCTCGAAATAAGAAGGCAGTTCTACAATGCCCGTTCCGCTTGCATCCGTTATAACATTGCCGCTGTATATGTTTGCCATATCGGGGCTCTCCACAAAACTGTGAACAAGATATTTATTGAGCGGGTCGGTGGGATGGTCAATCTTAAAGGAGCCTGCACTCTTGCTCAGCGTTCCGTTTACATGTACATCACCGTAAAAATATCCGGCAAAATCCTGTGAACTATTTGTGCTTCCGTAAACTCCGTAGTTAGCGACACCACCATTCGCCACTCCATAAACACCTACGTTATAATCGGGGCCCGCTGATGTGGCAATACCGAAGAGGCCATACCGGCTGCCGAAGCTTCCTATTGCCTGCGCATACACGCCAAACGAACTTCCGGAATCTGTAGACGCTTCAGCAACTGCATATACGCCATAACCTCCTCCGGCAAACTGACCGCCATACCCATACCCGGGATTATTTACCGAACGTCCCACAACACCCACATTATCGCTGGGTCCGCTATAGTTACTTTCAGCATACACGATTGCTGCGGGGCCTGCAACATTATCTTTAACGTGAAATCTATGCAATGGGGTTGTAGTACCTATTCCTACCTTAGTGCCGGTGTTATAAAGTATCGAGTTGCCTCCGCTTGTTCCGGTTGTAAACTTGATAAGATAATTAGTGGTTCCCGAAATACTTGAAGAGCCCGTTGCACCTGTAGCTCCCGTTGCTCCTGTAGTACCCGTTGTTCCTGTTGCTCCTGTGGGGCCCGCAGGTCCGGGAGCACCGTTAAGGTTTACCGTCCATGAACTAAAAGTTCCGCTTCCACCAATACTTGTTACAGTAACGGTCATCTGTCCGGAAATATTATTGTAGGTCGAAACGGTTCCAATCATATAATTGGCTGATGAGTTGGCAATAATTACAGTTTGCCCTGGAGAATACTGGAGATTTGTACCTATGGTCAGAGTATGACTGCCGAGCTGAATGGTTTGCGAACTGGTGGATATAGTAGCATAACGGTCGCCCGAAGCACCCGTTGACCCTGTTGGGCCTGCAGGTCCGGTGGGTCCCGTATTACCCATAGATCCGGTTGATCCGGTCGGTCCCGAAGGGCCTTGAGTTCCTACCGGGCCCATTGGTCCCACAGGTCCTGCAGAGCCGGTAGGTCCGGTTGTTCCTTGCGCCCCGGTTGGTCCTGTAATACCTTGTACTCCGGTGGGTCCCGTAGGGCCAGCAAAACCGGTAGGTCCGGCAGGTCCGGGCGCTCCGTTCAGAGAAACTGTCCATGACGTATACGTACCGCTTCCGGTAACTGAAATAACGTTTAGATCCATTACTCCGGTAATATTGTTATATGATGTCACAGTACCGGTCATTAAATTAGAAGCATCGAATGCAATAATTACTGTTTGTCCTGTAGCGTAGGATAAACCAGTTCCGACAGTCAGATTTTGCACTCCTGTATTAATAGTGAGAGAAGTAGATGATGAAGTTGTATACCGGTCTCCATTTGCACCCGATGTTCCGGTAGAACCTGTAGAGCCGGTCGGTCCGGTTGCACCGGTAACTCCTGTCGCGCCTGTCGCTCCGGTAGCTCCTGTTACACCTGCAATACCGGTAGCCCCTGTAATTCCTTGCGCGCCTGTGGCTCCTGTTGCACCTGTAGCGCCAGTTGAACCTGTTGCTCCTGTTGTACCGGTCACACCTTGCACTCCGGTTGTACCTGTAACACCTGTTGCTCCGGTTGGTCCCGCAATACCTTGTGCTCCGGTTGAACCGGTGGCTCCTGTAATTCCTTGTGCGCCTGTTGCTCCTGCTGCACCGGTGGCTCCCGTTGCGCCGGTTAAACCCGTTGCGCCGGTGGCACCTTGTGTTCCTGTTGGGCCAGCTGGTCCCATTGGCCCAATAGGTCCAAGTGAACCGGTTGTCCCGGTTGGTCCCGCAGGTCCGGTCGGTCCTAATGGCCCTGCCGGTCCCACAACTCCTGTCGGGCCTGCAGGTCCTGGCGCACCGCTAAGATTTACTGACCATGATGTGAATGTCCCGCTTCCCACAATAGCTGTAACGTTAACAGTAAGCACGCCCGTTGAAGAATTATAGGAAGTAACGTCACCGGTCATATAATTAGAACCGGAGTTTGAGATGATTACACTCTGTGCAATTGAATACTGCAGCCCGGTACTAACAGTAAGCGTATGAATGCCGGTAGCGATTGTAAGAGATGAAGTTGACGCTGTTGCATAACGGTCTCCATTAGCTCCTGACGAACCGGTTGAACCTGAAGGGCCAGTCGGGCCAATGGGACCTGTCGGACCAGCAGATCCTAATAAGCCTGTAGGTCCGGTTGCTCCGGTTGGACCGGTTGCTCCGGTTGACCCTGTCGCTCCGATGGGCCCTTGAGACCCGGTTATTCCAGTAACGCCAGTCGGTCCGGTTGGTCCGATCGGGCCCGCTAAACCTTGTGCTCCCGTAGCTCCCGTTGGCCCAACAGAACCGGTTGGTCCTTGTGATCCTGTCGGCCCCGCTGCTCCTGTATTACCGGTATTTCCTTGTAGTCCCTGTATACCGGTATTTCCGGTTGGTCCTGTTGGCCCCTGAGGGCCTTGAATGCCGGTATTTCCGGTTGGTCCTACTGCACCCATTGAACCTGTTTGACCGGTGGAACCTACTGGTCCGGTTGGCCCAGTTGGCCCGGTTGGTGCATAGAATTCCACCCAGTTTGCTGTATCGCTTGCCGGTTGTATTGTAGAGATAAATGATGAGGCATTTTGAACAATCCACATGGCATTGACAAGCGGCTGCGCTGATGACGGAGCGAAAACATAATCACCCGGATTATAAGTGCTTCCCGATACCCATGCCCCTCTGTTGGTTAATCCGGTCCCCGGATTTCCTTGTGGTCCTTGCTGCCCGGTTGGACCAATGAAACCTTGAGGTCCCGTACCACCTGTTGGACCAACTGCACCTTGGACACCTGTAGGTCCTGTAGCACCAACCGGACCTTGAGGTCCAGTAGCTCCCGTATTACCCAAGGCACCTGTTGCTCCCGTATTTCCTGTGGCACCTGTTGCTCCGGTATTTCCTCCCACACCCTGCGGACCGGTTACTCCTGTTGCTCCTGTATTTCCGATTGGACCGGTTGCTCCGGTCGGACCGGTTGGACCGGGATTTCCCGATGCAGCGAACAGCGCATACGGTACGCTAAGAAATTCCGATTCGCCCATGTCGGTATAATTGAATAAACCGGTCGGATCCATTTCCACTTTAAGCCAAAGGTTTCCCTGGCTCCAGTCAATGAGATTGTAATCGCCAGAGATAACCGTTCCATCTCCGATTTCCAGGGTAAATAAACCAAACTGATTGGTGGTGAGAACAAATCTTTCAGTGTAGAGGGAAGGCCCTCCGCTGCCGTTAAGTATGCTCAACCGCAAGCCGATATTTTGGTTTACAAGAGCATTGCCGCTTACATCCCGCGCTATCGCCTGGTAGTTTATTTTGTTTGAAACCTGGGCAACGGCAACAAAACATGAGCAGACTAAAATTATCTGAACGAAAAAAAAGTGTAAAAATTTTTTCATGCGTGTAAAAAAATAAACTGATTTTATAGAGTATGATTGAAAATATACGGTGCTAAAATTGTATTGCAAAATATTGATAATAATTCATGCTGTCAAATAAAATTTTACGGAAGTTTAGTTTATGCCGAAAGCGGGGAAATTTCCTCTTTGCAATGATATTCCTGATACGCGAATGATTCTATTTCAATTGCTTTACAGCGTCTGAAACGCGCTCCACAGGCAGCTTACAGACATTATTTTGGCAAATGTAAATCATGGTATTGCCATTTACAAACCGGTCTTGCAGCAATACTAATGATGAAACAGATTCACTTCCGGCAATTATTTTGTTTGGAATATAGTACCGGTTCAACTCCTGCAGCTTCTCACGAGCGCTTTTGCCTGCAATGGCAACTTCATGAAATGGAAACACTTCATTGAGCAAAAGAATTCCCCAGTTGGAATAATACGGGCCATAACCTGCCATGTCATCCATCACATTATTCAACATGCGCTGCGAAATTTTTCTGAAATTTTTTTCCTCAAAATATAACGACAGCTCAAACAGGACGCGCGCCATAGAAGAGTTGGAAGACGGAGTTACATTATCCATTATTTCTTTCTGCCGCGAAATAAGCTTGGCAGATAATTTAGATGTATAATAAAACATGCCCGACTGTTCATCATAAAAATTTTTGACGGCATAATCCGAAAGGCGCTTTGCTTCATTCAGCCACCGCTCGTCAAGCGAAGACTGGTATAATGCAATTAATGCTTCGGACAGAAAAGAATAATCTTCGAGGAAGCCTTGGCTTTCTTTTTCCGGCTTGCCGCTCAATATTTTCGGATGCGTGTGATGCTGGATTCCTCCATCTTTTTGAGAGGAGTTTTTCAAAATGAATTCTGCGGCCTTCTGCGCTGCGTCCAGAAATTTTTTCTCTCCAAAAACATCAAAAGCATTGCAATATGCCTGTATCATCATCGCATTCCATGATGTGATTATTTTATCATCTAATCCCGGGCGGATTCTTTTTTCTCTTTCTGCCAGCAGAATTTTTTTCGATTCTGAAATAATTCTTAGCAGCTCATCAACAGAAACGCTGAACTTCTTCGCAACCTCCTCATCGGTTTCTTTTCTCAACAAAATATAATTTCCGTGTTCCCATAAACCGTTTTTATTTACATTGAAGTATTCAAAAAATATTTTTGCTTTTTCACCCAACAATTTTTCAAGCTCTTCCTTTTTCCATACATAATATTTTCCTTCCTCCCCTTCACTGTCGGCATCGAGAGCCGAAAAAAATCCACCTGCTTCGTACGTCATTTCCCGCTCTATAAAAACGAGTGTTTCATACACCACATCTTTGTAAAGTTTTTTATGTGTAAGCTGGTATGCATTAGAATAGAGAGTAACAAGCTGCGCATTATCATACAGCATTTTCTCGAAGTGCGGCACTTTCCATTGGGCATCGGTAGAATACCGGGCAAACCCTCCTCCAAGCTGGTCATAAACTCCTCCAAAAGCCATCTTATCGAGCGTGAGAAGCACGTGGTTCTGTATGCTTTCGTCCTTGGTAAAATAGTAATACCGGAGAAGAAATTCGTAATTGTTGGGCATCGGAAATTTAGGTGCACGGTTTGGCCCGCCTTCTTTTGAGTCAAAACTTTTTTTCCAGTTGTCAACCATTCCGGTCAGGACTTCGGAAGAAAATTTTGGCTCGGTGCTTTTAATTTTGAATGGCTCCGATTGATGGATTCCCTTTACAAGCTCGTCAGCATATTGCTTTGCCGTATCCGGATTGGTTTTATAAAAATCATGCAGCTTCACCAGCACTTCTTTCCAAGCTTCATTGGGAAAATAGGTTCCTCCGTAAATAGGACGCCCGTCAGGAAGGGTAAAACAGTTGAGCGGCCAACCGCCTTTGCCGGTCATAAGCTGTACTGCATTCATGTATACCTGGTCAATATCGGGCCTTTCCTCGCGGTCTACTTTTATGCAGACATAATTTTCGTTCATCAGCTTTGCCGTTGCGCTGTCTTCAAAACTTTCCCTCTCCATTACGTGGCACCAATGACAGGAAGAATAACCAATAGATACCAGCACCAGCTTATTTTCCTGTTTCGCCTTTTCCCATGCCTCATTGCCCCAGGGATACCAGTCAACGGGATTATGGGCATGCTGCAGCAGGTATGGGCTGGTTTCATGGACGAGGTGATTGGTTGTCATAGAGGGCTGCTGTGAACAAGATGGAAACGCTATTATAATTAGAATCAACGAAAATATGCTCGTTTTCAACATTGCTTAAAGATAAATCATTTGCGTGAACCTATTCTTTTTTTACATTTGCGTCCCCTAAAAAATTGATAATACCAGAGAAAAATGTACGCAATTGTAAATATAGCCGGACAGCAGTTTAAGGTAACGGACGGGCAGGAAGTTTATGTTCACCGCCTTAAAGATGAGGCAGGAAAAAAAGTCGAATTCAGTGATGTAGTGCTTACTGAAAATGATGGAAAGGTAAAAGTGGGCTCTCCTCTTGTAAAAGGCGCTAAGGTTACCGCAACCGTGGTTGAGCATTTGAGAGATGATAAAGTTCTGGTCTTTAAAAAGAAACGTAGAAAAGGATACAAGAAAATGAACGGTCACCGCCAGTATCTTACCAAAATTCAAATCGACAGCATTAAAATCTAAAATAGTTAAGCGTTATAGGTTATACGAAAAGGAAAAACGCATAACCACCGTATAACATATAACTAATAACATATAACTTATTTCACATGGCACATAAAAAAGGCGTAGGTAGTTCCAAGAACGGACGCGAGAGTCATAGTAAGCGGCTCGGAATAAAAATTTTCGGAGGGCAATTCGCTGCAGCCGGAAACATAATTGTTCGCCAACGCGGCACCAAGCATTTTCCCGGCAATAACGTAGGCATCGGCAAAGACCATACATTGTTCGCATTGGCAGATGGCAAAGTTATTTTCAAAACCAAAAACGGAAAACGTTCCTATGTTTCCGTTGAACCCGCTGAAAATTCTGCGGTTAACTAAAATTATTTACTCATACTTAAAATCCTCCTGTAATCCGGGAGGATTTTTTATTTGTAAAAATGCGATTTGTCATAATCGTTCTTTATAAATAAGGTGTGTACTTTAGCGGCTGGTACACTATGATTTACGATTTCAGAAAAACATTTCTTTTAATTCTTTTTGCATTCCCTTTTGCGGTACCTGCCCAGAAAATGATTCACCAGGGACAGTGGCGCGGAGTACTGCAGCTAAACGACAGCACAGAGCTTCCATTTAATTTCACATGCGAATTCCAGGGTGTAACACAAACGCTTACCATCCGAAATGGAAAAGAGCGCATGGTGATTGATGAAATTATTTATGATGGTGATTCGGTGTTCATCAACTTTCCTTTTTTCGATTCGCAGATACGTGCGTTCTCATCAGGACATGATTTGGACGGCAGGTTCGTGAACAACACACGCGTTGACAAAAAAATTATTCCGTTCAAAGCAAAGATGTTCCAGGACTGGCGGTTCACTCCTAAAAAAGAAAAACCAGTAATGAATATCAGCGGCAAATGGAAAATAACTTTTAAAGAAGACGACCCGCTGGATGCATTGGGCATTGGTGAATTCAGGCAGACAGGTAATTATCTTGAAGGAACTATCCTTACTCCTACCGGTGACCACCGCTACCTGGAAGGCACCGTGCAGGGAAAAAAAGTTTTTCTCTCTGCCTTTGACGGCTCTCATGCTTTCCTTTACCAGGCAATGATTAATGCGGACAGTTCGTTGAGCGGAGATTTCTATTCAGGCATTCACTGGCATCAGACGTGGACAGCCGTGCGCGATGAAAAAATAGAACTTCCCAATCCTGATTCGCTTACATTTCTGAACCCGGGTTTCAAGCAATTCAGCTTTACTTTTCCTGACACCACAAACACGTCATTTTCATTTCCTGATAAAAAATACCAAGGCAATATTGTTATTGTGCAAATTATGGGAACATGGTGCCCCAATTGCCTGGATGAATCCATATTTCTTTCAGAATATTACAACAAAAACAAGAACCGCGGAGTAGAAATTATTGCGCTTGACTATGAGCGTATGAATGATTTTGAAAAAGCAAAGAATAATATAGCGCGTTTGCAAAAGCGGCTCACCATAACGTACCCGGTTTTGTTTGCAGGAACAACTTCAGCTGAAAACAAAAAGAAATCATTACCGATGCTGAATCACATCATGTCATTTCCCACAACTATTTTCATTGACAGGAAAGGAAACGTGAGGCGTATTCATACAGGATTCAGCGGACCGG
This sequence comes from Bacteroidetes bacterium 2013_40CM_41_45, assembly GCA_002215675.1. GTDB lineage: Bacteria > Bacteroidota > Bacteroidia > AKYH767-A > 2013-40CM-41-45 > 2013-40CM-41-45. The sequence goes on along the minus strand of NGFH01000002.1, from coordinate 141,685 downwards.
CAACAGGAAAACACTACGAGGAGTTTATGAGTGATTTTAATGCGCTTATGGAAAAATTAATTAAAGAATAGAAAAGATTATCTGAATCAAAGTGATTTACGAATTCAACGGATATAAACCGGTTATTCATCCTACTGCTTTTATTCATCCGCAAGCAGCAGTTACAGGCAATGTGATTATAGGTAAGAATGCCTATGTCGGCCCGGGTGCGGCATTACGTGGCGACTGGGGAGAAATAATTATTGAAGAGGGATGCAACGTGCAGGAGAACTGTACCATTCACATGTTTCCCGGAGTTACAGTCAGGTTGATGGCGGGTGCCCACATAGGTCATGGTGCTGTGATTCACGGTGCCACCATTGGCACAAATGTTTTAATCGGCATTAATGCAGTAGTGATGGATAATGTGGTGATAGGTGACGGATGCATTGTCGGTGCTCTATGTTTTATTCCGGAAGGGATGCAGATACCTGAACGAAAAATTGTTGTGGGCAATCCCGCTAAAATTGTAAAAGATGTTTCTGATGAAATGCTGGAATGGAAAACCAAGGGAACAGAGCTGTATCAAAGACTGCCGGATGAAATGAAAAAGCTATGGAAAGAATGTAAACCTTTGCGAGAAATTCCAGCAGGACGAAAAAAACAAAAGCAGGATTATAAGCCCTGGAAGAAATCAAAAAAATAACCGGACTTTGACGTGCTTAAAAAAAAAATAATTTCTATTTCGGTTCTTATTGTTGCAATTATAGCTGCCGTTTGGCAATCTGTAGAACGCAATGAAGAAGGAATTTTTCCTTTCGTAATTTTATTTGCCGGCACGGCAATTCTTATTGGCTGGCTGGCTCGCAATGAAAAAAAAATTTCTTTTAAATGGACGCGACTGGCCTTGTACCTGCTACTTTCTGCAAGCACCACCGTTTTTATTTTTATCAATTGGAACTTTATTCTTTTTGACGATGCCGGTTTTCTTTTGCGATATCTCGACAATTTCGCCAGGGGATATTTCTATTCCTTCAATCCGCAGGATGGCCCGGTTTTCGGAATATCATCATTCTCATATGGAATCATCAACGGCATTCTTTGCATGACGCATTTGGTAACTCCTGACCAAAGCATTGTTGTTACTTCGGTGGCAGGGCTGTTTTGTATTTGCTTTTTTCTACTGAAAATCCTGGAGCGATACGGAATGAACCTGTTGCAATTGCTGCTATCATTCCTCTTCATCCTTTTTGGCAGTAAATTTTTTCTCAACTCCGTTACGACAGGCATGGAAACAGCTGTGCACCTTGCCATCGTAATGTCGGCCATTTATTTTTTCGTTACGGAAAAATCAAAAACGATGTGGCTCATGCTTACCATATCGGTTATTTCCAAGCTGGATGCCGTTCCTCTCGCCTTAACATTGGGAAGTATTCATTTAATTCAGAACAGAAAAAACCTGCGCCCGGTTTCGTGGAAGAATAAAACATTAAGAGAATTTATTCTTTTTTGCCTGTTGCCTTTATGTGCGTGGGTACTATTTGCAATTGTTGTTTTCGGCAGCCCGTTGCCCCAGTCGGCATATTCAAAAATATATTTCCATTTCCATGACAGCGACCATTGGTTCCCTTTTCTGAAATACTTTATAGAGAATGAATTTCGAATGCCTGTTTTCTATCTCTTCCTCGTCTTATTCATTGTTCACGTGCTGCTGGTGGTATTCTCCCGCGGTAAATATTCGGTCCGCTCTCTTGCGTTCGGCTTTGGATTTATCTCTACCTTGATTCTCTATTATTTCTATAATCCCATAGAGCGGATGACATGGTATTATGCTATGCCCGATTTTTTCCTGCTCGCTCAAACTGCCGTAAGTTTTTATTTTATCTCGGAAGAATTTTTTATTTCAACTTACAAACCTTATGCATGGTCTTTGCTTTTTGTGGGAGCAGGGCTTTTCTTATTCTTCGATACATATTATGGGAGAATCTGGATGAAAAATTATCTCGACTACACCGAGAATGAGAGAATTACTATAGGAAAATACCTGGCTACCATTACCGGTGAAAAGGATACCTTGATTGCGCAGCATGGTCACATATCACGCTATACCAAAGCGTATGTGATTGACATGACGGGGTTGAATTCAAAACTATCCACTCGTTACAAAAACAATATTGACAGTGTTACCAGGATATTCAAACCGCAGTTTATAGTAACTCATGGACTTGACTTCATCCTGAACAGCATGGACAGTAACAATTATGTTCCCGTAAAATCATTTTACGATATATGTGAAAATGGATGGCCTGCCTTTAGAATTTTCAAAAAAAATTCAGGTGCAGAACAACATGTACGTCTTGTGGTTCCTGCTGATTCGCTGATTAAATGTTACGACCGGAAATGGGATTTCGGAATACCGGTTGCTATAGATAAGAATGTACAAATTGCGCTGCCGTTTGATTCTGCGATGAGCGCTATTTCGTTCGGGATAAAAAGAAAAGATAATTTATTCAACTTGCAGGTTGCTCTTTTTTCGGAGGGCCGCCTTATTCAGCAGCAGAAATTTCCTGTCGAGCCCAAGGGATATATAGGGGAAGCGACCTCCAGGTATAGTAAAGAAATTATTTTTACACTGAGTGATACATCCGGTCACGCGCCTGACAGGCACCTGGAAATTACGGATACGGCAGGAGAGCCTATAACTGTAATAGAACCGTTATATCAGCTGGAAGCGGATAACCCGCGCACAGGCTATGCATTTCATTTCACCGAAAACGAACCGGGATTGAAATAGCCTAATTCGCAATTAAAATCTTGAGCACTGCAGATTTTCGGTCCGTCATAACTTTCAAAAAGTAAATTCCGTCTGCAACATGAGGTAGCGCCAGGTGAAATGTTTCTTCCCTTATCCTTTCTCCTGAAATTAAAAATTTGTTTCCCGTCAAATCAAACATTTCAAACTGCGGCAATAAGTCACCTGCATCAGGCACATGCACTTCAATTTCATTTTGTGCAGGGTTAGGAGTGAATGATACGGGAAGAAATTCTGATTGATAATCTTCAACGCCTGCGCCTATAACGTAAACTGAATCGCAAACCGTAGCCGGGCATCCTGAACTGGAGGTTGCGGTAAGACAAACGAAGAAGGTTCCAACTGAAGGAAAAGCGTGCATAGGGTTTTGCTGAATAGACAACGTAGAGTCAGCGAAATTCCAGAACCAGCTTGCAATACTCCCACTTGAAACAGAAGATAAATCTGTAAAGTCAACCACTGTTCCGGTTGTATTAACAGCGCTGAACTGCGCAGACGGAACGGGGTTTATGCTTATGTTTAATGACGTACTATCGCTATTGCCGTTGCTTGCAGTAACAAAAAGTTTCACGTTGTAATTTCCTGCCTGCGAAAAAATATGACAAGGACTTGCGCTGCTGTCTGTTGCCGTGCTGTCACCAAAATTCCATACGCGTGATAGGATGCTGTCACAACCTGCCATGGTCGACATATCAAAAAAGCAAACAGTATCTCCGGCACAATGCAGGTTTAATGTTGTTACAGCAACAGCATCGGGTGAGAAATTTGTCATCGTTACAAGCACATCATCAAAAGCCAGGTTGCCGCTTACCTGGTGATAAATAAACATGAGGTAGTGCGCCTGACATGGTAATGGATATGAAAATGTTGTGCCCGTTACAAGTAATGTATCGGGGTTCACCAGGATGTTCCAACTAGTGCTGTCTGATGAGTACAATATAGAGAGTGAATTCTGTGCACTGAATAGTCCTTGTCCTTTATACCAAAACCTCAGGGTATCCCCTGAAAGAAAATATGGGCTAATGATTTCATCGCCATTGTTGGCAAATTTATAAGCGGGGATTGCAGCTCCGTAATTTCCTGATGTAATATAATAAGATGGAGACGAAGTGGAATTCCACGATATATACCAACCGACAGGAACCGTTGCAACCGAACCGATATAGTTATCAAAGCCCTGTGACAATCGTATAAGCTGTGCAGTTCCTTTAAGCGGGCTTAATGATGCTATCAAAAAAATAAAAGCGATTAATCTGAAATAATTTTTTTTCATCGGGTTAAATTATCAAAGCTAAAATACAATTTTCTCTGAAAGGCTACTTTTTATTGAAGTCGGTCATAGTATGTTCTATTCCGGCAGTTACAAAGCTCTTTATACATTCTACTGCCGCAGAAATTTTTTCGTTTAACTCCTTTTTCTCTTCATCATTCCATTTACCCAGAACATAATCTACCTGTCCGCCTTTCCTGAATTCATTGCCTGCTCCAAAACGAAGCCGGGGAAATTCATTGGTCCCCAGAGTTTCAATAACACTTGTCAGGCCATTGTGCCCGCCATCGCTTCCTTTCTTTTTTATCCTGAGTTTCCCGTAAGGCAATGCAATATCATCTGCTATAACAAGAAGGTTTTCAGGCTCAATATTTTCCTGTGTCAGCCAGTAGTTAACTGCCTTGCCGCTCAGGTTCATGTATGTAGATGGTTTTATGATAGTAAGTTTTCTCCCCTTAAAAGTTCTGTAGGTCATCATCGCATACCTCCTGTCAGAAAAAAACTTTTTATCGGAGTCTTCCTTTGCTAACGCATCTGCCAATGCATCGGCAATATCAAAGCCGATGTTATGGCGGGTACGCGCATATTCATCACCGATGTTTCCCAGTCCTGCTATCAGAAATTTTTTCACGATATAAAAATAAAAAAGGCGGAGAGAACTTCCGCCTTTGATATAAAATATTTCCTGCTGTTATTTTTTTGCTGGTGCCGGTGCGGCAGGGGCTGCGCCCGGTGCGGCTGGGGCTGCGCCTGGTGCAGCTGGAGCTGCGCCTGGTGCTGCCGGTGCGCCTTCTGCGCCCGGAACTGCTGCTGCTTCCGTTGCTGCCGGTGTTTCTTCAACAATAACTCTGGGAATCTTGACCGCTGTGATGATATTATTCGGCAGGTCAAGAATTTCTGCGCCTTTTACTTTTATGTCTTTAACACGAACGGCATCGCTGATTTTTAAGTCCGATACATCAATTTCAATTTCATCGGGAAGATTAGCAGGCAGCGCCCTTACTTTCAACTTACGGATTTTGGTTCGCAGCTCTCCTCCTTCTCTCACACCCACAGGGCTGCCTGAAAATTTAAGAGGAATTTCTACCACTACTTTTTTATCAGGATTCAGTTCCAGAAAATCAATATGAAGGATTTTATCCGTGACCGCATGAAACTGGATATCTTTCATGATTGCCTGGCGCGTTTCTCCATCAATATTTAAATCCACTGTGTAAACATTAGGTGTATACACAAGATGACGAAACGAAAGTTCGGGAGCCATAAAATGGATAACATCCTTTCCTCCATATAGCACGCAGGGAACTTTGCCTTCGCTTCTAATAGTTTTTACTGCCTGCTTTGTGCCGGCATTTCTTTTGGTTACTTCAATAGCAATTGATTTCATAATAAATGGAATTTAAGCAGATGGTGCATTAACATTTTCTTTAGCAAACAACGGGCTTATAGATTCGTAGGTGTATACATTACGGATTACTCCTGCAAAAAATTCTGCCGTTGACAGCACTTTTATTTTGTTTGATTTCTTTTTCAATGGTATCGTATCACAGACCACCACTTCTTCGAGCGATGACTTATCAATTCGTTCGTATGCGTTACCGGAGAAAATTGGGTGAGTACATACTGCTCTTACACTAAGGGCTCCTTTTTCCCGAAGTAATGATGCCGCCTTTGTCATGGTTCCTGCTGTGTCAACAATGTCATCGGTGATGATTACATTTTTTCCCTCCACGTCTCCTATCACGGTCATGCTTTCTATTTCATTGGCACGTTTGCGATGCTTATCGCAAATAACAATTTCGGCATTAAAGAATTTTGCAAACACTCTTGCACGGTGCGCGCTTCCCGTGTCGGGCGCGGCAATTACAAGGTCCGTTAAGTTGAGCGATTCGATATAAGGAACAAACATAGTAGTGGCATCCAGGTGGTCAACCGGAATATCGAAGAATCCCTGGATTTGAGGAGCATGTAAATCCATCGTCATAATGCGCGTTGCTCCGGCTGCGGTAAGAAGATTGGCAACAAGCTTGGCTCCAATTGCAACACGTGGTTTGTCTTTCCGGTCCTGTCTTGCATATCCAAAGTATGGAATTACAGCGGTGATATAATGTGCCGATGCTCTTTTGGCAGCATCTATCATCATAAGCAACTCAAATAAATTATCGGTAGGCGAAAAGGTAGACTGAATAATAAATACATCGCAGCCACGAACCGTTTCATCAAACGATGGTTGAAATTCACCATCGCTAAAACGCGCTAACGTTACCTCACCAAGCGAAATGCCATAGGATTCCGCTATTTTTTCGGCGAGATATCGGGACGAAGTGCCCGAAAACAACTTGATATTGCGGTATTGCTGCATGTTGATCCCCTCTGAAAAGGGGACGCAAATTAAATAATTTTATATGTGCCAGCAAAGTATTGTTTCTCTACCCTGCAGACTACGTTTTAATGGGTATTTTCGCCACTTAATTTGTTAAAAACCCGCCCGGATGGCGGAATTGGTAGACGCGCTGGTCTCAAACACCAGTGTTAGCAATAACATGTCGGTTCGACTCCGACTCCGGGTACAAGCCGAAACACTTTGTAAGTCAAGCATTTCGGCTTCTTTCATTCTCGAAAGCACTTCATCCCCTTCTTTGCCAAAAGCAAGCAAGTGGGGAAACCAAGTGGGGAATTTTTTAACTTTCATTGTCCAACCTCCAGTCCTTTTTGTGTAACCCACGATTTATTTCTTACCTGCTTAATATCATTCTTGCGTTCCAATTCCTCAGAAAAAATTTCAAAGTTCCACATTGATTTTGCCATCATTTCAGGGTCGGTGTAATACTGCTCGATTGTTCTTTTATTCGAGTGCCCCGTGTATTTCTCAGTTTCCACCTCCCGCATATAAATCGCAAGCCTTGTGATGTATGTCTTCCGAAACGAGCGGAAGGTCAGCTTCCTGCCGGTCTTAAGTTGCTTGTAATAATGAGTGAAGGCTCGGGAAATAAGATCAGTCATTGGTTTGCCTCTATTGCTTTTAACTTCAGGTGCCAGAATGTAATTGTCAGTGCCTTTCATTTCTTGGTAGCCCATTTCATCAAGCAGCCCGCATAATTCTCTTGTAAGGAAAACTGTGCGGTATTTTTTGTCTTCTTCCGTTGTCCGTTTTTGAATGTGATTTATTTTAAAATCTTCTACCTTAATATATCCTCTTCCGTCCTTATCCTTATGGATGCCATTGAATTTCATTTTAATTAATTCTTCCCTCCTGGTTCCTGTTAAAAGTGCTAGCCGGAAGGCATTTCCCAAGTACGGGCGATAGAAATTCCGGGTTTCTTTTACTCCTGTATCGTAGCTTTCAATTCCATTTTCAGGAATGATTCTTTTTAGTAATGCTTCAACTTCTTCCTTGTTGATAGCTTGCGGTTTTGAAACAGGTCTCATTTTATCCACGCGGGTAAACCAACTGCGTATCCGATAATATTCCTCGGAGAACCATTTCAGAAAGGACGTATAGTAACTGAAGTGCTTATTAAATGTTCTTGCTGAAAATTGCTTTTCCTTTTTTAAGTAAGAAAACACATGCCCTACGGTTATATCATTAATTTGATCCACTCTGAATGAAGAAAGGTCATACCCTCTATCCTTTAAGCTCTCGACAAGCAACTTAAGTTTCCGTTCAATGTCCTCCACGTATTCCTTACTCCGTTCTTCATGCAAATGTTCCGGCACGTTTTCATTTCGCAGCCAACCAGAATAACGGGCAATAGCGTTAATAAGAAGATGAGGTACATTCTTTTCCATTGCCTGGATATTCTCCTTTCTATTTTCGATTTTGATTTCCGGTTGACCGTTCTCAGCTTTCACTTTACTCTCAAAATCAAGCGCCTCTTTGATAGCTTCTTTCAGATCTCTCGTTTCAAACGTCTTCGTTTTTCTATCGTTTCTTGTCCCCGGCAGATGAACGTATTTTTTAAATACGTGCCTGCCTCCAAACGAACATTGCTTGATGGGCTTTCCTGTCTCCTTGCATGTGTCGCCAATATCCGTGTTACATTTACGGCAGTATACAGTAAACCCTTTGAGCTTTACGGTAGGCGGTATATGTAAGGGCTTTTCCATCGATAGAGGATTATAGCTCGGAAGATTTGCGAGTCAATATTGAAATAAACTTTTTCTCGTGTTCTCCTTGGGGTTTGTAGTTGTTCTGCTTTTTCAATTCCGCTTCCTTCCTTTTGAGATAGTCATTTGCTTTCCGTGCTTTTGCCTCTTTAAACTCTTCTTCTAGCACATACATTTTATTGCTTCCGTTATCGGACAAAATTTCAACCCCGTTATTTTCACACCATCTTTTAAAACTGCGCCTGTCTTTGTAACCAAGCTCAGTTAGTCCAGATTGTAAGTAAATTCTCTGTAACATATTATCTAATAAGTTTCAGCATTGATCAGTTAGCAAAGAGTTTTTGAGAATTTTTCGAAAAGTTGTCTCATCAAATACATTTCCGCAAGCAGCACAGATCGTTATGATAGTAACGGCATCAATTGGCTGTGTTTCAATTCGGTTTCGCGCGATAGAGAATTCTATCTGCTCCACGTATCGGGAGATACTTACAAATGCGTTACCATAAAGGATAGCTTTTCCGCATCTGTCGCAATTTGCGAAATGTGTGTTCATGTTAAATTAAATTTTTAAGTTTTACTGTAATAACTGGTTTATGCAGATTCGAGTTTTTTCATTTAAAATCACTTTCCCAAAGTCCAATATATTGTTCCAACAGTGTTTTGGCTCGTAAGCCTGCAGTGCCTGAGTATTCTGCAACAATTTTTTGAAGAGAATAAATTGATCGTTCCATTATGTTAATGAAAAAATTATAGAGAAATGGTTTCAAATAATCAGTCCTTTGCAGATATCTCAATTGCCGCTCATAAGCTTCTAGGATATCCATCTCGGTTGTTTGGCTATCCTTGAAAGAAGTAAAAATTTTTTCAGTTTTCATGAGTCTCTAATTTTATGCTAAGGTCTGACTAGCATTTGTGTTACTGGTTATATCGGATGATTACATAGGAATATCAACCACATCAACCACCAGATTTTGCCTTGAGGACTGCTTTAATAATATCTTCTAAATCGTTTCTGATGTCTTCGCGTCTAATACCTTTATAAAGTGTTGAAGCGATGATTTTACTTTCTAATGACTCTCCATACTTATTCAAAAATAATTTCTGCAACTGCTTATGTGGCGTCTTATGCTTCCGGATAGTTCCTTCGTCCCGAAAACAGTCGATCAGATAAATCAACTCGTTGATTTCTGAATTCCAAGTTTGCTTATTTATTGGCTCTGGTCCGATGAAAAGGCTTTTAAAGGATTCCCACTCACAAGAAATTTTTTCTCTGACCTTTAATAAATCGAAAAACACTCGCAGGGATTTTTCGCTTCCAAGCCATTCTAGTTTTTCTGAGGAAAATAAACCTGTAATAGCAGGTAAGGAAATTACATCAATAAAACGCTCAGGATCGTCCTTCTTTAAGTGAACGAGGGATTGAATGACCGCTTCCTGGAAGTAATTTTTTGCTGTATGTTTTCTTCTTCTCATTCGGTGCATTTTGCTTGAATTGCACCTTACGGAAATCACTGAAGAAATGAAAGGAAAGACTTGGCTTACAGCACTTGACTTTTACAAGCACGGTATGTTATAATCTGCCTGCCTTTCGCAATCCAGTGAATTGCGTAAGGAAAAAAAGGAGACAGGGCTATGGTCCTGTTCCCACCCCGTGTACTGATAATACGCGGGGATTTTTTATGCATTTAAGACAACATTTATAATTTTCTATTTTTGTTCTGCGAGTATAGAAGAAGGAAGAAGGTAGACACCCCGAATTCTCACGAATTCGCAAGAATTCTTGAAACTCCCTTTAAAAATGAAAAATTATACTGAGGCAGATAAGAGAAAGGCATATGTGAAATATGTCATTCATTATCTTAATGAAAATTTACATATTCTAACGATATGCGGGTTTGATTCAGTAGCCTCATTAAAGAGAAGCGAAGTCAACTTTCGTTACTTTACTAATAAAAAAGTAATAGAAGCAACAGGCAAGTCTTTAATTACTCTGTCGCCAGAAAAAAATATTTATAAAGCGCTTAATCTTAGAGGTACGCCCAGTCACGATACGCTTCAGGACATTCAAACTATATTTCAGATTCCTTTTTCGTTCAGAGAATTTTGTATCAAGTTGGGAAATAGTAATTCTGAATTCACAAAATTCTTAAAAGATGAGCAAATTAATACGGTTCCTGTGGCACAAGAAGCAAAAGATTTTGAAGATAAAAATACAACGGAACTAAAACGGAAGAAGAGATGGCGAAGAAGAAAACGGATAGCAATTACAATGCTAGCAATCCTATCGTTTCTGTCTGTAATAATTTTTTATTTATTCAAGTATTTTCCAAGCAAAATCGAAATAACACCAGAGATACAGACGGGAAAGAAGGATTCAATTACCTCTCCCTTTCAAAAACAGAATAATTTATCTGAAGTAAAAAATAGGATACCAGTAGATGGTAATTCTAAAATACTTATCACATCATCTGAAAAAGATTTAAGCACTTATGTTAATTTTTCAGAGATGGTTGACGTATCAGTCATAGTTGTGGATACTGCAGGAAATATTGAAACGTCTCTTTCAGGTGATATTGCTAACGTATATGCAAAGAGCGGAAAAAGCACTGGTATTGGCTTGCTAAAAAATAGATTCGCAAAAAGACCCGAATTCAATGATCTGTTTGAAGGCAACTCAACTGTAATAGAAAAATTAAAACTAAATATGCATACAAATTATTTAGTTATCGGGAAAATAAATTATAACCACTTTACTCGACCCGAACCTGACAGCATCAATGTTACATTCGCTTGCAACGCTTTAATAAAAATAAGCATTATTAATGTCGCCAAGAAATACGTTACCCAGAGTTTTACCGTTGACTCAGATGGACCCTGGGGAAATATTTTTTCTCCTTCGGGAGCTAAGCAAGCTGCATTGAAAAGTCTTTTAGATAAGTATACTAAAGAACATTCATTTTTATTTTAGGCGTTTCCAAACGTATAAATAGATCGGTAAGTTTTTTCTGAAAGAGATTTTCCGTTTGCTTTTTATTTATTCAATTCCTACTTGTCACCTCTTGAGCATTCAGCTTTTCCTTTTTTAGTCGTTTGGGGTGTTTAATGAGTAGGTTTGCAACGGATATTTGCAGGATAAAAAATTCCATTATATTTGTTTCAAACGAAAAATAAATTAAAAATGTAATCAAGAAAATCAAAATAGAATTGCGTTAAGCTGATTCTCGCGACAGAAAACTGGTAAGTTTCATACACACGAGGTTAGGCAAAACGTTCATGCAATGCGTGGGCTTTTGCTTGTTTCGTGTGTGGGCATACCAGTGCCTCTGTCGCGGGCAGGTGAAATGTCCCACGCAGTTTTTTTACGTACCCTCTGCATCAGGGACAGTGTGGAAAGAAAACCACCCACTTGATACCTTCCTATCCTGAATTCAAAAAACTTGAATGGCGCAACAAAGAAGAAGTAACCCGATTTACTCAAAGTTTTCTTCCCTATTCTGATTTCAATTTCGTGAGTTTATCGTCATGGAACACGAATGATAAAATGATGCTTTCGCAACTTCATGATAACTTGGTCGTGCTGTTTTATGACTACCTCTCTGAAAAGCCCTTTCTCTCCTTCATAGGCAGCACTAATCTTTCAGAAACGGCAACAGAGTTGCTTGAATATTCTAAAAGAAATTTCCAGGTTGATTTTCTGAAACTGATTCCCGAATCAGTAGCGCTTGATCTACCAGATAACAAATTCCGCATTGTACCAGATGAGGATTCCCACGATTACATTTTATCTGTATCCTTTTTGAAAGATTTATGCAGACAACCTGCAAGTAAAATCACTCATGCCGGAAAGGGGTGTAAACGTTTCTTGAAATTCTATCCTCATTATCATGTAAAGAGATTTTCCGATAAAGAAATATCAATCAATGAGCATATCGCGCTATTTAAGAGTTGGGCAGATAATAAAAATCATAATCATGGGGAATTAAATGAATTCAAAGCGTTTGAAAGATTGTTGCTGAACAACGAGAATGGAAATATTATTGTTTCATTCTACGATGGCAATTTACTTATAGGATTTGTTACGGTTGAAATACTTTCCAATGATTATGCTATGGCGCATTTTGGAAAAGCGAATACAAGCTACAAAGGAATTTACGATGCATTGCTGTGTGAGGTCGGAAAAATGCTGGACGAAAAAGGAATTAAGTATTTAAACTTTGAACAGGATTTAGGAATTCCTACTCTGCGGCTTTCCAAGAGCAAATACAAACCCGTTTTCTTTTTGAAAAAATTTATTATCACAAAAACCACGTGAAAACATTTATTAAATCATTATTGTACGGGATCGTATTTATCCTTAGCTCTAAAGCAGACGGACAGCCGAAGAGTTCTCTCTTTCACAATTCCGGCATTTACACCAGTTTGCAATGGATGGCTGGGGAGGATATTCTGATTACTCCGCAGGTTTGGACCTATGCTGATGATTTTTACCTGGAAGGAAGATTAAATTACGAGGATCGCAGGACGGTATCTCTTTTCTGCGGCAAATCGTTTTTAGCCGGAAAGAATGAAGAGTGGGAAATAATACCGATGGTTGGTGGGATATGCGGACAGTTTCAAGGCATTGCGCCTGCCTTGACATGCCTTCACAAAAGCAAATGGCTGAAAGGTTTCAGTCAGAGCGAATTTGCGGTGAGTATTATTGAAAATGGAAAAAACTTCTTCTTCAACTGGACAGGAATCACCACTCCTCTGCTTTCTAACAGTGGAATAGGAATAAGCTGGCGGTGGATTGCTCTTCCGAATTTCAGTCCGGCTATTGATAAAGGTGTAATGTTTAGCGTTCAGAAGAAGCCCTTTACTATTGAAGGTTTTGCCTACAATTTTTGGCAGGATGGATTTATTTTGGCATTAGGTTTGGAATTTGATTTGAAGTAATTTCATAATTACGGAGCAATACCCAATAAGAAATTCCTTCGTAATTTTTATCCGTATTGCTAAGTTACAAAGCAAGGACGTTCATTCACAAAGCGAGGCGGCTACGCCTCGCCATCGTTTGTTCATTTCACAACCTTGCTGCCACAGCTTCAATCCCTTCACAAAAGTATTCTGAACGGACAAGACAACGCAAGGATTTTCTCGGCATAAAGCAAAAGCAAGGAGAAAAATTTTTAGGAAAAAGTTTTTCTGTCACTTCGTGTCGACAAACACTTTCAATTTTAAAAGGATTTTCACCTTGCTTTTGTTTATTCCAATTCCTCCTTGCATGTCTTGCCGTTCAGCTTAAATGGTGGTTACGGGTTTGCAGCAGTTCTTTCTCGTGTTTAAATAAAAAGTTATCAATAAAGGTTTGTCTGTTCTCGGATAATCACGTTAACCACATATCCATTCCATTTACTATTGGGAAGCCGTTGCAAAATGTTGGTTTTTGTCTCTTCATCGCTGACAGAAACCTCTATCACCTTTTCACCATTTGAGAAAACAACACCAATACCATATACATTAGGAATATGGATGACTTCCTTTTCAAGAGATTTTTTTGCTACCTCGATTGATATCACCTTATATACCTCCATTGATTCAACTGACTATAAACATATTTCTCTGGGTTAGCCAACGTCATTACACCTGAACCGCCAAACAGCAATCCAATAAATGCATTATCAGTCGAGCTGTAGATAATTGATCCAGAATCGCCAGGTGAGCTAAAAGGCACATCGTTGAAACTGCGAATTTGAATTTGTTCGGTGAAAAGGGCATCAAATTTTCCATAAGATACCTTGTCTGTATAATCAATTGAAGAAACAAAACCAAAAGTTTCTCCGGTAGCGGCTCCTACTTTGATAACGATTTCCTCTAATTGCGGCAGTCTTCTTTTTAAGTGATTGACCGCAGGTAGCGCCACATCCTGATTCAAACTTGCTACGGCCAAATCGAGGTAATTTTTACCGTTACGATCAATTGGGACGAAATTTTCCAATCTTCCGATTAACTCTGAATGAGTGTCATATTTATAAATCGAATCTCCAATTAAAGCATTGTTTGAATTGGCAAGCACATGGTTGTTACTGAATATTTTTATTCCTCCATCCCCACTTTGTGGAATCAAAAATCCTCCGAGCGTTCCATAACTTGAATTGGCAACTAAAGATCGATGTCCTACCGCTGAGCCGCTTTGTATATACTTGTAATGTATACTGGACTTTGATCTTGCATGAACTAAAACGTTATGTTCCGCGAGATGAAAAGCATCGCAAATTTTTGCGAGTAGTGAATAACATGCTTTTGAATGACAAATAAATTTTCGGTCTAATGCTATTTCTAATTGACCATTCCATCTCATTCCTACCCCGATAACAGAGCAGAGAATATCCTCGTCCTTATAATTTCCGACTGCCTTTCTTATAACAAAATCAGAACTTTCAAATAGGTCCGTAAGATTATTTCCAATAATTGAAAACATGACATCTTCAATATACTGTTTGGCGCGATATATCATAATTGAGTTATTTCTACAAAAGTAAACGAAAAAAATGTAACGTTCATCAAAAAGTAATGTTTTTATTTTTCTATTTTGGTTATGCAAATTTTGCTCTTCTGGACAAAGAGAAATGCCTCAACTATAACGACATTTTTTCTTGACTGCTGATTATTCTCTGCTAATATGATTGAAAATATTTCTTTAATAATTCAAACCTTTCAATCATGAAAACAAAAAAGAAAAAACAATCCAAAAAAGTTAAGCCGATGATTGCCAAAGTAGAAAGTAATCATACGAAGGTTAAGCCGGAAGCGTTTACCGAGGAGTATCATCTTAAGGATGCAACGGAAGATGTGAAACAGATATACACCAGGGTGAAGAAAGAGCTTCTGAAGGTCAACAAGCAACTTAAGTTTAATCCTCAGAAATATTACATTTCTGTTAAGAAAGACCGGAGCATAGCTTTCTTCCATTTTTCTCGGAAGAGGATTAACCTTGTAGTAAAGCATCCCGAGAAGGACACCCGGAAGTTAATCAAACATCATGAAATTAAGACGCTTACAGCAAGTGTTCAGAAGTTCTGGAATGGTCCAAGTTGTACAATCGTGATTGAAAGCGTGAAGCATTTGCAGGAAGTGATAGCTTTGTTAAAGAGGTTAGTGAAGCCCTGAAGTGCTTTTGTTCAATCATAGCCACCTGTTTAACGCAGGTGGCTTTATTTTTTTGATATTTTAGCTCCCTTATTATGAATAAATTGTTATTCTCTGGTCACGATTCATTTATCTGTAAGCATTTTTGGCTCAAGAAGGGCTATGACTTTGTGAATGAAGGTAACTCTTTCCGTGAGGAAAAAGCTGTTATAAAATTGGGGGTTGGTAAGAATATGGTGAGTGCCGTCCATTATTGGATGAAAGGCTTTAGCGTGATAGATACTAAAAATCAGTTGACTGGTATCGGACGATTCATCTTTGACGACAAAAAGGGTGAAGACCCATATATCGAGAACATTGCAACTGTTTGGTTGTTGCACTACTTACTAGTAAGCAATAATCATTCTTCATTGTACAATATTTTCTTTAATGAATTTAGACGGCAACGAATGGAATTCAGCCGTGAACATTTACTCGCTTTTGTAACTAAGCGACTACAAGAAGACGAAATTAAATTGAGCACAACCACAATTAATAACGACATTGCAGTTTTTATTCGCACTTACATAAAACCGTCTTCTAAAGATACACGTGAAGGAATCGAAGAAGATTTTTCAAGTGTGTTGGTGGATTTGCAATTGATGGAGCAAATAGAAGGTCGTGACTATGAAAATAAAAGGGTAGATTACTTTAAAATTGAGAGTGGTCTTCGGTATGACTTGCCAACAGGTTTATTGCTCTTTACCATTTTAGATGCGCGTCCCAACAGTAAATCAATTTCATTTAAAGACCTGCATATTGGAAAAAATATGCCTGGTTCGATATTCGCTCTCAGCAGAGAAGGCCTGTTTGCGAAATTGGAACAAATAAAAAAAGATTATAAAAGTCAGGGCGTAACTTTTTCAGAAAATGCCGGAGTTCAGGAATTACAATTTAAAAAAACACTTGATAAAATGGAGGTGTTGAATGATTGCTATTAAACCAAAATTTTCTCCCTCGGCAAATATTCAGCGTGACTTAGATTCACCGTTGAATTACATTTCAACACCTAACGCCAAGCAGGTTTATAAACAACTTCTTTTAGATTTTGATGCTGGAAATCGCGCGTTTAATATTATCGGTGCATATGGCACAGGTAAATCATCTTTCTTACTCGCTCTTTATCAGACACTGAATGGAAGACATAATCACTTTCCTGAAGCAAAAAAATTTACAGACTCATATGGAAAAATGGAGTTTATTGAAGTGATAGGTAGTTACGTTTCTATCACACAATCTTTTTCAGAGCGTTTTAAAGTCCGCCATAATTCTCTATTCAAAATTTCCGATTTGCTTCAGGAAATTTCATTTCGTTGTAAATCGAATAAAAAGAAAAATTATAAAACAATAATTGCAGTAGATGAGTTTGGAAAATTTTTAGAATGCGCTGCAAAAAATGATCCCGAAGAGGAACTTTATTTTATTCAACAGCTAGCAGAATTGGCAAATGATGAAAAAAATAATTTGCTTTTAATTACAACTCTTCACCAGGATTTTGGCACTTATGCTTTTGATTTGACAAAAGCACAGCGTAATGAATGGAATAAAGTCAAAGGAAGATTAAAAGATATTACGTTTAATGAACCCGTAGAACAACTTCTATATTTAGCTTCTGAGAGGATGCTTAGAAGTACAAAAGGAAATGACGCCAAAGATTTTCAAAAGTTGTTTGAAGTTATCCGAGATGCGAAAGCATTCCCACTTCGTGATTATTTCAATGAAGATATTGCTCAGAAACTCCTTCCGTTTGATATTCTTTCAGCAGCGGTGCTCACTTTGGCATTACAACGTTATGGGCAAAACGAACGCAGCTTATTTTCATTTTTAGAATCAAATGACTTCTACGGCATAAACGATTATAATTCAGATGAGCACCCTTATTACAACCTTGCTTGTATATACGAGTATTTCGCTCATAATTATTATTCGTTCATCAACAGTAAAAATAACCCCCACTTTGTAGAATGGAATCTTTTAAAAAAATCTATTGCACAAGTTGAAGGAATAGAAGCATTTAAAAGTAAGCAACAAAATGACGCAGTTAAATTAATTAAGAGTATTGGTTTACTTAACATTTTTGCCACTGCGTCAGCTAAACTTACAAAATCATTTTTGATTGACTATGCAAAATATTCTTTGGGTATTCGTAATGCGGAACATATCATTGAAACCTTAGAAAAGTATAAAATCATTCGGTACGTTAATTATGCATTTAAGTACATTCTGTTTGAAGGAACTGATATTGATATTGATTTAGCAATTGATCAAGCAGGTAATTTGATAGAACGTGTAACAAACGTAGTTCATCACTTGCAACAAAATTTTGAGTTCCCTTTTATACTTACCAAGAAAGAATTTTTTAAAACAGGTACTCCCCGTTTTTTTCAATTTCAAATCAGTGAAAATCCAATTAGCTTAGTTCCAGAAGATGAAATTGATGGTTACATTAATCTTGTCTTCTCCCTCAACCCTAGGGCAGCAGAAATAAGGCGTGCTTCTGCAAACTCTGATGAAGCAATTTTATTTGGTTGCTTTAAGAACACAAAAGAAATTCAGAAGCTACTTTTTGAAATTCAAAAAGTAAACAAAGTAATTGAACTAAATCCGGATGATAAAGTAGCTGTCCGCGAACTTAAAGGTATTTTGCAACACAACCGCAATTTACTTAATCATGCTGTGATGGATAGTTTCTACAATCCTGAAATTGTTGAATGGTATTTTAGGGATGAAAAACTACATATCAAAAACAGCACGCAACTGAATCAGAAACTTTCCGAAATCTGTAATACCGTTTACAATAGAACACCTCATTTCAAAAATGAGATGGTGAATAAAACAAGTATTTCCCCTCAGATTTCAGCTGCAAGAAGGGATTTGGTTCTTGCGCTTTTATCGCGTTGTGACATAGAAAATATTGGGTTTGATGAAACTCATTTTCCACCTCAGAAAACTATTTACCTTTCTCTTTTAAAGGAACCCGGCATACATAACAACAGTGAAGGATTCTGGCAATTAAGCCGACCTGCTGAAAGTTCTTTCCTGCCACTGTGGAAAATATGCGTTGATTTTATTTCGAGTGCGAAAACAGATAAACGCAATTTACAGGAGTTAGTAGATATTCTTTCTCGCAAACCTATCAAACTCAAAAAAGGATTTCTTGATTTTTGGCTATGCGTTTTTCTTATCTCACAACAGGATGAATATGCACTTTATGATGATGAGGGAAAATATATTCCAGAAATTAAATCTGATGTTTTAGATCTGCTCGTTCGCAAGCCGGCAAACTTCAGCATCAAGGCATTTGATTTGGACAGCATTCGGATAAAATTATTCAGGCGGTATCGCACCCTTATCAATCAAAGCAAGGACATTAGGGTATCAAATAAAAGTTTTATTGAAACGATTAGACCCTTTTTAGTCCTGTACAGAAACCTCAGCAGCTATTCGAAAACCACAAAGCGCATTTCTAAAAAAGCAATCGCATTGCGTGATGCAATCGCAAATGCAATTGATCCTGAAAAAATTTTCTTTGAAGATTTTCCGGCAGCACTGGGCTATACATTACCTCAGTTAAAAAAAGATGAAAAACTTGCTGAGAAATTTGTCCAAGAATTGCAAACTTACATTCGTGAAATTCAAGGCAGTTATAACCAGCTACTAACTCTCTTTGAAGAAACAGTTAAAAATGTTTTAGGCGTTGAGGGAAATTTCCCTTCTTACAAAAATTCTATTAAGAAGCGATTCTCCGGCTTAAAAACGTATTTGCTGCTTCCCGCACAAAAAGCATTTTATAACCGTCTAACTTCCGAATTGGATGACCGCGATTCTTATCTTGCCTCTATTGCACAGGCTTGTATAGGAAAATCCTTGGATTCAATAACCGATGAAGAAGAAAGCAAACTACACACCCAGTTCAGCGAATTTATTTTGGAATTGGATTCTTTAAGCGAACTTAGTAAGTCGGATGTGGATGAAGCAAATGAAGAAGTTTTAATGTTTCAAGTATCTTCTTTTGTAAAAGGATTAAGTAAAAGGATTCTGCGTATTCCAAAATCACAGCAAAAGGACGTGGATGTTGCAGTGCAAAAAATAAAGACGATATTGCGAAAGGACACTAAAACAAATCTCAGTATCCTTGTAAAACTTTTACAGGAAGAATTATCGAATGAACAATAGCATAAGGCACGTACTCGGCATATCGGGAGGCAAGGACAGCGCTGCTTTAGCGGTTTATATGAAGCGTAATTATCCTCAACTGGATATTGAATATTATTTTTGCGATACGGGAAAAGAATTAGAGGACACTTATACCCTGATAAAGAATCTTGAAAGCTTCCTTGGAAAAAAGGTTACATATCTCGAAGCTGCCAAAGATTCCAACAAAGACCCATTTGATCACTACTTTAATCTTTTCGGTGGATACCTGCCAAGCCCAACAGCTCGCTGGTGTACGAAGAAATTAAAAATTGAACCGTTTGAAAAATTTGTCGGTGATACTCCTGTGATTTCGTATGTCGGTATTCGGGGTGATGAAAACCGCGAAGGATACATCTCCACCAAGCCAAACATTCAATCTATTTTTCCTTTCCGTCAAAATATATGGAGCGTAGATATAATTGCAAAAGTGTTGGCGAATACCAATATTCCATTTCTTTCTAAACAATACCAGCAACGTGTAAGTGAAGAACGCTTACCGCGTTTCATTTCTGTAATTGAAGAACCTATCACTGTTGAATTCACTAAAGAGCAAAAATTAAAAGCACTTTTGAATTTAGATACCGTTACATTTAATCACATAACATTCGAGTTTTTGAAAAGCACATCTTATCCTTTAGCTAATGTTCATAATTTTCCTTTACTGGATAATGAAGATATTTATAAAATGGAAGATGTTGTAGAGCTACTTCGTGAAACTGTTGGGATGCCAAACTACTACACCAAACTTCCTTTTAAAACCGAGAGCGAAAATGGAATGTATGCACGGAGTCGTTCCGGTTGCTACTTTTGCTTTTTTCAGCAGCGCATAGAATGGATTTGGCTTTACGAACAACATCCTGACCTTTTTAATTCGGCAGTGAAATATGAAAACGAAAAAGCGGGTTTTACATGGAACCAGCACGAAAGTCTGACCGATTTGATTCAACCCAACAGGATGGAGCAAATCAAATCAGAATATCTTAAACGTACAAAAAACGAAAAGCCAAAATCCAACAAGTTGCTTGACATCTTACCAAAATTAGACGACGAAGGATGTACGGCTTGTTTTGTTTGAAAAATGGAATTTATTCTTAAAGAATTTTCAATAAGAGAAGTCATTCATTTAATTGATAATAATCTTATTGATTTAAATCCCTCGTATCAAAGGAACTTTATTTGGTCTCCAGATAATCAAATGGAGCTAATTGATACAATTTTGAAAGCATATCCACTTCCAAGTTTTTTCTTTTATGAAAAACCAGGAGGAACTTATGAAATTGTGGACGGGCAACAGCGGACAAAAACAATTTATCGATTTGTTAAAGGACAAATTACATCTTCAAAAGCATTTAGTAAAATTCAATTTTCTAGTGTAGATCAAGAAAGATTTCTTGATTATAGAATTCCCGTAATTTTAATCCGCGAGGTTTCAAATCCTGCTTTTTTAAAAGAATTTTATGTCCTCATTAATAAAAAAGGGGTTCACCTTAATATAGCGGAAGTAAATAAATCTGAATTTCACGATTCTATGTTTATGAAATTAGCGAATGATTTGCTTTCGTATCAGAATTTAATCAATTTGAATCTCTTCTCCGAAGCAACTTCAAAACGAATGAATGATAGAGCGTTCATTGAGGAACTTTTAGCATATTTAATTTCAGGAGTTAAAGACAAAAGGAAGTCTGTAGAGGGTGTTTTTAAATCAGACATTAATCAAGATGAGTACAATTACCTTGACAAAACTTTTAAAAGAATAATAGATAAAATAGAATTGCTAAATAATATCACTCCACTGGTTGGAACACGATATAAACAGAAGAATGATTTTTACACATTATTCTCATTCCTTAGTGAGAATATTGATTTAGAAAATGAGGTCTTAAAGTATCAATACAAAATATTGCTTGTTATCGATGGTAAAGATAAAGATGGGAGGCAAATGATACGTCCATCTAACGAAGAGTGCCTAGCTCTTAAGGAATATGCAAATAATTGTATCACTCAATCCAATTCAAAAAGTGCCAGAGAAAAAAGATTGAATTTTTTTAATGCGATACTTAAAAATGAATCTATTAATATTAATGAGACTTTGGCTGACGTATTAAATTATTTATCGTCATTGTTTGGAAATAGAAAAGTAAGTCTGAAGAAAATTGGAAATTTTGAATTGCTTGATGTTGAAAGCTTAAATAAATGAAATCATGGAATTTAATTTTCCAGATAATAAATTAATTATAAATAGCACGATTTACAATCGAGTTGGAACCAGTCAATATGGCCAGCCTATTACTATAGAAAATCCAAAAGATAATTTTATTACAATTGATGGAATAGGATATTACTTTACATACCTTAATGGGGCAAGTCCAGGTAATAAGGGTGGTAATTCTATTATCCTAAATCTTTATGAAAGTCAGACATTCGATGAAGTCAATACAGGAAATATTGAATATGGAGATCCCGATATTGTTTTGAAAATATCGAACTCAAAAAACTCTTCTAATTTAAGATTTCCGTCAAAAAAAGAGAAGCGGTTCAAAAAGGAAATAGACGCTCTAAAAAAATGTAATGCAGAAAACTTTCAGAACGTTATAAAAATCTTTCATGATGGAACTTGCAAAATAAGAAACGTTCCTAATACATCCTATGATGAATATTTGTTTTACACAATGGAATATGCCAACAATGATTTGAAAAAATACATTGAGCTTAATCACAACCGTTTAGAATTATATGAAAAGATTGAATTATCTATAAGTCTTTGTGAAGGATTAAAGGAATTATTTTCATTAGGTTATTATCATAGAGACATTAAGCCCGATAATATTTTTATGATTGATTCACTTTGGAAAATAGGTGATTTAGGCCTAATCGCAGAACGGAATAGTTTAGATATGATAGATAACATTGCAGAGCGTATAGGTCCCGCCGGATGGCTGTCTCCTGAGTCAATGAATAAATTTTTATGCGAAGGAAAGAATTTTGAATTCGATCATAATTGTTTTATTGACCATCAGTCTGATATATTTCAATTGGGAAAAGTGTTTTGGTACATATTTCAATATAATGCTCCAATTGGAGTAATAAAGGAAAAGGATTTTATGATTAAGCATTCGAGAATTTACCAAATTGTCAGAACAATGCTTAATCATTCTAAGAAAAGGAGATACACTGAAATTAATGATATTATACGGCTTTTAAAGATTGAAGCAGATAAACTATTTGTAAAAGCTGCTTAAATTATTCCTCAAGAACTCCCATCAATTGCTCCATTCCGAAGTTCAATAAAAAAAATTAGAATGTCTTCCTGTCAAACTTTTGGAATTATTTGCTTAGACTCAGACCAAACATTTTCAAAATATTTTTGAAACGCCTCGTACAAAGGTTTTTGAATCTCAGAATCATTTAAGAGCTTAATAACTGGAGTTTCTTCCCCAAAACTATAGTTTGCATTATGATCATAATAACTATAAACATACATGACTTTGTTATCAATTATGTTTAAACGAATATGTGGCAAAAAATCGAATACTCTTATTTCAACATTTTTATTTCTATTCATAAATTCCATAAAATATGTATTGCTCGCTTCAAGTTGTCTTAACTTAAAGAATTCTTGCTTATTTTTTGATTCGGGATTGAATAAAAGAAATTTAATTTCAACATTATCAGCTTGCAACTTTGCAATTCCATTTAGAGCCTCCATATCTCTCCATTTGGATGCTGTACCTCCCATAAAATATAAGGATTTTTTTACACTTTTTACGATATTACGAGGATCCGCCTCGCTTCCTCTTAGCTTACTAAATACATCATGAATACCCATTACTTCCATTGTTGCAATAAATTTCCTTCCTCTTTCGGTGAGAAAAAAACCAGTAATATCTAAGGACTTATTAGTTATATTTTTGCTTATACTCCTATGTATGAAATAAGTAGCCGCATATGAAATAAATGCAATGCAAATTATTATAACAATAAGTTTGTTATATTGACCAGGAAATAAGTTAGAAATAAGTACTCCTAAGAACGTTATAGAAATAAATAATGAAAGCTTTTTTAATAAATCTAAGATTTTCATTTTTTTAGCTTTTTACTTTTTATTCTTCTAACACTCCCATCAATTGCTCCATCCCGAAGTTCAATAAAAAGTCGGAGTAGTAACTATCAAATACATCGCGGATATATTCATCAACGGTAACTTCTTCCTGCTTATCCCCTTTTGGGATAGTAAGAGAATATTTTTTTCTTTTTGTAATTATGTAAAGAAATAGAGTATGAAAATATACAGAGGAGAGGTAACGTTTTTGCGCAACTGTAATTTGATCTTCTGATTTCAGCTTAGAGCGATGATTCAAAAAAACACGACTGTCTAAGTTGATGTAAACTTTTTCAAGTTTATCTCCCTCGCCAACAGGAAACATTACTGTATCTCTGTTCATTGAAATACCGTGTTGTTCCATTTGTTCCCATTGCTGAGATGTAACACGTTTGAGTTCAGGTAAACCTATACTTTCTAATTCTTCCTCCTGTTTAGGTGCTTTTTCTTTCGGCGCTTCAGGTTGAACAATTTTTACAAGAAGCATTTCGTCCTTTGCTTCTCCTGGAGCAGTAAGTGAAACTTTTATTTCAACTTCGTCATCTATTTTCAACTCATGGGTGGGATTGAGAGTAAGTCTTATAGTACCTCTACTAGGGCTGCTTTTTACAATATTCAGATATTCGGAAATTTCTTTTTTACTTCCAGGTTTATCTCCACCTCCAACAATATTTCTTTTTATCTTCAAAAGAGCTATCTGCAGTTCACCTGGTTCATCAACCCTGTCGAAATAATCATCTTCAACGTCAGTATCAAACCTTATTGTTTTCTCTCCGTTAACTGGCAGATTGATCACGGTTATACCGCCTTTACTTCCATTCAACTTAAACAGCGATGGGAAACGACTTGGATTAAACGGTTTTTCTTCCTTTACATTTTTTGGCCTTTGTCCGTCCTCAGATTTCTTGGTTTCTTTTTTCTCTTCCAGCTTCAATGTGTTTTGTAGAAGTTTGAACAACTCACTGTCTTTCGGAAGATTTTTCGCAAATGACTTTATCAGTTCAGAAGTATCTTCACTTTCTAATCCGATGGATTCTTTTCTGTGTCGATTGATTTCATCCAATTGACTCTTTCGCAGCTTCTTTCCTAAGTAATCCCGAAGAGCAAGAGCGTCCTCCCCTTTGGACAACCTTTCCCTATCGGACATAAATATTTCTTCCCTGAAGTCAGGTTTCATATTCGTACAGTCGCAATGAATAAGTAAATAATCCTTCAGCAAATTAAATTTCAATGTACGCGTAATGAATTCAGAAGTATAACTGCCCTGAACTTGTCCATTTACGGAAAACATAACTGACATATCATTCCGAAAGAACCGGTCCCCAATAATCTTTTTTGATTCTTTTACATTTCGCTTCTCAAGTTTAGGTTTGAAAACATAACATGTGACTTTTGTTATTCCAAAAAGCTCATCAACGTATTCTTCCGAAAAAAATCTTTCAACATAATCGTTTTTATCCTCTTCTAATCTTCTTTTCAATCCATATAAATCAAGCTCAAGAACTTTGTTGTTTGGATATCGTTCTTTGTTATCAACTGTGTAAACAGGCAGTACGGGTTCAAAAAGAAATTCATTTAAGCTTTGATTTAAGTCCTGAGCAAACCCAGAATATCCCGAAGGAAATTGATATGAATACAATTTAATTATTGTGCCCGTTTTAAATTTTCTATTTAAGAGCTTCAAATCCATTTCACCGGATTCAAACAAAGGAATCTCTCCTTCAATTTTTAGATATTCAAAATAGCTGAAACGTTTTGCATCAGTCGCATCACCTATCTTTCGTTGTCTGCATAATGTAAAACCAAATTTCCCTGAATGGTCAAACCGCTTTGAGCCAATGAGTTGAAATCGCTTCCTTCCACAGAAAACTAAAGCACCGCTGCCGCCCATGTTATATTTCCCCTGCACAAAATGGATGTTGATTTTATTCCCGCGCACCAAAGACAAAAATGTGTTTTCAAATTCCTGTGGGTGTTGTCCTTCGCCATTGTCATAGATAATTACTGAAGTGTTACGGGGTGGACCATCAGCAACAACCTGAATTTCCTCTGACTGCTTCGCTCTAAACTTTGACAGATCCCAGTTCTTATGGTCAGGGAAAAATTTATTGATTGCCTCACCCATAGTACGTGGAGCATTCGTTGAGGACGGATTAATTCCTGATTCAAAACACTTCCTCATTAAAATTGCGTCAATGGAATTTGTCACTTTCTCAACCAATGCAGCGATAGGACTGGATTGCTGACCTCTGACAATTCCAAAAAGTTTTTCGTCTCCTCCAAACGGACTCCAATTTTCATTTTTAAAAATATCAGGATGTTGATTAATAATTTCATCAACCGCTTCTTCAGAGGAAGCGAAATAAAGCTTTTCAAAAAGACCTTTAAAGTTCACTATAGAGCTAATCTCGTGAACACAAACCTAACATTTCGTATCGATTCTACAAAAAATGCATCGCGCCTAGTGAATCAACTCGAATGTTATAGATTTATAATGGTTGCCTTTCAATCCAGAATTCAAAAGTGAAGTTATGAGGGCATTTGAACGCTATTCCATTAAAAATATATGATTTCATACCTACATATTGTTCATCTGAGAATTCTAATGTGAATTCTGAAGTTCCACTATTCGATAGAATCACATGCCCGTTTCCTGCCTTTCTACCATCAGTATCAGAAAAGAAAATTTCCAGTCTACTGTCGTTTTTAAGTGGAGGATATCGCAAATACACTCTTGCTTCTGTTGCATCGATATTAGTACCAAACGAAATATGTTGTTCTTGGTTTGCATTTAGTACAACTGCTGTCCTATTATGCGCTATTATTGATTCCATTGATATAGTGTATTAAGATTTAAAGGGTGGAAAATACTTGCCGGACAGCCGATAGAGTTGTTTGATTATCAAAACGCGCCACAAATGATCCTTGTAACGTACCTGACAGAAGTTCTATACTTCCACCATTGCCATGTTCATACCTTAATGTATAACGTTTATCACCGACATTGAACCAAAGTATATTTTTTGTTTCTCCGTCTTGTTCTCTGACTTTTATATTGTGAGTTGCTTTCCAAAGAACACCTCCGACAATTGTAAAAATAATTTCATCCACATTCGGTGCGTGATGAGCAGTTCGGCTCATAACTCCATTAAAATATTGATGGAACTCATCAAGGTCTGTAATCGATAATGACATAGTTATTTTATTTTCTACAAAAATAGAACTTTATCAGTTTTTCACAAACTTATCAAAGATTAAGGTTGTAATTAGACGTCAGGGTCTCCTTTTTCCTCTTCCCGGTATTGAACTTCGCAGTAATATCAAGCGACATATCGATTTCCCTCGTATGCCAGTGGTTCTTCTTTGAATATTTGTTGAGCAATTCGGAGGGATAGGAACTCAAAAGAAATTTTCCTTTAATCGTTGCGAGCAACTTCAGCAGGTTTTCAAAATCTTGTTCTGAGTATTTAATGTAATGCCCCCGGCTTGCATTGAAATAAGGCGGGTCACAGTAGAAAAAACTCTGTTTGCTATCCCTTGTTTCAATGACTTTAAGCGCATCCGTGTTTTCAATCTCGGTTTGTTCAAGACGCTTCGCATAATCATCGGAGAAATCTTCTCTTTTGTGTTGCAAGCGCTTTGCAGATGTATTTTTTTTCCTATCATATCCCCAATCTGAATCAAGCCGGGAAGAATAGCTTTCATTAGCAAGTACCCATATAGCCCAAGCACGCTTTACGTTATTGAATAACTGTGGATAACCCAAAACTATTTTTGCTATATGATGATATTCTCTGCTGTGAAGCGTTACCTTAATTTCTTTCTGTAACTTCTTAAAATCATTTTTCATTACAAAGTAGAAATTAATCAGATCTCCGTTGATATCATTGACAACCTCAATTTCTGACGGCTGTTTGGCAAAGAAAATTGCACCGCCTCCGAAAAAAGGTTCACAGTATAGGTTATGTTTTGGAATTAAAGGAAGAATATGCTTTGCAAGTTTTTGTTTACCACCGAAATAGGTTAGTGGTGTCCTCATATTTTTTTAGCTTCGCTCTGTTGTAATATCTCGTACATATCGCTCCAGAAAACGTAAGGCATGACGGTTTCGTACATGGGATGGAGCGATTCATAAACTCCGTTTAAGTGTATTCTTTTGTATCTTTCCATATCGTAGTAGTAAGCGATACATTTCTGTCCGTCCCTTCGAACTAGGGCTCTTTTCTTAATCATTAATTTCTCAAAACTCCCAGCTTCATCTATTTCGTTTCTGAATCGTTCAAGCTGTTCTTTTGTAAATGGAAATGTGTTTTCGTTCATAGTTATGTTTGTTTAACTGATAATTTTCTGCCGCCGCAATATTTTTCATCGCCATTTTGCAATACGACTTCTTGCCTTCAATGCCGATGAATTTTCTGCCGAGTTCAATTGCTCTGACTCCAGTTGTAGCTATGCCGCAGAACGGATCGAGAACGATTCCATCCTTAGGACAGCCGGCAAGAATGGGTTTATTGATGAGCTCGTAGTTATAGGAAGCAAAATGCTTTTGGAAGTTCGGCTTCGTGGAGATACTCCAAAAGTCTGAGACATCACCCGGGTTCTTGCCTTTAGGATGTAAGGAGCGCACGGTGCCATCACCACGATGGTATCTTGCCCGCGGTGAGCCATAATGTTCCGCATCTAACTTTATAATCTTAGTGAGATGCGGACGCGGCTGCGAAATACTGTGTACAGATTGACCGCCTCCACCCTTATTTTCGGAAACTCCTCGCTGCAACCGTTCAAAGGAAGCAGTTTTGTGCTGCTCTCTTACGCTGTCCAAATCGAAGTAGTATTTTTTGCTTTTGGTTAGGAAGAAGATATACTCATGCTTTTTGGAGAAGCGGTCTTTGACGCTCTCCGGCATGCCGTTCGGTTTTGCCCAAACAATATCGTTGCGGATTAGCCACCCACGCTCCTGACAACCGACAGCGAAGCGGTGCGGAAGCAGGAGCAGAGTTTTAGCGGGCAGTTTGCCATAGGTGTCACCTATATTAACCCAGACCGTACCCCGTGCCTTTAAAACCCGTTTTAATTCGTCCATAAAGCGCCATAATCGTTCTAGGTACTCTTCAAATGACTTCTCCTGCCCCCATTGTCCTTTCCACCGGTAATCGCGCATTTGCCAATACGGTGGCGAGAATATGGCACAGTCAATGGAAGCCGATGGAAATTTTTTTAACGTTTCAAGTGCATCTCCACAAATCACTTTGTTCAAGTGTTTTCGGAGAATCATTTTCTTTCATTCCAACAGCTTCTAATTTCTTCAACTGAGATTTCATGTTTTGAATCTTGCATGTTTATTTTAATTAGAATTGATAATGTATTCTTTCATTCTCCCTTCTGTGACAGAAAGGGAGAGAGCCGGAAGAGTAATTTTGTCTTGCCTTTTCTTCTCACCGGTTCTCTTAGAATATTTCCCTGTCTGTCGATTACTTCAATAAGTCCTTTTTGGACAAGCATTTCAATGGCGGAAGAAATAGCTCGTCTTGAACTTCCTGTTTTAGCTTGCATTTGCTTACCTGAAAGCCAATTACATTGTAGGGCAGTCTTATCGCCTACATTTAACATTTGATATATCACCAACAGGACTTTTATTTCCGCCAGTTTTAAACTCCTAAGGTGCAAATCAAAAAGAGCATTGGGGACAGATGTAGTCCCTATGCTCATGACTGTTTTTCCTCTGTAGTTTCTTCCTGTTTCTCCTTATTTTCAAAAACAAAAAAGTCCGTATTGGGCTGCTGAAAGAGGCGGATATATTTCTTACCGGTTTCTGCCACCTTTAAAAACCCGACTTTATACCAAATGACTTTTTTTTCCCCCTCCTTCTCGTAATTCCTTCGCACGCAGATGTCATAAATTAACATAAGTAAAATTTTGTATTAAATATTAATTCGACCTGCTCCTTTATGCGGAGCGGTCTGTGGATAACCTGGCTGAAGCCAGAGCTTTTACAATGGCACCTCTCGCATCAATCCCGAATTAGCTTCGGAACGATCCCGCTTGTAATTCGGGATAATGCCAACCATTCTATGAAGTCCACAGGCCGCTATGCACAAACAAAAAAACCTTTGGTTACAAAGGTTTTATGTGGCATCATCTATTCCCTACTTCCCATGACAGCGCTTATATTTCATGGGTGAGCCGCACAAAACCTTTTTTAAAATCATCTGTTAATTATGACAGATGAAGTATTGAGTTTGCAAATAGCCCTCAAAGTATAGCAAGCGGTTATTAGAAAGCAACTTTACACAGACGATTTTCTGTTTTTAAATATGTTGTAGCGATTCTCCAATTCTTTTCCAGTCATCATTGTATAAATCGAAGAACTGGCAAGCGTAGCGTGACCAAGTATATTCATCACATCTGCTGCGCTTCCTCCTTGGGAAATAATATCGTGACCCATGTGATGGCGGAAACTGTGTGCATTTATATAAGGAATACCGGCACGGTTCGAATATCGTCTTAAAAACTCCGCGACACCTTTATTGGTTAATCTTCTTCCGCTTAAATTTAGTCCTGCTGAAGAACAGATAGAGGGAAACAAACATTCATCCATATGCTGCATTTTTGTTTTCTTTAAAAATTCTCTTTTAGTAATCCAGGCAAGCAAAGCTTTGTTAGTTTCTTCAGTCCAAAAAATTTCCCGGAATGGCCTGCGGCCTTTGGATTTTTCTGTCTTTATAACTGCATGCATTTTCTCTGTATCCATATCATTTACATCAAGCGCAAGAATTTCACTGTTTCGCGCTCCGGTATCCCATAAAAGCATTACGATTGCCCTATTTCTTATGTGCCTTGGGTCGTTCGTTTTAACAGGAAATGCTGATAATAATTTGCGATAATTTTCTTCTGAAGCAACACGGGGAATGTTGTACTCCTTCGATGGAAGAGGAATAAGGTTCGGTTCAAGGACCAAATAACCCTGCATCTTGTAGAATTCGAAAAACTTTCTGAGCGCCTGCGCCTTTGTGATGAATGAATTGTGCTGCCACTGAAGATCGTTCAAAAGACTGAACCAAGATGTAACATCTTCCAGTCGTACTCTTTCAATATCACAGTTGCGGACAAATACGCAGAATTGTTTCAGGATAAGCTCGTACCCTTTGACAGTACATTTCTTAACCTTAAATGTTCGCCACTTTGAAAATTTTTCTATTGCTTCACTTAATTTCATAAACCAAATAGCCCACTGATGCAAGTCAAGTGGGCTTTTGGCGAATAATACCCGAAGGTACCTTCCTTCCCCCGTCGGGGGCGTTGTCCGCAGTAAGGCGTACAACAACTACATACTACACTTCAGAGTGGAATATGCAATCTTCAAAAGCCATTGCTTGCATCAAGCCTTTTCGGCCCGATCCTCTCGGGACAATGGGTAATATTTAATTGATAATCCTACTGGTATAGTATACCATACATTGAATTTAATTGCAAGTCAAGGGTGGGGAAAAGTAAGTGCGGACGGCAGTATTCACCAAGACGTAAAACATACTTGCAATGCAAGGTGTTATCCTGTATAATAAAACCTGATAATTTATTTTAATGTGAGGATGTTGAAGGGTTAGTGCTCAGAAATTTTGTATTATTGTAGGAGAATGTTCTAAACCATTTACCGGCAAGATGGATGAAATGTTATTTGGCGAGAATGATTCTGTAAATATTTTTTATTACCTGTCTCGACTAAATTTTACTTCAAGTGTAAAATGGAAATGAAAAAAAAGACATCTAGATTAAAAATAATTTT
The DNA here is from genome assembly GCA_002215675.1 of Bacteroidetes bacterium 2013_40CM_41_45. GTDB lineage: Bacteria > Bacteroidota > Bacteroidia > AKYH767-A > 2013-40CM-41-45 > 2013-40CM-41-45. Next base: position 110,271 of record NGFH01000002.1, on the reverse strand, counting down.
ATTTCTAGCTGCGAGTATTGGCACGCTTTTATTCAGTGTTCAAGCTCAAAATAATCAAGAATCAAAAACTCAGTATGGAACTATTACAGGAAGAGTTATAGATTATATCACCGAGAAACCTATCACAGGTGTTCAAATTAAGGTATATAAAAGAATTGTAGATATTCTCCCGAGCGGAGCCAAGAGTATTCGATCTATGAAAGAAGTTATTGATTTGAAGTTAGAGGTCAAAACGAATATTAATGGAGAGTACACTATAAATGTCCCGGTAGGAATTAATCCTAATTATTTTATGGTAACTACTGCCCTTGAAGGGTATGAAGGTATGATAAATATGTTTGTATTAGTTAATGCTGATGAAACATCTACCTCAAGTTTTGAAATTAAAAAACTCTTTTTATCAAAAGAGGAATTAATTTTACTTGATAAAAAGGGAATGAAGCAAAAAGAAAAAATTGAAATAGAAAGAGCAAAGGATATGGAAAAAGATATCCACTAATTTTTCCTGAATTTTGACCCATAAGATGTTAAGAAAAGCATATTTATTACTTTTTAATCTTTCTTTCGCTTATAATTGCTACCCTCAATCCTGTAATTATAATAACGTACCAACTCAAGTATGCGTTTATCATTTGATCAATGGTTATAATGGGGGATGTTTAAATAATGCATGTAACGGTAACTCTTGCAACGGGCCAAACTGTATATTAATAAATTTCGATGATTACATTGCTGGGGTCGTTCAGGGAGAAATAGGCTTTTTCTCTGGAGCGCTTGAAGCAAAAAAGGCACAGGCAATAGCTGCCCGTACTTTTTCGCAGAATAGATATAATCAAGGTAAACCTGTTAATTGTGGACAAGCGTTTGATTCTTCTGTTAGTACTATCTGTTCAACTGCTGCTGCATCTACTTCAGGACAGATAATTTTGTATAATGGAAATGTTATTGATGCAAAATATGCATCAAGATGTAATGGGGATTATACCCAAAGTTATGGAATGGGAACATTCCATACTAATGGGCCCTTAGATTGTAATTTTTCTAGCGGCACAATTCCATATCTTCAAAGTAGACAATGTAGTGGACATGTAAATTGTAACATAAGCGGTGAAAACCCATGTTGTAATGTTCAAATATCGACAACTGGAAATCCTGGATATATTTATGGGCACGGGGTTGGATTATGTCAATATGGGGCAAGGGATTTTGCAAATGCACCGAATAATTACACATATGACCAAATTCTTAATGCTTTTTACACGGGTATTTGTATAACTCATTTCAATTCAAATTGTTTGGATAATTATGAGCCCAATAATTTATATCAAACCTCTCATCTTGCTTTTCAAATCCCGCTTTTTAATACACCACAAATTGCAACAATACATTCTTATATTTCTACTGGAAGTGATCAGGACTGGTACGCAGTAGGAATTGATGGCCCCGGAGTTTTATCTGTTAATTTGAATAGCTTACCCGCTAACTATGACATGGAATTATATGGTCTGCAAGGAAATAGTCAGCCAGCACTTGCCGGCAGTTATCGTGGCGGTGACACTAATGAAGTGATTATTAAAAATCAGCCCTTGAGCCTTTCAACAATATGGTACATCAAGGTTTATCCAAACAACTCCTCGCAATTTAATGCGTGTGATGATTATGTTTTAACTGTTAGCTGGCAGCCCGGTGTTTCAAATCAGTTTACAATTCCACCGGGTAATTATAAAAAGATTGAGATGTATGGAGTGAACATAAATCAAAGTACAAATGATTTGGAATTTATGTTTCATGCTTTTCCTGCCCAACCAGGTGATGCTGTCATTAACCTAAATGCGGAATCAGAAACTCAGAAAAAAATCTTCAAGCAGGCATTGGTCACTCCGTTTTATGAACAACATATTAGTATTCAACCAACAAGTTGGTCAACCTATTATACTGGTGGTCCGACAGTGGTGGAAGGGGTAGCTGCACAACCTTTTCGAAATTCGGAGATGGCTAATAGGATGTTTTGGGCGGATTTATATTTAAAAGAATTTTGGAGCGCTTCATTCAGAGTAAATGTAGATAATTATTGGAAAAATTTAGTTATGCAAAGTCCCTATTGGAGCAGTCTTCATGCATTAGGTTTTAATAATTACGCATTTTTTCCATGCAGAGCGGCAATAATTCCGGGTACAGTAACATATAATACTTCCACCAACAGTATTCAAATAAATCAAGCACTGCTAAACGTAGAGAGTTCAAATTTTCACACTCCATATATCTATACTTGGTACATGGACTTAAATCTTCTCAATCAAAATGAAACTAATGACCTAAATAACAGACTGAATACCTTTGACAATTGGATTACCGGACAACTAACAAGTCGTGAACCCGCTGTCAGGAATTTATTAAATAATCATTCTGCATTCAGTCAAATAAGACAGATATATACTACGATAGCACTCGCCAAACAATACAAGGCGTGGAATCACCCTAACAAACCTTTTAGTTATTTATTTGACAGCCACGATATGACAGGGATAACTGATATTCCAGTTACCAATCAAACAATAAATAGTTTTTGGCATTCCTGTTTTACCCTGTCCAATGTATTTACAACAACAGTTTCGTCCACCGATTTCAATGGTGCGAATAGAAACACCACTTATGGAGGTTGTGTTATGTCGAACATCAATCCGATTGATTCCGGCAGCTATTCTTCAACACAAATTCTGAGAGACAGTATAGTTTTCCAAGATAAAAGTTACGTCAGTCAGGATTCAACAGTATATTTTTATGGGGGCACTCTTGATTACCCCATTGCGGACCTGATTGGAATAATCCTTCCACAAACTACTAACCGAATATTAAGTGATACCATACAGATTGATGCTACGATTTACAATTTCGGTAATAAAAATGCGCAGCAATTTCCTGTGCGGCTTTATGAACAATATACAAATTCACAGAGCCAGCTTCAAAATATTCTTCTTAGTCAGCAAATCATTAATAACATTGATTCATTCAGCAGTCAAAACGTTTCTTTTACCTGGACGCCTCTTACTTATGGAAATAAAAAACTAATCCTGACTATTGATGAAGGTAATCAGGTGGTAGAGAAAAAGGAAACAAACAACATCGCCATTGATTCTCTATTGATAGAAAACAACATTCCTTTGGTAACTGTTGTTTCTCCTGCCAATGGCTCTGCCATAGCAAATCAAAACGTGACGTTCTCGGGATTTGCTTATGATCCGCACGATGGTTATTTGAGTAACAACAATCTTTCCTGGGCTTCAAACATTGATGGTGTGTTAGGTAATGGAAGCTATTTGACAATAGCTTCCATTACTACAGGAAACCATACTATCACTTTTACAGGAACAAACTCACATGGGCAAACTGCATCCGCATATATCAACCTCTATGTTTTTCCTCAGGGTTACCCGGTTGTTATAATAAATTCTCCGCTCACTGGTGATACCTTACCGAATAATACTGGCATATTTTTTTCAGGCAATGCTCTTGATTTAAATGATGGTTCTTTATGCGGCAGTGCAAGTTGGGGTTCCAACATTGATAGCATGCTTGGGATTGGCTGTAACATTAACCGTCAGTTGTCATTGGGCAACCAAACTATTTCTCTTACGGCACAAAACACAAGCGGACACTCGGCAACTGCATCGAGACAAATTACTGTTTTAAATGGAGTGCCGCAGGTTGCGATAACTGCTCCGTCAGCCAATTCAACTTTTTACCAGCATCAATTAGTAACGTGTCAGGCAACAGCTACAGATTATCCGCAAGGTAATATCTCGGGTGTAGTACATTGGTATTCTAATCTTCAGGGTTATCTTGGAACAGGGCAAAGTATATCTGTAATGATGCAACCCGGCAGTCATATCATTACTGCATCTGTACAGGATAACGCAGGTTCAACTGACACAGCAACAATTTCTATAAATATAATATTCACTCCTCCTGTTCCGGTAATTTCTCAGCCGCTATCAAATCAAACTTTTAATTATCACGACACAATCAACTTAATAGGTCATGCAACCGATTTACAGGATGGCGCTTTGCATGGAACAAATTTGAAATGGTATTCAACCATCAATGGATTTTTGGGATTTGGTGATACGCTTCAAATCAGTTCGCTGACCTATGGCTATCATATTATTTCTCTCAAAGCAATAGATAGTAACGGTGCTGACAGCACTGTTGTCTCGAATAATATTTTTATTGATGCTGGTATACCAGTTTGCACGATTACCCAACCTGCAAATGGTGCGAATTTCTTTTTTGGAAACAGCATTACACTTTCTGGAACCGCAACCGATCCACAAGATGGAATCATCTCGGGCAGCAATTTGCAATGGCATTCTGATGCTGACGGATTTTTAGGAACGGGTAGTAGTATTGTAACAAACTCTCTCATTGCCGGCAATCAAACGATTACTCTTTCTACTACTGACCAAGATGGTTTCACCGGTTCAGCCGCGGTAAATTTCTATATAGAACCACCGCACCAACCTGTTGTCTCAATTTACTTTCCTTTTAATAATAATCATTTTGCACACGGAGACACAGTTGCTCTAAAAGCAAATGCTACTGACTACGAAGAAGGAGTTTTACCAAATCACAGGATAAGTTGGTCTTCCAATATTGATGGTTCTCTTGGAACTGGTGGACAGCTTCCAATAAATACCCTCTCAGTTGGCAACCATACTATTAGTGTTATTGCTTTAGATACATTGGGAGCTTCTACATCTGCTCAAATCTCTATTACCATTAATGATGGAAAACCAGTCGCGAGTATATTGAGCCCTATGCCCAATAGCATATTTGCCCAAGGTGATACAGTTAATTTATTGGGCCAGGGAATAGATTATGAAGATGGCATTTTGGGCCAGAGCAACCTAAGCTGGTATAGCAGCAATAATAGCTTACTTGGTTCAGGTAGTTACTTGTCGTTGACAGCACTTTCAACTGGAATACATGAAATAAAACTTGTAGCAACTGATTCATTCGGAAATACAGATACTACAAATCTTTTTTTTATTTACCAACCCTATATGTATTTTTTATCAGATACGTTTTCAAATGGGCTTTCTTCCCAAACATTTATTTATCCTCTGGGCGGAGGAAACAGTATAGCGTATATTAGCTTGCCCTCTGTTTCGTCTGTGACGCAAGCAACTGCTAAAATAACAGGACTCCCTTTAAGTACAATTTATACAGATACAATTCAGGGGATCAGTTATGTTACTTCAAATATTATTTCATCATTTAGCAATCCCGCTTTGAATACTCCGAGAGGGAATTATCGTTTTGTGAGGGCTACCACGGCTGATAGTGTTATGTCTTCTACTCCTTATGATTGTATAACTGAAAAGAATGTTTTTAGAAGAGGCGAAACCGTATATCATTGGTTGTACTTTGATAATTTAGCAACTAATTTTTTAGGTTGGCGTTGGGAAAATTACGATTCCGATAATTTTTTTAATTGGTGGTTAGAAGATAGTATTAGCAACGCCTCAACTTTTGCATGGTATAAAGCTTGGACTTGGGGTTCTGAAATTGATAAGGGCAGGTTCTATACAAAATATTTTTCAAAAGATATTGTGGGTGGCAACTTCACTTATGAAACAACAAACTATTATACTGTAAGTTATTTTGTTAAGGATACCGTTTATAATTCAACCTTTCCCGATGCAGCATCAATTACTCTATGTAAAGATGTTTCTTCCTATTTGCCTACTTCTCCTGGTGTAACTACATTTTCAGGAATATCGGATACAACAGCTTTTTGTTGGGTTTCCCTGAATGACATAGCTGAATCTTTGCAATTAAAATGGGAATGGTTAAAACCTGATAATACCCTATATTCACAGGTTACAACTACAACCCCTGACCCTGGTAATAATGCTTGGTATGGAAGTTTAAAAGCATGGAGTTGGATAAATATTGCTAATAATGTACCTGCATCAATACCGGGTATTTGGAAAGTTAATTTCTATATTAAAAATAATACTTCGGGATTGTGGGAGCTAATTACTCTTAAAACATTTACTATTTCCCAGCCAAGTTACCAGCAGGTTTATCCACTTGGTCCCAAGATTGATGTTGCAGATAATGGAATTTATGAGTGGGTTTATTCTGGAGTTTATCAATATAATCAAACTACGCCCGATTTTGCTACTGAACTTAACAACTACATTTCTGTAAATTCAACAGGTCAGGGTCCAATCCTTATTCCAGTAAAATTGTATTCTTCGAGCGCAGGCCAGCTGAAGTTAGATAGTCTGTCTATCAATTATTACATTATTGATACCATTAGACCAATATTGTCAGCGGTTGTCACTCCATTCAATGTTTTACAGAATGGAAATTTTAATGTTAATGCTACAGTAACTGATAACGATATTATTTCTTCAGTTGAATGTACTTATCAGAACAATACATTTTCATTGAATAATACTTCGGGCAATAACTTTTCGGTAATGGTGAATGCCGGAACTTCAGTTGGTTTATTTCCTATTCGGGTCATTGCAATGGACCGAAGCGGATTAACAAGTGATACTATCCTATACGTTAATGTCTATTCGTCAACGCCTGACTTAGAAATTCAAAATAATGGAATTATTATTTCCCCATCCGAATTGTTTATTTCTGATACGGTTCACTTGTCCGCTATTGTAAAAAATAATAGCAACCAGACAATTGCAAATGCGGACGTTGCTTTGGTTATAGATGGAGTGCCATTCCAGACACAAACGGTTACATTAGGTGCTCTCTCGCAAGCACAGTTAAATTTTAATTGGCTTGCACAGTTGGGACAAGATACTATTGGTGTGAAAGCAGACCCGTTAGATGTCATTGCTGAATCGGATGAAAACAATAACACTGGTATTCGGTATATTGTTGTCCATGACAGTTATCCGCCATCAATTTTACAGGCATCTGCCACCCCTAATCCGGCACATGTTAGTAACCCGGTTTTCTTTCAGGTGAATACGATTGATTCAACAGGTATATCATCAGTGATTGTTAATTGGCAAAGCCAAAATGTTTTACTGACCTATAACTCGTTTACTACTTTCTATGAGGGCTACATAAATGCGAATACAGTAGGAACTTCAAATGCTGTCATCACCGCTTACGATGTAAATAGTCTTTCATCTTCTACTACAATCAGCATTCAAGTATTGCAAAACTTACCGGACTTAAAAGTATTCAATTCGGATTTTCTTTTTGTTCCTTCATCATCGGGTTCAGGAAGTAATGTTTTAATACAAGCAAAAGTCAGGAATTCTGGAAGCATAGATTTAAATAATGTAAACGTAATTCTGAGAGTTGATGGATTCAACATTGGAAATCAGTCGGCAAATATTCTTCACGATTCGTCTTTAGTATTTTCTTTCCCCTGGCAAGTCGTTTGTGGAAGTCACCTTTTCAATGTAGTAATAGATAGTGCCAATTCAATCTTAGAAACAAACGAAGCAAATAACTCTGTCTCGGTAAACCATCAATTTTGTGTTCCTGTTCCTACTTACTTACTCAACGCACAAGCAATACCTGCTGTAGTATCGCTTGGTTCGCCAACGAATGTTCAACTTGTTTCTGCTCCGGCAACAACTAATGCATCAGTTACTGTTCTTTGGAATAATCTCAATACTTTAATGCCTTTCAGTTCATTAGACAGTGCATACTCTGTGCAGATTTATCCGACACAAACCGGAAATTATTCCTTGCCAGTTTTGTTCACAGATTCGAACGGTTTCCAATCAGCAGCTTTTGTTCAATTTACTGTCGTAGATTCTCTGCCTGACCTTGCAGTGAATACCATTTCAACTAACTACTCTGTCCTTCCAAATTCAAACGCAGCATTTTCGCTTGTCGTTTCTAATTATTCTATATCGAGTGTTTCCAATGTAGTCGTTTATCTGCTTTCCGATAGCCAAATTGTTGACTCAATTGTGATCAATTCTATGGACGCTTTTGATACAATACCTTTAGTTCTTCATTGGCAATCTTTAGTCGGAACGCATCAACTAATGGCAGTCATTGACCCGCAAAATCAGATTGCTGAAAGCAATGATTTAAATAATTCCAATTCAATACAGGTAACAGTACAAGATAACGAACCACCGGTCATTCATTTCATTCACACGTCCTCCCCAAATTATGAAGGAGGAATTGTAAATGTTGAATCATACATAACCGATAATGATTCTATAATTTCTGTTGTTGCAAATTACCAAAGCAGCAACTACACAATGCAATTTGATTCTTCATCAGCAACATGGCGGGTAGCTCTGAACACACCCACAAACGGAACTTATACAATCGGCATAACAGCAACAGATAATTCATTACTCACTGCCTATGCTTCTACTGCAATAGAGGTTCATGATACGTTACCTGACTTAGAAGTGCTGGCGCAGAATATTATTTATACTCATGTGGATTCAATCACAAATACTGTTTCTGCAATTGTTCAAAATAACGGTGCAGGGTCAGCGAATGGTGTCAAGATTCATTTTGTCATAAACTCTTATGTCATTGACAGTTTGATTTTAAATTTTTCAGCCGGACAGATTGATACTGTTATTTTCACATTTAATTATCCAGTTGGTTACCATATTGTAACCATTTCAGTTGATCCTTTCGGTCAAATTACGGAAAGCAATGACACAAATAATTCCGCGTCACGAAATATTTTTATTCCAGACTTAATTCCTCCATCGTCTCCGGTTGTAACGGTAAATCCTTCATCATGGTCTGCTTCTCCTAATTTTATTGTATCGTGGAATCAGGTGTTTGATAATAGCGGAAGTGTCACTTATGAATACTCGGTCAATGGCAACCCGTGGATAAATGTTGGAACAAATCTTTCAGTAAATCTTACTGTTAATATTGAGGGCATCAGTTATGTTTATGTCAGGGCAAAAGACAGTTTTGGAAATTTAAGTCAACCTGGAGTTGGTGAAATGAAATATGATAACACACCGCCTAATGCACCACTTATTGCAGAGTACCACTGTGGCACGTTATGGACTACCCATGATTCACCTTACCTTGCATGGTTGAATCCAGGAGATGTTGGAAGCGGGATAGATTTTTTTGAAGTTGAAATAAATAATCAAGCTCCGATTAATATCGGATTTAATTTTTCGCATCACCCTACTTTAACAACAGGCACGCATCATATTAAAGTCAGAGATATTGACTTTGTTGGTAATATTGGAAGCTGGTCTAATGAAATTACGGTATATATTGACTTGGATAATCCACCTTGCCCACTATTGATATCGCCAACCCATCCTAACCAAAATCAATGGAATCAAAATGACAGTATTGCTTTAAATTGGGTTGATCCTGTCGACACTTCTACAGTTGTTGGATACTACTTTATGCTTAATCATGATTCTGCATACCAGGTTAATCAAACCGGCTTCTCAGTTAATTCAGACACTTTAATTATTACTACTATTCCTGCCATGGATACAAGCAACACAAGGTTGTCGGATGGCATTTGGTATATTCATATTGTTTCACAGGATTCAGTTGGTCACCTTTCTGATGTGACTTGTAGCTACAAAGTTATGATTGATAAAACACCCCCATTGACTATCAGTAATAACGTTGACACTACCAACTCTTGTAATTACACATTTTCACTTTCTGCTTATGATTATTATTCCGGAGTTTCTGAAACAAGATATAGAATAAATAATGGCAACTGGATTTCAGATACAACCGTCACCGTCACTAATGCAGGATTGAATGTAATTGAATTTTATTCTTTAGATAGTGCAGGGAATGTTGAAATGATTGATACAACAATCGTATTTGTTCAAAATGGTCTTAGCTTAAATTTAGGGAATGACACGACCGTTTGTGGTAGCATTCAATTAACATCGCCCATCGCAAATACATATCATTGGAGTGATAGCTCAACATCCCAAACAATTCAAATAGATTCTTCCGCTGTTGTGATACTTGAAATTACAGACAGCTTGGGATGCCATGTTGCAGATTCAATTTCTATTTTAATAAATGCTCCACCTAACGCTATTGCGGGAAGCAACAGTGCTATATGCGTAGGAACAACTTTGAATCTTACGGCAAGCGGAGGTACTTTCTATTCGTGGATAGGTCCAAACAGTTACACTTCTTCGGTTCAGAATCCTGCAATACCAACAGTCACTCTTGCAGATACGGGAATATATTCAGTAACTGTAATCGATTCTAACGGCTGCTCTGCCGCTGTAATTACAATTGTTACCATAAATCCGAATCCAGTTGTAACAGCTGGTAACAACAACATAATTTGCGAAGGAGTAGTGTTGAATCTCATATCGAATGGCGCTACTTCTTATTCGTGGACAGGTCCAAACAGTTACACTTCTTCACTGCAGAATCCAATCATAACAAATATTACTCTTGCTGATAGTGGAACATATACAGTTACTGGAACCGACAATAATGGTTGTATAGCAATAGCACAGGTGACTGTAACAGTCAACCCAACTCCAGTAACAACTGTTTCTCCGAATGTAACTTACTGTTCGGGACAATCTACACTCTTGACAGCGGCAGGGGCGAACACATATACATGGAGTCCTGCAACGGCATTGAGTGCACCAAGTGGCGTAAGTGTTACAGCTAATCCGACAACGACTACAACTTACACTGTAATAGGTAATGCTCTTGGTTGTACGGCAACAGCGCAAGTGACGGTAAGCGTTAATCTATCACCTATTCTTCTACCATTAATTCATATCAATGATACTATTATTATCTCTCCTGTAACTTCTTCAGATACTATTCAATGGTATTATCAAAGTAGTCCAACTCCGGGAACTGACGATACATTATTATGTGTTGGTGATGGTTATTACTACGGTATTGTAACCAATTCTTTTGGCTGTTCCACCATTTCAGATTCAATCAATATTAATCCATGCACTGTTGGTATAAATGAATTGAATGGTTTAAATACGATTTCAATTTATCCCAATCCAACTGAAGGAATATTTACTGTGGAAATAAAATCTAACAATAAAGACAAACGGTCACTGAAAATATTTGATGTAATAGGTAGCATTGTCAGTGAACAGAAAGATTTAAAAAATGAAACGAAGCATGAAGTTGACCTTCGAGAAAAGGCTCCAGGAATTTATTATATTGAAATAAATATAGGAAAGAAATCTGTGACGAAGAAGATTGTGAAGATGTAAATACAATGCCTCTATACAATAACGCACCTTACAGTTCTGAATAACGAATAGCTATTTTATTATCAGTTGATTCGCGATCTGTTCTTATTTTAAGAATACCTTTTAAATTAGCCACAACTTACTGGAAGCGATTGCCATTAGTTACGTAATTGGTTTAAGTTGTCATTAAATTTTCTTTTTACATATCAAAGTCAACTCTGCTGAACTGTTTTTATCAGCGGAATCATTTTTAAACCCGTAATATTCTGTTTCAATATTAAAATTATGTCGCTGTAAAATTTCTCTTATTTGACCTGAATAATAATATTTTGTTTTTAGATTTTCAATTACACATCGGCCTTCGTTCTCTTGGTTCATAGGAAAGTATTGTAACTCGTAGTAAATAACTTGCTGTGAAGTATCAACAAATGTGTTGATGCAATTTTTTTTGTAGATAATTTCACCATTGTCATCGGTAACGGTCTTTGACTCACAAACACCTTCCAACCCTTTCATGTCGTCAAGCGGTCTGAATAAGTTGAGAATAAAAACTCCTTCATCGGTTAAATGTTGAAAGATTGTTTTCAATGCTTGTGAAATTTGAGAAGTGTCGGTCAACGCTTGAAAAGAGTGGAAGGGAATTAGAATACAGTTGAATTTTTTGCTTAAAGAAAAATTCACCATGTCTGCTTCAATTAAATTAATTCGACTGGATACTTCGCTTTGCTCCTGCTTTAATTTATTTCTAAAAATGGATAGCATTTTTTTTGAGACGTCAATTGCGGTAACACTAATATTGTTTTTGGCAATTGGGATTGTTATTCGACCCGTTCCGCAACACAATTCAAGAACTTCATTGCAATGTTGCTTCACTAGGTCTAAATAAAATTGAACATCCTCATATTGAGGTCCAGTAAAATCAAGGTCGTAAAAGTCAGCTGAATTTTCGTATGGATTAAATTCTTTCTCAACAATAACTGCGTTTGGATTATTTGATTTCCAAATTTGAATATGATTAATTATTTCCTCTAGTGGATTTGATGTAGAAATTGATAAGTGTTCGGCAATTTCGTGAGTTGATTTTAGAATACTATTCATCAATTCTAATGCAAAATCAGTTAATTGATATTTTTTTATTTGTCTTATGGCAATAATAATTTGGTGAACAATAATTTCTACCTTTTTTCTAACCGATATTATTTCGTCAGAATTATTATTTCTATTCTGCAGATATGTAAAGTAAAACGTCAGAATTTCGTTACCAATATAAATTGCATGAATAAGTCCCAACAATGGGCGGGGATCTTTTCTCCAAGGCGAGTAATACTCCAAAATATTGTTCTCAATATTTGTCAGCAATATTGTGTCTTGCACGCAGTGTAATTCGCAATGGCTGTATTCGTGTATTATGCACTCGGCTACATGAATGTCTGATTCTGAAAGCAAGTCAATAGAAAGAAATATAGTTTTTTTCAGTGTCGCAATTGCAAAGTTTGGATATTTTTTTTCAATGTCGTTCCCATACGGAATTATATAGTCAATTGAAGAAATTAACTTGTGATACAAATCAATATCAGTTAATTTAATTATTTCAAATGCTCTGTCTATTTTCTGCTTTAATAAGTGTGATAGAAAAATATTTTCACAGCAGTCTTTATAATAATGCTCTTCAAAAATGCTTTCATGCTTTTGAGAGATAACTGAAATCCGTTGGCAAACAATTTCCTGTTTTAGCTTGAACCATTGGGGAATTTCATTGAGGAAAATTAGATAATTGTTATCGGGAATACTATCAAACTTTTTCAGTTTATAACTTAAGGAGGTATCACTAACCTTGCAAAGTGTTGTACTGCTGTCAAGGTAACAGCCTAAAGAAAGACCCAGTTTTGGCAGTATGACATCATTACTCCCAATTCCTTTGAATTGAAGTTGGGAATTAATTGGAAGTAGTGAGTAAAAACAATCAAATGAATTTAAAAGAAAGTAGATGTAAGTTTTCTCTATTTCATCTTTGTTGTTCTTGTCAAGTACATTGCTTACTCTGTGAACCACACTCCAAAAAAAATCTGTGCTGTGCTCAATTAAATTTGCTGCTTTGATTTTGCTTAGGAACGAAAAATAATTTTGAGTTGAGTTTTCAAAGTAGTTTTCTTTATCAAGAGTAAGAAGTTTGCTAAAAACAGTTTTTAATTTCAAGATGTGAAACTTTCTGCTACGGTCGGTCGCTGTATTTAGAAAAAGTTTATTCATCTAATATTTTCAATTGTCAATACTCATAAAAAATGGAAACCATAAATGGTTTCCATTTTATAAAATTAGTCATAATCCCAATCAAGAGGGATGGTTTCAGATTACGGACAATTCATGCCCGCACCATTATGAGTAATGTGTTTTGAAGTGTCTTCCCACTTCGTGTTTGATTCAACTTGGCTGATGATTTCTGTAGCCTCTGAAATCTCAAGCGAATCAATTGCATCTAAAGACAAAGTCTCAAGAGCATTGTTGTCAGTTAAATTTTCCATAATGTATAAATTTTAGAATCCAAATGTAAGAACTTCCTTTTAATAAAAACCAATCTTTCAACGAAATATTTTTGAGTTGTCAGTTTCAAGTTAGCACCTGTTGGTCAATCTTAGCGATTAGCATTGCAGATAAACATTTAAATATCTACAACTCTTGTAAATTGGAATTGTGTATTCTAAGATAGCAAGACAGCGTGTGAATAAAGGATAATCTTCAGTTATCCTTGTTCGAATTACGCTACACTGTTGTTAGATACACCACTGTTTAATACCGAACAAACCCTTTCTTTTTTAATTTCTTTAATCTTTATGTCACGGGTTCGTGCTATTCTCGCCTCGAAGCTGTATCATATTTAGTCACAACTAACCTTTACTTTATCATCAAATGTTACGCTGCATGGGCAAGTACATTCTGTTGTAGTCTTATTGTCCAAATCTTTAACAGTCAATTTACCATTTTTCACACTTGCATCTATTTTTTTAGCAACCACTGTAACATTGTCAATTCCTAAATCTAACAAATTTAATTCTCGCTCCAGTTGCACGAATGAAGAGATTTTTTTAGGAGCGCTCAAGTTTAATTTTTTCTTTTTAATATTTTCAATAGTAAATTCCTCTAGTTTGAAAGTTGGTGCGTCAATAATATAAAATTCAATTTCCTGCTCTTGTAAACTCTCTGTTAGTTTTCTAGGAATTATACCAAAAAATTTATTTTTAAACTCAAATTTCCCCATTTGATTTGGTAAAATATTCATACTAATTTGTATTGAATCATTTCCCATTTCAATATTTAGTAATTCATCATTGTTTTCAGCAGTTTGGTGGCGACAGGATAAGCATAATAAACTAACTAGGAAGAAGTAAACTCCTATCCACATACTAGGCTTTAATATCAAACAAAAAATGATTGGTTGACTTTTCTTAAAATGTTTCATAATAGGGTTGTCGGTGATTATAGTGCTGACTCCGCACTTTTTTGTTTGCCTATTCTATTCGGTTTTCAGCTTCCCATTTAATATTGATCAAAAATTATTTCCAAAAATACTCTGGAATCATAAACAATTAAAAGTTCCCATACCCCTTCCCGACAATGACAACAGTATAAAAAACTCTGAAATGCTTGTCCTTAAATGGTTTCAGCTGGTTGTTGGAAAAATTGTGTAAAAAAAATACTAGGGAAAACCCTAATGCAAACTAGGGAAAACCCTAAACTTTTTTCGGATCAAAAAACTAGGGAAAACCCTAATGGATATGAAAAAAATTATATATTCCTTTACAGCCGTCTTTGGATTAACAAATTTTTTCACAGAATAATGGATTTAGAATTAGCAAAACTCTTTATCAATGCAGTGCAGACATCTCTAAGGCGTTCGCGATGGGTGTTGTCTATACTCGTTACACTGTGCTTATCAATATTCATTGCGGCATTTAATGTTTACTTTTCATGGTTAAGAGGTTTTGCTCTGATGAATAAATGGTCGAGTGAAGCAGTAACAATGTCTAACCAACAAAAACTTGTTCAGGACTGGATAGACAGTTCATTCATAACAATGCCAGTGTTGGGAATAAAATTTCATGTAGCCGATGCAGGCCTACTTGGTTCCTTTATCATTACAATCATGTTTTTGTTTTTATATTATTCTTTTAGGAGAGAAAATCATGTGATTGCAAAAGCTCTAAGGTTAGCGAACAACGAGCCAAATATGGCCATTAAGAAATATATTTACAATGGAGTGACTTCGTTACAGGTATTCACGACCACTACACAAAATGACCGACCGATAGACTCACTACAACCGGCTCCAAGCAATGAAAATAACATAAGGAGATTACCAAGGGCACTTTTTTCATCGCTCTACTTTCTTCCGGCCGCAACTATTCTTACTATTTTCATTGGAGATATTTTATCAATGTTTGTTTTTCATTCTCCTTTCCGTGATGGAGGCAATCCAATAGAAAATTCTTCCTTAACTCCTGCTGAGAATATTCATGCAGTAATTATTCTGCTAGTTGCAGCAGCAGCATTTGTGTTCTGTTGTTTCATGGCAAAACTTTGCCGCGATTATCAAAATGCTAATGCAGCTGTTATCCACATGCTTGGACGTGCTTTACCTGAAGAAGAACGATGAAATGAATAGCGACCTTGAACTATTAATCTTAAATAAAATTACATTTTATTCAACGGAGTAAGCTGAAAATCCTGAAAAGAGTAGGCGACATATAAAACTAAATCAAATGGCAACAACAAGATTTAACGTGGTGTTGGACATACCACTAAGTAATGCACAGAAAGCTGCAATTAACAAAGACATCCAGGCAGTAGTTTCAAAACATGTAGCAAAAATTGACCTGGGCGCAATTTGGGGCGCCAAAAGAATTCCCAAAAAAGAATGGTTAGGAATTTGGTTGAAGCGTTTCAGAACTTCAGATGCGCTGAAGAACTCCATAACGTTTAACCAATTCAAGGTTCGGTAAGGAATGGAAGAAGAAAAAAAGTCATGCCCAAGTGCTGTCTGTGATGAGGGTGCTCAGGTGATAGGTATTGTGACAGCACAGGGTACAGTTAACTTCCTATCGCAACCGTTACCTGTTACTAAAGAGTTTATTGCAACTGCTCACAAAGGTCGATCACCTGAAAAAAGATTTCGCTTCTCAAATCGTTGTGCAGAAAACGGGTGCAGGCAATGGACGGGAAATGGATGCGGCATTATCGAAGCTGTTATGGAGCAGTCAGAAAGGATAAGTGTAAAAATAAGATTACCTAAATGTGGCATCCGTTCGGATTGTAGATGGTACTATCAAAGCGGTGCAGATGCATGCGCTGTTTGCCCTCTCATTGTCTCAGATAACTATGAGGAGCAAAAATATATCGAAAAATAGGAGTAAGCCGAAAATCCTGCCAAAGAGTAGGCTGACAAATAAACATACAATACAATGAAGAAACTTTTTACAGCAACAGTGCTATTACTTTTCATAGTATTTAGCGCACAATCGCAATCTGCTAAATCCAAATTAAAACTGGTCAATTTTAATGAGGTTGAGAAAAATAAAGCACCTGGACATCCCATCATTTATCTCACGGGCAACCAATGGAAAGAATATACTAAAGATGCTGTGAGAGAAACATATGATGAAAAATTACATAAAGACCTTAAAGGATTTAAGGTAATCTCGCTTGGTGACGATCCATTTTCAGACGGAGTCCTAATGTTTGGAAGACCCTGCGCTCCGGGTTGCGATGAAGACTCGTATGGATTTTGCCATTGCAATGAACGACCGGACTTTAAAATATGCCAACCCTCAATTGGGAGGTGTTCTGGTACTTGCACTTTAAACCGTAGTTGTAGAATGGTTGTAATTGACATCTGCGCAGGTGTATGGACTGTTGCCTGCCGTTGCCAGTAAATAAGGGAGAAGAAATTATCATTGAATGAAACAAGTAAAAATTAAAAACCACATAAAATGAAACCGGATAGCATTAATCATAAAGCAGTTATTGATATTGTATTTACCGACCCGTGGGTCAATCAAGCAAGGCAGAGTAGAGACGCAAATCCTAGTACTCGTTTATTTTCAATTAGCACTCGCGTTATTGCAGAAAATCCTGGCACTGCATTAATTGAAGTATTTTTTAATTATCACTATCCTGCTCCTAATATGCCAGAAGATGTTATGGTTCGAGTTGAAATTAATAAAACAACCAATCAAGCAATAATTGTCAATAGACAGGTAATTCATTTTCCATAGCATCCCACAAATAAAGTAGAACCAATTTATTACTCATTACTCACAAGATTCAAATGAATTTCTTTATAGCGTTTAGCTTGCATTTATTGATGCAAAATACGTTGGTAACAATCAATGATTTCAATGCTATAACTCGGCTCGAGACTATCATAACTATTGCTGACACCAGTGGTAAGGTTATTTTAACAGACAAAGCTCTTAATAATTATATAGCTGATAAAATAGCCAGTTACTTAGCCAAAGAAGGCGATTTGACACTTTTTAAAAATTACGTCCTCGCTGATATAGATGATAAGATTCTTTTTTTTGGAAGAAATTTTGATTTACGAACAAACAAAGATAACAGATTAACAAACATTTTAACTACAGGTTTAAAAGCAAAAGCAGACGATGATTTTGCTGAACTTTTTTCAAAGAATGATTTCAGTGATAAGATTGGACTGGATATAAAATTCACTTGTTTATTTAAAGGATCAGTTTGGTTTGACAATAAAAAACAGGAACAAAAAAACAAATCGTTACATGTTGTAGCGACTCAACAGCAAAAAATGGTGGCGAAAAGAAAATTAATTTTCAATACTCAAAAAGTTGAGTTAATTAATAAAATAAATGCTTTCAACGTTGCAACTAGATTTATTTCTGATGCAGCATATGCGGAGTTACGTTCAGAATTTATTGACGAAAATAATAAGAAAATTATACCCAATTTTACCAAAAAGGAAACCGAAGTATTTGATGATGATGAAAATTCTCATAATGCTGTTCGTATAAGTTGGATAAGTATAAGTGCATATGCTCCTTTTACAAATACTAGTTATAGCGTTGCCGATTCATTTACAACAGCCTTTGATGAAAAAAAATTTCATCCATGGGAAGGAAATGTTATTTATACTTATGTCTGGGAAAGTAAGAGATATGGAAAATTTTTTTTCAGTGCTAATGTCGGTGGATACTTAAACAATACAGTGAAGAATGAGGATATTGATAAAATTGATTTAAATAAATATAAGCAGTTGGGAGGTACCGATACTATTTCAATCGCACAGCTTAGTAGTGACAAAGCATTTGTCGGACAATACAAGACTTTTTTTACAGCCAGGTTTAAAGGACAGGTAGTATACTTTTTACATGGACTTGACTGGATTGGATTAAGCTTGACTGGTGAACAACTTGCGGGTGATTACAATCCGTTGAATTTTCAATTAGGTTTTCCAATGGTCTTTGAAGGCAAGGATAAAGATGCAAAAGTTAATATTGAATTGCAATTAAAAGCATTTGATGTTAACAACACCATTAAACCTGATAAGGATTTTGGAGATAAGTTTTCAATCGGATTGAGCGTAGCTTTACCGTTTAGCAGTATTATCTATTAAGAGGCCCGCATAGCAAGATAGCAAAGTGACCGTCACCATTGGACGCTCACTTTGCTATCTTGCGGGGAACACATTTCCCCGTGCCCCTTTATTAATCGAGGAAGAAAAAATAGTTCGTACTTTTGTTTTTCATGTATAAGAATAAACATAGACCCGTAAACGGTCCCAGTACAAATACTGGTAAGCCTTCAGGTGGTGGCAGAGGTAATAATCCTCCGGCACCACGTCCGAAAGGCAAGTAACTTAATTGTTACCGAAATCCCAGGATTTAATCCTGCTCTATTCGTGATGCGCACGAATAAAAAGTCCCCGCCAAAAGCGGGGTACTTTTTTTAAAATGCCTGTGCAATTTTTGCGCTTCTTGATTCGATACCCGATGACAATTTGTAACTGTTTTTTCTGTTGACTTCTTCTTTCCATTGCTTACACTGTTATAGAATTTTTTCCTTAACAATCAAAACATATAAGCAATGGAAACAGCAACAGCAAAAAAAGACGTTTATCAAATCGTCACAGAAAGAATCATCGAACAACTGCAGCAGAACAAAGTTCCCTGGCAAAAGCCATGGACGGAAGCCGGTGTTCCGCAGAATCTTATTACCCGTAGACCGTACCGGGGAATTAATGTAATGCTTCTCGCCTTACAGGATTATCCTTTAAATTACTTTTTAACCTTCAAGCAGCTAAAGGAGCTTGGCGGCACAGTTATCAAAGGTGAAAAGGCGCATATCGTTGTCTTCTGGAAATGGGTTGACGAAGAGAATGAAGAAACCGGAGAGACCGTTAAAAGAGCTTTTCTCCGCTATCACATGGTCTTCAACATCGCACAGTGCGAGCATATACCAATTGAAAAAATTCCATTGGTAGAAAAGCCTAACGATCCGATTGAAGAATGTGAGGAGATTGTAAAAGCTATGCAGATGCGACCGAAAATTGTACACAAGGAGCAGAAAGCATATTATCATCCAGTAATGGATTACGTTAATATGCCCAGAATAAAAAGCTTTAAAGACAGTGCAAGCTATTATGGAGCGCTCTTTCATGAGCTTGTGCATAGCACTGGACATGCAAATCGGCTGAACAGAAAGGAAGTTATGGACTCCAAACCTTACGGCTCAGAACTATATTCCATAGAGGAGCTTACGGCTGAAATTGGAGCATGCTATCTTAAATCTCAGGCAGGAATTGCAGTGGAAATTGTAAACAGCGCAGCTTACATTCAAGGATGGTTGGAACGGCTGAAGAACGATAAACGTTTTATTGTTTATGCAAGCGTGCAAGCGCAGAAAGCAGTTGATTACATTTTAAATACCAAGCCGAAGGAAATAGCTTCTTCCATAAAAGAGAATTCTTCTGTACCTGCTTAAAATTAAACAGCCCGATTTTTACATCGGGCTGTTATTTTTTACATCTTAATAATTTTCTGTACAATCTTATTTCCTTCTTGGTTGGTGATCGTGACGAAATAAATTCCAGATGGTTGATGGCTACAATCAATGTTCATTTTTGAAGATTTAATTTCCTGTTCAATAATCTTCTCTCCGAAAGAATTATAAATAGTTAAATAACTTTTCTCCGAATAACTCAAACCATTTACCACGGTAATATTTTCTAAAACAGGATTTGGGTAAATAAATATGCCGTCATTGTTTTTTAGGTTTGCAATACCAGTTATTATATTATCAAGCTTTGCAATAAACATATCAGAAGTGTTACCCTGATTGTCTGTATTAATTAAAGTTGTTGTATTAAATAGGAGTGATGGGCTGTAAAAATATCCTATAACAAAAGTATTGCCCGATGAATTCAATGCTATATCTTGACTTGCTTCGTCATTAATTCCTCCGACTGCTTTCGCCCATAAAAAATTACATGCACTATCTAATTTTGAAATGAATATATCGGCACTTCCCGCTTGAGAAATTAAATTAAATACACCTATCCCTGGGTCAAAATCTGCAGTATCAGAAAAGTAACCTGTGATATAAATGTTGTCGGAGGAATCAGTTATAATCGCTTTACCAACATCATTATAGATCCCACCAATCATTTTTGCTGATTTGAAATTACCTGCAGTATCAAGTTTGGAAATAAATATGTCATAACTGCCACTTGTTGAAGTTAAATTAAATACTCCGGCTGCTGGATCGAAATCAACGGTTCCTCCGAAGTAACCCGTGGTATATACGTTTCCATGCAAATCTGTAGTCAGCGAAATTCCTTCATCGGTATCAGTACCACCGATGCTTTTTGCCCATACGAAATTTCCGGAAGAATCTATTTTTGAAATAAAAATATCATTGTTTGCCACTGAAGACATATTAAATGTTCCTGACCCCGGATCAAAATCAACAGTTCCAATGAACTCCCCAGTCGTGTAAATATTACCAGCTGCAAGCGTCATAGAATAAATGGAACAATAATTTATTCCTTCAAATGCCTTTGCCCATAAAAGGTTGCCAGCATTATCTAAACGCAAAATAAAAGCGTTAGCAAAATTATTACTCCCCGAACTTAAATTAAACACTCCAACACCTGGGTCGAAGTCTACGGTTCCTGTAAAATATCCCGCAACGTTTATCGCATTTGAACTATCCAAGGAAATGGCATAGCCGGCATCAATAGCCGTTCCGCCCACTCCTTTTGCCCAAACGAAATTGCCAGATGGATCTAACTTTGATACAAAAATATTATAAGCTCCTAGAGAAGTTAAATTAAATATGGCTGCACCTGGGTCGAAATCAGCGGTTCCTCCAAAATAACCAGTAGTGTAAATATTACCGGAAGCATCAAGAGCAATGGACAGTCCCCAATCATCAGTTACTCCACCCATCCTTTTTGCCCACGCGAAGTTTCCTGAAGGGTCTAGTTTGGATATAAAAATATCATACGATCCTGCAGAAGTTAAATTAAATACGCCTACACCGGGGTCAAAATCAACAGTTCCTTCAAAGTAACCAGTAGTGTAAATATTGCCGGAAGCATCAAGAGCAATTGACAACCCTGAATCATCTCCAGTGCTTCCGCATGCTTTACTCCAGAGCCAATTTGGCGCTTGTGAGAAGGAATTGAATGATAAGCTAACAAACAGAATAGTAATAATTTTCCTTTTCATATAGTCAGACATAGCAATAAGAATTATTCGGTAAATGTAAAAAATGGGAGAAGAAGAATCAATATTCTCCTTCTCCCAGATCGGAACCTCTTACTTTATTATCGCCAATTTGCTACGTCCAATAGATTGTCCTTCATTTCGCACATCAACGAGGTATAGTCCGTTCTTTATATCCTCTACAGAAAATTCAAATCGCGTTTTATCACACGGAATATCGATTTGCTTAATCACATTGCCTGTTATGTCAGTAACGTATAAGTCACACGACCCTTCTGATGCGGACTGATAAACAACCGTGACAAGGTTATTAGCGGGGTTCGGAATCAGAAGTATGTTCCCCGTTTCAATTTCACTTGAAGGTTGGTTGCTTCCCCTTCTGTAAATACCGAATACAAGACAAGTACTGTCATCATCATATTCAATTGTTTCATCGATGAACCTATATAGAGATCTTGCGCGATAAACAGCTTTTCCTCCCGCGTATGGGCATTGCTGGGCAATTTCTAACACTGAAGAAACCTGACTGCTGCTGAAAGCATAATTTCCGAGCGCGACCGTTTGCAGGTAAATATCATTAACGATTTGCTCATTGCTTTCTGGTAACTGCGCTGATGAAACACTTGTATTAATGGCATCGGTCGTCGAAATTTTTCCCTCAAGTACAGATTTCATTTGTACCCTTATTGCATTCATGCTTGCCTGCAGTGTATTTGCTTGTGACCTAAGACTCATCTTTTGCGCAACATATGCGGGTGCATTTATTGTGTCACTACTCATTAAGCTATCTAGAACTGCGATACTGTCTGAAATAATAATCATAGTGCTGTCAATTATATTACAGCTATCAGATAAATTCATGCCATAATCTGTAAAATCCAACAACCCATCACGAACAACTTGTAATGATTGCACCGAAGAACTGGAATAGGCAGAATAGAAATCGTTGAGGTCTGAACTTGAGTCGAGTAATGCCGGCACGTCTGTTAACTTTTTGTATAAAAACTGCCTCCCCATGCTTTTGGTTTCCGGAATGAAATCCACAGACAATGAATCGTCATTTGCGATGGAATAATCAAGCACCTCTGGATTCATGACCATACTCTTTTCCGAAGATTTTTCCGGGCATTCATTTCTCGATGTGCATGAATACGGCACTCCTGCAGGGTCCACTTGAAACCAAGTTACATCGTAAGCCGGTATTGAAGGATTAAAATCTGTTACTGGGCTTTGATGAACAATAAATAGTGAAGCGGTTACGCTTATACCTCCTGCATAATTCAAATTATTGGCACCATAACCACTTGAGAATGGACCTATCCACCGATTACCACCATTATTCTGCTTACCTATAATTGCATTGCTATTCAAATGTAATCCTTCATAATGTTCATTCATTTCATTGTCTTTAACATTATCTACAGTTACACAGGGACCTTGGAAAGCAATTCCATAGGTTGTAAGGTTTGTGCTGTTACAGTGTAAAATTGCATTGTCCGTTACATTTACTTTGATTCCGTATGTTAAAAACTGATCGGTCGTAGTTAACCCGTTAATGATATTACATGAAACATTAGGTTCATTACAAGCTGATATGCTAATACCAGTGAAGTTTTTTATAGCCGTTGTAACTTCATCAATTGTGTTATGATAAACTGTGGAAGAATAACAACCGATTAAATCTATTCCGTAAGAAGAGCCATTGCAACTTAAAGTGTTCTCTTCTACAACGAGGTGATTTTTTCCTGATCCAGATTCATATGCAATTATGCATTCTCCTTTTAGATCCGTCGTTTCGACATTGTTGTATCCCGCATATAATAAATCCGCACCTTCGTTTGCATAAAACTGTATTCCCATGTTTGTTGCCGAAATATCATTCTCTTTGAGAACCACTTGGTTCGATAGTTGGCATTTTTGAATATAAATACCATGATTCATTGAATACATGGAACATCCAGTGACGGTTACGTTTATATTATTATCACCGTAAACTCCATAATCGCATAATTTAAAGGTCGGACTTGTAGGATTTTGGAGCAGATACGGGTAAACTTCAATCGAGTATGATCCTTTGTCACCTCCAATTGCTGCAATTCCACTACCCATGAATTGTCCTGAATAAAAATATTCATTATGGATTTCCAGGAATTTACTATTTGTCACTTTGAGTACAGAAGCGTATGAGATAATACCACAGTTCATATCAGAAAAAGTATTTTCTGGATAACCATCATCACCAATTGCACCTATCATGTTATTAAAGATGATTCCCGCTTTGGGTTTTGTGCCAAATGGAACTTGTCCTGGATATGCATCATGCAGTGCTCCACTGAAGTCAAATGTTATACCTGCAATTACGAAATCTATGCTGTTGAACGTACCACCAGAATTCACAGGGGTTTCAATACCTACAACATTATTTTCAAACTGACTTGTGTAAACATAAATTTTGGAACCATCCTCTCCATAAATTCCGCGTTCGGCATCTTTAATGGTTGAATTCTTGAGGATTAATACTCCTCCAGACTCAACTACAATTCCCTTCCACATGCTGCCACATGCACTTAGCACGCAATTATCCAATTCCAAAGTGGTACCATCCTTTACAACAAACTGAACTCCTTCCATGATATTAAGTGTATTACCACTCAACGTCATTGACTCTTCAAAGTCAACTGTTTCAGCTGGCAAGAAATTAACATCATACCCTGTGGATGGAAGAACATTTGTATTATCAGGAAAGCGAGGGAAAGGATTTCCACTGACGTTACAACAAATGTTTGAAGAGCTTTTTACAAAAGATTCAGCTGTCGCAGTTTCATTATTAGCATCTGTTATTGTTACTGTATATTTTCCATCCGCAAGATTATCTATAAAGTAAGAGCTACTTCCATTACTCCATAGGTAACTGAAAGGTGGAGTTCCACCGACTGCCCAAGCAGTCATCATAGCTGTATTATCATTCAAGCAAGAGCCATCTTCAGGATTAATTTGAGCACTTAAAGAACGGTTTCCATCATCGCAATCAAACAAATGAGGATGTCCATTTTGATTGCCATTATCAGCACAATTATTATGGCTACCATTAATTGCCTGAATTAGGTTTTTGAAATTTACCTGACTGTAGCCGATTGGCAAAGGGGAACAACTCCCAATGTAATCATTGGAATATGTTAGTATGTCTGACACTTGCCAGTTATAAAAGAAATCGGTGATCGGTACACCAGTTAAATGTAAAAAGGCAAAATGATAGAGCGTAAGAGGATTGAAATTATCGTCCGCAAGATCAAAGTTGACCGTTAGAGAAAGTGTCGTTACCTCGCGAACTAAAGAATTACTTACCGCACTGTTTGTACAACAAGCTGATGGGCAACTAGTGCAGGAAGGGTTTAAATAGGTCGGGAAAAATAACGGAACACACGTAGTAATTGAGGGGCTTCCGCAATTTTTAAGAAAACACCTAACAGAAGTTGCGTTGTTAAAAGTTATATGATGAGTTGGACAGCCTATAACTAAATAATTTGGTGCAGGAAAAGCATTTTGGAAATGCGGTGCGGTCATTAACCACCATGTAGCGTATTGATTTATGCTGAAGTTGCTGTTGCTAGTACAAGGAGTCCCGTGACAGTATAATGTATTTTCGTATGTACAAAAGTATCCGCAGTTCTTATCTGGACAATCAACAGTTACTACACATGTAGCAGTTGATGTACATCCACCACCAGAGGCATTTCCGCTTACTGTCAAGGTAACTGTATATGATCCGGCAGAAGTGTATACATGGCTAGGTGCTGCTATTGTCGCTAAAGGAGAACCGTCTCCAAAGTCCCAGGAATAAAATCCGCAAGTAGCATCCGAGTTGAACTGGTATGGCTGGTCATTACATAGTAAAGCTTGAGAAGGACAGTTAGTAATGTTTATACTTGGAGCTGTCGGAGTTACAGGCAACGTAAATGTACTTTCCAGTTCATCGATATGGCAACTCGTGGGAGTGCAAGCGTATTCGCCACGAGCATAAATATTAGCAATAATATTCTCAGGACCACAATCATCAGGGTGAGCATTGAATGTAATAGCTGAAAGAGATGTTAAATTCCATCTTATCATTTGTCCGAAAATCAACGTTGGTGTTATACTAAATCCGTCTGCTGTATAACCAGTAGGAATAGTAACTTCAAGGAAATTATTATTTTGCAATGTGTTGCTGTTGTTGTTTGTAAGAGTTACGGTTACCGGAATTGCATTAGCACAAAAATCGTAGCTTCCAGAACCAAGCGTAACGCTCAGATCATTGAAGGGAGAACCTTGCTCGAGCAAAGGATTGAAATTTCTAGTCCAAAGACCCGGCACGTTACAATTCGTATTGTAATCAACCTGAACTGTGGAGCGATTTTGATAACACAGAGCGCATCCCGTATTTACGCTGAATCGAATCTTAAAGAAATATTTATTACCGACCGATGGATACAATAGTCCTTCAAGTCCGTTTTGTGCAATGTAAGTGTTGGCATTATTAATAGCCCATGTCAGTATCTGGGGAACTCCTGGCGTCACTACCGGTTGAGCATTGGGCCCCGTATCCGTATTACCATTAAAAATAAAGCTGCTACCTGCAGTAGAATTATAAACCATTGTTGAGCAAGGGAGAGTTACAGTGACAACGATACTATTGAGTGCACCAAATGATGTACTTGAAACCTGAAGCTCATAATCAACAGAGCTGCAAACTGCAGGATGTGGTGTCAGACAGGTAAGAGACGCCTGAAATTGAGCGTCTGCACCATCAATTAGAACCTGTCTTGTGGTAGGAGTACAAGTGGTAACAGTAGTATAGTCATTCGCAGTAAGAATAGGTGGTACAGACTCGTCACTTCTCCGGCAATCCCACCCAGTAAGAATATTAATATACCTGTTCGCATTGCAATTTACGGTACAGTCGTATGTAAAACAGATGGTTACTTGCCGTGATTGACTATTTTCAAATACTCCTGAAAAATAGTAAAGCTGATTCGCGGTAGGATTCGGATAAACAACATTGTCTACCTCTATGCTAGTTATGGTAACGCATTGAGGAGAAGAAGGTACATTAAATGCAACCCATGCATGTGTTGCATCAGCGTTTGGACCTGAATTTGTGTTTTCTACATTGAAGGTCATACACTCTTGCTGATGATAGGCTGTGAAGTGTGCAGGTGGTGTAGGCACCCCCGTCACTTGTAATAATGGACGGTTATTAACGAAGTTGTACGTCAAATTTCTTGTGCCAGACCAAGTTGTACCGCTAGGTGTAATTTGAGGATTGTCAGTCGCAAAATCAATATTAGCAGTAATTCCCATTGGTCCTCCTTGTGCAGCAGGCAATCCGGAAGGTATAAAATCCATTTCTTGGTAGAAAGTAGATGTAGTACTGGCTGGTGCATCGCATCCAGGAGAGAATTGATATTTTACTTGATTGAAAAAATCATCATCAGGTCTTAAAATCTGTGCCGTTCCGTTTGACAGAATACCGCAAGGCCCATTATCATCAGATCCTGGTTGATAATTAGTTGCATCAAAGTTAATAGTTGCTGTTGTCGAGCTTACCACAACTAGAGGAACTCCTAAAACAGATGTAGGTCCGGTTGAATTGTAAAATTGATGGTACCAAGCTCTACCAGAATTCCAATCAGGACCTGGATAAACCCAGCCTAATGGGACATAACCCGATGGTATTCCATATACGAGTTGATGATAATTTACCCATTGCCTATACTCATAAGGAAATGGATTTCTACCTGTAAGCAAAGCACCGGGTTCACCAACCATGATACGAGAATCCATGGATACCGAAGGGTGACCACATGCTACATCGTAGGTGCCACTGCCTGATGACACACTCCAAGGAAGAAACACGTAACCAATCAACGTAAACGTGCCATTATAATGTGTACAATACCATTGTAAATCAGTGCAAGGAGGAAATCCGTTTGGATTAGCACAGTAAGCGTCATAGTCGAGTGGATGTGGATCAGGCGGAGTTGTTATTGCTGGAACTTGATTAGTAGGACTATCAGGATCATCTAAAAAATTAAAACCTGCACTTTCAGCAGTTAAGCCAAGGTATGCCGTGTTAGTTACGTTACATGGCAAATTAGTAGTTCCCACATTCCCAGTAACTCTAAATCTGTGAATCAATTTAATCTCTAACTTGTCGATAAAATCGGTAATTGGGAAGGATGAATACCCGGGGTTTAAAGCAGGGTTGAATAACGTACTACATCTGCTAATGCTGAAATCAATGTTATATGTTATTGCAGGAGATGAAGATTGTGGATTGAAATCGGTAGCGGGAATAATAATTGTCACCGGCCCAGGCGAAAAGATTGGGTCAGTAGGATGAGTAAAAACTATCTCACATTCAACAGGGGTTAAATTTCCATCGCCCTGAGAAAATTCAGATTTCCAATAAGCATGTGTAAAAGTCAAAGATGTGTTTACTGGTCCATAATTACTATTATTCTCTACCTTGGTGGTTAAAACTCCTTCTATTAAATCACCCACCATTGCCCTCTTTGTCTTTATAAAAGGATGTGCTGCTCGGTAAACTGCATCAATGACCTTTGGTACATTTCCTGAAGAGTTATCAGGATCCCACCAATTATCATTATCACAATCCTGCCAGCCATACGAGTTGGGTCCCCTTTGAATGCTATAACCTAAGCTGTGAAGACCCTTTCTTATGCAACCGGGACAATGCAATCCGACATCTGCATTTGTGCAGCCAACTAATAAATCTGCAGGATTAGTACAGGATTGGTCTGGAACAAAAAACACATGTACAGTAATATGGTCCATTGACAAAGGAAATGGCTGTCCGCATAATCCTTTGTATGTAAATGTCAATTTTGCATTGTGTAAGCCATTGAGCGTGTTACCAAAACTACATGTTCCGAAATTATCAATTTCAAATTCTGCACGGATTGTCTTTGAAGTCCCCGTTGAACACGGGGGTGGAGAAGGGAAAACCACCGTTACACTGCTAGGCGAATAAGGAGAAGCCGTCACACAGATATTAGAGTTATTGAACACTGAGTTAGGAAATAAATAGAGCTGAATTGTTCCGGTGCTATTTGATATTGGACACGCTGGCTCAAAAATCAAATCGTTGGTCAATGTAATTTCGACAGCAAGTCTCCTGTTATTAGTAGATTCATCAGCCGCTGGCCATAAACCCGCAACAGAACTTAAATCAATGGAAGCAGTGTTAACTACGTTATCGTCTATATCCGACAAGCCGTTATATTCTGTAACCATACTTCCAAGATTCTGGACGTTAAACAAGTTACTATAATTAGCTGAAGGCGGATATGTAGTTCCGCAATCATCCTCAAAGCTTAATTTGTATCCCCACGAATCTTTAAGACGCGAACCGCTTGGGCAGGTTGCAGCTGGAGCGCACGTTCTGTCTTGCCACGTCAAAGTTGCATACTCGCCCGCATTTAATGCTTGAATTGCAAATTCCATTCGAGTGTGGTGCGTTCCAGGAGCATCACAAGCATTGCTATATGCGGCACTTTGGAAAGTTGGAGTAATAGAACTTGCAGGGCCTCCATTGTAAGAAATCTGAAAAGATTCTATAATGTGCGTAAAACTATTCGAACCTTGATCAATATTAAATGCAATATTTGATGCTTGTCCAGTTCCATTGTTAGTTATTGTTACGGTAGCATCTGCAGTATGATCAATTCCATAACAAAAATTATTATCAATACTAGAACTTGTAACATCCAAATCAGGTATCCCGAAAACGGGATTTGTTTGGAGAGTTAAACTAGTATTGGAATTACAGGAAGATGGAAAATTAGACACTGGTCCATATTGATATATGGCTGGGTCTGATACATTGCAAGCCCAGGTTGCCATAAAACTAGACGTAATTAAGCTGGTAAAGCAACAGGTAACTTCATAAACCAATTGTAGTCTTATAGAACTCGCAGGTCCAAATACATTACCAGATAATTGCTCTGCCGTTGCAATTGTACTAATATCGGCTGCGGTTAAAGTAAAATCATTAAAGTTTTGGTTGTTTGGAGAAGGATTTATTGTCATGGAGAGGGGTAGCCAACTCGAAGATGTATTATCCCAATAATTAACTCCGGTTACTTGAATACAGGTGGGGTTGTCAAGACTGCTTCTCGTATCGGTAAACTTAATTGGTTTGTCCATTATCTCTGATGCGCTCGTATTCGTAAACTGTAATTCACGCATGAAGATCTCGCCTATAAAATGAGCATCGTTAGCGATTGGGTTTGAACAGATAATTTGATTTGTTGGAAATAAAGCATTGTAAAAAATTTCTGATGCCGATACATTAACGGTATTTATTTCATATGTATTTCTTAAATTATTAGGACTGCTTATAGCCAAAGTCGTGGGAATCACACGATAAGAAAGGGTACAAGTGGAAGTTGGAGCAAGATTTATACTAACTGTTGCAATAGTTCGGGCAGGATTGAATGAAGGAATACCCAATCCAGCGCAGGTTAAAAAAAAGGAAGCGGGAGTATCAAATTTTACTTTGCCGCTTGGCGCTGAAGGATAAGGGTATGCATCTAAATCTATCTCTAAAGTAAAAGTTACGGAAGAACTACTACTATTTTGTACTTCGAGCTCACAATTATTGATTGCGCAAAATCGAATGTCAGGAGTTGTGACTTCAACTATAGTTTGGGAGTTTGCTAATTGAAAGCACAGCAATAATAAAGTTAAGGCTTTAAAGATTTTCATGGTCAGGTAATTTAAAAGGTTAAATAATTAAGAGTATAACTAGATTTTATTTTCGATTGTTCGATTGTCCCTCTATTCGTTTTGGCAATGTCGATTTTATATAACCAATACCAAAACTTGCAGGTTTACCATAAGCTTCCGGAACTTGATATTTCCCACTTTCAGCTTCTTTTTTCTCAACCTCGGGGACAATACGATAAAGATTTGCTGCAGGGTCTTTTCTTATGCCTGTTACTTGCCAACTTACCTTCACATTAGGTTTATCTGTTTTAATAACAAATTGATTATTTTGAATTTCTTTTGTAATAATCGCTTGAGAAAATTGTCCTATGCATGTCAATTGATACCGATAATCCATATTTAAGGCTTCAAAATAATTTGGTAGCGTGACAATCGCTTCACCAATTCCATTTGTGGTGACCACGCCGTCATATACATTTTTCATATCTGGACTCTCAACGCTACTGTGGTAAAGGAATTTATGTTCTGGATCAAGCGGATGATCAATTCGAAATGCTTTTATGGAAGCATTTGCAGAAGTTGCATAAATACTCCCGTTAAAATATCCAGCATAATTATTAACTCCACCAGAAGCTGAACCGTATATACCATAGTTGGTTACAGCATCTGTAGCACCGCCATCAACTCCAATATTTATAGTGCCTGTCCCCCCTGCAGCTCCAGCAACTCCTCTTTTTATAGCCCCAGCAGTTCCTCCATCAACAGAACCTGACAAGCCCCAGTAATTAAATGAACCGAGAGCAGTGACGTAACCTGATACTGCTGCTTCACCTCCTTCAAAATATCCACCTCTTCCCATCGCATCTCCGGGCGCAGATTTAGCATATATACCATAAACACTGGGGTTAGTGCCTGTATATTCTGAGTGAATGACACCGTGTAAATCTGGTTCGGTACTGCTCATCACCTTTAAAGTTCTGTCAGGAGAAATCGTGCCTATTCCAATATTTCCGCCGTTGTTAAAAATGTTGCTGCTATTCACTACCCACTGAGAGCCGTTCCAATATGGAGTATTCCCTGCGAAAGTGCCATTCAAAAGAAAACCAGTTGCGCCAGTCAGTCCCGTTGGTCCGGTTGCACCTGTGGCTCCGATATTTCCTGTTGCACCCGTAGCGCCAGTAGGTCCTGTGGTACCTGTAATTCCATTTGCGCCTGTAGATCCCGTAACCCCTGTTGAACCAGTAATACCCGTAACTCCAGTGGAGCCTGTTGCGCCCGTACTTCCCGTGGCGCCTGTAATTCCAGTAGCACCGATAGCTCCCGTTGAACCAGTAACTCCTATCGGCCCTGTTGCGCCCGTAACTCCTGTTGGCCCCGGAGTTCCACTTGCTGCGTATAAGGCATACGGCACACTAATCAATGCAGAACTTCCCATATTGGAATAATTGTTTCCTCCATTGGTGTCCATTTCCGTTTTTAGGAATTTATTTCCTGTTGCCCAACCAACGTTCGCAAAAGTTCCGCTTTGCACATTGCCAGTACCAAGAGCAACAGTGAACAAACCGAACTGATTGGTCGTTACAGTAAATCGTTCTACATACACTGGTGTAGTATTGTCCAAAATGGAAAACTGCAAACCGAGAGTATGGTTGGGTAAAAGATTCCCTCCAGCATCTCGGGCAATTGCTTGGTAGTTGATGGCTTGCGGAATTTGTCCGTACAAATTGCACGACAAAATTTGCGCAATAAAAATTACTGTCCTCGTCAGGTAAAGAACGTTCCTCTTCATGGGTTGAGATTTTGTTTCTCAAAACTAACGCTTTTTGTTTTACCAATCATAGCTATTACGTCTAAGGGGAGATTAGAGGGATGAGAGTAAGGAATCGTCAGGTGAGCGTATTTGTAATTATTGCAACATTAGACAAAATGACGTTCTGTAAATGATATGTTGATAATTTGTGAATCACTTTTTTAAAACGCTAAAAGGTCCAGAAAAAAACTTATTCATTGAATTGAATTTTATAGTTGATATAAAAAAAATCCGTGTGGGACATTCTGAGTTATCCGCTTGAGAGGCACTGGTATGCCCACGAACAAGATAAACAAAAGCCCACGCAGAGCGTAGGCTTAATGCTTAATCCTCATTCGCTTATTTATTTACCAGATAGCTTAGCAACTTTAAAGAATAGGAATAACCTCAGGTTTTATATTTGTTGCAGTTTTATATATTTTCATTAAATCAATTAAGGCTTTGCTAGCATCCGCGTAATTTTTAACGCTTACTTGTTGAAGAACTGATACTAGCTGATCTATTGCAGCGTCATTTTGACCCCATCCAATAGTTTTTATTTTAAGAGAACTTTCAGAAAAATTTAATTCTTTGGCTGCTGCAATTTTTTCTAAACCGTCAATTCCCGCGTTCAGTTTCCACTCTCGGACTGTAAAAATTATCCTGAGTCCAGATAATAAACGAAATTTTTTTTGTCCTTCTCCGTGTCCGCATATCGTATCCAGATAATTTGAATAATCCAAAATAAATGCTTTAGTATCACTATTAAAATCACCTTGAACTAATCCAAATAATTTGATTTTGTTTTTATCCTTTTTTCCGACAGAAGTCCAGTTTAGTTCTCCGCCCGAGCGTAATTGAGCCCGTTCTATTGAATTAAAACTATTTTCGCATGGAAGTGCATTATTCGATTGTGAAGTGTCAATTCTATATTCCATCCGAGGAAATAAATTTTCAAGTTTTTCCATTGAAGAAATTGCATTTATCGAGGCAGCAGCTTCTTCAAGTGTAAATGTCTTGGTTTCTAAAGACACATTGGGTGGTGAGGTTTCTGAGGGCCACTCAAGAGTATCATTCCAACTAACGTTTTCTAATGTATTGTCGGCATGCTTAAGTGATCGAGAACATCCAGTAATTAACAGTAAGAGTAAAGTTTTAGAAAACCAACATTTTTTGGAAAAGTTTACGATAATCATTCTTACAGCGCTGCAAATAATTTTCATAATTAAAAAAGTATTAATTTGTTTCGCCTACTCTTCAAAGGATTTTCGGCTTTACTCCTTTTACTCCGTACGAAAAAAAAATTTGCTAATTCCAAAGGCTGTAAAGGAATATATAATAAAATCAATTTCCATTAGGGTTTTCCCTAGTTTTTCATGTCCAAAAAATACTAGGGTTTTCCCTAATTCGTACTAGGGTTTTCCCTAGTTTTTTTTGAAGCTCTCCTCGGAAGACACGTTTTAACGCTCCTTCCGAAAATTGCGATTCATATCGCGCTTTCTGGACTGTCCTAACTCTTTCTTCCGATTCTGTGCCTTATCTAATTCCTCCAGTTTTATGTCATCAAATCCTAATCGCTTAAATCGAAATTTATATTTTCCGAAAACCACGCCTGTTATCTTTCCTGCTCGTTCGTAAGTTTTTAGTCCATATTGATTCAATAATTTAAAAAAAAATTCCTTTGAGTTCGCCTTATTGTAGCAATCTTTGATTTTTGCAATCACCTTTTCCTTTTCTGTTTCTCTACCGGTGCGATACTTAAATTGATATTCTTTCTCCGTTTTTTTTGGCAATGTCTTTTTCTTTTCGTAAGCAACAATGGACTTTGACAACTCTGGAAATTTCGCTTTTTGATATTGTTCAATCTCCTGTTTCAGTTTTGATAATTTGATTTTTGATAATCGCATCACCTTGCCGGATTTATATTCCACGCCTGACACTAAGAGATGGACATGCAAGTGCTCCTTATCAAAATGTGGAACTGCAACAAATATCCCCTTGGAATTGCGAAGTCGGATATATTCTCTTGCCATTAACTCCATCTTCTCAAGTGAAATGTTTTTGGCATCTTCCCTGTGCCACGAGAGTATCTCGTGGGAGAGATAAACACTATTTGAACGTTTATGCAGACGATGCATTTCGTTTTCTTTCAGTTGCTTTTCCCACCCTTCGATGCTCCTGCCGTACAAATTCTTTGTAATTACAAAGCTCTCTCCATTCTTATCAAGCAAGCGGTCTTTGTCGTTGAGTATGTAATCAAGCACCTTGCGAAAGGCAGGTTTTTTAAGCAACTTGATTTTGACCAGCATAGTTTAAAAGCGGTGGATTTCTAAAGACATTGCTTACTTCTGCCTCCAGCTTTCTGATGCGTTTTTCTATGGCGCTGATTTTAGATTCCTTGTCCCAGAAAAACCGCTCCTCCCTTGAAACAAGACTTTTTATTTCATCCAAAGAATCGACAAGTATTTGTTCAAGCCTTGCAACCTGATCTATGTTCGGCACAAGATATTTTCTATCTACATAGGCAAGAGTTGACTGACGAATAAAAGGTGTGATGGCGACATTATGCAATTTGGCTGCTTTTGCAATTCGTTCGTAATCGCCATTCTCAACTGAAAATGCAACGCTGAATTCTTGTCTTTCTTTTCTAAGCCTTCGCTTTAGTTCAAGTTTATATTTTTTCCAATATGCAGATTTAGCTTTGTTCAGTTCCTCATCACTTGCCTTCTCAAGTAGTCCAGCTTCGTCGAGGTATTTCCAGATTCTGCCCGTACCTTTACGCATGTTCCTCTTGTTTAGAGCTCTTAAGCGGAAGAACCGGAATTGCCTCGGCGGGTACAGTTGCCGGTTTCGTAGCAACGTCAATAGAACTGTATTCAATGTAGCGTGATACTTTGTAGTATGGCTTGAGCTTTGCCATAATTGGACGATAATGTCCGCATACAAGGAGGGCGCGGTTAATTTTCATTGTCCGTATCTCATCATTTGTCATCAAACTGCGAGTGATTTTCTGATTGTTCTCATTTTCATACTCAAATTTTCCTAATGTTTGTTCAAGCTCCTTCGTCATTTCATGGGAACCGCCCGTAAAGAACATTTTGGCAAAACAGTTTGACTTAATTGCATCAGCATCCTGTTTGCCGTAGCTATGAACTACTTGTGCAAAGTCCTGCACTAAAAGCATTATGCCGGAGCGATGCTTGCGGACATTGGCGACTGCCAATGGAAGAGTAGGAAGGCTCAGGGATGACGATTCATCAATGAGAAAGAAAATGTCTTGTTCATTTTTTTGAGGAAAGCGAGAGAGGATAAAGGAAAAGAACTGTTCAAAGAAAAGTGAAGTCAATACGCTATAATACTTCTGATCGGCAACGGAATTTTGAATGTATAAGACGGTTGGTTTGTTACGGAACTCTTGAAAATCCAGGTTATCAAAAGAGGTTACTCGCGCCACCGAATCATCGCTGAAGATTTGAAGCGCAGCTTTGCAGGTTGCAATGACTCCATTTACTACTTTCTCATCGTATGCGATGAAGGATTTGTATTCAGCAAACAAAATCTCGTCAGCGTGTTTGCTGAATAAAGAATCCACCGCTTCGGGGTTGCTGCCAAGCGCATTTAGCAATTGCCTAACATTGAATAGATTTTGAAATTGTTCGTCCTGTTTTTTCAAAACAGTTATTAGCATTGTCAACAGTGCCGTAGCTTGGGTATTCCAGAAAGGATCTTTGGTGCTATTGCCCCCTAAAGCGTTTAAAACAAGCATAGACGCGACCTTTTGCACGTCAGACGGGCTAAGTGCCCTTACAAGCGGATTATAGCCACAGGAGACGGCAGGACGGGCGAAGTTGAGGAGCTTTACTTCATAGCCGACTTGCTTCAAATAACCCGCACTTTTGGAATACAATTCACCGGAAGGATCATGAACGATATAACTTCCGTGCATAGTAAAAAGGGATGGAATTAATACCACGCTTGATTTTCCTGTCCCAGTGCCGCCAATCACAAGAGCGTTTTGATACGAATCTTTGACGGATAGATTTCTTTTTCCCGTAAGACAAAATCCATACTGTTTGCGAGAGAGCAGCACCGAAGCGCTGGCAAATTCAGCATTATATCCCTTTGACTTTTTTGGTATGCCGGAAATAACAACTTCCAGAAACTCAAAAGCGCCCTTAAAAATGATTTCAAGGATTTCAATCACAAGAGAAAAAAATTGTTGAATGATGCTCATGATTTGTTACTGATTAATTTTTTAATCCATCCCCCAATAGCTCCGAATAACAGTTCTGCAAAACGGAAGAATGCCCAAGCGAGCATTAAAAATATCTTCCAGATTATTTTGAAAATAAATTTGAGGACATTCACAAAGATGTCTTCAATATCTCTTTTGTGCTTACGCATCCGTAATTACAGATTTGCTCCGATGGTTACTTGCGCTCCTTTTTCTTCTAAAAGCTTCCGATAGAATTCTGATACAACTTTAAATTGCCCATCCTGTACCGTATCTCTAGGTTGAAAAAGCAAGTTCACTTCAATTCCGTTTAGAGAATTAAGCGACTGTTCTTTTTCAAACAATTTCCTCAATGCCTCTGGATCAGACCACAGCAGCTTAAAAGTCTTGCTGTCATAGAAAGAAACTACGTCAGTATTCTCCATCAGATCGCTGTATACAACGAGAATTTTCCTGTCAGCTTTACTTTGGTTTAATCGGTTGAGTTCCACTGCAAGCGGCAGATATATCGAAGAATGTGTTTTACCGACCACACTTTTTATAGAAAGAATTTTAGTTATTTCTTCTTTGAATTTCTCAACCTCTTTGTTTCTCTCCGGCTCGTTGGACAGCCACTGATTGGCAGGCATAAGTTTGGCTTCCCTTACGCGATTGAAACTTACATCGCTTAAATAGACAAAACGAAAGATAGCTCCGCTCCACTTGTTTTGCTCAAAACCATAGAACGAAAAAACTTCATCAACTTGTGGCTGTGCTTGTAAAGTATCTGTTATATCTCGCAACACAACTGTTTCTATAATTGGCGGTGTCTTGTAGGAGCGAACCAAAAAAATAGAAGCGGCTGATACGAGAATTATTATGACAAGAAGTGCTTTCATTTGTGAATGGTGTTTTAAGAAACGACTGTATTAGAGGTATCTTCCACATTTGGTTTCGGCACTTGCTCGGTAAAACAATCGGGAGTTTGCTTGTCAGCTCGGAAGATGAGATTTGTACCTTTAAATACTTCCACGCACTCGAAATACATCTTGCGGATTCGCTCTGCAGCGTAACTGGCGTGGTGCATTAAGCGTATGCGCTGTTTGTTGTTTGCCGTATGCAAGTCCTTAATGCTGATTTTTTCTGCCTTTAATTTACTGACCAGCCTGCTGCGCTTTTTCATTGCGTAGTGAAGCCTTACATGGCGCAGGTTCTCTTTAATTTCCTGCCATGTGGGAAGAAGAAAGAATGATAGAAGCGCAGAGACGATAAAGAAGAAAAGATTGAAGAGCACGAAATATCCTGGGCTGACATGTACATCATGATTAGCGAGGTAGCTTGAACGGAAAACCGCCAGCACCGTGAAAACTGCCGAGACCAAAAGCAATGAGCCGCCAACAATGAGCCAGCGTTCAACTCTTGTCCTTGCGCTTTTGTACATGAACGCTGCAATGTGAGAGAATACAGCGATGCCAAGTGAGATAGAAAAAGATAAAATGAGTGCGAACAGCAGATTTTCCCCGGTGATTTGGAAGGACTTTGCATTAAACACCACTTCACCGATGAAAATAATTATAGTAGCAATACCGGCAATCCAAAGACGAAGCGGAATGCTGCCCGGATTATAATTTCCGAGCTCGTATTGGTCGAGGTGATTTTGATCCTCTTTCGCTTTGATTTCTGAATCAATGTGCTTATCCTTTTCTTTGAACAGGTCGTTGTCCATTGATGCCTCAGGCAAATGCGTCTTGGGTTGGAGCATTTGATTCACACGGGCAACAAGATTCTCTGAGCCGGTTTTAATTTCACCTATGTATGGCAAGAGCGAATCTCCCAAAGGTGCGGGTAGATTCCGCTTGGCAAAATGCCTGGCATTTTTACGCGCCAGTTCCTTCATCTCAACATCTTTTTTGAGAATCATGTCCTCAATTTCGTGACTGAAATGACTTGCGACTACTTGTAATGATTTTGTTTTCATGTTGATTAATTTTAAGGTTAGAAATTGATTTATCTGTCCATATCCATATCTCCCCTGTCGTCATCTTGCGAATCGCGCAGGTCAGCCAATTCATCTTCGCGTTCCTGATGCTGGCTGTTTTCATTATCTACGTTGCCATTGCTTCCAACTTCACTTCTAGGGCTGTCGTCGCGCTCCTCCGCTTTGTCACTCGGCATTTCGACCTGCTTTCCCCTTCCGGGTTTTTCTCCACGCAGATTTTCCATTTCATTTTTTCTTTCCTGAGTTTTGACGGGTTGTTTCGCCTGCAGTTTTTCAGGCGCAACTGTTTTTGACTGCTGCTTGCTTTCAATGCGTCTTTGATGAGCTTGCTCCAAAAGCTGTTCGCGGTTATTGATAAATTCTTTTTTTACATCCCAGAGCCGATCACTTTTGGAAAAAATATTTCCGGCATGGTCAAAGGCAACGTATTCGTATTTCTTTGTCTCATCATTAAAAGTTTTATGGACTCTGCCAATGACATTGTGGTAGGAATCCGCAATGGTTAAAAAATGTCCATCGCCTTTTGCGCGTTCATACTCGATGAATCTAAATTGATTTTCTTTCTGCATTTTCTGTTGTGGATTTTGATTTTGTGTTTTCATTTTGTTGTGGGTTTTTATGTTAAGGTTTTTAATAACTATCTGTCTTTGATTTTTTATTCGCTGCTGAAGAGCAAGCAGGTGGGCATACCTCTGATACCTGGCTGCTACAAAACTGAAATCGGAAGTTGGAGGAAATATTTCCCGATTTTTACGATTCGTGCTGACATACCAGATTCCGCCCTCGTCATATAGAATATGGATGTGTCCAATTACTTCTTTCCCTTCAATCGGAAGGTAACGACTCACTAAGATGTGACTTGGATCTGAAGGCGTTGGATAAAAGTCAACGGGCTTTTCATCTCTTAACTCTTCTTCCCAATAGGTTGAGGGAATAGCAGTTTGGCTCATGATTCATATGGTTTAGCTCCATAATTGACGGAAGATTTTTGAATTGTTAGTGGAATTTTAAAACCACTTGAAGAAAGAAAAGCAAGTGAGGAGCGAGTGGGGAAATTAAGTGGGGAAATGTCTAGAAGTGCACCCTTTTGCAGATTGAAAATTTGAAAAACATTAAAATTTGTAAGTCTTAAAACACAGTCGCTGGTCTCAAACACCAGTGTTGGCAACAACATGTCGGTTCGACTCCGACTCCGGGTACGTTATTAACCTATATGTCAGTGGTAATGTTAAAGTTGTAATGATTTTAATTTTCTGGTTAAAGCCAGGTTAAAACATTTAATTGTTTGTTAACGGGAGGCAACAAATAATAATATTAATCATTCTCCCACATGAGTGTTTTCAGCAACAACATATTATTGAATTTTTGCACAAGAGCATATCTGAAGTATTGATAATCTTCAGTTATCCTTGATTGATTACTTGCCGATTATTTTTTTCCTGTGCGATTTTCCCCAAAGGTGTATTTCCTTAATTGTTTTTTCTAATGTCTTGCCGTGGGGAGTTAATTCATACTCAACAGTAACAGGTTTGGTATTCATCACCGTTCTTTTAATAAGTAAATTAGTTTCAAGATCATGTAATTCTTTTGACAACATTTTTGCCGCAATTCCATCAACGAGCCTTAATAAATCCATAAACCGCAAAGCCCGCCCCTCATAAGTCAATGTGGCAATAATGTGAATTTTCCATTTACCGCTCAATATATCCATCGCATCTTTTATAGCCAATAATTCCTTTGAGCATTCAGCATGTGTTTCAGTTATTTTCTTTTTCATCTCTTGTTTTTCCTTAGTCCCGGTACAAATTTATGCCACAAAGGTAGAATAATTTAACATAGTTTCATAAAGGAAATCAGTTTCTAAAAGGAAATTAATATCAATTGTAAACTAAGTATGCAATAATTTTGCATCGTTAATTATTTTAATTTATAATTTAAAAAACTAAAAATCATGTCAACAAAAAGTAAACGTATTACTTCAATCGTGCTGATGGCGATACCTTCGCTTATGCTCGTAATGAGTTCAGTTATGAAACTCACCGGTTCCCAACAAATGGCAGAGAGTCTTAGTAAAGCCGGGATGGGCAATTACAACTTAATTCTTTTAGGACTCATCGAATTGTTGTCGGTAGCACTTTTATGGATTCCTAAAACGCGCAACATTGGTTTCTTCCTGGTATGTTCTTACCTAGGAGGAGCTTTGTCAATAGAATTAGCAAGTGGCAGGATTCCTACAGCGGCAATTTTATTAACTATAGTCTGGATAGCTGTTTTCCTGAGAGACCGGTCAATGTTTTTAAAACCTGCGAATACAGGAAGTAATTAAATGTAATTTTGTTAGAACAACAGATAAATGACAACCATTAAAAAGCTAATGGAAATCGGGATTGATAGTTTTGCTGCATCCTTTGGAGATGCCGAGCACAAAATAGAAAGCAGTGAAGAGGCTATTGCAAACTTGCTTGACAGAATAGAGCTTGCGGACAAAGTAGGTCTTGATGTGTTTGGAATAGGTGAACACCATCGCAAAGAGATGCTTGACTCAGCACCTGTAGTTATTCTTGCTGC
Organism: Bacteroidetes bacterium 2013_40CM_41_45; assembly: GCA_002215675.1. Taxonomy (GTDB): domain Bacteria; phylum Bacteroidota; class Bacteroidia; order AKYH767-A; family 2013-40CM-41-45; genus 2013-40CM-41-45. The sequence continues at coordinate 69,008 of NGFH01000002.1, read as the reverse complement.
AGCAGCAGCCCGTACAAAACGAATACGTCTCACCAGCGCTGTTACAGTACTCAGTGCAGCTGACCCTGTCAGAGTATTTCAAAACTTTGCTACGCTGGATTTAATTTCTAAAGGGCGTGCAGAAATGGTTGTCGGACGCGGTTCATCCATAGAAGCTTTTCCATTGTTCGGTTTCAGGTTAGATGATTATGATGAACTCTTTGCAGAGAAGCTTGACCTGTTGCTTAAAATTCGGGAGAATGAATTTGTAACATGGTCCGGTAAATTTCGTCCCGCACTTAACAATCTTCCTGTTTACCCAAGACCATTACAAAAACCGTTTCCTATATGGCTGGGTGTTGGGGGCACACCGGAATCTTTTGTCCGGGCAGGTGCTCTTGGATTGCCATTGATGGTTGCAATTATTGGAGGCGAAACACATCATTTCCGACCGCTTGTAGACCTCTACAAGGAGGCCTGGGCAAAAGCAGGACATTCCCCTGAAAAATTAAAAGTGGGTTTGCATTCACTTGGCTATGTTGCAAATACTACTGAAGAAGCGATTAATGATTTTTACCCCGGCTATGCGCAAACCATGAATACGGTTGGCAGAGAGCGTGGCTGGCCCATGATGACACGCCAACGGTTCGAAGCCCAGTTAGGTCCGCTGGGTGCTTTGTTGGTTGGTAATCCTGACGAAGTAGCTGAGAAAATATTAAGACACGGCAAAGCGCTTGGAGGAATTTCGAGAGTTACTTTTCAGATGGATGTTGCAAGTACACCAAATCCGAAAGTATTGCAGGCAATAGAATTAATTGGCTCCCGCATATCACCTTTAATTAATAAATAAAAAGGGCGAAAAGACAAAAATTTATCATCTTCTAAAATCAAAAAAGAAATGAATAGGGGATAACTGTTTATTATCCGATAATCCATGTGGTTAAGTAGCGCGTCTCATTATTATTCAGATATTTTTTTTTAGTAGCTAAATATCTTCAAGAATTGCACCAGCAAAAATTCTGACATATTCTTTCCCGAAAATTAAGGTTGGATAAAAACTATAGAGATTTTCACAAAAACAATTAACAATGAAAAAAAACTTTCAATAACTGAGAGTAGTCTAGAAAAAGTGCAGAAACACACGACCTTTAAGTGTACGCAAATGTGTACGCAAAAAAATAAAGCAACAGAAAGTTAATCACTTAACTTCAATTTTGTAGACCAAACTGTTCAAAAGTTGAACTTTTTAATAACATGAAAGCTGTTCTTAACTTCTGATATACATCTGTTTTTCATAACAACGCAACCATTTTCACCAGTTTACCATCAATATAAATACAGTTAAAGTGGAAAGCTTGAACGAGGAAAGCGAAGATATACTTATTAGAGGGTGTATTGAATGGGACAGGCAAGCCCAGAATAGACTTTATAATTTATTTTCTGCCCAGATGTTTGCGGTCTGTTTTAAATACTCGTCAAGCCGGGAAGAAGCTGAAGACACTTTTCACGAAGGTTTTATGAAGGTGTTTGAGAATATAAAGAATTATAAAAAAGCAGGACCATTGGGAGCCTGGATAAGAAGAATAATGGTTAACACAGCCATAGAGAAATACAGAAAGAATTCACATATGATTGTTGTCGTCAGTATTGACGATAATCAAAATGAACCCAGTAATTATTTCTCCAATAATGTTCTTAGCCGCATGGAAACAGAGGATTTAATGCTTCTGATTCAGAAGTTACCTCCTCAATATAAAATGGTTTTTAATTTATATGAGTTTGAAGGATTGAAGCATCATGAGATAGCAAAGAAATTGAGAATCTCAGAGGGAACTTCAAAATCAAACCTGTCGCGTGCAAGAGCTATCTTGCAGCAGGCAGTAAAGGAAAATATGAAAGAATGGGAACAAGCAGTTTAAAAATGCATGGAAGAGAATAAAGATATAAATAAATTATCTCCGATCGCCAAAAAGACGTTCAGGATGGAGCCGCCTTCTAATGCATGGAACCGGCTTGATGCTGATTTGGAAAAAAAGCAGGCATTAATTTATAAGCGAAGAGGCGACCGCTTTAAATTACTTTCCATTTGCCTTGTTTTATTATTAACCTCTTTTGTTGCATATCATTATTTATCACCTTCTGGTCATGCTGATACGACAGCGAATGTTGTTCAAAAAACTTTACCCGTTAATCATAACAACACTGATAGTTCTCCTTCCAATGTTCAAAGAGAATTCAACAACATACCTGCTGCAAGTAAAGCCGCTCATAAGACTGTTCCGTCTGAAGCGAAGCATACTTTACCGAACTCGACAAATGAACCGGCGATAGCGCACAAAAGGAATAATTCCCTGAAGAAACCTGTAAGTGTGTTGGCGGCAAATAAAAAAGCTGGGGAATCAAGGAATCAAAATGATAAAACATTAATAAGCCAGGGGAACATTAATACCAATAATAATAAAGAAGATAATTTACCTCAAATAAATGAAGTGCCAGCAAGTCTATCTTCAGAAGAAAAGAAAACGGATGTCAGCGAAAAAAACCCCCCATCTCATCTTCCTGAAAGTTCCGGCAGTCCAATTGTAAGCACTGAGAACCCGGCAGTACAGGGTTTGGCAAGCCAAGATTCAACTCGTGCCAATGCAATGCGCGATTCGCTTTCAAATAAGCAAGGCAATCGCTTATCACGTTTTTCACTCGCTGTCTTTTACTCGCCTAATTATTCAAGGAATCATTTGAAAGATAATGACATGAATTACGCCGAGAATATATCGGAATATTATGCCCGCGAAAAATCTCGGTTTTCGTTTAACACCGGGTTAATGGTTCGATATGATTTATCGAAAAAATGGAGCATTGCATCGGGCGCCAGCTATTCCGCCATTGCTTATGCGGCTACTCTGCATACTATTTATGCAAGGAATAATTCAGCCGATGAAGTGCATTATCAGTATCCCACTTCGTGCGGAGTCATCGAGATTCCTAATACGGGTAATGCCGTTTTGCATGATGGCGACAGTTTGAATGTACCGGTTGGCTGCGAACAGACCGTTAAATTTATAAATGTTCCATTACTGGCGAGGTTCCAGGTTGCGCATGGTAAGTTTACTTTTTACTCCAATGCAGGGATTTCCGCCAACTTTGTTCTTGAGGAAAAAGCAACGGTGACCATCGGAAATACTGAAACCAAAATTGTCAATAGCATTTCATGGCTCAAGAAAATGAACTATGGTTATCTTTTTGGCGTTGGTGCGGAATATCATTTTAATAATGGCTTAAGTATTTTTATTGAACCTTCGTTCAGAGGTTCAATTACCTCTCTCACTCAAAGTACTTACTTATATTGTTATCCATATTCTTTTGGATTAAACACAGGTATTTCCTGTCATTTCTGATTACTGATTTTTTGTATGCGATAAAGATCGGTCTTTAAGCCGCTTTCATTTTTTTTATTGCATCACGCAACCGTGCCTTGCTGCTTCCCGTCAATGTTAAAAACAGGCTAGTACTGTTATTATTAATTCACAATTTAAAATCCAATAAAATAATAAATGGGTTTTTATGGACTAACCACCCGCGCTTACCATGCGATTTCGTCATAAATCGAAAAAAAATGATCATCAATTTAATAAACAATTTTTAAAAAAAAGAACATGAAAAAAATAACAACAATTATTGCTGCAATCACAATGCTGTTTGCAGCATCGTGCAGCAAAACAGAAATGCAATCACCTGTTGGAGCAATGAATAATACAATGGGTACTCCCAAAAGTATACATGGCATCGGAAGCGCTATACCTGCTTTTTATGACTCTGTGATGCATACAATTATTTTTGAGCAATTTTCTGCTACGGCTGCAGCAAACCTTATTGCACATAACGGCAGCATCAACTTCATTTATCAATCTGACAACGGGTTGCCCAATAACCAACCTTTTATCAGTGTGATAGATGCTATACCTGGGGATGGTATGAATCCGGTGTGGAGAGAAGTACAGATTGTTTTCAACGCTAATTTCATTCCGCACCAGTTATACAGTGATAACGAGGTGTTAGCTGCTGCTGCCAGTGGTGAAATCACTTTAAATATGACCGATGAGGTTTATTGGTGTCCGGTTGTACACCACTGATAATTAGAAACCGGATTGTTCAATAATGACTTCGGAGGAACCCGAAAATCCAGCAACAGAGTAGGGAAAATGATACATTAAAAATAAAAAATGAAAACAAAATTTCTTCTATCAACAATGATTATTACGATTGCATTTGCATCGTGTAAAAAGGGGGACACAGGGCCCGCCGGGCCAAACGGTGCAACTGGCGCAACAGGCAATGCAAATGTTCAGAGCTTAACGTTCAATATTGACAGCACCCAGTGGGTAGCAGACAGCGCTGGCCTTCAATGGGGTGCTACGTATACGTTGCCTGCCGCTACCAATGTGAGCGGAGGCGTTTTTCTTTATGTACAGGACGACAACAATTGGGCTGCGCTGCCGCATGTAGATTACGGAATCACACTTGAGTTCAACTATGACCCGGCAACAAAAATTGTAGAAGTGCAATCTGCCGATGCGCGAGCCTCGGTAATGATTCCCAATCCGCCATCCATGACTTTCAAAGTGGTGATCATCCCTCCTGCAATTGCAAGGCAAAACCCAAATGTAAATATGGGAAATTACAGGGAAGTAAAGGCCGCTTTTAATCTTTCAAATTAAGCGAAGCTCTTTACGCACAGAAGGTATCCCTGCAATGTTTCCGCAATGTAGAAGTGAAGGTACGCTGTAGTTACATATGCAGGGATACACCTTCTGCTGTTAAAAATAAATCATCAAGTAATAAAAACTAAAACTATGAAATATAAAATTCAATCAGCATTTGTTCTAATTGCAATTGCCTTTGCAATTGCCGGATGTAAAAAGCAGGACAATATGCCCATGTCAACATCTAGCCCCGGTGCTAATGAAGTGTGGATACAAAATATGGCATTCAACCCGAGTTCTATTACCGTGGCTGTAAACACTATGATAACATGGACAAACAAAGACGGAGTTGCACATACCGTTACAAGCAATACCGGTTTGTTCGAAAGCGGTAACTTGAATGGTGGTGCAACTTATAGTCACAAGTTTACCACTGCAGGCTCGTATTCATATAAATGTTCCATCCATCCGAGCATGACAGCTACCGTTATTGTTCATTAAAAAATCAATATTACTAATTGTTAAACCCAAAACGAAATGAAAAACTTTTTATTCTTCTTTGCTTTCACACTCTTTTCAGGAATTGCTTTATGCACTACCATAACCATTGTAAATTCAGGATTTACTTTTTCTCCTCCGACAGTAACTATAAATGCCGGTGACAACGTACTTTTTTCACTTGCATCTATACATAATGCGGTAGAGGTAAGTCAGGCGACATGGAATGCCAATGGCAACACTGCCCTTCCGGGTGGTTTCGCTACTCCTATGGGTGGTGGCTTGGTTTCTTCTTCACAACTTACTATAGGAACACATTGGTATGTTTGCCAGCCGCACGCCTCATTGGGTATGAAAGGAATGATTATTGTCCAGAATCCTACAATCGTTGCCGAAAATAAATTCCAAGAGAATATCTCTGTTTATCCTAACCCTGTCACAACACAAGTAACATTAAGCTTTGCCAAAGAAATGCGCGGTACATTACTGCTTTGCAACGAACTTGGAAAAGTTTTAGAGAATACACAAATAAACTCAGCCGCATATTCGCTTGACATCAGCAACTATCCAAGCGGGATTTATTTCATCGCTTTAACGGATGAGACAGGAAAAAAAATAGTCAGGAAAATAATCAAGATATAAGGTCAATCTCAGGCATTTTAAAATATCAGTCGGTGCCGGGCTCCATGTTAATCTTAATTGCTTATTCTGATTCTCTTGGTACCGCATCAGGAGTTTGCTTCCATGTTAAATGTCCATAAGTGTGCCCGGCATCATGAAGAAGCATTATAATAGATGCTATTCGTAAAAGTAATTTTGGTTTCATTTTATTATTTGTTTGAGTTCAATTTTCCAAAAGTTCCATTGTGTATTAAACCTAAAAGTGTTCTGAACACTTTAGGGGTTAAGTGTCAGATTATTTTGCAAGGCAGTACTGCATCTTCGTCAAATGAATACACGGCACACATTCGATGATACCCGTCTGCGATGATTACTTTTCCGTTAGCCGTGTCTCGCACAAGAAGAAGTGGCGAGAGGCGAAATTCCTTCTTAATTTTTTTTCTGTCCTTCGCTACATGTGAATTACTCACACCAAGCAGCGACAGACCGGAAGTTCTGAAAATATCTTTTGCTTTAAACTCGGTAAGTGAGGCTCTTTTTAATTTGCTTATCATGGCAGATGATGTGGCTTCATCATAAATCAAATCCAGATACGATTTGGCAGCGGGATAATTACCCGGCTGTGGCCTTGTGAACCATTTTATTTTCTTTTTATTTTTCATTGCACAAAAATTTAAACCAATCTCCACAAAAGTGCCAACAAATTTCCTCATCATCAAAACAATAAATTTAAATATTTGAGTCGAAGTTTTTGCAGCAAAAAGATCAAATAAAAAAAAGAGCAACCTTACGGGGCTGCTCTTTTTTTACCGAGAGTAAAGAACTTATCGTAAAACGATTTTCCGGTTATAATTCAATGAAGGAGAAATCAACTGAAGCTGGTAAATTCCTTTAGCCACGGAATTCAAATCGGCATTCACTTCACTCACTTCTGCTGATATTTCCTGCAGCCGAAGCTTCCGCTCCTCGTCTACAGGGCTTAGAAAAATAATATCACGGTCAATCACCGTAATGATGTTTTCCCCCTTCTTTTGCTGATAGAGATTTGCATTCACAGCTATGTTCGGAATATCCCATCCTTTTCGGTCAATATACATGCGAAGTGTAATTAATGTGCAGGAAGCAAGCGAAGATAGAAGCAAAGGGTGTGGGGTCCGGTCCTGCATCTTTACCTCCTGATGAGACAGGTTCATCAGAAATAAACTTACCACCGCGCCACTCAATAGTGCATTGATATTTAACAATGCCGATTTCGCCATGGACAGGTTTTTCAAATTTATATTGCATGGAAAAAAAACCTCCAGAAATGATTTACTTAAGTTGTAGAAGCCCTCTCAGATAATTCAAAAAATAATCATACTCCCAGTTATCATAATACTGCCGGCCATTAATAAAGAAACCGGGAGTGCCGTTTACACCGCTTCTGACGCCACTTTCAAAATCGTCTTCTACTTTTTGAAACAACTCTTCCTTTTGAATGTCTGATGCAAACTGCTTTACATCGAGCTTTAAGTTTAACACCAGGCTTAAAATGCCTTCAGCGCTCAGATCATATTGATGTTCAAACAGGGCATCATGCATTTGCCAGTATTTGTTTTGCAATGCTGCTGCTTCAGAAGCCACTGCCGCCTGCACAGCATTCGGATGGCTTTCTTCAATAGGAAAATTGCGGAAAACAAATTTCAGATCATCGCCTAACTGCTTTTGAATCTTCTTAAGAATCGGATATGCGTGCCCGCAATGCGGACATTGGTAGTCACCGTACTCAACAAGCACAATGGGAGCATTCTTAGCGCCCTGAGCATGGTCTTTTTCTGATACCGGAGGTTTCAGCATATCAATAAACAGCTTTTTTATTTTTTGACATTTCTTCCAACGCATCGAGAATGCCATCTGCACCCGGATTTATTCCTACAGGAGACAAATAATTCCAGCGAATGATACCCTCTTCGTCCAGCACATACAAAGCGCGCCTGCACTCCCCTTCTTCTTCATCATAAACATCATAGAGCTTAGCGACAGCACCTTTGGGATGGAAATCGGCAAGCAGAGTAAAATGTAATTTCCTTTCTTGCCCAAAAGCCATGTGACACCATTTACTGTCAACAGAAATGCCAATCAGCTCAGCTTTATATTTATGAAAAAGTTTGAGCGTGGCATTGTACAGTGACATCTGGTCGCTGCAAACCACGCTCCAATCAGCGGGATAGAAAGCAAGAATTACTTTTTTGCCCTTCAGTTCGCTTAGCTTTACCTTTTGGTCAGGCGTTGCGTACAGAGAAAACTCGGGAGCTTTAATATTTAGAGGGAGCATAAATAATACTATTTTAAAATAGAATAACAAAGATAATATTTACTCATGCATTATGCACTTACAATTTTACCGTCCCAATCACCACCAGACAGAATAGAAGCATGTAGATGTATCAACTTCAATTCATTTTTCTTTCGTTAAGGTTTTTCTCTCATCAATACGCCAAGCGCCATTATGCCCGGAACTTCTTTTATTACTTCCCACATTCCGGGTACAGTTTCAGTTCTTGCCCAATCTCTTTGCAGCTCACAAACTAATGAAACAATTGTAGTAAGCTGTGCTCCTGCCTTTTCCATTCTTCTCAATGCTGTTTCATGTGCTAATACAGAAGTGCCTCCTACCGCATCAACTACCGGATACACATCGTATCCTTCTCTTATTGCATCTAAGGTCGGAAATAGCAGGCACGCTTCAGTCCAAAGCGCAGCTATAATTAGTTTCTTTCGCCCCGTTGCTTTCACTGCTTCCAGGAATTCTTTATCCTCCCAGGCATTAATGGAAGAACGGTCATAAGAAGGCAAATCCTTCGTAACATGGGCGATGGGTGAAATGGTCGATTCTCTTCCGGAACCAACGCCAACTGTTGAAACAACAATCGGCATCTTATACAATTTAGCCAGGTTAATAAGCGCTACAACGTTTTTAACCATCACATACTTGTCTGTCGAAACAACGGAAAACATTTGTTGAGGCTGATAGTCAATGACAATTAAGGTGGAATTTTCGGGAGTCAGGAGGTGATCTTTTTTCTGATCTCTGATGGGTAAACTGCTCATAGGTTTTTAGATTTACTAGATTTATACTATGTTTTACTTTTGTACTGTTTAACAGCTGTACCTCACTGTTGCCTGATTAATTGTATCTCAAAATTAATGATATATCCTCTCCAAAACACATGATATCAGTTTCACTATACTTGCCTTTAAAGAAATTATTGCGTGAACAGGTTTTTCAAATTGTATTGCAATAGTTGCGCCATGATTTTTCTTTGAAGATGTTTTTTCTAATAAGTTATTCTTTGACTTACCGGAGATTTTGATATGTGTTTCATCTTACCGGTTCTGTATTCCTGATAAAGTTTTTGTATTTCATCAGAGTGGTCGGCAATGAATGGTCCGTGAGAAACAATTTCTTCCCCAAGCGGCTTGGCAGCATATAAAACCAAACGAACACCTTCTTCTCCCGCTTTCAAAATTAAATCGCTTTGAGAATCATCATCAAAATGATTGAGCCAACCAACCTGGTCTTTAGTCAAAAGTTTTTTATCTTCTCCTACTTCAACAGTGCCATTAATTGCTACTAAAAAAGTATTGAAGTTGGCTGGGATTTTAAGTGTAGTTGCTGCTCCGGAATTCATTGTGATTTCTGCAAGAATGAGAGGAACATAATTTTGAATTGGAGAACTTAATCCATCAAGTGAACCGCTATACATTCTAAGGTTTATTCCGTTTTGTTCTGATACGGGCGTATGTTCTGACGGTAAGATTTGTAGTCGCGGTGTTGTCCAGCGATTTTTTTTCGGAAGATTTAACCACAGCTGAAATAACCTTCCCTTGGTTGGTTGATTTATAGTTTCAGTGTGAACAATTCCACTTCCTGCTGTCATAATCTGAAAGTCACCTTTTTTCATTGACTCTAACATCTCAGTAATTTTCCCATCAACTAAAAGCGAGACAGTTTCAAAACCCGCATGAGGATGCGGTCCACCTGCCGGACTATTGTCCTTTTTATCAAGCATATCATCCATGAGTGCAATGAAAGGGTCGGTCTCGGAGAAGTTTCCCATAAGAAGAGAGCGGGCTGTATGCCCTTGTCCCAGGAAACCGCGTTCCTCCTTAGGCGTATAAATTTTTATTAGTTTTCTTTTTGTAGTCATTGTATTGCTTACTTTTTTATTTTTTCTTATTACCTACATTGTTTTTGAACCGGGTGTTTAATAAATTAGTTTTTTACAAATTCAGCATTGGCAATTATCTCTACTTCTTCTCCTAACATTGCGGATGGAATTGAACTTCCGATTTCAAAATCGGTGCGGTTTATTTTTCCTGAAATTTTGAAACCTGCAATTGGTTTTTGGCTTTGTGGATTTGTGCCGGTTCGTGCAATGGCTGAAACCGTTACCGATTTTGTGATACCGTGCATGGTAAGGTTTCCTTTCACCTCATAAGTGCCTGCCACCTTTGTCGGCTTAAACGAAGTGCTTTTGAAATCAATGGAAGAAAACTTTTTTGCATCAAAAAAGTCAGGGCCTTTCAAGTGAGTGTCTCGTTGTTCGTTGTCTGTGTTTACTGAACTTACATCAGCCGACATGGTGACAACTGCATCGGTGAAATCTGCTTTTGGAGCTGTAACTGTTGCCTGGAAAACTTTAAAAAATCCTTCCACATCGGACACCATTAAGTGTGTGACTGAAAAACCTAATTTGGCATGTGCCGCGTCAAGCGACCACGATGTGTTTTCAACCGGTTTGAACGACAATAATAATGTAGCGAAAGCTACTGCTGTGATTACTGATAATTTTTTCATTTTGATTTATTTTTTGATTGTTTGATTAACGATGCAAAAATGCATCCCCGGCAAAGCAGAAAACGATGATAAATGCCAGGAAAAAACGTTGACAAATGTCAACGAAGGAAGAAGTAAAAAGGAGGCTATTTTTTCACTGCCTGGTGACGGAAACGGCTAAGTGTTTCCTTGGCAATGCTCATGTAAGAAGCAATGATATACTGCGGAAAGCGGGACGGTCAATATGGAGGACAAAACCGTTCTGCTTCAAATCGCCTCATCCTAAATCCTTCTCCAAAGGAGAAGGATTTCAAAAAGACTTAAAAATTTATCTTTGTAAGGGCAATGCACGATTCTCTGATAGCGTATATCAAAAAATATTCTACTACTCCGCTCAAAGAAGGGGATGATGAGCTGATTAAGAATACCTTTCTTGCAAAGCGAATACGAAAAAAACAATTCTTGTTGCAGGAAGGAGAGGTATGCAAATACACAGCATTCATAGTTAAAGGTGCAATGCGGCAATACAGTGTTGATGAAAAAGGAACAGAACATATTGTTCGGTTGACCATAGAAAACTGGTGGGCGGTGGACCGCGAGAGTTTTACCATGCTGACTCCGTCCGTTTATAATATTGATGCCTGGGAAGATACCGATGCATTGCTTGTAACACGCGCTGATTTTTTAAGTAACCTGGGTGGAATGCCGGCTTTAAATGAAATGACCAGAAAGATGGACGAGAATCATGCCTCTGCTCTTCAAAAAAGAGTCATTGCTTCCATCAGTTTTTCTGCTGAAAAACGCTACGAAGATTTTGCAAGACAATACCCCGAATTTATTCAACGCTTTCCACAACATATTATCGCTTCATATCTCGGCATTACCAAGGAAACGCTTAGCCGCATTCGTCACCAGCTAGTGAAGAAATAAGCTACTTCCCATTTTTGTTTCCCGCACCTGCCCGCCAAAGCGCAAGCCTCAACATTGGCAGGCAGGGATTACGCTGATAAGCGCAGATTTTATTTTTTGTCTGCGAACATCTGCGAGAGATTTTTTCTAAGACACTAGTCGTTCTGTTGACATTTGTCAACATTTTTTTCTATCCCACATCAACGTTTTTCGCTTTGTCACTGCTGCACTTTTGTGCTGTTAATTTAAACATCATTTACAAACAATTAAAAATTAAAAGCAATGACAAAGACAAAAAAAATTATCACATGGGCGCTTGCAGGTTTGCTTGCGCTTGCATTTGCAAATGCCGGCATTACAAAACTTATTGGAGCTGAAATGCAAATTAAAAATTTAGAAAGCTGGGACTATCCGCTTTGGTTCAGATTCCCGATTGGGCTAATTGAGATAGTATTGGCAATAGGAATCCTGATTCCAAAATTTCGCAAGCTTACCGTATATGGAATTTTTGCATGGGCGGTTGTGGCAATCATTACACACCTTCAGGCAGGGCAAGCTCCAATGGCTATTGCTCCAATGTTATTTGGTGTGATAGCAGCAATTATACTGTGGCTTCAAAGAGAAAGTAAAAATCAACCATCGCTAATTTAAATTTCACTTCAAAAAAAAATAAGTTATGAAAATAGCTGTTTTAATAATCCAGTTTCTCATCACAGCCAAAGTTGCTGAAACTGCAATCCTCGCACTGCTCTTCTCAAAGGAAAAACTTTATGTACAATTTCCGTTCAGCAAGGAATTTTCAACCCGTTCACTCAAATACTTCGGTTGGGCAAATGCCGCATCTGCACTTGCTATGCTTATTGCATCACTTTTTTTCAACTGGAATTTATTAGCGGGTGTAACCGCCATCGCCATTTCTTTCTTACTGCTCGCAGCAATAATTTATCACAGCTTCCGCAGAGAATACTTTGGGCTTTCAGTAAATGTTATCCTGCTTTCATGTTGCATTTTCGTTGTCTACAATTACGCGATGCACTATACTCAAATAGCATACAGCATCTATCAGTATGCGTATTAAGCAGCCCCCCAGTCAAAAAATTCTAACAATTAAAAAAAACAAAAATGAAAACTACACAAGCAATTACAAACGCAACGCGGAATATTGATTCCGCTCACAGTGAAATAGGTTTTAAGGTTAAACGCATGAAATCTATTATGAAAAAACTAATCGTTTTAATTATTGCAACTGCGTTTGCTATTACCATGAAAGCTCAATCTAACAACCAGTTTATCGGTGCAGACCTGATTGTGTTTAATGCGAAAATCACGACACAAAACCTGGCACAACCGGAAGCGTCTGCACTAGCAGTGAAAAGAGGTAAAATTTATGCCGTGGGTACCGATGCCGAGATACTCAATCTAAAAGATAACAATACACGGCTGATTGATGCAAACGGAAGGCGTTTGATTCCTGGATTAAATGATGCACATACCCATATACTAAGTGAAAGAAGTTTCAATTACAATGTCAGGTGGGAAGGGGTGCCCACACTCCAGCGGGCATTAGAAATGCTGAGCGAGCAAGCGAAGCGAACTCCCGAAGGTCAGTGGGTAAAGGTCATTGGTGGTTGGTCCCCTTACCAATTTAAAGAGAACCGGTTCCCTACCATGGAGGAGCTTAAAAAAGCTGTTCCCGACAGACCGCTGATTGTGCAGTATGCCTATAACCAGGCTTTTTTAAATGAGTTGGCTATGAAGGCATTTGGTGTGGGAACCGACCGGTTTCCGGGAATGCCGGGAACTGAATTTGAAAAAGACAACGAAGGGCATTACACCGGTATCGTGCATAGCTATACATTCACGTTTATTGGGCTGGAATTTATGGTGCCTCAAGCTTCCTTTGATGAGCAGGTGAATTCACTCACAAATGTAATCCACGAACTGAATCGATTTGGTATCACTACAGCTCTTGACGCAGCAGCTGCCAGCGGCTATGCACAAGGTCATACTCCTATAGATTTTCTGGCAAAGGAAAACCAGCTGAACATACGATTCCCTTTTATCGATCTTCAATTTGGCGATGTCAGCGCTCCCACTATGGTAGATGCAGAGATCAACGCTATAACAAAAAGATCACCCATCAGCCCGGGAGAAAATGTTGATCCGATAATGGCGCATGGTCACGAATATGAAGGCACCGGTGAAATGCTTAGGTTGGTACTGCATGATCATGAAAACTTCGATAAACCGGCTATAGTCGTCAACAAAGATTCGATGCGTATATACATTGAAGAAGACATTACCAAATTGGTAAAGAGAAGAATCCCTTTCCGTATGCATATTAGTTACAACGAAAATATCACGCCATTCCTGGACGCTTTGGAAAGTGTAAATCGCAAGATACCCCTGGACGGTTTGCGATGGAGTATAGAACATGCTGAAACGATAACTCCTGAAAATATTGCCAGAGTAAAAAAATTAGGTGGCGGTATTGCCCTGGACGGTAAAATGGCCTTGCATGGAGATGGTTTTATAAAAACGTATAGCCGGGAAAAAGCATTGCAAACACCACGGTTGCGACTGTTGGTAGAGAGCGGTATTCCTTTGGCTATGACTACGGACGCATTCAGAGCCTCTTCTTTCAACCCATGGACAAGCATTAGCTGGATGATTACCGGCAAGTCTGTATCCGGATCTGAAATATTGGCAAAAGACAACCGCTTGACCAGGAATGAAGCGCTAAAATTATTTACATCCGGGCCCGCATGGTTCGAGCACCAGGAAGATGAGAATGGCAGGATCGTTCCGGGGTACCTGGCAGATTTTGCTTTACTTGATAAAGACTTCCTTACTATACCTGATGACGAAATAAAATCTGTTACTTCTGTATTAACGATCGTTGATGGCAGGGTTGTATTTGGCACCCAGGAATACAGCAACCTGTCTCCGAAATTATCCGAGACGATTCCTGCCTGGTCACCTGTAAAGTATTTTGGCGGTTATTATAATTCGAAGTGACAACTATTTTATTCCATAATTCATTATACATATATGATTTTTTTACAAACGATTAAAACCAAATTAAAATGAAAACCAAATTAGTTCTAATCACTTCGCTGTTCCTTTCATCGATAGTATTTGCCCAAACCAAATGGACAACAGATAAACATCATTCACAATTGCATTTCAGTGTAATGCATTACGGCATTACACATATTGCAGGAGTCTTCCATCAATTTGAAGTAAGCATGAAATCTGAAAAAGAAGATTTCAGCGATGCACAGATTGAAATGACTGCCGATGTAAAATCTATTGACACTGATGTAGAAATGCGCGACAACGATTTAAAAAGTCCCAATTGGTTTGATGCAGAAAAATTTCCTGCACTGGTATTTAAAAGCACTTCGTTCACAAAAGTTAAAAACAATAAATACAAGCTTAAAGGAAACATTACAATACATGGAGTATCGAAGTCAATCGAGTTTGATGTAACCTTAAATGGATGGGCTGTTACTATGACTAAAAAACAAACTGCAGGATTTACCGTGACGGGTAAATTAAACAGAAGCGGCTTCAGTTTAGGAAAAGACCCAATTCCTACGGGGGTTAGCAACGAAGTTGAAGTTTGGGCAAATGTTGAAATTGGTAAGAATTAAATCAAAAGATTGGAAAACAAGGCTATCGTTATTGAGCATTCTAAATCCAGGGCAAGAGCGATAATGAGATTTCAATTGTGATTATTGTCACATTTTTTTTTGCTCTTAATCATTTCTTCCCGCCTTTGAATGATACAGTTTAGCGTACTAAAAGCAGGTTCAGATATGCAAAGCACTTTCTATAGAAGAATAACTATATTTTTATTTGTATCCTTCTTATTCTTTAATAAGAATATCCAGGCGCAGATCAAAGACTCTTTAAAAACAGGATATTTATTGGATGCTGCCGAGGAGTATTGGCCTGCGCATCAGCCTGGGGAGCAGAAAAACTTTTCAGATAAGATTAATCATATACCCATCAGGGGTGGTAAAGGATTTATAAGCATGGGAGGATACTTTCGGGAAATGTATGAAGTCTATGATAATTATCTCTGGGGAAGAGGTCCGCAGGATAATGATGGATATTTCCTGCATAGGGCTATTGTTCATGCTGACTTCCGTTACAATAAAAATATCAGAGTATTCGCACAAGCGCAATCAAGCTTTCTCTCCGGAAGAAATGGAGGCGCACGCCCGGTTCAGGATCTCAATAAATTAGCCTTTGATCAAATCTTCGGTGAATATTCCTTTTATTCAAAAAATAAAAGCCATTATAGTTTTCGGATTGGAAAGCAAGCACTTCATTATGGGGTTGGTTCTTTGTTAGATATAAGGGAAATCAACGTGAGGAGATCTTTTTTCGGAATGAAGTTCATTGCGGAATTCAAGAACACAAAAATTGATTTGTTCGCGATGGAACTGATGAAAACCAATCCCGGATTTTTCGATGATAAGATTG
Organism: Bacteroidetes bacterium 2013_40CM_41_45; assembly: GCA_002215675.1. GTDB lineage: Bacteria > Bacteroidota > Bacteroidia > AKYH767-A > 2013-40CM-41-45 > 2013-40CM-41-45. The sequence goes on along the minus strand of NGFH01000002.1, from coordinate 52,988 downwards.
ATGAGTCACAGAAAATAGCAGGTACATGGATAACACAAACATTCCCCCGCAAATTTTTCAACCGGCTGGATGCCCGTTATCTTTATACGCATAGAAACCCTGTGAAGTTTGCCCAAGGGTTGGGTACTGAAGACAGGCATACCATCGGTGCAGCGCTCGATTTTCTCAAACTCCGGTGGAGCGGTCATACAGAAGTGGACGTACAGTTTGGCAAATTCAACGGCTATCCAATACTTGCCTGGAAATTAGTACAAACACTGACATATCAATTCAATAATGTTTTCCTGAAGCCGGCTTGGTCTATTCAAAGTGCAATGTCCAGCGGAGACCGCAATCTTACCGACAGTGCCCTCAACACTTTTAATCCTATTTATCCCAGAGGTATTTATTATGGCTATATAGATAATGTGGGTTCAGCAAACTTGTTTTTAATACATGGTAAAATAGAAGTTGAGCCTGTTAAGAAAGTAAAACTCACTGCAGATTATTTTAAATTTTGGAGACAGTCTGTTGCAGATGGACTCTACGCAACCGGTGGGTCTTTTTTGGTGGCGCCTGGCAGCGATCAACGTAGTGTAGGTTCCATCATAGACATTCTGGCTTCATACACATATAGCAGTCATTTAAGTCTAAGAGGTATTGTTAGCTACTTTAAGCGAGGTCCGTTTCTGGAACAAGACCCCACTACGCCTCATGACATACGGTCCATTAGTATCGCAGTTATAGTACGAGTGTAGGCATATCGGTTTGTATAATACTCTTCTTCACTTTAATATTTAAAATCCTGCAAACACAACACGTGATATATATCAATTTCTTTTTTGTTTAATATCAATTTTTGAATTTAAGATTATTCAAACATTTGCTGTCTAACCTTAAAACATTATTACAATGAAAGTATTATTGACTCGCAAATTTTGGCATCTCCTTGCAGGTGCAATTATGTTCATCGGTGCTTCGACAGCTACGGCACAAAGTCCCGGTAAGTTCAATGGTCTTGGAACGTTACTCACCCCGGACAATTGTGCTCTTTTACTTATCGATCACCAACCATTCCAGTTCGGTACCCTGGGAAGCACTAACAGTCAAAACGTTTTGAACAATGTTATTGGGTTGGCTAAAACTGCCAAAGTATTCAAAGTGCCAACGTTGCTGACTTCAGTAGTAGAGGATAGAGGAGGCTACATGGTTAAAGGGCTAACCGATTTATTTCCGGAGCAAACTCCCATCAACCGTACGGCAATTAATGCATGGGAAGATAAAAGAGTCGTTGACTGGGTAAAAAAGACTGGCAGGAAAAAAATTATCATAGCCGGTCTTTGGACAGAAGTATGTGTAGCCATGCCTGCTTTGCAAGCTGCCGGTGAAGGGTATGAGGTCTATGTTGTGACCGATGCGTCTGCCGGTGTAAGCGTGGAAGCTCACGAAATGGCTATTCAACGCATGGTCATGGGTGGTGTAGTACCCATCACTTTCAATGTGTTTCAGGCTGAACTGCAACGTGACTGGGCAAGAACTGAAACCATAGGTCCGCTTGTGCCGATTTTATCTGAACATATGGGTAGCATCGGTTCCAACATTGCATGGGAATTTCAGTTACTAAATGAAGCATCGAAAAAGAAGTAGGCAGGGATGTAATAATTTTTTTTGAAGCCCAACATTTTCGCTTTCACTTTTTACCGTCCCGCTGTCTCTTCGCTGCGCTTGGTTCCATCGGGGCTAGCTGTCAGCGGTTGGAATTCTTTCAATCTTTTTTAAGAAATTTGCTCCGTGGCAGATGTACATACAAAAGCACAGCGCTCATACAACATGAGCCGGATTAAGGGAAAGAATACCAAGCCCGAAATTCTTGTTAGAAAATTCCTGCATTCAAAAGGTTATCGTTTTCGTCTGCACGATAAAAAACTCCCCGGCAAACCGGATATTGTTTTACCGAAATACAAAACAGTAATCTTTGTTCACGGTTGTTTCTGGCATGGGCATAAGAATTGTAAGTATGCAGCACTCCCGAAAACGCGAAGAACGTGGTGGAGAAAAAAAATTGAACGTAATAAGGAACTTGACTTGCTGAATAAAATGAGACTAAAAAAGGAAAAAATAAAAGTTCTTGAAATTTGGCAGTGTCAAATAAGAAGAAATTCTTTCGACCAAAAGCTAATTACATTATTGAAAAGTAACGTGTCCTAAAAATTTAAGCACCTTCAAGTCTTTTAAGCAAATGTGACAATAAACTTAGTCCGTCTAGACAATCCTTTTCTGAAAATAGACCTGAATCACGTAAGTCCTTAATTTCTTCATGAGATACGGGGTTTCTTCCACCAGCCACAATTCCCATCGAAAGAAATTTTTGACCTTCCTCAATATCATCGTATGTATCTTGATTAAAATCCGTGCCATCGGGTCTTTTGAAATTTTTAGTCACTAACAATAGTTTACCGGACCCAAACACTTCTCCCATCATTCCCCTGTCAGAATTTCTGCTGCCAGATTTTTTTCGAGTAGTTGTAATATATCTTTTTGCAGCTTCAATAAATGCCCCGTAATAATCTTTCTTTTCATAGTCAGCTTTTGCAGCTGCTTGAATTATAGGATGCAAATGTCTCCAATGATAATAGGGATATTCTGGCACGAGAATATTTAGCTTTTGTACCACCGTTGAAGTAGTACCGTCTTCTTCCGGAAGACTGTATTTACCCAATACTGCATTGATAATTGGCTGTACGGATTCTAAAACTTCTTTTGGTAAATGTTTATACCATTGAACTAAATCGACTTTTGTTACTTTTTTAATTTTTTTTTGCCGTGCTTCATTTCTTTTGTCATGCCAATCTTTTTCTAAAAAGGTCATACACTTTTTTAGGAATTCCCTTAACGCTGAAGTACTGGTAAAATTCCAGTTCAGGGTCTGCCTATCAGTTGCTATAACATCTTCTTTCAAGTCATCAATAAAATCAACGTCAAGCCATCCGGTAAAATATGAGTAACCATGACTTGATTCAGATGCCCCAAAAAATTCTGGTGCATTTACTAAACGACCATTTGCAAATAGAGATATACCTCTTAAACCTGGTTTAAGAGGTTTTTTTGTAGAAATTATTTTTCCTTTAATTTTTTTCTTTAAAGTATATTTTGCTTTTATTCTTGTGGTGACGGCTGGAAACTTCCATTCAAATTCTTTATCAAGATTTTTGTATTTTAACTTGTTATGTATTAAAAATGGTTTATCATTATTCAAGGTGATATAAACTTTAAAATCATTCCGAACGAAATTAAAAAGTTTTGATAACTCAATAGCTAATTCTTCTTTGTCAAAATCCGGTTTTCTATTAAGTTTAAAAACCTTAACTGTTGTCCCCCTTAATTTTTTATCGCACTTGGTCTTTATATAGCTAGGATTATAGTCTTTACTGTGTGTGCTTAAAATTGCTTTCCAATCCAAAGTAAAATGGGTAAGCCAGCCTGAATTTTTTCTTATTGTTTCAATCACAATGGTTTTACCGATACCGAAAAAAGCCAACTTGCCTAGTCCTTTTTTTCCAGTTGCTTTTCTTTTTCCACTTGGGCTTTTAATAAAACCTTCTCTTCTTCTATTTCTACCTATTCTTAAAAATTGATCATTAATGTCATCAAATGTCATTCCTTCTCCGTCATCAGCCACTTCAATTCTTTGATTGCTACTTTCATCATACAGATTAATGTAAACATTTTTTGCATCCGCATCATAAGCATTTGCAACAAGTTCAGCAAGAGCTTTGGAAATGTTTGAATACATTTTAAGACCTAAATGCTCTATTGTCTGAGGGTCAAACTTCATTACGAGTTTGCCTTCACCATCAAGTTTATTTTTCCTAGGCATTAATTGGTTTCTTCAACTGATATAATAGCTTTGCCTATTCTTTTGGCTAATTCTGGAGGTACAGCGTTACCTATCATCCGGGCAATAGTTGTGGGGTGCTTTGAAATAAATTTATATCGCCTTGGAAAGGTTTGAAGAATTGCTCCTTCTCTTAGGGATATGCCTCTGTTTTCTTCAGGATGTCCGTAACGTCCGTTGGATATACTATAAAATTTTGTGGTTAGAGTTGGTGCAGGATGATCCCAAAACATTCTTCCATAAACATCTTGAAAAGTGGTATCTTTTTTTATGTAACAAGTTAATTGAAGTTCCGGATTATCTTTCCAAGATAATCGTGTCCCTCCATCTTTAGGAGTAGCTTTAATTCTTTTCAAGTTTATGTCAGCGAGTTTCGCAGCAGTATGTATAAAAACACTTTCATCCTTATGTCCGGCTCGTATTGATTCAAATCCGTTTTCTTTACCTATATAATTCTTGACAATAAGATGTTTAATATTTTTTTGCGGCTTCGGTAATTCAATTTTATTTTTTACCCGCGTGGCTATCAATAAATATCTTCTTCTTTTTTGAGGAACATTATAATACAAAGCATTTATAATACCGTCATCATAAATATAATCGTTTTCATCTAAATACTCTTTGAACTTTTGCAAAGGGCTGTCCTTTTTTCTTTCAAATCCAGGAACGTTCTCAATAACAATATATCCCGGCTTAAAGTGATCAACGAACCGTTGAAAATCTACCAGTAACATTTTTGTCTTCTTTGATTTCTTTTTTTCGGTTTGCATGTTGGTGTAATACTGACAAGGACTGCACCCGATGAAAATCAGCTCATCATCATTCTTCTTTAAATTAAGTTCGGAAACGATATGCTCTTCTGTAAGTTGTGAAATATCAGCAAGAATAAATTTTGATCCCTTATTATTTTTCTCATAAGTTTCTTTACAAGCAGGATCAATATCAATTCCCGCCAAAACTTTTATTCCGGCTTTACGAAATCCTGCAGTCATGCCTCCTGCAGAACAGAAAAAGTCAACCGCTCTTAGATTAGATTTTTTTTTTGCCTGCATAAAAGGCAAATTTATCAAAATTGCATACAATAAGTAGACATACAATAAGTATCATGCTAACAAAAGATTAACCTTTCTTACCTTAGCATAGTCTTAAGAAAATGGTTGAGAGACTCCCAACCGCTCACAACTAGCCCCGATTGCAGCGAGCTCCGCGAGCGAAAAGCGGGACGGTCAGTTGCCTGCCTGCCAAGGCGAGAGCCAAGAACAATGGCAGGCAGGAGAGAGCGAGAATGTTCAGCTTCTATTCCTTTATTATTATTAATTTTTTAGGGAAGCAGTTATTAAAGCCACCCGTCATTTCAACCAGACAATTTGAATACCGGGAGATTTTATAATTTTGCCTCCGTGTACGAAGTATTCAAGGCTTATCTGGATAATAAAATTTCCCTCACTGAAGAGCAGCACGAGTATATCCGCTCCCGTTGCGTGGTGAAAAAATTACGCAAAAAACAATATTTATTACAGGAGGGCAATCATTGGAACAATAAAGCGTTTGTGACGAAGGGATTGCTAAGGACCTACTCAGTTGACGAAAAGGGATTTGAGCATGTGATTTCATTTGCAATGGAAAACTGGTGGGCAGGTGATAGGGAGGCTTTGCTATCGGGTCAACCGTCACGTTTCAATATTGATGCTATTGAGGACACTGAAATAGTTTTTATAGACAAACAAAAATTCGATGCCATTTGCAGGGAGATACCGGCTTTCGGTGATATGGTGAATACAATCCTTGAGCGCAGTTTTATTGCTTTTCAAAATCGTATTAACGATTCCATCAGCACTCCGTTTGAAGAGAGGTATTTGAATTTTGTCCAGCAGCATCCTTCATTGGCTGCCAGGGTACCTCTGAACATGATTGCTTCCTATTTTGGTATTACCCGCGAAACACTGAGCCGAATCAGGCACAAGACAGCAAAAAAGTCCCTGGTTAAATCTATTGATTAGTTGCGACACGGTCTTGTCTTTTGTCTGTATAATCATTTGCTTTTTTCAGGAGCATCTAAAAAAAGATAAAATGATTTAATCAAATCATTTTCAACGACAGCCACATCCATACCGGTTGCAACTGGCTGCATTCCTTGTGGTCCAAGATTCCAGGAAGCAATCTGTATTGCGTGATTAACCTGGGACGGTTTGTTTAATTCAAACCTGGATTCAGGTGCCCATTCGCTCTGTAATTTTGAGATAAGTTCATTAATTGCTGTGTGTCCGATTATCGGTTCTCCACTATTGAATTCATAAAAATGAACGTCTGGTGCATATGTCTTTTTCATTGCCTCCAAACGTCTGTCTGCATTTCGGTCATTCCAAATTACCAGTAAGCTGTTCTCTAATAGTTGGGCTGGGGTTGTCATAACGCATATACAATTTTCATGACCCAAATATACTTGTGCACCGAAAGGACAGAATTGATATTTGTCACGTTTTTATTTATCAAAAATCAATGCTAAGGATGTGCGATGATTAGAACTTCACAGCGCAAATCGTTTAGTTGCTGTCGGTAGGACAAAATGATATTTGAAATAATAATCTGGCATGATGAAAAAACTAATCCTGATTCAGTAGTGATTGTGACGGTTAAAAACATCTATTCGCAAAGTCAAACAAATAATAATAAAACAATGAAAACAGCAAAAGAGCTATTACAAACTTATCATAGTAATATTCAGAATCCGGATGCCGCGGCATCACTATTCGCTGCTGATGGCGCAATTGAACTTCCCTATTTAGCTTCACTGGGTCAATCGTGGCGGAGTGAAGGACCGGAGAATATTAAGAACATGATAACCGGCATTCTCAAAATGGCTCCGGATTTCAAGTTCATTAACATAAAGTACTACATAGAAACACCGGATCAGGTTTTTGCGGAATATGAAGTAGACGGTTTGTTTAATGGCAAGCCGTATAAACAACTGTACATGGGACGCCTGGTAGCTGAGAAAGGAAAGATTAAACTACTTCGAGAAGCGATGAATCTTTACCCTCTCATGAAATTAGGTGAATAATAAACCTGGCTTATCTATACCCTAGCCATGCTTCGGAATTATTCAGTTACATAAAAAAGTTCAAGCCAGGTGATTTTACGCTCGGCAATTTGCGCTGAGAATTTTTTTGGCGGACCCCACCAAATATTATAATCTTTTCTTGCCATTGTTGCTGTTGGCTCAGGATTTTATTTTGCAGGGGTGAAGTAATGAATAAAATCGGAACCGGGAATTGGTTCTGTGCAGTGAGCCACTCACCAAATAATATTTGAGCCATACAGCAAATAGAATATTTAAAAAGTATTGCACCTTTGTATGATTGCCAACATTAAATATCATGATAGCTTTGTAAGGCAAAACGGAAAATGGTTTTTTGCAGAGCGCAAGTTAATGGTGGATTGGATAGAAAATAGGTAGTCATAGACAGTCTCAGCACAAACAGGAAGCCAGCTATGAACAGGAGAAAATTCATCTATAGAGGATTGGCGTTGTTCGGTTTGCTTTTAACAGGGAAGATTATGCTGGCAAAAAAGAAAACACCTACGATAACAAGCTACACTTCAAATCCGGCTCTTGTAACTGTTAAACCTGATTGGAAGGGCACTCCACTCGATGAGGATGGTTTATTCATCAATCATGAGTATCCGTGGAAACTTGATTACGGTAATGTATTTAAGTTCATGACGCACCGTAATCCACAGAAAGAAATAAAACAGAAGGACACGTGGCGAATACCTGTTCTTAAAGATGATCAATGGCTGACAGATTCAGCGGACAAGATTGTTTGGTTAGGTCACGCCAGTTTTTTTATTCAGTTGTCAGGCATTCGCATTCTGATAGACCCGGTTTATGGTAAGCTGCCGGTTGGTGTGCGCTTTTCGGATATGCCTGTTCCTCCTGGTAAATTATTGAATATTGATTACATATTGGTTTCGCATGCGCACTACGACCACTGCGATAAAAACAGCATAAAGTTGTTAACCAGCAATAATCCCCACGCGCAGATACTAACCGGATTAAGCCTGGATAATTTAATTAGTAAATGGACGAGCAACAAAATACAAACTGCCGGGTGGTATCAACAATATCAACTTGAGAGCGACCTGAAGATTACGTTCCTGCCGTCAAGACACTGGGCGAACCGTACCCTTTGGGATGGAAACACTACTCTCTGGGGAGCGTTCTTGATTGAGAAAGATGGAAAGCGCATCTACTTTAGCGGGGACTCCGGGCATGGAACACACTTCAATGATGTTGGAGAACTTTTTTCGGACATTAATGTAGCTCTCATAGGCGCAGGTGCATACGCTCCTGCCTGGTTTATGGGACCGTTACATCAGGACCCATATGATGCTGTGAAAGCATTCCACGCAACACAAGCAAAAACATTCATACCATTCCACTACGGCACATTCGATTCTGCAGACGAACCATTAGGTGAACCCGAGCAAATATTAAACAAGCTCAATGCCGAGGGAAAAATCAAAAACACGTTAAAGATTTTAAAGCTGGGTGAGGTCTTTCAGCAATTTTGAAGCTGAACATTTCCGTTCTCTCAACTTACCGTCCCGCTTTCACCTGCGCTGCGCTCCGGCTCAATCGGGGCTATGCACGAAGAGGGTCGGAATTCTTTCGGGGTCGAGACGATGCGAAGCATGTCTCGATGCTGACATTTATCGTCAGCACTAGCTGTGAGCAGCTGGAATTCTCTCGGTCTTTTTTCTTCTGCAGATTAACGCAACCCAAACATGCGGCAATCCAACATACGGGTGGCGGATTAGCGAAAGTTTTGGTAGGTTTGTTTCGTATATTTAAATGTTATCTGCCTTTCTTTGGCGACACAGCAACTTCAAACATTTGTGCAAGAAACGAACAGACAATTTAACCTTATGACAATGATTAGCAGGTTGGGATTTAAGCCGACCAAACGAGCAGGGATAAAATCAGACGACATTCGGACAACGGATGAAATCACTATTGTCATTCCAGTTAAGGACAATCAAAACGGCATTGACATTTTTTTGACGGAGTTTTTTAGAACGCAAACCGCAGACAATTTTCCTAAAGAAATAATCATCGTTGACAACAACTCAAATCCTGCAATTGAAATCCGCAACGACTTTCCTATTTCGGTGCGACTTTTTAAGTGCAAGAAAATTGGACCAGCAAGTGCAAGAAATTTTGGAGTTAAGCAAGCACAAACCGATTGGATACTTTTCACCGACAGCGATTGTGTGCCGACAGAAAGTTTTATCACAGGTTATTTAAAAGTTCAAAACGGTTCGGTTGGTTATGCAGGCAACATCAAAGCTCACAGACAAGACATCATTTCAAAATATTACGAGCAACAAGAAATTCTTGTGCCGCCAAAAGTTTATGAGCAACCGAACAAACCACGACCTGACTATTTGATAACTGCAAATTGTTTAGTGTGGCGACAAGCGTTTGAAAAAGTTGGCGGGTTCAACGAGCAAATAAAAATCGCAGGAGGCGAAGACATTGATTTAGGTTTTAAGTTGCTGAACATTGGACAACTCACTTACGCATTTGACAGTATTGCAAAACATAATTTCGGTGACGGACTTCGTGACTTCCGAGAGAGATTTAGAAGATACGGACAAGGCAACAGAATTGTAAGCGAACTTTACGAACTTGACTTGACACCAAAAATGTTTAAGCCAAACAAACGGACATTGACAAACTATGTGTTGGCTTTCTTACAACATCGTTGGCTGACGAGCGGATATTTGATAGATACGACTTCGTGGGGAAAGTAAAACGAACGCATAACATCAAGATTAAAAGAAATAATTTTTTTTTGGATTTTGATAGCAATATGAAAGTGAGTGGAAGTAATAAACAGGGAGGAACTATTCCAACTTTATAAATAAGTAAAACAAATTTTAAAACAAATAACAAATGAAACTACCAAAATTAATTGCAGACTTAATTGCCGCACAAGACAAATATGACAGTAAAGCATTTACTGAAAATTTTTCCGATGATGCGATAGTACATGATGAAGGAAAAACATATCATGGCAAAACAGAAATCAGAAAATGGAATGAACTGACTAATTCCAAATACAAGACAAAATATGAACCACTTGAAGTCACAACCAATGGAGACGAAATTATTTTAACGGCAAAAATTTCAGGGACTTTTCCTGGAAGCCCTGCAATCATCAAATACAATTTTGAAACTAAGAACGGTAAAATTACTTCGCTTCACATCTAAGCCAACAGAAAACTTTCTTTATGGTCAGAGTAGCACATGCACATAATATAAGATTAAAAGAAATTTTAAAAAGAAGGGCATTGTTTGCCTCGCCACTTCGGGCACTGATTTTCAATGAATTTAGCAGTATTTTGTAGTCCCGACAGGAATCCCTGCCCGCCTGACTGTGTCAGCAGTCAGGCGGGGAACACTGTATCAAGAGTTTAGGAAACTCCTATTCCCCGCCCGTACCGAACGGTACGTTCGGGCGGGTATCCGTTGAACTACTTGATTCAATTTTAGGTCTTAGAAATTTTCTTCCTGCTGCAGATTTAAAATATTTTTCCCTGGTAATTGCTTGCTCCCGGCTATTTACAATTTCAAAATATACAAGCTTCCATTCTTTGGAATAATTACGGGTCGATTTTGTATGCGACCAAGAATGTTCTGCTATTCGCTTTTTCAAATCCTGTGTTTGGCCTTTATATATTTTACCTGTAACTTCATTTTTTAAAACGTAAACATAGAAACCCATGCCACAAATTATTTTGTAGTCCCGACAGGACTACTCGACCTTCTTTCAGTTTCTTCCATTTTCATTCTATTGCTGACAGAATTTATTATTAAAAAAATAAGCGTAAGTTTTTGCTTACGCTTATCAGAACAAAAAATAATGTCGGTGGTTTGATTTTATAATTTCAGCAATTTGGAGACTGTCAGAAAATTAGTGTAGCTGTTAGTTGCCTTCAGGTAATAAATTCCTGAACCCAAGGCATCGCCTGCCTTCCATATAATTTGCTCCTGGTTTTCTGCTGTGGTTTCATACACGTTTCTTCCCAGTGCATCAGTAATGCTGACATTAAAACTTGCCGGGCTTTTGCTATCAAATGGAAGTTTGATAATTACCTCATCTGTAAATGGGGTAGGATAAATTACAACAGAAGATGCCTGCCAGTCTGTGTTTGCAATTCTAAATATTCCGCTATCGGCCGGAGCAGTTACGCTATCGCTCATTTTATCACTTACCTGACCCAGTCCTGCATCCCCGAATGAGGAATACAAATCAAAGATCCCAATAGCGCCGAACCCGCTGACAGATGTGGCCGATTGACCGCCAGAAGCATAATTAATGCTTACGTAACACAAATCACCAGGAGGAGGAGGTTGTGGTATTATCACATTTGTAATTGTAAACCCATCACGCGAGCATAAATAGGCAACTATTGTACCTCCCTGTTCCCATAAAACAGCAAACACATCATATACATAGGCGCAGACAGGCATTGTGCCAGTGCCATAGTGAATCGGGTTTGGAGGCGGTCCTCCGGTCCCGGTTATCGTTGCCATACTGAAACCATAAATCTCGCCACCTCTTTCTGCTACTACTTCAACATCATCAGGAAATATAGTGCCGGAAGATATTCTTGGATTATTAGAGAAACTGCTTGCTAAAAACGCACCATCATAAAGCAAATCATTGCCATTACGAATGCAGGTATAATGCATGCCAAACTCAACTGCTACATCAGGGTCAGCGTAATCGGTTCCCGTAGCAGGGCCTTTAAGTAAAAAAGCAGGAGCAGAGAAGGTGGGTCCTCCTCCTATAATCTGAACTGTACAATTCATTATACTTCTTAATGTCGGTGTTGAAATATCTTCCCAGACAATTTCTGCATTAACTCCACCGTCATCAGCATCAATCTTAGGCCTTCTGCCGGAGTGCGATATAATTTTTGTAGAAATGTATAGCCCGGTTTTAAAGATATCAGCATTTATTGAATTAGCCGAAGGGTCTTCATAAACCGCTATCGTCCAAATACCTAATACACTAACATCAGGGTCATAAGCACTCTGCCCGTTATTAAGGGGTATAGCGCCTGAGCCAAAAGAAATAAAGGCAATGGGAAAAGAAATTATATCATCCCACACAGTAACAGGACCCTTAATATCATTGTTTGTATGATTAACACTCGTAGCAGACGCTACTAAATTATCAGGAATAATTGGCAGAATCTGAGCGTTCGTTTTAACGGAGTAAATAATCAGGAATATACTGCCCAAAGCAGCATACAAGATTTGTTTTAGTGTTTCAGTTTTCCTTTTCATTGCATAAGAATTTGGAGTTAATGCCTACTCTCTTTCACGCTTTTCGGCTTCCGCGTTTTTATAACTTAATGAGATAATAATTTCGGAACAAACATCAGGGCAATAAAATGCCCAATCAATCCAACTAAAGTTGGATTTTTCAAAAAAGAAATAAAGAAAATTATCTGATGTGCCTCCTGATTTTGTTGAGGGCCTCTACACGTGTTGTGACATGCAGCTTCTGGTAGATATTATAGACATGTGATTTCACAGTGCTGAGTGAAATGAAAAGCTTTTCTGAAACTTCTTTGTTTCGATAACCGGCAGAAAGTAATTTTAATATTTCATTTTCTCGCTCCGTTAATTCTTCTTCATTGTCAACAATATTTTTTTTCTGAAAAGATGCTACAACCATTTTTGCAATCCGGCTGCTCATGGGCGCCCCGCCATTGTATACTTCTTTTATCGCTTCAATCAATTGTGCCGGTTTCGTTTGTTTAAGTATGTAACCGCTTGCTCCGGCTTCCAGCGCCTGGAAAACATTTTCATTATTTTCATACACCGTGAAAATGATAATGTGAACTTTCGGAAATTTTTCTTTCAATAACTTCGTTGCTTCAATGCCTGAGATACCCGGAAGGTTTACATCCATGAGAATAATTTCGGGCTTGTCGAAGAAGACATTGTCAATGGCATCTTCGGCATTGGCATACCCTATGCAGGAAAAATCATTGGAGTTATTGATCAGGAATTCATAACCTTTCCGGATTTCTTCCTGGTCTTCTATTATAATAATTTTTATCTCTGGCATGTCTGAAAAAATATTTAGTCAAAAATACACGGTGCTATTGAAAATGCTCTCATACTAAAGTACGAGGTATGTTTTTTTACCGCTTCCTGAGCGAACAACTGAATTGTACTGTACAGCCATGTCCCTTTGAAGAAATAATACCCAGCTTACCTCCGGTTTCCATTGTTCTTTTACGAATATTGTTCAAGCCATTACCTCCATAAGATAACTGATTTTCTTCAAAACCTTCTCCGTTATCCTCAATGAAAATAGCAAGCTCAGAATTAGCAATCTTTATTTTTATATGCGCATGCGATGCATGAGCATGCTTATAGATGTTATGAAGAGATTCCTTTACAATAAGAAATATATTTCTACGCATAGTAGCTGACACAGGTGTTTCAGGAATAATTTCAGGAAGTGTCACAGTGCATGTAATATTACTTCCCTCAAAATAATTCAGGGTATACTGATGAACATAGGAAATTAAATCTCCCAACGTGTCATGTGTTGGATTTAAAGCCCAAATAATATCATCCATTTTTTCGCGCAAGTCAATTGCATAGCGGGAAATTTTATTAAGATTAGACGAGATTTCAACATTTAATTTTTCACTTTCCTTTATTACTTCGCTGACAATCGTAATCTTACTCAGGTCGGAGCCCAAGTCATCATGCATATCGGATGCAATGCGATTACGCTCTGCCTCAATGGCTTGTTTTTGTTTTGCTAAAACTAACTGTTGGCGAAGCTTATGAGTGGTAACGTTTCTGATAATCCAATATAGGGAGAGGATACAAAAGTTTGCGATAAGAAGCTCGAACCACAACGTTTTCCAGAATGGAGGAGTAATTACCAAACTTAATTGTATCGGCTTGCTCCAGTCGCTGTCAATTTTTTTTGCAGTCAGTTCAAAAATATATTTGCCGGGGCTGAGAGAAGAAAATTCAACTAAATTGTTTTTTGTTTCTGTCCACTTGCCAGAATTCCCATTTAAGCGATACTGATATTTTACTTCTTCAGGATTCTTAAAAGTGACGGCCACGAAATCAATAACAAGCCGCTGGTTTTTATATGAAATATCTGGAATATTAGTTATGTTGAATAAATTATTATCAGTAGTAAGCTTGGTTATATATACAATCGGGGAAGCCGTTTTTTCAATATTTGAATTATTGTTCAAAACCGAAAGTCCTTTTTCCGTTGCCACATATATTTTCTCTCCATCATCAATCACACCTCTTACATTGTCGGAAAGCAAACCATTGTTAGAGTTCAGGTTTTCTTTTACTGTAAAAAAATTATTTTCATAAATAATTTTACTCAGCCCTGTACTGGTTGCAATCCAAACAAGAGAATCTCTGGTAAAAATTTTTCTGCAGATATCTCCTGCAAGCCCCTGTTGCGTGCTGACTTGCTGAATGATTTTTCCTTTGCTGAAAAAAATTATCCCATGCCCATAAGTGGAAATAATCATTATATCATTCTTGAATTCTTTGATGTCTGTAATTCTTATTTTTAAAAGCGCATTGTCAGCTCCATATTTGATAAGTTGTTTGCCGCTATAAAAATTAAGGCCTTCGATATTCCCTATCCAAAGATTGCCGTAATGGTCGTAGGCATGAGTGAATGTTCGTTGAAGCTTAACACTGCCATCATTATAAACTATACTACCTTGTAATTTAGTTCCATCTTCAGACAAATAAAAAATGCCTCCATAATAAGTAATGCTTATTTCATCGGTTACCGGATTTTGTGCAATATTTTTAAGTGCAGTTGCTTCAAGAAAAGAAGGCTCGGGCTGAAAATTTTTATAAGGATAAAGTCCGAAATCGGTTGCACACCAAACGGTATTATGCTTATCTATATAGATATTGACAATACGGTTATAATGAGATGCCTTTTGGTCAACACTAAAACTTTTGAGTCCGTTATTTTTAGTTATAACATTTATTCTTCCCCTGCTAAGCCCCAACCAGATATTTCCGCTCGCGTCTTTCGCAATACTGTTTATCTGTGTTTCCGATAACCCGTCATTGATTGTATAAGAGAAGTGATTTTTATAATCGGCAGGTAGCATATAAATTCCTTCATTAGCTGTTGTAATCCACGTGTTATTTTCATTGTCAGTAAATATCCAAAGAATTATTTTCCCGGGCAAAAATATTTCCGGCTTTTTATAAGTGCTATCCGAGAAATAATATTTGTAACACCCGAGTCCCTGTGTACCAATCCAGACGTTTTTAAAAGGGTCCATGAACATGAAATCAATCCTTTTAATACTATCACTGATTGAAATTAACTTTCTCGTTTTAAGGTTAGCCATAAGATAAATAGCGCCAGAATCAAGAAATAAAAAATTTCTATCTTGAGTATAAACGCAATTCCTGTTATCAAACAGGAATTGCGTTTTTCTTGTCTCTGCATGAACGTTCCCATCGAGTTTATAAATTTTAAGTGACTTCATGACCCAAATATTATTTAAACTGTCCTCTTGCACATACATCCCTTTTTCGTCTGTAGTATTCTCACTTAAGTCATAATGCGAAACAGTTGGTCCATCTATTTTCATTAAGCCGTTAAACACAGTTCCTATCCAGATAGCACCATTATGATCTTCATAAAAACTCAGTAGATTGTTTGAGTATGCAATTGCTTTTTTCAAAACAGTATCATTATCGGGGTTATGAAAGATTCCGTTTTCAAGAAAAGAAATCTTTCCGTTAAAAGTTAAAAACCATATTCTCCCTTTTGAATCTTCATGTATCTGGAAAATTTCATTATCAGACAAGCCATCATGCATGGTGAATTGTATAAATGTTTTTCCATCAAACCGGCAGGCTCCTGTTTCAGTTCCGAACCACATAAATCCTTTTGAATCCTGCATAGCACAATAAACAGTAGAACTATTTACTCCGTCTTCAACGGAATAGTGTCGGTAAGAATATGATTGTGCGTTAGCCTCATTGAGGAAAATAAGTGAAAAGCAAAAAAATATTAGAATGATTTTTTTGTCTTCAATCAAGGTATTATTAAAAAAACTATATAATCGCAAATATTGTTTTGCTCGTGTAACCATAATCAGCTTGTGCAACATTTGCTTTGCAAATTACACAATTAAACATCCTCGCTTCCTGCGGGGTCAATGGCTATGAAGTTACCTGAAGCATAGTCATTATTAGTTATTTCGCCCATTGCTTTTGTCCAAACAAAATTGCCTGAGTTGTCTACTTTGGAAATGAAAATGTCAAAGAGTCCTACAGAAGTTAAATTGAATACTCCCGCGCCCGGGTCAAAGTCAACTGTTCCCTGGAAAGTACCTGTGGTGTAAACATTGCCCGAAGCATCAACGGCTACCGAGTTACCATAATCATTAAGTGTTCCTCCTATTGCTTTTGCCCAGAGCCAGTCGGGGGATTGGGCAAAAGAATTGAAAATTAAAAACCTGCCTGCCAACGCGAAGGCTACGCAATGGCGGGCAGGTTTATAAGAAAAATTGAGAAACGAAAATAAAAATTTATTTTCGATGCTGTTCGGACTTCAACATATTCATGCTTTAATTGACGGAGTCGTATTTCGTTGCTTACAGCTTCACAATTTTCTTCACAACCATTTTTCCTTCCTGAATTACTCTATTTTTCCATTCTCGGCAGGGCATCATGAATAAACTGTGGTTAATATGTTGTTTTTATTAAGTTTTATGGTAAAAGAGAAGAAATGTAGAAGAATTAAATTTAAAAAACTTCAATTAATTTACGGATATTTTATTATTAAATTACAGGTATTTTACGGCTGATTTACGATTAATATTGGCTATAATATGCCCAAAAATATATGGTTCGATAATGCCCTATCGAAATTATTTGAACGAAAAAAGTTAGCCTTGAATGTTTCTAATCGCACGGAACTTTATTCGGGCACTGGAGATTGAGTGACCGCACCAAACTCAAATTGCATTTCGTTGAGTTTGCGGTAAAGTCCGTTGTGGCTCATCAGCTGATTATGTGAGCCGCTTTCGCTTACTATACCTTTATCAATAAGCACAATTTTATCTGCGTTACGAATGGTAGAGAGTCGGTGAGCAATTACAAATGATGTGCGTCCCTTCATCAGGTTATCCAATGCCTCCTGCACCAGCTGTTCGCTTTCGCTGTCAAGCGATGAGGTGGCTTCATCTAAAATTAGAATGGCGGGATCTTTTAAAATAGCCCGTGCTATGGCAATGCGCTGTCTCTGACCGCCACTTAATTTTATTCCTCTCTCCCCCACAATGGTTTCATACCGTTCAGGGAACCGTTCTACGAACTCATGTGCATTTGCTTGTTTAGCAGCAGCCATAATTTCATCATCACCTGCACCCGGTTTTCCGTAAGCAATATTTTCTTTGATGCTTCCACCAAACAAAATCACATCCTGCGGCACAAAAGCCATTTGCATACGCAACTGTGAAAGCGGAAACTCAGAGGAAGAACGTTCATCAAAAAATATTCTTCCGTTATTCGGCTCATAGAATTTCAGCAATAAAGATGCAATGGTGCTCTTGCCAGCTCCACTCGGCCCGACAATGGCAACCTGCTCACCGTTAGCTACAGTCAGCGAAATGTCTTTTAAAACGGGAACATCTTTACGGCTGGGGTAACTGAATGCCACATGTTCAAAACGAACATTACCCTTTAACCCGTATTCCGGTTCCAGAACGGTTTGTTTTAATTCAACCGCCTCACCGTTGCCGCGCAGAATTTCTCGGATGCTTTGGGTGGCTCCCAATATTTTCTGCAGTTGGCTGAACATATCAGCAAAGCCCGCAAAGGTGCCTCCTACAAACATGGAGAAAATAACAAACATGGTAAGCGAACCAATGGTCAGCTGCCCCGACTGAATCATTCCTGCTCCGTACCACATCACAAATGCAATGGCTCCAAACACACTAAAAATCATAAACGAAACAAATGCACCGCGATACCGCGCATTGCTGATTGCCGTACTCACTACGGCATAAATGCTTTTCACGTAACGGCTTATTTCATAGAACTCGCTCGTGAATGCTTTCACCATGGAAATGCCTTGGAAGGTCTCCTGCACGATGGTGCCGCTGTCAGCCAACTGGTCCTGCGCTTTGCGCGCCATCCTGCGGATGCGGATTCCGAATACTACCGCCAACACAGCTATCACGGGAACCACGGCAAGCATCACCAACGCCAGCTTTGTACTTATCCAGAAAATAAATGCAAGCCCGATTATTAATGTAAAAATGCCGCGCAGAAATTCAGCAAGCGTAAACGAAATAGCATCCTGTATCTGTGATAAATCAGAAGAGATGCGGTTGCTCAGCTCCCCTACTCTTTTCTCCGTAAAGAAACTCATGGGCATGGAAAGCAATTTGCTATAAACATCTTTGCGCATATCCGCCAGGCTTTTTTCTCCCACTTCCGTAAGAAGGTACACGCGCATAAATGAGAAAACCGTTTGAATGCCTAACTGAAGAAAAATAAGAATCAGAGTCGTGTTCAAACTCCAGTGAATGTTCTTTAAACCAGCGCTGAATTGCGAGCCCACACTGTCGCTTCCCATGCCCGGCAGGGTTGCTCCGGGCGAAGCAGCATCAATCATTTTGCCAAGGAATAACGGGAACAGGCTGGTCGTAAAAGCCGAGAGCGCAATGAACACAAGGCTTAGTATAAACCTGCCCCTGTAAGGTTTTAAATAGGTGAAAAGAATAAGCGCCTGCCGTAAACTCTCTTTCGAGATTTTTACTTTCGGTGATTCGTCTTTTTGTTTTCCGTTGCTGCTATTGTTGTTTCGTCCGCGTGCCATTTTCGGACGGCAAAATTAAGCCATTTGCCGACTAATGTATCCACAAAAAAAGTCGGGATGGAAGTCCGTGTCAAAAACCGATTTAGTTGGAAAAAAATCTACATTTGTTTCTATGGTAATTGTATCACATATTTGGAACGGCCTTGAATGGTTTGGTATTTCTGTTACCGACTTAGATTAATAAAAATTGATACAAAACAACAACAGCAATTGGGTGATACATTTAATGCTCCATTAATTGAAAAAATTAAAATAAAAAGTAGATTAAAAAAACATTTTTAAATCAACAACGGGATGAGCAATTGGCAAAAACAATGTTACCAAAAAATTACCCTGGAAATTTTGTAGCATAAAATGAAGAACCATAGGAAAGTATTTTGGTTATTTCTGCCGGCACTTTTTCTCTTTCCAGCTTATCCGTTAAGCGCCCAGCAATGGATTCCTAACTTTAAACATTATACCATACGCGATGGCTTGCCAAGTTCTGAAGTCTACCAGATTACCAGCGATGCACAAAAAAATCTTTGGTTTGTTACAGACCGCGGGGCTGTAAAATACGATGGATATTCTTTTCGTGTTTACGACAATAAAAATTCGCTGCCCGAAAATTCTGTAATAAAAGTTTACAAGGACTGGAAAAACAGAATCTGGTTTATTTCGTTCACGGGGTTATTAAGTTATTACGAAAACGGAAGAATAGTTCCTTATAAATACAATTCTGTAATCAGCTCGAACCTTGGAATCAATATTTTTACTTCTTTATATATTGACGAGCACGAGTCTGTTTTTCTGAATGGCATTGAAGGCAAAATACATTCCATTGATTCTGCCGGAAAGTATTTAGAGAATATATTAGGGTTAGATACATCTACATTTATAATTAATGACACAGGCCATGCAACAGTTTCTACATTTTTTACAAGCGCGCTAAATTTTAAACCACCCACGCGATTAAGGATTAAATCATTTGCTCAGAGTTTTGATATTCTTTTAAATGAATACTTAAACTACCAACATTTCGGCACAACCAAACTTAGCAATGGCGATTTAATATTTTACTGCGGGCGTGCATTGATTCGAATTCGCCCCGACAGGAGCTATGAGATAAAGCATTTCGAAACCGCTGTATTAAATGTCTTTGAAGATTCCAGGAACGATTTATGGATTGGATGTTATCATGACGGTGTGTATGTCTATAATTCTTCGATGAATGTTTCCTCTCATTATCTTATTGATTTTTCCGTTTCACATATTTATGCCGATTATGAGGGAGGTTTGTGGATTAGTACCCTTGAGAACGGAATATTTTATCTTCCCTCAAGAAACAACTTAAGCTTTGCAATTGGAGACCATGTGTTGCGTGAAAAAATAACTGCAATTGAAAACATATCGGACAGTGTTTTAATTTTTGCAACTTCTAAAGGCATCTTATATAAATTCAATGCTTTCAATTTTACTATTGATAAAGTGGATTTCAAAAAAGAGATCAGCTCTGCTGCAGAATCTATTAATTCTCTTTACTATATAGAATCTAAAAAGCAATTAGTCGTTGCCACCAACCTGATTTATAATTCACCTTACGAAAAAATTCCTATTTCAAACTGGCGCGGATGCAAGCTGATGTCTGCTTATTCATCCACCCGGTTTATTTTACAGGACGATAATCATTTATTTGGCAGTCAGTATTTTTTCTCTTACTCTATTAATACAGATAATTTATCCACCAGCTTTATTAATAAAAAAGAATTCCACGCTACAGCCTTATTTAAAGATTCGAGAGGGAGATTGATGGCGGGCGGGCTGGACGGGTTATATATATATAATGACAGCAATTTTGCTTTGTTTGATTCGACAAAAAATATTCTCCGCAAACGCGTTACAGATATCAATGAACTGAACCATACGTATCTTGTTATAGCAACGCGCAGCAACGGAATAATTTTAGTGTCCGATACCGGCTTAAATAACATCACAGCCCTTGATGGGCTTTCCAGTGATAACATCAATCGTATTTCTGTTGAAGGCAATATTATATGGGCAAGTACAAACAGGGGGCTCAATAAAATTACCATTAAAAACCAAAAACCCTTGAGTACAAATATTGAATATTATAATTTCAGCAATGGTTTGCTTTCAGATGAAATAAATGATTTTGCAATAGGAAAGAATAAAATTTATGTTGCTACAAATGAAGGTCTCAGCCTTGTGAGCGAGGAAGAACCGGTTAATGTGATTAAAGACATACCTTTTTATATAAAAGCTGTTAAGATTAATGACAGAGACACATTGTTAACATCGTCTTATTCCTTAAGCTACAAACAAAATACTTTAAACATTTCTTTCAGCGCTGTTTCGTTCAGTAATTCAAAAAATATTACGTACCGCTACAGGCTTCTTGGCCAGGACACTATATGGAGAAATACTTCAAACCGCGATGTGCAATTCACAAATTTGCCCTGGGGTACTTATAAATTTCAGTTACATGCTGCAACAGAAAAAGGATTAATCGCAAAAATTCCTCTTGAAATTGCTTTCATTCTTTCCCCGCCATTTTATGAAACAATATGGTTCAGAGCTATAGTAGTTCTTTCAGTTATCATTATTTTATTCCTGCTTCTTAACCTGCGCATAAGGAACATAAAAAAGAAAGCGGAAGAACGTAACGAATTGAACAGGAAGTTCTCAGAGCTTAATCTTAATGCGCTTCGCTCACAGATGAATCCTCATTTCACCTTTAATGTGCTTAACTCCATTCAGTATTACATCGCAAAAAAAGATTCAGAATCTGCTCAATTATACATCACGAAGTTCGCGCGGCTCATACGAATGATACTTGACCAGTCGCGCACAGAATTTATTTCACTTGCCGAAGAAATCAGGACGCTGACGCTGTACATTGAACTTGAAGAGCTGCGCTTTGAAAAAAAGTTCACATATTCTGTTCATGTTGATGCGCGTTTAAATACTTCTGATATTTATATTCCGGGAATGCTGGTACAACCCTTTGTTGAAAATTCTATTAAACATGGAATCAGGTTTAAAAAAGGAGAAGCGCATGTAGATATTAATTTCAGAACATCAGATTCAATCCTCATATGCACTATAACCGATAATGGAATAGGGAGAAATGAAGCTGCAAAATTAAAATCCCGAAGCGGGGAATTTAAATCGGTAGGTACAGACATTGTGCATGACCGAATAGAAGCGCTGGGCACTTTATTTAACGGCATGCTGAAAAATTATACCAGCGACCTCACCGATGAACAAGGCAATCCTACAGGGACTTGCGTCACCGTTGAAGTGCCTTTTAAAACTTTATAGAATGATACGGACGATTATAGTTGATGATGAATCAAAAGGTATCGAAATTCTGAAGATACTTATTAAAAAATATTGTCCCGGTGTGGAGGTTGTAGGGCATGCCGAAGAAATACAGGAAGCCGTTGAACTGATAACTGAAAAATGGCCCGACCTTATTCTCCTCGATATCGAAATGTCGGGCGGAACCGGGTTTGATGTGCTGGAAAAAATTAAATCAAAAACGTTTCACGTTATACTTGTAACTGCTCACAGCGAATATGCTGTGAAAGCATTTCGTTATTCTGTTGCCGATTATCTCCTCAAGCCTATCGATGTTTCAGAACTGAAAGAAGCTATTGAGAAAGTAAAAATTCTCATAAACGAAGAACAAAAAAGTGCGCTGCAAAAAGAAGAACATCCCGCCAAATTAACCTTGAGAATTCCACTGCAACATGGAGCTGTTTTCTTAAAAATGCCAGATATTATCCGTCTTGAAGCTGACGGTGCCTATACAAGAATTTATATTTCCGGAAACAAAAAGTATGTGGTTTCACATAACATGAAAATATTTGAAGAGCACCTTGACATGAATTTATTCATGCGCGTGCATCGCTCACACATTATAAATCTTAACAAGATACACAGAGTGCTGGGAGGGAAAAAACTCTTTGCAGAAATGTCAGATAGCTACCAGGTTGAAATTTCACGGAGAGCTAAAAACAATTTCCTTGCAACACCAATAGTGAGAGAACATGTTACAAATGGAAACCTTGATATTCTCACCTAATTGTGCATGAGCATAAAACTTTACAGGTCATTGTAATAACCGTTTTTAGTCGCCCAAATCACCAATTCAGCAGCATTTTTAGAATTGGTTTTGCGAAGCAATTCACTGCGGTGAAACTCAATAGTTTTTTCGGTTATAAAAAGTTTTTTTGCCATCTGCGCGTTGGAGTATCCCTTGCATAAAAGGGTAAGTACAGTTGTTTCTCTCTCGGTAATTTTTATAGCCGGTTTTATGGCGGTCACCTTTTTCTGCGTCTGGATAAGTGTCTCCATAAATTCCTTTGCCACATTCTCAGCAAAATAGTGCTCGCCCGCCATCACTTTTTTTATAGCTGCTTCAATTTCTTTTTTATCCGTGTTCTTTATAATGTATCCGCTGGCGCCACAGTTAAACATTTCAACCACATTTTTTCTGTCGTCATGCATAGAAAGAGCAATAACTTTAACACGCGGATAATGGAGTTCAATTTCTTTGGTCGCTTCAATTCCGCTCATCTCCGGCATTTTAATATCCATAAATACTAAATCATATTTCTCGTTCTTCAGAATTTTCAGCACTTCTTTGCCATTGGCGGCATGAGTCACCTTTTTCACCTCGTCAATTTGTTTCAATGCTATTTCAAATCCGTCTCTGAAAAACTGGTGGTCATCTGCAATGATGATTTTATACCTGTATGGACTTTGTTTTGAATTCACGGGTAGGGCAAATTAAGACAGGTTCTCATTATGAAAATTAATTTTAAAAAGAGTCCCTACATTTTCCACACTTTCAATTTTGTATTGTCCTTTGAACAGGTTGATGCGGTTTTCAATATTTTTTAAACCGATGCCCACATATTTCTTGCCGGCAGAAAACCCTTTGCCATTATCAGAAAAAAAAATGCGCAGGCCTTTTTTATCTCTGCTCATGTTGATATTGATAGTATCGGCGCGAGAATGTTTCATCGAATTATTGACCAATTCATTAAGAATTCTAAACATATTTATTTCCACCAACGGGCTTAATCTTTTTTCCAGGCCGTTAAAGCGTAGATTCATTTTCATTGTCTTTGATCTTTCTATATATATGTTTCAACTCTTCAAGCTCAGCAATTAAGCCATGCTCCTCCAGGTGACGCGGCATAAGATTCCTGGTGATGACACGTACCTCCTGCACGGCTTTATCTAAAGAGCTTTCCGTTTCTGATATCATTGCTTCTTTTGCGCCGGTGTCGTGGATATCCCTTAACGTTCCCACGCGGATTTTAATTCCCGACAGGAGCGGCCCCAGTTCATCGTGCAAATCTTCAGATATTCTTTTTCTCTCATTGGCCTGGGTTTCAAAAACTGCATTGAATATTTCATTTTGTTTTCGGGCATTGGCGCGGTAATAATTTATGATTACAATAACAAAAAAGAAAGCAAGCACGCCAAAGCTGACGCATGCAAGTACTACTGAAAATATCATATTGCTTTCTGCCTGATGCATAGGAATCCTATAGCGAAAAGCAAATTAGCAAAAATATTTGTGAATGAGTGTATAATCCAGGTATTATTCATTAATTGTTCTTGATTCGAAGAAATATAATTGGCTGTACCGAATACAATAAGATTAACAGAAAAATAAATTAACAGTGCCGAACCAAACCAGAATTTCGGATTTTTAAATATTAACTGGGTAGTGTCTGTACTCACGGCAATGAGCAAAAAGCACGAAAGAAAAACAAACACCAAACTTTCGATAGTCCTGGCATAACTGTTAAACATATAAAAGTCAAGCACCATAAAAGTAGTAACGCACCAAATGATAAAATATGCCGGCAGGAAAATAAAAATGAATAAGCGTATCTTTTTTGAATGAAGCCATTGTGCAATTATGAAACTCCAGAAAACATATTCGAGCAGGAAGAAAATATTACCGAGCCATAAATTATTTACCCCATTTCTTTTTAAAGAATGGGCTATGAATTCTGTGATGGCGCTTATAAGAAAAAAAATAAACAACCATCTGAAATCATTGCCCGATAATTTAAACCGGAATAATCCCGCAATGAGCGGAAGCAGTATGGAAACTGCAGAAATAAAATCAATGTCTTTCAATATCTATTTTCATCTTATGCGTTCAAAGGGTTGCTTGAAGAGCACCGTGTGGGGCAAGGCTCAGCAAATTCCATCAATTCGCCGGTATACAAATCATTCTCATCCCTATCTACTCCCACAAGTATGATAACAGGTTCATGGGCTGCATTGACGCCGTGATAATAGCGGATTCCGACACAGCCCTGCTGGGCGAGAATGGATTCAATGGCAGCTCTTCCGAAATATCCTCCTTTGCGCGAACCATCCGGTACGCTCATTCGGTACGCTTTTGTCATTGCTGATGCATCCGATAATGGGATGTGATGGTCTTCATTTCCAGTAAACATTTTTTTCTTTTATTTTTTGTTAATGCCTGCTTTTGGCAGACGGGTTAAACGAATACATTTCTTTTCGCGGATAAATATATTGAGGAATTGCAGACGCCTGAAATTCAGGCGCACGCCTCCGGAAACAGCAGACATGAAATTATCTCTGAACCTACCGTCAATAAAGAGCTTCAGCCGATTTTAAGAAATTCTTGCAAAAAAAAATACTAGGGAAAACCCTAGTACGAATTAGGGAAAACCCTAATGTTTTTCAAACATCAAAAACTAGGGTTTCCCCTAATGGAAATAAATTTTTTTATATATTCCTTTACCTCCTTCATTTTTTATTGACGAAAAATAAAACGACAATGATTGCAAAAACATAAATGGAATAATCCAAACCGGCCCGCCATTGTTAATGCCTACCGCAATGGCAGGCGGGAATCCAAACAAAGAGCAGGCAAAACATTAAATCCAAATTAATATGGAAACAATTGAAAAGGTCAAAGCTGTAAGCAAAGCAGCAGAGACGTTAAAAAGAGATGGCCATCCAACCCCTTCCGTCGAAGGAATTGACATGAGTCAGAAATTAAGCATGGGATGGTTGCCCGACCATCCTGATTTCAGAGATTATCATCTTGGGCACAATGAAATAAGAGCAATATTCAAAGGAACAAGGTTCGAAAACGGAGCGTTGCCGGCTCTTCCGGTTTCGGTCGATTTAAGGCCATGGTGTTCGCCTATTGAAAACCAAGGTGCGCTTGGTTCCTGCACAGCCAATGCCGGAGTTGGGCTGATTGAATATTATCAACGAAGGGCTTTTGGCAATTATATTAATGCCTCGCGTCTTTTCTTGTACAAAACCACGCGCAATTATATGCAGGTAGCGGGCGATACCGGTGCCTACCTCCGGAATACCATGGGCGCAATGGTTTTGTTTGGTGTGCCGCCGGAAAAATTCTGGAAGTATAGCATACCGGCTTTTGATGTAGAACCACCCGCATTCTGCTACAGCTTTGCCGGCAATTTTAAAGCGGTAAAATATTATCGCCTGGATCCGGTTGGAACTTCACCGGCTCAATTGTTAAACAATGTCAGGAATAACCTTGCTGCAGGGTTTCCGAGCATGTTCGGGTTCAGTGTTTATAATTCTTTTTACCAGGCACATGTAACGGGCAAAGTCCCTTTCCCGGCAGCATCGGGCGACCCATTTTTAGGAGGACATGCTGTTGTAGCTGTTGGTTATGATGATACTATAAAGATTCAGAATTCCATTCCGGGTTCTCCGATAACAACCGGAGCGCTGTTGATACGAAACTCGTGGGGAAATTGGGGGCCCTTTGGAGGTTACCTCTGGATGCCTTATGATTTTATCATAAAAGACCTGGCTGAAGATTTCTGGACGCTCAATTCGGCCTCATATATAGCAACAGGAAATTTTGATGTTTGATTTTTTGAAAGGATTTGAATGACAATACGCTGCCGGAATTCATACTTCCGGCAGCATGTTGATATGTGAGTGAAATTCTGTTAAGAAAAAATTAAGAGCCATGGAAAATAAAAATACCCAAACAACAAAAGTTTTCGTCGGGCAACAAAAAAGAATATCTCCGAAAAAGAAAAATGACTCATTTATTAGAAGGATAATTATTACAGTCATAGGTGGGTTACTGGTTTTATGGATTTGGAGCAAGTTCAGTGAACCCAGTCCTAATTCCAACCAGGAACAGATGAAAAAAGACCGTGAAATACTTGAAAAAGAAAAAGGATAATACCAAAATCGTTTTTACAAATACTTAAATCCGGCAAGAGAGTAAACAACATAAAATCAAACCACCATGAAAAAACTATTTTATCTCATCAGTTTCCTGCTGCTCACCGAAGGCGTTTGCGCCCAGATAGAAATTACGCTGCGAACTTCTTTTATCGACAGCATAAAGAACCGCGCTACCGTTCATGCAAACTTTTTTGTAGACAAGGCGCATAAAACAGCAAACCCTGCAGCCAAAGACGGCGACATGCACATTGCAGGCAGAGATGCTGCGATCGGCCTTCCCATTGTTGCAGAAATTATGAACGCCGGATTACCCCAGCAAAAAAATGCTACAACTCTAATACATGGTAAAGAAACATCAGGGCAGCCCACAGATATGACAGGTGTATGGAGAATCTGGTGCGAACATTCCGGCAGCGATGAACAGGTGCAGGGAGAACATATAGATAAGATAACTACAACTAACCCTCCGCATGTTTTTGAAATTCATCCTGTTCTTAAAGCAGATAACATTGACCTGCTTAAGAGCTTAAAACCCATTGAAGGGTTTACATACAAAAATGCGAGCGAAGCATTTGCAAAATATGAAGGCACTTCTTTTGAAATTATTCCGCATGACAATACAATTACCATGCTCACCAAAGGAGTGGGTTACAATTATGTGAAATTTAAAATTGAAATTCTTTCCGAGCAGGCGCACACAGACGATGATTCAAGAATGTTTTTCTGCTCGGTGCTCGACAATAACAACGATGTTATAGTTCAAAAAGTCAGAATGATTTTCATTAAAGAATCTTCTGCGGAAAAACGTATCCGGAATCTTCAGCCCGGCGACCGCATGCGTGTGGTTGGAATCCCGCGAATTGATTTAGCTCTTGTATCATACCGGGCAAGGCATAGCAGTGATAAACCCTTTATGCTGAAATGGAATCTGCCTTATGAAATGGTCATCGTTGCCGCTTTGAATTAACCATCACATCCGAAATCATTACCCGAAATTCTTTTTATGATTCAAAATGATTCAATACTTAGCCCCGAAGAAATTCAGTTGTGCTTGGTGCTCGGATATCTGATTCAAGAATTAGCAATTTTAATTGAACAGGACGAGTTACTGGATAGCTCCAACCAATTATATCTGCTAATCACTTTACTATGAAAGAAAACTTAAAATTTATTCTTCAGATTGTTATTGTCCCCATGGTGCTCGCCTTTTTTGGTTTTAAAATTAACACAACCCTGCAAGAGAAGCAGCGCAACTTTGATAAAATAAAATTTACAGACCAGGTACTTAACGAAGCATTCGATTCGAACAACGCTGCCAAAGCATTTGCTTTATCCAAGCTTATTCCCCAGTTGATAGATGACAGGGCATTTGCCGACACATTGATATTGCTTATCAATAACCATTACCTGAGCGAGGCCGCAACCGCACTTCAGCTGGGAAACGATACCGTTTACAAGCAAATATCTGAAGCAGCCAAAACGTATGATGCAAATTCATTTATGGACTCATTAAAGAACAACCCTTTGACTTCACATGCTGAGGCAGCACATCTATATGAAAACAAGGGCCTGGAATTAATCGAACGTGGGGATTTAAAGGAAGCGCAGAGAAATTTTGAAAAGGCAGAACAAGCGTATCCCGGCTTTCATTCTGTTTATGAAATTTCAAACTTGCTTAAAAACAAAACAGAGCAATTAAAAGTTGACAGAGACACGATCAAGGCAAAGCAGGAAGTAATGCAGGAAGTACGCAAACATTACACATGGAAACTGTCTTCGCCAAAAGCAAGGTTGATGCCGCATGACTGATGAACAAAAAAATCCTCATCATAATCCTTGCAAGTTATTCTCCTGGTTCATTCAACGTTTGCAAAGCGCAGGTTGGAGAGGAGAAAGAAAATTTTGCGATGCCTGTTGAATTCGGCCAGGGATTTATGAAAGCAGAAGATTTTACGCACTACCTTCTTGCTTTCTCTGTTGCACCCATGAAATCATTCCAGGCAAAAAAAATGAATAAGTGGAGGGCGGGAATTGTGGTTAATTATTTTAATTCTAACCCCGGTGACGACTGGAGTTTTGGAATTCGAATCGGGTACCGTCTCAATAAGTCTGGAGGATTAGGAAACATATT
This sequence comes from Bacteroidetes bacterium 2013_40CM_41_45, assembly GCA_002215675.1. Lineage (GTDB taxonomy): Bacteria > Bacteroidota > Bacteroidia > AKYH767-A > 2013-40CM-41-45 > 2013-40CM-41-45. Next base: position 23,791 of record NGFH01000002.1, on the reverse strand, counting down.
TAATTACTGGCTTTATCCTGAGTATTCATACTCACTGGATAAAAGAAATCTTATCGGAATGGGAATTGCGGCAGCTCTCAATCCGTTGGAGTTATCCGTTCACCCGCAATACGAAGCTCAGTCACAAAAAGTCTGGTTCACTTCAAAGATTGGCCTCAACCTCTCGGTATTCTTTAATAAGAAACAAAACGCTAAGTCGAACGACCCTTTTGGAAATTAATTAACTCGCTTCAATACTTTAAAGATGGCAAAAAATGCATTGGTAATTAGTGGTGGTGGAGCTAAGGGCTCATTCGCTGTGGGCGTACTCAAGTACATCATATTGAATAAACCGGAAATTAAGTTTGACATCATTTGCGGAACAAGCACAGGCGCGCTCATTGCTCCGTTTGCTGCACTCAGAAATGTGGCGGCTTTAGAAAGAATTTATACCACCATGAAGACCGAAGACATTATTCTTAAAGGAGATATTTCCAAGCGAGTCATCATGAATAATTCTTTATTTGATGTAGGGCCTCTTATTAACGTAGTACGGCAAAATTATCCTCAGAATGTTTTTGATAGTTTAATGAGCTCCGATACGCAGGTATTCTTTGCATCCGTTTGTCTGCAGACCGGAAGGGTGGTTCACTTTTCAAATAAAGATATGATTGCACCGGGCGGATATGATGTTATTAAGCTTAAAGATTGGGATGAAATGATTCGTGCCATTGTTGCTTCGGCAGACCAGCCCGTTTTTACTCCTCCCATAAAAATCCGCTCGACCGATGCTGCTCCCAGGCAGTATGTTGACGGAGGAGTCCGCGAATATGCTCCTATCAGGGTTGCATTGGATAATGGAGTCACCGATATTTATGTTGTGTACTTGTCTCCCGAAGTTGAACCCGAAGCGAATAAAGAATACAAAAGTATATTCGATATATTGTTAAGGACGCTCGCACTTTTCTCTGACGATGTAGGAGAGAATGATATTTTAATTCCAACGTTGTACAATAAGTCGCTTCAATATATTAATGAAGTGAAAAAAAATATTGCTGCAAACAGTACGCTTTCTGCGGCAGCAATTGACCAGATGTTCGACTTGCCGGGTAATCCTTTTGCCGGAAAAAAACTCATCAACATGAAAGTATTTTATCCCGATTATATCTTAAAGGGAATGGGAGGATTGGAGTTCGACCCGGTGGAGATGAAAAAATATCTGAACCATGGTTTTGATGTTGCAAAAAAATATTTCGAACAGCCACCCGTAATTGAACACATAGTCACCTAAAAAAAAATATCAAGATGAAATCGAAAAAAAATGTTAAAGATTTTTTATACGAATCGGGAGTTGCGGGTATCATAAAAGAAATTGAAAAAGAAGTTTTCCCGTCCGGAAAAATGGCGGCTTACTCCGATATTTATAAAGAGGAGAACGGGAAAGAATATCAATATGTAAATTATGTTCAGGAAGGCGGAGGAGTTCTTGGCGTTGCTTTAGTGGGTTATACCTATGTTCTTGAAAAGCTCGGGTTTCGCTTTTTAAAACTTGCCGGAACAAGTGCCGGAGCCATTAATACCATTATGCTGGCTTCCGTTGACAAAAAAAACCGGCAGGAATACAGCAGCTATGAAACAAAAAGTGAAATCATACTTCACGAGATGCTGAATTATGATTTGTGGCGATTGGTGGACGGCAGCAAGTTTGGGAAATTTCTTATCCGGCTATTTGTAAATAATAAATCGGGATTAAATTTTTTGTTGAGGCTGTTTATCGGCTCTTTAATAACTGCATTGGTATCTTCGGTTCTGACGCTCTTTAATTTTTCAGAATCCTTCAAAAATATTTTGTCGTGGTTAATCATTGTTTCCAGCTCTGTCATCATCCTATATGGTGTAATAGCTGCTGTGTATGTTTTGAAATTCGATAAGGCAGGATTTGGCGTGAATCCCGGAAACAATTTCAGAAATTGGATTAAAGATATTCTGAGTAGAAATAATATTCACTCCACAAATGACCTTAACAATGCAATGGCAAAACATTTTGAGGGATTGCAGCTAAGGAATGATGCTGAGCGGCCGGCAAGCGAAGCGAATACAACTATTCAGCATCCGTATTTGACCATCATTGCCAGCGACATAACAAATCAGACCAAGGTTGAATTTCCGCTGATGGCTAAAGATTACTGGAATGAACCTTTACAGGTAAACCCTTCTGATTATGTAAGAGCTTCCATGTCTATACCTGTTTTCTTTTCGCCCTTTAAGGTGGATGTAGGTGAAGAAATAATCAGTACCAGTAAAATACAGCAGAGCCAACTGGTAGGTGAGCAATATGAAAAAATAAAAGAGCGGCAAAAGGCAAAACACGCGTACACAGTCAGGTTTGTTGATGGTGGAATTCTGTCCAACTTTCCCATCAATATTTTTCATAACCCTAATATAAAAATTGCGCGTATGCCGACCCTGGGTGTAAAGCTCGAGGATGAAAAACATCTCAGCGGAAATGAGATTGAGAAAAAGAGAGCCAGCTTTTTTTCATTCATCGGCAAAATATTCAATACCGTTCGCTACTACTATGACAAAGATTTTCTTAAAAAGAACGAAGTCTATGAAAAGTGCATCGGGCATATTGATGCAGAAAAATTTAACTGGCTCGATTTCGGTCTTGACGACGAGACAAAAGTGAAGTTATTCAGAAAAGGCGCTGAAGCTGCAAGAACATTTTTCCTTGGAGGCAATGTATGGATTGACGGGCGCGAAAGCAGGTTCCGGGCATTTAGCTGGCCGAAATTTAAACAGGATAGAAAAAATAGTTTAAACAATCCCAATAATGCAACGGAAGCAGAAGCATTGAGTCCAGATGACCTGTTGCGAAAAATTAAGAACAAGACAGGTGAAGAAAGTTTAACGTAAATGAAAAGGAAGTTCCGAAAAGCCGCTGACTAAAAAAATAATGGCAATGAGTACATATGTGAAACGTTATTTAAAAATTAATTTTCTTTTTGGATTTTTTATTTACGTATGTATCCAAACCGGATTTGCCCAAAATGGACCTGAAGACCCTATCCCATTTCTTATAGATAGCTGTTGGTATGCCAGGAGATTAGAAGTGTTATTTCCAATTGAGGAACAAAAGCTTTATACATTCAAAGATTTTAAAAAAATTGTCCAGAATAATTTGATGATTGAAGATAGTGCAGAGAAGTATTATTTAAACTGGTCCGATGCTTCACGAGGCCCCGATATACGGATAAGAATATGGCAACATCCCTCTGACATGAGGGAATACAAGTATCTGAAAAAGGATTCTGACAAAAACAGCTTTTGGTTTGTGAGGTATAACGGATTAATGCAAAAACCTAAAGATGAAAAATTAATATTAAGAAGAAAATCAAATACGGCCAATTAAAATAGTTAAGCAATTATGGAAAAACAGAGCTATGCAAAAAAATAAAAACCCGGGTATCGGCTTAAAAACATATCTGGAAATTGCAACTGTTCTGATATCTGTGGCAACATTATATTACGGAGTTTGTCAATTTATTTATAGTGAAAATATAATTGACAGAAGAAAATATTTCAATGCTTTTTATGATGAAAGATATAACACTCTTAAAGAAATTACTAAATCTATTTCAGAAATCACCACATTAATTTCATACCATGATGGAAGAGAATTTACACCTGAACAAAAAAGTGAAATTGCTAAGAAGGTGGTAGTATTTAATTATTCACATCTTGTACTAGACCATAGAGTAAAGAGCGATTCTGTTGTTTTGAATTACATCAACGCTTATGAAATCCTGGTTGATGGTCTTTTGCAAGGCAGTGCCGGTTCTACTCCTTCGGAGCTTTCTGCGGCGGGCGAAGACGCTATTAAAGAATGTGCAAAAATATTAAACTATGAAAAAGACACTATTAATTCTTTTAATTTTAAGTTGCTCCCTTTTTAAGACAGTTAGCGGTCAGGAGCCCGATACTCCAACCGAGTCCGGAAAAGTTACCAGGTGGCGCAGCATGAGTTTCTATGTTGGCATACTTCCCGGCTTTGAAGTTTATAAGAGCGATTCAGCAAATGTAACAACGGCATTCCCTTATGGGGTTAATTACAGAATTTATTCAAAGAGTGGAAAAAGTTTTATTGATATGGACTTATGTGGAACAGCTATGATTTTAAATCAGCATGATTATACAACGTTTATTAAACCTTCTGTCGGCTACGGCATGATTAGCAGACTATACAATTTCCAGTTTCATTTTAGTTATTATATAAGTCCATTAAAATATAAAAATATGCTTGGAATCGGATACGATGTAGAAGCCCAGGCTATTCCAATTTCTATTGAACTTTTTTATGTTCTGCCCGACTTAAAACAATACTTTTTACTTGTAGGCATCAAGGTGCCGATTTTAATACTGAGTAAATAGATACTAAAGTTATTTTATAAATATTGACTAAAATCGATTCCGTGGAAAATAAGAATGGCGTTCCGATAATTATCAGAACGCCATTACAAAAAATTCTAAGATTAAAAACTTATGCGCTTAAATGAACTTTTCCGTCTTTCAATTTCAATACGCCTTTCTTATATGCCTGCGTAAGGGTAGGATAAATAAGCTGGCGGTAGTGCGTAATGTTCTTATCCTTCTTCTGTTGTTTAAAGAGGGCGCTGATAAGTTCGCCTGAAGGCAGTGGTTTTCCTTTTTGCTTTAATACCCCCATAATATTACTCAGGTGCGAGCCTTTTCTCGCGCCTCTCCCCCGCTCTGCTTTGGGAGAAGTTAGCGGTGTACTATAAGCTTTGGGCTTTCTTCCACGCCTGGGTCTATCGTTTTGCTCTTCAAATAATTTTCTTGCTTTTTGTACAAAGTTAAGCGACTTGAGAAGCTCTGCTTCCTGGCTTTTCAGCATTTCCAGATTGCTTGAAACAATTTTTTCTAATGTTATCATGTTTTTACTTGTTAAGATGGTTAGATACGATGACAAAGGTAACAAGATAATTTTTTTAGTTGCCGGCTATAATAAACGTGCAGAGAGATTTCCTGTCGTGTCACCACTAATTCATCCTGAAAGACAAGATGATTAAGTAAAACTGATGCCAATTTTGCAAATTAAATATCTTCGCCAACCCTAAATCATTATAAGTTAGTTATAGGAATGAAAGTTACCGAACATCTGAAGCAAGCAAAGGGCACGCTTTTCTCTATTGAGATTTTACCTCCCCTCAAAGGGAAAGGCATCCGGAGCATATATGAAGGCATTGACCCGCTGCTTGAATTCAGGCCATCGTTTATTGATGTTACCTATCACCGTGAGGAGTATGTATACAAGCACCGCGAAAACGGATTGCTCGAAAAACTTTCTATTCGTAAGCGCCCGGGAACGGTTGGTATTTGTGCTGCACTTATGAATAAATATAAGATTGATGCGGTACCTCACATTATATGCGGAGGTTTTACCAAAGAGGAAACGGAAAATGCTTTGATTGACCTGAACTTCCTGGGCATTGATAATGTGCTTGCCATACGAGGCGATGCTATTAAATCAGAATCAGGATTTACGCCCGAACCCGACGGAAATAATTACGCCATTGATTTAGTTAACCAGGCAGTGAAAATGAATCGCGGCAAATTTATGGACGAGGAACTTATGGATGTTTCTCCTACCGATTTTTGCATCGGCATTGCGGGTTACCCGGAAAAACATTTTGAAGCGCCCAGCATGAAGTCTGACCTCAAATACCTGAAGCAAAAAATAGATGCCGGCTCTGACTATATAGTAACGCAAATGTTTTTCGACAATAAAAAATATTTTGAATTTGTGCGGGCGTGCCGTGATATCGGAATCACCGTACCTATTGTGCCGGGCATAAAAGTGCTTACTACAAAAAAGCAAATCAATCTTCTGCCAAAAACATTTCACATTGAATTACCCGATGAGCTTATTGAGGCTGTTGAAAAATGCGAAAGCGATAAGCAGGTTAAAGAAACTGGAATAGAATGGTGCATTAACCAGTGCCGCGAGCTGGTGAAAAACAATGCGCCCTGCCTGCACTTTTATACTATGGGTAATTCAGATGCAGTGAGAAGAGTGGCCAGCAATGTTTTCTGACACTAATTTGTTCTTCGCACCAGCTCAGCTACATATTTCCCTATAATATCAAACTCAATATTTACCACCGAGTTGGGAAGAATATTCTTAAAGTTGGTATGGTTATATGTATACGGAATAACGGCAACAGAAAAATATCCCTTTTGCGAATCCACTATCGTAAGCGATACCCCGTTTACACAAACCGAGCCCTTGGGAACGGTAAAGTTGCCTGAAGAAGCATCATACTTAAATCCATAGAGCCAGCTTCCCCCGGCATCAAGAACGGATAAACATGTAGCTGTTTCATCCACGTGCCCAAGTACGAAATGCCCATCCATGCGTCCGTCTGCTTTAATACTTCTCTCGAGGTTTACGATATCTCCTTCGCGGAGTAACCCGAGATTGCTTCGCTTTAATGTTTCGGCAATACATTCAACATAATAACAATCGCCAAGCACCTTGGTAACGGTGAGACAAACTCCATTGTGCGAAACACTTTGGTCTACTTTTAGCTCGCTTGCAAAAAGCGCCTCAATACAAAGCAGCTTATTATTCTGCTGCACGGTAATGCTTTTTACTTTGCCCGTGGCCTCTACAATTCCGGTAAACATCATCTACGAAATACGAATCTGGTACGAATATACGAATGGACTCGCAGAATTTAATGACTGATGACCAATGACGAATGACTTATTTCTTGCGGATGATGTGAACAAATCCGTGAATATCCCGGGCAGTTGTTCCATTGATGCGGATAAAGTTTACAATACCTGTATAGTAGTAAACTCCATCGGGACAGTCTTTACCGGTATCCTTATTTTTTCCGTTCCACCGTATATCGCGGTCTGTAGTTTCAAAAACAATTTCGCCCCAGCGGTTGAAGAATTTTATGTCCACATCTTTCACGTTCTGGTATGGAGGACATTTTAATTGCATCTCGGCCGTAGTTGTAAAGTCGCATGGGTGAAGTATATCATTGAGTCCGCTTCCATCGGGAGTGAATACATTAGGGATATTATAGACAAAACATGTATCCACACAGGCAAAGGCAGAGGGGGCGCTTTCGTTTAAGTTTGAATCAGCAGCCGTAATATAGTAGCAGCCGGCAATAGACTGCAAACCGGTATGCAGATAGGTTGTATCGGATGCATTATTGATAGTTTGAATCAATTGGAAATCATTGCTAAGGGCAGCACGGAAATAAATGTGATAGAGGATTACATCATCTGCGCAGGAATTATTCGGATTATTCCATGATAGGAAATTGCTCTCTTCAATACAATCTGGAGTGACCGCTAAGGAAGGAGGACACGGTGCAACATTGTCATAAGGCACTCCGCATTTTTCCTGTGAATTATTTCTTGTGGTATCATAACCGGGAGCTGAGTATGAACCTATACTCTTAACATAGTAACGGTACGAAACTCCGTTAATAAGATTCATGTCAGAGAAGCTTTGCGTAAACGCGCGGCCTACGGAGTCCCAGCTTAAGCCCGCCGTATCATAACAGGGAGGGGTGGGCAGCGCTGCGCGGAATACATCATAAAAATAATTAGTCCAGGGAACATGTTCTTGCCACGATAAGTTTAGCCGTTCATCTGTGGGTGCAATGGACAAGAAAACGGTAGAAGCAATTTCGGTGCTCCCCTTTAAAACTACTGCACTGCTATAATAGAATTCAACCTTATATGACCAGGGATGGCCTACTGTATTTATCATAGTGTCCACAAAGGTTGTATCGTTGATGTCAGTATAAGTAACTATTGGAACGGGATTGTTTCCAAGGAAATCAGGGGAATGATATAATCTATATTGGTAAGGCGGAGGATATTGAACAGTATCCAGTTCATCGGGCTTAGACCATTCTACATATACCGAGCCGGTATTGGTGTTTGTGAAGAGCACGCTTGCATGCGTAATTGCGGGAAGCTCCTTTTTAAGGCGGGCGCATGCTTCGTTCGATGGGCAGCTTTCTGCTCCGTTTTTGAAGAAGGCGGTAACCACATAACAATATTCGACTCCTATAATTAGGTTGCTCACCGAATCAATATACGTTGTGTCATTGTTACCGGCAACAGTTGCAATGAGCGTATAGCCGGAAGTTACAGGGACACCCGTCTCACACGGACAATTAAACACTCCATTAAACGGACCTGTTCTGCGGTAGATGCGATATCCGGAATCTGTGGCGCAGGCGCCCGGGCTCCAATTAAGAACAATAGTATTTCCCAGCGCAGTGGCTGTGAGATTTTGCGGAGGCGGCGCAATAACCCGAATGTTAACATGGGTTAAATCCACAAGCGGAATCTCAGGAGGCGAAACAATATCCTCTGCCTCAAAGAAAACCGTATAGGGTTGCGGCCGTATGTGGATGCATTGCGTATTCCAGGTAAACGTTCCGATGACAGGATTGGCAGGTGAATTAGAAGAAAAAGTTGCCGGCTGCGAAACAAGGTATGGCGAACCGGATGTTGTAATATTAATTGCGTTCCCGTTCGTGTCTGTTGCCACTACATTGAATGAAATATTTTGCCCTGCAAAAATGCAGGTATCTCTTAATGCAGCGAACTTGGGGCTCTTGTTGTTACAGTAGGAAATGGTAATCTGCATATCGCGCATAACCGTGTCCATAGGGGAACCATACCTCCATTCAATTATGTAAAAGGCAATATTGTATTCCCCCGGGGCAAGGGGGCTGTCCCAAATTAAATCACCGGTAACCGGGTTAAGTGTAATGGAATTACTTGCTGCCGGAAGACTATATCCGGGAATCGGCGTATTGGGTCCCGCCAAAGGCACCGTTAGCTGATAGGATAGACTGTCCCCTTCCGGGTCAATGGCAAAAGGATTGTGCCTGAAAATTTCTCCCACACATCCTTTGTCAATGGGTGGCTTGTTTAAAACAGGTGTAGAATTGCACCCGAAAAAAGGATGAATCTTTATCGTTGTTCTCACACAAAACGGAACATTGACAGAATTGGGAATATTTGCAATTCCTTCGTTACGGTTGGGGTCAATAAAATAAATGACAAAATCACCGTTGCCTGCATAAGAATGGTCGGCTATATACCGGTTTTTTCTTATGCTATCTCCAAGGTTAACGAAATCAAACCGCGCAACCTGCGACTGCGTTAAGTCGCCCCAGTGAACAGAGTCAAGAAAATCGCGGTCGGGGCAAACGGGACAAAGCTTGGTATAGGTGGTGATGGTAATTCTAAAAGTACGTGTTGAACAATTGAGTAACTCATAGGTTATTTCTCCCGCCCGGTTATGAGTTGCGAATCCCTGTACAAAAAATAAGAGAAAAAAAACCGAAAGAAAAAATATTTTTTTCATCAGACAATAGCGACACAAAGTTCGTCAAAAAAAATGCCAAAGTCAAAAGTGCATTAATGAAAGTCATTTATGATGAAGTATTCCCTCTTCTAAAGGAGAAGGGTTAGAGGTAAGCTCTTTATTTCTGCTTCTTCTTTCCTCCGCCAAAAATCCTCGCAATCGGGTCATAATAGCGGTCAACTACGCGTTCTTTCAGAGGAATAATTCCGTTATCGGTAATCTGGATTTTTTCCGGGCATACATCGGTGCAGCAACGGGTAATATTGCAAAACCCCGAACCGTATTCATCTCTTACAGCCGGAATTCTGTCTTCCGTATCAAGCGGGTGCATTTCGAGCGAAGCAAGACGAATCATAAAACGCGGGCCAACGAATTTGTCTTTGCGATCGTGGTCTCGCAAAACGTGGCAAACATCCTGGCAGAGATAACACTCAATGCACTTCCTGAATTCCTGCACGCGGTCAACATCTTCCTGGAACATCACGTATCCTTTTGCATCTTTCTTTTTCGGGTCCGGTTTAAACGGTTTGATGCGTTTGTTCTGCTCATAGTTCCATGAAACATCCGTAACTAAATCTTTTATGACGGGAAAAGTTTTTACAGGAGTAACCGTAACCGGTTTATCAGGACTGAATTCATTCATGCGTGTCATGCAGGACAAGCGTGGCTTTCCGTTGATTTCACATGAGCATGATCCGCACTTTCCCGCTTTACAGTTCCAGCGCACGGCAAGGTCATTTGCCTGGTGAGCCTGGATGCGATGAATCACATCAAGCACTACCATTCCTTCATCCACGTCAACATTATAGTCAACCAGGCCTCCGCTGTCTTTATCGCCCCTGAAAACTTTGAAATTATACTTCACCTGAAAAAAATTATACGTTATTAGTTATACGACTCATTGAGCTAAAATAATCTGTAACTATTTTTAACATTTCTAAATTTTCAAATTAACTAATTTTCAAATTTTCTTTTTCTGCGGCAACTTCCGCGTCCAGGGCTTCGATGGTTGAATTTGCAATCCGTTCAAGCTCGGGTGATGTTGAAGTGCGCAACACTTTTTCTACTTCCATGTTTCCGTCTTTTCCCTTACGAAGTACGATATTATATTTTTGCCACTCTTTGTCTTCACCGAAAAAATCAAGTCGTGTCTGTGCGCCACGGCTTTCTTTTCTTTCCAAGGCAGCAAGCGTTACGGCTTCTGCTGTTATCATCATGCACCGAAGCGAAATAGCTTCATGCCATCCGGGATTATACTGGCTGCTTCCGGGCGCTTTCACTTTCTCTGTATCTTTTTTCAGGCGTTGTAATTCGTCTATTGCTTTTTTCAATTCATGCTCTACGCGGATGATACCTACATTATCCTGCATCACTTGCTGCAAATCTTCGTGAACCAGGTATGGGTTTGTTCCCGACTCACGATTTAAAATATCTGTTGCTCTTCGTACAGATATTTTCACCTGCTCCTCGTCAAGATTTATTGTGCCTGTATTTTTCCTGATATAATCAGCAGCTCCAACACCTGCAAGACGGCCGAACACCAGCAAGTCAGAAAGAGAGTTCCCTCCGAGGCGATTCGCGCCATGCAATCCCGCTGCAGCTTCGCCTGCCGCAAACAAACCGGGAACGCGAGACATCTGCGTATCATGGTCAACACGAATACCGCCCATGAAGTAGTGCAATGTTGGTCCCACTTCCATCGGCTCCTTTGTGATATCAACCTCGGCAAGCTCTTTGAACTGGTGATACATGGAAGGAAGTTTTCGCTTTATAGCTTCTGCCGGAACGCGTGACGCGATATCGAGAAACGCTCCTCCGTGCGGAGAGCCGCGGCCTTCTTTCACTTCATTATTAATAGAACGTGCAACCACATCGCGCGTCAAAAGTTCCGGGGGACGCCTTGCATTCTTGTCTCCCTTTAGCCAGCGGTTTGCTTCTTCTTCTGTGTCGGCTGTCTCGGCAGCAAATTTTTCAGGAATATATTTGAACATGAACCGCTCGCCTTTGTTGTTCAATAAAATTCCCCCGTCACCCCGCACGCCTTCTGTTACAAGTATTCCTTTTACTGACAGCGGCCACACCATTCCGGTAGGATGGAATTGGGTGAACTCCATATCCATCAATTCGGCACCGGCTTCGTACGCTAAGGCGTAACCATCACCGGTATATTCCCATGAGTTGGAAGTTATTTTCCAAGCTTTGCCCGCCCCGCCTGTCGCAAGAATAATCGCCTTGCATTTAAAAACAATAAACCTTCCGGTTTCTCTCCAGTACGCAACCAGCCCTGAAACTTTTTCTCCATCCTTGATAATGTCGAGCGCAGTACATTCCATGTGAACTGAAATTCCCTGGTGGATTCCGTAGTCCTGCAGCGAGCGAATCATTTCTAATCCCGTACGGTCACCAACATGCGCAAGCCGCGGATAGCGGTGCCCTCCAAAATTTCTCTGCGAAATATATCCGTCCTTGGTTCTGTCAAACACGGCCCCCCACTCTTCCAACTCTCTCACCCTGTCAGGCGCTTCTTTAGCATGCAGTTCTGCCATGCGCCACTGGTTCAGAAATTTTCCACCGCGCATGGTATCGCGGAAGTGAATCTTCCAATGGTCACGTGCATCCACATTACCCAGCGCTGCCGCCATTCCTCCTTCAGCCATAACAGTATGTGCTTTGCCTAAAAGCGACTTACATACAATCCCTGTGTTCAATCCCAATTTAGAACATTCAATCGCTGCACGCAAACCGGCACCGCCTGCGCCAACAACGACTACATCGTGTTCTATGGTTTGTATCTCTTTGGGATTTAACATGTTTGGATTTACGAATTACGATTTACAATTTACGATTTAAAAAAATCAAAATGGAGAAAATGGACATGCAAAGAATTACATGTAGAGAAATCGTTCATCGTAACTCGTAAATCGTACATCATCTTAATTTCCCCATGTACTGAAGTCCGTCCATACTCCCATCGAAACCATTCTCACATAAACATCGGTAAAGCCCACCCAAATCAAACTCATCCACGCAAAAAGCTGGTGACGTTCATTCAGGAAGGTAACTTTTTTCCAGGTCCCGTAGCGGAATTTATTGCACGACATGCAGTCCATTTGTCCGCCCACAAGATGCCGGAAAGAATGGCATCCAAAAGTATATGAACCAAGAAGAATTGGGTTTATCAGCAGCACCATGCTTCCCACACCTACTCCGAATTTTCCATCACGGAAAAAAGCCATCACCCCATCATAAGAAAGAATAAAAATAAATATCACTGCGAAATATAAAGCATAGCGATGAAGGTTTTGAAAAATCAATAACCCCGTTTCTCCTTTATAAGGTTTCTGCGAGACTGCTCCAACGGCACAAGCGGGTGGACTTCCCGCAAATGCACGGTAATATGCTTTGCGATAATAATAACATGTAAAACGAAACAGTAGCGGAAATGCAACAATTAAAAACGCAGGCGAAGCCGGCAAAAATGAAGGCCACCACGAGGGGAATGTTCCAAACCATGCGTGATGAACCGGGGCAGCGCCCTTTGCAGTTTCATTAATAAATACTAAAGGTGAATACATGGGAGAAAGATATCCGCCAAATCCTTCAGCGCCATTGCTGTACCAGTAAAACTGCGCCTGAAATGCCGCCCATGTTGAGTAAACTACAAAAGCGGTAAACCCAAACATGACCAGCGCAGGTTCAACCCACCATTGATCTGTGCGGAGTGTGAATGCAAAGCCTTTTTTGCGGATGTCTACAGAAATTCCGGCCATAATTCTGATGGCAAATGTAATAACGGAAAAATAATTTACGATATAAGAAGTACGATTTACGATTTATATTCCTAACGCAATGATAATGTGGACAAATCGCATATCGTACATCAAATTACTTCCAACCCATCCTGCTCTTCAATTCGGTGATATGTGCCAGGTGATGGCGGCAGTGCCAGGCATAAAGCGCAAGGGTTTGAGCAACTGTCTGAACACGTTTACTTTCCGGGTGATAAAAAGTCCGTTGCAAATCTTTTTCAGTAAATGAGCGCAGAAAAATAACCCAGCGTGCATGAAGCAGCTCAATAAGATTCAATCCCAGCTCGACAGGGGTATTCCGTCCGTCTTCAAGTTCTGCCCAAAGCGCTTCTTTATATGGCTTGATGGTTGGATTATCTTCTGTAACTGCCAGTTTCATTCTAGCGTAGGCATTGCCGTGGCTGTCGAAGAAATGATGAATAACCTGTCTTACCGTCCAGCCCCCGTCACGGTATGGAGTTGTTAGTTGTTCTTCGCTCATATTACTCACTGCTTTGCGAAGTGCAGCAGGAAGTTCTTCAATAATCTTAATCATTGCAGCGATTTCCTGCGGGCTGACATCCTCGGGGAATATAAATTTTCCGACCGGGTAACGAAGTGTTTCAAAGGTTAAGGTTTCCATGTTCTGATAAAATTATTTTTGTAAAAATAATTTCCTTTGCGGAACCTGCCAATGAATGTTGAAAGATTCAAACCCTACCTGCCTTTTGTTCTTTTTGCTATAATAATTCTTTCTGCTGTTTTTGCAGTAGAAAAAATTAATGGCAGATTCTGGTTGAATGATTTCAAAGTTTACTATTCTGCTGCTGAAGCACTTTTGAAGGGCAGGCAGGTTTATGGAGTCTCTTTCGGATTGGATACCGGCTTTTATAAGTATGCCCCTTTTGTCGCCATGCTTTTTGTGCCGTATACATTTTTTTCTTATGAAGTTGCAAGTATCATTCACTTCGCCATTTTATCTGCCGCAACTATTCTCACTATTATTATCCTGGGAAGACTGGTGAGCAAATATTTTCTTTCCATTAAGACCAAAACAGAAAACATATTGATGTCTTTTGCGCTGCTTTGCATACTGCTGCATCTTGTACGAGAGCTTCACCTTGGAAATATCAATATGCTGTTGCTCCTGCTAGCAAGCGCAGGATTAATACTTTCTCTTCAATCAAAGAATATTTTATCAGGAATTTTTATCGGCCTGGCTATAATCATAAAACCCTATTTCCTGATTTTGGTTTTACCCTTTATTGCTTCAGGAAGATGGAGAGTTATCATAAGTATTTCGGTCACCATAATAGTATCATTGTTTGTGCCGATGCTTTTTTTCGGTTATACGCAGAATATCCTTTTGCACAAAGAATGGATTGAGTCCATGCGTGAACACAGCAGTTATTTATCAAGCACTCATACTATTCAATCGCTACTACAATATTATTTAGGACTGGAAACCGGAAAATGGTTTCAGTATTTTTTAATTGCTGCAACCGGTGCCGGTTATTTTCTTTTTTTCTTTCTGATGAAAAAGAGGCAGGAGAAACATTCTTCTCAACCATTTTTTTTTGTCAGCGGGTATTTTTGCCTGCTCGCAATTGTTCCCAACCTGGTTATCACCGATACTGAACATTTCCTCTTATCGCTGCCGCTGGTTATGATTCTGCTTCGTTATATTTATGAAAAGAAAAACTATTTGCTTACTTCAGCATTTATCGTTTTGATATTTTTTTATGAAGGAACCTCTACCGACCTGCTGGGTAAAAATTTAGCACAACGGTTTGAAGAGGCAGGATTACTGGGGATAAGTAATCTTTTGATTATAGCTTCTGTACTTATTCTGAATTTCTTTTGGTGGAAAAATCCTTCCTTACCCTCTAACTCCCTAAAGGGAGAACCGCCAGCGCAAGCCCCCTTTAGGGGTAAGGGGTAAGTGCAGGCGGGCAATAACCTCAAACATTCTTCCTTTTTTTATCTTTACCACTCCATTTCAAATCAACTTAATTTTCTCAATTATTTAAATCCATGAAATACGATTTAATAGACAAAAATCTCTTTATTGAAAACCGTAAGCGTTTTGTAAAAAATCTTTTGCCCGAATCTGTTGCCGTTTTGAATTCCAACGATGAGATGCCGCGCAATGGTGACGGGAATTTTCCATTTCGCCAGAGCTCCGATTTATTTTATTTATCCGGCATCGACCAGGAGCAAAGCGTTCTGGTAATGGCACCGGACTGTCCTGTCCCTGAATACAGGGAGGTTTTATTTCTCCGGAAAACCAGTGAGCTCATTGCTGTTTGGGAAGGACATAAGTATACCAAGGAAGAAGCGCGCAATGCATCAGGCATTCAGAGCGTATACTGGCTGGAGGATGTGCAAACCATTATGACTACCATTCTCAACCATTCAAAAAATATTTATCTCAACCTGAATGAAAACGACCGCTTCAGCAGCGATGTACCGTACCGCGAGCTGCGTTACAGCAACGAGCTGAAAAGTAAATACCCGAACCATAATTACCAGCGAAGCGGTCCTGTGATAGCTGATTTGCGGGCAATAAAATCTCCGGTTGAAATTGCTTTGATGCAAAGTGCCGCTGACATTACCGACAGCGCGTTCCGCAGGATTCTGGGGTTCATCAGCCCCGGGGTTTTTGAGTATGAAATTGAAGCTGAGATTACACATGAATTCCTCCGCAGCCGCGCTACAGGCCATGCGTATACTCCTATCATTGCCAGCGGTGCCAGCGCCAACATCCTGCATTATACTACCAACAATAACGAATGCCGCGATGGCGAATTGATTTTGCTCGACTTTGGAGCCGAGTATGCTAACTATGCTGCGGACATGACGCGTACGGTTCCGGTAAACGGAAAATTTACCAAGCGCCAGCGCGAAGTTTACGAGGCAGTGTTAAGAGTGATGCGTGCTGCAACCAAGATGCTTGTAGCAGGAAATACGATTCCGAAATATCACGAGGAAGTCGGTAAAATTATGGAGCAGGAATTAATTGGATTGGGTTTGCTGAAAGCGGAGGAGGTGAAGCGACAAAATGAAAAAAGCCCGCTCTATAAAAAATATTTTATGCATGGCACTTCGCATTTCCTGGGGCTGGATGTGCATGACATTGGCGATAAATACAAACCCATGCAGGCGGGAATGGTATTCACCTGCGAGCCGGGAATTTATATTCCTGAAGAAGGTTTCGGCATCCGGATTGAAAATGATATTCTCATCACCAAAAATGGTCCCGATGATTTGATGAAAAATATTCCGGTTGAGCCGGATGAGATTGAGGAGCTGATGGCGAGGCAGAGAGAACTTAGTATTCAATAAAGTTGGGAGTCGAGACGATTAATGTCTCGATGCAGACTGAAACGTCAGCATTCGGAGACAAAAAAAGCAAACCCCAAACCCAACCTCAAACTTCAAACCACAGACCTCAAACCGTTTTGATGCTGACTACTACACGCAAGCGCTGGGCTATAAAGCCGCCCGGTACTATTGAAATAGTCCGGACACTTTCTAAAGAGCTGAACATAAGTTTGGTTCTTGCCAATCTATTGGTGCAGCGCAGGGTGAGTTCTTTTGATGAAGCAAAAAAATTTTTTCGTCCCTCGCTGGACGACTTGCATGACCCGTACCTGATGAAGGGCATGGATAAAGCCATCGAGCGATTAGAACGCGCACTTGGTGACGGAGAAAAAATTCTTGTTTATGGTGACTATGATGTGGACGGAACCACAGCCGTTGCACTTGTATATTCTTTTTTGAAAACGCTTGATGCGAATGTTGATTATTATTTACCAGACCGTTACAAAGAGGGCTACGGAATTTCAATGCAGGGAATTGATTACGCAGCGGAAAATAATTTCTCACTCATCATCGCGCTTGATTGCGGAATAAAATCCGTTGACAAAATCGCGTATGCGAATGAGAAGAAAATTGATTTCATCATTTGCGACCACCACCGCCCCGGAGAAACAATTCCGCAAGCAGTTGCCGTACTTGACCCCAAGCGAAGCGATTGTGAATACCCTTTCAAAGAACTTTCAGGATGCGGAATCGGTTTTAAGCTGGTGCAGGCATTTGCAATGAAGCATGATATCCCGTTTGAAGATTTACTTCCGTATCTCGATTTGGTTGCTGTCAGTACCGCTGCAGACATTGTTCCCATTACCGGAGAAAACCGTGTGCTTACTTTTTTCGGGTTAAACTGGCTCAACGCCAATCCCCGCCCCGGCATACAGGCGATTCTTGAATTGACGAATGTGAAAAAGCGGTTGACTGTTAGTGATATTGTTTTCATCATTGGTCCGCGCATTAATGCCGCCGGACGGATGCAGGATGCGCGGCAGGCAGTTGAACTTCTCATTACAGCCAATAAGGAAGACGCGCTTAGCGAGGGGAAGAAAACGAATGAAACAAATCTTGAAAGGCGCAGTGTTGATTCAACGATTACCGAACATGCTTTTCGAATGATTGAAGACGATGAATTGCACCACGCAAGAAAAACCACCGTACTTTTTTATCCGGAGTGGCACAAAGGAGTAATTGGAATTGTTGCATCGCGTCTCACCGAAAAATATTACCGGCCTACTATTGTTCTCACTGAATCCAATGGCATGGCAACCGGCTCTGCACGCTCGGTAAAAGATTTTGATATTTACAATGCTATCGAGTCGTGCAGCGATTTGCTGGAACAGTTTGGCGGGCATATGTATGCAGCCGGGCTCACTATGAAACTTGAAAACGTAAAACTTTTCCAGGAAAAATTTGAAGATGTAGTTTCATCCACCATTGAAGAACACATGCTGGTGCAACAGGTAGAGATTGATTCGGATTTAAAGCTGAACGAAATCACTCCGTCATTTTTTAATGTGCTTCAGCAGTTTGCTCCTTTTGGCCCGGGAAACATGCATCCTGTTTTTCGTTCTACCGAAGTATGGGACACCGGCTATGCAAAAATTGTAGGTAGCAATCACCTGAAATTTACCGCTACACAGGCAGGCAATTCAAAAATTTATTTCAATGCTATCGGCTTCAATCTCGGAGAATACCTGCCACTCATCAGCAGGAAACTTCCGTTCAGCATTTGCTATACGATTGAAGAAAATGAATTCAACGGCAAAGTTTCGCTGCAGTTGAACGTGAAAGATATTATGGTATTGTAAGCCTCATCCTAAATCCTTCCCCAAAGAAGAAGGACTTTTGCCTGAATTCTTTTATTGTTTTTGTTCACTCTTCACAAGAGTATTCAGCAGTGAACCCACAATGGTAATCACAATGCTGAAAAGAAGAGCATACCAGAATCCATCCACCTGAAAACCTTCTATCAGGCTATCTGTTGCCATAATCATCAGTGCATTGATGACGAGCAAAAATAACCCGAGCGTGACTACCGTGATAGGAATGGTGAGAATAACAAGCACCGGTTTTACAAACGCATTGAGCAATGAAAGCACGGCCGCAACAATAAAAGCTGTTAACGCGCCATCGACTCTTACACCGGGAAGAATATATGCTGCAATGACAACAGCAAGGGCAGTGACGATTAAGCGAACGAGAAAACGCATGGCGTTGGAAATAAAATCTTAACTTTACGTTCGGAAAAGTAATAAATTTTTTTTCATGAAAAACGAACTGGACAGCGGTTCAAAGTTTTATGCTGACGTAACGGCATATTTTGACCAAGCTGCGCAGTTTACCAATTTTCCGAAAGGATTGCTGGAGCAAATCAGGATTTGCAACAGCATTTACAAGTTCAATTTCCCTATAGAAACCGATGACGGAATACAAGTCATTTATGGAATCCGTGTGCAGCACAGCCATCACAAGCTGCCCACCAAGGGCGGAATACGTTACAGCGAATTTGTGAACGAAGATGAAGTGAAAGCGCTTGCAACCCTGATGAGCTTTAAATGTGCCGTTGTGGATGTTCCCTTTGGCGGTGCGAAAGGCGGCATCCGCATAAAGCCCGCCGATTACAATGTAAAGCAGCTTGAAAAAATTACGCGCAGGTATACTTCAGAGCTCATCAGGAAAAATATGATTGGCGCCGGCATAGATGTTCCCGCTCCCGATTATGGTTCCGGTCCGAGGGAGATGGCATGGATTGCCGACACGTATGCAGCGTTTCGCTTTGACGACATCAATGCGCTGGGTTGTGTAACAGGTAAACCATTGGGTCAGGGAGGAATAAGAGGAAGAACCGAGGCAACGGGCCTTGGATTATTTTATGGATTAAGAGAGGTAATGCGAAACGCAGAAGATATGAAATCGATAGGGCTCACTGCGGGCATTGAAGGAAAAAAAATAATTGTCCAGGGCTTAGGGAACGTGGGATATTTTTCCTCGAAGTTTTGCATGGAAGGCGGGGGAATCATTATCGGCATTGCTGAACGTGAGGGAGGAATTTTTAATGATAAAGGACTGGATGTTGAAAAGGTATTCAAGCATAGAAAAGATACAGGCAGCATTTTGAATTACCCGGGTGCAAAAAATATTTCAAACTCGTTGGAACTGCTCGAAACAGGATGCGACATTCTTATTCCTGCTGCGCTGGAAAACCAGATTCATGAGGGTAATGCAGGCAGAATAAAAGCAAAAGTGGTTGCCGAGGGGGCTAATGGTCCTATCACCAAAGAAGCTGAGGAGATTCTGAATAAGAAGAACATCCTTGTCATTCCTGACCTCTACCTGAATGCAGGAGGCGTAACCGTTTCTTATTTCGAATGGCTGAAAAACTTATCGCACGTACGTTTCGGCAGGATGGAAAAACGATTCGAGGAAATGTCGAGCAGCCGTTTGGTTTCTGCGGTTGAAAATATTACGGGGAAAAAACTCGAAAGTGCACAGCGCAACATTCTCATTCAGGGCCCCGAAGAAAAAGACCTCGTGTATTCAGGTCTGGAAGAAACCATGATTTCGGCTTACCACGAAGTGCGTGAAATAAAAAATCAGAATAAAAAAATTGAAGACCTGCGGACGGCAGCATTCGTGAGCGGCATTAACAAGCTGGGGGCAAGCTATGCTTCGCTGGGATTGTTCCCGTGAGAAAAACGTTATATGTTACACGTTATAAGTTATGCGGGAAAAAGATTGACCAACCTATTGGGGCTAAAGCCCATTTAGTCCTTATCAAAAGTCCACGACCTAAAGGTCGTGGCAATGAATTTCAGCTAGCAACTTGCGCTACATTATACTTAAATAAGATTTATTGATTCTGTCATATAACATATAACATATAACGCATAACTATTTTCTATACGTGACCTTGTGCAATCATAGCGCGGGCAATTTTCATAAAGCCGCCAATGTTTGCGCCCTTCACATAGTTAATGCCTTTCTCATCCTGTCCATATTTAACGCAAGTGCTGTGTATGTTCTTCATAATGTTGCGAAGACGTTCATCCACTTCTTCGCGCGACCATGACAGGCGCATGGAATTCTGGCTCATTTCAAGACCCGATACCGCAACACCGCCCGCATTGGATGCCTTGCCCGGTGCATACAGCGTTCCTGATTTCAGGAATACATGCATTGCCTCAGGTGTACAGGGCATATTAGCGCCTTCAGCCACTGCCGCGCAACCATTGCTTACCAATACCTCTGCATCTTTTTCGCCCAACTCGTTTTGCGTTGCGCACGGAAGAGCCACATCACACTTAACTCCCCACGGGGTTTTGCCCGCATAAAAATCTGCACTGAATTTTTCGGCATATTCTTTTATGCGACCGCGTTTTATGTTTTTCAATTCCATCACCCACGCAAGTTTCTTGACATCAATGCCGTCTTTATCATAAATGAAACCTTCGGAGTCGGAGAGGGTGAGAACTTTTCCACCCATCTGAATTACTTTTTCAGCAGCATACTGCGCAACGTTTCCTGAACCTGAAATAACAGCCGTTGCGCCTTTCAAACTCTTTCCTTTTGTCTTCAGCATTTCATCCATGAAATAAACACAGCCATAGCCGGTTGCTTCAGGACGAATCAAGCTGCCACCCCATTCGAGCGATTTGCCGGTAAGCACTCCGGTAAATTCATTGCGGATGCGTTTATACTGCCCGAACAAATATCCAAGTTCGCGGCCGCCCACACCAATGTCGCCCGCGGGCACGTCAGTGTTTGCATCTATATGACGGCACAGTTCCGTCATAAAGCTCTGGCAAAAACGCATAACCTCCATATCTGATTTTCCCTTCGGGTCGAAATCAGAACCGCCTTTACCTCCGCCCATAGGAAGCGTAGTGAGAGAATTTTTAAATACCTGCTCGAAAGCGAGGAACTTGAGAATGCCAAGATATACAGTTGGATGAAAACGCAGCCCTCCCTTGTAGGGACCAAGAGCGCTATTCATCTGGATGCGGAACCCACGGTTCACCTGGTATTCTCCATTATCATCTATCCATGGAACGCGGAACATAATTACTCTCTCGGGTTCTGCAATGCGTTCAAGGATTTTTGCTTTTTGAAATTCGGGATGTTGTTCCTGATAAGGAATAATGGTTTCTGCAACTTCATGAACTGCCTGGTGAAACTCGGGCTCTCCCGGGTTCTTGGCAATAATTATTTCCATAAATTTTTCCACGTGAGATGAGGATGCCTGGGGCGTTCCGTTGCTTGCTTTGGCTTTAAAGGTTTCTGTTTTGGTTTCCATTGCTGTTTTTTAAAAGGGGAGCAAAATTATAAAATATAAATTTATTTCTGAGAGATTCTTTTTTTAAGTGCAAATGATTGATTTATCCCTTTATTGTGTGGTGATAATTGATTTGACCGAGATGATATGTTACGTATGTTCTAAGATGGATTAGAAAAAAACCGGCTTGTCATTTCCTTTGCAAAAACCTGCAACGCATAATTATCACATAAGGTTTTCGCAGGTAAACTGATTTGGGGTTTCGTTAATAACTTTTTTTGGTGTACGCAAAGAACCTGCGATAAGAGGTCAATAATTATACCTCTATAGTACAATAAATCAATTGCTGAAGCCTTATTTATTTGGCTTAGGGGCCGTAGGTAACCTGCGTTTAAACTTCCCGAATATCTTTTTTACCTGCTTTGCATCCAGGTAAGCTATCTGCGTATAGGTAAATTCATCGTTGCCATAAAAAGCATAGGTAATTACCTCGTTGTATGTTTTTTCGCCCTGTTTACCGGTGTATGAAAAACGAAGGTTCTCTGAATTAAGCCATTGACCAACGCGTTCATAGGTAGTACCCATGCTATTTACATGATACCAGTGAATTTTTTTATCATCATTTCCAAAGCCAATCAGGTTAGCGGCTCTTAGGTTTCCCAGGGCTGAATCAGAATAAGCTTCATCCATGTTTAGTCCAAAGCCGTCTGCCGTTTGCCTGAAGTTCATCCTATACGTGACCTTATGAGGGATGGTGTCAATAGTAATGGTTGTATTAGATTCCCACATTCCTACAAGTATATAAAGGTCGCGCATTTCAAACGCCTTTTCGGATTTTGACTTTTGTGCCTGTGATTCAAAGGCATCAGTAAGCAGAATAATAAACAGGAACGTCAGTTTAATAAGTTTGAGCATAGCAATTTTCTTTATTGGTTTAGTTTTGGGCAAAAGTATAAAAGTATTGAACGAACCCCTTTGTAACACATGAAATTTGTATTATTAAGAATTACGCCACTTAATCCTGAATTTTTTATGCCTCTTGCTTTAACTTTTTTATTATGCAGGTGGTTCATGAACTTTGAAAACATGCTTAAAGGGCCTGGAGCAAAATCTAAATTGACGTTTACCCGCCGGAATCATCATTTCACCCTACATAATGGAAAAATAATAAAAAATATTTGGTTTTTTAACTTTACTTTTTGAATATTCGCGCAATCATCACCAACATTACGGTTTACGGGCATTACAAGGATTTTAAATTAATACAAACTGATTAATAATTTAACATGCAAAAGGTTAATTTCTGTTTAAAACTTTTAAGAGAAATTTTTCTTAAAGGCTTTCAATATAACTTAAGCTTCCCTTTATCTTTGTTTCCCCGTTTTATTTTTAATGCATATCCCTCATCTTTAATACTCATTCGTCTTCATCAACGCAATAAATAATTAAAATTTTTTACTCTAAACCTACTTACTAACTTACGGACACATGAAAACAAGTACAGACTGTAGAAGCCTTGCGAAAATTTTTAAGGCATTTTTATTTACCCTTATTCTTAGCGCAGGATTTTTTGCCTCGGCAAACGCGCAAACATTGTCTTCCAACCAATTCGGTTATGCTCCCGGCGATGTGGTTACTCTTACCGCAACCGGATTTCAGGCCGGTGAAACGGTAACCGTACAGGTAGTAAATGCTGATGGTTCTCCCAACAGCAACGATGCTCCCTGGAACGTGACTGCCGATGGCAGCGGTGGTTTTGTTACCACGTGGACTGTTCCTGCCGACTCATCTTCTCTGGGCCAACTCCTTTTGGCAACAGCCGATGGCCAGTCTTCTGCTCTTCATGCCGAAGCAACATTTGTAGATGCCGGTTTTTCAACTCTTGATTTCCAGCAGGCATCTAACCAAGACCATCCTTCAGTTCCAATTAGCTGGATAAACGGT